>NZ_AP026946.1:0-3858964 GCF_059738875.1 Bacteriovorax sp. HI3 | reverse complement strand
TATTAACTCCGAAATACCGTGTGTGTGAAATGCGAGTCGATTTTGTAGCATGGCCCCAAAGTTGTCAGCAATAAAACATAATTTTACATTTTCTTACACGTGACGCGCGTTGTTTATTATTGACCTTTTGATAAAGAACATATATTCCTATCTCTCCATTTATTTATCAAGCATAGAAGAAGGATAGCTGTATGAGCAAAAGAACTTGGCAACCAAAGAAGTTAAAAAGATTAAGAGTACACGGGTTTCTTAAAAGAATGGCAAGCCCAGGTGGAAGAAGCGTACTAAATGCTCGTAGAGCAAAAGGTAGAGCTCGCCTAACGGTATCTTCAAGCACTAAGTAATATCTTGTGGCCGATAATAAGTTCGAAAAAAAATTTCGACTGCTATCGGCCAGTGATTTCGAAGAATTAAAGGTCGGCTCTTCTTCTTATAAAAAAGCCTCACTTATCATTTACTACAAAAAGAATTCTTTCAATTTATCAAGAATCGGTCTCTCTATTCCTAAAAAAATCGGCAAGTCTCACGATCGCAATCGCTTGAAGCGTTTGATTCGAGAATTTTATCGAACATCTCCTTATAAATTTTTAGGTTATGACATTTTATTTGTTGTTTCCTGGTCGAGAAATCTTCTTCCTGAATCTACCGAGACAAAAGAAGAAGTTTTACACAAGAATTTGCGCGAATTTTTTAGCTTTTTAGAAGATGAAAAACTAAGGAGCAACTGATGAAGTCTATTGCTATTGGTTTGATTCGTTTTTACCGCTATTTTATTTCACCACTACTTGGCCCTAAATGTCGCTTCTATCCAAGCTGTTCGGAATATTCAAAAGAATGTTTCGAGAAGTTTCCAATAGAGCGTGCAGTATGGTATTCAGTACGTCGAATTAGTAGATGTCATCCCTTCTGTGATGGCGGGCATGATCCCGTACCAGAGAAGTAGTACGTCTATCATTATTTTGGAGTTAATTTCATGTTCAACCAAGACCAAAAACGTGCGTTTATCGCTGTCCTTCTTTCGGGGATCGTCCTCTTTGGATGGCAGTATTATTTCGCTCAAAAAGCACCTGCTCCTGCAGCAGTAACGACTCAACCAGTAGCAACGACAACTGATTTAAAAGAGCAACCGAAGACAGAAAATCCGGCAACTCTATCAGCTGGAACAGCAGCGGCTACAACACCAGCTGCACCAATTACAATTCAACCATTCACTCTTAAGCGCGACCAATATGAGTTCACACTTACGAATGATTTAACAGTGACTGATATGAAAAACCCTAATTCGGTTTTTGATTTCAAATCACTTACAGATTCTCCAGCTCCTCTGAAACTTCAAGTGGTAACAGACTACGGAGCAACAGATCTTCTTTTTCAAATGGAACAGCAAGGTCCTAATAAAATCGTAGGAACAAACCAAAATTTTGGTGTAACTTTTGAAGCTTTCATTAAGGAAAACGGACGTGTTCACGTAAAACTTTCTTCACCGAAAGAGTTCAAATACCGCCTAATTTTCGATGCTCGTCCAATGAAATCTGACAGCGGACAAATCCGTCACTTTTCAGTGCTAACAAAAGATGTAAAAACAATTGAAGTTTCAAAAGATAAAGAAAACGACGGAAACGTAAACTGGTTAGGAACTGACTATAACTTCCACCTTTTTGCTTTCGTTTTCCCAAAAGAAACTCCAGCTCGTTATAAGACAACTGAGCAAGGGCAGATGTTAGTTGAAATCCCAAATGCTTCTAAAGAATTCTCAGGAGACCTGGTTTTCACTAAGAAGAACTATGATGAGCTAATCGCTCTAGGGGATAACCTTAAATTAGCAGTAGATTTTGGATTCTTCGCGATCCTTGCAGTGCCAATGTTAAGAGCACTTCAGTTCATTTACAAATTTATCCCGAACTACGGTCTAGCGATCATTCTTGTAACGATCCTTATCCGTCTAATCACTTTCCCTCTTCAGTACAAGTCGTTTAAGTCGATGAAAAAGATGCAAACGATCCAACCTGAACTGGCAAAGATCAAAGAAAAGTTCAAAGATGAACCGCAAAAAATGCAAAAAGAGACAATGGACCTGTTTAAGAAAGCCGGAGCTAACCCACTATCAGGGTGTCTTCCATTACTTCTTCAAATGCCGTTTTTCTTTGCTATTTACCGCGTTCTTTATAGTGCTGTAGAGCTTGTAGGCGCTCCATTCTACGGATGGATTCACGATCTAAGTTTACATGACCCATTCTACGTTCTTCCGCTTTTAATGGCCGGAGCAATGTTCGCACAACAAAAGATGACGCCAACAACGACTATGGACCCTACACAAGCTAAGATCATGCTTTTCATGCCTGTAATCTTCGCTTTCATTATGAAAGGGCTTCCAGCAGGTCTTGTGCTATACATTTTCGTATCGACGACTGTAGGTATTTTCCAACAGATGATCGTTTACAAGATGGCCGATTAGGTTTTCATAGTATATGAAGCCTTATGAATTTTTTTACCGATGATCAACCTATAATTGCTTGCAGTACTGGAACTAGTTCCAATACTGCAATTGCAGTTATCAGACTTACTGGTTTCAAAAAACTCCTCGATCTTCAAAAATTTTTCTCATTCTCCCTCGAAAAAGTTAAACCGCGCATGTCTCACCTGACGAACATCGAATTGGATGGAAAAGTCTACGACAATGGGCTTATGGTTTTTTTTCCAGAAGGGGGGAGTTACAACGGGGAAAACGTCCTGGAGTTATCGGTCCACGGAAACCAGCTCAATATTCAAAGAATTCTTGATCTTTTCATCAAAAATGGAGATTTCCGCGCGGCCCATCCGGGAGAATTCACTTACCGTGCTTTAAAAAATAGAAAATTGAGCCTCTCTCAAGTAGAAGGTTTGGATATGCTCCTGAATGCGAACTCAAGCCTGATGCTTTCGCAAGGTTTAGATATTCTGCAAGGTGATTTGCACGCCCAATACCTGGCCCTTTATGATGCCTTTTTAAAATTGAAGGCCGCAGTGGAAATTTCAATAGATTTCTCTGAGGATGTCGGGGCAGAGGAAACTCAAAAGTTATTTCAGGATTCATTCAGTAAATTCTTTAAATTGATTTCTGCACTGAAGACCCGTACAGAGGGAAATGTTTCTTCTCTTTTGGCTCCGGAAATTGTCTTAGTAGGGCAGACCAATGCTGGGAAAAGCTCCCTTTTTAATATTCTTCTAAAACACGACCGTTCTATTGTCTCAAATATCGCTGGGACCACTCGCGATTACGTTTCTGAAGTGATTCATATCGATGGGACCAATTTTAAGCTGGTAGATACGGCCGGAATTCGCGAATCGAGTGACGTGATCGAGAACATCGGAATTGATAGGGCCATGGGTATTTTGGCCCGCGCTTTTTACAAAATTTTGATCGTAAATCCTTACGAAACTAATCCTGAATATTTGAAGAAATTTACAGATGTTGATTTCGATTTTTTAATCGTTTCTCACTCTGATAGAAGTGATTTTTTCGAGAGAGTGAAGGGGATAGATTTCTCTCTTATTAAGACAAAAAATATTGCAAAAGCTACATTTGAAAATAGAGACTTTGGTTCTATAGAACCACTTACTATTTCTGGTCCTATGGGACCACTTTTGGCAAAAAACGGTCCTATAGAACCAGGCCCGATAGGGCCGCATCCCAACTTCGCACAGAGTGGTCCTATAGAACCAGTTTCGAAAAACGATGGTCCTATAGAACCAGTTTCGAAAAAGAATGGTCCTATAGAACCAGTTTCAAAAAATAATGGTCCTATAGAACCAGGCCTGACAGGGCCGCATCCCAACTTCGTAAAGAGTGGTCCTATAGAACCACTTTTGAAGGCCCACATTCATCAAAAATTTGAAAAAATGACGGCTAACAACCCGATATTACTTGAGAGACACCGTACGGTAATCAATAAAATTTATAGTAAATCTGTGGATTTTTCAAATAATATCAATGGGTTAGATGACGTCGCAATTCTCTCCTCAGAGGTTAATATCCTGGGGCATTCGCTTACGGAGCTCATTGGAATTGTCTCTCCGGATGATGTACTTAATTCAATCTTTGCGAATTTTTGTATTGGGAAGTAGGCGGAAAAAATACACGGTATTTTTATTTTCTTAATTTTAAGAGTTCCGCCTACACATTCCGCATCATTTGTATTAATAAAAAACACTAAAAAAAGTTCTACGTGGAACATTCAATATGAATAAGTCTTTCGATATTTTGATCATTGGTGGCGGTCACGCAGGTAGTGAAGCCGCATGGATTTCATCGCAGTTCGGACTAAAGGTCGGACTGATTTCTGGTCCCGGAGCAAGTCTTGCTTCGACTCCTTGTAACCCAGCCGTCGGTGGAGTGGGTAAGGGGCAAGTGGTTCGAGAGATCGATGCCCTTGGCGGAATGATGGGAATTGTCGCCGACAAAGCCGGCATTCAATATAGGACCTTGAACGAGTCGAAAGGCTTTGCCGTTCAATCGACAAGAGTCCAGGTTGATAAAGAGCTTTATACAAAATACGCCGAAGAGCTTCTTTCTTCGAGAGAAAATATTACGATCATTCGCCAGATGGTAAAGACCGTAACAAATGACGGCAGATTTATCATTACAACGGAAGAAGGAGAGACTTTTTCTTCTGCAAAAGTCGTTGTGACGACTGGCACTTTCCTCAATGGAAAACTCCATACGGGTGAAGAGCAAACTGCGGGTGGAAGAGTAGAGTGTAAGCAGTCGGTGGGATTAAATGACCTTTTCGCCGAGATCAAGACACTTCCAAATAGATTTAAAACGGGAACTCCACCAAGAATCGATAGAAAGACGATCGATTATTCTAAGCTGGAGCCACAAGAGAGTGATTCGGGGACAAGAAACTTTCACTCGATGAGTGAGCCATTCAATAGAAACTCTCAGCAGATTTCAATGTATCTAACGAGAACTAATTCGGAAACTTTGAGCATTATTCGTGCAAACAAAGAGAGATCTCCCATTTTTAACGGGCAAATTAAGGGAATTGGGCCTAGATATTGTCCTTCCATTGAAGATAAGGCCTTCCGTTACACTGAAAAAGACGTTCACCATGTCTTTGTTGAGCCAGAGGGATTGAATTTAGAGACAATTTATCCTAACGGAGTCTCAACTTCGCTACCAAAAGATGTCCAGGAAAGCTTTATTAGAACTATTTCTGGCCTAGAAGAAGCTAAAATTCTCGTTCACGGCTACGCCGTTGAGTACGATGTTGTCGATACGTCTGAACTTTCTCGCTTAATGGAGTACAAGTCTATTCCTGGATTGTACTTTGCTGGACAAGTTTGTGGGACTTCTGGGTATGAAGAGGCGGCAGGGCAGGGAATTATTGCTGGAATTAATGCTTCTTTGGCATTTTTAGGAAAAGAGCCGCTCATTTTAGATAGAAATGACTCTTATATTGGGGTCATGATCGAAGATCTAGTCACAAATAAAAGAGATGAACCATATAGACTCTTTACTGCGAGATCGGAAAACCGTCTTTACGTGAGAGAGGATAATACAATTCAAAGAATGAATAAATACAGAAAGGCGCTTGGCCTAGCTGGAAATTTAGATTTTTTCCAAGAAAGCATCCTTGATGAGGTGGAAATTCTAGAAAAACTTATCGATTCAACGATGTTTTATGCGACTTCGGAAGAAGACAAGGCTCACTTTGCAGAAAAAGGCTATGGATCTCTCGAATCAAACATCAGCTTTAAAGAACTTCTTCGTCGTCCGAACTTGAACCCGGTTTTCGTACTAGGGGATGAATCATTAAGAATGGGCGCTTCTTTTCACCCGGATGTTGTTCGTACTGTGGCAATCGCCGCGAAGTATGAAGGCTATATTGATAGAGCAGTAATCGAAAGTGAGAAGATTAACCGCATGAGCAAGAAGAAGATCAACTGGGAAGTCCTGGCTGACTCTAAAAATATTTCTTTTGAATGCAAACTCAGAATCAAACAAATTAGGCCGGAAACTTTCGGTCAATTGCAAAGAATTGAAGGAATCAGACCCGCTACCTTAGCATACGTGGCCGGAAACCTGGTTTAGGATAAAAAATGAAAGAATTCGCTAAAAAGTACCTCGATCTTTTAACGGGTGAGTTTGCCGGGATCAATTTAACAAGAATCGACTCGCCGGAAGAGTTTTACCAAAAACAGATTATCGACTCAGTCCTTCCAGAGACAGAGAGCAAGGTTTTTAAAAACTGCCTGGAAAAAACAAAAGTCCTGGTTGATGTCGGATTTGGGGGAGGGTTTCCCATCCTGCCTCTGGCCTTCACTAATCCAGATAAAAAATTCTTAGGATTTGATGCCCGCGCAAAAAAAGCACAGGTCGTTCAAAAAATTGCTGACACCCTTGGACTAAAGAACGCCCAGCTAAAACATCAACGCCTAGAGACTGTTGACTTTGATGTCGACACCATGATCACCTTCAAGGCCGTGGGAAAAGTGGCGGACTATCTTCCACTGATCCGCACAAGCAAAACGGTTTACGTATTTTTCTATAAGGGTCCAAACTTTTACGAGCTAGAAGATATCGAAGATCTTCTGGAAAAAGATTGGGAGATGATTGAAGAAAAATCATACGATGTGCCAGGAACAGAAGGACGCATCCTGTTAGGATTTAAGAATAGAAAAGTTCTACGTGGAACAATGACGACTGAAAAAATTATTAAACTTTCATCGTTACTTTAAGTGAAAAAAAAGATATAAATATCGTCTAAATAGTCAAAAAGGGGATCCATAAATGGCTAAAATTATTGCGATGATGAACCAAAAAGGTGGCGTAGGTAAGACAACTTCATCAGTTAATCTTGCGGCGTGTCTAGCAGTAGCTGAGAAAAGAACTCTACTAATCGACCTCGATCCACAAGGAAACGGAAGTCTTAGTATTGGTCTAGCAAAAGAAACATTTGCTGGAAAAAATATTTATCACGCTCTTATCGGACAAATTGATCTTAAAGAAGCAATTTACCACAGTGAACTTCCATATTTTGATATCTGTCCTTCTGATAACAACCTTTCAGGAGCAGAAATCGAATTAGTGAGCTTGTTTGCTCGCGAATCAAAATTAAAAACTGCATTTCAATCAGTAGATAAAGATTACGATTACATCATTATCGACTGTCCTCCTTCTCTAGGACTTTTAACAGTGAACGCACTAAACGCAGCTCACTCTTATATTGTTCCAATGCAAACTGAATATTTAGCAATGGAAGGTCTGGCACAGTTATTAAATACTGTTCGCTTAATTAGAACATCTCTAAATCCAAACCTGGAATTAGATGGAATTCTTCTTACTATGTTTGACTCGAGATCAGGTCTACATAAGCAAGTAGCAACAGAAATTAAAACTCACTTCGGTGATACAGTTTTCAAAACAATCATTCCAAGAAACGTAAAACTTGCTGAGTGTCCTTCATTCGGAAAACCAGTCATTCTTTACGATATTGAATCAAAGGGCAGTGAAGCCTACCTAGCATTGGCCAAGGAAATTATTCTTAAGGAGCGCACGAAGGGAACTTCAGCTCCAGTAAAAGAAAGTGGGTCAGAAAAACCAGCGGAAGATTTAATCATGAGTTCGATTCCGGACCTTGAAAAAATCAACTTCGATGAACCACCAGCTTTTGAACAATAAGGAATAATACAATGGCAAAAAAAATTGCATTAGGTAAAGGAATCGCTTCACTTCTTCAGGACGCAGCACCTGCTCCAGTAGTGAATAACACTTACAACGCACACTTTGGAAATGAAAATGCTCCAGCTGTGCCGGTGGAAAAAGAAATCGAAATCAGAGTAGAGAACACTCCTCTGTTAGTTGATATCGGAGCTATTAAAACTAACCCGAATCAGCCGAGAAAAATCTTCAAAGAAAAAGATCTGGAAGAGCTTGCAGAATCGATTAAAGAAAACGGAATCATTCAGCCGCTAATCGTTGCTGAATTAGAAAACGGTGAATATGAACTTGTGGCCGGAGAAAGAAGACTTCGCGCTTCGAAAAAAATTGGATTAGAACAAGTTCCAGTTGTAGTGAAGAGAGCTACTGACCGCGAGAAGATGATCATGTCGATCATTGAAAACGTTCAGCGTTCTGACCTTAACTGTGTTGAAGAAGCTCTTGCTTACTATCAACTGATGAACGAATACAAACTTACTCAAGAAGACGTAGCAAAAAAGTTGGGTAAAGAAAGATCAACAGTAGCGAACTTCCTTCGCGTACTAAATCTTCCAAGACCAGTTATTGATCTTCTTCAGAAAGAAGTTTTATCGTTTGGGCACGCTAAAATCCTGGCCTCTGTTAAAGAGCGCGAGGATGCCATTAGACTCGCTAACGAAGCTGTCGCTAAGTCATGGTCAGTCCGTGAATTAGAACAGGCCCTAAAGGCCAAAAAACCGCTTAAAGAGAAAGACTCTAGAAAAAATCCATTTTTCGATGAAAAACTTGAGCAATTTAGAAAGTCTCTTGAGCAAAAAACAGGATTCCATTACTCGCTTACGAGTGGGAAAAATGGATCGGGGACTATTTCGCTTAAATTCTCTAATGAGGCAGAATTTAACGATATTTATGAGTTCCTACTTTCAAAGTAGAATTGAATTACATGAACTAATGAAGTGGTCCTATGGGACCACTTTTTATTTGAGGAAGCATCGTTATGGAAAGACGTCGCGGAGAAGTTTCAGCAATTATCGAAGAAGGGTGTAAGTTTGAAGGAAATCTCTCTTTCAACGGCACGGCCAGAATTGCGGGGATCGTCAACGGTTCAGTTTTTTCTAACGACACAGTCGTCATTTCTGAAGGCGCTGTCATTAACGCAGATATTAACGCAAACATTATCATCATCGCCGGTTCCGTAAAAGGGAACATTAAAGCGAGCTCACGTGTTGAAATTCTTAAGCCTGCCCGTTTTGAAGGCATTATCACTACACCAAGTCTTATTGTGGAAGAGGGCGTTATTTTCCACGGAACGACTAAAATGCGCGATAAAAAAAACACTCAGACCTAGTGCGCGATAAAAGCGTATAACCTTTAAATTACCTTGACGAAAACCCGCTAAAACATTATCAATTAGTGGAAAAAATTATCAGTTCAATTCAATAAATATTTTATTGCTAAAAAGAAAACGGGGTTTTCATAACCATGAACACGATTGTCACTATTTTAAACTCACTTAAGATCGATGCTACTTTCCTTGTCCAATTTGCTTTATTCGTCGTTTTCTTCAACATCATTGCACCACTTCTGTTCAAGAAGCTTCAAGAGGTTTTAGATCTTCGCGAGAGCAAGACAACAAAGTTAGAATCACACGCTCACCACATCTACAAACAAGCAGAAGGCCTAGCTGAGCAATACAAAGGTTCAGTAGAAAAAACTCACCAAGATTCACAAGCAATCGCTTCAAAGAAAAAAGCTGAAATTCTTGCAAAAGAAAAAGAAATTCTTAACGGCGCTGAAGAGAAGATGAGCTCAGACTATGATGCTAAGAGATCAACTCTTCTAAAAGAAATTGCTGAGAAAAGAACTGCAGTTATGGCAGAAGCTGAAAAACTATCTAACAATCTCGTAGAAAAATTAACTAAGTAAGGAATTAAATGAAAGTTAAAGCTATTTATTCATTTATGTTCATCATCATGAGCAGCGTGGCTATGGCCGCTAGTGAAGGTGCTCATCACGAACCATCAATTAAAGACCTAATGTACCCAGCTATTAACTTCATCGTACTTGTTGGTTTCCTTGTGTGGAAATTAAAAGGGCCGATGAAAGATATGTTCGATAAAAAAGCAGCTGACATCCAAAGCCTAATGACGTCTGCAGCTCAAAAGAACAAAGACGCAGAAGAGAAACTAAAAACTCTTCAAGGTAAAATGGCCAACCTTCCAAGCGAACTTTCAAAAATTCAAAAAGACTATGAGAGTGATGTTGCTAATTTCATCACAACTCAATCGGAAGAAACTCAATCAGTGATTGCTCGTGCGAAAAGAGATTATGAAAATAAAATCGAAGGCGAGAAAAACGAACTTGTTGAAAAACTTAACGAAGATTTACTTAACAGCGTAATTGCTAAAACTCAGCAAACAATCAATGGATCTGGCGACATGAAAAAGAACGCTACATCTAAGATTGTTTCAGCATTAAGATAGGTAGCTAGCCAATGAAAGAACAAATCATCGCAAAAGCTTATGCTCAATCAATCGTTGAACTTGGCGAAGAGCTAAAGTTAGACCTGGTTGGTGAACTTACAAAGCTTACAGAAGCAATTAACAAGAGTAACGATCTTGAAACACTTCTTTTCCTTGAAGTGTTTACAGCAGAAGAAAAACTAGGTGTATTAAATGAAGTAATGAAGAGACTTGGTCTATCTCAGATCACAGTAAACTTCATGCAATTCCTTGTTCAAGAGCAAAGAATTGGTTTAATGCCAATGATCTTCAAAGATGCAATCGTTATCGACGATCATAAGAAAGGATTCCTAAGAGGAACAATCGAAGGATCTGAAGATTCAATTCCAGCTGAAGTTAAAGAGAAGCTAAAAGCTTATCTACAGCAAAAACTTGGAAGAGAAGCAATCCTTGAATATAAAAAATCAGGGAACGTAACAGCGGGATACAGAGTAACTGTAGAAGATCTTCAGTTAGATGCATCTCTAGAAAACCAACTAGAACAATTTAAAGACAGTGTTTTAAATTCATAATAGCCCAATAAAAAGGACTAAGAGGTAGAAAATGGCAATGAATCCAGAAGAGATTACAAGTATTATCAAAGAAAGAATCTCAAACTTTCAAACTAGACTTCAAGTAGATGAAGTAGGAACTGTACTAACTGTTGGGGACGGGATCGCGAGAGCATTCGGTCTTAAAAACGTAATGAACGGTGAGCTTGTTGAGTTCGAATCGGGCACAACAGGAATGGTTCTTAACTTAGAAACTAATAACGTAGGTATCGCCATTCTTGGGGAAGACACTCAGATTAAAGAAGGGTCTTCTGTAAAGAGAACTGAAAGAATCGTAGAGGTAAAGGTTGGGGACGCTCTTCTAGGAAGAGTTGTAAACGCAATCGGAGAGCCAATCGACGGTTTAGGTGAAATCAAGACAAAAGAAACTCGCGTAGTTGAACTTAAGGCTCCTGGGATCATCGCTCGTAAATCAGTTCACGAACCACTTCAAACTGGTCTTAAAGCTATCGATTCTATGATTCCAATCGGACGTGGTCAGCGCGAGCTTATCATTGGTGACCGTAAGACTGGTAAAACAGCAATCGCTATCGATACAATCATCAACCAAAAAGGTAAAAACGTAGTTTGTGTTTACGTAGCAATTGGACAAAAACAATCTACAGTAAGACAAGTACAACAAAAGCTAAAAGATGCTGGTGCTCTTGAGTACACAATCATCGTTTCAGCTACTGCTTCTTCTTCTGCTCCAATGCAGTTCCTTGCTCCATACACTGGTTGTACAATGGGTGAGTACTACAGAGACAGCGGCCGTCACGCAGTTATCATTTATGACGATTTAACAAAACAAGCACAAGCTTACCGTCAAATGTCACTTCTTCTTCGTCGTCCACCAGGACGTGAAGCGTTCCCAGGGGACGTATTCTTCCTTCACTCAAGACTTCTTGAGCGTGGATGTAAACTTAACGACGAACTAGGAGCTGGTTCATTAACAGCACTTCCAGTTATTGAAACTCAGGAAGGTGACGTTTCTGCATACATTCCTACAAACGTAATTTCGATTACTGATGGTCAGATCTTCCTAGAGTCGGATCTTTTCAACTCTGGTATCCGTCCAGCTGTAAACGTTGGTCTTTCAGTTTCACGCGTAGGTGGATCTGCTCAAATTAAAGCTATGAAAAAAGTAGCTGGTACACTTCGTCTGGACCTTGCTCAGTACCGTGAACTTGCAGCTTTCGCTGCTTTCGGATCTGACCTTGATGAAGCGACTAAGAGACAGCTAAACAGAGGTGAGAGACTAGTTGAACTTCTAAAACAAGATCAATACGCTCCAGCTGACGTTATCGACCAAGCAGTTGCAATTCTTGTAGCTACAAAAGGTCTATTCGACGTTGTTCCAACTCCAAAAGTTAGAGTTGCTGAAAAAGACGTTCTAGAGTTCCTACACTCAAGACATGGCGATACGATGAAAGAAATTTCTGCTGCAAAAGAAATCAAAGCTGATCAAGAAGCAAAAATTCTTGAAGCGGTTAAAGGCTTCCTAGCAACTAAGAAATACTAAAAAACTAATTTTAGGAATTATTAACAATGGCGAATATTAAAGAGCTTAAAAAGAAGATTAAGGGTACCAAAAGTACTTCTAAAATCACGCAAGCGATGAAGCTCGTTTCGGCCGCAAAATTAGCGAAAGCTCAAAACAACATTTTGAACTCTCGTCCATACGCTCGCGAACTTGAAGAAACAATTAAAACGGTTTCTGCTCTTGTTCAAAGCTATGACAATGAGTTTTTAAATGAAAAGAAAGACAACAATAAGGCCATCCTTCTTGTTATCTCTTCTGATAAAGGTCTTTGCGGTTCGTACAACTCACAACTTGCTAAGAAAGTTAGAAGATTTCTTGATGAAACAAATCAAGATGTAAAAATTTACTTCATTGGGAAAAAGGTTAGAGATCTTCTGGCAGCGACATACAACAAGGGAAAGACTTATACATTCAACAAGTCTGAACCTACTTTCATTGAAATGGAACAAGTTGGTGTTGAGCTTTCAGAGATGTTTAAATCGGCTGAAGTGGGCCACGTTTACGTAGCTTACAACGTTTTCCAATCAGCTATCGCATTTGATCCAACGGTAAAACAACTTTTACCAATGACATTAGATGTGGCTGAGAAAGAACAGTTAAAAGAGAAGTTTCCATTCGATTTCAAGTACGATCCAAATCCTACAGAAATCCTGGACACTCTTATTCCTCAAACGTATATCAGCACGCTATACACTGCTCTTTTAGATGCAGTAGCAGCTGAGCACGGATCGAGAATGAGCGCAATGGACTCGGCTTCTTCGAACTGTAAAAAAGCAATTAAAACGTTATCAATTAAGATGAATAAACTGAGACAAGCAGCGATTACGACAGAGTTATCTGAAGTAGTGTCTGGTGCTGAGTCTCTGAAAGGTTAAGGGGTCACCAATGTCTGAAAATTACGGTGTTGTAAAGCAAGTAATGGGACCGGTACTAGACGTTGAATTTTCTAACGGGAAAATTCCAGCGATCTACAACGCTCTCAAGTTAACAAACAAGACGATCTCGAAAGATGAATGGAACCTAACTGTTGAAGTATCTCAACACTTAGGGGACAACATGGTTCGTTGTATCGCGATGGATTCTACAGAGGGTCTATCAAGAGGACTAAAAGTTCTTGATACAGGAAAAGCGATTCAAGCTCCTGTTGGAAGAGAGTGTTTAGGAAGAATTATTAACGTAATCGGGGAGCCAGTTGATGAAGCAGGTCCGATCGGCGCTAAGAAAACTTACGACATTCACAGACCAGCTCCTGGATTCGATAAGCAATCTACAAAACTAGAGCAGTTCTATACAGGGATCAAAGTTATTGACCTTCTAGCTCCATACGTTCGCGGTGGAAAGATCGGTCTTTTCGGTGGTGCCGGTGTAGGTAAGACGGTTCTTATTCAAGAGTTAATTAACAACATCGCTACTCAACACGGTGGATACTCAGTATTCGCAGGTGTAGGTGAGCGTACTCGTGAGGGGAACGACCTTTTCCACGAAATGACAGAGTCTGGTGTAATTGCAAAAACTGCACTGGTATTCGGTCAAATGAATGAGCCACCTGGAGCTCGTGCACGTGTTGCTTTAACTGGTCTTTCAATGGCGGAATATTTCCGTGATGAAGAAAACCAAGACGTACTTTTCTTCGTTGATAACATCTTCCGCTTTACTCAAGCTGGATCTGAAGTATCAGCGCTACTAGGACGTATTCCATCTGCCGTAGGTTACCAACCAACACTTGGTACAGAGATGGGAGCTATGCAAGAGCGTATTACATCGACTGTTAATGGTTCGATTACATCTATCCAGGCCGTTTACGTTCCTGCGGATGACTATACCGATCCAGCTCCAGCTACGACGTTTGCCCACTTGGATGCAACAACAGAACTTTCAAGACAGATTGCTGAGCTTGGAATTTACCCAGCGGTAGATCCACTTTCATCTTCTTCTTCGATCTTAACTCCAGCTATCGTTGGGGAAGAGCACTATAACGTTGCTCGCGGTGTTCAGAAGATTCTTCAAAAGTATAAAGAACTTCAAGACATCATCGCGATCCTTGGTATGGATGAACTTTCTGAAGAAGATAAGCTAATCGTTGGACGTGCTAGAAAGGTACAAAAATTCCTTTCTCAGCCATTCTTCGTAGCTGAGCAGTTCACGGGTCTGAAAGGTAAGTTCGTTGAAATCAACGATACGATTAAAGCTTTCAAAGCTATCCTTAACGGTGAAGTAGATGATCTACCAGAACAAGCATTCTACCTAGTTGGTGGTCTTGATATGGTTTACGAAAAAGCTGCTCAAATTAAGGCTGGAAAATAATTTTAAGTAGGAAGGAACATGAAATACTACACAGTTGATATTCTTACGCCTTCTAAAATTATTGCGAAAAGCATTCCCGCAGAATCGTTGCTAATCCCAACGGTTCGCGGGCAGATCAACGTTCTTGAAAACCACACGCACATCGTGACGAAACTATCGACTGGTGTGCTTACTGTTTTTGGTGGACCTGATTACGCTGATAGAAACTTCCTTGTTTCTAACGGTGTTTGTAAAATTTTAGAAAACAAGATTACCGTTCTTGCAAATACTGCAGAAGAAAGCACGGACGTTAATGTTGAGAGAGCGAAACTTTCTCTTCAAAACGCGGAAGAGAAACTTAAAAATACGGAAGGTCTATCTCTTGAAGAGGTTGACGAGTACGTACAGAAGGCTGAGAGAGCGAGACTTCGTATCCAGCTTGCTGAATTTACCAGACCACGCTAATCCATTATTTGAGTACTCATGAGCTTTTTGGCCTGTGAGTACTCAATATTTTACTGAAATCACTAGGCAAAACGCGCACTTTTCTTGCAACCCCTCTGAATCAATTTAAAATTTAACAAATAACTATGACGAAAAAATCAGTTTTTGTTAAATCGTGCACGGCCCTTATTGCGACTACTTTTGTAGTCGGTGCTTACACGTATTCACAAGAGCGTTTTGAGCCTAAAAAAGTCGATTTCACGGCTTTTAAAAATGCCGCCAATAACATTGCCTACCTTTCAGAAAAAACAGAATTAAAGGCCGCTGCACCGGTTGCAGATGTGACTGGCAATATCGTTCAAACAATCGAAAAAGAAGTGAAGGGAAAAATCCTTCGTTCTCGTTACGCTCTAAAAGCAGAAAAAGTTAAATATCAAATGATCGCGAAGAACTGGAATGATATCAAACCAGAATTTGCGGCCGTCGATATGAGGTTGGATGAAGTTCTTTTAAAGAGCATCACATCGACAGATTCTGTGGGTGATTTTGAAATCAATAATAAAGAGCTGATCAAGCTTTATGGCTTTTCATCAGAGTCTCTAAGATATGAAACTTTTGCGGGCTCAGAATTAGCAAGCTATGAAGCCTCAGAAATCGTAAATGACGAAGTCAAAACGGCCCAGGCTTCAACCGCAACACAAGTTTTAGATGAAGTTATTAAAGATGAAGTCAGCGATGCTGTGAGTACTCAAAATGCTGAACCAATGATGGCCGAAGCAGAAACACCAGCAACTGGAAACGATGAGCTGGTGATGTTTGACTACTCAGAAAAAGAGGCAGCTCCAGCAGAAGTCGCAAAAGTTCCTGAATATAAAGAAGGATTTAAAAAGACTTTTGATGCTCCGATTTCTAACTCGGTAAAAGAGGCCATTGAAAGAGCAGTTCACAAGAGTCCAGCGGTTGCTTTCAATGTGAATACTCAAAAGAAAAAAACTTTTGAAACAACCACAAATACAGACGAGCTTGAAAAAGCAATGAACAACGAAGACAATCTGGTCTTTGATTACTCAAAGCAAGCACAAGCAGCACTTTCAAAACCAGTGACTACTAACGATGAAGGCTCACAAGCTTCAGCGTTCACGGCAAGCAATAATGACGTGACTACTCAAGCAGAGTTCATCATTAAGGCCCGCGAGATCAACCTGAATACTCAAAAATCACGTCAAGCCTTTGGATACGAATTTGTTCCAGACTATGACAGAAGTGAAAGAGCTGATGACCAGGCAACTGGAGAAATCAAACTTGGATACTCACTTTCTGGAGATGTGAATACTCAGACCGGTGTAGTTCAGTCACACGGACTGATTCCAACAAGAGTTGAAATTAATCTTCTTAATAAAGGTATGAATATTCCACTTATGAATGAAGCGGGTATTCAAGCTTTCCTACAAAAGAAAAAGGCAGACGTCGTTGGAAATCTCCTAATGGTTGCGGTTGACCCAAGTATTTCTGATGTAGAAATTGATTCTGATTATCAATACAAGTTGTTCTTTTCGCAAAACTTCAAGATGCTTGAATCTAAAGAACAAGCTTCTTATGTACTTTTCCTGGGCGTAAAAACAGGAAATATTCTTCTGAGATATTTACTTGATAATAAAGAAACAGCTCAGAAAATCGTTTATGTGGGCGATGGTGAGATGTTCTTTGAAGACGTTGATTTCGTAAATACAAAAAGAGAGCTTTATACATTTACGACAAGAAGTCTTCTTGGAAGAAAAGTAAAAGAGCTAAACATTAATGGATCAGATGTTTCTTTCTACGGAACAAAAACGACGGCTAAGAAAAAGGCCTTGAACGCTTACGAAATCAAAGTCCCTGAGCTTGTGAATAACTCGAGAAAATATTTAGAGTTTAAACACCTTGGCAACAGCCTTTTTGTGGGAACTGAAAGTGCCACAGAAATTGAAATTCCAGGGAAAGACTTTATTGGAAAAGTTTTAGAGGCTAACGACCTAAGTGAACTTGGCGAGCGCTGTCTGGTTCAAGTAAACCTTACAAAAGACCTTCGCGATATTAAAGCTAACGGTAAAAATAAAAGCGGTGAAATGTTTGTGGAAACAAGCTTTCTGGATCGCGATGGAAACTTCTCAAGAGATAACTCTGAATTATCTGAAAAAGTGTTTATTTCAGGTGATATGGAGGGGATCTTCAACGTTCGTCTGGATTACACAGATGGTTCTAGCGACTTCTTAAAGACTTTCTGTTCAGAAGGTTCGTACTTAATCGAACAACTTTAATTTCTAATCTAAATTTTTAAAAACTTCGAGCGTCTTCTTATAGCCCGCTGTCATAATGTATTTTGCTTTCTGCGGATCAAGAGAAAACGAGTTAGTGAAGAAAAGCTTGTAGTGTGAGTGATCTGGATAGATATCGATAAACTTAACGTTTGGGTTGTAGTTTAGTTTTCTCTCTAAAATCGAAGTGATCTTAGCTTTATCCTTTACGCTGAAATTTTGTGAAGACATATAGTCGTTAACAGTATCAATAATATCTTTTGCTAAAACCTTTTGTCCGCGAGAAGAAACAATTTTCTTTTGGATCATCAGGTAAATAGCCTGCATACAGATGGCCGGAAGACCGAAGTTAATCAGAGATCCGATTTCATCGTGATAGTGGTATGGGGTGTGAGTCCATGAGCTAATGATGTAGTCACACTTATTATCAACAGCAACGTGGTTAGAGAGAGTCTCTCTAATTTCTCCGTCGATATAATAATCAACTTGGGCCGTACGTGGGTTTTTTATGGGAAAAGGTGCATAGAAAGGTGGCACACTCATGCTGGCAGAAACCGCTTGAGTGATATCTACACCAGTGTAGTATTCAGCAGTCGAGTCGTGAATTGGACTCGGATAATTGTATTTGCTAAAAATAACTTTTCGAGAGTGATCTAACTGAGTCGCAACGACAAACATGTCAGCCGCGTATTCTTCAAAATTTTGCGAGAGGATAACATGCTTTTGCATATACTGATTTAGGCCTTCTGTTGAAAAAAGTCCTGAAATCGAAAGCAATGGCTTTGACATTTGTTTTAAAAAGGCCGGAAATCCTTCGAGTGGATTATAAAAATCAAAATTAAATGGATTGCGCGAGGGCATCTTTCTCGAAAGCATATCAGTGTATGTAACCGGCTTAAGAGATGTCTGAGCATTCTTGCGGTTAATAGTCGCATCGATGACATCAATAGGCCTAAAACCTGAGGCAAAGTACAGGTTAATTAGTGAACCAGCACTTGAACCTACATAAGTTGAAATCTCATAATCAGCATCAAGTGGAGATTTGTTGTGTTTGAGTACAAATCCAAGCTCTTCAAGTGCCAGGGCCACGCCCAAATGCCATGAAGCGGCCTTAACAACACCACCGGAAAGAACCAGGGCGGTCTTTTTATTTTTGAATTGGCTAAGATCTACATCGTGATACATGAGATAAGGATAACACTTCTTACATCTGTTTTGAGATTTTTTTCAAAGTAGTGGAGTGCCTTCATCGGGTTTAAAAATATTCTAACTAATCTGAATCTAAGATAGAATATGAGTACTCACCAATGGAATGGAGATGTCTAATGAATCAAGAAGGAATCTGGTTATCGATACTCGATTACGCTAACGTAAAAAAAGTTTCAATTTCAACAATCAGACGCTCAATCAAATCAGGCCATATTAAGTATAAAGAAGAAAACGGAAAGTATTTTATCTGGACGAGAGAGATCACTGTTCAGAAAGAAGAGTTGGCCTTAAAACTTGAAGTGGAGTTCCTTAAAAAGAGAAACCGCGAGCTGGAAGAGGAGATTAACGATCTTAAGATGCTTCTTTCGGTTTATGAGCATAATGCCCAGGCTGAAACACTGCCGCCACTTCCAGAGATTGAACTATGAAAAAATTCTTACTATTAGGGGCCCTGCTTCTTTCAACAAACCTCATGGCCTCAGAATCGATGAGAAACTGTATGCTTCTTCCGGTGACGGATGGAGCGGACAATAAGATTGGGTTCAAGGTTTTTGAAGATGTTGAAAACTATATTAAAGATGGTTCATGGTGTACGTATAAATCGAACTCAGAGCTTATCAATATTCTTGGCCAATACTCTAAAAATCTTGAAAGTCATTTAAACAACAAAGATGTTTTAAAAGTCATTGCAGATAAAACAAAAGCGGGAACACTTATTCGCATCGTTTTAGCGGTGGGAGCAAACACGGCCGATGTTAAGGTTGAAGTTATCGGAGAAAACGGTGAAGATCGTTATTTCAAAGAGCAAACTCAACTTAAGACAACAGATTCAACAGTAATTTCTCAGACAGTAAAAAACTGGCTGGATATGTACGAAAAGACGATTCCCTACAGTGGACGAGTCAAAGGTGTTCTTGGAGATCAATTTACAATTGATATTGGAAGAAAATCGCAGATCTTCAACGGAAGCGAAATCGTTATTGAGAGACCTACTGCAAAAAGACAGCATCCATTATTAAAAGAAATCATTGATTACCAAACTGAAAAAATTGCAGACGCAAAAGTTTTTGATGTTGGTGAAACTCAAGCGCAAGCTAGGGTAACAGCTTATGAGGGAAATAAAAAACTTCGCATTGAAGACTGGGTAAAGGTTCGCTCGGTTGAATCAAGGAAAGTGATTGAGCAAGTAAAGTTTGGTGAAAAAGAAGACAATGAATTTGGAAAGCTGGGGTCAATTGGAATCTATTTAACAGCGGGAAGTGGCTCGGTGACAAAGTCGGGTGCTTCAGAGAATTCTATGGATGGGATGAGATTCGGAGGACACCTTGACCTGGAGCTTTGGGCGACTAGAAATTGGTGGGGTGGAATTGAGTTTGGAAAAAAATTTGGTAGCTATAAAAAGGACCAAGGAACTTTCACTCAAGATAGCAACTCCTCAGACAATACTGCAACACGTGTAAAGTTTGGATACAAATATTTACCAATGGGATTTTTCTACGGCCCACAAGTTGATCTTTATGGTGGATATGGAAGTTATATTTACGGTATGAATACGTCGCAGGCCGATGGCTTCACGGAATTTACTTTCTCTGGATTGTTATTGGGAGCGCGCGGTAGTATTCCTGTTTATCAAGCAATGAGAATGTACCTTTTAATTGATTTCCTTTTAACATCTTCTTACAAAGAGAAAGCGAAAATTTATGGCGCAGACGACTCGAGCTCAAACTACCGTTTAGAGATCGGTGGACAGTATGCTTATGAGACGAATATTTCACTTGTAGGGGGCATTGAAGTTCTTTCAAACAAAGCGACTTTCACAAAGGGAAATACAAAAGAACTGCAATTCAAAGATACTTCTGCTAAAGTAGGAGCGATTTTTACTTTTTAACCTCGGAGGGGTTAAGTGAGTCGCATCCAAAAACTTGAATCCGAAATTATTAAACATAAGGCGCTCTATTACCAAGGGCGCCCTGAAATATCTGACTACGATTACGACAAACTCGAAGACGAATTAAAAAAACTAGATCCAAAAAACCCAGTTCTCAATATTGTCGGTACGACAACATCGGCCAGTGACAAAATTAAGCACGATAAAAAAATGCTTTCCCTTGAAAAGACCTACGTCATTGAAGACTTAGTGGAATGGATGGGGAAAGAAGAAATCCTGAGCACGATGAAGCTCGATGGGATTAGCTGCTCACTTATTTATCAGGATGGCGATCTTCATCTGGCCAAAACCAGAGGAGATGGAACTTTTGGTGAGAATATCACTAAAAAAGTCATGTGGATTAATAACGTTCCAAAATTTATCAATAATAAACACAAAGTTGAAATTAGAGGTGAGCTTTTCTGTGATGAAGAGAGCTTTTTTAAACTTTCAAAAGAAATGACTGATATCGGTTTGGAAAAACCAACCAGTCAGAGAAATATTGTCGCCGGCTTAATGGGGCGAAAAGAAAACCTGGAGCTTTGCCGCTATATCAAGTTCATGGCCTTTGATTACATTAGCGATGAACCGATTAAAAAAGAAGAAAAGAAGTTTGAGCATTTAAAAGAGCACGGATTTCTTATTCCAGAAGTGGAAATTCATACATCAAAAAAATCTTTAGAAGATGTTATTGACCGCGCTCGCCATTTCATGTCAGAAGGTGACTACCAAATCGATGGCCTGGTGTTTACTTATAACAGCCTGGCCTTGCATGAGGAGTTGGGAGAAACATCCCATCACCCTCGCTACAAAATGGCCTTTAAGTTCCAAGGTGAATCAAAGACAACAACGCTTAAAGAAATCATCTGGTACGTTTCAAGAAATGGAATCTTAACTCCCGTTGGAGAAGTTGAGCCGGTAGAGCTTTCTGGTGCCATGATTTCAAATGTGACATTACACAATTACGGAATGGTTGCGGCCAATAACTTAAAGTCTGGAGATGAGATTGAAATTATCCGCTCTGGAGAGGTAATTCCAAAATTTCTTTCAGTCGTGAAATCATCAAAAGAGAAATTCGTTGTTCCTGATCATTGCCCAAGTTGTGAGTCAAAAGTTGAAATCGTCGATATCAGGATTTACTGCCGCAATGATAATTGCCCCGGTAAAAACAAAGAGATCATTTTAAATTTCATCCAGAAGATTGGCATTGAAAACCTAAGTGGTAAAAGGTTGGAAGAACTAATCAATGCAAAACTTGTAAAAACGATTCCGGATCTTTACCGCCTGGAAGCTTCTGACCTCATGAAGCTTGATAAGGTTAAAGATAAATTAAGCAACAAGCTTATCGAGTCGATTGAAAAAACGAAAACTGTCGATCTGATTACTTTCTTATCTGCACTGGGAATTAGTGGTGGGGCCTATAATAAGTGTGAGAAGGTAGTGCGAGCTGGATTTGATAGTATTAAGAAGATTAAAAACTTAAGTCTTGAACAGTTAATGAAAGTTGAATCATTTGCAGAAAAATCAGCGACGGAGTTTTTAACTTCAATTCGTGAAAAGTTTGATTTAATTGATGAACTGGTAGACCTGGGCTTTGAGTTCACAGTTGAAGAGACTCGCGAAACAGCAATTACAGGAATGAAGATTTGTATTACTGGAGCTCTTTCAGAAAAGAGGCCTGTGGTAGAAGATAAAATCCGCGAAGGCGGAGGGATTGTGGTGTCTTCGGTATCGAAGAACACAGATATTCTGGTAACGAATGAAACCGATCCTAGTTCAAGCAAATATAAAAAAGCGCTTGAGCTTAAAATCAAGATCATTACAGAAGCAGAACTTTTAAAAATGTTAAATTAGGATTGTCATGGCCAAGAAAACCTCAACATTTATTTGTCAGAGTTGTTCATACCAAACATCAAAGTGGATGGGGAAATGTCCAGAGTGTGGATCGTGGAACTCGTTTACTGAAGAGACCACTGTTGCCGCGAAAGATTTAAACCGTGCTCATAAAAGAACAGCTCTAGGTGGGGAAGCCCCAAAGCTGATTAATGATATCGTTTTAGAAAAGCAGTTTAGAGTCGTAACGGGAATGGGAGAATTTGACCGCGTCGTGGGCGGTGGAGTTGTTCCCGGTTCTTTAATTCTTATTGGTGGAGAGCCAGGAATTGGAAAGTCGACACTTTTAACAGCGATTATGGGGAGACTTTCTCAATCACACGCCGGGCAAACTGTTCTTTACGTAAGTGGAGAGGAGTCTGTTAACCAGGTGGCGGAACGATCAAAGAGAGTTGGTGTTAATGCTGACAATTTTTATATCTATAACGAAACAAACTGGCAGAAGATTTTAGAGCAAATCAATAAACTTCAGCCGCGCTTTTTAGTTATCGACTCAATTCAGACGACATCATCGTCTGAAATTGATTCAGCACCAGGAACGGTGTCTCAGATTCGCGAAGTGACTTATGAACTTATGAATCACGTGAAGGCCAATGGGATTACGTGCTTTGTTATTGGTCATATCACGAAAGAGGGATCAATCGCCGGGCCAAAAATCCTTGAGCACATGGTAGATACGGTTATTTATTTTGAAGGAGACCAGTTCGGTCACTACAGAATTCTTCGTGCGATGAAAAACCGCTTTGGGAATACCAACGAAGTCGGTATTTTTGAAATGAAGGAAAGTGGATTAGACGAAGTAAAAAATCCTTCTCAATACTTCCTTGATGATCAATTAAAAGAATCTTTCGGCCGCTCTTTAACTTGTATCATTGAAGGGTCGCGTTCTCTCTTTGTAGAGGTTCAGGCGCTGGTTGTTGATAATAAGTTTGGTAACGGGCGCAGGACAACTCACGGGATTGATAACAACCGCCTTTCAATGATGGTGGCCGTTATTGAAAAATATTTCGGATTGCCTCTGGGGTTTAACGATATTTACTTAAACGTTGTAGGGGGAATGAAACTTACGACAAGAGAGTCGGATCTTTCGATCATTGCTTCTCTTTTAAGTTCATACCGTTCAAAACCAATTGATTCGAGCACGATTTTTGTCGGAGAGGTTGGTTTAACGGGTGAAGTTCGCTCGATTCCTCAGATGGAAATGAGAATTAAAGAAATGGCCCAGCTCAATTACAAGCGAGTGGTCACTTCAGAAAAAACGGCCAGAGAGTTAAAAGGTAAATACGATATCGAGATCATTGGTCTTCGCCAAGCGAGAGACTTAGATCAATTTATCGGGAAATAAATTATGAAAGATCGAAATCTCTTAATTGCGACCATGATTCTCCTTCTAATTGGGATTGTAGCGGTCATTGCGAGGGATTTTGCGTCTATCCATTATTGTGTGGAATCAAAAGGGGTTTGGGACCCGAAAAAGAAAGTGTGCGAGATGGCGCCTCCTGCGGCCCAAAAACCACAGGAAGCAAAACCAGTTAAGTAAACATTTTACTGATTGTTTTATTCCAAAGCTCTCGCTTGTCTTTGATATAGCCTTCAAGGTTTGAATCAATCGGAAACTCGCGGTCTTTTTTCCATGTCGTCGAGAGTCTTTCAAAATCTGTTAGGCCAGCGCCAATAGCTGCGGCCATCGCCGCACCAAAAGCTGTTGTCTCGATAACTTTAGGTCTAACGATTGTCGTTTCTGAAATTGTCGCCTGAAGTTCCATTAAAAGTGTATTAGCGGCGGCTCCGCCGTCAACTTTAAGAGTTTTAATACTAAGCCCAGTGTCTTTTTTCATCGCCATTAAAAGATCATTAATCGCCATAGCAACGCCTTCAAGGCAAGCAAAGGCAATGTGAGAGCGACCTGAATCGCGGGTGAGTCCGGTGATGGCCCCTTTGGCCTCAGCGTTCCAGTAAGGAGAGCCTATTCCGGCAAAAAATGGGAAGAATTGAATGTGTTTTAGTTCTTCAAAGTTATGCACTTCGCGCGCTAGTGGCTCAACTTCAGAACTCTTTTTGATAATTTTTAAGTTATCGCGCAGCCATTGAACAGCAGCTCCGGCAATGTAGCTTGAGCCTTCAAGCGCATAAACGGCTTTTCCTTTGTAGCGGTATTCAACCGTCGTTAAAAGTCCTGACTTTGAGTAAATGAGCTCATCGCCAGTATTTAATAGAACGAAGGCACCAGTTCCGTAAGTGCATTTCATTTCGCCTTTATGAAAACCAGCTTGCCCAAAAAGAGCAGATTGCTGATCTCCGAGAATCCCAGTCACGGGAATGCCATCAGGTAAAAATGAAAGACCTTTTGTGACACCAAAATTTCCGAATGAATCTTCGATAGATGGAAGAGACTCTCTCTTAACACCGAAGACGTCGAGAAGTTCAGCGTCCCAGTCACATGTTTTTAAATTCATCAGCATTGTGCGAGAAGCATTTGAGGCATCTGTTTTGTGAGATACATGGCCAGTTAATTTGAAAAGGAGGAATGTATCGATTGTTCCAAAAAGCAGAGAGCCTTCTTTAGAGGCACTGGCCACGGCAGCATTATTTTTTAATAACCAATGCATTTTCGTAGCAGAAAAATAAGGATCGATAGGAAGACCTGTTTTTTCTTTAATCTTTTCCGAAAGATTTTTTCCTTTTAGTTCCTGACAAAAATCACTCGTGCGTCTGTCTTGCCAGACAATCGCGTTTGCCAGTGGAGTTCCCTTTTTATCAAAGGCACATGTTGTTTCACGTTGGTTGGTTATACCAATGGCCTTAATTTGATGGGGCTGAACATTATTGTTTTTTAAAACTTCTTTAGCTGTTGATTCAACTGTTGCCCAGATATCATTGAGGTTGTGTTCAACCCAAGATGGCCTAGGATAAATCTGAGGGTATTCTTTACTTGATTGACCGATGAGCGTAAAAGTTTCGGCATCAATCAGACAAGATCTCGTTCCTGTTGTTCCCTGGTCAATCGACAAGATGTAATTCATAGGCCCTCACTGAACTTATAAAAAAGAATGTTACTTACGGAATTGTAACTGTACTTGCATTAGGTCTGGCAATAATTTTTAGCATGATCTCCCAACGGGAACCAATATAGAAACTAAAGCCTCTCATGTAGGCAAAGGAGATGCTTATTAGCAGCATTAAAACGAAAATGAACTCCAAGAAAGTTTGACCTTTTTGGTTATTTAAACTCTTGGGTTTTAGTTTCAGTCTGGTTTTAAACATAGTATAATTTTAGAACGATTAGGGGCTCATGCAATGAAGAAATTTTTACCATTTATTATATTTATCGTGGTGTTTGGCGTAGTGCTTGCCGGGCAAATTGGATTCAAGTTCTTCGCAAAAAATGAAGAAGTGATCAAGCAGTCGCAAGAATATCTGGAGTACGAGAATCTCTTCCTTCACGGAAACTATAAAACGCTGGCGGGTGAAGACCTGCCGATGACAAAAATCGACGCTCCGGTTGTGATTCTAAATTTCTGGGCTTCATGGTGTATTCCATGTCTGGAAGAGATGCCGTCGATGATCGCTCTTAAAAATAAATTCAAACCAGAACAAGTTCAAATCGTGGCCATCAACACAGATGAGGATGATCAGGTTGCCAATATTCATAAGACAATGAAGAAGATCAATATGAAAGATGAATTCATCATTGTTCCAGATAAAAATTCAAAACTCGTCACTGACTACAAGGTCTCAGCGATTCCTGTTACGATTATTTTCCATAGAGGGAAAGTGGTTCATTTTAGCAATGGGCCGATGGATTTTAATGCTGAAGAGATTGTGGAAAAAATGAAAGAATGGACAGCGAATTAACTAGCGATTGCAATCGCTAAATTTAACGATTCTTTTCATAAAACCGTTTCTGATTGCAGCTTGAGCTTCACATTCATTGATATAAGTTTTGTTGTCATCACCACATACAGGACCGCTGTCGCTACAGTTACAGCTACCTTGAGCAAACTTATTGGCCTCATCACCATAATAGCATTTGGCCTGGCATAAATTATCGTATGTGACGTTGTTGTATCCGCACACTGGTGAATAGCTTGAGTTACAAGCGCACTGTCCACCAGTTAAAGAGTTTGATCCAGATGAAGTTCCTTGCATTTTATCGGCCCCGCACGATGCTAAAACAAGCAACGTCGCCAGACTAAATAAACGCAGGAATGTAACAAACCTTTTCATAGAAGGCTTATCGGACAATTCTTATCAAAACTAAATCTTATTGGGCCCTAAAAGTGCTAAATAGCTAAATTCTTGCCCCAATTATAGGTAATACGATCAATTGAGTCGGTATTAAAGACGCTAAAGCGAGGTTTAAGACCAGGGATTAAGGCCCCTTGGTTTTTGAGTCCTACGGCACAAGCGGCGTTGAAAGTGATAGCACACCAAAGTTCCGCCATATTCATCTTATAGATAGGAGCGGCCAGTGAAGCGATCATCACAAGATTATCACAGTGACATGATCCGGGGTTGTAATCAGAAGCGATAGCAACTTTAACTCCAGCATCTAAAAAGGCACGGCCATTGGCCTGGTTTTTCCCCAGGAAAAGTCCAGTACCAGGAAGAAGTGTAGCGACAGTGTTTGAATTTTTTAAGGCTTCAATTCCATCGGCCCCGGTTGCTAAAAGATGATCTGCCGAAAGCGCTTGGTATTTAGTCGCGAGAATAGCACCTTTGTTGTCGTTAAATTCATCGGCGTGCATTTTAACCGGGATGTTCCATCTTTTTGCACGCTCAAAAAGTGAGATGACATCTTCTTCAGAGAAATAATTTTGTTCGTGGAAGATATCAACGCAATCAAGGATTTGTTCTTCACCAAGCTTATCTAATAGAGGAAGAACCACATCTTTCATGTATTCATACGAGCTCGAGTAGTCTTTAGGAACAGCGTGAGCGGCCATGAAGGTGTTAATGATTTGGACATCAGGACGAACGATATTTTTTAGGTCGTGGATAATGCGGGAAATTTCATATTCTTTTTCAAAGTTTAAGCCGTAACCAGATTTCACCTCGATTGTTCCCACACCATAAGAGCGAATGTTTTTAATTCTTTGCTGGGCAAGTTTTAAAAGTTCGCTGCGTGAAAGGGCATTGGTTCCTTTCATTGAATTTAAAATACCACCGCCAGCTTTGGCGATCTCTTCATAGGTCGCACCGTTAAGTCTCATGCTGTATTCATGAGCTCGGTCTCCACCAAAGACAACGTGCGTGTGTGAGTCGACAATTTCCGGCACACAAGTCTTTCCGCTGGCATCAATAAAATCCATGTGCTGATAATCTTCTGGAAGCTGATTATCAGGGCCAACCCAAATGATCTCATCTTGATTGTAGACAATAGAAGCATCCTTAATTAATCCAAGGTCAGAAGGAGAAAGTTTTCTTCCATCTTTTTTGTAGGCATTTTCTAGTGTTGCGATTTCAGAGAAGTGGCGAAAAATTTTAACTGTCATAGATCTTGTTTAACTCACTTAGTGGTTGGAGAAAGCAGTATAGAACGAAAGCGGGCATTCCAGAAGAGGTAAAAGTTTAAAAGTGCACTACCTGATTGCTTTACTCAGGTTAAGTCTTCCTCCCTTAAAACCTAAGTGAAATGTGTTAGAATTTTTGTGAGGTTTTTTGCTTATGAAAATTGCATTTTTGACTATGTTTCTCACGCTTTCGGCCACTGCTCTCGCACAAAATTGTGGAGAGATGCAAAATGGTGAGATTATTCGCGTTGATGAAGGCAATAAGAGTTTGGCGAACTTTCGTGTTCAAGATCAAGATGGTCTGGGAAGTTGTTATGCCAATGCAGCCAGCCTTTTGCTTCAATCAGTCCTTCCTAATAATCCAGAAGTTTCTTATTTGCATTTGGCGACTTTGTATAAGACAGAGGGTTTAAAAAACCAAAGGTCGGAAGCAAAAAATAATGGGAATTTTAATATCTATGTCAAAGAAGAGAAAAACACCCAGAAGGCCATTAATGGCAGCGGTGGCGCAATGGATTGGGACCTGGCCTTGGATGGAGGAAACACGTGCGGTGTAATCACCACTGTTAAAAATATGCAGGAGAATGAAAAAAAACCAATTCTTTGCACGCGCACAGACCTTAATCTTGAAAAGATTCTCACGTCTGGAGACATTGAACACAAGCAATTTAAAACCTTTCTGGAATCATCTCTCTACATGAATCAATTCCAAAAAATTTTTGGTGATATTAACGAGAAGCCAGGTCTCTTTAATAAAAAGAAAGTACAGGCAGCACAAGAGAAATACCAAAATTTTAAAACCAGCTTTCAGGATTTAATTCAAAAGAAAATTAAAAAGATTGAAGAGAAAGATTGCAACCGAATCAATGCAGATAATATCGACATGCTCCTGGGCCCGCTCACTCAACAGGCCCTAAGCTACAAATTCTGTTTTAAACCAGAGTTTGCATCAAGCAATGAGTATTGGTGTAAGGTTGTAAAGGGATTGGCTTACAATGCGAAAGTCAACCAAGATGGCTCTGTCGAAGTTAATGGAATAGACCCTAATTGGAAAAAGCGCCTAGAGGCCAAAATTGAGCAGAGAAAAAGTGGCTTCTCTGTTGAGAGTTTAAGCGATGATATAACAGACAGCTTTATGGAAAATCTCAACATGCTGGCATCGGAAAAAATGATTGCGCGAAAATTCATGAAAGATAAGATGGTGGGTGCCTCAAGCATTTTGAGCAACAGTCTAAAAGACTTAAGTGATGAGTATAATGAAGTTGCAAATTCAGGTTTTTCAAAAGCATGCGTGAAAAGAAATACCTATGGCTATTTTCAAACTAAAGACTTTGAAGAAGATTGGCGAAGTAATGTCAGTCTGTGCTCTTATGCTGAGCTGATGAAGCAAGCTACCAACGTTATTGTGAAATATAAAGAATCTGGGCTTGATGACCTCGAGACTGCAATGGATTTCTTAACAACAAATGCAGGAAACAATTACGACCAGGCCATGATGTCGCTTTATGCTAGCGATTGCAATGACAGCACAAAGATCCAAATCCCTCAGAATGTATCTTGCAACACGATTCAAAGCAGCTGGAAGAACAAAGATGATATCGACAAGATGATCATAAAAAAATTAAAGAACAATCAGCCTTTGACAGCATCTTTGTGTGCGCAAATCTTGAAAAAACCCAAAGCGCAGTTCAAAGATAATGAATGCGGCCATCATGCTTTGGGAATTGTGGGAATCCAATGCTCTGAAGGAAAATATAAGTATTTAATTCAGAACTCATGGGGGGCCAATAACCGTGCCACTGCAGAATCTGGAATTGAAAATGTAGATGGGAAGGGGGCTTATTGGTTTAATGAGCAAAACTTTTTCGACAGCGTCTATGGCGTTGATTACTTAAATTAAGAGTCATTATGAAACAACTTCTTCTCCTGTTAATAATTCAACCTCTTTGGGCCGCAGAACCAGTGGCGAGTGTTGATGTATGGTCAAGCGGTAGTCTTTATTATTCGTTTGTAAAAGACAAAGAAACTGGAGCTCTTGTCTCTGAGAATTGCCAGGCGCAAAGGGAAAAATGTGAGGCGATTAAGGCCGTTTTAAACAAAGATAAAGTGAAAGTTAGCGAAGCTGAAAGAAGTGGCGGGAAAAATCCGGGTGCAGTGGTTTGCAAAAAAGATTATTCTGGAGAGATCCTGATTCTTAAAAACAACGCTGGCGCCGAGAGTGCCTTTTGTAAATTCAAAGACAACACCCAGGCCAGCGCCTCAGATCTTTATTAAGAGTTAATTTTTAACGATGGAAGCTTTAGCGAGCTTTTTCTTGCTGTCTCGCGAGCTAGTTCATAACCAGCGTCTGCGTGGCGAGCAACTCCCATTCCTGGGTCAGAGTTTAAAACGCGCTTAAGTCTCTCATCCATATCTTTTGATCCGTCAGCACAGATAACCATCCCAGAGTGTTGAGAGTACCCGATACCAACTCCACCGCCGTGGTGGAATGATGTCCATGAAGCTCCGTTCATTGTGTTGATCATAAGGTTTAGAAGAGACCAGTCAGAAACAGCGTCTGTTCCATCCATCATGCCTTCAGTTTCTCTGTTAGGACTTGTTACTGAACCTGTATCAAGGTGATCGCGACCAATAACGATTGGCGCTTTTACTTTTCCTTCGCGAACAAGTTGGTTGAACATAAGACCAGCTTTTTCACGCTCACCGTAGTTTAACCAACAGATACGTGCTGGAAGACCTTGGAAAGCTACCATCTCTTGAGCCTTATCTAACCAATTGTGCAGTTTTTTATTTTCCGGGAAAAGTTTTTTCATTGCTTCGTCTGTTACACGGATATCATCTGGATCACCTGATAGAGCGACCCATCTAAATGGCCCAGACCCTTTACAGAAAAGAGGTCTGATGTAAGCAGGAACGAATCCTGGGAAGTCGTAGGCGTTTGTTACACCAACTTGCTTTGCACCTTCACGTAGGTTGTTTCCGTAGTCGAAAACATGCGCGCCAGCTTTTTGGAAAGCAAGCATCGCTTTTACGTGTTCACCCATAGTAAGTTTTGAAAGCTCAACGTATTTAGCTGGATTGCTTGTTCTTAAAGCAAGTGCTTCAGCGACAGTCATTTTATGGGGAACATATCCATTTAGTGGATCGTGAGCAGATGTTTGGTCTGTCACTAGGTCTGGTCTGATTCCTTTATCGTAAACATACTTGAAGAAATCAGCAGCGTTTCCAACAACACCAATAGAGATTGCTTTTTTCTCTTTAACAGATTTCAAAGCAAGATCGATAGCTTCATCAAAAGACTTACAAAGTACATCTAGGTATCTTGTTTTTAATCTCTTCTCAATTCTCCATTCTTCAACGTCACAAGCTAAACACACACCGTTTGCCATTTTTACAGCAAGAGGCTGAGCTCCACCCATACCACCGATACCTGCAGTTAAAACAAGTTTTCCAGTTAGGTCTGAACCATCACCGTAGTGCTTTTCAGCAGCGGCCATGAACGTTTCGTATGTTCCTTGAAGAATCCCTTGAGTTCCGATGTAGATCCATGATCCAGCAGTCATTTGACCGTACATCATCAGACCTTCGTCTTTAAGTTTGTTGAAGTGCTCCCACGTTGCCCAGTGAGGAACTAGGTTAGAGTTGGCAATTAAAACTCTTGGCCCGTGTTCGTGAGAAGGTAAGATCGCAACCGGCTTCCCTGATTGGATCATAAGTGTTTCATTGTTCTCTAAATTCTTTAGCGCGTGGATGATGTCGTTAAGAGCTTGATGATTTCTTGCTGCTTGTCCGTTTCCACCGTAAACAATGAGGTTTTCTCTGTCTTCAGCAACTTCAGGGTGAAGGTTGTTAAGAAGGCATCTTAGTGCAGCTTCCTGGTGCCAGCCCTTAGTTGTTAATGTTGATCCTGTTGGAGGTAATGGAATATTATGTGTGCTCATTAGTTTAGCGCTCCAAGTTTTGATTCAGCAGCAGCAACGACTTCGCCACTGTTGATAACTTTAATAATATTGTTCATATCTTTGTAAAATATTCTGTCTTCTTCGATTGTCGGAACTGATTTTCTAATTAAAGCATAAACAGCTTCAAGTGGAGCAGATGTGACTTCTGGCCTTTGAAGGTCTAGTGCTTGAGTGTTACATAGAAGTTCGATCGCCAGAACTGACTTCGCATTTTCTATAACTTCGTGAAGTTTTCTTCCCGCCGTTACACCCATCGAAACGTGATCTTCTTTGTCTGTTGAAGTTGGAACTGAATCCACACTTGCTGGATGACAAAGGTATTTATTTTCACTTACAAGAGCTGCCGCAGTTACGTGAGCAATCATAAGCCCTGAGTTTAATCCAGAGTTTCTTGTTAAGAACGCTGGAAGCTCAGAGAAAGTAGGGTTCATCATTTTTTCAATTCTGCGCTCAGAGATGTTGCAGATTTCAGCAACACCCATGGCCAGGTAATCCATTACTAAAGCGAGAGCTTCACCGTGGAAGTTACCACCAGAAATAACTTCTCCGCTCTCAACGAAGATAAGTGGGTTGTCTGTGACAGCGTTTAGTTCTAATCCAATTACTTGTTCAGCGTGGATAAGAGTTTGTCTGCAAGCTCCGTGAACTTGAGGCACACAACGAAGTGAATAAGGGTCTTGAACTTTGTGACAGTCTGGGTGAGAGTCTTTTAGTTTTGACCCAGCAACTAGCTTGTTTAAGTTTTCCATACAGGCAATTTGACCTGGATGTGGCTTGAGCATTGTGATTTTTGGATTGTAAGCTTTATCTGTTCCTTTAACTCCATCCATTGTTAACGTCGCACAGATATCGGCAAGCTTCATGATTTGGCGAGCTTCAAAGACAGCAAGGGCCCCAAGAGCGGCCATACATGCAGTTCCGTTAATAAGAGCAAGGCCATCTTTTGGTCCAAGAACAGCAGGTTTTTTCCCAAGAGATTTAATCGCTACATCTGAGTTTACGATTTTTCCTTGAAATTCAACTTCGCCTTCACCAATTAAAGCAAGAGCGATGTGAGAAAGAGGAGCAAGGTCACCACTGGCACCAACAGATCCTTTTTCAGGAACAACTGGAGTGATGTCGTTATTTAAAAAATCTAAAAGTAATTCAACAGTGCTTGGCTCTACACCAGAGAATCCTGAAGTGAGGCAGTTCGCACGAAGAAGCATGATCGCTCTCGTCACTTCACGAGAAAAAGGTTTGCCCACACCTGTACAGTGAGAGCGGATTAAATTGACTTGAAGTGTGGCCAGGTCTTTTTCAGCGATGTGCATGCTTGAAAGAGCACCAAAGCCCGTATTGATTCCGTAAACCGGAGCCCCTTTTTTTACGATGTCAAAAACAAAAGCGCGTGACGCTTTCATTTTATCCATAGCTTTTGAATCGATAGATAGTTTTACTGCACCACCTTTCGCATGAGCGACTTGATGGACTTGATCAATAGTTAAAGACTGGCCGTTTAGACTGATATTCATGTGTACTCTCAAGGGTTAAAAAAACGCCTTGATCCTACAATGAAAAAGCTCAAAATGTAATGGTGTTTTGCTTCAATTTAGGCAGCTATCGCACTGTTTTCTTTAGGGTATTTTTTAATAAGCTGAATGACGACCATGTGGGCTTTTGTATTGTTATAATGGCCGCACCAGTAGAGGAGAGAGCGCTTCTTGTGACAGAGGTAAAGTAGCCCTGGATTGCTCTCAATGGCCTCAGTCAGCGACTGCAAGTGATTCATCTGGATAAACAAAATAATCTGCTCGAGCTCCTTGTTCTCGGGCTTCTTAAAGCTCAGGGTTTTTAGAATATTTCTCAATTGCATATCTGGGGAGTTTAAGTGCTAAGGGAGCCTAAACCAAATGACGACTTAAGTACCTGATTTCTTCAACAGCTCCCTAGGGGATAAACAAAAAAATCCCCTCAAAAAGAAGGCACAAGTAAAAAATTCAAGAGACCTACCGGGTTTTTATAGGCCTGCTATGATGGGGGCAACCATCAATAGGAGCTCTTATGAAAACAACTCTTGCAGTCTTTGCATTGGCACTTACTCTTTCAACTTCAGCATTTGCTGGCGACCGTCTGGTTTATACAGTCAAAGGTCACGAAGTTTTAACTCTTAAAAAAATTTCAAAAACTCGTTTTACTAAAATTTCTCAAGTGGTGACTGGTCAAGCGTCTCTTGATTACATCACGGCAAAAGGAACAAAAAATTTAAGTTCACAAGAAATCAACGAAGCAAGTGAAGAATTGGTAAGCCTGGAAGTAACAGGAAAGAATGTTGTAAGACTTATCGACATCAAAGAAAACATCAACAAAGAAATCCCTGCGACGGTTAGCACAAGTCTTTTTGGCTCAGTGAAGGCCATCACTGTAAGTGCACAAACAATGGAAGGGCTTTACGCTGCCAGCATGAAAAAATCTGGTCTTGATACTCTAAGAAACCTAAGGCTTTTAGGTGGAGCAATTTCAAGTTCAATCGTTTCGACAGATATGAATTGTGCTGCTGATGGCGATCTACTTATTTGCCAACAGGATCAGACGTTAACACTTCTAGCTCAATAGTTAGAAGCTTCTCAGAGATTCGATTTTATTTTTGTAATTGTCTTTAGTCGTTTTAAAAACATAAGAGCCGGCAACTAAATTGTCGGCTCCTGCCTCAATTAGTTCCTTGGCGTTTTTGTCTGTCACACCACCATCAACTTGAATCTGAAAATGTGCTTTTAGGGATTCGCGTCTCTTTTTAAGCTCTTTGATTTTATCAAATGCACTTGGCATAAAAGACTGTCCACCAAAACCAGGTTCAACTGACATCACTAAAACCAGGTCAACTGCTTTTAGGATTTCATCACTCAGTTTATGAGTTGGAGTGTTTGGTTTGATTGAAATACCAACGCTCGGGTAATTCTTTTTTAATTCTTGGATGAGTGAAAGTGAATCCATGACAGCTTCAAGGTGAAACGTGAAGTTGTGGATACCGGCATTTTTTAAAGTTTCGCCGTGAAACTCTGGATTGGTCACCATGAAATGAGCATCGCATTTATGAGGAGACTTTTTAGTAATAAGTTCAATGATGGGGTGACCGAAAGTCAGGTTGGGAACAAAGTGTCCGTCCATGATATCGAGGTGAAACCACATATCTTTTACACCTGAAAACGCCATAAGTTCCGGCTCAATGTTGAGGAAATCACAGGCAAGAAGACTTGGTGAAATGATAGTCATAAACATTTACGGATTGAGGATGATCTCTCCGCCCTTATTTTTAAGTCCGTTTAATAATTCAGTGTCACTGCAAACTTTTTTACCCTCAAGCTGAATCTTGCTCAGTCTGATGGCCGATCCGTCATTTAAACCAATCGATAAAAGTCCATGGTCAATTGATGTTTCTCCAGGCTTAAGTGAGCGAGGAAGCTTTTCAATTTCAAAAACTTTAAGTCGTAGGTTATTTAAAAAGCAATAAGTCCCAGGCCATGGATCAAAGGCCTTGATTTGGTTTCTGATTTTCTTATAGTCAGATTCTTTGAAATTTAAGAATCCATCTTCTTTTTTAATTGTTGGAGCAAAACTCACACCAGCAGAATCTTGGGGAGTGTAAACCAGTTTATCTTCCAATACTTTTTCGATTAAAGCTTTTGTCGAGACAGCGGCCTTAAGTTTAAGTTTGTTGTAAAGACTTTCACCAGTTTCATCATCAGTGATTGCCACTTCATCAAAATGAACGAGGTCGCCAGCATCCATTTCTTTAACCATCTTTTGAATCGAAACACCCGTTGAAGTGTCGCCATTTAAAAGAGCGTATTGAATAGGGGCAGCTCCACGGTATTTTGGAAGAATAGACGTGTGAATGTTAAAACACCCCAGTCTTGGCATGTTGAGAATGCGTGAGCCTAAAAATTGAGCAAAAGCTAAAACCAGGATGAAATCCAGGTTTAGTTTTTCCAGTGCTTCAAGAACTTCTGGTTCGCGGTTGATATTTTCAACCTGATAAAGAGGGATGTTGTGAGTTTTAGCAAACTCAGCAACAGGAGGAGCTTTTAATTCCTGTCCTCTTCCGGCCGGGCGGTCAGGCATAGTGATAACGCCAACAAGATTGATAGACGGATTATTGTATAGCTCTTCGAGTGTAGGAACTGAAAAATCAGGAGTCCCACAGAAAACGACATTTAATTTTTTAGTCATTATTTTTTCTTTTGTTTCTTTAGGAACTTTTTCTCAATTAACTGCTTCTTTAAAAAACTTAGACGATCGATGAAAACAATTCCATCGAGGTGATCGTTTTCGTGTTGAAGACAAACTGAAAGTAGTTCATCTGCATCAAGCGACAAATGATTGCCGTACATATCTTGATACTCAACCGTTACAAACTCAGCACGTTTAACGTCTTCGTATACACCGGGAACACTTAAACATCCTTCTTCATGGATAATTTCGCCGGTTTTGTTTTTAAAAACAGGATTGATGAAAACCATTGGTTTAAAATCTGACAAGCGCCATTCTTCTGTACCATCGGCCAAAGTGACTTTGTCTCTTTCAAACCAGATATCTAAAACAAAAAAGCGCAAACTCACACCAACTTGTGGTGCGGCCAGACCAATACCAGGAGCGTGGTACATAGTGAAAAGCATGTCTTTAACCAATGCTCTTAACTCATCGTTAAATTCTGTGACAGGGGCAGCGACCTTTTTTAAAACAGGGGCTGGGTATGTGAAGATGGGAAGCTTGGCTCCCTCTAATTTGTAGTTCTCTAAAAAGTTATCTTTCATTTCTATTAAATACCATAAATTAGCGCAATTTGCGATGGTAAATAAAATAGCCTGCTAAGTAGAGAACAAAGACTGAAGGAACCCCGAAAGTAGCGGCTATCGCTGGGATTTTACTGGTTTGTCCAAGAGTCATGAAATAAGAGTAAATAAACCAATAGAGGAAAGTGAAGGTGAGAACGAAGGCGATATTCATACCAAAAGAGCTGTTTCGTCGGTTGGGATTAAAGAGTGCGACAGAGGCTAAAATCGCCAAAACCAGACAGGTAAAGCCTGAGGAAAATTTATCGAGGAACGTGACATAATATTCACTGTCGTTGATTCCATTCGTTCTTAGAACAAGAATGTAATCATAAAGACGCCAAATATTTAATGTAGAAATGTCGGCGTTAATCTTTTTAAAATCAGAGACCGTTTCATTTAAATCAAATTTTTTATCATGGAAGAAACTAGGAGCTGGAAACGTTTTGTTTTCCAGGTTGGTTACATGAACACCTTTTTCCAGCTGCCATGTTTTTCCTTCAACAAATTTCGCCGTTCCGGCACTTACTTGTTCGGCCAGTTTGAAGTTTCTATCGTAGAAATATAAGTCCAAATCATAAATTGTATTTGTGACGCCATCAAAAGAGCTATATGAAAAGAAATAGTCTTGTCCTTTGAACCAAATTTTACCAGATTTAAGAGCGTTGATTGAAACGGTACTTGTCTTTGCTTTATTGGCAATGCGTGGATGTGAGTCACTTAAAAGAGATTGCTGATGTTTTGTATAGGGAACAAGATACCCGTTAATAAGAAAAAGAATTAGACCAATCATTGCACCGATAGTTCCTACACACAAAACAAATTGTCTGCGGGAAAAACCACTGGCAAAAATGGCCGTCAATTCGTTGCGGCTTTTAAGTTTATTGATAGAAAAGAGCGAGGCAACCAGGCAAGAGACTGGAAAAATTTTAATAAGAAACGTCGGCATTTCCAGAGCTAAATCCAGCAGAATTGAGCGCAGTTCGTTTGTTGCCTTTAAAAGACCCGTCAGGATATGTCCAAGGGACAAGACCATTGCCAGGATAAAAACAGCGCCTAAGAAAAATGTCAGCCATTCTTTAAGAATGAGTTTTCTGATTGTAAACATGAGGTCTAATTAAAAACACAAAAGTTGATAACAAGGGACGCGCGATAAAAGTATTAAAAGCAAACTTTAGGACCGGTTTCTGACTTAGAAAATCCACCAATCGAGGTGAATGTGCGTAATAAAAATCGATAAAATCCAACCCAAGCTCATGCCTGGCGATCTTCAACTTGAAGTGCCTTAAGACTTCAGTCTTTTCATGCTCAAATCCAAAACACATAGTGGCCACATAACATCTCTTCGCACTGATTTGAATTTTGTGGTAAGCGGCTTCAAAGGCCTTGGGGTTGTGGGCCTGTTTTTTATTGTTAAACTTGCGGATGATTTGAGCGTTTACGTGTTGGTATTTAAAACCAATTGAGAACTTCATAAATTGCTCTAAGCAACGCAGACAATCTCTTTGCAGATTGGGGCTACGATCGTAGGCCTTGGCCAAATCCCAATAGGCGTGGCTGATTAAAAGCAGCTCCGTCATATCCTTTTCCGCATCAAAGAGCGAAGGAGTTAAACGGTCTTCGGTTGTATCGAAATAAAGAGCGAGAATACCGAGGTATTTGTTATAAGAATCCACGGCTTGGGCCATGCGGTCTTCTTTGACAAAAACTTGAGCGCGCTTGAGGTGAGTCAGTCGTGTGCGATAAAGCTCCACAACCTGCTCGCGCTTTTTCTCGTCCTTGAGGTCTTTTGCGTCAGCTTTTTTCTTTGCCAAGTTACACCTATTTTAGAATCTTAAAGATGCTGCGAAAGACATCTCTTTTACTTTAGATTCTGTTCTGTTGATAGTTGTGTCTGCGTCTTGTGTAGTATTCTTCAGAGCGAACTCAAGAGCAAGCCTTGGTTGAATCCATGCCAACCCAAAACCATTTCCTTTTTCGTCGTGTTCTTTGTCTTTGAAAGCACCAAAACGTAGATAAAAATCATCTAGCACGCGCACCTGAACACTTCCACGGTAAAGAAGTGACTCAGAGATTTCTTCGGCCGTGTAGTTTGCACCGAAATCAAGACCGATAGTGATGTAGTCAACAAAAACATGTTGTGCACCAACGATGGCCTTTGTCGCCTGGCCTTTCGATTTGAAAGCATCGTAGACAACAATACCAACAGAGCTTTGTGTGTCTATAGAGTGAGTCACACCAAAAACAGATTGGTAGTAATCAATTTTTTTATTTGTGAGAGTGTTTTCATCTTTGGTTTTTCTCATGCTCAAACCAAAAGCTGAACCTGGGCTTAGTGGTGCGCTGGCACTAGCTCCCCAGCGGCTTCTTTTTATTGCGCCTTCTTCCTGGTGAACGTAGCTGACTGTCCCACTTAGAGAAGCATTGCCGTCTGCTAAAACAACACCAGTCGATTTTGGCTTTTGAACAATATTTCCTTTGTCATCTTTCAATTGCAGCATGTCTCTTTGAAAATAAACGCTGCCGTTATTGAAGAAAGATAAACTAGCAGGGTTTAAGAATGCCGCTTCTTCGGCAAGAATGCTGGAAACACCGGTACCTGCAGTTGATTTTAGATGTGTCGTCTCAAATTCATGTATTCTTGCATGCGCAAAATTTGACATGAGTAGTGTGCTGACGAGGAAAAAAGATTTTGTGATTTGATTGCGAATATTAGTAAATCCTTTTAAAATTAATAACAGCTTTCAAAAGGAAATTATAATGAAGATTAGACGTGCCGTCATCCCTGTTGCCGGAAAAGGGACAAGATTTTTACCAGCCACTAAAGAAGTTCCAAAGGAAATGATTCCAATCATCAACCTTCCAATGATTCACTACGTAGTAGAAGAAGCGATTTTGTCAGGTATTGAGCAGGTCGTTTTCATTACTTCATCAGGTAAAAATGCGATTGAGGATTATTTCGACCGCAAGTTTGAGCTGGAAGATTTTCTCATCAAAAATGGAAAACTAAAAGAGCTGGAACTCGTTCAGCAAATTGGAAAAATGGTTGAAGTGACTTCAATCCGTCAGAAAGAGCAATTGGGATTAGGTCACGCTGTTCTTTGTGCAAAAGATATTGTTGGAAATGAGCCATTCGCAGTTATTCTTGGTGATGAGATTGTTCGCGGGCCAAACCCGGTTACAAAACAATTGATCGATGTTTCGACAAAAAATAATAATGCCAATGTCATTGGAGTTATGGAAATCGATCCTCAGGAAACTTATAAATACGGTATTGTTAAAGGGAATTTTACAGACGCTCAGAAAAAAACAATGCGTATGACGACGATGGTGGAAAAACCAAAGCCGGCCGATGCGCCTTCAAACCTGGCAACCCCGGGACGATATGTTTTTAGACCGGAAATCTTCGATGCATTAAAAGTGATCCCAAAAGGAGTTGGTGGAGAATACCAACTAACAGATGCGATTAATTTATTGGCAAAAGAAGGTGAAGTTTACGCGCACATTTTTGAGGGCGCGAGATTTGATACAGGAAATATCGAAGGGTACTTAAACGCAACGATTGAATTCGCTCTAATGAACAAAGATTCAGAAGAGATGATGAGACGTCTTATTAAAGAAAAAGTACAAAAATACAACATCAGATAGGATTAACGATGAAGAGATTATTTCAGGCCTTAATGATTCTTTCGTTTGCTTTCACCGTGCAAGCTTCTGTTCCAACAGAAGAAGGATTGTTAAAGAACTTAAACAATGCCGACCTGCCAGGACAGTATGTAACCGTCAAGATGATGGTTCAGTCACTTAATGAGCCGGATAAAATGGACTACGTTAAGTTGCAATTGTCTCTGGATAATCCCAACACTATCGGCATGCTTCAGACTGTTTATTCAAACGGGCAGATGCTTAATTCGCAAATTAAGAGCGTGAAGTATGTCCCAGATCTTTTAACACAAATTAGAAGAGAGAAGGCTCCAGAAAAAAGTATGTTCTACGGTGTGCTAATGATGTTAGCGACAAACCGCTCTCAAGGGGTTGAAGCTTTTCTGGAAAAAAATGGAGTGAGTGTTGTAAAAAATAAAACTCTTTTAAATGAAGACAAGATGAAACTTCTTCGCGCTTACCGTACTCACCTGGTTAACAGCAAGGGAAGAGGTGATGCCGGTTCGCCATTAAATCCAGAAGATCCAAAAGCCAAAGAAAAAGTCCTGGAGCTTTTCAGGTCAAATACTTTTAAGCGCGCCCGCAATATTGAACTGGTTAAAAAAGATAACGAGTTTATGTGGAAAGTGGACTGGAAGTCGGCCCAGGGTTATTTCTCAAACGAAGAAAGACAATTTAGAGCAATGGATTACGGGACAGCTGACGCTCAAATTAAATTAGAAGCAAGCAACTACCTCCTTTTTAACGGAACAAATGAACTTCCTAAATTTATGAACATGAAAGACAGCACTGGTGGATTATATAAAATCCAAACGCTAGGTCTTGATGTTAAAAAAGCTGATAAGCACCTGGCCGATAGCTATGAAGAAATGAAAAAAGCTCCGGGACAATCAGACCCTGGCTATTCATTTCTATTTTAAGAATGGAAAAAACTCTCTTTCTTGTTGCGGTTAACACGCCTTTTAATGGCTCTATGCTGACGTATAGTGCAGGGGCAGAGCTCGCTCAAAAAATCACTAAAGGAACCTTAGTTAAAGTTCCGTTGGGAAAAGGCAAGAGATCTGTTGATGGCTGCGTTTGGCAGCAAGTCTCAGAACAAAACCTGGACCTGGAAAAAATTAAAGACATCACTGAAGCAAGCGATGAGTTAACTCTTTCTAAAGAAGAGTGTGATCTCTTTCAATGGATGGCAAGTTATTATCACTATCCTTTAGGACAGCTGATCTTTGATGTTTTACCGCCTTTTTTAAAGCGACCACGCAAACTTAACTATGACCAGGGAAAGGGAGTAGAGTCTCCATTTGTGTTAAACCCAGATCAACAAAACGTTGTTGATAAAATCGCAGAAGCAGGCTTTGATAAATTCACAAAGTCTTTAGTTCATGGGGTAACTGGGGCCGGAAAGACTTTGATCTATCTGGAGCTGATTCAAAAGATCATCAAAGAAAAAAAGTCAGTTCTTTTTCTTCTTCCAGAAATTAACCTGACCCCGCAATTTTTAAAAACATTTGAAACCTATTTAAATGTACCGATCTATTCGTACAACAGTGCCATTAGCAATTCAGATAAATTTGGGTTGTGGAAGCTTCTTCAGGAAGACTCTTCACCCAAATTAATTCTCGGAGTTCGCAGCAGTGTCTTTTTACCGATTAAAAACCTGGGTCTGATCATTGTCGATGAAGAGCACGATCAATCTTTTAAACAAGATGACCGCTGTACATATAACGCCCGAGATATTGCGATTAAAAGAGCTTCTCTCCTAAAGATTCCGGTTATTCTTGGTTCAGCAACACCGATGGTGGAAACCTATAAGGCCTTTGTCGGAACAACTCATTACTTTCCACTGACTAAAAGAGCGCAGGAAGCAAAACTTCCTGATATAGAATTAGTTGATATGCGTGGAAGAGCGCGTGTTGAAGCTGAAAAGATGCTTTGGCCTTATAGCAGTGAAAGTGTGTTTAAGATAAGAAAGGCACTTGAAAAAGGTGAGCAGGTTCTCGTCTTCATCAACCGCCTGGGTTACGCCAGCTATTTGCAATGCAATTCTTGTGGTCATCAATTTGCCTGTCCTAATTGCAGCACCAATTTAAAATACTTCAAAAAACGCAGCGAGCTTGTTTGCCAGACTTGTGAGTATAAGTCACCTGCCCCAGAAATGTGCCCAGAGTGTATGAACATTCAACTGACTCCTAAAGGGTTTGGAACGGAAAAGGCCCACGACACTTTACAGGAACTTTTTCCCGATAGAGTCATCGAGCGTTTTGACCGTGATGAAATTAAAACATTTGGAAAACTAGAAGAGACATTGGATCTGTTTCACCAAAAGAAAATTGATATTTTGGTTGGAACTCAGATGCTTTCAAAGGGACATAATTTTGAAAACGTAAACCTGGTGATTATCCTGGGAATTGACTCTCAATTAAATTTCCCCGACTTCAGAAGTAATGAAAGAGTTTATCAAACGCTCACTCAGGTAAGCGGTAGGGCCGGACGCTTTGGAAAAAAGGCCGAGGTTCTTGTTCACACCCTGGCCCCGGAAAATAAAATTTTTTCTTATTTAAAGAATCATTCCTTTGATGACTTCTATAAGGATGAGATTCCGATGAGGGAAATGTGCTCATCGCCTCCGGTAAAGAAGATCATTCTCCTTTATATTAATGGAAAACATCAGGCCGAAGTTATAAAGGAAAGTAGTACTCAGGCCGAGAGATTGTCTGAGCTTGCGCACACTCACTTTAATAAGGTAGACGTTTTGGGGCCGAGACCTTCAATGATAGAGAAGAAAGTGAACAAATTTACTTGGTCTTTACTCCTTAGAAGTGATGATATCAATCAACTCCATAACTTATTGAATACTTTCCTGAAAAACTACCGCCCTCCTCATACTATCTCGTTGAAAATAGACGTAGATCCTTATTATTTTGATTAAGTATTAAAGAAAATCTCAATTTGCTCCGTAAAGACGATGAGAACTTGATATAGGCCCATCTTCCTAAAAGGAATTGCGTATGAAATTGAACAAAAAAATCTTGGCGATTAACTTGTTGGCAAGCCTTCTGTTTACGGAAAGTGCTTTCGCAAGAATTCAAGGGGTGAGAACACCAAGTACTGGTGAATCGAAGCCTTCTAATGGAGCAGCGACAAGAAATTCTTCATCTAATACGGTGAAAAAATCAGAGGCCACAAAAGAAGAAGTCATTACTACTCAGGCCAATTCAATGGCTTCATGTGATGGGGATCAGGATAAAGAAAAGTATTATCCATTAGAGTTGTTCCAACAACTGACACGCGATGGGGACAGCATCAATATTGAACAAAGAGCTGGCAATAAAATTGTCGTGAGAATTCCTCCGATTATTAACGTCTGCGGTAATTTCCTTCCAGAGCTTAGACAGGACAAAGACTCAAAGAACGTTACAGTTCTAATGAGACTTGTAAAAAGAGATGAGAGTGGAAAAGATGTCGATCAGACATATGCACAATTTGAAGAGTGTCTTTCTAGTTATAAACTAAAAGGAAAAGACGGAGTTGAGTCGCCAATTCTGGTTGATGGTCAGCTTAAGCATGATGATATTCCTGGAAAGCTATATTCAGAAAACATCTACTCGATGGACTATGAATTCGATAAAAAAGCAGATGTTAAAAAATCAGTAACTCTAACTTTTGGTTACCCAAAAGCATACAATGATCCAAGAAACGGGTACAAGCCACTTTTTGGAATTGAAGACAGAGTTAAAGGAAGCGTGCCTGGTGAGTCATGTATGCTTGCTGAAAAAATTGCAGATGACTCTACGTTCATCAACAAAGGACAAGATGTATTGATTGAAGAAATCAATGCTATTTGTAAGTCTGGTGATGCTCAAAAAATCGCAGAAGCAAGAAGATCTCTTGGTAATGCTGATGCACTTAAGGATATCGCCGATAAAATCAAAGCAGAAATGGATGCCGGATACCTGAATGCAGTTAAGGCAGACGTTGCAAGAATTGATGGCGAGTTAAAGAAAATCGAAGAAAAGCTTAATAAGCAAAGAGATACAATGGATGAAGCGACAGCAAAAAAAGAAATTGCTAAGTACGCTGACCTGGTAAAAGAACTTGATAATAAGTTCCTTAACCCGGCCATCTACCGTGTTGATACTCTAATGCAAAAGCGTGCAAATCTTGAAGATGGTGCACCAGAAATGAAAGCGATTGATGATGAAATCAAAAAATTAAACGAAGAAATTGGACAATTCTCTAAGAGAAACCCAACATCGTTTGCAAGTGTATACTCTGTAATGGAAAAGTACGCGATCAACGACGCTGCTAAAACGGTTGAAGATATTCGTCTTAAGTCATACCTATACTCAAAAGTATACGCAGGGCCAACAGATGAGAAACGTGGAAAGCCATTAACTTTTGAAGCAGCTAACAAGCAACAAGTTGAGAAGCTTCAACGTTTTGATAAAACTCTTAATGATTGGACAGACCAATACCTTGTTGGACAAGGGAATATGTACCCAATCAAGAAAACAGAAAATGAGCGTCAAGCGGCCATTGACCGTATGAACTCTCGTTACGCTGCTTTTGAAAAGAAAGAGTATCAAGATTACAACAGCTACTGTGCGGTTGGGATGCTTGGAAGTGTGAAGAACCCGGTTAAGTGTAAAGAGTTCGTAAGCGGAAGAGATAAGCGTATGGCCGCTGAGCTTAAGAGACGTGAAAAAGACCTTTATTACATCAAAGGTAGAAATGATAAGTTAACAAAGATGGGTACAAACTATAACGAGTACCAGAGAAAAGTAGCTTCAAGAGAAGAAGCAGAAGCTGATATGTATGAGCCGTACGGATCATCATATACAAGCTACGAAGACAACTTCGCTGACAGATACCCTGGATACTATGGACCAACAACATCTACAGCATACGATGCTTCTATGTACAACATGGGAGGACAAAGTGCTGCGATGATGATGGGTCAACAACAACAACAGATGTACTACCCTCAACAGCAGTCACAAATGATGTACGGGCAGCAACAAGGTTACCAATACCAGATGCCGCAAATGAATCAAATGGGTGGACAGCAGATGGGTGCATGGCCTTCGATCTAATGAAAAATTAAAATTGAAACAAAAAGGCCCTCGAAAGAGGGCCTTTTTTATTTTAGAAAGTAACTGAAGTGTTGATTTGCAGAAGAAGCGAGTTTTTAGTTTCGTTCTTAATCGTTGTATCGTTCGTGTAACTGAAATAATCCCCAGTGATCAGGTAACCAAGACCAGCACCGATAGAGATCTCATTGTTCCACTTGTAAGTCGCGTTTACGTCGATTTCAGTCCCAAGGTCATCAGACTGAGTTGTCACAGCATTAAACATTTTGTTTTTTGTGTGATTGTAAGCAGCTTTACCAGCTTCAGCTGTTTCAAGAGCTTTAGCGTAGATAACGGCAGTATCAAACGTCCACTTCTCAGTGCTGTAGCTTGATTTCAGTTTGAAGTACATTGTGTTTGTAATGTATGAATCGTAAACACTTGCAGTGTTTGGAGCACCAATGGCGTTCAGGTTATAACGGAAAAGAATGTTTGCAACCTGGTAGTTTGGATTTAAGAAAAGAGCGCCGAATTTGCTTCTGCTTCCATCTTGTCCATTAACACGTCCACCATTGAATCCGAAATTCCAAGAGTCACTTGCTTTATAGTTTGCTTCAACAAGGATTGCTTTTGTTGAGTAGCTTGTCACTGTGTTGTCTGCGTTTGTTTTTCCTAAGTCACCAGAGATAAGCGGAACTTCAAGAGCTACATCAAATTTACCCCAAACTTTTTTAAGGTAGATATCTGTGATCTTAACGTCAGTTTCTCCAACTTGCTTGTTAGTATCTGTTGGGTCAATTGATGTTGTGAAGTGAGTGTTGTTTGCACTGCTTGATTTAACTGTGTAAAGAAGACCAAAAGCAATGTCTCTTTCCGGGTTATCGTAAAGAAGGCCAGCTCCTAATTCTTTTGAGTTTGTTGCATCAGTTAAGCCGCCGTTAGAAACTTTCGACCAGAATGGATTCACGTAGAAGTTTCCGATTTTAAGTTTCATCGTGATCCCGTCGCGTGAAGAAGCGTGGCGATCCCATGCGTTTGAACCATCGTTATAGATTGCTCCAAGACCCCAGTTATAAGTGTGGCGACCAATCATATATGTCGCTGTATCAGAGTAAAGCTCAAGGTAAGCTTTCTTGATATTAACCGATGAGCCCTTAGCTTCATTGTGGTAATAAACAGGAACGTTGTTAGCTCCGGCCTTATCTGTTTGAGCAGAGTCGCCAAGGAATCCGCCGCTAGCATAACCAGTTGTCAGTTCCGCTTTAAACGTAGCTGCGTCATTGATGATCATCGTTGGAGCAAGCTTTAGAACGTAGCTTTGCCAAGAAGCCGAAGATTTATCGCCTGTATCAAGTGCAACTTCTTGTGAACCGTTGTTGGTTGCTGTGCGAGCAGTTTTTCCATCGATTCTACGGAAGCTTGAAAGAAGAGTTGAGTCCACGCCGAAAGAGCCGTGCCAGTCGATAGGAAGAGCAAATGATGTCGCTGGAATAACCGCAAGAGAGGCGATGGCCAGGAATCTGTTCAAAGACATAGTCATGAAATACTCCAAAAAAGAGGTCAATTAACATTGGAAAGTTTTATCAAAATACTATATGAAATGGGACTGGTTAAGTCAAAATGAGAAACACAAGAATTATGACTGGATTATCCCTGTATTTGTGAGATTATAGATAAGATGAAGCAATGGGCAATTCGCATATTTATCTTCCTGCTAGCACTCCTGGTTCTGGTAACTATTGGCGTGTACATTTTTGTTAAGACAACGCTTAACGAGACGTCGATCGCTCTCTTGGAAGATAAAATTTTAAAAAGCTACGATCCTTACATCACTTCTTACCCGGTAGTGACTCTTGAAGAAGGCGCTCTGGTTAAAAGAGACGAACTTCAACGCTTTTATCTCTTTACTGCAGAAAAAAACAGTTTTGATGATTTTATGGCGCGCTCACGTGAAAGTGGTGCGATCTCAGATCTAAAGGCCATTCCTGGTCTGCTGCAAATCAATCATGATGTCTCTTTTAAAAACTTGATGAGCAACGATTGTGTTGAGATCTATTGTTACCAACACTACTTGCCATTTGAATACATACCTTCGATTTTCTGGAAGGGTCTGATTGGTGTAGAAGACCAACGCTACCTTGATCACTTTGGTGTCGATCTAAAATCTTTATTCCGTGCTTTTGTGACTAATTTAAAAACGATGCGCTACACGCAGGGTGGATCGACGATTTCTCAACAGCTGGTAAAAAACCTATTTTTTACCAATGAAAAAACGTTTACTAGAAAATTAAAAGAAATGGTTGTTTCAATTTATATCGAAACAAAATTTCCTAAAGAAAAAATCCTGGAAGCTTACTTGAATGAAGTTCACTGGGGAGCTCTTCAGGGAATAAAAATGAAAGGGGTCCTTTCCGCTTCACTTTTTTACTTCGGTAAAAAACCGGCCGACATCACTCCATTTGAAGGGGCAATCCTGATTGGCCTTTTAAAGGGGCCGGGCTATTTTCACCCGCTTAAAAAACTAGAAAGACTTCAGGAAAGAGCGGACGTCGTTTACAAAAAACTCGTCCAGGAAAATTTTGTTCCCAATGATCCAAGCCTCATCTGGAAACAAGCAGATTGGGATAATTGGACTGCTCGTCTGAAAAAACTTGAGACAGCTCGTTATCACCAGTCGATCTGGAGAACATTAAACGACCAGGAGCCAACGCTTTCTGAGTACGAAAAATTTGTTCTTATCCAGAAAGTGGCCGATGTAAAAAGCAAAATCAATGAGCGCTTTAACGATAAATTCAACACAGTTGATATCTCGGTAAAGGTTATGCTTGGACCACTGAGTTCTGATTCTTGGTATAGCTATTACAACCGTGTAGAAAGAAATAAAGAAAAGGCACTTTCAAAAGAAAGACACCAGGTCGGAAGTACAATCAAGCCGATTATCTACAGTGTTTTTGAAGATCTTGGACGCAGAATGGATGAATGGGTTATCACAGATCCAATCACTCTTCAGTTAAAATCCGGCCCGTGGACTCCAAGAGAGGCCCATCGCAATCTTCCACCACAAGTGACTTACACAGACGCACTTTTAAAATCGCTTAACCGTCCGGTTATCAGAATCGCCAGCGAACTAGGATTTCCTCAGGTAGAAGAAAAGCTAAAACCGTATTTCCCTGAGTTAAAAACCCCACTTGATCAGTACCCATCAGAGCTTCTGGGAAGTATGGAACTGAGCATGAGTGAGCTAAGGGATGTCTATGCGAACTTTATTAAAACAGAATGCGGCAAAATAAAAAATAGTGAGCGATTCATGGACCAGTCGGTGCTTCAGCTTCTGTCTGACCCGAACCAGACGACAGTAGAGCGTGCCGTAGATGTTGTTATGCAAAAGCTTAGGTTCTTCGGTAAGACCGGAACGACAAACAATGGTTATGACAACTGGTACGTGGCCTTCGATGGCAAGAACATCACCCTCATCTGGGTTGGGTACGAAGGAGAGCGCAAAACAAAATCACTGGGATTATACGGCGCAACTACCGCCTTTGATGTCTTCCAGAATTACTACCGCGACAGAGGCAAGCGCTTCCAGCAATTTGGCTGTGAGCTGGTTTCAAACTAGGCCCTTTTTTTAAGGACATGCTTGCAAAAAAGCGTCTCACCGTTTATATTGAATTCACAAAAGATTGGGGTGTCGACAAGTGGTAAGTCAGCAGATTTTGATTCTGCCATGCCAAGGTTCGAATCCTTGCACCCCAACCATTTTGTAAAATCAGTCCCACATTTATTTTAGAGAGGATCTTGTGAAACGAATTGTCTTAGTTTCTGGTTCTTCAAATCCAAGCCTTGCCAATCAAATATCAGATTTTTTAGATGTGCCGCTGGTTAATCCCCAATTAGTTCGTTTTGCTAATGGCGAAATTTTCTGTGAAATCGAAAAGCATGTTCGTGGTGCTGATGTTTTTGTTGTTCAGTCAACAAGTGCTCCGGTTAACGATAACCTGATGGAACTTTTGATTATGATCGATGCTCTAAAGCGAGCTTCGGCTTCATCAATCACAGCAGTGATTCCTTTCTACGGATACGCCAGACAAGATAGAAAAGCTTCTCCACGCACTCCGATTTCAGCAAAACTTGTTGCCGATATCGTAACAGTGGCAGGAGCAACGAGAGTCGTGACGATGGACCTGCACGCGGGCCAGATTCAGGGATTCTTCAATATTCCATTCGATAATATTTACGCTTCACCTGTAATCTTAAACTACATCAAGAAAGAAATTTTCACTGAAAACTCAGTGTTTGTTTCTCCTGATGCTGGTGGTGTTGAGCGCGTTCGTTTCTACGCTAAGAAATTAAACTCAGATATCGCCATGATTGATAAACGTAGGACTGGTAAAAACATCGCTGAAGCGATGAACGTTATCGGTAACGTTAATGGCAAAGAATGCATTATCATCGACGATATGATCGATACAGCAGGAACACTGGTTGAGGCCTGTAAAGCTCTTAAGAAAAATGGAGCGACTAAGGTTTATGCTTGTGCGACTCACCCGGTATTTTCTGATCCTGCGATTAAGAGAATTTCTGAGTGTGCTGAACTCGATAGAGTTATTGTCACAGATACAATCCAGTTAACTGAAGCTGCTAAAAAATGCGATAAGATTAAAGTTTTATCGACAGCAGAACTTCTAGCGAAAGCTATTCACAGAACATTCAACAACGATTCTGTCAGCTCACTGTTTATTTAGGTGAGGATTTGATGGACCGTTTGATTATTGGGCTGGGAAACCCCGGAATAAAATATCATTACACTCGCCACAACATTGGCTGGGATGTTTTTGAAGAACTAAGTTTCGCGGGCAATCTGAAATGGACGGACAAGTTTAAGGGCCAGTACGCCGTTTACCAAAACGGTGATGAGAAGATTTACTTCTTAAAACCCCAGACTTTTATGAACCTTTCTGGTGAAAGTGTTCAACCTTTGATGAACTTCTTTAAGATCCCCGTGGAAAATATCCTGGTTGTTCACGACGAGCTGGATTTGCCGTTTGGGACGATCGCTTTTAAAAAAGGCGGCGGTCTGGCCGGGCATAATGGCTTGAAATCTATTGCCGGACTCTTGGGAACGCAGGAATTCAGACGCGTGCGCGTAGGGATTGGCCGCCCGGTTCATGGCGATGTTTCCAATTGGGTTCTCTCAGGGTATACCGGAGAGGATAAGGATTTTTTCAGACCTTTTTTAAAAGGAACCGCAGAAGCGCTTGAGCAATATATCAAACTGGGTTTTGATAAAGCGGCGACTGCTTATAGTAAGAAAAAAATTGTTTAAATAAATAGAGGAATTTTTATGGGATTAAATTGTGGAATTGTAGGTCTTCCAAACGTTGGTAAGTCGACAATCTTCTCTGCTATCACTTCAGCTCCAGCAGAAGCTGCTAACTATCCATTTTGTACAATCGAACCAAACGTAGGGATCGTAGCAATGCACGACCCACGTATGAAAGCGATCGGAGACATCATTGGGCCGGAAAAAATGGTTTATACGACTGTTGAGTTCGTAGACATCGCAGGTCTGGTAAAAGGAGCTTCAAAAGGTGAAGGTCTTGGAAACCAATTCCTGGGACACATCAGAGCAGTAGACGGAATCGTTCACGTTGTTCGTTGTTTTGATGATGGAGACATCATCCACGTTCACGGAAAAGTTAACCCAAAAGACGATATCGAAACAATCAATCTTGAGTTAGCGTTTGCTGACCTTGAAGTTGTTGAGAAGAAACTGGCAAACATTCCAAAACTTCTTAAGTCACAAAATAAAGACGTTCTAACGTCGGCTAAAATCCAACTTCCAATCCTTGAGAATTTAAAAACTCAACTAGAAGCAGGTGTAGCGGCTAGAAACGTTGAAATGTCTGACGAAGACAGAGAAGCGATTAAAGATCTTAACCTGATCACTGGTAAAAAAGTTATTTACCTTTGTAACGTAGACGAAGAAGGTCTTTCAAAAGACAACGATTACGTAACAGCGGTAAAAGCCTACGCAAAAGCAGAAAATTCTGAAGTTATGGTTCTTTGTGGAAAACTAGAATCAGAAATCGCAGCTCTTGAGACTCTTGAAGAGAAAAAAGAGTTCCTTGAAGCAGCAGGAATTACAGAGTCTGGTTTAGATAAACTTACTCGTGCAGCTTACAACATGCTTGGCCTTAAGACTTACTTCACAGCAGGTGTTAAGGAAGTTCGCGCATGGACTTTTCATGAAGGTTACAAAGCGCCTCAGTGTGCTGGTGTGATCCACTCTGATTTCGAGCGCGGATTTATTAAAGCAGAAGTTTTCCACTTTGATGACCTGATCAAATACGGATCAGAAGCAAAAGTTAAAGAAGCTGGAAAATTTAGAGTTGAAGGTAAAGAATACGTCGTTAAAGATGGCGATATTATGCACTTCAGATTCAACGTCTAGTTAAACGCATGCCCAGAAAAATCCTCCTCTTCGTTCCCGGTTACTACGGGTCAATGCTAAAGGAAGAAAGGACCGGAAAGGTCCGCTGGGCAAAAGCTTCAAATTTTCTTCTCAGCCAAAAAGGCCTTTCACAAAACATTCCTGGAACAAAAATTGGATCTTTTAAAAAACTGGTGCCCGCTGGAATTTTAAAGAATGTTGTCGTTATTCCTCGTTATTGGGATGTCGACTCCTACGGGAAAACGCTCTCGCAATTAGAAATCTTCACTAGAGAAAATCAAATTGAATTAGCGACAGTTGATTATGACTGGCGCGATGATTTTATTGACTGCCTAAAAGTGATTGATCAAAAAATTAAAAGTCTCAACCTGCAGGATTCGGATGAACTTTATGTTCTTTGCCACAGCATGGGTGCGCTTTTAATGTCGTATTACCTTCGTTATGGTGCTCAGGATGTCGATCATGCAACTGAGAATTGGGAAGGGCTTCGCCATGTAAAAAAAGCAGCGTTGATTGCTCCTCCTTTGCATGGGCTGATGATTCTTTTTCGGGATATGGAGACTGGAACACGTCTGGCCTTTAACCGCACATTACTTTCAAATCTTGATTATTCAACATTTCGTTCGAGTTATTTTTTTCTTCCGCCTAAAGGTGAAGACGTGGGAATGGAGAAAAATGGTAACAGGCATTCGCTTGGGATTCACGACATCGAAAAATGGCAGAAAAATTTATGGGGGCCTTTTAAGCATGCGCGCTTAAATGAGCAAAAGACGGTTCGCGAGTTTGTGGAAAAAATGATGGAGAGATCAACTAAGTTCCATGCACTCTTAAGAGCGCCTGTTCTTGTCCATCCTTCCGTGAAGATACCGCTTCTGCACGTCAGAGGACTTGGTCATAAGACGCTGGAGATTGCGACTTTAAATCGTTCAAAAGGCCGTTTGAATTATCGCTTCACCAAAAAAGGGGCGGTGGATGGAGATGGAACAGTGACTGCCGTTTCCGGTGCGTCTTTGGCCTATTTTAATGTTTTTGATTTCAATGGCGTTGATAGCAGACTCGGGCATCTGGACGTTTTGGCCAAACCCGAGTCGCAAAAAATTATTCAAGATTTCTTTAAAAAATAATTACTTTAGAGATGTCGAAAACGTCACTTTGAACGTCTCGTCAAGTGGAGTCGTAAGCACTGAACGATTCGATAGAAGTGAATAGAAAAACTTATTTCTATAAATCAGCTTCACATAGTTTCTCGTTTCTTCATAAGGAATAGATTCAATCGTCGCCAATGGATCTTCATTTCTAAAGATCTCTTTTTTCCAGCGGTCGATTCTATTTTCACCAGCGTTGTATGAAGCCAGAGTGTAAATCAGGTTGCCATCAAACTTTGTGAATAACTGCTTTAAATATTTTGTCCCTAGAGCAACGTTGGTTGATGGGTCACTTAAATGTTTCACTTTAATTTTGCGGTTAAAACGCTTTGCTGTTGCTGGCATTAACTGCATTAAGCCTTTGGCCCCTACACGAGAAGTGGCTTCCGGGTTAAAAGCAGACTCTTGTCTAATAAGCGAGATAACAATAAGTGGGTCAAGGTCGTTTGAGTTTTTCTCAATAACGCTAAAATAGCTTAATGGGAAAACATACTTAATTAAGCGGTAGTTAAGACTTAATGAGTTCTCACCCAAAGAGTCCTGGAAAACTTTAAAAGACGTAATGAACTTATCTTGTGAATGCAGAAGGCGCACAAGGTTTAATACCACAAATTCTTTAGCATCATTAGCAGAAGCATTTTTTAAAGTATCGGCATCTTTAAAGATGTCTTTTTTATCCATTCCCTGGATATAACGAAGCTCTAGTGTGGCAAACCTTTCATGGCCAAGCTTATTCCACACGGCCAGGCGCTTAAGTGAATCTTTAAGCGTGTCTGTTGCCACGTCCATTTTGTATTCGGCCGGAGAATCCTTCGTGATAAGTTTTGAAAGAATTTCCTGCTCGCTCTTTCCTTTTTCTTGAGCAGCAAGCTCTTTTAGGGAAATGATTGAATAGAATGAATACGGTGAGCTGTTAATGATCTTGTGGAAATAATCATTCGCTTTTTTAGTATTGCCTGTTTTTAAAAGAGAGTAGGCGATCCAGTACTGAAGCTTTGAATCGTAAGAGTCAAAATTCTTCTCAAGATTGTTTTTATCAACTACGGCCTTCATCGCTTTATAGTCTTTATTAATTAGGTGCGGCCAAAGAAGGTAGAATGTAGATTCTGAGTTCTCTTCTTTAGGAGCAATTGTGCGTGAAAGGGCAAAGACTTCAATGGCATCGTTGTCACGGCCTTTGTAGTAAAGAGCTTTTGCAGCGAGAACTGCACCAACCCAAGCACGTCTTTCATCAATAAACTTTTTGTTTTTGCCGTAGAAGTTTAAGGCGGCAATAACCTGTTGCTTGGCCATGGCGTAATCGCCTTTGTCACTTGAGTCTTGCGAATCTTTAATCAGGCGCTGGTATTCTTCCTGGAAGAATGAACCAGAATTGTTATCAAGGTGAAGGTTGTTAGCAAGGAACTGGTTAAGTAGCTTACTTACATGAAGGTTTACCAAAATGGCCGATGTTGGTTTCGTTTTAAAGTCGACGTATTTAGCGATTAAGATATCTGAGATCTTTTCATGCTCAACTTTGTTTGCCTTGTAGTGCTTTAACAATGCTGAAACTTCAGACTGGTTTTCTCCGCTGGCATAAAAAGGAGCAGCATCTTTTAGGTAGTTTAAGTCTCTCGTCGACAGGTTGATGTTAGGAGAGAACTTTCTCATGTTTTTTAAATACAGAAAGCGACAATAGCGATCAAGCGTGATGTCCATTCTGTGTGCCAGGCTTTCGGTGAATTCATTGACCGGACGAGGTTGAATCGCACAGTTTGTATAAAACGAGTCTTGGTCTTTAATGGCCGCAATTTTTTCAAGACGATCAATCATTGGGTTTAAGTGATCGAACGAATGTGATTTGCCTTTGTATGAAGAAACTTTTTTAACCGTAGCTGAATTTAGTTCGTTTTTTGTCAGTTCATTGTAAAGAGTCACGAGCTCTTTTCCATAGTCGAGATCAGCTGGAGAATAGTTCAGCTTGAACGGAATATCATCGGCCATGGCAATGGATGCAAAATTGAGATTAGGATTAGCCAGCGCCACAGAGAGTGAACATGTGGTAAGGGCCGCTAATGTGATTAGCCGTAAAATAAAGACCTCCGTGTCTTGGCCTATTTTAGTTAGTTCTTATTAGTAAATCTCTCCTGAATTTCAGAGAGCCGCGAAGAGATTTCATTTAGTACGACTCGTTTGTCATCCGGGACAACGAGGCTTAGGTTATATATATATGAATTTACTTCGCTTAAATAGACCAGGTCATTTTTGTACCCGTCTTCGATATACTCGATCGTGTCATTCAAATCATCTGCAACGTCTTGGAAATAGTCGCCTTTTCTAAAAAATAATTTCCCCGGAGTAAATCCCTCGCGGATAGCGCGCAAATGTTTTTGCAATTTGTATAAAGGACCTGCAATTCGGTGAGAAAAAAAGATGCATCCAAAGAAAGTCAGGATGGCAAAACCGAAGTGAAGACCTGTTAAAAGCAGGATTAATAAATCGCGCTTCTCGCTATAATAAAGAGCAATTTCAGGGTTTTTAAGGGCGAAATTAGCACTAATAGCGCTCAATAAAACGTAAATAGTAAATGGGTAGATAAGCCCTGTTACGAATACCAGAATAGAAGCATAGAGGCTCAATCTGTATTGGAACTTGGGATTAATTAAATAGATTTTTCTACTGTAAGACACGAGATCCCCTAAAGCATTCAAAATATACTTTTATTTTAGTGTATAAAGGCGCACACACCTAGGAAAAATTGAAACACCCTGACAATTGTTGACGAGTCCCATCAGTCATTGGAAAACCTTTAACAATCGTAGCTCTTCAGGTATAAATAGCCTTGGAAAAAATCAAAATTTAGGGGCCTTTATGACCATCGAAAACATCCAAAATCAATTAAAAGTTATCGTGAATCCGAATACAGGGAAAACTCTTCATGAAGAAGGAAGAATTGTCGAAGTAAAAGCAGACCAAAATGAGCTGCTATTTAAATATAAACGCGATGGAATTACGCCGGAACAAAAGCGTGCGATCGAAACACTTGTTGTAAATATTGCAGCTCCAACTTATTCGGCAGACAAAGTAACGGTTCTGACAATTTCAGAAAATTCAGCAGATGTTTATGCTGGAAAAACTTTTACGAAACCAGAAACAAAAGCAGCACCAGCAGCTGCTGCTCAAATTAAAACAGGCCATGGTCCAGTTGGACAAAATAAGAAACACGTTGCTGGTGCAAAAAAGGTTATCGCCGTGTCTTCATGTAAAGGTGGAGTTGGTAAATCGACTGTGTCGGTTAACTTAGCTTTCGCTCTAAAAAATCTTGGATTAAAAGTAGGTCTTCTGGATGCAGATATCTACGGGCCATCAATGCCTATGCTTCTTAACCAAAGAGGCGCAAAACCTGGAGCGACTCCAGAGAAAAAAATTCTTCCCATCGATGCTTACGGAATTCCATTCATCAGCTTCGGCCTTTTTATCAATGAAAAAGATCCGGTTATCTGGAGAGGGCCAATGCTTGGAGGAGTTCTTAACCAATTCCTTTTTGATGTTGCCTGGGAAGGACTAGATTATTTAATTATCGATCTTCCTCCGGGGACAGGAGATATGCAGCTTTCAATGATTCAAGCGACAGATATCGACGGTGCGGTTGTTGTTTCAACTCCACAAGAAGTAGCTATCCTGGATTCTAAAAAAGGTCTTAACATGTTTAACCAGGTTAAAGTTCCAGTTCTGGGAATGGTTGAGAACATGAGTTACTTTGTTCCGGATGATAACACTTCTAAGAAGTATTTCATCTTCGGAGAAGGCGGAGTGAAAAAAGCTGCAGAAGAACTTAACGTTAATCTTTTAGCTGAAATTCCTTTAGAGATCGCTCTTCGCGAGGGATCAGACCAAGGAAAGCCATACATGAATGAAAAGAAGTATGAAGGCCGTCCAGTGTGGAATGCTTACATGCAACTGGCGAAAAATATCAACCAGTGTTTCAATGGCGAACCTCAAGGTGAATCAAAAGGTTTTTTTAAAAGACTTTTTTCATAAACTCGCACTAGAATAGAGTTATGAATAACTTGATAGACGTTTTAAAAGAGCAGGCCTCATTCGGATTTACGGGAAAGATTAATCTTCTCTCAAAAGAAAATGGCCAGTTTCTTGGAGTCATCTATCAACAAGAAGGTCTCATTGTCGGCGCTCAAATCAGAGAGCTGAAAGGCAAGAAGGCCCTTTTAAAAATGATCTTCGACGACGTCGAATCCAACGAAAATTTCAAATTCATTGTCGAGCCGGAAGTTCTTCCGGCCGAAGTGCTGACAATGAGAATTGCTTTTGAAGAAATCAAACTTGAAGCTCAAAAACATTTTCAAGAATACCTCTCTGCTAAAAAGCTCCGCCCGGCAGCCCACCTAAAACTGGTCATTGACCCTGAGGTTATTGTCTCTAAAGAGGACATTACCCCGCAGGAATTTGATGTCCTGGCAGTGATTAGCGAGTGGTGTAATGTTAGTGATATCTATAAATACAGTAAGTTAATGGATTTTGAGGTCACTCATGCCCTGGTGTCTCTACGTAAAAAAAGAGCAATAAAGGTGTTCCAAAACTAAGGCGAGAGCATTAGAATTTCATGGTTTTTATAAGTGATACATTGGAGAAACTATGAAAAGTCAGGTGCACAATCAAGGCGAACTTAAAGAATTAAACGTTAAAATCGAGAAAGACGTAGTGGAATCATTCGAGAGAATGAGCAAAGCTTCAGGTCTATCAGTTGAAGATATGGTGGTTATCGCTATGAAGAGATACCGCTCATCTCACTCTGATTGGGATGTTAAGTCTTCGAAATCAGAATAAGTCTAAAATATAGACACCTGGCCGTAGCATGTAAATGTTATAGCCAGGGTGTTTAAAATCTAATCACTTCCTTTTCACTGTCCAAAAAACATACATTAGAATTCAATAGCTTACCCTCAAAAATACCCGATTAAAGTGTTTTGAAACATGGCATTATCCTTGCTCCTTAAAGCTCAAACAATTAAGGGGAACGGTTATGAAAGTTTTAACATCTAAAAAGGCCATCATCGCAATCCTGAGCTTAGGTTCTGTGGTTCTAGCTGGTACAATTAAAGATATTAATTCACGCACCGTAAGTAGAAAGCATGCTCTAGAAGAACTTCCAGTAGAAAGAAGTTTAGCTTCAGATGTTGCACCTTCAATGAGGATTGCAGTAATGAGGGTAGAGATGTCGGAAGCCTTTAAGGTTAACGGTAAATGGGAAATCACTCGTATTGTAGGAAGCGATGAAGTCGTAACTTACGATAAGCTTAATAACCCGGAAGACTCTAAGAAAAACATTGTTGTGCCACTAAAATTAGTTGGGACTTCAAGCGTAATGGTTAATAACGATAGAGACCTGGTTTATAAAATCTCTCTTCTTTCTGACTTCGGAACAATCGCTATCTTTAAAAAGATGGGTAACGGTTTCGAAATCATTGAAGCGAGAATGATCAGAGAGAAAAAAGCAGAAGTAGCAGTTGCTGAAGAAGTTGAACTGGTACTGGAGAGAGCACTTAACCAGTCAAAGTCTAACAAGATTCTTTCTGGTTCAGACATCTCTGGTGAAATGACTTTAACAAAAAAATCAATTGAAGGACTAAGTGTATCTTTAACAAATACTAACGGTGAAGTTCAAAACATCGACATCGCCAGCGCTCAACTTTTAGATGGTGGATCATTTAAAGCTGACGTAGATGGTGAAGAGGTTTCTGGTGTAATCTTCAACAATGGTAAAGATGGATACAGATTAAGTTTCGTAACTGGTCCACTTGCAGGTGCAATGTTAAACTTCGTAACTGCTGGTGAGCTTGAAAGAATCGAACAAAAAGATGCTGAACAAAATGATAACTACTTCGAGCAAGAAGAACAAAAGATTCAAGAAATGGCCCAAAACGAAGTAGTAGAAGAAAGAAGAGAGATGGCAGAAAACGTTGAGAACTATGAGCCGGTAAAAATCTTAAGTGCTGATGAAATTAAAGAAACAGCAGAAACTCAAGGCTTCAACTTCTAAAATAAAAACCAAATAAAAAACACGAAAACCTCGCATCAGCGAGGTTTTTGCGTTTTAATGGATTCATGGAGAATACTATATGATTTCATGGGAAGATTTTGAGAAAGTAGATATTCGCGTCGGCACTATTGTTCAGACAGAAGAATTTCCAGAGGCGAAAAGGCCAGCTTATAAATTATGGGTAGATCTTGGGCCGGAACTTGGAATTAAGAAGTCGAGCGCACAAATCACGACTGTTTATAAACGAGAAGAGCTGGTAGGAAAGAAGGTCTTGGCCGTTGTTAATTTTCCTCCGCGCCAGGTTGGGAAATTTATGTCGGAAATCCTGGTGACGGGATTCTATCGCAATGATACAGATGTGGTGCTGGCGACAGTTGATCAAGACGTGCCCAATGGAGCAAGGTTAAAGTAGATGGAAACGAGAAACTTTAAAGTAAATTCAAAACTCTTACCGGTTGGGTTTCCTCGCGAGTTTGATGCACATATTTACTTTAAGTCAGAAGAGCTTGAAGCGGCGACTTTTTTAAGAGACAAAATTAAAGATCATTTCAAGGATGAGACATTTTTCGTTGGTGACATGATTGATGTTCCTATAGGACCACATCCAATGCCGATGTTTGAGGCGAACTTTCCTCAAGATATTTTTACCGAAGTTGTCCTGTGGCTAATGAAAGAAAGAGGGACATTTAATGTTCTTGTTCATCCGTTATCTGGCGATGATTATTATGACCATACTCAAGGTGCAATGTGGTTAGGTGATTCAGTGAAGCTGGATTACTCTAGGTTCTAGTCCACTTATCAATCATAGTATCAAGCACGTAAGAAAAGCAGAGTCCCAGAAGGCAAAGAATCAGGACTCCAGCATACATATCAATAATCCTGAACTGATCCCAAGCTTGCCAGATAAAATGCCCAATACCATTTTTGCTGACACTAAATTCACTCACGACAACCAAGAGTAGACCATATCCCAGCGCTGCTTTTAGGCCGACGAGAAAATCTCTGAAAACTCCTTTTAAAAGGAAATGATAGTAATAGTTCCATCCAGAAATTTTATAAACATGAACGATATCCATTAGTGATGAAGTTAGTATTCTTTTCGTTCCATTTCTTACGTTAATATAAATTAAGTAGAACATCCCGATAGCAATTAAAATAACTTTCGATGAATCACCAAGCCCAAAAATAAGCAGGATCAAAGGAAAAATTGCAACTTTTGGGAGAGGATAAGTCAAAGCGAGAAAGGGATTAATAATTCGATCTGCGATTTTTGAAGCCCCGGCCTCAAGTCCTAAAAGGCAAGCAAGCGGAATGCTGATAAGTCCGGCAAGAAAAAAACGCCAGAGACTATTACACAAATCATTGTGAAAGAAGTCACCTTTTAAAAGTTCAAACATTTTGGCGATGAAAAGATGAGGTGGTGGAAAAAATTGGACATCAATAATCTGTTTAAAGGCCAACAATTCCCAAAAAAATGCCATGAAAAGAATTGTAAGTGTTGAGAGCAGGAAGTTTTTCATCATTCTTCCTCTTCTTTTAAGTGAGTGTAGATATGAGAGAAAGATTGCTGGTAAAAAGCCGATTTCTTAAGATCTAAAATGCTTCCCTTTAATTCACCGATCATCACTTGGTCGACAATCTTTTTCTCATTTTTTCCGTAAAGAGAAATTTCTTGAGAAAGAAAAATGGCTTCATCAATATCGTGAGTGACAAAAAGAATGGTTGGACGATTTTTCTTCCAAAGCTGGATTAAAAAATGGTGAAGGTCTTCTTTTTGAATGGAATCGATATGGACAAAAGGCTCGTCCATTAAAATGAGATCGGGAGAGCCCAAAAAACATCTTAGTATATTTACCTTTTGAATCATCCCACCAGAAAGCTGGCCTGGAAAAAGTGAGGAAATAGAGTCAAGTTTGAAAGCTTCCAGGTATTGAGAAATTTCATCGTGATTTTTCGAGCAGACTTTTAAATTGTCTTCAACTGATAGCCAGGGAATGAGCGGGGACTGCTGAAAAGCAAAACTGATTTTTTTAGGAAGATTAAGTATCTCACCAGAAGAGAGAGGAAGTAGTGAGGCGATCAGTTTGAGGGTTAGCGATTTGCCAACCCCACTCTTGCCGATGAGTGAGTGAATCGATCCTTTTTTGATAGTTAAATTTAACCCATCAAGAATCTTATTGGTTCCATAAAAAAAGGAAATGTCCTTTAAGATAATTGATTCTTGAATCATTACTTCTTCTTTTTAACTTTTTTATTCAATTCTAGAGAAGCTGCTTTAGCAAACTGGTTATCGACCAGTTCTGTCATTGCCGGAACCGCCGTAATATACTTTTTACTTAAGTACCACTCCATATCTTCTTTCAAGGCTGCCTCATTTAGCTTTCCATCACTATCGAGACCAACCATGATCATTTTATTCCAAACATTGTCGTCTTCAATTTTTAAAGTCTTTTTAAGGTCAGCGATAACTTTGTCTTTATCTTTTCCTTTTTCAAAAGCGTTGTTGTAGTCGCGAACACCTTTTAAGTAGGCCACCATAAACTTCACTGCCAGGTCATGGTCCTTTTCAATAAAGTTTTGAGAATAAAGAAGAGCAGCACTTTGTTGATGTGGGTGAACATCTGTCGCCGGAAGTACATTTTGAGCAAACCCTTCCAGAACTGCTTTTGTTAAGAATGGCTCGATTTGAATAGTTGCATCGATAAGTTTTGCCTTAAGGGCATTATTCATTTCGGCATATGAGAGTTTGATAAATTCGACATCGTTAGGTTGTAGACCATTTTTAATCAGGATTCTCTCGGCAACAATTTGTTGAGAAACTCCATCAAGAGAAGTTAGCCCCATCTTAAAACCTTTAAGGTCCTTAGGTGTTTTATAACGTCCCGAAGTGATATGGTCAGCTCTTACAAGAAGAGCAATATAGTCCTTTTTCTTCTCAAGATGCCCTTTGTCTGCAACCAATTTAAACTTTTGTCCCATGTTAATGGCATTGAAGTGTGCAGACACGAGGTTGCCGGCCCCAACATCTAACTCACCTTTTGAAAGTAGCGCCGTCATTGAGGCACTTGAGTTGTTAAAGTCAGTGATATCAACTTCGAGACCTTGCTCTTTAAAATAGCCGCGCTCTTGTGCCAGGTAAATTCCAGCAGAACTCACAACAGGTGAAGAACCAACTTTAATGATACGCGGAGGAGTTGTTTGAGCGAAGCCAAGAGAAATAAAACAAGCGATCAAAAAGTTAACCATAACTAGAATTCCCTGTTAAAATGAAGAGACTTTAAGATTTTGGCAACAAAACTTATTCATGTAAAGTGATTTGAAAGAGCGATGGAATGCAGTTCAAAGAAGACATTTTAAAGAGCTTAGGTAACGAAAGCATTCTTTTTTTAGAAGATAAAAAAAACTTTATTTCCCATTCACTCATTCAGAAAATAGAGAAACGCAAGCACCAATTGTCATCGCAGGGATTAGGTCCTGGGCATAAACTTGTTTTGTGCCTGCCAAACTCAGAACTTCTTTGTGAGTATCTACTTGCAGGGCTCGCTCTCGGGATATGCCTTGTCCCTTTGTCTTCACAATCTACAGAAAATGAAATTAAGGAAATACTAAATCGCTTGCAGCCTTCGCTTGTTGTTTTCTCTGGAGGAAAAGAAGAAAAAATCTTAACTCCGACGATGACATCAAAAGAAGATGCTTTCATTCTTTTTACTTCAGGATCAAGCGGAAAGCCCAAAGGAGTCATTCTGACTCAAAAAGCGCTGGCCCATAAGCTTATCCTTTATCAAGAGAATCTTCCTCAGTCCTTTGAAAGAACGTTGTGCATGCTTCCTTTGAATTTTGGACATGGACTTATTTCTAATTTTCTCTTTCCTTTGCTGGCCGGAAATCAAGTGATCTTAGCTCCGAGTGGGCAGATGGAAATTTATACATCACTTGGCAGCCTCGTTGATGATTTCGGCATAACGAGTTTTAGTTCAGTTCCATCAATTTTAAAGATCGCGTCTCACTTTGGAGAATCACCAAAAAAGAAAACACTAAAAGATGTTTTTTGTGCTTCGGCCAATCTCGATCTGGCCACATGGAGTGCCGCTACCAACTGGCTAGATGGAATCAGGCTTCATAACATGTATGGGATGACAGAATTAGCTTCATGGGTTGCTGGAGACTTAAAAAGCACTCAAGGATATAAAGAGAGCACTTTTGATTTGCCGTGGAATGCTGAAGTTAAAATGGCAGAAGAGACGGGAGAAATCTGGATTAAGTCTGATTCTTTGATGAGCGGTTATTACAATGACCCAGAGGCCACTAAAAAAGTTTTAGAAAATGGCTGGTTTAAGACCGGTGATGTCGGGGAGATCTCTTCAGAACACATCATTCTTAAAGGACGTGCTGATAATGTCATTAACTTGGGCGGAATTAAAATTTACCCGGAAGAAATCAATAGAGTCATCAGGTCGCACCCAGACGTTATGGATTGTTATACATTGGGGTTAAAATCGGCAGATGGTCTAACGGATCAAGCGATTGGATGCCTGGTTGTTCCTAAAAATTCTTCTTTTAAGGTTGTGAGTCTCGAGGAGATTTGTCGTCATCATTTATCGGCCTATAAAGTTCCAGGACAATTTTTAGTTAGCGACAAGGTTCCAGTTAATCAGAGAGGAAAGCCTGATCATGGTGCAGTTAAGTTGTTATTTCAAGCAAAGAGGAATTAATTGGCCATAACCTTTGCTAATATATTTTTTCTCGCAGTCATTTTCGTTCTCTTTTATTCAAAGAAAGACGAAATCTTTCGCATGCGTGTGCTTCTTTATGGAAGTTTACTTTTTTATTTTTACTACGAGCCTTTTTTAACGCCATTAATGGCGGCGATCACTCTCGTCTCTTACCTGGCGGGAAACGCCCTGGCAGCCTTTCCTAAATATAAAAAGGGCATTCTGTGGGCCTTTTTACTTTCGCTTCTATGTCTTTATTACCCATTTAAGTACAACGGAACCTTTGCCATTATTGTGAATGACGTCTTTCACTTCAAAGGACTCAGATGGTTATATCTTCCGCTAGGTCTGTCGTTTTATTCATATAAGACCATGACTTATATTTTTGATATCTACTATGAACGCTCAACTCCACAAAAGAGCGTAGAGAAATACGTGCTCTTTATTAGTTATTTCCCACAAATATTCTGTGGGCCCATTATGGGTGCGGAAGAGTTCTTCAAACAACTCAAGTTTGATCAGGACTATCAGCACGACAATGTCTTTCATGGATTAAGGACGATTATTATTGGTCTTTTTAAAAAGCTTGTCCTCGCTAATAATTTAATTCTGCTTATTCAGCCGGCCTATTTCACCCCCTCTCAGGTCTCTGGGTTAGAGTGGGTTGTAATCTGTGTTCTCACTCGTTTTTATGTCTATTACGATTTTTCAGGTTACTCTGATATCTCTAATGGCGTGTCACTGCTTTTTGGCATTAAGGTGAAAAAGAATTTCGATCTGCCATTTGTCTCAAAAAGTATCGGTGAATTCTGGAGGAGATGGCATATTTCACTGGCCGCATGGATCAGGGATTATGTTTATTATCCATTAGTCAGTAAGTTCTCCAGTTATGCAGGCATCTATATCAGCCTCATTATTTCATTTGTGTGCCTTGGTCTTTGGCATGGAGATCATATTAATTATATTCTTTATGGTTTCATTAATGGTGTTGCTGTTGCCACCAGCACTTACTTTATGAAGAAAAACCGCCTAGCGCCTCCTGCTCCAAAGTGGAAAGTGATCCTGTCGCGTTTCGGGCTATACTTTTTCCTGATTTTTATGCCATCTTTTCTGCTTCTTTCTCCAGACTCCGCAACGTTTTTTGAAATCGTAAAGGCCTTTGTAAAAACGGATTCATGGTTTGCGACAGATTACATTAGTAACCTAAATATTCTTTCAATTATTTTCTGGGTCATCCCGCTCTTTTTACTCTTTGAATATGTGTTGGTCTTTTATGGAGAGAAGCTACGTTTAAAATTTGAAGAAGTTTCTAGGCCCGAGCGATTGATTTGGCTTATCGTTGGGATTTTTGTGACGTTTTCACTACTTTCTCCACAGATAAATTACCGCTTTTTATACCAGGGATTTTAGATGAAGCTTTGGAGTAAGACATTCATTCTGGTTATAATCGCGCTTCTTGTCGCTTTTGGCGGCAGCACGCTGAATTCTTACTATTATGAGAATTCCTCAATCAATGATGTCCTGTTGGAAGCAGGGAACACTTATAAAGAGTTCCAAAAAAATTATGATCCGTCCAAAAAGACGATTGTTATTATCGGTCGATCAACTTCTCTGTATTCATTTAATGATCAGGAGGCTGAACCTGTTCGAAACAGTTATGCAGATCTCTTAAAGTATCAGGCCAATGTTCTAAATCTTTCATCCATTTCTCTTTTTAATATCGCCCAAGCTAAGGCCCTATTGAAGTTTGCCCGTCAGAACGTTTCAAAAATAGACCTGATTGTTTTAGAGAATTTATTTTTTATGAGGAATGTGGATATTTTTGAAGGTTATAACTACTTTCAGGTTGTCGAGCTTTGCGCGAAAGATGGACTAAGAGATATTCTTTACCCGAGTCGAGGACAAAGATTGCATGAAAAGTTTGTTTGTAGAGGTCTTTTAGAAACAAACCTTGGAGAATCAAAATTTATTCCTAATCCTTGCATCAAAAAATATCAGGAAGCTTTAAAACTCTCTTTTATTAAAGGCCCTCAAGATAGAGTTAAAATGATTACACAAACTTTAAAGTGTGACAGAGGGGCCGAGGTGCAACTTTATCTAACGAGAATGTTTTATCATGAGTTTTTTGACGATCTAAAACAAGGTTTTTTGGCCGTCGGTCGAGATGTAAGTGTTTGGGAAAAAGAGTATATGGAAGACTATACAACCGATGAGCTTATTCTCATTAATAAGTTCACGGCAGAGATGTTCCCGAATCATGACCAAAATGTTTTATTGATCCCGGCATTTTCTAAAGTGACAAAACACCTGGAAGAGCTCTCTATTTTTCATCGCGAGGATGGAAAAGTGCAGTTGTTAGATATTTCGGGTGACATTAGCAGGGTTAAAAATCAAAATCATCTGAGTTTTGGAGATGTCTTTCACGATGGTTCCCACTCAAAAACCTGGGTTCATGAGTTGATCGCCGCTAAAATTAGTGAGCTGTATTTCAATATGCCGGAGAAGAAGTAATGAATGAAGCTGAAGTAAATAAGCGTATTGAGGACGTCTTTCATTCCGTTTTAGGCAGTGGTCTGGAAGCTTATACCAAAGGTGACAGGCAGATTGAATCGGTGATTTATGTCGAGCTTTTAATCGCTTTTCAAAACGAATTTAAAATCAAATTCAGCACTCAAGAATTTTTCTCGCTTCGCTCGATTGAAAACATTCGAAAGGGTGTTGTCGATAAACTGCAAAAATAAAAAAGGCCCCTTTCGGGGCCTTTCATTTATTACTTACCAAGTAAGTTTTTAAATTCTTGAGTCATGATCGGAACGATTGTGAAAAGGTCACCAACAATTCCGTAGTCAGCTTTTGTGAAGATCGGAGCATCTGGATCAGTGTTGATCGCAACAATAACTTTCGATGTTCTCATACCAGCTAAGTGCTGAATCGCTCCTGAGATACCACAAGCGATGTATAGAGAAGGAGCAACTGTCTTACCAGTTTGTCCAACTTGCATAGCGTGTGGAGCAAATCCTGAGTCTACAGCGGCACGTGAAGCACCAACTGTTGCACCGATAACGTTTGCCATTTCTTCAAGAATTTTAAAGTTAGCAGCGTCTTTCATTGCACGTCCACCAGAGACGATGATGTTTGCTTCAGTTAAATCTAGCTTTTCAGAAGCACCTTTAACGATGTCTTTGATCATCGCGCGGATGGCTCCAGCATCAACTGCGTCTTCTTTCACAGCAGCTGCCCCAGATGTTGGGTTAGCGTTCATCCCAAGAGCGTTTGGTCTAACTGTTACGAAGTGTGGTTTTGGTCCTTGAAGTTCAACTTTCGCGAAACACTTACCAGCAAATAGTGGGCGAGTTCCTGCGAATTTATCGCCTTCCATAATGAAGTTTGTCACTTCAGATGCCATACCAGCATCAAACATAGTTGCAACACGTGGAAGAAGGTCTTTTCCAAGTGAAGTTGCTCCAGCAAAAACGTAATCGTAAGATCCACCAGCGATGAATCCTTTAAGTGCGTTTGCGTATCCTTCTGGAGTGTACTTATCTAAGTTTGCACCCTTTAGAGAGTGAACATTAGCAGCTCCGAATTTTGCCAGGTCTGCGATAGCTTCAGCTGGGATTGCTCCGATAGCTGCAACGTCAACAGTGTGGCCTGAAAGCTTTCCTAAGATTTCTAAAGTCACACCTTTAACGTGTGATCCGTGAAGTTCTGTGAATACTAAAATTTTAGCCATAAAATCCTCTTAAATTAATTAAATTACTTTTGCTTCAGTTCTAAGTAGACCAACAACATCTTTTACAACTTGAGCTTGTTTAGCAGCGTCTGTTGCATCGAATTTCTTCCCAGGTGGTTTTTCTGGTGGAAGTTGGAAGTTAGAATATTTAACTCTCTTATCAGCGTCAGAAACACCAACGTCAGCAAGAGATAGAGTTGTAAGAGGTTTTTTCTTCGCTTTCATGATCCCTGGAAGAGAAGCGTATCTTGGAGTGTTGATCCCTTTGTTACAAGCGATCATTGCTGGAAGTTTAACACCGTAAACTTCAAGAGCTCCACCTTCAACTTCACGCTTTACAGTGATGTCAGTAGCAGATCCTTCGTATCCAACAACAACTGAAACCGATGGAAGGTTAAGCATTGTTGCAAGAATTTGAGGAACCTGAAGACAGTCGTCGTCGATAGCTTGTTTACCAGAAAGGATAAGGTCTGGAGTTTTTCCAGATTTTTCGATCGCGCCTTTAAGAGCTTTAGCGATCATATAAGAATCTAAGTTATCAGCAGCTTCAACCAGGAAAGCATCGTCAGCTCCCATCGCCATAGCTGTTCTTAGAGCTTCAGTGTCTTTTACACTTCCAACGCGAACAACTGTTACAGTTGAACCAGCGTTAGCTGCTTGAACAAGAAGAGCTTGCTCTACTGCAAATTCATCATAAGGGTTCATAATCCATTTAATTGAGCTAGTTTCAATAAATGATCCGTCACCAGATGGAACAATCTTTGTTTCTGTGTCTGGTACTTGTTTTACGCAAACGAAAATATTCATATATAAATTCTCCTGGGGTAATTACCTAGTAAATATTTCTTTAGCTATAACTAATCGCTGAATTTGAGATGTGCCTTCGTAGAGCTGGATGAGTTTCGCGTCTCGCATGATTTTTTCGACGGGATACTCTTTGCTGTATCCATATCCACCATAAATTTGTACCGCATCCGTCGCTATTTGCATACACGAATCGGCCGCAAACGCCTTAGAGTAAGACGCTAGCTGTGTATTGGGAAGATGGTTATCCAGAAGCCATGCCGCTTTGTGAACCAGAAGTCTTGAAGCTTCAATCTTCATGGCCATATCAGCGATCATAAATTGAATTGCTTGATGATTGGCGATAGGCACATTGAACTGCACGCGCTCTTTCGCATATTTTACAGCGTGGTCAAGCGCACATTGTGCACCACCGACCGCACTTGAAGCTACCATTGGTCTAGAGTGATCTAGAGTTTTCATGGCAATCTTCCAGCCTTGATTCAGGCCGCCTAAAATATTTTTCTTTGGGACGCGAACATTGTTGAAAGTCACAGCTCTCGTATCCGAGCAGCGATGACCCATCTTGTCTTCTTTTTTGCCAACTTCGATTCCAGGAGTACCTTTTTCAATAACAACGGCCGTAATCCCTTTGTGTTTTAAAGCAGGGTCAGTTGTCCCGTATAAAACAAAAAGATCAGCGTATCCGGCATTGGTGATCCACATTTTGTTTCCGTTGATTACAACGTCGTCACCGTCTTCTTTAATCAGTGTTTTGATCCCACCAGCATCCGAACCATTTCCTGGTTCTGTTAAGCAGAATGCGGCGATCTTATAGTCTTGAGTAAAGGGAGTGAGAAATCTTTTTTTCTGCTCATCATTTCCACCAATCACGATTGGAAGAAGGGCGAGGTCATTGGCCATGATAGATGTATTCATCCCCATACAGCCATAGGCCAAGGCTTCAGTGATAATCATTGAATCAACAGCTGTAAAACCGTTTCCACCGTATTCAGCAGGAATACAAGTGTTCACTAATCCAAGCTCCCATGCCTTTCTTAAAATATCTAAAGGCATTGTTGCTTTTTCATCAAACTCAGATGCCTTTGGCATCATTTCGTTTTTAGCAAACTTCATGGCGAGATCTTTGATCTCGAGTTGGTCGTTCGTCAGGTTGAAATCCATAGATTTTCCTTGGTGATCTTAGATGATCTTGAGATATTTTGATCTAGATAATTTTACTTCCCGAAAGCGATTTTGGTCAATCAGGAAATAGGAGAGGCAGTATTGTCGAAGGTGAATGTAAAAGGATATTTTTTTTGCAAAAGTTTAAAACCCGGAAGCTCAGATAAAGGAAGAACGACAAAGCTTCTGGTGAAAAGGCGAGGGTGAGGCAAAGTAAGTTTCTCACTTTCAATTGTCAGATCACTCCAAAAAAGAATGTCGAGATCGATGATCCTAGGCCCTTTAGGTATCGTGCGATTTCTTCCCATGATTTTTTCTGTTTCCAGAAGGAAGTCCATGATGCTCTCTGGCGAATCGGCAGGAAGTTTAAACTCCAATACTTGATTATAAAAGTCTGGTTGGTTGAGATAATCCACGGCCGGGCTTTCATAAATTCGGCTTTCAGCTATGAATGTGAGCCTTTGGGAAAGTAGATTGCGCGCTTCCTCTAAATGGATTTTGCGCTCGCCGAGATTTGATCCTGTCGCAATAAAAAGTGACATGATTATTTTGTCGTTTTCTTGTTGTCTTCCGTCTCGGTGCTTGGACGGACCTGATCTTCAACGCTAGAGACTGGTGGCTTATCTTTTGTGCGTTCAATTTCTTCTGGCGTGAGTTCAGTTGTTCCGGTGTATTCGCGGATGTAAGAATCCACGCTGGTATCCGGATACTGTACAGGCGGAGCTTTGACTCCACAGCTTGATAGTGTGATTGAAATAAGAGAAAGAAGAAGTATTTTAGAATTCAAGAGTCATACCACCGCTAATAATATCGCTTCCTAGGTCGGCCCTAATAAACCAACCAGGCACAATCCTTTTTAGAACAGTGACACCGAAAATAACAGAACTCTTTTTTAAATCATCAACTAAGGCCAGTTCATTTTCTCTTTGCGCGGCGGTTGTTGTCCCGTCATCCACACCGGCCCCCGGAGAATCGACATTAATAACCTGATAACCGACATAAGGCATGATGTAGCTATAGAAAGGTGCATTGAAAGTGTACTTAAATTTCCCAGTGATATTCACCATACGGGTATCTAGCCCTGTTGATGGATAATCATTGATCGTGTTCATTCCTGCGCCCAATTCGGCCCAGATATTGTCGCTTAACTGATATCCCCATGAGGCATTAAAGTGAGTGTAGCGCTTGCTTGCACCTTGATCATCTTTTCCTGCGATTAAACCAACACCGGCAGAAAGTAGGTTGTCAGTTTTAATTAAACGCTTAGATGTCTCTTCTAGTGAAAGATCATCATCATTGAGTGTTGTCGAGTTAAAGAGGTCATCTTCGTCCTGAACCTTGAGATCATTTTTCGCTTTTTCGGCAGTCTCTTTAGGGGCCTTTTCTAAGTTGCTATAGTAACTGTCGTCACCTTTTAGCACTAAAACTTCTTTTCCCTGATTGAGTTGCTTCCATAAATTTACATTGTAAATTTTAACGATCTTAATTCCCGACATGGCCTCATCATTTGTTTTTGCAACTAAAGCACGGCAAACTAATTTATTGGCCAAAAGAAGGGAGATGAAGTCACCCTTAGAAAAAGTTTTATTTTCATTAGTAAGGATGAAGATTTTTTTAGAAGGCGAGATTCTTTTGATCGTTTCTGAGACTAAATTAGGAGCAGCATCCGTCTGAGCGGTCTCCATGCGGTCTTCTTCCTCTATATCATCTAATACATTTTGGGCATATCCCGCCGAAATCATTAGCGTAAATAGTAGAGTAAAAAGAATAGGTAATTTAATATCCTTTAAGAACATAAAAATATTCTAGGATTTCGCGAAAAATTTGCAACTTAAATAATTCCCGCACCTTTTGTTCCACTTTGGTGACTAAACTATTTGGCAACATTTGCCGATATAGGTACCAACAAGAGGTATTTATATGAAGATTGTTACCCTACTAGCTTTGATTTTAACCCTGAGTGCTTGTAGCTTATCCGACTCTAAAAAAGAGGAAGTGGGTGTTCATAATGATGACCTGGAGTTCGCAGTAGACACTCTTGGCGATCAACCCTCAAATTCAGAATTTAAAGTTGAAGAACAAAAGATTTCAGAATCTGTTGTTCCAGACGAATATCAGGCACCACAGCCGCAAGAAAATGAAATGGCGATGACGGCACCTGAAGAGCCAAAATTCGAAGAATTTAAGAAACCAGATGAAAAGGTGGAAGAGTTCCTGGCCAACAACACAGTGGAAGCTCCGGCCAAAATCAAAGTTGAAGAGCAGCCAGCTATGCACTATGGGCCAATGGAAACATACCGCGTTCAAAAAGGCGATACAATGATGATGATCGCTTTCAAAATCTATGGTGACTACCGTAAATGGAAAGACATTAAAGAATGGAACAAAGGTGTAAAGAAGGTGTCTGAGGGCGTAGAGTTGAAATACTATGTGCCGGATCAAAAATTTGGATGGATGCCAATGGGTCTACCATACCTGGTTAAGACTGGTGACACTCTACAAATCATTTCTATGGATAAATACGGAACGACGAGAAAGTGGAAGTCTATTTACGAGAATAACCGTCCACTTATTAGAGACCCGAATCTGATCTTCGCAGGCTTCACGTTATATTATCAACCAACACGTGATCTTGCTTCTGAGCCAAAATAATCTATAATTAAAAGATAATGGTCATTAAACCGCAAGGCCCAATTAAATTGGGCCTTTTTTATTTTTATGAAACGATCTTTTAATTTAATTCTCTGCCTTGCCCTGGGGCTTCTTTTATCTGCTTGCTCAAGCACTAAAAAAGCAACAATCGACTACACTGGAATGGGTGAGCTGAAAAATACTGACTATATCGACCACCTGGCCTCGGCCGGAGGTGATTACTTAAGCTACGACGAGGTTAAGACCATCAAGCTGCTTCCTGCAAGTCAGGAATACCTGGAAGATGTTTATGAACGTCTGGTTTCAAATAATCAGATGATTTTAAATCTTTCAGAAAAGCCGAAGTTTTATATCATCCAACATAAATCGCCATTCCTTTTTTCTCTCCCGCGCTCCCAGTTCTTTTTTTCATCAGCATTGATTGAACGCTATCTAAAGAGTGAAGAGCTTTTTGTCGCGGCCTTTGCTGCCGAGATCGTCAGAAGCCAGCGCTATATTTATGAAAAGCAGTTCCTTCTTCCACTGGGCTTTTACAGTACAGAAAAAATGATTCAATTGACCCGCCTTAAAAATGAAACCAAGGTTCAGGTTAATGAATGGGCGTATTTTATTTTAAAGCGCGCGGGCTACGATGCTTCGGCCTATCTGAACTGGATTCAAATCCAAAACAGAAACACACTGGATTTCGCCCTTTTTCTGGGAGACCCGATCGGGATCTCTAAAGAAGAACACTTATTTAAAAATTTTATGTCAAAACAAGGTGTACTCGGTGTTGAAAAGAGATTCAACGAAGCCAACTCATCTAAAGCATTTTATAAACTGTTAAACAATATTGTGAGTAGAAAATGAAGCCAGAGCAATCAGAAAGAATCCTCGTTGAAGAGCTGTTTAAAAAGACCATCCATAAAAACCTTCTTAGCGATGATCATGTTATTAACGTCGAGAAATTGACTGGAGATGCTTCAACTAGAAAATACTATCGTATCTGGACCTCAAAAGAGTCATATGTTGTTTGCTTGGATAACCCGACAGCAGAAGGCGCAGATGAGCCAACATTTCTAAAACTTCAGCGCGTACTTCACGCAGAAAAAGTTCGCGTTCCACTAATTCATGATAAAGAGCTCTCGACAGGTTATATCCTGGAAGAAGATTTAGGGGATGTGACTTTTCTAAAAGACATTGCTCATGTTGAAGGCGTGAGAGCAGAGTATGATTATTATATTAAGGCCATTGATCTTATGGCCTCAATCCATAAAATCGACACCAGAAAATACGCAGGAGAAAGCTTTACGAAGCTTGCTTTTGATACAGAAAAACTTTATCAGGAAATGGAATTTACTAAAAAGTACTTCCTGAAAATGTACCTGGGTCTAGATGTTGAAACAACAGAAGTTCAGGCCCTTTATAAAAAACTGCATGAAATGTGTGTCACTCTCTCAAATGAGCCACGCGTTCTCGTTCATCGCGATTACCATTCGAGAAACCTGATGATTAAAAATGGCGAACAAATCGTCATTGATTTCCAGGACGCGAGAATGGGGACTCCACTTTATGACCTGGTGTCTTTACTTGAAGACTGCTACTACCAGATTAACGAGACAAACAAAAAGCTTCTGATTGAGTATTACTATAATACTTATTTTAAGAACTTCGATCCGAATAAAAACTTCGAACAATTCAAATCAATGTATGACTTGATGGCCATTCAAAGAGTGTTTAAGGCCATTGGAAGTTTCGCTTATATTTATGCGGATAGAAAAGACCTTCGTTACATTAAATACATCGGGTACGCTTTTGAAAAAGTCAGAAGTATCATGTTGAATCATGAGCACTTTGCGAATGAGAGAAAAATTCTTTCGAGCTTATACTATGCAAATTGATCATGCTTTAATTCTATGTGCTGGAATGGGAACCCGCATGGGGGAGATTGGAAAGAAGATTCCAAAACCACTGTGGCCGGTATTTTTTAAAACCCTTTTAGAGCTGCAGGTGGATTACTGCCACTCTTTGGGAATTAAGAGACTCTTTCTTAATACTCATTTCCTCTCAGAGGAAATTGAAGCACATCTCAAATCAAATCCTAAATTTGCAGACGTGATTATGCTTCATGAAGATCCTCTTTTGGATTCTGGTGGCGCTATCCATAACATGGCCTCGAGAGGCGATGTCAATTACACAGGCAATTTACTTCTGGTAAATGCTGATCAATTTTTGTTCTTTGATCAAAAATACTTCACTGATGCCCTCTCGGCATTAGAGAACTCGCGCGCAGCTTTATTTGGTATCAAGGTTGATAAAAGTGCCAAGTACAACGAAACGGTGCTGGAAAATGACCTGTTAAAAGAAATCAGAAAAACTGACGGGACTTATGACTACGTGACATATTCTGGCCTTGGGATTTTAAAGCTGGATTCCCTTGATCATGTGGCAGGTATTTCAAAGTTTTTTGAAACTGTGGCCAACTATAAAAAAGAACGCGTGCACTTTGTAGTTCCTGAAAAGTTTGAATACTGGGATTTTGGGACAGCAGAAATCTATTTTGAAAGTATTCAGGTAATTTATCATTCACTTAAAGAAAATAAACATAGTCGTTTAATGGATTTTCTTCAGGAAAATAAGGCACTGGAAGGCAACGTCGATGCGTTTTTTAACGATGAACTTCGCTCGGTGAACCTGGAAGGAAACGGTGAGTTTTTTGCCAATGCTATTGTTGGAAAGGGACTCGTGCAGAAGTTAAACTAGAAGATTTTCTTTTTAGTTTCTTCATTGATGAGTTTGATGCAATCTACTGGGCACACCTCAACGCAGGCATTACACAGAGTGCATGACCATGTTTCTACGATATACTGAGTGCCGTTTTTTAAGATAGCATTTTCAGGACAAATTAAATTGCAATTGTCGCATGAAATACAAAGTGTGTTAATTTCAAGATATGGTATCATTGGTACTATAATAGCAAACCTCTTGCCAGGCTTCCGGCAAGGGATAAAATTTCCTCAATAAGCGATGAAAATTTTAAGAAGAAATTACGAACATAGAAACTTGATCTTGTTTTTGATCTTTTCCCTGATCTATCTCCAAGCGATTTACTCGCTTTCTAAAGGTGTTTCGCTTATTTCTTTGGATGGCGTAAAAAGCTTTTTAGGAAATCACTCTTTCATTCTGGTTTTAACTGCGATCACTCTCTATATGATTGTGACGGTCAAAAAACACTCAGATAAAATGCTGCTTTTTTGCCTTGGGGTTATTACTGCTAAAAACTTTATTATGCTGGCCGCGACCTTTAATAAGCTCATCCTGGGATTAAACTTCGTTTACCTCATCTTTGCTTTCTACTTTTTTGTAACGTGGGAGCTGGAAATTGCCAAGGCTTCTTACAATCCGAACTTCTCTGAAAACGACCTGGAAAAAGAGTCGCGCTTTCAACTTAAAGGAAGAATTGAAGGCACTAATGGTGAAGGTGGATTTGATGTTCACATTACTAATATTGATGAAAATAGCTGTTTTGCCCTGGTGACGAGAGCAGATGCCGAAACTCTCATTGATGGACTGGATCCTAAAGCGACTTATAAACTGGTTGCCGATTATGAAGGAATCAGCTTCACCCACCCGGCGACCCTCACATCAACCTATGACCGCGGAATTGGCCTTGATTTCATTAAAGAAAAGAAATCGGATATCCAACTGGATTGGTCGGACTTGTACAAAGTTTGCCTAGAAAGAGGCCTTTTTAGTTAGTCTCTTAATTTTCCCTGGGCCAGTGCCGAAAAGTCAGGCATGAGTAATGATGACACATTAATTTCCAAATTAATTTCTGAAACCTACACAGAGGCCCCAGATAAGGATCAGCCGAATGCCGTTGTGGATTTGAGAAATTATTTTGAAAGAAAACTTAACGAAGTTGATTTCAATTCTCTAAGTGATTATCTCATTCAACACGACCTGAGAATGAGCGAGCTTACGTTCCAATCAGGAAGTAAATGCTACCGTTTAGTTTACAACAAATCAGTTCTGGATTTCCCATCGAACTGGTCGATCTTTAAAGACATCAAATCAGAAGACGTCGTGTACGTCGATCAATCTCTTGACCAGGATTTCCTACTGGATATTTTCTCAGAGCTGACAGGGATTCAATCAAACCTGGCGCTGGTGAAAGAGGACAGTGGAGTGAAATTAATCTATCTTCCGGAAGAAGTTTCTAGGGATCATGTGAAGTGGTTCAGAGGATTTTTTGAAAAGAAGAATCTGGAAAAGTCACAAGAAGAAGCGGCCTAAATTTCTTCAGACCGCTATTGCAATTTAATTATAGACCTAGGTAGAAGTCTTTCATCATCTTCGCGTCTTTTTCAAGATTTGGCGAGTTACAGATGACGTATCCACGACAGTCAAAATCTTTAAGCGCACGAAGTAAATCGCGCCAGTTAAAGTCTGAGTCTTCAAGGTTAAGGTGCTTTAAGTCACCCTTAGAGTTCGAAGAAATCCCAGAGATATGAATGTGCATGTTCTGAAGAGCATTTGGATCCAGCTCTTCTTTTAACTTCTTAAGTACAGTACAGAATTCTTCGTACGTGTTGTACTCGTTTGTACGAGCAAATAGGTGAGAGAAGTCCATACATGGTGAACATGAAGAAACTGATTTTGTTAAATCAATTAACTCTTCAAGTGAACCGAATTGAGATGTCTTTCCTGTAAGCTCAGGACGAAGCTCAATCTGGATATCAAGACGGTTAAGTCTTTCTTCAATCACGTTAAGTGATTTTTGAACCAGGTCGAATACATCATAAGGAGAATCTTTCATGTAGAAAGCAGCGTGGAAAGTCATAGACTCGGCTCCACATAGATCAGAGATCTTTGCTGTTTGAATGATTCTTTCTACAGATGAATCGATTTTATCTTGTTCGCGAGCGTTCAAGTTAATGTAGTACGGGCCGTGTGATGTTAAAGGAATTCCTAGCTCGTAAGAAACCTTACGTAATCCAGAAGACACTTCTTCTTTCATACGAACACCATGAGCAAATTCAAGTTGCATACAGTCCAGGCCTAAAGCGTGAACTTGCTTAACTCCGTCGATTGGATTATTTTTCTTTGGCGTAGAGTTCGGTACACCAGCTGTACCAAAAAGAAGACGTTCAAATTTCATATAGAGCTCCCCCAAGTAATAAGACTCGAAATCACCACATTGTTACCACAAATCCGAAAAATACGAGAGACGCGTCGTGAAAACCCCTTTAATATCGGAGCCTTATAGAGCGCCTAAAAATCCCCACCCTTTCAAAAATGCACTTGCTTGCCTTATAGCTCTAGCCCGGATTTTTGTCTATAATTTATGAATAGCAGTGTAATAATGACATCAAGATAAACTTAATTTAGGGAGTTTTTATTTTTCGTTACAGGTATTTAATCATTATCTTATCTCTCTTTATTCTGAGCTTTGCACTCCTGGGGCTGTTATTGAGCCTGACTTACGGACTAGGTGGAGGAATCCTTCTGGCCGTTATCCTTATAGCTCTTTTTTCAAAGTGGGGAGAGAAGCTGATTTTGGTTTTCGCTAAGGCCCGTTATGTAACGGATGATGAGTCTCTTATCAATCAGGTTAAAAACTTCTGCTGCCATTTAAGTATCAATGAGGTCAAAGTCTACTGGTCTAATGCTTTCGTTAATAATGTTTATTACACAGACTCGTATTTCGGTAAACCGGCCTTGATTATCGGAAAAAATATTTACTCTCAGTTCTCACGAAATGAGCTTAACAGCTTGATCTATGCTTCTTTGTTAAAGATTAAATCCAAGGAAGCTAAAAACCGCACCTTGGTGTCGCTGATTTTCCTGGTGCTTTATTCACCTGTTTATCTGGCCCGCGCTTTCTTTAATTCTTCTCGCACCAGACGCAATTTTGAAATTTTCTTCTACCCGGCATTCAGTATTAAAACTTTGATGTATGAGAATGAAAAAGCGGTCATCGCTTTTGATCAGGAAGTAGGTAAGATGCAGGGGCTTAGAAAAGACTATATCGCAGCTCTTTTTAAAGTGAGTCACTTGCCGAGCTTTAATGAAAAAACGATTGGGGCCCTGGCCTTAGCTGAGCTTTCACATACTAAAAACTCTACGGAAGAGGTTCTTGGTAATCTTCTTTTTAAAACTGTAGATATCAAGGCCCGCATGAAGGCCTTAAGCGCGAATTAATTTATGAAAATGCAGTTTAAAAAACTTAATATCGATCTTTCGGATTATTATCCACTGCTTTTCACACTTATTTTCGTTACCATCCTCTTTCAATACCCACTGGCCTCTTTTGAATCGATCATCTACGACTTAAAAGTCCGCTGGGATTTCGGGACAAGGCCGACACCTGAAATTGTGATTGTCACTCTCGATGAGGAAAGTGATGACTATCTAGGCGACATCTATCCTTATTCATATGCCACACACTCGCGTTTTTTGGAAAAAGTCCTGAAGTCTGGTCCTAAAATCGTAGACTATTTTGTAAAAATGCCGGAGCCATCTGGCGAAAGTGATCCATACTTTGATGAGTTTAAAACGAAGTTAAAAGATTTTTCAACAAAAGGCGGCCAGGTCAATTTCGCAACAGAAATTGATGAGGTGAGAGGAGAAGAGCTTCCCCCTGGAGGGCTTCGCGAGTTTCATTATTCATTAGCTCAACTCAATATAGACAATAGTGTTTTTGCTAAAGATGATGTCGTTCGACGCGCGATCTTTAACGTCTCTGGTGAAGAGAGTCTTCACTTGTTGACGGCCAATCAATTTAGACAAATGAGAGGACAGCCGGCGCTTAACGTGTCTGACGTTCTTGGGGCTTATTATAACGATGAGGCCGATGCGAATTTTGTTCTCTTTAGGTATTCAGGTTCTCCGGTTTATAGCGAATTTAAATACAAAACAATTCCTTATCACCGTGTACTTGTAGGGAATTTCTCTCCAGAGATTTTTAAAGATAAGATCGTTTTAATCGGTCCCAACTACATTTCTCAAAGTGATAATTTTTACCTGACGCCATTTAACTTAGAAGAGTACAAAGCGCCCAAGCTTATTATTCACGCTTCAATTATCGATTCTTTTATCCAGAATAAAACGATCAAGATGATTCCCAGAACGGTTTCGAATATCCTGGCCTTTATTGTCGCGATTGTTCTATCAATTTTGATTTCAAGGCTAAAGCCAAAAGACGGTCTTATCATCACACTCTTGGTCTTGGCGTCTATTTTGATTATCTCTTATCTGCTTTTTGTGCTTATGGGATTGTGGCTTTATACGGCCCACCTGGTGGTGACGGTTTTCGTGGTTTACTACATCTGGATTCCGTTTAGAGCGATTGGTGAATACCAGCGCCGTTTTGCGATTCAAGAGGAAGCAAAACTATTAAAGCAGGTAGAAAAGCTAAAACAAAACTTCCTGTCTCTTATGAGTCACGACTTAAAAACTCCGGTTGCAAAAATCGCCGGTGTTGCTGACAACTTATACACGCAAAACTCGGGGAATCCGGATATTCGCGAAAAGTCTCAACTTATTATTGATTCAACTAAAGAACTTAACAAATTCATTTCATCAATTCTCGATCTGACAAAAATTGAATCGAGTAACTTCGGATTGAATAAAGTTTCAAAAGATATTAACTCAATCATTGAAACAGTTGTGAAGGATTTGAACTTCAGTGCCAACCAAAAACAGGTGTTGGTGAAAAAAGAGCTGGCCCCTCTTTATCCAATTCAAATGGATGTAAACCTGATTACCCGCGTGATCTCAAACCTTGTGGAAAACTCTATTAAATATTCCGGGACGGGAACGACTGTCGAAGTGAAGACCTGGGACGATGAGAAATGGGTTTATATTGAAATCAAAGATAATGGGGTGGGAATCCCGGCCGAAGAGCTTTCTAACATTTTTGAGAAGTTTTATCGGATAAAAAATGATGCAAACCATTCAATCAAAGGGACCGGTCTGGGCCTTTATTTGGTAAAATATTTCGTAGAGCTACACGGCGGAACGATCTCCGTTGACTCAATAGTGGGCAAAGAGACGAAATTCTTAGTTAAATTAGTAAATCAATAGTAAAATAGACCAAAGGATTTAACTCCAGGAGAAGACAATGCATCGAGTGTTAGTTGTTGATGATGATAAGGTTTTACAGGACTCAGTAAAAGAGGCCCTGCTTTACCATAGCTTTGCTGTTGATGTTGCCAACAACGGGAAAGAAGCACTACACGCAGTCTATAAAGAAAAATACGATCTGGTGGTCATGGACGTAAACATGCCAGAGATGGACGGTATTTCAGCATTAACTGAAATTAAAAAAGTCGATCCATCGGTAATCGTTATCATCCTGACAGCTTACTCAAACGTCGGTGACGCCGTAAAAGTTGTTAAGGAAGGGGCTTATAACTATCTTGAAAAGCCAATCTCGTCAGAGAACCTGGTTGCACTTATTAAGCGTGCTCTTAAGGCCCGCTCACTTGTTGAAACATCAATGTTCTCATCTCCAAGACTTTCTCTTGGCGGTGATGATCAATTCGTTGGTGAATCACATGTTATGCAAAAAGTTTTTAACGTTATCGACAAGCTGGCAAAAGTTAATACGCCAGTATTGATTCGTGGTGAATCTGGAACAGGTAAAGAGCTTGTTGCCCGTGCGATTCACTTTAACGGTCCAAGAAAAGACGCTAAGTTCGTAACGATCAACTTAGCCGCTGTTCCTGAGAACTTAATTGAATCAGAACTATTCGGTCACGAAAAAGGGGCCTTTACTGGAGCTTCAGAAAGAAAGCTTGGTAAATTCCAATTCGCTGACGGAGGAACGCTGTTTTTGGATGAAATTGGGGATATTAGCCCTACAATGCAGGTTAAACTTCTGCGCGTTCTGCAGGAAAAAACTTTTACTCCAATTGGATCTAACCGCGACATCAAAGTTGATGTTCGTGTCATTGCAGCTTCACACAAGCCATTTGAAAAAATGATTGCTGATGGGACATTCCGCGAAGACTTATTCTACCGCTTAAACGTTCTACCTGTTTATCTTCCTCCATTAAGAGAAAGAAAATCAGACATCCCATACCTGGTTGATTACTACATCAAGTACTTCAACAACGTTCACGGTCTGAATATCAAGGGAGCAAGTGAAGAGGCGAAAAACCTTTTAACAAACTTCTCATGGCCGGGAAACATTAGAGAGCTAAGAAACGTTATTGAGCACGCGTTCATTATCGAATCTTCTGATATGATCCAGGCCCCATCTCTTCCATCAAGCTTGAAAATGACGTCTCCAACGAAAGTGCCGGAGCCGGAAGATAACTCAGACATGATGATTGACGTTGAGGGCATCCAGGATTCAATCTTCGATATGAAGAGTGATGAAGTGGACCGTGAACCTGAGAGTTTCTCATTTAACAGTGTCCTCGTTTCAAAAGAAATGGTAATGGACTTCCAGGTTGCCAAAGATCTTTTTGAAAAAGAGTTCATTATCTGGGCCCTAAAACAAAATAAAGGGAAGATTAACCAAACGGCATTAAAGGCGAATATTCCTAAGAAGACGCTTTTAAGAAAAATTGAAAAATACGAAATTCACGCAAAAGATTACGTTAACGGATAAGTTGTTCTCATGAATATGATTTATAAAATGTGTATCCTGATCTCTACGATCATCATTGGAGATCAGGCCACAAAAGCTATCGTCCAACAAAAGTTTTACCTCGGTGAAACTGTTCCGGTTATTGAAGGACTTTTCCATTTCACTTACGTGAGAAACCCAGGTGCTGCTTTTGGGATGTTTGGTTATTCGCATGACTTCATTCGCATTCCGCTATTTTTTGGTGTGCCGGTTATTGCCTGCCTTTGGCTGATTTATTTAATTTGGACGACGAGAAATACGCATAAGATTCAGTGTCTTGCTTATAGCTTGATTTTTGCTGGTGCTGTTGGAAACCTGATTGACCGCTTTAGCATGAACTACGTTGTGGATTTCTTGGATTTCTTTTACAAAACTCATCACTTTCCGGCGTTTAATATCGCCGACAGTTCAATTACCATTGCCGCGTTTCTTCTAATTTATGAAACATTTTTTGCGGCCAAAAAGACAGACGACAGTGTTACCCGTACTGTTTGAATCCAGCTTTTTTACACTCTATGCTTACCCCTTGTTTATGGGGTTGGCATGGGGGATTGGCTTTTATCTCACTCGCTACTTACTGGAAAAGCACCAATTAGATTCGGCCCCTCTATTTAAACTCTTTGCCGGAGTTTTTATCACTTCATGGATTGGAGCAAAGGTTTTTTTCCTAGCAGTTTCTAGCGGAAACAAAGTTTACCAATACATTGCCAATGACAACTTCTGGTTAGGTGGAGGATTTGTCTTTTACGGCGGATTGATTTTCGGGCTGCTTTTTTATTTCATTTACTCACTTTGGTTAAAACAGTTTCCATTCGAACAAAGTAAATACCTTGTTCCGGGTTTGGTTTTTGGACATGCTGTTGGCCGCGTAGGTTGTTTTTTTACCGGCTGCTGCTATGGAACTCAATGCGATCTTCCCTGGGCCGTGCATATGCATGGTGAATGGATTCATCCCGTGCAGTTGTATGAAGCGTTTGGGCTTTTTGCCATCGGATACATGACATTGAAATGGGTCGAGCAGAAAAAAGACAACCTTTTTATCGTGACTCGCTACCTTCTCATTTATTCACTACTAAGATTTGTGGTGGAATTCTTTCGCGGAGATCTCATCCGCGGCGTCTACTGGTATCACCTTTCGACGTCGCAGATAATCTCGCTTGCTTTATTCTTTGCCTCGCTGGCAACAGTCTGTTACCAGACTACGAAGCGCGGCCATTAATGATATAAGTTAATTCAGCTGTTACTTCACCCAGGTCATTGGCCTCTTTTGTCAGAGACTCGGCGTGCTCCACGTTGCTTTTTGCAGATTGGGCATTTTGCTGAGTCAGAAGATCCAGGTCTGTTACCGCTTTGGTGATTTCTTCAACGGCGATGTTCTGTTCTTTGAAGGCCACGAATGTTTCACCAACCATCGAGTTAATGGTTTCAGAATCAGTAACAATCAAATCGAAAGTTTTAGAGCAGTCTTCAGCGATTCCAAACCCGTGGTTAAGGTTTTTAACTGAAGCATCCATTAGAGGGGCGATGTTCGCTTTCGTTTTAGTCACGATTTCTTGAACTCTATTTGTCGATTTAGAAAGAATTTGTGAAATTTCTTCAGAAGCTTTCCCCGACATAGTTGCCAGATTACCAACTTCTTCCGCAACAACAGCGAATCCTTTTCCATTTTCTCCTGCTCTTGCCGCCTCAACAGAAGCGTTAAAAGAAAGAAGTTTTGTCTGGAAAACGATGTCATTGATAATCTTTGTTTTATCAGAGATCTCGTGGATCAGGTTAACGATATTGGCGATATCGTTATTACTATTTTCTACCTGTTGATTGATGTTTTTGTTGTTTTCATTGATGGTATTTAAACTATCCATCATTTCCTGTAGGGATTTTTTCCCGACATTAACGTTGCTCTTACTTGCCTGAGCAATCGTTTGCAGAGTGGCCATGTTGTCCGAGCTCTTTTTAATCATGCTGGAAATCTCTTCAAGACTTGCTGAAGTCTGCTGAAGAGCGGCCGCAGAGGTATCTGTTCTGCTTGAAACTTCTAAGCTTGAAGCATTGATACTTGTCGAAGAGTCTCTGAAGGCCTGCGCCCCGTGATTGATTTTGCTTGAAACAGTAATAAGAGTTTTCGTTAAGTAACCTGAAAAAAGCGTAACCAGGATAACGGCAACAGCTAGAACTGAAGCCAGGACTGTCCACACCTTAATAGTGACTGCGCGAACTTCAGCGACTACGTCATCAACGTAAACACCTGTCCCAACAACCCATCCCCAAGGCTCAAACCCTTTTACGTAAGAAATTTTTGGAACAGGGATCGTTTCACCTGGTCTTTCCCAATAGTATTTTAAGTATCCGGCCTTATCCTTTTTTACAATTTCAGTCATATCAACGAACAGTAGTTTCCCATTAGCATCTTTTTTCCCGCTCAAGTCCTGATTGATGAGTTTTTCATTAATCGGGTGCATGATCATTGTTGGCTTCATGTCGTTGATCCAGAAATACTCTTTCTCATTATAGCGAAGAGCTTTTATGGCCTTGAGAGCTTCTTCTTTGGCCACGGCTTCTGTGATCTTGTTGTCTTTAAAGTCCTGATAAAATTTTGAAATAGTCCCAATGGCCAGCTCTACAGCATAGCGAGTGGTTTCTCTTTTTCCTTCATAAATTTTATCTTCGAATGTTGGAAGAATAAAAAATTGCACAAGAATGCAAACAGGAAGAAGTAGAAAAGCAATTAATGAAAAGATACGGAAACGAATACTTTTTGATCTCATCCAATTAAAAAGAAACATCTTGTACTCCGTAGTGGGGTTAGAAAAAATCGTTTTATAAAATCTGATCAAAGTCATATCGGGGCAAAGTTTGAAATCCTAAATTTAAGTTTATCTAAAGAAAGTAATTGATGTTGGCGGTTGTCAGTCTACAATAACTTTAAAGATGAATGGAAATCCCATAAGTTAGGATTTAGTTAGGTGGAGAAAAAGTGCCAATGTTATAATAATTCATCAAATTCAAGTACAATGATTGTAGTACCATTCCGGAAGGAATCGAGGGAGTCCTGTTATGACTAAGTACATTTCACTTTGGTTGATTGTTTTAGTAACTGCATTCTCAGCATCTGCTGCGGATGTTGAAAAAGAGACCCTCGATTATTTAACCAAAAAAACTATTGATGATTTCCATCACGGAATTGAAAACTATAACACCAGTAAAGATGTGGGTGTGCCTGCGATTAAAAAAGTAAAGGCCCAGGTTTATCAGTTTAAGGCAAAGGAAAATACCATCCACTTTTCAATCGTCAATTACCTCAATGATCAAATCTATATTAACAATCGCCTGGTTATCAAAAGCACTTTCGGACTTCCAAAAACCACTTCTTGGTTTGATCGTTTCATTACACCAGCTCATGCAGAAGAAGGTGATCTGGACGCTGAGAGTACAAAAATTATTCTTACGGCACTAGGAAGTCTATCCCGCAATTTAGAAGAAGTAGGGATGATTTGTTTTGCCGGTTGCCAGAAAGAGATAAGAGAAAAGAACTTAAAGAAAATCATCACTACACTTGATCGCGAAAATAATGAGTGCGCTGAAGCCGCTGAAGCACAAGAAGATACGATTAATAAATTTTCCAGCTATAAAATGGTTTCAATGCTTCACTCGACATTTAGTCCCGAGTTCCAGTCGGTGAAAAACCTTTTCCAAAAAGTAGCAGAGGCCAATAGAAAATCAGTCTCGGCCTTTATGGAGAATAAACTGGCGATCGAAAAGAACTACCAGTCTTGCGTAGGGATTATGACAGCGGGAACTGTCGCTGATGGATCTTACGATAGTATGAGCCGTGGGATTGCGGTTTTAAAGGCCGGAGGAGTGGCGAGCATGGCGATGGAGAGCGCTATTGAGCAGGCCAAGAGTATTTGTGTAAAAATGGATTCATTAAAGAGTTGTCTGCTGACAGTGAAAAAGAACCTGGCCTCAATCAATAACATCAAACGTGCAGAAAAAAGAAGAACAGGACAAGAGTATTCGCCACAGGAAAACCTGCCGGCTATCGACTCGATTGCTCGCTAAGGCTAAGGGCTAAATAAAATTAACCGATAATCTTTTTCTTAATTTCTTCTAAGTTGCTTTCTTCGATGTAAAGCTCAGACTTAAGTGTCTCATTCGACCAAGCTGTGAAAGCGTCGTCGTGCTCGTACATCATGATTGTTTCCCAAGGACAGTCTTGAGAACAGTTTTGGCATCCAATACAGCGGGCAAGGTCAATCTCTACCGTTTGATTGAATTGAGGGTTGTTCGGGTTTGGTCCCGGAACTAGCTCGATTGAGTCTACAGGGCATCCCTGAATACAGACTTCACACCCAGTACAGCCAGATTGGTGAACGATAGCTAGGAGTTTAGGTGGTTTTTTACCTTTTCTCTTAGGCTTAAGACGGGCCGTGTGGAATGGATTTTCTACGATAGTCGCTTCATCGGCTTCATTCGTAGTATTATTTGCTGTATTTTCGGTGCTCATAGCAAACCCAAATCATGTAACTTGTGTTAATAAATATCCCCATATTATAACCCAAATTAGCCCTTTTCGCTATTAGATTAACTAGAGATAGAGTGAGATTATGAAAAAACTTAGATTTGTAACCGCCGCCAGCCTTTTTGACGGCCATGACGTATCAGTCAACATTATGCGAAGAATGCTTCAATCCAAGGGGGTAGAGGTCATTCATTTAGGGCATAACCGCTCAGCGCAAGAGGTTGTCGATGCGGCCCTTCAAGAAGATGTCCACGCTGTGGCATTAAGCTCATACCAGGGCGGACATGTTGAGTATTTTACTTATATTAGAGAGCTTCTGGACGCTGCAGGTGCAAAAAACGTAAAGATTTTTGGTGGTGGTGGTGGAGTTATCACTCCTTCAGAAATTAAGCTTCTGCACTCTCGCGGGATCACGCGCATTTATTCTCCACAAGATGGGATGGAAATTGGTCTAAACGGAATCATTGATGACATGATTGAAAGGGCCAACACTTCAACTCTTGAGGGAGTAGACTTCTCAAAGTTCAATCTTGGGAAACTAGAAAAAAGAGAGATTTCAAAAGTCATTACGGCCATCGAAGATAACGGAGAGCTTCCGGTAAAATTCGCGGAAGGAAAAGTTCCGGTTTTGGGTATCACGGGAACAGGGGGAGCAGGTAAGTCGTCTCTTATCGATGAACTTCTACTTCGTTTCTACCGCCATTCTCCAGACTGCAAGATCGCACTTATCTCAGTAGACCCGACAAAAAAGAAAACATCGGGAGCGCTTCTTGGAGACCGTATCCGTTTAGGAAGTGCAAGCTTCAATAATTTTTATATTCGTTCACTTGCAACGAGAGATTCAAATACAGAACTTTCACCGCAAATTAAAAACGTTGTGTCGTTCTTAAAGTCTCAGCCGTTTGATTTAATCCTGGTTGAAACATCAGGGATCGGTCAGGCCTCTGATGAAATCACAAAAGTAGCAGACAAGTGCATTTACGTTATGACTCCGGAATACGGAGCAGCCACTCAGCTGGAAAAAATCGAAATGCTTGAAGCGGCGACATTCATTGTCCTAAACAAGTTTGAAAAACCTCGCTCTGAAGACGCTCTAAGAGACATTAGAAAACAATACAGAAGAAACCACCAGGAATTCGCTGGTCACCCAGGTGCTCGCGAAGACCATGAACTTCCAATCTATGGAACAATGGCCTCTCAGTTTAACGACGTTGGTGTCAACGCCCTTTTCTACGATATCGTTAAAGCTCTTAACGTGAAGGCCGAAAACCTTGAATCAATGAAGCGCGATAAAGCTCCAACTGAAAAAAAGAGAATCATCGCTCCAGAAAGATCTCTTTACCTGCGCGATATCGCGGGAACTGTGCGCGCTTATAACCGTGAAGCAGTTGAGATTGCGGAAAAATTAAAAGACTACGAAGCGCTAACGATTGTTTCGAAGCTTCTTAATGGAAATAAAGATATTGCTTCTAAACTTTCAGAAGTTCAGGCGTCAATTCCAGAGAAAGCATTTGCTGAACTAAAAGTTCTTGATGAAACAATCGCTCAGTACGAATCTGGAACTTATTCTTACTTCGTTCGTGGAAAAGAAATCAAAGTTAAAACAAAATACAAATCGCTTTCAGGAAATGATGTTTCTAAAGTCGCGTACCCGACATTTAATTCAGTGGTTGATAAATACCGCTTTATTAAAAACTCAAACCTTCCAGGACATTTCCCATTTGCCGCTGGGATTTTCCCATTCAAGCGCGCCGATGAAGATCCAAAGAGAATGTTTGCCGGAGAAGGCGGGCCACTTAGAACAAACACTCGCTTCCACTACTTATCAAAAGACGACAATGCAAAACGCTTATCAACAGCATTTGACTCGGTCACTTTATACGGAGAAGATCCAGATACACGTCCGGATATCTTCGGAAAAATCGGAGAGGCCGGAGTTTCAATTGCAACGTTAGATGACATGCAAGACCTGTATAAAGGCTTCAGCCTTATTGATCCAGCAACATCTGTGTCGATGACCATCAACGGACCAGCTCCAATCATCCTTGCTCTTTTCATGAACACAGCTATGAAACAAGCATTAAAAGGTGATGATTTCTGGAATCAAGAAAAACGCGTTGAAGTCATGAGACAAGTGCGCGGGACAGTTCAAGCAGATATCCTAAAAGAAGACCAGGCCCAAAACACTTGTATCTTCTCTTTAGAATTCGCTCTCAAAATGATGGGAGATATCCAGGAATACTTCTGCAGAAACGCGATTAAAAACTATTACTCAGTTTCAATCTCTGGTTACCACATTGCTGAAGCGGGAGCTAATCCGATTTCTCAGATGGCCTTTACTCTTTCAAACGGATTTACGTTTGTTGAGTACTACCTGTCTCGTGGAATGAAGATTGATGATTTCTCAGGAAACCTTTCATACTTCTTCTCTAACGGTCTAGACCCTGAATACACAGTTATGGGTCGTGTCGCTCGTAAGATTTGGGCAGTTACATTAAGAGATAAATACGGCGCGAACGAAAAATCGCAGCAGTTTAAATACCACGTTCAAACTTCTGGGCGCTCTCTGCACGCTCAAGAAATCGATTTCAACGATATCAGAACAACATTACAGGCCTTCTTAGCTCTTTCTGATAACTGTAACTCACTTCATACCAATGCTTACGATGAAGCGATTACAACGCCAACAGAAGAGTCGGTAAGACGTGCGATGGCCATCCAGATGATCATCAACCGTGAATTCGGTATGAACAAGACGGACAACCCGGTTCAAGGGGCCTACATCGTTGAAGAACTCGCAGCGATCGTTGAAGAGCAGGTTCTAAGAGAATTCGAAAACATCTCTGATAAAGGTGGTGTTCTTGGAGCGATGGAATCAATGTACCAAAGATCAAAAATCCAGGAAGAGTCTCTTTATTATGAAACTTTAAAAGACTCAGGAGAGTTCCCGATTATTGGAGTTAATACTTACATTGCTCCAAATATTAAAGAGCAGATGGCCAAAGAGATCGAAATTTCTCGTTGTACAGACGATGAAAAAATGGATCAGATCAATCGCCTGAACAAGTTCAAGGAAAGAAATAAAGATAAATCAGAAGAGGCGCTAAAACGCCTTAGAGAAGTGGCCCTGACAGACGGAAACGTCTTCGAAGAGCTTCTGACAACTGTTAACTACGCCAGCCTTGGGCAGATCACGAACCTTCTTTATGAAGTTGGTGGTAAATACCGCAGGAACATGTAATGAAAAAAGCAGCCGTCTACACACGCACAGGAGATAAAGGAACGACTGGTCTAGTTGGAGGAACACGTATTAAAAAAAGTGATCCACGCATTCATCTTTACGGCGAAGTAGACGAGCTGAATTCTCACATCGGTATGGCGATGTCTTTATTGGAAAAAGACTTTGATCAGGCCCTATTGCGAAAAATTCAATCTTCGCTCTTTGATCTTGGAAGCAATTTAGCTTGTGAAAAAGAAAAAAGAGCGCAGTTTAAACTTCCACAGATTAAAGACGGCACAATCTTAAAACTTGAAAAAGAAATTGATGAAATGGATGCGCATCTTGAACCATTAAAGCATTTTATTTTACCAGGTGGTCATCCGGCCGCAGCCGCTTTTCATGTTTGTCGTACAGTGTGCAGAAGAATTGAGAGACAGATGGTGGATTTTGAAGATGCCCATAATGGGGAAGTGCCAGAGAAGGCGCTTACTTACATTAACCGTTTGTCGGATTATTTCTTTATGCTCTCGCGTTTTATCAACGCAAAAAAACACATTAAAGAACCTATTTGGATAGCTGAGAGCGAAGGTTAAGGTTTCTTCTTCGTTTTATCTTTGTCGAGCTTTAAAAACTTGGTGTGCCCAGTGCTTTCTTCCTGTTCAATAACAGTGTCAGCAGATCCGGCCCAGTGATTCACTGGCCTTTTTTTCTCTTTGATATTTTTCCCAAGAACAACTGTCTTCTTTTTTGGAGCTTCACCTTTTGGTTCGCCTGGTCGCTCAGGATTATCGACAGAGTTCGTTCCATTCGGGCGCAGGCTTCCCAGCGCTGGAAGAGTCTTGTCGTTTTTATTTCTAAGTTGCGTGCTTCCGATAGCTAATCTTTCAGTTGGAGAGAGTCTTTTGTCGTCAATTTTAATGAGAGTATTTCCAATGCGGATAACATCATTGATACGAACATAGGTTTGGTGAACCTGACTGTTATTTATGTACGAACCATTGGTGGAACCCAGGTCGCAAAAAAGAACTTCGCCCTTGCCTGTGATTTCAAATGAGCAGTGTTTGCTCGACATTTTTGAGTCGACAATTTTGTAATCACTCGAGCTCGAACGCCCCATCACGACTTTGTTAAGTATTGGCAATTCTGTGACTTGCCCGTCCTCGGTCTTGATTAATAGAATTACGGCCATAAAATCCCTCTCTAACTAAATAATATCTCATGAATAGAAAATCACAAAACTAGGGGAAAAACATTCTTAGGTATTTATGCTATAATATGATAATAACAGAGGGAAATACCCGATAAAAGGGGTCTCTTGTTCGAGGTTTTTATGGAACAAATTATCACTGTAACAGACAAAGCACTTCACCATATTCGCGAAATCTACCAAAAGGAACAAAAGGGCCTTGATACTGGACTTCGTTTAGGTGTATCTGGTGGCGGATGTTCAGGACTGTCATATAAAATCGAATTTTCTGAGAAAAAAGAAAAAGACAATATTCTCGATTTCGGTGACATCAAAATCCTGATTGACCCAAAGTCATCAATTTACCTTAAAGGTGTTGAGCTGGATTTTAAAGATGGCCTTAACGGAAAAGGCTTCGTATTCAATAACCCAAATGCAACTAATACTTGCGGTTGTGGCGAATCGTTCTCTGTCTAATTATGAAAGCCGATCTTTCATCAATCCGTTTTAACGAAACTCAAATTGAACTTCGCGGCTACTCTTTGATTGAAGTCACGGGAGCTGACCGCGAAACTTTTTTCCAAGGTCAGGTCACTAATGACCTTCATGCACTGGAAATCGGCGAAGGCCAGCTGACAGCAAGACTTAACCGCACTGGAAAAGTTCAGTCTTTTTTCACCATTGCCCGCTTAGCTGATAAGCTGCTACTTCTTTGTGAAAATGAATTAGTGGAATCGGTGCTGGCGGATTTTAACAAGTTTATTATTATGGACGACGTTGAGCTTAAAGCGCTTAATGAGAAAGTCTATTTGCATTTTAATTACTATCTCGGCGAAAGCGATGAATCGCTTTTCCGTTTCAATTATGCTGGTCTTAATACTTCATTATCAACAGCTCCTATTGCAGGTGTTCCATTTGCTTCTGAGTCTGAGTTAGAAGAAGTTCGTTTTTTAAACGGTTATCCAAAATGGAAGAAAGATGTTGATGACTCTTTTTTCGTGAATGACTCTTACTTAAATGAGATCGCCATCTCTTATAAGAAAGGATGTTTTTTAGGGCAGGAAACAGTCGCTAAAATCGAAAATAACCGCGGAGCCGCCTATTACCCGGTGATTTTGGAAATGAGCTCAGAAGCTCCATTAGAAAGTGGCAGCGACTTTTTTGTTGAAGATAAAAAAGCCGGAAAAATCCAATACCAAAAAAATAATATTGTAGTTGCAAGCCTTTTTAGAGACTTCCGCGTAGAGGGAAAGAAGATACCTGTAACAGTCGGGGGGCAAACTCTAACGGCGACGGTTCATTATCTTCCATTTTATAAAAAACAAAAACGCCAGGATATCGCTGAAGAGCTTTATCATGCAGGCGTAGAAGAATTCCAGGCCACAAATGTTGAAGCGGCCATGGATTTTATGAAAAAGGCGATTGCTTTTAATCCGGAACACTCAGATGCTTTTGAATCCATCGGAGTTATTCTAGGGCGCAAAGAGCGTTATGAAGAAGCTATCGGTTGGATGGATAAACTTTTAAAGGTAAAACCGTCTTCAGTTATGGCCCACACAAATAAATCGCTTTTCTTGATGAAGCTTGGAAAAATCGAAGAAGCTGAAGCCGAAAAGGCCCTGGCAACAGTGAAGTCTTTTTCAATGTTTGGTGAAGAGGCCAAACTTAAGAAGGCCTTAGACGAAGAAAAGAAAAAGAAAGACGCCGATATCGAAAGACGTGAAGGAATGTTTAAACAGGTCCTGGAAATTGATCCTGATGATACTGTGGCCCTTTATGGCCTGGGTGATGTGGCCTTCTATCGTGAAAATTTTAAAGAAGCCGTCACTCACTTAGAAAGAGTGGTTGTTCTTGATGAAAAATACTCAGCAGCTTATCTATTATTAGGCAAAAGTCTCGAGGCCAGTGGGAATTTAGAACGTGCCATGCAGGTGTATAAAAAAGGCATCGATGTCGCTTCTAAAAGAGGAGACATGATGCCTGCTAATGAAATGCAATCCAGATTAAATCAACTTATAGTGGCTTCTCGTCTCGCTTAATTCTTTTTTCAGCGTAGAGATTTTAACGAAAGCCTCAGTGTCTAATGCCTCAAGGTTTTTAAGGGCAGCATCCACCATCTTTTTATAAGCATCAATGCGCTCATAAGTCGCGTTGATTAGTGCCAGACCTTCTTTATTTACGCGCTTATTTTTAAAAGCGTGTGTGAAGTCAGGACGGCAGTACTCCAGCATAAAATACTCTTCTAAGAAGCGAGTCTTGATCTTAACTCTTTCAGCTTTTGTGAAGGTCAGCGTTTTCTTTTCAGCAGCAGCATCCAGGTTTGCAAAAAGCTCCATCGCCCAGAAAAACGTGAACGTTGCATGGTAAATCCCGCGGATAGGGCGAAGGGCCTTTCTCCAAGGAGAATAATAAACTTTATCGTCATCTTCGTTGATCAGGTCAACGTGATTTAAATAAGTATTCAAGTAGTGGTGTCCATTTTCATGAAGAAGATCGTCCATTAAGTCGATTTGGTCGCGGTCAAACATGTTTAAGCATGAATAGCCAGGAAGAGACTGCATCGAGTAGCTAACGATACCTTTTTCATTAACAGGAACAATGGTGTGAGTGAAGCTCTTAAAAGTTGTGTAAAGGTGTGGGGCCACTTTTTTAATATTTCCCAGGGCCTTTGTGATGTTCTTTTTAAATTCATCAATTTTCTTTTCACCTTCTTCACAGTGAGGAAGGACATAAAGTTTTGAGTCTTCAAGAGTTAATGCTTCTGGAGCCTCTTCAATTTTTAATTCAACATCTTTATCGTCAACTTCAATAACCATCTTGCTGGCTTCTGGGTCAAGCTTGCGCAGAGGAAGTGAAGGATAAGTCTCAGGCGTCTTCTTTAGCTTCACTGGAAGGTGCTTATCTGTGATATAAATCTTCTTTTCAGAGTCTCCTAATTCAGGAACAACCTGGTACATAAGAGCGTCTTCAAAATCCTGGCGGTAAAGGCTCAGGTGAACAACGTAGAAAGAAACAATCTGGTTTTCCAGAAGTGGGATTAGGTTTGTTGAAACTTCAATAACAGGTGAACCATCATTTAGGAAGTTCAAGAAACTCTCGGCCAGTTCAGAATCATTCCAGAAATTAAAAAGCTCATTTTCCAGGTCAGTCAGTTCGTCGCTATCGATGTCTTCTTCAATCAGAAGTTCTTCGTGCAACTGGATAACGTAAATTAAGTTATCAACTAGGTTTAACCAGTAAAATTTTAGCGGTGAATATGTATCAAATGTTTCATCGTGGACGATATCATTTAATTGATCGAGAAAATCTGGATCGACAACATCAGTGTCAAAACCTTTTTGAAAATCGATTCTTAAATCTTCGATGAAGTCGAGGTAACTTCTTTCAACATTTTTCTGTAATTTTTTGTGGAAATCTTTGGAAAATAATTGCTCTTTCATAAGGCCTTCGTTTCGGAGTTATGTGCCGATCTTATTGATATTTCTGATATAAAGCAAGGATAAGGGTAAAATAATTAAGCGCGAGTCATTACTCTGTTACTAGTCCCATTTGGGTGGCGATGTCGATGGTGGCCCTTCTCATTCTCACGCCTCCTGGCGCTTTTTCGTCTGTTAGATCAGAGGCATTTCCAGCGACAGCATAGACTTTAGAGGGAGTTTTGATAATACCTACAAACCAGCCAAACATTTTATCTGGCTTGTTCATACAGTCATGTCCAGCAGTGCAGCCAGTTCCTGTTTTGCCATAGAGTTCTGTATTTTTACTTAAGTTTTTAATGAAGATAATTTTTTTAGTTAGATCTGTTGTTCGTTTCGAGAGTCCTAATTTTTCATTCCAAAAATGAGAAACAAAAGTTAACTCTTCGTATGCGGAAATTTTCAGGCTGGAAGAGACCCAGGCATTTTTTAGACCGCCAGAGAAGTCTTCATTGCCGTACTGGAATGTGTGCAAATATCTTTTAATAGTTTTGATGCCTAATTGAGGCATGATCCATTCGGTCACCCACTTAGCGGAAAAAGTCATAAAGGTAAAAGGCGTCAGGTCTTGATTGAGCTCGGCGCGTCTTCTTTTCACTCCGTCCCACTTGATAATCTGGTGCTCATCTTTGAGAACATTGTTTTCAAAGGCCATGAGTGCTGCCGGTAATTTAAACGTTGAGTAAGGCGAAAATCGCTTTTTGCAGCGAGCTGGGTTGTATTCATCCAGGATTTTACCTGTACTAAGATCTGAAATAATAAAACACCCATCGCGTTTGCCGAAAATCTTTTTGTAGTCGACCTTTAAAGGGGCCGCCGAGTGAGCGCTACTGAAGATTAAAAATGAGAGTACAAGTGAGAGTTTTTTCATGCCTTAATTTTAAAGGAGTATTTAGGAATACACACTAAAATAATAATTATTGACACATATAAATTGTGAACCTTATGATTCAATAAAATTACGATAGGAATTCCCATGAGCAAAGTGCTGTTTTTTATAGATGATGATGAAGACTTTTTATACGTTCTCTCGAGAGTGGCCAACAAACTGGATTTTATCTCAGAAATTCAAACTGCTAAACACGGAAAGGCCGCTCTCGATACACTACTAGCTTTAAAAGATGCAGGTAAGCGTTTACCAGATACTATGTTTGTTGATCTGAACATGCCGGTTATGGATGGTTTTGAGTTTTTAGAAAAATTTAAACTGCTCAGAGAAACTTATAGTGAGTTTAAAAAAATAGTTCCGATTATTATGCTGACATCATCCCGTGAAGACTCAGATAAAAAAACTGCACTTGATATGGGAATTGTTCAAAACTATGTCATTAAGCCAGCGGGAATTAAAAATCTGGAAAACATGCTTAGGGACCTGGTTCAATGACAGTGTATGAGGCCATTTTTAATTGCAGTCCAGTGGCCATGCTCTTAGTGAACGAAGACAGTATTATCGAGCTTGCTAATGTTCATGCGGGAACTTTATTTGATTACTCGCCTGATGAATTGGTTGGAAAAAATCTCGATATGCTCCTGCCGTCTCAAATCAAAAAAACTCATCCTGGCCTTGTCAAAGAATACCTCGCCAATCCTATATCGAGAAAAATGGGAGTAGGGAGGAATCTTTATGGCGTGAGAAAGAATGGCGAAAACATTCCAGTAGAAATCGGTTTAAATCCAATCCAGAAAGATGGAAAAATCTATGTCATGAGTTCTGTTATCGACATTACAGAACGACTAAAGGCAGAAGTGCGATTTAAAGCAGCAGTTCAAGCTTCACCGTGTGGAATGTTAATGATTAACCAAAATGGAATCATTGAACTGGCCAATAAAAAAACTCAGGAAATATTTGGCTATGATGAGCATGAGCTTATTGGACAGCCAATAGAAATGCTTGTCCCGGAAGAGTTTAAAAAACCGCATCCACTTTTTGTAAAAGGTTATGTGGCCAACCCTGTTCCAAGGGCCATGGGGATTGGGCGCGAATTATTCGGCCGTCACAAGTCTGGTAAATTAGTTCCAGTGGAAATTGGCCTGCAGCCAGTTTATACAAATAACGAAACGTTTGTTATCAGCTCCATTGTCGACATTACTGAAAGAAAAAGGAACGAAGAAGAGATTCAGGAAAAATCTGATGAGATGAAAGAGTTTTCTTATCGAACTTCTCACGATTTAAAATCACCGCTTATGACAATAGGTAATCTAAGCGATTGCATCCTGGAAGACCTGGAAGAACATAATTTTGAGCATGTGAAAGCAAACGCTGAAAGAGTAAAAAAGCTTACGGTTAAACTAAGTAAACTCATTGAAGACATTCTAACGTTAACTAAAACAGACGTTATGGATGAGGAGCTCAGTGTTTTTTCTTTTGATGAGTATCTTAAAGAAGTGCAAGAGAAGTATGATTACATCATCAAAGAAAACAATGTGAAAATTATCGGATCTTTTAGTCATAGAAAAGATTTCTATGTTCAAAAAACACGTCTCACACAGGTGCTTGATAACCTAATCAGCAATTCAATTAAGTATTCCAATAAAGACAGCAAAGAGCCCTATGTGCGAATTAATGTCTTCAATGATCCGAGCAAGTTTTATATTCAAGTGGAAGATAATGGAAAAGGAATTCCTGTTGAGAAACACAATCAGGTCTTTGGAATGTTTAAGCGATTCGATAACAGCGATATCCCAGGGAGTGGTTTAGGTCTTTATATCATCAAGAAGAATATGCAGAAGCTCAACGGTCACCTTAGCTTTGAAAGCAATCCATCTGGAACAACATTTTACTTAGAATTTAAATTGATTTAAAAAAGTGGTTTTAGAAAAAATGGCTGGGAAGGTGGGACTCGAACCCACGACCAATAGATTAACAGTCTACTGCGCTACCACTGCGCCACTCCCCAACATCTACTGAAATAAGTCTACAAGTTATAAAAATTATTGGCCTAAATGTCTACTACTTTTTTAAAAAATGCCAGTTTGAATGACTAAGTATTTGAAATCTTATTTCAAGGGGAATGCCAGATCAAATGACTCAAGTTTAAAGGCAATGCTTCCGATAAGTTCATTACTATGGCCGTCCAAAATCTACTTATCATGAACCTTCTGCGAATTATCACCCCTGAGGAGATCGCAGACATTGCTACCAAACACAATGGTGGTAAGTTCCTTTCACTTACAGACTTAGTAAATGAAAGAGTAGAGCATAAAATTTACCGCGACTTCTCAAGCACAGAATCGCTTGATGAGATTCACGAAGCCCACTCAAAACAAAACAAAGAAGAAGAGGTCTCAGCTAAAATTCTTCCTTTCACAAAAAAAGAATCAGCTGACGTTGAAAGTGAAGAGGCGCCTATCGGGCCTGAGCAAACACCAGCTCCACGTTTTGTTGTGCAGGCGAAAACAACTTCACAGGTTGCTTATGAACCTGAACCGGAAGTTGTCCAGGCCAAAACAATCGCACCAGAGCATAAAGAAGATGAAAATATGTCGTCGTTTATTCTTATTGAAAAAGCGAGACTAAAACAATCTCAGAAATCACTTAAGCAAAAAGAGATCATCGACCTTTATCAGAAAAACTCTAATGTTGATGTCGAGCAGATAAAATCAACCAATCAGAACCCGATGTCTTCTTCAGAAGTCGGTGTTCTCGTCAATAAAAAGCAGTATTGATATGAGATGGATGTATGTGCCATTCATGTTCGCACTGGCCTTCATCTACACCAAGTTATCTTTTAACGATTACATGCCAAAAAATGCTGTTTCCCGAGCTCCTGCGGCAGCTCCAGCACTTACGTGCAAGGAAATGCTGGAAGAGTTTTACCCGAATCAAAAAGGGTCATTCATTGAAAAACGCATTGAAGCCAACAAAGATTTTCATTCTTTCTATCGTGCCTTTTCTCCGGTTTTTTACAAGTATGTTGCTGATCCTGACTTTGCAGCTCTCTATAAATCATTAGAGAAATTCCAGGGAACAATTGCAGGGGATCTGCACATCGAAAACTTTGGATTCGTTATTGATGACAAAGGAAAAGTGATTTTCACCTTGAATGATTTTGATGATTCAACGGAAGGCCTGCTTTATCACGATGTCTTAAGGCATTTTGTCTCTGGTAAGATTGTGGATAAAGATCTTGCCTGGAAAACTTATTTTGAAGCTTATGCAAAAGGTCTTAAGGGAGAAGCTCATGTGAGCTCTTTTTATATTGAAAAAGGCATTGAAGACGTTTCAACGGTCACAGAAAAAACACTGAAAAAGTTTATCAGTGAAGATGCACCTTTTAAATTTATTAAGCATAAAACACCAGATCGCCCGACAAAAGAAGAAGAATTAAAATCATTAACGAGTGCTCTTAAAGAAAAATTCCCCAAAATTGAGATCTTTGATCATTATGTTCGAATCAAAGAAGACGGAGGGAGTGCAGGGCTAAAGCGCTTTCAGGTTCTCGCACGTGTGAGACCTCAGGATAAAGTTCAATGGCTGGATATAAAAGAGTCGGCACAAAGTGGATACGACAAAGTGTTTGTGAAGGCCGAAGTTAATTTTGAAGGGCGTATGGCCGCTTTTAAAGAACGCATTTATGACGGCAGATTAAATAAGTCTATTGATAGTGTTTCTATTGAAGGCCACGCTTACAGCCTAAGATTTGTCGATCAATTTGCTTCAGGCCTAAAACTAGAAGACATTCCTGCAGATGATTACGCTGATATTATTGCGGATGAAGCTTATGTTGTAGGCAGAATGCATCGATTGTCCCTTGGGGATCAGGCGAGCAATTATGTTAGTGCTTGGGAAAGTATCAATAGTGGTCTGATTGAAGAGAGTTTGATTAATTTGAAGTTTAAGCTAAAAGATCTTTATAAAAATTAATAAATTCAGCCCGCAAGTTTCCTCACGGGCATTGTAAAATTATAAGCATCGAAAAAGAGCATCGGCCGTGTAGTCACTCTCATTCACACTGATATTGATCCACCCTTTATACTCAGTAGATTCATTCGTGTTTCTTGTAATCGACTCGACAAAGTTATAGGCTTTGTTTGCAGAGTAGATTTCTCCTGCTCCACCTGCACTTTGAACTTCACGGTTAAAAGTATCGATCATAGAGACTAAAGAAAACATATTGCTTCTGTATTTATTTTGAAAATTTTCAAATTGCTTAACTTTTTCCATGAAGCCATTGAGTTCGTTTGAACATTTGCTCTTTTGTTCATCAGAAAGACAGCTGTTAAAGTCATTGGCAATAGAGACTGAATTAATATGGATACCAGAGCCATAGCTTGGATCTAGTGCTTCTTTTAATTTTTGAACATAAAAATCATAAAGTCTTGTCATCGTCATTGTCGTCGTCTGAGCAACGACCTGACCTTGAGAAGACTGCATGTAAACATCTCGACCAATTTCTGGCCAACCTTTGTTGATATGTTCTTCATACATTCTGCGTGTGAGGTTATCCGTCAGGACTTGTTTCATCTCGAAAACTGTAATTTTAGGTTTGTCACTACAGTCATCAGCGAATGCGTAACCAGAAATCATCATAAGAACGAGAGCTAATGTCTTCATTTTATTTATCCCTTGAAATGTAGGGGGTTTTTATAAAAATTCTCCTCTCTTGTCCAGAGAAGTAGTATTTTCTACAGGAAATGGCCCTCTTGAAGAGGGCCATTTGTATTAAAGGTCTAATCCGATAATCGATTTAATATCTTCCGGCTCATCTGAGAGCACTTCTAAACAAGACATCTGATACACGCAGGCATCAATCGTCGTTAAAGCGGCCGGGTGATAGTTCCCAGAGTTCTTCACCCCTCCAAATGGAAGCTTCGCTGAAGCACCCACAGTTGAGCGGTTGAAGTTAACAAGACCAGAATCAATTTCTTCCACACATTGCTTGAAGATTGCCTGATCTTTCGTGAAAACGGCTGCGGCCAGACCGTATTCAGTTGCATTGGCAATAGAGATAGCTTCTTCAATTGTGTCGTAAGGGATAAATGTTACGTTTGGCCCGAAGATTTCACTGTGAAGGAACATGCTGTCGTTATTCCATCTCTCCGCTAGGTGAATAGATGGGCTGACGTAGTGACCTTTTTTCGTTTTATCCAGTTGCTTTCCACGCATGATTTCCTGGATACCTTCGCGTTTTGCCATTCCCATGAATAGGAGATAGGCGTCAACTGCACCTTGGTCAACGAGTGGTCCCATAAATGGTTCACGAGAGAATTCCACTGGGTGATCAATGATGATTTTTTTCGCCATTTCGTGGAATTTAGCAATGAACTCGTCTTGGATGCTTCTGTGGATGGCGACGATTGAAGTCGAAGTACATCTTTGACCAGAGCTTAGGAAACATGATTTTAAAAGTTCCTGAAGAGCGTGGTCCTGGTTGGCATCTTTGTGAAGGATCGTTGTGTTTTTTCCACCTAGTTCAAGTGAAACAAGTTTTGAAAGATCATGGTGAGTGATATCCAGGATTTTCTTTCCAACTTCTTTTGAACCTGTGAAGAATACACCTTTTACTGATTTTTCTTTGAGTAGGCGTCTTGCTACTTCGCCATCACCTTGGATGAGATTGACAACACCTTCTGGGAAACCAGCAGCGTGGAAACACTCGATCATTAGCTGAGCAGAGTAACAAGTTTTTTCACTTGGCTTAAAGATAATTGAGTTACCAGCAATCAGTGAACTTAAAATCTGTCCGTTTGCCAGGTGGCAAGGGAAGTTAAATGGCCCGATGATTAAGCTTGGTCCAAGAGGCTTAAATACGATGTGACCATTTGTTTTTGGAAGAATGGCATCGATTTGTTTGTTTGAAATGCGTGGAAGAGAATCGTTGATTGTCACATCAACTTTGGCGACAACCGAAGCAGCTTCAGTTTTTGAATCCCAAAGTGGCTTTCCTGTTTCGTAAGCGATGGCGATAGCGATCTCTTCTTGTCTTTTCTTAACTTCTGCCTGGTATTTTTTCAGGTAGTCATTTCTTTCAGCTTGAGAAAGTTTTCTCCACGTCTTGAATCCTTTGATTGCCGATTCAACTACGCGATCCACATCGCGGTAATCAACCGGAGCTTCCCAAAGGGCCAGCGATAAATCGGCAGGGCATGATCTCTTGATGATGTTTTCAACAGCAAGTGGCCCAGTCGTTGCTGGTAGATTGAAGTTTCCGTTGTAGTAGTTTCCTAAAATTTTATATTTTGTCATATTTTCACCTATAGGTAAGTTGCGAACGTTTTAAAGTCCTCTTTAAGTCCTAGTTCTTTAGCTTCTTCAGGGTCAATAATGAATTTAGCAGGGGAACCTTTGTTCAAGTTTCCAGTGATGTAAGCAGCTTTAAATGTGCCGTCTTCAGTTGGGAGACTGGCCATGATGCTCTCGACATCGCTTTTAATAATTTTGTCGCGGATTAGGATCTCCACTTCAAAAAGATCTTTGACTGGTGTGATGTCTTTAAGTTTAGCACGGTAGTGAGGCCCACCATCAAAAGGGTCCACTTCGTTCATATACTTAAAGCCAATGCTCTCAAGCATTCTTTTTACCGGTGCCGTTGAGTCGCCCACCTTTCCGATAGCGTTTCGCGCTTCAATCGGAAGGAGTGTCATATAAATTGTGTCAGATGGGAAAAGATTCAGGATGAATTCTTTGTTGCTTCTCGAAAGCACGTCAGCTTCATGGTACTCAAGATTTAAAAAACGTCTTCCAATCGCTTCCCAGAGAGGAGCGTGGCCTTCGTTATCAAATGGAGGCATTAGTTCTGAGTGAATCGTATCTTTAAATCGCTCAGGGAACATTCCCATATACAGGAAACGAACGAATGAGAGTTGCTTTCCAAGTTTTTTATCACTCTTTCTAAATTCTGGATCGAGAATCAAGCCTCCGATTTCTGTCGGGCCGTTGGTGTCCAATCCAAGCTTTAGAGTTCCATGGATAAAGCCAGTGTTTAAAGACATAGAGAACTTGTTCTCTTGTCCAACTGTAAAAAAGTAATGAGGTTCATCTTCAGTTCCATGTTGGGCATGGATCATTGATGTCCCGACAATTCTTTGGGCCTTCGTGTCTTCTAGCACGAAAAGGTAGTGGTTTTCCCACAGCTTTCTGGAAGGTTTAGTGAATGCTTTAATTGAGCTTTCGATTTTCGTCTTGATGATCTCTTTATCAGGTGGAAGGTTGATAAAAAGCATCAGTTGGCTTAAATCGTAAAGATCATCAAGGTCATTCAGGCTTGCAGATCTAAGAATATACATAACACGTCCTAATTAATGGTCTCGAGAACAGTCTTCTCAACGATTGAAAAGATTTCATCAATGTGCGAATCCAGTAATGGAAGCGGCAGAAGGAAACGAACGCGAGTTGGCTCTTTCCCGGCAGAGAATGAAATAATTCCATTTTCAAAAAGTTTCTTCATAAATTTATTTGTGACATCAACTGAACCATCTCCCACTTCAAATGAAAGCATAGTTCCGATACCGCCGTAGTAAGGGATCTTCCCTTTGCATGACCCTTCAGAAAGGGTCTTGAACTTAGCTTTGAATTTTGTCTCAAGTTCTTTAATACGTCCTTTCTCCCCGTAGAAGTTTCCTTCTTTCAGGTAACGAACAGTCGCTTTACCAGCGTTAAGCGAAGCGATTGAACCGTTGAATGTTCCGGCGATAAGTCCCGCCTTTGGATTTAACTCTTCAGTGTAGAATGTTCCGGCAGCTTGAAGAACTTTTCCGATTGTCACCACATCAACATACTCATCAAGGTCAAACATCTGATAAGCAAACATTTCAGTTGTTCTCGTGAAAGACTGAACTTCATCTACCCAAATGTAGATTCCATGTTTTTTCGCCCATTCGAAGATTGCTTTGTAGTATTCTTTTGTTCCGTAGATAAATCCAGCTTCACCCTGGATTAGCTCGATAGTAAGCGCACAGTAAGTGTTGCCGTTTGTTTCAATCAGTTTATCAAGTGCTGCGATTGTTTCCTGGATCGCATTTTCAGAATTTTTGTAATTGTAGTGTGGAACGTGGTCAACCTGGATCGATTTTGGCATTCCTTCACGGTAGGCCTGGTTGTAAGTTACGTCCTGCATAGCGATTGATCTTCCAGCAAATGATTTCTGGAAAGCAATCAAGCGGTAGTTTGGTGCTTTTTTCTGCCATAGGATTTTTAAAGCAGTGTCGTTTGAAAACGATCCTGAACATGAAAACCAGAAGTGCTTAAGGCGTGACTTCTTAACAGCATCCAGAAGAACTTTTGAAAGCTCATACGGCTCTTGGTAAGAAAGCAGGTTTCCACACATCATCGTGTCGCTAGTGGCAGCTTCAAGGTTGGCTTTAATATAAATTGGGTGAGAGTGACCAAGTAGGTTGACACCGATAGCGTTGATCAGATCGAATTTAACAGAACCATCAAGAAGTTCTACGAAAGGGCCATGGCCTCTTCCCGTTGCCATGAATGGATAAAAGAATCCACGTCCTTTTAGGCTCTCATATTCTTTTAGTTTTTCATTTAGCACTTCTTTTTTGCTTTCATCAGCAGGTTTGATGTGATCAAACTTCTGCTGTTCTAAGAGAATAGAAGAGAAAAGCTTATTAAAATGCTCGCTAATATCGTTAGATTGAACTCCAATGGTCATGACTATACTTCCTTATGTGGTTTTAAATTTTTTTAGGGTGATACGGAACTCTTTTTCTCGCTTGCAACTAGCGTGGCCTCTGCGATAATTAATTTATGAAAAATACTAGCACACTCCCTAAGACATTGCCTATAACTGGCGCTTCTAGAAAACCGCTTTCTGAGAATAAAGAACTCTCTTTTGATGAGCTGTATTTAAAGAAAGATTATAAGGGCGCAGCACAGTATCTACTTAAGAATAAGCAACAATTTGACTCAGGTATTTTCCATTACAATCTGGGAACGGTTTATTCGAAAATGGGAGACCAGGCCACTGCGAGATTTCATTTAGAAAAGGCGATTCAAGAGGGTTATATCAACAGCTCTTCTCTCAATAACTTAAATTTTGTTAAATCCAACCTCCAGGTAGATGACTTAAGCACCTCAAGCAGCCTTCCGGATCAGTTTGTTAATATAGCAACATCGATTCCTGTTGCTGGTTATGTGAGTTTTACTCTGCTTTTACTCATCATTTTTACACTAATGATCAGGTTCCAAAAGATTACTAAAAAATGGGTGATGGCCGCAGTTCTTATTCTTGCTGTTGTCCCTATGCTTTTTTCTTTTATCTATATCAAAGACATCAACCATGCGATTGCTCTTCAAGACATCCCACTTTATGAAGGACCTTCAAAGATCTTCAGCGAAAAAGGGAAAGTGCGCGCAGGTTCTAAAATTATCCTGGGTGAATTTAAAGAAGGCTGGTTCTACGTAGAATTCCCACTTTCACTTTCTGGATGGATTAACAAAGATCAATTGGGCCTATTTTAAAATACTGGAGAAACGATGAGCGCCTCTTACGAAAAAGAAGTCAAAGAATCGGGCAACAAAGGCGAAAGCCATTCAAAGAGAATTGACTTCGGGATGATGAAATACTTATGGATGGCCAATCCATTAAGTAAACTGCGCCGCGATTCAATTCCGCGCTTTTTAAGAAACGTGGAACTTTTAAAAAATTTCTCCGATAACGAACTCAGAATCCTGGCGAAGTTCATGCACTCTCGCAAGTTTTCGGAGGGAGACACCGTCTTTCGCGAAGGTGAAATTGGTATCGGTTTCTATTTTATCTTTTCTGGCTTAATTGAATTATCAAGAGCAGATTACGGACACGAAGTTGGTGAAGAAAAATTCCTGGTCTTGGACGAGTTCTGTTACTTTGGAGAAATGGCCCTGCTTCAGGACGCCCACCCGAGATCAGCAACAGCTGTGGCGAAAAGCCCTTGTGAATTGATTGGTATTTTTAAACCTGACCTTGAGCATTTAATTGAAAATCATCCGGTGATTGCAGCGAAATTGATTCAATCCATCTCGCTTGCCCTTGCTGATCGCCTTTTTTATATGACGGAAGAAGCAAGTAAAATCACTAGGCGTCTAAGAAAATTAGAGCGCCAATTAGCTGAGAAAAACCACGAACCAAAAGAGCAAACATGATTTTGAGCAGTCGAAAAAACATCGTCAAAATCCAGCTGATCTTTTTTGCAGTTGTGATTTTACTCTTTTGTACGCTGGTGCTGGCCTTACCTCGAATTTCAATTCCCATTTCACTGGCCTATATTTTATCGCTGGCCCTAACTCCAATCGTAAACTACTTAATGCGCTTTCATTTAAGTAAGACAAAAGCAACTTTAGTTGTTTTCGTCGTTCTGTCGGTGTTGATTGGTCTGCCACTTTTTAAAGTCATCCCGGTTCTCTCAATGCAAACGAGAGATATCCAATACAATCTCCCGCAAATCGAACAATACATCATCACTCAATACGAGGTGGTGACCGCTTTCATCAAGGCGAAAACGGGTCATGAACTGGCCGATGGGTATGTTTTTCAAACGCTTTCTCAGTTAGAGACATGGGCGAGTGAATTTGTGGTGAAAGTTCCCAACTACCTGGCAACGCTTCTTGAATGGATTTTCTTAGTCCCATTCTTCACGTTCTTTTTGATCCGCGATTCAGATTCGTTTAAGAAAACGCTTTTAAGTTTTACACCTAATACGATCTTTGAACGTTTCTATTATGTTATTCACGTCTTCAACCGCCAATTGGGAGATTATTTCTTTGCGAAGTTTGTCGAGGCGGTGATTGTTGGTGGAATTATCACGATCGGTCTTCTGATCATGGGAATTAACAACGCTGTCATCTTAGGATTTGCGGCCGGAGTAACTAATATTGTTCCTTATGTCGGTCCAATTCTGGGAGTGATCCCGGCCATTATTTTAACGATGCTTGAATATGGATTAACATCGCCAACGATGGGAGCTGTATTGATTCTTTATGCTGTCGCCAACGCGGTTGATGCCTTTTTTGTATTCCCATTCCTGGTTTCAAAAATTGTTAACCTGCACCCAATGATCGTCGCCATCAGTGTTATCGTAGGGTCTCACTACGCCGGAATTACAGGGATGGTTATTTCAATCCCGGTAGTCGCGGCCATCAAGCTCATCATCACTGAAATCTACAACGAAATTTATACTGAACGCTCCAAGTAAAAAAGCTTGGAGCTTCACTTTTAACCCCTTAAAAATACGGCATATTTTTCAATCATTCCAATGCCTTTAGCCTTGTCGTAGCCTTCGCCAAAATGATACATTTTTAGCATTAAGAACCTCGTTTGGAGCTATCGTTGAAAGTTGTTAAGTTTTTAGTAATGGCGTTGTCTGTTTTAGTGATTTCTTGTGCGACTAAAAGACCACAGGGAGCGACAGAGGCAGAAGTTCTTTATAAAGAAGCGCAGGAGTTGGTTGGAAAATCTCGTTACATCCAGGCCACGGAAAAACTTAACCTGATTCGTTCTCAATACCCATATAGTTTCTATGCGACTCACGCAGAACTTCTTCAGGCCGATATTTTATTCTCTCAAGAAAATTACGCTGAGGCTGCTGCCGCTTATATTCTATTTCGCGATTTTCACCCGAAATACAACGAGCTTGGTTATGTTATCTTCAGGATTTCAGAATCATTCTACCGTCAGCTTCCCGAAACATATGACCGCGATCTTTCAGCGGGAGTTGAAGCGATTAAATACTACAATGAGTTGATGACGACTTATTCAAACACAGAATACGTCAAAGATGCTCAGAAGAGAATTGCTCAAATCGAAGATATGTTAGAGAAAAAAGAAATCTACATTGCAGATTTCTACTTCAGAACAAAAGATTTTTTCGCGGCTAAAAACCGTTACGAAGACATTTTATCCACACTAAAAAATGAACAAGAACGCCCGCGCATTATGGCCAACGTAGAGAAGGCCAACAAAGAACTAGCGGAACATCCGGTAGAATCAAAGTAGGAGAGCACAGAATGTACACTTCAAACAATGAACAACTGTTAAAGACTGCCCGCGAATGCTTTGAAAAGCAGGAATATAAAAAGGCGCAAGTTGTTTTAAATGAAATCATTGAATCAGACGATCGCAACGTAGATGCTTTATTTCTTCTGGCAAACATCTTCCATATCAATGGAGAAATTGGGAAGGCGATTAAAGCTTTTAACAAAGTTTTAAACTTAAATCCTGAGCACACAGACGCAGCTATTAGCCTTTCTGTTTTATACAACGACATCGGACAATACGAAGACGCTAAAAAGGTTTTCGATACGGCCAATGAGCGCGTAAAAGGTAAAAACAAAGGTGCTGGTCTGATGGAAGACAAGCACATCAATAAAAAATTCGCTTCTAAACACTACGAACTAGCAGATTTATACCTGTCATATAATCGCTACGATGAAGCTCTCTTTGAGTTTAATAAGGTCGTCGGTCTTGATCCAGAGAACCTGGATGCACGTATCAAAATCGCTAAGGTTTACGCGAAAAAAGGCTTCGTTGCTAAGGCGATTGAAGAACTTAGAAACCTTAAAAACGAAGAGCCAAACTTCGCTCCAGCGCGCATCGCTCTTGGGGTCATTCACTACGGAAACGGAAATGTTCTTGAAGCTCAAGCAGAGTGGGAAAAGGTTCTGATTAAAGATCCATTCCACGCTGAGGCCAGCATGTATATGAACCTTTCTAAGACTGCGACAGAAACTCGCCTGTAAAATTCTTAAAACGATTAAGCACAAATAAAAAAGGCTCCCATGAGGAGCCTTTTTTTATATCAATTTTAAATGATGAATTAGTTAGCTTCTGGAGAATTGTTTTTCGTTGTCGTGTTAACTGTGTTTGTTGAAACAACAGTTGTTCCATTGTCTCTAGCAGCTTGAGCAACGTTAGTTCTCTTAGAGTCGTCTGAAGCATTCGTAGAGTAGTTAACGATGTACTTCTTAAGATCCATGTACATTTTGAAACGAACTTCTAGTTTTGAATCTTGAAGAACGATCTGTCTTGCCATCTTTGTTTTGTTATTGATGATGATCGGCGCTTTTAGGTTCGCTGACATTTCAGTAACGTTTTGTGGGATAGTAAGCACTGTGTACACGCTAGCATTTGATAAGTTCTCTAGAGCTAAACTGTTAAGTTCAACTGGAAGAAGTTTTACCATGTAGTTAGGTTGGAAAATTTTTGGTTCGATAATTGGGAATGCAGTACCTGCATCATCAGTTGATTGAAGCCAAAGAATTAACGTTTGATCACCTGGATCAACGATGAAGAATTTTTTTAGGTTTTCAAAACCGAGTAAACCTTCTGTAAACTCAATAATGTCTTTTTTGTCGACTTCTAGTTCGCCAAATCTAGTAGTTTTGATTTTCACTGTTAAAGCCTCCGCTTTGTGCACCACGGTCGAATACCCGACCTCTATGCAAAGATTTTAACAGCCGTAGGGGCAAAAGTGCAAGCAGGAAATTACTTCTTGTTTAACTCATTGGCCAAATCGGCAATTGAGCTTAAGTCGGCCTGTGAAGCCTCTGTATTTTGGTCTTGGATGGCCTTGTAGACTTCTTCTCTATGGATTTTGGTCTCTGGTGGCGCTTTGATACCAAGACGAACCTGTTTTCCTTTGATCTGAACAACTACAATTTTAATGTGATCGTCTATTGCGATGCTTTCGCCTAGCTTCCTTGTCAACACGAGCATAAATCAACCTCAGAAATCATTCGCCGGAAGTCTTTCCTGATCCGGCTTGCAATGCTTCATATATTATCTGATTAATTAAATTGCAAGCAAAAACTAAATTATTTTCGGATAATGACAATGGGCAGTGCGTGAAGAGGAGGATTAACGACGCAGGAAGTCCATCAAGGATTGATTCATAAGTCCCTGACTTGCCTGATAGGTTGTTTTCAGAATGGCCTGCTGTTTGTTGATATCCGAAAATAATTCGGTCACATCAGCGTCAACAAGAGCACTGCGTCTGGAAGCGTGCTCGATATTTTCGTTGGAAAGGTTGTTTTTCGACGATTCTACAGAGTTTGTGATCGATCCGATACGAGTTCTCAGGGTAACAAGGCGAGAGACTGTATTGTCGAATTTTTCAAGGAGACCTTGAATCATTTGAGGATCGTTATTTTCAAGGGCGCTTGTTAGTGCCTGAAGCTGAGAGAAAATATTATCGCGCGATTTAAATCCGTCTTCGGCGCCTTCTGCACCTTCAGCTTTTGCACCCTCTGATTCAACAGAGGCCAGGTCGCGGTTGAGCTTAACCGAAGGAGCGTCTTTGAATTGATCAAATTTCTCCAATGGGTTTTCGGCTTTAACAGTGTCGGTTGTATTGTAGAAAACTTCTTCACCAGTCAAGTTGATTGGCACGAAGAAGTTTCGGGAAACTTCTAGTGAGATATGTCCTTTATCGCCTTTGTAGTTACCGTTTCCATCAAAAGGAACTGTCAGCGTGCTTGTTCCAGAGAAGATGTGTTTGATCCCAACTTTTTTATTGGCGATGGCCAGTGCCTGGTTATAGAGCTGCTGAACTTCGTTTGCAACGTTCTTTCGTACGTCGGCGTTGAAGAAGTCAGAAGACTGGGCGATGGCAATTTCTTTTGCTTTAACGATAATATCTGTCAGTTCTTCAACTGACTTCTCACTCACGCTCAGGTTTAAAAGAGCGAAGTCAGCATTCTTTAAATATTGAAGGTTGTCGTTGGTCGAAGACGTCAGGGCCATGGCCTCAACGTTACTGACCGGGTTGTCAGAAGGACGTGTGATCGCCTTAAGGGTTGAACCCTTTAATTGTAAATCTTCAACTTTCGCTTTCGTTTTATTTAAAGCGTATTGAAGAGAGGCGGTTGAACTGTTTTCTGAAACTCTTGTCATTTATTTATCCAACTAGCGTTTTAATTCCAGTACTGTTTTAAACATATCATCTGCAGCTTGCATAATCTTCGCTGAAGCCTGGTAAGCTTGCTGGAAGCGAATCATATTCGCTGTCTCTTCATCGATTGAAACACCCGTTAATCTCTCTCTTAAGCTGTTTGCTTGAGCAAGAATACCTGTGGCCTGTTCAGAGTCGATGCGCGCTTTACCTGTCTCCAGACCGATATTACCAATCGTCTGTAAGTATTTTTCTTCCAGAGTCACGCTTCCGTCACCTGAAATTCTTTCGTGTTGAAGTTTTGAAATTGCAATCGCTACGCGGTTATCACCCGGAGCATTTGGCGAAAGAGCTGCCGCAATGTTACTCAGGTCCGCTTTAACCGAGTCAGAAAGATCGATTTCGTTACCGGCTTCTTCTACTGAAAGAGGCTGCTTAAAGAAATCAAGACCAGTCGTTAAGCCTTTGTGGTCTACGGCCGCAGGTTTTCCATCGGCACCAATAGTGATTTCGCGGTTAACGAACCCCTGGCGGTGGATAGAGTTTACTGAAGACGTAAACTGGTAAGCGATTCCATCGATATCGTTTTGTAGCTTTTTTAAGTCTTCATTTCTTACTTTGATAATTGCCGCTAAAGTTCCACCTTTAAAAAGATCAGTGATCTTTTGTGATGGGCGGTCTTTTAATACAACTTCAACGGAACCGTTCATTCCGTTACTAGAGTCGTTTTTATTCTGGGTGACAGTTCCTAGCTCCTGAACGTGAAGACCTGTTACCAGTGTCCCGATTCCCTGAGCCGTTACGATAAAGCGGTTTTTCTCATCAACGTAAGTGTGAATTTTAAAATTTTCAGAAAGGTTTCTCAAGGCCATATCGCGCTGGTCGCGAAGGTCTCCGGTTTCACCTTGAGCGGCTTCAATCGTTGTGATCTTTCCGTTAAGGTCAGCGATGTGACGAAGAAGCTGGTTAACATCAGCAACAGAGTTTTGAATTTTTCTGTCGATGTTTCCTGATTGAGTATCAAGAGTCCCGCGGATACGGCGGAAGTCTTTAATAACCAGGTTCGCGTTGTCGCGAACAACTGATCTGATCGTTTCGTTTTCCGGTTGATTGGCAAGCTCTCTAAATGAGTTAAAGAATTTGTTGATAACCTGGTTTAATCCGTCTGAGTCCAGCTCGTTGAAGATGTTTTCAACTTGCTCAAGGTGCTCAGTTCTCGATTCGTAGAATTTATTATTGGCAAGAGCTGTGTTTAAGCGCTTGTCGATGAATTCGTCGTTAAAGCGTCTTACACCGTCGATTTTTACCCCGGTTCCCTGAACGAATCCGCCGACAGAAACAGGAATAGCCGTAGACTGCATGACACGCTGGCGAGAGTAGCCTTCAGTGTTGACGTTAGACAAGTTGTGCCCGGTCACCTCAAGGGCTTTCTTTGAAACGTTAAGACCGGATTTCCCAATGCCTAATAAATCAGCCACATCTTCTCCTTACGTGCTCGTCGTTACCGCAGAGCCCTTCGCAGAGTAAGTCGAGTAGTTTTTCTTTCCCGAAGCTTCGATGCGAATTTGCTGAAGTGAGTGTAGTGCTTTGTTGATAAAAAGTTGGTTGCGTTTATTTTGTGCCTGAATCTTTTCAATGATGTCGATTAACAATGCATTAAAACGGAACAGGTGTTTTTGATTGCTTTCAATTTCATAGTTCGACATAACTTCCAGCAAAGCTGAAACGCTGTCGATATTTTTTTCGGGATAAAGAGCGCTGATATCTTTAATCAGGTCTCTTCTCATCATTTCCAGAGTCCCGATACGAGCGATGCATTCATTTTTTTCGTTGATTTTTTCTTCTAATAACTCAAGATCGCTTTTTAAAAGAAGCGAGTATTCGTCACACGTAAGATTGAAAAGCTCGTTATGCTCTTCACAGAACTGCTTCCATAGATTAGTGACTTCAAAATAGAGTAGGGCCAGTTTATCTTTCATTCGATGATCCATCCTAGATATCGATTAAATTCAGGGAGAGTCCTAAAACTCTTGTTCCATGATTTTATCTGCTAAATCACCAGCGTCTACATTGTATGTTCCCGCTGCAATTTGAGCTTTTAAGCGTGCAATTTTATCTGTGTTATCAATCGCAGGAGCAGCGTCAGCTACTTTTTTAATGCGAGAGAAGTCCTTGATTGCGTCAGGGATATCTACTTTTGAATCATTCTTTGAGAATGTTTCAAGTTCTTCTCTTCTGATATCTGAATTGCGAGTCAGCCCAGTTTGTCCAACTTTCGAGCTTTCGCGTTTGTTAGGTAGGAAGATCGAGCGTGAAGATGTACTGTCAATCTTGCTCATTGTAGGCCTCCGCTTTCTTTTGTGTCCGACAGAGCTTTTTCGTCGGTCACCGGGGTAGAATCATTCTTCCCCATTTCAATTGTATCCGTTTTCCTGTCAATTTTATAGCTAGGCAAATTCTGGTGTATGCGGTTCGCCTGGGCCTCATATTGCCTTAAAGCTACCTCATTTCGCATTCTTTTGGGATAAATCTGGTTCAAAATCATGTCTTGAAGTCCCAGATTGTTTTGCTCTGTCAGAGCTTTGGCACGTTCGCCCTTTTGTAGGGACTTATAATAGTCCATGGCCATCCCACCGCCGCCTTCGGAATCAGCTTCATCAACTGTCTTGGCCATTTGCTCAACCATCATTTCTGCAAACTGTTGTTCCATGCTTGCAGCGACGTCTTTGAATTGTTTTGGGATGTACTGGCGGTCATCAATAGTTCTGCCCTGGTTAAGCTCTTTAGGCTTTACCTGATCATTGACGGAAATACCGCGGTTAATTTGGGGATTGATTTTAGTATCACTCATTTTTACTCTTCCTAAGCTTATGAGTACGAAGTCTTAAAAATTTTAGCATCAATGAGTGATCTATAGCTAGATATAAAATTTACAAAGTCTGACCTTAGATCAGTTCAATTTCACCTACGAGAGCTCCGTCTCGTTTAAGTGTTTGAAAGATAGAGATCAAATCCTCTGGGGCTACACCAAAAGCATTTAAGCTTTTGACTAATTCACTCAGGGTTGTGCCTTTTTCCATGTAATAGACTGAACCAGGTTTAGCGGCCTTAGCATCGCCTTCGCCTTTAACCTCGATTGTCAGGTCTCCGTGGCTGATGGCCACTGGTTTTACCATAACGTCTCCACCGGCCACGATAGTTCCGGTTCTTTCGTTGATAACAATCTTGGCAGCAGAGTCAGTGTTTACTTTGAAATTTTCGATGATTGCCATTAACTGAACAATATTTCTTTCGTACTGATTTGGGACAACCAAATCAATTGTCGTTGAGTCCTTTGCCGAAGCAAATTTTCCACCTAGTTCTTCATTGATAACTTTTTCCACGCGGGCTGCAGTTGTAAAGTCGGGAATATTAAGACTTAGTCTTAGCGAATTTTTCTTTTCAAATTCAGTGATCACTTCGCGCTCAACTGTTGCACCACTTGGAAGTGTGGCCGTTGTTGCAAACTTGGCCCCTTTTTTTAATCCACCAATTGAAAGGGGACCGCTGGCCACTGCATAAATATTCCCATCACCAGCTTTAAGTGGAGTCACCAGCAGTGTACCACCTGCAAGAGAAGAAGCGTCTCCGATACTTGAAACGACAAGGTCAATTTTTTGTCCTACGCGGGCAAATGGAGGAAGCTTTCCCGTAACAACAACAGCTGCTACGTTTTTAGATGTAATTTCAGACTTAGGGTTTAGACCTAGTTTCTCAAACATCTTTTTAAGAGAAGAGTTAGTGATTTCGCCACCAGCATCTCCAGTGCCATTAAGACCGATAACCAGACCGTATCCGATGACAGGGTTTTCGCGAACTCCCTTAACAGTTGTGATGTCCTTAAGTCTTGAAGGAGCAGCAAAAACTGGAGTCGTTAAAAGTAGAGTAAGGGCCAGTGCACATACTTTCATTAATTACCTCACAACAGAAACGTTTGATTCAATGATAGAGTCAGAGTTTACAACGTCATCGTCTGTAATATCTTTTCTAGAGACTAGTGCCTGAACTTCAACCATTCTCTTTCTGTTTTTATATAAAACGTTCTTTCTTCCTTTAATCAGTAAGTGCTCGCGGTTGATTTCTTCAACAACTACACCTGAGATTTTATCTGTAGAGTTAGCATCAGTTGCCGCGTCCGCAGGTTTAGCTGCTGCCGTTGTCGGAGCTGGTGCTGCTGCATCGGACTTCTTTTCATCCCCAGCAGGTTTTGCTTCGTACGGGTTATCCGGGAAGGCGCGTTTTAGTTCCAGCGTGATTTCATTTCTAAGTTTTGCTAAAACATTGATCTGGATGATGTCTCCAGAGCTTTTACTTTTACTAGTGGCAAATAAGAAAGCGTTTGGATCAGCACTACCCCAAAGACTTCCATCGTTGCCGTTGTCTGTCAGGTCACTTGCAGTTGTACGCTTTAGAGCTACGCGCTCGTCTTGGTACTGGCGTTTAACTTCTGGGTTAAGCATTCTTTGGTTTGCCGTTGAAACTGTGTCTCCACGGTTTCTTCCAGGCTTGTTATAAACAGAAGATGTTCTTCTTTTCGTATTTTTTCTGTATTGATCGAACTGATCTGGGTACGGTTGATTTTGTTCTTCTTCGTCAGCGTAAACGCGTTCCTGGCGGTCAAGGTCGCGGTACATACCATCCATAAACGATGAGCATGAAGCAAATAGAGTTAAAGAAGATAAAAGAATCGCATTTCTCATTTTCATAGTTCAATCACCACTTTGTTATAGTCCACAACTTTTCCAGCAATGTTCTTATTGTTTGGTCCTTTAAGTTCGATAGTTTCACCGAAACGTCCTGAGCGAATTGGCATGGCCATTTTTTGAAGGGCAATGCTGTTGCTGACAAGAGTGACGTTTACAGGTGTGCCGTAATTCACCAGGTTTACTGCCTGCAGGTCTAAGTTAGAGACGACAGCGTTTTGCAGAATCGTTTTGTTTGATTTGTAGAAACGAATGTTATCCAGAGTTGTTAAAGCATTATCTGGAGTCATTGTTAAAACTTCATCGAAATAGAAATCTTCCGGCTCTAAGTTTTTTTGTTGAAAGCTTAGGTTGCGTTTTGCTTTAACTACTTTTACTTTGGCCATGATTTTTGAAGCAAACCAAAGAGTTCTCGTTGAATTAGCTACAACGTTAGCGATATCGATCTTGATGTTTTTTTCACCGAAACTCTGGCAGGCGTCGCAGACAGCGCGCATTTGTTCGCCTTCAACTAATCCCAGGGAGCTTAAACCATTGAGGCTTCTTGCTTGAGTGAAGTGAAGATTACTTTCTGGAAGAAGCTGGTCTCTGATCGCAGAGTTGAAATCCAGGAGAGAAAGTTTTTTATTAACGAAGGTTACAGAGATATCAGAGAATTCTTTTTGCAACTCAGATCTTAAGAAATCTGTACCAACAGTTCCTTCTGAGTTAGAAACAATTGAACCAAGTTTATTTGTGATCTCAGGAGAGCAGTTAGAGTCGCGAACGATGTCGCGCGAAACTAGGGGCTGATCTTTTTGCAGGCGATAAACTTTAGAAAAAAGCTCGATCTGGCACTCAGAAGCGCCTGCTGCAAAAGTCGAGAATGTGAATAAAAAGGCCAAATACTTCATTAAAATCTCTTATCTGATGTTGTTAATTGTTTGCATCATCTGATCAGCCACACCCATAACTTTCGAGTTCATTTCGTAAGCACGTTGAGCACGGATAAGATCAGTCATTTCAGTCATTGGGCTGACGTTAGATGTTTCAATCGCCCCTTGCATGATTGACCCGGCATTATCCATTCCGGCAATCCCTTGAACTGGCTGCCCGCTTGAAAGAGAGATTTGGTAAAGGTTCATCCCTGTCGACTTAAGTCCAACCGGGTTAACAAATGTAAAGATAGGAACTTGTCCGACTTCCGTTGGCTCAGCTCCACCTTTAGTGAAGGCCTGCATTTTTCCATCTTCAGAAATCGAAACACTTGAAGTGTTAGGTGGGAAACTAAAACCTGGATAAAGTTTGTATCCTTGTTTTGTCACCATTGTCCCTTGGGCATCCACGTTAAACGATCCGTCGCGAGTGAACTTTAATTCTCCGTTTGGCATGATAACACCGAAGAATCCATCTCCGTTAATCATCAGGTCAAATGGGTTGTTTGTGATTTGAGGAGAGCCGTTAGTGAACTCTTTTCTTACCGCTGAAACTCTCGCTCCAGATCCAACTTGAGTTCCTACGTTGTAGTTTGTCGATGAAGAGGATCTCGCTCCAGCTTCCTGGATTGTTTCATATGTTAGATCGTCAATTTCCGTACGGCCTCTTTTAAAACCTGTCGTGTTGACGTTAGCGATGTTGTTTGAAATCGTGTTGACGTTGGTTTCCTGTGCACTCATTCCCGAAGCGGCCGTATGTAGGGCCTTAAGCATGGCCTGCGCCTCAGACATGGTTGCTAAACTTAACATCATCAAAAATAATTTACTCATTTTCTTTTTCAAAGCTCACACCCCATTAAAATTTAGATATCTCGTTAACTGCTTTTGAACTCATGTTGTCGTAGGTCTTGATCACTCTCTGGATCGATTCAAAGTTGCGGTTGGCATTGATCAGATTAGACATTTCAGACACGGCATTGACGTTGGATTGTTCTACAAATCCCTGGTGAATGCTGGTCTTTAGATCGCCGACTTTAACGTTTTGTTGATCTGGATTGATAAAAAGAGAGTTTCCTTCTTTTTTAAGCGCGTGAACGTCATTGAATTCCGTCACGGCAATATCAGCTACTTTATTAGCGCCGTTAAATACTTCGCCTTCAAGGCTGATAGAGAATTTTCCGTTTCCAACAGTAATCGCACGGGATTCGGGAGATGAAGCAAAATTCATTTTTCCGTCAGCACCAGCAATAGGGGGAGCATCTTTAGACAGGACGAGAAAGCCTTGGTCCGTCACTAGCTTTCCATCAGCATTGATGCTGAAAGCGCCTTTTCTTGAAAAACGAACACCATTAGGCGTCAGGACTTCGTAGAAGCCCGGCCCGTTAAGAGCGTTATCAAAGTAGTTTCCGGTTGGAGTTAATTGACCTTGTTCATGAAGAGTGTAGGTTCCATCGACTTTAACAAAAGAATCTTCGGCGTTGTAACTTCTATAGAAGTCTTCTGGTTTCCAGTCTTTTTCTGGAAGGTCGACGCCTTGCTGGTCACCCTTTTCAAGGGCAGCAAGATATTCTTTAAAGACAACTTGGTCTTTTTTGAATCCAGGAGTATTGGCATTGGCCACGTTATTAGCAATCGTCTCAACTTGTCTCTGTTGAGCAATTGCGCCTGATAGGGGCACCCAAAGTTCTCTCAAAAAGCTTCCTCCGGTTTTGAGATGACTATTAAGTTAACTATAACGTGCGAGGTGCCAATATCCCTACATAGGTAAAATTGTCCCTCTCAAAAGACTTTCAAGTAAGTGCTTGATAATGTATCTTACCCATTAAAGATGAAGCTAATTATGAGGAAATTTTAGATCGGTAAGTGTAGGGATTTTGACACATAATACAGGTTTAAAAGACTCGGTTAAATAAAGGGGCAGATTATGACAAAAAAGAAATCTTTTGAAGAATCTCTCAAAGAGCTGGAAAATATAGTATCCAAACTAGAATCAGGCGAACTGGCCCTCGAACAAAGTTTAGAGCAGTTTGAGGTTGGAACTAAACTCTATAAAGAGTGCAAAGACCAATTATCAGTTGCTGAAAAAAAGATTGCGGTATTAACCGATAGCTTAAAAGAAGAAGACCTTTAATGAATCGTTTACTCCTATGCTGCCTTTTAATTGTTTTAGCTGCCTGTGGATCGGTGCAACCGATTGCAACTAGCAAAACAAACTCAACAACATCATCAAATCAAACGAATGTTCCTGCTCAAGTAGATATGGGACTTCCGGAAGAAATTGGTGTGGGGTCAGGGGCAACACCTCAATTGATTCCGAATGAAGAAACTGTCCGTTTGGGAGATAGAGGTGGAGACGTTTTCACTCCGGTTGAAGACTCGGCAACAATCGGCCAGGGTGTAGCGAGAAAGCTGCGCATCGGTCTTAGTTTGGGCCCAGGCCTTTATCGCTCTATCAACTATGTCTCGCTTTTAAAATATTTAGAAAGACAAAACCTTTCACCTCAAATTGTAACAGGAACAGGATTTGGAGCCGTGGTGGCAGCGATGTACGCCAGCGGAATGACCCCTGAAGTAATTGAGTGGAATTTTTACCGCTACTTTAAAGAAAAAAGAAAGTACCGTCCTTACGATGCTGAATGGCTGGAAGAAATTGATACACTTCTTTTAGATAAACTAAAAAATAAAAATATTCAGGACACAACGAAGAAGCTTTATATCACTCTTTATAATTCAAAGACTAAAAAGACGTATTATTTCGACAAAGGAAATATCCGCGATCTACTGCTGATGAATTTGAAGTTGAGCAACTCTGTTGACCCTAGAAAAAAAGGCAACCAATACACAGCTGCTTTTGAAAACGAAGTTTTCAACCCTGGACTGATGAAGAGATTAGGGGCGGATTTTGCGATCGGAGCAGACGTTCTTGGTTCAAAATTTGATTTTGAAGATTCAAATGAATTCCTTATCGGAGTTTATGGCCGAGTTTCAGGGCGTATTGCCCGTGAGAAAAAAGGATTCGATTACTTCTATTCTATCCCGGTTTCAAAAATGAGTCTGGACTCAACTGAGAATGGAGCATTTTATTTATTAAAAACTCAGGAATATGTAGAGGGCCAGGCCGGAACTCTAAAAAAACTGATTCAACAAAAAATTTCATCGAACGCAAGATCTGAGTAAAAGGATTTACCTGTAAGGAATGAGAATGAAGAGCTTGATTGTAAAAATTGTCTTCGCGCTACTTGGTGTTGGACTACTAGCGGGAATGACGGGGGCGCTTGCCTTTACTTATTTTAATCTCGACCTACCAAAGATTGATAAACTTCAAGATTATAAGCCAAACCTAGCTTCACAAATCATCTCTAAAGATGGTGTGATCCTGGCAGAGCTTGGATTGGAAAAAAGAGAAATCGTTGAAATGAAAGATGTTCCTCAAAGAGTGATCGATGCTTTCCTTTCAGCTGAAGATGATAAATTCTTCGAGCACAAAGGGGTGGATTACTGGGGACTGAGCCGTGCGATGTTTGCTAACTTTAAAGCAGGTCGTGTTGTTCAGGGGGGAAGTACGATTACCCAGCAGGTCGCGAAGTCACTGCTTCTAAGTTCCGAGAGATCAATTACCAGAAAACTCAAAGACTTTATTCTTGCTCAAAGAATCGAAGAGAAACTAACAAAAAAAGAAATTCTTTATTTGTACCTCAACCAGGTTTACCTAGGGGGCGGGTATTATGGTGTGAAGGCTGCGGCCCGCGGTTATTACAATAAAGAACTTAAAGATGTGACTGTGGCCGAAGCGGCCATGCTTGCGGGTCTTCTGGTTGCACCTGGAAAATATTCTCCTTATGTAAACTCTCACGCCGCTAAAATGCGCCAGGGTTATGTATTAGAGCGTATGCACAAGCTTAAAAAAATCAGCGATGCTGATTACAAAGCAGCCGTGGCAGAAAAAACAATTTACCGCCTGCGCGAAGACGAACTTAAAGCTGGTTATTTCACGGAATGGGTAAGACAAAAAGTTGTTGATGTCGTTGGTGAAAAATCATTCCTGGTTGATGGATTTAAAATTAAGACCACGCTTGACTGGGAACTGCAAAAAGTGGCCGAAGAGCAAATCCAGCGCGGAATTAAAGAAATCGACAAGCGCCAGGGATATAAAGGGCCTTTCGCTCACATCGGAAGTGATGAATTCGTAACTTTTGAAAAGAAATCGAGAATGAATCTTTTTAAAGAGAAGTCTTCATATTTCACGCTTAATGAGCATAACGACAAAGTTTATGAGTTTCATTTTGATGAAAAAGCATACGATGAAATGGAAGAAGAGCAAAACCGCCTGAGTGTAACATCAGGAGATGAGAGCTTTGTTCCAGGTGTAAATGCTAAAGACAATCTTCCGAATGTTCTAAAAGAGAATGTTCAGTATGAAGCAGTCGTTACAAAGATTGATGATACCGCCAGAGTCGTTTATGTCTCTTTAGGTGGATCAAGTGGGATCATTCCTTTTGATTACTTTAAGTGGGCCCACAAAAGAAGTATCAACGAAAACACAGCGTACTATCAGGAAGTAACAAAACCTTCGACTATTTTAAGAGTGGGAGACCTTGTTCACGTTCAGATGGTTAAAAAATCTGTCGGTGTAGCTGAATATTTAACCAAAGAAGGAACAGCTGCTTTAAGTAAATCAAAAAGTGCAGCACTAACTCGCGCTCAAAAATATATCTTATGCCGCCTGGATCAAGTGGCAGAAGTGCAGGGAGCGATCTTCTCAATGGATGCTAAGACAGGTGATATCCTGAGCTACGTTGGGGGAAGTAACTACAATCACTCGAAGTTTAACCGCGTTGTTCAAGCAAAGAGACAACCTGGGTCTTCATTTAAGCCAATCCTATTTGCAGCAGCACTAGAGCACGGATACAACCCGACGACGATTATTATGGACACTCCAGAGGCGATGCCAGGGTTTGACTCGGCTTCAAGCTGGAAACCTAAGAACTACGACGGGGATTATAAAGGGCCGGTGACAATGCGTGTGTCGCTTGAGCAATCAAGAAACATCCCGACCATTAAAATCGCTGATAAAGTAGGTGTTGGAACAATTCTTAAGTTCGCTGAGAGAATCGGCTTTAATGCCAAGTTAGAAAACAACCTCAGTATCGCGCTTGGAACGTTCGGCGTAAGCCCAAGAGATATGGTTACCACATACGCTGTTTTTGCCAATGGCGGACGCTACGTGGTTCCACATGGAATCGTTTCTGTCGTTGATCGCGACGGGAAAAAATACATCATCAACGAAGTGGAAAAAGACATGAAAATTCCAGCAGGTGTTGATGAAGAAGCGACAAACGAAGCGCTCGCTGGAAACCCATTCACAAGAAACCTGGCCGGAAAACAAGTTTATGACCCGAGACTTTCTTACGTGATGACTCAACTTCTTAGAGGTGTTGTGACCAGCGGTACAGGGGGAGCGGCCAGAGCTGTTGGGGCAAACGTTGCTGGTAAAACAGGAACAACAAACGATTATATCGACGCATGGTTTGTGGGCTACACTTCAAATGTTGTAGCTGCAGTATGGACTGGATTTGATGACAACAAAACTCTTGGATACGGCGAAACTGGAGGACGTGCTCCAGTTAATATGTGGACTGAATACATGAAGGCAACTGTACGCAAGTATGGTGATGAGCCTTTTGAAGTTCCTGCCGGAATTACTCAAGCATGGGTTGATAAACAGACTGGTAGAAAAGTTGCACCTAATAGCCCAGGGGCCATTTTGGAATCATTTGCGGAAGCACCTGATACTCCAGTGGAAGATGGAACTGGGACAGCTCAAAAAACCAGACCACTTGGCGATGACGAATACTTCGAAAATCAATAAGTGACTAAAGTATTAAAGTAATGAGCTGAGTGCCGAATCTCAGCTCAATCTTTTCCCTCTCTTTTCCGATACTCATAAGACGACTTTTGCAATTGGACGCGAAGGTTTGTGGATTAGGGATGAAAATATGAAAATCTTAATAAAAGACGGCCAGAAAATTTCTTATTCGTTAGTCTTTTCTTTGATTCTCCATGTTGGCTTTTTTGCCTTCGCTGTGAAGAAAATCGCCCCACCAATTTCATTCTCTATGCCTCAGCAAGTGGCATTCACTGAAAAGAAAAATAGCATCAAGTTAGACTCCATTAAATTCATCTCCCCAAAACAGCTTCAGGCCATTAAAGATGCGCGCAATAGACAAGTTGTTGCCAATGAAACATCAGGTAAAAATGAGAGGCCTGCTAATTCGCGTTTTCTGGGTGAGAAAGACCAGACTTTTGACCGCCAGACAATGGCCGCAAGAAATGGCGCTTTTAAAGAAGCGGGATTAGGGAAAAAATCGGGCTCAGAATCAACTCTAGCTCAAACAGAACCGAAATCTCGTCCACTACCAAAAAAGATGGCGGAAAGCCGTCCAAAAGCTCTCAAAAAAGCTCTTTCTCTAAGTGATCTAGGCGGATTTAAAATGGCCGAAGTAGAGAAAATGCAAAATCAAGCGCAGGAAACTCTACAAGAGATGAAAAAGAAGATGGATGAAGAGGCCCGTGCAGGCGCTCTTGGCGTTGATAAAGGACAGCTTGGCAAAAATGGCCTTGCTCAAAACAGTGACTTCGTCGAAGACGTCCCTCTTGGAGATATGACAAACCTGAATACGACAGAGTTTAAGTATTATGGATTCTATCACCGCATCCGCCAGAAGCTAGAGCAGCACTGGGGAACATCAATTAAAGATAAAGCTAAAAACCTTTACCGCTCAGGCAGGAGAATGCCAGCGAGTGAAAACTTAATTACGTCAGTGTCTGTTACGTTGAATGATAAAGGGCAAATTGTAGATATGCAGATTGAAGGAACGTCGGGAGTAAGAGAACTCGATCAAGCTGCGATCGAGTCCTTTAATAAAGCCGGCCCTTTTCCAAACCCTCCGAAAGGTTTGCTTGTTGGTGGCAGGGCCACAATTCAATGGGGATTCGTGGTTAAGAGTTAAAATCGTTATAAGGCATCATCTACGTCGTTGCCTGCGTTCTTCGGGCGTCAACGTACAGACGTACGTTTCCTTCCTCAGATCCTCGTCGCCTAGTATCTGACACCTTCTAACGATTTTGAAGGATTACTAGGGAGAGGGAAAAATACAAATTAGTGCATGTTGTTTTTTAGAAGGTCTTTTAGTTTTCCGATTCCTTCCATTAGTACGTAGTCATTCCAGATAGAGTCTAGTTCTCTAACAGTTTCAACGATTGAAATCGCTGCTTGGTCTTTAGACATTTTTTCTTCTTCGGCAAGGTGATCAACAGCGATTAAAATTGCACTCATAACAGGCGAGTTACAAATTTTAGCTAACCTATCTTCATAACTAGCGTTGATTCTTTTTTCTTTGCTCTTAATAACAGCAGTATTGAGAAGCTGAATTGCGTCCTGTTTTTCAGACATCATAAAGTAATGAATCCCATTCGTTTTATTTACGGTTCGTTCTTGTGAGATCAGAAGTATGGAGTGAATACATTCTTTCGTAAAGATTTTTTTAAACAAAAATTTTTTCTAATAAAGCAATGAGAGTATGTAAAAAAAATGAGACAAAAAGTGCGGGAAAATTAAGGATTATTTAAATTTTTCGCAGGGAAAAGGCTTAAAAATGAGCACCTTTGCAGGTGCCCATTTTATAAGTTATCGAAAAATTGAAATTAAAAAAAAATTATAGCGTTGAAAGGAAATTTTCGTAGTCAGATGCTGAAAGTAGAGAATTGACTTCAGATGGGTTAGAAAGTTTTAGTTTGATCATCCATGCGTTTCCGTAAGGTTCAGCATTACAAAGCTCTGGAGAGTTAACTAGGTTGTCGTTGCGCTCAAGAACAGTTCCTGCAAGTGGAGAGTAAAGATCACTTACAGACTTGATTGATTCAACAACACCAAATGTTTGGTGGTGACCAAGAGTTTTTCCGTTTTCTGGAAGTTCAACGAAAACGATGTCCCCAAGAGATGATTGAGCGAAATCAGTGATCCCGATAGTTGCAATATCGCCTTCGATCTTTGCCCATTCGTGGTCTTTTGTGTACTTCAGTTCTGATGGTACGTTGTTGCTCATTACTTATGTCCTCCGGTTACGAAAGCTTTCGCGTGAAAGTTCGCTTCATAGTTAGTATTTCTGATATTGATTGAGTATTTTTTATCTTGTGGAGCCTTTGCTTTTTCAACAAGGGCAAGCGCGACACCTTTTCCAGTTACAACTGACATTGTTCCCGATGTTACAGTTCCGATTTTTTCGCCTTCGCCGTTTAAAACATCGTAGCCTTCGCGAGGAATCCCGCGATCAAGTGAAAGTTTAACGAGTTGGTATTTTGGTTTGTATGCTTCAAGGGCCGCTTTTCCGATGAAGTTTGGCTTTGTCAGCTTCACTGTCCATCCAAGTCCTGAATCTAATGGAGTGACGTTGTCGCTGATTTCATGTCCGTATAGTGGGTAACAAACTTCAACGCGAAGAACGTCTCTTGCTGCTAGTCCACATGGTTTTACACCGTTGAAAATAAGTTTGTTCCAAAGTCTTTTTGCGTATTCGTGACTTGAGAAAACTTCAAACCCATCTTCTCCTGTGTATCCTGTCCTTGCCACGATGATTTTTTCACCTTCGTGAGTTGTTTCCAGGATTGAGTAGTACGGAAAGCTTTCCGGAAGTTTAATACCGAAATCGCGAAGAATTAATTCAGCCTTTGGCCCTTGAAGAGCTAGAAGTGAAAATTCATTCGAAAGATTTGAAAGCGTGCAGTTAAAAGATCCGGTTTTAGAGCTGATCCAATTCCAGTCTTTTTCAATATTCGAAGCGTTTACACAAATAAGAACGCGCTCATCACCTAATTTATAGGCGATAAGATCGTCAATGACTGTTCCATCTTCACGGCAAAGTGGCGAGTAAACAGCTTTGTGCATTTCTGCGTTTTTAAAATCGTTGGTGATTAAGTTATCGACGAATGCAACAGCATCCGGACCTGAAACGAAAAATTCACCCATGTGACTAACGTCGAAAACACCTGCGTGTTCTCTAACCGCTAAAACTTCTTCTTTAACTGAAGAGTATTGTAGAGGCATATCGAATCCGGCAAACGGAGCCATCTTCGCATTCAATGAAAGGTGTTCTTCATGCAATGAAGTTTTTAATAGTGACATGGTCATCCCCTATGAAAAAAGAGTGCTAAAGAGATAACCTGTTTTTGCTAGCTTGTAAAAGGTTTTGCGCTAAAGAAACAATGGTCATTGGACCAACTCCGCCCGGGACAGGAGTGATTGCTGAGACGAGATTTTCAACTTTTGCGTAATGAACATCGCCGCATAACTGGCCTTGAGTGTCAGTGTTCATTCCAACGTCGATAATAACTTGATTTTTGTCAGGAGAGATGTACGTTTCATCAATAAATTGTGCTTTACCAATGGCGCTAATGAGAATGTCACAGTTTTTAGTGATCTCTCTTAAATTTTTTGTGTGCGAATGGCACAAAGTGACAGTGGCATTGTTGTTAGTCAGAAGCATTGCGAGAGGTTTTCCAACAATCATACTGCGACCAACGATAACTACATGTTTTCCGCTAATTTCGATCTGGCTTTCTTGCATCAGTGTAAGAATTCCTTTTGGCGTACACGAAATGAAATTCTTTGATCCTAAATGATTACTCATTAAAGCGTATAAATTTTCAGGGTGAAAACCATCAACGTCTTTTTCCTTTTTTACCAGGCGACCTACATCTAAGTGCGATAATTGTTTAGGTAGCGGCAGCTGAATAATACAGCCGTCGACTAATTGATCTTCGTTGATTTGAGTGATTGTTTTTAGGAAATCGCTTTCAGAAATGTGCTCATCAAGTGCGACGATTTCACAAAGTGCACCGATTTTCTCACAGTATTTTTTCTTGTTAGCGGTGTAAATAAGACTTGCTGGATCTGAACCTACGAGGACGACTTTCAACTGAGGAAAAATATTTTTTTCCTTTAAGGCCTTGCATTCCGCTTTAAGACCTTTAGTGATCAGTTTTTTAACTGAAGCCGAGTGGAGGATTTGACTCATGCGAAGAATGATACTCAGTTAGAGATATTTTTACAAAGAAAAAAACCTTAAGTATGATTTAATTATCGAGGATTTCTTATGTTGTTTTATATTGGTCTTGGGATGCAGTTAGTTGGTTTTGCCTCTGTTGGGCTGTGTCTTTTTGCAGGGATGACGAAGGGCGATTACGGTCAGCTTGAACTTATCCAGTTAATTGGTGGCTCACTTATGTTCTATGTCGGAACTTTTGTGAAAGGCAGAGGTGCTAAGTGATTATTCTTGGAATCGACCCTGGATCAAGAAAGGCCGGATATGCGCTGATCGACGTACAGGGAAAAAAGATTTCTTATATTGCCTCAGGTGTGCTCAAATACGACCATGTCGATGAATTTATCGACCGCTTGGGAATGATCTATCAGACTTGTGATGAGCTGATGACAAAATATCAACCGGATGAAGTTTCGGTTGAAGCCTTAATTTATGTAAAAAGTGTCGAGGCCCTAAGTAAACTTGCACAAGCAAGAGGTGCGATGGTGGCAGCGTTCTCACGCACTCGCAAAGGAAAAATTTTCGAGTATGCGCCAAACACAGTGAAGTCTTCAGTAACTGGTCACGGCCATGCTGATAAAGACGCTGTAGATAAGGCGATGAATATGATGTTTGGGAAAATGACTTTCAAAACATCGGATGAATCGGATGCGCTGGCGATTGCCGTATGCCATGCGCTTAATCGCAATATGAAAATGAAACTTATGGGGAAATCACTATGATTGGTTTTTTGACTGGAGAAGTTCTTTTTAGTGACGGGAATGAGTCGATCATTCAGACCACTAGTGGCGTAGGATATCAGGTTTTCTACAACAAAGTTTTAGTTGAAGGAACATCTGCGGCCATTTATATCGCCCACATCATTAAAGAAGACTCTGAAACACTTTTTGGTTTTTCTTCTCTTCGCGCTAAAAAACTTTTCGAAATGCTTTTAACAGTTAAAGGCATTGGCCCTAAGTCGGCATACAACCTGATTTCAAATTTGGGTGTAAATGAAATTATCAACGCTGTTAATCTGGAAGCAAAAGCCACATTGACCAAAGTTCCAGGTCTTGGGACTAAAGGTGCCGCGCAAATTGTCCTGGATTTAGCAGGGAAAATCGACCGCGTAAAAATGTATAGCGATTCAACGAAAGTTGTCAGAGGCGGACTGGCCCCATCTGCAAAAATTGATTTCACAACGATTGAAGAAACTCCTTATATTGAAGAAGTGGTTTCAGTTGGCAGTATTAACCAGCACGAAATCATGAATGACACTTTAATGGCCTGTAAAGAACTGGGCTTTAAAGAAGATAAGATCATTCCAATCGCTCAGAAAATTCTTGGTGCAAACTTAATTACAAAACCAGAGCAGTTAATTCACCTGGTTCTTAAAGAATTATAATTATGATTTTTGAAAACGACGAAAACAACCGCATGTTAGGAAGTGAATCTCATTCAGAGGAGTTTAAGCACGAAGTGCTTCTTCGCCCTACAGATTTCACAGAGTATGTCGGTCAGAAAAAAGTTGTGCAAAATATCGACGTCATGGTTGAGTCGGCAAAAATCAGAAACTCAGCCATGGATCACGCGCTTTTATCCGGCCCTCCGGGGTTAGGAAAGACTTCTCTTGCGATGATCATTGCTAAATCTATTGGCAGTGAACTGCATGTGATTTCAGGTCCGGCGATTGAAAAAAAAGGTGACCTTGCGGCCATCTTAACCAACCTAGGCCCTCGCGATGTTCTTTTTATCGACGAAATTCACCGCATGCATATTTCGGTGGAGGAAATTCTTTATTCCGCCATGGAAGATTACAGACTTGATATCGTTATCGGTCAGGGACCTTCAGCGCGCACAATGCAAATTCAAGTGGCACCTTTTACTTTAATTGGAGCGACAACAAGATCGGGTCTTTTATCAAACCCACTTCGCGACCGTTTCATGGCCCATTTGCATTTTGACTTTTACAACGAGCACGAGCTTGCTGAAATCGTCGAAAACAATGCTAAAAAACTCAATATCGTTCTTGAGCAAAAGGCGCTGCAATTGATTGCGGCCTGCGCACGTGGAACGCCAAGGATCGCCAATCGCATTCTTAGACGAGTTCGCGACTTCGCCTTAGTTAAAGGCGAAACAAAAATTTCAGAAGAGTCTGTTACAAAATCACTTTCTTTAATGGAGATTGATTCTTACGGGCTTGATCGCATGGATAGAAAAATCCTTCAGGTTATCGAAGATTATTACAAAGGTGGACCTGTTGGAATTGAAACTCTGTGTGCCACTCTCGCAGAAGACCGCACGACGATTGAAGACGTGTATGAACCTTATCTTCTCAAAGAAGGTTTTTTACTGAGAACTCCTCGCGGAAGAGAAATCAGTCAAAAGTCGCGCGATCATCTTTTAAAAATGAAAGGGTTTTAAGCTGTTGTCTTAGAACTCTTATTCACGATTGCCATAATAATTTTCGAATCGCAGATAAGTTTGTTGTCGTCATTGTAAATTTCAATGCGCCAGGTTTGCGTGCTTTTTCCCATGTAAATGTTTTTAGCAACGCCACGAACATGACCTTTTGTCGCCGATCTGATGTGAGTCGCTTCAATGTGCTGACCTACGGCCATTTTTTCATTGGTATCGATACACATATTGGCCGCGATACTTCCCAATGTTTCAGCAAGAACACAAGAAGCTCCACCGTGCAGAAGTCTTGCTGGCTGAAACGTTCGTTCATCAACCGGCATAGTGCCTTCAAGAGTGTCTTCCGTCATGTTAGTTAATTGAATCCCTAGATGAGTGACTAGAGTTTTTTGACTCATTTTATTCATGCGATCTAAATCGACATCGTGAAACCAGATTTTAGCCATAAAAATTCCTTAAAAAAGCACAAACCCAATACCGGCACCAATGCGGTTGACGGTTAATTTGGTTGGACCTTCAAGCATATGGCGTTTGTATAGGATGTGGTAAGTGAAACGACTTTCACCCTTAATACTTGCGAACAATAATAGGCGCTGTCCTTCGAATTTATCAATAGTATTTTCTGAAGTTGTGTCAGATTTAATTGATTGAGCAAAGCTTCCTTTTATTAGGATTTTTTGATCGCCCAAAAAGAATGTTTTTCCCGCCCCAATAGTACCATAATAGATCTTATTTTGATTCATACCCAATGGCGCACCATTGATGAAAGATGTTGTGTTAAAAGTAGAAAACTGTTCGTAATCCATTCCACCGTAAAAAGAAATTCCGGCCCAAGGCGTGAGTTGTTGGTAATATAAATTATAGCCGATCTCGTCTTTGGTCTTTAGTTTGTTTGAAGTAACTCCATCTCCGCTCAATTTTGATTCGCGAAAGTGAGACCAGTAAGCACTTGAACTGATCATGCGATTGGTTTTATCCAGGAAAATTGTCGTTCCCAGTCCAAGCGAAAGAGGAGAATTTTGCGTACTCTTTATGCTCCCTTCTTGCGTTGTTAGTTGTTCTTGAAAATCACCAGCAGAAGCTGTGTACATCGTGAAGACAGTAAACTTATTAGTTCCAATTGGTGTTTCTGCATCTGAGTTAAGAACGTTGTAATTTCTTTCTGCCTGAAGTTTTTCAGCATACGGATGAGAGACATAAACAGGGTAAGGGTATTCGATATAAATATTGCTAAAAAGCGGGATTTCATTCCATGTTGTGATGTGTGGGTTCCATACCATCAGGTCTTTTTTGAACTCATCAATGCGCTTGCCGTATTTCTCTTTGTAGCGAGAAACGAGCTTATTGGCGATGCTGTCGAGTGACTCCTTGCCTTTAATCATGTAGACCGTCGGTCCTTCATTTGATTGAGCAAATGAGTCTGTTATAAAAGAAATAAGAGTTAAACTTGCGAAAATTACAGTTAAAAATGTCTTCATATTAACTAATTTTAATAGGATTTTTTATAAAATCATCTCTAGGTTATCCCTCTCATAAAAGGCACTTTTTGCCGAAGTTTATGCCGGGGCGAATTCCTAACTAAGTGCTATTTAAAGGACGAAAAGAGTTAAGTGAAGGTTTGTTTAAACTGAGTACTTAATGAAAATAATTGTCCTCTTCACATTCATGCTTTTATCGCTCACAAGTTGTTTTGTGGATCAGGGGAAAATTGCGATTAATATCAAAAGAAAAGTCGCACCCTCTTCAACTTCACCGTCAAATATTTCTAGTGCAACTGTTTCTTCAGTTCAAGTTATTAACAACCAATTGGTCATTACGGGGACGGGTTTAAGTGGTGTGTCTGATGTGAAAGTCAGTGGCAATTCACTCAATCAAAACTTTACGATTGAATCTCAAACGGCAACGCAAATTATCGCCAACAGTGTGAGTGCTTTTTCATTTGATGTTTCAAAAATTTTCAACCTGATTCTGTCAGATGCTCAAGCCGCGGCCACATTTCCAATTGATTTTTCTCTTTGTAACTCTACATTGAATGGTCACGGGTTTAATTGCTCTATTCCTGTCCAAGATAAAGATGTCCTGTCGTATGACCAGGCTTCAGGAAAATGGAAACCTAGATCCATCAATGGACTTTCTTATCAGGGGGCATGGGACGCCAATGATCCTGAGCCAACAGGTGCTTCTGCTGGGGATTACTACATTGTCAGTGAAGCAAATTCTCCTTACGCTGTTGGGGACTGGATCGTTTGGAACGGAACAGGTTATGATCGAATCAACAATTCAAATGCGATCACTACAGTTTTTGGAAGAGTTGGGGCCGTTGTCGCAACAGAGGGTGATTATAATCTTGATAAACTTTTTGATGTTGATTTAACAATCGCTCCTGTAGCTGGAAAGGTTTTAAAGTACAACGGAACAAAATGGGTGGCAGGAGATGATCTTTCAGGAGGAGGAGCAGGCTCGGTTACTTCAGCAGAAATCGCTAATGGCGCAGTAACAGATGCAAAAATCGATACTGTTTCAGCAAGCAAAATCACTGGAACAATTAGCAGTTCACAAATTACAGACGGAACAATCGTTAATGCAGATATTTCTGCGACGGCGGCGATTGATTATTCAAAACTAAACATTCCAAACGGCTCAATACCATACGCGAAACTCAATATTGCCAATGGAGATATCCCTGCAGCTAAAATTTCAGGACTTCCTTCTGCGACATCGGTGCTTACGACTACAATCACGGATGGTGACACAACTCATGCCCCAGATGGAAATGCAGTTTACGATGCTCTGGCAACAAAACTTAATACAACAGGTGGGACTCTATCAGTGGGGACGATCACAGGTGTTCCATCACCGGTAAACCCAAGTGATGTAGCAAATAAGTCTTATGTGGATTCGGCCATCGCAGCAGCTGTTCCATCTTTAGATACAGATGATGTGCCAGAAGGTTCAGCTCTTTATTTTACTGAAGCAAGGGTTCGCGCCACTGCTTTAACTGGTCTTAATACAGGAGCGGCAGGGCCGATTGCAGCGACAGATACAGTGCTTTCAGCGGCAGGAAAACTGCAATATCAAATCACGGATTTGAAAGCTAACGGTCAATGGACGAAAACTGGAAATGATATCTCTTATAGCGCCGGTAACGTCACGATTGATAAAATGCTTCTTCTTAAAGATAGTGGAACTAATCATGTTGAGATCAAAGCTCCATCGACAGTGACATCTACTTATACCTTAACTCTTCCTTCAACAGCAGGAACGAATAATTACGTCTTAAAAACAGACGGAACTGGAATTCTCTCTTGGGTGGCAATGAATGATGCCAGTGTGCAGTCATTTGCCAAGTCAGCTTTACCAAACTGTAGTGCTGGTGAAGTTTTAAAATCTAATGGAACAAGCTTTTCGTGTGTGACTGATGCTACAGGTGCAGGTTCATTTACTGGAACTAATAACCGAGCTGTAGCAACTGATGGTTCTGGAGCTTTAACAACGTCTGCAACGACAGCAGTAGAATTAGGTTACGTTTCAGGGGTGACATCATCGATTCAAACTCAGTTAGACGCTAAACAAGCAAGTATCGCAGCGGGAACCTCGTCTCAGTATTATAGAGGAGACAAAACTTGGGCGACACTTGATACGAGCATCGTTTCGGAAAATACTAATCTGTATTTTACAGCGGCCAGAGCGAAATCTGCAGCGGTCGCAGATGCTATAAACGATGGAACAACTGATGTCGCTCCTTCTCAGAATGCGGTCTACGATGCTTTAGCAAATAAGCTGAGTTTATCCGGTGGGACATTAATAGTTGGAACAATCTCAGGAGTTCCTGATCCAACCAACGATGATGATGTGGCCAATAAAGGATATGTCGATGATGCTCTTGCCGCTAGTGGAAGTAAGTGGACGCTAACTGGAAGTGATATCTATCGCAATTCAAAAGTTAGAATTGGAGGTACTTCAGCACCATTTTATACACTTGAGGTAACTGGAACGGCACAAATTTCAGCAAACTCTGCATCGTTAAGAATTATTCCTGGGCAGTATTACTCTGGTGGGGCGACCGTTGGAGGACAACCTAACTTTGTTCAAATTGATGCCTCTCCTGGGAATACGAAAACGATTAACTTTCCCAATAATGTCGCTGTTACTGAAGGTTACTTGGGAGCAGGGACTGCTTCACCGGTCGAAAGACTTGATGTCGTAGGGAATGCTCGCATAACTGGTAATTTAAGATTAAAGGATAATGGTGTTAATTACGTGGAGTTTAAAGCTCCATCGACCGTGACATCTACTTATGTTTTAACTTTCCCCGCTACTGCAGGAAGTGCCAACCAAGTTCTGCAAACAAATGGCTCAGGCGTACTTTCGTGGGTAGATTCTGCTGATACTTCAGTGCAGGCCTTTGCTAAGTCAGCACTCCCTAACTGTTCTGCTGGACAGGTTTTAAAATCAGATGGAACAAGCTTTTCATGTGTGACTGATGCAACTGGAGCTGGTGCATTCACAGGGACTGTTAGCAGAGCTGTGGCCACTGACGGCAGTGGGGCACTGACAACAGTTGCAACAACCGCGACTGAGCTTGGTTATGTGAATGGAGTGACATCTCCAATTCAAACTCAGTTAGACGCTAAACAAGCAACCATCACAGCAGGTACTTCAACTCAGTATTATAGAGGTGATAAAACATGGGCGACACTTGATACGAGTGTGGTCACTGAGAATACAAATCTCTATTTCACGCAAGCAAGAGTCCTGGCGACTCCGTTGACAGGTTTTAGTGCAACTAATTCTGTCATCGCAGCAACAGATACAATTCTCCAAGGATTTAATAAAGCTCAAGGACAACTTTCAGCGCACACAACGTCGCTTTCGTCTAAGGCAGATCAGACCAATTTAACTCAGACAATTACGGCCGCAGCGATCACTGGGTTGAGCTCACCGATTGCAGGATCAGATGCAGCTAATAAAACCTACGTGGATAATGCCATCAGTGGCAATGGAGTGTGGGCAAAATCATCGAGCAATATTTATTTTAATACGGGCAATGTGGGGATTGGAACGACATCACCTAACTCAACTCTTGATGTAAACGGAACTATTCGCGCAACTCAGATTTGTGATAGCGCTGGAAGCAATTGTAAGACGATCTCATCAGGATGGGGATCAGCTTCAGCATCAATGGTCGCTTCATGGCCGGACGCTATTTACTGTACTAATGGATCTGATTCTTCAATCCTTTACCATGACACTCGCGAGAGCGCATCAAACCTTGAGTACTATTCAAAAGCTTCTGCCGGCCATTATATACGTTTTAATGCTACTACCGGAGCTTTTTACGATAACACTGCATTTACGGGTAATGCAGTTTGTACTGGGAAATCAATTTCAACTCTTGTTTCAGAGGGAAGAACATTCGGGCTTCTTGGTGGCGGTATTGACTGGACAGTATCAGGATCAAATATTTATCGCTCTAGTGGGAGAGTTGGGATTGGGACATCAAATCCCACTGTTGATTTAGATATTGTTGGAAGTGTAACTGGTTTTAGCCAAACCCGCAGTGTAAATAGTCCTGCGGCCCCAGATTTATTTTTCCAGAAAGACCGTGGAACACCAGGTTCTCCTGCTGCTTTAAGTAGTGGAGATGCTCTTGGACACATTAGCTTTAAAGGATATGATGGCGCGAGCTACATCCGTGGAGCTCGCATTGCCAGTTTAACAACTGGAGCACCGGCGACAAATCAAATGACGGCCGATTTAGAATTCTATACGAACAATGGCTCTTCTGATGCAACAGAAAGAATGCGTATTGAAGCTAACGGTAATATTGGTGTCGGAACTAGTGTTTCTTCTTCGTATCAGCACGGTGGAACTAATAGAGTTTTAACTCTTCATAATCCAGGGACAGCTCAGCATTCACAGTCACATTTAGTTGTGAGTACAGGATCTACTGTCGCAAGTTCTTCAATTGGTTCACTGACAGCGGCCCTTCCATCTTCAAGTGCTACGAATAAGGGAGTGGCTTACGTAGGTTTTGCGACGGGACCAAATTCTACAGCAGCGAATCCGACAGCTGAAATTCTCATGGCGACAAGAGGAGCCTCAGATACAAACTGGGCCCAGCGTCTGATTATTAATGAAAGCGGTAACGTCGGAATCGGAACATCTATTGGTGCCCCTCTGCAAAGACTCCAGGTTCAGGGTGTGTCAGGAGCGCAAACTTTATTGCAAGTGAACAACAATGATTTCTCTAACTCTACCTCTGCAGGTAGTGGAGCCTACATTGGAACTTATGGAGCTTCAGGAGATGTAGCCTCAATGGTTCAGGCCTTTAGGGCCGGCAACACTGCTGCAGCTCCATTACTCTTAAATCCATTTTCTGGAGTGGTTGGGGTTAATAACCCAACACCGAGTGCCTCATACAGCTTAGATGTGAATGGAAGTGCAAGAATCAATTCGATTAAAGGCGGTCAACTTAACGGCGCCGGCAATTTCCATGTCGATGCTTCAGGAACTGGGGCTTTCTATGTCAACTGGTCGGCCGGGACAGGGGGATTGTACGTTGGTAACGGGACAAACTCTGCTTATGCTCCCGTATATGCATCTGCATTTAATGTCAGTTCAGATAGGTCGCTAAAGAAAAACATTACAGCTATTACAAATCCACTTGATATCATTCTCAATATTAACGGTGTTAAATTCAACTGGATTAATGAAAAAGAAAGCAAAGACCGCCAGGTCGGAGTGATTGCTCAGGATGTTCAAAAAGTTTTACCAGAAGTGGTGACAGTTAATAAACAAACGAAAAAACTGACGGTAAACTATGCTTCTCTCGTCGCTCCCATCATTGAGGCCATCAAAGATTTTTACCGTAAATGGTTTGATGACAGCGCTACTATTCATCGTGAGATCGCTTCATTAAAAGAAGAAAACGCTCAGATGAAATCTTATCTCTGCAAAAAAGATCCGGATGCACCATTCTGCACGCGCAAAAAATAATTTCTTGCAATCGACTGTGTAAATTTTACATACTCTCTTTTTAATTTTTTTATTTTACGCTCATTAAAACTCAATCAAGGAAGAAGTATGAGCGAACAAAACTTATCTAACAAAGTTGATCTTTTTGCATTTGAATCTCGCAGCGTTTTTCTAACCGGACCAGTTGAAGCAGAGCTCGCTTTAAGAATTAACCGTGAGCTTTTAGCTTTAGAAAAAGCAAACTCATCAGCACCAATCATCATGTGGATCAATTCACCTGGTGGCGAAGTGTATTCAGGTTTTTCAATTTACGACACGATTCAATTTATCAAACCAAAAGTGATCACCATTATTTCCGGCATGGCCGCAAGCATGGGCTCAGTTATTTCACTGGCCGCAGAAAAAGAAAACCGCTTTATGTTTCCGCGTTCAAAAATCCTGCTTCATCAACCTTTAATCGGCGGAACAATCACCGGCCCGGCGTCTGATATCGCTATTCACGCTAAAGACATCATCGATTTAAAACATAAAATGCACGCTCTTTATTCTGAGCGAACTGGTATTCCTAAAGAGCGCTATGAAGAGATGATGGAGCGCGACCGCTGGGTTTCTCCCGAAGAAGCCATCTCTTTGGGGCTAGTTTCTAAAGTGATCTCCTCTAGGGCCGAGCTCGAAAAGCTAGTTTTCCCTTAAATTTAAATTAGTTAGCCTAGACATTGGATAGATCATTAACCCTTTGGAAACAAAGGGTTTTTTAGTAAAAAAGACTACAAAAATGCTCTTTATTTAATGAGGAATTTTTTCATAATAAGGTGATTTTCCCTCTGAAAAAGGCTAAATGGGGTATTATTAGAGCGAGGCACTCGGGTAACACCACATCGGCAAGATTTATTTCTTCTGTCCTCCCTCCTAACAGTTTATAATATGTTTGTAGTTGCCAATAAATTACGCGACGATTAAATTATGGTAACTATTAAAGAATTAGGTAATTAACAGAATGCTTAACCAACGCACTATTGCTAAAAAATTATCAGTGACAGGTATCGGAATCCACTCAGGAAAGAAGGTTACCCTAACTATGCATCCAGCAGAGGCGGATTTTGGTATTCAATTCAAACGCGTAGATCTTCAAGACGCTCCAGTTTTAAAAGCAAATGCTTTAACTGTAGGTGCAACTGAAAACAATACAACTATCGGCGCTGGAGTTAATGCTGTTCACACTGTTGAGCACTTGCTCTCTGCTCTTTATGGTTTTGGTATTGAAAACGTTTACTGTGAAATCGACGGACCGGAAGTTCCAATCATGGATGGTTCGGGAGCATCTTTTGTTTTCCTTCTGAAGGAAACAGGGATCGCGACATTAAATAAATCAAAAAAATTCTTAGTCGTGCTTGAGAAAGTACGTGTTGAGTTTGATGACAAGTGGGCCGAGATCGAACCATCATCAAAACTGGTGATTGATTCAACAATCGTGTTTGCTCACCCGACAATTAAAACTCAAAACAAAGTTTTCGAATTCTCATGCGAAAACTATATCAATGAAATTGGCCGTGCCCGCACATTCGGTTTCGTAAAAGATGTAGACGCATTAAAGAGAAAGGGACTAATCAAGGGTGGATCTCTTGATAACGCAGTCGTTCTCGACGATTACAAAGTTGTTAACCCTGAAGGCCTTCGCTTCCAGGATGAGTTCGTACGCCACAAAATCCTTGATACTGTAGGGGATATTGCCCTTATGGGTTATGAAATTGCTGGTAAAGTTACGACTTATAAATCAGGTCACCACGTTCACAATCTTCTGTGCAGAAAGCTTCTAGCTACACCATCTGCTTACGAGATTGTTTCTGCCGCATCATTAGAACGCGAGACAGTAGAAGCATTCTCACTCCCCAGAGCGCTACAACCATCATTTCAATAGTAGCGACTTTGTAGTAACATCAATTTAATTTAATTCACCGATAAAGGATCTTTATGAAACTATCTACTGGTTTTTGGCAGACGTATAAAGAAGTTCCAGCTGACGCTGAGATTGCTTCTCACCAACTTATGATTAGAACAGGACTTATCCACAAAGCTGGATCTGGTCTTTATAACTACCTTCCAATGGGGCTTCGCTCGATTAGAAAAGTAGAAAATATTATCCGTGAGGAACTAGACAAGATCGGGTGTTTTGAAATCACCATGTCTGTTGTGACTCCAGGAGAGTTGTGGCAGGAAACAGGACGCTGGGACAAGATGGGCGGACTGATGCTTCGTTTTAAAGATAAAAAAGACGCTGACCTGTGTATCTCTCCAACAAACGAAGAAGCTGTAACTGATATCTTTAGAAAGACGATTAAGTCTTATAAACAACTGCCAGTGACACTTTACCAAATCAACACAAAGTTCCGTGACGAAATCAGACCACGTTTTGGTCTTATGAGAGGTCGCGAATTCACTATGAAAGACGCTTATTCGTTCCACTTGGATAAGGCGAGCTTAGATGTGGGTTACCAGGCGCTTTACGACGCTTACACGGCGATCTTTACGCGTTTAGGACTAGAATTTATCCCAGTTGAAGCAGACGGTGGAGCGATGGCTTCATCTGATTCTAAAACACACGAATTCCAGGTTGTAGCAAACTCTGGTGAAGACTTAATCATCTACTCAGCTGAAGCGAAATACGCTGCTAACATTGAAAAAGCTCAAACCAAAAGAGCACCAACAACATACGATATGAATGTTGTTCCGATGAAAGAAGTAGAGACAATTAAAACTGAAACGATTGAAGCCGTTTGCGCTCTTTTAGGTCAGACAGCAGCTCAAAGCTTGAAGTCGATGGTTTATACAGCGACAACTGGCAATGAATCAAAAATGATTCTGGCAATGATGATCGGAGATGATTCAGTTAACGAAATTAAACTGCAAAACTTCTTAAAGTGCGACCACCTTGCAGCTTCTTCTGAAGACGAGCTTAAAAAAGCAAAACTTTGGAAAGGTTACATAGGTCCTGCAGGTCTTGAAGGACAGTTGGAAATCATTTTTGATAACGCTGTTAACTTAGATGCTTCATACACAATCGGAGCAAATAAAAAAGACGCTCACGTGATGGGCTTTAACCCAAAACGCGATATGAAAAAAATCGTCCAGGCCGATCTTCGCCTTTCAAAAGCAGGAGATTTAACTCTGGATGGAAAGCACACTGTTGTTGAAAAGCGCGGGATCGAAGTTGGTCACGTTTTCCAACTTGGTGACAAGTATACAAAAGACATGAAAGTAGGGGTTCTAGACCAAAACGGAAAACTAGTGACTCCACTTATGGGTTGTTATGGTATCGGTGTAACCAGAGTTGTGGCCGCAGCTATCGAGCAAAACCACGATGCTAACGGGATCATCTGGCCAAAATCAATCGCACCATACGACGTGTACTTCGCTACAATCGTGAAGGCAGAAGAGTTTGCTAAAATCGCAGACGAAATCTACGCTGACATGAAAAAAGCGGGAATCGATGTTGTCTACGACGACAGAAATGTTGGTCCAGGAAACAAATTCAAGGACGCTGACCTTCTGGGATTACCATACCGTGTAGTTCTTGGAGAAAGAGACTTTGGAGCCTCTGGCGAGCTGGAAATCATCGAGCGCAAAACAGGAACTGTAACAAAAGTTAAGCGCGATGAATTGATTTCTACACTTAAGAATTTATTGAAGTAATTTGCGCATTTTTTCTTTTTCTATTCAGTCGCACCATGCTGAAAACCAGCATGGCGGCTGCATAGAGAATGCATCCTAAAATCACCAGTGCCCTTTGAGTCGAATTTGCCAGGTCATTCCAGGCTATCTTACCAGTCAAAAATAATTTAGCGCTAAAAGCACCTTCAGGAGAAAGGCTTTTCCAGGTCATAAAGAATCCGGCCAGGCAAAGAAACATAAAAACCTGACAGACCATCATTCCTATTTTGAATGAACGCTCTTTTATCGCCGCCGTCTCGCTGGTCTGCCAGATAACATTCATCGTTTTTAATTGATCCATCGTCACCAGATTGCTGTTGTTCAGCAAGTCCGTAAGGCTTGATTGGGATTTAAACCTGAGAAAGAAATAAAGAGCTGAGGGGAGAACCCCGAAAAAGAAAACGGCGCTATAAAGGCCAAACATAAATGAAGTGAATTTGATATAGATAGCAAAATCCACAATGGCGATGAAGAGAAAAACCAAACCAAAGATAAGGTAAGTCTTATCTCGTAAAATCACATTTTCTTTGCGCCCGTTGAGCACCAAAACGTCGACCTTTTGCCCGATGGTATGCTCGATTTCAGCATTTCCTCCGCCAATAAAGATGACTTTTTCTTTAGTGCTAAAAGTATATTCAATGACCGGGCAATAATAAAAACCAGGGAAATTGTCTTGATGAGCTTGAACAGAATTTTGCTTTCGATGAAGGCCGATGACCTTTCCGGGATATACTTTTCCAAATTTGCTGTAGGCCCTGTGAATAAAGAGCGCACCTAGAGCAAAATAAAAAAAGACCGCGGCAACGATAATCAGAACCAACATATCCACCTTTCCCTGTAAAACTTACTTATATTCTAACAAGGCCCGGGATTTATAAAAGCCCCAGGGCTTCTAAAGTTGCTTTTGTGGTCAACCTCTTATAAAAAGTGTCCATTCTAGAGATTCCACATTTTCAGGACAGAGTATGGACCACGACATGATCATTGGCATTCACAGTATTGCCGAAGCTATTAGAAATCCAGAGAGACAAATCTTTGAAATCGTCACAACAGACGAAGGCTTTCAGGAATTTAAAAAGCGCAGCGGTCTTCGCGATCATGAAATCCCTCTGCAAAAAGTGAGATGGCTTGAAGGCCACGCTCTTCAAGAAGAAGCAAAGAAAAATTACCGCGACCTGGATCTTGAATTTCAACGTGTCCCAAGTGGGATTTTCATGTTGGTAAGTCCGATTAATATTTACGAGCCAACTTGGATCTACAATCAGCTGGAGAGTCGCATCCCAATTAAAATTTTAGCTCTTGATCAGGTGACTGATGCCCATAACGGTGCGGCCATTATGAGAACGGCCGCTTTTTACGGCGTAGACGCGATTTTAATTTCAGCTAAGGGGAACTTTGGTCTTGGGCCGGGATTTTCTCGTATTGCCTCTGGAGCAACTGAGCACGTGAAAATTGTCCGCTGTTCGGCCCTTCCAAAAACAATCACAAAAATTAAAGAATTGGGTGCCGCTTGTATCGGTTTATCTGAACACGCTTCAGGAACTTTGGGCGAAATGGATCATTCAAAACCAATTTGTTTAGTTTTAGGCGCAGAAGATGTGGGTATGTCACATGCTGTTAGCAGAGTGGTCGATACGACAATTGCCTTCAAACCCGCAGGAAAAATCAAATCTCTCAACGTATCAGTCGCTGCAGCAATTGCCATGGAAAAAATTTTCGGAGCAGTTTAACGACAATTTTTTTTAAAAAAAAGATTGCCTTTAAAAACACCATCGTTTATAAAATACCCCTAGCATAGCGGTTAGATACTGTAGGCTGACTTAGCTCAGTTGGTAGAGCATCGGTTTTGTAAACCGACGGTCGTAGGTTCGATTCCTATAGTCAGCTCCATCTTTTATCTTAAGTGAGAGCTGGAATATGAGGAGAGATTGCCGAGCGGCCAAAGGCAACAGACTGTAAATCTGTCGGTTTATACCTTCGAAGGTTCGAATCCTTCTCTCTCCACCATTCTAACCAGTGTTTTCTATGCGGGCGTAGCTCAGTTGGTAGAGCGCCACCCTTCCAAGGTGGATGTCGCAAGTTCGAATCTTGTCGCCCGCTCCATTCTCTACCCAATCTTTAATAATTTATTTACATAATACTTAACGATTTTGCTCTCGTGGCTCAGTGGTAGAGCACTCCCTTGGTAAGGGAGAGGTCATGGGTTCAATTCCCATCGGGAGCTCCACTTTTTTCCTCTTGTCAGAGGGGGGCTTCACAGGCATACTGTTGACTTAATTTAGAACCCGTTATAATTCCATATAAAAAAATTAATTCTTTTAGAGAATAAATGAAGAAGGAGAGACCAGATGGCTAAGGAAAAATTTGACCGTAACAAACCTCACGTTAACATCGGAACTATTGGTCACGTAGACCATGGTAAGACGACACTAACAGCAGCAATTACAATGACAATGGCAAAACACCACGGTGGAGCAGCTAAGTCATACGCAGATATCGATTCAGCACCAGAAGAAAAAGCACGTGGTATTACAATTAACACTGCTCACGTAGAATACGAAACAGCAACTCGTCACTACGCTCACGTAGACTGTCCAGGTCACGCTGACTATGTAAAGAACATGATTACAGGTGCAGCTCAGATGGATGGTGGTATCCTTGTTTGTTCAGCAGCAGACGGACCAATGCCACAAACTAGAGAGCACATCCTTCTTGCTCGTCAGGTAGGTGTACCAGCTCTAGTAGTATTCCTTAACAAAGTAGACATGGTAGACGATCCAGAACTTCTACAACTTGTAGAAATGGAAATGAGAGAGCTACTTTCTTCTTATAACTTCCCAGGGGACGCGATTCCTTTCGTAGCTGGATCAGCTCTAGCAGCAGTAGAAGGACGTAACCCAGAAATCGGTGAAAACAAAATCATCGAACTTATGAATGCAGTAGATTCATACATTCCAGCTCCTCAACGTGATGTTGATAAGCCATTCCTAATGCCAGTAGAGGACGTTTTCTCAATCTCTGGACGTGGAACGGTAGTAACTGGACGTATTGAAAGAGGGATCATTAAAGTTAACGACGAGATCGAAATCGTTGGTATCCGCGATCTTCAAAAGACAACTGTAACAGGTATCGAAATGTTCCGTAAGCTTCTAGACCAAGGTCAAGCAGGGGACAACGCTGGTCTACTTCTTCGTGGTACGAAGAGAGAAGATATCGAGCGCGGTCAGTGTCTTGTTAAGCCAGGATCAGTAACTCCACACGCTAAGTTCGTAGGTGAAGTATATATCCTTACAAAAGAAGAAGGTGGACGTCACACTCCAATCTTCAAAGGATACCGTCCACAGTTCTACTTCAGAACAACAGACGTAACTGGGTCAATTGAACTGAACCCAGGTGTAGAAATGGTAATGCCAGGTGACAACACAACTTTCAAAGTAGAGCTTATTTCTAAGATCGCTATGGAAAAGTCACTTCGTTTCGCGATCCGTGAAGGTGGACGTACGATTGGTGCCGGAACTGTTGCTGAAATCAACGATTAGTTCTAATTAAACTTTATAAGTTTACAATGCGGGCCGAAGAAATTCGGCCCGCTTTTATCTCACAGTAATTTCCTCAATGGGTGTATAGCTCCAATGGTAGAGTAGGTGATTCCAAATCACTTGGTTGTAGGTTCGAATCCTACTGCACCCGCCACTTTTTGACGTCGTCTTGGCCAACAGGCCGCAACGCGCTGAATTCTTTCAAATCTCACTAGACAAATTGGGTTTTTTCTTGCATATCTATTAGACTCTAATTTTTTTATCCCAAAGAAAGGTTAACTATGTCGATCATTAAGAGCGAAGACTCAAGAAAATGGATTACAGCTCTAGTTGTAATTGCATCAGCATTAGCAGGATTTGTTGTCTATAAATTCGTAGGACAACTTGGTGACTGGTTTGATTTAGAAACAAAAATTTCTAACTACAGTGTTGTAGCTCAAGGACTTGGTTTCGTTACAGGTCTAGGTACATTCATTTACATCCTAAAAAACAATGAAACATCAACATACTTACAAGAAGTTTATAATGAACTTGTGAAAGTTGTATGGCCGTCGAAAGATGCCACAGTAAAAATGACAATAGGGATTGCTATCGCTCTTGTTGTTGTTGCTGCAATCTTCACATCTGTAGATTTCATCTTCAAAAAAGTATTAGAGTTCCTTTATTAATAACATCTATTGGTAACTAAAATTATGGCTGAAACAAATCACGATACTGTTGAGCTAGCTAAGGGCGATACACCAGATTTCAAATGGTACATTGCTAAAGCTCAGACTGGACAAGAAAACAAAGTAACAAAATCTCTTAAAGAGAGAATCGTTAACTATAAAATGACTGATCTTTTCGCTGAGATCCTTGTTCCTGAAGAAACAGTGGTAACAACTGCTAACGGGAAGAAGAAGACCATCAAGAAGAAGTTTTTTCCAGGTTACGTCTTGATTAAGATGATCATGAATGATAAGACTTGGCACCTTGTTAAAAGCACTGACAAAATCACTGGTTTTGTTGGGGGAACGTTAGATAAACCAGCTCCAATTACAGAAGAGGAAGCTGCGTACATGACTTCTCAAATGGAAGACGGGTTCAAAAAACCACGTACGTCTGTTAATTTTGCTGAAGGCGAGTCTGTTAAAGTTATTGAAGGGCCGTTTGCTAACTTCGTAGGAACAATCGAAGCAGTAAGCGATAAAGGTAAGATTAAAGTTAACGTTTCAATCTTTGGTCGTCCAACTCCAGTAGAGTTAGACTTCACTCAGGTTGAGAAAATTTCATAATAAAGCATTTGTTGGGATAAGCAGGAGTTTATATGGCTAAGAAAGTAACAGGTTTCATTAAATTACAAATCGCAGGTGGTAAAGCAAACCCATCTCCACCAATTGGACCAGCTCTTGGTCAAAAAGGTGTAAATATCATGGAGTTTTGCAAGGCTTTCAACGCAAAAACTCAACAACAAAACGGTGTTGTTCTTCCAACGATCATTACAGTTTACTCTGACAGATCGTTTACATTCGTTACAAAGACTCCTCCAGCAACTTACCTTCTAAAAGATAAGTTAAAACTGGAAAGAGGAGCTCAAAAGCCAGGTTCAGAAGTTATGGCTAAAAAAGTTCCAAAGAAGACTGTTGAAGAAATCGTAGAAGCTAAGAAAGTTGACTTAACTGCTGGAACAAAAGAAGCAGGAATGAGAACGATCGAAGGATCAATCCGTTCAATGGGTCTAAAACTAGATTACTAATTAAAAAATCCCAATTACGGGAAATAGGGTGGGAGACTTCACAGTCGTTTGACCACAGGAGAATATTATGCAAAAGCCGGGAAAGCGTTACGCAGAAGCCGCAAAAAAGATCGATAGAACTAAAGTCTATTCATCTGACGAAGCTATTAAACTAGCTAAAGAAGCAAAATCAGCAAAATTCGACGAAACAGTTGATCTAGCGTTCAGACTAGGGGTTGACCCACGTCACGCTGATCAAATGATCAGAGGAGCTCTAGCTCTTCCATCTGGTACAGGTAAATCTGTAACTGTTGTTGCGATCACTTCAGGATCAAAAGTTGATGAAGCTACAGCTGCTGGTGCAGACTTCGCAGGTGGAGATGATATCATCACAAAAATCGCTGGTGGATGGCTAGATTTCGACCGCGTAATCGCATCTCCAGACATGATGAGTAAACTTGGTAAAGTTGCTCGTCTTCTTGGGCCACGTGGTTTAATGCCAAACCCAAAACTTGGAACTGTTACAACTGACATCGCTGGAGCTGTAAAAGAGCAAAAAGCAGGTAAAGTTGAGTACAGAACTGAGAAGACAGGTATCGTTCATATTCCAATCGGGAAATCTTCTTTCACTGTTGAGCAACTTAAAGCTAACTACTCTGCAGTTCTTACTGCAATCGTAAAAGCTAAGCCAGCTTCAGCGAAAGGAACATACATTAAATCTCTAACTCTTAGTACAACTATGGGTCCAGGGATCAAGATTGACACTGTAGAAGCGTTCAACGCTGTTTAATTAAAGTTTACTGTAGGGATTGATGAAAGTCGGTCTGTTAAATTTCTAACCCAAGTTTAACTGTAAAGCCTGCCCAAATCTCCCTCCAAATATTAATAGGAGGATTTATGCTTAACCGTTCGGAGAAAGATGCAATCATCCAAGATCTGAAAACAGATATTGGTCGTGCTAAAGCAATCTTTCTTACAAACCTAATCGGTATTACATCAAATGATGCCGTTAGCGTAAGAAAAGCAGTTCGCGATAACAACGGAAAAATGGTTGTTACAAGAAACACGCTTTTCAAAAAAGCTGCAGCAGGGACACCTGTTGAAGCTCTAGTTGCTGATCTTCATGGACCACACGCTCTTGCGTTTGCGTTCGAAGACCCAGCAGCAGTAGCAAAATCTTTAAAGGAAGCAGGAGCTAGTTTAGAGCTTGTGGATCTTAAAGGTGGAGTACTTGATGGCCAAATGTTATCTAAAGCACAAGTGAAACAACTTGCGGATTTACCTTCAAGAGACCAAATGCTTGGTACTCTTCTAGCTACATTCCTAGCACCAGTTTCTGCTTTTGCTAGAGTACTATTTGCTATCCAAGAGAAGAAAGAAAAAGGCGAACTAGCTTAATTACAATTTTTTTAAATTTTTATTTTATAGGAGACTTATATGAGCGTAACTAATGAACAACTAATCGAGCACATCTCTAAAATGTCAGTTCTTGACCTAGCTAACCTAGTAAAAGAACTAGAAACAAAATTCGGTGTATCAGCAGCTCCTGTTGCTGTTGCTGGTGCTGCTGGTCCAGCTGCTGCAGTTGAAGAACAAACTGAATTCACAGTTGTTCTAGCTGACGGTGGAGACAAGAAAATTAACGTAATTAAAGAAATCCGTACAATCACTGGTCTTGGTCTAAAAGAAGCTAAAGATCTAGTTGAAGGTGCTCCAAAGACTGTTAAAGAAGGTCTTTCAAAAGCTGACGCTGAAGCAATCAAGAAAACTCTTGAAGGTGCTGGAGCTAAGGTTGAACTTAAGTAATTTGATTGCTTTAGTTTAAAATAGATTTTTTAAAAATAAGGTGTGAAAGAGAGGAATCTCTTTCACGCCTTTTTGTGTTTTTAGCTTTTTATAAATTATTCTAAGAATTATCTCTTATACGAGGAGAGCGCGATGACTCAGGTTTTTTCACCTAACGAATGGTTTCGCAAGACCTTTTCAAATACTCCAGCAGTATTAGATACCCCGCCATTAATGAAGTTACAGGTAAACTCTTACGAAGATTTTCTTCAAAAAGATGTTCCACCTGCAAAGAGAATTGACCTTGGTCTTCAACAAGTTTTCAAGTCAGTTTTTCCAATTTACGACTTTAACAAAACTGTTTCTCTAGAGTTCGTTTCATACTCTCTAGAAGAACCTAAATATACAGTAAAAGAATGCCGTCAGAGAGGTCTTTCATACGAAGCTCCTCTTAAAGTAGTTGTTCGCCTTGTTTTCTTCGACGTAAGCGTTGACAGAGACGGAGCTGAGCAAAGAACTGTTTCTTCGGTAAAAGAACAAGAAGTTTACCTAGGAAACATTCCACTAATGGCCGAAACTGGGTCATTTGTTTACAACGGAACTGAGAGAGTAATCGTATCTCAGCTACACAGATCTCCAGGGATCATTTTCGAACACGACAACGGAAAAAAACACTCTTCTGGGAAACTTCTATATTCAGCAAGAATCATTCCTCACAGAGGTTCTTGGCTAGATTTCGAATTCGACCACAAGAACATTCTATTCGCTCGTATCGATAGAAAGAGAAAGCTTCACGCTTCTGTAGTTCTTAAGGCGATGGGATACTCTACATCTGAACTTCTAAAAGAGTTCTACCAGATGGAAACAATCTCATTTAACAAAGATGGTTCATACTCTAGAAAACTAGACTTCAACCTACTTGTTGGAACAAGAGCAAACGCTGACATTCTTGATAAATCAGGAAACGCGATTGTTAAAAAAGGTAAAAAATATACAAAAGCTTCTGTAAAGAAGATGGAAGATTCAAAAATTACTGAACTTCCAGCTGAACTTGAAGAAGTTGTTGGTAAAGTACTAGCAGAAGATATCTTCAACGAAAAAACAGGTGAAGTAATCTGTCTTGCTAACGAAGCTCTTTCTGAAGCAAAAATCCACGATTTAGTTAAAGCTGGTGTAAAAGAAGTTAACGTTCTTTACATCGACATGATCAACTTCGGGGACCAAATCAGAAACACTCTTCTTATCGATAAAACAGAAACTAAAGAAGATGCTCTAGTTAAAATTTTCGAAAGACTAAGACCAGGTGAACCTCCAACGGTAGAAGCTGCGTCTCAACTTTTTGAAAACCTTTTCTTCAATAAAGAAAAATATGACCTGTCGAAAGTTGGTCGTATGAAAATCAACTACAAATTCGGAATGAACATTCCTGTAGAAGAAACAGTTCTTACAAGAAGAGATATCCTAACTACTGTTCAATACCTGGTAGAACTTAACAACGGTAAAGGTAAAGTCGATGATATCGACCACCTTGGTAACCGTCGTGTAAGAGCTGTAGGTGAACTACTAGAAAACCAATTCAGAGTTGGTCTAGTAAGAATGGAAAGAGCGGTTAAAGAAAGAATGGCCATTCAAGAAATTGAAACGATGATGCCATACGATCTAGTTAACCAAAAACCAGTTGCAGCTGCTGTAAAAGAATTTTTCGGTTCTTCTCAGCTTTCTCAGTTCATGGATCAAACAAACCCACTTTCTGAAGTAACTCACAAGAGAAGACTTTCAGCTCTTGGGCCAGGTGGTCTAACTCGTGAACGCGCTGGTTTCGAAGTACGTGACGTACACCCTACTCACTACGGAAGAATGTGTCCGGTAGAAACACCGGAAGGACCAAACATCGGTCTAATCACATCTCTTGCTACATACGCTCGCGTTTCTGAGTATGGTTTCATTGAAACTCCATACCAAGTAGTAAACGAAGACAGAACGATTTCAGCTCCAAAATACTTCTCGGCTTTCGAAGAAGAAGGAAAAGTTATTGCTCAGCTTGAAGCTAAGTACGTTGACGGTAAAAAAATCGTTGGTGATGCTATCGCTGCTCGTTCAGCTGGTGACTTTACTGTAGTAGGTGCAAACGAAGTTCAGTTAATGGACGTTTCTCCAACTCAGATGATCTCGATTGCTACATCACTTATTCCATTCCTTGAGCACGACGATGCCAACCGTGCGCTAATGGGATCGAACATGATGAGACAGGCAGTGCCAGTTGTTAGAACTGATGCTCCTATCGTTGGTACTGGTGTTGAGCAAATTATTGCTCGTGACTCTGGTGCGATCGTTTATGCAAAAGAAGGTGGACGTGTAATCTTCGTTGACTCTAACAGAATCGTAATCCAAAGAGATAACTTCTCTGAAGGTGAGTCTGGAGTAGACGTTTATAAACTTACAAAATACCAACGTACTAACCAAAATACTTGTAACAACCAAAAAGCCCTAGTTAAAGAAGGGGACAAGGTTCTAAAAGGAATGGTTATTGCTGACGGTCCAGCTACTCAGCTGGGAGACCTTGCCCTTGGACAAAACGTTCTAGTAGCGTTCATGCCATGGGGTGGATATAACTATGAGGACTCGATCCTAATTAACGAAAACATTCTTGCAAGAGACGTGTTTACATCTGTTCACATCGAAAGCTTTGAAATCGAAGCTCGTGATACAAAATTAGGTAAAGAAGAAATCACTCGCGATATTCCAAACGTTTCTGAAGAGGCCCTAAAAGACCTTGATGAAGCTGGTATTATCCGCGTTGGTGCGATCATTAAGCCAGGGGATATCCTTGTTGGTAAGATCACTCCAAAAGGTGAATCTCAACTTTCTCCAGAAGAAAAACTTCTTAAAGCTATCTTCGGGGACAAAGCTGGGGACGTAAAAGATACATCACTTCGCGTACCTTCATCAGTTCGCGGAACTGTAATCGACGCTAAAGTTTACACTCGCGAAGGTGTTGAACTAGACGCTCGTTCAAAAGAAATCATCGACCACGAAACGACACTAATCCGTCGTGACGAAAGAATCGAGATTAAAGCTATCCAAACATCAGCAATCCAAAAGATCGCTGAAATGTTCAAAGGAGCGAAGACAACAGATAAACTTATTTCTGAAGACGGGACAACTGAGCTTCTTGGAAAGGGCGTAACTGTTACAGGTGAAATCCTGGCTTCAATTCCTTTCGAACTAATCGGTTACTTACCTCTAGAAGCTGCTCTTGAAGAAAAACTTTCTGAGTACTTCGCTGACGTAAGAAACAGAATCACTAGAGTTCGCCAAAAAGCTAACGATGAAATCGCTAAGCTACACAAAGGTGACGAGTTACCTCCTGGAGTAATCAAGAAGGTAATGGTTTACGTAGCGATTAAGAGAAAGCTTCAGCCAGGTGATAAAATGGCCGGCCGTCACGGAAACAAAGGGGTTATCTCTAACGTTGTTACCGCAGAAGACATGCCATACCTTGCAGATGGAACTCCAGTTGAAATCGTTCTTAACCCACTAGGGGTACCTTCACGTATGAACATCGGTCAGCTTCTTGAGCTACACCTTGGATGGGCAGGACGTGGTCTTGGTGAAAAAATTAAGACGATGATGGAAGAAAAAGCAAAAGTTAATGAGCTGAAAGATTTCATCTTTAAAATCTACAAAACTAAAGAAGTAGAAGCTTGGTTAAAATCAGCTTCTGACGAAAGAGTTATTGAAGTAGCTGAACAACTTTCAACAGGTGTTCGTTTCTCTACAAGTGTATTCGATGGTGCTTCAGAAGAAGATATCAAAGATATGCTTGAACTTGGTGACCTTGATAGATCAGGGAAGACAACATTATTCGACGGAAAAACTGGTGACGTATTCTCGGAAGACGTAACAGTTGGTGCGATGTACATGTTAAAACTTCACCACCTTGTTGATGAGAAGATCCACGCTCGTTCTACTGGACCATACTCTCTTGTAACTCAGCAACCACTTGGTGGTAAGGCTCAGTTCGGGGGACAACGTCTTGGAGAGATGGAAGTTTGGGCACTTGAAGCATACGGAGCTGCTTACACACTACAAGAATTCTTAACTGTTAAATCTGATGACGTTATCGGACGTACAAGAATGTATGAATCGATCGTTAAAGGTGAGCAAGTTCTTGAACCAGGATTACCTGAGTCGTTTAACGTTCTAATCAGAGAGCTTCAAGCTCTATGTCTAGACATTAAACTAGAAGAGAACACAGAAGAAGAAAGCACTTTTAACTAAGTGTTTTGAGTGCGGGATCTTAAACCTCCCGCACTGGTTTTCGTAAGCGGATACTGAATTTAAAATTTAAATCGTACAAGGAATATAAAATGAAAGACTTGTTAAACTTTTTTGATAAGCCGAAAGATCCAATCAGTGTAGAAGCTGTTTCGATCAGAATGGCGTCTCCAGATACAATCAGAGAATGGTCTTTTGGTGAAGTAAAGAAACCAGAGACAATTAACTACCGTACTTTCAAGCCAGAGAGAGATGGTCTTTTCTGTGCAAAAATCTTTGGACCAATCAAAGATTACGAATGTATTTGTGGAAAATACAAGAGAATGAAGCACAGAGGAGTCGTGTGCGAGAAGTGTGGTGTTGAAGTAACGCTTTCGAAAGTTAGACGTGAAAGACAAGGTCACATTGAACTTGCTGCTCCAGTTGCTCACATTTGGTTCCTAAGATCACTTCCATCTCGTTTGGGAGCTCTTCTAGACCTTACTCTAAAAGAACTTGAAAGAGTTCTTTATTATGAAGCCTACGTTGTAACTTCTTCAGCTACTGACAATGTTGACGGTGGTCTTGAAGTTGGTCGCGTAATTTCTGAACAACAATACCAAGAGCTAAAAGAACAAGGAATCGAGTTCGAAGCTGGTATGGGTGGACAGACGATTAAAGAACTTCTTAGAAAAATCGATATGGACATTACGAACAAAGAACTTCGTCGTGCCCTGGCTGCAGCCACAACAGAAATGGCCCGCGCTAAAGTTATCAAGAGACTTAAAGTTGTTGAATCAATTTTAAAGTCTGAGAACAAGCCTGAGTGGTTCATGATGGATGTTATTCCAGTTCTACCACCAGATCTTCGTCCTCTAGTTCCTCTTGAAGCAGGACGTTTTGCGACTTCAGATCTTAACGATCTTTACCGTCGTGTAATCAACAGAAACAACCGTCTAAGAAGACTAAAAGAACTAAACGCACCAGAAATCATCATCCGTAACGAGAAGAGAATGCTTCAAGAAGCGGTTGATGCACTATTTGATAACGGTCGTCGTGGTAAAGTGTTCACAGGAGCTAACAAGCGTCCTCTTCGTTCACTTTCAGACATGCTAAAAGGTAAGCAAGGACGTTTCCGTCAAAACCTACTTGGTAAGCGTGTTGACTACTCTGGACGTTCGGTAATCGTAGTAGGTCCAAGCCTAAGACTTCACCAGTGTGGTCTTCCAAAGCTTATGGCCCTGGAACTTTTCAAGCCGTTCATTTACAACAAACTAATTGAAAAAGGTCACTGTACTACTATTAAAGTAGCTAAGAAGATGGTTGACCAACAAAAGCAAGAAGTTTGGGATATCCTGGAAGAAGCTGTTCAAGAGCACCCGGTACTACTTAACCGTGCACCTACTCTACACAGACTTGGTATCCAGGCATTCGAGCCAATCCTTATCGAAGGTAAAGCGATCCAACTTCACCCTCTAGTATGTACAGCGTTCAACGCTGACTTCGACGGTGACCAGATGGCCGTTCACGTTCCTCTATCGATTGAAGCTCAGATCGAATGTCGTATTCTAGCAATGTCTACAAACAACATTCTTTCTCCAAAAGACGGAACACCAATCGTCGTTCCTTCTCAGGATATCGTTCTTGGTCTTTACTACATGACAAGAATTAGACCTTACGCTCGTGGATACAACAAAGTATTCGCATCTAAGGAAGAAGCACAGTTCGCTTACCACTCAGGTAACCTACACCTTCAAGCGCCGATTAAAGTTCGTATCGACAACACAATGATCGAAACAACTGTAGGTCGTACATTCGTTTGGGATGCAGTACCTAAGTGTCTTAAGTACAACGACATCAACCAAATCCTAGGGAAAAAAGAACTAGGGAAACTAATTGACCACGCTTACCGTGTTGGTACAGAAAAAGACACTGTAATGCTAGCTGACGCTATCATGAGACTTGGATACGAGTACGCGACAAAAGCGGGTATCTCGATCAACGTTAACGACATGACAATTCCAGCTGAAAAAGCAGGAATTCTAGCTGAAGCTCATAAAGAAGTTTCAAAAATCACTGAAGAATATAACGAAGGTTCTATTACTGATGGTGAACGTTACAACAAAATCGTCGACGTTTGGGCACAAACAAACGAAAGACTAACAAAAGTAGTTATCGAGCGTATTTCGACTCAAACTTTCACGTCTGAAGATGGTAAAGAGACTATGAATGCTCCATCATTCAACTCTCTATACATGATGGCGAACTCTGGAGCCAGAGGTTCTACTCAGCAGATCAGACAGCTTGGAGGGATGAGAGGTCTAATGGCGAAGCCATCTGGAGAGATCATCGAGACGCCAATTACTTCTAACTTCCGTGAAGGTCTATCAGTACTTGAATACTTCACGTCTACTCACGGTGCTCGTAAAGGTCTAGCCGATACAGCTCTTAAGACAGCGAACTCAGGATACCTGACTCGTCGTCTAGTTGACGTAGCTCAAGACGGGATCATCAGAAACGTTGACTGTAACGCAACTGACGGAATCACGCTTACATCAAGAATTGAAGCTGGAGAAGTTGTTGAGCACGTTGCTGAAAGAGCAATGGGCCGTGTAACTGCTCAAGCTATTATGTCTGGTTCAGGAACTGAAGTTTTCCCAAGAAACTACATGCTGACTGAAAAAGACCTGAAAGTTCTTAAAGAACAAGAAGTCGATCAGATTAAAGTTAGATCAGTTCTAACTTGTAAAGAAAGACACGGCTTCTGTGCATACTGTTTTGGTCGCGACCTTGCTCGCGGAAAGCTCGTTTCAATCGGTGAAACAGTTGGGGTAATCGCTGCTCAGTCAATCGGGGAGCCAGGAACACAGCTTACGATGAGAACTTTCCACGTTGGGGGAACTGCAACTGCAGGTGCTCAAGTAAACAAAACTGAAGTTCGTACGGCCGGTGTTATCCACCTTGAAAACGTAGTTTCTGTTGTAAATAACGAAGGTGTTACTATCGTTATGAACAAAAACGGAGAGCTTGTTGTAAAAGACGCTCGCGGTGTTGAGAAGGAAAGATACCCAGTAGTTTACGGATCGAAAATTTTCTTCAAACAAGGTCAGGAAGTTTCAGTAGGGGATAGAGTACTTGAATGGGATCCATTCGCTATTCCAGTTCTTACAGAAGTTTCTGGTACTGTTAAATACGAAGATCTAATTGTTGGATCTACAGTTAACGAGCAAGTGGATGCGGTTACAGGTCTATCTCACAGAGTTGTAACAGAATCTAAAAACCCATCTCTTCAACCACGCATCGTGATTGTTGATGACAACGGTTCTCCAATTCTTGTTCCAGGAACGAAGAGATACGCAGCTTACCGTCTACAAGTCGGAGCTTCGATCATCGTATCTGAAGGTGACAAAGTTGACGCTGGTACAGCGGTTTCAAAAGTTCAACGTGAAACAACGAAGACTAAGGATATTACCGGAGGTCTTCCGCGTGTTGCTGAACTTTTCGAAGCACGTAAGCCACAAAACGCTGCTCAGATCTCTGACATCTCAGGAACAATTGAATTTGGTACTGAATTAAGAGGAAACAGAAGAATCATCGTTCGTCCAGAAGACGGATCAGATCCAATGACATACGTAGTTCCAAAAGGACGTTACGTAGTTGTTAACGAAGGTGACTATATCCGTGCTGGGGAACCAATCATGGATGGACCATCTAACCCACACGATATTTTACGTGTACTTGGGGTTAAAGCTCTTGCTCGTTACATCGTTGACGAAATCCAAGAAGTTTATCGCCTACAAGGGGTTAAGATCGATGATAAACACATCGAGGTAATCGCATCTCAAATGTTAAAGAAAGTTGAAATCACTAACGCTGGTGACTCTACTTACGTAACTGGGGATTCAGTAACTCGCGGTGAGCTTGATGAAGTAAATGAAAGACTTATTGCTGCAGGCGAGAAACCAGCAGAAGCGGCACCGCTTCTACTAGGGATCACAAAAGCATCTTTAACGACAGACTCATTTATCTCTGCAGCTTCTTTCCAGGAAACGACAAAGGTTCTTACTCAAGCAGCACTTGAAGGGAAATCTGATGCACTTCGTGGATTAAAAGAAAACGTAATCATGGGACGCCTAATTCCAGCAGGATCGGGTATTCCAAGATATAGAAACTATGAGGCCGTAATGAGCGAGGACGAAGTGTCGTCTGCAGCTTCATTATCATTTTAAAAATAAACTTGAACTAGCCATTTTCTTCTGGTAAGAAAAATGGCTAGTATTTTTGCAGAAGTGGGAACTTAAGGGAGCAGTTGGATTATGCCTACAATTAATCAGTTAATCAGAAAGGGTCGCGAAGATAAGTATTCGAAAACTAAATCGCCAGCTTTAAAATCATGTCCTCAAAGACGTGGAGTTTGCGTGAGAGTTTATACAACGACTCCAAAGAAACCAAACTCAGCTATGAGAAAGGTATGTAGAGTTAAGCTTACTTCAGGATTTGAAGTAACTTCATATATCGGTGGAGAAGGTCACAACCTTCAAGAGCACAGTATCGTTCTTATCCGTGGAGGAAGAGTAAAAGATCTTCCAGGGGTTCGTTACCATACTATCCGTGGTGCTCTAGATGCGACTGGTGTTGATAAGAGACGCCAAGGTCGTTCTAAGTACGGCGCGAAAAGACCTAAGAAATAGTAAATTACATAAGTAATTTTAAATAACACACTCCCCTTTCTGTTTACTCGGGTTGGGGAGAGTAATTTCTTTCGAAGGAAAGAAGTGAAGAGGAGTATCATATGAGTAGAAAAAGAAAAGCGGACGTCAGAGAAGTACTTCCTGATCCAGTTTACCAAGACATCGTTATCACAAAGTTCATGAACACACTTATGATCGGTGGTAAAAAATCTGTAGCAGAAAAAATCTTCTACGGAGCTCTTGAAGTAGTTCAAGAAAAAACAGGTGAAGAGCCTCTAAAAGTTTTCAAAAAAGCTCTTTCGAACATTAAGCCAGCTGTAGAAGTAAAGTCTCGCCGTATTGGTGGAGCTACTTACCAAATTCCAGTTGAAGTTCGTCCAGCTCGTCGCCAATCACTAGCACTTCGTTGGTTAAAAGAATATTCTTCAGCTAGAAGTGGAAAGACTATGGTTCAAAAGCTTGCTGATGAAATCATCGATGCTTCTCAAAACCGTGGTGGATCTGTTAAAAAACGTGAAGACGTTTACAAAATGGCAGAAGCTAACAAGGCTTTCGCTCACCTTAAATGGTAGTAATTTAATTTTTGCATAAATCAGGAGCTCCCCGAAAGGGGAGCTTTTTTTATTTTTAAAGACTATGAGTTCTAAACAGATTGATAAAATTCGTAACATCGGAATCATGGCCCACATTGATGCCGGTAAAACTACGACCACAGAAAGGATTCTTTACTACACTGGAAAGAGCCACAAGATCGGTGAAGTTCACGATGGAACTGCGACGATGGACTGGATGATTCAGGAGCAGGAAAGAGGAATTACGATCACATCTGCCGCTACTACATGTAGCTGGAACAAACAAACAATCAACATTATCGATACCCCGGGACACGTAGACTTTACGATTGAAGTAGAGAGATCTCTTCGCGTTCTTGATGGGGCGATCGGAGTCTTCGACGCCGTCTCTGGTGTTGAGCCTCAATCGGAAACGGTTTGGGCACAGGCCGATAAATACAAAGTTCCTCGCCTTGCTTTCGTCAACAAGATGGATCGTATGGGTGCGAACTATGAAAACTGTATTTCGGAAATCAGAGAGAAGCTTGATAAAAAAGCCGCAGCTATTCAGTGGCCAATTGGTTCTGAAGAAAACTTCGCTGGAATTGTCGACCTTCTTGAAATGAAAGCCGTATATTTCCCAGCTGAGAGCTTAGGTTCAAAAATTGAAATTAAAGACATTCCAGCAGACATTGTTGATGAATGCCAATTATACAGAGATGAGCTTCTAGACAACCTTTCTGAATTTGATGAGGAACTAACGGACCTTATTCTTATGGGAGAGGCACCAAGTGTTGCTCAAATCAAAGCTGCTTTAAGAAAAGCAACTATCTCTCACAACTTCATCCCAGTTCTTTGTGGATCAGCTTTTAAGAACAAAGGTATCCAGCCGCTTCTAGATGCAGTTCTGGATTACCTTCCATCTCCAACAGATAGAGGAGAGCTTAAAGGTCACAGCTTAAAAGATCCGGATAAAGTCGAAGTGAGAAAGCCAGAAATTGATGAAATGTTCAGCGGGATCGCTTTTAAGATCGCGACTGATCCATTCGTTGGAAGTGTAACTTACGTTCGTATCTACTCTGGGAAGCTAGAGTCAGGACAGACTGTTTATAACTCGCTTAAAAAGAAACGCGAGAGAGTAAATAAAATTTTCCAAATGCACGCTGATAAACGTACAGAGCTTCAAGAAGCTTTTGCTGGAGATATCGTTGCGGTTGCAGGATTCAAAGATACAACGACAGGTGAAACTCTTTGTACGGAAAATAAGCCAATCATTTACGACCTAATGGAGTTCCCGGAAACGGTTATCTCTGTTGCTATCGAGCCAAAGACAGCAGCGGATGAAAAGAAACTTCTTTCAACACTAGAACAATTAAAAAATGAAGACCCGTCTTTCACGTTCAGCAACAACCAGGAAACTGGCCAGCTTCTGATCCTGGGAATGGGAGAGTTGCACCTTGAAATTATCGCCGACAGACTTCAGCGCGAATTCAACGTTGGGATCCGTGTAGGTAAACCTCAGGTTTCTTACCGCGAAAGTATTTCAGGAACTGCTTCTGAATCTCACACATACAACCGCGAGCTTGGCGGAAAAATGCAATTTGGTTCTGTGACTTTAAAAGTTGAACCAGTTGATTACCAGGCCGGAGTTCTTTTTGAGTCATCTGTAACTAACAAGCAGATTGGCCAAAACTTTATCGACTCTATTAAGAAAGCGGTTATGGACACGGCTCCTGGTGGGGCAATGGCCGGTTACCCTTTCCTAAATATTAAAGCGACGCTAACAGCTGTCGAATTCAATGAAAACGAATCAACAGAAGTTGCTTACGCAATTGCTGCTTCGAGCGCCTTCAGAGATGCTTGTAAAAAAGCAGGGGTAGTCCTTCTTGAGCCAGTTATGGAGCTGGAAGTTGTGACTCCACAAGACTATACCGGAGATGTTATCTCGGACATTAACTCGAAGAGAGGCAAGATTTTAACAATGGGAATCAAGCAGAACAAAGATTTAATTTCTGCAGAAGTTCCATTGGCGGAATTATTCGGTTATAGTACTGATCTTCGCTCAAAATCTCAAGGCCGCGCTAGCTTCACGATGAAGTTCAAAAGCTACGTGGAAATGCCTTTTGATTTAGCAAAAGCGACGTTAGAGAAAAAAGGTATCTATATTTAATTTTAGTTTTCGTCTTTAGAACATACAGGAGCATTTAAAATGGCTAAGGAAAAATTTGACCGTAACAAACCTCACGTTAACATCGGAACTATTGGTCACGTAGACCATGGTAAGACGACACTAACAGCAGCAATTACAATGACAATGGCAAAACACCACGGTGGAGCAGCTAAGTCATACGCAGATATCGATTCAGCACCAGAAGAAAAAGCACGTGGTATTACAATTAACACTGCTCACGTAGAATACGAAACAGCAACTCGTCACTACGCTCACGTAGACTGTCCAGGTCACGCTGACTATGTAAAGAACATGATTACAGGTGCAGCTCAGATGGACGGTGGTATCCTTGTTTGTTCAGCAGCAGACGGACCAATGCCACAAACTAGAGAGCACATCCTTCTTGCTCGTCAGGTAGGTGTACCAGCTCTAGTAGTATTCCTTAACAAAGTAGACATGGTAGACGATCCAGAACTTCTACAACTTGTAGAAATGGAAATGAGAGAGCTACTTTCTTCTTATAACTTCCCAGGGGACGCGATTCCTTTCGTAGCTGGATCAGCTCTAGCAGCAGTAGAAGGACGTAACCCAGAAATCGGTGAAAACAAAATCATCGAACTTATGAATGCAGTAGATTCATACATTCCAGCTCCTCAACGTGATGTTGATAAGCCATTCCTAATGCCAGTAGAGGACGTTTTCTCAATCTCTGGACGTGGAACGGTAGTAACTGGACGTATTGAAAGAGGGATCATTAAAGTTAACGACGAGATCGAAATCGTTGGTATCCGCGATCTTCAAAAGACAACTGTAACAGGTATCGAAATGTTCCGTAAGCTTCTAGACCAAGGTCAAGCAGGGGACAACGCTGGTCTACTTCTTCGTGGTACAAAACGTGAAGATATCGAGCGCGGACAGTGTCTTGTTAAGCCAGGATCGGTAACTCCACACGCTAAGTTCGTAGGTGAAGTATATATCCTTACAAAAGAAGAAGGTGGACGTCACACTCCAATCTTCAAAGGATACCGTCCACAGTTCTACTTCAGAACAACAGACGTAACTGGGTCAATTGAACTGAACCCAGGAGTAGAAATGGTAATGCCAGGTGACAACACAACTTTCAAAGTAGAGCTTATTTCTAAGATCGCTATGGAAAAGTCACTTCGTTTCGCGATCCGTGAAGGTGGACGTACGATTGGTGCCGGAACTGTTGCTGAAATTAACGATTAATTTTTAAGAAAAACATTTGCGGCCCCTTGACAAAGGGCCGTATAAAAAATAAAAAGTCAAAAACAAAAAAAGGACCCACGGATATTATGAAAGCAACTAGACTAAGAATTAAGCTACGCGCCTATGATCACAAGCTGTTAGACACTTCGGTTAACGAAATCGTTCAAACTGCTAAAGAAACTGGTGCAAGAGTAGCGGGACCAATCCCTCTACCAACTGAAATCAACAAGTTTACTGTTCTTCGTTCACCTCACATCGACAAAAAGTCGCGCGAGCAGTTCGAAATGAGAACTCATAAGCGTCTAGTGGACATCATCGAACCAACTCAACAGACAATCGACCAACTAATGAAGTTGGACCTGTCTTCTGGGGTTGACGTAGAGATCAAGTACTAGTAAAACAATAAAACTTTTTTGAACTAACAATTAATAAAAACCATGAACGCATCCCTTAGACTAGGGTGATGCTGTGGAGGAAAAAATGTCTGACGCAAAGATCGCTTTAGACGCTTTTTATGGCGTTAAAGCAGGAATGACTAGAGTTTTCGATGAAAACGGGAACCACATTCCAGTTACAGTTATCAAACTTATCCCTAACCTAATCACACAAGTTAAAACTGCTGATAAAGACGGTTACACTGCTTACCAAATCGGTTACGGTGAAAAACGTGAAGCACTTCTTAACAAGCCTAATAAAGGAATCCTAGCGAAAGCTGGTGTTTCTCAAAACGTTACACGTTTTTCTGAAATTAAGGCAGATGCAGTAGATGCAGCTAACCTTGGTAAAGAAATCGAAACAACTGCTTTCGCAGCTGGTTCATACGTAGACGTTACAGGTGAATCTAAAGGTAAAGGTTTTGCCGGAGTTATGAAACGTTATAACTTCCGTGGTGGACCTGCATCTCACGGTTCTCACTTCCACAGAAGAGTGGGATCTATCGGTAACAGAGCAACTCCAGGACGTGTATTCCGCGGTAAAAAAATGCCAGGACACATGGGGACAGATACAAAGACAGTACAAAACATTGTAGTTGTCGAAGTAAATCCAGCAAAAGGTTACTTACTACTAAAGGGTTCAGTTCCAGGTGGTAAAGAAGGATTTATTAAAATCTCTAAAGCTCTTAAAAAAGCGTAATTAGGTAGAGGTCTAAAATGACAGAATTAAACGTATTAAACAATAAATTTGAAAGCAAAGAAAAAATCAAGGTAAACCTTGAGTTCACTCCAGATGCTATCAATGTTCCAGTTGTTCACCAAGTTGTTAAAGCTATCCTAGCTGGTAGAAGACAAGGTACAGCTAAGACAAAGGTAAAGTCTGAAGTATCTGGTGGTGGTAAGAAGCCATTCAAGCAAAAAGGTACAGGTAACGCTCGTCAAGGGTCTACTCGTTCACCTCTAATGCCTGGTGGGGGGACAGTTTTTGGACCAGTACCAAGATCATATGAGCAAAAAGTAAACAAAAAAGTTATGATTGGTGCTCTAAGATCAGTAATCGTAGATAAGCAATTGGCCGGAAAACTAATCATCGTAGACGCTCTTACTTCAACAGGTAAGACGAAAGAGATGGCTAAGCTTCTAGGGTCTAAGAACCTACTAAATGCTTTAGTGGTAACTACAGACTCAAACAGCCTTGCAATCAGAGCTACAAATAACCTTAAAACTGCTAAAGGCCTTGGTGTAGATAACCTAAGTGTTTACGAAGCAGTTAAATATGAAAATTTAATTATTGAAAAGCAAGCTTTCGAAAAGCTAGCTAACAAGTTGGTGTAATCATGGCTGCAATTAATGACGTAATCGTAAAACCTCTTATCACAGAAAAGATTTCAGCTGATTCTGAAGCGAACAATCGCTACGGATTCGTTGTAAACCTTAAAGCAAATAAAAACCAAATCAAGAATGCTGTAGAAGCTTTTTATGATGTAAAGGTAGTGGCAATCAGAACTGCTGTTATCCCAGGCAAAACAAAAAGAACTGCAAAAGCTTATAAGAAGACATCTTCTTACAAGAAAGCCCTTGTGCAATTAGCAGAAGGTCAGAAGATTGAGTTTTTTAAAGGAATCTAATTTTAAAGGATTGTTAAGGAATATTTATGGGAATTACAAAATTTAAGCCGGTCACACCGACACTTAGAAAAAAGCAAGTAATGAACAGCAAGGATCTTACAAAAGACGTTGTTGTTCCAAATAACCTTCTTGCTCCAAAAAAATCAAAAGCAGGTAGAAACAATGCCGGCCGTATTACAACTCGTCACCATGGTGGCGGTGTAAAACAAAAATACAGAATCATCGATTTCAAAAGAAATAAAATCGATGTTCCTGCAACTGTTAAAGCTATCGCGTACGATCCAAACCGTACATGTAACATCGCTTTAATCGTTTATGCTGACGGAGCTACAACTTTTATCCTTGCACCACTTGGATTAAACGTTGGTGACACTGTTGTGTCTTCTTCTGGCGCCGACATTAAAGTTGGAAATGCTAAGCTTCTAAGCGAAATGCCAATCGGTACTCTAGTTCACAACGTTGAGCTAAGCCCAGGAGCAGGCGGACAAATCGCACGTTCAGCTGGTTCTTACGTTCAAGTTATGGCGAAAGAAGAAGATTCAGTTCTTCTAAGAATGCCATCTGGCGAGTTAAGAAAAGTAAAAGCTAACTGTCGCGCTACAATCGGACAAGTTGGTAACCTTGACCATGAAAAAGTAAATCGCGGTAAAGCTGGTATCACAAGAAAACTTGGTATCAGACCAACTGTACGTGGTGTTTCTATGAACCCTGTCGACCACCCATTGGGAGGGGGAGAAGGTAGAACATCTGGTGGACGTCACCCAGTGACTCCATGGGGATTACCTACTCGTGGATACAAGACTCGTAAGAACAAGAGAACTGATAAATTTATCGTTAAGAGAAGAAAGTAATTAGGGAGAATATATGGCTCGTTCATTAAAGAAGGGACCTTTCGTTGATACACATTTGCTTAAAAAAGTTATCGCTATCGCTAACGATGCTAACAAAGCAAGTAAAGTTATTAAGACATGGTCACGTCGTTCAACAGTATTGCCTGAATTTATCGGGATCACATTTGCTGTACACAACGGGAAGAAATTCATTCCTGTTTACGTAACAGACAACATGATTGGCCATAAACTTGGAGAATTTTCTATTACTAGAACTTTCCACGGTCACGGCGCTGATAAAAAAGTAGTTAAGAAATAAAATTAATTAGAGAGAGGGGCTTATGGCCATTAAAGTAAAGTTAAGTAACGTAGGAATCGCACCAAGAAAAGTTAGACAGGTTTGCGACCTAGTAAGAAACAAGAAAGCTTCAGACGCAATCAAAATCTTAAGATTTTGTGAGAAGAAAGAAATCGCTATCGCTCTTACTAAGTTAATCAACAGTGGTCTAGCGATTGCTAACGAAGCAAATAAATACGATCTTGATAATCTTGTTGTAGGGACAATCTTCGCTGACGAAGGTGCTATGCAGAAGAGAATTATGCCAAGAGCACAAGGTCGCGCTTACAAAATCAGAAAAAGATCAAGCCACGTAACTGTGGTTTTAAAAGAAGCATAGGTAGGAAATAAATGGGACAAAAAGTACATCCTTACGGTTTTAGACTAGGGTATATCAAAGGTTGGCACTCAAGCTGGTATGCAAAAGATAGATATGCTGAGCTTCTTCATGAAGATATCAAGATGAGAGCTTATATCGAAAAAACTATGAAAGCTGCTGCTGTAGCAAGCATCGATATCTCTAGAACATCTGACCAAGTAAAAGTAACAGTAAATACTGCTAAGCCAGGAATTGCTATTGGTAAGAAAGGTACAGGAATCGAAAAGATCAGAAACGATCTTAAAAAGATGACTACTGGAACTTTAATTTTCAACATCGCTGAAGTTAAGAGACCAGATGCAGACGCGAAACTTATCGCTGAAAACATCGCTCAACAGCTTGAAAAACGCGTTGCTTTCAGAAGAGCAATGAAAAAAGTGATGCAATCTGCTTTCAGAGCAGGTGTTAAAGGGATCAAAGTAAGAACTGCTGGCCGTCTTGGTGGTGCTGAAATGGCAAGAACTGAAGGGTATGCTGAAAGAAAAGTTCCTCTTCATACTTTAAGAGCAGATATTGATTACAACACAGCTGAAGCTAGTACAACTTATGGAATCATTGGTGTAAAAGTTTGGGTTTATAAGGGCGAGATCTATAAATAGGATTTATAGATTTTTAAATAAGGTAGAGGTTTCTCATGTTAAGTCCTAAAAGAGTTAGATTTAGAAAACAACAGAAAGGTAGAATGGCCGGAGCTGCTAACCGTGGTAACACACTGGTTTTCGGTGAGTACGGTCTTCAAGCTACTGGATGTGGATATATTACAAACAGACAAATTGAAGCAGCTCGTATCGCGATCTCAAGAAAAATGAAACGCGGTGGAAATATGTGGATTAAGGTATTCCCAGACAAGTCTTTAACAAGAAAGCCTGCGGAAGTACGTATGGGTGGGGGTAAAGGTTCTCCAGAAACTTGGGTAGCAGTTATCAGACCAGGAAGAATCCTTTTTGAAGTTGGTGGCCTAGATGCAGAAACTAGCTTAGCAGCGCTAAAACTAGCTATGTATAAACTACCAATTAAAACAAAAGTTGTTAAAAAAGAAGTAGTGGCTGCGAAAGAAGCCTTGTCTTAATAAGAAAAAGATGCAATAAGGCGCAAGCCGATTAAATTAATTTTTGGATACAAAATATGATCACACTTGATGACGTAAAAAAACTAAGCGCAAAAGACGTTCAAAAGAAACTTTTTGAACTTAAAAAAGAGCTTCTAACTCTTAAAATTCAAGCATCTGTGTCTGGAGCTGAAAAGCCACACAGAAAGCAACTGATTAAGAAGGACGTTGCAAGACTTTTGACATTTAGCAAGCAGTTAAGCAAATAGGATTGACAATGACTACAGAAGTAAAAAAATTCAAAAAGACACTTGATGGAACTGTTGTAAGCAGCAAAAACGATAAAACTATCGTTGTTAAAGTTACAAGAAGATTCAAAGACAATGTTTACTCAAAATTCGTAAGCTCAAGCAAGAAGTACCATGCTCATGACGAAGCTAACAAAGCGAACGTTGGTGACACTGTTACTATTATTGAATCACGTCCATATTCTAAATTAAAGAAATGGGAATTATTTAAAGTTAACTAAGGGATAAGTATATGATCCAAATGCAAACAAACCTAGATGTTGCTGATAACTCTGGGGCAAAAATTGTTACATGTTTTAAAGTTCTAGGCGGTTCTAAAAGAGTATCTGCCGGACTAGGTGATGTTGTCGTAGTTGCAGTTCAACAAGCTGTTACTGGCGGGAAGATCAAAAAGGGTGACGTAAAAAAAGCAGTAATCGTAAGAACTGTTTACCCTGTTAGAAGAGAAGATGGATCATACATCCAATTCGACACTAACTCAGTTGTAATCATCAATAACGCTAATGAGCCTGTTGGAACTCGTATCTTTGGGCCAGTAGCGAGAGAGCTAAGAGCTAAGAACTTCACAAAGATCTGTTCACTAGCTCCAGAAGTTCTTTAATTAGTTAATAAGGTAATAAGAGAAGTTTATGAAAAAATTAAAAGTAAATGACGAAGTAATCGTAACAACTGGTAAGAGCGCTGGTAAGACTGGAAAAGTTCTTTCTGTTAACAGAAAAACTAACAAGGTTATTGTTGAAGGCGTGAACGAAGTAAAGAGATCGATGAAGCCAAGTCAACAAAACCCTGAAGGCGGATTTGCTATGAAGAATCTTCCTCTTCATGCAAGTAACGTTTCTTTGATCAGCCCAAAAACAAAGAAACCAACTAAAGTAAAGTTTGTTGTTGGTAAGGATAACAAAAAATCTAGAGTTTCTAAGGCTTGTGGCGCTGTAATTTAATAGGGAAAATTTATGAGTAGACTAAAAGACGTATATAAAAAAGAAGTTGTACCATCGCTAGTTAAGAAATTTAACTATTCTAACGTACACATGATTCCAAAGATTGAAAAAATCGTAGTTAACTGTGTTACTAAAGACGCAGTATCTAACTCTAAAGTAGTAGATACAATCGTTGCTGACCTTGGAGCAATCACAGGTCAAAAACCAGTTATCGCAAGAGCTAAAACTTCAATCGCTTCATTCAAAGTAAGAGAAGGAATGCCATTAGGTGCTTCAGTTACTCTTCGTGGTGAAAAAATGTATGAATTCCTTGATAGATTAATCTCAATCTCTCTACCACGCGTAAGAGACTTTAGAGGTGTATCTAATAAAGGATTTGATGGAAAAGGTAACTACACTCTTGGACTAAAAGAGCAGATTATCTTCCCAGAAATCAACTACGATAAAATTGACAAGATCAGAGGCTTAGGGATTTCAATCGTTACATCTGCAAAGACTAACGAAGAAGGAAGAGAGCTTTTAACATTGATTGGTATGCCTTTTAGAAAATAATGGAGTTATAAATGGCTAGATTAGCTAAAATTATTGCAAACGATAAAAAACCTAAGTTCCAAGTAAGACACAGAAATAGATGCGAACACTGTGGAAGACCAAGAGCTTTCATTAGAATGTTTAAACTATGCAGAGTGTGCTTCAGAAACCTATCTCTAAAAGGGATGGTTCCTGGTGTAACTAAGTCTAGCTGGTAATTAGAGGATATAGAGGAATATATGCAAACAGATCCAATTTCAAACATGCTTACAGTAATCAGAAATGGTAACAGCGCTGGCCACGAGAAAGTAGAATTTCCAGCTAGCAAAATTAAAGCTGCTATCTGTAAAGTTCTAAAAGACGAAGGATATATCAAGTCTTTTAAGATCGTTGCTAAGGCACCAAATGATATCAAAATTAAAGTTGCTCTTAAAGAAGGTGCAATTGTTGGTCTACAAAGAGTTTCTAGACCAGGTCTAAGAAGATATAACAGCTACGACTCTTTCACTCGCGTAATGAGTGGTCTAGGTGTTTCAATTATTTCTACTTCAAAGGGTGTTATGTCATCTAGAGAAGCTAAGAAAAATAAAGTTGGCGGAGAAGTTCTCTGCAACGTTTGGTAGGAGTTTAAGTCATGTCACGTATTGGTAAACATCCAGTAAATATTCCTGAGAAAGTTGAAGTTACTATCAAAGGTGACCTTGTAACTGTAAAAGGTGCAAAAGGTACTTTAACTCATAAATTAAACAGCAACGTAATCGCTACAGTTGAAGGGAAGACTATCGTAGTTAAGCCTAAAGACGAATCGACTACGGCAAGAGCTCAATGGGGAACTGCTCGCACTCTAGTAAACAATATGGTTACTGGTGTAAGTGCAGGTTTCGTTAAGTCTCTAGAGTTCACAGGGGTAGGTTATAAAGCGGCCGTAACTGGTAACGTTCTTAACCTAAGCTTAGGTTACTCACATGCAATCGATTTCCCGCTTCCAGCTGGAATCACTGCAAAGGTTACAAAAAACCAAATCGATATCGAAGGATCAAATAAGGAACTTGTTGGACAAGTTGCTGCTAAAGTTAGATCTTTCAGAGAGCCAGAGCCATATAAAGGGAAAGGTGTTAAATACACAACTGAAACTATTATTAGAAAAGCTGGTAAAGCTGGTGGTAAAGGTAAATAATTAATTACTTAATTGGGATCATATATGAGAAAGCAGTACGGTAAAGCAGGAACAAAAAAAGAGCAACAAAGACAGAAGAGACGTTTAACGATCAGAGCGAAAGTTATCGGTACTTCTGAAAGACCTCGTATTTGTGCAACTAAGTCAAACAAGCACATTACTGTTCAGGTTATTGATGATTCAAAATCAGTAAGCTTATTCACAGTAAGTACTTTTGGTAAGGCTGCTGCAGCTGATAGCTGCAACATCGAAGGCGCAAAGAAAGTTGGTGCTAAAGTTGCTGAAACAATGAAGTCAAAGAAGCTGAGCACAGCTGTATTCGATAGAGCTGGTTACAGATATACAGGCGTAATTGCAGCACTTGTACAGTCTATTAGAGAAAGCGGAATCCAGGTTTAGGAGATAATATGTCTGAAGAAATTTCTGTAATTGAAGAATTAGAAACTGAAGGTGGAAAGAAAGGTCCACGCGGTAAAAGAGGCGATGGCGCTGGTGCTCCTAAGAAAAAAGCCCCTGGTCCAGCAGGAACAGAACTTGAAGAAAGAGTTGTTGCTGTAAATCGCGTTGCTAAGGTTGTTAAGGGTGGTAGAAGATTCTCTTTCTCAGCTCTAATGATCGTTGGTGATAAAAAAGGTAAAGTTGGATACGGTTTAGGAAAGGCGAAAGAAGTTCCTGAAGCTATCAGAAAAGCAACTCAAGAAGCTTATAAGAACATGATTACTGTTCCTCTTGATAACGGAACTATTCCACACGAAATCTTAGGTGAGTTCGATGCAGGAAAGATCCTATTCAAGCCAGCTGCAAACGGTACTGGGGTAAAGGCGGCAGGTGCTTGTCGTTCAATTCTAGAGCTTGCAGGGGTACACAACATTTTAACTAAGTCTCTACGTGGAAATAACCCACATAACGTAGTTAAGGCAACTTTCAAGGCCCTTAAAGGTCTTAGATCAGTTGAATCAATTGCAAAAGCTAGAGATAAAGACGTTAAAGGTCTTAGAGCTAAAAACTAATTAGGAAATTTTATGGCTAAAACATCATCAACAATTAAAGTAAAACTTGTAAAAGGACTGCCTGGAACAACTAAAGGTGTTCAAGCGAACGTTCGTGGCCTTGGACTAAGAAAAGTTGGTCAGGTTTCTGAGCTTGAAAATACTCCAAGCGTAAGAGGGATGATCAAGAAAATTATCCACATGCTTAAAGTAGTAGAATAAGAAAAGATCGAATTATAGAGGAATTGTTATGTTAACTTTAAATAATCTACAAAGCCCAAAAGGTGCTAATAGAAACACAAAAAGAATTGGTCGTGGACAAGGTTCTGGTCAAGGTACTCAAGCTGGTAAAGGTCACAAAGGACAAAAAGCTAGAAAGTCTGGACACGTTAGAACTGGTTTCGAAGGTAACAACCTTCCTCTATACATGAGACTACCAAAACGTGGATTCAACAACGTTAGATTCGCGGATCCATTCGCAGTTGTAACGCTTGAGAACATCGAAGCGAAATACGCTAAGTCTGAAACTGTAAACAGAGAGACTCTAATTGCTAAAGGACTTCTGTCTGGAGCAAATAAATCTCTAAAAATTAAGGTTATCGGCAATATTGCATTGACGAAAGCGCTAAACTTTGAGGAAATTACTAAGTTTTCAAAGAAAGCACTTGAATCAATCCAAAACAGTTCTGGAACTGTTAAGTAGTTAAGGATAACTAATGTCGACATCTCAGGGAAAAATAGAGGAACTTAAGAAACGCATATTTTATACATTTCTTCTGCTGCTAGTTTACAGACTAGCAGCTCAAGTACCTGTAGCGGGTGTTAATGCTTCTGCTTTAGCATCGTACTTCTCTGAAGGCGGCGGCGGGATTTTCGATCTAGTTAACACATTCTCAGGTGGTGCTTTTAAGAGATTCTCAGTGCTTGCACTTGGAATTATGCCTTATATCACTACGTCAATCATCTTTTCTCTATTAGGGGAAGTTGTTCCACAAATCCAAGAAATGCAAGAAGACAGCGAAGGAAATAAGAAGATCCAGAAATGGACTCGCTATGCCTCAGTTATTCTTTGCTGTATTCAAGGTTACGGTATGGCCGCTGTGTTTGAAGGCTTCAGAAGCCCAACAGGTGTTCCACTTATCAATGAACCAGGAATGCTATTTAGACTTACAACTATGATCACTCTAGCGGGTGGAACAATGTTCCTTCTATGGCTAGGGGAAAGAATTACTGAATTCGGCCTTGAAAACGGTGTTTCTCTGATCATCTTCACAGGGATTGCAGTTGAGCTTCCGGCTGAATTCTTCCAAAAAGTAACTCTGTTTAGAAATGGAGAGCTTTCTGGATGGAACCTGGCTATCGGGGTAGCGATTATCGCTCTATCTCTTTACATTGTTTCTTATATTGAAAGCGCGTTTAGAAATATTCCGGTTCAATATGCTAAAAAAGTAGTTAATAACAAAGTGTACGGTGGAGCTCAGAATCTTCCATTAAGACTAGACACTGGTGGGGTAATGCCTCCAATTCTAGCTTCTTCACTTTTAGCTGCTCCAGCAACTCTTGCGAACTTTGTTCCTGCAACGAGCCCGCTGAAGCCATATGTAGACACGATTCACCAATCGCTAATGCCAGGTCAACTTCTGTTCAACCTAGTATTCGCGTTGTTAATTTTCTATATGTCATTTTTCTATGCTCCAATTCAGTTCAAAACTAAAAAAGTTTCTGAAATGCTGCAAAAGAACAATGCTTTCGTTCCAGGGATTAGACCAGGGGACAAAACGAAGGAATACCTAGATTTCGTTCTAAACAGAGTGACTTTCTTTGGTGCCCTTTTCCTGATCGTCGTGTGTATTCTTCCATCTGTTGTGACTGGAAGTCATTCACGCTTCGAAGGAACTTCGCTTCTGATCATGGTGTCTGTAGCGATGAGAGTAATGCTAAACGTTCAGACATTTATGTATTCTGATAAATACGAGACCGCCTTCAAGAGTAGAGGGAAGTACAACGGTCCAAATAGAAGATTTTAATAATGAAACCTCATTTGATCATCTTAGGGGCTCCTGGCTCTGGAAAGGGAACTCAGGCAGCGAAATTAGTTGAAAAAGGCTACAAGCATATTTCAACAGGTGATCTTCTAAGGGCGGAAATTGCAAAAGGTACTGAATTAGGCCAGAAAGTCGCAGGAATTATCTCAAGAGGCGACCTGGTAGACGATAGAACTGTTATGGCCCTCCTAAAAGCTAACTGCGACGTAGACAAAGTTAGTTATATTTTTGATGGGTTCCCACGTAACATTGCCCAAGCAGAAATGCTTGAGGCTGAGCTGCTTCAAGGGAAAAAGACCCTTGCAGTTTATTTTAAGATTGATTTGAGCATTCTCGTATCACGTGTAGTGAACAGAAGAACTTGTAGCAAGTGTGGAGAGATCTACAACATGGCTACTAAGCCTCCTCGTGTTGCTGATACATGTGACAAGTGTGGTGCCACTGGAAGTCTAACTCAGCGCAAGGATGACACTGAAGAAGTTGTCTCTAACCGCCTGCAGATTTTCAAGGACACCGTAGACCCTATGCTTGCCTTCTATAAATCGAAGGGAGTCTTGGTCGAGCTTGATGCTTCAAAACAAGAAAAAGATGTTTTCTCGGCACTAGAAAAAGTTATTGGTTAACAAATTAAATTGACCTAAACATAGCTCTTGCATAATGAGATTGTTTTAGGATATACAACCTGCTTTAGGGGAATATGAGCGATAAAGATATTATTGAAGTGGAAGGCGAAGTCACTGAACTTCTTCCTAACACAAAATTTCGTGTGAAATTACCGAATGGGCACATTATTATTGCTCATATTAGCGGAAAGATGCGCATGCACTTTATCAAAATTCTTCCTGGAGATAAGGTTCTTGTTGAAATTAGTAAATACGATTTAACTAAAGGTAGAATCACTTACAGAAGTAAGTAGTAGTTGTAGTGGGGATTTATGAAAGTTAGAGCTTCAGTAAAAGTAATCTGTAAAGATTGCAAAGTTATTAAAAGAAAAGGTGTTTTAAGAGTTGTTTGTAAAGCTTCTCCAAAACATAAACAGAGACAAGGGTAAGTAGGGGAAACATATGGCACGTATTTTAGGGGTAGATATTCCAAGAAATAAAGCAATGAAAATTGCACTTCAATCTCTTTACGGGGTTGGACCAAAAGTAGCAATGGACGTTTTAGCTGCATCAGCTATTGATCCAAACAAAAGCTCAAACGACATCACTGAAGAAGAAGTTCAGCTAATCAGAAAGCACCTTGAAGAAGGTCACGTAGTTGAAGGGGATCTTCGTCGTGAGATCGGTCTTAACATCAAAAGACTAAAAGATATGGCTTGTTACAGAGGTGTTCGTCATAGAAAATCACTTCCTGTAAGAGGACAAAGAACGCATACAAACGCTAGAACGAGAAAAGGTCCTGCGGTTGCAATTGCTGGTAAAAAATCAATTAAATCACTTAAATAATTAAGGTAATTTTATGGTAAAAAAAGTTGTTAAGAAAAAAGTAAAAAAGAACGTCTCGCACGGTATTTGTCATATCCAGGCGTCTTTCAATAATACAATTGTAACTTTCACTGATCCTCAGGGGAACGCACTTGCATGGGCATCTGCTGGCCAACTAGGATTCAGAGGTTCAAAAAAGTCTACTCCATTCGCTGCTCAAACTGCTTCTCTTGAAGCTGCAAAAAGAGCTGTTGAACATGGATTAAACTCAGTTGAAGTAAGAGTAAAAGGTCCAGGAGCTGGTCGCGAAAACGCAATCAGAGCACTTTTAGGCGCGGGAATCAGAATCGTATCTGTTTCAGATCGTTCTCCAATTCCTCACAACGGATGTAGAGCACCTAAGAGAAGAAGAGTCTAATTAAACTATTTAAGGAGTCTTTAAGATGGATAATTTTACAGCTAAAAACTGGAATAGCATGATTAGACCAGTAGCTTTAGAAGCTGAAAGCGAAAGCCTAAGAAGCGATTACGGAAAATTCGTAGCAAAGCCACTTGAAAGAGGATACGGACAAACACTTGGGAACTCACTAAGAAGAGTTCTTCTAAACTCTCTTCAGGGAGCAGGTATTGTTGCTATCAGAATCGAAGGTGTAGAACACGAATTCGGTACAATCAATAACGTAAAAGAAGAAGTTTCTGAAATCATTCTTAACTTAAAAGAAGTGCGTTTCAAAATTTCTGGAAAAGAAGACACTGTTCTTGTTCTTGAGAAATCAGGAGAAGGTCCAGTTAGAGCTTCTGATATCGTAACAAACGCTAACGTTGAAATTCTTAACCCAAATCACGTTATCGCTAACATTTCTTCTGGTGGATCTCTAAAGATCGAACTTAAAGTTGCTAGAGGAAAAGGTTACGTTACAGCTGTAGACAACAAAGATGAGTACGATCTTCCAGTTGGATGGATCTATCTTGATACACTTTTCTCGCCTGTTTACCGTGTTAACTATTCTGTTACAAACACTCGTGTTGGTAAGAGAACTGACTTCGATAAACTTACGCTTGAAGTGTGGACGAACTCTGGAATTGTTCCAGCTGACTCAATTGCTTACGCAGCTAAGATTTTAAGAGACCAATTAGCGGTATTCTTAACTTTCGAAGATGAAGAGCAAGTTGTAAAACACGATTCTAAGCCAATCGCAGTTTCATCACCTACAAACAATGCGCTTCTTAAGCCAGTTTCTGAACTTGAACTTTCAGTTCGTTCAGCTAACTGTTTACAGAATGCTAACATTAAGTATATCTACGAACTAGTTTCGAAGACTGAAGGTGAAATGCTAAGAACTAAGAACTTCGGTAGAAAGTCTCTGAATGAAATCAAAGAAATTCTAACGAGCATGGGTCTTGGTCTTGGAATGAAAGTTGATAGCTTAATGAAAGATATGCAAGACGGAAAAACTGTAGGTAAAAACTAATTATTAGGTGGAATTATGAGACACGGGAATCACAAATATACTTTAGGCGTAAAGCCAGCTCACAGACAAGCAATCATCAGAAACCTGGCGATTGAAGTAATTGAGCACGGAAAAATTAAAACTACTCACGCTCGTTGTATGGCCCTAAGAGGATACGTTGAAAAACTAATCACTCTTGCAAAGGAAGATACTGTACACAACAGAAGATTAGCTTACTCAAAACTTAACAACGACAACGCTGTAAAAGAACTTTTCACAAACGTTGCTCCGAAGTTTAAGACTAGAAATGGTGGATACACTAGAGTAATCAAAATCGCTGAAGGCCGTGTTGGCGATAGCGCTAAAATGAGCTACTTCGCTTTAGTAGAATAGTCCTTAGATTAAATATTAAAGCCTCCGGAAACGGAGGCTTTTTTTTGCCCAATTTCTTATGAAACTAAATTTTTTTCAAAAAATTCTCCTTATCGTGGCCCTTCTCGGTTTAACTTTCCTTTATGCTCAGTATGAAAGAAAGAAATTCTATGGAAAGAATGATGGTGCGATCGATGCTCCCGTTTTAAAAGAGCTTCCAGACTTCCAGGTTAATGACATTGCAACGGGTGCGACGATTAAGTCTAAAGACTTCGCGAGCACTTCTAAAGGAGCATTTGTGCATATCTGGGGGACGTGGTGTGCGCCTTGTGAAAAGGAGATGCCAGAGTTTCTTTCTTACGCAGCTAAGGTAGAGCCTTTAGGGGTGAAGTTCCTTTTAGTTGCGGTTAATGATGAAGAGATGAAGATTAAGAAGTTTCTTACTCGTTTCCCGAACATTCCAAAAAACGTCACATTCGCTATTGATGTAGAAAACAGAGTAATGGACCAATTAGGTACATTAAAGGTGCCGGAGACATTCTTGTTTTCGAGCACAGGAAAGCACATCAATAAGTTCATTGGTCCTCAGGATTGGATGGCAGAGTCTTATGTAACTCGCCTGAATTTCTGGTTAAATGGTGAAAATCTCGAGCAACGTGCGGTAGAGACTCACTAGGACTTCGTAACTTTTTTAATCATTTAAACTTGAGTGAATTAGTTTTTTGTCTCTTTTTAAGAGATTAGGGCATCCTTGCCTGTTAAAAATTTTATCAATTCTTTTAAGATTTTCCTGAAACTGCCGAAAAGTTTTACAACTTAGCTGCCTTTACTACCACGGGCACAGACTCAAGCAGGAGAGTTGTATGATTAATTGGCAAGATATGGGGAAACTTCACGTTATCTCTAAACTAGAAGGGATTCTAGGTAAATGGTTTGATGTTGAGATGTTCTATACGGATGCTCACGGAAAACTTTGGTCTGATCATGCAAGCAAAACATATTCATTTAAATCTCACTTCATGAAAGTGCAAATGCAATCAGCTTATGGACATGACTTCCTGGCGGAAGACATTGAGAAGATGGTTGAAAAGATGGCCTCTACTAATGAAGTAGTGGTTTATGAATCATTTTTTAAACACGTAAAAGGTGTGGCGTTCCCGGTTAAAGTTGACGGGGAATTTGCTGGGGCGGTTTTCGTTTATCCATTCGTACTTGATACTGCAACAAGTGCTGATGTTGAAATGCTAAAAGCTCAAATGATTGAATGTGGATCAACGCCAGCTGACGCTGCTGTTGCTTGTGAAAAAATTAAGAAAATGTGGCCGCGTGAACTTGAATACGTAAAAGAGCTTACATCATTAGTAGCGGAAGAGATGGTTTCTTTCCACGATGAGATCACTAAGCGCGAAGATCAAATCCAGGCACTTTCATCTGAAGTAGGTGAAAAATACCGTTACCACGCAATGATTGGTAAATCGAAGAAGATGCAAGCGATCTACTCTCTACTTGAGAAGATCTCTAACTCTGAATCTTCAGTTCTAATCAACGGGGAAAACGGAACAGGTAAGGAACTTGTAGCTAAGGCGATTCACTTCTATTCTCCAAGAAAAGATAAGATGTTCTTAGCGGTTAACTGTTCAGCGTTTAACGACAACCTTCTAGATTCGGAATTATTCGGACACGTAAAAGGATCGTTTACTGGAGCAGTAAAAGATAAAAAAGGTCTATTTGAAACAGCTAACGGTGGAACACTGTTCCTGGATGAAATCGGGGATACAACTCTATCGATGCAGGTAAAGCTTCTTCGCGTACTACAAGAAGGAACATACCTACCAGTTGGGGCTACGGCTCCGAAAAAAGTTGACGTGAGAATTGTAGCGGCGACAAACAAGAACCTTAAAGAAATGATGGCAAAAGGTGAGTTCAGAGAAGACTTATATTACAGAATTAACGTAATCAACGTTGCTCTTCCACCTCTTCGTGAGCGCCATGACGATATCCCTGTTCTGATGGATTACTTCCTGAAGAAGAGATGTGATGAAGCTGGTAAGGCACTTAAGACTTTTGCGAAAAAGTGTATGGAAAAGATGCTTGATTACCCATGGCCAGGTAACGTTCGTGAGCTAGAGAACGAAGTTGAAAGACTTGTTGTTCTTGCTGGTGACGAAAAAATGATTGGGCCGGAAAATCTTTCGCCAAGAATTATTGATTGGGGAGCCTCAGCAGAACCAGCTTTCAAAGGTGTTAATACAGAGGGAACTCTGAGAGACGCTCTTGAGCAACTGGAAATCATGATGATCCGTGAAGGATTGAAGCGCTGCAATTTCAATAAGTCTAAACTTGCTAAGGAATTAGATATTTCAAGAGCGAGTTTAATTATGAAAGTAGAAAAATACGGACTTGATAAACGCGCTAAAGCTGCTTAATTAAATCTTACGAAAGCAGTTAGTTGAAGTTATTTTGAGCCTGCTATATCATTGGATAAATGACTATAGCTCTTAAAATTAAAAACTTCATACTAACTGCTTTTTTAGTTTTATCTCCTGCTATTGCCTTTTCTTCAATCACTTATCAGTCAATTCAATTAGAGCATTCAAAAGATTTAAAAAGCTTTAAAAGAGTTAAAGAAGGGCCTTTTGATCCAGCTGGCTCATATGTGCTGGAGTCTGGTGATGGTCAAATTATAAAGATTACATACGAAGATTTAAAAAACAAAAATGCTAAAGAGATGAAAAATAGCTTTCAACGAAAGATTCTTCAGTTTTCACTCTTATTTGAGCAAAGATCTTCACCCTATCAAGGGGCGATTACAGTTAATACCGAATGCTTTGAGAAAGAAGCCTTAAAGAAAAAAGTGATTTCTAAAGAAGGAACTCTCAGTGTTGTCTTTGATACAAAAGCTACCCGCAATTTTGCCTATGGAAAATGCGATGGTGAGAGTGTGACTTACTTTTCAAAATACTTTGTCGTTTTATGTGAAAAACAGGCGCAATTGTTTGATGTAAAGTATTTCGCTAAAAATAAAAAAGACCTTGAGGGGGCTGAAGTTAAATGCTTAAAATAATCCTCTCGTTTATTCTCTCTTTTTCAGCATCAGCTGTGGAAATTACTGTTGGTGTTCCCCCGGTCTATAAGAAACTAACGGATCATCAAGAAGATAAAATAAAAATTAAATTTGAATATGATAGGTTTAGCCAGAGAACAATGAATCGAACAATTGGTGGAGAGTTGTCGATGTCTATTCTTTCTCCACAAAATACCATTCAGTCGATGTGGTATGGTGAAATTCTAGTGAAAAGAGTTGTTGATGACTTCTATGCTTACATTCTCTTGTCGCCAAAATTAGGAAAGGTAGACAAAGAAAAACTAGAAAACAAAGTAATTGGCGTCATCCCTAATTCCACTAATGAATACTTTTTGAGCAAATATCTTGGGAAGATTCAATACCGTAAAATGGCCGTGAATTCGCGGGAACTTGAAGCCTTGATAAAGTCAGGGTTTATTTTAAATGGACAGAGTGTGGATGCAGTTGTCGTTGATCCCGAATTATATCATCAATACCAAAAGCTCCCCTCTATTAAGTTCAATGCGGGCCTATATTTTTTAGTGTTAGGGGCAAAGTCTGAAACGTTTGTGAGTGAGCCTGCTTTTGTAAATGCACTTAAAAAAAATGGGATTCGGCCAAGAAATGTCACTCCGCTTGATTTCGGGGCGATTAAAGAACTCAATGAATCTTTATTAAAGGATAGAAAAGACAGGGAGCAGTTTGAAGTTAATTTTCAGCAAATGACCAAAATATATGCATCTGAAGGTGCTAAGTGATTTCATTTTTTCTTCATTTTTTAATCTCTAGTGCGATGGCGGTTTCGCTCGAAAGCAATTGTCAGAAAGTCGTGATTTCAGAGAAGGAAATTAAGCTTGTAGAGACAAAAGAATGCAAAGAAAAGGATCTTCTTCAGAAAAGCAACTTGAGCAGAGATGTACAAAATAAGTTTTTTGTTGAAGGACAAAAAAAGAATGAATTTTATATTTTTTATCAAAAAATTGAAGACACAATGTTTTGTAAGTTTCCAACTGACTATATAAAAGTGGTTGGGGGAAATCGCAAGTGGAGTGGATTAGATCAACTTGGACAGGTTGTCGGATTAATTAATCAGCAAAGAGTTTTACGTCTTAATGTCAGTGAATCCACCAATACCCAAAAACTATGCTACCCGTTTCCTGGATTTACCCGTGCAAGGAAAATTAAAAAAGGGTTATTGCCAGAAAAAATGGCAGCTAAAAATGATCTTTATATGATTTTCTCTAAAAGAATGGGGTCTCTCTTTTTTATAAATCCTCGCTTGGATCGGTTTGAGTTTGTGATGAATACGACAAGAGAAATAACCATAATGGATGCAATACTAAGGAAAAATGGTGACCTGGTGATGCTTACCAAAAACAAAACAGATGCTAAGTTTTGTATGGAACAATGGGATTTTGAATCGGGTATAAAAATGAAAGAGATTTGCGATTTGGAGCCAACAGAAGGACAAATCTTGATCGATTTTGATAGCAAGTTTTTACGAGCATACAAAAAGAATGAAGAAATTGTTTTTGAGGAAAGAAGTTTTTCAGGAACTCCTAAAATGGTGAAGGCACTTAAAGTAGGTAAGGAGTTTAATTTGTTGACGGCGATTGAGACTTTTGATTAAGCGAGTGAAAGAAAATAAGAAAGATATGCACGACAAGAATGGAAATAATAGCAATAAGCGCCTGAGGAAAAAATAACAAAGCAAAGATACCAACAAAAGGCACATTTTTCATAGAAACAGTAACTGCATAGGTCTTCGGGAATCCAAAGAGTTTAGCTAAAAAGAAGACACCAAAATCCTGAAAAACAGCAAAACAAATAATGGCAATCCAGTCCTGTGTCATGAAGTGATGCAAGTCATTCTTCAAGTAAGAACTTCCAACAAAAATAAAACTTAAAATACCGATTAGGAGCATGTTTATTAAAGGCAGGCCCTGGCCCACTTTTTTAATTAACTGCTCTGATGACTGTTTGAAAAATTTTTTAAAAGAAAAAACGAGCAAAATAGGAAAAATCGTCAGCAGTAACGAATCAAGAATAATGGATAAAATATCCACTTTGATCATTTGATTAAAAAAGCAATAGATCATGATTGAGAAATAAAGAGGAAAAAGGAAGGTCGAGCTTAAGATGTGCTTAAGTGCGAGTTGCTTTTTATCCTGCTCATTTAAGAATTGAGGTGTAATAATCGCCAGAGGTGCAAGTCCTGTAATGAAGAATCCTAGCTTCAATGTGTGTGCGACATTCAGAAAGTGAGCTGAGGTGAAAACCAAGGCCGGAATAAAGAAATAAGAGAAGAAGATAAAATAAAAGTCCGTGCTATTATAATTAAAAATTGATTTAATTTTAAGATCAACAGAGATCATATTAATAGATAATAAAATAAATAAGACAACGAAGGCCCACTTGCTAAAGGCCAATGCATAGAATGGAAATGACCATCCAAGCAAAATTCCAATAAGTACGAATGTGGGATAAAAAAGTTGTCGCATACTTTAATGATGAATGAAAAATAGAATTTTGTCTAAACATTCAGTGCCGCTGATAATACAGATTACTTCAGTAATCTTTTTTCTCTTTGCTGTTTTTATTGCCAACAAACAAGCACCGACTTCATTGGAAAACAAGATCAAAGTTTATTGGTTCATTCCTGATGGGCTTCGAGCTGACCGCGAGCAATTTAATATTTTTGACTGGGCCAATAATGGAGAGCTTCCCAATTTAAGGCTTCTAATGGCCAGGGGAAGTTATGGTTACTCTCGTCCTGTTTTCCCAGGGCACACACCAACAAATTTTGCGACTCTTTTAACGGGAGTCAATCCTGATAAACATGGGGTTGCTGATGGGGCGATGAGAACTTTTGGTTACCCTCTCAGTATGGTGAGTAAAGGGGGGTTTAGTTCTTTAGCGAAGCTCGTTGCCCCAATTTGGACAGAATTAGAAGATAAGAGTTACATCGTTTCTTTGCAGTCAGTACCAGGATCAACGCCTCCTGAAATTTTTAAAGGAAACGTCATCAAAGGTCGCTGGGGGGGATGGGGAGTTGAGTTTCCCTCGATGGTCGTTGAGCCTGAGCAAAAAGATGAGAAGTTATATAAAAGCCTCGGGCACAATAGATTGGTGTTTGCTAGTGGACCAGAGCTTCTGACATTTGCTCAGGAGAAAAAAGCAAGTTTTTATGAATTCAATACATGGGGACAGCGTTTTAATGTTCAAGTATTAAAAGATGCTGTAGTTGTGTCCGTGAATGGTGTCGAATTTCGTCTAAAAGAAGGGCAGTGGACAAATTGGTTTACGCTGCCACTTACCTATGAGTTAAAAAATGATTATCAGATTCATTCGCCTAAAAAAACAGATTGGGAAAATCAGCTTTCATCTGTAGAAGTGAATGTGCATGCTAAAGTGAAACTTATCGCATTGGCCGAAGGAAAGTTTCGCTTAAGGATTTTATTTGATTCTTTAAATGAATACTTAACTTATCCGGCAGCTCTCGCAGAAGATATGACAAAAAAACTTGGGCCAATGGTTGATTTTGTTGATAATTATCCACCTCAGTTGATTTACCACCAGAACGACAAACAGACTTTTTTAGAAGAATCAAAAATAAGTTGGGATTGGCATCAAAGAGTTGTTCCTTATTTGATGAAAGACTTAAAGTCCGATTTCATTATCCATAGTGTTTATAATCCAAATCAAATGCTCACAAGTCGATGGTGGCTTCCTTATATTGATAATGATGGCCATCTCTATCAAACGATTTCAGCAGAAGAGAAAAATATGCTTTGGACAGAAGTTAAAGAGATGTACCGTGAAATGGATCGCGTTTTAGGCGAGATCATGAAAAATGCGGATGAAAACACCTATATCATTCTGAGTTCTGATCATGGTGCTATTCCACTTAATAATGAAGTTCGATTGAATAATCTTTTTGCCCAAAAAGGATGGCTGAAATTTCATTATAGTGAGCGAACAAAAAGTTATGAAATTGACTGGAAAGAAACACAGGTTGTTTTCTTGCAGATGAATAATATCTACATTAACCCTAAAGGATTGGGCGATCCTTATAATCCAGTTCATACGCAAGAATCAGAGAAACTTAAAGAAGAAGTGATTAAGGCCATCAATGAATTAAAAGATGACAAAACAGGAAAGAGGATTTTGGCCGGAGTCTGGCGCCGTGAAGCCGTTGAAGAAATTCATATGCCTAAAGAGCGCGTTGGCGATTTGGTCGTTTCACCATTGCCAGGTTTTAGTTGGGTAGAAGATGTGAGCGAAGATGGGGAAGTTGTCACTGGCTCATTAAAAGGTGGTTACAAACAGGCATTAAACCCTGAGCATATTGAAGGACTCTTAACTCCTTTTGTGATTGCTGGCCCTGGGATAAAAACCAATTTCAAAATTGAGCGAGTTTTACAACATGTAGACCAATATGCAACAATCGCTAAAATAACAAAGATAAATCATCTGACCAAGCCTGTGCTTGATGGCAAAGTTATAAGTGAAATTTTTTATATAGGTGAGAAATGAAAAAGTTAATGGCAATTTTGTTTTTGGTTTCTAGCTTAGCAATGGCCGATGAGCCCATTAAGCTTCGTATTGGATGGCAGGTTCCCTGGGCGCTTCAAGGCCAGCTGGTTCAGGTATTAAAGCACACTGATATTCTTAAAAAAAATGGAATTGAGGCAGAGTTTGTAGGAAGAAACTTTGGTCCGGAGTTAAATGAGTTAGCAATGGGATCACAAATTGATGTGGTTTTGACTGCAGATCAGCCGGCAGCACAGCTTTTTTCAAAAGATAAAGGCTGGGTAGGGATTTCTCGCATGATGTACAACAGGACATCAACATACGTTCCAGTGAAGTCACCGATTAAAGATTTAAAAGAATTAAAGGGAAAGACAGTTGGTGTGCCGTTTGGTGCAGCAGCAGAAAGAATTGTTGTCGATGGGCTAACACAAGCAGGATTGAATGCCAGAGAAGATGTAAAGTTCATCAATCTGGGAATTCAAGAGCACATTCCGTTAGTGTTAAAAAGCGGAGCAGAGTCTTTGATGTGGGATCAGTTTGATGCTTTAAGTGGATTTGATCCAGTTCCGGCCATCTTAAAGTCTAGAGGACTAGTAAGAGAGATCCATGTTGGCAAAGTATGTTCAATGATTCTTATGAATAAAGAATTTTTGGCAAAAAACCCTAAGGCCGCAGTCGCGATGATTACGTCTTTCCGCGATGCTTATGCTTATTACAATAAAAATAGAGCGCAAGTTGATAAATGGTTTATGGAAGAAGCTAAGTTTGATTTAAAAGACAGTGGTGCTTTAACTATCGCTTCATCGCTTGAGCCGAACTTAAATGCTAAGAAAAATGCAGATATCCGCATGCAGTTTAATGAAGATGATTTCTTGATTATGCAAAAGGGAGCTGACTTCATTAAGAAAAACATTAATAAAGACATCAATATGAAAGACTTTGTTAATAACGATTACGCAAAACTTGTAAAATAATGTACGACCTTCTTTTAAATTCCTGGAGCAGTTTTTCTCGCGTTCTTATTGGAGGTGCGATGGCGGTTGTTCTGGGAATTCTTTTGGGCTTTTTGCGCTATTCTTTACCGCGATTTCTAAAAAGAAATTTCATTATCAATTTAATTTTAGATGCACCTAAGTTCCCACCACCGATCGCCTGGATCCCATTTGTTATTTTGTTTTTCGGGATTGGGAATATGGCCTCTTTTGTTATTGTGTTTATCGGGGTCTTACCTTCAATTGCAACTCAGGTTTATGATGGGCTGGAGAGTATTAAACTCGAAGTGCTTCAGACGGCGAGATCAATGCAGTTAAGTAAAATGAAAATGCTGAGGTTTATTCTTATCCCCGCTATTTTACCTCAACTCATGACCGGAATTCGCGTAGGCTTTTCTATGGGGTGGATGTCGATTATTGCGGCCGAAATGATCAGTGGTCAATCGGGGCTAGGGTATTCGATTCAGATCAATCGAATCAACTTACAATATGCAAACATGATTTACGATATGATCGCCATTGGTGTCATTGGATATTTAATGACAAGGCTCCTTTATTTGCTGGAAGCGAGGATGGCCCCATGGAAGTAGTTAAAGTTCAAAATCTTTATTTTGCTTACTCTGAGGATAAAGCGATTTTTTCAGGAATCGATTTCACTGCTAAAGCAGGAGAGGTCATTTTGCTCAAAGGGACTTCTGGGTGTGGAAAAAGCACTTTCGCCTCATTGGTTGCAGGTCATTTGAAGCCTCAGGGCGGGAGTATTGAAGTCAATAAAAAGAAGATGGTTTCTCCTTGCCGCGATGTCATCGTAGTCCATCAGGAAAATGACTTGTTTCCATGGTTGAGCGTCAGAGAGCATTTGCTTTTTTTAAAGGAAGCAGGGCTGGAGACGGAAGTGATAGATGTCGATGGTTATCTACAAAAATTTGGGCTGGCAAAGTCTGAAGGCCTATTTCCAAGAGAGATTTCTGGGGGAATGAAGCGAAGACTGGCCATCTTACGTGGGATGCTTCTTAGGCCAAAAGTTCTGATTTTGGATGAATCACTAAGCTCCTTAGATGATAAATGGAAAAATGACATTTTGATTGAAGTTAAAAGCTTCACCGAAAAAAATAATATTCTCCTAATTCTCATTGATCACAACACTGAAAGTATTGGCCATCTCATCTCCAGAGTGGTGGAGCTTTAGTATGTTAAAGTTTCTGATTTTATTTTTACTGTTTATTTCATCGGCCTGGGCCATGCCGGTCATTCAGATCGGTTGCGAACTTTATGATGAAAACGGTGGACTGATTAAAAGATTCCCGGGATCAATGTGCCATTTTGAAGAAAGTGGAGATAGGGTTCAGGTCAATTATCAAGATATTCAATATATCAATGCCAACGAAAAAGTAGTCTGGTCAGCAGCGGGAGTTCATCACCATCAGCTTAAAGTCGATAGTGAAAGAAACGAGCTGGCGATTCTGGGCGAGATATCTCATAAGGTTTTTGGCTGTGCCACGAGATTCGATACAATTGAAATCTATGACATGAAAACAGGACGACTAAAACACTTAGTCGATTTTAAGGATGTTTTTGAAAAAAAGATTATTCAAATCTCCAGAGAGTATGCTTTCTTAAAAAAACTCAATATGAGAAATAGCAAAAATTATTTATGCGATACAACTCATGTAAACTCTTTCTTTCAGATTACCAAGAACCCAATTTCTAAAAAGATCCCGGCATTTGCCGAAGGAAACTGGCTGGTGAATTTTTCTTTTACTGGATATGTGCTCATTTTTGACCGCGATTTTAAAGAAGTCCTGTGGCATCGAAATATTGAACTTCCAGGGATTAACTTTCATGACATTCAATCTACGGCCGAAGGAAAAATTCTTCTTTATGTGAATAACCACTTCAATGCCTCTGAACCAAAAAGACCTTATTCTGCGATTGCAGAAATTGATCCACTGGTAAACGGTAAAGGAGCTATTAAGGTTTATGATATGAAATATCAGGGGAAGAAATTCTATCAAGCACTCGCCGGAGGAATGCAGCTTCTGCCAAATCAAAGGAAACTCGCGTCAGTGTACACTCCACAAGAAGGCCACATGGCCGCTTACTTTGATAAAAATTGGAACGTAGAGAAAAAATTCACACCCAAGCCCGCGCCCTTTGGTAGCGGAGGCCAAGTCTTTCAAGAGGCACGCTTAATCAATCTAAATACCTTCTTCAAAAACTACCGTGGCCCTTTCTAGCCTGTGCCTTGCGTTGTTTAGTCGCATTTTTTCACTCTTATTTGACGCACTATAAGTAGCCTCCTAAAGAATGACAGTATAAAATGCCTCCTTCTTTAGGAGGTTTTTTTATGTCTCAAACCCAGACACTGGAAGGGAAGCGTGAGCTATTGCTAAAATTAAGACAAGAGTCTGAACTTGGCGGCGGCGAAGCCCGTATTAAAAAACAACACGAACAAGGTAAATATACAGCGAGAGAAAGAATTGAGCGCCTGGTAGATCCGGGATCATTTCTTGAATTCGATCGTTTTATTATTAGTAAAAAAGCGGTTATGGGAAAAGGAGAGTCTTTTCTTGGTGACGGTGTAGTTACAGGTATTGCAACTATCAACGGACAAAAGATCGCTCTATACTCTCAAGACTTTACTTGCTTTGGTGGATCTCTAGGATCTGCTCACGCAAAGAAAATCTGTAAGATCATGGACTTCGCTCTTGAAAACAGAATTCCAATCATCGGTATGAACGATTCAGGTGGAGCTCGTATTCAAGAAGGTGTTGAAGGTCTAGCTGGATACGGTGAAATTTTCTACAGAAACGTAAAGTGTTCTGGTGTAATTCCACAAATCTCTCTTATCCTTGGACCATGTGCTGGTGGAGCGGTTTATTCTCCTGCTCTAACAGACTTCATTTTCATGGTGGATAAATCTTCATACATGTTTGTTACTGGTCCAGATGTTATCAAGACTGTAACTCACGAAGAAGTAACAAAAGATCAGCTTGGTGGAGCTGGAACACACGCTGAGAAATCAGGTGTAGCTCAGTTTAAAGTTGGATCGGAAGATGAGTGTTTCGAAAGAGTTCGCGAACTTCTTTCATACATTCCACCGGCGAACTTCACAAAAGCGACTCCAAAATACACGTCGGATACAATTTATCGCGACAACGTAAAAATTAAAGAAACTGTTCCAGCTAACCCGAAAAAACCATACGACATGAAAGAAATCATCTTTGATGTTGTCGATGACTCTCAGTTCTTAGAAGTTCATAAAGACTACGCTAAAAACATCATCGTTGGTTTTGCTTCAGTGGGTGGAATCAAGATCGGTATCGTAGCAAACCAACCAGCAGTACTTGCCGGAGTTCTTGATATCGCTTCATCTGAAAAAGCAGCACGTTTCGTAAGATTCTGTGACGCTTTCGATATTCCTATCCTAACTCTAGTAGACGTTCCAGGATTCCTTCCGGGAACTAACCAAGAGTACGGCGGGATCATTAAGCACGGATCAAAACTTCTATACGCTTACTCTGAAGCAACTGTACCTCTAATCTCGATCATCACTCGTAAGTCTTACGGTGGTGCTTACCTGGTTATGGCGTCTAAGCACATCAGAACAGACGTTAACCTTGCTTACCCAACTGCGGAAATCGCGGTAATGGGAGCTGAAGGTGCGGTAAACATTATTCACAGAGGTGAAATGGAAGGATTAACTGGAAAAGCTTTCGACGATAAGAAAGCACAGTTAATTGCAGACTATGAAGAGCAATTCGCAAATCCTTACAGAGCTGCGGAACTTGGATTCATGGACGCGATCATTCTTCCGGAAGAAACTCGTAAGAGAGTTTATGAATACCTTGTTGCTCTTAAGAATAAGAAGCAAGAGAAGCCTAAACGTAAACACGGGAACATCCAACTATGAGCCAAGGTACAACAAAGACGACTGCATCTAATAAAAGGATTCTCATCATTAACCGTGGAGAAATTGCCTCTCGTATCGCTAAAGCGTGTCGCGAGTTAGGTCACACTGCTGTTGGTGTTTGGACTGATAACGAAGTTCAAGCAAAGCACCTTGAAATGTGTGATGAATGGGTAAGACTTCCAGGGTCTACAAATGCCGAGACTTACTTAAACATTCCAAACATCCTTGATGTTTGTAAAAAGTATAAAATTGATGGTGTTCACCCAGGATACGGGTTCCTGTCTGAAAACACAGAGTTTTCTCAAGCTCTAGTTGATAATGGAATCACTTGGATTGGACCACACCCAGAAGCTGTAAGAGTTATGGGTGATAAAGCGGTTTCAAAAGAATTTGCTCAAAAAGTTGGTATGCCAGTAGTTCCTGGATCAACTGGACCGGTAAAATCTATTGAAGAAGCTATCAAGATTGGTAATCAGATTAAATATCCTATCCTTCTTAAAGCTGTTGCCGGTGGTGGTGGACGTGGTATGCGCGTTTGTCACAACGAGGAAGACGTTAGAAATAACTTCGAAGCAGTAGGAAGAGAAGCAGCAGCTGCTTTCAAGAATGGTGACTTACTTGTAGAAAAATACATCGTAAATCCACACCACATTGAAGTTCAGATTCTAGCTGATAGAAAAGGAAACGTTTTCCATTTCTTCGAAAGAGAATGTTCAATTCAACGTCGTCACCAAAAGATCGTTGAAGAAGCTCCATCTCCATTTATTGGTGATGATGAAGATCTTCGTCAGCGCGTTTGTATGTCAGCGGTTAACCTTGCTAAGGCCATCAAGTATGACTCTGCAGGAACTGTTGAATTAATCATGGGTGAAGACAGAGAGTTCTACTTCCTTGAAATGAACACACGTATCCAGGTAGAGCACCCGATTACTGAAGAAATCACAGGAATCGACTTGATCGTATGTATGATCCAGTCTGCTTTCGGTGACGATCTTGGGATTCCTTCACAGGAATGGATTAAGAGAACAGGTCACGCTATTGAATGCCGTATCTGTGCTGAAGATCCAATCACAATGCTTCCAGCTCCAGGAACAGTAACAGGTTGTGAAACGAACTTCCCTCAAGGAACTCGTTTTGATAACTGTCTTTATAAAGGACTTCAAGTAACTCCAGATTTCGACCCGATGGTAGGAAAGCTGGTTGTTAAAGGGATTCTAAGAGAAGTAGCGATCAGAAAAATGAAAGCTGCTCTTGATGGTCTTTTAATCGAAGGATTAAAGACGAATATCCCTCTTCATAAAGTGATTATGAAGAACGAAGTTTTCGTTAAAGGTAAATATTCAACTAACTTCATTGGTACTGAAAAACCTCAAGAACAGGTGAGTACAGACATGAACTTCACGCACATCTACAAGCAGATTGCGGGAATTGAAGCAAGAAGAATGGGGTTATAATGAGAACGTATTTAATTGATAACGATAAAAACGAATACATTATCGACCTGACAAAAACGATCACTCACTCAGCAGAGATGGTGGAGTTTGAGTTCAGAACGATTAAAGATCAAAAAGAAGTTAACAAAGAAACAATCTTTGTTAGAAAACTTGCTGATCAGTACTTTGCTTCAACTGACGGTGTGAGATGGAACAAGCTTGCTCGCCAGGATTCTCCAGGGATCATGCTGAACGTGGATAAAGTTTTCAAGCTTTACCGCGGATACAAGCCATCTTCACTTGGTGGTGGAGACGAAGGCGGACTATTCACGCAAATGCCAGGTAAAGTTGTTAAGATCAACTGTAAAGTTGGCGACAAAGTTACTAAAGGTCAGACACTTTTAATTCTTGAAGCTATGAAAATGGAAAACGAGATTAAGTGTGGAACAGACGGTGTTGTTAAAGCTATCCACGTTAAACCGGGTGATGCTCTTGATAACGGCGTTCTAATGATCGAAGTAGAAGCGGAATAAGATTCTTTTTAAAAGCTTTATACGAAGGCCCCAGCTTGTCTGGGGCTTTTTATTGGTAAAACCCAATGAGTTCAGGGAAAAGGGCCAGCATCTTTTCCTGTCTGATTTTATCCAGAGACACCGTTTGCATTAAGAACATCTTTCTATCAGAAGGAGAGTCTTCTTTTTTCTCTTCAGCATAATTGAGCACCATGTGCAGCTGTTGAATCAGGTGCTCGATGTTGGCGATCTTATAGGTCTTAAGTTTTTTTTCAATGAAATTTAAATACAAGTCTCTTAGGGCCTTCTTTTCGGCCAAAGAGAAGATTGTCACATTATAGAAAGTTGGGTGATGGACAATGTTGAGTCCGATCTGGCTTCCGTCGGTAATGAGCTCTTCTTCTATCAGGTGCGAGAAGAATTCGGGCAAATGAAATGCGTTGAGCACACTCACTGTCGGGGTGATGTAGTATTTGATATGTGAGTGAGACTGCATTTGGCGGTGGTTTTCCTGGATTTTTTTCCAGTCCATACCACTTCTAATGTATTCACCTTTTTTTCCGAATCCATCGTAGCTTAAGAAAAGACTTACGTTGCTAAAGTGTTTCCAGTAATCAAAAGTGATTTTATTTCCCAGCTTAATGGCCGAGAAGTTTGTGTTGTAGTGAAGAGTGAGATCAGTGTTTTTTAAGGCCAGGAGTTTTTCCAGCATTAGGTAGTGATCTGGCTCAAGAAGAGGCTCTCCTCCGGCAAAATAGACCTTTTTAAGTGTCGGCAGCATTGGGTCTATCATGCTCCAGAATTCTTCTTTGGTTTTAGTAGGCCTTAGGATTTTAGTGAATTTCTCCGAAGGAGTGAGAGCATTAAAATCTTCATACCAAGACGAGCTTGAGTTCGGTCCACAGGTGCGGCACTTGAAGTTGCAGGCATTGGAAAAGCGCAGATCAAGGGATGTAATATTTAGTTCAGGGAGAGTTCCATCTGGAGCCGTCTCGGCAATTCTCTTTTCAATCTCATTTTGAAAATCTCTATTAGAGTCTTGTCTTAGGCTCGTTCCACCGCATTTTTCAATATCGTAGCAGTGAGTGCATGAAGCCACTTTTTTGCCTTCGAGCATGTCTTTGCGAATTTTTTTATAAGCGGGAGAGTTGTAGATTTCGGCCAGTGAGTTCTGGTGAAGGTGACCAATCGCCTTTTCTCTCGTCGACAGACAGCATGGAAATGCTCGTCCATCTGCCTCGATTGCTGAGTGCAACCAAGGGAGAATGCAAAAGGTCGACGAGGTCATTTAAGGACCTCGTTAATGTAGTCTTGAGCAGCGCTCAGTGGAGACTTTTTCTCTGTAATCACTTCGCTTTCAAGGCTTGCGCGTTTGTCTTTATATTCTTTTTTTGAATTAAGTCTTAGTTCTATTAATTCGTGAACAAGTTTATGAAACCAGTTTTTGTTTTGTTCAGCTCTTTTGGTTTTAAAAGCGCCAGCAATCGCTGGAGTTGTTCTGTATTCACTGATGATATCGTAGACGTTATCAATCCCTGTTTTTTCCAGAGATGAAGTCGCAACAACTTTTGGCTTCCAAAGAGAGACAGAAGTTAAAAGTTCAACAGCGCCAGTGTATTGTTGAACAGCTGCTTTTGCCAGTTGGACGGTTTGTCCATCGGCCTTATTTACGACGATGAGATCAGCGAGTTCAAGAATTCCTCGTTTGATCCCTTGAAGTTCGTCTCCGGCATTTGGAAGCATAAGGATGGCGAAAAAATCCACCATACTATGAACTTCGTATTCAGATTGCCCGACACCAACAGTTTCAACGATGATGAAATCAAAACCGGCAGCTTCGCAAAGAACGATGGCCTCTCTGGTTTTAAAGGCCACACCGCCTAATGAACCTGATGTTGGAGATGGGCGGATAAACGCTTCATCCATTGATGAAAGTTTTTCCATTCTCGTTTTATCACCCATGATACTTCCGCCATTAATGGGAGAGCTCGGGTCAACAGCGAGAACGGCAACTTTATGTCCTTTAGAAATCAGGTGCTGGCCGAAAGCTTCAATGAAGCTCGATTTTCCTACACCGGGAACACCGGTAATACCGATGCGAAAACTTTTTCCAGAGTGAGGAAGAGCTTTATCTAAAAGATCTTCTGCAAGAGCGCGGTCAGAATCTTTTGTTGATTCTAAAAGGGTGATGGCCCTTGCCAGGGTTCTTCTATCGCCACTTATAAGTTTATTAAAATCAATCATCATTAGCCTTTAAGGTTTTCTTCGATTGCTTTTAGAACATCGCGAGCAGCAACTGGAATAACAGTTCCTGGTCCGAAAATTCCTTTCACTCCGGCCTTCCATAAGAAGTCGTAGTCAGTTTTTGGAATAACTCCGCCGGCAACAACGATAATATCGTCAGCGCCAAGTTTTTTAAGTTCAGCAATTAAATCCGGGATAAGTGTTTTGTGTCCGGCCGCTTGAGAAGAAACACCTACAACGTGAACGTCGTTTTCTACAGCTTGTTTTGCCACTTCAGCAGGAGTTGAGAAAAGAGGAGCTAGGTCGATATCAAAACCAACGTCAGCAAAAGCGGTAGCAATAACTTTAGCTCCGCGGTCGTGACCGTCTTGACCCATTTTAGCAACGAGCATTCTCGGACGGCGTCCGTATTTTTCTACGAAAGCTTTAATGTCCTCAGCGATTTTCATCCAGTTTTCATCCTTTTCAAAAGATTTACCGTAAACACCGGTTACAGTTTGTGTATTGGCATTGTAGCGTCCCCAAACTCTTTCAAGGGCGTAAGTGATTTCTCCAACGCTGGCGCGAAGGCGAGCGGCCTTAACCGCAAGGTCAAGTCCGTTTCCTTTTCCTGAGCGAGCGTATTCTGTCAGTTCTTCAAGAGCTTGCATTACAGCTTCGTCATCGCGGTTGTTTCTTAGTTTTTCCAAGCGGACAATTTGCGAGTCGCGAACTTTATGGTTATCGATTTCCAGTGTCTCAATCGCGTCTTCTTCTTTCAGACGGTATTTGTTCACACCAACGATAACATCTTGTCCTTTATCAATGCGGGCCTGTTTAATGGCCGCTGATTTTTCAATGTTTAGTTTTGGAATTCCGGTTTCGATAGCTTTTGCCATTCCACCAGCTTGCTCGACTTCATCCAGGATGGCCTGAGCTTTATCGATCATCTCTTGAGTCAGGGCTTCCATCATGTACGAGCCACCCCAAGGGTCAACGACATTTGTGATGTGAGTTTCTTCCTGGATAATGATCTGAGTGTTTCTGGCGATTCTCGCCGAGAATTCAGTTGGAAGAGCGATCGCTTCATCAAAAGCATTTGTATGCAGTGATTGAGTTCCACCGAAAACAGCGGCCATAGCTTCAATCGTCGTTCTGATAACGTTGTTGTATGGATCTTGCTCAGTCAGTGACCAACCAGAAGTCTGGCAATGTGTACGAAGCATTTTCGAGTCTTCTTTTTTCGGGTTGTATTTAGAGACAACTTTATTCCATAGGAAACGAGCTGCTCTAAGTTTTGCAATCTCCATATAGAAGTTCATTCCGATACCAAAGAAGAATGAAAGTCTCGGAGCAAAGTCATCGATATTCATTCCAGCAGCAAGTGCTGTATCGATGTATTCTTTTCCGTCAGCGATGGTGTAAGCAAGCTCTAAAACGGCATCCGCTCCAGCTTCTTGCATGTGATACCCAGAGATAGAGATTGAGTTGAACTTTGGCATATTCTTCGCTGTGTAAGCGAAGATATCAGCGATAGCTCTCATAGAAGGAGCTGGTGGGAAGATATAAGTGTTTCTCACCATGAATTCTTTTAAGATATCGTTTTGGATGGTTCCAGAAAGTTTATCTTGAGAGACACCTTGTTCTTCAGCGGCAACGATGTAGTTTGCTAAAATAGGAAGAACGGCTCCGTTCATTGTCATTGAAACAGAAACTTTATCTAGTGGGATTCCATCAAAAAGAATTTTCATGTCTTCAACAGAGTCAATCGCTACACCAGCTTTTCCAACGTCACCAGAAACGCGCGGGTGATCTGAATCGTATCCGCGGTGAGTGGCAAGGTCGAAGGCAACTGAAACCCCTTGGGCTCCAGCAGCGAGTGCTTTTCTATAGAATGCATTTGATTCTTCAGCAGTAGAAAATCCGGCATACTGACGAATTGTCCATGGACGTCCAGCGTACATAGTCGCTTTTGGCCCTCTGATGAAAGGCTCAATTCCTGGCATCGTATCAGTGAATTTTAATTTTTCTGTATCAGCTTTAGAGTAGAAGGCCTTAACAGGAATTCCTTCAGGTGAGTTCCATGTAAGGTCACTTGGTTTTTTGCCTTTAGTTTCTTTTTCGACGAGTTTTTCCCAATCGTTTAACATACATTTTCCTTTAGATAAGAGATGGTCTTACTCTAGCAAAGAGTTAGTGAAGTGGGAAATTTGATGCGTGGCTCAGGGCAGGTTTTAGACGACAACTTTGAGGTTGTTACAGGTTTTGCATACTTCGTGTTTGTAGCGGAATCCTTGTTTTAAATCCTCTCGAAAGGACTGGTACTCTGGCTTGATCCAGATGTCTTTAATATGTTCGTTAAAGACGTTGCCCATGACGGTTTTTTCCTGGTAGTCCTCGTAACAAGTCACGACGTTTCCATTGACTGTGACAACCAGAGCGCAAGTGGGAATCAGGCACATTTTTTTTGAAGGTTGATCGAGTTTTTTTCCGTAATCAACCAGGTTGCCGCGATTGGTGTAAACGAGTTTAGAGTAATCAAAAAATTGGTTGCGGGCCTTTTCTTCAGAAGAGAGATTGTTATAAGTTTCTTCAAAGGCGATTTTAGTCAGACCTTTGTGTTTAGTGACAGTGAAGCGGTCAACGCCAGCTTTTCTTAGTGCTTCATAGCGCTCGGGATTTAAATACACACCATTAGTAAAAATTTCGGACTGACTTTTAGGCAGAATTTCTTTGCTGAGTTTAACGAAAGATTCGAGCTCCGGGTGAAGCATCGGTTCGTTGTAAAAGTGGTAACTGATTTTTCCTTCGTAATCGATGTCTTTTAATTGATTCATGATCACGCGGAAATTTTCCAGCGACATAAGGCCTTTGTTAATTCTTTCGGTATTTGAATTAGGACAATAAGTACAAGCTAAGTTGCAATGATGATTGATTTCAATTTCAATGCCTAAAAAATACTTAGTCATGTCTTGGGTGCCGCGTAGATTTTCCCAATGGGAAATGCTTTATTATTGACATTAATTCGTTAACTGTAGAATACTTTTGGAAAGAAGGCAAAAGGGGTTTATTCATGTTTGAGAGCAATTATTCGATTCCAGACGACATCGTTTCTAGATCTAATCAAGACGGAACAGTGATCCTGATGAAAATGGATGAAGGTAGTACGTTCTTTAAAATTAATGGAGCTGCTGCGGAAATCTGGAAAGAGATGGTGGCAAAAAAAGATCTTAACCAAATCGCTGAAGAAATGTTCTCTACTTACAATGCACCAAAAGAGCAAATTCAGTCTGATATCACGAATTTCGTTGAAACTTTGGTATCGAAAAACCTTCTGGTAAAAGCTTAATTATTTATTTTCTTGATAACAAAATCCCCAATGACGAGATACTCAATGGGGGTTTTTTCCATAAAACGTCTAGCATCTGCCACAGTTTCTAAAATCGGTTCATCCATGACATTGAGTGAGGTATTTAACAGGCAGTAAAGTCCGCTTTTTTGACCGAACTCGTTAATTAATTTGTAGAATCTGTCGTTTTGACCTGCTCTCACTGTTTGCATACGGGATGTTTCATCTACATGGCTCACTTCTTTTAAAGTGGTCTTGAATTCAGGACGAACTTTGATCGCATAAGACATATAAGGGTTGTTAAAGCCTTCTTCCACATCAAAGTAGAGATGGGCCTTCTCGTAGAGGGCCGAGCAGCCATAAGGGCGGAAACTCTCTCTAAATTTGACATAAGAATTGAGTCTATCTTTGAGGCCGGGGATGTCAGGTCGAGAAAGGATGCTGCGGTTTCCAAGAGCGCGAGGACCCGATTCACTTCTTCCTTGAAACCAGGCGATCGTTTGCCCCTCGTAAAGAAGTTGGGCAGCAGCTGTTATAATATTTTGATGTTTTTCTAATTTAAATTCACTTGGAGTGAAATGTTTTTCGATTTCATGATCAGTCGGCACTGAACTTTGAGCACCAAAATAGGCCGATTGGTTTTCAAATAAAAGAGGCTGCCATGATTCTGGTTGTTCTTTGAATTTTAGAGCGTGGGCCAGACCAAAACCAATACACTCATCACCGGGGAACGGAGGGATGAAAATTCTTCTAAAAAGATTTTGGTAGAGGATTTTGGCATTGTTGGTGCAATTAAGAGCGCACCCACCAGTGAGGATGAGGTTTTCATACTCAGGGTGAAGTTCTTTTACTTTAGCGATGATTCTCGCGTAATCATCTTCCAAAGCTTGTTGCACTGTTGCTGCAACATTTTTAAAAAAAGTATGGTCTGTATTTTCCCAATCTTGCTTGGATTTCTTTTTAAAGCTTAAATCCCATGGAAGATTTTCCATGAAATCGTAATAGTCTTTTAAAGGGAGTGCTTTTCCAAATGAGGCCAGTCCCATAACTTTTCCCGAAGAGTTGGGAGAGTTGAAAATAAACTCAGAGGCTTTTTCGTAAGCAGAACCGATACGGTTTCCGAAACTGTGCTCAGAGTGTTTGTGAGATTTAGAAAAGCGAATTGTTTGCCTGAATGAAGGGGTGAGTTTGACTCCGTCTTGCAAAAAGACTGAACACTCTTCATATTCTTCTGCATCCACTTCCGTTCCAGCTCCATCCATGACAACGATCACCGCTTTTTCAAAAGGTGAAATGGCCAGTGCAGCAGAGGCATGACAAAAATGGTGAGAGATAAAAGCGATGTGTGGGTTAAATCTGCTGGTGAAAAAATCCAGGTTCTCTTTTTTTAGATAATCATAAAAAGGGAAGATTCCATTTTGGATGTCTTCAATTTGCATCGGGTGATGAACGTCGCGATTTTCCGCTATTGTCAAATTTGAGCGATCAAGTTTTGTGCTAATAGATTTAAGTGGAAGCTCTGGCCAGGCACCGGAGTTTTTTTTGCGGTTTAATCTTTCAGTCAAGAGCATTTCGACAGACTGATCAAGATCGATTAAGCAAATGGACGAGCTGTATTTTGTTTTTCCCAGGCCTAAGTATTGTTTTTTCATTTGGCGTAGGCCTTGAAAAAAGAAATAAAAGCAGGATCAGAAAATGAATAAAAGCAGCGTTGGATATCATCTTGTGATTCAAATTCTTTCTGTTGAGAAAATAAAATTTGAGCAAGAGATTTAGGTTTTAGGCTTTCATTTTGAAGAGGAAGGCGGCCCATTTCATTCTTTAAAATTGAGTGAATTGTTTCCATTGAAAAAGCTTCAGGAAAACCAGGGTGTCCTTGTTGTCTTTCTCGCACGGCCTGCAATAACGTTTCGGTAAATTGCTTAAGAGGTATGATTGGACCGACATCTGTTAAAAGAGCCGTGACGTAATAAATATGATTAGGATAATGGTTTTTATACTCTTTGTGTCCGCCCCAGTCTGATAAGACACAAGTGGCACCAGAAAGAAGGGCCCTAAAAGCGGCCATACCAAAATTTTCATCAGAGTGAGTGGAAGGACTGACAAAAATATAATTTGAGCCAAGCTCTTTTTGAATATCTAGTCGATTCACAAAACCTTTAAAAGTCACCTGGTCTTTTAGGCTTAAGGTCTCAACTAGTTTTTTTAGTTTTTCCAGATAGGTATTTTCTTTCTGGCCAATATTGGGATAACCCAAGTGATCTTCGTTCCCATATAAATAAAGAGGATGATTCTCTCTGATACTCAAGGGGAGATCTGAATAAGCAGTGATTAATTGGTCCAGATTTTTTTGTGGAGAAATTCTTCCAATGTAAACAAAAGGAGCACTCGCACTTAAGTGATCATGGGTCATTGGAGAATCGGAAATAGTGAAAGGGATCTTTTTAGTTCTAGCGTTTTCAAAAGAGATCTTCATTGATTCTAAATCACCTTCACATGTACCAATGAAAAGATCATTGGAAGTAAAAAGAGAAAGAACTCCAAAACGCTCAAGTGGCCAGAGTCCAATAGTTGCCAGGCCGTGAAGATAGAAGAAAAAGGGAGTGTCGATCTTATAACTCTCTCTGATTATTTTAATAAAGCGGGCAATTTTTGTATTAAAACATGAAATCACAATCAGGTCTGAAGAAATAAGTTCCGGCATAAATTGTGCGGAGGTTGATTCTTCTACATTGATTATTGTGAGTATGTAATTTTCTTTTTGGGCCAGTTCAGACCATGATTTCTCAATCATGGGAATAATTTCCTGCATACTTGTCCAAACAAAATTATCTTTGCTGGTCAGAAGGACAATGCGCTTTTGATTAGGCATGAATCCTCTTTAATTTTTCCTGCCACTCTTCAATTGTTTCATCCAGAGTCACGTGGACGAGCAGGACGCGGGAAAGAATATCAATCGTTGGAAGAAAATCAAATTTATGTTGAGTCTTTGGAAGAAGTGCATGCCACTGCCAAATGTGATGGGCCGGCCTTAACATGGGAGAATTGGTTTTGATCCCAAGGTTATTAAGAGAGATCACCATAGCGTTAACGGCAGCTGCATCTTTGCATAAAAGGCGAGTTGTCGTGAAACATTCTCCATTTTTATCATAGACAGGAATGTGTTCGAACCCTAATTCTGAAAAACGATGATCTAAAAAATCTTTTCTTATTTTTAAATCCGCGATGATTGTATCTAGTCGATCTAGCTGAACATTCATCATGGCGCCTTGAATTTCAGAGGCGCGCATAGATTTTCCGGAAAATTTGGCAATAGAGTAGAGGTCCTTATGAGTGGCACCAAACTGGTTGCAAGTATCGTGATAAAGAAATGCTTTTTGATAAAGTTCTTCATCGTTTACACTTAAAGCTCCGCCTTCTCCGCACGAGATGATTTTATCAACGTTAAAAGAAAAACAACCAAAAGCTCCAAAACTTCCGAGTTTTTTATTCTGGTACTGACCACCAACTGCTTGAGCACAGTCTTCAATGAGAGCAATATTGTGAGTCTGACAAAAATCAGTCAATGAATTTATATTGCAAGCGTAACCATCCATGTGAACGGCGATAAGGGCCTTGGTCTTGTCAGAGATTTTATGTTGTAAATCTTGAGAGTCAAAACTCAGGTATTGATCAATGTTTACGACAACAGGAGTGGCGTTAAGTTCTAAAACAGCAGCTGCCGTTGCAAAAAAAGTGTATGCGGGAATGAGAACTTCATCACCTTTAGTGATTCCGAGTGAAAAGAGAGCATTTACCAGAGCGTTGGTACCGCTTGAGAGAAGAATGGAATGTTTAGAATTAAGATAACGAGCGAATGATTTTTCAAATTGTGAACATTCTGTCTCGACATCCTTGCCTTGGTATCTGAAGAGTTTCTTGGTTTTCAAGACTCTTTCGATTGCCTTGATTTCCAGGTCGTCACAGTAATACATAGGGCCTTTTCCTCGATTTTCACTCTTAGAGATACACCATCTTATTGGCAATTTACCGACTATGTAAATACGAAGGGGAATGCTAAGCTATTGTCGCGCAGTGTAGTTTTTTTAAATTTTGTTAATTTAGAATATTGGTTTATAGTATTAGCTATACAAAAATGAGGTTTAGCATGGAAGATAACAAAAATAAGACGCTTAAAGACTACGTTTTTGGAGAGATCAAGGAATACGATCTTGAAAAAATCGAAGCAGAAGTCCTAAAAGACAGCGTTTACCTAGACGTTTTTGCAGGCTCTGATGTCGCATTTAAAAACGATATCTCAGCTCTAAATGCACAAGACGCTCTTTCAAAGCTAAGCCAACTTCAAGCCTATAACTTCACATACAAAACTTCTGAATTCCCGGAACATAACTTCCCACAAGGTGAGCAGTTTGGTTTCATGGCCCAAGAAGTGGAAAAAGAATTCCCTCAACTTGTAAAAAAAGATCCGCAAGGACACAGCTTCGTGAACTATCAGCAAATGATTCCGATCATGGCCGAGACGATCAAGAACCTGAACGAAAGAATTCTTAGCTTGGAAGAGCAGCTAAAGAACAAGTAATGCATCTCTCTTCTTTTACGTGGTAAAATGATAAGTAGAGCAATTGGTTACTTCATTTGTCTTCTCGCTCTTATTCTCCCATGGAGATTGCGTGTAATATTAAGTGAAATCCTGGGCTGGATCACTCAGTTCGTCTATTTCACTTATTTTGGAATCCTAAACTACATTCTGGGCGAAATTAGAAAGGCCAAGGAACTCGAAGAAGAAAAGAGGAAGCAGTCATGAATCCATCGGGAAAAGCTGTCGCCATTTTGTTCTCTGGGGGAACAGACTCAACATTGACTGCGGCCATGTTGCAGGAGAATTTTGAAAAAGTTCACCTGGTCACCTATGACCGTTTCGGATTTCACGCCACAGACAATACCGCTATTCAAACTCAAGCTTTAAAAGAGAAGTACGGTGAAGAGCGATTTGTTCATACGTTTTTAAACGTTGATAAACTTTTCCAACATGTCTCTTATGAAAACTATTTTGAGAACATCAAGAAACATGGGCTCTTTAATCTTTCAACGTGCGGGCTTTGCAAGCTCTCTATGCACGTCAGGACAATCAAGTATTGTATTGATAACGAAGTTTATTTCGTTGCCGATGGGGCGAACCAGGCCATGACGATGGAGCCGGCGCAGATGAAGCCGGTAATCGACGAGATGAAAAGAATGTATGCTCATTTCGGGATTACTTATTTTAATCCAGTTTTTGAAATGGATGGGCCGGAAGATAAAGACTTTATTAATAAATCCAACGCTAAGCTTTTGGCCCGCGAATCAGATTACAGTGTGGCAAGTTTTGAAAACGAAAAGACACCGGGGTTCAAGCTTTATAAAATGGGGCTAGCACCTTCTCCGAACGTTAAGGGATCGGACTATGATAAAAAGAGGCAGCCTAGATGTTTTCAGTTTATCATCTTCAATATTTTCGCTCTGAAATACTTCATGGCCAACAAAACCTATGAAGAATACACTGATCTAACGACGAAGTTTTATTCGGATAAAATCAAGTCGATGATTAAGTTGATAGAAAATCGCAATGACAAAAAAGTAAAAGAGATGCTGGATTAAATCATGAGTTTTTTTGACCAGGATTTAGGATGTTGTGGAGCTAGTTTTGAAAAGAATAATATTTCTTTTTTAGGACTACTTACACTTTCAACGACTGCGCTTCTTTTATTGTCAATTCTTTGGGTTTTAACCTGGCCGTTATCGCTAGTCTTTAAATCATGGCACAATGTTTTGGGGGTTGTGATTAAGGCCAATGCTGACTTGATTAAAAACAGCTCACTTTTACGAAAAACAAAATGTGAGATAGCGGGGAAGATTCTAAGATATTCCCCGAGAGCTTCAGGTCTTTTTTTTAAATCCTTTAATTTTGTCATACTCTTCTCTTGCTGGGGGCTTTGTTTCGCAGGCCTTTCATGGTGGATCTTGAAATGATTCTCGAGACTAAAAAAATCCGTGCAGACTATGAAGTATTAAGTAAAAAAGTAGGTGGGCAGCTTCCTATATATTTTGATAATGCCTGTACAACACTAAGGCCTGCAAGTGTCATTAAGGCCTCTCAAGCTTATTACACAGATCATCCAGCTTGCCATAATCGTGCTGTTCATAAGTTTGGAAAACAAACGACAAAAGAGTATGAAGCAGCAAGAAGTACTGTCGCACGTTTTTTAGGGGCAGATAAAGCTCAGGAAATTGTCTTTACAAGAAATACGACTGAAGGAATCAATCTGATTGCTAATGGATTAGATTTCAAAAAAGGTGACATCGTCCTGACGACAAATATGGAGCACAATTCAAATTTAATTCCTTGGCAAATGCTAGCGATGGAAAAAGGAATTATGCACAAGTTGGTCGACATAAAAAAAGATGATCAGGCCTTTGATTTGGAATCTTATAAGAAGATATTTACTGAAGGTAAAGTCAGACTGGTATCTGTTTTTCATACCTCGAATGTTACGGGAATGAGTCTTCCGATTAAAGAGATGGTGCAAATCGCCCATGAAAATGGAGCTCTCTTTTTACTTGATGCTGCTCAAGCGATTGCTCATCAGAAAATTAATGTTAAAGAGCTGGATGTTGATTTCCTGGCCTTTTCATTTCATAAGGCCTTTGGCCCTTCTGGGTTTGGCTCTCTTTATGGGAAGTTTGAACTTCTTCAAAAATTAAAACCTCTTCTTTATGGAGGAGAGACTGTTTTAGATGCAGACTATACTTCATTCACCTTTGCAGAGACTCCTTATCGTTTAGAAGCAGGACTTCAAAATTATGCAGGAGCGATTGGAGGGGCCGAAGCCCTTCGTTATATTGAAAAGCTTGGCATTGAAAATTTTCATCAACATGAAGTAAAAATTAATCAATTCATCACGAAAGAGCTTTTAAAGCATTCAAATATTGAAATCCTGGGGCCAAAAGAAGCAGAGCTTCGTTCTGGGATTTTAAATTTCTCTTTGAAGAATAAAGATATGGGGGAGCTTTCGATTCTCCTGGATGAATCAAAGAATATTATGACCAGAAGTGGTTTTCACTGTGCTCATGCCTGGTTTCATAAAGAAAATCTTCCTCCGACATTAAGACTTTCATTTTCTGTTTATAATACTCAGGAAGAAGCAGAGACATTTGTTTCAGTCATGAATCAGATTATTCAGTTCTATTAACAGGTAACAATGTACGATAAATCGACTTATACCAGCCTGAATGCCATCAATGAGAAAATCTCTTTTCTTAAAGAGCGCTCTGGTTTTAAGTACGATTTTGACATCTCCCCCTTCCAGCATTTTGCCTCAATGAGGAATCAGGCCGGAAAAGGGGCAGAGCTCTTTCCTCAGGGAATTCCTCATTTAATTGGGGCCACCTCAGACTGCCTGCAATGTTATTACGGTTTTCAGCTCGATACCTATATGAATGGGTGCACTCATGAGTGTGTTTATTGCTGGGCCAAAGCGGAGCTTTCTAAGATTGATCAATGGAACAGTCCTGTGCCGGTTCCCATTGATATTTCCTCATTGTGGGAGCTTTTTTATAAAGCTTTTGAGACGGATGAAGATTTTCCCTTACGAGAAGTCTTTTTAAAGCGTGTTCCTTTAAGGATTGGTTCGATGTCGGACCCTTTTCTTTCCATGGAAAGGAAGTATAAAAACACGCTTGAGACACTAAAAATTCTCAAGGCCTATAATTATCCTTTTTTGTTTTTAACCCGCTCGCCAATGGTCGCAGAAGATGAGTACCTAAAGTACATGGACCCGGAAAAGGCGACAGTGCAATTTTCTATTCCTACTTTAAATGAGCAAATGGTTAAGCTTATTGAGCCTGGGACAGAATCGCCATATGCAAGATTAGAGGCCTTGAGGAAGTTAAACCAGGCCCAAATTTTTACCTCGGTAAGACTCAACCCACTTTTTCCTAATTTTTCTGATGGGCATTTGAGTGGAAAGAATGGAAGTTTTGGCGACAAAGCTGCTTTTGATTTTTTTAATCCTTCAATGATTGAAGAGATCAGAAGTTATGGCTGTAAAAACCTGCTTGCTGGTTTTGTTCATATGGATGGCAAGACAACTCAGGCCGTGAGCCAGAAAATTGGTTTTGATCTTCGCTCACTTATGAAAGAGGAAATCAAGCAAACGACAGAAGGTTTTAAGTATAGTGCACCGGAGATAAGGTCTTATTACGAAGCTATTTCTCAAAAATGCAAGGAAGTCGGAATGGACTTTTCGACTTGTTATCTTGGTCTGGGAGAAAGTTACTTCTGGAAAGATCAGGATCTTTGGGCCGACAAAAAAGACTGCTGTAACCTAAAAAAGAATGTCCCGGCTTTTAAGAGTGATACGAGAGAACTTGCCTTCACAAAAAAAATGAAAATTCTCTACCCTGAAATGAATTCACTGCAATTAATCTTTAACTCTGGCTGGTTATATCGCATGAGAAGTTATTTGCTTAAGAACCTGTGGGATTAGTGTTGGAAACTCCAGTTTATATTTTAGGACTGGCCTACGGCTGGGAAAAATCTGGAGCTGTTTTATTAAAAGACGGCAGAGTTGTCGTTAATTTTTCAGAATCTCATTTTAGCCATCTAAAAGATGATTATTCATTTCCCAAAGAATCAGTGCGGGCATGTTTAAAAAAAGAAGCAATTACCCTTAAAGATGTAAGTTATATTGGCTTTTATGATAAACCTCTTCTTAAGTTTGAGCGAGTCATGAAGGATATCATATTCAAAGTGCCTTTCTCCTTCCTACGTTTTATGAAGACGACAAAAGAGTGGATTTCAGAAGGAAAGATGCTCTTTAAAAATCAGATGAACGAAGAGCTTATAAAACTTTATCCCAATGAGAAAGTTCCAGAAATTCTTTTTAGTGAAATGCCGGTGACTAAAGAGCTTTTGCATATACATTTGTCAAAGCACTTAAATGCTTACGATTTCGGTGCCGCTTGCGCTGTTTGGGAATTACATTTAAAACACTCTGTTCCCGCAGATAACTTTCAGGCCTATGAGCATTTTGAAGATCAGCATTTTGAACCGATAAAAAAACTAAGCCTCGATCCTTTTTTGCCAGACCAAGATCAATTGGAAAAAGGGGAGTTAAGAAAGTTTGGCATAGTTATGGGATTGTTGATTCTTGGGCTTTTTGGTTTTGCTATACCTTATTTAAAACACACACCTCATTCATACTGGCCGATGATTTTAGGGCCATTATTGATAATCTTGGGACTTCTTATCCCAGAGTGGCTTAAGCGACCTTATATCGTTTGGATGGTTATTGCTAAGATTGTAGGGAAACTAAAATCCTGGGGATTTTACACCGTGCTTTATTTTCTTATTTTATGTCCTTACGCTATTGTTGCCAGAGTCTTTTTTAGAAAAAATCTGAGTGAAGAAAAAGTTGTTGATAAACATACGCTCAATATGAAGAGCGTCTTCTAGAAAATTGCCTTACATTTCGTTTTCGTTTAGACTTTATGCATGGATAGAGTCAAGGAATTATTAGTCACTACAATTGAAGACGGAAGGGGTGAACTTTCTGTTTTTGAGAGTATGAAAAGTGTTCCTTTTGATATCAAACGTGTCTATTACATCAAAGGCATGCAAGCAGGCATTTCCAGAGGGTTTCATGCTCACCGCAAACTTTCTCAAATGCTTATTTGTATTCAAGGTTCATGTCGAATTTTAACTGATGATGGTTTCACTAAAAAAGAAGTCATCCTGTCTTCAAGTTTTAAAGGACTTCTTATTAAGAATATGGTCTGGAGAGAAATGCATGATTTTAGCCAGGATTGCATTCTCATGGTTCTTGCAAGTGAACTGTATGATTCAGAAGACTATATTTGCGATTACGATGACTTTTTAAATGAAGTTTCACCTGGATTTTTGACGACATCGTTATGATCGAATTTTTAAATCTTAAAAATGCAACTTCTCCTTTAAGGCAAGAGCTTATCGAAGCCTGCACTCGTGTCATTGATTCAGGTCGATTTATCGCCGGAAATGAACTGAAATCTTTTGAAGAGGCCTTTGCTGCGTTTTGCGGGACAAAGTACGCAGTTGGTGTAGGCAATGGCCTGGATGCTTTAACTTTGGTCTTAAGGGCATGGAAAGAGCAGGGAAAGCTTCAGTCTGGTGATGAGGTCATTATTCCGGCCAATACCTATATTGCATCGATGTTGGCAATCACTGAAAATAATCTTGTTATTAAAATTGTCGAACCAAATCCAGAAACATTTAATATCTCTCCTTTGGAAATAAAAAAAGCTATTACTAAAAAAACGAAAGCAATTATTCCAGTGCATCTTTATGGGCAGCTTGCACCGATGGTAGAGATCATGGCAATCGCTAAAGATCATCAGCTTTTAGTGCTCGAGGACGCGGCCCAATCACATGGCTCGGCCTTGGCAGGGAAAATGGCCGGAGGTTTTGGAGATGCGGCAGCTTTTAGTTTTTATCCTAGTAAAAACCTGGGAGCTTTAGGAGATGCTGGGGCCATTACAACCAATGATCAAAGCCTTTACGAGCTTCTTTTATCTCTTAGAAACTATGGTTCAAGAGAAAAATATCAGCATGATTACCAAGGGGTAAATAGTAGGTTGGATGAGATCCAGGCGGCGATTCTTCAGGTAAAAATGAAGTATTTCAAAGAAGACCTGGACGGGAGAAGAAAAGTGGCCATGTCTTACCTTTCCCAGATCAAGAATCCTAAGATTCAACTTCCAGTCTATAGCGATGATGAAAGTCATTCGTGGCATTTATTTGTTATTCGTTCACATGAGCGAGATGCTTTAAAAAAGTACTTAGAAGATAATGGGATTGAAACTCAAATTCATTACCCAAAAGCGGCCCATGAACAAAAAGCTTATCATGGATATGATTTAGGAACGTTTCCGGTCGCGGAGAAGCTGCAATCTGAAATCTTAAGTCTTCCTCTGAGCTCTTATCTCAGTGAAGAAGACATTCAAAAAATTTGCAATGTTCTTAATCGTTTTTAAATGAAATTAATGTGCTGAGGCGGCTGTGCAGAACTTTCTAAAAGAGGGCCATTGTTTTCTTTTAGGTCGTAAAGATAAGTGTTTACTAAATGCTGAAGACATAATGTACCACATTGAGTTTGCGGGTTGAATTCATCAGAGCCGATATACTCCATGACTTCGCGAAATTTCTCTCCATGCCAAATTTCTTTAAAAGACTGCTCACAAATGTTTCCAATGTGGAAGCGTTTTTTATCAGTCGCAAAAAGGTCTCCACAAGGGGCCACAAGTCCTGTTCCTGAAATTTGGAGCATAAGAGTCGGGCCAAAACATTTTGTGTATTCGCGTTTTCCCTGACTCATTATTTTAGACATTTTTGCAGTGATTTGAGTGACAGAATTTGAGCGTCTCTGGGCCGCTTCTAGAACATCTTTTAACTCAAAATATTTACTATAGTCGATTCCGAGAGTGCGGTCTTTGTCATCAGAGCAGTGTTTGATAACCAGGTAATCGACTCCCATTTCGACAGCAAAATCGGCAAGAGGAATAATGTCTTCGCCATTTTCTGGCATAAGCACCATCTGCAGACCAATAGTTGTTGAAAGGTTATTTTCTCTTTTTATGCGCACAAGCTCTTCAATATTCTTTTTCACTCTAAAGAAAGCTTGTTGGCTAGTCCCGTGAATTTTAGCGTATCGCTCAGGAGTGGCAGCGGAGATATTAATGCGCAAATAAGTGAGCGCAGGAAGAATTTTTTCTAAATCCAGAGGTCCAAATTTTTCGCCATGAGAAGCTGCGGCCATATCCAGACCAAGTCTTTTTCCTTCAAGAACGGCATCGCTAAAAACAGGTGAGAGCGTACTTTCCCCATCTCCGGTAAATGTGATGGCCTTTACACCTAAGTCGGCGCAATCAGCAAGAAAACGAAAAACAACATCTTTAGTCATGCGATGACCTTCATTTCGTTGAAAGAAGGCGTAGCAGTAGGTACAGCGGTAATTGCAGTCTTGAGTAAGCGCCATATCGATAGTGATTGGCGGAACTCTTTTGCCAGCAATCCAATCCTTGATTCGGTCAGAATGCCAGCTCAGTTTATGTCCATCTAAAATAATATCGCTTTTAATAATAAAACCGCTGTCAGAGGGGACTTTTAATTAATAAAATCATATTTCTGGTATAAAGTTAATATAATTTCTTTTCTTGCCTCGGAGTTCGTTTGGGTTTTTTTGAGCGTTTTAAAAAAGCAGGGAGCACCCTTCAATTTATAGCTTTTGCTTTGTTATTCACCATACTTTTTCTGCGTGTTAATCACCAGAATATGTCCGTTGAGAAGAACATCTACGACTATTACTCGGAAAGTATTGTTAACGACTTAGACCTCAATGTGATCAATCAAGTGCCAGATAAAGAGCGCTGGCAAATTACAAGAAGTGGAAATTGGCCTGATGTCCATTCAAATGGCATTGTGAATATGTGGGCCCCTTTTTTTGTCTATAAGAAGGCGATGCAGTCTTTTGTTTCAGCAGATAATAGAGACCTGATTTTTTTAACCCGCTCATTGGCCACTGTCTTTTTTAGTGTTGTGACAGTTATGCTGACATCTTTTCTTCTGGCTGAGATTTTTCCCGGCAAGAAGCGTTTGTGGGTCTTTGCCACTCTTTCTCTGACAACTTCTTTCTGGTGGTTCACCTTAATACAACCTGGAAATGCAGATATAACTTCCAGCGCACTTGTCACATTAGAAATTGGGATGTTTTTCTATCTTTTAAAAAATTGGTCGACGCGTTCATTGTTTTTCTTCGGACTTCTACTTGGAGCAGGCTTAGCACTTAAGATTGATCATATCTTCTACTTTATTTTACCAGTTTATTTGCTAGTTCATTATTTCATAAATACAAAATCTCTTAAGGCGACAATTAAGAACGGGCTCATTTTCAGCTCAGGTGTCTTGATTAATCTCATTCCGATGTTGATTAATGACTCTATTAAATTCGGTTTTGTGAATTATGGTTATGCTGATGTAGTGAATTTTGATTATTATGTTCTTTGGCCAAATCTCGTTTATCCCTCGGGGTTTTTCACGAACTGTCCAATTTATATTGCCTGCTTTCTTGGATTAGTTTTTCTTTTTCTTAAAAAGAAAAAAGACCTGCCTTTAATTATCGTAGGGGTCATTCCTTTTTTCGCTTTGATGATTGAGTCTTTTGCCCGCATTCATCAAGAAAGTTATGGCGCCCGACACTGGGTTCCTCATTTTGCTGTTTTTGCGATTCTTCTGATGAGTCTTTACGAAAATGTAAAAGAGACTAAGTGGAAGAAGATTGTTTTTTGGGTTTTTGTCGTTGTGGCGGCTGGTCAGAATATGATGAAAGCTTTTAGTTATACCCTAAATTATGAACACTATTTTTTCGGTCAAAACCAGTGGCCGGAAATGAAAGGATGGTTTATCCACCATGGTTTCTCGGGGGTTTTGAGTCATATTTTTTACTTACCGGAGATTGGGCTGAAATTCAATTTTATGATTCCATTAGTTCTGATCTGCTCTTTTCTGGCCATGAAATTATATCGCTTTTTTGCTATTGAGAAGAAGAGTCTCCTTACTTTTGTGAGTGCTTTTGCCATCTATCTTTCATGCTTTTATCTGCTTACGACAGGCTTAAATCTTAAGTACAATCAACAAAATTATCTGGCCTATCAGTCTACTGGAAAGCTGGATCAGGCCATTGTCGGCGCTGGACCTAACATCCAGTCTCTATTTGAAAACCTGGGGACCTACGAGAAACTTTTAAGTTTTTATCGCTATCGCGGGGATCAAAAGCATATTCAGGTCATTGAACAAAGCCGCCAAATTTATATTCAAAAGGCTGCCTCTGAGATCATTTATGATCCAGTCGGATTTAAGGAAAAGCTCCTGCAAAGCAACGGCAGTTTCATTCCCGATGACATCAGGGAAGATTAAATTTTAATAGAATTTATAGAGAAGTTTAGATACCGTTTAATACATGACATACGATCTTTCAGTCTGTATTCCGGCCTATAATAGCGCTAAGACCATCGGTCTTTTAGTAGAGGCTATTTTTAAGGAATTGAACTCGCTCAAGGTTGAAATCGTGATCGTCAACGATTCTAGCCAGGATCAGACTGAATCTGTTTGCCAGGAAATCGCTAAAAAATATGAAAATGTTAAGTTCTATTCGTTAAGAAAGAACTTTGGTGAAAACAATGCGGTTATGTGCGCTCTTAATCATGTTACGGGGCCGTACGCTGTGATTATTGACGATGATTTTCAAAATCCACCTCATGAAATTATTAAACTCTATCAAACCATTCAAAAAGGCTACGATGTCGTCTTTTCAGATTTTATTAAAAAGAATCACGGGTGGTTTAGAAATTCAGCGAGCTGGTTAAATAATCTGGTTTTGACTTATTTAATTAACAAACCTTATGACTTGTATTTTTCAACGTTCATTATCATGAACAGAGAAACAATTACTGAAGTCATTAAGTATAAAGGAGCCTTTCCCTATATTCAGGGACTGGTGCTAAGATCGACTAATAATTATGGGCAGGTGCTTGTTGAGCATAAAACAAGACAAGAAGGTCGTAGCAATTACACGGTTAGAAAACTTCTAAACTTGTGGCTCAATATCCTGATTAATTTTTCATCAAAGCCTCTTAGACTAATGACCTTATTTGGTGGCTTTACTTTTTTCGTGTCGGCCTTAGTGTTAATTGTTTTTACTGTTTTAGGAATTGGCGGGTGGGCGAGTTTTATTTGCGCACTCTTTTTGCTCTTTTCTATTCAGTCTATTTTTCTGGGAATCATTGGCGAATACCTGGGGAAACTTTATATGGATCACAATGGAACGCCTCAATACGTTCTTAAGTCACAAAGATAATTATGCTTAAACAGGATCTTTTTCAAACAGAACAATCGCAAAGAAGAGCTTTTTACTGCTTGTGGGGATTCGTCATTTTTGTTTATCTTTTTTTTAATATCAAAATCCACATGCATGAGTCCTATGTTTACTCGGGGGCAATGGAAGGATTTTTTGATGTGACTCATGGACATTATGGAGTGAGTCCCTGGCTGCTTAATTACAATGCCTTTGGAAATTACCATCCAGATCATCCTCTTTTGCATTTATTGGGCAAAATCTTAAAAGATTTCTTGGCGCTCTTTTCTGTTGAGCTGCCTGGGATTAAAGCCGTTTCATCAATTAATACAGTCACTGGGCTTTTGGGTGGAGTCTTCTTTTATAAAATCATGAAGAGATTCACTAAGGATCAAATCTTTGCCACGCTAATGACTGTTATTTTAATGTTCTCGGATATCTTTTGGTTTGGAGCAAAATCCGGAGAAGGTTATACATCGGGACAATGTTTTAATTTATTATCAATGTACTTAATCTTTAAGTATCTTGAGGAAAAAAAGATTTCTTATATTGTTTACCAGGCCTTAAGTCTTGGAGTGGCAATGGCCTTTCACTCCTTATTTGTTTTCATGATCATTCCGCAATTTTTCCTTTTTTGGCGAGCAGATAGGAAAAATATCCTTAAAGTAGGAAGTATTATTTTTGTTATTATTCTTCTTTTTGGAATGTCATTTTATGTTCTCCCGCTTTATTTCTACATTGGCGCTAAAAGTTTAGGTGAAATGATAAAGGTCTTCCTGTTTTATAGTGATGAAATGGGAGTCTGGACTAAAGAAGCTTACAGTCTTTATAGTATTGTATGGGGACTTATTCTGTACCCATTCGTGACAGGTGTTTACCATTTAATTTACACAGTACTAGAAGGTTATCATGTTATTTGGCTTTTCTTTAGGCTAGTCCTGATTGTTATTGGATACAATGCTATAAAAATGGCAATGAAAGATAAGGCCCATGAAACCCGATTTATGCTTTGGTGGTTTGCTACTTATTTTATTTTTACCAGTTATATTCTTTTTTTACCTTACGATATCACTTACTGGCTCTTTTTAATGCCGGCCTTTATTTTTATCCTGAGTTACTACTTTAAAAATCTTAAATACCGCAACGCCTGGGCATTGGGATTGGCCGTGGTTCTTTTTACCGGTAATTTTATCAATGATATTTACCCTAAAATGACGGTCAATGAAGATAAATATTTTTTCGTAGATCGAATTGCTGAAGAAATAAAGGACGAATCGCAAATGGCGATTGTTATCTTTGATAGTTTTGCAGAGACTAGTTACTTGAATTATTTTGGCATTGTATGGGCCATTAAGCATCATCCAGCTTTTGCCAATAAGCAGATCGAAATTATTGTTGATAATGTAGAGCTGGATAATAAATTAAAAGACCTGACTAAAGATGGTAAAAAACTTTATGTGTTAAGAAACACTCCTGGAGATCACGAAAAAGTTGAACCTCTTAAGGCCGCCATTGCCAATATTGGCTATCACTTTGTTAAAAACACAGAACTTCGCCACCACTTTAATGAAAAGCTTGATAAAACTTCAGAGTTTCAGCATGTTGAATACTGGTATGATTTAGGACCTGTGGGGCATAGTTGGTTAATGCACTTAAGTCTTTACGAAAAAAACTAGTGTGCTATTTCATTTAATGTCATAGCGATATGGCGCATATGATTTTCAGAGTATTTCTCATTCAGCGGAATAAAGACAGTATCATACTTAATAGTGCGAGCATTTTCTAAGATCTTGGTGTGTGGGGAAAAGACAGTTTCTTCCGAGCAAAGATTAAGTCCATAACTTCCATTATCAATCCCATTTTTAAAGAGCTTCTTGCGCATTTCTTCTCTGTGCCCAAAGCAGTTGATAGGGAAGTGATAGTAAGAGTTTCTTTGGTAATCAAAAAGATTCTGAGGAATAAATTTTCTAGCTTCTGGGCTTAAGTTTTCAAAGAGTATTTTTGCCAAATGCCGTCTTTTGTCTGTATTGGTTTTCATCTCTTCCAAGAGACCAAGGGCCATGTCGGCCTGCCAGTTACATAACCACGTATAGTAGCTTTTAGGGAATTCCGTGCGAAGCTTTGGCCTTGAACAGAAAAAAATATTATGACGGTGATCAGGATCGTGCTCAAAGTCGACGATGCCTTTGCCGTTGAGAATAGACATGATTTTTAAATAGGTATGGGTAAAGAAAATATAAATAGGTCTTAGAGTTGCTGTTTCAACAACAATACAATTTTTTAAATAATAGCCCAGGACATTTCTCGTTGGAGCACTGATAAGAGCTTCGATTTCTTTTTTGATTTTAGCTGCATATTCATCAGATTGCGTGAGAATGATTCCTCCTACGGCGGATGAAAGAATTTTTCCGCTCGAGAGTGAGCCGATACTGATATCGCCCCAAGTTCCCAGGTATTTGTCATTAAAATGGGCTTCATAATTTTGAGAGAAATCCTCAATGAAAAGAAGGTTATGTTTTTGGGCAAACTCTTTAATTTTTTGCATATCAGGGACAATACCTGAAAGATAAGTAGCCAGGAGCACGCGTGTTTTCGGATTTAATTGTTTTTCAGCTAAAGTTAGATCAAGGCAGTGATCATCCAAAGACATATCGACAAAAACGGGCTTCAGCTTCAGAAGAAGAATGGCATTAATCGTATCGGGAATGGTAATAGGAGAAAGGAGAATTTCATCTCCCTCTTTAAGGTTTAAGGATTTAAGAGTGAAATAAAGTCCCATGCGAAAAGAGGATGTCGTTAGACAATGTCGGGACTGAAAATGCTTACAAATAGCTTTTTCAAATTCTTCTGTTTTTGTTGAACGCTCCAGAGCATCTTTGGACTGAAGCTTAAAAAGAGAAAGATAAAGTCTTGGAGTTCTGTAAAAGAACTGAAAACGCGGCAAGCGATTAGAAAAATACTCATAGAGCGAAGTATTGGTTAATGGTGCTGGCAACATGCTTTATCTCTCGTTCGTTTAAATAGTGAAAGTTGGGAAGAAAGTACGAATGATTTCCCATTTTTAGGGCAACCGGCGCACTTTGTTTTAAGTCTTTAAAAATATCCATATCTGGCAGGCAAGGCAAGGTTGTTTTCCCCGGATCAATACCATGATCAAAGAGGAAATGCTCAAAGTGTTTTTGATCATCAACATAAATAGGAATTCGCCAAAAAGAATGATTGGCCTTCTCTTCTAAGTGAGGAAGCCTCGCCTTTGCTTTATCTGAGAGATGCTCAATAAGAAGCAAGGTGTTTTGTCTTCTTCTGCGCTCAAAATCGTCCATGTCTTTTAGACCCTGAAGGCCAACTTCGGCCTGCAGATCATTAAAGTGATAGAGCATATCATGAGGGATTTTCGTCCTTCTTTCATCTCCAGAGCCACCAAATAATCCTTTAAAGAAAATCCATGGGCCTAGTTTAAGTCCTCTGCCATCAATTAAATCTTCAATGAGTTTAGCGTCGATCGCAAAGAGGATTTTAAAAATGTAGTAAGTAAAAAAAGAGAAGAGATAAGGATTTAGCGCTAAAGAAGCAACTATATCTTCTTTTAAAAATTTCCAAAAATATTTTTTACTCAAAGGGTGAAAATCTCTCACCGTGTTTTTTCTAATGGCCCTCATTTGGTCTGCTGATTTTACACAAAGAAGTGACCCCATGTGGGTGTGTAGATCCTTGAGAGAGCATGTAGAATAAAACGTAGCATTGGCAAACTCAGTGACAGGTTTTCCTTCAAAAGATGTCCCATAAGACTGAGTGCAATCTTGTATGAAGATAAGATTGTTCTTTTGAGTAAAGGCCAGGATCTCATTCATATCTGGAAGAATCCCATACAAATGTGTGAGATAAAGAACTTTGCTTTTTGATGTTAAAAGCTTCTCGGCCTTAGAAATATCTGCTGTATGAGTGTTTTCTTTGAAATCGACAAAAACGGGTTTTAATCCAAGGAGTAAAACCATGTTAACCATATCAGGAAGTGTGGTTGGTGACATTAAGACTTCACTTCCAGCATCAAGGCGATAGTACTTAAGTAAATAATATAAACTTATGCGAGCATGTGGCATGGCCAGAGCATAAGGAGAGTTAAGTTTTAAAGCAGCTTCTTTTTCAAATTCTTCAACCTTGTTTTGGCTTGAAAAATTTTTAAATGGATAAGTCACCAGCGTTTGCAGGATTCTTCCAAAGGAAAGGTAATAGACACCGCGAGGAATCTTTCTCATCAGGCCTCTGCCCGCTTGTCTTCAAAAGTAGCTTCCAGGCACGTATGGCAGTAGTCCACTTTTTTCCCTTTATCTTGAAAAGCTTTAAGGAGTTCACGGTAGCGAGGAAGAGTAAAAATATTTCTGATGTCGTAATTGATGTCTTTAATGTTAGTCACTTTGTATTTTAAACAGAAAATGACATCGCCATTTGGCTGGATATAAAGCTCGTGAAAAGGCTTGTTGCAAGCTGTGACATCAAACTGCCCGGGATTTTCAATATAGTCTTTTAATTTCTGCTTATTTTTAAAGACATTCGTAAAACCAATATTCATACGAGATGTTTTTTTATAATCAAAAATATGATCAATGAGAGCATGGATTTTTGGGATTTTAATTTTTTCATACATATGAATGGGAGCTTGTGCTTTAAAAGCATCATTCACATTCTCAAATAGTTCAAAAGGTTCATTAGAAAGTAGATTGAAGTAAAGGTGGGAGGCCTTGAGTTCTTTTTCAGAATAGTCCATGAGCTCTGGGATATCCTGGTAATTTTCGTTAGTGATGACAACCTTGATTCCCACAATAGGATAGTTACTTCCTCTTTTCTTTTTTAATTCTTCAAGTTTTTTAATTGTTGCCGTGGTCTTTTCAAAATAATTGATATGACCGCCAAGGATACGATTATGAGTGCGCTCCATACCGTGAAGTGAAAACATTAGGTAGTGAAGTTTAGAATCAATAAGTTTATTGAGCTGCTCTTCGTTTAATGTGGTTCCATTACTAACGATAGAGGCCTTGCGTTTTTTTTGCCCGATAAATTCTAAAAGATCAAATAAGTGGGGATAAAGAAAAGCTTCTCCTCCAGTAAAGGAGATGGCGGTATAAAAAGGAGCATTGCTCACAAGCTTTTTCCAGCTTTCCAGATCAATTTCAGACTTTCTTTCGACCTGAGTGTTTTTGCCGACGTTGTAACAAAAATGGCAGTCAACGTTGCAGATATTGGTGATCTTAAAAGTGATTTTACTTGGGTAAAAATGATGAACATTAAAGAGCTTTTGCGCTAAAAATCCATAGAGATCGGAGTACGCCAAAAAAATTCTACGAGTGAATTTATTAATTAATCTCTGTGGATTCATAGGGGAAATTATACTCTTAAATAATTCACAGTAGCAATAACACATGGAGCGTGAGAAGATATTTTCAGAGGCAAAACGATGATCCCTAGGTTTAAACCCAATCTTGGTTGGGGCGAATTTAAGAAAATTTTCTCTCTTACACCAAAGTCAGAAGTTCAAGACTTTGAAGAAGAGTTTGCTGTTTTTATGGGACAGAAGTACGCCCGTTCTTTTTCTTATGGGAGAATGGTGCTCTATGCTTTTTTAAAAGCTCATCAAATCGAGAAAAAGGAGATTATCCTCCCGGCCTATACCTGCATTGTTATGGCGCATGCCATAGAAGAAAGTGGCAATCACTCGGTTTTTGTCGATGTACGAAAAGAAGACCTTTCGATAGATTTTGAGCTTTTAAAGAAAGCTATAACCAAAGAAACTGGTGCCATTGTTTTTACTTCGCTCTACGGGGCTCCCGTTAATTTAGGCGAAGTTCAATTTATTAAAGAGCATTATCCCCATATCAAAATCATTCAGGACTGCACCCATTTACTCAATGGGAAATCCCAAGGGAAAACCATCGCTCATTTTGGGGATATGGCCCTCTTTGGGCTTGGGCTTAGTAAGCCCGTGACCTCTGTTTTTGGAGGGATGCTCACGACTAATGATGCAGAATTAATTAAGAAGATCGATTCAGTAAAAGCTCACTTGTTTTCAGACTCAGCAGCACGCGGTTTTTTTAAAAGAGCCTATCTCTTTCTTGCCTTTGTTGCTTTCTGGAAACCTTTTTATAATGTGACTAATTTTCTTGAACGCCATGGGTTTATTGATTACTTCGTTAAACTCTTTGATGTGAATAAGATTGAAATTCCAAAAGATAGTTTTCAGAACCTAAGTTCCTTCGAAGCTTCTATTGGACGCCTGCAATTAGAGAAGTTTTCTGATACGGCCGAGTCTATCCAGCTAATCTCTCGCGTTTATCAACAGGGTTTAAAAGTTTCTAAGATTGATGTCGCTGAAGACGTAGTTGTGTCGCACTATAATATTTTAGTAAAAAACCGCAAGTCCTATATGGAATCCATGCTTTCACATGGGATTCAGGTAGGAGATATGTATAATTATTCACTTCCAGAGCTTAAACCTTACCAGGGTCATAAGTATCTTTCAGAGCGCAATTATTCTCAAGTTGTCGCTAGAGAAATCGTCAATCTTCCTCTTTGTGTCTCAGAAAGCGAAGCCCGCCGTATTGTAGAACTCACTAATAAGTTGCTACAATCCTAGTTAATGAAGACACTGTCTATTATTGTCCCTGCCAGAAACGAAGAAGCAGAAATCGCCAACACAATTCATGGTGCTTTTAAAGCATTGTCGAAATTTAACCTTTCAGGTGAAGTGATTGCGGTTAATGATGGAAGCACGGATCAAACCGCCGTTATTCTAAAAGATCTTCAGCTTCTCTATCCCTCACTTATGGTCATCACCCATTTAAAATCTCAGGGATTAGGGGCCGCTTTTTTAAGTGGCATCCAATCAGCAAAAATGGATTATGCTTTTTTACTTCCAGGCGACAATGAAAATGACCCGGAAAGTGTCATGATTCATGTAGCAGATTTAAATCAAGAAGATGTCTTGGTGACCTACGTTGAAAACCCGGAAGAGCGCAGTGCTTTTAGGCAAAAGCTTTCTCGCATTTATACGCATATTATTAATTTAGCTTTCGGACATAGACTTAAGTATTTTAATGGGACTTCTTTATACAAAGTCTCAGTCATAAAAAAAATCAATCTTGAAAGCCGAGGCTTTTTTTTTACAGCGGAAATCTTACTTAAACTTTTAAGAGGAGAAGCTCAGTATAAAGAAGTTCCTATCAGGCTTACTAATGTAAAACAAACGAAGTCCCAGGCCCTATCGTGGAAATCACTTAAAGAAGTTATGAAAGGATTCTGCCGGATGCTTTATTGGCAATATGTGATTTCAAGGAGAGAAGCTCTTTGAAAATCTCACTTTATCTTTATGTAATGCTGAGATTTTTAAAAAATCCACCAGAGCTTAAAGTCATCATTAACTTTTTAAAATTCCAGTTTAATAAATGGACGAAAGAGACAGTGCTCGATTTTCATCCAGTTTCCATTATTATTTCTGCGACTAAAAGATGTAACTTCGCCTGTGAGTTTTGTTTTGTTGAGACTTATATGGCCGAAAGTCCCGGAAAGGAAGGCGATCTTTCGCCTGAAGAATTAAATAAAATATTAGAGACTGATGCCGCAAAAGCAGCTCTTCGAATTGGATTTCTTGGAGGAGAGCCTTTCTTAAATAAAAATATTTTTGATTATATCGAGATTCTGCATAAGAAAAGAAAGGTCACATCTGTGGTCACGAACTCAGCTTTATTAAAAGGTGAGATGTTGGAAAAACTTAAAGTCTCTTCATTGGATGTTCTAGGACTGAGTCTTTATGATAACAACCGTGAAGATATCAGAAGGGTCGCAATGGCGATCAAAGGCAAAAAGCGCTTTTGGATGCAGTCGGTGATTGATAGTACGACGATTCATCACATGGAAGATAAAATCAGGTTTGCCCTGGATATCGGCTGTAAAGAACTTATCTTTGATAACTATTATCCAAAGACAAAAGACAGAATGAAAAAAGTTCTGTTTGAAGACAATACTGAATATAAGAGTGAAGAAAAGCGCTTAAAAGAGAAGTACAAAGGGCAAATCTATATTACCTGGGTGCCATTAATTCCCCTAGAAGAAAGAAAGGTTAAGCATTGTGTTCTACCCATGAGTTATGTGCAGTTAGACAATGCTGGGAACATTGGTCCTTGTTGTGTGCGTGCTCCGGCCAAAGAATTTGGAAACATCTTTTCATCGGAAGGTTGGAATTCTCCTGCTATTATTTCCTTGCGTGATTCTTTAACTAATCCAGATAAAAAGGCCCATGACATTTGTCGTTTCTGCCAGTGTCTTAACGAAGACCTTTACCAACTCTAAGGAAAAAATCCCTCGATTCATTTGTAAGGGATTCAGAATCAAGTGACATGATCTTAAGTAGATCATCTTGCTCACCGTAGGTTTCTGAGTATTGATGAGGAATGTTGAAGTTTTTAATTTTGATTGGTAGGTCGCGAGAAAGAATTAAGTCGCTCACCAGACTGTAGAGTCCACCTGTCTTAATGTGCTCTTCCATTGTCACAACTCTCTCAATTCCTTCCAGTTGTTTTTCCAGTGCTAAGGCGTTGAGAGGGCGCAGGCTATGAAGGTCAATGACTTTTACATTGAGGCCGTCTGCTCTTAGATTTTCAGCAACTTTCATCGCAGTATGAGACATATACCCATTAGAAATAATGGCGAATTTTTCACCATTTTTTAAGAGACAAGGCTCGCCAAAGACGATGTCGTGCTTTGAAGTGAGGTCTGGATAGTTATCGCGGGCCACGCGGATATATATTGGGCCATGGTAATCAACAGATTGCTTTAAAAGTTGGAGTATCTGATTTTTATCGGCCGGAACAATGACTGCCATATTCGGAAGTGCCATCATCAGGGCAATATCTTCAATGATGGTATGGGTAGGACCCATTGGTCCGTAAATAAGTCCTCCGCCATTGGCAAACAGACGGACATTCGTTTTTTCTAAACAGAGATTAATTGAAATCTGATCAAGGCAGCGACGAGTAAGGAAAGAGGCGATCGTGTTGACATAAACGATCTTTCCATTGAGCGCCATACCTGCGGCCATGCCGATAATATATTGTTCAGAAATCCCTTCCATAAAAAATTGTTCAGGGAGAGTTTTTTTGAATTCTTCGAGAACTTTAAAACCTAAATCGGACCCGACAAATACAATGCGTTTGTCATTTTTGGCCATTTGAAAAATTTCATTTAATCCAGAACTACGCATGGCAATCAATCTCCATCAGTAGCTGGTCTCTAAAATCTTCACTCATTGATCTCAGGTGATGGTGAGCAAGATTTCCTTCAAGTGCCTTTGCTCCTAGACCTTTAATCGAATGGGATACGATACATTTAGGGCCTTTCGTCTTTTGTAAGCGAGCGAAACTTTCCATAAATGAATAAGGAGAGTTAATCGTATCAATTTCTTCACATTGAAAACCAAAACTTTGCCATTTGGCCTTTAAGTCATCGAGAGGGCAAATGACTTGCGTGTGATCATAAGACTGGTATTTATTGTAATCGACAATAATCCAAAAATTATCTAACTGGTGTTTGTTGGCGGCGAGAGCGGCTTCCCAAACACTGCCTTCGTTACACTCGCCGTCTCCGACGATAACGAAAATATTTGAGTTTTTATTTGTCAGTGCCATACCGATTCCCAGGGATGGCCCATGGCCCAATGACCCTGTTGAGACTTCGATGCCAGGAACTTTTCTCGAGGGGTGTCCTCCCAGAATTCCTTCTTTTGAGCAGAAGCGAAGCAGCTCTTCTTTTGGGAAAAAGTTTAAGTCTGCTAAAATGGCGTATTGCCCTAAACAACCGTGGCCTTTACTTAAAATAATGCGGTCGCGGTCTTGAGTCATTTCGGGTGTAATTTTCGCCAGTTGATAATAAAGCATCACTAGGATTTCAATCATAGAGAAAGCAGAAGGAATGTGCCCTTTTTGAGCAGCGAAAGCTGTATGGACAATGTCTTTTCTGATTTGTTTACTCTTCTCTTTGAAGAAGGAGATGTCTTTCATACCTAACACGATATAGTTTTCATTCTGCATGTTCAAGCTTATACTCAAGAGCGTAACACTTGGGAGTTAAGATTCATGACTGATCACTATTTCATGGATGGCCATAAGATGCTTTGGCATTTCGACAAAGTATTGAAGGTTAAAAATGGCGAAAGGATTGCGCCAATCTATCTGGAAGTCTCCCCAGTATCTTATTGCAATCACAAATGTAATTTCTGCGGCAAGGATTTTGTTCAATCGCCGGATCATCTTCTTAAAACATCTGTCTTTTCTGAGTTTGTGACTTTCGCAGGAAAAAGTGGGCTTAAGAGTTTAATGTTTGCTGGAGAAGGCGAGCCACTTTTACACCCGCAGTTTAAAGAATTAGTCGCAGTGACAAAAGACTCAGGTGTCGATGTTTCCATTACGACTAATGGCTCAAGAGCGACGGTTGAGTTATGGGAAGAAGTTCTTCCATTATTAACCTGGATTCGTTTCAGTGTTAATGGAGGAAGTCCAGAGGTGTATTCAAAAGTTCACCATACGACGCTTAAAGAATTTGATAAGGTTTGTAGAAATATTCAGGAAGCTGTCAGGATTAAAAAAGAAAAAAATCTTAAAACAACTCTTGGAGTGCAGTTTGTAGTCTTGGAAGAAAACAAACACCAAATGCGCGAGATGGTGAAGATCTTTACTGATATAGGTGTCGATTATATTGCGTTTAAACCTTTTTCTCGAAACCCTCAAATGATCTTGGATAAAAACGAAGTCTACGATCAAGCTATCATGAATGAACTTGATGCTATTCATGAAGAAAATAAGAACAATTCGACTCAAATTATTTGCCGTTCAGAAGCCTTTGATAAATACCGCTCACAAGAAATCACTTACCCAAGATGCCATGCGCTTCCTTACTGGGGATACATGACAGCGAGTGGGGATTTTTACACATGCCCCATTCATATTGGGAATGAGAAATTCAGAGCGGGGAACATCAATCTTCATAGTCCTGAAAAAGTTCTTTTCGGAGACGAAAGAGAAGCTTCAGTTCAATACGCACGCAATGAGCTGGATGTGAGAAGCACTTGCCGAGTCAACTGCCGCATGGCCCGAGTTAATGAATTCCTTGAGCAAATTAACCGCGAACCTGAGCATGTGAACTTCATCTAAATGAAAAACTGGAAAACAAAACTCACCATTTTTTTTCTTTCGCTTATTGTTTCAGTTACTGCTGTTGAGTTTGGGCTACGCTACCTGATTAAAAAAACCAATCTTCCCCGCATCTATCATGATGTGGCCGAATACAATCTTTCAGACCGCGAATCGGCCGGAAAAAGTGACTATTACCGCGATCGTTCCATGGAGATTTACGGAGGCAAAGAGCCTTTGGAAATTCTTTGCATTGGAGACTCATTCACCAATGGGGGAAACACTTTTTGGGATAATTCTTATCCGTATAAACTCTATTTAAAATTTAATAAGAAAGTGACGGTGAGAAACCTTGGGGTTTGTGCCAGTACAACCGAGCAGATTGCCACCCGACTTGAAGACTTTTATAAAAGTAATCAATACTCATCTGAGAAAAAATATGTCATTGCTGTGATGGCCGGAAGTGCAGACGTTTTTGCAGGAAGTGAACTGGTTCAAAAGATCTCGGCCCTCAACATCTCAAAAGAGCAGAAATGGGTAGAGATGAATCAGAAAACTGATTCTTTTTTCTCTCAGTTCTATTTTTATAAAGTGGTGACTCTTCTTGCTCAAGATTTAAAAAATAGAATCGATAAAGTCGACTCGGTGACAGAGCAGGTCACTTTTTCCAATCAAGAGCTCTCAGCTTGTCATAGCGCCAAAACATCAAAAGAGAGAGTGGATTGCCTGGTTAAGACGCTCAAGATGGAGAGTTATAAAAAACTGTCTCAAGGTTCAAAAGAGTATCTTATTATTCGTTTCTTACTAGAAAAAAAGGCCTTTAAGTCGAGTGAAGTCACTGAAGTGATCCGCGATTTTATGGGACTTGTGGAGTATCAACCTCAACTCTTAGAGCGTGATTACCTGGTGATGAATTTACTGGGGCTGGTTAAACTCCAGGATATTGTGAGTTTTGAAGAATTAAAAACAGCGATTGAAAAGAATTCTTCCAGAATTGCTCCTGAGGCTCAGAAAGTGAATCAAGAGCTTATTTCTAACGCCAGTTACTGGTATGACAATTTAGAAAAATTAAATGGTGAGCGCGATATCTATTGGAAGAAAATCTTTACGCTGGCCCGTGAGCACAACTCGAGTATCGTGGTGATGAATTATCCTTTGCCATACCAATCAACGAATGGTTACCTGCAAACTCTAGCCAAAAAAGAAGGGTCTGAGTTTATCGATGTCGAAAAAATCTTCACCTTACATCAGAAGGGAGCAGATGTGTTGCTTGATGACTGGGAACACTGTAGTCCTGAAGGTTATGATTTGATTGCTCAGACACTTTATGACAAAATTGAGTTAATGAGCCAAGAAAGGAAAGGAAAATGAGCCAGACTCCAAATCAGCCTGAGAAGCTATCTTTAGTCGCCAAGTTTAAGCAAAACTTCAAAATGTTGAAGGAAATTTTTGTTTTACTTAAGACGCATAAAAAGTGGTGGCTGATGCCGATCTTTTTTATTTTCGCCATCCTGAGCATGTTCATTGTTCTTGTCGGAGGAGGATCTATTCTTCCGGCGATCTACGCTATTTTCTAAAGTTTGATTTCAACTGATGTGTGGCCGAAGTGCTGGAAGCGGTTATTTTTGACTTTGACGTCACAAGGGTTGCAACTTCCAAAGTAATCACATGGTCTGAAGATATCTTCGATTTGATAATTAGGATCGAGGATGTCGCCTACAGGATTTTTGTTGTTGTAGAGGTCGTGGTGGCAGCGGAAAACTTTCCCAAAAGGATCAATAAGTAGTTCACTCGTTTTGCACAGGCAAGAGCGCTTCTCCTGACTAAAAACGGCTCCATGGTATTTGTATTCGCCGTAGAGTTGATTGTCGTGCATACCTAAGAAGTCTTTAAATCTAAAATCAATTCCATGAGAAGAAAAAAGTGTTTTAGCTTCTTCAACTTCTTTTAGTTGAGAAGGGTGCTTCACTCCATAAACACCGACATTAAAACCGTAAGCTTTAAGTTCGATAACTTTATTAAGTGTATCTCTTAAGTCCATGGTCTCCGGGTGATAACTCACGCGAATTGGCGCATAAGGGGCTTGTCGGTTAATTCTATTTTTGTCGATATTTTGAGCGAATTTCTCTGGAGAAAACTGAATATTAGTTAAGAGGTCAATGTCGTATTCAGCTGGCAGGGAGTTGACGATATCGTAGAAATGTTTATGAATCGTCGGCTCTCCACCTTGAAGTGTCAGAGGCACTTTGTGAGTCATTTTGAGACGAGAGAGACCTCGAGACCATTCTTGTGCCGTAAGAAGTTTTCTTCCTTTTTGCAGACCAACCAGGTGGTTGATGCAATATGAGCAGGCGATATTACAACTTAAGGTGAGAAACACTCCTACATAGTTATAATGATCCGGTACATGAATATCTGGTAGTCTACTCATGTCGATGGGCCTTAAGGTTAACGATATCGGCAAGAGTTGAAACAGCAAGATCCTGAGTAGAAACAGAAACGCCAAGTCCTGCTAAGTCAATCTCATGGCTCGATGTAGGACCAAAAAGTGCGGCAAATGGCCTTTTCATCGCTAGGGCCAGGTGAAGTCCGAGGCTGTCGTGAGTGACGATGTAATCGCAGCTGCTGATCCATTTAATGTATTCAGAAAGATTATGAAAACCTTCCTGCCATGAAATATCAAAATCAGATTGAAGAAGTTTTTCCAAAGCTTCCCAGTTTTCCAAGGGCCAGCTTTTTCCCGGCCACTTCTGACCGACTTTCCAGTTGAGACCGATTTTTAGGCGAGAGGAAGAAGTCGCAGGAAGCTCCCAATCAAAACTATAAGTTTCGTTCGTCCATTTTTTTCCAATGAGAGTAAAGAGTTTCTCACTCCAGTTCATTTTTTTAGAACTAAAGTCAGGGAGATTTTTATCACTAAAACCTAAAAGAGCAGATGTTTTAAGATGAGAGATCATTTCTAAAATCTCATCAGTTCTCTCCAGGTTTAAAATCAGGTCAAAATGTTCGTTTTCAATATCAGAGAAATCAGTCGTGAGTTTTTTGATTTTTTGATTTTTACTTAAAAGAAGAGCTGCTTCTTTTGAGGTAAACCAGGTGACATGCTCGTTTTTAAAGACTTCTAAAAGAACTGTTGTTCTCAGGACATCGCCCAGACTCACAATGTGTGTGTGTTCTGGATGAGCGTCAAAAGTTTCCGTATGTCCGGTTTTAATGATCAGGGTCTTCATTTTAGGTTCTAGAGTAACTGTTTTCTATCGAGATGACGACCATCTTTGCTGTTTGCCTTGCGACATGGGACTTGCGAAAGTCATCGTTAAAATGGAATAATTTCCCCATGAAAGAGCAGACTTTTTTAATTATCACCAAAGAGGAAGTTTCCTTCTGGAAAAGCTGCCAGCTGATCACTAAAAATTTGATTCAAAGCTATCAACTGGGCCTGAAGGGTCATAATATTCAGTTCTTAAAAGTTGAAGAAGACCTTACGCCATCCAGTGCTTATAAACATGCGCTCAAAATTAAAGAAATTAATCCGCAAGGTCTGATTTGGGTTGATCATGAACCGTGCAGTGCTTTACTTCTTAATGCTCTCAATAGTGTTTTAAGTGATAGGCGCTATAACGACAAACCTAAGTTTTTTATCCATCTTTTTGGTGACTTTGTTCTTCAATGCCGCCAATGGGAAACAACTCTTAAGAGTTTAAATGAATTCCCTGTTCATTTTTTAGTTGCTTCTGATGCTCAAAAATTACTTGTGGATAAAATGTTTATTTCCACAAAAAATATCACGACGGTCATTCCATTTCCTGTAGAAAAGAGTGTCTTTAATGCCAGTGCTTTTTCTCAGCAAAGAAACCTGATGCGTGAAAAATTTAAATTAAAAGATGAAGTCGTTCTGCTTTATACAGGACGGATGTCGTTACAAAAAAATATCGATTCGCTTATTAATACGTTCACTAAAGTTAAAAACTTGGTTGGAGGCAATGTCGAGCTTTGGCTTGCCGGCCCATGGGATAATATCCTTCTTCCTTACCACGGAACGAGAGGACTTCCGGGCTCATACTTTAGCCAGTTTAAGAGCTCACTCCTTGATAAAGGTTTAAGCAATGTCCGCTTCCTCGGTGATTTAGATGAGGAGGAATTACTTGGTGTTTACCATGCCAGTGATTTGTTTGTGAGTTTTAGCACTTTTAATGATGATGATTATGGAATGTCGATTGCTGAAGCCTTGATGTGCGGACTGCCCGCTCTCTTAACACAGTGGGGAGGTCTTCCGACATTTAAGAAATACTCTGAGCATGTTGATCTTGTTCCGGTTGAATTTCAAGATGTGAGAATGCACCCTCAATCCATTCTTGCTCAAAAGAAGATGATGGCAAAAATTTTAGAGATTAAAGAAAATAAATTTCCTAGAGAAGAAATGGCTATTTACTCGGCAACTCATCTCTCGATTGAAGCAGTTGGAAAAAAACTTGAAGAGCTCTTATTTGCAGTGGATTTCAATGCCAAGATCGAATTTTCGCAAGTTTTTTATAAACTCAGTACAACTTTTCATCTGAGTTCAGATGCTCCTTTTAAAAATAATCTAGGCCTTTATAAAGATGTGTATGGTGATTATGGAACACTTTGATTTTGGTAATTCCATTTTCTCACTGGAAAAGATCTGGGATCAGCGCACTGCTGTGTCACAAAAGACGGCGCTTTATCTTTCACCAGACTCCAACCCATATTGTTCTCGTTTAAATCCCATTTTTAGCTTCGAAGTCGAAGACGACTATTTAAGATATTTTAATGTTCTTTCTCTTCGCGATGGAGTCTATCCATTACTGCGCTTTTTCTTTATTAATCCTGCCCCTCATGTGGCGGACCCAATGATAATCATTGATGAGAAATTAGCTTCTTTGGTGCCTAAGGCCTGGAGAGAGAAAACTCTTTTAAGAAGTCTTTATACCAATGAGAAAGTTTTTCCAAAGCCGATCGAAGAGTGTTTAATCTTGATCTCCCCGGATAAAGACTCTCTTCCTCTAGAAATCATGGAAGTTGAACTTGCCAAGCTTGCCGAGAAAACAAAAAAATACCCTAAGATTTCTTTTTATTTTTCAAGTTGTATTAAAAAAGGTGAAGAGTACGCGGAAGCTGCTTCAACCTGGGGCTACACGACTTTGAATGCAGTTAATAAGGCCTTTGGAGGAAGAAATATAGAGATTTTGGATTGGGGAAAACTGCAGAAAAAAAACTTAGCGAAAGTCTGTTTTACTCATTTTAATCCACTGTCTTTTTATTTCACTGATTCGTTTTTAACTCACGATCTTCTTCAAAGAGGAGCGACTCTTTTAGATAATAAAAAATCAATGAAGAATGTCATTCATCGTGAAGAACTTTCAATGAACCACGGGGTTGAGCTGGCAGAGTGGTTTGATGATCAAAAGCGATCTCTTTATGATCAGGCCGATCTAAAGTCTCTTTTTGGAGATGAAATCAGAGAGAAACCGGCCTTTAAAGGTTATACCTTTATCACTTTAACGAATCATTCTTTTAAGCAGTTTGCCTTGGAGCGAGCAAAAGAGTTGTATCAGTAAAGGTTATTAACCTTCATCCAGAGATCAGCTTTTTTGCAGATCTTAAGGAAAGTCGCATACTCGGGAAAAGTTTCTTCGAAATTTGAATTAAATCTTCGGTCAAATTCCTGAATAAATTGTAGGAAGTGTGCCCTTAGCCATTTGTTTCTTTCATCATTTTTTGTCGAACATGCCCAATTGACCACTCTTTCAAATTTTTTCACTTCATAACTTTCAAAAGAAGGCAGCGTTTTCATGAGTTCGAGACTGGCAATTAGTTTTGCCTCCAGGCTTTCATCAAGGATATTGGCACGAAGATAATCCGGGTCCTTTAGGTAAGAGAGATCAAGAACGACTTTCTTTCCCTCTTTTTTCATGTCATCCACCCAATGAATCATCCTTTCAAATGAACCGATTGAAAGCAGATTGAATGTGCACATTAAGATCACTCGGCTTTCTGGAAGGGAGTTAAAAAGCATATTCACGTTTTTTGTAAAACGTTCGAAATCAAGTCCTCGCCTGATATAAGCAGACTCTGCTCCATGGCCGTCGAGGCTTGTATAGGTTGTGTATGAACCAATTGCTTTTTTAGCGAGAAGGACTTTTATGTGGGCCATGAACTTCTCTAGAAGTTGTGGCGAATAACTTAAGTTGGTATTGATGGCCAATTCGAGATTTGGATTCGGGTGATTTTCTAAATACTCCAGAACGCGAAACGTATTTGAAGAAAGAAGTGGTTCACCACCGGTAATACGAAATACACGCAGGGTGGGAAGAATTTCAGGAAACCATTTCCAAAAAGCCGTGATGTAAGGATTATCTCCCATAATTTCTTTATGCTTGGGCATACGGTGTTCAGAGGGAAGATTAGGGTAAGGTCCAAACTTTTCCATTTCACGTGCAATGGAAGAGCTCACATCAGAGACACAGTACATGCAATTTAAGTTACAATCAGAGCTGAAAATAACTTCGAGATAAGTGGGATTAACTGGTTTATCCCAAGAAGTGCTTAGGGCCTCATCTAATTTATCAAAGGCCCAGTGATCGATAGATTTAATAAAACGATCGGAGATATTTTCTCCTGGAGCATCTTCAATTTTCCAGCAGTACTCACACTCAGGAGGGCGGATACCTTCAAGCATCATCTTTCGCTGTTGCATTTTAAAGACGGTGTTATGTAAGGCTCCGGCATCAATTTCCAATTCTTTAAGAGGGATTTGATGTCTTTCCGGATGATGACAGCTGTGAGTGAATCCACGGCTTAAATCGAGGGTCACTTGATACCATTTGGCCAGGCAAAAGCCGTGAGGGACTTTCGCCTTAATGTGCTCAATTTTCTCTAGCTGCTCGATGGCTTCCTCGCGGTGAGTCTTTGTTGACTTTGATCTTTAGATCATAGAATAATTACTGAGAACTAGTAAAGCGCCCTCGGACATTCCATGGTTGATCATTCTCTCGACATTCTGGAGCAATTAAAAAATCAATCACACACCGTTGATCAAGCGTTTTCATCTCGTGAGCTCAGCAAATCCTCGTTCTGTGTAATGCCCTTTGTGAATATTATCCTGGAACCCAATGGAGAAGTTGGAGTTTGCAGACATAAAGGTACTAAGTTTACTTTTGGAAATATCAAAGACCAAAGTCTTGATGAGATCTGGCAATCAGAGCGAATGCAGGCGTGGAGACAAGAGCTTCTTTCTGGTGAAGTAGATGTTTGTAAGAAAGAACTCATCGATATGAAGTGCAATCAGTGCCCGGAGCTCAACAAGCTTCTGCCAATGGCCGAACTTGATGTTAAAAATCCAAAAATTCTAAGACTGACTGCGAATCTTAACGGCAAGTGCAACTTGCAATGCCAAATGTGTGATGTGTGGAAAATGCCTAATGGTTTCTACACCGAAGAAAACTTCTGGAAGCCAGCAAGAGAGAGATTTTTTAAAGATATTCAGGAAGTAGATTTACTCTCAGGTGAGCCTTTTATCCAGGCAGATACTTATAAGTTGATTAACGAAATAAGTGCCGTGAACCCAGATTGCCAATGGACTTTTACTACTAATCTTCACTGGAAGCTCACAGATAAGATCAAAGAGCAGTTGGATAGAATTAAAATTAAGAATATGATTCTTTCTATCGATAGCTTGGATCATGCGGGTTATGCCAAAATTAGACGTCTAGGGGATTTAAGTTTTGTCCTTAATAACGTGGAAGAGCTTCTTCGTTATCAAGAGGAAAGAGTAAGCAAGGGACTCGGCTCACTTAGCTTGAGGCTTAATTGTGTTGTTCAGCAAGACAATTGGCATGAAATGAAAAATATCATCAAGTTTTGCATTGAAAGAAAGATCATCCCTTTTGTGACCTTTCTTTATTTTCCAGAGAGTTTCTCTCTTCTTAGTTTGGAGCATGAGGAAAGAAAAAAGATTCTGAACTTTTATTTTGAAACCTTAACTCCAACAGAAATGATCTTTGCTCAAAGAGTTGTCAGGCCATTGGTCCGCTCACTTGAGAAAATGGATTACATTCAGTTTTTAGATAAAATGCGCGAGTCTTCGTTGTGATTGCAGTCTTTCTTTCTTTTCTTTTATCTTATGCCCACGCCAGTGAATTAAATCTTTTTCCGAAAGCTTATTTTGACTCTGAGAAAGGGGAGATGGTTTATGGAAAGGTTATTCAGATTAAAGACGATAAGATTATAGGAATCCTTAAGCGCGATCAGGTAAAAGATGTCACTGAGTTAAAGGATATGTACCTGCTTCCTGGCTTCATTGATTGTCATACTCATCTTCTTTTGGCCCAATTAAAGGGTGAGACAGAGTTTGAGGATACGCTTACAAGAGAAGCTCGTCTGGGTCCGGAAAAACGAATTGAAAGGGCAAAAGGTTTTTTAAAAGACTATTTAAAAGCTGGTTTTACAAGTTTGTGTGATCTTGGGAATTCAGGGCGATTTCTTGATGTTCAACTTAGAAAACAGACGGAGAGTGATAAGAATTTTCCCCATCTATATGTTTCGGGTCCAGGGATTGCTACTAATAAGGGGCAATTTCCAGCAAAAGCTCAAATGAGCGACTTTAACAATGAGTACTCGATTGTTAATGCCAAGACAGATGTGGATAAGCTTCTACAAGGTTATTTAGATCAAAAAGTAGATATCTTAAAAATATATTTAGACAATAATCCAGGCGCTGGATCAATGGATGAAGCCCTTTTAAAAAAGATTCTTTCTAATTCTAAAAGTAAGAAATTTAAAAAGATCACCTATCATGCCTCAGAATTAAAAAGTTTTGAGTTGGCCGAAAAATTAGGTATTCAAAGCTTAGAGCACGCCAATCAAATAACGTTGACGAAAAAAAAATCATCTCTTCGTTACATCACTCCGACGGATCAAGATAGCGAGACACTTAAAGAATTCAGTTATTACCGTGAACCTTTTTATAGGGCACAATCTCAGAGGCTAAAGGAGCTTTATCAAAGAAAGTTTGTGCTAGTTTTTGGGCCGGATTTTTATTTTCATAATCCACCAGTCTTTAACCGTGCTCTGTATGTGAAGCGCACACTTAAAACTTATCTCGAAGCCAATATCCCAAAAGTGGAAATCCTACGTGCGCTTACTTTAAATCCTGCAAAATCTTTAAGAGAAGAGAATAAGGTAGGAGTGATTAAAAAAGGTGCTTATGCCAATTTAATTGGTTTCAAGAGAAATCCATTGGAAACCTTTGATGTTGTTTTTGAGGAACCGATGGTGATTAACAGAGGTTCTTTTCTAAAGTAAACCCAACTCTTCCGCTGATTTTATAAGTCTTTGTGAAGTGGATGGCGTGAGGTGGTCTTCGGATTGCTCAAACAAAAATCCCATATGCTTTTTCATTTGCTTAGGATTGTCTGTCGCTTGATTGCTAAAGCATCCCCATAACTCCCAGGCAATAATCCTTTCCATGATGGCAGAATTGTTAGTGGAAATTTTTCTATTGAGAGGAAGGTAGCAGATTTTATTGTAAAAAAGACAATAAACAGTGTCACTTTTCGGACACTTCTTATGGGCAATCCCGTAATTGTCGAGATAGTAACGGTATTCTTCAATAAACTTTTGATCTTCACCCAAAAGAGCAGCGACAACGGCAGGCAATTCTTCCAGTGAAGAAAGACGAGTGTCGTGAGGAGTTACTTGATTGAGTGTGTATGCGATTTTTTCAGGTCTTTGTGGGAGTGTTTTTTTACTCCAGTTGGCCATTAAAAATTTATGAAGGAAAACAACTCTATCGGCGAGCTCAATTTGTGGGGCCACTTGATACTTATTCATGAGAACAGGGTCTCGTTTAAGCTCTAAAGGGTTTATCAGCAAAAGCAGTGTGCGATCTCTGGATTCATCGAAAAAGACGACTTCACCCATAACTGGTAAAAGCTTTTTGATTTTATCGTGGGTTTTAATCAGGCTTAAAAAGAGTTCAGGTGCCCCCTTTTTTACCATAATGGTGACATCAATATCGCTCTTTCCAAAGGCCCAGTAACCTAATTTAAGTGAGTTTCTGAACCAAATATCCACAACTTCTGGATGTCTTCTGCGCATGAAGAGGGCATAAGATTTAAAAATCAAAACATAGATCTGATAGAGCATACACTAAGAGTAAAGAGCATCGTCTATATAATCAAGGCGCCCAAGGAAATAATTTCCAGGTTCTTTTCTGTCTCGAGAATATTGTAACATTTAATATGGCCACCAGGTTTTTGAAGGTGGCGATCAGGAGGGAAGAGTCGATGTCTGATAGCGCGAAACTGATTCTCGATGGCAATTTGCAGGTCTTTTTTTATGATCACTTGCAAGAATTCAACACTCGTTCACTTTCTCCTCTGTCCACTGAAACAATTTTTTATTCAAGCCTTGTGATGGATCGCTTTGGGAACTCGGACAAATTCTTTGACCAAGTTAATGGACGCGCTCGCGAGAAAATCCTTGGGATTAAATTAATGGAGTCCAGTCAATTTCCTCGAGAGTTGCAAAAGAATGCACTCAAAGAGATTGCCGAAATGTCGTTACTTCTTTGTGGGTATTTTTACGACTCACTCAATAAGAAAATCATCGATGTTAAATATTATGAAGATGTAGGAAAGATTGCTTACACCAAGCTTAATTCATTCTGCCCGAGTGCTTATGATGTCCCGTCGTTTTATAAGAGGATGGCATCGAATTTTTCAGATGTCACAATGCTCATGAGTCTGGTCTCCAAGAAATACTCTAAAGAGACCGACCCGGCATTACCTTGGTTGATCTTGAGAGATCGGCAAGTCTCTTAAGACTTTACCGATCTTCCAACTACGATCGTGTTCCACTTTTGAGAAAGGATTTTCTTGATATTGGCCTGGAAAGCTTCATATTGAAGATCTTCGATCTCTTTGTTGCTTCTGTGGTAATAATCAAGTCCTTGTCCTTGAAGAACTGGAACTGAATAAACGCTCGCAAAGTCTTCGTTTGTCTGAACGTTAATTAAATTCTGACCTTTGATCATGTTTTTAATACGAGTGAAGTCTTCTTCTGGCAGACCATGCTCTTTGATTCTGTTGATGATGTCCTTAATCGCTGCGATTGCAGGATTCACCTTATCAAATCCAGACGCCATATAAATCCCGAAGTATCCACCTTCAATTGCTGAGAAGTGAACTGGCTGAGCAGAGTAACAAAGACCCTGGCGGTCTCTTACTTCTACGAAAAGTTCAGAAGACTGACCTGAAAGGTGAGTCGTTAACATTTTCAGGTATAAATTCTCAGGTGAACCCATTTTCCCACAAGGGATACCGTAGAAGATTTGAGTCTGCTCACGGTTAAATGGGATAAAGCTTTCAACATTAACTGTAGATTTATACTTTTTGAAATTAACTTTTTGAGTCTTTCTTGCAGGAAGTTCTGCAAAAAGAGGCTCAAGCATTGCTAGAACTTCTTGAAGTTCAGCGTCCCCACAGTAAGTTAAAACCAGCTCTTTTGTTTTAAGGTTTTTCTTATGAGTATCAAGTAAAGACTTCTGTGTAATCGACTTTAAAGTCTTTTCTGTTCCAATCGGGCTTAAAGCATAAGGGTGAGTTCCAAAGAAAAGTCTTTGAACTTCTTTGAAACATTGTTTAACCGGATCTTCTTTCTGGTTAACGAGTGCTCTTTGAGCGAGTTGTTTTTCGTGGTTTAAGTATTTTGTCGGCATATCAGGAGAAACCAGGGCCCCTCTAAAGTGTGGGAAAAGTTCCTGAAGATTGTCGCTTAATCCATGCATTAGAAGTCCGTAAGCATTTTTCCCAGAGAATCCAGAGATGCTTGAAGATTTTTCTTCCAATGATTTTTTAATTTTATCGAAGCTGATTTTATTGTGACCTTTTGTCAGCATGGCACTGATTAAGTGATAGCTTCCGTTTGTTTTAACAGTTTCTTCTGTAAGTCCGCCGCGAAGGTAAGCTTGAAGAACGAAAGTTGGAGTCATTTTATTCTGACGGTAGATCAGAGATACACCTGGCTTAATTTTAACCAGTTCAACTTGCTGATCTGAGTTTGATCTGTCGATTTTGTATTTTGCTTTAGCAGTTCCGCCTAAGCTTGCTTTAAGTTCTTTTAATTTTTTTTGGAAATCGGCCAGGTCTTTTTTAGTCTTTTGGACATTGGCCTCTTTTGGAAGCTGGATGCTGATATGGACATCTCTCATGAAGATTTTCTTCAATGATTGATTAACTGCATTTGGAGATGTTCCTTTAATTTTGTCGATAAATTCTTCTTCGCACTTGATGTCGCCGTTTTGAGCGTAACTGTGCCCTAGAGAAAAAGCGTAAGACTCGATTGATTCTCTCTCATAAATTTTAGATGAAAGGTATTGGTTTTTAATTTTTGCCACTTCATCGTTTCCAAGACCTTCGTTTAAAGCGTCTTTCACTGTCGATAAAAACTTCTTTAGAAGCTCTGGCATGTTCTTATGAGGGAAGACCAGTCTGATAAAATGTGCTCCACCTTTGGCCATAAACATAGTTGATGAAGAAGCGACGTTTGCCAGGGTCTTATCCAGTACAAGGGCGTTGTGTAGTCTTGATGTTTCACCAAAACCTAAACAGTTAATCGCCAGGTCTTCAGCTGCAGCTTCTTTTTCTGAGTAAGTTGGAGACTTAATCACCATTGTTAAAGTCGACATACCCACTTCTTTCTGGTGCATGTCAGTTGTCGCTTGAGATTTCAGGTCGAATTCAGGGAAGTCACTTTGAGGTCCTTCCGGTAATTGATATTTTTCAATTGTTTTGATGAGTTCTTCTTTTTCGCTCATGTCACCGGCAACGATTAAAAGAGCGTTTGAAAGATTGTAGAAATTATTTCTGAAGTAATTAAGCTGAGCGATTGAAAAGTTTTTAATTGTGTCTTCTCGCCCTAAAATTTGGTGAGCATAAGCACCTTCAAAGGCAGAGTTTTGAAGTCGTGCGAAAGCAAACTGGCTTGGGCTATCGATTGATCTTCTAAATTCTTCGAAAACCACATTGCGCTCAGGGATCAGGTCTTCTTCTTTGAACATTGGGTGAGACACCATGTCTAGAAGGATATCAATTGAATTCCCCATTTTTGTATTGGGAGTGTTGATGTAGTAACAAGTATAATCGAATGATGTGAAGGCGTTGATCTCTCCACCGAAAGACTCAACATCGTGAGCGATCATGGCCCCAGGTCTTGTCGCCGTTCCTTTAAAAAACATGTGCTCAAGAAAGTGAGCAATTCCTTCGTTATCAGTTTGCTCTAAGGCACTTCCTGCTCTAAACCAGATTTGTACAGTTCCGGCAGTTGAGCCTGGCTGATGAACAAATAGGGTCTTAAGCTTGTTTTTTAAAGTGGACATCTCGTATTGCATAATAAAATTCCTTTAAACTTTTAATCTAGAACCAAACGTCTTATTATAGTCCCTAAAGGAAAGTATCTCCTAATAGAATTTCTCTATAAAATGGAAGTAATGTTTGATGTCTAATCCCGTTTCATCCCTCTATCTCCATTTTCCATTCTGCAGACATTTATGTAACTATTGCGACTTTTATAAAAAAGTTCCGACTGATAGAAGAAATGACCTTGCGGGTTTTCATGAATATATGGAGAGCGCAGCAATAGAGCACGAAAAGCTGATGAAAACGAACGGGTGTTTGTGGGCACCGCTTAAGACTCTTTACATTGGAGGGGGAACACCTTCTTTGTGGGGAAGTGAAGGCAGTGCTTTTTTGCAAAGCTTACTAAAAAAACATCATATCGAATTAGCTCCAGATTGCGAATTTACCCTGGAAGTAAACCCGGGAAGCTGGGATAAAGAAAGCCTCGCTCTGTGGGAGAAGGCCGGAGTGAATCGTTACTCTCTTGGGATTCAGTCTCTTCAAAAAGAAGCTATTAAGTACCTCGATCGCGTTCATAGCATCGAAGATGTTTACGAAACATTGCAATTTTTCAAAGAGAAAAAAGCCAACTTCTCGATGGATTTTATGCTGGGGCTTCCATACTCCCAAGAAATGAAGCGAGATGTAATTGGCGAACTTAAAAAGGCTTTAGAATACAACCCGTCACACTTTAGTGTTTATATCTTAACGGTTAAAGATAACTACACTCACTATAAGGCCTTGCCGAGTGAAGAGTGGATTGAAGACGAATTCATGAAGGTGGCAGAGTTTTTAAAGTCCGAAGGTTTTGTTCATTACGAAGTTTCTAATTTTGCAAAACCTGGTTTTGAATCCAAACACAACTTGAATTACTGGAAGTCAGAGTCTGTGGCGGCCATCGGTCCTTCGGCGACTGGCTTTTTAAAAGAAGCAAGGCTTCGCTATAAATGGAAAACAAAAGACGCGAAGGTTGAGCTTGAAGAATTAGATGAAGAGGCTTTCCGCTTAGAGCAAGTATATATGGCCATGAGATCTTTTGAAGGGGTGACACCGTCGTGGTTTAAAGATGAATCAGTCTTTTTAGGATTGGTTGACAAGTGGACTAAGCACGGATGGGCCGCTCTTGAAAATGATGGAAAGCTAAGGCTGACAAGTAGAGGTTACTTGCTGCTTGATTCGTTGATGAATGACCTGTTTTCTTTGAAGTTATTGTAGAAAAGCGGGCCAAATTTCCATAGACCTTTTGAAAGTCCAATCGCATAAGCACCAAGAATAAAATAGTGCATGAAGATGTATTTGAAGCTAAATGACTTCCAGACGATAACCCTGTAAAGAGCGACAGTCAGGGCGTAAACAGCAAAGACAAAAATCAAAAAACTCTGCGGGTGAAACACCAGCCAGAGAAAAGATAAAAAACTCACAAGCGGTAAAAAATAAATCAACTCCTTTCGGTTAGGGAGGGTTACGAAATTAAGCACGCGGCATTCGCCACTTTTAATAACGGCAGCTCCAAGCTTTTCCAGGTTTTCTTTGCGCAGGTGATAGACGTAATTTTTTGGAGAATAGTGCAGAATCTTGCCTTTTTCTTTTAATTCTTTAAGCAAAAAGTTCTCTTCATTTCTAAAAAGATCAGCATTAAATTTAAAGCCCTCTGCATGAAAGAGTGAGGTTTTCATCCATAGGTTACAAAGAATCAGTTCGCGCTCACTTGAATCCGATGAATACCTGTCTGTTTTAGTATGTCTTTTGTAAGTTGGCCCCATGCAAAGTGGGGAAGAGAGCACTTCTCCAGTGAGTTTTTGAAAAACGCTGGCGCTCTTTGGTGTTTGATCTGGGCCACCAAGAACATCCCACCCGTTGTCGAAATTCAGGTGCGAGAAGTAGTCAGGAGGCAAAGTGCAGTCATCATCGAGGAAAAATAAGTACTCACCGCGGACCTTTGTCACGCCAAAGTTGCGGGCAGCGGCCGGGGTTGTTTTGTGAATGAAATGAAAAGAGTAGTCTTTGTAGATTCGCGAAAATCTTTCAACGTTTGTGCGGTCACCATTAAAAACCACAACGACTTCAAACGAATGCGAAGTAGGGCTTTTTCGAATGGATTCCAGACACTGAACAAGCTCCTTTTGCCTGTTGTAGGTCACGATGACGATACTGTATTTCATGGGCATAGATTAAAGAAAGATGATGTCATTGTCATGAGGAAAGTAGTGACGTTACAATAATCTCATGAAACTTTTTTCACTCTTAATTTTTTGTATTTCTCTTGGCGTCTGGGCCAACGTGCCCGACTCAGAAGTTGTAGAGACAGCAAAGACAGCTGACGGCAAAACGTTAGTGGAAAATAATAAAGTCTGGTACGGAAAAGGTTACGATCAGAATGCTTACGAAGCATTAAAGGCGCAAATCGGTTGGGTTTACCCCATCTACTCAAGAGTTCAGCATTCTAAAAAAATCCAAGGCACTCAAGAAGGCTACGATGTTTTTTATGACATTAATGCTTTAGGGCAAAGAGTTTATGAGGTGGTAGCACCGAAGAAAAAACATCTTATTTTAGCAGGAGACTCTAATACTTTCGGGTTAGGGCTTCCCAATGAAGAAACTCTGCCTGCTCTTTTTACGAAATCATGGATAGATTACCACGCTTATAATTTTGGCCATGGCGGGGGCGCCCCTCACAATACTCTATCTCTTATGGAGAATTTCCCATGGGATAAAGAGATTAAGGAAAGCGAAGGGCAATTTGTTTATATTTTTTATCCAAACTGGATGTCGATGAGAGTCATTGGAACTAAAAGTTACCTGACTTGGGATAGGGGGGATAGCCCTTGGTATGCTTTGGATAAAGGAAAGCTCGTGAGAAAAGGCAGCTTTAATGACCGCCTGCTTACTCACCTTTTAAAATTTTTGTCTTTTATTGATGTGTTTAATTGGATCGGTGATCTTCCAAAAATAAAAGCATCAGACATGGATTTGGTAGCAAAAATTTTAGTGAAAATGAATAATGAATATTTGATCAAGTTTCCGAAGGGGAAATTTACTGTTGTTATCAGTAACTATCATGAAACAAAAAAAGATTACGTCAAAGAACTCGATCGACTTTTAAAACTTTATAAAATTGACACGGTTTTTATCCATTTAAATCATCCAGAAAGCCCACGCTATCATTTGGTAGATCATCACTTTAATTACGAAGGCCAGAAAATGACGGCCCAGGATTTAATAGGAGTGCTTAAACCATGAAGCCTGCCTATTTTGAATTTTATGGTCACAAAGTTAAAGTAGAGTCGGAAGTATCTGAGCTTCTCTCTTTACTAAAAAAAGATTTTTCTGTTTTTGCACAAGATGGGGAAAAGGGAGTTGCTGATTTTACTCTTCAGGTTTATTTAACCGATCCTCCTCTTGAGCAAATTCCCAATGTTGTTTGCACTATGCAAACAATCAATTCGATTTGTTATGACATCCATGATGTACGCTATTGTGATTACTATGGAGAGTTGCTGGTTATTCTTAACAAGAAAACCAACAGCGCTAAAATGTATGCTAAGAATATCTCAAAGATTCATGAGGTGAGCTACCTTTTGATCCTTTCACGCATTGGAAAGCGTATGGACTTAAGTGGGCTTCATAAGCTTCATGCTTTTAGTGTTGCCTACAAAGACCTGGCCTTGGTTTGCATGATGCCAATGAAAGGTGGTAAGAGCACGCTTTTGATGGAGTTTCTAAAAGACTCTCGTTTTAAAATTATTTCTGATGATATCCCGCTTGTTGATTGGCAGGGCCATATCAGACCTTTTCCAATTAAGATTGGCCTCAGTGATAAAGCAGTAGAGTTAAAAGTACTCAATCCTGACGAAAATTATTATTTCATGGATAGAGGCCAATACGGAAAGAAAAAACTTCTCTCGCTTAAAGGTCTTCCTGGAAAAGTCGTTGAGATAGATAGATCTTATGAAAAAGTTCTTTTGATTGAAGCTTTCCGCTACAACTCGCGCACCTCAATTTTAAAAGACTCAAGCTTTCTTTCGACAGGAAAAGGATTACTCAAGCATGGAATCATTGGCTTTGGTCTGCCAATGGTTATTGAGTATTTCTGGGAAAATGGTTGGAGAGATTTTTTAACCAAGACGAAAATCTTCTGTTTTCGTTGCATTGGTTTTGGAGCGTTATTATTCAGAGCTAAACGCATGAAGCTTTTTTTAGGAAGAAACCCTGAAGAGGCGGCAGAAGTGATTATGAAATACATTGCGGCCAATTATGAAAAAATATAGAGTTGTCTCCGGCTCTATGATGCCGGTCATCCCCATTGGAATGGAGATTTTTTTAGAAGAGGTGAGCTTTCCCGACCTAAAAAAATTCGACATCATTGTCTTTAATGACTCGGGCAAGTACACTTGTCACTATATATGGCATATCAATAAGCACCTGGATCAAGGGATGATCATCACCAGAAACCTGGATGGTTACAAGTTTGATGACCCGTTTGCTTTTGATCAGGTCGTTGGGAGAGTGACCAACGTCAAACTTCCTCTTTGGATAAAACTTAAACTCCTTTTTTGGGTTAAATGAAACAGCTGGAAAAACTGCTCTTTCTTACTTATTTTCAAATGCGCTCAAAGTATCGCAAGACTTTGGCCGGATTCGTATGGGTCATTGCCTATCCCATTATCAGCTTTATTATTCAAGCGACTGTTTTTGATAAAATCTTAAAACTCAACATTCAAAACTATCCACTGTTTCTACTCTCGGGACTTCTGCCTTGGGTTTTTATCAGTCAAAGTGTGACGTCTTTTGCAAGTTCTTTAGTTCACTCTCGCGAAGTTTTGTTAACTTTTAAAGTTCATCCCAATTACATCATAGGGGCCAATGTCCTAGATAATTTTTTTAATTATTTGGTGGCGACTTTGATTCTGATCGTTGCCTTAATGGGGTTGGGGATGATGAGCTTTTCTTTGCCTCAATTAGTGCTGTTTCTTTTGAGTACAATAGTGCTCTTAGTTTTTGGATTTTTTTTAACAATGATTATCAGCTTTCTTCACGTTTTTTACAGAGACATTCAGTTCGTATCGACCTTTTTACTTGGTCTCGCTTTTTTTGTGACACCGATTTTTTATTCGCGCGATTATCTGGAAGCAAGTTTCCCGTGGATTTTAAAGATCAATCTTTTTTATCCTCTGATCGCTCTCTTTCAAAACTCTCTTTATGAATTAAATACAGAGGCCTGGCTAAATTATATGGGAATCAGCTTGGCGATTGTCGCCGGTCTTGGACTTACACTGGCCTTTCTTTTTAACAGAAAAATGAAGGATTTTTATATCAATGTCTAATGAAGTTATCTTAAGTGTAAAAGATTTCTCCCTCTCGTATGAGGCAAAGTACTACCGCGCCCATAATGTGAGAGATCTCTTTGTCAGCATGCTTAAGAGTCCTATTAATTATTTTCTCAATGCTCCTGACCGCTTATTGGTATTGAGCAAAATTTCTTTTGATGTAAAAAAAGGGGAACGAGTAGGCATTTTAGGGGCCAATGGTGTTGGGAAAACCTCTCTTTGCCGTTATCTTTCAAAGATCATTGCTTCGGATAAGATTTTGTTAAATGGCGAAGCACGCGCCATCTTTGAGACAGGACTTAATATTTATCCTGAGCTGACAGGGCGAGAGAATGCCGTTTTATTATGTGAACTAATGTATACCAACATTTCACGTCCGGAGAAAAAAGCTCTGGTAGAAGAAGCGATCCTTTTTAGCGACCTTAAAGATTTTGCAAATGTTCCTCTGAAAAATTATAGCAAGGGAATGAAGGCACGCCTTTTCTTATCTCTTTTGACGGCTAAAACATCAGACTTGATCATTCTGGATGAGGTCCTAGGTGGGACCGATCAGTTTTTTGCAGAGAAATTAAATTCCAGAATTAATAAAATGATTGAAGGAAGTGGAGCCTCGATTATCGTCTCTCACAACCTCGATGAAGTGTCCCTTCTTTGCAACCGAGTGATCGTTTTATCTGACAGATCCATCGCCTTTGACGGAAAGACTAAAGATGGCATCGACTTTTATAAAAATATGCTCCCCGCTCAATAGCAATTAATTCAATTTAATGTATACTATTAATGATTTTCAACAATATTGCCACGCAGGGTATTATGAGTAAAAAAACAATTACTATTACTTCTATTATCATTGTTTTGATCGTCGTCATCGCAAGCGCATACTTCTTTTACTTCAACCCACAGGTTTGCCCTGCCGGATACGTTGAATTCGACGGCGCACTTTCAAGAGTCTGTGTTGCTAAATACGAAATGAGAAAAGGGGCCAATGGCCAGGCCGTCTCTCAACCCCAAGGCCTTCCTTGGACAATGGTCAAACTTAAAGAAGCTATTGCTGCTTGCCAAAAAAATGGCGATAGATACGATCTGATCTCAAACGAAATCTGGACTCTAGTGGCAAGAGATATTGCTTCAGTTCCTGAAAACTGGAGTTCTGGGGCCGAGTATGTTGGTAGGCTAAATGTTGGGCATGCAAATAAATCACCTAACGCGCCATTAGCAGCTAGTACTAATGATCAGGACGCTTGTTTTGGCTTAACTGAAAAATGCTCTCAATCAGTGTGGAGCTTTTTTAGAAGGACTCACGTTCTTCCAAACAATGTCATTCTATGGGATTTTTCGGGGAACGTTGCCGAATGGATTAAGGATACTTCGCCACTATTAAATACAGACAACCATGTTGCCTTCAGTTTAGTTAAATTCAACAATCCTCCTTTCTCACGTTTTGGACCAACTACTAATTGTGACAACCCGGAACTTTCTAATATGTTCTGTGGTTTTGGTGCTTTTAAAAATGCGAAAGTGGCCCATAAAAATGGGATCTGCAGAGGTGGTCACTGGGAGCAGGGAAGTCCGGATGTTTCTGGAGTTTTTGCTACGGCGATTAACTTAAATATTTGGGATAGAGATAAGCATCTAGGGTTTAGATGTGTGTATAGGCCGCTGGAAGGGATTACTTCTGTGCGTGATTTGATTACTAGGTTAAGAAATTAATTTTTCTGCTGAATGAGTTTTGTAATTTCATCGGCGATTAACTTATGGCCTTTAGCTGAAGGGTGGACTGGATCGTAGAAGTTTTCCTTTGCATTCTTATTCACTAGAATAGAGTAAGCATCAATGACTTTCACTTGATTTTTTTCAGCAAATTTTTCTAACAATTTATTTAGTTCAAGAACTTTTTGATTGATGCTAAAAGGCTCAAGACTTTTAGCAATTTTAAGTTTTTCATGAGCTGCTTTACATTGGCCCTTAGAAGCAAAAATGCTAACTTCTTTATAAGCTTTATTTATTTTTTCATCAGTAAAAGCCTGGTCGGGATGAGCGAGATAGAATGGAGTATTGACAATAAAAGGCGTTATGTTTTTTTGCTCCATTTCGATTATTATTTTTTGCAGAATTTTTTCATAGTCATGCCATTCGACTCTTTGAGGAAATTTCATAAGTTGATCACATTTAAAGGTGTGCGAAAGTTGGCGGGTTACTAGTGATAGAACAATGATAAAGTTTGAAGGAAGTTTGGCTTTATCCATCTTGAGAGCATGTGGCTCAATGTTGAAAAATTCTTTATCGTTGATAGGGTCGGAATCAAAAAAACGAAATTTATCAAGATCGTTAACACCATAAGATATGATGGCATATTTAGGAGAGATTTTTCCTTTAATCAGATCCCAAACTCGTGAGCCTTGAGCAATCGAATGTCCAATTCCTGAAGCGTTTAATGATAGAAGTCCCATTTTTTTGGCACTTAGTGAAGTATAGGTTTCTTCATTTCTCACTCCCCAGCCAAAGGCTGAAGATGGTCCCAAAGTTAACAGTTCAGCGTTTCCTTGAATTAAATGATCCTTATCAATTCGAAACCCCTGGTCATTTGTCATCAAAATTTGTCCTTCAAATTTTGAATCCAGATTGTATTTTTGCATCCATCCCAAGAGAGCATCGTATTGGAGTATTCTTCTAGCACGATAAAGCGGATTAGGTGAGTTGTACAAAAAAGCGTAGCAGGTGATTTCTACTATAAAAAAGCAAATAAAAAACTGAGTTAGCAGAAAAAGAATTTTTTTAAATATCTTCATTTGTTATAATCATAGGAGAAAGGGAATTTAAGTTCAATTACAGAATGGAGAAATGATGCTTGCTAGAGAAAATAGACGGACCGTTTATGTGTCAGCACTCCTGATCATTTTCTTTCTTGTTGGACTGGTTTTGTATGCACCTGTTTTGCATGGCCAACCTCTTTGGGATGATTGGTTTTTTATTTTTAAGTCTTGGACACTAAACCATGCATCCCCATTTGATTTTTGGAAGTGGGGAGAGTTCAGACGATCATGGCCTGTTTTTTATTCAATCCTGTCTGTCATGTTAAAGATATGGAAAGAAGATGTTTTCTATTACCATCTTTTTAGCTTGACCTTACATGCATTGAATACCTTCCTTTTTTATAAAATATTACAAAAATTGGGACGTGGATATTCACTATTACTCAGTGCCATTTATCTGGTGCACCCACTCCATTTTTTTACGATTGTCTGGATTGTCCAGCTAAAAACCTTGTTGGCGTCTTTCTTTTTTCTGCTTTCTCTGAATCTATACATTAAAGAACAAAGGACTCTAATTAGTTATATAGCCTCTATTGTTTTCTTTGCCTTTTCTTTGCTCTCTAAGTCTGTATTTGCTCCTTTGATAATCTTGATGCCATTTTTAAAAAAAGAAAGGGTTCGATTGATCCCTTTTATGGTTATTGGCCTATATTCGATCGGACTCACAGCGTGGTCTAGTTTTTTAAGTCGCCTGTTGGCTTTAGTTCCTCGTACTTTTTTGGCGGAAGCTTATGCGCTGGAAAAAGCATCAAACTTAATATCTAATTCATCATCGTTGAGTGAGAAGTGGAATGACTTAGTTCTAGCGGCAGTTAATTTCTCCAAATATCTCGCTTACACTGTCTATCCTTGGGATAATCTATTGGTTCACCCGAGTACGCAGGTCGATGGATCTATTTGGCAACTTGTAGGTGTGTACCTCTCCTTTTTTGTATTGGCATTTATCCTAATGACTTTATATCGAAAAAAAGATTTTGTAGGATTGACTGGAATTATTTTTTTCATAATTTCTTTAGTGCCTTTATGTGGAATGATTCCTATTCCTATTTTTCATTACTCAAACTTTGTTGAATATTGGCTAAGCGTTCCATTCCTAGGATTATTGTTGGCCTTGTCGAGATTTGAAACAAAACTCAATTGGGTGTTGTTCGGATGTGCGATGGTCGTTTTCTATACGGGAATAACTTTTACTTCTGCTAGAAAACAGAGTGGAGCGGTTCAAATGATTACCAGGTCTATGGAAAAATCACCAGATAATGAGTTAATTGAACTTATTTTGGCAAAACATTATTTTCACACAAAGGAGTACGCCAAATCCAACAGTATTCTTATCAAGGTAAAAAAACGTCAAATGTATATGGAAAATAAAGACAAGATTGAAGTCGATATTCAAGAGAACTTGAAAGGAATGAGAGGAGAAAAGGTTAATGAGTACACATTATAAAAAGAATGTCCTGCCCCTGTTTTTCTTTTCAGTTTTAATCTATGTTGGTGTTTATTTCTCCGATTTTTCTGGCAGTTTCGGAGCGAGCAATTGGTATGTTTTAGTGACTCATCTACTTCTAACTTTAAATGCCTGCTTATTAGGGTTTGTTGTGAAAAGCTTTTCAGGGGAAGAGCGCCTGGCTTTTTTGCTTGGATTGATTTATTTGATTCTTCCTTTAAATTTAGAAATTTTCTATTTTCCTTCTCAAATCCAGTTTCTAGTTGCTGATACTTTTGTTCTTTTAGGTTTGCTTGCTTTTATTAAAAAGAAAATGAGTTTATCCACTGGATTAGTCTTATTGGCTGCAGCTCTTAATGTTAAAGGAGCATTATTTTTAATTCTTTTACTTGTAAGAAAGGAGACTAGTTTTTCTCAGCGTGTTTATCTAACAGGAGCACTGCTCATCATCCTAATGTTTTCTATTAATACAATGATCGAACCATCATATTCTCTTCAAGATAACTATTATCGCTTTGCTTTTACTTTAGAAAATTCAGTATTCCCGGTTAATCTGAGCCTCTTTAATTTGGGTGTTCTTTATCCTGGGTACTATTCGTCAAATATTCATTGGTATATTGGATCACTTGCTTGTGCCGGCCTGTTATATTTTGTTTACAAAAAATCAATCAGCTCTTTAATCTTTTTCGTGTTATTTGCTGGAGCCGCTTTACCTGTAAAGTATATCTCTTTCCCTTTTGGAGAAAGTTACTTTTTTTACCCCAGGGTGAATGGAGCTATTATTTGGGGGCTCATTTTCTTGCTTTTTTCTTTAATGATGAAATTTAAGAATGCCAAGTATGCAAACCACATTCTGACATGTTTTGTGGTACTCTTGGGAGTGGCCAATCTTTCATTCCAATACTCTTTTTTGAACTTTAATCAGTCTTGGGAAAAGGCTATGAATGAGCTTCCCGAAAATATCAATTACGAGTTTTTGGTCAAAACGGATTATGCACAATCGCTGATCAATGCCAGAGAATTTAATAAGGCTAGAGTGGTGCTAGAAAATATTAAAGAAAAATTTAGAGTAATGAAAATTTATGATTTACTCCTGGCTGTCTATGTAAATCAAAATGACCCTGCTGGAATTGATACTTTACGTAGAGAAATTATGTACTACAAAATTAATGAGCAGTCAGCGTCTCCAGAGACTAAGTAACTTTAAAAGTTTAAAGTTTTACAGCTGGGAGTTACTGTTGAGAATGAAGTTACGAAACCGTAAGTACCAGCGCAATCTTTATATTTGTTGTAGTATTCACAGGCAAGAGGATTCGAGGCACTGTTCGGATCTAGGTCTCTTGCATAGTAACTCGTGGTGCAGTATGCATCTCTATACTTTATGTACTCACAGGTAACAACTGTTCCCGTAGCATTAATATACTTAACATATTGACCACTAGGACAAGGCGTTTGACGGTTGTAGCAAGTTGGGACCCCTGATGCATTCATTCTATTGTAAAGTTGATTTGTACCACACCCTTGTGAACATGAAATCTTATCAGCGTCTGCTGAGTTTTTGACCATCATCGCATCAGTGCATCCGCCATTTTCTGGAACCTCACATGTCGGTGTACTGTTGTTAATTAATCTAAAAACTTGCTGAACTGGAGTGGTGGGACATACATTAACATAAGCAGCACATGAGTTTTCCAATAAATTTTCTGCACCTAAAGTATAGGTAGGGGTTTTTCCAGTAATAGTCATCCCGTTAAAAACTTGACCTGTTCCACAGACTCCTTCTTTGACGTTGTTTACACATTCCGCGATTGAAGTAGAGCTGCGCAGGTAAGCAGTAGGTGTTGGGTTTGTGGTTGTATCAACTTTACAAGTGGCCTGCATAGCTTTTTCAATAGCAGTTGAACTTGCTGTTCTATCTTCATCTGGAACGGCATAACATCTGGAGATATTTCCAGAGCCATCAACCTGGATAAAGAGAGGAACTTTAGCTGTTGCTGTACGCTTGGGAAGATTTCCTTTGTTAAGAGTCGCATTTTTGGCCAGAGAATAATTAACCATAAGTGAGTAGCGAAGCTCGTTGCTAACAGCATTGGGGTCGGCAATTAAGTAATAATTTGCAACAGTATAATGGTCTTGACCGTAGGATTTTCCAACCTCTAGGAAGTTGACTCCAGGGGTACCTCTTTTGAGCGAGAATGAAATTGGCGTGGTTAATGAGACTAATGATCTTCCTTTGAAGTTATCATCAGAACATACTTTTAAATCAGCAAGAAAAGCCGCGATTCTTGCTTGTTCAGATTGTTCAGAAATTTCAGATTTTGCAAAAGATGCATCTCTTGTTGAGTTTTTATTCATCTCATAAAAGTAATATGTATTAGCAAGAATAATGGCAGCTGCGCCAATCACTAGAGGAAGGGATACACCTTTCTGATCTAATTTAAACATCTTTAATCTCATAATTATGCAAAATATATTTTTATATATAGAGATATTAGATCATAATATACCTTAGTAAGGATAAATTATTTAAATAAAAGGTCTATATTTATGGGGAAAAAATCATTTAACTCATTAGAATTTTTATGCAAGTTGAAATCTTCGGGGTTTGGGTTAGTCGAAACCGCAGTTTCAGTTGGCATCATTGGGGTTATCGTTTGGGGTTTAATTAGCCAACAAAGGTTGTCAACTAAAGGGATTTTAAACTCATCCTCAGAGACTGAGATTAATAATGTTACCAAGAGAGTTTTTGGAGAAGTAGGGCTTCTTTCAGTTTGTTCTCTTCCTGAGAACTTTGGAAATAAGGCCGTTGCAAGGACGTTGACTTCTCTTCAAAATACGTCCGGAGCGCTGACTACTGCTAATACTATTATTAAGGTGGGAGATATTTATGGTAAGGGCGCAGGGCAAGTTCAAATTTCTAAATTAGAAAGTTATTATAGAACCGGGGAGACTGGAAGTCAGACGGAAATGGTTCTTGCTATTTACTTTCAAAAAAATGACCAAAACCTTCTTTCAAAGTTTACAACTCCTGCGGTAAAAAGAGAAATTCCTCTCAATATTATTGTCGATACTGCAGTTACTCCTAATGTCGTGACAAGCTGTTATGGAAATTACGACCTGATTGTCAAAACAGCAATTGAGCTTGCGTGTGTTGGTCGAGGTGCCTTTTACGATGCGACAGTGAATCTTCCTTATGGAGAGTGCAAGCACAATCATACAAATACTGTAAACCCATGTACGAATGGAATGTTCTTAAAGCGTATGGATTCTCCTGCAACTGGAGCAGTGGGGAGCGAAAAAGCATCCGGGGCTGTCACTTATACATGTGCCAGTTTAGAAAATGCTTGTCCTAATAATAAATTTATTACTGGCTTTAATTCAGATGGAAGTGTCATCTGTGATCTCGCATACAAAGAGTGTGCACCGGGAAGTATTCTTTACAAGTTAGCGAGTGGCCAATTTGTATGCTCAACACTGAATTGTCCAGGAGTAACAGCTTTCTCTGGAAAATTTGATCCGACAACAGGGGTTCCTATTTGTAATAGAATTCCTACTGCTAAAACTTGTGATCCTGGAAACTTTGCAAATATTTATAATACTGATGGATCGGTTGAATGTAATTCTGCAACTGTTATGGCATGGACATGTAAGCTCAATGAGTTTGTTTCAGGAATTGGAGCAGATGGATATCCGATTTGTACTCCTTTTATTCAGCTTCCCGCAAGTTGTCCAGGGGGACAAGCTATTTCTGGAGTGAATTCAGATGGAAGCATTAGATGTAAGCCTATACAGCGTCAGCTTTCTTGTAATGGAGCGACTCCAGCTGGTGCGAATGGGTATCACACTTACGCTCAGTGTGGAACAGTAAAAAATCCGGGAACTGCAAGTAGTCATTGCGAGTTTTCTGGATCAACTTGTCCCGCTGGTTGGACAAGATGTAACTTAAATGGGTATCAAACAGCGGTTTCATGTCTTGATACTAGTAACACTTATTATTGTGATGGTTATAGACAATGGAGAACGGCAGGGACTACTGGTTATCAAGATGCTAATGTGGCCTCGACAACGTGTTATCAGCAGACAGGTGCACCTAATACAAATAAAGCTTGCTCGTTAGTTGCAACACATACAATAACCTCACAACAAAATACAGTGGGATGTTTCTAATGAAAAAATTAGTTAAAAATATTTCAGGGTTTACTTTGGTTGAGACCCTTATTGCTGCTGGAGTCGCAGGAGCGATTGGTTTAATTGTTGTAACAATGATGTCGAACTCAAGAAAAATGGTTAATACAACATTGGTTGCATCAGAGTCTTCATTTTTAAAAAATCAAGTAATAGCCTATGTTTCGACTCCTGAAATTTGTATGAGAAATTTTAATGGAAAAACAATTGGAACAGTAGCATCGCCAACATCATATACTGCTTTATCAAGAAGACTTCCCAATAATACAATCTCGAATTTTTTAGAAGTAAATAAATCTTACGGGCAAGCAAAAAATGCAGCAGGTGGATCAGATTTATTGACGGTTAGAAGTATTGCAACTTCTCTTTCACCAGATAAAGCAAACATTATGAATCTGACAGTCAAATACGACATTCTTAATACTGTAAAGCAAAACAATAATAAAACATCAGACAGTTTTACGATTGAAATTTTTATCGGAAAAGACGAAGCGACAAAAACACTTGTCACTTCATGTTTTACAGATACGGCTAAGATGATTAGGGATGCGGTAAGAGCGAGCTGTAAACCAGATGCAGGTGGAACCGTAACATACAATCCTGATGTCATGCCATATGGCGAGTGTATGCACCATCGAATCGTTGTAAAAAATGCAGCAGGTAATGTCGTGCCTACGGCCACTTTGCCTGCCCAAACTTTATGTCCACCAAATCAATTCTTGGCAGAAGTTGTGATTGCCCCCGGAACAACGTCGTCAACATCGACAACGCCTGGAACGATTACTTACCAATGTAAGACATTAACCTTAAATGCACCATGTGCAGCGGGTAGCTTTTTAAAAGGTATTGATCCTAATGGGAATTCTATTTGCGTGTCTTTAGCCTCTATTGTTGATCCGATGCCAGATGGATTTATTATCACGACAACCACTGGAGGGTATGTTGCTGCAGATTTAAACTGCGATACGGATTATGTTTTAAAATCGTATAGTAGTTCTGGAAAAGTATGTGTGCCAAAAACCATTACTCAAAACTGTCCAGCTCCTAATCAGTATGTTACAGAAGTCAGAGCAGATGGTTCTGTTGTATGTTCTTCATTTCCAAAACGAGCGACAGCTTGTCCGAGCGGCCAGTATATTAAGCAAGTTAATGCTGACGGGTCAATTGCTGCTTGCGGTACTCCAGTGCTTCCTGCAGCGACTTGTGCAGATCAGCGCTATGTTATGACGGCCATTGATTCGAATGGAAACCCAACCTGTACTCCAACTTACTAAGTAATGGGGAGGCGGCTTTTTTTCATCTATATTAGCCTGGCCATTACAATACGCTTGGCCTGGGTTTGGTTTTACCCTTTTATAGTGGATGAATTAAATGTCTGGAACGTGTTTCATGATGCCCATGGCTTCTTGAGTTTTTGGCGTAATTTTATAAAATACGACACTCATCAGCCGATTTTCTATTTATTTTGGTATCCGCTTTTTAATAGCTTTTGGGGACAGTTTGTTCTAAGACTTCCTTCCGTTGTTTCTTTTGTAGGATCAATTTGGATCTGGAATAAGCTTTTTCCTTATGGCGATGAGAAGAATCAAGTTCCTTGGGGACTTTTTCTGTTTTCCCCATTTCTTCTTATGTATTCTTCTTTCTTTCTTCCTTATTCATTTCTCATTTTCTTTTCTTTATTAAATTATTGGGCTTTTTTATCTTGGGAAAAAACTCAGCAAAAAAAGGAATTGGGATTATTTATTTTATCCAGTCTTCTTCTTATTTTTACTCACTATTACGGAGCCCTGCAGGCGCTTTTGATGACTGCCTATCTAATTTATGGAAGCAAAAGAGTGGTGGTGAAGGCAGGGTTTTTAGGAATACTTTTTGTTTTATTCGGAGCTCTCGTCTTTTTTAGTGATTTTCTAAATGATTTCGGAGCAGTTCATACATACAGAAAAGTACCAACGCTATTTAATGTTTTAGGGTCCATTAACTTGCTCAATGGAGGGCGGTACTTATCAATTCTTTTATTAGTCTTATTTGTCATTAAACAAAAATGGAAGAATCTTTTTTCCAGAGAAGTCTTGTTTATTTTTGTTGTTTTGGCGATTGCCTACGGTAAATCAAAATATATTTCACCATCATTTGAAGCTAGGTATTTGTTAATTTTAATTTATCCACTATACAGATTATTTGTTGGATTTGAGATTCGTTATATTGTTCCCATTTTCACTATCGTTGGAGTTTTTTCACTTTATCAGCTTCAAAATACCTTCGGCGCTTCTTTCGTCACTAAATACGAACAAGTCCCTCGCACAAACGAAGGCGTAGGTCTTTTCATCACCCCATGCCCAAAATTCTACTTCCCAAGTAGCAACTACCTCTGCAAAGACTACTATCAAAACTACGAACAAATGACCGCCGGAGCAAATCAGTTTATCGTTCACAAAGACCATTATTTTTTCTTTAAACGCCTGGTTCGCAACTCAGAGTGCGAAAGAATGCAAGAGCCTGGCTTGTATAGCTGTAGATTGCAGGTAAAATAGTTCTATGATGCTAAAGTCGCTCATTCTTTTTATTTTCATTTCAATGAATGCCATGGCCGAAAAGCCTTCCTATGTCCATAAGATGGTTACAACTCTTCCCAACGGAAGACAATTTAAAGATGAAGCCAGAGTTTTTATTGGGCCTAAATTTAATTTCTATGAGTACAAAAGATTAAAGCTCAATATTGGCTGGGTTTATTCAATTAGTTCGCGCATCGAGCACATTAAAGAAGAGGTAAATGGTCCAGGCCGTATTGATGTTTTTTACAATATTAATGAATATGGGCAGCGTGTGATTCCACCTCCAAAAGAGCTGCGAAAAAAGCATCTTATCATTGCAGGGGATTCAAATACTTTTGGTATTGGAAATAAAGATGAAGACACTGTTACTTTTCAAATGGGACAAGCTCATCCTGATTACGAGACTTACAATTACGGACATGGTGGAGGGGCCCCGAATAATACATTGGCCTTGATGGAAAATTATCCGTGGGAAAAAACTATCAGACAGCCTGAAGGGATGATGATTTATATCTTTTATCCTCAATGGATGACTGTCAGAGTAATGGGGACCAAGGAGTTTATTAAGTGGGATGGTGGATTGAGCCCATGGTATGAGCTTGATTCAAATGACCAAGCGAAACGAAGAGGATACTTCAATAAGAGATGGTTATCTAAAGTTCTGCGAATTATTGATTCTATTGATAGATTTCATTGGATAGGAGACCTGCCTAAAGTGGGAGCAAGTGACTTCAAGTTAATCTCTAGAATCTTTCTTAAAATGAAAGAAGAGTACATGAAGAAATTTCCCAAAGGGCGATTCGTCGTCGCGATTAGCGATTACAACTTGATGAGGCCAATCTGGTCTAAAGACCTAATGAGATATCTGGCCGAAGATAAGATAGAGTTTGTTGAAATTCATAAAGGACTAATGGACGTTAAAAAATTTCATTTACCTGATTATCACTTCAATGCTTTAGGTAATAAATACGTTGTAGAGGAATTATCCAAAACGATAAAGTTCTAGTTATTTTTTTCCAATCACCATAAAGCGGTCATAAAGAGAAAAGGCCTTTGTTCCCGTATAATAAATTTCAGATAATCCTAAAAGCTTTTCCAATTCTTCGCTAGAGTTCACGCAATTGACATGTCCAGGAATCTTGTGACCATTATTGTTTTGGGCCACGACAAAAGTTCCTTTCGGAAGATTATCTGACCAGGCCTTCAAATTTAAAATATGCTCTGTCGATGTATTCACCACACACTGATAGCTGCGATAGTCTAGGTCAAACATATCCATGGTGAAGGCCTTACCTCTGTCCAGGTCCAATGTTAGGCGCGCGATGGTCGTGGCGTTCGGATCAATATCGACAGTGTCAGCAGTGATGCGTTTGTCCGATTCATTGAGGGCGCGGGCCAGGATACCAATCCAACCACCAACAACGATGGTTTTAAGATTATCAAGGTGTGGGTTGTTTTTAAATATTTGCTTAAATTCGCTAAGAAGCCACATTTTACTTTCAAGCTGGCCTTTAGATAAAACGTCTCTGATTTCTTCTTTTTTAATAAGCTCAAAACACTGTGGATCATACAGTGCATTTGTGAAGTGAATGATGGCCGACATCATAGGGGCCAGAGGCTCTTTTTCCATGCTAGTCATTTTGACACTCAAAGCTGTTATGGTAAAGTATCTAGGAACTATCATTCAATTTGTAATGTCATTTGGCAAGGTTCATGAGTCTTTCAATATCGGTGATTATTCCTGCTTACAACGCTGAGAAAACGCTCGGAGAGTGTTTAAAGTCCGTTGCTTCAGCTGTTGGAGAAATGGATGAAATCATTGTTGTCGATGATTGCTCGAATGACTCAACTGTCTCTATTGCTCAATCCTTTAAGTGCCACCTGGTTAGGCTAAGTGAGAATCAAGGCGCAGCCAATGCTCGCAACGAAGGAGCGGGATCGGCCAAAAATGATCTTTATCTTTTTGTCGACTCAGATGTTTTGATTACAAAAGATAATGTGGAAAACATCAGAAAATATTTTGAGAAATTCAGAAGCTGTCATACGGTCACACTTAATGTGAATCCAAGTGCAGGCCACAATAATTTTTTTAGCGAATATAAAAATCTTTATATGAACCATATTATTAGCATGGGACACGACGATGTGAACTATGTGTATGGTTCTTGTTGTGCAACCAGAGCAAGCGGCTATATCCCATGGCCAACTCATTTGCGTTTAACAGAAGACTCTCTTTGGGGGTATTTACAAAAGACTCAAGGGCACAGTATTCACTGTTTAAAATATGTCAGTGTGACTCATTTAAAAAACTATTCATTTTATACGCTTGTAAAAAATGATTTTCTTATCTCATCTTATTTCGCTAGAGCTTTCTGGGGATTTAAAAGATGGAATACTCTCTACACTCGTGAAAATTTTGGACATACTTCTAAAACTCAAATTGCCAGTGTGTTTTTAGCTGTAGTTATGACTTTGATGTTTTTTATTATGCCGGAAATGACTCCCTTCTTAGTGATTGCCTGGTTTCTTTTAAATAAGGACTTATTTTTTTCATTAAAAGAAAAAAAAAGGATGTGGTTTTTTATTCAATCTGTCGTCTGGACTTTTTTTGACCACCTAATCTATTTCTGCGGTATTTTTCATGGAAGCTTGCTTTCAACCGGAGAAAAAGAAAAAGTGTTTGAGAGAGAATTGACATGAAGTTTATTAGTGTCATTGTTCCGGCCTACAATGCCCAAAAAACGATTCATAAATGTATTTCATCGCTTGTTAATGCTGATTACGATAAAAAATCATATGAGATTATTGTCGTTGATAATAACTCAACAGATAAGACTGCAGAGATCATTAAGTCTTTTCCTGAAGTGACTTATGTTAAAGAAACTACTCAGGGAAGAAGTTATGCCAGAAATACAGGGGCAAGGATTGCAAAAGGAGAGCTTCTCGCTTTTATAGATTCAGATGTCTTTATCGAAGCTGGGTGGCTAAAACACCTGTCAGCTGGTTTTAGTAAAGACTATGTTGGTGGAGGACAGGGAAGGATTATTCCTTGTGATCAAGACGGTCAGCTTTCTTTAAACCGCTTTCGTATTCGCCAACAAACAGAATCGACAAGTGGGACAAATATCATTCTCCGTTTGATGTATATTGAAAGTCCGATGGTAAATTCAGCGGCGTGTATGTACCGTAAAGAAGCTTTCCATTTTGTTGGTGGCTTTGACGTTCTTTTAGAAAGGCATGAAGACATCGACCTTTCAAAACGAGTCAGTCTAGCTGGTTATGACTTAACAGCACAAACTCAGGCCGTTGCCCATGTCGAATATCATGGGGAAGGATGGGGTTCGTATTTTATGCGCTCTCTGTCTGAAGGTTACACAAAACAGAGTTACAATAAAAAATGGCAGCAGTATTTTACCACTCTAAATCACAACGAGGCTCCTGAAGGGCCAGTAAAAAAGCCACTTATTCCAGATTCTATCCGTTTAAACTATTACCTGGTTAAGGATGAAATTGTTTTCAACGTCATTCGTTCACTTATTAAATGGGACAGTTATTATTTTCTAAAGGCGATTAATTCAACTTTTAAAGCGACAGGAAGAGCTCTAGGGATTTTAAAAAACGACTATAGGGGACGCTTCGAGCCTCGCTATCAGCAAAATGTCCTGAATAAATCTATTGTTTTTCAAAATAACCAGAAGATTAATCTGGATACAAATTTGCGCTTTATTAATCAAGACAATGAAATCCTCTATGTGATGAACATCGAGAAAAATGATTTTTTAAAGTTTAACAATTTTAAAGCACTAAACGGAATCTTAGATCAGAGAACGATTCAGTAATGAACGAAAAAAAAGCAGAATTAAATATTCTTTGGATTTTATTGATGGGGACTCTCGTCCTTCATGTTTATATCTTCAACAAAATTCCCCTGCAGTATGATGAACTCCTGATGTATGACATCATCTCGCAGTTTCCCTATAAGCTTTTAACTGAATTGCTTTTAACTTTTGAAATCCAGATGCCTCTTCCATATTATTTAGCTAAAAAGATTTTTGAAATGTTTGGAGACAATTCAGGAATTCTTCGTTTACCTTCACTTCTTTTTACTATGGGCCTGAGTTTTTTTTACTATAAACTGGCGCGCCTGAGTTTTAATCGCAACAATGCTTTAAAAGCAGTTTGTTTAATGATGCTGGCACATCCGTTACTGCTTTTTTCGGGCTCAATGAGACCTTATGCGATGATGGTCTTTTTTCAGGTTGTCGTGCTTTATAACTTTAAAAAAGACCCTGTTCCTTGTTTTGATCGCAGTTCGTTGGAAATTGTTAAGACATCTTTAGCTCTTTTACTTCTTGCCCTCTCACATCCGCTAGGAGTCGTGTTTTCTTTTGTTTTTCTAGGGCATCATCTCTTTTCTTCGCGTGAGCACCGCAAATATTTTTATCGCTACATTGGGATTTTTTTAGTCGCACTGGCCCTCTACGTAGAATACCGTTTTAAAGGTGTGATGCTGATCTTAAATAGTGGAAGAAACTTACTAAGCATTGTTGATTACTTAAGGAAACTATCATTCATTTTTTCAGGAGGGGTATTTTCTCTTTGGATCTTGATCTTGAGTGGGACTTATCTCTATAAAAAGAAAAACTTTAAAGGGCTTGACCGCGACTATGTCCAAATCTTCTTTTGGACGGCTGGAATAGGAGCTTTCCTTCTTCTCTTTTTCCCGGAATACGCTTACCCAAGACATTTGCTTTTAACCCTGCCTTTGATTCCGTTAATGATTATTTCGATGCTCGACGATGCTTTTGAAGAGATGAATATTCAAAATGTCTTTTTTGGTCTGGCCATGGTCATTTTGATTTATAAAAGTTTCATCAAGGAAGACATTCAACACAGACCTTATGAAATTGATTCACAAGGCGTTGCTTTCAAGTCACAGGACTTATCGAAAGAAAAACTGAGTATTATCAATTGTGGCAATTGTCTTTCGTATTACATTAAATCAAGTAAACTTCAGTGCATGAACAGCTTTAACCGTAAAGGTCTAGTGGCCACTGAGGAAATTGTCTTTGTTGATTTTGATTACAGTCGGGCAAAGTGCAAGGTTCGATTTGTAAGTGATTTTTACGATGTGGCTGAGTCTTACCCATACAAAGGTGCCACTGTTTATAAGATGAAACCTAAGCTATAGCTTGATCTCTTCAATGTACTCAGCATCCTGATTCACTTTCCACGGATTAAATTTCTTATGCCCCAGCTTAATATTTTCGCTGGCGAGCATTGCTGTTTTTATAGAATGGTCTTGGTTGTTATAACGGTGAAGCCCACTTCTGCCAATCGGATGAAGATTGCTGAATTGATTTAAGTACTCTTGCACTTGAATCAGTCTTTCCTTGTATGAAAGATCGTAAATCGGATAGGCGTAAGGAGATTTGATTACTTTGTAATCAAGCTCTTCCTGTGAGTATTTTAATCCCAGGATATCAAGTTCCTTTTTAGCTAACTCAAAAAGCTCTTCGTTGGTTAAGTTCCAGAAGTCGTCATCGCGTTGGCAAAAGTACTCAAGTCCATAACAAACGCAGTCTAGTCCAGGAGTCATCGCCGGAGACCAATTGCCATAGTTTTGAATGCGGCCGACTTTCACTCGTGGATCATGAATATAAATCCAGTTATCAGGAAAGTGATTTCTTCCGCGGAACATGATGGCAACTGTGACAAAGCTTCTGTAAGAAAAGCTTTCAACAGCTTTTAAAATATGAGCTGGTGGTTGAGGATTGATTCCTTTAATAAGTTCGCGAAGAGGGGCCGTCGAAATAATATCATCAGCAAGGAGGCTTTCTTCACCATTAGAAAGAGAAACTTTCCACTGAGCATTGATCTGATGAATCGAGTTTACTTTGGCACCCATCACAATAGTGCCACCTAGCGCTTCAACTTCATCGCGAACTTTTTCCCAGAGCATTCCTGGACCTAGTTTAGGGTAATCAAATTCTTCAATTAAACTTTTGATATCGTTATTTTTAATTCTCAAAAGCTGCATAAGAGTTTTTTTAATCAGTGCAGTGATGTTCAGGTTATTGATTCGCTGGACGGCCCAGTCGGAAGAAATTTTTGAACATTCCATTCCCCAGACTTTTTCGGTGTAGGATTGAAAGAAGGCCTGGTAAAGCTTTTGTCCGAAGTTTGAAATAATCCAATTTTCAAAATTATCTTTTCTCTTATGAGGAAACATTTTGACCTTAAAAAAGGAAAGCATAAACCCGGCAGTTTCCAGAGGATTGAGTTTAAAAATCAACTCAGCTGGATTGAGCGGGTAGGAAAGAAATGTTTTTTTATAGAAGATGCGTGAGGTTCTTTTTCTTTTTAAAAGATCATCCTGAAGAATTTTTTCCCAGAAATCACTGACAACTTTTTCTTTGGTAAAAAAGCGGTGCCCGCCAATATCAAAGCGGTAACCATTGTGAAGAACTGTGCGAGAGAGGCCCCCGACATATTCTTTGTCAGATTCATAGACGACAACGTTATGTCCTTCTCGAGCGAGAAGTAACGCGCTCGTAAGCCCAGCAGGCCCGGCCCCTATGATAATGACGGTTTTTTTCATTGAGTTATACTATAATAATCACGTCCATTGCGCTACTTCACCTTTTACTATTTTCGTTGAACTGACCCTCTTTCTCAGATACGATTATGCCCATGTTCAATGATCCATCTTCCATTGAAGAAGCCGTCCAAAAACTCAATGCAGTTTCGCCATCTTTTTGCATGGCCAAATGGATGCATTCGACGATTCACTTAAATCTTGGAAGAACTCATAGCTGCCACTTGCCGCATCACCATGTGATTCCTTTAAAAGAAATCACAAAGAACCCATCGGCCTTGCATAATACGTCTTATAAAAAAGACTTGCGCAAAATGATGCTCAAAGGGAAAAGACCAAGCGAATGCCAGACATGCTGGGATATTGAAGATCTCCCTGAAAAGCGTTACAGTGACCGCCATTTTCGAGGCCAGGATTCATGGATCAAACCATTTTATGAAGAAGTGACTTCTTCAAAATGGGATAAAGATATCAATCCATCTTACCTGGAAGTCAGCTTTAGTTCGACTTGTAATTTTAAATGCAGTTATTGCGGTCCGACTTATTCGACGGCCTGGATTCAGGAAATTGAAGAGAAGGGTGGATATAAACTTTCCAACTTCACGGATCACCAATCCCTTTTTTGGCTTAAGGCCCAAGGTCTAATGCCGATTACTGATGAAGTGAATCCTTATGTCGATGCTTTTTGGAAATGGTGGCCAACATTAAAAAAACAATTGATGTTTTTCAGGCTCACTGGTGGAGAGCCGCTTTTAATTCCTGATACATTTAAACTTTTAAGCTTAATCGATGAAGAGCCTCTTCCTCACTTAGAGCTTTCAGTGAATTCAAATTTAGGTGTGCCGGAAAAGCAGTTTGATAAATTCATGACTCTGACTAAGAGTATTGTTGAAAATAAAAAAGTGAAGCATTTTATGATGCACACAAGCCTTGATACCTATGGCGCTCATGCCGAGTACATCAGACATGGGTTGGACTTTAAGCGCTTTGAAAACTATGTTGAACGCTACTTAACTGAGCTTCCAACTTCATCTATTTCTTTTACCTGTACGTTTAATGCTCTTAGTGTTGTGGGATTTATTCCTTTCCTGGAATGGGTTATTTCTCTTCGCAAGCGTTTTGCAAGTGTGGGAAGACAAATTTATATTGATCTTCCGCATTTAAAGTACCCGTTGTTTATGTCGTGTGCAGCACTGACTCCTGATTACCAGGAGCACATGAAAAAGATCATTACTTTCATGGAAGAAAGAGAAGACAATCGTTTCGGGATTAAGCCTGCTGAAACCCTAAAGATGAGACGCATTTTAGACTGGATAGAATCAAAACAACCTCAGAATAAAAAAGAAGAACAAGAACTTTATAAGCATCAAAGAGACTTCTATTCTTTTTTTAGTGAGCACGATAAAAGACGTGGCACGGACTTTTTAAAAACTTTCCCTGAAATGAAAGACTTCTACGAACACTGCCGCAAGCTTGCGGATTAAACTTCTTTTTTAAATAATCTTTCAAAGCGGCTAATCGCGCGGTCATAAGGTACACGAAGCCCAATTGTATTAAAGGGGATCAACGTCCAAAGAGCGCAGACAAAAACTGTGACAAGTGGAGGAACTGCTTTCCAGAAAATAAAATTTGGGATCTTCCACCATACATTGGCCTTAGTCCAATGATGAAACTCTCTAAACTTTAAAGACGGAAAGGCTTTCTGGTGAAAAGGCGTTGCATCTGGATTGGGTATGTAGAGGATCTTATCTGAGTTGACTTGAAAAAAAGTTTCAAGCATAGAAATGAAAACGACTTTTAGAGAAAGCGGTCCATTGTTTTCTTTTTTCCCATGCCTGTAGCCGACATGAAAAAAGAATTCATAAAGAGCTAAGTGGCAAAGAGCAGAGTAATAAAGAATTTTAGAATGTTGATAACGTGAAAGAATATCTTGAGAGCTGTTTGTGTCTACGCTCCAAAATGATTTCGGAACTATATCTTCATGAAAAGATCGCCCCATTCCTTGCCTCAAAGCCTTTTTTGCCAACGAAAAGGCATTGAGATGAGTGTCGTGTTCAATACTTAAGCTGTCCAAGAAAAGAAACTCATGACCGCTGGAATACAGGCGTAAATTGAGTTCAGTTTCCGACCCACCAAAAATGATTCCTTCGTTAAAATGAAAAGGAATATGGATAGATTCCAGATGATAAAGTGTATTACCACCTAGAAGATAAGTGCTTTTTTTATTCATCCAGGCAGTACTGATTTGATGATAAATTTCATCAACCAAACCGGCCTTTTTACTTAATAGATAGCTTCCACCAATGGCGGCCATGGATTTATGTTCTTTTGAAAGAGTCAGAAGATGCTGAAGATGTTTTGGATTTTTTAAGAGAACATCATCGTCGAGAAAATAGATATTTTTTGACTGGGCCTTTTGCACTCCCAGGTTTCTAGCAGCATTAACACCGATTTTCCCAGTGAAATATACGCTTGTTGGAACTTGATGGGCCTTTAGTTTTTTCTCTAAAGCCTGATCTTTTAAATTACCCACAACAATGACTTCTATCACTGTAGCGCCCAGGTCCTGCTCTCTGATAGAATCCAGGAGAAGCAGCACATTTTCGTGGCGGTTATGAGTAGGGATGACTAGAGACAAATCCATAGGGACAGGATAACCTTGATTCTACTTTGTAGTCATGTTAATTTAGACCCTGCAGGGCAATAAGAATGGTTGAAACAAAAACACGCAAAGAACTCCCAAACTTTGGTTATATTGCCAATGTAAAATTTCCTATCGAGGAGATTTTAAAACTTTGCGAAAGTCTCGATCTTTTAAATTTCGAAAACTACAACGACATCAAAGTCAGTTCAAATTCCAAACAATCACTTTTTGTGCGAGTGAATGCTTTTAACAAAAATTCTTTTTTTAAAGAAGAAGACGCAGCAGAACTTGAAGGGGAAAAATACCGTCAGATTTATCTTACAGAACTTGATCCAAAGTATTTGGATCAGCCTCTGGATTTAAGTTCAAATAACTCTCGAATGGCCAGGCAAAGACGCCTTGACCCAGGTAGTGAAAACTATAACCCGGTCGCGGATGAACTTAATTACAATACGAGAAATAAACTAGTCACAGGACTCTTTGAAACAATTCTTGATTCGTTTTCAGATCAAGTGACTCGCGTGCGCCTGGCCTACTTGTCACCAAATTTTTCTATCAAGCCTCATGTGGATTATGATCCAAGTTATATTACGAGGCTGCATTTACCGATTATCACCAATCCTGATTGTCATATGCACGTCTTTCGCAACAACGTAGAGTACCGCGCTCACTACCCGGCCGATGGACGACTTTACTTTTTAAATGCAGGTCTTAAGCACTTTGCCAGCAATAGTTCAAACGAAGGACGCTTGCACTTAATTATTGATATGCACGGGCAAAACAGCTTGAAGGATTTAGTTGAACTTGAATGTGTTGAAGTCAGTAAGGAATAGATTATGTTAAGTCAGCTTTTTACATTATATGGTGATGTGATTCCATTAAAGTTTACTCCGATGGAAGCAAACTTAACTGATCTTCTCAAACCTTTTGAGAATGACTGGAAACAGTACAATTCTAAAAAACCACATATTAAAAGAATGGGTTTAAGTATCACAAGTCTTGATGGTCTTTTGACGGGACATCCCGATTTAGATTCAGTGAAAGAGTACAATGAGATACATGGACTCAAGCTGGATGAACCGGATTTTAATAAAAAAACAGCTGTCGTTAATGCCAGTCCATCGCTTGTTAATATCACTTCCAAGTTTGCAAGCCTTGGCAGAAGTCACTTTATTAAGTTTGGTGCAGGTGGATTTTTCCCTTACCATCGCGATGGGAACTTCAGACTACCGGCCAAAAGCTTCAGAGTCTTTGCTCTGGTCAAAGGCTCTAATAAGTCAGACTTTGTGTGGCTTCAAGAGGACAAGAGACTCGAGTTGATTGAAAGAAAATGGTATGCCATTAATACTTTTAAAGAGCACAGCGTGTTTTCATTTTCAGAGGATACGATGATTGCCGTTCTTAATATTCCCGTGTGCGAAGAAAACATCAATGTAATTATTGATCACATGGACATTTCTTAAAACGAATAAGCTAAAACAAATTGCTCTGTGTGGTTGATGGTTTGAAGACCCAGGGATTTAAAGTTCTTGATTTCTTCATAAACCATTAGTGAAACCTTGTCGGTCTTGCGAGGAAGAATTCTCGTGTAGTAATTTAAGAGATGTTCGTTGTAGGGATTAAAAGTAATGATAGTCGATTTGTACCCGTTCTCTTTACTGAGTTTAATATGGAGAGGAAGGATAAAGGCATTACCGTAAGGGTAAAGGGAAGGGATACCAAAAAAACGGCTTAAGCAAATCGTTTCAACATCATCATGCCTTCTTAGTCCGGCAGCAGCCAGGAATGTTCCATCCATTTCAACAACAGTAAAACCTAATTCGAAGCCTTGATTTTTTAGCATCTGACCAAGTGACCACGATGTCTCATTATCGAAGAGGTAATTCGCTTCAGCGTCCTTTTTCCCTTTGGTTTCCCAATAGGCTTCAGCTTCAGTTTTTATCTGCTCATAACATAAAGTGGTGTCAAAGTAGTGGGTGAGCGTAAACTCGTGCCCGTCTTCGCTAAACTTTTGGACAATAGAGTCTTTGAACATAAATATTGTCGTCTAAGTTGATTGGTTTTTTGAATTTGCATCCATCCCAGACAAAAAAGAAGTAAAGATCATCGTCTTTAATACTTGTTTTAAAAACCTGGTGAATGAATTTGCTTTTGAAATAAATCTTGGTGATAGAGTTCTCTGGAGAATCAAAAACTTTAAAAGAATCAGAGAAAAAATCAAACACCGACGTGCTTTCTTTAGTTCCCGCGATTCTTACGGCGTAAGAGACAGAGTAAATGTCATCAGCGTGGTCTTTATCCTGCACGTGAAAGTGAGGTGGCTCCCATCCGGTTCTATGTAGAACCATGGTTGAGTCTTCAGTATTGTATTCAACTTCAGATTCAACTTCGCTTCTGATGAAGCGATAGAGTTCATTGAGTTTTTCAAGAATGCCGGCGCTCAACATTGATGAGGCCAGTTCGAAATTACAAAAACCCATTCGGTACTGACCGCTGAAAACGCGAGGGCGGATTTGAATTCTTTCTGCATGGAAATTGATAGGGTAGAGATTAAAGCCGCCAATGCGTCTTTTATGTTCTGTGACTAATTCCTGTGCATGAGCATCCATAAGAGCATAAGCAGCACTGTAAAAGGCTTTATTTTCGGGATGGTTATAATCGAGTTCATCCAGCGACCTGAACGATGTTGTTTTTTTCTCGAGTTCAGTGACTTTTAAATTCTCAGCAATGAGACCACCCTCCGAAAGGGCCTTAGTTAAATGGGTCTTGACCATCTTTTCGGTGATCAAGCTTTAGCTCCATCGTAGTAGAAGTTCCAGAAATCTTCGGAAGCAAAAACGATTGAACCGAATTTTTCCGGCAGGTATTTGCTGAAAAGAAATTGATCGATCTTGACGATTGAATCGGCAAAAACACTATTTGCATCTTCTTGGCCGATTTGATCAGAGTTGATGTCAAAGTGATTTTGCTCATCGATACAAATATCGTTTGCAACTTTTTTATAATCGCGGTCTGTTCCCACTCGGCGGTATGTACGGTAAATCCATACAGCTCTTCTTTCAGTCATGTCATGGACTTGAGCTGCTTCGATTAGTGATTTCGTTTTACCTAAATCAATAAACATTCCATACAGCTTAGCCTGCATGGAGAAAGCTAAATCTTTTACAATAATTGAATCTTTACTTTTAAGAGCATGAAGTAGCATGTTGGCATGACGGATTTCATCTTGAAGCTGAACTTCTCTCTCTGGTGACCATGCTGCCGGATAAAGATTTTTTAAACGCAGTAAATCGTTTACGGCCCAAAGCTCGGAAAGATAGGCGGAGTTGATTAAAGCATCGTCTTTATTTTTATGAATCATGCAATTTTCTCGCAGGTTTTATAGGGGAATTGTTCCGTAAATTGCTAAATTTTGCAATGAAATTAAGGGAAATAGGCCTTTGCAAAACTTGCTTTACTGCTTTCAGTCAAAAAGGTGGTTGGCGTTTTTCATTGATTTAAATCAGCGAAAACGATTTAACAGAGATTTCACGAATTAATGTATCTTTTCACCAGTGTTTGAGTATTAGTTTTTTTCGGAGGAAAATTTTTTATGACCTCATACAACAGAAGAGACTTTATTTTCATGGCCGGAACATGGTTAGTGGCCTCTAGTACCATGGGCGGTAGTATGAAAAGTGCATCTTCTGTTTACCAAGCAAGAAAGATGATTTTTACTGCGAAGTTAGACGGAAAGCTCTATTTCGTTGGGATTAACCCCGAGATAAATGATGTGGTGAAGATTCCGGCGATTTGCGGTCCACATTCATATCAAAATGATAACGGCATTTATTATGGAGTTGAGAAGAATGGTCCTAACCTGGTTAGGATTGATTTTAGAAATCCAAGAGATGTCAGGATGATTAAGTCTCCGGATGGAATTCTTTATTACGGGCATAGTATTGTTTATCAGGATCAGCTTTATGTTTGTGGTGTAAAAGTTGAGAATACAAAAAGTGACTATGACATCAACAAGTTTAATCCTAATAAAGCTCCAGGAGTTTTATTAATTTATAATAAAAAGACATTAGAGTTTGTTAATCAGCTCGAAGGTTTTGGTTATGGGCCACATGAATTGATTATTCATCAAAACGAGATAGTCATGGCCGTCAGTAGAGATGCTCAAAACAAGTTAAGTGCACTGGTTTATCTGGATTTATCTTCTTTAAAAACTATTCGCACACAACCAATTGATGAAAAATATAAACATCTAAAATTCAGACATTTTATGCAAACAAAGGATGCTTTTTATCCTGTTCTTGCAGCATTTGATCCAAAAACAGACCTGGTCACCAACATGGCCATTGGAAAATTTAGAAAAGATCAAAGTTTAGAAATCTTTGATTTTTCCAACACCAATGAGCCTAAATCAGATTTTGATCATACGACATCATTTGTCCATGATGATAATCTGCATGTCGTTCTTTACCGTGTTAAGCGTATGGTGAAGTTAGGGAAAAAGACAGAGTTGGTGGATTTTGGTCAGAGTGACTTAAGCCAATTAAAACATATTTCGAATCTTGTCATGAGAGGAGAAAATGGTTTTATTTTTAAGGATGCTCAGTTTAATAAAAATTTTGAAATTAAAAGCCACATCTATATTTCATAGCTTGTTTCTTATTCTCTTCCAATAGTTCACGTATGGTCTTATTTGAATCATTATGGGGTTGAACTCTTGCTCTTGAGTTTCAAGACCTACATTGATTTCATCCATCTCTAATGAGTCATCATAGGTCTTAAATAACCTATCCCAAAAACTAAAAATAAAACCAAAGTTTTTATTGTAAGTGAGCGTTCTATTGTGGTGAATTTTATGTAAACGTGGGGTAATAAGAACCCATTCCAGAGATCTCAACCATGAAGCGTCGTAATTAATATGCACCAAAAGATTGTAGAGAAACTGGGCAACGATAGCGATGAGAATGTCTTCCATCGAAAAGCCTAATAAAAAACAAGGCAAAAGAAAAAGAAGCTCATAGAGCATCATCGGAACTCTTATGGCCGTCGTGATATCAAAATGAGTTCCTGAATGATGAACAGTATGACCTAGCCTGAAAATAGTAAAGCGATGGCCACACCAATGCTGGCAGTACTTAATAAAATCAACTAGCAAAAAGCAAAATAAAAAACTAAGCCAGCCTTTTGGAAGATTCACCAGGCTGAGTTTGGAAAAAGAAGTGTAGGTGTAAAAGTTTCCAAAGACGAGAAGAACATAGACTTTGATATAAGAGCGCAAAAGAAATGTCAGGAGGTTAGAAAATGATTCTTTTGTAAGTTTGTGGCGAGAGCTTAAGAGAGTTAAAAATAGCCCAAGTCCCAAGACTAAAATTGCAAGGCTTAAGTCGCTAAAGGTGATAAAAAATCGGGCAAATTCAATAAAAAACTCAAGACCCATGGGAGAAACCTGGGCATTGGAGTGAGTAGTTTAGAATTTCTTTGAAATCTTTTTCAGTTGATCTTCGCGATTGCTGAAAGACTTTCATCGTTCCCGGGATAATCGTTCTTTCGCAGTAATGGCGAGCGATTTCTTTTGTAACTTGAGGGTCACAAAACATACGTGGTCTTTTGATATCGATGGGAATGTTAAAAGAAGTCACACCCTCAGCAGTTGTTAATTCAATTTGTCTTTCACAAACAGACTTTACATCCATCATATTGAGAGAAAGAATGCGCGAGCGACCGTCAAGACCTGGATCTTTGGCAAAAAGGTATGGGGTTAACTGAAATAGACACAGAAGGCCCATGATTGTAGCAAGACGAGGAAGATTCTCTTTAATTTTATAATCGTAGTTTAAAGTCAGGACAAAAAATCCCAGGATGCAAAACATAAATGATGGGTAGGGATAATCTACAATATGCCATGAATAAATGTGAAAAGCGATTAGTTGGATTAAAACGGCCAGGCGGATAGCTTTTTTATTGGAGAAAATAAACCAAACAATAAAAATTTCGAGAACAAGAACATAAACGAGCAAGGCACTTAAGAGTGGACCTTGAATGATAGAAGGCTTAATTAAAGTCTCACCGCTCAACCAATCGACATTAAGCTTGAGAAGTCCCGCACAGAAATAAACTCCGGGGAGCAAGATAGATATCGTGGCGATACGCTGAGGGACGATAAGGTAAACGAAAGTGATGACTTGAGCGAGAAAGTGGTAATTCGTGGCAATCCTGTAATCAGAAAGTTGCAGGATTAATTTGAATACACAAAGACCAAGAAGCATTAGGGGGGCGATCTTTTTAAAACGTTCACTGATAAAGGCAACTATTGTCGCAATCGCGAAAGCGCCATAAAGAATCATTAAGGTGCGCAGTTCAGGAGAAGAGAAAAATCTCCAGTGCTCACACCCTTCGAGACCGGGATAACAAATAGGGAAAGCACTTTCGCGGGCCAGGTCATCAATGCGGTAGCTTGAAAACAGATAAGACGTAATCACATGAATCAGCGCCAGGCACGAGCCGTAGTAGCGGAGCACTTTACTCTGAAGAATTTCATCCCATTTAAACATGGATCTATTTTATCCTAATTGGCAAAAATGACAATTAGAGCGAAAGCCATTCCATGGGAGTTGAGTCCAGAATGTCCTGGGTGCCAAAAGAGTGAGGCGATGTGAGGCTTCCGATCTTAAAATCGTAATTAGCAGTGTTGTAATAAATAGTTTCCTGATGAAAGCTTTTTAATCGCTGAAGACGCATTAAGTGTGCTTCTCTGTGCTGGGTCTTTGTTTCTTGAAGAAGAGTGAGATTTCTTTCATAGGAATTTGAAAACCAGAAATAATACGGACCGTTTGCCTGAGTTAAGAAATCTAAATTGCTAATGATATCGACTTGTAAAAAGTGAGAGCGCTCTTTCATTTGATCTAGAAGGTCAAAGAAATGAGCACTATCTTGAAAAAATGAATCGACTTGATGATTGAGTGTGAGTTTAACGGCTTCCATCGCATTAGCTGAAGGGCCTAGAAAGTAAGGAGAGAATTTCTCAAAAACACTCAAAAGAGCATTCATATTTTTGCATTCAATGACATCTTTCCAAAACTGAAGGGCCAAGGGGCTATAGTCACAAAAATGAATTTTTTTTAATGACTGCTTCATTTGCAAAAAGTAATGAGCGGGCTTAATTCCAGAAGACACACAGAAAATTTCTTCGGGAGCAAAATTGTATGGCCCAATCTCAAGGCTATCATTGTTGAGTAGATAAACTCTTTGCAATGAATAGTCATAATAACGTTTGATGAAAGTATGAATAACGTTCGTATTTTCACCGGCGACTAAAAGGCCCTGAAACTCTTGGATGAGATCAATTTCTTTTGAATTCTTTTCTTTTAAATTGATGATGGAGACAAGCTGATTGCTCGCTTTGTGTGCATGAGCATTTTCTAAAAGATAAATCTGGTAATTGACATAAATCCAGAAATCCATGAAGTGATTAATCAAAGTCCCATCGCGAATGACCACGGCATAATCAAAAAGATCAGGTTCGATGTCCTGAAGAGTTTTTTCAAGCTCAGAACTAGGAATGGCCATGCTATTAATGGGATGCAATGATCCTTTTGTGTAAAGCGACTCAGAGTGTCCTGATTCAATGATCCTGATCACTTTAATCCGGTGAACGACATCTTCTGTAACCCAGAAGATCCTCCACTGGTGATAAAGAATAGAGTCCTTCGACAGTAAATTTCCTGCACGGGTGACTCTAGAGACTTCTTTATTGATGTCGGATTTGTTAAGCTTTATGGGATTCATCATTTTTAATAGTAAAGAAAAATAAGGAAGCGATGTCAACGACAAGTGGAAATTTTAAACATTCCCTTATTGGACCTAAAGGAGTGAATGGAAAACTCTTCGTGAATATGGAAGAGTTTCTGGACACATCTTCTTTTATGGACCTTCATCATGAAGTGATTCTTGGTCTGGCCTTAGTCGATAAATTAGACCACTCCTACATAATGGGTGAGATTCCGCCTGAGCTTCGTAAAGACTATGGGAATATGTTTCTGGAGTCAGAAATTGTTGAAAACATCGAAGCTTACGATCCAACTGGATTTCACCGCGAAAGAACAAAAGACCTGACTTTGCAGCAAAAAAGACGTTACTACTATATGGCCTTTGGAGCTCTTAGTCCGTGGTATGGCGTTTGTTATTTGCGCTATAATAATTTTTTAAAGAAAACTTCTGAGAAAGAACTTCAGAATGATTGGCATGAAAATGCAGCTCATTTTCCGAAGCTTGTCTCTTATATTGAATCCCTCAAGGGAAAAGTTTTTGATGAAGTAGGAAGAGTTCTTCTCTTTGTCAGCTACCCTTTGGTTCCAACTGTCGTACACCGTGACTATATCCAAGAATCTCATCGCGATCACAGCGTAAATCTTTTTTTATCAAAAGGAAGACCAAGTTTTATTTATAACGAAGTGACTGGAGAAAAAAGTTATCTTGATCCAAGTTGCCGCGCTTATTTCTTTAATAACCGCGACTATCACGGAGTCGATGCTGAAAATGAAATGCGCTATACTTTAAGGATTGACGGCACTTTTACAAAAGAGGTGCAGGATAAAATTGGTTTGGTTGATGGTTTTGTTTATTAAGGTTTTCCTTCTTTTCTCGCAAGCTCTCTATGCTCAATCAGCATGTCCGACAAACTATGTTTCATTCAAAGATATATGCGTTGCCAAGTATGAGATGAAAAAAGGTAAAGACAAAAAAGCTTTGTCAGAACCTCATAATCAACCATGGATGGAAATCAATCAAAAAGAAGCATTGAAAGCATGCCAAGACCTTGGCGCAGGATATGATCTCATTAGCAATTCTCAGTGGACTGAAGTCGCTCGCGATATTGCTCACACTAAATCAAACTGGAATACAGGTATACCTTATAAAGGAACACTAAATATCGGTCACAGCGATGGTGTGCCTGATAAAGCGCTGGAAGCAAGTCTTAATGATGATGAAGCTTGTTTTCTTACAGGGCAAACGTGTACTGCTGAGACATGGAATTTAGAAAAGAGAACTCATAAACTCTCTAACGGTGAAACAATCTGGGATTTTGCCGGCAACGCTGCTGAGTGGATAAAAGAGATTAACGATAAAAAACAAATCGAAGCTCCACAAATGTATGTGAGTCTCGTTGATTTTAAAGATGCTCGTTACGCTTCTTTTGGGCCCGACCAAAAATGTGAAACACCTCAGATTGAATTTAATTATTGTGGTCTTGGTTATTACTGGACTCATGATGTGAAAAGAAATGGAATTGGTCGCAGTGGTTTTTGGAAGCATAAATCGCCCTTTATGACTGGGGTTTTTTCATTGGGTGTGGATGTCTTTATCGACAAGCGATACCCATTTATGGGTTTTAGGTGTGTGTACACTCCTGCCCAGAATAGGACTCACTTTTAGTAGGAGGCCTTTGTAAACTCAGTCCTTTAGCCAAGGGATTGAAAGCTCTAAGTCATTAAAATTTGGTATTTAAAACTGGCCTTTTCCAGATAGTTTGGCTTAAGCCATTGAAATATTAAATAAAATTATTAGCGTTTTTCCGAAAATAGGTCATAATAGAATTATGAATTTTGATAGAAGAGAATTTTTCAAACAGTTATCACTGGTAGCGGCCAGCTTGGCTATTTTACCTGGTAAGAGTTTTGCTTCTGGTGCTCAAGGCACTAGTGCTGTTCTTGGTGCAACAGCTGCTACAAAAGCAACTGGCACTTACAAAGTTCTTTATACTTTCACCGCAAAAAACCAAGCCGACATTTTAGAGTTTCTTACACTTCTTAAAACTTCTGGAGTCAGAAGTAACAATACGAAGTTAGAAAACGATGGCCACCTGGTTTACCGTTCAGAATTCTACCCGATTGCAGAAGGCACGATGCAATCAACTCTTGTTTTTAAATCAAAGGAATCATACGATCTTTTTCTTGAGTCATCGAAGTCTGTTTCAGATGAGTTGATCGCTTTTAAAAAGCAGAAAGATATTAAGATTTCGATGCAGACAGCTTAGTTAAATATTCTTTTTTAATAAGTAAGTATAAATCTCATAGCTAAGGAAAGGTCATGAAATTATCCCTTATCTTCACAGTCGCGGCCCTTGTTTTAACAACGTCTGCTAATGCTGCTGAAAAAACCAGAGAAATCCGTTGGTACCTGGCCCATAGTCCAAGCAGTACTGAATTAAAAAATATCATTGAAGAGTATTCTGAAAGACTTTACAAAAAAAGTTCTCAGAAACTTAAGGTTGTTGTGATCAACAAGGCCAGTCCTCTAAATCATCCTGGAAGTGATAACCCAGTTGGAAAAGTTGGAGAAGGTCAGGCGGAGATGTCACAGGTGACAATCTCTTCACTTAAGAAGTATTACGAACCAATCATGGCCTTTGATATGCCTTTCATGTTCCGCAACCACGAGCACGCTTATAAAGTTCTCGATGGAGAGATTGGTAACAAGATCCTTGATGGGATTTACAATGGTGAGCTAAACCAAAAGACAGATAAAAAAATCCGCGGATTGTTTTTCACATACAGTGGTGGGTATAGAATCATTTACGGATCAAAAGAAATTAAGTCAGTTGATGATTTCAAAGGCCTAAGAATGTACCGTCCAGGAAACATTCCTGGAGATAAATTTGCTCAACGTCTTGGAGTCAAATACGTTCCAGGTAATGCGGGATTTGGATCTTTGACTTATGCTTACAGCTTCAATGCTAACCAGATTGATATCGAAGAAGGTGAGCTAAACCGTTACGAAGTTTTTTACAGAACATACCCAGAGCTTAAAACAAAAGCTAACTATGTTATTGATACATACCACAGCCTTTATTTAACTCTAATTGTAGTTAATGAAGATTTCTTAAACTCACTTGATAGCGCCACTAAAAAAATCTTCTTAGAAGAAACGCACAAACTGGCCATGGATGAGAGAGAGCTTTCATTAAGACTAGAAGTTGAAAACAGAGCGAAGCTGATTAAGGAAGGAGTTAAATTCGTAAAACTTCCTGAAGCTGAAGAAAAACGCCTGCATGAAATCGGTCTTAAAGTAAGAGAAGATCTTCCGAAGCTAAAAGACTGGGTTCAAAAAATCGAAGCTGTTAAATAAGTTCTAAAATAATCTTCTTAGGTGCAAAAGGGCGGTTATCGAGAAACTCTGACTCAGAAATGAGGTGTTGATCGATTCTGCCTTTGTACTCCACCATCCCTTGCTTGTGTATAATGTTTTTTTCCTGATTGTAGTCATAGCGTTTCTGAAAGAATGAAGGGTATTTTTGAGCTTCATGAACCACTTTCGCATGGGCCGCTTCATCATAATCCATATAAATTGTCTGGATGTGGCGGGCGCGGTGATCGTAGTCGTAGTAGGCCGAAATAGAGCAGGTATGAGGGAAAAAGAGCATCCACTGGAAATAATCAAATGAGTTTCTATGCTCTTTGGTTGCTGCCTGGAACTTCTCTCCATCAGGTCTGATCTCATAAAGCACATGGGCCTTTAGGTTAAGAGACTCATTTCTTTTTTCCCAAGTGGGAGGAAGCACTGAGGCCATATGAAAAGCGATATTGTTTTGAGTGGAATAGGCCATGTTGTCTTTGAACAAAGTTTTAACCATGCCATCGATATAGAAACTGTGAATGAAGTCGAGATGGGCCTGTGGTTTTAAAAAGGCCAGGTCGATATGATACTCAGAAGCTGAAGATATTCCTGAGCCTAAAACCTGAATGTCGGAAATCGCTTCCAGGGCCGATTTAAAGTTTTGAAACCAGGCAGGAGTTATATCGTTGTAAAACGGAGTTTTCTCCTCCAGGCGCAGCCAGGATAATTTTTTATAGAGCGCAGGCCTTAAATCTAGCAGCTGATCTTGGATATTCTTCATCTGTTAGATAGTATAGAGAGAGAGGAAAAGTGACTACAAAATTTAAGAATATTAAAGACAGTACGAGTGAAGATTGGAAATCAATCGATCAAAGCTATTATGAGCTGCGTGATCAATTGCCCAACAGGCTGATTGAAACTCTGAGACAACTCGACACTATCCAAGGAGCTCTTCCTGTTTCAAGACTAGAGCATAGCCTTCAAGCGGCGACGCGCGCTCGTCGCGACAACAGAAGTGATGAGTATGTTTTCACTGCACTTTTTCATGATATTGGCTCTTACTTTACCCATGTTAACCATGCTGAAATTTCAGCTGCAATGATCAGGCCTTATGTAAGTGAGGATTTGCATTGGATGATTCTTCACCATGAAATTTTTCAAAGCTATCATTACTTCGATAAGATCGGTCTTGATAAAAATGCCAGAGATAAGTTTGTTTCTCACAGGCTCTATGAAGCCACTGTGGAATTTTGTGAAAAATATGATGCTCCTTCATGGGATGCTGCCTATGATTCTTTAAGGCTCGAAGAGTTCTACGACTTGGTAGACTCTGTAACCAAAAATAAAAGACGATGATCGCTGAAATCTGGAAAGCTGGATTTAACGTCCAGGACATTTATCAATCCATTATTAAAGCGAGCACTCAAGAGGCCCGCGAGGTTTATCCTGGTTACCAAGGCTGGTCGATTCTTTCTGAAGATGGTGGACTCTTTAGTGGATGGAATGCAGAGGCCGTCGTCTTTAATGACAAAGGTGAAATGGATTTAGAAAGATCCTACACAAAGAAAAAAGAGCTAGGCCTCATCAACGATTTAAAGCATATTCATCCAACTGAACTCATGACTCCTGAATTAGAAAAGGTCGTGGCCTTAGTTTCAAGCAAAGGGCTAAAGCCTTGTCGTATGCGCATCAGCGTTCTTTCTGCCGGAAGTGAGCTCTATTGGCATTCAGATGCCCCGAAGGATGTTTATTCAGTGAGGCTTCACATTCCACTCCTAACAAACGATCAGGCCTTTTTTGAAACAGAAAATGAAAGAGAGCATTTTCCGGCCAATGGTGATGCTTATTTTATTAAAGTGAATCAACGCCACCGCGTAGTGAATTATGGAAAAGAGGACCGCTGGCATTTAATTATGGATGTGACAGATACCGAAGGTTTTACCCGATTTCACTCGGTGAAAGATAAGTAGAGAGCATTCCACCTTTAGTCATTTTAGTTTTCAATTCAACATCATTAATAACAATCGTTAAAAACAAGTTGCCTGAAAGATCACTTAGGTTGTGAAGATTATAGAAAGAATCAAAGGCAATTTCTAAGGCCCCATTCTCTGGGAAAAGAATCTTTTTCCAGTCATTCGGTGAAGTCTTTTGTGAGAGTTCAATAAAATCTTCAGCGATCTTTTCTGGATTGTTATTCTTCCAGAAACTATAAGGTTTTCCGGCCAGATTCATTTTAGAGAGATCACAATAGTTAAAACTCTCATCGACCTTATTTTCTAAATAAAGAGGAGCAAAATAAGAAAGTGTGCTGATCTCATTTCTATCTCCGCGAGGTGGATGGTAATGATCATAGAACTTTTTGCGCTCAAACTTTGGATCAATGACCCCCCAATTTGTTTCAATGGCCACAAAGAGGCTTGAAAGAGAGTCGATTTTATCTTTTGATTTTTCTAAAAGCTTAAGTGTCAGTTCCACAATTCTATTGGAAAAATGACCTTCGGGAAGGTTGGCGGGAAAATTATTTTTTACCATAGCAATAACTTCGTTCATCGGAAGTCTTTTTTCGGCGATGGTGTAGAAGATACTTGGACGTTCTTCCTGAATGATATTCTTTTGATGAGAGTAGATAGAAGATCCGCCTTCGATCTCTAAAAGCTTTTGAAGTGCAGCCTTTTTCCAGTTAACAATCTCACTCATGGCTTACGGCCTTTGGTTGGAATTTTCTCCAGATAATAGAATCGTAAGAGTAGTGAACCAATAAAGGCACCCATGGAAGAAAGATTAAAGAGCTAGGAGTCCATTTAAATAAATAGAAAGACCCAACCCATGCTAAACCAAAAATTAAAGAGACCAGGCAAACGATGGCGAATTTATAATTTGAATTCCACACGCCGTTTTCGAGGTGTTTTGGCCAGGCCTGTGAAATATAGGCCATGTAACTAGTCCCGTGAGAGATGGCCAGGTAGACGTGGAAGAAACCCAGGGATTTAATAAAAAAGAGCCCAAAGCACATCCAAATAGTTGTTGAGAGAAAATAAATCAGGCGGGCAAAATCTAAAATGAGCACACCATTTTCTTTTCTAAACCCTAATCCCACGCTGATGAGAAGCGAGATCGCTGTAAAAGCAGTTAAAAAAGCAGGAGTGAAGATTCCCCAATTAGGAATTGATTGAGTGATTGTGATCCCATAAAGATAAGAAGGAAGATTATCCAGCTGGCGGAAAAACCAGATGAAGTTCGGAAGTCCTAGTACGGTAAGAAAAAAGATGCGTTCAAATTTCTTTCTTTGGGGAGAGAGTTTTCCCTGAGACATTTTTAGCCAGGCCTGGTGCTGAAGATAAATGTGAGCAAGCCCAGTGATGGCCAGGAGATTCATAAAATAGACATCGGAAATAAAGTTCGCAATCGCATAGATCCCGACAAAAACGAGAGGAACGATATAGAACTTTTTATCCAGTCTCTTCTTTAATTCAGAACCAGTGGCAAAAGGGATGTAGGTCGCAAAAATGTGACCGCCACCGATAAAAACTTTCGCTAGAAAGAAACTCAGCCAGTAGTTATTAACGCTGTTGTATTTTGTACCAATGAAAAAATAAGCGACGATAAAAGGCGCTACAAAAGATAAAAGGTCGAGCTTCCAGTTAAAGACCCATGAATTTCTAACAGCTAATATTCTGTCGGTCATAATCTTTTTTTAAAAGGCCATGTAGATGGCAGGAAGTAGAGCACCGTTACCTGTGAGAAAAAGAACCAGGCCGAGTGCTGCCAATAAACACCATACGAGAAGAAGCCAGTACTTTCTTTTTTCAATAATTTTTTTGAATAAAAAAATGAGAAAACCAGACGTCGTTCTGGGAATTTCTTCCTTCTGTTCAGGAGTGTTATCGGTGTTCTGCATAATGTATTTAGTAGACCACTGAATGATTTATTTGACTAGAATTTTTTATCCTGAGGAAATCAGACTCTTTCATTTGGAGATCTGACAAATGGGAAGTGAGATTCATCATTGATTAGGGCCTGGGCCATCTCAACTTTTTTACTCATAAATGTGCGCAGGTTGATCTTGTATTTTTCATAGCCAATAAGTGGCTCAAAAAACCAGAAAACCAGCATGTTGTAGACGATAAAAGGATAACAATCGTGTTGCATAAGTCGATCAAACTCGCTTCCTTTAACATTTTTACTAGGAAGAAGTCCGTTATTAAACAACCAGTCTCCAGTTGTGCGCGTTTTAGGTTTTGGCCCTAGTGTGAAACCATGGCGGTCAACAATCAACCTATCCATAAAGCGCTGATCTTCAGGAATGTCCCAGTCGATAACCATGCTGGAGAATTGGATGCCATGACTTTTATAAAACTCGCGGAAGAGCTCTCTGATTTCCGGCATGTGTCCTGGAAGATGCAGAAGTTCTTTGGTCATTCCATCATAGACGGTTTGAATCTTTTTCTCCTGGCAAAAAAGCACAGTTCTTGTGTGCCAGCTCAGCGAGCTTAGTCCAGGAGTCGCCAGGTTATAAAAGTGAAACTCTTTTAAGAATTTAAAGAAATGTTTATAACTTAGATGCTTAACAATTTTGTCTGTTGAAAAAACTGAAAGAGTGAATTTGTCAGCGCCGTATTTTTTTTGCAGGCGCTCAAGATTTTGTTCCGGCCAGGGAGAGTTTTCAGTCGCCTTCTCGTAGAAAGTTAGAAGATGAACGCGCTCGTGCTTTTCAGCAGCAAGTCCCGCTGTGCAAAAAGAATCAGTTCCACCTGAAAATAAAACGACACACTCATTCATACGGATTTTGCACTCCTAATTCTTTAAGCATCCATTTGGCCAGGGCACCAAAAAGTTTAAAAGGAAGATGAACAAAAAAAGAAATCATCTGAAACCACATCAGTCTCAGTCGGTAGGGAAGTAATAAGGCAATCAGGCAGATGAGAGAAGAGAAAATCAACCTGACAATAATTAATCCGTTATTCACTCGAGGAGTTTTCCACTTGTAATTCGTTAGACTTAAACTTTAACTTGCCATGGGGGTTATGGCACTATTTAATTATTATCAGTGAAAAATATTTTAAAACTCATCCTGGCCACTGTCCTTACCCTTGTCATATGTGAGGTTTCCCTCCGCTTAGTCGATCATTACGCTCGCAAATCCGCACCTGGAAATGAAAAAGGAGAGGGGATTCAGTCGCAAGCGATGAAGAGTTTTTTGCAGGATAAAATCAATCGCCTTTGGGTAAGAGGAAGAGATGCTCGCGATCATTTCTTTGAGCCGCCGTTTGATGTTTTCGTCAATAAAGACTTTCACAATCAAAGCCGCCTGGATTTTATTCACCGCTACGTTTCTCTCCCAAAAAACCTCAATGCAACAGTTGAAAATTTTCTGCGCCTAAATGATCAAAAACAAAATGAAACATTTACAGTGACCAGCAATGAGCTGGGATTTCGTGGAAGTAAAAATATTCCCATTGAAAAAAAAGCAGACACTTTCCGCATCGTTTTACTTGGTTCTTATCCGGCCTTTGGTCACGCTGTTAATGACGATGAAACCTATGCCAGCGTTCTTGAACATTCTCTTAACCAACATTTCAAAGGGAAAAAAAACATTGAAATATGGAATGGAGGAAAGCAGGGGGCGACTAGCATTATGGGTTACTCTCGTTTGAAAAAAGATGCTCTTTCTTTAAAACCAGATCTTATCCTCTGGGATTTCGGATGGATTGAACTCTACCTCGGCAGAGACATGGTGAAGCAAGACGGAAAGAGAGTTGAGCTTAAAAATCTTAATTGGTTTGAAAGACAAGTGATTAGAAAATGCGTGAACACCATTCTTGAACCTTTGGCCCTGTGCAAATTCTCGCTGAATAAAATGACAAAAGTCAGTTACAGTGACGCCATTGACGGGTGGAAAGAATCTATGACACTTTTAAGAGAGTGGGCAAAAGAAAACAACATCCCGGTGGTGTTTTTAAGACACAGAGGTGTGACGATTCCAAATCAGGAGTACAAAGCTTTTGATGCTCCTAAAGAAAGAATGTACTTCGTTGATACATCCGCTTCACTAGACCCGGCACCGACAGTAGAAGAGAAAAATCTTTTCTGGGGAAAGGTCAACTGGCTTGGTGAATTACACCATACGCGCGAAGAAGTGGAGAAATCAGACGAGAAGCTGATCTTCTTAGGAGATGCCATCCAATACAACAAATTGGGGTATAAACGCATCGGCCTTTACTTGGCAGACTGGTTTATTAAAAAAGACCTGCAGTTTTAATTATGATTAATATTTATTCAGTACCACATTTAAAAACGAACCTGTCTCATCTTCATAAATATTTTAATGAAGCAGATATGCTCGGTGGCGTAAAAAGCCGTCACGTGATGAAGCTGGAAGAAAAGTTTTCGAAAAATGGAAAACAAGCCGTGGCCGTTAATCACTGCACGAGTGGATTAAAAATTGCTCTGACAAAATACAAACCCACAACAGTGGTTGTTCCAGTTGTGATTTTTTTCGGAGTGATTGGCGCTATCCTTGAGGCCGGGCACGACTATGTCCTTGCCCCTGTTGACCAGTATGGAAATATTGATAAGTCAGTTCTAAAGAATATCCCGGACAATTATATTGTCATGAATGCACACATGAATAGCCGTGTGTCTGATTTGCGTGAGTTTTCTCATCTTGCCATTATTGATGACGCCGCTTCAGCTTTCGGTGGAAAGTTTAATGATGGCAAAGATTTGATCTACGATGCTCCCTATGATTCAGTCATTAGTTTCTCCTATGGAAAACCGCTAACTGCTGGTGAAGGTGGAATTGTTTTTACGACAAACAACACAGAGTTTTATAAAGAAAAAAGATACTGTGGAATAACAAATCTCACTGGTACTTACGGCATCAGCGATTATGAGATTAATGAAATTACCACGAAGGCCCCTTTTAACGCTCTTGGGGCGGCGTTAGTTTCACTGCAGTTAGAAAAGTTCAATGAAGACACAGAAAAGAGAAAAGCTCTTTCATTAGAGTTTGATAAACTCGCGGCCTTTAATCAGATCAAAAGTGATTTAAATGGAGTGTGTCTGACTTACTTCATGCGTTTTGCAACCAACGCTCAAAGAGAAGCCGCAAAAGAGTATTTCAACAATAACGGGATTCAGTGTTACCTGAATCATAAACCATTATACATGTACAACGCCTTTAAAGACGCCAAGATGATAGAAGGAGCACGCGAGAGTGCTGAGGATTATTTCTCAAAAGCTCTGCACATCACCAGTCGATCGGATTTAAAGACAGAAGAGATTGAACACATTAAAGCTCACCTTTCTTCATTAAGCAGGATCATTGCATGAAAGTACCAACATATGATTTAGAATGGAAAAAACAAGCGACACCTTTTATTAGAGAGGCCTTCAGTGCTTTTAAACCGAGAGCTGAATTCTTAAAAAGAAATGTAGAGGCCCGCGAGCAAAAGCTTGATGACAATGAACAACCTAATATTCTTGAAGTGAAGACTCCGCTGACTGAATATACTGGGCAAGTCGCTGACTTCGATGTCGTGTTTGAAAACTGTCCAAATTATCCTGAAATCAGAAAGGCCATGGATTATGTCCTGGCCTATGTTACTGAAGTGGCCTCAAGTGCAAAGGCAACTTTTGTTACTTTTGCGACAGATATTACCGGTGCAGAAATGGGGATTCGCCATCTTCATCCGAAAATGAATGGAGACCGTTGTAATGTTTTAACTTTTGGAATCCCACTTTATTTGGGAGAGCGAGCACCTAGTTTTGATATTTATGTCAATGAAACTCAGTGGCCTACTCGTTACTACGTCGATTATAAGCGCATCCGTGATTTAGATCTCTCTTATATGAAACTCAACATGCCGATGGATGGCTCTATTTTCCATATGCAATTTGATGGTTCAAGACACCCGCATGTGATTACATATACCGATTCCGTTTTCATGTGGTTTGTCTTTGATGGAGTCGAATTTAAAGACCAGCGAGACATTGGAAACGGGCTCAATATTAAGTTCCTATAACCCTGGCCTACGCATCGCTCCTCTAAATCCTTGAAAAGAGGGCACTTTTAAGTGCCTATAATCAGGCTATTTTAGGCCAAATCCAAAGTATTTTTCGTTCATAACATTGACACTCACCCGGGTGATACCACCTTTAAAATATAAGATTTTGAATCGAGGAAATGAAATGACGGAAAACACGAACGACACAAACAGCGAAGAGATTTTAAACGCTGATGGAAATGAAGCCACGACAGAAAATGTAGAAAGCATTGGAGCTGCTAACGCGAAAGCGGGCGAAGATTTCAAGGCGAAGTACTATTATCTGGCAGCTGAATTTGAAAACACGAGAAAGAGATTTGAGCGTGAGAAAGAAAACCTTCTGAAATACGGAAGCGAGAAAATTCTTTCTAACCTGATTAACGTTGTGGATAACTTCGATTTAACAGTGGCAGCACTTAAAAATGATAACGATGATAAAGTTCAAAATATTGTGAAAGGGATTGAAATGATCCGCACGCAATTTTTAGATGTATTAAAACAAAACGGACTAACTCAGGTTGAGTCTATGGGAAAAGTCTTTGACCCTAATTTCCACGAAGCGGTAGCTCAGGCTCCAGCTCCAGGGAAAGAAGACCAGGAAGTCATCACTGAGTATCAAAAAGGATATGTGTTAAATGGAAGGCTCTTAAGGGCCGCAAAAGTAGTAGTTGCAAATAACGCGTAATTTAGATTTAGAAATTAAAAATATAAGGAGACATTTATGGGAAAAATTATTGGTATCGACTTAGGGACAACAAACTCATGTGTGGCCGTGCTTGAAAACGGAACATACAAAGTTATCGCAAACGCTGAAGGACACAACACAACTCCTTCAATCGTTGGTTTCGCTAACAACGGTGAAGTCCTTGTTGGTCAGGTTGCAAAAAGACAATCTGTAACAAACCCAAAGAAAACACTTTTTGGTATTAAAAGACTAATTGGTAGAAAGGCCGACGCTCCAGAAGTTAAAAAATTCATGGAAGTAGCACCTTTCGAAATCCTAGCTAACAAAAATGGAGATGCTTGGGTAAAGGTTGACGGAAAAGAAATGTCACCTCAAGAAGTATCAGCAAAAATTCTTGAAAAACTTAAGAAAGCAGCTGAAGACTACCTAGGGCAACCAGTAACTGAAGCTGTTATTACAGTTCCAGCTTACTTCAACGATGCTCAAAGACAGGCAACTAAAGATGCAGGTCGTATCGCTGGTCTTGATGTAAAACGTATCATCAACGAGCCAACGGCTGCAGCACTAGCTTACGGTATGGACTCTAAGAAAGATAAAAACATCGCTGTATTCGACCTTGGTGGTGGTACATTCGATATTTCTATCCTTGAAATTACATCTGATGGTGTATTCGAAGTAAAAGCAACTAACGGGGATACATTCCTTGGTGGAGAAGACTTCGACTACAGAATCATCAACTTTCTTGCGGAAGAATTTAAGAAAGAAAACGGTGTTGATTTAAGAAACGACACTATGGCGCTTCAAAGATTAAAAGAAGCTGCAGAAAAAGCTAAGCACGAGCTTTCAAACGTTAACCAGACAGACGTTAACCTTCCGTTCATCACTGCTGATGCAACTGGACCGAAGCACTTAAACGTTGCGATTACACGAGCTAAGTTTGAACAGCTAATTGCTGACCTTGTACAAAAACTAGTTGAGCCATGTAACACATGTATCAAAGACTCTGGACTTTCACTTAATGAAATCCATGAAGTTGTTCTAGTTGGTGGTGCGACTCGTACTCCAATCGTACAAGCTAAAGTAAAAGACATCTTCGGAAAAGAGCCTTCTAAAGGTGTAAACCCGGATGAAGTTGTAGCTGCAGGTGCTGCGATCCAAGGTGGGGTACTAGCTGGTGACGTTAAAGACGTTCTTCTTCTAGACGTAACTCCTTTATCACTTGGTATCGAAACTCTTGGTGGTGTTTCAACAAGAATCATCGAGAAAAATACAACGATCCCGACTAAGAAGTCTCAGGTGTTCTCTACAGCTCAGGATAACCAACCAGCTGTATCGATTCACGTACTTCAAGGGGAAAGAGAATTTGCTAAAGATAACAAAACTCTTGGTAGATTCGATTTAACTGGAATTTCTCCAGCTCCACGTGGAATTCCACAAATTGAAGTAACGTTTGACATCGACGCCAACGGTATCGTTCACGTTTCGGCTCAGGATAAAGCGACTGGTAAATCTCAAGAAATCAGAATCACTTCTGGATCTGGTTTAACAGAAGAAGAAATCCAGAGAATGGTAAAAGATGCGGAAGTTAACCGTGCAGCTGACCAGGAAAGACGTCATGTTGTAGACGCAAGAAACAACCTTGATGGTTTAATCTTCGCGACTGAAAAAATGATTAAAGATGGAGAAGGAAAAATTTCTGCTCAATCTAAATCAGAGCTTGAAGGAGCTGTAACAGAAGCTAAAACGAAGTTAACTTCTGAGTCTCTTGATGAGCTAAAAGCAGCAGTAGAAAGACTACAAAACGTGTCTCATAAAGTTGCTACAGAAATGTACCAAGCTGGTGGAGCTCCTGGAGCAGAAGCTGGAGCACAAGGTAACCCTGGTGCTGGAGCTGGTGCGGACGCTGGTGCAAAAAAGAATGACGACGATGTAGTAGACGCAGACTATAAAGAAGTTTAATCTGAGTTCAGTTAAATAATTTTACTAAGAATAGAAGGTCTCTCCTAGCGGAGAGACCTTTTTCGTAAAGGATCATATGAGCAATAAACGCGATTATTACGAGGTTCTTGGGGTCCAGAAGAACTCTAGTAAGGATGAAATCAAAAAGGCCTATCGTAAGATGGCCATGCAGTATCACCCTGATAAAAATCCGGACAACAAGGAAGCTGAAGCAAAGTTCAAAGAGGCTTCAGAAGCTGCAGAAGTTCTTTTAGATGATGATAAAAAAGCGCGCTATGATCAATTCGGTCATGCCGGTATGAACGGGCAAGGCGGATTTGGCGGCGGCGGATTCCAGCAAGGAGACTTTGGAGATTTCGGCGATATTTTCGGCGACATCTTTGGAGATATGCTTGGTGGACGTGGCAGAGGCCGCGGAGGCAGAAGATCTACAGGACGACCTGGCGACGATCTGCAAATGGGAATTGATATCGACTTTAGCGAAGCTGCTTTTGGTACAGAGAAGACCATTTCACTAACTAAAAATGTGAAGTGTGACACTTGTAGCGGAACGGGAGCAAAGGCCGGATCATCTCCTACAACATGTGATTACTGTAATGGTCACGGAGAAGTTCGCCGTCAACAAGGCTTCTTCACTGTTTCATCAACATGTCCAAAATGTAATGGCTCTGGCCAGATGATTAAAGACCCATGTGGTACTTGTCACGGTCAAGGTAAGAAGAAAAAGAAAGTCGATCTACAAGTGAAAATCCCGGCGGGAATCGATCAAGGTCAGCGTCTAAAACTTTCAGGTGAAGGTGATGCAGGATCTAACGGTGGACCAAACGGAGACTTGTACGTTGTGATCAATATTCGTCAGCACGAAATTTTCGAGCGCGATGAATTCGACGTCCACTGTACGGTGCCTATCAGCTTCTCTAAAGCTGCACTAGGTGCGGAAATGGAAGTGCCGACATTATCAGGGAAAGTTCAATTGAAGATCCCTGCAGGAACTCAGTCGGGTGTAAAAATGCGTCTTAAAGGAAAAGGAATCCAGAGACTAGGCGGATACGGAGTGGGTGACCAGATCGTAACTGTTCAAGTTGAAACTCCAACTAAACTCTCAAGCGAACAAAAGGATTTATTCCAGCGCTTAGCAGAAGTTGAAGAGAATTCTAATCCGATGAGCCGTGGGTTTTTTGATAAAGTAAAAGACTTATTTCAATAATAACTTCGCAAATGATGAGCCGGGCAATGCCCGGCTTTTTTAGTCAGTCAATTTATAACACAACTTCCTTTTATAAAACTCCAACGCTTGTTAGAATAATCCAATCAAATAATAGATTTTCCAGGATTGTATTGTGAAAAGTGTTTTTGTTTTGATGGCCTTTCTTTTTGTTACTTCATGTTCAGGGGTGAGTATGATCACGCCAGAAAGAAAAGTGGCAGACAATGTTGATACTTCTAAATTATACCACCAGGATTTCCTGCAAAAAATCAATGCAGCTAAAGAAAAAGTGCGCCAGGGGAAAAACGACCTTGCGCTTAAAGATGTAGCGGCCATTAAAGAAGAAAAACTTTCAAATGCTGAGAAGGCAACGAAGAGAAACTTAACAGGTGTTATTAATTTCTCTCAAAAAAGATATGAAGCTGCCGCTAAAAGTTTTGAAGAAGCAAGTGCTTTGGCAAAAGATGACCCGGCCTTAGATGCACAAATTTATCTCAACCTGGGAAGTGCTTACTATAAGATGAATCAAAATGAAAAAGCGCTCAATACGCTTTCTCAGGCAAATTACAAAAATCTTCAGGATACAGAAGCAAAAAAATTCCACCAACTTTACGCTCTTCTCTCACAACAGCTTGGGAAAAAAGAGCAAAGTCTTTCGGCCCTTATCCGTTCACTTGAAGATAAAAAATCAATTAGCGAGCTGACGACAGACCCAAGATATGGACAGGTTGAAGAGCAGTTTAAAAAGCTTTCAAGCAGCGAGCGCGTGCGTTTACTAGAAGAGTTTGATCAGGATAAAAACCTAAGCGTGGCCTATTTAGCTTATAAAGAAGCTGAGACGGCTTTCCGTGAAGGAGACCAGGATAAAGTTAAAGACTTCTCAGAATGGATTGAAAAACGTTACGGATCAAACACAGAGATTATGGGATTGGTGGCAAGCCTTGGCGCAAGAAACCAAAACAACACAGCAAAGATTGATCTTCGTTATATTGGGGTGGCCCTGCCGCTTTCTGGGGACCTGAAAGGTTTGGGCGAAAGAGCATTGGCGGGTATTGATGTGGCCCTTGAAGAGATGTCACAGGACCCAAACAAAAAATATCGTTTAGAAATCAAAGACACAAAAGGGAATCCGGCCAACGGAGCTTTTGCAGTTAAGGACTTAATTGAAACAAACAACGTTGCCGCTGTTATTGGTGGGCTAACAACAGCTGAAGCGACAAAAGAGTATCTGGAAGCTAAAAAATACGGCGTAGTCTTTATTTCGCTTTCAAAGGTTCTTCTGCCAAAAGAAGAAAAGAACCATCTTTTAATCGAGATCCCGGGTTCAATTGAATCGCAAGTGAATACGCTTTTTTCTGAGAGAATGCTCGCAAAAATCGGTAAGCGTCCGGCGATCATGTATCCGAAGACGGATATCGGTGAAGCCTACGCAAATGAGTTCTGGAGACAATCAAAGAAATACAATTTAGACGTGACTGGTCTTATTTCTTTTGATCCAAATCAAACTGATTACCGCGACCCGGTTAAAAATATTTTGGGAATTAAGTTTAATCGTGAACGCGAAGAAGAGCTGGCGATTGTTAACGACATCGCTCACCTGGAGAGTAAAAAGAGTATTAAGCGCGTGCAGAATCTTCAGCCGCAAATTGATTTTGACTGGGTATTTGTTCCGGCCCTTCCAAGAGAAGTGGTGCAACTTCTGCCAAACTACAATTACTTTGATGCTTTCAACTTAAACTACGTAGGAGTGCCGAGCTGGAGGTCTGAGTTGATGGTGAACGAAGGCTACCGTTACGGAAATGTGTACTTCATGGATGAGCCGATCAGTGGAACCGAGACTCCCTTTACGCAGAAATTTTTCCAAAAATTTAAGAAGCAACCAAACATAGTAGAAACTATTGCCTATGACTCATTAAGAATATTGTTTGACGTTATTGAGGCGGACTCTTCTTATCAGACGCGACAAGATTTAGATTTGGCCCTAATTAAAAAGGAAAACTTAAAAAGTGAAAGTGGATCGTGGAAACTTGCGGATGATATCTGGATGAAGGATATGAGCACTTTTAGAATTAAGAGAGAAGGAATTGAAGCCGTAGTAAATTAAGTTTTATCAATAGTTTGCGCCGATTACCTGATTGGGATAATCAAGTAATCGGCACTGAAAAACTATTTTTTAGCAGCAGCAATTTTCTTTTTGATTCTTGCTTTTTTCTTTGCTTGAGCTGTTTTTCTTTTCATTTTTAGCGCGATAGATTTTCTTCCCATTCCCATTTTATTCTTCCTTTTTGGTCGGTTAATTAAGCTGATTTTCAGATGTCATAGTCTATTAAAAACAACAAGGGAAATCTAGTATTTAATTGTTGTATCCAACCAAGTGAAATGATAAATTTTATTATAAACATTTTAGTTTATTAGAATGGACTCGGAAAATAACAATGGTTGTTAAAAAAAGCACGCAAAAAAAAGCAGTGCAAAAAAAATCGCCTGCAAAGGCCAAAAAAACTGCTAAATCGACAAAAAAGACGGTTAAGGCTGTTAAGGCGAGAGCTGAAAAAGATATCGCAGCAGCCTTAGATACAAGTATTGAAACTGCGTTGAATGAAGATTCAACTATCAGTCAGCAAAGACGTGAAGTTCTTCACGAGATCAGTGATCTTAAAGAAAAGCTTCGCCACAGAAGAATTCATGGAAATGAAGACAAAAAGAAAATCGCTCGCGACATGCTTGAGCGATACACTGGCCATGAAATCAAAGACTTTCAAAAACAAATTATTCTTACGAACTTTCACTACTACGTAGAGCGCTTCAATGCTCTTCTTCCAGATGCACACTACACTCAAGGTTCAGCGTTTAAGGCTTCTTCATCGAAGAAAGCAAAAGTAACGATCATTGAATTTGGTGTTGGTTCAGCAATGGCCGCTTTAATCGGCGAGCTTCTGGCAGTAGTAGAACCCAAAGCAGTTTTATTCCTAGGTTTAGCTGGTGGTGTTCACCCTTCTCTTGATGTTGGAGATTTCGTTCTTCCGATCGCATCAGTGAGAGGAGAAGGTGTAACTCAGCACTTTTTACCTGAACAAGTTCCGGCCCTTCCAACGTTCAAGGTTCAGAAGTTTGTTTCACAAATTCTGGTAGAGCACGGATTAGAGTACAGAACAGGAACAATTCACTCGACGGATTACCGTTTCTGGGAATTCGACGACAGATTCAAATTAAATTTATTAGAAGAAAGAGTGCTGGCCGTAGAGATGGAAACTGCCGCTCTTTTCGTTTCTTGTTTTGTAAGTAAAGTTAATATTGGAGCCCTTTTACTCATCTCTGACTGTCCACTTAAAGAAGGTGGAATTAAAACTAAGCAGTCAGCAAAAGCAGTCTTTAGAAAATTTACCGATGTTCACATCGAACTTGGTATTGAAGCTATGGCCGACATTGCGGAGAGAGGAGAGGCTATCCGTCACTATCAATGGTAAAAACTAATTAAGGAATATGGAAAATGTTTAAAAGAGCTTTAGACTGGTTTTCAAATGATTTAGCTATCGACCTTGGGACAGCTAACACATTGGTTTATGCAAAAGACAGAGGGATTATCGTTAACGAGCCTTCAGTAGTAGCAGTTCACCAGGGTGCAAAAGGCCAAAGTAGAGTTTTAGCTGTTGGTAAAGAAGCAAAAGATATGTTGGGAAGAACTCCTGGATCTATCAAAGCTATCAGACCAGTTAAAGACGGGGTTATCGCAGACTTCGAAGTTACTCAAGCGATGATCAGATACTTCATTACAAAATCACTTACAGGTTCAAAGCTGATTAAGCCAAGAATCGTTATCTGTATCCCTTTCGGGATCACACAAGTAGAAAAAAGAGCGGTAAAAGAATCTGCTGAACAAGCTGGTGCTCGCGAAGTTTATCTCATTGAAGAACCAATGGCAGCAGCTATCGGTGCTGGCCTTCCAATCACTGAACCATCAGGTAACATGATCGTTGATATCGGTGGTGGTACGACTGAAGTTGCGGTTATCTCTTTAGGAGGTATCGTTTACTCTAAATCAGTTCGTGTAGCTGGTGATAAATTCGATGAAGCGATCGCTTCATACATTAAGAAAAAATACTCTCTTCTAATCGGGGAAAGAACAGCTGAAGCAATCAAACTTGCTATCGGTAACGCTTATCCATTTGATGACGAAGTTAAAACTTACGAAGTAAAAGGACGCGACTTGATTGCTGGTGCTCCAAAAATTATCGAAGTAACTTCTGATGAAATTCGTGATGCTCTTGCAGATCCAGTTTCTGAAGTTGTTGAAGCAATCAAAATTTCACTTGAAAAAACTCCACCTGAACTTGCTGCTGATATCGTTGATAACGGAATCATCCTTGCTGGTGGTGGTGCACTTCTAGCTAACCTTGACGTTCTAATCAAAGAAAAGACAGGTCTTCCGGTTTCAATCGCAGAAGATCCTTTAACTTGTGTTGTTCGTGGGTGTGGAAAAGTTCTAGAGTCTCTTGAACTTCTAAGACAAGTAACAATTAGCTAAGAGGCGACAAGTGTCGCGAGCAAAAATTAACTTCATTAAACTTAATCAAGAAGAGCTATCTGCCAAGATAGCTCTTTTAGTTTCTGAGACCAGCCGAGTGATCTTCTGGAAAACGGCCCCTCGTTATTACGAAGGGAAAGCTTTCCTGTTTGATGTCCGTCAAAGAAAGACTTATCTGACAGTCAGCGATTGCAACATCCATTTAAGGCTAAGTGGAGAGCGCATTTGCTTGAATTTCTCCATCAATGACATCGACTATTTCCTTAGAGGAAAAGTGGTTGAACAAGATGAAGGCAATCTGCAGATGGTGGTGGAGCTTGAAGAGCATTGCTTCCGTGTGGAAAAGAGAAGTCGTGAAAGGCTTCTGACTTATCCGGTATATGAAGTCTATGCTTATTTGAAATACGCCAAGAATCCAGCAACCAATGTAGTGTTCTTTAATAAAAAAGAGCAACAGAGCCGCGATTTTTTCTCCGAGATTGATAACCTCCAGAAAAATAGAATTCAGTCGCTGACTTCTGATCTTCACCTCGGTGAAAGTGAAGACTTGGTAGGCTTTCGCGTAGAAGACCTTTCTTCATCAGGATTGAGCTTTTTTGCTAATACAAAAGAGAAAGAAAATATTCTGGATGCTTTAGGTGACGGAAAGTTCTCTTTGGTTTTAAATTTTGAAATGCAGGTTTTTAACCTGGAAGAAGCAAGCATCGTTTATAAGATCAATTATATCAATTCGCAGTTCTCAGGTGTGCCGATGTATAAAATCGGAATCACTTTTAAGGCCAGTCCAAGTTTAAAGAGAAAAATTGAAGATCATTCAGGTATTACTGTAGACCTGGTGGATTATCAAAAAGAGTTTGAAGAGTTTATAAAAAATGAATAAGAATTTTTACCTCCTTCCAATTTTACTGGTGACATTGATCTCCTGTAGTGGGATGGGGAAAAAAGGCGCTGTTTCTAAACTTCCTTCAGAAGACGGAGCTTTTAGTTATACGGATAAAAACGGGGAGTTTTCTGTCCGTATCTCTGCAGGGCTCGATAAAGATAACAAGAATTTTTCAACGAAGCGAGTGATGGAGATCCCCAACCGCCAAAAGGATAAAATCCTTGAGCAAAGCGTGGCCATTTCGACTCTGGGGTCAGTGAAAAAAAATATCATATTGAGACCAAAAATTTCCCAATACAACGTCTGGTTTGATGGAAAGAAATACGCTTCTGAACTTAAGATTAACGCCGCAAAAAAGGCCATCGATCTTAAGATGACCAGCCCTGAATCTCAATGGAATGGAACAAAACAAGTCAAGTTTCCGACTACAAAGATGCTTCCGTGCTTTTTTTCACAGGTCATCGAGTGTGCTAAGGTTTCAGGTTTTATTTCCAAAGCTTCTGATAAAAAATCTGGTAGCACAAAGATGCTGGTGATCTGGGAAGGTTACCCCTATCTCAACGAAACCTTCAGTGATTTTCCAAGTGAGCTTTTTTCTGAAGCTGTACTTGAATATGATGGCAAAACCAAAGAATCTGAGAGAAGATTTAATTTAAGAGTTGCCGGGCAATCAATTTTCTACATTTTAAATGATAAGGACGTCATGATTAAAATGTTTTGGGTTAGCCAGGGGATCTCGATGGTGAGCAAATCGGTCGCCAAAGAAACTTCAGCAGAGGACGGGGGAAGTTTTGAGTAGATTCATTGAAAAAATTCTGTACGCAGCGCTGACTATCTTCGTTGCGCTGACGACAATCTTTTTTGTCATCCGTATGTCTCCGGGAGATCCTGTTGAGACGGTCCTTGGTCAAAAAGCGACTCAAGAAGAAATCATGAAATTAAAAAGCCAGCTTGGTCTGGACCTGCCGATGTCTGCTCAGTACAAGGCCTACTTAAAAGGCCTTACTAAAGGAGACATGGGAAAAACAATCTTTGGAAACAAAGATGTAAAAGAGCTTTTGAAGGAAAGAATGAAGCCAACAATTACGCTGGCCTCTATTTCAGTCACTTTGGCCGCAATCGTTGGGATTTTTCTGGGGATTCTTGCTGGCTATAAAAAGAACAGAAGCTTTGATAAGTTCTCTCGTTTGATCTCTTTATTTGCTCTCTCGTTTCCAATTTTCTCTCTAGCACCTTTAATGGTTCTTTTATTCTCAATTAAGTTTAACTGGTTTCCTGTTTCAGAATGGGGAACACTTAAACATATGTTTCTGCCAATCGTGACTTTAGTTATTCCTCTGAGTGCAGTTGTTATGCGCGTGACGAGAAATAAATACCTGGAAGAAGTTCACTCTCAATGGGTTATGGTGACGAGATCAAAAGGTCTCAACGAAGTCGCCATCCTTCTTCGCGTTTTAAAGGTTTGTCTTCCGACGATCCTGAACGTTGTTTCAATTCAGCTTTCAGTTGTTATCGCCGGAACAATGATCACTGAAACTATTTTTGATATTCCAGGAATGGGATCACTTCTTTTTGATGGAATTCAAAACCGCGATTACCCAATCGTCCAGGCCGTGATTGTATACTCAACTTTAACCTACATGGTGATCTACTTCGTTATCGATTTCGTTAACGAGAAGCTGGATCCAAGAACCCAGAGTTAGGAGAGTCCATGAGTCTACAAAGAAAATTTACTAAAGAAATGAAGTGGGGACTTGGAGTTCTCTCTCTCTATATTATTTGGGCCTTATCGTGGTTTGTTTATAAATACACAATTAAAGGAACTTTCCTAAAGCCTTACACGCCAGAGCTCGATATGAAACAAGAGCTGGCAATGCCTATGACTAAAGGACTTGTTTTAGGGGCAGACTTACTGGGCCGCTCACTGCTTGAAGTTCTTTCTGCTGGATTAACATACTCGCTGACTCTTTCAATGTTAGTGACAATCATCACGGCTTCAATTGGAATCCTGATGGGGTATATGGCCGTGAAAGCGCCGAGCTGGTTTAAGCTTGGGTTTGACCTGGCGATCAACTTAGTTTTTATTTTTCCGAGCATCCTGATTGCAATTATGATTATGGCCGTCACAGGTCAATCAATGAAAGGTCTGATCTTTGCCATGATCATTACCGGGTGGCCTGGTTATGCCAAGATTGCCCGCGGTGAGGCTAAGAGAGTTTTATCTCTGACCTATGTTGAAGGAGCACGCGCGATCGGAATTGGTGAAGTGAGAATGTTTTTTACGATTATTATTCCGGCCATTTTACCGGTGATGATCGTTAACATGGTTCTGGGAATCAGTGGTGTTATCATCAGTGAAGCTTCACTTGGATTCTTAGGTCTTGGGGGAAGCCCTTACTCGTGGGGAGCAATGCTTTCTGCTGCAAAAACTGTTTTATTAGAAGCACCTCACATCGCCATGATTTTATCAGTGACGATGGCAGGTTTAATTATTGGTTTAAATTTATTCGGTGATGGTCTTCGCGATTATCTCGATCCAAATAAAGGTTAATTATGAATCAACTTGGGCAACTTGTTTTTACCGGATTAAGCGGTTTAACACTGACGGATGAAGAAAAAAAATTCATCGAAAAAGAAGATATCGGTGGAGTTATTCTTTTTTCTAAGAACTATGAATCGCCTGCTCAGCTTGCTGAATTGGTTAACAGCATTCAGGTTTTAAGAAAAGAGTATCCTCTTTTTATCTGTACCGATCACGAAGGTGGAAGAGTAGTGAGATTTAAAACTCACTTCACTCAGTTTCCTCCAATGCTGGAAATTGCTAAACTCGATTCGCCAAAACTTGTTTTTGAAGTGGCAACAATCATGGCCGAAGAGCTGCTTGCCTGTGGTATCAACCTGAACCTGGCACCAGTTTGTGATATTTGGAATAACGACCAAAACAAAGTTATCTGGGATAGAGCTTTCGGGACAGATCATGAAACTGTATCGAAATTTATTTCTTCAATGATCCGTGGATTTGAAACTAATCATTTAATGTCTTGTGCGAAACACTTCCCGGGACATGGCAATACATTAAAAGATTCTCACTATGATCTTCCAATTGTTAAAAAGCCTTTAGAAGAAATTAGAAACGAAGAACTTCAGCCATTTATCAAGGCCGTAAAAGCGCGTGTTGATATGATCATGATGGCACACATTATTGTTGAAGATATTGACCCTGATCTTCCATGTTCACTTTCTCCAAAAGCTCACGCGCTTTTAAGAAATGAACTGAAGTATAAAGGATTGATCCTTTCAGATGATATGCAGATGGGAGCGATCACTGCTCACCGTGGAACAGGTGAAGCGGCGATGATGGCCATCAGAGCAGGAAGCGATTTAGTCGAGTATAGAGACATGTCGGAAGCGGTTTTAGGTCTTGAAGGCCTGAAAAAAGCTCAAAAAGACAAAACGATTAAAGCGGCAGACTTCGCTGATCGTTTAACGAGAATCAGTGAAGCTAAAAAAGCTTACTTTACTGAATATAAGCCAATCTATGTTCCAGATTTAGAGAAAAAGTTCAGCCGCAAACAAAACCAGCTTTTTGTTGAAGACCTAAAAAAGAAAATCGCAGAAAAGAGTAACAGAGCTTAAGGCTCTGTTACTACCGGACAATATTTCCACATCACCAATGCATCGCTCAGGATTTTGTTTTATCTGATATCATTAACTTATGATGGAGATAGAATGACCAGGGCCCTGATAGGACTTTCAATTTTTCTGTTCATATTTAGTTCAGGCAACTTGAAGGCGATTGAATTTAGCGACCTTACACAAGATCAAAAATTTGAGCTTTATAATGAGTCGTGTGAAAAAGAGCAGTTTGCAAACTGCTATCAAGTTGCGCATTGGTATCTTCAAAATAAACGTCTCGATCCAATTGATGAGCGCGCAACACGCGAAGAAATCAATCAGCTAAAAGAGAAACGCAAAAAAGTTAAGCTCGAAAATTTTGATAATGAAATCTCTGATGAGGAGATGACAAGACTTAAGGAATTAACAGCCAAACTCATTTCGGAAAATCAGGAAAAACTCAGCCAGGTAAAAGCAAAAGAAGCTCTTCAGCGCGCCTGTGGTGGTGGAGAGAAAATCGCTTGTAAAGAATTGAGCGGAAAGCTGGAATACGAAGGGGCATCTCTTCTTTATTATACAGCTCTTGCTTTAATTGGACTTGCTGTTTTCTTGGTTGCTAAAACAATTTTCCAGGATGAAGACCAGTTCCAGGCCCAGGAAAAACTAGATGATAATAAAACTCAACTAGACGATATCGCTCGCCATGGTGTTGTTCTTCGTTACTCTCGTCCTTTCTTTAAACGTTACTTCAGTCCGATTGTATCTGGAATGAAGAATAGAAAAACATTTAAAGATAAATACCGCAGAAAACTTGCAGCTGCAGGTCTAACCAGTGTTTTAACCCCGGAAGATTTTTTTGCTTTTAAGCTCTTCTTGATTCTTGGGTTCCCAATTCTTTTTATGGTGGTGAGAACTTTCCTGGAAGAGACGTGGCCCTTAACTTTGATTCCAGTCATTGCGTTTATTGGTTTCTTTTACCCGGATTTTTGGATTAAAGGAAAGATTCAACAAAGACAAAAAGACATTATTAGTGCGATGCCATTTTGCGTGGATATGCTGGCCCTTTCAGTTGAAGCCGGTCTGGATTTTATTGCGGCGATGACAAAAGTTATCGAGAAAGCAAAGGCTAACCCTTTGACTGAAGAATTTGAGATTCTTATTAAAGAAATTAAAATCGGGGCAAGCCGTGCTGAAGCTTTAAGAAACCTGGCATGGAGAATTGATTTGATTCAGATCTCTTCATTTGCCGCGACTTTAATTGCTGCTGACTCAGTCGGGGCTTCAATTGGGCCGATCTTAAAGGCACTTTCAGTTGAGATCAGACAGAAAAAATCTTCTGAAGTAGAAAAGGCCGGGGCAACCGCGGCGACAAAAATTCTTTTTCCAATGCTCTTTTTAATTGTTCCGTCGGTTCTGATGATTGTATTCGCTCCGATTGTCATGGAGGCGTTGGCTGGAAGATAAATTTTATAAACTAAAAATGAAATCAGGTGAAATCATTTGCAACAAGATGATGATTGCCGAGAATTTTTTTTCGAGATTGAAAGGGTTGATGTTTTCAGCGGAGCTTCCGGAGTGTGATGGCTTTTTGATTAGGCCATGCAATTCGATTCATACGTTTTTTATGCGTTATTCGCTGGACATTATTTTTCTTGATCAGAATTTTAATATCGTAAAAGTTCTTTATGACTTAAGTCCCTGGAGAATGACCTGGATCTATTTTAGGTCTTACCAGGTGTTGGAGATGAAGGCAGGAACATTGAAGAAGGGCCTTCAGCCGGGAGAAAAACTAGAGGCAGTATGTATAAGTTAGTCGTTGTCGGTGGAAAATTAAGAGGACAGGAATTCGTTCTAAAGAGCGGAGAAAACGTACTGGGAAGAGATCCTGGGTGCGATATTCATTTCCCTGTTGAAGGTGTGTCGAAAAAGCACATGGGAGTGACTGTTGCTGATGACGTTATCTATGTAAATGATTTAGGAAGTGCCAACGGTACATTCTTAAATGGAAGAATTGTCAAAAAGGCGAGCATCAAGAGCGGCGATAAAATCGGTCTACCGAATTCTATTCTTCAGCTGGTCTATGTTCAGGAAAAGAAAGTCGTTGTTAAGAAGAAAGTTGCTGTTCAGCGCGAGCGTGAAGAAAGTTTAGATGAGCTTTTGAGTGGGGGGACTCCTCCAGATAATTTAGTTGGAAAGATTTTTTGGTTATTTAAATATAAGTTCATGCCACTGCTTCACGGAATTAACCAGGAGTATGAATGGCGTATTCTTTTAGCGATTATGACGGCGGCCTTTGCTCTTGTCACGATCACTTTGACGATTGGCCCGGTTCTTCAGGATTCAAAAAACGTTCTGATGAATGAGATCCGTATTCGTGGAACTCACTATGCTGATGAGATCAGTCGTACAAACACGAAGGCCCTTGAACAAAAGGCTCTGGAGCGCGTTGATACATCATTTTTGGATGGAGCGGGACAAGATGGGGTTGAGTCTTATGAGCTAATCGATTTAGATGGACGTGTACTAAGACCTATTTCTCGTTTGAATGAATATACTAACGATACTGTTTCTATTCAGATTAAAGAATGGTTCTCGAACCCAAAAAATAAAAACATCAAGGACGCGAGGATTCTGCCACTTGAAGGTGGAAAGATCGGGATTGGAAAGCAGATCTTTGTTTACGATCCAAAAACAGGAACACAAGAGCCGGTAGGGATTATTGCAATTCGTTTTGCTCCAACAACACTGACGGCAGAAGCTTCAAAGAGCACAAGACTTTATCTTGAGTCAGTTGTTACTTCACTGCTTGTGGGGATTTTATTCTTCGGAGTTGTGTACTACTTAACACTGAGACCAATAGAAGAATTGCGTATTCAGATTGAAGAAGGTCTTCGCGGGCGCAGAAGAAGTGTAGAAAGTAAGCTTCTTTTTGAAGAAATGAATCCCGTGAGAAATGCCATAAATACAGGGCTGCAACGTATCCGTGAATTACAGCGTGATGAAAGCGACATCAGTGCGGATGATTTAGAAAGTGATGACGCTTACGTTAATACCCTGTTGGAATTCATGCGCGGGGCTCAAGGGCCAGTCATTGTCCTGAACTCGGCCAAAAATCTGGTGAAAATCAACACTCCAGCTGAAGATGTCTGCGGTATCAGGCAGTCAATGTCTGAAGGGATGAATATTTTAGATATTACTAAAGAGCGTGGATTTGCAGCAACACTGATTGAATTATGTGACAACTCGGCCAACAATTCGGGTCTTTCACAGGAAGGAAACTATGAACTGCAAGGAAAACCATACAGTATTCACGTGAATTCACTGATGGGGAAAGATGGATTTGCCAAAGGCTTTTATATTGCCTTTGTTTTGGATAATTAATGGCAGCAAACGTTAAGATCACAACAGAGCTTAAAGCACCTGGCGATGTCGGGACACATCACCGTTTGCTCTGTATGACAGGACCGAATAAAGGCAATGCTTATTTCCTGACGGGAAAAAGAATTATCATTGGCCGCGGTGACAATGCTGATATCCAGATTGTTGATACAAAGATTTCCAGAGAGCACGCTGAGCTTGCGATGGCCGAAGGTGTTTATACGATTACTGATTTAGGAGCGCAAAACGGAGTTATCGTTAACGATGCTAAAGTTAAGCAAAAAAAGCTCGTAGACGGAGAGAAGGTTGTTATTGGGCAGACTGTTTTTAGGTACAACATTTTTGTTGTCAGTCAGTCTGCAGAAATGATGCTGGCAGAAGCAACCCCTGATTCACCGATTGCTAAAGAAATTAAAAAAGGTGTGAAAGTTAAAGTTCCTACGAGAAATGCCAAAGGCAATTTTGAAGAGGAATTTAAAACGGAAAAGATTACTGATACAAAAGTAAACAGTAAAACCCGTTTTATGGTTATTGGGATTGTGTTACTTGCATTAGCTTTTGTTCTCTTTGGAGGAAACGACACTCCTAATACACCAAAGGGTGTGATTAAGACGGATAAGAGTCCAGATGCTGATATCTTCAATGAAACAATGGCCCCAAAGGCCAGTAAAGATGATCCGGATACCAGAAAAAAACTGGAAGCTTTAATCCATAGTGGGAGAAGAGAATTCAGGGAAGGGAATTATTTTAGAGCGATGGAAGAATTTAGACTTGCCCTTCTTTTAAGTCCAGGAAACGGACAGGCGAGTTTCTATCTTTCAAAAGCAAAACAAAGACTGGATGATGAAATCACCAAGAACTTTGAAAAAGGAACGCAGGAGCAAGACTCGAAGAAATACCAGGCAGCGATTGTTTCTTTCTGTGGAGTTGTTCAGTTAATTAAAGAGTATCCTAACGACGAAAGATATAAGAATGCGATGTTAAAAATTAGTGCAATCGAATCATCGCTAGGAATGGAGAAAGGTGAAATTAAGTGTTTTGAAGAGAAATCAGCCGATTCAGGAAATTGATTTAGGCAAAGATGTTCTCGCGCATGATTATTCAGAAACCATTTTTTTGATCGGACGGTCAAAAGACTGCCACATTGTCCTCGATGATAAAAAGATCTCGAGAGAGCACGCTCGTATCATTCATAAGAGCGGCAAGTGGTTTATTGAAAAAACAAATCCAGATAATGCCTGCCAGATTAATGGTGATGATTTTGAAAGACATGAACTGGAGACCGGTGATGTTTTCACTGCCGAGTCTTTCAGTGTAACAGTTCTAAGTGACGGGACAGAAGCAACTGGAGTGACAACTCAGAAGGAAGCTCCTGTCGTTGAACCAAAAGTAGAAGAAGCGCTGGCCGCTCCCGTAGTGCAAAAAGAAGAAGCACCAGTGCCGATGGCACCTGCCAAAACTGCAAAATCCAATGCTACAGCTACAGATTTAAATATCCAACAGATGGATACTGTTGATTCATCAGTTCATTTTGACCAGGATTCTACTAAAGAGATTGGACTGGATGAGATGGTGGAGTCTTCAGGTGAAGAATCTGAATTTCAGGATCAGCCAGAAGATGACCTGGATTTATCATTAGGTGGAACTCCACGCTCTGAAGATGCCAGCACGATAACTTCTCAAGAGACAGATGCTGATTTTGTTATCGCAGAAAATGATTCGGGAGAAGCGCCGTTAGAAGACGAGAACATGTCTTACTCTCTGGAAAATATCGACGGTGGAAGTGATGATGAAAGTACAAAAGTTATCCAAACTTTTGCTTCCGTTTATCTGGAGCTCTTCGGAGACACTGCTCCTTATGACCGCTACATTATTGAAAACGAAAAGACGTTTATCGGACGTGATCCAAGTAAGTGTCAGATCGTTTTAAATGATTCAGAGGTTTCAACTGTTCACGCAGTTATCACTAAAAATAATATTATGTTGAGCCTCGAAGATTTAAATTCTTCAAACGGTACTCTTCATAAAGGTGACCGCATCAATAAGGTCATGTTGAGTCACAACGATGAATTCGTTATTGGCGGTGTAACTTTCACTGTTAAGATCAGATCGGAATTCTTAAAAGAAGAAAGTGCAACTCTGATGGCCGTTGATGAAAATCAAACGGTTGAAGTTGAAGAGGTTGTTGAAGAGGAACTGGAAGAAGGCGAGCAGCTCGATGCTTTAGGTGAAGCCGTTTCAGCTGAGCCTGAAGAAAAATCAATTATCAAGCGCATCCTAAAAGATGAGCAAAAGAGAAAGAAAGCGCTTTATATTATCGTCGCACTTGCAGCCGCCTGGTTTTTGTTTGGAGATGAACAAACAACGGCTCCGGTTAAAGAGACGAAAAAGGCTCCGGCGAAAAAAGCAATTAATAGTCCTGTGACTAAAGTATCGCAGAAGAATTTATCTGAAGAACAAAAGCGCGCGCTCTCTGCCCAGTACGAGATTGGAAAGTCTCACTTTCAGGAAGGCCGTTACCGTGAAGCTTTAACTGAGTTACAGAAAGTTGCAGCAGTTGACCCCAATTTCAACTCAAACCTTCAATCACTCATAGCTCTTTCAAAAGAAGGGTTGGGTAAAATTGAAGAGGCCGAAAAAGAAAGACAGGCCAAGCTTGCAGCTGCAGAGAAAAAAGCGAAAGTTACAGCTCTTTTAGAGAAGGCCCGCGAATACACTAAAGATAGAAGAGTGGATTTAGCGACATCAACTTTCAATGAAATTACCCAGCTTGATCCGGAAAACTTTGAAGTCTCAAAGATGAAGATGGAGCTAGACGATTGGCAGAGAGAAAAACAAAGAAAAGAGCTGGAAGAGGCCCAGAAGAAAAAAGACCGCGATGACAAAGTTGAGAAACTAAAACCAGCGCGTACCCTTTTCTTACAAAATGAATGGTTCAGGGCCATTGGTAAACTGGAAGACTTCTTGCGTATTAAAGATATGGATGACGATTTGACAACTGAGGCGACAGAAATGCTAAAGAAGTCAAAAGATGAGTTGAACTCAGCGGTCGCTCCATTGATTGGGAAAGCCAAGTCACTACTTGAAGGTCAGGACTTAAAAGGTGCTTATGAGGTTTATCAGCAGATTCTTAGAATCGAGCCTTCAAACTCAGAAGCCCTCAACCAGGTTGGAGATATCAGAGAGCAGTTGGCAACCAGAGCAAGAAAGATTTACCGTGAAGCGATTATTGCTGAATCATTGAGTTTATTCCAGGATGCCAAAGAGAAGTTCCAGGAAGTTCAGCAGATTTCTCCGGTGGATAGTGACTACTATAAAAAAGCGACGGAAAAACTTAAAGATTATCTGGAATAGACTATGATTGAATTAAAAAGTTATGGCATGCAGACACATCAAGGACCACATTTAAATCTTAATGAAGATTTGGTGGAAGCTGATCTGGTGAATAATCTTTTTATGGTGGTCGATGGATTTGGCGGATCAAATATTGGCGACCGAGTGGCGATGATGGTGAGAGACAGCTTGAAGAGGTCTTACACAAAAATTGCGATTGACCCGGAAGCGACGTTGCCTTTTTTTTATAGCCATAAATATCTTATTGAAGGCAATGCCCTGATCAATGCGTTTCATACGGCCCACCAAAATGTTAACCGCGACAATGAACAAAAGAGTATGGACAATCGCGGAGGCGCTTCGGTAATTGCCGCTGCCTTGGCCGAAAATATTTTAACTTTGGTTTCGACAGGTAACTGCGTAGCTTACTTATACCGCAAAGGTCATTTGACAGTTGAAGTCCTGCCGGACTCTTTGGCGAGTTTAAGCCGAGACACTTTTCAATCGCATCTTCATTCAGTGCCTATGAGTGGGATTGGTCTTTTTGAAGATCTTCACTATAACGTGCGTGAATTAAAAGTGACGGAAGGTGATTTAGTGGTCCTACTGACTGACGGAGCTTACTCACGTTTAAGCGCAGATGAGATTAAATATACAATTGAAAAGAACTTAGAAAGTGAAATGGAGGCCATCAAGGAACTGTTTCGCTTATCCAATGACCGCGGAAATCTCGACAATCAATCAGCAATGATTCTTCAGTTTTAATACGCGAGTGAATTAGTTGGTTAACGTTCTCAAAATAAGTTGCTTAACAAGCTGATTTAGTTGAGAATAGTTACATAAGAGGATGAATATGACATCAAGAGTTTTGGTTGCAGACGACAGTTTAACGATTCAAAAAGTTATCGGCATTACACTGGCAAACAGTGGGTACGAACTTGTTGAGTGCATGAATGAAGAAGAACTGTTTAGAAAAATTCAATCAAATCATTTCGATCTTATCCTTTTAGACTTCAATCTCTCAGATTCAAGATCTGGTTACGAACTTTCAAAACAAATCAACAACGTTATGCCTGGAGCTGCGATCATCGTTATGCTTGGGACATTCGACACGATTGATGAAGGACAGTTCGCTTCGTGCGGGATCTCAGACAAAATTGTAAAGCCATTTGAAAGCAGCAAGTTCATCAAGAAGTGCCGCGATCTGCTTGAAGGAGTGAGACCAACTCCAGCTCCTGTTGTAGAAACAAAACAAGAAGAGACTTCGGAAAAATCAGATGACCTGGATCTTTGGACTGTTGATGCTCCAAAGATGTCAGCAAAAGACGAAGAGCCGACTGAGCCAGCATACGGACAAACAGAAGCAACAAGTTTAGATCCACTTTCGAGTGAAATCGAAGGATGGGGATTTGCCGCATCTAATAGCCTGGAAGAAAAATTCCAAAAATCTTTCCCGCCAGTTATTGAAGAAACACCGGAAGACAGACACGTTCTTGAAAGACTGCAAACCTCTTCAAGCTTCGTGCAGGAAGAAAGTGCATTTGATGAAGATGAAACAGATCCATCATTTGAAGTTCCTGAGGATTTAAACCGCAATCTATTAACTGAAATCGATGACGAGATTTCAGCTGAAGCTTTCTGGGCCGTTGATGAAGTGGTTCCGGTTAAAGCTGAAGAGTACGCCGATATTCTTTCAACAAATCTTGATGAAGTAACAGCAGACCTTACGGAAACTGTTCAGAACTTTAAAGAGAGTGAAGCAAAAGCTGCTTCAAAAGTTATCGAGTCACCACAAGGTGGCGACACAATCATTCACATGGATCAAGATGAGTTAGTTGAAAAACTAAAAATCTCTCTTCGTCCAATGATCGAAGAAATGGTTAGAGAGTTCTGCCGTCAAAATGCAGAGAAGGTTGCATGGGAAGTGATTCCTGATCTTGCAGAAAACCTGATTCGCAAAGAAATCAAAGAAATTTCGGATTCAGTTCAGCACTAAGCTTTGCCTAAGATTTTAAGTGAGCTGGATAAGAACGCTTTTACGTTGCCGTTGATTTCAACGAGGGCTTCACCGTTTTGTCCGATGCCCATGAATTTGCCTTCAAAGTTAAATCCATCATCGTCAATGTCGACCATGTGGCCGATGTGAAAGCATGCCTGAAGAAAGCGCACTTGCATTTCTTGAGCGCTTTGAACGCGATTGTTTAAAATATAGGAATAGAGTTTCGCTGGAATCGTTTTTTTATCTTCCTCAGAGAGTTTTAAATCAGAAACATTCCCCAGTCCATGTTTGTAATGTTCGGGAGCATTCGATGAAGGAAGTGAACCGAGATTTAATCCAAGGCCTGCAATCACAGTCTCACTGTCGATATACTGGGCGAGAATCCCACCACATTTTTTCCCTTCAGCTGTTAAAAGATCATTGGGCCATTTCAGAAAAATAGAAACGCCGTATTCTTGTTTTAAAAATTCTGAAGTGAGTACACCGATTTCAATTGGAGTGAGTGTCGGAACCAGATTTGGTTTCATGGTGAAACTCATGGCGATAGCGTTTGCATAGGAATCCCACTGGCTTCCTTTGCGTCCAATTCCAAGAGTTTGCTCACTGGCACTGATAAGGATTTCGCTGTCGTGACTAAGAAGATCGACGAGATTATCCTTCAGATAAATCTGAGTGGAGTGAATTGAATTAAAATGCGTATGATACATTGTAATTTAGTCTTTTTCCGGCTTAAAATGTGACCTAAAACTAACTCAAAGGAAAAATAATGTCATCTTTTGCTAACCTTATTTCCCGCACGCAACCAAGAAAAATTCAATACACTGTAAATCCTAACCCTTATGCGAAAGGATCAGTTATTGTCGAGTGCGGTAATACTAAAGTTTACGTGACAGTAACTGTAGATGAAGGTGTGCCTCCATTCTTAAAAGGTAAAGGCGAAGGATGGCTGACTGCCGAATACTCAATGCTTCCCTCTGCAACACACTCTCGCAACAAGAGAGAAAGAAATGGAGCGAGCGGAAGAACTCAAGAAATCCAAAGATTAATCGGAAGATCGCTGAGATCAGTTATCGATTTAAAGAAACTAGGTGAGCGCACAGTTCAAATCGACTGCGACGTTATGGTGGCAGACGGTGGAACAAGAACAACATCTATCTCAGGAGCTTACGTTGCTCTTTCATTAGCAATGAAAAAACTTATTGCTGAAGGACTTTTAAAAGAAAGCCCATTAACTGATCAGTTAGCAGCTATCAGCGTAGGGATCAATAAAGAAGGAAAGGCGATTGCCGATCTTAACTACGAAGAAGACTCAAGCTGTGAAACAGATATGAACATCGTTATGACGAGCTCTGGAAAATTCGTTGAAATCCAGGGGACGGCAGAAGGTGCACCTTTTTCACACGACCAAATGCTTGCGCTTATTGATTGCGCGAAAGAATCACTGAAGACTGTGTTTGCAAAACAAAATGAGATTTTAGCCTAATGGAATTACTACTCGCTTCAGGAAATGCCCATAAAGCAGAAGAGTTCTCAGAACTCTTTGACCCAAAAATTTTAGTGGTGAAGGCCGCTCCTGAAAAAATAGATGTAGTCGAAGATGGATCAACTTATTTTGAGAACGCTCTTCTTAAAGCAAAAGCGTATTACGACAAGTTTAAAGTGCCCGTGATCGCTGATGACTCCGGCCTTAACGTGCAAAGCATGCCCAATGAATTAGGGCTTCATTCGGCCCGTTTCGGCGGTCCTGGACTCACTGACCGCGAGCGCGCAGAACTTCTGCTTAAAAAAATGGATGGGGTAAGTGAGCGCGAAGCTTACTTTAGCTGCGTTCTTTGTGTGTACTTCAGCGAAAAAGAGATCTTTTACTTTGAAGGCCGCCTAAATGGCAGCATCGGGTACAGCTATCGAGGCTCAACAGGTTTTGGTTATGACCCGGTCTTTATCCCGACTGATAAGGCCGAAGAAGGTCTTACAGTCGCGGAACTACATGAATGGAAACAGAAAAACTCCCATCGTGCGGTTGCCTCGGCTTTGCTTTCAAAGTTCCTGGCCCAAAGAAATTAGAAAAAATCTTTGCCAATTAATGTTTCATGCCATATATATGGAGCCTATCTTTTTTGATTTTCTAAACGTCGGAGCGTAGCGCAGTTTGGTAGCGCATCTGCTTTGGGAGCAGAGGGTCGGAGGTTCGAATCCTCTCGCTCCGACCATTTAGAAATCTCTTTTTTTCTTTATGACTAATCAACAATCTTTAAAACAATGGCTGCCCTCACTAGGTTTGGGTTTTGCTGGATTTATTTTCGTTACGACGGAATTTATTCCCGTCGGCCTTCTTCCTGAGATCGCGGAAGGAATCCAAAAAAGTGAAGCTTTCATTGGGCTGATGATGACCATCTATGCCTGGATCGTAGCGACGATGTCGCTTCCGATGACGGTATGGAGTGCAAACTTTAACCGCAGAAAACTTCTTCTCACTCTTCTGGTTTTATTTATTCTGGCCCATGTGATTGCGATGAATGCCACTAACTTTCCAGTGCTCATGCTCTCACGTGTTGTCGTCGCTCTCTTGCATTCTATTTTCTGGTCGATCACTATTCCTCTAGCAGTGAGAGTGGCCCCACCGGGAAAAGAAACGCAGTCACTCGCTCTTGTTTCAACAACGACAACTTTAGGAAGTATTTTGGGAATTCCACTCGGAACTTCTATTGGGCAGATCTTTGGATGGCGCTGGGCCTTTGGTTCAATTGGTATGGGGGCCCTGATTGTTTTATGTAGTCTTTATAAAACTTTTCCCAACCTAAAAAGCCAAAACTCAGGGAATTTTAAAAGTGTTCCTGGCCTTTTTAAAAACAAAGTTATTGTTCTTATTTACCTGGTAACAGCAATCTCTATCACTGGGCATTTTACAGCATTCACCTATATCAAACCGTACTTAAGAACGATCGGGCATTACACTCCAAACAATATTGTCTTCATTCTCTTTGTGTTTGGTTGCTCGGGAATTATTGGAAGTCTTATTGGAGGAAAAGCACTCGCTTCTTCTCTAAGAAAACCTCTCTTGATTGCTTTGGCGATTATGGGAGTCAGCTTACTTCTGTGGAATCTACTTACATTTTCAATTGTCACTCTGGCCGCTCTTGCTCTTTTCTGGGGAGCTTCGATGTCAGTCATGGGACTTGTTTTTCAAACGGCGATTGTTTCTTCGGCCCCAGAGGCCCAGGATGTCGCAGTCTCACTTTATTCGGGAATCTTCAATATTGGGATTGGTTCAGGTGCTTTGATAGGCAGTTTAGCGTCGGTTAATTACCTGGGAAGTGTCGGGTATCTAGGCGCGGGATTTCTTTTATTGTCGCTCTTAATCAGCCTGGCAATTCCTTTTCATCAAGTCAAAAAGACATTTGGCGGGGACGTTTCTTTTCATTAAAATAGCTGAAGGCAAACCTCTTATCAGTGAGATGTTTTATGTCAGCTTTTACCTATACGAATTGTCAAAAATGCCATGCGACCAACAAGGTCAGCAGCGAAAAAATTAAAACGGCGAAAGCTGTTTGTGGCAAATGTGGAAACCCTCTTTTATTTCATCATCATGTTTCGGAAGTCGATAGCATCGGCATGGGAAAATTGATTTCTCAGTCAACACTACCAGTTGTTGTCGATTACTGGGCCCCGTGGTGTGGGCCGTGTAGAGCTTTTGCTCCAACCTATGAAAAAGCGTCTGAAGAGTTTGCAGGAAGAGTGGTTTTTGCCAAGGTAAATACAGAAAATTTTCCTGATGTTTCCTCTCAGCTCAACATTCGTGGAATCCCTACATTGATTGTGTTTAAGAATGGAAAAGAGGTCCAGAGAATTTCAGGAGCACTTCCGCCTGATCAGTTTTCAAGATGGCTTTCTGCTTATATTTAAATTAACCAAGGTTACTTATGTCGCGTAAAAAAATTCCCGGAACAAGCTTTGAAGTTAACAACATTTTTTGCATTGGCAGAAACTATGCCGAACACGCCAAAGAATTAAATAACCCCGTGCCAGCTTCACCGGTTGTGTTTATTAAACCTACATCATCCATCTGCTACAGCGGGGAAAACCTGATTCTGCCCAAGACTTCAAACCGCGTTGACCACGAGGTGGAAATCGTCCTGGTCGTTGGGAAGGGAGGGAAAGATATCCCGGCTTCTGAAGCATCTAAACATATTTCTCACCTGGGGATAGGCCTTGATTTCACCGCACGCGACCTGCAGGATAAAGCGAAAGAAAAATCTCTTCCATGGAGTATCGCTAAAGGCTTCGACACTTTTGCGGCCATTGGGGAATTTAGCGCTTTTTCCGGCCATGAGTCAGAGCTTAAAAACCTCACTTTTTCATTGGAAGTAAATGGAGAAATCCGCCAGAAAGGAACCTCAGAAAACATGATTTTCTCAATTCCTACGCTTGTAAGTTACTTATCTTCCGTGTTTACGCTTTCGGAAGGAGACCTGATTTTCACTGGGACGCCAGAGGGGGTTGGAGTCTTAAAAGAAGGGGATAAAATCGCAGCGAAACTAGGAAATGGAAAACCTCTATTGCTAGGTGTCCAAAAGGCCCAATAAAAGCCTAGAAGTTGCAGCACGTCTTCTGCTCAAAAATTCATCATTTTCCCTCTGAAAATGGACATCTTACATTGTCTTAATTCACCGTTTTTGTCGTGTACTAAACAAGTGTTTTATGACACATTAATCGCTACACACATAACAACACACAGCAAAGGATTACGCCTGTGAAGTTAAAGAGACTAATTCTCCAAGGTTTTAAATCATTTAAAGACCGTCAGGTCATTCATTTCGACGAAGGAATTACTGGTATCGTTGGGCCAAACGGCTGCGGTAAATCAAACGTCGTTGACGCCCTTTTCTGGGTAATGGGTGAGCAGTCTGCAAAGCACTTACGTGGTTCAACAATGAAAGACGTTATCTTTGCCGGGTCATCAAAATACACTCCAGCATCATTTGCCGAAGTTTCTCTTGTTCTTGAAAACGATGATGGAAAACACATTCACATTGGTAACCAGGTTTCTTCGCCAACTGAAATTCAGTTAACAAGAAAACTTTATAGAAACGGTGAAACAGAATACCGTATCAACGATATGCCTTGTCGTCTTCGCGATATCCAGGAAGTTTTCATGGATACAGGAGCTGGGGCAAAGTCATACTCGATTATCGCTCAAGGGGAAATCCACCGACTGGTAAACCAAAAACCAGAAGAGCGTCGTGTAATGATCGAAGAGGTTGCAGGGATCACGAAATTCAAAGTGAGAAAAAAAGAATCACTTAAGAAAATCGAAGCGACAGAGCAAAACCTTGCTCGTCTAAACGATCTACAACAAGAAATCGAAAAGAACCTTAAAGCGCTTGAGAAGCAGGCTGAAAAAGCTGAGCGTGCTCGCGATCTTAAAGAAAAAGTTCAACGTTACGATTTGATCGTTCACTCTCATAAAGAGTTCGACCTTCTTAAAAACTACAAAGAAGGAAAAACGATTGTCGATGCGCGTGCGGAAGAAATCGAAAACCTTTCTGCTAGAAAATCAGTTCTGGAAATCGGACTTGAAGAAGAACGTTTCAGAAAAGATGAAGAAACAGAAAAAATTGAAGAACTACAAAAAGAATACAACGTTATTTCAAAAGAGCTTGCAGCCGCTGAAGAACGCTTGGTTTACCTGTGCAAAACTCAATCAGAAAAAGAAAAGCTCATTGAAACTCGCGAAAAAGAAATTGAATCAGTTAATCATGAATTAGCTGGCCGTCTTGAGAAATTATCTCAACTTCAAACTGAACTTGAAGTTTGGGAGAAAAAAGGTGAAGAAGACAATGACTTCGCTCTTCTTGAAGAAAGAGTAGAGCACCTTAAAGAAGAGCTTGAATTCAAAACTCAGAGCTTTAATGATCTTCGCGATGAAATCGAAGCTGAAAAAGATTCATTCAATAAAATTGACCAGGAGCTTTTCAGAAATACATCTCGCCTTGAAGAGTACTCAAATCAACTTCAAGACTTAACAAAAGAAATTGAAGCTCTTGAAGCTCAATACTCTGGAGTTAACACTCAGATAGTAGCTGAAAGAGAAGCGGTGGCAACTGCTGAAAAAACAGCAGTAGAGCTAAAAGAAAAAGAAACGGCCCTGCGTTCGACAATCGATGCTAATAGTGCTCAAGTAAGAGAACTGGAGCAGAACTTCACTGCAAAATCAAAAACACTTATCCAGACTGATTCTAAGCTTCAGTCTTTAATTGAAATCAATCGTTCTCTTGAAGGGAAAAAAGATGGTATTTCAGCATTCTTAAAGGACCATGCAGAAGGTTTCTCGCTTCTTGGAACGTTGATTAAGTGTGATGAGAAATACACAAAAGCGACTCAAACGCTTTTAGCTGAATTTATGGAAACTCTGGTTGCAACAGCTGACGCTGATAGTGACCTGTTTACATGGATTGAAACTAACTCAAAAAATCTTGATTACTTAAAAATGACAAACGCAGATAAACTTTCAGTTGAAACTGTGTCTCGTCTAAAACTTTCTCTAGGGGATGACCTGGTGGCTTTAGCTGATATCCTGGAAATGGATGCAGCTCTAAAAAACAAAATGTCGTCTTTCCTTGATGGATACTTTATTGCGACAACTCTTCCGACTGACGTGATGAACTCACTTTCAGCTGAGATCCGTTTCAAAGCGATCACTGACCTGAGTGGGGAAAGAAAGCTCGCGAACCTTCAAGGTGCAAAACTAGTTTCTATCCAGACAGGGTCTGATGAAGCTCAAGGTTTTGTTGCAAGAAACAATACAATCGCTGAATTAAAAGTTGTCGTAGCTGACCTTCAAACAGAAGTCGCTGAACTTGAAGTTCGTGCGAATACAGAAAGAGAAGCACTAGAAATAGCTAAAGGAGAGTTCGATGCTCTTCGCGACCAGGCTGCAGAAGCACGTGCTCAACACGCAGCTAAGAAGTCTGCACTAGATGCAAAACTAGCAAGCTTTGAATCAGGATTTACTCGTCTTGAAATTCTAAAAAACAGAAAGAATGAGATTTCAAAATCTCGTTTGGATATGATCGAGTCTGAAGAAAAACTCTCTCGTAAGAAAGAAGAGTTCCATTCAGTATTAGAAGAAAAAACAGCTCGTTTTGAAGAGCTACAAGAGGAAGTGGAAATCCAAAGATCTTCTTTCGAAGAGGAGAGATCAACTCTTCTTCAAAAGCAAGTTGAAGCAAAATCATTTGAGTCGACTCTAAAGAGCTTAAACTCTCAGATTGAAGACTTAAACGGTCAGATCGAGCGTTTAAATCAGCGTCTGGAGTCTAATAAAACTTTAGTTGAAACTTACAATACAGAAATTGATCAGATCATTCTTGAGCTTGAAAACCTTGAAGCTTCTAACAAAGAAACGTCAACAGTTCTAAGCGACAAAGAAGATGTTCTGAATCTTCTAAAAGACAGCCTTGGACAACTTCTTCTTTCAATGAAAGACAGAGAAGATGAAGTGAAAGAGATCTCTTCAAAGATCAACAAGAATCAAAGAGAGATCACAGAATTTGAAGTTAAGCTTTCTCAATACATTATTGAAGAAGAGCAAAACACAAGAAACATTTTCGAGAAATACCAGATTGATCTTCGCGATGTTCTTGGCAAGTTCCTTTCATATGAAGAAAGTGACTACACAGATCTTAAAGATGTTAACTCTATGTTCTGGATGGAAACAGAAGAAGGTCTTAAAGAAATCGAAAGAAAAGAATTCGAATTCGTACGCCGTTACGGACAAGATCTTAAAGAGTGTTCTGAGAAACTTAAGAATTACAGACAAGAATTTGGTCGCTTAGGTGATATCAACTGGCAGGCCATCGAAGATTACGATCGTCAGAAGCTTCGTGCTGATTTCTTAAAGATTCAGGAGACTGAACTTAAATCATCACTTGATGACCTTCAAAAAGCGATTGCTCACATTGATGAAAAATCGAAAGCACGCTTTAATACTGCTTTTGAAGAAGTTCAGTCGCGCTTCCAAAAAGTATTCCCGATTATCTTCGGTGGTGGATCAGCAGATCTACGTATCGTTGGAAACATTGATGATCCGGAATGCGGAATCGAAATCGTGGCGCAACCACCTGGTAAGAAAATGCAGAACATCAACTTGATGTCTGGTGGTGAGAAGGCAATGACAGCGGTAAGTTTAGTATTCTCTATCTTCCTTGTTAAACCATCTCCGTTCTGTCTTCTGGATGAGGTTGATGCTCCTCTTGATGATGCTAACGTTGGACGTTTCAACGAGCTTCTAAGAGAAATGAGCAGTGACTCTCAGTTTATTCTTATTACTCACAATAAGAAGACTATGGAGCTTAACGACACTCTTTACGGTGTTACAATGCAAGAGCCAGGGGTTTCAAAGGCCGTTTCGGTTCAGCTACACTAAACAAAGTAAAAACCTTGAGGGCCTCTTCGGAGGCCCTTTTTTTTGGGAAAATTTATGGAACGCCCGTCTTTCATCGGAAACTACAAAGATCTTTTTGGCCCTGACGATTCTCATTATGAAGGAGATTCCGAGTTGATGAGTATTGGGGCACCGGTTGGAAAATTATTGGGTCTGCAGAAAATTGGTATTCATATTGAACTAATCCATCCGGGGCGAAGAACTTCATGGCCTCATGCAGAAAGTGCAGAAGAGGAGTTCGCCTTCGTGCTTGAGGGGCATCCTGACGTCTGGATCAACGGAGTCTTACATCCATTGGTGCCGGGAGATTTTGTAGCTTTTCCCGCGGGTACTGGAATTGCTCACACTTTTTTGAATAACACAGACAAAAATGTATTATTATTAGTTGGTGGTGAAAGACCGAAAAAAGAAAACAAGATCATTTACCCGCTAAACTCAGAGGCCAATGAAAAGCGCAAGGCTTTAGGCGATTTCTGGGAAGACTGTCCGAAACAAACATTAGGGTCCCATGATGGCAAGGCCCGCAAAAATACCAAGGTTGTGGAATGAAAAAGTTAATCCTCGCAGCAGCAGTTGTTTTTTCCTCTGGTCTGTATGCCCAGACTGATTTTTCAGCTGTTTTAATTAAAGATTTAAATGTCCTTTCAATCAGTGTAGCTGATGATGGTTTGATTACTCCTTTTGAGGCCGGAGAACTTTGGGCCTCAATGAAAGGAGTTGAGCAAAGAAAATATATCGATCAGGAAGGTTTCAATATGGAGTGTGATGCTTTAAGAAATCACGCTAATGAAATCTATGGATCGTGCACTTTCAATATCCCAATGAACTCTTTCCAGAAGGTAGGAGAGGTTCAGGTTTTCAAACTTAAAGGAACTGCGGCAGCTCGTTTAAACCGTTATTTCAATGATAGCGCTTACGTCTCTATTCAAGGCGGAAGAGTTTATCTAAACTCATACAATACTAAACGCGAATTCTATTTTGGAATTCATGACAGCCTGATTAAGAGATAAGAGCAATGAGAAAAAATAAACTTTGGTTTAGAAGAAAAACTTACGGATGGGGATGGACTCCAATCACTTGGGAAGGATGGTTTGTCACTCTTCTTGTAGTTGTCATTCCTATTGCAATCCGCCTGACTTTAAAAGCATTAGAAGTGGAAAGAAGCACTCAGTATTTTTATGCATGGGCATCAGTACCTATTCTTTTAATGGGGCTGACAATGATTTGTTTCCGCTATGGAGAGAAACCAAAATGGCAGTGGGGTGTAAAGAGAGTAAAGATGGCCCACTTGGACCTTGCGGTTTCAAATTATAAAGAAAGCGTGCGTTTTTACGACTCTGTTCTTTTAAGCCTGGGCTGGGAAAAAATCGTCAGCCGCATTGACCATACGACTTATACTGACGGGACGATGAAAATTATCCTTTATCCAGTGGCCATGGAGTCAAAACCTGCTTCACCAAAACAACTGGCATTTTACGCTGAAACGAAAGAAATCGTAGATGATTTCTACCGTGAAATTATCCAGAAGAATAATATGGAAACTGTAAAGAGCTCAGGGCCATCGGGTGACAACCATTATTACTCCGTTCTTTTTTCTGGCCCGGATAAATTGATTTTAGAAGTGGTGTATTCGCCTTTCTATGTTGATAAAGAATTCAGTCTCAACAATCTTGAAAACAACTTTGATCCATACGCTTAATTTAAAAAAGGCTCCTTCGGGAGCCTTTTTTGTTTCAATGTAATAATTTGTCTAAAATTTTTAAAAATATCTATGCGATCATTTAGTTAAGAATGAATCTTAAACACAATAAAATGGTCAGGTATTTATGAAATCAATTTTACTTCTATCTCTTCTGATCGCAAGCACTTCGAGCTTTGCCTGGACGAGAGGTGAAACTTGGGTCTCAAAATTAGATGCGCAAGGAAGAAGCAAGCTTTTTGGAAACAAGTTAGTCACACCGGAAGGCACTCTAACTTACAGTGAGAATGCTGTTAAGGAAAAGTGGGACTGGCGAAATGTCGACGGACAAAACTGGCTTTCACCTGTAAGTAATCAAGGTAATTGTGGTTCATGTGTTGCTTTTGCTTCTGTTGCTGTTTTAGAAGGCCAATACAATATCGACAATAAACTCTCTTGGTTAAAACCTCAGTTTTCTCAGCAGATGCTTTTTGACTGTGGTCAGGGGAGCTGCTCTATTGGATGGTTGCCAGAGTGGGCAACGTATCAACTTAAGACTGGCGGAACTGTTGATTTAGCATGTGCTCCTTATAAGTTAGGAGCTATCGGGAAAAACGAGCAGTGTTTGGAGAATTATTGCGAAAACCAAAGTGAACGCGTGATTAAAATCACATCGAGCTCAACACCAAGTACACGTTTTGGTGGCAGTGATAAAAAAGTTAAAGAGGCCTTAAAAAGAGGTCCACTTTTAACGACGATGAATGCACGTGAAGATTTCCTTTATTACAAAGGAGGAATCTATAAAGCGACGACTTCAAAAAAGGTCGGAGGTCATGCTGTGGCCCTGGTTGGGTTTGATGATGAGAAGAAAGCATGGCTGATTAAAAACTCTTGGGGGGAAGATTGGGGAGAAAGCGGGTATGCCTGGATTTCTTATAGTGACCCATCGGGGATTGCCAACTTAACCTGGAAGTATGAAGTCGGAGAGACATCGAGAAAATTGGCCTTTAATGATTTAAAGACTGGCGATTTTATCCACGGTAAAACATCATTTGCTTATACCAATGCAGCTGAAACACCAGCACAAATTGAACTTAAGTCAGCTCAACAAAACATCCTGGTTGAAAATTGCAGTATAGAAAACTCGATCTGCTCTCTTGATACTAAGGGGCTGGAGGACGGAGAGTATGAGCTATCGCTTATTTCAGAAGGGCAAAGAAGTATTCCTATTTCTATTTATGTGGCCAATAAACCTTCAGAAGTGACGATTGCCTGGGGAGACGACTTGATTGATTTATCAAAACCTCTTCAGGGAAGAATTGAGCTTTCGTTAACTATTAATACAGGTTCAACTGGGATTCCACCGAAGAATATCAATTTTGTGGTTAGTAATCTAAATGGTGAAGTGGTTTATAGAAGCAATACCCAGAATTGGAATGAAAAAATGCGCCAGGGCTTTAGGACTGGAAACGTTAAAAATGGGAAGTATCAGATTTATTTTGCTGCTGAAAGAATTTCTGCCGGCAAAAGCGATTACACTTCTACCGACATGAAAACAATTGAAATCAAAAATTAATTTGTCTTAGTAACTTTCGAGAGGTGTCTTGGTTCATCTGGATTGAGTCCAAGGCTTCTCGAAAGTTCTTCAATCATTAAATAAAATGATTGAGCAGCACTTAGGATATCCAGGTCTTCTGACTTCGCCGAATGAATCGTTAAACTCTTCTCTTTTACAAATGATGGTGCGGCCAGAATAACATTGGCCCCTCTTGCTTTCATGTCAGCGGCCAAGTCAAGCATACTATGAAGGGCAGGTCCTCTGTTGGCAAAAACAATCAAAGGGTATCCATGTTCAATTAAAGCTTGTGGTCCATGTTTAATTTCAGCCGCACTAAAGGCTTCCGCCTGAATAGAGCAAGTCTCTTTAAATTTCAATGAAGCTTCCAGCGCCAGAGAAAGACCAAATCCTCTCCCGACCACCATGATTCTTTTAGCGTTTTTTAAAGCAGGAATTGCTGAAGTCCAGTCGCAAGCCTGCGCTGCTTTTAGGTCTTCGGGAAGGGCCTTAAGTCCATCGAGAAGATCGTGATCTTTTTTCCAGCTGGCCACTAAATGAGCTGAAGCAGAAAGAGAAGCGATAAAACTTTTTGTAGCTGCCACTGATTTCTCTGCACCTGCATGAAGAGGAACAGTCCATTTTGCAGAGCTTGCCAGAGGCGAGGTAATATCATTGACCAGGGCAATACTGGCCGGAGCATGTTCTGAAAAATATTTAAGAGGGTTTACCACATCCGGGCTTTGTCCCGATTGAGAAATCGCGATCCCTACAGACTTACTGACATCAAGTTGAGTTTGATAAAGAGTTAAAATCGACATTGAAAGCGATGTAGGCAATTTTCCTAATTTGGCCATGGCGAGGTAGTTTAAGTACTGAGCGGCATGATCAGAGCTTCCGCGTGCAATACTAACGATAGAGTAAGGATCAAGGCGTCTTAGCTCTTCAGTGATGTGATTTAAAAGTCCCGTATTTTCTTTAAATTGTCTCTCGACAACGGCAGCGGCTTCAAGGGCCTCTGTGCGCATTTTAGAAATCACATTCATCTCCTTCAATGATAACAGTGCTGATGCGGTTTTCTTTATCTAGTAAAACAAAGTCGGCAAAGTGGCCGGTTTTAATTTGTCCGCGGTTGTTGATGTTAATGACTTCTGCTGGAATAGCAGAAAGCTTTTTAGTGATCTGAGCTTCCGTTAAACCAATGGTTAAAAGATTTCTGTAGGCCTGATCCATTGTTAAAGCGCTTCCTGCCAGTGTGCCGTCAGCAAGTCTCACACCACCTAAACATTTATGGACTGTATGGCTTCCAAGTTTGTAATCGCCATCTGGCATCCCGGTTGCCGCTGTAGAGTCGGTGACGAAATAAAGATTGGGAATGGACTTTAAGGCAACTTTAATAGCTCCTGGATGAACGTGCTCTAAATCTGGGATAAGTTCAGCGTACTCAGCATGAGCAAGAGCGGCTCCCGCCATTCCGGGTGCTCTGTGATGAAAACTCGACATGGCATTAAAGAGGTGAGTAAAACTTTTTGCACCTTGATTAAGTGCGGTTACACCTTGTTCATATGTTCCATTGGTGTGCCCGATCTGAACTGTGATTCCCATCTTTTTTAATTCAGGGATTAAATCCAGGTGATTGAAAACTTCCGGTGCCAGTGTAATGACTTTAATGGGAACAATGCTATGGAGATGATTGATTTCTTTTAAAGTCGCTTCACGAGTAAAATTGGGTTGAGCACCTAATTTATCAGCGCTGATAAAAGGTCCTTCTAAATGCACGCCGAGAATGCGGGCGTGATTTTTTTTCTTGTTTTGAAAGCTCTCTTTTAAAGCGAGAAAAGATTTTTCCAATTCGCTAAAAGGCGCTGTCATCGTCGTTGCCAAAAAACTAGTTGTTCCAAAACGTGCATGAGTTTTAGAAATCGTTTCGGCCGAGGCTCCGGCCTCCATGATATCAGCTCCACCTCCACCGTGAACATGCAGGTCAATAAAGCCTGAAACAAGTTTGGGAAGATTTGGATTGAGAGAAGATTTGAGTTCAATCTTTTCTATTTTATCAGAGTAAGAAAGATGTGCTTCTGTCAGACCATTTTCAGTCACAATATTGGCCTTGATGGTTTTCATCATCTTTCCTCAGCAATTAAAAGAAGAGCACCAATGGTTGAATCACCAAGAGCTGGTTGATTGCGTTTTCTTGTGGCTTCTGGCAGATAAGGGATTAAGGCTTCACCAAGTCTTCCACAGATTGAAAGGGGAAGTTCATTATTTGGATCGAGAGTTTTTGCCATTTGTTCGATTTCTTTTCCTGCGGCAATGAGAAGCTCTCTGGCATCCTGATCATGAGGAGCAGCTTGAAAAACAAGAGGTGCTAGTTGAGCGAAACTATTTTGACCAGCATTACCAAGCCAGTTTAAAAACTGAGAAGGCTCTTTGCCACAGTATTTTAAAACGGCGTCACTTAGTGCTGAATCAGCTCTTCTGCCATCAATTGTCTTTTGAGTAAGAGCGCAAGCGCGCAAACCAAGCCAGGCACCGCTGGCCTCATCACCAGAAGGAAATCCCCAACCTGAAACATCTTTGCGTTCATTTTTAGCATTCATCACCATGCCCACGCTTCCTGTTCCGACAGCGACGATTGAGCCAGGTTTACCACCATGTGCACCCAAGAGAGTCGTGAAGCCATCAGTGTCGACGATGATATTTTTGAATCCCGGATTGCGCATATAGAATTCGTTTTTCCAGATGACATTGTTTGCGCCCGAAAGACCAAGTCCAATGGCACATTCAGAAAGCATAGGAACTGGAATGCTTCCATAGTGAAAAGCACGCGCCAATGTATCGACGATGGCCCTCCATGCTTTTTCAATTCCCTGACCTAGGGCCGAAGGATCGCCTTGAGCACTGGCCAAAATTTTGAGTTTTTTATCAGTGACGATAATTCTTGTTCCGCTTCCGCCACCATCAACACCGACGAGGTATTTAATAGTGTAATCTTCCACGATCTTTGGGTTTACAATTGCGCTTTTGTTCATGCCTCAATTTTATGGGCAGGAGGGATTTGAGTCAAAGAGATAAAAGTAGTTGATAAGGGCAGTCAGGAGATGCGATCTCCTGACTGTTATAAGGTCTTAGTCGTTTACAGTAATTGATTCTTCAGCTGAAAGTGAAGGAAGAGATGTGTTAAGAGCACCAGTTAAATCAGCAGCTACGTTTAGGTTAACTCTGATAACGTGTTTCTTCTTTGTGTTGATTCCACCAAGAAGGTTAGAAAGATTAATCTTAACTAAACCGAAATCCTCACCTGTTTTTTCAAAAGAGTATTCGCTTGGTGCCAGGTTGCGGTTGATGAGTGTGTCATCGCTTCCAAGAAGTTTTCTTCTTTCTACGAAAAGTTTTAGAGAGAAATTAGAGTTTTTTGTCAGGTCCCCAGTTCTTAGAACAAGAGTTTGTCCTTCTAATCTCATTTCCCCGATTCCACCTTTTACTGGAGCCGTTAATTTCTTAGCGTCAACAAGAGTCAGGTCAAGAACGCGGTTTTGGATAACTGTATCACCAACGCGTGATTCATCAGCAGATTGTTTTGCAAGAACGATGAACTCAGAACAGCTTGCGTTTACTCTGAAAGAAGAACCTTCAAGAGTTGAATTCAGGTTACATGTGTTATGAGGAGCAAGTACACCTGGAGTGTTTGTTACTTTAACTTTTACGTTAGCTTTAACATTGTTGCTAGGAACTTCATATGGAACAGAGATTGTTTGGTAACAAGTGTAAGCTTCTTGTCTGTAGCGTGCTTCAGAAGAGCAACGGTTCACATATCTAGTGCTGCAAATTCTACGAGACATATGGTCTTCGTAACAATACGTTTCTGGTTCTTGGCGACAGATTGTCTGGTATCCATCGAATACAGTTCTAAAACATGTTCTTGCAACAGTTTCATTTCTGTACTCAGTTCTTGTTTGAACAGCGTTTAGAGTAAAGTTTTCTTCAGTTTGAATCCCTGTGATTGGAAGTGAGTATCCATCAACAGTTGAAGCAAAAGCATTAAAGGCACTTAGAAGTCCCAGGGCCAGCATAAGTTGTTTCATAAATTCTCCTCTTGGTGATAAATCCGTCATCTATATAGAAAGAAGCAGGATTCAAGTCAACCATAAGGCCAGGACTGTGAGATTTTTACACGACCTTACATATTGTTTTGCCAAATCAGTGTCATTTTGACCGCGACAGGAATTGAGCTTTGATTTCTTTTACGGCATGATTAGAGGAGAAGAGATTAATTTGGAGATTACGTTATGAAAAATATCGGATTGTTAGCAGGTCTTGTGCTTTTTAGTTCAGCGAGCTTTGCTGATTTTTTACCACAGTCATTTACCTCAAAATTTGAGCAGGAATATACCAGCACCCTTAAAGGTAAAACAAAAAGAGGACAAGGGGCCATCGAGTATAAGTACCCAGGGCAAATCCGCTTTGAAACCAATACACCAAGCACTGTGATCTTTGTAAGTAACGGAACAAAGTCATGGTACTACCGCGCTCCTTTTATTGAAGGTGAGCAAGGTGAGGTGACTGAAGCCACCTCTAAAGAAGGGTCAAATATCTATATTAGATTCTTTGATTCTCTAAAAAATGGGTTGGTAAGCAACGATCTTTATGATGTGAAAAAGGGCGAGCCGGCAACTATCATTTTTAAAGCGAAGACCAGTAAAGAGCTAGGGATTAAAGAGTCTGTGATTTACTTTAAGACGAAGGGAAGCCAGAAGTTTGAAGACGTCGATACAATTGAGTTGGTTTTTCCTGATGGAAAAAGATCAAAACTTAAATTTGTAGATTTAAAAGTGAATCAAGGACCAGGGGCCGACAGATTTAATTTCACTCCGCCGGCCAACACTAAAAAAGTTAATTAAATGGTTTTGCGAAGAAGTCCTCAGGAATCAGGACTTCTTCGTTCTTTAAAACGCGCTTGTAAGTGATATAGTTTCTGAAAACAAGCTTGATATAATTTCTGGTTTCTTCATAAGGAATCATTTCAATAAACTCTAAATAATCCCCGTTAAATCTCTCTCTTTCCCACACCGCAATCACTTCAGTGCTAGCGTTATAGGCGGCTACATTTTGAGCGAATTTTCCCTTAAATAGCGCGTGTAATTCAGACAGGAGTGCCGTTCCCATCTCCACATTTGGTTCAGGCTTATAAAGGTCATTAAAGTCTTTATAAGGAATGTGGTATTTTTTTGAAAGCTCTATCGCTTTCTCAGGGATCATTTGCATTAATCCAAAAGCGTCGGCCCATGAACGAACGTTAGGATTAAAAGCGGACTCTTGCCTTGTAATGGCAAATGGCAGGGCCTCTGGAACTTTGTACTTTTGTGAGTAACGGGCAAAAATATTTTCATAAGGAATAGGGAAGACGACTGAAATATATTTTTTTGTCAGGTCATCTCTCATTTTCATTGGGAAATTATAGATTTGAACCATTCCCCCTTGATACCATCCAGTCAGAGCATAGAGCGACATCGCTCTTTCTCTTTCAGCGATTGTTTTAAATTGTGAATTGATCTCTTTTAAGACTTTAGTTGAAAAGGCCTTTTCATCAACGGCAATAAGCCAGTCGAGAATTAAGTGCCCAAATGGGTCTTTGATGATTTCTGTCGGCGCTAGCGGAGCTAGTGGCTCTTGAGTTTGCATCGAAGAGATCAGACCGTAGTAGCCAAAAGCATCGTTAGCGGCCGTTGTTTGAAACAGTGCCTTTCCTTCATCTTCACGGCCTAATTTATAAAGAGCACGGGCCTTCCAGAAGTTTAGTTTGTGGATGAAGTTTGGATTCGATGATTTTTTTACAAAACGATCAACATCGCTGAGCATATCTTCGTATCTTTTTGTTAAATACTTATTCCACACCAGTGCCCACTGAACATTTTCTTGCAGGTCTAGAGTTGTGACTTTGTAGGTTGAAGCTTTCTCGTATTTCGCAAGAGCTTCCGGGAATTCTTTGCTTTCAACATGAAGAGAGCCGTAAACCCAGTAAAGTGTCGCCATTTGATTGGCGTTTCCAACTTTTCTTTCGATTACGTCTTCCAGGATGATTCTGGCCTCAGCATTCAGGTGCTCTGTCCAGACTGCGCGGGCGTAATTGATTTTTGCGTCAACCCAGGCTTCCTGAAGTTTTGTATCCGCTGGATCGTTGTCGAGGAGCTGTCTTAAGTAAAGCTCCATCTCTCCTGTTTTTTCCATAAACATCTTGAGGTCGCGGGCGACTTTAAAAGATGTGCGGTATGAGTTGTAAGCTTTCACTTTTTCTTCAAAAGAGTATTCTTCTCCATTGATTATTTCCAGGTAAAGATCGCGTGCTTTTTCAAACTCGCGGCTGGATTCAAAATCTTTAGCGACAGAGTAAATGTTGTCTCTGTTGATATCTTTTGAAAAAAGTGGAGAGACCTCTGTGAGTTTAGCAAAGAACTTTTCTTCAAGTTCTGGGCGGTTGATTTTTTGCGCCAGTTTAATAGCGTTTTGAAGTAGCTTCACCTTTTCAGATTGAACTTGTTTGAAGGCCACTAGATCGTATGAGAAATTCGCTGCGGCCTCATCGATCTGATATTTTTCAGCAAGCTTTAGAGATGAATCCAGGTAAGCTTCTTTTAAATAACTGGCAATCACTGTCTGGCCCCAGATACTTCTAAGTTCAGAAGCCGAGTATGAACAGTTCGTCAGAGTGTGCACTAAAGCTGTTTGATTGAGCGGGAAGGACTCATTTTCTGCCAGGTTCTTAAAAAGTTTGCAGGCACTCTTTGTGTCTCCTGCCGACTCAGCCTTCATTGCTTTTAGGTATTCCTGGGCCAGCTCTTCAGCATCGTTTTGGGTCTCAAATGACTTATTTCCCTCAGTTAGGGCACTTTTTAGGGCGCTCATGCGGGCATATCCCGGAGCTGGAATAGGGTTAATAGGCTTTGAAGAACAGCCAGTTAAGAGAAGAGTGATAAGCAGTATTTTTTTCATAGGGCCCTTTAAGCTTTGATTATTTAACTAATTTGTACTATTTAGTCCTAGCTTTTTTAAATTAAAAAACACGTTAGGTACACAGTGGAATTATCAACAAAACTTTTCAATGATAAGACGGTTTTCTTTACTTCGCTTGGTTGTTCAAAAAACCTCGTCGATTCACAAGTCATGTTAGGATACATGGGGCTGGATGGCTATTCAATTGCCGACGCACCAGAAGCCGCTGAAGTCATCATTGTTAACACTTGTTCATTCATTGAAGCATCAAAAAAAGAATCAGTTGATACCATCCTAGATATGGCCGATTTTAAAGATCCAGAAAATGGGCGTTGCAAGGCGCTGGTTATTTCTGGATGTATGGCACAAAGATACGCTCAGCAACTTGAAGCCGAAATTCCTGAAGCTGATTTAATTATCGGAACAGGTGAGTACAACAAAATCACGCTTCTTCTTCGCGCGATGGAAGAAGGAAAACTAGAAAAAAAATCATTCGTGGAAATTCCAAAATTCATCCACACAGAATACGATCCACGTTTAAACACTTCGCCGTTTTATACGGCGTGGTTAAAAATTTCTGAAGGCTGCAACAGGAACTGTACTTTCTGTATTATTCCAAAGCTTAGAGGAAAACTGAGATCGAGATCGGTTGAGTCGCTTGTAAATGAAGCTAAGAATTTGGCTTCTACAGGGGTACGAGAACTCAACCTCATCTCTCAGGACCTTTCAGATTACGGTGTAGACTTAGATGAAAACAATAAACTGTCTCACTTATTAAAAGGTCTGACAGAAGTTTCAGGAATCGACTGGGTAAGATTATTTTATTTCTACCCGGACGAACTTACTGATGAAGTTATCGAGATCATGGCGACATCAGAAAAGATCTGTAAATACCTTGATATGCCAGTTCAGCATTTCTCTTCAAACGTGCTTAAGCGCATGAACAGAAAAATCACTGGTGAAAAAATCCATGAAAGAATTGAGCGCCTGAGAACTCGCATTCCAGGAATCGTTCTTAGAACATCTATCATCGTTGGTTTCCCGGGGGAAACTGAAGAAGATTTCGAATTACTTCTAGAAGGAATCAAAAAGGCACGCTTCAACCACCTTGGTATTTTCAGATACTCGGATGAAGAAGGGACTCCTGCATTTAAACTTCAACCAAAAGTTCCTCAAGACGTTATTGAAGAGCGCTTTGACAGGCTGTACGAAGCTCAAAGAGAGATCGTAAGAGAGCTTAACGGAGAGTTCCTAGGTAAGGTTATCCCTGTTCTCATCGAAGGGGAGCACGAGGAAACAGAACTTCTAATCGAAGGTCGCCACTTTGGACAAGCTCCGGACATCGACGGAAAAGTGATCATTAACGATTTATCAGGCCGTAAGGTAGAAATCGGTGATCTCGTTCATGTCGAGATCACCGAAGTGTTGGATTACGATTTAGTTGGTCGAGTCACATCTTTAAGCTAAGAGCTTATAGTTCGCCTTCTGGGTATTGATAAGGGGCACCACCAGTTGGGTCTGCACAGGTTCCGACGAAGCCGGCAGCTGCACCGTTGTAAGCATCATCCCAGTCATAGTAGTCGTTATTGCTCTTACCAAAGACAACATCAGTATTGTTCATGAGAGCTGTACCGTTTGCCAGCGCTCCTGGTAGGTCAAAATCAATTGCAGAGTTAACTTTAAATGTTTTGTTCCAGTCACGCACAACCAGTCTGATTCTTGCCTTGATATCTTTTGCACCATCAAGACAATTGAATGTGTAGAATGGCTGCGTTTCTCCGTATGGAGCAGTTGTCGCCGCCGTTGATCTTGCTAGGGTTTCCCACAAATCAGCATCAGAGTTTGTTGCTGTACAGTTATTTTTCACTGAAGAGTTTGCCACTCTTAAGTTTGTATAGAATAACTTAGAGTATGGGCTCTTAAACGTATTGTTAACGATTGCTCCTGACGATGTCGAGTAAATCAGAGAGCGGTAGCCTTGTTCAAGTTCAGGCGCAGTTAAAATATCTGTGACTGGTCCATTTAGACAGCTAATTTTTTTACCACCACAAGTAACGACCTTTGGAGACTCAGGAGTTAGAACATCACATGCTGTTGGAGCGTTTGTCGGGTCAGAACTACTTCCGACGTAGTTAACAACAGTGAATCTACCTTCGTCACAATTTGGACCACTTTGACTAGCGTAATTACCATCACAATCAGATTCAGCAGTCGGAGTGTAATTTACCCATGTACCTGTTTCTGAGCCAGGAAGACCTGCGCCTGATCCAGCAGCACATCCACTTGTTGTAACTAATCTTTTTGAAGCAGGTGTTTTCAATGGAGACCATTGTTGAAAGTTATATGGTTCAACTTGAATGAACTCACACACACCCGCACCAGATGATGAAGTGAATTTTAAATCAGTATTGTGAAGCTCTTCTTCTTCAGCATCAAGGAAACATCTTACATCCAGCATTCCGCGGGCTTCAAGAATATCGTTGGCGTTGATTTTACAACCACGTGCTTGCATATTCTTACCATACTTATGTAGCTGGAAAGTTGTTGCGCCAGAAGAATCAGCAATTTTAAAGTAATCGCGAACTTCTAATTGAATGACATATGATGATTTACCAATCAAGTTTGTTGCAGTTAAAACGAATGTTTTTAAAGTTGTTCTAACTGTTGGTGTACCGCTGATGAGACCTGTGGCCTTATTCAAAGAAAGTCCTGTCGGAAGAGCAGGAGACACACTATATGTTAAGCTGTTTCCTTCTGTCAGGTTAGCTCTGATTTCAAGATACTTTCCTGTCTCAGCGATATAAACGTTTTGGTTTGCTACGTTGGTAATGACACCTGTGTTAGCACCTGTTTCATTTTCATTGTCATAGACTGTCTGAGCATTTCTCAGAAAAGGAACTGAGTCTGGACGTCTTGAAACGTTACTTAGACTAATAATTGTTGGGTCTACCGGTATAGTGGGATCAGTCTGATTTGAATCAAAGATATACGCGGCCAGTTTTCCTGACGATGTGATATCTTGCCCAGCTGTGAAATCGGGAGTACCAGCAATTGAACTCATTGTCACAGTCAGAGTTCCGGCTTCAATTTGAGTGATCGTTGTTTCAGCGGCAGCATAAGTTGCAGCATTATCAATTGAATTTGCTACACCACCGTTTCTTTCCTGGAAAGCAACAAATGAAGGAGATGTTCCAGGTGTTAAGCTTTGAACAAATAGAGTTGTTCCTTCAATTGCAACAACTTTTCCTAAAGCTCCTTGTGGAGTAGAGACATAGCCGCCAATTGTGAAAGGAGCAGATGTACCAACTGTGATGGCCAGGTTGTAGTTAACATTGATAGGCACAGTAGACAGTGTTGAAGCTGTCGGGGCGATTGCAGAAACTGGGATAAAAGATTTTTCACTGTAGAAAAAGTTCCCGCTATCTAAGCTTGCACCAGCAGAGAAGTAACCATTAGAAGCATCAATCGCAAGTTTGTAACGGTTCTCATCAGTCCCGCTTCCTCTGTCATACTTGCGGATAATTTGTCCCGAAATACTTGCATTACTCGGAGATGCAATTGGCTGCAGAATTGTTTCACTTTCAATAAACTTCGATGTGTTCTTAACTGCAACCAGCTGTCTATTTGTATAGCTTAAATCTAGAGGTGCTTTAATAGAACTCAACCCAATATCTGTGCTTGTCACTCCTAATGGGTTTGTCGCTTTAATTGTAAAGAAGGCAGGATCTAGACTGTCAACGAAGGCACCAGTGATTTCCCCAGTGTCTTCATTTAGGGATAATCCGTTTGGAAGGGCCGGAGCAACAGTATACTTAACCCCGTTAGCTGGAGTCATGACTCCAGTCGCAGCAATTGTTGAGAAAGTTAACCTCGGCATATCTGTTCCGAAAGTTTTAGTAACTTCGTAAACGCGAGAAACTTGAGAGCCCGTCATTGCTGAAAGGAAATACTGAACGTTGTTATCAATGTCAATATTAGGTGCTGCGTTTACTCTCTTAAACCCAGTTGTTAAGTCAACGGCAGCAACAGTCGCTCCCGTAGAAGCAGCGAATGTTTTTGTGTCATCAAGAACATCACCAGCGGTGAAGTATTTTGAAGAAATCATTTCAACATAGATAGTACTTGTGGCAGCTACGGCACGAATGACTTTCGCCGACTTTCCTCCAGCTGCACTGATGAATCGTGGAGTGAGTAGCCCTGGATATTCGTCTGCCGGCAGACCAAGAAGAGCAAAATTATTAACTCTGATTGGGATTAATTTAATAATACCAACTTTAAAGTTATCTGGATCAATATACTTTACGACTCCAGTTACACCACTTGCAGTTGTCAAGAAACCACTTCTTGTATAAGTCGCATCTACATCTGCGTTCGTTGTCACTCCACTAATAGAGCCAGAAAGAGGGGCAACTTTAAGAAGAATTTTTTCGTTTTGTAAATATTCAAATTGCCCAGGAGGAGTATAAACGGCCAGTGCAATAGAAGTTGAAATTGTCTTAACTGTCCCTGCATTACTTAAGTAGCTCATTGTAACGGTATAAGTAATTGGCGCACCTGGGTTCAGAGAGTCTGTAGAGATAGTTAGTGGATATCCTGTAATAGAACAACCTGTTGCTGACTTTGTGGTGTCAAGGGTAAGTCCAGAAGGAAGAGAAGGAGAGATACTACATCCCCTCATAATCGAAGCGACTTTATTTGCTTCACCAACACTACCATCAAATTCGGCGCTGAGATCAACTTTTTCACCCAGTTTTAAATTAGCAGATGTAACTAAAGCACTGTTGATTTCATCAGAATACTGAAACGTCGTCGGATCTGTTAATGTACCAACATCAATTGTATTCCCACCACTATCAACAATAGTAGGAGGTTCCTCTGTTTTTACTTCCGCTTTTTTCGGCGGATCCTTTTTGAACTTGGTCAAGCTGTCGGGCATACAACCAGTCAAAAGTAGAGTGGTAAATAGGGAAAGCGTGAGTGTAGTTTTTAACGTTTTCATACTTCTATTATCGTGAAAATCGGATAAATATTTAGGAATGATGGAAAACAAAATGAAATCAGTCCTTTATTGAAACTTGACTTAAGAAATCAACAATTTAATTGAGTCTAAAAGTGGGCAGTAGGGAATTTTTATAGCCTTTTTGAAGAGTTATTGAACCCTACACAAAATCTATCTATTATGCCTACATGAATACTAAACTTAATATCCTCTTAGTCGAAGACGATCTCCTCTCAAGACTCAGCTTAAAGAGCCGCTTAGAGCTCTCACACAAGGTCACCGAAGCGGAAAAAGCTTCGGATGCCCTGGCATTTTTGGATGTCCGATCATTTGACTTGGCCTTTGTTGATCTGGACCTGGAAACTAAGCTGGCCGGCTTTGAAATTATCAAAAAGTTAAAAAGCAAAAATATTCACACGATCGTTTTAAGTGGAAGAGAAGAAGAGAGTATCATTGAAGAGGCTTACCTCTTAGGTTGTCGCGATTTTCTATCCAAGCCATTTACTAAGCAAGCTATTGAGTCTGTTCTTTCAAAATATAAAAATTCACAATCAGATCTTTTAGGGAAATTAAAGAATACATTGATGACAAATGACCCGGAGACTGAGGCACAGTTAAAGCTTATTGAACAAGCGGTTTACGGAGAGCATCCGGTTCTCATTACCGGAGAGACAGGAACGGGAAAAACGTTTCTGGCGAAATACATTCATGAGCTGGTAGGAAGTGAAAAACCTTTTATTCATTTAAACTGTTCAGAAATTTCAGAAAGCTTGATTGAGTCAGAGCTTTTTGGACATGAAAAAGGTGCCTTTACAGGTGCGATTAAAACGAAAAAAGGATTGATGGAACTGGCCGATGGGGGGATTTTATTCCTCGACGAGATTGCCACTCTTCCTCTGAACCTACAAAAAAAATTACTTAAGGCAATTGAAGAAAAAACTTTTTATCCGGTTGGTTCGGAAAGGCCGGTAAAAAGTCATTTCAGGTTAATTAGTGCCACTTGCGAAGACCTGAAAACGAAAGTGAAAAATGGTGAGTTTCGCGAAGACTTCCTTTTCCGCTTAGAAGGCTTCAACATCATGCTTAAGCCTCTTAGAGAGAGAAAGAATGACCTGGGGAATTTAGTTACTCACTTTTTAAAACAGAATAAGAGAAGGATTGTTCTTTCAGCTGAGGCCAAAGAAGAACTGTTCAGTCACTCATGGCCGGGCAATGTGCGTGAACTGCAGAAAGTGATTGAAATTTTACGAAGTAGCGATAAAGGGATCATTGAAAAAGCAGACCTTGTGGGCCTTTTGACAAAGGCATCAGGTGCAGTAAAAGAAAAGATTGATATCGCTGCGGTTAAGGAAATGGGGTTGGCCAATTTCCTGGAAAAATTAGAGGCCGAAATCGTAGAAAAGGTGCTGGCCGAAAACAATGATAGAGTGAGAAAGACTTTGGGAGACCTGAAGCTTTCTAATAATTCATTTTATAGAATTATGACAAATATCAAAACTCAAGGAGGGGCCCGTGTCCAATCTTGATGAATCAAAGGCCGTTCTCTCTCACGATATTAACTCAACATTGTCCTCACTTTTAAGTGCGCTGGAATTAATGAGCGATGAGTGGAAAAAGAACCCTGAATTAGTTGATAAAATCCTTCCACTAACAGAACAGAAACTTTCTTTGCTAAAAGAGCAGTTAATCCTTTACCGAAACACAAAGAACTAAATTTCCATCTATTAAATATTCAAATCGCAGTTAAACTGGATTCATCCAATACTCAATGGGAGGATTTCTTGAGACTAGCTGTGATTTTCGCTTTGGCATTATCAATCCATATCTTATATGCCCAAGACCAAAAAGTGGTTCAAGAAAAATCATTCGTTGAGAAAATGCGCCCGACTTTAATGAAAGTTCTGGGAGAAGAGTGGACTGTTAAGTTAATCGGTGCCGATAAATTTATTCCAAAAGACGAAGTGCCAATGCCTGCAATCCCAAAGATCGTGGACGATGCTCGTTCGACTGCTGTTTACAACAAGAAACAAGATAAAGTTATTTTAAAGCCGGAAGTTGAAGAAAAATTCAACTACGCTTACATTAAAGAACTTTACGAAGCGACCAGACAAGAGAAACCAAACGATGATGAACTTGGAAAATTCCTAAACGTTCTTTCTCAAGGGGGAACACGTGAAGGCGTTTACCGTTCGCTGGTTCTTGATTCAACTTATGCCGGAATGGAAAACTGGGATAAACCAGTTAAAAATGCAACCGCTGATTTTGCGGTTTATTTCTATGATAAATATTTTGGAAAAAAAGTTGTTAAGAAAAGCTTTGAAGGTATGAGTGTCTTTACTTTAAAGAGACTCGTGACTGAAAAGGCTTTAGAGGTAGCCGATGCTTTCGGCGATGACCGCGACGGCTTAGAGAGATGGTATGCCATCATGTCATCAGACTTAGCGACTAGATTCCCACAAATCTGGTCAAACCCACTTCGTAAAAAGACTTCAGCTCTTGAGCACAAAGCATGGGCAGGTAAAGTGCCACTTCAGCATATTAAGTCTGAACTTATCATCAAAATTCACTCAGCGTTTAATTCGATGATGTAGTTATTCCCAAAACGGGTTTTCAATATCAGTCAGGATTTTTAACAAGCGCTCAACTCCCAACGCAATCCCGCTGGAAACCGGGAGACCTCTTTCCATTGCCTGGTAAAGCACTTGCGGCTCAGGAAGCTTATACCCATAAAGCTTTTCTTTTTCTTTTGCCTGGAAATGAAATCTCTCTTTTTGAATTTTTAGATCGCGCAGTTCATTAAAGCAGTTGCACAGCTCAACACCTTTTGAATAGATTTCAAAACGCTCACACACTCTCGGGTCTTCAGGTTTTAAAGTCGACAAAGCACTTAGGTGATTTGGGAACTCATAGAGAAGCAAGTATGGATAGTGAGTCAGATGCGGCTCAATCTTATTTAAGAAAAGCAGGAAATAATAATCATCCCAAGAGAGCTCTTCGCCTTGAACTGGAAGAGGAACATCTTTGAAATTCTTTTCAATCAATTCTTTTAAATCTTTTGTCTCAAGGAAATTCAGGATGTCTACGTTTAGCATATCTAAAAAAAGTTCCTGAATCGTCGCGCGCTCAAACTTTGCCTTTAAAAGCGTTTGATCAACTGGAAGATTTTTTTCGTTAAGCGAGTTGAGAGTGAATTTAAAAAGCTCTTCACAGTCTTCCATGATTTTCGTGTAGTGGGCACCTGTTCTGTACCACTCCAGCATTAAGAACTGCGGGCGGTGGTTGGGAGCATTGGGTTCATCACGAAATGAGTAACCAAGAGTAAAAATATTTTCAAAGCCCAGTGAAAGAAGCTCTTTCATATGGAACTCTGGCGAAGTGTTTAAGTACCACGGGCTTAAAGACTGCGTGCGCGCATGGGCCACCTGAAAAGGGTGGATATGGGTCTCCATTCCCGGGTTTTGCACCATCGGAGGAGGTAAAACGTCCACAAAATTTCTTTGGATAAAAAATTGTCTTATCGCCCAAAGGATTTGAAATTGAGCGGCCAGTTTAACTTTACGCATATTAAGGACTTATATATGACAAATCCTCTGCTATGCAAGTTGAAAAAAAGGGTCTCTTCAATTATCTTGAGCTCTCTTGAATTTTTAATTAAGCACAGGATTTTTAATGGATTGGTTATACGTTGTCGTCGGGCTCTTGGTTATTGTTATTGCCTTTGTCGTTTTTAAGAAAAAACCAAAAACTCCAGAGCTTCCAAAAAAAGAAGAAACTCCAACGCTAACTACGAAAGCCCCGGTTGAAGAAAAAACTCCAGTTGCTCAAACTGAAGCGACTCCAGCACCAACACCAGCGCCAACTCCTGCACCTGCGCCAAAAAAAGAAATCTCATTCAGCGAAAGACTAAAACTTGGTTTAAGCCGCTCGCGCCAGGAAGTCTGGGGAAAACTCTCAGGGCTATTCTCTGGACCAAAACTAGATGACGATGCCATTGAATCAATCGAAGAGCTGCTTTACAGCGCCGACATTGGAACAGCGACTGTTTCTGAGCTGATTGAAGAAGTAAAAAAGAAAACGAAAGAAGGCGAGTTGGATGAAAACAGCTTCAAGACTTTCTTGTTTAATTTCCTGAAAGATAAAATGAAGCCGATTCAGGAAACAGTTGATCACTCACTTTACACATTTAATAAAAACGACTCAGGTAAAACAAAAGTCATTATCGTTGTCGGTGTTAACGGTGCCGGAAAAACAACGACGATTGGAAAGCTTGCGACAAAACTTCGCGCTCAAGGGGCAAGTGTTGTGGTTGGGGCCTGTGATACTTTTAGAGCTGCAGCTGTCGACCAACTACAAGTTTGGTGTGACCGTGCAGGGGCCACGATGATTAGGGCCAAAGAAGGGGCTAACCCATCGGGAGTTGGTTATGACGCTCTTCAAGCAGCTATGAATGTAAATGCTGATTACTGTATTCTCGACACAGCAGGGCGACTTCATACGAAGGAAAACCTGATGGACGAGCTTGCTAAGAGTAAGAACGTTTTAAAGAAACTTGATCCAACTGCTCCTCATCAAATTCTATTGGTGATTGATGCAATCACTGGTCAAAATGCTCTTCGTCAAGCGGAGGAGTTTCATAAGACTCTAGACCTAACTGGCCTGATTTTCACTAAATGCGATGGCTCTTCAAAGGCCGGAAGTGCTGTGACTCTTGTCTCTCAGTTAAAACTTCCAATCGCTTACATTGGCGTAGGGGAAACTGCAGAGGATTTAGATGTCTTCAATGTCGATGACTACTTGAATGCTCTTCTTGGAAACTAAAGCCAAACTCAGGGAAATAAGAGGGTTTTCACTCTTATACGCAAGGCATTTTGTTTGACGAAAATTCCTCTATCGTTTACTCTTAATACAATGAATAACGAAAGAGAAATTCAAGAAGTATTTGAAGTACTAGGCTACAAAATCAAGCTCAAAAAAGATGAGAGACTTGTTGGTGTTAGTCCTAGTGATATTGTCGGATTTGTCAATTCTTCGGCTCAAAATATATTTAAGCAATCACCGCAGTTGGCACCTCACCAGGTGGCAGTCCTGCTTGCACTTCAATTTGCAGGTGAGAAGTTGGCCCTGGAAAAAGAGTACCGCGAAAATATCACTCAACTGCGTTTAACCGCAGTCGATGCCCTTCAGTATATCGAAGAGGTTTCTCCCACAACCCGTTAAGAGTTTATTTGGGAACGAAAACAGAACTTCGATTGGCCCTTAAGCGAAAACTCGGAGTCCTGAATGAGTCAGAGCAACTTAAGTTAAGTCAGAAGTTGTCCTCAAATCTTCACCAGCTCTTAAACGACCTTGGCGTTATTCAAAAAAAATTAGTTATTGGAGTTTATGCTCCCATTGAGCGCGAACCAAAATGGTTCACATCTCTTGATGAGAGTTTTCATAAACTGACGGCTTACCCCGCTTTCGAATCAGGTGCGATGCTTTTTAAAAAGGCAGCCCTCTCTGAGCTTGTTGAAAGTCAGGATTTTGGGGTGACAATCTTTGGGCCCAAAGCAGAGGCTCAGGTTGTAGAACCTCAGGTTCTTTTGATTCCAGGTTTAGGCTTTGGAACAAAGGGCGAAAGGTTGGGCCGTGGGAAAGGGTTTTACGATAAGTATCTCGAGTCGCATCCGGTGATTAAAATCGGAGTCGCTTTTGAGGTGCAGATGGAAAATGACATCCCAACTGAAGCACATGATATAAAAATGGATTTCGTGGTCACTGACCAGGAAGTATATATAACCAATCGATAGAAGCTAGAAGGAGTCTCATATATGAATATTTCGGTAATCTTGGCAGCCGTTCTGTTTGCCGTAATCGGAGCCGTCATTGGCTACGTGGTAAAGAACGCCCAAGTTCAAAAAGATATCAAAGAAAAAGAAGGTAAAGGAAACGACATCATTGAAAAGGCTAAGAAGTCTGCCGATGAAATCAAGTACAAGGCCCGTCAGGAAGCAAAAGAAATCGCACGTGAAGAAAAAGAAAAATCAGACCGTGAGATCAACAACCGTACTAACGAAATTAAAAACCAAGAGCGCGAGCTAGCGAAAAAAGACGCAACTCTTGACCGCAAAATCGAAGAGCATGACAAAGAAGTAAAAGTCCTAAAAGAAAAAGAAATTGCTTTTGAAGTTTCTAAAAAACTTCACGAAGAAGAAGCAACTAAACTTAAAAAGAAACAAGATGAGTTCTCTGACCGCCTTGCTCAGGTGGCTCAAATGACAAAAGAAGAAGCTAAGAGTGAACTACTTCGCGCAATGGAAGAAGAAGCTCGCGTAGACTTCTCTAAAGTTTTAAGAAGAATCGAAGAAGAAACAAAAGAAGAGGCAGAAGCTAAATCAAAAAGAATCGTGGGAATCGCGATTCAAAGATTTGCCGGTGAATACGTTGGTGAAAAAACTATCGGTTCAGTTGAACTTCCAAGTGACGATGTTAAAGGTCGCTTAATTGGTCGCGAAGGACGTAACATCCGCGCGTTCGAACAAATCTGTGGTGTGGATCTTATCATCGACGATACTCCAGAGGTTGTCGTTATCTCTTCTTTCAACGTCGTAAGAAAAGAAATTGCAAGAATGGTTATCCAAAAGCTAATCGCCGATGGACGTATTCACCCAGCTAAAATCGAAGAATTCCATGACAAATCTAAAGCTGAAATGGAAAGACAGTTAAGAGATCTTGGTGAAAAAGCTCAAATGGAAATCGGAGTTCACGGTATCCACCCTGAAATTCTAAAACTTGTCGGAGCTCTTCAATGGAGAACTTCATACACTCAAAACCAATACCAGCACGCTATTGAAGCCGCATTCGTTTGTGGAGCTATGGCCGCTGAACTTGGATTAAACGTAAAACAGGCCAGAAGAGCAGCCCTTCTTCACGATGTAGGTAAAGTTATCGACGCTTCAGCAGAAGGATCTCACGCCGTTGTTGGTGCTGACTTTCTGAAGAAATATGGAGAGTCTCCAGACATCGTTCACGCAGTTCGTGCTCACCACGATGATGAAAAACCAGAATCAGTTCTTGCTCACCTTGTAGCTGCAGCCGATGCTCTATCAGGAGCTCGTCCAGGTGCACGTAAAGCAATGATGGAATCATACGTCTCTCGTCTAACGGACATCGAAGAAATCGTAAACAGCTTCGAAGGTGTTTCGAAGTCATACGCAATCTCTGGTGGACGTGAAGTAAGAGTATTCGTAGAAAACGATCGCGTAACGGATGAGGAAACAGTCATGCTTTCTCGTGACATCGCTAAGAAGATCGAAGAAGAGATGTCTTATCCTGGAACAATTAAGATCACAGTACTAAGAGAAACAAAAGCGGTAGGTATCGCGAAGTAATACATAAAAAATGCAGCCTTTGGGCTGCATTTTTTTTGCCTTGATGTAAGATAGAGATCATGGAGTCGGCGGACAAAACGCAACCGCAGTTGCGTTTTGACAGTGCTTGAAAATGTAAAAAGGGAAACTCACGTATTAGAGTTCCGACGACAGAAGTAAAAAGGTAGTCATGGAAGATAGTATGTATGCTCTTATAACCGGAACCTCATCCGGTCTCGGCTTCGAAATGGCCGAGTTCCTTCTCGAAGAAGGCTACACTGTCATCGGCGTTTCACGCCGAGGCACAGCTATTGATAATCCAAATTTTATCGACATTATCTGCGACATCAAAGACGAAGCTTCAGTTGAAGAAATGTACGAACTCATTGGCAATCACACCAATGAATTGCACATGATCGTTTTAAATGCCGGTATTTTTGAAATGTCTCCATTAGTGGAAACATCAACCAAAGAATTTACAGATCACCTTACAACTAACGTTGTAGGGGCCTTTCATATCCTGAAGCATTCAAGTGACTTCATCGTGGAAGATGAAACTCATATTGTGACAGTGTCTTCGATTGCTTCTAAAAAAGGACTGGCGAATATTTCAGCCTACAGTGCTTCGAAGTTTGCCTTAAATGGAATGATTGAATCTCTAAGAGAAGAGTGGGCGCATCTAGGTGTGCGTTTCTCCACTCTTATGCCTGGAGCGATTGCTACTCCGATTTGGGAAGAAGGCGATATGGATCTACCACGTGATCAAATGATGGGCGTAGATGATTTCATGCATGTTTTCCAGATGGTGACTAGAAGTCCGAGACATGTTCAATTTCCGGAGATTGCTTTTTTACATAAAAAAGGAATCGTAAAATGAAATTGTGGGAAAAGCTTTCAGTAAAGGCAAGGTACTACATCATTTCCTTTACCAATCTTGCTATTTGTTGGGGAATTCTTTATCTTTTAAATCTCGATTTCCTAAATATCATTTTCTTTTTAACGGCCTTCACCTGGCACTTTGCTCTTTTGACTCCCGGGCTTAAAGAGCAGATTTTAACCAGCAATAACAGGTTCTCGTTTCTCGCTGTTGTTGTGAGATCAAATCATTACTTGCAAATGTTCATCAACTTAAAACGTGTTCCGTACGCTTCATCTTTCATCAGAGCTATTTCGCCAGTGATTTTTACGCTGTTGTTATTTATGGTGGGAGGAAAGGGGAATTTGTTTTTTACGCTATTGGGATCGTTTTGTTTTGAAGCTGTTTATCTTTTTTCTAAGAGAAAGCGCGATGAGCTTCCACCTATCCCTTTAGAGCATACAGATGCCCAAGAAACTGCTCCAGAGTCTCAGCACGTAAAAAAGAGCCTCGAATAGTTTCGAAGTCTTCATAATCATCAAATAAATTGCGCGAGAAAGATTTAAAACGTTTAAGGATTAAGTTGTCTGCCCAGCCAATTTGTCTGTATTCAAACATCAAAGCATCAAAGTACAGTTCGAGATATTTCTTTCTTTCATAAAGAAGATAAGTGTCGTCGATATTGCCATCGTCTTCTACGTAGTCTTTATAAATTTTCGCTAGCCATGGAGTTTTCAGCGCACTTCTTCCAAACATGACTGAGTGGCATTTAGTTTCTTTAAAGACTTTTTCAATATCTTCAGCAATCCAGATATCGCCGTTTCCAATAAGTGGAACTTGCACTTCTTCAACGGCTTTTTTGATGTAACTCCAGTCGGCGACACCTTTGTAAAGCTGATCGCGTGTGCGGGCGTGAAGAGTGATGGCCTCAACGCCTTCGTCCTGGATCAATTTAAGAGTGTCCGAGAAATTGCTGTCGTCGCGGTAACCGATGCGCATCTTAACTGTGAAGTGCCCGGTGAAGTTTGAGCGAATGGTTTTTAACACATGTGAAAGTGCTTTGTGATTAGATAATAAATAAGCACCACCAAAGTGCGAGTTTACTTTTTTAGAAGGGCATCCAAGATTTAAATCCAAATGATCCATCTTTAGTGACTCGAGAATATCGACGACATCTTTTGTTTGCGCGCGCTCTGTGGTGAGAATCTGGAATGAGTTTTTCTTTCGCCATTCAGGATTTTTCAGGATGCGCTCGCCGTAGTGTTCGACGATCATTCTCTCAGTCACCTTACCGACAGTTGGAACGCGCAAAAAATCCGTAAAAAGGTGATCCCACTCAGGAAAAGTCTTCATGAGAGCAATGCGATAGGGCTCATCGGTGATGCCTTCCATAGGCGCAAAGAGCAGGGATTTTTTAGGAAACACGTCGAAATTATTCATCGAGCATGTTAGTATCAGGAACCCATTCAAAGGAAAAGATACTTGAAAAAAAATCTCACCGTTTCTATTGCGATTTTTATCAAAGACGTAGAGGCCGAAAGCTTTAAGGTCTGGACCCAAGTGCGCCTTGAAGAGGGGGCCCTTTATGGGAAGCTGGAATTTCCAGGTGGAAAGATCGAAGTAGGCGAAACTCCGGAAGGAGCTTGCAGAAGGGAAGTCCACGAGGAAGTGGATCTGCTTCTTCCTCAGGATGAGAAGCTGGTTCTTTTTAAGTACCAGGACTACTCAGTAGAGCATAAGAATATTTGTTTATTCGTCTTCATTTCAAAATTCCAAGACTTACCGGCCGAAAAAGGGCAGTGGCTCACAATCCCATACAATGAAAAATCAGCTTCTTTACAAGGGAAGATTCCCCCGATAAACCATGTCATTATCGATGATTTAGCTGTATATATAAAAACTCAATTCGAACAGGGCGCGCTTCAGTATTTATGGCAACAGTAGATTTTATTAAAACGATTGCAGACTTCTTCCTTTTATCAGTGGCCTGGTCGCTGATTCTTTTTTCACCAATCGCTTCAACAAAGTTAACTGGTGCAGGACTGATGAAGCTTCTGGCCAACTCGGCCATCGGTGCGCTGGTTATTTCCATGGTCATTCAAGGTGTAACACCGGGTGGGATGGCAACTTTGACTTTTGGATTAAAAGCAATCTCTTTAGTGGCGATGATTTTAATCACCACACTTCATCAAGATGATAAATCACCGCTTATGTGGGGATTGTATGTCGTTCATAGTGCAGTTCTAGCGTACTTGTTGTGCGCACTCGTTAGTTTCAATATTCTTAATTCAGTTTTTATTATTTCAGCGGCGCTATTTCTAGGAGTGATCACTTACTCAATGGTTTTAGGTCACTGGTACTTAGTTGTTCCCAAGCTTTCAGAGCAGCCCCTTAAGGTTGCAGCTGTGATCACTTGGGCTATCCTGTTAGTGAAAATCATCTGGAGTTCTTATTCACTGATGCATAACTACGATTTCTTTGAAGAGCAAACACAGCTTGGAGCGGGGTATGCTTTTAACTGGATGCTTTTAACGATGAGAGTGTCTTTTGGTTATTTAGTGATTCTGGGAATGACATATTTTAATTGGAAACTTTTAAAACTAAGATCAATTCAAAGTTCTACTGGGATTCTCTACGCGATGACGTTTTTCGTTTTCATTGGAGAGCTGGTTTCAACTTATATCTTTTTTAACTACGGGCTTTATATATGATGACTGTTCAATTCACATGTAAACATTGCGGATCAAGCGTTCACGTTTACCCTGAAGCAAGCGCGCACAAAATTCAGTGTGATGTTTGTCAGACAGAGCAGGAAGTGAAATTTGATCACAATCATGAAGAAGGAATTCTAAAAGACTGTCCGTCGTGTGAGAGAAAAGACTTTTACTCGCAAAAAGATTTCAACAGAAAGCTGGGAGTGATTCTCTTCGTTTCTGCGGCCATTATTTCAACAGTACTCCTTTACTTCGGGATTAATCCGCTTTGGTACTTAAGCACTTTCGTGTTCCTGTATGCTTTGGACTTCTTTTTATTTAGAAGGCTGCAGGTCATCGCTATCTGTTATAAATGCCAAACGATCTTCAGGAACGTGAAGAATATTGAGGAAATTCCGGGGTTTAACCATGAAATGAATGATCGCATCATTTATTCTGACCACAACTTCCATGGCAAGCCTCTAGATCATTGATAATAGGTCGCAATTAGACTTCGGGGGCACCTTCCTGTATAATGATTAGATTAGTTTTTGTTTACTCGTTACTAACTTAACCAGGACTTTTCCATAGAACCCCCGCTTGAATATTTAGTCTCTTCCTACGAAATCTTCGCTCTCATCCTTTGTTTTATCGCAGCCGCTTTTTTCTCAGCAGCTGAAGCCGCACTTTTATCTATCGGTGTAGACCGTGCCCGCCAGCTTATTGAAGAAGGTGGAGCTAAAGGTAAAGCTATGGCCTTTATGATCTTAAGGCCATCAGAGCTTCTGGCAACTATCCTTGTAGGAAATAACATCGCCAACATTCTTGCCGGATCGATTACAACATCTATCACGGCAGCTTACACCGGAAGTAGTATCGTTGGTATCGCTCTCGGTTTAACGACAGTTATCATTATTATCTTCGGAGAGATTATCCCGAAGACCATTGGTAGAACACACGCTGAAAAATTCTCAGTCATTGTTATTCGCTCACTGCAAATCTGTTTTTATCTTCTGTACCCGGTGATCAAATCAATCGTTTGGTTTATCGGAACAATTTTAGGAGACAGTGCTGAAGTTACCGGAAGAATGGTCACTAAAGATGATATCGAATTCATGATTTCAAAAGCTGAAAAAGAAAGAACGATGGACTCAAAACAAATCGATCTTCTTTCTTCAATTCTTGAATTCCCAATGATCAAAGTTAAAGACATCATGATTTCTCGAGTGAGAGTTAACTACGCGCAAGTAACATGGAGCTTTGAAGAGATGATGAACTACGTGAGAGAAACTGGAAACTCACGTTACCCGGTTGTTGATGGAGAGCTCGAAAACATCGTTGGATTCCTGCACGTAAAAGACCTGGCCTTTGTTACTGATGAAGAAAAGAAGAACTTTAAAATGGAAAAACTTTTAAAGCCGCCTTTCTTCGTTTACGAACACATGAAGATCCAGTCGGTTTTTGATCACATGAACAGAAAGAAAGTGCACTTGGCATTAGTAAAGGATGAAAACGGAACGGTTGTCGGTATCGTAACTCTGGAAGATATTATCGAAGAGATTTTCGGTGAAATCCATGATGAGCATGATGACGTTGAAGAAATTGAAAAGGGGCTTGAGGAAGCTAACCTGGAGGACGGTATTGTCGTTGCCGGGGATATTTCTTTAAGAGAACTTTATAGTGATTATGACATTAAGATTCCTTTGAATGATAACTATTCAACACTGGCCGGATTTATGCTTGATATGTTGGGGAACACATTCCCTGAACAGGATCAGATCATTGTTTGGGAAGGATTATCGTTTAATTTAGAAATCGTTGAAGAGCACGTAATCAAACAAATACGTATTAAAGACGTCGATGGCGAAAAGCATATTTTCTCTAAGAAAGAGCACGCTGAACTCGTAGAGAAAAACGACATCGAAGCTTCGCTTAATCTGCAAGAAAAAGAGTAGATTTGAATTAGGATTCTCATATGAAAATTCATGATGTAGCGGTAATTGGCGGAGGCTCCGCTGGAGTCATGGCCGTTCTTAGAACAGTTCTAAACAACGATGAATGCCTTTTTTTTCCGGGTTCACCAAAAGATAAAAAGCGTTCTCGCGCTTTTTGGGTGACGAAAGTTGAAAACATGCCGGGACATCTTGAATACAAAAAAGGTATCGACGAACCCAATAAAGAATCTCTCGACTGGCTGGCCGCTGGTCCCTTCAAAGAAAAACTTATCTGGAAAAAGAACACCGGAATTGTCAGCGTCAAAAAAGAGGAAGATGGTCTCTTCACTTTAACTGATAACAAAAATGAAGTGTACCAGGCCCGTTACGTGATCTTATGTACGGGAGTGATGGATGTTCAGCCGACGATTCAAGGATCAATTGAAACGATCTACCCATACGCCAACATTCAGCTGGCAGATTACTGTTTAAGATGTGACGGGCACCACGTGCTTAATAAAAAGATTGCGATCTTTGGGCACAACTCAGGAGCGGCCTGGGTTGGGATCATGTTATATGAGCGCTATCAATGTCCTGAAGTCACTATTCTTACCAATGGAGAGACGCCGAGTTTTGATGAAGAAACAACAGCGCTGATGAAGAGATACAATTTTAAAATTGTCACTGAAGCGATTACTGAAATTAAAGGTGATCCGAAAAATAAAATCCTAAATGGTTTTGTCTGTGGAGATAAAACAGTTGAAGCTGATTACGCTTTCATCGCACTGGGGATGATCGTCTACAATGAACTGGCAAAAATGTTAGGGGCCAATCTTGACCAAAGAGGTTTTGTGGTGACCGATAACAAAGGTAAGTCAAGTGTAGATGGGTTGTATGTCGCAGGGGATTTGAGAGCAAACACGAAAAAACAAATATATACCGCATGGGATGGAGCTGTTGATTCTGCTGATGATATCAATACTTTAATCCGTCGAAAAAAGCGAACTGAAGCCTCACTATTATGACAGATCATATAGAGCAGTATGGGTGTAAAGTATCTCTAAGAAGATAACCAATATGGTTAACTTCCTATGTACTAACACGTCAGCCATGGAGGATGACAGCATGAAAACTTTCAATACTGCAGATATGGTAAATGAGGCGACAAGTGAAATCGAAAAAATTGCGCCAAGAAATTCGCACGTAGAAATCGATGTTAAAGAAGACCCTGCAGGTCACTTTAGCACTAACATTAAACTACAAACTAAAACTAGAACTTACTTCGCTAAAAAGGAAGATACATTTCTCTATCGAAGTTTTTCAAAAGCACTGCGAGCGATTAAAGCGCAAATTCAAAAAAAGCGTGTTAGCCACATGCACTCACAAACGAGCTTGAAAAACACTTAGCTCTTTGAGCATTTAATCAAATTAAAAAAGAAGAGGCCCTGTTTAATACAGGGCCTTTTTTTTGATTCACTATTTTTTATTGACAGTAATTAACTCAACTTGGTTTAATAATATAAATTTATTTATCAAGGGGAAAAAATGAAACACGTCTTATGGGTTTTACTGCTGGTTCTTGTTTCTTCGTGCGCGGGAAAAATTGAAAGTAATATTCCTAAGCCGGGAGCGATAAAGCAGGAAGAAGCTCTGAAGGTAGATGTTTTTTCTCTGACCTATCACAAACAGCTTGGCTCATGCACTTCATTGCCAATCACTCACCGCGTTTTATCTTTTGGCCTCATCCCACTAGCGATGAGTGGGGACGATATTTTTGTTGGTATTTTGGAAGTGTTACTCGATGAACAGACAAAAACATACCAAGCGCTTTACAAAGAATACCCGGGAGCGGGCAATACAGATCAAAATGTTTTCACAATGAATTTAAGCGGAAACTTCGAAGTGATTAAAGCTCAGGACAATAACAGCAATGATAAGTTGATTCTCGAGAACCTGGGTGAAGTAAACCCGACTTTGAAATCAGACCGCGTACGTTTTCTCTTAAAACTTGATTCTGATCTCAATAGAGAAGTGACTCAAGCAGAAGTGATGGGTTACGTTCAACAAAAAGGAACGGCATTAGTAGACGATAATTGTTTACTTTAGAGGGGCGATCTCCACATCGCCAAGCACCTTTGCCCGGCAAGAGAGGCGGACAGTCTTTCCAGGGTAAGAGCCTTTGATGTGTTCAATCGTATCTGTTTCCACCACACCCATAGGGGATAAGTTTTCGATTCCTTTGATAACTTCAATGCGGCATGACCCGCACGAGCCGGCCAGGCAACCATGAGGCAAACTCAGGTTTTGACGATCTAGTTCATCGTATAAGATTTGGCTTAAATTAACTTTGTATTCACGAGGCTTTGAAGGCTCCTTTTCATTGGGAGATTCAGAGGAACCCGGAAGGTGAACTAACACGGTGGGCATATTTATTTTATCCTTCAAAGAATAATATCTTCCCAATTGTAAAACACGATGCAAAATTATCCAACTCAAAAGTGAGGAATGACAATGTTTACTTTCGAAAAACTATACTCAATGGGACACGAAGAAGTGGTATTTTTCTCTGACCCTTCATGCGGCCTAAAAGCTATCGTAGCGATTCACAACACTACTCTTGGACCAGCTCTAGGTGGAACAAGAATGTGGAACTACAAATCAATCGACGACGCTATCGAAGATGCTCTTCGTTTATCTCGCGGTATGACTTACAAAAACTCTATCTCGGGTCTTAACCTTGGTGGTGGTAAAGCGGTTATCATGGGAGATCCTACAAAGGATAAATCTGAAGCGCTATTTAGATCATACGGAAGATTCGTTGAATCACTTAACGGCCGTTACATTACAGCTGAAGACGTTAACACTACTGTTGACGACATGGAATTCATCTTCGCTGAAACAAACAACGTAACTGGTGTTGCTGAAATCAATGGTGGATCGGGTAACCCTTCTCCATGGACAGCTCGCGGTGTATTCCGTGGGATGGAAGCTTCAGCTCTTAAAGTTTTCGGTGACCGTTCACTAAAAGGAAAAGTTGTTGCTCTTCAAGGTGCTGGTTCAGTTGGAACTCACTTAGGAAGACACCTATACGAATCAGGAGCGAAAGTTCTTTTCACAGATATGAACGAAGCAAACATCGCTCGTTTCAAAGAAGCTGTGCCTAACGCTGAATTCGTTGGTCTAAACGACATCTACGACGTGAAGTGTGACATCTACGCTCCATGTGCTCTTGGTGCAACTGTTAACGATCAAACAATCGACAGAATCAAAGCTAAGATCATCTGTGGTGCTGCTAACAACCAACTTGCAGAAAACCGTCACGGCGATATCCTGAAAGAAAAAGGCGTTCTATACGCTCCAGACTACCTGATCAATGCAGGTGGGGTAATGAACGTTTCTATCGAGTTCGAAGGATGGTCAGCTGAGAAGGCAACTAAGATGGTAGACAAGATCTACGATACAACTCTAAAGATCTTCAAGCTTTCTGATGAGCAAAATATTCCGGTGTATAAAGCTACGGATTTAATGGCTGAGCAAAGAATCCAGTCAATCAAGAACATCAGAGGGAAGTACCTAGGAAACCTAAGCCATAGATTCCCAGGACGTAAGTCTCGTTCTCGTTAATTATCAAAATCAATTAGGTCACCAAGCCAAAGCTGTTTGGTGACCTTTTTTTCCTCTTCTGCTTCCCCCTTTAGCTAAGTCCACTATTTAACCTATAATCTTAATTGAGGATATATGATCCCGATTAAGACGCTTATTAATGCCATTCTCTTCTCATCAATACTGCTTTTTGTTGGTTGTTTAAACTCGACTAAAAAAGAAGAAGTAAAAGGTTCACCTGAAGTGGTTAATCGTCTAATTGCTAAAAATATCACGCCGGCAGATGTTCCATCAAAAACTCAATCAATCATTACTTTATCCTATGAAAGCATTGATAGCGATTTAGCTTCAAGCTGTTCACTTTCTCAACTCTCGCATGTGAGTGTGACTCAAGCTTGCAGTTGCGATCAATTGGGTGTGTGTACTGTTGGTGTAACAGGAGCAGCAGCTTACACTGGTGCCGCAAGTTTTAATTACAATGTTGTGGCCGGAGGAAAAACGTCGACGACAGGGAAGGCGAGTTTTTCTATCTCTGCTCCTCCTGCTGGAAGTAATGAAGCCCCGACGATTTCTCCAATCAGCGCTAAAACAACGACAGAGGGAATTGCTATCTCTAATATTTCTTTTACTGTCGCTGATACAGACTCAACTGTTTCATGTGCAAATGTGACAGCGGCTTCTTCAAATACAACATTGATTCCGACCGCGAATGTGGTGGTGAGTGGATCGGGGACGAGCTGTTATGTCACAGTGACTCCAGCAGCTAATCAGATTGGTTCAAGCAATATCACCCTGACATTAACTGATACGGGGTCTCCTCTTCCAGCTCAAACGGCAGTGTCGACTTTTACTGTGACGGTTAATGCCTTTAACGATCCTCCGACAATTTCGACAATTTCAGCACAAATAACTAACGAAGACACTCCAACATCAGCGATTGCTTTTACGATTGCTGATGTAGATTCAACTCTTGCGTGTTCAAACGTGACGGCGGCTTCTTCTAATACTTCACTAGTGGCCGTATCTAATATTGTCATCGGAGGAACGGCACCAAATTGTACAGTAACACTTTCGCCAAGTTTAAATCAGTCAGGAGCTGTGACGATCACACTTACTGTGCGCGATAACGGGATGCCTCTTCCGGCAAAAACAGCTTCGACATCGTTTGGGTTAACTGTTGTTTCCGTCAATGATGCTCCGGTGATTGGAGCGATTGCAACTCAAGTGACAAATGAAAGTACAGCGAAGATGGTAAACTTTACGATTACAGATGTGGATTCTAACCTAACTTGTAATGGCAGTACCGTTATCACATCTTCAAATACGGCATTAGTTCCAAACACCAATATCTCAATTACGGGAATTGCACCGAATTGTACGGCGACAATTACACCAGTTAACGGCCAGTCGGGGACGACGACTTTGACTGTGGCAGTCTCTGATAATGGTTTTCCAATGCCGATTCAAACGACAACGACAACTTTTAATCTACAAGTGACAAAGGTGAATCAAGCGCCGACCATTTCTGCCATCACTAATAAGACAACAAATGAAGATACGGCAACGAGTGCGATCACTTTTACTATCGCTGATTCAGACTCCACAGTTTATTGTAGTAATGTAGTAGGGACTTCGAGCAATACAGCTCTAGTGGGCAACGCTAATATTGTTATTTCAGGGACGGCACCTAATTGTCAGGCCATCATTACTCCGACGGCCAATGGTTATGGTTCAGCTACCATCACTCTGACATTAACTGATAATGGAACACCTATGCCGGCATTGACGGCGACTTCTATTTTCACTCTTACAGTAAATGCAGTTAACGATGCTCCAACACTTTCGGCGATTGCTACGCAAACAACAGGGCAGGCAACCGCAAGTTCTCCAATCGCATTTACAATTAACGACGTAGACTCATCACTTTCTTGTACAGCGAGTGTGGTCGCGACGTCATCTAACACAACTCTTATTCCGAATGCCAATATTGTTATTTCTGGAACAGCTCCAAATTGCCAGGCGATGATTACTCCTGCTACTGGTTATGGTTCGGCGACCATTACGCTGACTCTAACGGATAATGGAACTCCGATGCCAGCGCTGAGCGCGACACAAACATTTACCATGAACGTGACTCAAGTTAACCAGACGCCGGTCATTTCATCTATTACAGCTCAAAGTACCAATGAAGATACAACTATTAGTGGAATTGCATTTACGATCACAGATGCTGATTCGACTGTTTATTGCAACAATGTGACTGGGACTTCAAGCAATACGGCCCTTGTTCCAAATGCAAATATTGTAATTACAGGAACAGCGCCAAATTGTGTGGCCGCGATTACACCGACAGCTAACAGCTCAGGTTCAGCTATGATCACGTTAACGTTAACTGACAATGGAGTTCCATTGCCGGCCAAAACGGCGACGTCTGCTTTTACATTAACAGTGAATGCAGTCAATGATGCCCCAACCATTTCGGCCATCACGAATAAATCAACTGATGAAGATACGCCAACGAGTGCGATTGCTTTTACGATTGCCGACATTGACTCTACTCTGACTTGCAGTGGAAATGTTGCCGGAACTTCTTCCAATACAGCTCTTGTTCCAAATGCAAATATTGTTATTTCAGGAACAGCTCCGAATTGCCAGGCGGTGATCACGCCTGCCGCCGACGCTAGTGGTTCAGCGACAATCACACTGACTCTTTCAGATAATGGCACACCAATGCCAGCAGCGACTGCGACCAGTGTTTTTGGTTTAACTGTTAATTCAGTCCCGGATCTTACAGGCTCTTTAACAGTTGCTGGTAACCTCTCTGGAGTTGCTTCTTCTTATTCTGGAAATTCATATGCCCGCACGATTGGTTTTACTGGTTTGACTGCAGATGAAGCTTTAGGTTCTGTTGAAGTTTGTTTAGGGACCGTGGCCGGATCGTGCGATGTCTCTTCATGGGTAGAGGCGACTGGTTATACTACTTCAGGTTCAGCTCCGACTGTTTCATTGGGAGGAAGCTATAAACTTAGAAGTGGTGTTGGTGGTGCTCAGGTATTTACGATTTATCCGTCATGTAGCTCAACCAATAATTATTACTATTCGGTAAGAGGAACAAGCGCTTCATCAAAATTAACCAACGTCCTGAGCACTCCTGCCTGGACATTCTGGGAACCAAGTTGTCTTGGTTCAACGGTTCTTGCTCAGTGGTTAGATGCAACCGAATCCTCAACAATGACGTTAGTGAGTTCAGCTATCAGCCAGATTACTGATAAGTCGGGTAATGGCCGAACGATGACTCAAGCAACTGCAGCGAAACGACCAGCGTATAGCGCAAGTAGCATGGGAGCGAACTTGCCAGGTTTCACTTTTAACGGAACTCAGTCGACCACTGCAGGTTCAAGCCTTGCTGGAACAGATTTTGTCTACGACTTTGGTGCCTCATCAATTTTTACAGTTATGAAAGCGGCGGCCATCAATGCCAACAGATACATTTACAGCGAAGGTAACACTGGAACAACCTCTAATGTATCGTATTCTCCTTTTGTCACTTCAACGACTAATACGATTACGAGTCTTCAGGTCAATAGTGGCAACGTGACTGAAGTGAACTTGCCGACGACGAGTACGACATTTTTCAACAATACAATCATGCTAGGAATGATGGAAGATTCAGGGACAACTTTTTATTCGTACACCAATGGTACGGCTCAGTCCCAAGCGAAAACGAACTACACGAGAGCAGGTTCGACACTGACGACTTCACGAATAGGGGCCCGCTTTAGAAACAATGCCGAGACTGGATGGATGGCCGGAGTGATGGGAGAGTTTATTGTAACCAACGGGGTACTAAGTACACTTAACCGTCAAAAACTCGAAGGGTATGCTGCCCACAAATGGGGAGTAAGTGCTAACTTACCGGCAGGACATCCCTATAAAACAACTCCTCCGTAGTACCTGATCAAAAGGCCCTTTATTTAGAGGCCATCCTTACCGCATAGGAAAGAACTCCCGCATAAGTTAAAATTATCCTATGAAAAAGAGTGCTCTCTTACTGACATTTTTCATTTTCTCTCAATCAGTTTTCGCCATTGATTTTGAAGATGCTGTGTTTCCGGAACTGGCAACCAGTGGTCGCGCACTCGCCATGGGGAACGCTTTTATTTCTAAAGTTGATGATGCTTCGGCCGCTTTTTACAATCCTGCAGGATTGGGAACTGTTCGTTACTCGCATCTGCACCTTTCAAATTTTCACCTTGAAGTAAACAAAGGTCTTCTTTCTACCGGAACAGGTGGAGCGATAACTGATGCTTTAAAAAATACGACGAAAATGTTCTCGCTGGATGGAACGCGTGAAGTTTTAAAAGATAACGTAGGGAAGATTTCTCATTCACGTTTTCACATGCTACCAAACTTTACATCGCGCTATTTTAGTTTTGGTTATTTGTTAGCTAAAAGAACCAGAGCAACTGTGGTTGATTCTTCGACAGCAGGATTTGAGTTTGCTGACAGATTAGATCACGGACCATACGCCGCTCTTAACATCTCTCTTTTTGGAGGAGTGTTTAAGGCCGGGTTATCAACAATCTTTTTAAATCGCAAAGAAATTATTGGGACAGCTGATCCAGCGGCGACTTTAACTGTCGCAGACAATGCTTATAAAAAAGGAAATGCTTTCATTGGAACAGCGGGAGCGAAGATCACTTTACCTGTTGTTTTCCTTCCAACTTTTTCAGCAACTCTTCACAATGCTTTTAAGCAGGAATTTAAAAACGGAAGAGGGGCAGGGGCCCCTGATTCAATTAAACAAAGTATCGATGTTGGTTTTTCGGTCACTCCACAGATCAGCAACAATAGCCGCATTCATTTTGAAATGAATTACAAAGATCTTTCAAAAGAATTTGATAATGTATCAGCTTCAAGAAAGTTCCTTCTGGGAATGGAAATTGATATTTCTCGCGTCTTTTTTATCCGCGCCGGTTATGGTGACGGGTTCGGATCTTTTGGTTTAGGGGTGAAGTCCAGAAAGCTGGAATTCGACCTGACAACCTACGCAGTAGACACCTCTTCGGCCAAGTTTAGAGGGCAAGAGGACCGCCGTTTCGCCCTTTCCCTGTCTAGCGGATTTTAATTCCAAAATTTTAGGCACTTACCCATTGGGGACGCAGAGCGTTCTCACTCCTCAAATTTAGACATTACGGACACTTTTAGGTAGAGTCTTGATACTTATTTTTATCACTCTTTAAGGATCGAAACTTATGTTGGGAAAGACAGCAAAATCTAAAGCAAAAGCACCACCGATGAAAGCCAAAGCAACGGCACCGGTTAAGGCAAAAGCAGCAGCACCAATTAAAGCCAAAGGCGGATCAAACGCTCACGCTAAAAAACTTGAGCTGGCAAAAAAATATAACTTAGGCAAAAAAGAAATGCTTGAGATGCTCTCAAACATTTATACATCAAGAAAAGTAGACGATGCTGAAATCTCAATGAAGAAACAATCAAAAGCTTTCTTCCAGATCTCAGGTGCTGGTCACGAAGGAATCCTAACAGCAGCTGCAATGGTTCTTAAACCAAAGTACGACTGGTTTCTTCCATACTACCGCGACCGCGCTCTATGTTTAGGTCTTGGGGTTACTCCATACGAAATGTTATGTCAGGCAAACGGAAACATGGGCGATACAGCTTCATACGGACGTATGATGCCAGCTCACTGGGGAAATAAGCCGCTTAACATCGTTAACAAATCATCTTGTACAGGAACTCAGTTCCTTCAAGCTTGTGGTCTTGCAGAAGCAGGAATCTGGTTTGAGAAACTAAAAAAAGAACACAAAGTTGATGTTTCATCAATGGACTACCACACTGACGAAATCGTTTACGTTTCAACTGGAGACGGAACAATTGCTCAAGGTGAATTCTGGGAAGGTTTAACAACTGCTTGTGTAAACAATCTTCCAGTTCTTTTCATGGTAGAAGATAACGGTTTTGCGATTTCAACTCCCACAACTGTTCAGTACCCTGAAGGATCAATTTCAAAAACTCTGGCAAACTTTCCTGGATTAAAAATCTTCAACACTGATGGATGTTGTCCAATCGAATCTTTTGCGACAATGACTGAAGCCGCGAAGTACATCAGAAAAACAAGAAAGCCTGCTCTTGTTCACGCAACTGTAACAAGACCATACTCTCACTCACTTTCTGATGACCACGGAATGTATAGAACAAAAGCTGAACTACACGAAGAAGGGCTAAGAGACGTTTTCAACGCTTTCCCTAAATTCTTAGTTGAAGCTGGTGTGATTACAGAAAAAGAAAGAGAGGAAGTTCTTAAAAAAGTAACTGCTGACGTTAAAGCGGCAATGGATAAAGCGATCAACACTGAGTGGCCAAAGCTGGACACAGTTCTTGATCACCTATACTCAGATGAGCATCCAATCACTGGATCTGAATTTGAAACAGCTCCAAACTTCTCAGGAAAAGATGACGTGCCAATGGCCGCTTCTATCAACAAAGTTCTTCGCACTGAGTTTGCTAAAAACCCAATGTTAAGAATGTGGGGAGAGGACGTTGCGGACTTCTTCGAAAAAGAAAGACTGAATAACCCTGAACTAAAAGGTAAGGGTGGAGTCTTTAAGCTTACAGCGAACGTTCAACGTGAATCAAAAGATGGTCAGGTTTTCAACTCACCACTTGCTGAAGCCAACGTTATTGGCCGTGCTATTGGTATGGCGATTCGTGGAATCAAGCCAGTTGTTGAAATCCAGTTCTTCGATTACATCTGGACAGCTTATATGCAATTAAAGAACGAGATGGCGACACTTCGTTATAGATCAGGTGGAGACTTCAAGTGTCCAATGGTCGTTCGTGTTCCAATCGGGGGATACCTAAAAGGTGGATCGATTTACCATTCTCAATCAGGTGAATCTCTTTTCACTCACGTTCCAGGTATCCGTGTAGCGTTCCCATCGAACTCTGCTGATGCTGCTGGACTTCTAAGAACAGCAATCAAGGGTGATGACCCGGTTATGTTCCTAGAGCACAAACACTTATACTACCAAGGGTACAACCGTGCTGCTGATCCAGGTGACGAGTACATGATTCCTTTCGGGAAGGCACGTATCGCTCGCGAAGGTTCAGATGCTACGATCGTTGCATGGGGTGCTTTAGTTCAAAAATCAATTGAAGCAGCTAAGAAATTAGAAGCGACAACTGGTAAGACAGTTGAAGTTATCGACCTAAGAACTCTTGCTCCATACGACTTCGAAGCTATCAAAAAATCGATTACAAAAACGTCTCGTTTAATGATTGCTCACGAAGAACACAAAACATCAGGATTCGCTGGAGAAATCGCAGCGAGAGTGAATGAAGAGTGTTTCGACCTTCTGGATGCTCCAATCCTGCGTGTAGGAGCTATGGACGTTCACTGTGCATACAACCCGGCCCTTGAAGATGTGATTCTACCTCAGGTAAATCACGTTGAAGAAGTGCTGGAAAAACTTCTGAACTACTAATAAAAAAACGAAGCCCTCGAAAGAGGGCTTTTTTGTAGGTGCCATGATGAAAGATCTTTTCAACCTGCCTAAAGACTTGCCGGCCCCACATGATGATGGGGCCGCTGATCACTTAGAAGGAATGTCATTGCCTTCTCTTGTTCTGCATACGACTGAGGATAGGGAAGTAAACATCCGCAACCTGGCAAAACAACCAACCATCATTTTCTTTTATCCGCGAACTGGAGTACCGAATGAGTCTGTCCCTGAGGGATGGGATATGATTCCTGGCGCGCGCGGGTGTACGCCTCAATCTTGTGGCTTTCGCGACCTTCATCAGGAATTTAAGACTCTGGGCTACGCAGTTTTTGGGGCCAGTACGCAGACAACTGAGTTTCAGCAAGAGTTTGTGGAGCGTAATCACATTCCATTTGAGATTTTAAGTGATGAGGACCTGGCGTTAACTGAGGCTTTGGAGCTGCCTACTTTTGAATTTAATGGAGAAACCCTCATCAAGCGAATGGTCTTAATTCTGGAGAATGAGAAGATCGAAAAAGTTTTTTATCCGGTGTTTCCACCTGATAAAAATGCAGAAGTTGTCCTAGGTTGGATACAATCTCAATTGAAATAATGCTAAGCGTTTAGAAAAATGGCCTAGGCTACTCTTTAAGGCTGAATTAAGCAAATATTAAGGCCACATTCAGCTCTGATTGATATAATATTAGAATTATATTCTTTTTTGAATAATTAAGGTAGGGTTTACTTAATTAAATCAGAGTGATTCGAGGTTAGTTTGGGCCATATATTAGTGCTTGAAGATGAAGAGAGCGCACGCAATTATCTTCGCGAAAATATTTCATGTTATGGAAACATTTCAGTCGCAGGAACTCAGGAAGAGATGGATTCTCAAATCCTGAAACATAAGTATGACTTAATTATTGCTGACTACTATTTAAAAGATAAAAACTGTTTTCAGGTTCTGTCTGAGTTTCGCTATCACTTAGGGCCAGTTCCTCTTATTCTGGTTTCGGGAAGACCTTCTGTAGAGATGCTTTCACAGGCCTTAGAAGAAAAGGTTTATGCTTTTATTCAAAAACCCATCGATATTCAAAAACTAAAAAATAAAATCGAAACGTTTTATACTTTCAATCCTGACTTCGACATTAGAGGGCATAAGATTATCCTTTTTCAGGATGACTGGAGTATCAAGATCAACGATCAGCTTTTCGAATTGACGGAAACTGAGTTTAAAATTTTCCGCTATTTTCTGGAGAGAGAAAACCAGGTGATTGACCGTCACGAATTGATCCATTATCTCTGGGGAAATTCAAAATCTTCAAGAAATAAATTGGACACTCATTTGACCAATTTAAAAAATAAAGTTCCTTTCGTAAAAGAGTCACTGCAAACTATTCCACGCGTAGGCTTTAAACTTAAGTAATGGACAATATTAAATACAAGAAGTCTTTTCTCATCATCGCCTATGGGGTGTTGGTGCAGTTCTTTATTTTGCCCTTTCTTGAATACCCTATGCTCAAAGGGGAAATGGTCAAGGCCTATCTCGTGGCCAAAACAATGACAGTCCTCGCATTGCTCTTTTTTATTTTAAGTGTGCACTTCAATAAGTTGGTAAAGTATTGGGTCATTATGTTCCATGTCTTCTGCTTTACTTATGTGCTTGTCGGTCAGTTTTTCAATCCGGGATATCACTTTGCGGCCATTCAATACATGTTTGTCTCGGCCATTGTGTTTGAAGGATTCTCTTTTGTCATTGCAGCTTTTCTTCCCATTTTTCTATTGGAGTACGCGCTCCATCCTTTCGCCAAGACTGTTTATGCCGATTACCCATTTTACCATGGTGATGTTTTTAATGCTCTGATCTCTTCGTGGATTGTGAGCGTTCTTCTTGAGAGATATGTCAGTCGAGTAAGGACAAAGCAAAGTTTTCTCGATCGCAAATTAAGATACAAAGGGATCAAGACAGATCTCTTTCTCCACGACTTAAAAAACAAACTTCAGCCGTTCTCTGGAATCAAAGAACTGCAGGAGGTTGTGGAGGCCGTTCGTTCGTTTAATTCATTCAGCGAAGTCGAGCAATTGAGTTTTAAATCTGTCGTGATGGACTTAAAGAGTAAACATCAGATTGAGGGAGAGTGCCTGGTCACTGGAGATGAAGACTTCTTTATTGATCAGATGGATTTACAGACTATTCTTACAAACTTAATGAAAAATTCGCAGTCTGCTGCTAAGGCGAGAAAAATATCGCTGCAAATGATCTTAAAGAATCGCAGTTCTGGTTTTATGTATGAAGATAATGCCGGCGGAATGAGCTTTGATCAGTTAAGCCATTTTAACCAAAAAGAATTTGGACCTTATCGTGGAGCTGAAAAGAAAGGTTACGGTCTTTTTCTTATCAAAAAACTTGTCGAGCATCAGGGCGGAAAATTTCTTGTGAGAAAAACATCCAATGGGACGCGCTTTGAAATTTCTTATTAGAAACAGTTAATCGAGTAGAACTCGTGACTTTCAGTCACGTAAGTCACCAGGCAAATTTCTTTGCTGATTTCTCTTGTTGTTAGATTCTTAACAGTTGTGCGTGCTGAGATGAGAGTATACTCAGCGCTTTGTGTATCTACAAAATTAATTTTTGAAATTTTTAGAACTGACCACTCACCAGAGGCCTGGTAGTAAAATTCAATTGCTTCCTGAGCACTTGTATAAAATTCTTTAATGCCACCAGCATGAAGTGGTGCTGAGGCAAGAAGAAGTGAAAGGCAAAGTGCTGAAAGAAATTTCATAGGAAGTCCTTTAAGAAACGTTTCAGCATTTGTACTGAAGGCCAGGTTGTTGGTCAAGTTAGACTTTCATTTTTTAACTTAAGTGGCTGAAAATGACAGGAGTCATGGCCGTATTTGTATGCAGAAAGATCAATAAAAAAACAATTGCGTATTTTCTTTTAGAAGCCTTGAGAATAAGCAGCGCCCAGACCGCGAGAATAAGAAAAACGGAAGAGCTGGTGAAACTCCCCTGAAGCATTTTTGCCATAAATTGCACACCTACGACATAGCTTCTGATCAGAGGCTCTCCCCAATTTAATGGGATCAACCAATAGCTCGCCAGAAACAAAAGCAGTGTCGGAAATAAGAGCGCGAAGAGGGCACTTCCCATTAGCCCTACAGGAATAGAAAGCAATGAAACTTTTTCTCCCATAAAAAGTCCCAGAATAAGCTGAGTGGAAAAGAGTCCAAGAATTAACATGATCTTGGAGTGATTTTGGAAAGCAAAAAACGTCCCGAGGAAAGCAAAGCTCATCAAAAATCCCAGAGGAGAATCAGAGTAATGGCCGCATAAAAAAGAAACGACAAAAGTCAGAAAGAAAATGACTTCAATTGACCATTTTCTTTTGGCCAAAAACTTAAATTGTAAAAGCAATCTCAAAATAGACAAACGATGGATGGAAGAAAAACCAGGAAGAAAAAAAGCAGATAAATAGGTCATGATTTTAATGATTCTTTGCCAGCGCTTAGCTTTCATTTTTTTCACTAAGAAAAAAAGAAGAAAGAGGACACTTGCATAGTGAATCCCTGAGGGAGCAAGCAAGTGAGAGAGGTTGGTCTTCTTAAAAGCTTTTCTGGTATAGGGTGAAATTCCATTTTTATTACCAGTAATAAAACTAAAAAGAAGGTTTGCGTTCTCTGGTTTTTTGAAATCCGCTTTCATTGACCTTTGGTACTTTTGCAAAAAAGGCGGGGTTGTCTTTGAGGGAGAGGGGTTTTGAGCAAGACCCCTCTCCATGGTTACTCCTAGTGAAAGGGCGAGAATAAGGCTAAATAAGACGAAGAATTTCATACCTAACTCCTTGAAAAAGAAGGGGGCGCATAAAAGACTTAACTCTTTGAGAGTAAAGGGTTAAATAGTAGGCAATCCGGGCTTTTTGAGGTCTCGGGCATCAGATTTTGAATAGGTTTTTATGAGTCTTATGACATTAGGGTTTGAAGCCGACTACGCTCGTTTTTTTGCAGAAGATGATCTGCAAGGAAATGCTTTTTACTTAAATCAACTTCCAACAGACATTGTAGAGTGCTCGCTTAAAATTAAAAGTGATGTCATGCTCTCAGGTCTTCCGTATTTTGTTGGTGCTTTTAATTTCTTAGGCGCCGAGCTCGACTACAACGATTTCAAAAAATACGAAGGGAAGAATTTTAAAAAAGGTGAAGTGATTACTTTCAAACTTCCTTTTGCTATCGCGCTTTCAGGTGAAAGAGTGGCGCTTAACTTACTTCAACAAGCAACACGCATTTCAACATTCACTCAGAAATTTGTGGAAATCGCGGCCGGATCAAAAACAACCATTCTTGATACTAGAAAAACAACTCCTGGGCTTCGCCAACTGGAGAAATACGCTGTCAGAGTAGGCGGCGCTCATAATCACCGTTTCTCTCAATCAGACGCGTGGATGATTAAAGATAACCACAAAACATTTTTTGGTGGTTTGGAAAAAGCATGGGCCTACTTTAAGTCGATGCAAACGTACTATCAAAACATCATCGTAGAGATTCACTCTCTGGATGAACTAGCTCTAGCGTTCGACTTAGGTGTTGAGCACGTGATGCTGGATAACTTTTCTAAGGAAGACCTGGCGAAGGCCGTTGCTATGAAAAAAGCAGGAGTCACTTATGAAGTGTCTGGAGGAGTGAAATTAGAAACTCTTAAAGATGCTCTACTGGAAGGAATCGATGCGATTAGTATCGGCGCCCTTACTCATAGCGCTCCTCACATTGATCTTTCAATGAAGCTAAAACCCGTAGGTTCAAAATGAGCGATTTTGAATTTGATGTCTTAATTATCGGCACAGGGATCGCTGGCCTTTCTGCGGCCGCAGGCCTTGCAGAAAGAGGTCTGAGAGTGGCCATCGTCACTCGCGAAAAAGACCCATCACAAACTAACACGGTTTGGGCTCAAGGTGGAATTATTTACGCTAAGGGATCGGAAGAATCTTTAGTGGAAGATATTTTAAAAGCAAGTGCTGGAACATCGTCAGTAGATGCGGCCCGACTGGTGGCGTACGAATCAAGTACCATTTTAGAAGACCTGTTAATTCATAAGGCGCACTCAAACTTTGAGCGCGATGAAAGCGGTGAGCTTCTTTTTACTAAAGAGGCGGCCCACTCGACTCCAAGAATCCTTTACCGTGGAGACTACACGGGAAAAGACATTCAGATCACTCTTTTAAATTACCTGAAGAATAGTTTTAAAAACGTGACGTTTTTTACGTCTCATACGGCGATTGATCTCCTGACAGCTCTTCACCACGGTGTGAAGATCCAGCAAAGATACGAAGAAAACAAAGTTCTTGGAGCTTATGTTTTTAACCAGGAAACAAAAGAAGTTCAGAAAATCCTGGCGAAGTTTACCATCTTAGCGACTGGTGGGATTGGTGCGATCTATCTTCACCATACAAACTCTGAAGGCGCTCGCGGAGATGGTCATGCCATGGCCAAGAGAGCTGGTGCTGTTTTAACAGACATGGAGTTCATCCAGTTTCACCCGACAAGTTTCTACGCTGGAGCGACACATAGACGCTTCTTGGTAAGTGAAGCGGTTCGTGGAGAAGGTGGACTATTAATTAATTCGAACGGCGTTCGTTTTATGGGGAAATACCATCCTGATATGGAGCTTGCTCCACGCGATGTGGTGGCCCGTGCGATTGCTGATGAAATGATTGAAACTCAAAGTGACTGCGTTTACCTGGATATCACTCATAAAGACCCAGAGTGGATTAAAAACCGCTTCCCGACGATTTATAAGCACTGCCTTGAGCATGGTGTGGATATGTGCAAAGACCGCATTCCTGTAGTTCCGGCCGCTCACTATACGTGTGGTGGAGTGAAGACAGATTTAAAAGGGCAAACAACACTAAAGAATTTATATGCTGTGGGTGAAGTCGCGTGCACTGGTCTTCATGGGGCAAACCGTTTAGCTTCAACATCACTTCTAGAAGGAATGACGTTCGGTCATTTCGCTGCTCTTGATATCATCAAAAAAGTGGATAATGAAAAAATCTACTCTGGTGACCTTATCAAAAATTGGGTTGATGGAACTGAAGAAGTCGACACTGCTCTTATTCACCAGGACTGGCAGACATTAAAGCAGACAATGTGGAACTATGTGGGACTGACGAGATCAAAGGATCGTCTTTCGCGCGCAGAGGCCATGTTCAATGAACTCTCAGATGAAATTAACCGCTTCTATAAAGATGCCAAACTTGTCGATAGCTTAATCGGTTTAAGAAATGCCGTTGAAGTTGGTCACCAGGTTCTTCTGGCCTCAAGACGTAACACTCAATCAGTGGGATGTTTCTACCGCAAATCTTAGGTAAAAAAAGAAAGAGCCCGGTTTAGGGAAACCAGGCTCAGTGGTAGGGCAGTGACCCTTGTAACTTCGTCATCCATGACAAAATTATAAGTATGTAGGAGATAATTCCCTCGTCGCAATTTATTGAAGTGAGTGAGAGATCCATGAGGGAGGTTCGTGATGCTCTCTCTAAAAATCCTTAGAATGTTTTTTAGTCTTATGCTGATAGAGTTAAGAACTCTGCCAGGCATGTGATCGTGTGCGATCCAGTTCCTTGAGACTCGAAGGCCACGTTGTCTTTAATATCGTTTCCAGCGATGTCCGAGTCTTTCATACTGCTCATTCCCCAGATGCAATTTTCCCATGCCGTCTGTTCGAAATTGCAATCTGTAAATCGTGAGAATTTGAACTTGCAATTAATGAACATGCAATTAATGAAGAGCGAGTTCTCAATCTGGGTCCCAAAAAAGGTACAGTTTTCGAAGATAACGTCCTCGTAAACCATGTCTTTCAGTAAGCTTCCAGAGATAATTGCATCTTGATAAGTCACTGATTTTACAGTCTTGTTTTCAAGTGTCTGATATGACGTCTCACCTAATTTTTCTTCAAGCTCAGCATATAAGTCATTGATAAAATAAGTAAGAGTTTCCATATCGACCTCTTGTTTGGGACGATTTCTCGTCCTTTTCCTGACGCCAGAATACCAAAATAGACCAATTGCGTCAAGTAATAAAATTGCATCAAGAAATTATTTTGCAATCCGATAATGCTTTTGGGCAGTTAGAAAAGGGGAAAATTGCATGGCAGAATTTAGACGCAATAAAATCGAGATGTTCCTGGGTGTGGTCAGGAAATACATGCAAATGCGTGGGCCTATGTCGCAAAAAGAGCTCGCTGAGCAGACTGACGTAGGGATCTCTACCATGAGCCGTTTTCTCTCTCAGAAGACAACGGAACTAAACCCTCAGCTAATTGCTAAAATCACCGCTAAACTCAATATTCCCCTCCATGAGATGATTGATTTTGTCGAAGAGGACTTTGCAGACCGATTTATAAGACTGGTGAAGTTTTATAAAGACGAACTCTCTGAAGAAAATATCGACGTGGCAGAACTCACCGATTCGGCCCCGGACCCTGGAACGCAGAAAAATATCAATCATACGACTACGTCAGAAAGAAGAGTGGCCGATGAGGATAGAAGAGAGACGACCAGGGAGATCTTAAAGGAGGAGAAAACCTCTCCTAAAGATCGATCGGATAAAAGTATCAGAGAAAAATTGGAGAGCTTAACACCCCGTCAGAGAGCTTTTATGACGGAGTTCTTAAACCTGAAACTGGAAGAGCGCGACTTGATTGTAGATGTCGGCAATAACATGTTCCAGTACTTCAAGATGAAAGGTATGGATATATGATCTCTTTAAGAAAAATCATCTGTCTTCTGTGTCTGGTGCCGGCCATTTCTATGGCCACGCCTAAAAAGATCGAAATGATTTTTCTTTCACCTAAAAAAGTGTCCATGATCCTGGAGCTTTTAGATAAAAAACAATCTATTTCAATGTCTTCTCACCTGGCCCAAAACGATGACCCTCATTGTGTGCCAATGGGTGATGGATGTTTTCACCCTCAACTCGGCTATATTGAAAAGAAAGTGGAAACTCCTCCTTCAGCTGAAGCCGCAAAAGAAGCGGCAGAAGATAAAAAAGCAGAGCTTAAAACTTTCAACGCACTTGAAACGAGTTTAGTAAACTGTGATAAAAATAATTACTTTGATATCTTCTGCGGGAAAGAAAAAGGTGATGCGCCTCCGGCAGAGATTGAAATCTGGTTTGATATTTCTTCTTCTCTAAAGTCGGTGGACTACAACCGCGAACCGGATAGATGTGGACGAAGATCATTTATGGAAGCTGTGATAAAAGGCTGTAAGAGCAAAGTGCGCGCTTCTGTCTACAATACGTCTATCAAAGAGGTGGGGGATTTCTCCAGCGTTTGTATGTCGTATGGAACTAACGATCAAAAAAGACTTCTTAGCTGGATGAAAGACTCCAAGGCCAAACATTTACTCATTGTCACTGATATCGATGAAATGTCAGTGGAGATGCGCGAATTCCTGGAAAGTAACGGGGCGAAAATGACTGGTGACGGTGTAAAAGCTTTTACTAGTGATGATCTCGTTGACTATGCAAAAGATTTTACTAAAATGTGCAAATAATGGCACATACACTTTTTTCTAACCTCATTGACTGGTCTAAGCACCAATACTCTCACTTACCGTGGAGAGAGAAGAGAACACTCTATAAGACGTTGGTGTCTGAAATCATGCTTCAGCAAACAACAGTAGGGACAGTTCTCAATCACTTCGAAAGATTTTTGGGAGAGTACCCGACGATTGAAGCGCTTGCTGATACAACTGAAGAGCAAGTGTGCATTTCGTGGAAGGGATTAGGTTATTATCGCCGTGCCAGAAACCTTCGCAATCTTGCTATTCAGATCGTCGATAAATACGACGGAAAAATTCCAACTAAGCTTGATGACTTAATGGCCCTCAAAGGGATTGGACCTTATACGGCCAATGCTATAGTTGCTATCGGTGCAGATAAAAAGGCCTTGGCGGTTGATGCTAACCTGGAAAGAGTGCTGGCGCGCTTTTACGGAGTAGATATTGAGAAAGGGCCAAAGCTTCAGAAAAAACTTTGGAATGATTTTGAACACAAAAAAATTCTTGCTGAGATGGATGGACTGAGTGCTCGCGCACTTAATGAAGCATTCATGGACCTGGGGAGAATTGTTTGTCAGGCGAGAAAAGCGACTTGTATGATTTGTCCGCTTAATAGTGCTTGTAAAGCAAAACAAAGTGGTGATCCTCTTTCTTTTCCGCGAGAAGGAGAGAAAAAAGAGAGTGAAGATTTATTCATTAAGCTCTTAAGAGTTGTGGTGACAGATAAAAAGAAAATTCTGGTTTATCAAAAAGGTGCGCGCGAGTGGCTTTCTGGTCAATGGGAAGTGCCAACGTTTATTCTTGAAACTAATGATGAGACACTTAAGCAGTACCCACATTTAAAAATCAAAAAAGATTTTGAAAAATTCCCGATGATAAAAACGGGAATCACCAAATACAATATTCAAAACTACATTCTGGAAACTTCATTGGAAGAATTCGAAAAGATGACCAAGAAAATTGATGTCGAGTACGAGTTTAAAACGAATGATGCAAAATTGAATGTGTCGACGGCGACGTTGAAAGTGATCAAAGCGATCACTAGGAAATAAAACCGAGAAAAGGTGTAAGCCGGATCCTGTTTTCAACCATCATTCATCTAGGGCCTGCGTTACCACAGGCCTCGAGCACTCTACCCGTATAGCATCGGAGGTGGCACCCCCTAGTCCTCTATTGCTAAAAGACGCCTATACCTATTTGAGCTTGCACCACGTAGAGTTTACCTGGTTTCACTACAGCATTACCTGTACATACTTTCTGTTGCACTTGTCCTCACCTCGCGATGGACGGCCGTTAGCCGCTACGTTGCCATGTGGTGTCCGGACTTTCCTCCCGTCTTTGTATTGCTACAAAGGCCAGCGATGATTCCCCCTTCTCGGTAGAGGGGTTATCGGATAAGTGGCGTTAGACGTCAATAGGGAGAGGAATTATTGCTGAAGAAAAGGAAAATTTACTTTGTGCGGGTACAGATTCTGCACGTTTTTGAAGATCGCTTTCGCGTAATTTACTTTAGCGTTGCCTTCTTCACCGTTATAAATCTGTAGCGCTTGATAGTAGGTTTCACTCAAAGGAAGGTCTACTTCAGCTCTTGCTGACCTGTTATCAACGTAGGCCACGTAAGTCTTAAGTAAAATGGCCCCATAAGTGACGGCCGTTGGGATATCAGTTTTGATTTCTTCTTTTAAAAGATTGAAAAAATCCGGGTCTTCGGGAGTTGCCGAAACGCGGTTCCATAAATCCACCCATCCTGGATCAATGCAGTCGCGGATTTTTGAGCTGTAATACAAAATAGCGTTTTCAGTTGCGCCTTCTTTACCTCTGATTCCCAACTGGTCGTTGACTTCTTTGAAACCAACAGAAGTAAATTGGGTCAGACCTGCAGCGTTTGTCGGACTGACAGCATCTCTTTTAAATGTAGACTCTTTTTGAATCAATCCAGTTAATAACCATGGATCAATTTTTAAACATTCAGAAACTTTTAAAACATTGCTGGCAATGGCAACAGCTTCTTCTCTAGGAACTCTGTGATTTGTTTTTAAAATGTATTTGATGAGGTGGTCTTCACTCGGAGTCAGGCGCATTAGAGTGAAGTCTTTCATGACTGCTTCACCAGAGAGACGATAGCCTTTATCGGCGATCTCCTGTGTGTGGCCTGGTTGAGATAAAACGAAAGTCAGTAGGGTTAAAGTCTTTTTCATCATGGCATCTTCTAGCTTAAGAAAAATACCAATGCCTAGGGGAGGGTGTAATTTTTTTAGGTTGTAAGTAGTGGGAAATTGTTAATAGACCCGTGCCGTTTCGGGAATAAGTAGCCTTCCGCAGTTTGGGCAGGTCTCAATTGAGCGCCCTTCGTCCAGGGAGTTCTTAAGCATGGAGTCTGTCAGCATATGGCAGGCATTGCACTTTTTATCGATTAAGTAACCGACCGGGCGGCTTTTAGGTGCAAACTTTTTTTCAAGTTCAAGGTAGAGCGATTTTAAACTCGGATGACATAAATCAGTGAGTGACTCAATTCGTTTGTTGCGATTATCGATGATCATTTGCTCTTTAGCGACATTGTCTCTGACTTCTATTTTGATGGATTCAAGAGTTGTGAGCGAGCCTTTCATGAAGTCTTCATTTTCTTTGATCTGATTTTGAATCTCTTCGCTTTTTTCCAGCTTCTCAAAATAGAGAGCTTCGTTGCTTTCGATATCTTTTTTCACAGTCGCAATCTGACTTTCAAAAGCGAGTTGCTCTTTTTCAGTCGCGGCCATACTTAGTTGTGAAGTGAGTTTATTGAGACGCAGTTGCCAGTCTTCGATTTGATACTGACTTTCTTCGAGCTTGAGATTTTTTTCTTCCAGGCGCAACTCTTCATTTTGTAACAAAGTCTTGCTACGACGCTGCTCTAAGTCGGATATTCTCTTGTTTTCGCTGCTAATTCTCTCGAGATTTTGTTGATTTTCCCTCTTTAGGGCCTCAATTTCGATTAAATGCCTAAAGCTCTCGAGGAACATGACCGATGCTTCCTTGTTTTTGCCTGGTGCTTTTGAGTATAATGGTCACTATATGCGTGGAAATAGCTTTGGTAAAATGTTTTCTTTGACGAGCTTTGGCGAGTCACATGGCCCGGCAATGGGTGTAGTGATTGACGGAGTTCCAGCTGGGCTTTCAGTTTCACTGGAAGACTTGCAGCGCGAATTAGACAGGAGAGCTCCTGGAAAAATCGCTGGAACAACTTCAAGAAATGAAGACGACAAAGCGGTTATTCTCTCTGGTGTCTTTGAGGGGAAAACTCTCGGAACACCAATTGCTGTTATCGTTCACAATACAAATCAAAAAAGTGCTGACTACGATAAGTTAAAAGAAGAACATCGTCCTGGACACGCCGATAAGACGACCATGATGAAATACGGTATCCGCGATCATCGCGGAGGCGGACGTTCTTCAGGAAGAGAGACTCTCTCGCGCGTAGTGGCCGGGTATTTTGCAGGCCTTGTGCTTCCACAGGTAAAAGTAAAAGCTTATGTAAGCCTGCTTGGACCATTTGAACACAAAGAGATTTTAAAAGATTTATCAGCAGACCTAAGTCCTTATTCATTTCCTGATACAAAGAGAAATGATGAGATAAAAAAATACCTTGAGGATTTAAAAACTCAGGGAGAGTCAGTTGGTGGAAGAGTCCGCATCGTTGTGGAGAATTCACCTGTAGGATTAGGAGAGCCAGCCTTTGACAAATTAAAGGCGGATTTCGCTAAAGCACTTCTTTCAATTGGAGCTGTCGTGTCTTTCTCTTATGGTTTAGGAGAAGAGATGGCGCTGATGAAGGGATCAGCTGTTTCAAATACGGCCAATGCTTTTGGCGGAATGGAAGGCGGGATTTCTAATGGTGAGAAAATGGTGATGACCATTACCTTCAAGCCAACCTCAACAGTGGGGGATAAGGCCAAAGAGGGACGCCATGATCCGTGCATTATCCCTAGGGCCATTCCAGTAGTGGAGGCCATGGTGAAAGTAGTGCTGGCGGATCATTTTTTAAGACAGAACGCATACCAGATTTAAAAATATATTAAGAAAAGAGTTTGAATGAAGACAGAAATTAAGAATGTAGAATTAGAAAATATTGTTGAAGAAATTAACCAACTGCAAACGGATACCGTTTTAATTATTGCTGATCACCATGTCTGGAGTCTTTACTCAAAAGACATCCTTCTGGAAAAAATTGAAAATAAAAAAGTCCTTTTCTGGAAAGCTGCTGATGGTGAGAAAGTTAAAAACATTAACGATTTCCAAAGTGCAGTAGAGTTTTTCCTGGATAAAGGAATTCACAGAAATGCTCACCTGATCGTTATTGGTGGTGGAGCTACGTCTGATTTCGGAGGACTTGTGGCGGCCACTATCCTTCGTGGAATTAAGTGGAGTATTGTCCCGACAACTCTTCTTTCAATGGTTGATGCAAGTATTGGTGGGAAGGTTGCGATTAACTCTAAATCAGGAAAAAACCTGATTGGAGCTTTTCATTTGCCGACAAATGTCTGGATCTGCCCTAAGTTTATCGAGACTCTAACTCCTGTTGAAAAAAACAGTGGTATGGGTGAAATCCTTAAGTACTGTTTCCTGGATTACACAATCTATGACCTGGTCATTAGAAAAACTGACATGGGACAAATCATTGATGCCTGTGCAAAATACAAAGAAAAACTTACGGAAGAAGATCTAAAGGAAACGGGAGTGAGAAGACTTCTGAACCTTGGGCATTCTTTTGGTCATGCAGTAGAGTTTATCTACAACATCCCTCACGGAGAGGCGGTGATGTGGGGAATGTCCCTTCTGTTTAAACTTTTTGGAACAGAGAAAAACTTAAATGATATCACGGCCCTTAAAAAGGCGTTGGAAATGCCTGGTGAGAACTCACCATGGTTTAACAAGGAATTCCCGATTGAGAAGATCATGCTGTATCTTTCAAAAGATAAAAAGATCAGTGCACTTAGCTCAATTGACCTGGTTATGATCAAAGATATTGGAAACGCCGATATCGAAACAAAAACGTTTGATGAAATTCAAGCGGTGCTGGAAGCCAATAAAGATGAACTTAGAAAATTCACTTTATAAGGCTCGCCCTCTTAAGAAATTCGACAAAGAAATCATTTTACCGACAAGTAAATCCCACTCCAATCGCGCTCTGATCCTGGGCGCGATTCGCGGTGGCAATTTTAAAGTTCACAATCTTTCTACTTCTACAGATGTCACTCATTTATTAAATGCTTTTAAGAAAATTGGTCTTCGAATCCGTCAAAATGGATCGACGGTGGTTTTTGAGAATTCATTCCCTGAATGTGAGAAGGAATCGAGTGGAGATGTTATTGAACTAATGACAGGAGATGGTGGGACGACCAATCGTTTTCTTATTGCTCTTCTCGCGCGCGGGAAAAAGGAATACCATCTTCGTCCTTCTGAGAAAATGAATGAGCGTCCGATTGAAGACCTCATTGTTCCGCTTAAAAAAATGAGCGTGAGCATAGTATGCAATCAAGATAAGAATAATCCAGAGGCATGGATCAAAATGAAGGGCCCTGCTTCTCTTTACAATACAACCAAGCTGGAAGTCGATTGCTCAAAAAGCACCCAATTTGCTTCGGCCTTAATGCTGGCGTTTTCTAATATCCCGCTAAAGTTTGAATTCTTAAATTTAAAAGCTTCAGAAGCGTATTTAAAAATGACTTCGCAGGTAATTAAAAAGGCCACGGAAGGAAATTCTTATACCATTCCAGTGGATTTTAGCTCGCTTGGTTATCCGGCTGCACTCGCGGCCTTAATGGGAAGAGTGCTGATTAAAAATTGCCTGGAGATTGATTCATTCCAGGCGGATTCATCGTTTATTGAACTTTTAAAAGAAATTGGTGCTCACCGTGCACTTTCTAATGATGGCCTGGAAATCAAGAAAGGAAGCGCTTTAAAGGCGTTCTCTTTTGATGTTTCAACGGCCCCTGATCTTTTTCCAACATTAGTTTTTCTTGCTGCGCACATAGAAGGGGAGAGTACATTTTCTAAACTTGAAGTTTTGCAGTTTAAAGAAAGTGACCGCCTGCTGGAAATGGTGAAGATGATGAAGTCTTTTGGAGTGGAGTTCACCCACTTCCCTGAGAACGACTCCATGACGATTAAGGGTTCATCTAAAACTTATCCAGAAGTAACGATTCACCCTGTCCGCGACCACCGCATTGTTATGGCCGCAGCGCTTTTTATGTGGAAAAACTCTGGCGGAATGCTAGGGGAAGTCGACTGCATAGAAAAATCTTTCCCAAATTTCCTGTCGTTGTTAGAATAGATCTCATTAGTGAGGTCTATATGAAAAAAATCATTTTATTAGCGTCTGTATTATTCTCATCAACATTACTTGCCAGCACTTCGTGGAGTGACCTGGAGCTTTACGATCAATACAAATCAACTCAAGACATTGCGTTTGAAAACGGAGTGGTTCTGCCAGCTGGTCAAACGTATGAACTACGTCAAATTGAGCCGCTTACCATCCCTGGCTACCCCATGTTCTATCTTCAGTTTCACCAAATGAACTGTGTGAATGTAGACCAGACAGCGGAGATGTCTCTTCTGGAAGTTAAAGGCGGGACAGTTCTGGGAATCGACCTGGAAGAAGGCTGCAATGTAGGAATGTACCTTGAAGTGAAGGATTACTACAAAGACAGCGCTTTCGAATAAGTCTTATTTTTGAATTTGGGCTTTCATTAATCGTGAAAGCTCAAATGTATCATCGCATCTGAAATAATCATTTCCTACACCACGCCCGACCGGCTTTAGTTTTTTCGTGATAATTCTGTGATCTTCTAAAATTTCTTCTGCAATGTGAACTTTTACCACTTCGCCGGTAATGATCATGCCAGCTCCCGGCTTATCGCCGTAGCTTAAGTGGTCACGGTAAACGCATTCAAAGTGAATCAGGCATTCTTTAATTCTTTTAGCTTTGATTTTTTCAGAGTCAATCGGAGTTAATCCTGAAAGAACAAACTCATCTTCGCCATAAGGAAGTTCAGTTGAAGTCATATTGATTTTTTCAATGATGCCAACGCTCGCGATATTAATAACAAATTCTTTTTCGCGAAAGATGTTTCTTGGAGTGTCTTTGATTGTTCCAGTGCTTGAGCGGATCATTGGACAAAAAGCAACGATCATCGGGCTTGCTGAAACGGCCGTGAAAAAAGAGAAAGGGGCAACATTGTTTGTTCCACTTTCATTGACTGTTGAAACAACGGCGATCGGACGCGGAAGAATAGAGCCAATTAAAAACTTATAATTGTCAGCAAATGCTCCATTTGTATCAAAAGACTTCATTGTCACGCGAAAACCCCGGTTATTTAAATAATCTTGATACAACTCTAACAAAGTTCTACCGAGATTTTAACACTCAATATGTAAATCATTGTGTTTAAATTTTATTAATATCTTACAAGGATGTTTCGTTGTTAGACTTAGCGCTACCTTTAGTGACTCCACCTTTCCCGGTTGCCGAAAGGCTTTTGGGATTGGATTTTCTAGAAGAGCTGGTGGGAATGGATTCCCAGACGAAGAATGTCGAAGGCGTTAACCGCGTTCAGAGAAAAATTGCTCTAAAACTGCAGGAATTAGGTTTTAGTTGCAGCTTTATTCCCAACCTTGAATCAGAGACAGGTGATTTACTCTACGCTGTTAAACCAGGTGAAACAAGTGAGCAAATCAGTTTTATTGGACATGCAGACACTGTATGCTCTCCAGACCAAGATTTTTATTTTAAAATTCATTACGCTTCACAAACTTTGACCGGGCCAGGAATTGGCGACGACAAAGGAAGCATTGTAATGGCCCTTGAATCACTAAGAAGCTTTTTTGCTGCTCATCCTACCCATCGTCACACTTATGCTTTTGTTTGCTCACCATGTGAAGAAACAGGCTCAATTGGTTTTCACAGCTTCTTTAAAGAAGTGGGAGAAAAATCAAAAATTGTTTTTGGATTAGAGCCGGCCCTCTTTAATGGATCGCTGATCTCATCTCGAAATGGAAACCGTTGGTACAATATCAGTATCAAAGGTAAAGCAAGCCATGCAGGCCGTTTTGGTGAACCTTTTATCAATGCCGCTCACCATGCCTGTGAGTTTATTTCCAAACTCCATCCGTTCAACGACATCGACAACAAAATTAAAGTCAATGTCGGGACAATGAGAGGGGGAATGGACCGCTACAATGTGATTTGCGACACTATGGAAATCAAATTAGACACTCGATTTCCAAGTTTAGAGGCCAGAGACGAGATCGATCAGGCAATTAGAAGTCTGATCGATAACTCTTCAGTGGAGTGTTTCTACACCAAAGAGCAGTGCCAGACTGCCATTGAAATTGTCGATGACTGCCCACCACTGCCGTTGCAACCGGATCATCATCCGCTTCTTTTAAAATATATTGAGGTGATTGAAGAGATTGAAGGAGAAAGGTGTGAGCTTGAGCACTCAGGAGGTGCTGCTGACATCAATTATTTCGCCAGACCAGGACTGATTTATCTTGATGGAGTGGGGCCAAAAACAAAAGGCATGCACACTAAAAATGAAGAAATGTGTTTAAAGAGTTTTTACTCTCGCCAATATGCTCTTACTAAAATGCTTACTCTCTTGGAGAAAGGAGATTTTTATGACAACTAGTTCTCAAATTGCTTGCATTCACTCAGGACACAAGCTGCACGACGAATGGATGTTGTATATTTCACCGCGCTTTTTAACTTATAGTCCAAAACATCCGCTTTTTATTAAGACTCAAAACTACACACTTAAAACAGCTAATCATCTTTCAGAACTGGTTGAGCTCTTCCGCATGAGACACCATATTTTCTTCAATGAAACAGGAATCACAGATGACCACAACCTGGATTTAGATGACTTTGATTCTCTTTGTGACCATCTGGTAATCCGTTCAAATCAAACGGGAGAAATTTGCGGCACCTACCGCATGCTCTCAAGTGCCCACACATCAAAGTTTTACTCGCAAGGTGAATTCAGCCTGGATGCTTTCGTTCAATCTGAAGGAGTCAAGCTGGAGCTGGGAAGGGCCTGCATTCATCCGGAACATAGAAATGGAGCCGTTATTGATCTTCTTTGGAGAGGAATCGGTGAGTATGCAAGGCTTACGAATGCTAGTTACCTTTTTGGATGTAGCAGTGTGATGACTGTCTCTCCTGTTATGGCCAAAGCGATCGTAAAGACCATGAAAGCTAACAATATGACATCAGAAGAATTTGCGATTAAGCCAACAACTAAATATAAAATGAGCCTCTCTAAAGTGACAGGTGAAGATATTTTCGAAGAGAAATTCATCATGGGGCAAATTCCTTCATTGCTTCGCAGTTATATCAATGCGGGAGCAAAAGTTTTTGGGCATCCGGCACTGGATAAAGATTTCCAATGCATCGATTTTTTGACTATACTTAATCTCAAAGAACTCAATTCTTCTTATGAGAAGAGGTATTTTAAAAAGTCGGAAGGTTAATGGCCCTGGTGAGACTATTTATTCGGACACTCTTTTTTGTCATTGCCCTAATAGGGTACTTTCTTGTCTCGTTTACTATTTTCGCTTTTGCCGGGTTTAGCTTTGAGCGCGCAAGGCCTTTTTTAACCAAAGTGATTTCGCTGACGAGTCGAGTTGGGTTAAAAATTTTCAATGTAAAAGTAAGAAAGAATTTTGCTCCTATTGATCCCGATGAAAATTACCTAATTGTTTCCAATCATCTTTCTTACCTCGATATTTTGATTATCAGTTCTTATTTTCCGACATGTTTTGTGACTTCTAATGAAATGAAGGAAACTCCTTTTTTAGGTCATCTATGCATGCTTGGCGGGTGTTTATTTGTGGAAAGAAGAAGCCGATCAGGACTAACGGCGGAAGTTCAGGAGCTAAGTAATGCTCTTAGTGATGGTCTGAATGTCGTGATTTTTCCAGAAGCTACAAGCACTAATGGCGAAGCAGTGATCCGCTTTAGAAGACCTTTGTTTCAAGCAGCCGTGAACTCTCACTCAAAAGTTCTTCCTGTATGTTTAAATTACCGCACACTTGATGGCGAAAGACTCACTCTTAAAAACCGCGATAAAGTCTTTTGGTACGGCGATATGGCCTTTTTAGGTCATGCTCTAAAGCTTTTCAGTCATAAAAACGTTGTGGCCGAACTGACGGTTATGAAAAGCCTGAATGCTGATGATTTTGAAAGTAAAAATGATTTGGCGGAGAAATGTTTTGAGCTGGTGAGTGAAGAGTATCAAATCATCACTCACGCAGTCTAAATTAGAACCAAGATTTCCAGTAATCTTTATTTTCGTTTTTCATAAACCATTCTGATGGGATCAGTGGTCTTTTCGCATCGATCATCACCGCAAATTCGTCAGTGAAAGTTTTGCTCTCACTATTTTTAAACGCCTTAGGGTGTGGCCCGTGGTGAATCCCTTGTGGGTGGAAAGTTAAAGCACCGGCATCAATATTATCGCGCGAGAAGAAGTTTCCTTGGTGATAAAAAAGCACTTCATCAAAATCGATATTTGAATGGTAGAAAGGAACTTTAAGCACTCCGTGAGATGAGTCTTCCAGCGGTCTTTCAACAAATGAGCAAACAACAAAGTTTTTACAAACGAAAGTTGTATGAGCACTTGGTGGCATGTGGTAGCGGTGACTCATAACCGGACAGAAATCATAAATAGAAAGTTTAAATGGGTAAACTGACCCTTTCCATCCTGAGACACAAAGAGGGTTGTATGGGTAAGTCACAGTCGTGATTTTTCCCAGGCGCTTAATTTCAACCTTGTACTCTTTTTTATCTTGCTCGCTTCCGTAAGCAGCTGTTGGAACAACGATCGCGGTTTGATCGTAAAGAGCGTTGGGCCCAAGCATACCGCGTTCTGGTTGCTCGAATTCTGAGCGAGATTCAACTTTAAAGATTTTCGTTTCTGTTTTCAGGTAAAGCTTATAAGTGGTTCCACGTGGGATCACGATGTAGTCACCTTTAACGTAATCAAGATGACCGTAAACTGTTTCAATAGTTCCTGTTCCATCGTGGATGAAATACATCTCATCAAAGTCAGCACTGCGGTAGAAGTTTTTAAATGATTCAGTGTAGTGGCCGATATTTAAAACGACATCGTCATTTGAAAGAATGGTGATGAATTCGTTTTTGGCGGCATTGTCATACATTGGTGGCTGGCAGCGAGGCTTTAGGTCACCTTCGATGTTGCTCCATCCGACCGGTGGTTTTTGGTGATAAAGGTGAGAGACTCTACCAAAGAAACCATCTCTTCCGTGTTCTTCTTCAAAATGGCCTTCAGGCACCTTGACGTGAGCTTGTTTAGTATGAATTCCAGACGATTTAAAATTTTCCATAGTCCTCATTTTGACCCAAACCAAAGGCCCTCGTGAAGTAAAAAAGGTCTTTTGAATCGCGCAAATACACTATTTTCAGCAAATAGCTGACCTTTTTGCTCGGTGACATAAATCAATATTTTTCTTTTAAATTTTTAAACAGTTAACCGATCAAAGGTAAGGAAATCTTAAAGGAAGTATTATGAAGCTTAATTTATCGCTATCAACAAAACTTTTTATCAACAATATTTTTTACGCCATTCCAATCTTGGTGTTGTTGTATTTGATGTTTAATTCATACGACAAAGATTTAGTATTTGGTAGAAAAGAACAAATGGGAAATGAGATTCAAAGAACAACGATGAATCTGATTAATCTTGTCGTCGAAAATAAGAAATACACTCCGGCGATGGGGCCTTTGATGGCGGATGTGTTAAAGCAGTTTAATAAGTTTGAAAGTGATCTTCTTTTAGATGATGGGTCTCTTGCTGAACGCAAGCGCGATCATATCAATAAAGTTGCTCTAACAAAAACATTTGAGGATTTTAAAGCGAATAAAGCTGAACCTTATAAAGTTCTAAAAGACCTTCGCGACCTGGTTGTCCATACGGGAGATACATCAAACCTGATTCTTGACCCGGATCTGGATTCATATTATTTGATGGATATTACATTGCTGGCCGCACCTCAAATTGCAGATCGTTTTTATGAAGTAGATGGACTCCTGGCAGATTTTGCAGCGAAATCAACTGTTCCTATGACTACGGAGGAGCAGGTTAAGATGGCCGTCTTTCTTTCAATGTTAAGAGAGTCAGACTGGGGGCGTATTTATGCAGATGCAGGTACATCAATCAATGAAGACAAAAACTTCTATGGTGTAAATTCAAAGCTACAAAAAGAAGTAAAAGAGCAAGGCGATAAAGCTGATGCTCAATTTAAACAATACTTTGCTCTTTTAGAAGAAATCTCAAAAGGAAATAAAGCAAAGGCCATCGAAGCTCATGCGATGACTCCGAAAATGGTAGAAACGGCCCATGGATTTTATCTTTTAACAAATGAAGTTTTAACAGAGCTTCTTTTAACCAGAGATGGATCGATTGTTGATGCAAGAAATAAAGCGACATCAATTGGTATTGGCGCGATTTTAATTGCCCTGATTGTTTCAATTGCAACATCTAAAAACTTCAAAGAAGGCTCAAAGAGAATTTCAACGGCCTTAAGACAGTTAACTGGAGCAGTGGCCATCAATGCTGACGCCAGTGAAAAGTTAACAGAGTCTTCAAACAGCCTTTCTTCTGTTTCTTCCCAACAGGCCGCTGCTGTTCAGGAAACGGTGAGCTCTCTGCATGAGATCAATGCCATGTCAGAGAAAAATTTTGAAAGTATCAAGATCTCTTCGATGAAATCAGAAGAAGGAAAAGAGCAGGCGATTAACGGTAAAGAGTCTATTTATAAAATGGCCTCGACGATTAAAGAAATCGCTGAAAGCAACCAGGAATTCTTCAAGGAGATTAACTCGAGCAGTGAAGAGTTAAAAACAATTATTAAAATTATTTCTGATATCAGCGAAAGAACAAAAGTGATTAACGATATCGTTTTCCAGACAAGACTTCTATCTTTCAATGCTTCTGTAGAAGCAGCGAGAGCTGGAGAACATGGGAAAGGGTTTGCGGTCGTTGCTGAAGAAATTGGAAAACTTGCTTCGGTTAGCGGGGCTTCGGCTAAAGAAATTAACGATATCCTTTCACTTGCCAACACACAGGTCGAAAGCATTATTACGAAAATGAGTTCGCGCGTTGTTGAACTTACCGCTAAAGCAAGTGCTCAACTTGATTCTGGTGAGCGCATTACAAAAGAATGTGTGACTTCATTAAATGAAATTGTAGATAACATCACAGAGTTAAGCTCGATGATGAATGAAATCTCTATGGCGATTACTGAGCAGACTAAAGGGTATTCAGAAATCACCAGAGCTATTGATCAGATTGATGAAGGTGTTCACCATGGTCTTGGGTTATCTCAGGAAACATCAGAGCATGCCCAGAAACTTACTGGTCAGGTTGTTGAGCTTAAGAGAATTGTAGGAACGATTGAAAGAGAAGTTTTGGGAGTGGAGCAAGCCGCTTAATAAAGCGACTTGTGCCCAACCTTATTGATTAATTTTCCGATTTGTTCAATTTCTAATTCGATAACGTCTCCGGGCTTGATCCACTGGTCAAGCTCGAGACCACAACCTGTCCCGACTGTTCCCGAACCAAAGAAGTCCCCAGCTAAAATCCATTCATCGCGAGAAACGTGCTCGATCATTTGCGCCCATGTAAACTGAGCATCACCCGAACGTCCGCGCGACCATTCTTTGCCGTTGATTTTTGCCGTCATAAGAAGATCAGGTTCTGTTGTATCGAATTCATCAGCAGTCACAATCACTGGTCCAATCACAGAGCAGAAGTCTTTTGCTTTGGCCGGTCCTAGTCTAACTGTCATTTCTTTTTTCTGAATATCGCGGGCAGAAACATCATTTAAAATAGTGAACCCAAAAATGTGTTTGTGTGCATCTTTTGCTTTGATGTTTTTTCCATCGAGACCAACAACCATTCCTAGTTCTAGTTCATAGTCTAAAACGTCAGTGTATGAAGGCCATAGGATGTCTTTATCTGGTCCAATGAATCCAGCCGTCGCTCCTTTGTAATAAACAGGAAGCTCATACCATGCCGGAGGAATCGGCTCATTTCTTTTTTTGAAGCCGGTTGCCACGTGTTTTTCGTGCACGAAGAAATCGCGGTAAGTTTCAATTTTATCAAGTGGAGCTGTAAGAGAAATACTTTTATCCATTTCAATTAAATACTTTGTTCCGTCTTCCATGTTGAAGCAGCCGCACTTTTCCAAGAAAAGCATTAAACCCCAGGCTTCATGGAGAACTTCTTTTGGATTTTCTCTAGTGCGAAGAAGAGCATTTAAAGAAGGTGGACAGTGAATATTAGCGCGCTCTCTGGCATTGAAGCGTCCTTCTCTTTCAAAGTCACAAGCAAAAACAAAGTTTGGATCAAGAATGACAGTGTCGCTAACCAGGATTCCTAAACGTTTCTCAGTTCCTAATGAATGACGGTGTAAGTAAGTGACGACTCTCATTTTTTAGGTCTCCCGTAACGTTTATTGTACTCAGGTAGAATGGCTTCCATGGCCTTGAAGAAATGGCTCATCTCTCTTTTTGTTCCAAGTGAAACGCGAACATAGTCCGGCATTTCATTGGCCTTAAGTTGCCTGATAATGACCCCTTTATCAAGTAGGCTGTCAAACATATAGCGTGAAGCTTCTTCAGAACCGGTTTTAAAAGCAATGAAGTTTGCCACCGATTTGATTGGGTTGAATTCGTGTTTTGTTAAGAAGTCGAAAGTCTCAGCATATCTTCTCTGGTTATTCACAACCGTTCTTCTTAAATGCGGTTTATCGTGAATCGCGCCAGCTGCTCCCATTTGAGCGATAAGACCTGGCTCAAAAGGAAGTTTAACTTTATGGAGATTGGCAATTAGGTCTTCATGTCCAAAACCATAACCAATTCTGATTCCCGAAAGACCATAAGCTTTAGAGAATGTTCTTAAAGTCAGAACGTTGTCATAGCGGTAGTCCATTGAGTTTGGATAATCTTCTTTTCCAATAGCAAATTCAAAGTAAGCTTCATCTAAAATAACCAGAACATGTTTTGGAACATACGACATAAGAATGTCGAATTCTGTTTTAGTGATATAAGTGCCGGTTGGATTGTTTGGGTTGCAGATGTAGATGACTTTCGTTTTTTTAGTGATGCTTTTTCCTAGAGCGATAACATCAAAACGATAATCTTCAGTTAAAGGAACAGTTTTTAGGATGGCCCCAACGCTTCTGGCGATGATGCTAAATCCGATAAAACTATTCTGGCATGTCAGGACTTCCTGACCTGCTTGAATGAAAGCGCGGGCGATGTAGGCCATGATTCCTTCAGAGCCGTTTCCAAGAATAATGTTTTCGTGTTTAAGTTTGTAGAGTTTTGAAAGAGAGCTCTTAAGCATGTAAGCGTTCATGTCCGGGTAGCGGTGAACATCCCAAAGAGCATTGGTCATCGCTTTGATGGCAAAAGGAGATGGCCCAAGTGGGTTTTCGTTACTTGCCAGCTTTGAAACGCGGGTTAAACCCTTTTCGCGGGTCAATTCATCAATAGGTTTTCCTGCTTGATAAACAGTTAGATTACGAACATAGTCAGGTACTAGGGTTTGGATTTGATCAGAAATTTCCGACATAACAATAATTCCATTAAAACGGTAGAATAGATGCTTATGAAGATACCAAGTTTCTCACATAGAGGCAAAAAATGAGTCAATTTGATCACTCTCATCTTGCCGTTATGGAACAAGGAATCCTGCTTTTTAACGCTCAGAAATATTGGGAGTGCCACGAAGAATTCGAGCATCACTGGCTGGAAGAGCCGGGGCCGCTTCGAAATGTGTATTGGGCAGTGATTCAGGTTGCGGCAGCGATGATTCATTACCGCGAAGGCAATCTTACCGGGGCGCGTGGCTTGATCTATAAAGCTAAACAAAAATTTGATCGCTGTGAGCAAAATCATATTGAAAGCGATCTTCTCTACAGTGAGCTTTCCTGGAAAGAGTTAAAGCAGATGGTGCGAGCAGTGCCAGCGGAACCAGTCATCAGTGATTTTAAAAATCTTTTTGAATTTCGTTTTAAGGACCCAAGTTTATGGAAATGGAAATTAGAAAAATCTTAGTGAAATTCCCACGCACAGAAGTGGAGGTGGTGAATTGCCTGCCTTTTTTGGTGACATTGAGTGAAGAGTTCCCCAAAGCTGAAATCAATGTGATCACTGAAGAGGGTTGTTCATTGGCCTTAAACTTTATGCCGTTTAAGCTTAAAATCTTTGAAAGACCTAAAACAAAATTAAGCATGGTCGAAACTCATCATTTTTGTGCGAACTTGGATGATATTTTTAACATTGATTTATTTTTTGACCTGGAAAATTCAGTAAACTCAGCTTTTATGGGAGTCAATTTTCGTTCAAAAGAGCGCGTAGGGTATGAAGTTAAATGGAATAAGTATTTACTGACGAAACGCTTTCCAGATCAGCCAATGATGCCTATTGAAAAGAAATCAATGAAGCTTCTGGAGCTTTATCTCAACAAAAATCTAAGTGACGTTAGAATTGCTAAAAGCAAAGAAAGCGGACAGCAAATCGACAATATTGAGCAGCTTTTTAAAGAGCCTGAACCTCCAAAATTTATTATGGTGATGGTGGACAATTTTGCGAACGTCTCCAGACAAATTGAGATTTGGAAAAAGTTTTTTGACTCTTTTCATGGTCAGCGATTTGTTATCTGGAGCAGGCAGGATGAAGGCATTATCTCTGATTTGTTTGCCAGCATCGACTTAGGTCACAATGAGCTGTTTATGCAAAGAGGGACCAATACAAAAGAGCTTCTCTATCTTTTTTCAAAAGTAAAAGGTGTCATTGTCAATGATGTGTGGGCCGAAGCGATCTGCAATTATATTGGAGTTGATGCACTTTCATTTTTTGATAAGAAAGAAGGATGGCCTTCTTATGATTATTTTAAATACCGTCCTCAGCGCGTGTTTTTTAATGCTGATGGAACGATTCAATACCATGTGATGGATGAAGTGAGAGAGATGAAAGAGATAAACCAGGTGGTTGATCAAATTCATTTGAACTTCAAACTGTAGGAGAGAGTTTATGTTAAAAATTATTCTAGCGATTATTGCCCTTATTTCAGGTGAAGTTTTTTCAGCTGAAGTCAAAGGGCGCTTAAGCGTAACACCAATTATCGGATTGGAGCGAGTACAGAAATTTCAACCGACACCGCATATGAAAAGCCGCGCGATCTTTGGGGCAAGAGCAACTTATCGCTTTCCAATCTCTGCTTTAGAAGTAGAGTACACACATGCACAAGATGACAGCACAGACTTAGCGACAAACACAACCTATAAAGACTCTGAGGATAAACTACGTGTTGGTCTTCGCGGAAGTTTTACAATGTCGACTTTTCTGACGTCTTATATCCGCGGAGGAGCACAGGGAAGAAAAAATGAGCAAACAAAAACAGTTAATGGCGGCACCTCAACTACGAGCACTTCTTCAAAGGTTCAGCCCTATGTAGGAACAGGAGTAGAGTTGAGAGTGATGGAATTTTTCTCGCTGACTGCAGATTTACTTGCGACTTATACGCCGACCGATGATCCAAATCTAAAAGACTATGAACTCCAGCCTTCAGTGGGGATCAATATCAGATTTTAAAAAAGAAAGGGCCTCATATTGAGGCCCTTTTTGACGTGTGTGGAGATTAAAAAAGGAATGACTTATCTGAGGTTGATAATGATTCTTTCGATGTCAATCATTCCCATTCTAACCGATAGACTTAATTCTGATAGTTTCGCAAAGTTTACAGACGATAATTTTACTGTCTGAGCTCCTGGGTAAAGTGTTGAGATGTTTCCACAGTTAACAGTTGCGTATGGCCCTGAAACCTGCTGACATAATTTTAATCTTGCACCGTAGTCGCTGTTTCTTAAAACAACTTCTACTGAATCAACAACGCGGTCTAAGTGTCTTTGGTCAATTCTCATTAGAGCTGTCAGGTTCACTCCGCTTGTGTCGTATAGTCTTTGGTTGATCACTTGCTCAATTCTTCTTTCAAGAACCGGTCCTGGATTGATCACGCCGCCTCTGTCGAATTCAAGACTTACTTCTTCAACTACAACGTTTCCTCTGAAGTACAGTCTTAGACCCTGGATTTCTCTTCCGATTCTTTGACCACTTAGTTCAAATGAAAGTCTTGTTGAACTCATACCGATTGATTGAGCGATTCCACTGTTTTGGTCGTTCACTAGAAGCTGAGCTTGAGCGCTTCCTCTTTGTGATCTGGCAAGAACAGTCACTCTTCTTAAAGCCTGGCCTTGTCTTTCAGCGGCAAGGTTAAACATTCTAAAGAGCTGCAACCCACCTTCAGTTTGGATTTGCTCGTTAAGTTGTTGTCTGACAACTTCAACTTGCGGCTGAGATGGATTCCCTGGGCCAGGGTTAATAGGACCATTATTCTGAAGGAGATTAAAGACAACTTTTTCAACATAGAATCTTCCTCTCATTTCCAGTTCAAGATTTCTAAGAGACTGGCCAAGTGTATTGGCAAATGGGTCAACTCTTAGTGTGTAGTCTGCCATTTGACGAGCAACTCTCTGTGGCTGCTCTAGTGACTGACCATTTGAAAGCAGTCTCATTTCACCGTTACCAGCTTCAGTTGAAGCGGTGATAGTGATAGCTCTGATTTGCTTTCCTTGAAGCTGTGAGCGGATATAGTAATCCTGGATTAAATCTAGACGTGCTTGAGATTGGAAATACTGACGAACTTGAAGTTCAACGTCGCGGACACTGCTTCCGCTGTCGTTGCCCCAAGGGTCTCTAGGGTCTGTTGGTCTTGTGTCCCATGGGTCTCTGCCTTGGTCGCGACCTGGATCACGTCCTGGGTTTGAGCCTGGGCCCCATCCGATGTTGTCTGCAGCTTGAAGTGTTGTAGCGAGAACGAGTAGTGACGATAGCATCAGCTTTTTAAGATTCATTTTTCCCCCTCAGAAAAAAACCGGGAACCCGGCAAAGACAGTAAAGCAAGCCTAATGCCAACTAAATTGCTCAAATTTGGGATCGGACTGACACTTTTTCTCGGTTATGGTGCCATTTTGTCATTCTCCAATGGCCCTCCCTGGTGCTTCTTTTTCATCCTCCGTTCGGCCGATTTTAAAGAGTGCGTTGTTTTGTTTTAATTTTCTAAACAATTGCTTTCGCGCTTCATGGAGGATTAATGAAAGTTGCTCACTATTTAAAAATTTTTGGATTGGCCTTATTTCTGAGTTCTTGTGGAGATAGTGGGAAGTCTTTGAGTTCAAATTCAGACACAGAAACGACAACAGATGAAGAAACTACGACAGCTAGTTATGTTTTAAGCGGTGGTGAAGCTTTCATGTGTATAAAAAGTGATACTGGAGTTGTGAAGTGTTGGGGGAAAAACGATGATGGACAATTGGGCAATGGCACCAATCAACATGTTGGCAACAACGTTGGCGACATGGGAGATTCTTTGCTGCCTGTAGATTTAGGAACAGGTCGAACTGCTAAAGAATTGGGTGTCGGAAGGTTTAGTTCGTGTGCGATCTTGGATAATAATTCACTAAAATGCTGGGGAGATAATGGCTATGGCCAGTTAGGTCTGGGGAATACTCAGAACCGTGGGGATAATGCAAATGAAATGGGCGACAATCTTCCCGCTGTCTCTCTGGGGACAGGAGTTGTCCCGGCCAAAGTTGGAGTTGGTGAAAATTTCACATGTATTCTGACAACAGATGGAAGGGTTAAGTGTTGGGGAGCTGCAGATTTAGGAGCAGTCGGGACTGGCGTTGGTGGTTATATTGGAACTAGCCCTTCGCATATGGGAGACAATCTTCAATACATAAATTTTGGAACAGGAAGAACGGCAAAGTCTATTTCGCTAGGAGGTTCACATGCCTGCGCGATTTTAGATAACAATAAGTTAAAATGTTGGGGATTTAATTTTTATGGAGGTTTGGGATTAGGAGATACGACAGATCGTGGAGCGGCCCCAAATCAAATGGGTGACAACCTTCCTTATGTGGATTTAGGTACGGGAAGAACTGTAAAGAGTGTTGCCGGAGGAGGTGAAAGTACGTGTGCCATCCTGGATGATAACTCTGTAAAATGTTGGGGAGATAATAGTTTTGGTCAATTGGGTCTGGGAGGCACCAATCATCGCGGAGATGGCGCCAATGAAATGGGTGACAATCTTCCGACTGTCAACTTAGGATCAGGGCGATACGCTGTGAAAATTGCATCTAACGGAGCTAACTTTTGTGCGGTTTTAGATGATCAATCACTCAAATGTTGGGGAAGAAGTACTTCTGGAAACTTAGGAATAGGAAATGGGAGCAGTAAGGGAGGAAGTTTAAGCGACATGGGGGATGCACTTCCATTCGTTGATTTGGGAACTGATTTTAAAGTTGTAAGTGTAGCCTCTCACACTTATGGCTTCTGCGCTGTGAATGCATCGGGAAGAACGAAGTGTTGGGGTGGCAATTACTATGGAAACTTAGGCCTAGAGCTTCCAACATCAACAGTTAAAGGAGATGCCTCAGGACAAATGGGAGACAACCTTCCATTTCTTGATCTTGGTTCAAATTTTTAAAATAACTTTAGTACCTTTTAGAGGGAGCGATTCAAAGTGGATCGTTCCTTCTAACTGTTTAATCAAATCAAAAGTTAGCTGCAATCCAATTCCAAATCCATAACTACTTTTGACCGTCATCCTCGTTTCATCCTGAAGGTTTTGTAAAACAGGTTGAGGGATTCCTGGGCCTTGATCAATGATGTTGATTTCAAGTTTGTCTTTGACCTCAACTTCTATCAGGACGGAAAGATTCTGAGGGGTGTTTTTTATGGCGTTTGAGACCAAATTTCGAAGAATCGTTTCCAGGGCCCTGAGTGACGTGGTGTAGGTGCTGTTTGGTGAGTGGTTAATGACACTCAACTTAACCTGATGTTGCTTTAAAAGCATTTCTTGAGAATGCACGATTTCATTTAAAAGGCTATCAATAGAGAGCTCTGTTTTTTCCTCATCATAGCTCCAGCTCAAGATATTTTTTAACAAACTAAGTGAGGACTGATTGGTCTTTAGAATGCTTTCGGTTAAATTTTTAAACGAAGATGGAATCGCAAGATTTTGAAAAATAACTTCCAGTGAAGAATTCATTTGATGAAGCAGACCGGATAAATCATGAGAGAGTACCGCTTGGATTCTTTTGTTGAAATTAGTCATCTTTAAAATCTCAACATTCATATTTTTTAGAATTTCATTGCTTTCAGCAAGCTCTTGATTGAGCTCTGAGATCTGGGAGATATCCGTTAAAGAGACAATCACTCCCATTCCCAGATTTTGATAATCGATTAAGTATTCGTTTTCTCCCAGGCGCAATGTTTGATCTCTCCTTTGGATGAAATCAAAGCGATGATCTATAGAAACTGTCGATCCCAGGTCATCTGTTGTGAGTTGAAAAAGTTCCAGGGCCTTTTTATTTGCATCCCAGATTTCTCCCCGAGGATTGATCGTAATAACTGGTGTGGGAAGATTTTCAAAGGCCACTTGATTCGAAAAACTTTTAATGTTCAAAAATTCAAGTTTGTGGATGGCATAATAAAGAGCAAAGAGCATCGGGGTGTATGAAGCCACAGTGAATTGAATCATCGCCGAGTTTCCAAATCGTGAACGGCTGTAGAATTCAAGCGCTACCTGAATGAGGGCACAGATAAAAAATAGTCGTGCCAATTGTCTACTGCGTGTATTTTTTGAAAAAAGTAATAGAACAAAGAGCACCATCATGGTGAGCATGACGAGTCCACTGAAAGCAAACTGCAGACTTAACAGAGGTCCAATTTTGTATTCAACCAGACCGACTCCCGGAATAGGGGCGAAGCTATGTGCCATGAGTTTTTCAAAATAAAGAGAGCCTGACATTGAAAAAATAGTGGAGATGCACGAGATGACCGGAAGAATATAAAACAGGATCGCAACCTTTTTAAGCTTTTTCCAATGACCTCTAAAAAAGATGAGGATGAACACAAAAAACCAATTGATTGTTAGAAATGGATTGGTTAATTGGCGGGCCTTTGTAAAAAGAATTTTAAGTTCCATATCTTCAGTAAAAAGAGTCATGAAGATGGAAAGCGACCAAAGAATAACCATACAAAGGTTGATGATATAGAGCCGGGTGAGCATTGATCTTCTAAAGGGCAAAAGGTGGTAGCAGAACACTGATGCTAAAATGAGAGTGAGAAGATTGCTGAACTTTAGCCAGAAAATCATTAGAGCAGATTATTCTTCAAGGCCCAGTTGCAGATTTCAACTGAGTTGTTCACATTAAGTTTTCTCATAATGTTTGCTTTGTGAGTTTTTACTGTGAGCTCAGAACAACCCAGTTTGCTTGCGACTTCTTTGTTGGTTTTTCCCGAAGCTGTAAGACGAGTGATTTCAATTTCCTTAGGCGTCAAGAGGTCGACGGAAGAGGTCGAAGATATCAAATCATTGAACGTAGGAGAGAAATAAATTTCACCATTGTGAGCGATTTGCTCCAGGGCCTTTTTGATTTCAATCTGATTGTCTTTTTTCGAGACAAATCCTAAAACTCCAAGCTGCATGTATTCTTTTAGGATCGCCTTTGAATCGAGCTGACTTACCAGAATAAAAACGGGAGCAGATGTATCGTTTGGCATTGATCTAATCAGGTCTGCACCTGTAGATTTGCCAATGAGGTGATCAATGAAAACATAAGAAGGTTTGATCTCAGGTAGAGAGTCTCTTGCTTCAGAGACCGACATGGCATGTCCACAGCAAGTCCACGAAGGTAATTCATTGCCTAAATAAGATTTAAGACCTTCTAAGAGTAAAGAATGATCATCAACTAAAAAGTATGAAGCGGGAGTAGAATTCATTTAAAAAAGGGTAGCCTCGGGCCACCCGCTTGTCAAACGAACGGGCATTCTCACCTACTCCAATTGGAGTAGGTGAGAGCTTTAAAGTGATTTAAGTAAGTCTTTGGCGAATTTTTTTGCTTCTTCACCAGAATAGAGTTTCGATTTTCCAGTGCTCGGATTAACTTCGAAAATACCTGAAACATTTTTAATATCGTTAGTTAAAAGATAAGTCACAATGTTGGCATAAGCTTCAGGTTGATCGCTTGAAACCACATGTCCTGAATCTTTTACCAGAAAGGCCAGAGCATTTGGAGTTGAGTCCATTGCTTTTAAAAAAAGTTGTAGTTGGTCTTTAAGTAATGTTTCAGAATCATCCTTTGCAAAGATAAATACGCGTCTTGTATCAGCAGATGTTTTCTTTAAGTCCCAAACGAATCCTTCAGCAGCACGGCTGGCCACAGTGTAACCTTCAACCATATCGTCTTTTCTGCTTTTATCAAGATCAAACGTTGTGATCATGCTGTCAACTTGCGGACGCCATTGTTGATAGTAACTTTGATCCAGCATTGAGCGAGTGATTCCTGGCCCAAAGATAGGATTGAAAATTTCTCCAGATCTTAAATACGCTCTGTAAGCTTCAAGTTCCGGGTTAACTGCCGCTGACGCTGTCATTGGAACAGCATCAATAATAAACGGAAAATTTGGAAGAGTTGAAGAGACAGCAGAGCTGAATGAAATCGAAATCGGGACGATCGTTTTTACTTTGAAGTTCTTTTGCAATTCATTTGAAAGAGCTGCCACTTCAGCGTGGTAGCTTTCTAGTGTGTATGTTGAATTCCTGAAATCAGGCTTAACTCCTTTATCAAGTTGAGACACAGAGATTGGTTGTGTGCTGAAATTCATTGTGACAATTCCAAATCCTCTTTCTGCAAGAGTCTCTAGTGCTTCATCACTTGAAAGCAGTCCGCGGTTTACACCTGGAAGAAAAAGAAGAGTGGGAAGTTTTGCATTTTTAGCTTTAGTGAATTCAAAAGAAACAACTCGGTTTGTTCCCATCTTTAGAATATAGCTTTCAGCATTGGCATAGGCCTGGTTGGCGAAAGCAAGAGTCAGGAAAAGGGCACTAAACACTTGTTTGATTTTCATAAAATCCCGTTATTAAGCTAAGTTGATGGCCTTCGGGTGTATCATTATTATTTTGAAATGATTATGTATAGCTATAAAAATTACATTCTTATTAAGGCTGGCTTAGGCCACGCGACTTAGGAGCAGAGTGTAAAATAGGGGCGTAAGCAGATTTCCTCGACTTCTTAGATTCATTAAAATAAGATCGCGCCCGCACCATTTTTATGAGGTTTTCGGGAGACTGTTTTGAAGACAAGAATCGCGATTTTACTAACATTACTCGCAACATTAGTTAGCACTGCGTACGCCATCGACTATAAAGAAGGCAGCTACGTCGGCATCTATGGCGTGAGAAACTATAAAGTCTATCTTCCAAAAGGACTTCCTAAAAACGAAAAAGCTCCTGTCGTTGTTATGCTTCACGGATGCGAGCAAAATGCCGCTATCTTCGCTGAAGGAACTCGCATTACTGAATGGGCAGACAAAGGTAAATTCATCGTTCTTCTTCCTGAACAAAATCCAGCTTATAACTCTTATAAATGCTGGAACTGGGTTCTTCCGGCAAACAACAGCCGTTACGGTGAGCCACAAGTTATTGTGGAAATGTTGGATGAAGTTTTAAGAAAATATAACGGCGATAAAAATCGCGTGTACGCAGCTGGAATGAGTTCTGGTGCTTCAATGGTTAACATTCTTGGAAACTGTTTCCCTGATCGTTTTCAGGCCCTGGCCTCTCACGATGGAACTCAGTATTATTCAACGACTACAGGATTAGATTTTGCTGATGTTGTTCTTTATGGAGCTTCAGTAGCAGCACCTCTTGCAGCAGAAACAGGATACGCTTGTTCAGCAGGACACCATCCTTCTAAAATGCCGATTATTATTTTTCATGGAATGGCGAGCCCGCTTATGAGCCCTGCCCATGCTTTCCAAATTGAATCTGAATTTAAAATTTTCAACGACCTTCTTGATAACGGAACTCGCGACACTTCTTATTTCTTAGAAAAAGATGTGAAGTTTGTGGCCGGAAAAAACGGCAAGTACGGATACAACAAGTACACGCTGGTTAATCCAAGCAAAGATGTACTTATCGAACGTTACATGATCAACGATCTTGGGCATGCGTGGAGCGGTGGAGTGGCCGGGATGGCCTACTTTGATCCAAAAGGGCCGGATGCGACGGAGTTAATTTTAGAATTCTTTAAAAAATACGGATTATAAAAAAGGGCCCTCGCGATGAGGGCCTTTTTATTTCCCATTTGCTGAACGGTGCAGCAGTATTTTAACTTCAGAAAAACATTTCCTAGCTTAAATTTTACTAATAAGATTTCATAAACTTATTTTATGTAAAACTGTTGTTGTCAAAAGGCGTATATGAAAAAATCTCTTTTTTTACTCCTGCCACTGACGTGTGCCTTATTTTATTCGGCATTACTTCAAGCTGAAGATCAAAAAGTTTTAACCGTCGGTTTCGGAATGAATAAGCCTCCTTATGTTTTTGAAAAAGAAAACTCTGGACTTGAAGTAGAAATTTTTCGAGAAGCCGCTCATGCTGCCGGTTATGAAGTAAAATCTTTTTTTGGACCGCTGGAGAGACTTAAGTCGAAATTGTTAAATGGCGAATTGGATGCCATCACGATCACGAATATGAATGAGAATCTTCATTCTTACAATTCAGCGCCTTTTATCATTTATCACAATTATGCAATTGCCTTAAAAAAGAAAAACTTAAAAATAAAAACGATTGCGGATTTGAAGAATTACTCAGTGACAAGTTTCCAGCGCTCTCGCGATCTGCTTGGAAGTGAGTTTGCAAAAATGAGTAGCGAGAATCCTCAGTACAGAGAATTTGCAGACCAAAAACTTAGAAACATTCAGCTCTACAAAGGCAGAGCGGATGTGGCCATTGGAGACATCAGGATTTTTGAATACTTTAATTCTCAAATAGAGGACACAGTCGATACGACTCAGCCGTTGGATTTATTTAAATTATTCAAGGAAAACCACTACCAGGCCGCCTTTCGTTCAGAGTCTGTTATGAAGAAATTTAATGAAGGTCTTGTGGTGATTAAAAAGAATGGGACTTACGAAAAAATTGAGAAGAAGTATAGCAACAATAAAAAGACGAAAGAGTTTCCTTCAAAGAAGATGCTGGACTCTCACATGAGAAGTAAGGCCTTCATTGCGAAGGCCTTCTAGGTTATCAAATTATTTTTTAAAGATCTCAAAAGTGTTAACTGGCTTATCCTCATTTAGATAGTACCTGTGCCCACCAAGCACTCCAATTGTTCTATTGTCATACTTAAAGACCTGAGCAAACCCTTTGCTCTCTTTTAAGTAGCGACCAGTGTGTCTCCATTTCTGCGAATCAAAGTTGTATCCGTAGATGTGAGAAACATACTCATAGGCCATGTCTCCAGTCTTAAACATTCCACCGAAAACAAAAAGCTCATTTCCGATTGTTTCAGCAGCTGGAGCAAATGTCGCAAAAGGAAGCTCTGGAAGCTCTGTTGTCATCCCTGTTTTTGGATCAAGTAGAGTGACTTTTGAAATTAAATCAAAGTGACTTGCTCCTTGTCCCAATCCACCGACCAGAAGGATTTGTCCCTGGTATTCGATTCCCGTGAAAGCACGTCTTAGTGGACGAGGGATTTCAAAAGGAGCTGAAGAGATTGTTTCAGTTGTCAGGTCGAAAACGTCAATTGATGAATGGAAAGTTCCATCGTAGTCGTTATTAAATTTAGGAGTACTATCCCAGCCACCAACCAGATAAACTTTATCTCCGATTGTCACCGCAACGTTTGATGAACGCGGTTTTGTTAACTGAGCAACCGTCGTCCATGTGTTCGTACGGATGTCGTAGCGGTCAACTGTGCTTACAGATTTCCAGTTTGGCTTGTGGTTTTCAGAGTAAGTGAATCCTCCGAAAGCGTAGATGTAGTTTCCTTTCGCGGCCAGTGTGTAGCCGTGAGCTTTGATTGGTCGTGGAGCTAACTCTCTCCAGCCATTGATTCTTTTATCGTAAACATTGAAGTTGTCAGTGAAAGACTCTTTTGGATAAGTGTGCTCTGGTCCTTGGTGGCCTCCGCACATATAAAGCAGACCATTGTGCATGATCGTTCCAAAAGATGATCTCATCGGCTCCATGAAAGAAGCGCGGATGCCTTGAGTGAAGTTGGTTTCACCTGAAAACTGAGGAGCGTAATCATCAGTACCCGCGATTTCAGTTAAACGAATCCATTCATCACCATTTAATTGATAAAGTTGGAAGTTTCCTGTTTTGCTTGAAGCAAAAACCAAATCACCAGATGGAGTGTATGTCGGTGCCATCTCATCAGTGGTCTCATCAAAAGTTTTTTGAGTCACAGTTTTTGCCACACGGTCATATTCGAAAATATCCCATGAGCCATTTTTCTTTGATGTGTAAGCAATTTTTCTTTCATCAAAAGAAATCGCTGGCGCCATTCCTTTGTCGATGACTAACTTTGTCTCTTCCAGGCGATCGTAAAGAACAACTTCTCTCGTTCCTGTGACATTTCTTTGGTAGACGACAAAGTTTCCATCGCTTGATGGTCTTGGGAAATAAGCTTCATCTTCTTTTACCAGTGCTTCGGCTTTAAACGTTGTCACGTCACTGTTGCTCGTGAATTTTCCTGGCTCAAAATAGAAGACTTTATTTTTAGGTGATGGAGCTGAAAAGAAAATGAACTGGCCGCTCTTTGAGAATTTAGGATGAAGAATCATTCCTTTTAGATCTTCTGAATGCCACTTCTTGGTTTTTCCTGTTTCAAGATTTTTTGTCACCAGGTAAAGATCTTGTGTGCCGTTATCGAAGATTTTTCCTTCAACGTACACAACGTTTTTCCCATCTGGAGTAATGTCAGGATAAAGATGGACTAAATCACCGCTCGTGATTTGAGTTGTTACACCGTCGCTGTTTTTATGCATGATATGTTTTTGATTGTCCCACTCGCGCATGAAAACCATGTCGGCAAATACACTGCTTGAAAGAAGCAGCATTGCTGTCATTGTTAAAAACTTCATTTTGAACCTCATTTAAGATATAAAATAGGGAAGTGTGCTGATCTTATGACAGAGCAGTTTGCTTAATCAAACTTTTTATATTGGACAAAGTGTTAACCTAGGCATAGGCTAGTTTTATATGACAAAAATCAATTTCACTAAATTCAATGCAACGGGAAATGATTTTGTGGTTATTGATAACCGCGACTTCACTTATAGAGCTGAAGACAGAAGTCTTTGGGCGCGTCTGTGTTCATTGAAGACAGGGATTGGCGCTGACGGAGTTCTGCTTCTTGAAGTGAGCGATAAAGTTGATTTTAAAATGAGATACATCAACGCTGATGGCGGTGAAGTAGAAATGTGCGGCAATGGTGCAAGAGCTATTACGGCCTTTGCTCATGAAGTTCTTGAGACAAAAAAAGAAACATATAAATTTGAAACGATGAACGGTGTGTACGAGTGCGCGCTTGATCCAGTTTATGGCTATAGACTTAAGATGACTGAGCTCTACGACGTCGACAAAATCAACCTTCACGATTTAGATTCAAAGCTCCAAGCAAAAAAATCCCTTTATATGAACACTGGTGTTCCACACGCAGTGTTTGAAATCGAAAAGATTCTTGATTACCCGGTCTTTGCATTCGGCAAAGACGTTCGTTACGATGCCCGCTTTCCAAAAGGCTCTAATGCTAACTTCTTTGAAGTGATCTCGCCAAAACATATTCGCATCAGAACTTATGAGCGCGGTGTAGAGAACGAAACTCTTTCATGTGGAACAGGTGCCACAGCGACAGCGCTGGCAGCAGCTAGGTTCTATGGATGGAGTGACGAAGTTGTACTGGAAACTCTTGGTGGAAGATTGGCGGTCAAGTTTTCGAAGGATTTAAAAGATATCTATCTTTGTGGAAAAGTCGAAAAAATATTTACGGGTAGTACTGTCTAGATTTTTTACGGGCATGGCATTTTTTACAAAACGACACATCTTTAAAAAGACTCACTTATAATCTTTTGAAAAATAACACCTCAAGGAGATTATGTTGAAGGCAGTTTCATTTGTTTTTTTATCATTCTTATTGGCATCACAAGCAGTTTATTCATCTTCTCGTGTCGACTCTGTTGTCTCAGATGGGGCGATCGAGAGATTAAATAAGATTAGTGTTCTTAAAAGTGAGTTAATAGAAGGTCAAAAAAATCTAGATGCTTTTGAATTAAAGCTTCTGAGAGTCAATGAAGAGCATAAGGCCCATCAATTCTTTTTTGAAACTCGCAAGGTCGCTAGTATTGCTACCGTGGTTTCGTTTTCAATGTTAGGAGTTGGTATGTTAAGTGCCACAGCAAGAATTCCTAAGCCAACCTCTCTTATCGAAAAGAGTTTTATCACTTATGGTTCAGTGGCTATTTTACCTTCAGCTGTTGCTGCTGCAGGCTCTCAAATTGGATTTATGCTCACTAAAAATGAGTCGGATAAATTGAGAGTGGATATTAAGAACATTAAGTCAGTATTGAAGATTAAAAACAAAGAGCTGGAAAGTGAGGTGAAGGTGCTTTGTGGACAGGAGCCTCGTCATCAACTTTGTTACTAGATAAGTATCCACCAGACTTTATTTACAAGTCTGGTGGAAATATTTATTAAAGAGAAACTGAAGCAATCATTCTTAAACGAGTTTGAACTTTTCCATCGTATGCGTTTTTAAACTTTTTAGTTTTTGAGTGGTAAACAGCATACCATTTAGCATCTTTTTTAGCGTGACGAGTTTTCAGGATAGAAAGAATCTTACCCATTTTATTAAGAGCATAAGACTCGTCTGCCTTTAAAAGCTTCTTGTCGATTTTTCCAAGTCCTAAACGCTCAAATTCAGCGTCCCAAACTTTAGTGTTGATCTGAGCAAGAGAAAGGTCTCCCGAAACAGATACAGCGGCATTATTAAAGTTAGACTCAGTAGAAATAATGGCCACCATAATCTTTGGATCGATCGCATACTTCTTTGTTGTCTGATAAAGAGCACGCGCGATTTCTTCTCTTTTCTTTGCATTCACTTTTGGTTCAACCACTTCAATCATCTTTGAAATTGTAGCGATGTTATAAGCTCTAATCTCTGCTTTAGTGAAAGACTTTGGCATAACATTCGTTGAAATCAGAGAAAGGATAAGTGTAAGAATAAGTGTTTTTGTTGTTTTCATTTTAAGCCCCCGCTTGCCTTCTAAAGTGCACGGTTTGGGCCAAAAATGATGGTCTAACTCCTTGAAAAACGGGAGAAAAATTGCCTAAAAAGTAGTCTCTGTTGAACCTTTTGACAGGGTCTAAAATAAATACCTGTGGTTAGGAATGGGGCAGGTTTCCGGAGTAGAATTTCGACAAACTGTTTAAATCTTGGAGTCATTATGAAAAACAATGTCTTAGCTCTTAGCATGGTTTTCTCGACACTTATTTTACCTGTTGCCGCACACGCAGGGTTAATCAATTCAAAAATTGATCATAAAGGGATTTTGGCCATTCCAGGCAAGGATTCTGTCGTCCTTTCTCAACATGCAGGACGTAGCATCTCATTGAATAAAGGTTATATGGAAATCAGAACGGAGAAGGTACCTCTAGGATTTTCACTACTTGATCCACAACTGGTTTTAAAGCAAAACGGGCAAACCCTAACTATTGATGTTCCAACAGATAGCTATCATAACGATGAGACTTTCACGCTCTTAGCGAAAGACTCAGGTCTAAACTATGATTTGTACTTACGTAAAACGATAACTCAAGGAAAGGCCGTAGAGAAAACAGAAACACAAATCTGTACTTACCAGGAGATGGGGTACAAGTGTGGTGTTGATGTGAATGGTGCTTATAACTGCGTGATGGGTCTGATGGATAAGACAGGAACTCAACAGGCCCGCAATACATATGCAGACGTGACGACAACATACAAACTGACATTGGGAAAAAACAAAGTCCTTCAGGCTGAGTTTTCTTCTTCAAATGTGAAGGCTTCCCAATCATCTTCAGAGGCGCTGACTCGCTGTAAATAGTTCAGATGGCCCTTTCTTTACTGAGACCAACAATGATAGAAGCTCCTCATTCTAACCAATGAGGAGTTTTATATGAAAACATTAATCGCTGTTCTTGCACTGACTGCATCTGTTTCTACATTCGCACGCTCACCAATCAGAACTTGGGAAGGGACATCACGCGCTTGGAACGCTAGCGGAAATACTGCTGGTCTTTTAATCCAAGGTGAAGCTGCTAGAGTTGTTTTCGAAAAATTATCTGCTGCTACTCAAACATCAAAAAGAGAAGGAAGCCTAGAGACAACTGTAAGAGTTGGAAGAGACCTTAAGTGTTCAAGAGTTTCTGCATTCGTTCTTAACTACTCTTGTGAGTTAAAGATTGATGAAACTGGTGCTGTTGGGAACTAATTAATCTTTTAAAAGTTTAAATAAAAAAGCCTCCATATGGAGGCTTTTTTATTTTCTAGAATTCGTTGAAGTAAGAGACTTTGCCAAGACCCTCATCGTTGATGATAAGGTGCTCGATTCCAGAAGGTTTATACTTCTGTCTCATTTCTTGAAGCTTAGAAGGCTCAACCGGACAAAGCGCCTGGTTGTTGCTGTCGACGAAACCTCTTTTCTTAATAGCTGCCTTAAACTTGCCTACGGCCTTTGTGCCGGCGAATTTGCTGCAATTGATACTTTCATCCATTGAAGCATCGATATAGTTTTTAAAGTCGATTGGATTCTTCTCATTGACCTGCCATTTAGAAGCAGAACATGTCACATAAGGGCCAAGGTTGTGCTCACTTCCTAAAATATCGTCGTTCTTTTGCAGAACGTGGTTCCAGAATCTCATTCCGTTAAAGTTAGCTGAAAGATCACCGTAGGAAAAAACACCAGTGGCAAACACGTTCCCACCCAAAATAGTTTTCTCCAGGGCGATCCCGTAACTTAGGACATCTTTAATATCTTTGCCTTTTTGGTAGTGCTTAGTGAAGTAAGTAAATCCCATCCCAAACATGTGCTCAAACTTATCGACACCAACAGTTTCGTCGCCGATTTTAATCAGTGGGCTTAGGGCCAGAGGGCTGGTTGCTGCTTTTTTTCTTCCCAGTAGGAATCCATCAGCTTTTTCCCAGTTTTCGTAAACTGATTGTTTAATTGGAAGGTTATTGATGGCCACGGCATTACGGTAAAGAATGTCTTTAACCAGTTCGCCTTTGCTGTGATTTGCGAAGTATTTTCTTAATTCCTTATAAAGGGCTTCCTCATTACACCCACCGACCTTGTTTAAATCAACAATGGCCTTCTTTAGGTAGTTGTTGGCCAGGACATTGACCTCTTCTCCAGCATCAGCAAGATCCAGAGTGCGCGCTGTGAAGTTGTCGGCTTCAGCTGCAAACAGGTTGAAGGAAAGACTTAAAAGACTCAGGGATAAAATTGATTTTTTCATAGTCCAAGGATTCTATCAGAACCAGGGCGCTCTCATAGAATCCTTGTAATTTTTTCAGAACTTATTGCTTAAGGGCATTTGTAAGCGATGCCTTTGCAGGTTGTGATTGTCGAAATAGCTGTTTTCGTTTCTTTGCACTCTTTTACGAAGATTGCATTAGCGCCTTTTCCTTCAGCGTATTTCTTCATGTTGGCAACGGCAGTGTCTCTTCCAAGGTTCATCAGGTTATCTTCCCCGCGAACAGTTGTGACCACTGTGCAAGAACCGGCCGGTGCATCGGCCTCAAGGACTCTTACAGAGTCAGCCTCGGCCATCATGTTGACGTTAGTATTTTTTTGAAGTTCGGCACAAGAAGCAAGCAAGGTAAGAAGAAAAAGGTACTTCATAAAACTCCTAGTAGAAAAAATTGAATCCCATCATATACTGCTTTTTCTTATCAGAAAAGCTGGCTTCAATGCTGGTATCAATGTGTTTAGTATGGTGAAACTGACCTGTTACTTCAGTCATATAGTTTTCTTTTTTGTTAAAAAGGGCATAGGCCTTTTTATATCTGGCAAAACTTGAAAACCAATCTGAGACTCTCAAGATCACTCCGGTGTAAATTCCGGCATTAATTTCAAAGTTTTTATTATAGGCGCTCGCGTACATAAAATCAGAGCTGGCGAAGATAAAAGGAATTAGGCGGTCATTGAAAAAAGACCACGATGGACCTGAGGCCACAGAGCCTTTAAAGACGCGGCAGTCGCCACAAAGATTCATTCTATCCTTTGAATAGTCGATGATTCCATAGATGCTCACTGGATAAAAATAACTTCCCCATGGATTAAATGAAGCGACTTCAACTGCAGTTACTGAATCAACTTTAAGAGCTTTTTTTGAAGCTTCCAGGTCTACTTTAAAAAAGTTAATTGACGACAATTTCGGTGAACCAAGAGTGGGGTCAGTGAAATCGTGAAGCGCAAAACGATGAGAGACTTTAAATGTCAGGTCATCCGAGTGTTCAGTTTTGACTGCCATAAGTTTTACTTTTCTCGATGGGTGAGAAAGATGCGGCTCTTCATCTTTTGGAGGAGGGATTTGAAGATCAGCTCCTCTTTCAGGATTTTGGCTTCTGATAGCCAGGAGCTTTTGTTTCCATTCGTACTTCGGCCCTTTTTCAAAAAGAACTTCTTTTGAATATTTGTAGTCGATGAACTCAATGATGACATCCAGGATTTTTGCCGCTGAAGCAGTTGAGATATCTTTGCTTTGAACTAGATTCCAGTCATCGTGATCGACAACCTGTTTGAAAACTCTTTTTTCTTCTGATGAAAGCTGCCCATAAGCTTCCTGGAACATTCTTCTTTTACTCGGGCGGAAAGTGATGTGATTCACAAGCCCTGGAACATTGTAGAGGGCCTTAATAGTTTCGGCCGGGATAATGTATTTGGGAAGACTATCGAGAAGTTTCCATGAAGGTTCAACTCCATCAAGAAGCGCCATGATTTTCTGCGAGCAGTTTCCTGTAAAGAAGTAATAGTAATACCAGGTTCCACCGAGCTCCCATAAATGATCGAGCAGTTTTTCTTTTTGAGCTTCAGTGAAGTTTAGTTCATAAGACCAAAGGTCTCGGGATTCAAAATCATTGTACTCGCGGATTTTATAGAAATAGGGAATAGAAGAGAAAGTCCCCTGGAATCCACCAAAGATTCCATAGACGGTATAGACCAGTGGATTACTTGAAGTGTTGGAAGCACCATAATTAATTCCGACATCCAAAAGTTCTGATCTTTTATCACTTGAGAGAGATTCGTTTTTAGAAAATCTCAGGAAAGTGTGTCCAAAGGCTGAAGCCGGTGATTCAAGATAATAAGAAGAAAAAACCAGATGAACTGTTTTTGGGTAATGATCAACAAGGTATTGTTGATACTTTTCGCAACTCTTTAAAATAGATTCATCAATATTAAGGTTCTGGCTTCTGTTTAAATATTTAAATCTCGCCGGGAAACGGCAAATGTATTCTCTATCTTTAGCGTTAATTTTAAGAACGTTTTCCGCTAATTCATGAAGCGGATTATTTTTTCCATCTTTAGCAATAAAGAAGGCCGAGTCATCGACGTCGCTGGAGACGCCCAGGAGACCGCGGTTATAATGAAGCAAGTTTTTCCAAACTGGAGAATAGTATTGGTCTTGAGCAAAGCTTACTGAAACAAAAAGGAAGAAGAAAAGAACAAAACGCAGGGTAGAAGTCATGTGTTGTCTGCAGTAGAGGAGAGGAAGCCTGAGCTTCCTCCCTTATTAAAGCGAAAATTAAAGTAACTTGTTTGATTTTGCGATAGCGATGATCTTTGAGTTGATCGTCTTAGCATCACCAGTCTTGAAGATTTCAGAGTACTGAGCTTTAAGAGCAGCAGCGAACTCAGTCTTGTTAGATACGTTCATGATAGTAGCTAGTGAATCAACAGTTTCACCTTGTCCACGAGCAATGTCGTTTCCTAGAGAAGCTTTGTTAGCTTCGATGAATTGCTCAGAAGATTTTCCAGCAGATCCACAGTTAGATGTACCTGAAGTGATACCAAAAGTTTGTGAACCAGATGTTCCGTTTGTAGTAGCAGCGAAAACTTGCATAAATCCTGGCTTGTCACCTAGAACGATTGATCCAAGACCACATCCAGCTGAACCGTAACCAGCAGCAAAAGCGTTAACAGATACTAGAGAGATAGCGATAGCTAAAAGCTTCTTCATGAGAACTCCTCCATAAGAATAATAAAGCTAAAGCATAAGTTACTTTTACATTACAGTAAAATTAAATTTTATTTACGCGAAGAAAAATTCTTTGGAGTACTTGAGCAGATTGCTCGTCTTTGTTGTTAATGAATTTATGCAAAAGGTATTTGTATTCCAGCCCATAGGGAGAATTAATATTTTCGTCGCATTCATAACCCCACTCTGGGCGCTTTGAACATTTCGCATGTTCAAAATTTTGTGATTCCAGATGGCGGGCTTCATGAAGAAGGGCCGTGAATTGTTCCAGTGAGGGCATTTGGAAAAAGTTTTGATTAATAAAGATTTTTCCATCATTCATCTTATCTGAGCACGCCACCTGTCCGCTGCCGCAATGGCCCGGTTGATAATCAATGAAGTGAATAGAAGATAACGTTTTTAGAAGTTCGTTTTTAAAATCTTCTTCCGTGATGGTCTTTATATACGTGAGTTCATTTTTTAAAGTGGCCTCAACCTTACTTGCGACTTCGGCATTAATGGTAATGGATAGATGATCTTGACTAAAAGTTGTGACTGGTCCTACAGGTGATGAAGAACAACCAGAGAGAATTAAAATAGCAAGAAAGGGGATAAGTCTTTTCATTTTTATACTAATTTAGTCCATTAAAATGATTTTATCTTAATAATAAATTCAAGCAACGGACAGTCTTTTTTATGTAGAATCTAATCCATATGGGTGAGCTATTCCTAAAAGCATACATGAACCTTTACCAGTTCGTAGCAAAAAATCGTCTTCAAAAAAAAGACCTGGCGCCGAGGCACATTCACAGCTATCTCGTGTGTGTTCTAGCGACAGGAATTTTAATGTGGGGCTATGCTCTTTTGGCCTACAAAACAATTCTTCATCCTCTTCCCGGAATCGTCGGAATTACAGCGAGTGTGATTCATCTCCTCTCGCCATTGTTGTTTCGTTTTAATAATCGCCTTGAATTCAACACCAATATTTTTCTGGCCGCAGGGATGATCCATCAAGCGACCTTTGGTTTTTTCTGCGGTGGTTATCATAGCAACATTATTATTTGGTTCGGGATTCTTCCATTGATTGCCGGAGTTGTGACAGGAAGAAGAGGGATTATCACCTGGCTTACTATCAGCACTCTGGTTGTTTTAGGTTTCGCTGTTTTGGAAATGAATAACTATCCCTTTCCATACTTGATTACACCTAACGGGCTGTTAATCTCTCAGGCCCTGGTTACGTTTGGATGGATTTTTGTTGCTGCTATTATTGTTTGGGTTTTCCTTCTTCTGGTTGAAATGCACCAAAAAGAAATTGAAGATAAAAAAGAAGGAATTCAAAATCTTATTTGTGTTATCACTCATGACATTTCCACTCCGCTGACGGTTATTATAGGGAGAAGTAATCTTTTAAATAAAGAGCCACTTCCTGAAGAGGCGCTGACGTCGGTGAAAAAAATTTCAAAAGCTTCTTACAATATTTCTGATATCGTCAACAATGTCAGAAACCTCTACGCGACAGAGCTGGGAAAAAACAGGATTGATATTCAAGACGTAGAGCTTTTTAACCTTTTGGAACAGTTAAGAGAAAACTTCTCTGAAAAACTGGAGACTAAGCGTATCTCGCTTAATGTGATCAGTGACCTTAAAGTTTGCCCCATCCGTGCCAATGGCGATTTACTACTCCATCAAATCTTAGGAAACCTACTTTCAAATGCAATTAAGTTCTCACCTGAAGGAAGTGAGATTTCAATTACGTTGGAAAAGAAAGCAGCAAGCGCTTTAATCTCTATAAAAGATTCCGGAATTGGTATTCCTCGAGACCTTTTGCCTAAGCTTTTTGATATGAAGAGTAAGACTTCCAGAAAAGGCACACAGGGAGAAGAAGGAACAGGCTTTGGGTTGCCAATCGTAAAGACATATGTTGAAAAAATGAACGGCAAAATAACAGTCGTTTCTCAATGCTCTGAAGACGATGCAAAAGAAACTGGAACAACTTTCACTTTAGAGTTTGAACGCGCATCATAAACGCCTTTAACTTATTACCCATTTGAGCTAATTCCGATTAAAATATTTTTATTAAGACCATTCTTCGTATATATTCACTACATTCTCATTACCTGATTCCTTTTTATAGCGAGGTTTTCTTTTATGCGATTGTTATTGCTGATTCTCTCATTTGCTTGTGCATTGAATACATATGCACAGACCCTGCCTGAAGAAGTACTTACACAAAGTAGTTCATCTCTAAAGTGGGAAACCATCTCCAATGATTATGTCGATTTGATTTATCCAACTTTCTTAAAAGAAGAATCGATCTACCTGGCAAATCTTGTTGAACACTATTCACAATATGTTGGAAAGACCTATGGAATTGATAGGCCTAAAAAATTCCCTTTAATTATCCGTGGAGAAATGGCCGTTCCAAATGGCTTTGTAACCGTTGGGCCAAGAAGAAGTGAATGGTTTAGCTCGCAAAGTTTCTCTAGTTATGTTGGTTCGAGCGAATGGTATCAGACACTGGCTATTCACGAATACCGTCACGTGAACCAATTTGATAATATCAAGCAATCAACAGTAAAGTACGCTTCCTATCTTTTTGGAGATACGGCCGTCATGATTGCCGTAGCTGCCGGGTTGCAACCTTGGATTATGGAAGGTGATGCTGTTTGGACTGAGACAAAATATACAGATGCAGGAAGGGGAAGGTCTCCACTGTTTCTGGCCAGATTAAAGGCCTTGGTTTTGAGTAACCGCATTCCGACATATGATGAGTTCGTTAACGGGACATATAACAATGTTCTGCCGAACCATTATGTCTGGGGATACGCTCTTGTTTCACGCGGCTATCAAAAATATGGAGAAGACTTTTGGAAAAAAGTTTTTGCAGGAGTTGCTAAATTCCCACACCCATTTCGCCTGTATGAAGTTTTTAGAGACATTACCGGACAAAGCTTTCTTGATTTCTATGATGAGACCATGAAAGAGCTAAAAGACAAGTGGTCAAAAGAAGCAGACTCAAGCATGGTTATCGGAGAGTATCGTGATAACACTTATCCGTTTAAAATTAACAATGATCTATATACTGTCAGCTCAACCATGGACACTCATTGGGAGATCCAGAAAAATGGTGAAACTATTGTAGAGATACCTTTCATTAAAGATTTATACCAGGTTCACATGAACAAAGGTCACGCCGTTTATGCACAATCTTTTTCAGACCCGCGTTTTGGCTATAAAGGCTCTCAAGATTTAATTATTGTTGATCTCGCTAAAAAAAGTAGAGAGAGAATTACCTGGGGGAAAAGACTGTTTGCCCCTCGTTTAAACCAGGCAGGGGATCGCATCCTCGCGACTGAATTTAACGAAAAAAACCACTGGATTCTTTCGGAGTTTAACCTGACTGGTGAGCGCTTAAGAAGTGTTGAGTTTACCAATTTACACGTACTAGAAGCAGTCTACTTAAATCAAGATGAAGTGGTTGCTATTATGTCTGATCTTCGCGGTTATAAATTTATTGCGAAAGTTAATTTTAGCGGAAAAGACAGCCAGCCTTTACTTCCACCATCGCGCAATAATATTTTTGCTCTTTCTTTGAATGCGAATAATGATGTTTTCTTCGAGGCTCAATACAAAGGACATGTTGAAATCATGAAGTTAAACATGGCCGGCGATGTCGCACAATGTACGCGCACAAAGTTTGCGGCGTCGGCCCCAAGTGCTGATGGGACAAATTTGTATTACAGTGAAATGGATACAAATGGATCTAAAATTGTAACAGCTCCTTTAACGGACTGTACTCCATTGCCAAAAGAATCTCTGGTTAATTTTAATTACCTGGATAATTCATCACCTTCAGATAATTACAACCAATTCACTCTTCAAGCTTTTGATGATCAAAAAGAATTGAGGACTAAAAATAGTGAAAAATATAGTCCAAAGGCCTATGGGGATGTAACGAGTGAACTTTTCATTCCTCATTCTTGGAGTATTGTTGGTGGAAAAGGGGTTGAGCTTAGCGCCCAGACGTCAAACTACCTTAACACTTTAGGCATCAATTTTATGTATGCTTCGGGTGGAGAAAGAAATGCTAATTTAGCTGAAATCAATTTTGATATTAGAAAATTCTATCCGGTTTTTAACCTGAACGCAGGAGCAAGAAAACGTAAGTTAGAGTATTACTCAAATGAAAATTATCTTGAGTGGAAAGAATACATCTCTGGGGCAAGTATCCTTCTTCCATATTCTTATCAAAAAAACCTTTATGGTTTCTCTGCAGCACTAGGGGCCGCAGGTAATTACCTGGACACTAGAGACTATGCTTACAATTCAGCTGCACAGGCCGCGAGTAAGGAGAGTTTTGTTTTAACGACGGGGTACGCAGGCTTCACTCTTAAGAAGCAAAAAACACAGCGTGAGATTTTTTCTGAATGGGGTCTAAAATATAATATCAGTTACGATAATGCTGAAGGAAAAAAGGCAGCTTCATCGAATTACCGCCTGACTCATTTAGCGGAAGCGACGACTCCTGGTTTTTGGACCAACCATGCCTTTAGATTCACGGCGAGTCAGGAGAAACAAAAAGACTCTTTAGCTGGTTACCGCTTTATGCCTGCTCTTGCTTCACCATTGGATTATATTCTTTCAAGAGGGTATGAGTACAAAGATGTTTTTAGTTACGATAAACTTTCAGGAAACTACATTCTTCCGGTTATTGACCCAGACTTCAATGTTTTTGGTGTCTATTACCTAAAACGTATGACGGCCAACGCTTTCTTCGATAGCACTCATGTTAAGTACTCTGGAAAAGGTGAGACGCTTAACAGTTATGGACTAGAGCTTGAGCTTGAATCGAGACTTGCTCGTTTTCTTCCGTTTAAAATCGGGACTCGTTATGTTCACAAAATGAAAGATGATGCTAATTTAGGACAAGTTTATTTTTCGATTGATGTAGCAGAGTAATCAAAAAAAATTCCAACAAAACGACCACCGGGTAAAACCGGTGGTTTTATAACTTCCTAAAAAATTCTTTAATCTTTTTGATTTTCTTATAAAGATAGCGAGCAATCCTATCCATTAGTGTGTTTTTAGCTGTAACGATCATGGGCTCTTTTGATTTAATAAAGTTCATAATGAACTTTACCTCATCATCTTCTAAACCATTATTTTTAAAAATTTCGGCAAATCTTGTGGCGACTGTCTCGAATTCATAACCAGTCACTCTCAAATATTTATGGGCGATGCCGATGTCGCGGCCTTGGTACATTTTAGGGCCGCCGATCGCTTCACAGAGGTATTGCGCTTGAAGGTTTGAGAGGCGCTCAATATCAACGCCGATAAAATGATAACTAATTTCTATATGATCAAATAATTCCAGGTAAAGCTCATAGATAATCTTATGAAAAAAATCATAGCCACCGTACTTATCGTAGATAGTCACTTGAGTCATTGTCTGCCTTTATGAAGAAGTAGATATCTTTTAGTCTAGAGCAACAAGAGAGTCGGTGCAATTGTGAGGAAGAGAAGGATCATTGATAGATAGGATAGCTGACCAAAATTAACCACCAGAAGTTCATCTGGTGGTTTAATTGGTGGGTCAACCGGGACTTGAACCCAGGACCACCCGGTTATGAGCCGGGAGCTCTAACCAACTGAGCTATTGACCCCTATATGTAGTCAACAAAGTATGCACCAAAACGCCTGATCTGTACACAATTCGATTGAACCCTTAAGCATCATCCTTTAAGATTTTAGAATGAAAATTTTATTAGTCTTAAGCCTTATGGCGCTCACGACGGTTGCGGAAGCAAAAATCGGTTTAAAAGTGAGCCTTATTTATAAAAAGGGAATCGGAAAAGGGTTCTTCTTGTCTACAGAGCAACATTCAATTCAATCCGTGGATGAAAAAGAACATATTCTCATTCAGATGAAAAACGGGATTAAGGCCGACATCTCTGCTTTTTATGTTCAAAGTGTTCATGAATACGGACCGTCAGGTTTCGTGCGCATTAAAGGTGATCTTTACAATATCAACGGGAAAATCGTTAAAACTTTTAACGAACCCAACCTGGATATTTACTTAGGTGATACGAAAACAATCACTCACGTTGAAAGAAACGAAGAGCAGATTGAAATCGTCATCACTCCAGTTTCACTATGACTAAAGACCGCGTAGATAAAGTTCTCGTTGAAGCAAAACTGACCTCAACCAGGTCGCAGGCTTTGCTTTTAATCGAAGAAGGGGTGGTGTTTTATCAAGGGAAAAAAGTCGAAAAGGCCTCTCAACAAGTAACTGCCGAGGGTTTAGAAGTGAGAAAAGATGTTCAGTATGTTTCTCGTGGCGCCCATAAAATTGAAGGAGCTCTCGCTCGTTTTCAAATTAACCCGGAAGGATTGGTTGTGGCCGATGTCGGTGCGAGCACTGGCGGATTCACAGATTATGTTCTTCATCAGGGAGCTAAAAAAGTTTACTGCATTGATGTTGGCCACGATCAACTGGCCCAGTCTCTTCGCCAAGACCCGCGCGTGGAAAATCACGAAGGGGTCAATATCCGTTATCCATTCGAGCTGAGTGAAAAAGTTGACCTGGCCGTCGTGGATCTTTCTTTTATTTCATTAAAATTAGTTCTTAAAAATATTTTTGACCTGGTGAAACCACAAGGGGCGATCATCGCTCTGGTGAAGCCACAGTTTGAAGTTGGTCCAACGGGTGTAGACCAGAATGGGATCGTTAAAAGCGAAGGCCATCGCCTGGTGATGATGCACGAAATGAAAGAGTGGTGTAAGGCCCAGGGGTTTTTCCTGGTCGATCAATGTGATTCACCGATTCTTGGGAAGACCGGCAATAAAGAATACTTCTTCTATTTTGATAAAGGGCGCTCTAAATGAAAAACCTCTGCATCTTTTGTGGTTCGGCATCGGGCCAGGGTTCTAAATATCTCGAGCTAGGGCATGCCATCGGCGAGCTTTTAGTAAAAAACAATGTAGGTTTAGTTTACGGTGGTGCTTCGATCGGACTGATGGGGGCGATTGCCGATAGCGTGTTAAAAAATAAAGGAAGAGTGATCGGTGTGATTCCTCAGGCCTTGGTGGATTACGAAGTGGCCCACAGTGGACTGACTCAACTTCATGTTGTGGATAACATGCATCAAAGAAAGCAATTGATGTATGACAACGCAGATGCTTTTTTAAGTTTACCGGGTGGAATGGGAACTCTTGATGAGATGTTTGAGGTTCTGACTTGGACTCAATTAAAATACCATCAGAAGCCGAGCTATATTTTAAACTTCGAAGGTTTTTATGACTCACTGCTGTCTTATCTAAGACACTCAAATGCAGAAGGGTTTATCAAAGGGGAACATCTCAATCTCCTGCATGAATTAAAAACCCTAAACGATGTAGAAAAAATTCTTTTGCAAGGCGTATAAAATTGCCAAGTTTTTAATAATGCCCTATAATTCGAGTCTTAAACGTATATTTTTTTTCTCAAGGTCTAAGGCGGGAGAGTCATGACAAGATTGATGGTTTTTTTAGGTGTATTAACAGCGTTCGTACTTGGTCTTGTGCTGTTCTCATACAAATCTCTTCCAGTTTCAAATGCTAAATTTGATCTTCATAAAACAGAAGAAGCTTACGAAAAAAGAACTGAGCTTATTCATGAGCTAACGGCTCCAAAAGAAAAAGTTGCTGAAGTAGAAGTTGAAGTAAAGGAATACGCTCCAGTTGTAGACCTGAACACTCCAGAGCTTGTTAAAGGACATAAACTTTATAATCAGTGTATTTCTTGCCACGGTAAAGGTGGAGAAGGGAAAGCTTCTCAAAAAGCTCCTTTCATCGGTGGACAGTTCGACTGGTACATTGAAAAACAACTTACTGACATGAAAGCTGGTGTTCGTTCAAACCCAGTTATGAACCCAATCCTAAAAGGTCTATCTCCACAAGATATGAAAGACCTTGCTGCTTACGTTTCACGTCTTCCGTGGAAAAAGCTAGTTGAAGGCGCAGCTCCTGCTGCAGCTCCAGCTCAATAGGATCATGCCTCTTTATTCCTTTAAAGGAATTAACCCGCAATTAGGAAAGGGAGTGTTTATCGCTCCCAGTGCAGATATCATCGGGAAAGTTATTCTCGCTGAAAACGTCAATATTTGGTATCAGTGTGTCGCTCGCGGCGACGTCAACACCATCACTGTCGGAAAAAACACCAACGTTCAAGATCTAACTATGCTTCACGTGACGAAGGATTTCGCGCTCACAATTGGTGAGAATGTGAGCATTGGTCACAGTGTAACTCTTCACGGGTGCACGATTGAAAACAGCTGCCTGATTGGTATGGGGGCCGTGATTATGGATGGGGCCTATATTGGTGAGAACTCTGTTGTGGCAGGAGGAAGTGTTGTGCCTCCGGGGAAGAAGTATCCTCCAAAGAGCATGATTATGGGGAGTCCGGCAAAGGCCGTTCGCGAACTAACTCCAGAAGAAATCATTCAATACGGCAATCACTATAAAGCCTATGTTCTTTATAAAGACGAATACCTAGACCCTTCTCAGGTAAAATTGCTTTAGTGTAAAAAATACTCCTTTACTCCTTGGGCTTCGATTTCATTATATGATGGCCCCCTATGAAAACAGCAAAATTAATTGTCGGTGCACTGGCCTTAATTGTGTCGTTTGGACTCAAGGCCCAAACGTTTTGTTCAATGACGTTTAATTCGCCGGACGAAAAAATAAGCTTTAATAAAAATCTTTCCCCTCTTGGGTATAAGCACATTGAACTCGTGCCACAGAATAAAGACCCAGAGTGGTTTTCTAAGGCCTGTAAGACAGTAAGTTCGTGCGACATCCTGGTCGTCTCTGGGCATTTTGGAGGGCTTTTTTTTGGTGAGCAAAGCTCTGCTACGATCTCTCTTGAAGAACTGACCCGCGCCCGTGAACTTGGAACATGCCCAGCGATTTTAGATAAACCAAAAGCTGTTTACCTAATGGGGTGTAACACTCTTTCATCAAAGTCACCTGATCACAGAAGTGTGAATGATTATCTAAGAGTTTTAGTGGGCGATGGTTTTCCACTCAGCCTGGCAGAGGAAGTGGCAGCGGCCCGCTATTTAAGTTTTGGGCAGAGTATGGCCGAATCAATGACTTCTATTTTTAATAAATCTGAAATGGTTGTAGGTTTTGAAAGTACAGGTCCTCTTGGAGCGCAAGCTGCTCCGAGACTGGAGCGCGCTTTTAAGGCAAGCACGACGGTTGAAAAGAAGACAACTGGTCTAGGGAAAAGTGCGCTCTTGAGTGCTTTTAAAGGGACTAACCTAAGAGTGGTGAAACCTGAAGTTCGTAAAAATGACGAGCTAAAAAAAGTGGCCCTCTCTAGCGTGGATTCTGTTTTATCTCTCAATGCCTGGAAGCAAATCTTAAAGGTGGGAAGTATTTCAGAGAACTATGACTTTCTTATTAAGAATCAGAATCATCCTATTCTTGTAGCGCTTGCTCGCGATGAAGATGAGATTGCCCGTAATCTTTATGAGAAAATGCTTTCAATTTATCAGTCTTCAAGAGGTTTAAGTGAAATCCAAGTGAAGGTTCTAGGTTTTATGAAACTTCACAACTTGATTGATATCTACACCTACGAAGATTCTTTATTAAGTGTTGTAAGTTCAATCCTTTCTAAAGAGATTGATTACATCAGTGCCGATCAGTTATGCACGATCGTTAAACATAACAAAGAGGTGGGGCTTTTCACGAAGCTAAATGCTGCTCAAAAGAAGCTTCTCCTCTCTTCAAGTTACGGCCCTTATCTGCAAAAATGTGCAGGTGAAGTCGTTGTAAAGAAGATTCCTTCGAAAGCTTATCAGTGCTTGGTGAATAAAGAGAACCACGATTGGGGTTGTTTAACTTCTAATCCAAAGGATTTGGATATTGAAGCTTGCTCTCTGGCAAAAAGCCGCAATGGTGACCCGGAGAATGCAGACGATATGATGTGGTATTGTTACTCGCAAATGAACGATAACCGCTATCTCACACGCGCAGGTTGCCTGGAGCTTACACACCATTTTAACCTTCTAGGAAATCAAATTAAGATGAACTGGAACTGTCTCAACAGGGTGTCTAAAGAATAGACACCCTGAATGATCTTTAATCAGACACCTGGACTAAGCCTCTAAAAAGCCATTATTAAACCCGGCATAAAGTTTGCTCTCTTTAGATTGAATTTCCACGTCCAATGAATTGAGGTTTATATGGTGAACATAGTACTTTCATTCGTCATCGCTTTTCTGGCCGCAGTTATGCCTTGGTCGGCATTTGCAGCGCAAGCAGAGATTGATTTCGCCAGAGCAGATCAGCTGATTAAGAAGTACAATTCACAGGCAGAACGTCCAAAGTCGTGTCCAATGGAATCAAAAAAATTCTCGGACCTGATTGCAAAAACTGAAGCGATCAAAGACGTTTTAAAAGGAAACTGTCTTAAAAAAGATAACGATAAAATGGCCGAAGTTCTGGAGTCAATCAAAGGGATTCAGGACGAATTAAAAAGTCAGAACATCGTAAGCAACAGCTCTCAGACAACAGAAGTTCTTGGCAGTCTTCTAGGAGATGGAAACACAACTCAAAGTACGAATGCTATTAGTGGACTTAAATTTTCAACTCTCTTTTCTAACATCACAACCATGTTTAAAAAAAACCAATGTAATATGGAAGATGGGCGCGTCCTGGAAATGACTGCTGATCTTATTTACGATTCAACACAACTTGGAGTCCTTGCTGGAAATCAGCTGGGATTAATCGTTGCCGGTGGAGGATTTCTTATTTCCTCTGCTCTTCGTTTGATTGACTTAATCTTCAAACAACGTTTTGACTTTGAAAAATCAACTGACCGTCAGACATTCGTAAAACTTAACTGTTCATTCTATGAGATTAGAAGAGAGCTTGATATGCAAGGGGCTCTGGATATTGAAAACAATACCAGCAAAGAAGACTACCGTGATACAAAGGCCCTGATGGAATCTATTACTGCTGAACTTAAGCGCATGGAAGACCAGAAAGTCAGTGTCTCAAAATCTTATTCTGAACTGGATCGCAAGGCCTTTGAAGAAAGTGTGGGCGATTTAAAAGAATTTAAAAAGACTTTGGATAAGGTTCAAAAATACTTACAGCCGGGCATTAATCAGGTCGGAGAGATGCCTACAGATACTCAAAAACTTTTAATCATGTCACAACTGGCCCAGGACTATGATCTCTTGGTGACACAGACAAAGTATTATAAGTCACTCAATATTAGTTCAATCCCGATGCTGGATGATCTGTTTATTCTGGAATTAAAGAAATTTGATCCTCTTGATATTGAAAACTTTATGAACACGCTAAATGTTTCAGCAAAAGATTTTAATGAGAAGAACCGCGCCAATATCTTATTCCACATTATTAGAATTGGAAAAGACATCAAAGCGAAAGAAGATTCTATGTCTGAAAAAAATCAGAAGGTAAAAACAGAACTGGCCTCTTCTCTTGATAAGAAAAAAGAAGAATACCTGGCAAAGCTGGTTGAGTTAAAGAAAGTAGAGACACGTTTAGGAAACGTCGTTGCACCTAAGGAGTACTCTGGTTTAGATGATGGGTCGGACAACCTGGTGACTATCCTTGATAACCACAAGAAAATCTCAGCTCAACTCTATGGAGAGTGGGGAGACAAATTCTTAAAGTACACTACTTATAAGAGTTACGATGAAGTTAAAGACTTCAACGAAAGACTGGATTTATTTAATGCTAAATACACTAACATTATTAAGAATAATAAAGTTGATAACCTGGCCTCAAATTATCTATGTCAGGATGCCCAGAAGTTAAGAATTCTTTTTAAACATGCTGACAGCATTGTACAGGAAGGTTTTGATTTCGTTGTGACTAACAGAGATATTATCTACTCTGACGTTAAGAACTATTACAATGGTGAAATCAACGAATACAAAAACGATGCAGCTTTTATTGGCTCAATTGAAAAAGTTCAACGTCACTATAAGTCTGCTATCTTTGCGCTTAAGAAAATGAAAGGTGATGAAGTTTCTAAAGAAGATACTGAACGCTACCTGAATATGCCATGGCTTGGGTCTTATTATATTGGGCGCTCAATGCTGGAAGTTTCAGCTACTAAAGTAAAAGCGCGCAACATTCAGGACATCTATGAAAGAATGGGATGCCAAAAGAGTTTTTCAGACGAATTAGTTAATTAATTTTTAGATAAATGGGCCTTGGCAGTCTCTTCACCTTGAGTGATGAGATTGCCAACCTTAAGTGCAACTTCTTCAAACGCTTCACGACTGACATCTTCACCAATAAAAACCGGCTCACCAATCACCACAACAATTTTCGTAAAAGGCTTTGGAATGCGGAATTGATCCCAGCTCTTTTTGAAGTACCAGTATTTTTCAGCATAGGGAGAAAGGGGAAGAAGCGCGCATTGAGCGAGGCGGGCAATTTCAATGACTCCAGGCTTTACCACATGGGCAGGACCTTTTGGACCATCGACAGTAAGGGCCCCGGGAACTCCGCGCTTAACTGTCTTTACGATTTCAATAAGGGCCCTCTTTCCTCCACGTGTAGAGCTTCCGCGCGCAGGGATGTGGCCAAACTTTTCGCAAGTAACAGCAACAAGTTCTCCATCTTTTGATTCAGAAATAACCATCGTGAATTGTTCACCAATGTGCGAGAAGATGGCGCCAATTAAATTCTGGTGCCAAAGAGCATAAACAAAGGTTTTATTCGGGTGAAAATCTTTAGCGCGTTTTTTATTTTCCAGTCCGATAAACTCATAACGGTAAGTCAGGTTTAGAATGCGGATGAGATAATAAATAATTTGCGCGAGGATTTTTACTTTCATAGGGTCCTGAACCAGCCGGTCAAAGAGTAGCGCTCACTTTCTGTGGGCAGGACTTCATGATAAATTTGATTGCTTAAAAAGCAAACAAAACTTCCCGGGCGGGGTTTGATTTTTGCTTCGATAGTCTCAGGGTCTTCTTTGTTGTAGATTACCAGCTCGCCGCCGGCCACAGGCTCATTAAGATAGAAAATAGCGCTGACTATGCGCTTTTGACTGCCCTTGTGTTGATCCAGGTGTTTTTTGTAAAAACCGGAAGTTTTATAGTGGGCAAAGTGGCATTCAAATTCGCGAAGCCCAAGATAGAGCTCTCTGTTTATTTCATCCATCAGTGTGCGCATCTCTTCAAGATACTTTTTTTGAAGGTGACTGGCGCTTCTTTCATCAATCCAGAAAATAGAGTCGTTTCTGATCTCCAGGGCCTCTTGTTTTAGATTTCCGGTGCCTACATGGGCGGTTTTCCATTCCAGGCTTTTACATTCGTCCAATAACTCTAAGCAAAATTCCTGGGGAAGGAAATCTTCGGCGTGAAACCATCCCTTCTCAATAAGAGAGGATATGAGCATTTCTTTTTTCATATGGTGAAACCTAGCTTATAATTTGGTGGTTTTCAATGATATTTGGCAGTTAATAGGTACGATTTAAGGAGTAGTTTTTGGAATCGCAGTTATCGTGGTGGATTGGTTTTCACGTTTTTGTTTTTGCCATGTTGGCACTCGACTTAGGGGTCTTTCATAAAAAAGATCATATTGTTTCTGTAAAAGAATCGCTTATCTGGACAGGTGTATGGGTTACACTGGCACTGATTTTCAATTATGGTGTTTATCACTATATCGGGGAGCGAGAAGCTTACGAATTCTTAACGGCCTACGTTTTAGAAAAGAGCTTAAGCGTCGACAACATTTTCGTTATGACTCTGATCTTTACTTACTTCAAAGTTGAGCAACAATACCAGCACCGCGTTCTTTTCTGGGGGATTTTAGGTGCTCTGGTTATGAGGATTGTTTTTATCGCAGGTGGAGTCGCTTTAATTAGTAAATTCCATTTCATCCTGTATATCTTTGGGGCCTTCTTAATTTACACCGGAGCAAAAATGCTTTTTTCAGGTGGAGATGATGATATCAATCCGGAAGAAGGATTTATCTATAAGTTTTCCAAGAAGTATTTCAAGATGACAGATAAATTTCACGCCCAGAAATTCTTTGTTATGGAAAATGGCGTTCGCCACATAACTCCGCTGTTTCTGGTTCTTTTAATTATTGAATCAACAGACGTTATTTTTGCGGTGGATTCGATCCCGGCTACTTTATCAGTAACAAAGAGTGCCTTCATCGCTTACACATCAAACATCTTTGCGATTTTAGGATTGAGATCGTTATATTTCGCTTTTGCCGGCGTCGTAAAGCTCTTCAGATTCCTGTCTTACGCTCTTTCAATCGTCCTGATCTTTATCGGGGTGAAAATGTTAATTGAATTTAAGTACAAAATCCCAACGTCTTATTCATTGGGATTTGTTTTAGGTTTAATTGCGCTTTCAATTGTTTTCTCTCTGCTTATTCCAGAGAAAGAAAACGACGAATCTAAATAGACTTCATTAATTTGGAAGCGATTGGGTTATCAATAGTTCTTTTAGAACTGATAATCCAATACTCTTCCTTAATGTTTGGAAGTGTTCCGATCTTATAAAGCGTATTGCTTCTCACCTGGTCCAGGGCCGCGATATCCGGCAGGGCCGCAAGACCTGCACCTTGAGCAGCAAAGATTTTCATCAGGGCCGTATCCTGCGTTTCAAGTTCACTTAAAATCTTAATCTTTTTTGAATCAAAGAAATAATCTAAATCATGGCGAAGCTTCGAGTGGTGAGTTGGAAGAATCATCGGCTGATTGTTAAGCGATTTCGGGAAATTATTTTTACAGTCTAAATACTGTTTTGATCCATAGATTGAAACAGGTGCTTTGACAAAAGACTTACTGTTCATGTTTTTATCTTTTGAAATGTCACCCGAATAGTTTGAGATAAAACAATCGATATTTCGCGAGAGAAGCTCTTGAGTCAACTCCTCCTGATCACCTTCGACAATACTGACAAAACAGTCGCCGTAGCTTCTGGCCTTCTGAGCGATCTCCCAAACAATCTGCTTAGGCACACTATCTAAAGCACCCAATCTGAAAGGTGTTTTGTTTGAGTATGATTTATCTGCGATGACTTGTAGAAGTTCTTGCCCCAGTTGTCCGATTTCATTGGCGTATTTTAAAACAACTTTTCCAGCATCAGTCAGAATGAGTTTTCTGTTTTTCCTTTCGAAAAGTTCGATTTCTAATTGGTCTTCGAGTTGTTTTAGCTGAGCACTGAGAGCGGGTTGACCGATTAAGAGTTTTTCAGAAGCTTTAGAGATACTTCCTTCGTTGGCGATTTCGCGGAAGTAGATTAAATGGTGATAGTTGAGCCATTTCATTAATAATCTCCTAGTTAGCTACGTCAGTATAAAACAATCTTCGTAAAAAACGAACTATTTTAGCTTAAATATCAATTTTATTAAAACGACGCCATGGACTAATATAGCGCTATCTATAGTCCAAGGAGGATTTATGAGAGAACTTACAATTAGAGACCTGAATGCGCTAAACGTCGGTAGTAAAGGGCCAATGATATCTCTTTACCTGTCTAAAGATGTTGCCATTCTCGATCAGAAGTCGATGAAAGAAAGATGGAAAGATCTTCTTTTAAAGGCCGAATTGTATCTCTTAAAAGACTATACGCGATCTTTTGTCGATGCATTCATGGAAAAACTTTGGAATGAAAAGTACCTGGATAAAGTTGAAGCAATGGACCGCGGAGTCGTGGTCTTTTATTCAGAAGAAGGTTTCGATGGGGACCTGGGATACATTCGAGTGCAGTCATCAATCAACGACCTCGTCGTTGTTGCCGACAGCTTTCACATTAAACCGCTCATCAGAATTAAAAACAATGTTCGTGGTTTTTTTATCGTGACGATGAGTTCACGCGCTATCAACGTGCTGATTGAAAACAGTGGTCACTTGGTCAAACTGGATTCATATAGAAATGAGCCGGGGATTGACGGAAAAAATAAAAAAGATGGCAAAGAGTTTTTCCTCAATGCCTCTCAAGAACTTAATAAGCTCTTTACAGCTTACCGCCTTCCTATTGTCCTTGCTGGTGTTAAAGACCACATCGGGCACATGAAAAAACTTCTTAACCAATCGATGCTGATGAATGAATCTATTGTTGGCAACGTGGAAAAGATGAAGGCAGCTGAACTGCAGGAACGTGTTTATAATATTCTTACTCCTTATTATGAGCAGCAAGAACTCGGAGCTCTAACCGAGTTGGAACTGGCCATGAACAGAGACCGTGCGATTACATATCTTGAAGATATCGCTATCAGCGCGGTGTACGGTAAGATTACAAAACTGTTCGTTGTTGAAAACCGTTATGTATGGGGATCAATCAACAGACAAACTGGTGAGATTTTTATCGAGCCAAAACAGATAAATTCCCATGATGACGACGTTCTCGATGACTTATGTCAAATGGTGCTCGCCAAAGGAGGCGAGGTGGTTGTGGTCAAAGAGATCAACCATTTTAAAGGACATTACGCTGTAGCGATTGTCACTGACCGTTCACACCTATATGATGGTGCGTATGATTCAGGAAACTTTCAGGCTTCAGGATTATAAATAGGCTTTTTCTAAAAATAGGCGTTTCTAGGAGTAAAAGAGAATGTTTGCAGTTCACTCGGTGTGGGAATGGTTGGCGTTTGCCGGGATTATCACCTTCATGTTAGTGCTCGACTTGGGGGTATTTCACAAAAAATCGCATAAGGTTTCAATCAAAGAATCCTTGGCATGGACGGCCGTATGGATCTGTCTTGCGATGATGTTCAATGCTTGGGTTTATCACAAGATGGGGCATCAAAAAGGTCTGGAATTCTTAACCGGGTATGTAATCGAGAAATCTTTGAGTGTGGATAACATCTTTGTTATCTCGCTTATCTTCTCATACTTCCGCGTTCCGGCCCAGTATCAACACAGAGTTTTATTCTGGGGGGTACTAGGAGCATTGTTCTTTAGAATTATTTTCATCTTCGCCGGAGTGGCCTTGATCCAAAAATTCAACTGGATGATTTACATCTTTGGTGGATTCCTGGTGTTTACTGGTCTTAAAATGCTTCGTGAGGAAGAAAAGCACATTGAGATTGAAGCCAATCCAATGATTAAATTTGTAAAAAGATTCTGGAAAATCTCTCCAAATTTCGATGGTGAGCACTTCAGGACAACTCATAATGGGATAAGAATGTTTACTCCATTATTTCTTGTTCTCGTGATGATTGAAACAACTGACATTATCTTTGCAGTAGATTCAATCCCGGCGATCTTAGCGATTACGCCAGACCCATATATCGTTTTCACTTCTAACGTGTTTGCGATTCTTGGTCTTCGTTCGTTATACTTCGCACTTAATGGAATCATGGAGATGTTCGAATACATCAACTATGCGCTGGCCGGAATCCTGGCCTTCGTAGGGGTGAAGATGATCATCTCATCTTGGTACCACGTTCCAACAATTGTATCGATTGGCGTTATTTTTACATTGCTGATTGGATCAATTGTCGCTTCGATCTACTTTCCAAAGAAAAACAAGAAGCTACCAAAAGCTCCGGTATAATTTACCGGAGCTTCTCAATTAGGCCGGGTTTGTTTAGAATGGACTCTTCAAACCCGGAGGAATTGTGAAAAGAGCTCTACCATTATTGTTCGTTTTTTTACTCTCAACTTACTCTGGCAGCGCTTACTCACAAATCAATCTCAACATTAAAATCAATCAAGTTGTTGGCTCTAAAACAGTCGAAATCGTAAAGACCATAACTGGCAACTATAACCAAGACATCGTTATCGCCTCTGAAGGTTTAAAAAATAAAATTGTTTTTAGTCTTAGAAAATTTAAAGACATTTTAGTCAATGGCAATAAGATCAATCCGGTGCAAATTGATATGAAGATGGTGGATGAGGCGAAGAAAGTGATTGGTAAACCTCAGACTATTACGTCTTTTTACAACAAGACAGCAGAGTTCAATGCCTCTGATCTCAATGTAAAAGTCAATTTCGAAGAAATTTAAGCGATCAATTTTTTTAAGAACGTTTCAAATCGATCCAAGAAGCTGAAGTCCAGGCGTTCGGCCTTATTCTTACAAATCTTAATTGAAAGACATTCTTCATCACGGGCGATTTCATCCAAAAAATCCATCATGACTTTATAGCCTTTGATGTTTTTTTGATGCATCTCCTGGATTTCGAGGATTCGACCGAGGTGAGGGCATGGTGTGATTTTGTAGCTAATCGTTCCCACGCATTCATCATCTTGAAAAGCACCAATCAGTTTTAAGCGTTGTGGGTTTCTGAATGAGTCGTGCTTGAGAGTGTACTCATAGAAAGAAAGCGGATATTCTCTTTGATCGAGAATACGAAATGCTTTCTCAAAGTCTTCCTTGACTGTGATTAAACGTATATCCATATAACTTCATCCTAAGATATGCCGCAAAATTTACAAGCATAATTATACGAAACGAATTACTCGGGAATACTAAACGACCTTAAGTTCTTTAGAAGGCGTGGCCGGAAGAGATTTTTGTAGTTTGCGGATAGAGTTAATGATCTCAATCATGCTATCAGTTGAGCGTTTCATTCGGTCTAATGTTGCGCTGAATTCGGGAGCTCGGTCCTGAAGAGATTCAATTGTCATGGAAAGAATCTGCAGAGGACTTGCGAGGTCATGGGAGAATTTCTTAAGGTTAGAGCTATTTTCAGCCTGTAAATCAGCAATAATCCCTTCATATTTTTTAATTAATGCTCGGGCCGAATCGAGTTCGCGTTGTAACTCTCGGTTTTTTTCAGTCAGGCTACTTTTAGAGATTAGATTTTCTTCTGTGCTCATTTGCTCATTCTACAATGAGGATGGAAATTATGCGCTCGGGTAAGAAATACCACATCACGAAGAGACTCTTTTACCTAGGAATAAGTTCATTTTTCATTGGTAAATCCATTGCGATTAAGCATAAAATTTTCTTCTTTATATTTGCTTTTGTTTAATAAGTTAACCTAATAAAGGACACAGGTATGAGCGTTAAGATACCCGCACAAGTTATTAATTGCCAAAATTTCATCGATGGGCAATTTCAAAATGGGAAGGGCGAAAAAGTTGAAGTGACTAGCCCGTACAATGGAAAAAAAATTGGCGAGTTCATGAGCGCCACAAAATCAGAAGTAGACCAAGCTGTTGAGTCTGCTCATAAAGCACAAGCTCTATGGGCCGATGTTCCTATGAAAGAGCGCACGAAAGTGATGTTCAATTTTAGAAACATCTTAATGCGTGACCTGGAAGAAATCTCTCACTTAAAAAGTTCAGAGTCTGGGAAATGTTTTGAAGAGGGAAAAGCAGGTCTTCTAAAAGGAATTGAAGTTTTAGAATTCGCTATCGCTCTTCAGAATATGGATCTTGGTGGACGTGTAGAAGTGTCTCGTGGTGTAAGCTGTGAGTACCGTCGCGAACCAATTGGTGTTGTCGCCAACATCACTCCATTTAACTTTCCGGCGATGGTTCCAATGTGGACGATTCCTATTGCTCTAACATTAGGAAACGCTTACATCTGGAAGCCCTCTGAAAAAACTCCTTTAACATCACTAAAAATCGCTGCTGCTTTAAAAGAAGCTGGTCTTCCAGATGGATTGTTCCAGGTGCTTCAAGGTGGACGTGAAACTGTTGAAGCGATCATTGATCATAAACACGTTAAGGCCGTAGGCTTTGTTGGTTCAACAAAGATCGCTAAGATGGTTTATGACAGAGGAACAGCTTTAGGGAAACGTGTACTTGCTCTTGGTGGAGCAAAAAACCATATCGTTCTTCTTCCAGATGCTAACCCTGATTTAGCAGGAATTGGTATCAGTGATTCATTCACTGGATGTGCAGGACAACGTTGTATGGCAGCTTCTGTTTTACTTGCTGTTGGTGAAGTTGATGCTCACATTAAAAAGATTATCGAAAGAGCAAGCTCTTTGACTCTTGGAAAAGATATGGGAGCGATCATTACAAAAGCTCAAGTTGAGTTTTTAAGATCGGCCATTGACCGCGCTGAAAAAGCGGGAGCAAAAATTCTTCTTGATGGAAGAAAAGCAAAGGCCCCAGCTGGAATGGAAGAAGGAAACTGGATTGGACCAACGATCCTGGATAACATTCAGCCGGGAAGCGAAGCTGCTCAAGTGGAACTTTTTGGACCAGTTATTAGTATTATCAGATGCCAGGACATCACTCACGCGATGAAAATTGAAAACAGCGTAGACTACGGTAACGCTTGTTCTGTTTTCACTCAGAGTGGGGCGCTGGCCGAAAAAGTCATTAAGATGGCAAGCACGGGAATGGTCGGAGTGAACGTTGGAGTTCCTGTTCCGCGCGAACCGTTCTCTTTTGGCGGAATCAATGCTTCGAAGTTTGGCCACGGTGATATCACTGGACATCACTCGCTCGATTTCTGGAGCAACATTAAAAAAGTAACAATTAAATGGGAAAAACAAAACGACAACAACTGGATGTCGTAAACGAGGCAGTATTTATGGAAAATATGAGCGAAAAGAAATTTAAAAGATCAGCGCATGTTGTTTTAACGTCTCACTCAAAGCAGCTTTATAAAAGCAGTTTAAAAATCAACTGGGGTGCTAAAACTCCAAAAGAAAGAGGGCCAGTCATTGGTTCTCTCACAGACATTAAAGAAAGAAATGCGATTGGAACTCACAGCGGAAGTTATTCTGTTTACCGTGCGCTTTCAATTGCCCAAGGTTCTTATAAAACTGATCACCGTCCGGACTTACACAACACTGAGTCTCCGGTAAAAATTGGGCCGTACGCTTCTTGGTTTGACCCGGAGAAAATGGTGTCGATTGATCCATGGGGATTAGATGTTCAGTTAAACTTCAAAGAACTCTATGACCAAGGTTATGACATTCGCCCGACGATTTCTGTAACTCAAGCTCACTTACAACTTCCAGAAATCCACGATGCGATTAAGGCCGGAAGATTAAAAGTTGATGGCAAGATCGTTAAAGAAAACATGGATATCAAAGTAACAAAAGTTGCTCTTGAGCCAGTTTGGTATCTTCCAGGGATTGCAAAGCGCCTTGGAGTTGAAGAAGGTGAGCTAAGAAAAATTCTTTTCCAGGAAACTGGAGGAATGTTCCCTGAGCTTGTGACTCGTCCTGATTTAAAAGTGATGCTTCCACCAATTGGAAGTACGACTGTTTATATTTTCGGAAACCCAGCAGACCTTGCTGATTCAAAAGTAGAGCTTACTTGCCGCGTACACGACGAGTGTAACGGATCAGACGTATTTGGATCAGATATCTGTACGTGTAGACCGTACCTGATCTACGGAATCGAAGATGCTGCTCGCACAGCTCAAAGAGGTGGAGTCGGGATCATCGCTTACTACAGAAAAGAAGGACGCGCTCTTGGTGAAGTAACAAAGTTCTTAGTTTACAACGCTAGAAAGCGCCAGGAAGGAGGAGACTCTGCGGCGACTTATTTCCGTCGTACAGAATGTGTTGCGGGTGTTGAAGATGCTCGTTTCCAGGAATTGATGCCAGATATTCTTCAGTTCTTCGGGATCACAAAAATCCACAACCTGCACTCAATGAGTAATATGAAATACAACGCTATCGTAAAAAGCGGTATCGAAGTTGTGAATAGAATTCAGATTCCTGCTGAGCTAATCCCTGCGGATGCTCAGGTAGAAATCGAAGCGAAAAAAGCTGCCGGTTACTTCACTCCAGGTGAAGTAAAAAAAGGTGATGCGCTAGAAAAAGTTAAAGGGAGACCGATCGATGAGTAATACTGAAAAAGACCTGGATTTTCTTTTGTCGCCAAGTGCGATTAGAAGAAGTGCTGAGAGCATTCTTGAACTAACCCAGGCGGGGAAAACCCATTTTAACTACCACCCGGAAAAATTAAATGAAGTGGTGGATTACGTAGTTCAGGTGATTAATGAAAATTACCCTGATCACAATATTCCTTTCCACTCTCGTTGGGGGCATTTCAAAGTCGGCGGTATCAACCGCGCTGAAGCGCTTAATGCAAAAATCAGCAACAGAGATGCAATGGAGCAGGCGAGAATTAAACTCGACTTGGTTATCACATCTGTTCTTTTAGATGCCGGTGCCGGAAATATCTGGGCCTACAATGAAAAATCGACAGGGAAAATTTTTAACCGTTCTGAAGGTCTGGGAGTCGCAAGCTTCTACCTTTTCATGGAAGGCGCTCTTTCAGAAGATGGTTCATTAAAAGCGACGGCCACAGGACTGCAAAATCTTACGGCAGAAAAATTAAAATCAGCTTTCCAGGTAACAGAATCAAATCCTCTCATTGGAGTTGAAGGACGCTTAAGCCTGCTTAAGAATCTTGGTAAAACAGTTGCCGATAAACGCGAGATTTTCCCTCTGGGAAGACCGGGAAGCATTGTGGATTATCTCGAAATTCGCTACGGGAAAAACATCACAGGGCCACAGCTTCTAAGAGCAGTGCTTGATGGGTTGGGAGAAATCTGGCCGGGAAGATTAAAAGTTGATGGCGTGAATCTTGGTGATGCCTGGTCATATTCAAAAGTTCCAGGTGGACTTGCGGTTTTCCACAAACTTTCTCAGTGGATGACTTACTCTTTGATTGAGCCGCTTATTGAAGCAGGTTTTACAGTGACGGATGTGGATAAGCTGACTGGTTTGGCTGAATACAGAAACGGTGGACTATTGGTTGACCGCGAACTGATCACACTAAGAGATAAAAAATTAATGGAGGCCAGCCATAGACCGGATTCAGAACTCATCATTGAATGGCGCGGGCTAACAGTGGCCCTGCTTGATCGCATTGGAGCTGAAGTGCAGAAGAAGCTTGGAAAATCTTCAGGTGAATTCCCGCTGGCAAAAGTTCTTGAAGGTGGAACATGGTGGGCCGGAAGAAAGGCAGCGAAAGCAAAAAGACCTGACAGTTCTCCTCCATTAAAGATTGAAAGTGATGGAACAGTTTTTTAATTAAGTTTAATTTATTTAAGGAAATATTATGGGCCAGAAAATTACGATCATTAAGCACCCGCTCTTAAGACACAAGCTGGGGCACTTGCGTGATAAAAACACGAACTCGAATGACTTCCGTGAGATCACCAAAGAAATCTCGAAGATTTTAGCATATGAAGCAATGAGAGAATGGGACCAGATGGAGCCAGTGGCCATCGAAACTCCAATTGCTAAGACGACAATTGAAAGAATGATCAACCCTCCAGTGGTTGTTTCTATCCTTCGCGCCGGAAATGGGATGCTGGATGCAGTATTGTCGATGTTACCGATTGCCAGCGCTGGATTTATCGGGATCTATCGCGATAAATTTATTCACAATACGGTTGAGTATTATTTCAAAATGCCGGAAAATATTAAAGGCAAAGAAATTCTTCTGTGCGACCCACTGGTGGCAACATCAGATACGATTGTGGCAGCGATTGACCGCTTAAAACAATACGAAGTTGGCAAGATTAAAGTTCTTTGTTTAATTGCTTCGAAAATTGGTCTGGAAAAGCTTCATTTTTTCCACCCAGACGTCGAAGTGTTCACATTGAATGTAGAAGAAGAGATTAACGAAGTTGGTTACCTTGTTCCAGGACTTGGGGATGCGGGAGACCGCCTTTTCCAGACTAAATAGGAAAATTGCATGGTTACTCCATACATTATCGGTGTTGCAGGTGGAAGCGGATCTGGGAAAACTTATTTTGCCAGAGAGCTACAGAAAATTCTTGGCGATGAGAGATGTTCGATTCTTTATCAGGACAACTACTACATTGACCAGTCTGCAAAATTCGACGGCGATGGTGGATCAGTAAACTTCGATCATCCAAGTAGTCTCGACTTTGATCTTTTGGCCCAAGGTCTTCGTGATTTAAAGCAAGGCAAAAGCATCAAAGTTCCTCTTTACGACTTTGCTACTCACACAAGAAAAATTGAAACAATCGACTGCCATCCAAAGAAAATTATTCTGGTGGATGGCATTCTGATTTTAGATTCAAGTGTTGTCCGCGCAGCTCTTGATGAAGCAGTTTTCTTCGATACGCCAGAAGAGCTGCGCTTTAAAAGAAGACTGGACAGAGATGTTCATGAACGCGGAAGAACGCCTGATGGAGTCAAAAAGCAATTTGACCTGCAGGTAAAACCAATGCACAACCAGTTTGTTGAACCATCAAAAATCTTTGCTCAAACCATTGTCAAAGATTTTGGTGATTATCATGAAGCGATAGAATTCTTCACCAGAAAACTGACTTAAACTTTTTTTGGAAAATTAGTCATGAAAAATTTTTTGATTCTCCTGACGGGATTGTTATTTATTAACACCGGCGTCTTTGCGTCTACACACATTCTTTTCCTAGGTGATTCTCTCTCTGAAGGTTATGGACTTGATGAAGAGCAGTCCTTTCCTCGTTTAGTGGAAAAAAACCTGAAAGAGAAAAAACACGATGTCGTTGTCACTAACGGCGGAGTGAGCGGTTCAACTTCGGCAAGTGGAGTGACCAGACTTAAGTGGCACTTAAAAAAGAAAACTGACATTCTGGTTTTAGAGCTAGGGGCCAATGATGGTCTGCGCGGACTAAAACTTGCTGAAACCGAGAAGAACCTTTTAGCGATTATCAAACTTGCGAAAGAGAAAAAGGTAAAAGTTTTATTGCTAGGACTTTTAATGCCTCCTAACTATGGAAAGCAGTATGTGGCCGAATTCGAAGCTATGTACAAAAAAATTGCCAGCACTGAAAAAGTTGCTTTCCTTCCTTTTGTTTTAAATGATGTAGCGGGGAAATCGGATCTTAATTTACCAGACGGGATTCACCCGAATGCCAAGGGGCATGTCATGGTGGCCAAAACAGTAACTGATTTTGTGGAAAAAAATTTATGAGAATAGAAGTTAAAAATTTAAATAAGCATTTCGAGCAGGGCAAAAATACGATTCACGTTTTAAACGATGTCACCCTGGATATTAAAAGTGGCGAGATTATCGCCCTTCTTGGTAAATCGGGAAGTGGGAAGACGACGATGCTTTCACTCCTGGCCGGGCTCGATCGCCCGGATCATGGAAGCATTTCTGTTGACGGCACTGACCTGACAAAATTATCAGAGGAAGAGCTTTGTAAGTTTAGGGCCGAGAAGCTGGGGATTGTTTTCCAGCAGTTTCATTTAATTCCTCATCTAACAGCTTTAGAAAATGTTCTGTTGTCATTTGAGATTAATGGCAAAGAAGATAAGGATACAGCGATGAAGTGGCTGGATATGGTTGGCCTAAAAGAGCGCGCTAATCATTACCCTTCAATGCTTTCAGGTGGAGAGCAGCAGCGCGTGGCGATTGCTCGTGCTCTTTCTTTTGGACCTCCTTTACTTCTAGCGGACGAGCCGACAGGAAACCTGGATACTGAAACGGGCAAACATGTTATTGAAATTCTTTTTAATATGGTCCGTGAAAAAAAGACTACCATGATTCTTGTCACTCATGATGAGGAACTGGCCAGTAAGGCAGATCGCATTGTGCGTCTGATTGGTGGAAAATGTCATTTATAAAATTCTTCTGGAAAGACTTCAGGTCTGATAAGTCGTTTAACTGGTTTTATGTTCTTTGTGCTTCATTGGGGATTATTGGTCTTTTACTAGTGGAGTCCTTTCGAGTTGGCATTGAAGATAAAGTCGCTAAAAATGCTAAAAACTTTATTGCCTCTGACCTTTCCATCTCAACCAGGCGTGCGCTTGATGAAAGCGAAATCAAAAAAATTGAAAACTACCTAAGCGAAAAACAATTCACTTACGCCAAATGGACGGAAACATACTCGTTGGTGATGAAAGTGACTTCTGATAAAGAAGGTGAGCCTTTATCAAAGCTTGCGGACTTAAACTTTGTTACACCTGAATTTCCTTTTTATGGAAGTGTGGTGCTCGAAGAAGGGGGACGCAAAGGCCCGGGCGACTGGGGAAGTATCCATGAAAGTCCTGTTCTCTGGATGAGTCGCGATCTTTCGTGGGAGCTGGGAATTAAGGTCGGTGATAAGGTAAAAGTAGGAGAAGCAATCTTTACTGTCGGTGGAATTATACTGCAGGATCAGTTCTCTTCCTTTAGAGGATTTAATTTAGCACCTAAGATTTTTCTTTCTTATAATTTTCTGCCGCAAACTGACTTAATTAAATTTGGTTCAACTGCAACTTATAGTTACTCAATTAAGCTTCCGCCTGAAATCAAAAATAAAGTTATACAAAAAGAACTGCGTAGTCTGATTATTGATAAGGCCGTGAAGATTGCAGGGCCTGAAGAGTCGAGCCAGCAGATTTCTCGCTCACTCAATCTTCTTACAGATTACCTGAGTTTGATTACGCTCATGACTTATTTACTAAGTCTTGTCGGTCTTTATTATTTCACCCAGCATTTTCTTTCAAAGAAACTTAAAACGTTTTCGATTTATAAAGCGATGGGAATTAGAACGACGTTTCTCTTTAAGGTAAACTTTGTTCACCTGGTCTTACTTACATCGATTGCAGTTCTCATTTCTACGACAATTGTAGTCTCTGCACTCCCATTTACTGAAGGGTATTTTAGTAAACTTGTTGGAGAGGAGCTCATTTTTAGACTCAATGGTCTTGCTCTGTTGCGTATTCTTTCTCTTTCTTTAGGGGGAAGCATGCTGGCGCTGGGGCCTCTTTTCTGGGGCGCTCTACAGACTCCGGTCGCAACGATCTTTCAGGATTTACCGGCAGAACTTAAGCGCATTAAGTTTTATTACTTTCTTCCACTTTTAGTGTACGTGATTATCCTGGCGATTGTTTTAGCTAACTCAATTAAAGTGGGTTCACTTTTCCTTGGTGGGTTACTTCTGATTATCTTTTTGGCCGGGGTTTGCTTTAAAGGGGTCACAACTCTTTTAGACAGGTCCTCTGGAAAGATGGCGTTTGTTAACCGTCATGCTTCGAGAACAGTAAGTCGCTATTTTACTTCGTCATTCACCATTTTTATTTGCTTGCTTGTAGGGATGACGTTAACGACTTTCATTTTTCAATTAGAGAGTTCTTTAAGGGAAGAATTTACTCAAACTTATGGAGATAGAAGACCAGATCTTTTTATGTTTGATCTTCAAGACACTCAGGCCGAAGAGTTTGACCAGCTGACAAAATCAGAAGGCTGGAACCGCACTATGTTTGCCCCAATGATTAGAGGGCGCTTACTAAAAATTAATGATGTGGCCACACAAAAAAGAGAAGAGCCTGGTACAAATGACCCAAGTTTCCAGACGAGAGAGGAAGAAAACTCAGAGCGTGTGAGAAACCGTGGCGTGAACTTAAGTTATCGCTCTCACTTGTCGTGGTCGGAAACACTGGTTGAAGGAAAATTTAACGGTGAGAAATGCGATGTAGAGAAAGGTCCATGTGAGATTTCTCTTGAGCGCTCTTATGCCAGAAGACTAGGAGCTGAAATCGGAGATAAGTTGGTTTTTGATATCAGCGGGATCGAAGTTGAAGGAGTGGTGACAAGTTTCCGTACCGTAAAGTGGACGAGTTTTGAGCCAAACTTTTTTATCTTGTTTCAACCTGGAGTATTGGAAGAAGCCCCAAAGACGTACCTCGCCTCGATTAAAGTGAAGTCATTTGAAGAAAAAAGAAAAGTCTTCTCAAAAATGGCAGAGACTTTTCCAAGTGTGTCGATGTTGGAAGTTTCAGAGTTAGTGAGAAAAATTACGACCATCTTTGATTTAATGGCAATTGCCATTAAATTTATTTCTTTCTTATCTCTGTTTGTGGCCTTCGTTGTCCTGGTGGCGGTGAGTTTTAATCACCTGGAGCTAAGAAAGCGTGAAATGAGTCTCTTTTATATGCTAGGGCTTAAGACAGATACGATTAAGCAAATTTATTCAAGAGAATTTTCGTTTTTAACGGGCTTCTGCTTTATTCTCTCTGTGCTTTTTGGTTCAGGGTTGACGTTTGTGATTATGAAGAATGTCTTTAATTCAGAAGTGATCCTGAGACTTGGATTTGTTGTGCCGGTTATGGCAGCACTTTCAATTCTTCTACTGGTTATTGTGAGTTTGCGAGTCAATAAACTCGTGAAGAGTAAAAGTTTATTTTAAAGTTGTGATCTCAAGGCTTCGCGAATTTCAGGGGCCTTGGGAGTGCGCTTTAAAAAGTAACGGACACCGATAGCGACTTCAACTGATTGATCAGCTTCATCGTACACAACGTCGTCACTGTATGAATTGACTGTGAATGGCGAGAATTTAACTTTAATTTTCCAGTTCGGATCATCTAGATTTGCTTTATAAGCGTATTGGCCGTGACAAATTGAGCTTCCCATATCCCACGTATCGCGCGATCTTGCTGATGTGGCCAGTTGGTCAGCGCTTACAAGAATATTTGTTTTAGGAGCTTCATTCTTATTGTAGCCGTTGCAATTACAGCTGTATGAACAGATCTTTTCTCCGGCCTTATTGTCGATTCCGGGACCTTTAGCGACACATTTACAAACAAAAACATCATGGGCCGCTTGCGCGTTTCCTGCAATCGTTAGGGCGAAGAGGAAGAATGTCATAGTAAACATTTTCGTTAGCATAACGGCTCCACAAGTTTATGGACCAAGCTTAACCTCTGACCTAACTTTTTGGGAGAGGTGGATGTAAAAAGGGTAGAGCTGTCCATTCTTTAGACACTCTGGTAAAATGCCTCTATGACAAATTTTATTGTTATTTTTACCTGTCTTATCGCTGGAAACCTTTGCAAAAAGGTACGCCACTTTCCAAGTGCCACGCCACAGGTTTTAAATTCCTTTGTAGTTTATTTATCACTGCCAGCTCTGGTTTTTGCCCAGCTTCCGAAACTTTTGGTGACCATGGATTTTAGCGGGAACTGGTGGATGCCAGTATCGATGGCATGGATGGCCTTTGCTTTATCTTATTTAGTTTTTGGTTTTGCCGGAAAACAGTTTGGATGGAAAGACTCGACCACCGGTGCCCTGATTCTCACAGCTGGATTGGGAAACACATCCTTTGTTGGATTTCCTTTATTAGAGGCCTTAATCGGCCCGCATGCTCTTCCTATCGGGATTTTGGCAGATCAGCCAGGAAGTTTTCTTGCATTGGCGACAATTGGTATTTTTGTAGCCGCTCTTTATTCGGGAGCTAAAATCACACCACAATTTATTGCGCGCAGGATTTTATTCTTCCCGCCTTTTATCGCTCTTTTACTTTCTGTTTTTTGGTATCTGCTGTTTGGAATTAACTATCCTAACAGTCTTGATCCTATTATACCGGCATTTGAAAAGGTGGCAGCAACTCTTGTTCCACTAGCGGTTTTTTCCGTTGGTTATCAGCTGCATGTTGACCTTGCCGTTTTTAAAAGACGTTGGTTTCCATTAATGATCGGTTTGGGCTTCAGGCTTTTAGTCCTTCCTGCTTTTTTTGCTTTTTTCTACATTAAGCTTTTAGGTGGAAGTGATTTAATCACACAGGTCACAGTGCTTGAATCAGCAATGGCGACTATGATTACTGCTGCCGTTGTGGCCAATGAATTTAACTTAGACAATGAACTCACCAACCTGATGGTGGGAGTAGGAATTCCTATTTCTCTTATTACTGTGCCGCTTTGGAAGTATTTCCTGGGACTTTAGTATTGAGTTGCCCACAAGCGGCCAGGATATCATCGCCTTTTGTCGTGCGAATAAGTGCCGGCAGGTTGTAACTCTCAATAATTTTTTGAAAGCGTAGAATGCTCTCATCTGTAGAGCGCTCGAAATCAGAACCAGGGAAGGGGTTAAAAGGGATCAGGTTGATGATGGCCTGTCTGCCTTTTAAGAAAGCTCCTGTTGCATGAGCATCTTCTTCTGTGTCGTTAAAATCTTTAATCAAAAGGTATTCGTAAATCACATACTGCTTTCTCGCTAGAGGAATTGTGTCGATGTAATCCATGACTTCCTGAAGTGAGTAGCGCTGATTGATTGGGATAAGTTTATTTCTTTTTTCTTCAATTACTGAATGCAGAGAAAGAGCGAGATTTACTCCCGGCATTTCTTCGTTCCAGCGCTTTAGCCCCGGCAGATACCCCGCTGTTGAGACAGTGATTTTTTGAATTCCCAAACTCATGCCATGCTGGTCGAGGAAAATTTCAGATGCTTTTTTAACCGCTGAGAAATTGTGAAGAGGTTCGCCTTGTCCCATATAAACGATATTTTTTAACTGGTGATCGTCCGGGCGGTTTTCCTTTAGCCAGTTCCAGGCAAGAATAAACTGACCGATGATTTCAGAAGTTTCTAGGTTTCTTTTTAGGCCCTGAGTTCCGGTAAAACAAAAAGAGCACTTCATCGCACATCCAACCTGGGTTGAAAGGCAGATGGTGTACTTGTTTTGAAAAGGAATAAGCACGCATTCAACTTTTTGATCGTCTTTTAATTTTACTAAAAGTTTGACTGTCTGATCTGTTGATTCATGAACGTAGTCGATCTCTGGAAGAGCGAAATCAAAATTTTCGGCCACAAATGAACGGGCCGCTTTTGAAAGATTGTGGTGCTCGCAAGGCGAGAGTTTTTTTTCTTTGTAATGATGGCGAAAAAGCAGCGAGGCACTTTTGGGATTGATGGCATGAGTTTCCAGAAGAGTTTCCAGCTCCTGATAATTATGCTCGTAAAAAGATGTTCTGCTTGCGCTCATACAAGATTAACGTCGATGATTAAAAGGCGAGTAGGAATTGATCCTTTAAACTCACTTTCATCACCCTGATTCATTTTTGTTAAAGTTTGAGCATGAGTATCATAAATAAACTTTAAAGGGCAGAGTGCTTTGATCTTTAGTGGATTTTTTCCATCTCTATCCACGATGCTGAGAGAGCTTTTGGCAAAATCTCTTCTGGTCATGATGTTAAAGTCGCGGCAAGTGCCTTGAATCAGTTGGCAGTGAATGTCTTCTTCTCCGGAGAAAGTAAGAGGAGAAAAAGGGGTGTCCATTGTTAGAGACTGAGGTTTTTTATTTAATCGAAAGCCCGCGCCTTCCATTAAAAGAAGAATGCGATCAATCCCCGGAAAATGAGAGAAGGGCCCATCTGAACTGACTGTGGCCATGGAAAGACGAAAATTGAAGTCGCCTTCACTTGGCATTCTATAAAGCTCTAAAGTAGAGCCTCCGCCATTTTTCCACGGCATTTCTTTAAATGAATCTTTAGTAAAAATTTCGATCATTAATTGCTGTCACAAACGATGGCATCAAAGCGGTTGGCCAGAGCGCGACACGCACTTTGAATTTCACTTTTTCCAAGCTCTCTCGGGTAGACAGCAACCCAGGCAATAGAGCCCTGGAAGTAGTCCCATGCGCCACCTGCTGAGCGGCCAATGGTAAATGTATTGGCGACGTTGTTGATTGTTGGAGCGGAACCATAACTAGAGGCCGTGCCGTTTTTATAAACAGTAATGCCTGAGGGAGTGTAAACAACAGCGATGTGTTGCCATTGATTAACGTCGATTGAGTGAGATTCAAAAGTTGTCGATGTTCCGGTGAAGGCAGACCAGTTACTATTTTGAATAACCAGTGCGCGATTATAACTTCCCGAGTGATTGTCGATAGAAAGTACGTGCTGAAAAGTAGTACTTGTCGGATAAACCCAGGCCATCCATGTGGTGCTGCTTAAAGCGCTTGGACGGGCATTGATACTTGTTGTAACGACTGTGCTAGTTCCGTTAAATTCAAAACGGTAGGGACTCGTGAAGATTCCATTGCCGGCAAAACCGCCACCCATAGAACAGTCTAAACTTCCATTTAAAGCGCTATTAGATGTATTTACCCATGTCGAAATTGAACAGCCTGTACTTGGAATCGAGCGGTCACCGTTGGCATTTTCAGCATCAAAAGTTGCGCTTGCTCCACCGGGAAGAGATTTACTGCTTCCGCTACCGGAGCTATTTGAGCAAGAGGTAATAAGAGATAGAAGAAAAACGGATAGAATTAACTTTTTCATAGAAAAATTTTCTATCCGCGCTCTTTTAGTGTCAAACCTTTTAAGAAGTTTCTGAGGAATTGGTCACCGCATTCGCGGTAGTTTTCATGACCTTTCTTGCGAAGAAGAGCACTGAATTCAGAGCGGCCAACTTTAAAGCCAGCTCGGGACATAGCATCGTGCATATCTTCTTCTTTTAGGGCAAAGGCCACCTTAACTTTCTTTAAAACGACATTGTTAGTAACGGGCAGTTCAAAAGGTGGAGGAGTTTTGCTCTCGTCTTTTCCACGCTTGTAATAAACCATGCCATCTAAAAAGTGAGCAATCACTTCATCGCTACATTTGATGTAGCCCGGGTCTTCTTCGTCTTTAAAATAAGCGCGCACTTCTTCTAATGGCACCGTTGGGCCAGAGAGTTTGATGATCTCCACGACTTTATAGTCGCTGATATCGAGTAGGTAGCGCAGGCTTCTTAGGTAATCGTTTGGGGTCATAGTATGGTCTTCCTTTTTTCGTGATTATAATGGGTTTTACTCCAAAAAGTGACTACTTTTTAGACAAGTCATTACCTTTTTACAGCGTAACTTGAGGAAATTTCTGGAAGTGACAGAATACCTAAAATTGTACGCGAACCCTTCACCCCCAAACGGAGTCGTTATGAAGTCTAAATCTTTAGTTCTCGCTTGCGCGCTTTCGGCAGCTGCTTTTAGCTTTTCTGCCTTTTCTCAAGAATCAACAGTCTGTGCTGATCCTCTAAAAAAGATCTGTACTGAAACTCAAGCTCAAAGAGCTCAGAGAGACATTTATATCAATAAACTAAAAGGCGAAATTGCAGCAGAAGCTTCAAAAGCTTCTGAGCCAAGAATTGAAGAAATGAAGAAAAAGATTTCTAAATTTCACTTCATTAAACGTGCTATCCAGTCATACAAGATTAGAAACCAGGAAATTATGCGTGCAGCGAAGAAACGTGTAGTTGGTATCGAAACAGTTGTTACAGATCCAGCTAACGTAAATCTTCTTAAGTCATACATGAAGCGTGGAATTTCAGAAAGCCGCTTTGACAATACAACGAAGATTGTTATGTCAGGAATTATCGACCAAATTATCGTTGGTAACTTTGGTGACTTCCTTGAGAGAACAGGAATGGAAGATAACATTCTAGCGCAACTTCTAAACAATGCATGTGGATCTGATGGTATGGTGGCAAATGCTTTTGCTACAACATTAGGAAACGACAAATACGTTTTAATCTGTCCAGGATTCCTGATCACGATGAGCCAGGAGCCGGATATGAGAGAGAGATTTAACAGCATCCTTCTTGCTATCTCTCACGAAATGGGTCACCACTTAGATAACAGCAAGCTTGGTAACGAACTATACAAACCATTCATGGGATGTTTAGCGGATAACTATGTTGATAAATTCAACAAGACAGACGACGATAAAAAATTCTGTAAGAAGAATGAAAAAGACCCAGCTGCGTGTAACATGAAAGTTGTAACAAGCCACGCTGGTGAGTTGATTGCTGATGCTTGGGGTATGAAAGCTCTAAACATTCACGCGAGATCACAAAACTACTCTTTTGCTGAAACAGATGCACTTCTAGTAAGCAGCTGGGCAAATCTATGTGGAACTGGTGATGAAGGTATCCACCCGTCTGGTGACTTCCGCATTGGAACATCGCTAAGAACGAACCCTGATATCGTTGACTACCTGGCTTGTGGCAACGCAGGTGTAAGCAATAAACCAGCTTGTACATTCGAAGGCGCAGTTAGTATTTAAGACTTTCTAACTAATCATATCTGATTTAGAATCTCCCTGAGGGTTATGCCCTCACGGGAGATTTTATGTTTTTACAATTCAATTTTTCCGCTATCCTTGTTTGTGCCGTGCTCAATATGGTGCTGGGCTTTTTGTGGTATGCTTTTCTTTTTAGCAGGCCATGGATGAAGCTGATGGGATTAAATCCTGACAAAATGAGTGAACACGAATCTCAAAATGCTGTGACTCACGGTTATTTTGCCTCGTTTATCTCTTACATCATCATGGCATTGGTATTGAGCTATTTTATTATTACAACAGGGGCTACGACGGCATTAGAGGGTTTAAAACTCGGCTTTTTATGTTGGCTGGGATTTTCTTTGACGACAATGCTCCCGAACCATTATTTTTTTATGAAACCTATTAAGCTTGCTTTCATTAATATCTCTTATCCACTTGTGGGAGTGTCAATGATGGGCGTGATCCTTGCCATTTGGAGATAGTATGAAAAGCGTTCTACTTTTATCACTTGTGACTCTTTCGTTGTATTCATGTTCTAAGACACCAGAGAAACCAGCTGTCACTATTGGCCAGTACTCTAAGCAAGTCGTGCAGATTAATGAAGTCGTCAATAAACTGATGAATGAACCAGATGTGAAAGTCATGAACTATATGGCCGATGGAGTAGAGGCGACCAGGGCCATCCCGTGCGATGCTGTCGGTGAAGAATGCAATGCCTATTACGAATTTCTTAATAAAGTTGTCGACCTGACAAAAGATAATGAGCTTAGCGATGCAGACAGAAAGGAATTAGTAGACCTTCAGGCAAAGCTTCAAACAGAGCTGCAAAAAAGTGATGCAAAAATCCAACAAGAGTGGAAAGACTACATCAATTCTCAAGGTAAAAAAGAATAAATTTTTAGTGGATTGCCAGTGGCTTTCTTAAGCGTACAAGCACCATACTGGTAGTAAATTCTCTACCCAGGAGTTTTTGTAGCCACTTTTTCCCTTTGATTGGTTTGCAGTTAAGCTCGACGATTTCAAATGGACTTTCATTAAAGATCTTTTCAAAATCAGCAATTGAAAGCTGGTTAAGTCCACCGGCCACTTCATTAAACTTCGTCGCACCGTCATGATAGAACTGGTTTCTCCAGCGAATCAGGGCCTTTTCAGTGAAAAGCAAATGCGCCCATGGGAAGACAGAGAAGGCGTGTCCTCCGTGCGGGTGATACCAAGTTGGACCAAAGCTAATATAAGCTTCACCACCAGGGCGAAGACAGCTGTACATGATTTTTAACATTTCTGCTGGCCGATCGAAGTGTTCGAAAGCATCAATAGAAATAATTAAGTCTGCCTGCGATTGAAGATTTTCAGGGAGAGTCGTCGCAAAAGTGCAGTTTGGAAGTTGAATACGTTCTAAGTTGTCTGCCACTAGCTCTGGTCTGATTTCAAGACCTAGAGAAAGTTTAGCACCCCATTGGGCCATCGCTTCGGTGTCTCCACCTAGGCCACAGCCAAAATCAACGACGAATTTATCTTTGATTTTTGAAGGGAAATCATCGACGAAAATCTTATCTAAAGTCAGACGGTTTTCAGATGCCGGTGCGCTTGTATCAATGTGATATTTTTTCTTTAGATAAGCAAATTGTAGGTCGTTAATCATATTCGTCATCCTCGTCTTTATACAACAGAATCCAGTTAGTTTCTTAGGGCAGGTAATATTTTTATGACCCCTAAATCACAAAAACCCGGTGGGGCGGCCACCGGGTCTCTGCGGGTCAATGTTCTATTGATAATTTACGCTCAATAAAAGAACGTTATCACATCACTTCTTGATACGTCCGACGGACCGTTTTCCATCTCCATATCCAGGTACATTAAACATTTCTCAAGATATTCATTAGTTAAATTCACCAATCGTTTCTCACTTAGGGAGCGTTTAGCGATTGGGTAAACCATACTTTCTTCTTCTTTAATATGGGATTTAATTAACCCCGTTAACACTCTAATTTTTGCATCAATGTCATCTGACCAATAACGTTTGTAATCCATACTTTTAATTTCATCGACTATTTCAAACGCAATCTCATGTTCATCCTGTCCCTTTATCCCCAAAAGTCTCACTTCATGACTTGAAGCCTCTCTGAGGGCCGGATAGAAAGAATCTCCTTCCGCGTGTGCGTGCATTTGAAAAATGCAAAGAAAAAGCGATGTTAAAGCTTGCCTATCTTCAAGAGCGGTATCGTTGTCATTGAGCATATTAATATACTCTTTAAGGTACTTGTGATGATTTTCCATAATATGAATAACGTTTGTGTCGTCATCTTCATCGTTCAGAGATTGTCTTAGATGCTTAAGAGTCTCTAATGCATTGACCATGAAAAATCCTTTGTTTTAGCTGAACCCTGTCCTAAAGTTCTATTCACAATCGAATGTTGCAAATTTAAAACCAATGAAGGGTGACGAATTTTTCATGACTCCACGTTTTGTTTCGGGGAAAAAATGGACTCAATAGTGAACTCGAATGGGGAAAAAGTTGAATGCTTAGGAATATTCTGCTGTGGAACTGGAGAAAATCTATTAACATCTCTAGTTATGAAAACAATTGATCTGATTCGCCTTTTTACCCTCGCCGCCATTTGGGGAGGCTCATTTATTTTTTTGAGAATTCTTGCACCAGTCTTAGGCCCTTTTCTTACGACTAACTTAAGACTTTTTATTGGTGGATTAGTGCTGTGTCTTTATTTTGCAGCAAAAGGCTTTGACCTGGAATGGAAAAAAAATTGGAAGCATTATTTAATAATTGGGGTCATCAACTCGGCCATCCCTTTTACTTTGTTTGCTTATGGTGCACTTTATCTTCCTGCTTCTTATGAAGTGATTCTCAATTCTACTTCGCCCATGTTTGGCGTGATCTTTTCGTGGCTTTGGTTAAAAGACGAAATGACCTGGTCAAAAATAATTGGTCTTATTTTGGCGAGTGCGGGAGTCGCTCTGGTTGTTGACTTAGGAACAAATCAAATTAGTAACAATGCATTTCCTGCTATTGTTGCATGCTTAGTTGCGGCCAGTTGTTATGCTATTGCTGGCATTTATATAAAAAAATGTGCTTCCCATATTAAGCCACTTTCTTTTGCTGGTGGATGTCAGCTGTTTGCCGGACTTATTCTTATTCCGCTTTCGCTAAGTCAGCCACTTCCGGAGAGCGTGAGTTTAAGTATTGTTCTTAATGTTTTAGGCATTGCTCTTCTTTGTAGTGCTGTGGCCTATTTGCTTTATTATCAATTGATCGCTGATGTCGGACCGGCAAAGGCCTTAACTGTGACTTTTCTTATGCCGGTCTTTGGAATGATCTGGGGAGCACTTTTCCTAAGAGAATCCATCACCGTACATATGATCATGGGGACTGTCTTGATTCTGGCGGGGACCTGGTTTGTTATAAGGAAAGTGAGCAGTCGTTGAGCGTGGATTTTTTGCCAGCTCCTGATCTTTTTTCAAAGCGCGAATAAAAGCAGGTCTTTCACTTAGGCGATCAAGATAGCGCATAAAAGATTCTTTCTCTGGCATTACTGGAAAAATTTTAATCGCCCAATAAAGCATTATTCCTAGTTGCACATCGGCCGCTGTAAAATCGCTTCCTGTTGCGTAGGGATGATGAATGAGTTTTTGGTCTAAATACTCAATCATGTCATCAAAGAGACCGAACGAAAATTCATTTGATTTGTATTCCCATTGATGCGCTTGAGCTGCGATGACAGGATCGAGGACTGCATCACAATAAACTAACATTGAAAGATAAGGTCCACGTCTTAAATCTCCCACTTGAGGAGCAATATCGTTATCGGGAAAAGCATCGCATAAGTAAGTGGTGATGGCCGCTCGCTCGGTGATAATAATCCCATCGTGGATAATGGCCGGGACTTTTTTGTTCGGCTGAATAGTTCGGTAAGCCTCAGGTGCACCACCCGGGGCATTGATATTTATCAGCTCTAGTTCATAAGGAATTTCTAACTCTTCTAAAAGCCATAAAGTGCCGGTCGAACGCGAGTGAGGTGAGTGATAAAATTTTATCATGGTAGACTCCTTTTGCTATCTGTACTGCAAAGAAGCCTCCATAAGAAAAGTTAAAGTTTAGAATTTTGGAAGAGCGATAACGATTGATCCACTAATGATCAAGAGACATCCAAGTGCAGTTTGCCATGTTAGATTTTCTCCTAAAATGAGAGAAGAGAGAACAATGGCAAATGCAACACTAAGCTTGTCAACTGAAGCGACCTGCGCCACGTGCCCGAGTTGAAGAGCGCGGTAGTAGCATAACCAGGACAATCCTGTTGCGATACCAGAGAGAACTAAAAAGATAATAGTGCGTGAAGAAAATTTATCAACTCGCTGCCACTCTGAATTCATCGTGATGATAGAAGCAGAAACAAAAAGAATGACGATTGTACGAACAAAAGTGGCCATGTTGGAATTGACGTTTTCCACTCCCATCTTTCCAAAGAGGGCGGTTAAGCCAGCAAAAAAAGCTGAACCAAGAGCGAAAATCAACCACGGCTGAGACATTAGTTATCCTTTTCGATTTCTTCTTTAATAGAAGTGATAATAGGAGCGACTTGATCAGCGATTAAATTTTTAGCGATTGGACCAATCACCCCGCCATAACCTTGTCCTTTTTTCATTTTAGATTTTACAGTAGCAATTAAATGATCAGGTCCTTTTTCTTTCGTGCAAAAAATCATCTCCAGGTTTTCGATATTTTCAATAATCAAATCCCCCGAACCGTTGAAATCCAAAAAGGCCTTAAAACATTTTTGAGCAGGCTGAGAATCGACATATGAAATATCCAGCGTGCCCTTGTATAAAACAGTTTTTGAGATACCTAGGACTTCTTTTGTCGCCCAAAATTGAATTTGGTTTTTATTGATGACCTTATCCTTAATTTTCATTCCCACTGGTTTGTAGCGAACTAAAACAGGCTCAGGATTATTGATAATATCATTGATACGATCATAGATGCCTTCGGCCTTTGATTCAAATGTTGAAACAGGAAGATCAATGTAGTCTCCAGCAAAAACTTGAGTCGACAATAAAAAACAAAGGGCGATTAATTTCTTCATAGCTGGCCTGTAAAAAAAAAGAGCAGTCACGAGGACTGCTCCGATTGAAATGCTATTGTAAACCCCAGCGCCTTAAAATGGAATCTTTGGGATTGTAGCTGGCGAGCTTTTTCTCAAAAATATTTCTCAATCTTGCCAGAGATAATGAGTACCCCTCAATATCGAGCACGGTGCCATCCAGTGCATCTTGCCAGTGCTGCATAAGACCTGGGTACATGGGATCAAAGGCCTTAACCAGGTCTTCAATTTCGGCAAACTTAATAACGTATTTTGAATCGCGGTTAGGTGTGCTCCAGTCTTCGTAACCTTGTGTTCCTGGATTGCAATTGTGAGAGCGGCAAAATTCATATCCATCGCGGACGATTTTGACTCTCATATTAGTGTAATTCACCAGATCGATAATTCCTGTATCAATTAAACTAAATGGGTCGTAGTTGGGTTTTACTCGGCTGATAACAAACTGGATGAAAGAATAATATTTTCCCTGAAGGCCTTGATCAAACTGCTCTGTAGAGTAGCGAGGATCATTTTGTTTAGGTGTAAGTGTCCATGAGTTTCGTGAGACAACTGGCCAGCGAAAGGCGAGTATTTCTCGCGTCCCTCTTATCGGCCAGGCTTGATCCACAAATGCTTCTCTATAAAGAGGTCTGACTTCTCTTGGCGCTGTTGATGAATGTGTGAAGAGAGGAAGTTGTGAAGGGTCATCAAAGTAATTTTCTGTAATTGTTCTCATGTGACCTGAACCATTAGTTTGGCTGACAATAAATGTTCCCGCTTGCAAACCTTTTCTCGTGACTGCAACGGGAAAACCATCAGTGGCCATCACTGTTCTGGTGCTGGTCATGTCCATGACATAATTTAATGCTGCAAGAAATAATTGATCATCATACCAGTTGGCAGAAGTTGGAAGATTTTCCCACTGCTTTCTCATCGAAAAATGTCCAAACAAAGAACCGGTATCAGAAACCGTATTTGCCACAGGAAGAGAGTTGATGCGGGCAAAAATCCAGCGGTAACCAATGAGTGCATCTGCACAATCTGTGGGGATATTGTATTTCATATAGAAGTCGGAGGTTATTTCAGACTGTAGCCATTGAGCGTATCTTTCTTCCCAGTAATCGCTCCATTGATTAGTCGCTACCCACAGGTTGCTGTTCTTTTTGTCTGAAGCAGTTGTGTCAATGCTCCAGTCAGAAAGTTTTTTAATAGGGTGGTATTGTGGATAAGTCTGTTTGATAAAATTTTTAGCATCCAACATTGTACTAAATTCATTACTGGAGATTAAATCCTGGTAGTCTCCTTTTTCTTGGACATAGTGTTTAACAATGATTCCTTCGTCAGTGTCTAAACTCACAAAGTGCCTTATATCTCCTGAGGTTTTTACCCAAAGATCAGAGGCCAGCAGATTATGGGTAAAAAAGAGAAGTGAGAAGCAGAGTAAAAAGCTTCGAAAAGTTTTTTGCATATTATCCTCTTTTTTAAAATGAAATCTTTCAACTTATGTTGAAAACAAAATTCATTCTGCAAAAGAAGAACCACTTTAGGATTTCTTGATACCGATACCAAAGTAAGCAGTGGTCATCAGCTGTATTGGAGATTCTTTGTACGTCTCATGAAGATAGTTCATGATTTTAGTCGAGATCATATGCCACTCGTCAGCACTGTATTTACTTTGCAGTAAAGCAATCGGAGCACCACCTTCAGACATTAGTTTCCAAAACATTTTAGGCGAGATCGCTGGTAAATTCATTGCACATTCTTGAATCAGAACATTTTCAAAACCGGCCTCTTCCATTTCTGCTTTAAAGATTTCCGGGTTTTCTAATGAGCGAGAGTTTGCTCTTGGTGAAGGAGCATCGGGAAGTGCAGAATTAATTGCGGCCCCAGTTGTTTGCATTAACGTTGATTTTTCAAGAGGTGCCCAGCTTGAAACTATGGCGGCACTTCCAGGCCTTAGTACGCGGTGAAGTTCTTTAAAGCCCTTAATGCGATCGGGGAAGAACATAAGTCCAAAAAGAGAGAAAGCATGATCAAATTGGTTGTCATCAAAAGGCAGGTTTTGTCCATCGGCCTTGAGTGTCTCAACATTAAAGAGCTCTCTTTTTAACAAACGTTTTTTTAGTTCATTAAGCATGTCATGAGAGAAATCTAGTGCGTGAATTTCTTTAACCTGATTAGAGAGCATGCAAGTTAAAATACCACTTCCACAAGCAACATCCAGAACTCTTGAGGCAGGTGTAATGTTAGATATTTCAATCGCTTTTTTTGCAAAAGGCGACATAACCCAATCGGCCATCTCAGCATAACCTTCAGCAACTCTGCTCCAGGACTCCGCTTGGGATAGGGGATTAACTTGATTAGACATAGAAACCTCACGGAAATTTGTAGGCTTAACTATATAATGATTTTGCACGAAAGTACTATGAGTGTGAGATTTTTTTAGAACAGCTCCAACATTAAAGCTAAAAAAAGCGGCAACTTGTCCCACCTTTGACAATAGTTCTGATTACGGATAAAATATATCCATAATTAAAAAGGAGGACCCATGAAAGCTCGTCTTAACTATTTCCAACATAACCCGGATGCCTTTAACAAATTTGGTGAAGTAGAGGCCATGATTAAGAATTCAAGCCTTGATAAAAAGCTTATTCACCTGGTGAAATTAAGAGCTTCACAAATTAACAACTGTACTTTCTGTGTTGATATGCATGTGAAAGAAGCAAAAATTGACGGAGAGAGGGAACTGCGCCTTCATCACCTGGCAGCTTGGGAAGAGTCACCTCTTTTTGATGATAAAGAAAAAGCAGCTTTCGCTTGGACAGAAGCTGTGACAAAATTAAACCAGGCGCATGTAAGTGATGATCTTTATCAAAAGACGAGAGAATTTTTCTCAGAAAAAGAAATTGTTGATTTAACACTTGCTGTCGCCATGATTAACTTATGGAACAGATTTGGGGCCACATTCAGGTCAACACCTGGATCGTTAGATAAAATTTACGGTCTCGACAAAGCAGGACTATGATTTTAGGAAACCAAGTAGAATGGGCACTTCATTGCATGATGATCCTGGCGGGAATGCCAGAAGGCGTGCAGGTGCCTGCTAAATACCTCGCTGAATTTCACGGGGTGCCGAAAGAGTATTTATCAAAAGCTCTGCAATCGCTTGCGGCTGCAGGGCTGGTTCACACATCGCTTGGGCCTAAGGGCGGTTATTCACTGGCGAGAGCTGCCGATAAAATCAATATGCTTGAGGTCGTAGAGGCCGTTGAAGGAAGACAAAATACTTTCAATTGTCAGGAAATCAGGCGCAATAATCCGTGCGAGCCAAAATTAAAGAAAATGAAACTTCCGGTATGTTCTATTGCCGGGGCCATGTATGAAGCAGACAATGCTTGGCGAGATGTTTTAAGAAAAAAGAAACTCTCAGAACTGGCAAAAGAGATTCAAATCAGTGTCGATGAAAAAATTCTGGAAAAGTCTGCAGAGTGGTTTGCGGAAAAAATTTAAAGAGGTTCTATGTTACATGTTTTGCTTGTTTGGGTTTTCTCAGCCGTTGGCCTTTTAGTTACATCAAAATTAGTTAAAGGCTTTGATATCAAGGATTTTAAATCAGCGATGGTGGCCAGTGTGGTTATTGGCTTATTAAATGCCATACTAAAACCAATTCTTTTTATCCTTACTTTGCCAATCAATATTCTAACTCTAGGGCTATTCACTTTTGTGATTATTGCTATTGTTCTTCGAATGGCCGCAGGATTGATGTCGAGCTTTAAAATTGATGGCTGGGCAACGGCTATTATTGCGTCCGTCGTCCTAACCATCGTTCAGATTTTAATTGATTTAGTTATTTTTTAAGCTTTGCGTGCTCTTTCTAAAGCAAAGGGAAGAGCACCAATCGCGATCATGAGAAGTGCACTTGCACACACTCCAGTCCATCCGTAGAGTCCCCAGGAAATTGAACCAAGCCATGAGCCGAGAGCTCCACCTAGAAAGTATGAGAACATATAAGCAGTGTTTAATCTGCTGCGCGCTTCAGGGATTAAAGAGAAGACACGGCTTTGGTTAGAGACGTGGCTCCCTTGAAGTCCAATATCCATTAGAAGTACTCCAATGGCCAAAGCAATCAGTGAGTTTTGTCCCAGAGTCATATAAAGGATAAAAGAGAGGGCCATCAAAATAAAACCAATCATAATCGCAGAGCGTGGGCTCTTTTTATCTGAAAGTCTCCCGATGATAGGTGCTGTTAATGCACCAGCAGCTCCCAAGAGGCCAAAGAGTCCAACGGCCCTTGCACCAAGATGAAAAGCAGGTGACTCCATTAAGTAGATAAGTGTTGCCCAGAAAGCAGAGAAGGCACCAAAGAGCATTGAACCAAAAAGCATAGACTCACGAAGAACTGGTTGTTCTTTAACCAATGTCCAAACGGAATGAATAAGTTTAACGTAGCTTCCCTGGTAACTCGGCTGACTGGCAGGAAGAACAAGTCTTAAAATAACAGCAAGAACTACGAGCACACCAGCGGCCAGGCCGAACATAAATCTCCATCCGTATTCAGCACCAACAAAACCAGCAACTGTTCTGGCTAGAAGGATTCCCAGAAGTAGACCACTCATAACCATTCCTAAAACCCGACCACGCTTTTCAGCAGGAGCGAGATGAACAGCAAAAGGAATAATAAACTGCGGAGTCATTGTCGTTACGCCGATGAGAAAACTCATGATGGTTGCCGTTAAAAGATTTGGTGAAAGAGTCATACCAACTAATGTCAGCGCAGAAATGAGTGTTGAAACAAAAATAAGTTTTCTTTTTTCAATCTGATCTCCAAGAGGAATAAGAAAGAGCATTCCAACTGCATATCCAAGTTGAGTAAGAGTGGGGATGGCCCCCATTTGTCCTGGAGTGACATTAAATGTTTCCTGCATTTGATGCAGAAGAGGCTGGCAGTAATAGAGATTGGCCACGCATACACCAGTTGCAATGGTCATCAGCCATAAGACCAGGGGAGAGAGAGTTTCTTCTTGATTATTTTTCATATTAAAAGATCGCTTGTGAGTTTAAAGAATGGACTCATTATAACACTGATTGATTGTGAATGAAACAGCGCTATTCTCAGGGGAATTTATTTAAACTCAGGGATTATTATTTAAATATTTTGCGAAATGACTGCACGAGTTTAATTCTTCCTTCATATTTCTTTCAGAATGACATTTGTTAAAAGAGATTGCGTTCTCAAATTAAATTGCTGGTATGAGCTTTGCAATTTTTCACACAGGTATTCAATTCATCACTGAGAGGGAAAAATGTCTCATCAAAATGCAGTTAAAAGACAAAAAGGAAGACGAAATGTCCTTTCAGTTTGGGAGACAAAGAATGTTGTTAACTTTTTCTTAAGGATTCTCAGATGAATACGCAAAGCACACCTGACTTTCGTTTACTGTTTGAATCGAGTCCGGGATTGTTTCTTGTTTTTCTTCCCGATGCTCCTCGCTACACGATTGTTGCTGCCAGCGATGCCTACATGAAACAAAGCAAAGTTAAAAGAGAAGAGATTATCGGAAAAGGAGTTTTTGATGTATTCCCAGAAAACCCCAATGAAATGGAAGCCCATGGGAGAAAATTATTAGTAGAGTCTTTTGAAAAAGTCATGAAGATCAATAAACCGGATAAAATGGATATTCTTCGCTACGATATAAAGAATGACACTGATAAATTTGAAACACATTTCTGGCTGGTGATGAATTCACCTGTTTTAGATATGGAAGGTAAAGTTCTTTACATTATCAATCAGGTGGAAGATGTAACCAATCTTGTCGTAGAAAAACAAGGCGCTGAAATCGCCCTTAAAGAAAGCGAGAAACTTTTTAAATTGCTGGTAGAAAATTTACCAATAGGTGTTTGGCTAATTGATAAGCAAGGGCATATCTTTTCTGAAAATCCGGCAGCGATTAAAATTTGGGGTGGCGATAAGCAGATACCAATTCAAAATTATAATGAACTGCAGGGCTGGGTTTATGAAACGGGGAAAAAAATTGAATCCCATGAGTGGGCCTCTGTTCGTGCTCTGGAGAAAGGAGAGATTTGTCTTAACGAAGTTTTAAGAATTAAAAAATTTGATGGCACCTATGGAGTCATTTTGAATTCAGCTGCACCTATAAAAGATGAGCATGGGCAGATAATAGGAGCTCTTGTTCAAAATCAGGACATTGCTGAACAAAAGAAATATGAATCAGAGCAAAAGTTTCAGCTCAACGTCAGCCGAATCCTGGCAGAGTCACTAGAGCTCGACACTAATAAACTGGGAAAACTTCTCATTCCAAATTTTGCAGATTGTTGTGTTTTCTATACCACCAATCTGGAGGAGGATGTGCATCTTGAGTTTGTGGCCCATAAGGATTCAGACAAGGCCATTGTCCTTGAGGAATTCATCAGACGCTACCCGAGAAACTCCAAGTATTTTCAATCTATCAAAGAAGTACTAATAGAAGGAAAACCTATTGTGGTTTCTTACTTAACAGATGAGGAATTTGTTGAAGCTTTTCCCGATAGTAAAGATCGTTCTCTTTATTCAGCACTGGCGATTAAATCTTTTATTTCTGTTCCTGTTGTCGCCAGAGGCAAATCAATGGGAGCTGTCACTCTCTGTTTTAATGACTCTGGAAGACGCTTTGATGTTAATGCACTTCCTTTTTGTGAAGAGTTTGCTAATGCTTTGGCGCTAGCACTTGATAAAGCCCGCTTATATAAAGAAGCGCGGGATGCAATTGGGATTCGTGAGGATGTTCTGGCCATGGTGTCGCATGATTTGCAAAATCCTCTCTCCGTAATCATGATGAGTTTAAAGGCCATTCAGAAAATTGATCTTTATGATGAGAAATCGAAAGAGAAAATAAATAAGGCCACAATTCGTATAAAGCGCTCAAGTGAGTTAATGCAGGGACTGATTGCCCGCATTTTAGATTTTGCAAAAATCCAGGCCGGAACTTTTGCCATTGATTTTAAGGACCATGACCCAAAGACAATTTTGGAAGAGTTCATTGAATCAGCGAGACTTCTGGCGGAAGAAAAGAGTATTAAAATCATAAATGACATAGATGATGATCTTCCTCATATTTTATGTGATAAGGATCGCTTTCTTCAGGTTTTGTCTAATCTCATTGGAAATGCAATTAAATTTACGCAAAAAGGGGGCAGGATCATTGTCCATGCACGTCGACTCGATCATCAGGTTCTTTTCAGTATAGAAGATACAGGATTAGGAATGAGTGAAGATCAACTCCCACATATCTTCGATCGCTTCTGGCAAGTAGAGCATTCATCAAAGCATGGGGTAGGTCTTGGGCTTGCTATCGCGAAGGGAATTGTAGAGGCCCACAATGGAAAAATCTGGGTCGATAGCGAGAAGGGAGTTGGAACGAATTTTCATTTCCTCCTTCCCATCGGGGCAACGAAAAGCGATTTTATGCACTCATTTCACTAATTAAAATCATTTTTTAATCTAATCTGAAACATTCTCAAAAAATAGTTTGAGGACGAAACTCTCATTACTCAACAAAGGAGAATGAGATGAAAAGATTAGGTCTATTGGCCGTGTTAGCTATTATCAGTACAAATGCTTTTGCAGAAGGTCAGGTATTTTACCGTTACGGACTTTCTAACCTGAATACAAGCAGAGGGGGGCAAACTTTTACTGATACTGGTGGGGCCAATGGAAAGAATGATGATAAGAGCGGTCATGGACTAGGGGCCGGTCTAGATATTAAGTTAATGAACTGTCCACTTTTTGAGTCTAACTCACTTCTAGGAGAAATTTTTGTTGATTACAATAGATTCTCAAATAAGAAAGTTGCCAACGCCATTGACGTGGTCGTGGCCAGTGATTCAAGCAAAAAAGAAGTCAGCGTTTCAGAGCTCGCAGTTGTCGTTGCTCCAAAATACCGCTTCGATGGATTGGGAAAATTCAGACCGTGGATTATTCCAGCAGGACTTGCATTCATGGTCAATTCACCACCTTCAAACACAACCAACTATCTTGATATCGGATATCATGCAGGAGTGGGAGCGGAGTATATGATCGTGAAAGAACTTTCACTAGGTCTTGATTACCGCTACACAATGGGTTCTGGCGACCCACAATTAAAGGTGAAGTACTCAAGCTTCGGAGCAAATTTAGGAATTAACTTCTAGAGCTTTGAATGAGTAGCGGGCCCCACTCACGGGTCCGCTATTTATAACCTTTAATCATCGCCATCCAGGTTTTGCGTTTCCAGAAATAGGAATCAAGCGCAATGCCGATGAAATGAATAATCACCAGGACTTCAAGACCTGTAGAAATTGCACCGTGAATCTCTTCCAGAGTTTCATCACCCCAGAAGGCATCAAGCCCCAACATCCAACCGCTAATAGCGAGTCCAATCAGGCAAATCCAAATTAAAACGTAAACGACTGAGGCCAACGGGGTGTGGCCTTCGTAATCAACATGTGAACCGTTGAAGTGTGACGAAATATGAGTTTTAATATCCGACCACTTTAAAGGAAGAGCTGGAAAGAGGTTTTTCTTTTTGCTGATGAACCCAAGAAAAAATCTGATAATCACCAAGCCAAGAGCGATGTAACCTAAAATCCTGTGAGGAGGATCGCCCTCCTCCAGGATAAAGATATTTAGAACTACTGTAAGTGCAATAATCCAGTGAATAAGCCTTATGTAATAAGGCCAGACTATCTTTGGAGAAGAACTCATTAGTTGATTTCTTCTTTTACTTTAGAACCGTCAACTGGGCTGAAGTAGATTTCTACTTTTTTGCCTTCTTTGTTCCATCCGTAAATTTCGTAACAGTTTCCTTTTGTTACTTTGAAAACTTTGATTTTGTAACCATCAGCTACTAATTTTTCCTGGAATTTTTTTTCATCCTGCCATTTTGTTTTTGGCTCTTTTGTACAATCAGGTCCAGCAAAAGCAGAAACAGAAACGATCATAAGAAGTGAAGAGATTAAAAATTTCATATTAACTCCTAGTTGTTAAAGCAAAATTTTATCCAATAAAAAATCCTTGTTCAATTTTTTTGATTTATAAAACTTTGTCATAAACGACGCTTGTGACAAATGATTTAGGGAAAATGTGTTTATTGTCTAACATTAAATAAATGTAAGAATCAACGCATGCTGGCTTTAGTATGAGAAATCAATTACTGTGACAATTTTCTTTCTGTGACACTTTAATTGAAGATAATACCCTGCTGAGCTAACATTTTTTCCCTTATGGACGTAGTACTTTTCTCTGATATTTCACCACATCAAATCTGGATTCGTACTATTGGGGTGTATCGTCTTGCTTCTATTTGTAGAAAGGCAGGTCTTTCGACAAAGGTCCTTTATGGATTAACCGATTACCCACCAGAGATTCAAAGACAAATTTTAGAGCGTTATGTAACTAAAGATACGAAGCTTGTCGCACTTTCTACAACATTTATGGTGGCTCGAGCGCGTTATTCAGGAACAAGTTCCCTTCGAAATAAATATGCTCAAGAACTTTTAGATCTCATCAAAGAAAAAAAAGAGCAATTCCCTCACATCCCTTTCGTGGCCGGAGGAGGAAATAGCAACGATGAAATCTTCAGCTTCTTCGATCATGTTGCTCTTGGTTACGGTGATCAACTTATTACAAAATTTGCCACAGATATCCATTCTTTAAAGAAATTTAGACGCGTAGTAGACGGACGAAATATTTATATCTCAGACAATACCTTTAATAATGATTACTCCACTGAGTATCACGAGACGGATGTCATTCATCGCAATGAAACTATGACTATTGAAGTCTCGAGAGGCTGCAAGTTTAAATGTAAATTTTGCTCTTTTCCTTTAAATGGGAGAAAAGCGAATGAATATATAAAACCAGGAACTATTCTAGAAAAAGAATTTATCGATAACTATGAGCGTTTTGGAATTCAGAATTATATTCTGGCCGATGACACTTTTAATGAAGATGCAGAAAAACTGGAATACTTTTTAGGCATTGTAGAAAACCTTCCCTTTAAAATTCAATATACAGGTTATTTCAGATTGGACTTACTCGATAAGCAGCGCGCTTATTGGAAAAGACTTTTAGATAGTGGCTTAAGAGGTGCTTTTTTTGGAATCGAAACACTAAATGATAAATCTGCCCAGGTGATTGGCAAGGGATTTGGAAAGGAGAACACTCTTAAAACACTCTACGATCTAAGAGAGTGCTGGGGGGATGAAGTTAATACTGCTGCTGGTTTTATTGTTGGGCTTCCTTACGATACCAAAGAAGAATTTCAAAAGTGGGCCGATATTGTAAGGGCGCCAGGTTTTCCTGTTCACTGTAAAAGTTTTGAACCTCTAAGCATTAATAAAAAAAGCGACATCTCTCCATGGCAATCTGAGTTCCAAATGGATTCAGAGAAATGGGGTTATAAGCTTTTTGAAAAAAGAGAAGGGAAGTATTACTGGGAGAGCCCTGATTGGAATTACGCAGAAGCAGCAGTTGTTGCAGAAAAAACTGTCCGAGAAATTGCAGAACTTGGTGGACAGAATTTTGGTTCATTTAAAGTGCAAATGCTCATGGGGCTGGGGCTTTCTTATAAAGAAGCTTTTTCATTAATCCCTGGAGACAAGGCTTCAATCGAGCGCATCAACGAAGTTGTATCAAGAAGAATAAAAGCAAATCTTGAGAGAGAGCTGGCCTTACTTGAACATCCTGCTCAAGTAAAATCTTAAAAGAAAGATCACTCAATTTCCTAAAATTGATTAAAATAGATGTATCAATACAGAAATTTTTCAAAGGATTGAAACATGGAAATGGAAAGAAGAACGATTATTGAATTTTTAAGATCACAAGACCCAGATATGGATCCAGCAATTGCTGGTTGGTCACTTATGGACCTAATCGATCTAATGATCGATCACGTTTCAGAGCAAGAACTAGAGTACTCTGTTCTTTCTACTGCATACGCTTCAGGTGTTCACCCAAATCGTTTTGATGAATTCTATGATGCGGTAATGGGACAATACGAAACAATTCGTGACGGGGAAGAAATTCCTGTTCCAGTTCTAGACAGACTAGCTGCTCAATACAGATAATCTAAAATAAAAAGGCCCGGGAAACCGGGCTTTTTTTTATTTCTTAATCATTGTTCCACTGAAGCGCCAGATCTGTCGGCGATCCATAATAAACATTCACATCCATATCATACTTCGTTCCCGGAACATTGTATAAACATGAGCCAGTCGATGTACAATTGATCTCGCTAGAGAACTGCCACATAAAGTAGTTTGACCAGATTCCTGTCGGGAAGTCTGTCACACTTGATTTAAAGCGCGCGTACCAAAGTTTTGATCTTTGAAACAGTGGTTGGTTTTTTACTTTAGAGTTTAAAAGAGTTGTTGTTGCGTGGTTAGCATAAACAACTGGCACTCTTCCTGTTTTTTCGTAAACGTAGTTCATAAAGACAACAGCTTCATCAACACTCATAAAGTTACTTGCGCCTGTATCTTCCAGATCCAGAACCATTAGTGTGTTTGGTTCGTCTTGTACTAATGAAAGAAAGAAGTCAGCTTGAGCAATTGTGTTTCCTCTTGTTCCCAAGTGGTAGGCTCCCCATAAGTATCCGCGCTCAAGAGCAATTTTTTTACGGGCCTTATATTGAGAGTCGATTTTTAATCCCATACCAGAACGGTGAATAACCGCTGCGACTTTTTTGTCTGTTGCCATTTTATCCCAATCAATCGAATTGCCTTCATAGGCATCGATAATAATTGATGTATCAGCTTGCTTCCAAGGAGCACTAAAAGCAGCTCCGGTAGAAGGAGTTGTAGGAGTCGTAGGAGTTGTTGTTCCTCCACCAGAGGAACCTGAACTTCCAGAACCAGAACCCGGAACACTTGGTCTCTTTGCTCCGAATGCATGTGAGTTAGTAGAAAAAATATTTAAGGCAATAAACAATGCGAGATAGACATGCTTCATCGTGAAGCTCCTTTGTGTAGAGGTTAGTAAAAACCAAATTCGATTGATGTCATCGAATGCAAAGAAGGCGTGCCAACTTATGTAAGCTCTACGGCAAAAAATTCTATGAACTTTAAACAAAAGAAAAAAAGATCGGAGTTGATATGGTCTTCAAAATGAAACTGTATTGGAGAGTCGGGGACACGATGTCACTGTGTGATTTGGTAGGGAATTGCGAATGTGTTTAGAGGAGATGCAAGTCTATGATAGTCTTCAGTATTAGAATTGCTTGATAGGAATAGAATCTTTCTCTATGATTTCAGAGTGGATAATATTCAGACACTTTTAGGTGAATTAAAGAGACTCTCTAAGGAATGCAGACTGCATTCTAAAGGAGCACGCCCTGAATTGACCCTCATGAGAGTGGCCAATTCTCTTGAATCGCTAGTTGTCTCTTTAAATGATTCTCCCTCTGCAGATAGCCCTCTGACAGCGAGAGAAAAGGAAGTTCTTTTTCACGTTTCACAGGGCTACACCAATAGAGAAATTGCCTCTGCCTTCAATCTTTCTGAAAAAACGATCGAGTTTCATTTGAAGTCGATCTTCGCCAAGACCGAGGCTTCAACCAGGACAGAAGCCGTTAAGAATGCCATTAATAACAGATGGTTAACCCCATCCTAGGGGATTCCCGAGGTTCTTTAAATCCATTTTTTAGTTAAGCTGGTGTTACCTAAAACAGGAGAACACCATGGCAACGAAAACAAAAAAAGAACCGACCTCTGAAATGAAGTCCCTTCTAGGTCCACTATGGAGCGCTTTTAATTTAAAGAATGTTTGGGAGATTGTGGTCGATGCCTATAATGAAGTTTATTACATTGATAATGGTAAAATTGTCGTGCTCGATAAAATTTTTAAAAAGAGCTCCGAACTCGACCAGGTCGTAAGTAAACTTCTGGCCTTTCATTTAAAGAAGAAAAAATCAGATGAGCTTTCCTATTTTTTCAACCTTGATCAATTTACAAAAATTGCGATTGTTCTTCCTCCTCTGAGCGTTAAAGGGCCGAGCATTGTGATCACTAAGCTTCCTGTTCACAATTTAACACTTGATGATCTAATTACTTTTAAAGCTCTCGATACAGAAGGAAAAGACGTCATTGAAAAGATGCTCGCTTCAGGGAAAGGTTTTATCGTTGCCGGAAATATGGGCTCGGGAAAAACGACAATGTTAAATCTTCTGGTAAATGGAATCCCTCAGCCCAATAGAGTTGTGACATTGGAAAGAAGTCCGGATTTAATTATTAATCGTCCTCATGTCTGCCGTATTCAATCGCAGACACATAAAGCAGAAGAGATGATTGAGCTGGTTGGCATGGCCGAAAGAATGAGAGCTGATTATCTTGTGCTCTCAGATTGTGTTGGTCCTGAGTTTATGCCATTTATGGAAATTGTCAGAAGCAATTGCATTGGAGCGATGTTAACGACAGGTGAGAGTGTATTTGACACCATTAAGCGCCTTGAGACAAAGGCCGTGATTTCATCGGATGGAATGACGCTCGAAGAAGTTCGTTATGCCATCGCTCAGTCGTTTAAATACATCTTATTTCAAGAAAAGACCGCAGAAGGCAGAAGACAAGTTTCATCTATTAGTGAATTGAGTTATGAATCTGGTGAATTAAAAGTAAAAGCGATCTATAAAAGGTAAAAAAGAAAGCGGCCCATCTCTGGGCCGCTGTTAATTAGTTTCTAAGCAGTTCACATCTAAAGCTTGAAGCCAGTGGAGTTTCGGCCCCATTTAGATTTAAAGTTCCTTTTAGTTGAACAGAGTTGCTCTTTAGAAGAACTGTTCCAGTAAAAGATGAAGTCTCAGACTTTAAAGTGACAACACCTGTATCCACTTCAGTCGAATCAAAAGCTCCAGTTAAAAGATGTCCACCAAAGATAAGAGTCAGGTCAGTTGTTCTGCCCATCCCATCATCACTTCTATGTTCATATCTGTTAAGAAGAAGAGTTTCTTTTTCTTCGTAAATCATCGTGCTTGTTTTACAAATTGACCACTCGCTGTCGCGAGCAAAAGCTGAGCTTGAAAGAATGACTGCTAAACCTAGAACGATTGCTTTCATGTAAACCTCTTTGAATGTTTTGATCCGAGGAAGAATTAACAATTGTTTTGGGGTTTGTATATTGATATGAATAATTTTTATGGAGCGATTCAGTATGAAAAACATGTTTTTCCTGACACTTAGGTGCCATTTTTTAAGAAAAGTGACAAAGGCCTGCGCTTTACCTACGATCTATTGAAGGAAGAATGAATGGCCAATAAAAAAATTCTTATCTGCGATGATCATCCCATTATCCACGCAGGTATCAAATACACTTTAAAAGAGTTATTTCCCGAAGTGCAATTCGATATAGATTGTGCGACTTCTGGAAATGAAGCTCTTTTGAAAATTGAGGATTGTCCACCTGAGATCTTTTTTTTAGATTTAAGCCTTCCAGACATTTCTGGTCTTGAATTATTAAAAGTGCTCGAAAAAAAGAATCATCAATTTAAAGTTATTATTTTGACGGGTGAAACTAATCTCCCTGTGTTTCTTCAATTATCCAGGTATAAAATTTCTGCTATTTTATTAAAGTCTTATAATAATGATTCTTTTAGGAAAGCTTTTCTGCAGTTGGATACGAATGACGATACAATCTTTCTAGATGCAGAGCTGGAGCAGGGCCTGCAAAAAGAAATGAACAAAAAACAATTGTCGGCCAAAGAATTTGAAGTCCTAAATCTTTTGGTGAAAGGATATAGCAATAAAATCATCGCTCAAAAACTGGAGTGCTCACCAGAGACAGTAAAAACTCATCTAACGAGTATCTCAAGAAAAACCAGCATTGATAACCGGGATGATCTTGTGACTTGGTTTTATGAAGGAAAATAGAAAGAGACTTGTGTCCCTTGATTTTTTTGAGACTTCATTTCAATAGTGCCTCGGTGAATTTCTATCATCATTTTTACCAGGTAAAGTCCTATCCCATACCCTTGCCCAGAACTCTTAATTCTACTTGATTGAAAGAGGTTCTCTAGTACATTCTTTTCCAGACCAACACCATCGTCATTGATTTCAAAGAGTGTTCCCTTTGTCGTCTGATTCACTTTGATGAAGATGCATGGTTCTTTTTTTTGCGCGCAGGCCTTGTAAGCATTAGTTAAAAGATTGCGCAATATTGAGGCCAGCATTTCTTTGTCTGCCTTTAGATAAAGTGGTTCTGGATTGATTTCGTAGACGACTTTTTGTTTTATTTCAGGATAGACCGGAGAAAGTGAATCTATAATGAAGGGAAGAAGTTCCTTAAGATTGATAGATTCTTGCTGAATCGTAAAGTCATGGCTTCCCTGAGATTTTACCCATCTCATCACATTGCTGATTAATTCCGCTGAGGACAATGAGGTGTCGTTGATAACTTTAATAAGCTCTTGATTACCTTCGTCGCTATTGCGAAGTGTATTTGAAAGTCTTGCCAACTGATGAATATTTCCACTCAGGTCATGACCAACTAATGAGAGAAGTTTGTTCTGAAAATGAAACTTGTCACTAATCTTGGTCTCTTCCTTTGCTAATTCAAAGAAAAAACTTTTTTGTAAAAAGTAAAAAATAGCACACTCCGAAATAAGGAATGTTCCAGCTGAAATCATGGTGAAGCGAAAAGGGGGATTGAAAGCAACGCTATAGAGGTCGATTAAGTAACCACAAACCATTCCAAGGGATAAAATTAAGTAGTCTTTGAAGCGCTCTTTTTTTTGAAAAGCCGCTAAAAAAAGCAGAGCACAGGCCAGGACGATAAGTAGGTTGCTCCACAGGTAGTGAAGAAGAAAGAGTGGACCATTATCAAATTGAACGACTGCTAATCCATAGATAGAAGTCGAAAGATGATTTGTGACTAGCAAGTCTTTGGGGATTAAATCCAAGCTAGAAAGAATTGTTATCACTGCAGGAGTGAAGAGAGCGAAGGTAATAGGCTTCTTGTGCAAAAAATTTAATCTATTGGTGATAGATGAAATAAAGAGAAGGCTTGAGGGGCACAAGAGAGCGTATCCAATATAACGAAGCCTGGAAAAAAGTACTTTATGTGCAAGCTCCGAACTAGAGTAAATGTTTAAAGTAAAAAAAGAGACGATTGAAAACGAAATTAAAAGAATGAAAAGATATTGAATCGCTTTTAGTTTTTTATAATTCCATGCTTTGGCCATTAAGAGGACTGAAACAATGAAGATCGTAATATTGAGAGAGGTTAAAAACCAACTGATATAGTCACCCTTCGTGGTTGTATTTGTATCCCCGGTTTTGGGGGATGTTTGAAAAATTTATTTTAAATACAATTTTCTTAAAGATAAATACCCTCAAGGATAAAAAATGAAGTTTATAAGTTTACTCGCATTAATGAGTGCGTCTCTTTTTCTTTTTGGTTGTGGAGATGATAGTAGCACAACAACTGGTGGAAGTGGCGGAGCGAGTGGATCATCTATTTATGCTTTTCAAACTGATCGTACCTTCCAGCCGGGAGATCTAAAGCCAGATGCTTCAAATTTTGCCACTATTTGCAGGGATGCTTTTGCCACTTATACACGCAATGTAAGTTGTTCAAATTTTTATCCCTTCCTCGGAAAAAGTTCTACGAATGGATTCAAGAGTTTTATCTCGGCTAATGGCCTGACGTCGACTGCGGCTGTTAAGCTTATTGATGGCACAACGACGATCGCAAGCTCTTTACAGTCAATGATTGATAATGGACCTAATCTTATTGGTTCCGACACTTGGGGGGGCTGGCCAGATGCTTACTGGTTTTCTGGTGTGGCCAGTGATGGAAGTGCAGGAAACAATTGTCAGGATTATTCTAACGATACAAGCTCTGCAACAATTAACATCGGAACAAATGGTTCATCGTTTGCTTGGGATATGAGAGGACCTGTTTGTGATTATTATGATGATTACAGATACGTTTGTTTATGTAATTAGAATGGCCATTAGGCGTGGAAGCTCACGGCTTGATAATAAATCTGAATATGGTAAGCTTAATCATCCCTAAAAGCCCGGTTTGATAGACCGTTTAGAGATTTTTAATGCCTTGAAACCCCTCTACCATGAGGGGTTTTTTATTGGTGCTTTTCTTTGGCGTTGACTGCAATCATTTTTCTGAATCGAAACAACACGAATTTTGGATTAGCAATGGAAATTCAAACAACAAATCTCATCTTAAGACCTTTTCAATTATCCGACGCTGATGAGCTGCATGTCTTTTGCTCAGATCTTTCAAACGTTGAGCATATGGATTGGGGACCAAATACGTTGGAGGAAACTCAAAAGTTTCTCTTAGAAGCAACAGCTTTACAAAAAGACAAAAATCCCAAGGTGTTTAATTTTGCGATTACTCTAAAGTCTTCTGGGTGTGTGATCGGAAGTTGCAGCATCTGGATTCGAAGTGAAGTTCATCGCCATGGTGGTTTTGGTTATATTCTTAATAAGCAATTTTGGCGTAAAGGTTATGGTGCAGAGTTAGCGGAGGCTTTACTTGAATTTGGATTTAGCACTCTGAAGTTCCATCGAATTTCTGCGACATGTTTTCCTGGTAACCTGGGTTCGAAACGACTATTGGAAAAAGTCGGATTAAAGCAGGAAGGTTATTTGCGTGAAGAACTCTACGTTCGTGGGCAATGGCGAGATTCGTTACTCTTTTCGATTCTTGAAAATGAGTATTTCGACAGTCATAGACAAAATATAATTTCTCCATAGATATAAACAGAGGGAGAATTTCTTCTCCCTCCCAAGTTCTAAAACCAACCTTTTAATAATCTTAAAACTGTTGTTAGCAATTTTAAAATAAGGATAAATAGTCTTAGTACTTTCAACGCTTTGAGCATCCCTGCCTCCTAAGGTAGCCTTCATTGGCCATCAGGAGCTCTCAGCTTTGATCAAATTTATAAATGTGTTACAATGGGGTACCTCCCAAGTTCAGGTTTGTTAGGCCTTTGGGAACTTTCAATGCTTAAACCCCTCTTATCATGAGGGGTTTTTTATTGGTGCAGAAGTTTATAATCCTCAATTGAGATTTTTACATTTGAAATAGGAAGAGTTTCGACGATGGGCCAGGTATATTTAAAAGTACTCACAGGCAAAATTGATGAAATATTAGAACTACAAAAGGTTTTAGAATCAGCTCCAAACTATTCAATGAATGTTTCTGGAAGTCTTCCTTCACCAGTTGAATCTCAAAGTCTCTTCAGCGCTCTTCCTCCAAACAAAGAATACAAAGATAAATTTGTTCTTGGGTTTTATTCAGACAATGAGATGTTTGGATGCGCTGATATCATTCGGGGTTATCCAAATGAAAAAGTTGCGATGATTGGATTACTATTAATATCTGAAAAATTTCAAACAAAAGGATTTGGTCGAATGACATATGACTTAGTTGAAAAACTGTGTCTATCTTGGCCCGAAATTGAAATAGCTCGCATTGGTGTTGTTGAAACAAACTCCGTGGTCATGCCCTTCTGGGAAAAGATGGGGTTTCTTAAAACGGGAGAGCGTAAACCATATAGCGAAGGTGTAATTGAAAGCACAAATATCGTCTTAGAAAAAAGAATTAAAATTTAGCTTAGTTTGAATTTTGGGCAAAAAAAAGCCCGGTGGGTTAAACCGGGCTAATTATGATTCCCTTCTTGCGAAGTTCCTCAATTTGAATTTTTTGAAACGAACCATTCAATCTGGAAGAAGAATGGGGTGGCTTTGTAGGCGAGTTTATAAAAATACTAACTAGTCATCTAGAGTAAATACTCAGCATTTTAAAGACTTACAGCTTATGAGGGGGGGAGTTAAGCCAATAAGTCCTTCTGCCTTAAAAGCTGAACATGCACGTATCCTTATCGAACTACTTTAACTCCTGAGTAAGTATGAATACTTTTAAACTTAGAGATTTCAAATAGTTGTATCTATATCCAAAATAGCATATCATTTGAATATTAAATAAATTCTAAGGGAAAAAATGAAAAAATCATCTCATTTTATGCGGCCTAGCGGAAGACATATTCTGACTATCGGTAAAGATCTAATTCAAGATCCACAAGCAGCGATCATTGAATTGGTGAAAAATGCTTACGATGCAGATTCTTCTGAAGTTCATATCAGCTTAAAGCAAAAAAGAGGCGGAGTTGAAATCATTATTGCAGACACTGGACATGGAATGTCTGGTGATATTCTAGTGAATAAGTGGCTAGTCCCGTCGACTGATGATAAAGCTTCAAGGAAAAAGAGTCCCGCTGGAAGAATTATGCAGGGACGAAAAGGGATCGGGAGATATTCAGCTTCAATCTTGGGAGATATTTTAGAGTTAGAAACTATTGATTTGGAAAAAAATAAAAGCCATTTTATTTTGAATTGGTCTGATTTTCAAAGTGCTAAATTTTTAGATGAAGTACCAGTTGAAATCAGCACTGAGAAAGTTAAAACAGGAACAGGAACTAAGATTACAATTTTTGGAGGGCCTGATTATTTAAAATCTTGGACACCAAAAGAGTATGACAAACTAATTACACAGTTAAAGAAATTAAAATCACCTAATGAGGGGGATGGTTTTAAAATTTTTTTACATTCTGATAATTATTTTTCTCCAAAAGAAGAACACAGAAGTATTGAAATTACTCCTTTTAAAATTTTAGAATATTTTGATTACAAGGTTAACGGGAGTGTTGATTCAACTGGAATTATGAATCTTGAGTTTCATAATCAACGTGGTAAAAATATAAAAAAAGAATCTATAAAAATTAAACTTGACTTTGAAGTGATTTGTGGAAACGTCATATTCGATATCAGAGTATTTGATAGAGAGCCTGCAGCTATAGAGCAGCTAATTAAAAGAGGGCTTCAGGGCGAACGTGGCGAACCGTTACAGAAAATTGAAGCGAGACGATTACTTGATACTTTTAATGGAGTTGCTGTTTATAGAAATGGCTTCAGAGTGCGTCCATTAGGAGAGCCTGGATTTGATTGGCTAAAGCTCGATGCGAGAAGAGTTCAAATGCCTTCATTGCGAATAAGTAGTAATCAAGTTATTGGTTCTATTTTTATTGAATCCGAAGAAGAGTCTAATCTTGATGAGAAAAGTGCTAGAGATGGTTTAAAAGATAACATTTATTATTCAAATTTGATCAATGTTGTAATTAGAGCAATAAAAGAACTTGAGCCAAGAAGATTTAAGTACAGGCAGGCAACTGGGCAAGGAAGAGATTTAGGTAAAATAGAAAACCGTATTGAATCTCTTTTTCATTTTGATGATTTTAAAGCAAAAACTAAAAAAGAATTAGAAAATGCAGGAGTAAAAAAAGAATCGGTCAATGCAATCATGAACATGATTGAGAATGAAGAAAGAGAGAAAAGCAAAATTGCTGAAGAGATCAGAAGAGCAATAGCTTTGTATCAGGGGCAGGCAACATTAGGTAAGATTATGAATGTGGTTCTTCATGAAGGTAGAAGACCACTCGCTTTTTTTAGAAACCAAGTAAAAAATATTAAATTTTGGGGAGAGGAACTTTTGGTTGAGTATAATCAAGAGAGTCATAATTACTTGCTGGAAAGAATGGGGTCAATTGAAGAGAATTCTCAAATGTTAGTAAAGCTTTTTGACAAGATCGATCCACTTGCGTCCGGTCGACGAGGTAATAAGAAAAGTTTTAAGCTAAATAAAGCTATTTCAAAATCATTTGATATTTTTGAAGATGAAATTATAGCAGAAAGAGTTGGTATCGCGGTTGATTGTCCAGACTCAGTAGAGGTCTTTGGTTGGGAGGAAGATTTTATCGTTATTTTTACAAACCTAATTGACAATAGTTTATATTGGCTAAAAAAAGGGCAAATAGAGAATAAAGGTATCAGCATTAGCGTCGAGGAAGATGAGGGAATACTAATAAGTTTTGTCGATAATGGACCAGGTATTCCTGTTGAGTATATTGAGAACAAGCTTATTTTTGAGCCTGAATTTTCATTGAAAGATGAAGGCGGTGGCTCCGGCTTAGGTTTAGCGATTGCAGGAGAAGCTTCCGAGAGAAACGGTTTTACGATTGGAGCAATTGAGTTTGAAGAAGGAGCTTATTTTCAAATTTCATCGGTTTTAAAGGAGAAGGAAGATGAATAACATAAAATTATTTATCTTAGAGGACAGCGATCAAGATTTTCAATCATTTGAAGATAGTCGAAATATTCTTCAAAAACAAAATAAAGTTAATGCAAGTCTTCATCGCTTTGCAAATTGCGAAGACTCCCTAAAGAATTTAGACAATACATTTGATGGTGCAATTTTAGATCTTAAAATTGGGTCAACTTCTGGTGCTGGTAATGAGATTGCAAAAAAGATATTAGCGGATTACAAAATACCGACAATTATTCACACAGCAACTCCTTCAGATAGTGATGTAAATATAGATCAAATTCCTGTTATGAAGAAAGGTGTTATTACTTGTGACGAAATAATTATGCATTTTGATAGTATTTATAGTACGGGTATCACCAAAATATTTGGTGATAGAGGCCACGTTAATATTTTAATGAAGGATTTATTTTGGAATACACTCGTTCCAAATATCAAAACATGGCAGGGGCATTCCTGTTCTGTTGATGAAAAAGAAAAATCACTGCTAAAAGTTACAATAAATCATTTGCAAGAACTAATTGAGAACGACTCAGATTTCGTTCTTGGTGAAGAGATGTATATTAGAGGTACTGCTCGTATAAAAACTGGTACAATTGTAAAATTTAATGGCATTTATTATGTCGTGGTTACTCCTGCTTGTGATCTAGAGCTTAGGGATGATGGTAAAGGCAAAAAAGAACCTAAAACCTCTAGGGTTTTATTATGTGAAGTGGATGAGTCAAATTCTTTTTTTAAAAATGCCATTGGCCCTAAAACTGGTGCAGACCCAATTAAAGATTTATTAAAAAAATTTGTGACAAATCAAGTTCCTTACCATCATTGGTTACCTAAAATAGAAGGATTTCAAGGAGGAGTAATGAACTATAGACATATTATATCTGTTCCTTGGGATGATTTTAACGGAAAGCATGAAATAATACTTCAGATTTCTCAATCATTTACGAAGGATATAATTTCAAGACTCTCAAGTTATTATTCAAGGCAAGGTCAGCCTGATTTTTCTTTGAATTATCACGTAGAAAAATTATTTCAAGACCATGGGGCGAGTGTTGTTGCAGCTGCCGCCGTCGCAGCAGCTGCTCCCAAGAAAGTTATGGCTAAAGAAGAAGGAAAAAAATAAATTGAAAAGTAATGATATTAAAAAATTAGATTTGTTTGCAGGGGCCGGTGGATTTTCACTAGGATTTGTAAATGCGGGTTTTAAACCAGGGGTAATGATTGATTTTTGGCAACCTGCTGTTGAAACTCTTGAAAAAAATTTTTGTTCATCGGGTGGATATGCATTAGAGAAAGACTTAAAAAGTTATACACCCAAAGAACTTTCAAACGATTTAAAAAATCTCAATATTGATGATAGTTTTGATTTGATCATTGGTGGTCCGCCCTGCCAAGGGTGGAGTAGTATCGGGCGCGCCAAGCTAAAGTCTTTGGGAGTTGGACATCACTCGATCTTTGAAGACCCAAGAAATAATATGTTTAAGAATTTTTTTAAATTTGTGAAGTTCTACCAACCTAAAGTCTTTGTAATGGAAAATGTTTCAGGCATGTTGAAATTTAATGGCGTCAACGCTGCGAAGGTTATTGAAGGCTATTTTGAAAAACATGAGTATGTTGTTACATGCAGCTTGCTAAATGCTGTTGATTTTGGAGTTCCACAAAGCCGAAGAAGATTATTTTTTGTTGGAGTTAGAAAGGATTTGGGCATCGAGTTCGAAATGCCTAAAAGTACCCTGAAGAATGGTAAAGCTAAATTTCCAATGGTCAGTGTAAATGAAGCTATCGGTGACCTACCAGCCATTAAGGATGGAAGTCGGAATTGGGTTATGAAATATAAGAAACCAGTCACATTTTCTAACTATGTTGGATTAATGAGAAAAAAAATAAAGGGAGATATTTTATCTGATCATGTGTGTAGAGGACATAGAGAAGAGGATATTGAAGCCTTTAGATTTTTGAAACAAGGGCGAAGATATTCAGATTTGCCAGAAAGATTAAAGCGCTATAGAGACGATATCTTTAAAGACAAGTATAGAAAGTTACAAAGCAACTCTTATAGTAATTGCGTAACAGCACATCTAAGTAAAGATTGCTATTCTCACATACATCCCACTCAGGCACGCACTATTTCAGTAAGGGAAGCTGCAAGATTACAATCTTTTCCTGATCATTATTTTTTTGCAAGCGAAGGAATGACGACAAAGTTTAAATTAATTGGAAATGCCGTGCCTCCACTTTTAGGGGAGGTTGTAGCTAGAGAAGTTAAAAGACAAATTTTTGATAAATTATAATCTAAAGAATTGTAATTGCGATTTCGTTTTGGATTGTTTTTTGAAAAATTGTCTCTAATTCTCCATGCCCTTACAATATTATCTGTTGGAAACACGATTCGCTCGACACTATTTTGGGGAAGCCATTTGATGTCGAGCTTAGATAGGTGTTTCGGATGAAAAGCCATAGGTTGTGAATGTCCAGATGTTGTAATATCTCTAGTCGTAAGATCAATAAATCATATTTTAGATCGTTGCTGTAATGTGTTCTAGAAGGAGATTGGGATATATTGGTCAGACGAATTATTTTTTCTATGATATTTACTTTCACAATGTAGAGAAAACCAATCTCTTTTTTAGACATTGACCACATTAAAATACGCTCATAGTTTTCTATAGAAATTAGTAATTCTTTTACTTCAGTTTTTCTTTTAATTTTTCCAGACATTCAATTGTCGTCTCCGATGAAAGCCATGGTCCCAGCAGATTTTTTGTTAATCTCTCAAGAGGAAAATGGCGAGATTCATTGCTCTTTTCGATTCTTGAAAATGAGTATTTCAACAGTAATCAGTAATTAATAAATATAAGATTTGAATTTAGAATTTTAGACAAAAAAAAGCCCGGTGGGTTGACCGGGCCTTAATATGATCGCTTCTTACGAAGTTTTTCACCGTGAATTTTAGAAGGAGTTCAGTGTAGGAGCTCCTCTTTCGGATTGAATCTGAAGATTCAATCCTCTCTCGCCGCCTCGTTCGCTTCATCGCTTTCGCGCGCTCACTCGGTTCTCGCCCCACTGGAAAAAATCCTGTGAAGGTTTACGAAACATCATTCAAAATGAGAGATGAGTTTTGAATGGGGTGGCTGATGGGGCTCGAACCCACGACACCTAGAATCACAATCTAGTGCTCTACCGACTGAACTACAGCCACCATATTTTCGTAGGACATTTATAGGGGCATCACCCCATACAGTCAACGGAAATGTTCTCATATCTGGGGCTTAATGTAGTTTTTACCCATTAAATTTTGACTCTTTATCTTTTGTGCTATTAAATTAATTAAATGACATTATGCTTATTTAGGACGGTAAACATGAAGAATTTAAAAGGATTATCACTTTTGGCCTTAACCCTGTCAGTAGGACTGGGCTCTAGTGCAGCATTTGGTTACGGGATGGGGATTTCGACATTCCCTCTGGCAGAAGACAAAAAGGTGCTTTCGGCAGAAGTAACTGGAATCGTTTCTAACGGTGGCGGTGTTGGACTTCAGGCAAGATACACTCAAAAACTAAACGAACTTTCATCAATCGATGCAGGTCTGGGGATTTCAGGTGGTGAGCGTTCAGCAAGACTATTTGCTGGTTACGACTATGAACTTTTCCCTGATTACGATATCCAACCTCGTACATCGATCAAAGCTTTCTTAGAAAACTCAAAAGAATTCGGAACAAGAAGAAACATCATTGGACTTGCTCCAACTGTTTCAAAAGGTTTCAGCTTCTGGGGTAACGAAGCTTTCCCATATCTTTCACTTCCATACGGGATCAGCCTTGATGGCAAAAGAAACCGTTATGAAACAACTCTTAGTGCAAACATTGGTATCTCTGGGGTGATCCCAGCTGAAAACCTAATCACTAACAAGCCAGTCACGGCAAACGCTGAAGCAATCATTGGTCTAAAAGACAGCTTCACAGCGGTGTTCGTAGGATTTGGTTACCCGATCGAATAATTAATATGTTTAAAATTGTTTTTAGCGATTTTGATGGGACTCTAACTTACAAAGAAGGTTTGGGTCCCATTTTTTTTGATGTTCTTTCTCATCTTGAGAAAAAACAAGTTCCTTTAGTTATCGTCACTGGGCGCTCACTTTCATGGGGCCATTTCCTTCTGACTCACTTCCCATTCTTAACAGACGTTATCGTTGAAGGTGGGGGAGCGATTGTCACTCGCAATGGAAAATTCATCACTGAAGAATGCCTGATTTCAAAAGAAGAAGTTAAACGCCTGGCGGATTTTTGTGTGAACTTTGAAAAGAAGTTCCCGAACGTTCCTCTTTCGGTTGATTCATTTGGAAGAAAAACTGACAGAGCAATCGAGCTTCACGATCTTCAGGATGGAACACTTTTTCATCATATCGAAGATTACCTGCGCGAAGAAAAAATCAATTTCTCTACATCGAATGTTCACCTTAATTTTTGGTGTGGTGAAGTCTCTAAGTATAAAGCCGTTCAGCATTACTTGGCTGCTAAAGAGACCGACGCTAAAGATTGTGTTTTCTTCGGCGACTCTCTCAATGATCAGACAATGTTTAAGTCATTTAAAAACTCAGTGGGCGTGGCAAATATTTCCGCCGTCATTGATAGACTCGAGTACAAACCGACGACGATTCTTACAGGAGAAGATAACGTTGGTCCTTGGGGCGTTTTGAATTATTTGAAAAAAACACTATAAAACTTCGCAATTTTCGATTTTAAATAAATCCCATCATCCCGTACCTTTAAATAATGAATCAACACAACAAAGAATTAGAAGTTAAGAGCAACTGGTCTTATTTGTATCAAAAATTTCAGCGCATCGATCCCAAAATGAGAAAAAATATCTTAATAGGCGGCAGCATGATTTTCATAGTTGTCGGAACAGGTTTTTTACTGGCCACCATCTCACTAGTGAAAAGTGGTGTAAATTACTTTGATGCAAAAGTAGTTGATTATAAAGCGGGAAAAGAGCGAAAAAACTCATCTGAAAATATCTAAAAAAATTCTTTGACCCTGTACCATACTACAGGGTTTATTATTGTTATATGAAAGATATAACAATCAAAAAATTAGCAGAACTTGTCGACATCAATCCAGAAACCATTCGCTTTTATCACCGTGAAGGAATTCTAAAAGAGCCTGCCAAAAGGGCCAATGGCTATCGTTATTATAACGAAGACCATGCTTTGCGCTTGAACTTCATTAAGCGCGCTAAGGATTTAGGATTTACTTTAAAAGAGATCAAAGATCTTTTTGAAATGAACCAAAAGTCACGCGCGACCTGTGCCACGGTCAAAACGAAGGCCGAACATAAAATAGAAGAAATTGACCAGAAGATTGCAGACCTAATGCAAATTAAAAAATCGCTACAAGATCTTTGTCTTGCCTGTGAAATTGGAAGTGCTGAAATGAAACAATACCGAGTGATGGATTGTTTCGATGCTAGTTGTAAATGCTAAAAGGAGAAATTATGAGAGCTCATTTATCCATTAATGTTTCAAACGTCTCAGAGTCAGTTAAGTTTTACGAAAAGGTATTCGGAGTAAAACCGCAAAAAATGAATGAAACTTATGCCAAGTTCGATTTAGAGTCACCTTCACTTAATTTTTCAATGCAGTCTGGAGATGGGAGAAAAATCAGTAGCGTTAATCATTTAGGAATCGAAGTCGAGTCAGCAGATGAAGTTATGCAATGGCAAAAGAAGCTTACGGAATCAGGACTCGTGAAACTAGTTGAAAGCGATACTAATTGTTGTTTTGCTAGACAAGACAAGGTTTGGATACAAGACCCGGATGGAAATTCATGGGAAATATTTTATGTTCATGAACAACTTCCAGTTGAGGGAGAAATTAATAAGAGCAATGCAAGTGCATGTTGCGCACCCGCGATTGGAAGAAGCAAGTCTTCATGTTGCTAAAAAAAGATATGAAAATTAAAATTAAAATTCTATTTCTTTGCACGGGCAATTCTTGTCGGTCTCAAATGGCTGAAGGATGGGCCCGTCATTTCCATGGAGATAAGTTTGATTTTTACTCAGCTGGTATTGAGAAGCACGGAATGAATTCCCGTGCTATTGCAGTGATGAAAGAAGTTGGAGTCGATCTCTCTACTCATACTTCCAAAACACTTGATGAACTAGGTATTGCGGAATTTGATTTTATATTTACTGTTTGCGGACACGCCAATGAAAATTGTCCTTATTTTCCAGGGAAAGCAAAGATTATTCATGTCGGCTTTGATGACCCACCAAGATTGTCTAAGGGGTTAACAAACGAAGAAGAGATTTTGTCTCATTACCGAAGAGTTAGAGATGAGATTCGCGAATTTGTAAAATTATTGAAGGTTGATTAATGAATATTTATGATTTTTCTCTTATTTTATTAATGATATTTTCATTACTTTCCTTTGTTGATGGGATTGTTATTCATCTTTTTTATTATCGCTTACATGAACATCCCGAATCTCGTAAGGAGCACTACCTTCATAGCTTAAGGGCCTTGTTGTTTTTTCTTACAGTATTACTAATTTACTATTTTGAATCGACAGGTTTCTGGCTTTGGATTGGATGTATAATTATAATTATTGATTACATTGTGGAATCAATTGATATGTTTGCAGAAAAAGAAAGTAGGAGATTAATGGGTGGACTCTCAAGCTTTGAGTATTGGCTTCATGGCACTCTTGTGATGTTTAGGAGTCTGTCTTTAGGATTGTGGTTTTCGGACTTTTCTATTTATCGAGATTCAGCTGAGAGAAAGTTAAGTGGTGTTTCATTAATTGCTATTAAACAGATAATGATTTCTACCTTGATCGTTTTTTTTATCCATGTTTTACTCATTTTAAAGCCGGATCTGTTTTCTCTTTTCAGTAGGCAGTGTTGCCGCATAGGAGAAGAGAGATGAAAAAATTATCTTTTCTGGATAACTACCTGACTCTCTGGATTTTTATCGCCATGGGCTTGGGTCTTTTAATTGCCAGATTTATTCCAGGTTTTTCACATCAAATTCAGGCAATGAACTATGGAGCCACTTCAATTCCTATTGCAATTGGGCTTATTGTTATGATGTATCCTCCACTTGCAAAGGTGAAATACGAGGATATAGGAAAGATCTTTAAAAATAAAAAAATACTTTTATTATCATTGATTCAAAACTGGGTAATCGGACCTGTTTTGATGTTTTTTCTGTCGTTGATTTTCTTAAAAAACTATCCTGATTATATGTTGGGACTAATTTTGATTGGATTGGCCAGATGTATTGCAATGGTTCTCATTTGGAATGATTTAGCTGACGGCAATAGGGAGTACTGTGCAGGTTTAGTTGCTTTTAATTCTATTTTTCAAATTCTGTTTTTCCCCATGTATTCGATGTTCTTTATTACAGTCTTACCTAAATTTTTTGGTTTAAATGGTTTGGAAATTCAGTTCTCGATGGAAGAAATTGCTAAAAATGTAGGAGTTTATTTGGGAATTCCTTTTGTGGCAGGATTTTTAACCAGGTATACTTTTGTGAAAATGAGGGGCGAGGGATGGTATCAAGTTCATGTTGCAAACAAAATTGGACCTCTTTCCTTAATCGCTTTACTCTTTACGATAATTATTATGTTTTCTCTAAAAGGCGAGAAAATTCTTGAATTACCATTAGATGTCGTCCGAATTTCGATACCACTATTAATTTATTTTATCGCAATGTTTTTATTATCATTTTTTGTGAGCAAAAAATTGGGAGCAAATCACTCAGAGTCGACGACTCTTTCATTTACTGCTGCTTCAAATAATTTTGAGCTGGCCATCGCTGTTGCAATTGCTACTTTTGGAATTAATCATGGCGCAGCTTTCGCTTCAGTCATTGGACCGCTGATAGAGGTTCCAGTGATGTTAGGATTAGTTCATGTTGCAGGGTGGTTAAAGAAGGTGCAGTGAATTCTCACTACACCTTCAAATTGTTAACGTTTCAGTTCAGATTCAATTGCTTCTTTTAAATCCTGATAGCTCAGTCTCATCAGCATTTTGCCGTTGATGAAAAATGTTGGTGTACCTTGAACTCCCAATTGATGACCATCGGCCATATCTTTGGCCAGGGCCGCCTTGAAAGTGATGTCTTCATACGACTTGTTGAATTCTTCAATATTAAGGTTAAGTTCTTTAGCAAACTTTTCAAAAATAGAGTTCACTGGTTCTTTCTGGTGAGACCATTCATTTTGTCTCTCTAACATGAAGTTGTACATTTCCCAGAATTTCCCTTGTTTTCCTGCGCCTTCAAGCGCTAGAGCTGCAAAGTGAGAGTTGCCGTGGAAAAGCATGTAGCGAGCAACAAGCTGAACATCGTTAGGGTACTCAGAAATAACTTTCTGAAGGATCGGATGAAAAGCTGCGCAACCTTCGCATTCAGGGTCAAAGAATTCAACGACTGTCACCTTTGCAGAGGCTGGACCTTTTGTGTAGTTGCCTTCTCTTAAAAGTGTAGCTTGAGGAGGTGTTGCTGTTGTGATTTCTTCTTCTTTTTTCCCGTTAACATACCAAAGAGTAACGGCAAAAAGGATAATAGCTGCAATAGGAAGGAGAATAAATTTAATATCTTTTTTCATGAGTGAGATTTCCTTGTGTTTTTGTAAAAGAGAATAAGACAAATAAGTGTAATAGTTAAACTTGTGAAGGCCATTAAAGGGATGGTGATAAATCCTAAGAACTCAATCTGTTTACTGGTGCAAGAGACACCGCTGGTGCAAGTCTTAATCGCTTCAGGGATAATCTTGTAGTAAAGCAGATTGTGATAAAGGGAAATAATCCATCCAATACTGACTAGTGGAATCGTATATGAAAAAACATTTTCATCTTTTTTCAAGAAACCTACGGCCAGAAGAATACTTAGCGGAAAGATACAGATGCGCTGGTACCAGCAAAGAGTACACGGAGGCAGCATCATAAAATTGCTAAAGTACATTGATCCGGCAAAGGAGACGATGTTCACTAGCCACGCGAGGTAAATAAGCGTGAAGTTATCTTTAAATTTCATAAAAATCCTAAATCAGTGTTAGAGCACGAAAGACGTATTAAGCGGTGATTGTCGGAGGTCGATCCACTGGGGGAATGTAGTTCATTTCTTCAATGTGAATAACTTGGAAAAATATTTGTCCGATAAAAACCGGGCGAAGAAAGAGGTGATGGGGAATTGTCTTGATATCGTAAGCAGACTCAGGACTTGTGCCACATACAGAGCATTGGCTTGATGAAGAATGGCGCTCTTCACAACAAAAGTAGCCTCTTTCGCAAGAAAACGAAAGCGATATTGAAATGAATATCGATAGAATCGAGGCAAGGACGAATAGCTTCTTCATTAGAAGCTATTGTAGTATTTTTTCACCGTTAATTGAATCTTTTCTTCAATATCACTTGGTTTGAACTTCGTTTTTTGTTCAATCCATTCGCGAAGATCGTTAGGGATTTTAGTAATAAAGAGCTTTTCTTCACCTTTGTAAGGGATTCTCAAGGCGATAGCGTGAAGCGCATGGCGAGGAAGCTCCATTTCTTCGAAATCTTCCTCTTGTGCTAAATGATCTTTGAAGCGCTGGAACATTTCATAGCTACCCAAATAAAGTTTATCTCCAACTAGTGGAATGCCATGGGCCTTAGCATGAACGCGGATTTGGTGTTGGCGACCTGTTTGAGGACAGGCGATGCCGATAACGTAATCATCGTTTTTCTCTAAAATATAAAAGAATGTACGGGCGTGTTTTCCTTCCAATGAATCTTCAGGATAAGACTGAACTAAAATGCGCTTTAGTCCTTCATCGGGATTGCCCATTCGTTCATTTGCGACAAAATAGTCCTGGTGCTTAAAGCCATCTTTGATCTTAGCGATAAAGAGATAGCATTTTTTTACGTCATCATCTTCAAAGCGCTCCATCATCTCTGTGGCCATCTTCGGATTTTTTCCCAGCATTAAAATGCCGGATGTTTCACGGTCGATGCGGTGAAGAGAGTGAATGGTGTGATTGTATTTCATTTCAAAGAAGACAGTGGCACAGTTAAATAAATGTCTTCCGGCCGGGTGAGTGGACATGAAAGCTGGTTTGGAAATAACGATCAGATCCTGATCCTCATAAACAACATCGGGAGTTGTCTGAAGTTCCAGTTTTTTTCCTTTCCAGTACTCGTCTTCATATTGGCTTTTATAAAACTTAATGATGATTTCATCGCGGTGATGAATAGGGCTTGATGGTTTGTGAGTCCCGGGGCGACCCACGATTTCAATTTCACCGCTCTTGATTTTCTTTTTGATAATTTCACGCGAGAACGACTCTAAATAGACACCAAGAAACTGATCCAGTCTCATGCCATCGTGCTCTTCGTCCGCCATATGGCGGACTTCGAAGAGGTCATCTCGGTAAATTTTATGAATTACAGTCATTTTAACAAAGGTGCAAAGTCTAGTAGCGTTCCTTGATTAGGAATTTTACTAACGACATCGCAGCTCCCTCAGTATAGCCAAAGCGGCTTTCTAAATTCGACAGAACAGACTTAATTAACTTTCTATTTTCATCAGAAAGTGGTGAGTTTTGTCCCGGCCCCAACGTTTTGGCGTATTCTGCTTCAAAGAAGACAATATTGCGAGAAATGTTTTGAATAATCTTCTTTTGCTCACTTCTATAAGATTCTTGTAAACGGTCTACAAGATCAGGGAAAACGTCAGTGTAAATCAGAGTTTTACCACGGTTATCAAGTGAGTAAGCTCCAAGTTTTGACAGTAAGTGTGAGCGGAATGTTTTTGAGTCTTCTTTTAGACCGATAGCTGCTTCAAATTCTTTAATGAAGAAGTCATCCGGGTCAACGAATTTCCCCATCGCTGTGTTTTTGATTTTCTCGCCTTTATTTAAAGCGTTGATGTTTTCAATGTAGCGGCGGATGTAGTCTTCGTATGAACGGTCGTCTACGAGTCCAAGAGCACTTCTTAGCTCGCGGTCGAAGTTATTTAGGTTGTGCTCCTTAATAAGCTCCAGGTAGCGGGCCGGATTGTGGTAATCCGCTTGCGGGGCCATGTTCAGGAAGTCGTATTCACTCTTCTTTTGAATTAAGTGCTGAAGGTACTCAAGCACCTCGACGAACGTCACATTCTTATGAAGTGAAGAAAGCCTGAAGACAATGTGCTTAACATCGCGAGGAGAAAGACCAAACTTTCCTTCGTATAAGCTATCGTTAACGTATTCATTTACGATTTCATCAAAACCTTGTTTTAAAATTTGTTTTGATTCAACGTCTAACTTCTCTGGAAGCTCCATTCCTGCAAGATAAAGAGCTTTTTCAAGTGGGTTGAGGTTTGTAGCGATATTGGCCAATTTTTTATCGTTGTAGTTTTTTGTCTGACAAACTCTTAAACGCGACATCACTGCAAAGAAGCAAAGAGCGTTTAGTGCGTGAGGTGAGAAGTGAGAGCGGTCCTTGATCCCTTCAACTTGTTCAGAATAAATCTTCTCTTCATGTCTTACGTCGAGAAGGTAAGGAACTGTGATGAAGTTAAATCTTCCTTTAAATGAATTGAAGTCCGGGTGCTGTTTAAAAGCAGCAAGGTGGATTTCATTTGAAGTTCCGATAAAGAAAATATCCAGTTCAGTTAAAATCCCTTGCAGGTTGATTGAGCCGGTTTCCATTGTCATTAAAAGATATTTGTAAGCATCAAGTGGACGTTTCAAAAGGTCAGAGTACTCAAGCACCCCACGGTTGGCCATGACAGCTTCACCTTGTAGAGAGAAGAGGTTCAATGACTGAAGGCTTGGTGGAAGACTTGCTAGTCTCTTATCCATCGTAATCTGTTGCATGCGAGCATCAACGTGGATTTGAGGCTCAATTGTTACAGCTGCAGTTGAGTAACGTTTACTGATTGAGAATCTTTCAACTCTGATGTGTTTTAGCACTTCCTGGTGTTTGCCTTTGTAATTTTTTAAAAGGGCATCGTAGATCATGCGGTTTCTTTTTGAGAGGTCTCCGCGGTATAAGTAAGACTTTCTGATTGAGGCCAGAAGTCTTTCATCGCCTTTAAGCGCTTCTTCAATAAGTTTTTGTCTGTGCTCTTTTGGAACTAATAAGAGCGGATGATCTTTGAGTTCACTTGGCATGATGGCCGAAATTTCTTTATCTTCCAGGTAAGCAAAACTTCCATGCTGGCTTTCGCGGATAGTGCTGGTTAATCCCAGTGAACCCTTAACATAAGTGTCTAGCGGGAAGATCCAGCTGAAAGAATAAAGTTTTCCTGATTCAGTTTCAGAGTACTCTTCCAAACCTTTGATCATCTTGTTAACTAGAGATGACTTTGAAGAACCGTTAGGTCCAATAAGCAGAATGAACTTGTTGTTAAATCCTTCTTCGCTGAAATTCACCAGGTTTTGGTAAAGTGCTTGTTGCACTTTTACTTGCCCGTGAACAGCAGGAGAGTCTGGGTGTTTCATTCCAAAAAGTTTAAATGATCCATCGCTGTTAACACCGTAGTGGTTAAGCATGTCGCGGATATATTCATACGTAGGACGACATTCTAGTTTTGCGTTTTTTTCGAAAACGTCCATGTAATCAGAAAATGAAAGTGTTTCTAAATTTGCATCGCTTTGTTCAGAAGCTTGATTAATCCAATCTTGATAACTCATAAGTGTATTTCCTTTGAGGGCATTGTTAGTTATATTGTAATCTCTTATGAAAAATTTCAAAAGGTTCATTGTTCCAGTAGCTCTTTGTGCCGTCCTAATTGGTGCCGGAATTGCTGTTTTCATGAAAGGACTTCCGAAAAGCGATAAACCTGATTATTTTGTTCAAGAAAAAGCTGGTTTAAATCGCCTTATTCAAAACTCTTCAGAGATTCATCGCATGTGGATTGAGGGGGAAGAGTCTCGCGAATGGAGCCTGATGAAGGCCGATTGTTTGAAGTATCTGGAAGTGAATCAAAAGTTTGATGAATCACTTTTGCGCTGTAACCCGATTCTGCTTCAGTGCCACGCTTTATTTTCAAAAAATCTCAATTACAAAATCATAAACCTGGAAGAAGTTAAAAATCTTCCTTACCGTTATCTGACGAAGTCCAATAGTTCTTATGGTGGACTTCGCGAAGTTGGCGTGGCGATGACTATTGAAGACCCGGCGACAAAAAGAAAACTCGATATTTTTTTAGAAGATCAGTGCCAGGAAGTTTATTTAGAGCAGAGAGCTTACGCTTACGGTGAGCAGGTTCAGGAAAAAGATGCGGAAGACTACCGCTTTGATAATTTCAACCGCCATATTTATTTCGATACACATTTAGTGACCAATGGAGAAATCAACCAATGGATTCGTTTTGGGAATCCTGATTTTACTCGTGGGCTAAGAGAAAAAAAGGGAGATGACCTCTTTCTTCCTGCGGTGGATTTAACGTTTAATCAAATGGAGAACTACTGTTCTTTTAAGGGCAGACAAGTCATGCTTGCTCATATTTTTGATGCCGCTACATTTCTTCCAATGGATTTGGGAGATAAAATCCCAAAGAGAAACCTGCGCTCGCCTTATTATTGGACGAAAAAAGCGAGTGAGTATAAGTCAGACTGTAACTTGATTTACTCTAAAGACTGCTTAAGTAAAAAGGCCTATAGCTTAAATTCTACAGAGCCAAGCTGGTCAGGACTGCGCGATTCAATGGGCGGAGTGTTCGAAGCATTTAGAAATCCAATTGATCCCGACAGCAATTTGAAAGCTTCATCGTTTTATTTTGATTCAAAATCTTCATGGCACAAATTAGGCTTTCGCGCCGGATGGGATGGAGAAGGCTTTGACCTGAGGAATTTTGATTTCAGAGGACTTAATCCTTTTGTTGCCGTTGAGAAATTCCAGGTAGGCTTTCGTTGTATGCGCGAGGTGATGCAATGAAAATCCTAAACCTACTTATTCTTGTTCTACTTGTTTCTTGCGTGAAAAGTAACGACAAGATGAGTGTCGCAGAAATGGATTTAAGGCTTTCAGAGGAGTGGATTTATACAACGGCTCTCGATGGCCTTAAAAACTCTGGTGAAATAATCTCTAGACCTCCTGGTTTTGAGCAACTCGTCGTTTCTGTCACTCTACCGGCAAAAGGTGGACTTAACCAAATACGCCAATGCCTTTACTACACGGTTCCTTATAAAGAAATCATTGGAAGCCTAAAGGTGATGGTGTTAAAGAACCTGGAAAATTGCCCGGAGACAGCAGAAAGAGGAGAGAAACTCCTTGAGCTTCAAGGATTATCAAACTTAGCTGTAAGCTTCACACGTTTTAAACTCGCACTAGATTTTGATTACCAAAAAGAGAAAAAGAAAATTGAAATCCCAATGCCTAATATTGAGTCTGGCCTGGTTCACGAAAAGTACAAGGCCTTGACTGAAAGAAGTATGATTAGCGGATTAAAGTTTCTGCGTTTAAACGATGACAGCTTTGATTTTGGCAGCAACAGATACCTTGGAAAGATCTCAGACCGCTTTAGCCGAGGGACGGCCATTAGATGCCAGCAAGTGAATAAAAACTGCGAGACCGTAGGTGAAAACCGCTGTGGTGATTGCCGTTATGGTTGGTATGAAGTCGTCGATTTCCAATGCCCACAAGGTGGATCAAAATTCTGCGGACAAAATCACTGTGGAGAAAAAAATGAACCAGCTTGCCCGCGCGGGGTAAAAGTCGTGCCAGAGGAAGAGGCGGGGATTTGTCAAAGTGACTTAGAGCCGGTGCTTAACGCCGATAAAATCTTAGTCTGCCAGTGAGTTAATGAAATTAGGCGGAAGTCTTTCCATCACTTCATTGATGTCTGCACCCATCGTATGAACAATCACAAATGAAGTCAGTGGCCTCTCCGGATTCGTCGCTTGCGGGTCTTTTAGCGCAGCTTTTCTGGCGCGAAGGATGGCCAGGACGTAGTCGCTTACTAAAAATTTATCCATTGAAAGAAGCTTATCGATGTTTTTATCTGAAAGCCCGATCAGTGCGACGCCGTCGTGGATGACGTAAGGAGCGATATTAGATTTAGCGATAATATTGTCTTCGTTTAAGTCGACAACAGAGCTGTTTAAGAATTTTTGAGGGTATTTCTCAAAAGAGATTTCTTGTTGATCAGCGATGATGAAATCTTCGATTGAAAGATTAACCAGATCGATTCCCTTGCCAGTTAAAGAGTCTAAAACGGCCATGTTTTGAGCTTTTGAAGCGTTGGCCTTTAGTAAGTGACCAGTGTGAACGATAAAAACATTCTCGTTTGTTTTATCGACAATTGCTTCTCTCGCTTCAATTTTATTTGTCAGGTAAAGCGGGAAAGGAACGCTGTGGTTTTTCACCACTCCAGTGCTTGCTGAAGAAATCGAAACGCTGTTTTTTTTCTGTGAGCTTGAACAAGAAGCCACTACCAGCATTGCGAGGATAAGAAGGAACTGGAATTTAAGTTTTGTCATTAGAAGCTCTTTACCTTAGTCAGTTTTGTATAAGCTTTTGTCAGTGCATCTGCCAGTTGGTCGTAGTACTCAAGAGGCGAGTTCAGGCAAAGACTGATGCGAACAACACCGCGACCAACATCGTCTTCAACGCCCATGGCGCGTAGAACTTTAGAAGTCACTGGCATATTGTCAGAGCAGGCAGAAGAAGTGGTTACAAAGATGTCTTGAGACTCAAGTTCAATTTGCACCGCTTGCCCGTGAATACCTGGGTATGAAATGTACGTTGTCGAAGCAAGTCTTGGAGCTTTTTCCCCGATAATGACAACATTCGGGAAAGCTTTTTTCATCTTAGCTTCAAATTCAAGTCTCTTTTCTGCAAGAGCATTAAGGTTATTTAAAACGCTGTCGATCGCTGTTAAGGCAACGGCAAGAGTTTCGTTTCCAAGATAGTTTTGAGTTCCACCGCGGTGACCTTTTTCCTGGCCTCCACCGATGATTAATGGTTTTAGAGTTGTCGCGTCTTTAACTAAAAGAATCCCAGTTCCCGTCATTGCTCCTAGCTTGTGGCCAGAGCAAACAGCGTAGTCGAAGTTTGATTCTTTGAAGTTGAAGCGAGTTTTACCGATGAACTGAGTTGTATCGCAAAGAAAAGGGATGTTGTTAGACTTACAAAGATCGTTGATTTCTTTGTATGGCTGGATAACACCAGTTTCGTTGTTTGCGGCCATGATCGAAACCATAGCGATATTCGTTTTTTCTTCAGCGATCCACTTCTTTAGTGTTTCAAGTTCAACCACGCCGTCTTTAGTGACTGGAAGAACTTTTACATTGTAGCCTTTTTCAGAAGCGTAGTAGTTAGCTGTGTTGATGATGGCAGAGTGCTCGATTCCAGAAATGATGATGGTTTTTTTCGTGTTTTTGTCGCAGCCTAAAATGCTGTGGAAGACAGTTGAGATCCCTTCCGTGGCCCCAGAGTTGAAAATAACCTGGTCATAATCAGCGCCTAATACCTTAGCGCAAACCGCCCTCGCATTCTCCATTCCCATAAGTGTCTTAGCACCAAGGTGATGAATAGCATTTGGGTTAGCAAATGGTCCTTTTTCAAGTCTCTTTAAAAGATACTCTTTTACTGGAGGAGAAAGGGGAGCACTGCCGTTATAGTCTGCGTAAATCATATTTCCTTCTTTTATTTAATAGCGAGCATTCTATCGAGCGCCTTCATAGAAGAGTGCGCGATATCTTCTGGTACACTAATAATATTTATCGGCTTATTCTCTTTGATCGCACGGAAACTGGCAAGTAACCAACGCGGTCTTACGCGGTACATAGTTGTGCAAAGACATTGATAAGGCGATAGCGAAACAATTTTTTTATCGGGAAATTGAGCGGCCAGGCGGTTAATCAGGTTGATCTCGGTTCCTACAGCGAACTTACTTCCTGCTGGAGACTTGGCGATTTTATCGATGATGTACGAAGTTGACCCGTTATCATCGCTTGCTGCCACAACATCAAATGGACACTCAGGGTGAACGATAACTGTCATTTCCGGGTCTTTTTTCTTAATCGCCAGAACTTGATCTTTAGTGAATCCCTGGTGAACAGAGCAGAAGCCGTACCATAGGATGACTTTTGCTTTGTCGATTTGTTCACTTGTTAATCCACCGTTAAGCATGTTCGGGTTGTAGATCACCATATCTTCTAGTGGGATTCCCATTTTAAAACAAGTGTTGCGCCCTAAGTGCTGGTCTGGGAAGAAAAGCAGCTTCTCACCTTGAGAAAGCGCCCATGAGATAATTTTTTCTGCATTTGATGACGTACAGATACTTCCGCCGTTATCGCCTACGAAAGCTTTCAGTGTCGCCGCACAGTTGATGTACGTTACTGGGACAACTTTTTCTTTCGTCGACTTCTGGATGAAGTTCCATGCGCGGTCGATTTCAGATCTTCTTGCCATGTCGGCCATTGAGCATCCCGCTTTTAAATCGGGAAGGATGACTTTCTGGTTTTTTGACGTCAGCATGTCCGCTGTTTCGGCCATAAAGTGTACACCACAGAAAATGATGTATTCTTTATCTAGTTTAGCAGCTTCACGCGCTAGTTGAAGCGAGTCACCAGTGATGTCGGCGAACTCGATGACGTCGTCTTGTTGGTAGTGGTGACCAAGCACCACAACTTTGTCTTTTAATTCTTCTTTAAGCTTTCTTAGTTCAACTAAAACGTCAGCATCTGAAAGCTCGGCTTCCGTGATGGTTGGTTTGTAGCTGTCTTCTTGCTCTTCAGAAAATAAATCTAACATTGCTTTCTATCCTTATGCCTTCGTTGGGAATCCAGCTTCCTGCCATGCCATGATTCCACCTTCAAGATTGTTCAGGTCACTGTAGCCTTTTGAAAGAAGGAACATGCAAGCGTTCATACTTCTTTTTCCGCTTCTACATTGAACAACAATAGTGGCATTTTTGTCTGTTAACACAGCTTCGTATTTTTCCTGGAAAGCAGAAAGAGGGATAAGTGTCGCGCCTTCAATGTGCGCTTCATTCCATTCTTCTTGCTCGCGGCAGTCGATGAAAACGAAGTTTTCTTTGTTATCTAATTTGCTTTTTAATTCTTGTACGTCGATTTCTTTAATCATGATTAATCCTGTAATTAGAATTTCGCTACTAAAGCAGTTGTTAAAAGGGTGTCTGTTTTAGTCGCTGTTCCTGGTGCTGGTAGATGATCATATCTTAGCAGGAATGCTGTCTTAATTGAAAACATAGTTGAAAGAGCGGCAGAAACTGAAAGTTCTGTATTGATTTGGTAATCTTTACTTTCCTTAAGGTTTGGAATGTATTCAAGGAAGTATTTTGTTGAAACAGTTTCAGTCCATTTTTTTTCTGTTTCTGTATAAGCTCTTAAAGAATTTTTATAGACGTGAGAGCCGTTGTTTAGCTTCTCATTCACGTAGCGGTAACCGGCTTCAACAAACCAGTAAAAGTTTTCAACTTTGTAGATGTTGTACTTTCCACCGATGTCATTGTTGTGGCGAAGTTCGTAGCCCGCAAATTTGTCGCTTTCTAATCCTTCTTCAACAAACAGAGAGAATCTATCGCTAAGTTCGCGCTCGTAACGAAGGCTTCCCAGGATATAACGCGCGCTTTCATCGTTGTTGCTGTACGTGTTTAGGAAACGAGCTTTGAACTTTAAAACGTTCGCGTCAAATTTTAGGGCGTTTTCTTGTTTTAAGTTATACGTCTGAGACTTAGTGTTACCGTTAGCAACGGCGATCCCTGCTTCAGATTCATTGGTAAAATCAGCAGCAAATGCTGATGTCATAAGCATTGCAGATAGAAGGAAAACGAGACATTTCATCTATAACCTCACTGTTAAAAATGGTTAAAAAATAGACCCCCTGTAAATCCCTCATACACCCAAAAATGTCTAGTGAAATAGGTGCTTGCCCATCAATAGCTTTTGATGCAATCTCTAAATAAATAACTAATAATTGGTTGAGGATAAGATTATGTTAAAAGAGTTTAAAGAATTTGCGGTCAAAGGAAACGTGGTTGATTTGGCGGTAGGGGTCATTATCGGGGCGGCTTTCGGGACAATCGTAAAATCCCTGGTTGATGACATCATCATGCCACCAATCGGAGCACTTCTAGGAAACGTGGATTTTTCTAACCTGTTTTTAGTCGTCAAAGAAGGAGCGAAAGCACCTGGACCTTACGCGACTCTTGCTGATGCCAATGCGGCCGGTGCTGTTTTAATTAAGTATGGGACTTTTGCCAACACAGTGGTGAGTTTTTTAATCGTTTCATTTTCAGTTTTCATTCTGGTCAATCAGCTTCAAAAACTTAAAAAAGCAGAACCACCAGCGGCGCCGGCAGGCCCGTCTGATGAAGTTAAGCTTTTATCTGAAATTCGCGATCTACTAAAAAAATAATTTAGAGGCTTGAATCAAGCAGGCTTTCTTTGAATTCTAAAACCAACAACTGGTTTGTACTTTCGTTAAGGGGAGTCAGGCCAGTTGTGTGGTTTGATTTCCCGGCAATTTGAAAATCATTGTCATAAACCAGCGCCAGTCTTTTGTTATCAATTAACGCTAGGCCTTCAATCTTTTCAAAGTTGTTAAACGGAGTTGTCTTTAAATCAGCAATCATGGTTTTTTTCACCATCTGGTCTGATTCACCCAAAGTGATCTTGTAGATGTACTTTTGGCTTTGTTCTCCCACTTTTCCATTTTGTTCTAAAACCAGAAAGTTTTTAGCATCAAGCGCGATGGCATCGCCGATTTTGTCGTTGCCTTTGGCAAAAAGGTAGAAGTATTCGGCCGAGGTTTTCATCGTTTCAAGGTCAACTTCCACGATTCTTGAAAACTCACCATCTTTAGAAGTTTCTTTTGGAAGTGGGCTTTGCAGGAATCCGTAAAGTTTAGTCCCCACACGGGCCACGGCTTCAAATCCGCGGTTTGGTTTTCTTTCACTATACATTCTTGGCAACTCTTGGCCTGGCGTCAAACGTCTGGTCATTTTGCCTTCAACATTGAAGTGAACCAGAGAAGGGGCGTACTCATCAGAAAGCCACCATCCGCCCTCACCATCAGTTGTGATCCCTTCCGTGTCCAAACCTTGTGGATCAACTGAGTAATAAAGACCAAAAACGTCCGTTGGGTTTTCTTCAAGTCTGCTGTTTGGAAGTCCTGTTAAAGGAGCGCCATCTTTCTTTTTAAGTTTGATTTCAGCGGCGACAGTAAGTTCTTTTGTTTCTTTTGTGGCCTTTAAGACAACAATCGTCGGGCTGTATTCTGGAAGCAAAAAAGGTCTGTCTGTGCCTTCTGGTTCACCATTGGGCCCCCTGTCAGTGACAGTCTGGAAATAAAGTGAGCCTTCTTGTTCGTGATCAAAGACCAGCCCTGAAAAGCCACCTAGTTTGATTTTTTGTCCCGACATCGTCGTTCCGATCACCGGAGAGTTGGGCATATTATAAAGAGTGAAACTAGAAATTGATTGCGCTTTTTGAGTTCCCGAAGTGCTCGCACATCCAGCAAGCAAAAGAGCGACGAGAGAAGAAGCGAGTGAGATTGATTTCATTTTTTTCTCGATAAAAAGTTTGTCTATTTACGATATACCCAACGGTGGTTTTTTAAAAGCAGGTTAATTTTTATCGCCCCTACAATTTTTGATAGGGGCATTTTTTCTTTGACAACTCATTTCAAGTCCAACAAACTTTTAAATGAGTATAAAAAACAGGAGTGATTCATGGAAGTTATCACAATCGGTAATAACAAGGGTGGCGTTGGTAAGACAATGCAATGCTATCAGTTATCTTGTTACCTAGCTAATAAAGGTCATAAAGTTCTAGTTATTGACCTCGATTCACAAGCAAACCTAAGTTCGACTTTTGGGGTGCAAATTCAAAGAACATTAGTTCCAGAATGGTTAATCGGTGACGTTGGTATTAACGACGTAATCGTGAAGCCGGAAATGTCAGGCAAGCTGTACAAAAATATCAGACTGATCCCTGCCAGCCGCCACCTTTCTAACCTTTCAAAGCTTCTGATCCTTTCAGAAGGTGAGATTAGAAAAGAAGCGGGAAGAAAAGAGCGTCTACTTAGAAAGAGACTTCAGGATGCGAATCTTGATTTTGATTATGTAATCATCGACACTCCACCAATGCTTGGAGATGAGTTGATCATGTCTTTAGTGGCTTCAAACCGCGTTCTTATCCCTACTCAGGCACAAGATTATTCAATCGACGGTCTGGAAGAGTTAATGGACACATTTGAAATCATCAAAGAAACAGAAAACCCATCTTTAGAGTTTTCTATTATTCCATCTATGGTTAACCCGAGAAGAAAAATCGAGCAGGCCAGAATGGAAGAGTTGTCACAATCGTTCAACATCACTCCAATGGTAAGAAACATGGTTCAGCTTCAAGAGTCGATCTCTACAAGAAGACCAGTTTGTGTTATGGGAGCGAAGTCTGCCGGCCGTCGTGACTACGAAGAACTTTGGAAATCATTAAATTTATAATTGATTGACAGTTAATTTACATAAGGATGTGGAGAATTATATATGTCTAAGACATTTGCTGCGCGTGTATCTAAAAAAGAAAGAAACACCATCGACCTGGCAGAAAAAGTAGGTCGCGAAATATTTAAAGTATCAGATGATCGTCTACTTCAGGGAGCTAAGCTTACTGAAATCCAGATGAAGGAAATTGTTGTTAAAGAACAGGTAAGAACTAAGTTTAACGACGATTCAATCAAAGATTTAGCTAAAAACATTGAACTAAACGGTCTTATTCAACCACTGGTTCTTCACCAGGACAAAAACGGCCGTTACAGACTGATTTGTGGTGAGAGACGTTACCGCGCTCTTACTTTCAACAAGGCCGTTTCAGCTCCATGTTTTGTTCTTGAAAACAAGACAGAAGAAGAGTTAATGGCGATCCAGTTCTCTGAGAACTCGGCCCGCGAAGAACTTCACTACGTTGATAAAGCTGACGGTATCCTGAACTATCAAATTGCGACTGAAGCAAGTGAGAGAAAAATCCAGGCGGCGCTTGGGATTTCTAAGTCAGAAGTTCACCGTTCACTGCTTATCGCGAAGATGCCAAAGTTTATTAAAGAAGCTGCTAAGAGATACGACATTGAAAAATACGTTCTTCTTGAGTGGGATGCTCTTCCAAAAGGATCACTAAAATCTGATGTAGAAAAAAAGATCCTGGCTGGAGACATCACTAAGAGAGCTGAGCTTGCTCGCATTATCAATGCAGGTGGATTAGTAAAAGCTGGAAAGAAAACTCCGCTTAAAGCAGCTCTACCAAAAGGTGTGAGTGCCAATGCTTTCTTAAAAGCGATGTCATCTAAAACGAAAGATTTAAATCTTGATAAAAAAACTCAAGAACTTCTAAGAACTTTAGTTGAAGAAACTAAAGAGATGATGGATCAATAATCAAAACAATATCAGGGGGTTTCGGCCCCCTTTTTTTATGTCTTTTTCTAAATAAAGTTCCCTCGTTTCTCCTCCGAAAAGCTAATAGTTTTCTGTAGGTAGGAGAGTCTAATGAAATCCGTCTTAATGTTGTTTCTTTTAGCGCTGACATACTCAGTTCGCGCAGAAATTAAAACTGTAAAATACGAGCAGGGATTATCGCTGAAATTTAGTGATCAAAACTGGAAGTATCAATACATCAAAGAGTTGAGATCAATCACTCCGCATATTTTTGAAAACAAAAAAGACAAAGAATTAAAAGTTGTCGTTCAAAAAGAAACACATCAGGAATCCCATTATAAAAAACAATCACTAGTGAGTGATAAATGTGCTGCCGCCAACAAGTTCTACAAAGAATCAATGCAAGGTTCAGCTCAGAATATGAAAATCAAAGGTCAGGATGTCTGCCTGATTAAGATGGTAAAACAAGATAAGAATAGCTATCAGATTATTTATCCAGTCCATTTTGCCAAAGGCTCTTATGACTTGATCTCGTTTGCTTGGTATGGTGACGAAGGAAAACTTGAAGCAGTCAAAGAACTAGTAGGAGAAAACCTATGAAAATATCTGCTTTCATTTTAATTTTTTCTCTTCTTTCTCCCACTCTTCGAGCTGAAGATTTCCCTAACTTCTTTTATGGTTACGGCGGTGGTGGTGCTTATCCTGGCCTAGGCGTTGGTATGGGTGGTGGTATTGGCGGGGGAATGGGCAGTTACCAGTTTCAGGGCGACAACAACCAATCAGTTCCTGTTTTTGATAATGGTTTAAGTGGAAGTGGTGTTCAGTATAAAAATGTTAAAGTGAATGCGAAGTGTCCGCTTTTAACGTCAATGAATACTGACGAGGCAGACTTACTGTCTGACTTGAAGAGTTTTTTAAGTACAGCTTCTAAAAATCCTAAATGTTCATTAAAGCAGGATGCAATGGCCGATGCCATGGGGAGAAACCAGCTGTCGATGTTAGAAACGATGCTTAATGGATCAGATTCTAACAATCCTTATGCGGGAATGGGTGTTTCAACTGCCAGCGTGAAATGTTACTCAAAAAACGTAGAACTCATTGGACAGAGAAACCTTGCTTATTATTATGCTGAAAAAAAGATGACCCAGGGATCGACAAATCCTTTTTCAAGTTGTCTTACTGATTCATCGGCCACGGGAACAACGGGGTCTACATACACTTATCCATACACGACAACAGAGACAGAAACTAAAGAGATGACTCTGGAAGAAAGAAGAGAGTGTATTTCTAAAAAATACGAAAGTATGGTGGAAGAAAACCAGATGATTTGCCGTGAGAGCATTGCTCCTCAGGCCGTGCAAAAACAAATCAATAAAGGACTGGCGGGACTTGAACAAATTCTTAACCAGGCCATCGCTAATCAAGAAGACTGTGGATTTAAGTCGCAGGATCTCTTTAAGGTGACAATGAACACTTTCTTAAAAACGAAAGCGCTTTCAGTTGTTGGGCCTTGGGGTGCCGTGGCCGGTTTTGGTGCCGACCTGGTATCAAATCTATTAGATAAACTTTTCCCGAGCGATGCCCAGAAAGCGACTGCTCTAATGGAAGAGATTTTAAGCGAAGAAACTTTTGAACAAAATGCGTGTTTATATTTTAACGTTCAACAAAAAATGTACTGTGAAGATAAGCCGGTTGAAATCGCTACACCAAATCCTGGATGCCAGAGCATTCCGGTGAGTTCAGATTTATTATCGTTGATTCAAAAGTACCGCGACATTAAAAAAGTAACGGACTCTATTCCTTCAAGCTCGAAGCCAGGTATGAACATTAACATGATGAATGCACCAGGAATGAATACTATGCCGGGAATGCCTGGAGTTGCATCAACTCCTTCTATTTCGCCGGAGCTGGAATCAGCTGTTTTAGATCATATTGAAGACCTGTCGAAATACGCTGTTTCTAATGAAGAGGAATTGCGCGAAAGAGTAAAGTCTCTTCCAAAAATGCAGCAATCAAGAGAGCAGGCCAAGATTAATAAGTTCATTGGTAAAATGAAAGACTATCAAAACTATGACCCGGCCAATGACCCAACCGGAAAGATGGGAAGCCAGCTTTTAGGCGAGATCGTGGAATTTTTTAGTAGCAAAGACCCGACAGTTGAACTTGATCTCTCAATGTTCATCGTTAGGACAACTCCAGGAACAAAACTGGAAAACATCAAACAAAAGAGTATCGCGCGCACGATCGAACAACTGATGGCAGTTAAAGACGAAGGCTCAGTCCAAGATGAATCAAGTAGAGCGATGGCCCGTTTCAATAAATACAAAAATGGAATGGCGATGCTGGCGAGAAAGAAATTTGAAGACCGCCTAGAAAAGCAGTTTAAAGAATTCGAAACTCAGGTGAAGTTTGTTTCAGGTAAAGATAAAGGTGTCGTCAATGACCCGGTTGCGGAAGGACAGCTACGTAACCTGGTTCGCCACTGTACTCTTTTACAGGAAGTTTACGATCCAGGATTAGAAGGGAAGATGCCGAGAGTTTGCCAGAAGCTTACTTGCGACAACAATAAGCTCGACTACTTTAAACCATCTGCTAATAAGGCCAACTTTTCTGAGTTTAAAAAGAACTACTGTGACAAGAGCTTAAGCTTCCAGAAAATCGAAAACAGCTATATTAAGGATCTCAAAGATAAGTCAGGTGCGAAGATTTGCGGTGTAAAGGCCGATAGCTTCTTCTAAGTCTTAAACCATTATATCCCATAGAACTGACCAAATTTTAGACAGTTCTATGGGAGCAAAATTGTCGGCCATCCCTCGAATAAATCTCTTTTCAATAGATTACCCCTCAATCAGATACAATTTACCCATTCATCTCTTTTGGCACAGGCCTTGCGATAATTAATGGTAAGAAACATTAAAAGAGGCTCAACCTTATGAAAACTATGACAACAGCAACTTTGAAGAACTTACACAGGTGTTTAACTTTTAAACACTCACTGTGCGCATTGTTCGCTTTTGCTGCTTTTCAAGTAAATGCGGCCGACACTAATAAGATGTCGAGAAAGCCAGCGGCCGTTGAGGAAGAAGTCCTGACTGTTCCATTACATGAAGAAAGTTTTTTTACTAACGATAATATGTTCGCTGAAGATGATGCCGGAATTATGAAAGATATGAAGGCTTCAATGAACGGTTGGGAAAAAACAGAAGAGTACGCTCGTCTTTGGGACCTACAATCTACTGGTCTGTACACAACACCGACAGCTTCCCAAAAAGGAAAATATATCAGTAAAAAAATCCTTCGTTATGCTGATAAAAGATTATCAGGTGAAATGAAGAAAGCTGATGAAGGCTCAACTCTACACAGAATGAGTAAGGTTGAAAAAAACCTTCGCCCAAATGCTTCAGTAAACGTTTCTAAAAACTTTGGTTTTAAATTTAAGGTCCGCGTCCTTCAAGGTAAGGCCATCATGGAAGTAAAAAACCCATGGGTTGATTGTTCGGCCCAAGTTGGGGCCAACGGTAAAGCAAAATTAATTACACGCAAAGAGTTCAAGTCTTTAGGCTTGGCGTCAGGAGCAGAGTACTCTGTGAATGATTCTGAAATGCTAACTTACATTGACCAGCAAATTACTGACAATGTGAAGGCCCGTCTTTCAAATACATCAGGAAATGACGCGGACTCAAGGCTAGAAATGACAGCTAGCTTCCCATTTAATCTTTAATTCACTCGGACCACTGGCAATCTCATAGAAGCAAGAGTAGACTCGAGGGCACTTATTTCTATGAATCGGAGGTCCTTAAATGAGTTTATTCGACGCTGCTCTTTTTCAAGACGCTATTAAGCAACTTGAAGACGCTGCAAAGATCATGGGTCTAGACCCAAACGTAGCTGAAAGATTAAAATACCCAAAACGTGCACTACAAGTTTCTGTGCCTATTCGTCTTGATGATGGAACAGTTAAAACGTTCATCGGATACAGAGTTCAGCACAACTTATCTCTAGGGCCAGGTAAAGGTGGGATTCGTTACCATCCAGGTGTAGACCTTTCTGAAACTGCAGGTCTAGCGATGCTTATGACATTTAAGTGTGCCCTTGTTGGTCTTCCATACGGTGGAGCAAAAGGTGGTATCTGTGTTGATCCAACACAACTTTCTCGTCAAGAGCTTCAAGCGCTAACTCGTCGTTACGCTACAGAAATTAACATGATCATCGGGCCTCACGTAGACATCCCAGCTCCAGATATCGGAACTGATGGACAGACTATGGGTTGGTTCATGGATACATACTCTCAAATCAAAGGATACACTGACGGCGCAGTCGTTACTGGTAAGCCAATTGAAATTGGGGGTTCTAAAGGACGTGCTGAATCTACAGGTAAAGGGGTTGCATTCTGTGTAAACTTCGCTGCTGAAAAGATCGGTATGACAATCAACCAAAACACAACTGTAGCGATCCACGGATTCGGTAAAGTTGCTATCCCTGCTGCTAACGATCTTCGCGCTCAAGGTGCAAAAATCGTAGCTGTGTCTGACGTTTCAGGCGGTGTTTATGATCCAAACGGTCTGGACATTGAAAAATGTGAGAAATGGGTAAAGGAAAACAAAGTTCTAAAAGGTATGCCAGGAACAAAACACATCACAAACGACGAGCTATTCGCTCTTAACGTTGATGTTCTTATCCCTGCTGCTATTGACGGTGTTATCACTAAAGACAACGCTCACGTCGTAAAAGCAAAAATCATCGCTGAAGGTGCTAACGGACCTTTAACAAAAGAAGCGATCGATATCGTAACAGAAAAAGGTGCATTCCTTATCCCAGACGTTCTATGTAACGCTGGTGGGGTAATCGTATCTTACTTTGAATGGGTACAAGGTCTTCAGTCATTCTTCTGGGATCTAGACGAAGTTAACAAGCGTCTTCACTCAATTATGAAAGATGCTTTCGAGAACGTTTACTCTGTTTCAAAAGAGTATAACTGTAACATGAAGTCAGCGGCTTTAGTTGCAGCTATCAGACGTCTTGAAAAAGCTATGAAACTTAGAGGGCTATGGCCGTCATAGTCTTTAAAAGGCTTTACGATCTTACTTAGGTATCAAAACAAAAGGGCCATCTTCGGATGGCCCTTTTTTTTGCTGTAAAATCTTCACAAAACCACACCTGATTTTTATTTATGGTAGTTTGCCTAAAAATTTTTTTAGGAGTCATAATATGAAATCATTCATCCTTGCCCTTACTCTTCTTTTTGGAACTGTCTCATTCGCCAACGATTCTATCGAAGCTTCAAATGCTTCAGAACTAAAAATCCTGGATTTGGTTATTGGTGTTCAACAAACATACTCTGTGACATCAGAGCTTCAGGCGAAAGTAGTTGAGATCCTTGCTGGTGACGGGATGAACGCAACTCGTATGATTTTAGTTCTAAATACAGGTTACCAGGATTCAAAAGTATTTGAACTTGATGAGATGATGTATGAAGTAAAGAGAATCGTTTTCCTGGCAAAAGACGTTATCGTTATTAACTACGTTCAGGACAGTTTTGACGACGCTGAAGCGATGAACCCAATCCAAGTAAAAAAATCAATTACTATCAAAGTTTTAAGAAACGCTGATGGAACACTTGCTGACAAGATTGAAATCGTAAGATAATTTTTTTTCTTCGTAGGGGAAATTGGCGATATAATTTCCCCTATGAAGACTATAATCACATTTTGTATTCTGCTTCTTTCCTTAAACGGTTTTGCTGCTGTTTTAAAGCATGAAACTTCCAAAGCCCGCTATGATGAATACCCTTTCCGCGAAGTCTGCGAGAAATTAGGCGCTAAAAATTTTGAACTCATTGAAGCCAAGTCCATGAGCGAGATTGATTGCATGGGGAAGGTCTATCAGGCGATTGATTTTTGCCTTAATAAATTTCCGCTGGATAAAACTCTCTCGCGTGCAATCGTTGATGAAAAAACCAAGATGGTTAAGTGTGAGCACAGTGAAAGTGTCATGATTTCTGTGTCGTGTGATGAGCGCGATTTAAAGTATTGTTTTGACCCTAAAAAAGGCTGTGATGAATTAAAGAAAATCTACGCCAATAGGCTCGATGTGGCCCACTACTCGATGCTGGAGAAAAATATTAACTGTTATTTCGCTAAAAAAATTGGAGAGAGTTTCAATGAAGATCCTTAGTTTAATTTGCTCACTGTGCTTTTCTGTAAGTATTTATGCTAGTGGTTTTCTTCCAATCGCTAATATCGTAAAAGTTAGTGGCCATGCTTTTATTAATAAAGAGGAAATCTCTGTCGGAGCAGAAGTCGCCAAGGGAATGACGATCACAATCCCTAAAAAAGGAGATTACATTGTTGTTAAATTTCAAAATGGTCATATGGTCAGATTTACAGAAGCAACTGTAAAAATCGAAGAACTGACAGAAAAAACAAGCCTGATTAATCTATTAAAAGGACAAGTTCATACATTGGTAAAAAAACTCACTCCAGATGAGACATTTAAAATTAAAACTAAGTATGCTTCTTTTGGAGTGCGCGGAACCAAGTTTGGTGTAAGTCTGGATGAAGAAAAGAAGAAAGCTTATCTTTGTGTTTGCGAGGGTGTTGTCCAAGCTACAAAGGGAAAGCTCTCTGCCAATGTAAGTAAAAATGAAGACCTGTGGGTAGGTGCCCAGACAAAGAAGTTGGAAGTTAAACCTTCAACTGAGCAAATGTTTAATATGACCAACCAGGTCATTGAAGAGCTAGAGCGTTTGTAGCTTAAAGTTCTTCCCGATGTATTTTGGATTTAACATGTTTTCTGTAGAGAAAATCTGGTCTAACTGCTCTTGAGTTAGAAGCTTGTTTTCTAAAACAACTTCGCTGACAGTTTTACCAGTTTTCGCACACTCTTTTCCAATCAGGTCACACTTTTCATGTCCAAGAATCGGATCTAAGAAAGTCACGATAGCAATGCTGTTCATAACGTTGTTCTTACAGATATCCGGGTTAGCTGTGATTCCATCGATACATTTATATTTTAGATTGTATGAAGCATTTTCTAAAAGGTTGATTGATTCAAATAATGAAGACGCAATCACTGGCTCCATTACGTTTAACTGGAGCTGTCCTGCCTCTGAGGCCATGGTAACAGTTAAGTCGTTTCCAATAACTTTGAAACAAACCTGATTGACGACTTCCGGGATAACTGGGTTTACCTTGGCAGGCATAATGCTTGATCCAGCTTGTAGCTCTGGAAGATTGATTTCTTTTAATCCTGCACGAGGGCCACTTGAAAGCAGGCGAAGGTCGTTGCAGATTTTAGAGAGTTTTACGGCCGTTCTTTTTAGAGCGCCAGAGATCATAACGTAAGCTCCACAATCAGATGTGGCTTCAATAAGATCTTCTGAAACTGTGTATTCAAGTCCTGTGATTTCTGCCAGCTTTTTTACGGCCACTCTAGAGTATCCCTCTGGAGCGTTGATACCAGTACCAATCGCAGTGGCACCTAAGTTCACTTCAAGAATTAAATCTTTTAGTTTTGAGATCAGTTTTACTTCTTCTTTTAGGAGAGTGGCATAAGCGTTGAACTCTTGCCCTAATGACATGGGAACTGCATCTTGAAGTTGAGTGCGACCCATTTTTAAAATAGGTTTAAACTCTTCTGCTTTGTGAGCAAATGAAGAGCAAAGAGACTCGAGTGCTTCAATCAAGAGAGTGATATGTCTATAAAGGGCAATCCTGAAAGCCGTTGGATAAGCATCGTTTGTCGACTGGCATTTATTGACGTGATCATTCGGGTGAATGATGTGGTAGCTTCCTTTTTTCTCACCTAAAAGTTCAAGGGCCAGGTTAGCGATGACTTCATTGGCGTTCATGTTAACTGAAGTTCCGGCACCACCTTGGTAGATATCTGAAGGAAACTGATCCATGCAGCGGCCGTGAATAATAATCTCATCACAAGCACGCGCGATGATTTCTGCAATCTTTGCATCGATGGTTCCGATTTCACCGTTTGCTAAAGCACAGGCCTTTTTAGTAATCGCTAAAGACTTAACCATGATGTGGTTGTGACCAATCTGGCTGTCAGAAATCTTAAAGTTTTCAATCGCACGTTGAGTGTGAATCCCATAATAAGCATCCGCTGGCACCGCCAGGTCTCCTAGAAGGTCATGTTCAATTCTCACGTCTTTTTGCGAACTCATAGCGTATTCCTTAAATCCCACGCCTTTCAAAAATTGATTTTTTCAGGCATTTTTTCTATTAAATTTTGGTAATTAAGAATGATCTGCCTGAGCTTCTTTTGCAAGGGGGAGCGCAGGAGATTTTTATGAACATGAGAACGAAAAGCATTTACCCGTACGGCGGAGTTTTGTGTCCGGTGGATATCTTTGGCTACGCTTCAAATGGGATTCCCGGCATCGAAATAGTAGGGTTAGGAAAACATTCCCGAGGAGTGAAAGAAAAATTTATTTATCTCTCGCGAGAGAGGAAGCTCAAGTTCCCGTTAAAGCGTTTTGTTTTATGTATAGAAGGCGAAGTTGAAGGAAAAAAGTTTAAAGAAGAAGAGTATAGGTACTTAGAGCTGCCTTTGCTCCTGATGCTTTGGAGCCTGACTGGGCATTTGCCATTGGGGCATCTGGAAGATTGTTTTGCAGCAGGAAAAATTTCAGTGGAAGGCGAAGTTTCACCGCTTGTTCTGACTTCTACGGTGCAAGAGTTTTTGCGTGACATGTTTAGATTGGAAGACAATCAAATGCTCAAAATTATCGCGCCCGGTAACGTGCAAGTCCTAGATGATCAATATCATCTTCCAATAGAAGGGCTTTTTGAGTCTTTGAGCAGGAATTGAACATAGACAAGGCAGCAGCATCCTCGCTAAGATTTCTTTAGAGAGGTATTTATGAAAACATTCGCAGTTTTATTTTTCACATTTTTCACGACATCTTTATTTGCCGGTGTGGTGAATTTGGGAGTGGGAGAAACGATCACTATCCAGGCCAACACACAAACAGTTGTGACGTGTGGAATTGATGGAAGTAAATGTACAACACCAATTAAGAATCTAAAAAGCCAGCTGGATTATTGCAAAACATCTCAGAGCAACTCGGTAGAGGATTGCCTGGTTGAATACTGGCCGAAGTTTAAAAGAGGCTATGCTAGTTGCGTGGATGAGGCCTTTCAGACGTGCTTAAACTTCTGTAAAAGTGACCCATTTGGATTAGATTGCCTGGAGCTTTGTAAATAAGCCTGTAAATACTTCACAAACTCTTTAAAAAAATCCTGAAAACTGTAATGTCCTTAGACACACAACAGTTTTCAGGAGTTTATCATGAAAAAATCGATTCTTTCACTGGCGCTTGTCGCAGCTTTATCTTCAACATCTGTTTTCGCAGGAAACACGACTGGGGCACAATTGTCTTCAATGCGCGTTTTAGGTGCGGCTTCATGGATTGCTATCACGGTCTATTCTCCAGCAGCAGGAGCTGTTATTGCAGGAGTATCAAGCTCAGGGTTCTCAACGTTGATGGCCTCGGCAGATGAAACTGTAAGAAAGCAAGTTCAGGAAGTTGTAAATAACGACGCTCAACAGTTCTACCAAAACGGAACGGTGACTCTTTCTCTAAGAACGGCAATTAATGAACTACAAAAAGTAGATGAAACATTAACAGATGGTGACGCTGTTGATGCAATCGTTGAAGCTGTTAATCAGTAATTAGTCTTAAATCGACAGCGAAGTCAGTAACTCGACTTCGCTGACGTCAAACTCATTCTTCTTTCTTAGACAGTCACCTAGTGGAGCAAGTGAAACTTTACCGTGGATATAAACGGTCGCGCTGGCATTTTGCCCGCTAGTGATCGCCTTAACTGCTGAGTGCCCCATTTGCGAAGCAATCAAACGATCAGTTGGCGTCGGGTTTCCACCTCGCTGGATATGACCCAAGATACAGACGTGAGCGTCTACCTGGAATTGGTCTTTTAAATTTTTTTGAATAGTGTAGCCGATACCAGCTTCTTCTCCTTCAGCTGCGATAATGATCGATGATGTTTTTCCGCGTTTAATCCCGCGGTCGATATCACCGGCAATTTTTTGGTAATCAATGGTGGCCGTCGGAAGGACAACGTTTTCAGCACCAGTGCAAATCCCAACTTTAAGGGCGATGGCCGGAGACTTTCTTCCCATAACCTCAACGATAAAAGTGCGGGCGTGAGAGTTTGCTGTGTCTCTGATTTTATCCACGGCTTCAACAGCGTTTTGAACAGCAGTATCAAATCCGATTGTATAATCTGTTCCACTAATATCATTGTCGATTGTTCCCGGGATTCCTACAACCGCAATGCCGTGCTCTTGGTGAAGGGCCATAGCACCGTTAAATGATCCGTCTCCACCGATAACGATAAGAGCATCAATGTGACGTTTCTTTAAGATGTCTGCTGCTTTTTTTCTTCCTTCAGGAGTTCTGAATTCTTTTGAGCGCGATGTTTGAAGAATTGTTCCACCGTGCTGAAGAATGTTACCTACAGAAGAAACATTGAGTTCTCTGATATTGTTTTCAAGTAGACCTTCGTATCCTTTTTGAATACCGTACACGCCTAGGCTTTCACCAATTGCCGTTCTGACAACAGCTCTGATTGCGCAGTTCATGCCCGGGCTATCGCCACCACTGCAAAGAACACCGATATTTTTGATAGAAGTTTTACTCATAAAATTAATCCTTACTTAAAGACGCTCACGCCTTCAAAAAGCGGAGCTTGTGGGACACCCATAATATTTAAAACTGTTGGGGCCACGTTTCTTAAGGCCATTGGCCCTTCATTTAACTCTATTGTCTCATTTTTTAATTTAGGATCAACAACAATAAACGGCACCACGGCTTCTGTGTGAGAAGTGTGGACGTCGCCATTTTCATACATCATCTGATCCGAGTTTCCGTGGTCAGCTGTCACTAACATAGTGACACCTTCTTTCGCGCACGTTGCAGTTAATTTCCCCATTACCACATCCAGGGCCTCGATGGCCTTAATCGCGGCTTCAAAGTTACCAGTGTGCCCGACCATATCAGAGTTGGCGAAATTCACGACGTAGAAATCGTATGAGTGATCGCGAAGAGCTTCTTCCAATCTATCGCAAACAAGATAAGCGCTCATCTCAGGTTTTAAGTCATAAGTTGCTACATCTTTTGGAGATGAAATCAGAACCTGGTCTTCGCCTTTAAATGGATGTTTATCTCCACCGTTAAAGAAGAAAGTCACGTGAGCGTATTTTTCTGTTTCAGCGATTTTAAATTGTCTCTTTCCTAAACTTGAAAGGTACTCGCAAAGAGTCCCGCTTAGTTTTTCTTTATCAAAAAGAATAGGAAGGTTTACCCAGTCCTGCACGTATGGAGTCATACACAGGAAGTAGCCTGGGCGAACAGGAACAGAAAATTCTGTAAATTTTGGATCAGTCAGTGCCAGCGTGATTTGAATCGCGCGGTCTGGACGGAAGTTAAAAAATAAAACAGCATCGTCTTTTGTCATCGCCAGAGACTTGTCAAACATTACCGGATTGACGAATTCATCGTAGCGTCCTGCTGCGTATTCGCTTTGCAGGTATTCAAGAGGGGAGAAACTGGTGAAAAGATCTTTCCCCATAAAACATTTATAACAATGCTCAATTTTATTCCATCTGCGGTCGCGGTCCATCCCAATTGAGCGGCCTTGCATCGAAGCGAATTTTAGACCAGGGATATGCATTGCTTCTTCAACATACTTCACCCCGACATCGCGAGCAGTGTCGCGCCCATCAGTAAAAGCGTGCAGGCACATTTCAATTTTATGTTCGTGGAAAATTTTAGCGAGCTCTTTCAGGTGATTGATGTGTGAGTGAACGCCACCATCAGATAAAAGGCCCATCAAGTGAATGCGATTTGAGTGAGACTTAGCATACTTGATAATATTTTTGATTTCTTCCATATCTTTAAGCGAATCGTTTTCAATCGCCTCGTTGATACGAACAAGGTCCTGGCGAACTGAGCGACCTGCGCCCAGGTTCATGTGACCGACTTCAGAGTTACCGGCAACACCTTTAGGAAGCCCGACCAGAGTTCCGCCCGGCTCAATCGTCGTCATTGGGTAGTTGGCCATTAAGGCATCAATGTTTGGTTTCTTGGCGTGCTTGATAGCGTTTTTTAAATCCTTTGGATTGATTCCAAAACCATCGAGGATGCAAAGAAGAACGCGATTACTTAAACCGTGGATTGATTTCATTTGTTTTCACCTTTTGATAATAGTCAGAAAGTATGACTGCACTAGCGACGGAAACGTTTAAGCTTTCAACGTGGTCAGTGCCAGGGATTTTAATAGTTGTACCAACTGCAAGAAGGTCTTTACTTAAACCTTCTGCTTCTTCTCCAAAAACGATCACGACTTTCTTTTCCCATTTCACATCGTAAAGACTGGCCTTAGCGTGTGAAGAAGTTGTGATAATTTGGAATTTACTTTTTGCCAGAAGGGTCAGTGCCTTCTTAAAGTCTTTGGCCTCAAAAACATCGACGAATTCTGATCCACCTTCAGAAGTTCTGATGGCCGAAGCAGAGTCAGCAATTTTTTTATCAGGAACGATAATTCCTGTTGCTCCAAAATGAGCGGCATTTCTTAGGATGGCCCCGATGTTGTGTGGGTTGGATACGTTTTCCAAAGCGATGATAACAGCATTTTCCGGTTTTAATGAAAGATAGGCCTCAAGTGACTTTGATGGAGCCTCTTTAATCAACATGCAGATGTCTTCATGGTGAGTGGCCTTGGTCATTTTCTCGAGTTCTGCGCGCTCGACAATGTGATACGCTTTTTTGTTTTGAGCGCAGTATTTAGTGACGTGAGGAAACCTTTTCATCATTTCCTTAGTCAAAAATAGTTGAATAATATCCTGAGGACGTTTTTTGAAAACGGCCAGGCAGGCGTTTTCTCCGTAAATCCTCATTTCTTTTGTCATTAGTCCGTTGATTTTTTTGGCCATTTGCTCTTTTCTTTTTATCTATTTTGTTAGCTCTTTTGATTCCCAAGTTTACGCCCCTATGGTATCAATTTTAGTACGTATGGGTCAAAGCAATTTAGAACAGACAATCACCGGATATTTAGCCCCGGAGGGCTTCGAGACGGACTTAAAAACCGAACTCGGGCTAATGGGTATTGAAATCCTCTCGCAACATGGCAGATTAGTGCTTTGTAAGGGAGAGGCGCAAGATGTGGTCTTTGCTCAGGATACCTGGTTAAAGGTCGAAATCCTGCCATACACCTCAATTTCTCATGCCGCAGAACTTCTAAAGGCCCGCGCTCGCAGATGGAGCCACTTTTCACTCAACAATCACCGCAGAGCTGAATTAATCCTGGATAAAGTGCCTAAGGCAAAAATTAAACGCTACGATTTCCTGGAAGAAATCCCTAAGACTCCGATTGGTGTTTTCTCACTTCTTTCAGATGCAGAGATCATCATCTCTCCAGAGACGACATGTCCGCTTCCTTTTGGAGAAATCCATTTTAATGAAGATAAAGTGAATCCTCCTTCACGCGCTTATTTAAAGCTGTGGGAGCTCTTCACGCTGTACGGTTATAAACCAGATCCAGGAATGAAGACGATTGACGTTGGAAGCTGTCCTGGTGGATGGACCTGGGTACTGCAGACTGTGGGAACGAATGTCGTGAGTGTTGATAAAGCTCCTCTAGACCCGAAGATCGCAGCTCTTCCCAATATTGAATTTAAACAAGAAAGTGCTTTTGGTTTAAGACCACAGCACGTAGGAAAACTGGATTGGTTTTTCTCTGATATTATTTGTTACCCGGATAAACTTTTAGAACTGGTCAATCGCTGGCGTGAGTCGGGACTTGTCGATAACTTTGCGTGTACGATTAAGTTCCAACAACCGACGGACTTTGAGACGATGTTTAAGTTTAAAGCTATTCCAAATTCTCGCGTTGTTCATCTTTCATGTAATAAACACGAAGTGACGTGGATTCATACTAAGGAGCCCATTAAATGAAGAACTTTCACAAGAATCTAAACATTGCTTTTATCGGAGGCCTTGTTGGTCTTGCTGTCATGACATGGCTTGGGCCAAAAATGATTGGAGTGCTTTTAACTCCTCCAGTGAGTTTTGGCGTTAACTGTGAACCTGCCACTCAGTACTCTATGCAGAAACTTATCCTGGCCCAAATTATCGGGTTAGTGATTGGTGTGCTTTTAACTTTCTTTATCCGCTACAAACTTTTCGGCGGAAAAGCGCAGACGAATGCACCAACTGCTTAATGTGATCAAAGAGCACATTCCTCACAATGGGGAATGTGCCAGGCTTTTCCATGGAAGAGGAAAGAAATGGGAAGGCTATGAGCATCTTTCCATCGATTTTTTTCCACCGACGATTTTAATCACTACCTACAAAGAAATTGAATCCAATGAGAAATCGGCCTTGGTCGATCTTTTACTTTCTATTCCTGAACTTTCATTTGAGTCCATTGTTTTACAAAAGCGCCATTTGAAAAATGACAACGTAGAAGTTTTAAAAGGAGAAATGCCTGCTGAAGCTTTTGCAGTAGAAAAGGGAGAAAGGTACTCGCTCAATCTCAAAAACCCACAGAATACAGGTTTTTTCCTCGATATGGGCCAGGGAAGAGAATGGCTGAGACAACACTCGCAACACAAAAGAGTGCTCAATCTTTTTTCTTATACCTGCTCACTTTCTGTCGCTGCCTTTAAGGGCCATGCCCTGGCCGTGGCCAATGTAGACATGAGCCAGCCGGCGCTTAATGTCGGAGAGAAAAACCACCGCTTAAACGGCATTGAGATCAATGGCAGGAAGACTAAGTTTTTTCACTATGACATTATGAAATCGCTGGGAGTTATCTCTAAAAGAGGCCCTTACGATATTGTGATTATCGATCCACCAACCAATCAGGGGCTGAGTTTTAAAGTCGAAAGAGACTATCATAAAATTGTCCGCCGCCTGCCGGAAATGGCCAGCGAGGATGCTGTGATTATGGCCTGTTTGAATTCGCCATATTTAGGCAGTGATTTTCTTTTAAATGCTTTTAAAGAACACGCACCGGAATTCATTTTTCAAGAGAAAATGTACGCGAGCTTTAGCGACATGGAAGTTAATCCGGAAGAAGGATTAAAGATTCTCTTCTTTAAGCGTCAATCCTAATAATAAGTCCCAATAGTATCCCAGTTAGCATCTTCCGGAATGTCTTTAGACTTTAGTGTATCCAGAGATGTAACGATTCTATTGACATAATCAGCTTCAAAGAATTTCTCCAGAACATCCTGGGCCCTTTCTTTAACTTTTGGGTCAGCGATCTTGTTTTTTATTCCGCCGGCAATCGGGTAATCAAAATCGTCAGCAATTTGATAGTTAGGAGAAGGAAGTTTAATAAAAATTGAATAAGCTGAAAAACCATAGTGATGGTAGACCATACTTTGCTCAATCATCATTGCCAGGTCTTCTTGAGAAGTAGAGTATCCATAAAGGTTAGCAGCTACATCGTGCTTAAATTCATCAACAACTGTGTAGGCCTTAGTATTGATTTCTGTATCCGTGGCTTTTTCACCTTGATAAAGAATGGCCCCCATCTTTTGCAGAAGTTTTGATGTGAGAGGTGACTTAAGTTTTTGAGAAATAATCAGCTCGTGATCCCAACGGTCATTTGTCAGATCGTAATAGGATTGATTTTTATCAAAGCTTGCAGAGTTGTAGTAACTCTTTGGAAAGAAATCGTTGGCATGAGCAAGTTCATGATAAAGAAGCCTGGCGAGAACTGGTCCCAGTGTTTCTTCAGAACGATACTTGGCCGAGTTGTTTCTATAAAGAGACTTTCCATTTTTGTAGTAATCAGAGCTTTCAAGAAATTGCAGGCTAAGTCTGAACTCTTGGCGGTAGTCTTTTCTTTTGATTAAGGCCTTCTCTTCAGGAGTCTTCCAGAAATAAGAACTACTTAAATAAATGGCTCCACTTCCGTAGTGATAAAAGCTTGGAACAATTCTTTCTGAAATGACGATGGCGTTAACGGCTCCAAACATCTGCAATGATTCTTTCGGCATCTGATTAAGGATGTTGCGGAATGTTTGCAGGTAAGAGGCCTGTGAAGACATCGTTCTATTAAGGACATCGTTAACAGTGATCGTATCTTTTCCAACTCCTAATAAAGGAGAGAGTTCAACTTTACATGAATCTTTTGCTGAAACAACAAAAGCACACTTTTTAATGTTTTCAGCATTTAGCTGATTAGGATTATAAAGAGTGACCTCTTCAGGGTGTTGGAAGAACTCATCGTTAGCAGATAAGGCTTCGGTGTTGTGATCGGCCGGTATAGATGATTTTTTAGAGCATCCATAGAAGCTGATGAATCCTAAAAGAAGAAGTGGTAGTAATGATGTTTTCATGTGGCTTTAATTTGCAAAATAAACACCATGTTTATTGAATCATCAAAAGCATCCTTATATAGGTTAAAAAAATTAGCTTAAAAACTATTCAACCTTATGAAACCTCAGAAAAGACCCAAACCTTTGATTAAACACTACCCACTAAAATATAGACATTCTCCTCTGTAATCCCCTGAATAGTGTCTAAAAAATTGACTATTTTTTAGACAGGTGTTTGTAGAATGTTCACACAGCATACACCCCCCTGAGCTAACCCCTATAAATCCATAGAGCACTCTTTGGCATGACTGTTGCTCTAATATAAAGCAAACGGTTTCTAAGAAACTATACTCAATACGCCTTTAGGGAGGACGTTATGAAAAAATTATTATTATCTATGATCGTTTTGGCTTCTTTAGTTTCATGTGGAAAGGACAATAAGGTTTCGTCATCAACTTCATCGTTGAATTACTCGAACCCATACCTTTCAGGTAACACTCAAGCTAATGCGTATGCGCAAACATTGATTGCACAAATTAACAATCCATCTACAAATTTTGGTAATGGTGTGATTGGTGCGAACTCTGCTAACCAAACTTGTGATTCTAAATTATATGGGTTGATCTCTTGGTGTTACACTACTTACTCAAACTCATCTAATTCGCAAACATGGAATCAGTTGACAGCATCTAAACCTGGACTTGTGTATGTTTACAATTATTCACAACCAGTTGTTCATAGCTCAGTAGTTGTTGCGACTAAGCAATCAAGCTTAATTAGCTTATTGAATTCAGCAACAAACATTACGATGACTGCAGTGACTGGTGGTAATGTTTATTACATTCAAACATCTACTGGAGTATATGTTATTGACACAAGATATCCGATCCAGGCTAACCCATCTGCATACCAAACAACTTCAGGATCAGATTTCCTTATCAGAGCTTACTAGTATCAGACCAAATCACTACAAAATAAAAAATAGGGGACCCGAAAGGGTCCTCTCTTTTTTTTTATGCAGTTTGATTTATAATAAAAGGACTTCAAATTAATTAAATCAAGGATGGTTTAACGTGGCTCAGTTCAAAACAGATCTAAAAGATATTCACTTCAACCTTTTTAATATGCTTAAAATCCAAAACAACGGTGTTGGTGAAAACGACATGAAAGACATTATCAATGAATGCAACAAGTTCATTGAAAAAGAAGTCTACCCAAGTAGAACGATTGGGGACCACGAAGGGGTGAAACTTGCTAACGGAAAAGTAACAGCTCCACAATCTTTCAAAGAAGGGATGAAGAAATATTACGAAAACGGATGGCACGCAATTGGATACCCGGAAGAAATTGGTGGTATGCCAGTTCCTCACACTGTGTCTCTTGTTTGTCAGTCGATCATGAACGGAGCCAACGTTTCATTCTCTATGTACCCGGGGCTTTCTCGTGGGGCCATGGATGTAATCCTAAAAGTAGGAACTCAAGAACAAAAAGATACATACGTGCCAAACATGATCTCTGGATTATGGGGTGGGACAATGTGTTTAACTGAGCCGGGAGCGGGGAGTGATGTTGGTGCAGTTATCACGACGGCCACTCCAAATGGCAATGGCACTTATAAAATGAAAGGGATCAAAATTTTTATCTCTTCAGGGGATAATGATTTCTACGAAAACATCATCCATTTAGTTCTGGCAAAAACTCCAGGAGCTCCTGCTGGAACAAAAGGTCTTTCATTATTTATCGTTCCAAAAATTCGCCTTGATGGAACTCCAAACGATGTAGTGTGTACAAAAATTGAAGAGAAAATGGGAATTCACGGTCAAGCGACATGTGAAATGACTTTCGGAGCTCAAGGTAACTGTGAAGGTTACTTGATTGGAAAAGAGTTTGAAGGGATGGTCAACATGTTCATTCTAATGAACGAAGCCAGACTTCTATGTGGTGTTCAAGGTGAAGCACAAGCCAACCTGGTTTATATGCTAACTGAACAATACGCGCGTGAGAGATCGCAATTCGGAAAAGAGATTGTGAATCACCCGGATGTTAAAAGAACACTTTTAAAAATGAGATCAATGGCCCGCTCAATGAGAAGCTTGATTCTTTATACAGGGGATCAGTTCGACCGCGCTCACCACGGAGATAAAGCCGCTGAAGATGAAATCGCATTCTTAACTCCAATTTGTAAATCATACTGCTCAGATGAAGGTTTCCAGGTTGCTGTTGATGCTATCCAGACTCACGGTGGATATGGATTTTGTTCAGAGTACGGAATCGAGCAATTCGCCCGCGATCTAAAAATTGCTTCAATCTACGAAGGGACAAACGCTATTCAGGCGATGGACTTCGTGATGAGAAAAGTTTTAAAAGATAATGCTAAAACATTTATGGGAATCGGAGCAAAAATCCAGAAGACAATGGCGCGTCCTGAGGCCCAAGAGTTTGCTGATGAACTAGCGGCATTAGGAAAGAATCTGCAAAAGGCGCAAGAGATTCTGGCGCAGTTTGGAGCACTGGCAAAGGCCAATAAGTTCGACACTATTCTTTTCCATTCTATGAACTTCTTAAACTTCTCTGCGAACTTAATTGGTGCATGGTTGCTCCTTGAAGGTGCATGCGAAGCAGTGATTGCAGCAAAAACAGCTCAATCTCAAGAAGATAAAGACTATTACCAGAGCAAAAAAGTCGACTTTAGGTTTTATGTCCAGCAACAACTGGTTAAAAATGCGGGAATTGCGCAGTCAATCCTGAATTTTAAAGAGGACTTATCTCAATTGAATGTTTGATCCACTTAGTGTTACACTAGAGAGGATTATACTTTTAAAAATTGAGCGCTAAATGGACATTCAAAAACTAAGTGAAGAGATTAAACTCTTCTCGTCATCTACTCATGGTAGTAGTGACTATGACAGAGATGAATACTTTGTCATGAGCGAAGACCGCAAGGAATTCGCCCCTCTTAAATACATTCAAAAAAAATTGCCTGAATGCAAAGACATCCACTCGCTTCTGCGAGTGGGCTTTGTTTATGACTCTTACGAGCTATCAAGCAATGAACACTTCTCTATCTGGTACGAAAAGCAGTTCTCTAAAAAGCTCTTACGTAAAGATGCCAAGAAGATTTCCATCGTTTATGTTCCCAACAATAAAATGATTCTCGATCAAATCGGAATCGTTAACCGCGCTTATGAAGTGCTGGCAGCAGAACAAATTCTTCTTAATGGAAAAAATCTTCCAACTCAATTAGGTGAGTGGTACGCCAAGTGTATCTTCGGCCTAAAACAAGTGAAGTCGACATCGCAAAGAGGTTTTGACTTCGTGATGGAAGATGGAAAGAGAGTTGAAATCCAGGTTGAGTGGAGTGACGCTTCTTCACCAAAAGGTGTAAAAATCAAAAAAACTCTAGTAGAGCTTTCTGATTACTGCATCATCATTTACGTTGCTAAAAACTTTATGATCAGAGAAGTCTGCTTCCTTGATTCAGAATTTATCTCAAGAAAATTTTCAAATAAAGGACACACGATCTTCTTAAAAGACTCAGATGTGTCTTCGTATTTCTTCTCAAAGTCGTCAAAACACTTTGATAAGATCATTAACCCGATCACTTTTTTAAAGTATGCTTCGCCAAATCTGGCAATGAAGCTCTCTGAAAAACTGAGCGGTTAGACACGCATTTCACCAAAAGAAAATTCATTGTATTCATTTCGTAAATCATTTAGATTTAAGAAATGAATACAATAAAATATTGCCTTTTTTCATGTCTTTTTATCGCGACCTTTTTCTCTCAAATTGCAAAGTCAGATGAACTTTGTGCGCTTGAATTAAAAGGGAAGAATGCCAACCTCACCATGTGTGAGGGCAAAAAAGCACATTCAAAACTCAAATCAGTTTTGATCACTCAACTCTCTCATGCTCTTATATTGCCTTCAGAGTTTGAGGCGATCATCAAAAGAAATAATCCTATTTATAGACCAGACCATAAAGGTTACCGCATGGGACTTGCGGATCTTCAATGGTTAAATGCCAGAGAGGCCCTGGAGCGAGTCAGAATATTTGCTACTAATACCAATTTAACAGCAACTGATCTTAAAGCATGGAGTGAACAGCAAAAAGATTTCCAGGCAGGAATTGATGCTCGTAAAGATTTTCCAGTATGGAGAAAGAAATTCAACACTGCTGTCGAAAAACTAATTCAGGATTTTTCTAAAAAAGAAAATATCACTTTTACTAAAACTCAGATATCCGCCAACGCCATCTTGCGCGATATCTTATCGACTGAGTATTGGAGCGAAAAAAAACAATGGAAAGCCGAGTGGGTTAAAATCCCAAAAGGAAAAAACATTTTAGGGTCTAATAAACTTCAGCCTGGGTATTTCCCTGATGAAGCTGAATTTACCTATGAAAATAAGAGCGAATTTACACTACAAGCTTCTCCGGTCACTCAGATGCAATGGACTCAAATTATGGGCTCAAACCCTTCGCGTTTTAAGCAAAGGTTTTTTTGTCCGGAGAGCATTCAAATTTTTGGCTCAGTTGAGATGTGTCCGGATAATCCGGTGGAAAATATTTCGGCCAATGACGTTCAGGATTTTATCACGATTTTAGCTCTGACTTTTCCAGAGCTAAAAACAAGACTGCCTGATCAAAACGAGTGGGAGTTTGCGGCCAGAGGGCAAGCTCAAACAATTTTCTGGTTTGGATCAAACTTCGATGATGTGGCAAAAAATTGCTGGGAGGAAATCGGGGCAAAAGGGCAGACTCATCCGGTGAAATCAAAACCTCTCAATCCATTTGGCCTTTCGGATACATGTGGAAACGTGTGGCAGTTAACAAAAAATAAAAATGGGTATTCTCTTAAAGGTGGAAGTTGGACTGGTGGTCCGCGCATTCTAAGACCTGCGACGAAGACGGGGATTGCAGCGGATGGAAGATTTATTAATGTTGGGTTTCGTTTAATTAAAGAATAAAAAAAGGCCGCATTGAGCGGCCTTCCTATTTATCTAGTACAGTTCGTACTTTAGTAATCGACATTCAAGACTTCCATTATAAAACGTCTTTCTCTCAGACGTTCCCAGTGAAATCTCTTTTCTTAAAAGCGGATTTGATGTGAAAACGTAAGCTCTGAAACCTTTGAAGTTGTGCTTTAAGTTTTCACCATAAGACTTATAAAGTCCTTTTAGCTCATCTTCTTCACCCATACGCTCTCCGTAAGGAGGGTTACAGATGACGATTCCCGGAGGATCATCCATCGGAGTGATTTTGGTAGCGTCGCGCTTGTTAAGAGTGACGATTTGTTGGTCAATCATAGCGTTGTGAAGGTGGATGCGAGTTGTCTCCATCGCACGTTCTGAAATATCAAAACCAAAAAACTGTCTTGTTTGAAGTTCGTTTAAAGCAGCAAGAGAGTGGTTGTAAATCACTTGTGCTCTTTCATCAAAAAGGCGTTGTGCTTTTCTGTCCGCTTGAAACCATGGGTGCTTGATAAAATCAAAAACTGGCACGCGCTTTTCAATGTATTGTCTGATTTTTAAATAAGTCGGAGCTACTTTTGCTCTGATTAGAATCGCTTCAATTAGAAGTGTTCCTGTTCCACACATTGAATCAGTGAAGATATCTTTTTCTGGATCAAAGTCTGTCGACATGATGATTGAAGCCGCTAAGTTTTCTCTTAGTGGTGCTTTTAGTGACTCTTCTCTATAACCGCGGTTAGAGATCGGGTCACCACACATATCAACCAGGATTCGGGCGTTGAATTGAGGTGTTCCTGGTTTTCTTTCGACTCGTAAAAGGAAAGTGATGTCCGGTCTTCCCGTATCAACACTTGGTCTTTCGCCGTATTTCTCTCTGAAGTTATCAGCGATAGCGTCTTTTAGAAGCTGCGAGAAGATCATTGAGTTGTTGAAACTTTCTTTAGCGTCGCGATCAAAAAGGGTATTGATTTTAAAAGTTTGTTGAACGTTAAAAATCTTATCCCACCACTTCTCTTTTGCCAGAGAGTAGAGGTCTTTTTCAGTTGAGATTGTATAAACTTGAAGCTCTTTAAAAACTCTTGAAGCGACTCTTGAGTTTAAAAGAACATCTAGCGCTTGTTCAGTTTCTGCTTTAAAAGCAACTCCGCCTTTTTCCACTTCAATACGAGTGATGCCAAGGTCTTTGATTTCTTTTTCTAAAAGATGCTCAACTTCTCTCGGGCATGAAGCAAAGAATGTCGACTGGTCGAATTCTTTTGTTCCATCAGCGTTTACTTTTGCTCGTGGAGTGCTTTTAACATCGCTGAACTGTTTAGGTTCTCTGCGGTCTCTGCGATCACCACGGTTGTCACCGCGATCGCCACGATCATTGCGGTCACGACGGTAACCGTCGCTTTCGCGTTTTTTAAATCCATCTTTTTTTGGTGGAACTTTAGCCATGATTTATATTTCCTGTTTTCTCATTTCAAAATAATTTAATGCGCGCACAAGCAGGTCTCTGTAGGAATTTTCCATCAGAGGGTTGAGGTTTCTTTCTTTAAATCTTTTGATTCTCCACAAAGAGATCGAAAGGAGCCCAAGGATAATGGACTGGTCTAAGAATTTCTTTTCAACGGTTGAAAGCGCTCTGACTGATTCATACCCCATAAGGTATGAGTTTACTAGTGGTGTTATGACCATTCCTTTTTCCAGGCATGTCCCTGAAATCGAAATCCCCAGATCGAGGATGTATTCGCCGATGCCGGCCTGCTCGAAGTCCAGTACAGTGCTGATTTTATTGTTATCAAAAAGCGTATTGTCGTAGTAGAGGTCCCCGTGAATGATCCCGGTTTCAAAGCCGGCATTCATAAACCCTTCCAGGCGATCGCTAAAAAGAACCTCAAAACCGGCCTTGAAGTCAGGCGGGCAGCTTGGAGACTTGATGTAGTCTAATATTTCTTTAGGGCCATAACCCACAGACTCATGAGGTCTAAGAGATTTCATTTTCTCTTGGTCATGTTTTAAAACATGGAGCTCAGCAATAGCTCTTCCCACTTCTTGGCAAGTGTAGTCAGAAGGCCCTGGAGGAATCCCTTGGACAAAGGGGTAAAGCACTCCGAAATACGGACCGTAATTGTAAATGAATTCCCCCGAAGTCAGAGGGAAAGGTTTAAGTGAGTAAGGGTAACCACACTCTTTTAAATACACCAAAATAGCTTGCTCATCAGCAAGTTGATGTTGGTTTTTATCATTGGAGATTTTAAGTAAAACTGTTTCGTTCTCCAAATCAACGCGGTAGTTAGAATTCGAAATCCCCAGTGAAAGCGGCGTGCACTTTTTCACCTTTGACCGACCGTAGAGCTTCAATATTTCTTCTGCCTCTGCGAGACTGATTTGTGTATAACTTGCCATGCTTAAATTACCTTGTGAGCTTCTCTCTAGAATGCTATAGTGAGCCTGTTTAATTTTATTACAAAATCAAAAAACCACTAGGGGGAATTATGGCCTTTACGGATTACAAAGTAAAAGATATGTCGCTGGCTGACTGGGGACGTAAGGAAATCGAAATCGCAGAAACAGAAATGCCAGGATTAATGGCCCTACGTGCGGAATTTGGAAAATCAAAGCCTCTAAAAGGCGCAAAAATTGCTGGATGTCTTCACATGACAATCCAAACAGCAGTACTAATCGAAACTCTTGTTGAACTTGGCGCAGAGGTTCGTTGGTCATCATGTAACATCTTCTCAACTCAAGACCAGGCCGCTGCTGCGATTGCTGCTGCAGGGATTCCTGTTTTTGCTTGGAAAGGAATGAACGAAAAAGAATTCGACTGGTGTATCGAGCAAACTCTTAAGTGGCCGGATGGATCAGGACTAAACATGATCCTTGATGACGGTGGTGACTTAACTGTTATGGTTCACAACAAATACCCAGAGCTAATCGCTAACATCAAAGGTCTATCTGAAGAAACAACAACAGGTGTTCATAGACTTTACGACATGATGAAAAAAGGCGAACTAAAAATGCCTGCTATCAACATCAACGATTCAACAACTAAATCAAAATTCGACAACCTTTACGGATGCCGTGAATCTCTAGTTGACTCTGTAAAAAGAGCTACAGACGTAATGGTTGCTGGTAAAGTGTGTGTTGTTGCTGGATACGGTGACGTAGGTAAGGGATCTGCTGGATCATTTCGCGGTCTTGGTGGACGTGTAATCGTTACTGAAATCGATCCTATCTGTGCTCTTCAAGCAGCAATGGAAGGATACCAGGTTATGAAAATGGAAGACGCTGTAAAGCTAGGAGACATTTTCGTAACAGCTACAGGATGCCGTGACGTTATCACTGGTAAGCACATGGAACAAATGAAAGATGGAGCGATCGTTGCGAACATCGGTCACTTCGACCTTGAAATCGAAGTTGCTTACCTGAACAAAGTTGGTAAGAAAGTAAATATCAAGCCTCAAGTTGACCAATACATCATGCCATCTGGAAAGAAACTTATCGTTCTTGCAGAAGGACGTCTGGTTAACCTTGGATGTGGGACAGGTCACCCTTCATTCGTAATGTCTAACTCGTTTACAAACCAAGTTATGGCACAAATGGAACTATGGGCAAACCACAAGAACTACGAAAACAAAGTTTACGTACTTCCAAAGCACCTTGATGAGAAAGTAGCTCGTCTTCACCTTGAAAAAATCGGTGTAAAACTAGACACACTAACAGCGGCTCAATCAGAGTACCTAGGTGTTAAAGTTGAAGGTCCATACAAACCAGATCACTACAGATACTAATTATGAAAATAGCAATCGGCTCAGATCACGCGGCTTATGAAATGAAGGAAATGGTAAAACATTTCCTTCAGGGCAAACAGTTTGAAGTTATCGACTGTGGCACATACTCGTCTGAAAGGGCCGATTATCCTGAATACGCTAAAAAGGTGAGTCACGAAGTGATCTCTCAAGGTATTCAGGGGATTTTACTTTGCGGTTCAGGAATTGGTGTCTCAATCGTCGCCAACCGTTTCAAAGGTGTGCGTGCAGCACTTTGCCGAACTCCAATGGATGCGGAAATGGCCCGCAAACACAACGACGCCAATGTTCTTTGCTTAGGCGCTCGTTTCACAACAGAAGAAGAAACAAAAAAGATCATCGAAGCTTGGTTTGCCAATTCATTTGAAGGTGGCAGACACTCAGACCGTTTAAAGTTATTTGAAGATTTGGGAGAGAGCTGTTGAAACTTTTTGAAAAGGTCATGTACCCGGTTCTGGTACTCCTTATTTTCTTTTACATGTACCACGCTAGAAACAATCCAATGTATTTTGAAAGCGAGCTTGCTGTTGAAGGTGGACCATTGCAATGGTTAATTATTTCAACGCTACTCTTTGCTTCAGTTATGTGTTTTTACCGCGCCAGCATCTTGAAACCTTTTAGAGGTGGAGTGTTTGCTGCTTGTAGCGTGTTTACCGGAATTGTTTTTTTGGCCTTTGCCTTAGATGAAATGTCTTGGGGGCAGATTATTTTTCACTACCCGACACCTGAATTTATCAAGGTGAGAAACGCATTGGGGGAGATGAACATCCGCCATTTAGTTATCGCTGGTTTTGAAATTACCGATATCATTTTCACTTTGGGGATTAAGATCCTGGCGACACTTTATTTTATCGTGCTGCCGTTTTTCTACTCTCGCCTAGAGCAGATTAAGAATTTTGTGAATCGTTTTGCTATTCCTCTGCCTCGTTACACGCAGACGGGAGCTTACGCTGTGGCAGCGATTCTTATGAGCTTTATTCCCTCAGCTCTTCGCTACATTGTTTTTGAACTTGTTTTCTACTGGATTCTGGTTCTGATGATGTACAACCCGCTTAACGACGAAGTTTTTTCAAGAAAAAGCCTGGTTCGTTAATTCAATTGATTAAATAATTTTTTCAGGCGTAGCCTGAACATTACACTGAAGGCCTCAAGCACGATGCCTAAGTTCATTTTGGATTTTCCGTAAACTCTCTCGGAAAAGACGATGGGGATTTCGACAATGTCATACCCCATGGCATGCACTTTATAGGTCATTTCAAATTGAAAAACATAACCTTTAGAGATGATGTTATCGAAGTTAATTTTTTCGAGGGCCTCGCGCTTAAAGCACTTGAAGCCACCGGAAATATCGCGGATTTTAAGACCGGTAAAAAGGCGCAGGATAAAACCAGCACTCAGTGAAATAAGCAGTCGATACCATGGCCAGTCTTTGGTCCTGATGTCGTTGCCACTATAGCGAGAGCCAATGGCGATGGCCGTCCCATCATAGAGGGCAGTAATCAATCGTCCCAGGTCCTTTGGATCATGAGAGAAGTCGCAGTCCATTTGGGCGATAAACTTAAATTTTTTAAGAAGGGCCCACTTAAAGCCTTCAACATAAGCTGTGCCCAGACCTAGTTTTCCGGCCCTTTTAATCAAAAAGAGGTTGGGGTGCTTGGTCTTAAGCGCTTCTACAACTAAGGCCGTTTTATCGGGCGAATTATCGTCGATAATCAGGACTGAAATATCAGGGTAGAGCGTAAACAAACGCTCGATCATTGAATCCACATTGAGGGCTTCATTGTAAGTTGGGATGATGACCAGAGACTGATTAATCACTTCTATTTGCCTTCAGCATCGACTTCTAAAAGTCTTCTTCCCGAAGTTTGGTATCTCATTGAGATAATCTCAAATAGAGGAGTGCTATTATCTTTTCTGATCTGGTTGGCCTGTTGAGCACGAGCTTCTGCTTTTTGTGCGAACTCAAGGATTTTTGAATTTGGAGCAGCTTTAGCAGCGCCTGGTTTTAATTTTGCCAGAATTTCTTCAGCGCCATTTCCACCTTCGCTCTTTCTTCCCGCTGTCCCTAGTCCATTTCCACCGGAGAAGTCGACAATGTTTGATCCTTTAGGGCCTACTGAAGCCAGCTTTAAACCAGAGCCAGATGCACCTTGAAGTTTTGCCATGGCCGCATTTGTTGCTGAAGCACTTGGCTGGTTCTGGGCCATTAAAGCGGCCACATTCGCCGGCACACCTTTAGAGGCGATAGCATCAGCGATACCTTTTTGATCTTTTGTCAGAGGAGAGTTATCGAGTGGAATTTTGCTTGCGAGCTCTCTTAGACCTTTTTTGGCAATGGCCATTGTTGAATCGTACGATGATGAGTTCACTGTTCCACCGACAAGTTCTCCACGTGCCAGTGAGCGGATTGATTTATAAGGCGAGCTTGTATAACCCATCCCTCCTAGCTCCAGTGCACCTTCACCTTGAACTTCAAGATAATTGTCAAAACATGTGTTGGTCTTTTCACAGTTACAGCTGGGATCGATGGCCAGTGTATCTGTGGTACAAGCTACGCGGTATGAACTCGCGGCCAGTGATTTTTTATGCAGACCTTTTGCACAGTAAGTAGGATCATTTTCAGTTGATGGTTGTGAACAGTAACAAAGGTTATCAGTGATTGGGTTACAATCTCCTTTGTTTGGAAGCATATCTGCAATCTTTCTTGTCTTCTCTGCGTATTCTTTGTTGGCCGAAACTTCACTTTGGTAAAAACCACCTAAGAGGGTAGCTGCACCCATTTTGATAAGTAGGTTTTTATCCCAGGCAAAGTTTCCAAGGCTCGCATTAGTCGCGTAACAAGCAGCTCCTCCCCACCATCCAGCGGCCTGGATTTGGGCCAGCTTCGCTCGAGAGTCGTGGCTTTTAGCGGCCTTTAATAAATAATCTTTTTGAGCTGTATCACCGTTTCCGATGTCTTCACCCAACTCTTTTGTTTTTATCGCCTGCATTGCTGTGGCAATCCCTTCAGTCGCAGTAGGGATGAATTTGCAGTAATCGTTTGCTTTTGTATCTGTTTTGTCCGGCGATTCACCTTTTGCTTTCGCTTCTTCAGCAGCTTTTTTGTCTGCCTCTAGTGCTTTGTCGCCTTTTGAAATTGAACCTAAGCTATCTCCGGCGATGGCACCAAACATCGCATAGGCCTGGGCCACGGCCTTAACCATGTTCGGGTCTATTCCTAAGAATTTATGTTTTCCTTCATTACCATTACAAACTGAGGCCATGTCACCACTACAGTTTTTCTTCAAGACATCGTTTGAAAGACCTTGGTGAAGGTATTGCTGACTCAATTGTAGTTCTTGGTCAGTAAGGTTTGTGGTGTTGATATTGTTTTGTCCAGGTCCGAGCGCGCGGATTTCTTGAACAGGCTTATTGGCATTTTTCTTTTCAACTTGCTCGCGTGAAGCTTTTGCATTTTCTAAAAGCTGAGCATTGTTGCTTGTTTCAGTAGCAGTTGTCACTCCGGTTGCTGTCGAGATGGTCGCAGCCGTCGTATTTGTCGTCGCCTGGGCCATGGCCGAAACAGGTCCAAGAGTGAGTAGGGAAATAAGGGCCAAATTTAATGTTTTCATAAGAGTATTTTACCTTAGGGTCTTTCTTTAATCGCTGGGCAAAAAGGTTTCGGTTTAACACTCTTATAAAAACAGGGTGTTAGGTCACGGAAAGCTGGCCCCTTAGGCACAGTTAAGTGCCTTGTTTTGTAGGCTTTTGGTGCGTTGACGTGGGAGGTTTTGGTTGGTACAAATTTGGTTATGATGACAAAAAACAATGACCAAAAAGACGCTCACGAAAATGATTTATCTCACTCGATGGTTCACTATCTTTTAACGATTCATAAGTTAAAAGAAAACAGAGGATTTGCTCGCGTGACAGACATTGCAAAAGATCTGGACCTGACAAAAGGATCAGTTTCTACAATGCTGAACAATCTAAAAAAGAAGGGTCTAATCCAGGAAGAAGACGAATGTAAATTTGTTGTTCTAACTGAACTTGGTCACGAAGAAGTTCATCGCATTCTTTCTTCAAGAACATTATTGTTTTATTTCCTAAGAGATTTCGTAGGCGTAGATGAAAAAACTGCAGAGTACGATTCTTGTCAGATGGAACACTTAATGAGTCCACAAACCAGCCAACGTTTCTTCAACTTCATGAAGACACTTGCCTGCACATGTGAGGATCTTGATAAAAAAGGACAACTACCAAAGTCCTTCCAATTCAAGACAACTCTGGACCTGTGCTCATACAACACGGCCGACGAGTTCATTCACAACCAAAAAGGCGACAGCCATTTACCGACAGATAAGTAGTTTATTAATTGCACTACTTGTGACTCCAGTCTTTGCGCAAGAAGACCTGGCCAGCTTTTGTTTTGAGCAAAAAGTCAGTCTTTCCGAGGCAAAAAACTCGATGGAGTTCCTTCTTTTGCCCAAAGAGAAGGTCTTTATGCGCTCCGGTGACAATTGTCTCGATATCGTCACATCGCCCGATAGATCAAAATTATTGGAGAAATTCCTTAGTAAAAGATACACTTTGTTGAGTGAAACCAGCGAAGCAGCTGCCTCGAATTCTGTAAAGACAGAAGAGCACTGCCAGTTGGAAATGAAAACGACGAGGACCAGAAAAGTTGATTCAATCAATGTAAGAGTGGGAAGAACCAACGATGCCCAAGCTTCCAACCGCGATTTGAAAGAGACATCAACTGCGCAAATTCTCCTTGGGATGGGAAAACCAGGCTCATTGGACCTCGAAGGAAAAGCTTTGTTTGTCGAATGTAGACAGGGAGCAAGTGGAGTTTACCAATTGATCTTTTCATTCACTGAAATCAATAGAACTAAGGTCACATCAGAAGTGAACCTGAGAAAAAATGAACCTCTCAGCATCGCTCAAATTGTTACTGACCTCAATAGTAAAAGTAAAACACTGGGGCTGCCTGAGACAATTATCCAGGAAGCTGAAGGTAAAGATAGTACGACATTTGAATTGCAAATTAAGTAGGAGATAGACATGAATATTCTTTTAAACAAATTCACCACACCATTTGAAACAGTTCCTTTCAACGAAATTAAGCCGGAAGATTTTCTTCCAGCAGTAAAAGAAGCAATCGCTACAGCTAAAGCTCGCATTGCTGACATTAAAAACAACAAAGAAACTGAAACGTTTGAAAACGTAGTTGAAGCACTGGAAAATGCCGGGCCGGAAGTAGAACTTATTTCAGGAATTTTCTTTAACCTTCACTCTGCTGAAACGAACGATAAAATCCAGGCGATTGCTAAGGATTTTTCTCCACTTCTAACTGAATACGGAAACGATATCAGTCTGGATGCAGACCTGTTTAAGAAAATTAAAAAAGTCTGGGACCACAAAGAAAACTTCAATCTTTCAGCTGAACAAAAAATGCTGTTAGAAAAAAGCTACAAGGGATTCGTAAGAAATGGAGCTCTTCTAAACGACGCTCAAAAAGAAAGACTGAGAGAAATCTCAACTAAACTTTCGACTCTAGGGCTGAAGTTTGGCGATCACATCCTGAAAGAAACAAACGATTTCGTGATGCTGGTTGAAGATAAAAAAGATCTTGAAGGTCTGACTGAAGATGTAATTGAAGCAGCAGCAATGACGGCAAAAGAAAAAGGCCACGAAGGCAAATGGGCCTTTACACTTCAATACCCAAGTGTGATTCCTTTTTTAACTTACGCTAAAAACCGCGAGCTTCGTCATAAACTATGGCTGGCAAACTCGACAAAAGGTTTTAAAGACGGCGAAACAGACAACAAAGAAATCATTAAAGAGATCGCGACTCTAAGACACCAAAAAGCAAACCTGCTTGGTTATGAATCACACGCTCACTTCATTCTTGAAGAGAGAATGGCCTCTAACCCAAAAACAGTTTTTGAATTCTTAGACAATATTGTTAACCATGCGACTCCTGCAGCAGTTAAAGAAACTGAAGAGCTAAAAGCTTATGCGAAAAAGCTAGACGGTATTACAGAGCTTCAAAAGTGGGATACAGCTTACTACGCTGAAAAACTAAAGAATGAAAAATTCCAGGTGAATGATGAAATGCTTCGCCCTTACTTCAAACTTGAGAACGTGATTGATGGTGTTTTCAAAGTAGCGAAGAACCTTTACGGTTTAAAATTTGAGCAACGTTTTGACATTCCTGTTTATCACGAAGATGTAAAAACGTATGAAGTTTTGGATGAAAACGATAAGCACGTTTCTGTGTTCTACGCTGATTTTCACCCGAGAGCAGGAAAGAGAAACGGGGCGTGGATGACGTCATTTAGAGGTCAAAAAATGGATCACGGTGTGAACGTTCGTCCACATGTGGCCATCGTTTGTAACTTCACAAAACCAACTCCAACAAAACCTTCTCTTCTAGGATTTGATGAAGTTGTCACTCTATTCCACGAGTTTGGTCACGCCCTTCACGGTATGCTGGCAAACACTCGTTACGAAACTCTTTCAGGAACAAACGTTTACTGGGATTTCGTAGAGCTTCCATCACAGATCATGGAAAACTGGGCATACGAAAAAGAGTGCCTGGATCTTTTTGCTGAACACTACGAAACAAAAGAAAAAATCCCAGCGGATTTAATCAAAAAAATTAAAGACTCTTCAAGCTTCCTTGAAGGACGTGCAACACTAAGACAAGTTAGTTTTGCAACGATCGATATGGCATGGCACTCAGCTAATCCAGATCAAGTTAAAGACATTGAAGCTTTCGAAACAAAAATGACTAACAAGATGGATTTTCTTCCAACTGTTAAGGGAACAAGCATTTCAACTGCGTTCTCTCACATTTTTGCCGGTGGATACTCAGCAGGATATTACTCATACAAATGGGCCGAAGTTTTAGATGCTGACGCTTTTGAATTCTTCAAAGAAAAAGGGATCTTCAACCGCGATGTCGCCAACAAGTTTAAGGACAATGTCCTTTCAAAAGGTGGAAGCGAGCATCCGATGAACCTTTACGTGGCCTTCAGAGGAAAACAACCAAACCCGGACGCTCTTTTAAGAAGAGCTGGTCTATTGGCAAAATAGGAGTTTCAAATGATTGCATCAGGGATGATTTTAAAGTGTATTCTTTTGGCCAAATTTCAGGTGGATGTCGTGGAAACACCGATTTCTGAGTATGAGATGGCCACTATGAACAAGCTTCACAATGGCGTTGCCTTTGAAGCGACTGTTCTTGAGGGCCGATTGAACTCGGTCTCAATTGAAGACCCTGCAACTTCCGCAAAAACGATGAGTTATTCGATGAAGGACTACACTCAAAGAAGTCTCTCAACTAAGCTGGATGTCTTAAACACCCATTCGTCTGTTGACTGTGAAATTATCTGAGCCAACCTAATTAAATTTTACCTTAAAGAAGGCCCGCTAAACGGGCCTTTTTTAATTGCCATCTCCAATGGAAGTTGAGGTAAACTTAATATTCAATTTATAGATAAAATGACACAAAAGTGATAAATGAAGTCGCTAACTTAGTGGTGTGTTTTACGTTTTGGGGACATTGTGAATTCTGAGCGCATTCAGAGCGACGTTGCTTCGACATTTTTGCAAAATTATTTTGTGAAGCTTGTTGCTTTCCTGGCCCTCTATCTGGTCTTTGCTCGCGTTGGCCTTTCACTGGCGACGATTAATGAAGTAACCTCTCCAGTGTGGCCGGCAACAGGCGTGGCCATGGCCGTCTTATTTCTTTTTGGTCTTCGCTTCTGGCCCTTCGTTTTTGCCGGTGCTTTTATCATCAATTCGCTTTCAAGCCTGTCGCTTATATCGATTCTGAGTATCGCGACAGGAAATACACTGGAAGCACTTGTTGGCGCAATAGTGCTCTTTTTTTTTAGTCAAAAGAAATACCAGTCTGAAACTCACTCACGAACACTTGCAATTGTTTTAGCTTCAATTATCGGAGCTTCTATCAGCTCAATGGTGGGAACCCTAACTCTGGTTTTATCAGGAGTTTCACCAGGAGAAATGTTTGATCAGGTTTGGTTGACTTGGTGGACTGGGGACTCTCTTGGGGGCATCGTAGTTCTGCCTTTGGTATTTTCTTTCGTCAAAAACTCTTTTAGCTTACAGGATGAAGCTCACGAAGCTCCAGGCATTTTTATGAGCCTGGCCCTGATTTTTGGTGGAGTGCTTCTGTGCTGGTTGCTTTTCTTTCAGGTTGAAGGGGCACCTTACTTATTTTTTATTTTCCCATACATGCTTTGGTGTGCAGCTCAGGCAGGAGAGCGTGGCAGTTCTCTGGCCACGATTCTTGTTTCCTTTATCGGAGTGTTAGCTGTTAAGTTTGGTTACGGTGTTTTCTTGCATGGAACGACTAATACAAACTTGATTAACCTACAAGTATTCCTGGCCAGCGTTGGAATTAGTTCATTGATGATGACTGATTTAAAGCGCATCTCTTCTCTTAAGCAACCGGGGTTGGTTCTGCTTTTTAGCTGGATTTTTGCCAGCCTTTTATTTTTGGGATTCTTTTTTAAAAATAGCCGCGACTCTGATGATTATTTGAAAACCATTGTCGAAGGTGTTGAGCCATTACTTGAATCAAAAATGAATAACTATTTTTTTGCTCTTCAAAGTGGCGCGAGTTTATTTACCGCCAGCGATAAAGTGACACAAGAAGAGTGGAGCAGTTTTTTGGAATACAATCAATTTCAAAAACAACTTCCGGCGCTAAGGGGGCTCGGTGTTGTTTTCCGCCTTCCTAAAACTGAGATCGAATCTTTTATTAAGAAAAATGAACTGAGAAAAGGGCAGGACTTTGAGTACCATGTTGTTCCTGGCGCTTCTCCAGAGGAAACTTCCCAAAACGCACTTCTTTCTGAAGCGTATCTGGTAACTTATATTGAACCCTTTGGTGGCAATCGCTTAAAGGCAGGTCTTGACTTAGCGACTGAAGAACAGCGTCGCATGGCCGCCGAATACGCCCGTGACACCGGAGAGCCGGCAATTACAGGAAAAATAAAGCTCATTGATGACCCTGATGGACAGCCGGCGATGCTGGCCTACTACCCTTTTTATGGAAGGGGAGAAATACCTAAAACAGTAGCAGAAAGAAGAGAGAGATTGATTGGCTGGACGTATGCTCCGGTGATGACTGATCAATTCTTTAGTACTGTCTTTCAGCAAGGGAATTTGAAAGAAATAAGTTTCAAAGTCTCAGAAGATTCGTTAGGGAGAAGCACTTTAATTACAGCGACTCCTGGCTATGACAAACTTCCAGGCTCTAATGAGATTATTAAAAAAGTTCGTTTTGGTAACCATGATTTTGTTTTTCAATTTAAAGGTACTGCTGCTTTTTATGCTAGCCGCGATTCATTTTCATCTCGTGTAGGAGCAGTGGCCGCGATTATTAGTTTACTGTTAGGAACGTTAATCGTTTCTTTGCAGGCCATGAAAAAACGTGCGATCAATTTTGCCAGTCAGACAACAGAAGAACTCAAGGCCAGTGAAGAGCTTTGGAAGTTCGCTTTGGAGGGAGCTGGAGATGCTGTTTGGGATTGGAATATTGAAACGGGTAAGGTTCATTTTAGCAGGAGACTCAATAGTCTTTTAGGATATGAAGAAGGTGAATTAGATAGTGCTGAAATAGACTGGCCAACGACTGTGCATCCTGAAGATCTCCCTCGTGTAAGAGCGAACCTGGCAGCGCACTTCAATGGCGAGCAAAGCTTTATTACTGAATGCCGCCTCCTTTGTAAAAATGGTAGTTATAAGTGGGTTCTTGCACGCGGGATGATGATCAATAATAAGACTGATGATAAACCTCATCGTATGGTCGGAACGATTTCAGATATCTCATCACAAAAAGATTACGAATATGAAATCCAAAGACAAAGGGCCAAGGCGCATTCTATTTTTGAAGGATCGAGTGATGCCCTGATGCTTTTAACAATGGATGGGCGTTTTTTTGATTGCAACTCTCGCACGTTGAAACTTTTTGGTTTTGAGAAAAAAGCAGAGTTTCTTTCTCTGCACCCGTCTGACCTTTCTCCTGAATTTCAGCCTAACGGTGGTGATTCAGAGACCATGGCCAACAATCATATGAGAAAGGCTTTCAACGATGGTGTTAGTCATTTTGAATGGATGCATTGTCGCAAGAATGGAAAGAGTTTTCCGGCCGAAGTTCTGCTGACAGCTTTTTCTTACGACGGAAGAACTGTGCTTCAGGCCTGTGTGCGTGATATTAGCGAAAGAAAACACGCGGAAGCCATCTTAAGCAGCCAAAGAGAAAAACTCGTGGCCTCTGCCAAGATGTCTTCACTGGGGGAAATGGCCGGAGGGATTGCTCACGAGATTAATAACCCTCTGACTATTATCATTGGGAAAACATCACTTTTAAAACGTAGAATTGAAGGCACTGACAATGCTCTAAGCAATAACTTCAAATACAACCATTCAATCGCTGAAGAATTAACCAATATTCAAAATACGGCCAAAAGAATTGGCTCAATTATCCGCGGTCTGAGATCTTTTTCACGAAATGCTGAAAACGATCAAATGGAGCGCATTCAGGTTTCAGGACTGATTGATGAGACATTAGATTTTTCACGAGAAAGATTTAAATTCCATGCTATTAATTTAAAAGTGCGCATGGATGAAGGCGACTCACTTTTTATTAATGGAAGGGCCGCAGAGCTTTTACAAGTTTTGGTTAACCTCCTTAACAATGCTTACGATGCAGTTGAACCATTGAAAGAAAAATGGGTTGAGATCAACGTCGGACATGAAGAAGGCATTTGCAAAATCAGCGTCACTGACAGTGGAGATGGAATTGACCCGGAAGTTCTGGATAAGATCATGATGCCATTTTTTACGACGAAAGAAGTAGGGAAGGGGACAGGGCTTGGTCTTTCAATTTCAAAAGGGATTATTGAAAACCACCGCGGTAGATTTTATTACGACACGGCTTCGGCCCATACTTCATTTGTGATTGAGTTGCCTCTTACTTAAGCTGGCGAGCGACAAGTGCCTGGTAAGCTTCTTCGTATTCAGCAATAATTCTTTTAATAATCGTCTGAACGTCTTCGATCGCGTGAGTAAACTCAATTGAAGGTCCAGCAACCCAGACTGTTTTATAAGTGGCTGCAAAGGCCGCTTTTTCCACCGCTTTCATCCCACGGTAATAAGTCAGCATCTTGGCATATTTTTTAAGTTGTTTATTGTGATTTAAAAAAGATTCGACGAAGTTTTGTTCAGTCCCGATTTCTTTCACATAAGGAGTATTGATAACTGAACACGGACTTCCTGAAATTTTTGTCGTCATCACGATATCCATCGCTCCAAAATCAACGACGGCTTTTTTATACTCTTCTGAAACTGGGGATTCTTTTGTGGCGATAAAAGGAGACCCGATTGAAACACCTTCGCTTCCTAAGGCCATAACTGAAAGAAGGCCCGCTCCTGTACCAACTCCTCCGGCAGAGATTACTGGAAGTTTTGTTGCTTTCATTAACATTGGAACCAGGATTGACGGAGAGATATTTCCGGCGTGTCCGCCGGCACCAGAGTTGACAGCGATTAAAGCGTCAGCTCCAAGGGATTCAACTTTTTTAGCGTATTCAACATCGACCACATCACAAAGAATTTTTACTCCCAGTGGTTTTAATCTTCTGATTGTTTCTTCGGGAGAGCCAAGTGAAGTAATGATGAATGCTGGTGGATGTTTTTCCAGGACAGCAAGATGTTCGGCCAGGTGAACATTTGACTTATTTACTATGAGATTGATTCCAAATTTTCCATTGCACTCTTTGTGAAGATCCACCATTCCTGCTTCAAAATCGGCCGGGGTACGGTAGTTTAAAGAGGGGATACAGCCAATGAATCCGTTCTTATAGGCTTCAGCTAACATTTTGTTATTAGACACTAAAAACATCGGAGCTAGGATGATTGGGTACTTAATATCAAAAGTTTTTGTCAGCCAGGTTGAGATCATGGTTCTCTCCGTCAAAATTGTGAAATCTTTCTTTGTTAGATTGTAAGAAGTAAGAAGATAAAATTCCAGAAAATTAGACAAATCATACCAAAAGGAACAAACTTTTTGTTAATCACGGATGATTACCACTAAAGGAATAGGTTGTTTATGATGAAAGGTTTCAAATCGCTCTCTCTGGCAGTAGCAATGATTGCTATCCCAGCAGTGTCTCCATTAGCTACAGAAAATACAAAAAGTGTCTACATTACTATCGATTCAGATGCTCTAGCTTTCTCTGAAAAAACTTTCGGAAGAAGAGTTGAATCTATCGAGACAAAAGACGGAATTAGCGTCTTGAAAATCGATGAAGAGTCGATTCCTTGGCTTTCACTTCTTATGCACAGAAACTTCAACCGTTGTGGTGGATTCATGGTTCACGACGATAAGGAAGAAGCTCTTGAGCAATTAGATTCTCAAGATGGAGCTCAGCTCTTTGCTAAGAATAATATGTTCGCGGACTACACTATCAATCAGGAAAACTTAGTTAAGCCTCTGGTGAACGAAGTAAAAGCTGATAACATCCTGGCCACGATTACTAAACTTTCTTCGTTTAAGAATCGTTACTATAAGGGAGAATTCGGAAAGCAGTCAGCGACATGGATTAAGGAATACTGGACAGGTTTGGTCAAGAATCGCACTGACGCAACAGTAGAATTTTTTCCACACTCTCAATGGGATCAGCCTTCAGTTATTTTAACTCTGAAAGGTGCGTCAGATGAGACGATTGTTGTTGGTGGTCACCAGGATTCAATCAACGGATCATTTGGTGGTGCTACTTCCACAGCTCCTGGGGCAGATGATAACGCATCTGGAATCGCGACGATTTCAGAAGTTATCCGCATTCTTGCAGACAGCTCATACCAGCCACAAAAAACAATTAAATTTATGGCCTATGCAGCTGAAGAAGTTGGTCTGTTGGGATCAAAAGAAATTTCAAGAAGCTTTAAGCAAAAAAACGTAAACGTCATTGGGGTTATGCAACTTGATATGACGAATTTCCAGGGAACAAAAGATCTCGATATCGTTATGATGAGAGACTATACCAACGACCAGCAAAACAACTTCGTTGGATCGATCATTGACCGTTACGTTCCAGGTGTGAAGTGGGGATTTGATAAGTGTGGATACGGTTGTTCAGACCACGCTTCTTGGCATTCTCAAGGTTATCCGGCATCAATGCCGTTTGAAGCGAAGATGAATGACATGAATCACAACATCCATACAGCAAGAGATACTCTGGCCGCATCAAATGGAAACGCCAACCATGCTGCAAAGTTTGCGAAAATGGCCGTAGCGTACATTGTTGAATTAGACCGATAGAAAGCAAGATGATATAATCAGTCGTGAAACATTAAAAAGGAATTTTTATTGAGCACGACTGATTTTCCCGCCCTTCCCGATTACCAAGGTATCCGCGACCTCTTAGATACCGAAAGAAAGACCCTAATTAAAATTCATTCTTTTTCCGAAAGCGATGATTATCTTCGAACTGTTGAAGATGCAGGCATTGTTTTAAATTTCGTTGAAAAAACTCAAAGTGCTCTTTGGAATGTTTTTAAGCAGTACCCTTCATTGGTAAGTATTTTCAATACCGAGTATGTAAACTTCTTTGAATTTCTTCAAAGAGAGAATATTATTTCGCTCATTTTTATCGACGACTGTCTGATGCCGGAAAAAGAGATTTTCTATTTCGGCCAGGATGGGGGACTCACCCCGGCAGTTCTTGAACTTCACTATGCTGTTTTAAAGAAGTGGGTTGAAGGGAAAGAAACAAATCACGTTGAAACTCAAAAGAGTTTCAAAGAAAATTTCAATGCAGAATTAAAATCAAGCCAGCTTGCCTGTCAGTGTGTGGCCTGTCTTGCTGATTACAGAACACGCGTACGCGAAGTCGTCTACGATGAGTGCGTGGCCGCAATCAATGATACAAAAGCGAAGATTGAAGAGCAGATCGCTTTGAATAAAGAAAGCGCGATCTCTGATATCACAACGATCTATCAGAACCTTTTAAGAACTCTGGATAAAAAATTTCAACAGGTGCAGTTCAGGTTAAAGAAGTCTTCTTTAAATCGTCTTGAATCGCAAATTAAGGCCCTTCAAGATGAGACCTTCACTTATCCAAGCCCGTTGGCAAAAGAGCACGCTAATAACTTAATTCTTTTCTTTCATCGCATTCTATCTGAAGAAGGGCATTCTCCAGAACTGGTGAGTGACGAAGAATTCACGCGCTTTTTTAAGCAGCTCTCTAGCAATATCTGGAGACATGAAAAATACCTGGTTGTTGAGTTTAAAAAACTAATCAAATCCATCCTGGTGCTAAAGAGAAAAGATATCTCTTCAAACATTCTTCAGGAGTACTTAGGGCAGTTCTGGCTGCACTCACACGCCAGAAAGATCCCAAGAAAAATTATCTATCACATGGGGCCGACTAACTCTGGTAAGACCTACCATGCGATCCAGGCACTGGCCGCTTCCCGCAAGGGGTGTTACCTGGCGCCTCTGAGACTTCTTGCTGCCGAGTTATACGATACTCTTAACGGAAAAGGAGTGAAGACCACTCTTTTAACAGGTGAAGAAGTTATCGAGATTGAAGATGCAACTCACTACTCATCGACGATTGAAATGGCCAAACTGAACGAAGAGTTCTCATGTGCGGTTATTGATGAAATCCAGATGATCACTGATAAACAAAGAGGCTGGGCATGGACTCGCGCCCTGGTGAACCTTCATGCGTACGAAGTTCACGTGTGTGGTGATGGCTCGGTTCTTGACCTGGTAAAACAGATCACAGAACTTTGCGGTGATGAGTTAGAAGTAAAAAATTATGAACGTATGACGAAACTTGAAGTTGAAGATAAGCCAATCGTGCTCTCTCAGCTGCAAAAAAGTGATGCTCTGATTGTTTTCTCAAGAAGAAATGCGCTTAAGTACAAATACGATCTGGAACAGGTTGGTTTTAAAGTCTCTATTATCTACGGGATGCTGTCTCCTGAAGTTCGCCGTGAACAGGCCCGCAAGTTTGATAAAGGGATCACAGACGTTATTGTCAGTACAGATGCTATCTCAATGGGGATGAACCTTCCGATTAAGAGAATCGTTTTTACCACTCTGACAAAACATATTAACTCACAAGAGCACCCAATCACAGTGAGTGAGATTAAGCAGATTGCCGGTCGTGCCGGACGCTTCCAGCGTTTCCCAGTAGGAAAGGTGACTTGTCTGCAGAAAGTAGAAGATGGATTAACAGAGATTCAAGATGCCTTAGATTCAGTGTTGGAGCAACAGACTCAAAGTATGGTTGGTCCCGATCTGGATATCTTTACGAAGGTTAACAATGCCCTTTCATCTCACAATCTTCCTATCCTTAGGCTTTCAGAGTTTTTGAGACTCTTTAACACGATGATCTTCACGAAACCATTCTACTGTGTTGACCTGAAAGAGATGATTGAACTTGCTGAAACGGTAGAAGATATTGATAGTAATCACACACTTTCATCAGCAGAGATTTTTGGATTTGCCTGTGCCCCTGTTAACTTAGGTCTGCTGGAGCATGTTCAATATTATGTTTGGATTTTAAAGAAATTCGTTACTAATGAAATTATTAAGAACGAACACATCAATCATGCTTCAAATGAGATTGATTATCTTGAGACGACAATTAAGTGCGTGGAGCTCTACCAATGGCTTGCCCGCCACTTCAACAATAAGAATTTTGAGTTTGATGAGAGAGATCTTCTGGAAAATAAGCTTCTGGCCATCGACAAACTCAACACACTTCTTTCCGACAAGATCACGCCGACTTGCTCAAGCTGTGGAGTTAAACTCCCAGAAAATGCTAAGTTTGCTATTTGTGAAGACTGCTTTCAGCAAAGGCGCTTCACGAGACGTCCATTCCAGGGTAGAAGAGGGTCACCTCCAGGTGGAAAACCGGGAGAAAGGCAATCAAACCTGGCCTCGGCAGTGGGCTCAACGAAGAGCAACTTCCGTCAGGGGAAACCTTCTAAGAAGAGAAAGTTTCAAGGGAAACCAAAAAGATAGTTTATGCATTACCGCGATTTTGCCAGACAGGTTCTAGAAGGGGAGAGTTTAGAAGACAAACTACTTTCTTCAAAAGACATTATTCTGACTGAGCATCTTCAAGATTATGAATTACCGCAAAATCCCGGGCGCACCAAGCGCCTGGAGTTCAATAACGAGCAGGTTAAATTCCCTCGAAGCGCAAGCTTTCACCTGGAAGATAAGAGAGGGCTTGCTTTACACTTTTTTGCCAACCACGAGCTTCTGGCAATCGAAATGATGGCCGCGGCCCTGCTGGTTTACCCGGATACTGGAAAAGAAATGATCCAGTTTAAAAAGGGATTAATTAAAACCATTCAAGACGAACAAAAACATTTAAAGATGTATCTTGCGCGTATGAAGGAATTTGGAATTGAGCTAGGGGATTTCCCGCTCAATGACTTTTTCTGGCGCTCAATGGAGAAACTAAAAACTCCTTCGCACTTTTATTCTGCTATGGCGATGACGTTTGAATCGGCCAACTTAGATTTCGCTCAGTTTTATGAGCAGAGTTTTAAGGCCGTAGAAGATTTTAAGACAGCAGAGATTATGCGTGTGGTTTTAGAAGATGAAATTTCTCATGTGGCCCTTGGCGCTCACTGGTTAAATCAGTGGAGAGGAAACCAGGATCTATGGAACTATTATCGTACGCATCTGCCGGGAGTGATGACTCCTGCCCGCGCCAAGGGGATTCAATTTGATAAAGAGATCAGAAAAAAAGCAGGCCTTGATGACGCTTTCATTCAGTCGCTAGATGAGTTTAGAGATGAATTCAAAGTCACCAACCGCAAGAACTGGTAATGAAAACCTATAAAGTCGACCTGGACTATGAAGCCTCTCTTTTTGATCCCCGCTATGAAGAAGGATCACCTTCTTCATTAAAAGTGATTAGAGAGTTTGAATATGTTTTTTTTCTGATTAATCAGGAAGCCTGTCACTTAAAAAATATCAAACAATATGATGATAATTACCTCAAACATTTAAAGTCTCTGGGGTTTAATATTCCGTCGTTTGCTCCCGATGAAAAAACATTCACTTATTGGTGGAGTCATCGCCATGAACGAGATTTAGAAAAAGAATTAAATTCTAAACTCACATCAGTTGAAATCGCAAAAGAAAGAGGATGGGGGTTTTGGCAGGGAAAAATTGCAGAGAGTGTGGAGGATGTTCTTTCCCATTTAAAAACACACCCGAATATTAAATATTGGATCATTAAGCGTCCACATAGCTTTAGCGGTATCGGGCATTATTATTTTCACGCTGATCAGGTTAATGTTGAAACATTAAAAAAGATCCTGGTCGAAAAAGTTTTATTGGAACCTGTTTATCAAAGAGTTTTTGATATCGGCACAACATTTATTATCCACAACGGAGAAATTAAGCGCCAGTTTATGGTAGAGAATTTTAATTCAGAGAGTGGGGGATTTAAAGGCGGAGCGGGCGCTTCCAATGTGGATAACTTCAAAAAATATATTCTGGAAAAATACCACTTTTCTTTAGATGAACTGGAAAAAATCACTCAGGAGATTGCTCGTACATATTTAAATAAAGGCGCTCTTTTTAATGTGCAGATCGACTCATTTATTTACCAAGAAGAAGGGCAGTTAAAACTCTATCCATTGGTAGAAGTTAATTATCGCAAAACGATGGGACTGGTTATACAGTCACTTGCTGACAAATATTCTGAAGCTCATCATGTTGAATGGAAAGTGCTTTCTTCCAAAGAAGTGACTAATGAGATGGACTCATGGATTAAAGTCTCGCCTGAAGGGAATCATTTTAGAAGTTTTTACAAAGCTTTTTAGACAATGCCGACTTTACTGAAGGCCTCATCGACATGTGAAGGGGCCGACTTATCAATGTATTTAAAAATCAAGATGACTTCTGTCCCTCGGCTGGATTCTTCTGTTGATGACTGAATACTAACTTCGCCATCAAATGATTCCATATAAGATTTCATTAAACGCATTCCAAAACCAGTTCCTTTTTCATTGTCAGTCCCTTCGGTACTCTCGATATGACCATTTAGAATGAACTGGGTCTGATCCATTTTTTTCATCCCAATACCACTGTCTTTGATAGAGACATACACGCGCTCAGGGCAATGATGAAGCTTTATGATGACTTTTGAGTTGCGATAGCTAAATTTAATAGCATTGGAAAGAGAGTTATTGAGAACCTGATTAAAGATAGCGACTGGATCCCCCCAAACTCTCACATGCTCTAGTTCCGAATTCCACTCTGTTGAGAACTCAATATTTTTAGCTTTTGCCCGCTCTTCAAAGAGATCAATTGATTCTTTGATGAGTGGAATAATGGCCACAGGCTCATTTTTGACATTAATTTTTCCATCTCCGGCCAGGATCCAGCATTTCACTCTGCTTAGAAGGAGTTTACTCTGCTTGAGCGATTTTTGCACACGATCCAATCGCGCATGTGATTTATGATCAAGAAGTGGACTCGTTTTTTTAATCGCCTCGATACTATGTTCAGCAACAAAAAAGTGATTTGCCAGGTCGTGACTGATTGTTCTCATCGCCTGTTTTAAAACTTCATTTTGTTTTTTTCTTATTTCAGATTCGACAAGATCGCGCTGAATTTTTCTCATGTTGAAATAAGCAGCAATAGAACTGACAATCATTTCAAAAACAACTGGCAAGGCCATGATGGCCGGATCATAAATTTTACGGGCAGGATAAAGATTAAAAATGGCCGTGATGGCGTAAATCATGACTGGCATCCATGAAATAATGACAAGAATGGCCAGGTTTCTATTGGTTTTCAATCCTAAGAAAGTCAAATAAACCATCGAGAGCAACATTGTAAGCTGTATAGACTGCTTAATATTATAGAAGTATCCAATCTGTTGATTGTCATACATAACCAGCATACTGATACCAATAAAGACGGTACCCAAAATTTGGTTAAGCTTAAGGACCCATTTATGATTTTTTAAATCTAAAAGAGTGTAAGTGAAGTAGACCAACGAAAGATGAAGTGTGGCCGTAAAAAACCAGTTGGCATAAAAACTTGCACCCACTGGAATGGGATTATCAAAGAAATACCCGGCAACACCTGATGAGCAATAAAAGGCCATGGCGCACGACCAGGCAAAAATCATGTAGTATACAGGGTTTTTATTTCTAAAAGAAAAGAACACAACGACCTGAACGATTGTCATCATGAAAATAAAACCAAAAAATCCATAAGCAATAATTCTTGCAACCTCCATCTCAAATTTAAATTCAGATGAAGTTTTTAAATCGATGGCAAGATGAACAAATTTAGGCGATTGAATTTTGATATAAATAGATTCTTCCGGCTGGGCTACGGGAATTTTCATCAATGGAGAATTGGTATAGATATTCAGGTTATCATTACCAATAACATTCCCCCCAGCTGCAAGCCATTCAACTTTTGAATTTTTGAATGAGTAAAAGTCAGCGCGGTCAATAAAGCGAGAGCCAACAAATAAGTAACGGTTTTTGACTGCTTTAGTGAATGTTACTTTTGCAAGTATCATTTTGGTTGATTCTTGAACTTTGATCGTGTCGTATCCGTAATAAGATCTCGGGCCTTGATCCCACTTCGCAATCCAATCTTCTTCAGCTAAATGAGAATTTAATTCTTTGATCTCGATTGATTGAATTTCAGAGTTGGTAGAAAATGCACGTCCTTCCTGGGAGGCTCCAAGAAAGATAAATAAAAAAAGAATGAAAAGACCCGTGACTTTCATGGGTCTTTTTTCGGAAAAAAAAATTAAATATGTACTTAAATCATATATTTTTGATAGAGGGAAATCGTCAGGCTTCCTGCTTCTTCGAGAGAGCGGGCATAGATGACGATTCCATCTTCATGTCCATGCATACAAAAGACGCCTGAGTCTTTGTTTTTAATGCATGCTTGAGTTGCATGGGCCATCTCAACTGTTCCATAAGGAATACTTTCACAAGTAAAGTCTGACTTATCTTCAATCATTTTTTTCCAAATCTCGCTTGAATGAATATGAAAGACAGCTGTGATGTTTGGGTTGGCCGCGTAGATAGCAGCGTGGGTAAGAGCTTCGCTGGAAGCCTCAATTGCTCCCATCATTTGAATTTTTAGTTGGTCGATTTGATAGTCGAGAACGCGTGTGTATTGGAGACCATTGAGGTCAGCGTATTTTCCAGTTTGAGTACCAGTGATGACAAATTGGGGGTGCGTGCTTGAGTGATAACAGGAATAGTCTCGAAGTGTAGACATGTTTCCGAATCCGATATGCACTTCAGGGTATTCACCAATCAAGTTCATTTGGTAGAGTTTTTTTCTCCAGTATTCAAGGGCCTCGTATTCATCGGCTAAAAGCGCCCCACACTGGGAAAAATTTGACCGGTCGTACTTGATAACTCCATCATCTATGACTTTCATGAAAATCCTTTATAATTGTCTATATGCTTGAAAAACTTATCACAAATTTTAAGAAGAGTCTCCCTGAGCCACTACGCAAAAAATTAGGCGTGGCAGAAGAGGATGAACAGGTCGAAGAGCAGGAAGAGGAAGAAGTTGAGGAGTCGGAAGCCGAATCTGAAGCATCCCCTGAAGAAGACAAGAAAAAGAAGCAGATAAGCATGATTATCAGGGTCGTGATTATCCTGGTTTTGGGATACTTGGCCCTGGATGAATTTGTTTTAAAGCAAAATTCCTCTGAGCCGTCAGTCGAAGAACTTTTAGCAGCTGCGCCAAAAAAACCAAGAAGACCGAAAAAAGTAGAGGCGACTCAACCTACTGAAGCAACCGCACCGGCCGAGGGGACTCCTCCGGCAGAAGGAGCAGTGGCCACGGCAGATACTAATGCCAGTGCGACAGAAGGAGCTCCAATTGAAAATATCAATATTGCCCCAAAAGATGAGAGCACATCTTCTTTATCATCAGATGTTCCAACATCAAACGATGTTGTTGTTGATTCAAAACCTGTAGAGACAGGAGTGGATCAAAAGCTTGATCAGTTGGTGAATAATTTTGAAAGCACAACTGAGACTCCATCAACGGGACAAATGGAAGAAGTAAAAGTTCCTTCAATGGGGGGAGCTGATGCTGAAAAACAAGAAACTTCCATGGCCTCAAAGATTGTGGATGATGTGGCAGTTGAAACTGCACCACCTGCCTATGATCAAATTGGCCGCGGGCTTGTTTACAACTGCAAAGATAAATACTGGGCCTGTGTGGATAAGCCGGCCTATGTGACATGTAATAAAAACATGAAGTGGAATAAGTCTAAGGGCAATTCTGCAGAGTGTGTGGTCCAAGCAATCTACGGCTCAGATGACGATTGTGCAAAAGTACAGAAGTACAATGTGAGTACGAGCCAGGCAACGACTTTTTGTCAGAACTAAGCAGCGTCTTTCTTGAAATCCCCAGCGATAACCTGAAGAGTGAAGGTGTCTTCGTTTTTATTTTGCTCTTTCATCATACTGGAGATGAATTTCTCAACTAACATCGGGTCAAATTGAGTTCCGGCAAATTCACGAAGTTCGGCGAAAGCAACTTCAAAAGGAAGTCCTTTGCGGTATGGTCTTGTCGATGTCATAGCATCGAATGTGTCAGCAATAAGAATGATTCTTGAAAATAGCGGAATGTCTTCACCTTTAAGCCCTTCCGGGTATCCACGTCCGTCGAAACGTTCATGGTGGTATTTTGCATTGATCGCCATCTTTTCAAAAATAGGGAAGTCTTGAAGAATCTCGTATGACTTCGACGGGTGAAGCTTCATTTCTAAAAACTCTTCGTCTGTTAAGCGCGAAGGTTTCTTTAAAACAGCATCAGGCACACCGATTTTTCCAATATCATGGAAAAGGGCCGAGACTTCTAGTTCATATAACTCGTCTTCTGAAAGCCCCATTTCTTTTCCTGCGGAAATACAGAAATAGGCCACGCGAAGCGAGTGTCCCCACGTGTAATCATCTTTACAACGAAGAGCACTTAATAAAGTTTTAATTGAAAGTTCGAAAAATTCTTTTTTGATGGATTTGATAGAAGGAGTGGATTTGATAGCGTCTTCAATGGCGCGAGAACGCGACAGTGCTTCAGCTTCAGCCTTAAGCTTTAATTCACGCTTCTCTTTTAAAGCTGACAGTTGAATTACGTTGCTTTTCTTTGTCATTACTAGTTCCAGGTTCCCATCAAAAAAGGACTACCACTTTCATTTAGTATCGGTGAGAAAAGCCTGGGACTTTAGCAAGAAAGCTAATTTGACCAAAATACGCGGAGATAGAAATTGTGGAGCGGTTGTCATCCGCCTTATAAAGTAGGCAGAACATTTTTAAATATCGCTTTTTCCAGCCTTATTTTAAAATGTTAGAGATCAAAGAAGCTTTAGGAGAATTATGCGAGAAATGGAATGCGTGCGCCAGAACCCGGCGACAGATGAGTATATTAAGAAACTTTTAAAAGAGGCAGACCTCTCGCCAAAATTCATCTCATGGGAGGATTCTCGGGTTTCAGCAAATTCACCATTGCTCTTAATCGTAGATGAAGACCATATAGATGCTTTAATTGATGTGTGTGAAGAGCGCGATTTAAAGTTAGTCGTGGCCTTAAACACAAGAAGAGAATTTAAACTAGTGTCTCAGTTAAAGGATCACTTTGATAAAATTTTTGGTTTTATCGACTTGTCTCAAGAAATTAATTACAACACTCCCTTGCTTAAAAACTATATCAATATGAATTTTTCTGCTCATGCAGTGAAGTTAGAGCAATTGGCTTCGGACCTGGATAAAGTTTATGAATTCACGAGGAGCGAGCTGACTCGAGTAAAGGATCTGCATGATCGTTTAGTGAAGGTAAGAGTCGATAGCTTAAAAGGTGTCACGGTGACTAGTAAATTCATGGCCGGAGAAAAAAGCGGAGGTGAGTTTTTTGATATGATTCAGACTGATCATAACTTCCTCTTTATTCAGGCAGGAAGTGACAGTTATATTCTTTCATCTTTAATTCTTTCTGAGCTTGAAGTTCTAAAAAACTCAACTCCAACGACAGCGGTGAAAGCTCAGAGTGAACATTTTGAGAAAATGATCAATCACCATGCTAGAGAAAACAATGCTGAAATCAGTTACTGTATTATCAACGTTGATCTAAAGACTCTTCAAGTCGACTGCCAATTCAAAGGCAATGGCGCCCTTTACTATCAGGGAGAGTTAATTGATTTCTCTGAGCCAGTAAAATTAAAACTTAAGCCCGCTGAAAAATTTTATCTGCTTTCAAATGGAGCTCTTAAAAACTTAAAAGAGCTTAATCCAAAGCTTTCTTTAAAGAGCTTCTATAAAGACAATAATGATAAAAACACGCGCGATCTGATCAATGAGTTTTTCTTTGAGGTTTCGCGAAACAAAGCAGGGAATTTCTTAATATATGATGCCCTGATGAGTGTAATTGAAGTAGACCAGAAGACCCTTTATCAAATTTAATTGTCATAAAAAGGCCCTCTTTGAGGGCCTTTTTTAATCTTCAACAATTTCTCTATTTTTTATAATTTCCAAAAGTATTTTCTTACTCTTTTGCAGCGTCTTGATTCTCGTCTCTAACTTATCGACTTCATCAAAAAACATCGCCTCCAGGTCTCTGCACATTAAAACCCTTTCTGTCTCCAGCGTACAAGGCACGATGTATTTAATATGCTTAAGCGGCACACCGGCCGCAATAAAAAGCTGTATCTTCTCAATGAGTTTTACATGCTTTTTTGAGTAGACCCTGTAGTTATTAGAAGAGCGGTCCGCTTTGATGAGCCCCATTTTTTCGTAATATCTGATAGATCTGGCAGAAACTGTAGTTAATTTGGATAGTTCATTTATTTTCATAAAGTGCTTTACCTTGACACAATGTCATAGTTTATCATCCTTAAAAACCTAAGGAGATCTTATTATGTTACAAGGTAGTTGCTGCTGTAAAAAAGTAATTTTTGAAATTTCAGAAGTTCCTAAAATGATGGGCACTTGTCATTGCAGCCGATGCCGCAAAGTCGGGGCAAGCACCATCATGTTGGTTAATAAAGACACAGTAAAGATCACTCAGGGCAAAGAATTCATTGCAACCTATGTCCCGGAAGAAGGATTCAAGTATAAAAGAAACTTCTGCAAAAACTGCGGAACATCTCTTGGGGAAATTGCATCTGAAGATGAAATGTTTCCGATTCCTGCGAATACGATTGATAGTAAGTTAACTTTAAAAAATACGTTTCATGAATTTGTGGGTGAAAAGCCTGAATGGTATGAGATTTGTGATGATGCAAAACAATTTACAGGGCATCCGGAATAAAAAAGGCTCCCGTAGGAGCCTTTCTTTTTTAAACAGATTTAAATGCTTGCTCCAGGTCATCAATTAAGTCTTGAACATGTTCAATCCCCACTGACAATCTAATCAAGTTATCCGAAAGACCAATCGACTCGCGGACTTTCTTTGGAACAGAAGCGTGAGTCATGATCGCCGGGTGCTCAATTAAGCTCTCGACTCCACCTAAACTCTCAGCAAGAGCAAAAAGTTTAACAGTTGATAGGAACTTTTTTGATTTTTTGATGTCACCTTTTAAGAAGAAAGTAATCATTCCACCAAAACCAAGCATCTGCTTTTTAGCAATTGCGTGTTGAGGGTGAGACTTTAGACCAGGGTAAACCACTCTTTCAACTTTTGGGTGTTTCTCAAGATATTGAGCAACCGCCATCGCGTTTTTCTCGTGAGCGGCCATACGGATCGCCAGAGTTTTTACTCCGCGAAGAACTAGCCATGAATCAAACGGAGACTGAGAAGGTCCGATTGAGTTTTGTAGACGGAAAAGTTCTTTTCTGTAGTGGTCGTCGTTTAACATAATACATCCACCAACAACATCGCTGTGTCCGTTGATATATTTTGTCATCGAGTGAAGTACAAAGTCAGCTCCAAGAACCAGAGGGTTCTGGAAGATTGGGCTCATGAAAGTGTTATCAACAACAACTAGGGCCTTGGCCTTTTTTGCCATGGCAGATACCGCCTGGATATCAGTAATCTTTAGAAGCGGGTTTGTTGGAGTTTCAAGCCAGATCATTGCTGGTTTGAAGTCTTTAATTTCTTTTTCAAGCTTCTTTAGGTCAGTTGTATCAACGAATCTGAAGTTGTGAGTGTGATTAAATACAGTCGTAAAAAGTCTGTATGTTCCACCGTAAACATCGTCACCGCAGATAATGTTTGATCCTGGAGGAAGTAAGTGCATCATCAGCATTTCGGCAGAAAGTCCTGAAGCTGTTACACAACAGTGTTTTGCTTGCTCAAGAGAAGCAAGACACTCTTCAAGGCGCGTACGAGTAGGGTTGTGAGAACGAGTGTACTCATATCCTTTGTGAACGCCTGGAGACTCCTGAACGTATGTCGAAGTCTGGAAAATAGGAGGCATAATCGCGCCTGTTTCTTTATCCGGCTCTCCGCCAACATGGATTGTTCTTGTGGCAACATCGTGAAGTGCTGCTTTTGTTTTTTTAGGTGTAGCTTTTTTAGTCATATCTTTCTCTCTTAAATGTTTTCTCTTTTGGCAATAAAGTTCAGGATATCAATGTTTGTCAGAAGGTTTTTAAGCTTCCCATTTTCTGTGATCAATACCACTTCTTTCTTTAAAAGTGAGTCTTGAACGTTTGCCAGAAGGTCATTGATATCAACAACTCTAAAGCCTTTGTTATAGGCAAGACTTACGTTGTCTGTAAGCTTGAATTCACCTGTGTAAAGTGGCTTTAGTAAACTCGTCTCACTCACGACACCTTTAATGATGTCTCCCTGAATAACCGGAAGCTGAGAAACATTTTTTTGTTCCATTAATTTTACAGCGTCACCGATTGTTGCATGGTCAGTGATTGAGATCACTTCGTTCTTGTCTTTACCAAGGTCTTTTAGAAGATCCCCGATAATAACGTTGAAAGAAGAATCGATGTATCCTTTGCTCATCATCCACTCATCGTTATAGATTTTTGAAGCGTATCTGTTTCCTGAATCTGGCAGAACAACCAGGATCTTTTTTGGCTCTTTTAGAGTCTTGGCGTACTTGATTGCTCCAACAACAGCTGCACCACCAGATCCACCAGTGTAGATCCCTTCTTGTTTTAGAAGAGCGCGAGTCATTAGGAATGATTCTTTATCGCCGACAACGACCCAGTCATCAATCACTTTGAAATCGTAGTTTTCTGGAATGAAGTCTTCTCCGATTCCTTCGATAACGTATGAGCGAGCGCCACTTAGATCCCCTGTGCGGGCGAACTGAGCAACGATTGATCCTTCAACGTCAACACCAACTGTTTTAAGATTTGGCATTTTCGTTTTTAGGTACATTGAAACACCAGTGATTGTTCCACCAGTACCAACTCCGGCCATATAAACATCGAAGTCACCTTTAGTTTGTTCAAAAATTTCAGGCCCTGTTGTTGCCACGTGAGTTTCGCGGTTCCACAGGTTGTCGTATTGGTTTACGTAGTACGAGTTTGGAATTGTTTCAGCAAGGCGCTTTGAAACTGAGTAGTATGATCTTGGATCTTCCGGCTCAACATCTGTAGGGCATACAACAACTTTTGCTCCGAAAGCTTTCAGGTTATTTACTTTTTCAATAGACTGCTTGTCTGCCATAACGAAGATACACTTGTATCCGTTAACCGCGGCCCACATCGCAAGTCCTACACCAGTGTTTCCTGATGTTCCTTCGATGATTGTTCCACCTGGTTTTAGTTTCCCGGCAGCGATCGCACGGTCCATGATAAAACCACCGATACGGTCTTTACTTGATCCACCTGGGTTCATGAACTCTAGTTTTACATAGATTTCTGACTCCACACCTGTTGTTACTTTGTTAAGTTTTACAATCGGTGTCCATCCAATGGCATCTAAGATGTTTTTCTTAGCTCCTGTCATCATAATATATTCTCCCTTTAAATTACTTCTTTGATCTCATGGGCCGAAGCTAGCGTCGATAATCTTGCGATAACCGAATACACAGCTTCTTTCATCGTGTGGTCTTGAGCTTCTTTAACAACTTCACTCATGCAAAGTTTTCTAAAAACCATCCCACGGCTGTTTAAGTTTCCAATATTGTCTTTTTCACCGTTGATTCTCATGAACCCACCAATTGACTGGCAATTGATAAGGTAGATGGTGATCTCAGCTGGTTTGTCATCGTACTTAATGATCGTCTCAACACCTTCTTGAACCAGAAGGGAAGTGAACTTGATTGAGTTTTTACCCACATCCATTTTGTTGCGGGTTTTGCGGTTCATGTTGATGATCTCTTCACCAGACGACACAACTGAAATTCCCATTCCGTATGTCCCTTGAGAAGCTTTCACGAACACTTTTGATCCCGGAGGAAGTTCAGCAATGATCCCATCAACTGCAGCACCAAGTGTGTCTAGTCCACTTTTTTCTTCGAAGTCGACATGGTCAACGCCGATAAATCTTGCCTGGATTAAATTCGGGTCAATTCCAAAGTGAGCACAAAATTCATCCGCCACTTGTTTGTAGTATTTGAAGTGTGTATTTTTTTGTCTTCTAAACCATCCGATCTTCGGAGTTGGATTGATGAGAGTCTTAACTTCGTTCCAGTTAACAGGAAGCGGATTAGACTGATCGTTATTGCAGATAACGAAATCACATTTTTTTGTCAGACCGTAGATCTCACCGTTTTCTAATCTGGCCTTTTCTATTGTCAGCGATGTTCCACTTTGTGAAACCAGAGAAAGAGAATTGCTTCCTTCAAAAGGCGCTTCATCAAAAGTCAGGAAGATGACCTCGTAACCAGAGTCTCTTACTAATTGAGCAAGCTTCGTCAGGTGATCAAGATAGAAAAGGTTTTTGGTGTGAGACTCTGGAATGATTCCCACAATCTTTGCCTCAGGTGCAATTTTAGAAATGGTATTCTTCACAATCACGGCAGCGTCTGCAAAGTCGGCCGCGCAGAGATTATTAAATCCTGCAGGGTACATGTTGTGATCAACGGGAGCGTATTTTGTTTTACTCTCTCTTACGTCGACGCTTGAATAAAAGGGGATGGGCAGACCTTGCTTTTTATCGTGCAGGTATTGATTAACGATGTCGTAGTTATTGAAAATGAAATTTTCAAATTCTTCTTTAGTGTTGATTTTGAATGCCATGAAACCTTCAGTGATATCAGGCCTTAAATTGTAAGGCCAGGCCCTTAACGTGCTCCAATGGAGAAGGACTATTTATTTCATGGAATTTTAGTACGTTTGTGAAGTTTTTACTAGCAAACTCAGCAAGCTTAGCCTCGCGAGTCACCATACCTGACTTTAGCTTTGAAAGTGGAGCATTTCCTGCGGGTTCCCAGGCGTTCAAATACGGCGTTAGGCACTTATTGATAACTAGAAATAAGTCATCGTGAATAAAGTGTCCTGCCTGATCTTTTAGCCCCTGTGCTTCATTGATTTTTTGCTGCTCAACCGAAGTGACCAGAAACCAGTTGGAGAATGCCTCATTCTTTAACTCTTCCTGGAATTCCAGCGCGTGAAGGAAGGAGTCGCGGCTTCTATAAAGGGCAAGGACAGCGTCAATGAATTCACGAACAAATTCGGCACCCGTCACATCTTCCAGATAACTTAAAAGTTTGTTTACCCCTGTGGAGATAATCTTAGTGAAGATTCCCTGGCTTTTTGACGAACCACCGTGAATGCTTTTTCCGAGGTACTCAAAGATTTCCAAAAAGGATTTATCAAAGAAGTTTTTAATCTTCTCAGAAGACTCGAGGAAGTCGATAAAGTGTTTTCCAGGAGGAGTGTCGAGGATAATAGTATCGTAGACATTTTTTTTGATTTGATACTGCACTTCAATGATCGACATAATCTCATTCATTCCGCCATAAGGGCGAGAGAGAGTTTTGATGATGGTCGATTCAAACTCAGCTTCCAGTCCTTTTTCAACTGCAATGCGCTTGAGTGTCGCTCCCGGCGACATTAACATCGCATCGAAGGACTTATTTTTATCCTGGCCGAAGAGATCAAGAGTAATCGTGTTAATCACACCATCATCTGTGTCCGGAAGATTGAGAATTTGTTTTAATCTTTTAGCGGGATCAATAGTGATCAGAAGAACTTTTCGCCCTTCTTCGGCTAAGGCCAAGGCCCTGGCCGTGGCCACAGTCGTTTTTCCCACGCCGCCAGTTCCGCAAAAGAGTTCAACTTTTTTCTGAGGGATATTGATCATAGAAAAGCCCCCATGTGAGGAGCGAGTTCTTCGATCACACCCACTTGTTCACTCTCATCAATATGCGGAAGAGATTTAATATTTCCGATGATTTCTTTTTCCAGTTCAATCTTGTTTTTTAAAAAGTCCGGAAGATCTTTTTCATCGATATGGTTGTCTTTTAAATATTTCAGGTAAGAATCGTTCACCATCAGCTCGACATTTAAATCAGGCCCATTGCTGTTGGCCAGCTCGTTTTGCAGGTCGCGGGCTTCATTGATAGCGAGTTCTGTTGCCAATGAAACAATCAGCGTTTTTAAATGCCCTGGACGGCTTAAAAAGGAGTGCATTTTCTCAATGTCTTTAACGATGAGTCCTGCTCTGAAAATCTTTTTAAAGTTCGACGAAGACTCAAACATCGTGAGTGCATGCCCTGAGGCCGGGGAGTCGAGAACGATGACCAGGTCGGGATTTTTATCCAATTCATCCAGGATATGCCCGAGGAGAATCATGTGACCAAGGCCCGGGATCATTTGAAAAAGCGATTTAAAAAAATGCGTTTTCATAATCCATGAAGCAATGGTTTTGGAATTGAGTTTTCTTCCGATGTAAATTTCAGCAGAAGTATTGAGATCGATATCTAAAACCGGAAGTGCGAGCTTTTTCCAAAGCGTTCTTTCCGGTTCCTGATAAAATGAATTGTATTTTACGTTATGACCAGTGCTCTCAAGATGCTTGGTCATTGCCATGGCCAGAGACGTTTTTCCTACGCCGCCTTTACCTGTCAAAATGTAGAGTCGTTTAGGCGGAACTTTCATATTAATTGAAAGTGTACATTCCAAGGATCAGAAGTTTCATATATGAGCCTTCCAGATCTGGACCGTTTTCTTGTCTAACATCAAATGGGTCGTGATAGTGGGCGATAACACCTACTGTGGCCTGGCTATTAAGTCTTAATTCAACTCCGGCACCAAGGTTCATACCGAAGACTAGTTGTTCGCGTGTCTTGGTTAAAACGCCATTAATGTTTCTTGTCGCGCTCGGCTCATAAAAGCCAAATCCACCAAGAACGAAAGGTGAGAAGGCATCAAATTGGAAACCCTTCCCTTTAATTGAAAGCGCTAGTCCTTTAATCGTGACGTCGCGGTTTAAGTATTTGTGCTTTGACCAATGTAGGTTGGCCATAAAGTCAAAAGAGTAGCTGGCAGAGTAGTTGTAATAAAGATCAGGAGTGATCTTATCCGTTCCGTGATCGTGGAAATCAGAGCGAAGAAACGTCTGACCTACACCAATACCAATAGAGTGCTTATTAATCTCATCTGGGATGCGAGAGTCACTGGCAGAAGGAATGTTGTTGTTAACTTTTTTGGCGCTTTCTTCGCCGGTGAGCACATGGATATTTGGCTTGATTTGTTTTTCCTGAGCCTGGGCTGGAGAAACAAAAACACCCGCCATAAAGACGGGTGTCATAAGAACTATTTTTAAAATGTTGTTTAGCATTAAGTACCTTTAGTTTAAGAGGGAACTAATGCTTAAATTTTAGTTTAAAGTAGTTGTAGTTTCAATAGCAGAGTTTTCATTGTTCATGAAAGGTGCTTTGAACTCAGAAACTTCACCACCAAGCTTCTTTTCTAGAGCTTTGATGTGTCCTGTGAATGTTCCTTCTTCTGAGCGGATTACACGCTTAAGAAGTTCAACATCTCCAGCTCTAGTTGATTTTTTCTCTTGATCAAAAAGAAGTTGGATTTGAGTGATGTAAGTGATGTCATTCTTAGTTTTGTTGTCGATAACTTGGATTTCGTTACCTTCGCGAATGATTTGTGCGATCTCTTCTAGAGTCACGTAACAGCTCTGGTGAGTGTCATAAAGTTTTCTGTTTTGGTAACGCTTAATGATTCTTACGTCGCTCATACTAATTTCCCCTATTTTATCGAGAACCTTTTTAATTGGTTCTCAGAATATTGGTTTTAAGGCTTTATGCCGTAAACTTTCTATCACAAAAAAAAAGCACAGAATCTCGGTTTCGCAATATTAAGTACTTTTTTCACTAAACCTTTAGACTACCTTTTTTTCTTTTGAAAATCGGGTACTTAGGGTGCATTCCAAACGAAATGGTGCCCTCCTAAGGCTTAGCGAGCCAAGAAATAACAACATTGATTTGATGCTGTCAAACATTTCCCAAATAATTTTTGCTGTTCTTTTTAAATTTTTTTAATAATGCAATTAAATCAAGTATTAGGAGTGATGCGAAAAAATGGCCGCTTTGCTTCTAAATCCTAGTTTTATTTAAAGCTCATGGGGGCAGAAGTCGATGAAGTTTCGAGGGAGATTATTTCCTCGACTGCGATGGATATCAGCCTATGCGCACTTTAAGATTTTCACTTTTGGCCATTCTTTTAACATTCATTTCATGTTCACAGATGACGTATTCTCCTAAGGGCGAAGCGTATAAAGAAATTAAATTTAATCCCACTGCAGAACTTGGAATTAAGAATGGCGATCTCAAAGAGATGGTGGAAAGCGCTCTTAAAGTGGGAGGAAAAGCTCCAGAGTATCTGGCCACTGATTTATTCATCAAAGGAAACGATGCTTCGATTCGCGGAGATTTTCAAACCGCGGGAATTATCTTTAGAGCAGTCAGTGAACTGCAGCCCGATGATCTTTATGTGAAAAGAAAATTGGCCTATGAGCTTATTCGTTCAGCAAAAGAGCCAGACTTAAAAGAAGCAGAAAAAATCCTGGAAACTGTTTTTAAAAAAACAGACTCTAAAGATGAAACTGTCGGTCTTATTTTAGGAAGTGTTCATTCTTCATTGGAAAAAACGAAAGAAGCCCGTGCTGTTTATCAGCGCCTTTTAGCGGTTAATCCCAATTCAGAGGAAGCGTGTTTATACCTTACTCGATCTTATGTGGCAGATAAAATGTTTAAGGAAGCGCACTCGCTTTTAAGCAGCTGTGAAAAGCGCTCACCTGATAGTCCTGTCTTTTCATTTTTCCGCGGAAGAATGGAGTACGACAGAGGAAACAAAGCCGTTGCTCAAGCACACTTTGAAAAATCATTAAAAATTGATCCTACATACTCGCAAGCGGCAATGGCGATTGGCGCTCTTTATGAAGAAAAAGAGCAGTTTGCTAAAGCGCTTAAAGTTTATAAGAAGTTTGTAGATAATGAAGAAAACGCCGGCAACACCCAGGTGCTCTCGCGCATGGTGACGGTGATGTTCTCAATGGAAAAAACAGCAGAGGTTCTGCCTTATGCTGAGACATTAGTTTCTTTAGATAATACGGATTTGAACTTAAAGGTTCGTCTGGGATTATTGTACTCAGATATGGAACGCTATGATGAAGCGGCTAAACTTTTTAAAGATGTTTTAGAAGTTGTGCCTGAGTCGGATAAAGTTCTTTACTATCTTGGGGCCCTTCATCAGCAAACAAACCAGCCGGCAGAAGCGATAATGTATTTTAAGCGCATCGGTGCAAGTAGTCCGCTGTTTGGCGACGCTGGACTTCAAGTTGGACAGATTATGGGCGTGCGTGCGCGCGAAGAATTTGTTCAAGGCAAAGTTGATTCTATGAAGACCTTTAACCAATTCGTTGATGGAAGAGTAAAAGAGAATCCGGAAATGACGATGGAGCTTAAAATGCTTCAGGCGAGTTTCTTTGAAGACACTTTCCAATACAAAAATGCAATTGCCACTTTATCGTCTTTAAAGGAGCACAAGAATTTTACAGAAAGCCATAGCTATTACCTGGCTTCGATTATGGAAAAAGACGGACAGTATAATGAAGCTAGAAAACTAGTGCAGGTGATTGTAGACAAAGATCCAAACAATGCTCATGCGCTTAACTTCTTAGGTTACTCATATCTAGAAAGAAATGAAAAAATGGATGTGGCCTTCGAATATATTTCGAAAGCTGTTTCATTAAGACCGGATGACGGGTATATTAGAGACTCACTTGCATGGTATTTTTACCAGACAGGCAAATACCACGAAGCTTTAGCAGAAGCGAGAAAGGCCATCGAGTTAGTCAAAGGTGATCCCACGATCACGAAGCACCTCGGAATGATTTATCAGCGTCTGCACAATTATGATAAAGCAAAAATGTATCTGACTGAGGCGCTAAAGAGTGCTCAGGCAAAAGCAGAGAGAGAAGACGTATTAAGACTTTTAGAAGATGTGGAAAAAAGCAGATTACCGGCCTCTATTCCTTAGGGCTTGGCTGTTTATTATTTCTTCTAGCTTCTTGTGCGACAGAAACTCCAAAATCAGCGGCCAATTTTCAAACCGAATTCCAAAAGATTTGTGTAGAGGGAAGTGGAAACGGCCGCATCGAGCTTTTATCTACTAAACATATTTTTTCTTACGAATCTCAGATTTCACGAAAAGAAAACAGGTTCGATTTAGTGTTAGATTTTCCTGTTATCGGCGAGAGAGAGCTTGCGTTATCTCTTGATCCAGAGTTCGTAAACCGTACGATTAAAAATTCTGAGATTACTGAGCTTTTAAAAGATCAACTAGGCGAGAGAACTGACAAGGCAAGAATAGCTAAGAGCATTGAAGAGTTCTTTGTTTTTGCTTCTGATTTCATGCGCTTCAAAGCGGCGAAGGTTTATCCTAAACATTTTTCGGCCAGCTTTTCTGACAACCATTTCATTATGGAGCGCACTACACCTTCATATAGATTTGTTGTTGATAACTCGGTTCCTAACCAAAAATTCTATGAGAGAGTCGTCTTTAAAATCTTCGTAAAAGACCTCTCAAATGATCCCATTTTGACACTGTTTTTAGTCCCTAAAGAATGCGACATGTAAGTATTGTGACGCATTAAAAAAAAATCCCAAAAAAAATGACAAATGCAGAGAATCATAGATATAAATAAAAGTCCGACCATTTTATTTTGTTAATCGAGGATTTTTAAATGAAAATGCGAAACATCTTATTGGCCCTGTCTGTTGCTGCAGCGACTGTATTAACTGGCTGTGCAAAAAAACAAGACGCGAGTGAACGCGTTCTTAACATCGTGAGCCCTGCTGAAATTAAAGGTTACGATCCGATTATGTCGGACGATCTTTACTCTGGTAGAGAGATCGCAAAAATCTATGAAGGCTTACTAGCATATCATTACCTAAAAATGCCGTATGAGCTAATTCCTAACCTTGCTGAAGCAATGCCGGAAGTTTCTAAAGATGGTATCACTTACACTTTCAAAATTAGAAAAGGTGTTCTATTCCAAGACGACGCTGCTTTCCCTAATGGAAAAGGTAGAGAAGTAGAAGCATCTGACTTCGTTTACTCAATCAAGCGTCTTGCTGATTCAAAAAACCAGGCGAGCGGATGGTGGATCCTTGATGGAAAACTTAAAGGTCTAAACGAGTGGCGCGATAAAAACGCTAATCTTCCAGCGACTAACTACGATGAAGAAGTTGAAGGTCTAAAGGCCCTTGATAAATATACACTTCAATTCAAACTAGCGAAGCCATTCCCGCAATTCCTATACTCTCTAGCAATGGGATTCACTTCAGTAGTTTCTAAAGAAGTTGTAGCGAAGTACGGAAAAGAGTTCATCAACCACCCGGTTGGAACTGGACCATACGTTCTTCCAAAGTTCGACCAAGGTAAACGTATCGTTTACACAAAGAACCCAACTTTCAGAGAAAAGTTCTACCCAAGTGATGCTTCTCCAGAATACCAAAACCTTCTAGGGGATGCTGGAAAGAAACTTCCACTTGTTGATAAAGTTATCGTGCACGTAATGGTTGAATCTCAACCAGCATGGTTAAAGTTCAACAAAGGTGAAATCGATTACTTTGGTGTTCCAAAAGATAACTTTGCAACTGCAGTTAAAGACAACAAGATCTCAGGTGAGCTTGCTGATAAAGGAATCGTTCTTACGATCTCTCCACAGCTTGACGTTACTTACACAAGCTTTAACTACGACAACAAACTTTTCCACAACACGAACCTAAGAAGAGCTATGTACCTTGCTTACGATGAAGCAAAGGCTAACGAACTATTCTACAACAACACAGCTTTCCCAGCTCAATCTATCGTTCCTCCTGGAATTGCTGGTAACGATCCAGCTTACAAAAACCAGTGGAAAGGACCAAACATTGAACTAGCTAAGAAGACTCTTGCAGCAGCAGGATACCCAGAAGGGAAAGGTCTTCCAGAAATCGTTTACGACATCCCAGATTCGACAACATCTCGTCAGATGGGTGAATACTTCCAAAAGCAAATGGAGCAAATCGGAATCAAAATCAAGATCTCTGCTTCTCCATGGCCAGAATTCCAAGCTAAGCTTAAGAAGAGATCAGGACAAATGTTCGGTATCGCATGGGGAGCAGATTACCCAGATGCTGAAAACTTCCTACAACTTTTCTACGGACCAAACTCAGCACCAGGTGCTAACAGCTCGAACTACAACGATCCAAAGTTCAACAAGGAATTCGAGCAAGCTGTTATGATGCAAGATTCTCCAGCGAGAACTGCTCTATACGTAAAACTAAACAAGTACATTGCTGAAGAAGCAGTAAGCTTATTCGGTGTTCACCGTCAGGCGTACACTCTTCAACAATCATGGTTAAGAAACTACCGTGCATCTGATCTTCACCACGACAACGTTCAGTACCTGAACCTTGATACGGCTAAAAAAGAAGAGATGGCTAAAAAGTTTTAATCTCAAATAGGTTTATAAGAAATGAATTTGTACTCTTACATTCTACGCAGGCTCCTCTATGTCGTCCCAGTACTACTGGGAGTCTGCTTAATTATCTTTGTTATCTTTAACGTTGTTGCTCCAGATCCAGCGTTCATCCTTTTAGGAAAACACGCGACTCACGAGCAAATCGCCCAACTTCACCACGAGCTTGGAATGGACCGCCCTTTTTGGGAGCAGTACCTTTCAATCGTAAGATCAGCTTTCACATTTGACTTTGGTTATTCATGGTCATCTAAGCAGCAGATTTGGGAAATGATTAAGGCCGGAGCAGGGCCATCTTTATCGATCACTGTTCCACTATTTATCATCGTTAACATCGTCTCTATTTCAACAGCGCTACTTGTTTCTTTCTACCGCGGTAAATTGCTGGATAAGACAGTTCTTATCCTTTCTATCGCGATGATGAGTATTCCAAGTTTAGCGTACATCCTTTTTGGTCAGTGGTATTTCGCTTACACACTTGGATGGTTTGAAATCTCAGGGTACGAAGCAGGATTTCCAAACTTCATTCCTTATACAATCCTTCCAGTTCTTCTTTACATTGCAATCAGCTGGGGACCAGACACAAGATTCTACCGTTCAGTAATCCTGGACGAAGTTTATCAGGACTATGTTCGTACAGCGCGCGCTAAAGGTGTGGGCGAACTAAGCATCATGTTCAAGCACGTACTAAAGAACGCGATGATCCCGATTCTAACTTATGTAATTATCCAGATTCCTTTCCTTATCCTAGGGCTCTTACTTGCTGAAGCTTTCTTCAGTATTCCAGGATTAGGCGGGATTACAATTAAAGCAATCAATACGAGTGATTTCCCGGTCATTAAAGCTATGACGATTTTAAGTGCGGTAGGGTTTATCATTTTCGGTGTTATCACAGACGTTCTATACACTGTGGTTGACCCGCGTATGAGATTGAAATAGGACGAGAAGAATGACGACAGATACTAAAACTATTGCACTAGAAGTTCCGGCTACGAAAAATAAAGCATCAAAGTCTCTGTGGCAGCATGCTTTCTCTACAATCGTTAAAGACAAGCTTGCGCTTGTTTCTTTGATCATTGTTGGGTTTTACTTTTTGATCGCTCTTTTAACTTTCCTTGGCGTTATCGCCAGCAACTGGGGAGTTGAAGTAGGTCCTTCATACGCACCACCAAGTGCAGAATACATTTTCGGAACAGATATTTTCGGAAGAAGCGTTTTCTTAAAGATGGTTAAGGGGGCGGAAACGGCCGTTGCCATCGGTTTAGCGACTTCTTTCATCGCTTTATTCATCGGAACAACTCTTGGAGCTCTTGCTGGTTATTTCGGTGGGATCGTTGATGAAATCATCGTTTGGTTTTACACAACATTCTCATCAATCCCATTCATCATGCTTCTGGTTGCGATCGCTTTCATCATGGGGAAAGGAACCTCTACAGTATTTATCTCTCTCGGGGTTACGAGTTGGGTAGGTCTGTGCCGTATCGTCCGTGGTGAGGTTATGAAGCATAAAGACCGCGAGTACTCTCAAGCGGCAAACGCTTTAGGTGCTGGTCACACAAGAAAAATTTTCAAGCATATTTTACCGAACATCACTCACGTTCTTATCATCAACTTCTCGCTGACTTTCGAAGCAGCGATTAAGTCTGAAGTTATTCTTTCTTACCTGGGTCTTGGAGTTCAAGGACGTCCGAGCTGGGGAACAATGATTGATGACTCGAAACTGGAGCTTGCTCGTGGAGTGTGGTGGCAGTTAGGTGCTGCGACTCTGGCAATGTTCTTTATCGTTCTTGCTTTTAACATTCTTGGAGACGCTCTTCGCGATGCTCTCGATCCAAAATTGAAAGGGAAATAAAATGACTGAAAAAGTCTTAGAAGTAAAAGATCTGGTCGTTGAGTTTAAGACTGACCGTGGAACGATTAAAGCGGTTAATGGTGTAAACTTTGACGTTTTCAAAGGGAAAACTGTAGGGATTGTAGGAGAGTCTGGATCAGGTAAATCTGTTTCTGCTCTAGCGATCATGGGACTTATCCCAAATCCTCCAGGGCGCGTAGCAAGTGGACAAATTCTTTTTAAAGGAAAGAGTTTAGTTAACATGGACGCTGCTGAAATGAGAAAAATCCGCGGTAACAAAATCGCGATGATTTTCCAGGAGCCAATGACTTCACTTAACCCGGTATTCACTATCGGAAATCAAATTGAAGAAGTTATTGAACTTCACCAACCTCAATTATCTAAAAAAGAAAGAGAAGCAAAAGCTGTCGATATGCTACGCCTGGTAGGAATTCCTTCTCCTGAAAAGAGAGTTAAAGAATACCCTCACCAACTTTCAGGTGGGATGAGACAAAGGGTAATGATTGCTATCGCGCTTTCATGTGAGCCAGATGTTCTTATCGCTGATGAGCCGACAACTGCTCTGGACGTAACAATCCAGGCTCAAATTCTTGAGCTAATGAAAAAACTACAAAAAGAACTGGGAATGGGAATCATCCTGATCACTCACGATCTTGGTGTCGTTGCTGAAACATGTGACACTGTTGCGGTTATGTACTGTGGTCAGATCGTAGAGACGGCCGACGTAAAAACACTTTTTAATCACCCAAGACATCCATACACGAGAGGGTTGATGAACTCGATTCCTTCTTTTGACTCTACTAAGAGCCAGAGAAAAGAAAGACTTCAGACAATCGAAGGAATGGTTCCATCGCTGTTTGATCTACCAGCAGGATGTAATTTCCAGGACCGTTGTTCAAGTGTAACTGAACACTGTCGTGGGTCTCAAGGTGAACCAACACTAAGAGACATGGAAGCAGGTCACTTAGCGGCTTGTTTTAACCCTCTAAAGCAATTTGAAGGTAAAGGTCTATGAGCGAATATTTATTAGAAGTAAAAAACTTAACGAAAGTTTTCCCAATCAAGGGTGGGCTTTTAGGGCGTGAAGTTGGGGCCGTGAGAGCGGTTAATGACATCAGCTTTAAAATTAAAAAAGGTGAAACTCTTGGTCTTGTAGGGGAGTCTGGATGTGGAAAGACAACTCTGGGAAGATCAATTCTAAGATTGATTGAGCCAACTTCAGGTGAAATCATTTTCGATGGAAAGAACATCGAGAAAGCATCTCCAGCTGAAATGAGAGCGATCAGAAGAAAAATGCAAATCATTTTCCAGGACCCATACGCTTCATTAAATCCGCGTATGACAATTGGTGATATTCTTGCTGAGCCAATGGATATCCATGAGCTACACACTGATAAAGCTGCAAGAAAAGCTCGTCTTCTTCAACTACTTGCTCAAGTTCAACTTCCAGCAGACGCTCTTAATAAGTACCCACACGAATTCTCTGGTGGACAAAGACAGCGTATCTGTATCGCTCGCGCACTTGCTGTTGAACCAGAATTCATCGTATGTGATGAACCTGTTTCTGCTCTAGACGTTTCGGTACAAGCTCAGGTTGTAAACCTGCTAATGGATCTTCAAAAAGAACTAGGTCTAACATACCTTTTCATCGCTCACGACCTTAAGGTTGTTGAGTATATTTCGAACCGTGTAGCGGTAATGTATTTAGGAAACATGGTAGAAGTTGCTGAGTCTAGCGAACTATATGGGGATGCAAAGCACCCTTATACTAAAGCATTATTCTCGGCCATTCCTCATCCTAGTACGGATAAGAGACCAGATCGTATTATCCTTGAAGGAGACATCCCAAGCCCGATGAATCCACCACAAGGATGTCATTTCAATCCAAGGTGCTGGAATGCCACGGATGTTTGTCGTCAAACTTTTCCAAGCGTGACTCAACATTCTGGGACGCATATGTACCGTTGTTACAATCCGATTAGTAAGTAAAAGTTCATTTAGTTTAATAGGTCTAATCCAATAGAACTACAGTCTAAAGCCTCAGGTATTCTGAGGCTTTTTTTTGTCTAAATTATGTCAATTATTTTCATTTTGTTCCGAAAAGATTGAGAGGGAAAACCCTCTAAATTTAAGGAAAAAATGAACTTCAACTTTAAACTCATCAGAAACGAAATGCTCGCACCTGGAGATATTTTTTGGCAGAAAAAATCTGGTCAAAACTTACTTGTTTCTAAAAAAGGTGACGTCATCAATTTCGAGTTAATTAAAAAACTCGAGGCCGCTGAGCAAACGCTTACAATTGAAAATTTAATTGATCCACATGTTCGTCATGAATTTGAAGCCGTCTACGAAAAATACTCTTCTGAAGTTTTAATGAGAGACAAGATTAAGTGGCGTGAGCAATTAATTGAGCTTTTAAGAGTAGAATTTATTGAAAAAGAAAAAGAGCAGTTTGAACTTAATATGCTGGCGTGGAAGTTCTTCTCTAAGTTTTCAAATGAAGAAGGGATGACCTTCATGGAAAGAGACAGCGAACTCTTTAAAAGACACCTGAGTGTGGCAAGCTCTTATGCTTTCTGCGCTTTTCTTCTTGGTTATTACGAGTCTGATTTCCTCTCTAGACTATTCTCTTCAACTCTGGAGAGTTTGATGCATTTAGGGGAAAGCGTAAACGTTATGAGCTTAAAAGAGAAACTAGACTACTTATCATTCCAGGAAAGTTTTCTTCCTGAAGATTTTAAAGTGGTCAGAGAAATCGCCACAGATGAAATGTTAAATAAGAGCGTTCTATTTGAAAAATATGACGGGTCAGGAATTCGCAATATTAACTCTCGCGAAATGAGTGACCTGGAAATTGTAATGGTAGCTTTAAACAGTTCTTACGGCTTTAAAAAGTGCCTTGATAAGAATGTGCTTCAGGCAATTGATTGCGGCGATTTTAAATGCGAAGGCAAGACCCAGAGGCTTTTAAAACGCGTGCTGATGAAAAAAGAAAGAACGGCAGATGTAGCCGCTTAAGAGGAATAAGAATTTGAGTCAAAACTCTAAAATGAAGATCTTAGTGACACCGGAGCTTATGAGCTCTAAGGTCGCGCATTTCTTTTTAGAGATGGGAGTAGAGTTAGAACAAAAATACACAGAGGGTCACAATTATCTTTTTGCTATCAATAACGCTTGCCCGGAAGTGACTCATCTTCCACGACTGCAGACGAAGGCCGACCTGGATGCAAAATTTTTGACTCATGTGAGAAGTTACATCAGTGAAGGATTGTTTGCGACAGAGGCCGGTAAAAAACTTCTGACGTCTTATTTCACTGAAGCTGTCGACTTCGATTTGGTTGACCGCTACTCAAAAGATTTAAAGAACATTTACTCGGTAAAGATTCATGAGTATCTCAACGTGGGATACTTTGTGGACTCAATCGTGGTTGAAGCTTATAAAGCAAAATTTGATATCAATGCTCTTCGCGATTATATGCACACGGCGCTTAAGTTTGCTTTCAAAAAAGTTGAAGCAAGCCAGGAGAGAATGCCAATTGATCTCTCTTACTCTCATAACGGAGAGGCCTTCACTGTTCAGATTTCAATGGAAGTGGAGTTCTTTGGTGGCAAGAGTGAGTTTAAAGAGGTGTTGGATCTTCTCACTAAAGATGCAAACTATTTCGACGTGACTTATTTTGATAAGAAAAAGAAGCTCACACTTTCAATGCTGATGTTTAAAGACAAGAGCTTTAAAGGAATGAAGTCATACTTCTTTACGGAAGTGGCCAAAAAAGCTACTAGCTCTGAAGTGACAGAGTCACCGGCAGAACTTCATCCAGGGCTTGTACCTCAGGAACCAGTTCGTTACGAAGCACCCAAAGGTGCAAATGAGCAGTCGAAGAAGCTCGCCCTCGCCAGAAAGTTTGCTATTTTCATTAAAAACTACCGCAACAATGAGGAACACCCAAAGCCACTTGAAAGGCTTGAGCTCATTGACATTGAATACTACTTAACACTTTATCCGAAACAAGAAACAGTCAAAGAAGTTGATGATGAAATTAAAAATTTTATTTCCCGCTTGATCAAAGATGACCAGCTCTTTGGCGGAATTACAGATTACGTTCAAAAGATTGCCAACTCTAAACTCGATCCACAGGTTCAGGAAATCCAGAGAATCCTTGCAGAAAAATCTCTAAGTGATATTGAAGAAATCCTGATGGTTCACGGTAAAGGAAATGAGAAGGAAGGCAGCGAGCGTGTAAAAGGCTGGGTTGATACTTCTGATAATGAAGCGATTAGAGTGTCTGGAAAAGATGTCGCTGTCGCCAACAACGAGAAATGGGAAGTTAAGCGCTCTCAAATTAATGAAAAGATCCAGGATGAAGTTACCCGTATCAACTCTGAAGGCCGCAATGTCATTCAGGAAGATATTATCCGTGTTGTCGCTAAAGAACTTGATGCCAAAGAACAGGATGTTAAGACTGTTGTGAGTGGTATTGTGGAAGAAGCTGTTTCTTCTGAACTGGTGAAAAACCAGAAGCTGGAAGAAGCTTTTGCTCTGAAAATCTTAGGGAATCAGACACCTGATGAAGTAAGAGAAAAGCTAGAATCTCAAATTGTCAGAATGAAAAAAGTTATCGAGCAGATGAAAAATGAAATCATCCGCTTCCAGAATGAGAAGACCCTCCAGGGAATCGAAGGCAACCTGGCAGCACCTCTTCAGGAGAATCCTGAACTTGGAAAATTAAAATCAGCACTTGGTAAAGCTGTTGAAGTGGCCAAGGCAAAAGATAAGATTATTGAAAAATATAAAAACGATGCAGAAATCAATCTTCGCGCTAAAGACATGAAGATCACCGCTCTTGAAGACCGCATTGAAGAGATCAAGTCGGAATTTGCCCGCAGCCGTGAATTTGCCAATGAAGAAAAGCTTCAGATCCTGCAAGCGGAAAATAAGAGCTTGAAGGGCAGACTTGAGCTGGCCAATAAAAAGGTCAATATCATCAATGAAAATATTGAAAATCGTGAAAGCGAAACGACAGAAAAACACGAAAGAGAGATTGAGAGTTTGCGTGCAAACATGCAGATGGCCCAATCGGTAATCGAACGCTTCAAACAAGATAAGCTGGAGATGGAAGCTCGCTTCCAGGAAGAGCGCGAAGCTAATCGCAAACTCAAAGAAGAAATCTCGACCGCAGGTTCAAACTCAGCAATGAAGTCCGAGCTTGCCGAACGAGAGGCCCAGATTGCCATCCTACAGAGCGATAGAAAGACCTCAGAGGATAAGTATAAGCTTCTTTCTATCGAGCTTAAAAAGACCGAGCAAAAGCTTAAATACGTCACCAGCCAGCTGGAATCATCTAACAAGAAGGGTGGATCAGGTCAAAAGAGTGCGGACGCCTATGCAAAACAGCTCGATCAGGCCAACTCTCGCCTAAGTGAAGCTAACAATGAAGTGGCCGAAAAACGTAAAGAAATCGTTAAACTTAAACAAGAAAACACGCTAATGAGCTCTAAAATCGCCGAACTAGAGAAAAAACTCGGCGTTACCAAAAAAGCTTCATAATTTTTTCATTTTTCACTTGTCAGCCCCAACATTTTTGAGTAAAAATAGTGTCTCAAATCGACGCCCTGCTGGTGAAATTGGCAGACACGCCAGACTTAGGATCTGGTGCGCAAGCGTGGGGGTTCAAGTCCCTCGCAGGGCACCATTTGAAAATTCAAAAAAATAAAATAACCCAACTTGATTGGGTTTTTTTGTGCCCAAAATCCTGGATTCTTATTTCAGCTTATAATTTTGTCCAATAGTGCGGAAGATGGCATCGGCGATAATCTCGTTTCCTTTGTCGTTAATGTGGCAGCAATCATCTATGTAAACCGTTTCTTTTATCGGTTTAAAAACCATCGCCAGGTCATACACTCCAAGCTTTGAGGCCTCTTTTCTCAAGGCCAGAAAGTCAGCAACACTATTTGAGAAGATGTTATTAATGACAGTGGATTGCTCTTCACTGCTAAGAGTTTTTGATTCTGGATTGTATTGACTAGGTTGAATGAAAAAAAAGCCAGGTTTATTGTGGAGTTTTAAAATGGTTTGCTCCATTGTGGTGTATTTTTTCCAGTTGCCAACAAGTATCTGTTGAATGTCTTCAGCACTATTCATGCGATTATAAAAAGAAGCTTTGGGGTTGGAGAGATCCTGGGATTCACTGTAAACATTCTTTAAAAGAATATTGCGATAGAGAATCATAATGGCGCTCTTACCTAAGATAGGATGCATTCTAATAGCTTCGGCCCTTTCTTTTTTTTCAAAGACATCACTTATTCGTCCGTTGGATTCATCGTCGTAAAGAAACTCACTGAAGGTTGGATAGTCCATTGGATAAGCACCACTGGTTCTTGACCAAACTTCATTCCATCCGTCTAGTTGAATGACCATGTCGATATGTTCAACGAAATAAGAAAGAGCGATAAATTGCTGGGGTTGTTTGTAGCCAGGAATGGCAAGGTTCATGAAGCGTATATATTTATTCTTTAAAGCAGGGACATGCTCTTTAAGTCTATCAGTCAATCGTTCATTGGCCACGATGTGACGGACGAAGTAGTCAGCGACAGAGCCTCCAAGAACGGCAATAACAAAAGTATTGTCGTCTTTGGCCAGGGGGTAATCTTCGCTTGAGCTAAAACCATAGTTGTTTCCGTACTTGGTAACATATCCAAAAAAAGGTGAGCGTTTAAAATTGCCGTGCCAGTCTTTGATGCGTTTGAATTCTGTTGGGTTTTCTTGTTGGTAACTTTGGCGCAGAAGATCTCGTCTGTAGTTGTGAATATAGATTTGAGAGGCCAGCTCAAGCGACGCTGTAACAATAAGAACGATAAAGACTGAATACCCAACCCACGACAATATTTTCTTTTTCATAAATAAAATTAAAGCATGGCGACTTTTTCTCTACAAGTTTGATGTTATACTTTGTGAATAAATATTTTAAGGAGAAGTCATGATTCCTGTGAGCGTAAATTTTTTCGCGGTCATTGCCTGTAGTGTTTTGTCATTAGCACTAGGATTTCTCTGGATGACTAAGCTCTTTGGAGTTCCTTACAGAAAGTATATGTACGGGGTTAAAGACCAAGGGAATGCCAGCAAAAAACAGCAGATGATTTCTTTTAGTATTTATATTCTGGTGTCTTTAATTACGGCCTACGTCTTTGGACTGATGGTCTTTTTTACAAAATCCTTAAGTGATGGCTCTCTGGAAGTGGGAGTGTTGGCAACTCTTCTGGTATGGGCAGGTTTTTTCCTTCCTTTCGCCGTTAATAAAGCACTCTGGCAGTTTAAAAGCTGGGTTGTTGTGGCGATTGACGCGAGTTTTGAGCTGCTAAGGCTTGTGATGATGCTTTTCATTTTTTGGTACTGGAATTAAACTGCTCCCCAATATCTAATTGGGGGAGAAGATGGTTAAAGAATTTTTTTCATTTCTTAAAGCTTACGGAGTTATCGGTTTAGCTATCGCCGTGATCATCGGTGGTAAACTTAATGAACTTATTGGAAGCTTGGTCAATGATCTTATGATGCCGCTTATTTTTAAGCCGGCGCTTAAAGCAGCTAATGTGACGAATATCAGAGATCTTCAGTATGAAGGAATTTTCTATGGCAAAGTGATTGGCTCTGCTGCTGACTTCTTTATCGTAGCGCTGGTGGTGTTTTTGATCGCCAAGTTTATTCTTAGAGAAGAAACTGTGACAAAAAAATAATTCTTAGTTTGGACGCTTCAGCCATCCACGGCGATAAACCCAGATAAAGATCCCGATTGAAATAGCGAGCATACTTCCTAAAACCAGGAAGTATCCGCTCTCATGGTGAAGCTCCGGCATATTATCGAAATTCATCCCGTAAACACCTGCTAAGAAGTTTAGGGGTAAGAAGAAAATCGAAAATACCGTCAGGACGCGCATGACTTCATTGGTCTTTTGGGCCGAAAGAGAGATGTGGAGATTGAGAAGACCTGTGACATTTTCTAGAACGTCTTCAGTATAAAAGAGGTTGCGCTCAATACTTTCGCGCAGTCCTTGAAAATCTCTCCAGACAAAATCCGGCCTGCTTTGAAGAGAGGCGAGAATATCAAGAGAGAACTTGAGAACTTTTCTAATGGCCGAAGCTTTTCTTTTTAAGAAGTAACCTTCGCGGACAATGTTTTCACTTTTACTAGTTTCAAAAATACTTTCTTCAAATATCTCTACTCTGTTTTCTAAAGCAGACAGAGGTGCATCGAAAGTCATCATGGAAGAGGTGATGATTCTCTTGATAACGTCTTTTAGCGTATAGTTTTTTTCAACAGCTTCGTGACGGAGTTCCTCTAAAAAGGGGTGATCCATACGGTGAATGCTTATAAGTGAATCGTTACTTATAAGGAGAGTGATCTTTGTTGTCAGGTCCTGAATATTGGCCGCATCTGTCTTTGAATGATCAATCGTTCGCAGATATATAACCGCGGCAGACTCAAGTAATTCGTACTTAGGTAGATGCTCTGGGTCCAGGGCATTCAGCAAAACGCGATTCGGTATATTTAACTCTTGCGACAGGTGATTCAAATCGCTTTTTTTAGGAGTCGTTAGATCAACCCAACGAATGTTTTGTAACTGTGTCTCAAATTTCTTCATAATTTTATCTTAAGATGATCAAGGAACGCAAAATTTAAGGTTTTCCTAAATTGACCAATAACCTACCTTACTATCATAATCAGAATCTATGGAACACACTAGTATTTTAGACATTAAATCAGATCCCGTTTACCAAGAACTTTTGACAAACTACCCGGAAGTTTCTCCTGAAGCAGTAGAGACGATCCTTCAGTTTCACAAAGTTTCATCTCTCATTAACATGAGACGAGAAGCCACTCTGTCTGAGTTTGGTCTTACTCCCGGACGCTTTCAGCTCCTCATGCTTTTAAAGAGACAAGAGCCTGTACATGCTCTTTCTCCTTCTGAGCTCGCGAAGAGAACAGGTGTCACGAGAGGAACGATGACTCAATTCATTGATGCTATCGAAAAAGATGGTTTTGTGAAAAGAGTTGAAGATCCGAAAGACAGAAGAGGTATGTTGGTTGAGCTAACCCCAGTTGGTGAAGAAAAACTGAAACAAGTATTGCCGATTCACATCTCGCGTATGGAGCATTATACGCGTGTACTTAACAGTGATGAACGCAAGATGATGATTCACATTATGACCAAGATGGTTAGCACATTCGACGCCGCAGCTCAGGATGAACTAACCATCAAGCATCAAGCTTAAGAATTATTCGATAACGATCTGGCCATCTTGAACAACAAGGTACCCAGAAACCGCGTCGCCATCTTTCAGGCTGCATGAAGCGTCTACGAATTCAGTAGTAGATGCTTCAGATTCGCTTAGTGGGCAAACCATACTTGGTCTGTAATCAGTATAATTGATCTTAAATGAGCAATCGAACATGTTCTGGTCGATGCGAACTTTTTTGTATTCAGTTACTTTTCCAATAAATTGAGCCTCTGGATTACATGCTAGTGCAGATCCCGCGCTAAATAAAAAGCCAATAGCCATAACTAAGTTCTTCATACTTCACTCCCAATTAAAAATACTAATGACAGCCTTGTAGCAGGGTCCAAGATTTGGTTCAAGTTAAGATTTGATTGTGTGTAGAAACCACCTTATATGAGCTTCGGCCGGTTGTGCGTTTAAGCTTCATTTTTAAGTTTTTGATTAAGTAAAATTCTACTTGGATTATTGATAATTTTTATTGATAGTTCCATGGTCTAACCAATTATAATTAATCCTTTTTTAATGGTGTTGTTGTGGCGATATTAGCAACTGGCAAAAAGCTCCTTTTGACACTTTTTTAGACACGTTTTGACATCAGTGTTTAAAATATAATCACGTCTTTACTTAGACGAGAACTTGATGCCAAGGACTTAAGGTTGTTTTGAACTTGGCACCGGAAGTGCTTTAGATAATGACAGAAACAGGTTTTAGAAATAAACCAAACAACGATCCAAACACACAGGAGTATCTATGAAGAAGTTTTTAGCAGTAACTGCACTTTTAACTCTTACAACAACATCAGCTTTTGCTGCAACAACAGGTTCATTACTACTTCAAGGTGTGGTAGCTCAAAAGGTAGCTATCGTTGTAACTCCAGTAGCAGTAGCTTCTGCTCTAGACCTAGCGACAACTCAATCGGACCTAAAAGTAGCTACAGTTAATGAGCAATCGAACTCAAAAACTGGTTATAAGGTAACAATCACTTCTGCAAACTTAGGGAAACTTAAGAGAACAGACGGTGCTGAAGTTTTCTCATACACACTTAAGTATGCTGGATCGTCTGTAGGTCTTTCAACTGCAGCAGGTTCAACTTTTACAAACTCATCAGCTGCAGCTGTTAACGTGAATAAAGACCTTAACATTTCATACACAGGTGTTGCTGCTGAATCAATGGTAGAAGGTACATACGCTGATACAGTTACTTTCAACATCGCTGCTAACTAATTTTTCAAAAATAACAAAGGCCCGCTCATGGATGGCGGGCCTTTTTTTTGCTTAAAAATCAGGGAAGATGAAAACTATAATTTCCAGCCTGCTATTTTCAATTCTTTTTTCCTTCTCTGCCTTTTCAGCGGTGACAGGATCGTCCCTTTTGCAGGGGAAAGTTTCTTCGAGAGTTTCCATTGAAGTCTTTCCTGAAATGATTGCAGGGGCCCTGGATCTTTCAACAACCCAGACCGATTTAAAAGTAGCGAGCTACAGAGAGAAATCAAATGCCATTTTGTCTGGTTACCGGGTGAGGATTTCCAGTGCGAATCTGGGGAAACTTAAACGTATTGATGGGGCAGAGGTTTTTCCTTACTCGCTCAAGTACGATGGAACGACATTGAATCTTTCAACGTCATCGGGAACGACGTATGAGCGCTGGCATATCTTTCCAGTGAGCCTCCTGCGGAATCTGACGATTTCCTACACGGGAAAACCTCTCGAACAAATGGTTACTGGTACCTATACTGACACTATAACCTTTGAAATTGCAGCCAGATAGGTAGCTAAAAATACCCGCTCAAGAAAGTCGGGTATTGTACCGATAAGTCTCATATGAAGACTTATTTAGCATTGATTGTTTTCTCTTTTTCTTCTCTGGCCTTTGCTGATGGAAGCTCAAGACTAGTCCTTAGGGCCTACGTCCCACCGGCGATTAATACGACTATAAGTCAAACCCAGCTTAGTTCTTCAAAAAGCTTAGTGACTTTTACCAGCCAAATGAATTCCAGGTATTTAAGTAACGAACAAAAATTTGAAGTTGAAGGTCTTGATCAGTCTGGATTAGAGGCGAACTTAAAGAGAATTGCCGGCAGTGACCGCAGTATTCAGTATGAACTTCTGGTGAAACACTTAAAAGATACAATGCCAGTGCACAAACCAATTTTCCTCAAAATATCTGCAAATTAGTTTTGTAGTAATTCCATTTAACCGCTAAAATTAAAGGAACTTTTAAAAGGCGGTTTCAAGGAATGAAGCGCAACATTTTATTCATCCTCACAAGTTTACTGATCTCATTTAATACTTATGCATTTAAGTTTTCTCCAATGTCGACTTCGATCGGCGTAAAAGAAAAAACGAATTCAACTTTATTTTATCTGGAAAATGACTCTGATCAGCCGATTGCAGTTACAGCATCAGTCATGAAAAGAGAGATGAATGTTGAAGGTGTCGAGACCAACAAAAAAATCGATAACGAAATTACAGTTTATCCATCGCAATTGATCATCCCACCAAACGAAAAGCGCTCAGTGAAAGTGACTTGGGTTGGAAAGACGGTTCCAGTTAAAGAAGAAGCTTACCGTTTGATCGCAGAACAACTTCCCATTGAACTTGATAAAAATAAAAAACAAAAGGCCAGTATCAAAGTTCTGCTTCGTTATGTAGCAGCTCTTTATGTTGAGCCGGAAGGACTTTCTTCTGATGTGTCTTTAAAGAAAATGGAAGTTGATGAAAAGAAGGTTTCATTAACAATGAATAATTCAGGTAAAAAGCACCAGGTGCTTTCGAACCTGGTCATCAAGTTCAGTGGTAAAAAAGATATCACGGTTGAAGGCGAAGAACTAAAAGGCATGATCGGGGAAAATGTACTGGCGGAAAGTGAGCGCGTTTTCCATTTTCAGAAAAACGGTAAGTTCAAAGATGTTCAGTCTACAGATAAGGTGAAAATTAGTTTTGATAAAGATTAATTTTAAACCCATTTTTTTATCGACGCTGGTTCTGTTAGGTCCGCTTTATAAGGCAGAGGCTCAATCTCAATCTACAGACGAACTTTTCAAAAAAGTTTTTGGGAAAGCAAGCGAAGAAAAAAAGACTCCGGTAGATGTGTCTCTGGGAGACTTTTTTATTGGAGAAGTTTCAGTCACTCTTCAGGGAGATAAAATTATTTCTATCTCAGGTGGAGAGTTAAGAAAACTTCTGACTGATAAAATCCGCGAAGACAAAATTATGAAGTATCCCGTGAGCGACGGAGATGTCAGTCCGGATAAGCTACCTTTTAAAGTGCAGTATCATCCTTCGGAGCTAAGGCTTTCGGTTCAGGTTCCTCCTGCGGATTTGCGCCCGACAGATGCCAACGTCTACGATGATTTAATTCCTTATTATTCACGCAAAGCGATTGAACCAGCACCTTTTTCGCTGGGGTTAAATTATAAACTCGAGCAGACATTTAACCATAACACTAATCAGGCGGATTCATTTACAGCACAAACAGATGCGTTTATGAACATCCAGAAAGTCGCTTTGGAAAACCGCATGACTTATCTTTCGACGAGAGATCGTCAGTGGGGAAGACAGGGCTCAAGGGCCATTTTTGATCGTCCTAACCGCATGCAAAGAATTGAAGCGGGGGATGTGAGTTACCCTATTATTGGTTATCAGCAGGCTTACTCTATTGGAGGGCTTTCTTTTTACCGCGACTTTTCATTGAATCCTTATCGCGTAGTAACGCCGACTTCTTCTTTTGAATTTCAAGTCGACAGCCGTTCATTGGTTAAAACTTACGTGAATAATATTTTACTTAAGTCTGAGTACATGAGTGCCGGCCGCTATTCGGTAAAAGATATCCCACTAAACAACGGGCTTAACCGCATCGTGGTTGAAGTGACTGATGAATTTGGAGTCACCAGGTCTTTCACTTTTAATGAATCAGGCTCTTTGGATTTATTAGCAAAAGGTGTAAGTCGATATGCGCTAGCGACCGGGTACCCATCTTCGGAAGTTGACGGGAACTTAAAATACAACGAAGACAATGGGGCCTTTGCCTCTGGTTTTTACCAACATGGGCTTTATAAACATTGGACTGTTTCTGCCTATGCTCAGGGAAATAAAAAGTACAAAATGCTGGGAACTAACCACATTCTGTCTTCTGCCTACGGTAACTGGTCATTTGATGTCGCCGGAACAAAAAATGATTTCAATAATGGTTATGTCACTCAGGCCACTTATCAGCTCAACTTATTCGGAGCCTACTGGTATGACTCTCATACTCTGACCACTAAGCTTGAATACCGTTCGCCTTTTTTTAATGAGGCCGGTGAGAATTTTAAAAATCGTTTTGATGTTACTGGCACAGTTTCGTATAGCGTGCCGCTTTTTGAACGCTTCAATGTGGCCTTAGGTGGAAGTTATCAAAATCCAACTCTCGCTGAAAATGCACGATTGGCCTTTAACGGAAGTTTAACAACTAAGATTTTTGAATCGAGCTCACTGACGGCCTATGCTGGAAGAAGTAGAGATGAATTCAAGACCTGGTCTAATCAGATTTATTTTTTCTTTAACATGACGTTTGGTGAGAGTTCGACATTTGCCTCGGCCTTCTATGAAAAAGAATCGCAGACAAAACGTTTAACGGTTATCAGAGATACAGGAAAAAAATACAACGATCTTAAAGTTTCAGCTTCTGCTGATGACAATAACTCTTCTAAGAATGCTTCTCTTGATCTGCAATACAACACTGTTCTGGCCGATTTAGGGGCCAGACAAGAAGTGATGAAAAATAATGGTCAGTCCGAAGGCTATAAAACCAGCGTGCGTCTTTTAAGTGCTTTTGCTTTTGTTCACAATGGTGATGATTCGGCCTTCTCAATTGCCAGACCGATTTCAAACAGCTTCGTTATTTTTAAACCAAATAAAGAATGGAGTGGACAGAAGTTCGGAGTCCAGACGGCCGGAGGAGTTAACGACACAACGACAGGGCTTTTTGGCGAATCGTTGGTTTCCAGTTTAGCACCTTATCAATACAGAAGGCTTCAACTTGACCCAAGTAACCTGGACCCGGGATATATTCTAGGGCAAGAGAGTTTTGTGGTTTATCCAAGAAGAGACAGTGGACATTTATTTGTTATTGGAAAAGCAGGTCTTCTGGTTTTAAAGGGAAGAATTGTTGATCAGAAGAAAAATCCACTGGCACTTAAAGTAGGATTTTTTACTTCGGCCCAAACACAAAAAAGCACGCCCTTTTTTACTGACCGTGATGGAGAGTTTTTTATCGAAGGAGTTGAGCCAGGTCTAGGAACCATTCAGCTTGACGATGATAACTTTTCACCAGCACAGATTGATATGACAGGAAAGAAGCAGGGAATGGTGGATACCGGTGACATTATCCTGCCGGATGGAGGAAGCGAGTTATGAAAATGAAATCAGTAGCGGCCTTACTCTTTGCCTTGAGCCTCTTTCCAGTTAGTAGTGCTTTTGCAGATTGTGATTACAATTTAACTGTTCCGACATTTTCTTATGGAGTTGGGGACACTAACCCAATTGTGTCCGGGACTGTTCAGGTCAGTAGAGGTCAGGGTGGGAATAGTTCTAACTGTAATAATTTCTTTCTCGCTTTTACTAAAGGCTGGGCGGGAAATTACAACCGTCGCGGCTATAATATTACGACCTGGGTTGGGTACTTGTATTACAACTTTTATAAAAATAATAACGCCACCGGTGTATTGAAAGAACCAAGTGATATTTCTTCTACTAATGAAGTCATCTTCGATACACTTTCAAAAGGTTCATCAAAAAACCTGAATTACTATTTTTCACTTTCACCAATTGATGCCAGCTCTCCTCCGAGCGCCGGGACTTATTACGATGTGGTCCAGGTTCAACTTTACTCGGGGACATATACAAATATTGTTTCTTACGAAGGCTATCGCGACCTTTACGTTTACCTGAACGTCGCCAAGTTCATTTCATTATCAATGGTCGACACTGGCGGAACTTATGATGGCAATCAGACTTCAAAAACACTGGACTTTGGAGAACTAGAGCAAGGCGAACAATTGGGGTTTGATGTCCGCATTGTAAGTAACTCTGGTTATATCCTGAAAGTGTCTTCAAGTAACAACGGACTCTTAAAGCGCGTAGGTGGAACCGGAGTCAAATCGCAAATCGGTTATGACTTCTATGCCAACAACTCTATTAAGACTTTAACCTCTTCGGCATCTTCTCCGGTAACGATTGCCAGTGGCACAGGAAAAACTCCTTCTGGGGGCGCTCTGGTGCCGATTAAGGTCGCTATTAAGTCTGTTGATGATAAAGACCCGGGAACCTATCAGGATTACGTCACCTTATCCGTTATCAGCAATGACTAGTCGCTATAGAGGCTGATTTCCCCTTTTTAGAATGCCTAAAATTGTCTAGAATAGAAGGCGTCTCTCTAAGAAGGAATTTATGTCTAAAAAAATCTGTTTAACTGGGGTCAAACCAACAGGGATGCCTCACCTGGGAAATTACATCGGAGCTATCAAGCCAGCTATTGAGATGGCAAACTCTGGTGAATACGATTCATACTATTTCATCGCTGATTACCATTCACTCATTGGTGTTCACGATGCAAAACTTTTAAGAAATTATATTTATGAAGTCGCGGCCACATGGCTGGCGATGGGGCTTGATCCAAAAAAAGTCACTCTGTATAAGCAAAGTGATATCCCGGAAATTTTAGAACTAAACTGGATTACAAATTGTTTTACCAGCAAGGGGCTAATGAACAGGGCCCATGCTTACAAGGCGATGGTTCAGGCCAATGAAGAAGAAAGCCGTGATAGAGATGCGGGCGTGAACATGGGACTTTTTTCTTATCCAGTTCTTATGGCGTGCGATATTATGATTTTAAATGCGGATGTTGTTCCAGTTGGAGCAGATCAGCTTCAGCATATTGAGATTGCCCGCGATATCGCGCACTCATTCAACAGCAACTATGTTCCAGGTTATGAAAAAATCAGAAAGAATTTAGATCATGAAAAGAACACCAAATCTCTGGCCGAGTTCATCAGATCAAACGACAAAACAAAAGACGTTGCTTTCTTAAATCCACCAAAGGCCATCGTTGCAGAAGGAAACAAACTTCTGGCAGGTCTTGATGGAAGAAAGATGAGCAAGAGTTACAATAACCACATCCCACTTTTTTCAACTGAAAAAGAACTACAAAAGCTCATCAATAGAATCACAACGGATTCAAGCGGTCCAACTGAACCCAAGAACCCTGACGATTCATTAATTTTTGATTTCTATCAGACATTTGCTTCTAAGGAACAGACTGAAGACTTAAGAGCAAGATACCTGCGTGGTATCGGATGGGGAGAGGCGAAGGCCGATCTTTTAAATGTACTTAACAACACTTTGAAAGGACCTCGCGATATTTATAATGAACTGATGGCCGATACGAAAAAGATTGATGCAATTCTAGAAGAAGGTGCACAGAGAGTTCGTCCAAAGGCGCGTGAACTTATCCGCAATATTAAAAACACAATTGGTGTTAACTAAGGAATGTTGGCTCTATGAAATTACTAGGATGGTTTTTACTTTTGTCATTATCACAAGCGCATGCTCAACAAGTCATTGAGAGTGCTCCTTTAAGTATTACGGAAGAAGGGACGAGAAAGATCATTGAGCGCGCTGACGGCGACAAAGACGCTAAGCCTGCTGAAATTCCACATGGTGTTGAAGTGGTTGCTCCGCCAGCAGCAGAGGCCCTGGTCATCCCAAACGATGACGTGGTTAACCCACCAGTTGAGAAGAAGACAGCTAAATCAAAAAAGAAATCAAAACTGATTTCGAAAGAAGCGAATAAAGATGCGGCTAAAACAGTTGAGCCATCAGAGGCGATTCCTGCGATTGCACCGATTGAGTCAGCTCCTGTTGTAAAAAAAGAAGCCCCGGTCAACCCAATAGATGGCCAGTTAAAACTTGGGCCAGTCACAGAGGCACCTGTTCAAGTCCAAACTCAAACACCAACAGCTGCTCCTGTGGTTAAAGACGGTGAGATTAGGCTTGATGATAATAAAAAAGCACCAACTTTTGAGAATGATGTCATTGCCATTGCGGTTTATGACAACACGTTAAGACGCTACTTGCAGTTTTCATTCGGTTACTTGAATTCTAACTATGAAAAGTTTCACCCGTCTTTAGATAATGGTTCAATGCTAACATCATTTCGTTTTGTTGGTGACATGACGACAAAGATCCAGACTGGTTTTGCAGTTGAGATTATTAGCGACAGAAGCAATCAGAATATCCCGGATGTGATCCGTGCACTTCAATACCGCTTGTTTGCCGATTACCATGAACCTCTTTTTGAAAAGGGCGCAGTTAAAACTGACTGGATTGGAAGTATGGCCTTTTCGATCGGAGACTACGGAGTGAGAAGACGCTACTTGAATGCTCAAGGGCAGGAATTGAGCACTAAGATCAAGGAAGGGACTCTTGTTGGGCTTATTCCTGGGGCCGGGATTAGAATTTATTTAGTCGGTAAGTCGAGCTTTGACTTGATGGTTGAATACCATTTATATTTCGGAAAACCCCAGACTTACATCGGTGGATTGGCCTTTAACCCACGATTAAGCTTCGAATTCTAATCTTTTTTACACATTGGGCTAGTCGTATCGTTATTTATGACGTATGAAGCCTATAACATTTTAACGTTTCTCCCTTCGATGTTGCTTTTTTTGCGTCTAGTGGTTCAGGTTTCATTTCAAGCAATTAAGATCGGTGGAACCACATTCAGACGAGGTATTAAGTGACATTTCAAGAATTGCCACTACGTGAATCATTAATTAAAGCGATCACGGAGAGGGGCTATGTAGAGCCAACAGAAATCCAGGCTCAAGCTATTCCAGCACTTGCAACAACAGAAACAGACTTTGTAGGACAAGCGCAAACAGGTACAGGTAAAACTGCTGCCTTCTCACTTCCACTATTAAACAAGATCGACTTCACTAACCGTGATGTTCAAGCACTAATCTTAACTCCAACTCGCGAGTTAGCTAACCAGATTACTGAAGAAATCAAAAAATTCTCGACTTACGAAAAAGTAAAAACACTTGCTGTTTACGGTGGTGTTTCTCTTGAAGGACAAATCAGAGGATTAAGAAAAGATCGCCCACAAATCGTAGTAGGAACTCCGGGACGTGTCCTGGATCTTATCGATCGTGGAGTTTTAATTCTAGATAACGCTAAATACGCTGTCTTGGATGAAGCTGATGAAATGCTAGATATGGGATTCATCGACGACGTAAAACAAATTCTTTCTAACCTAGGTGAAGATAGAAAAACTTGGATGTTCTCGGCAACTATGCCAGCTCCAATCCTTTCATTAATCAAAACTTACCTGAAAGATCCTCTTGTTGTTAAAGTTCAAAAGAAAACTTTATCTAACGAGTCTATCGAGCAAAAGCACTACGTTGTTCGCCACAACAACATGAGCGAAGCAATCTGCAGAATCCTTGATTCTCTAGAAGACTACTACGGAATGATTTTCTGCCGTACAAAAGTAGACGCGAAAACTCTTGCTGACGAACTAAACGCTCGTGGGTATCCATCAGATTCACTTCATGGTGATATGTCACAACAACAACGTGACATCACAATGAAGAACTTCAAACTTAAAAAGATCAACATGCTGGTTTGTACAGACGTTGCCGCTCGCGGAATCGACGTAGACAACCTTACTCACGTAATTAACTTTGGTCTTCCACAAGATATCGAGTCTTACGTTCACCGTATCGGACGAACTGGTCGCGCGGGAATGAAAGGGGTGGCGATCACTCTTGTTGAGCCATCAGAAAGATACAGACTTCGCATGGTAGAAAACAATACGAAAGCTCGTATTGTTCAAGCAACACTTCCAACTCCAGCAGAGTTAAAGGAAGTCATGGTTAGAAAAGAACTTAAGAAATTTGATAACGTTATCGAAAATCTTGATAAACTTTCTACAGATGCTGTGTTTACAGAAAAATTTAATGACCTTTCAAAAGAAGATTTATTAAAAGTTATGTACAACCATATCTTCAAGTCACAAATCTCTCGTTACGACCATTCTCCATCTCTTGAAATCCAGGAAAGACGTCCTGATAACAGAGACAGAAACCGTGACTTCAACGATAGAGGAAATGACAGAGGTAACGATAGAGGAAGCAGAGACCAGGGACGTCCAAACCATTCTGGTAACATGAGATTCTTCGTTAACATCGGTAAAGACCACGGCTTAACTCTAAAATCACTTCTGGGATCAATCTCGGATATGGTTAAAGTTGAAGAGCGCCTGATCAGAAACGTAGATATGAAAGAAACTTTCTCTTTCTTAGAAGTTCCTGAGCAATATGGTGAAGTTTTATTAAAAGTTAACACTCCAATGATCATCGACCGCACTGTGCGTTTCGAGCTTACTCGCTCGGCACCAATGAGCCGCCCACACTTCGGTGGTGGAGACCGCGATCGTCGTCCAAGCTTTAGAAGTGGAAGCAACCACAGAAATGGAGATAGAAACGGCAACAGATCTGAAAGATCTTTCCGTTCTTAATCTTTTCTACTTATAATAAAGGCATCTAATTCATAGCGCTCCCTTATGGGGGCGCTTTTTATTTTCCCTGAGGCCTTTATGTCTAATAAAAAAACGTTGATCTTTACTGGTGGAGGCTCTGGCGGCCATGTAATGCCGGCACTCACTATCATTAAGAAGATCAATGAAGACTCCCGCTATGATGTTCATTATATCGGCGGTATCGCCAGCATCGAACGCGAATTGGTTCAGGACTATAAACTCACTTATCATCCCATCCGCACTGGAAAATTAAGACGCTATCTTTCTTTAGAAAACATGAAAGATATCATCCGTGTATTTTTAGGGTTAGTGGATTCTTTTAAGCTGCTTTGGAAATTTGATAGAAAAAATACGTTGGTTTTTTCAACTGGTGGATTCGTTTCTGTTCCAGTTGTTCTGGCCGCAAGACTTCAAGGGAAAAAATCTTTTATTCACGAGCAAACGAGCCGAGTCGGTCTGGCCAATAAAATCTGTTCGATCTTTGCCAACCGTGTGTTCATTAGTTTTGAAGATTCATATAAATACTTCGATGAAAATAAAACTCACTTCTCAGGCTATCCGCTAAGAGAGGAGTGTTACACAGACGATATCAGGCCGGTAAAAATCCATGGCAGAGTGATTAACGAAACAACAAAGCCTATCTTGTTTGTCACTGGAGGAGGAAATGGGGCCCAGTTAATCAATAAACTGATTGAAAAAAACTTTTCTTTTTTAACTGAGAAGTACCTGATTGTTCACCAGACAGGAAAGGCCTTCTTTAATGACTATAGTACAAAGCTAAAACACCCGGACTACATCGCCGTTCCTTTTATCGGAACAGAGATGATTGACCTCTTTAAACTGGCCACGGTGACTATTTCCCGCTCTGGAGCAGGGACAGTGTGCGAGTTGATTGCGGTTGGAAAAAAATCGATTTATATCCCTTTAAAGATCGCTCAAAAGAACGAGCAATTCTTTAATGCCTTAGAGGCCCATAAAAAACTTGGGTCTATCATTATTGAAGAAAAAGAACTGACGGATGCAAGTTTTCTTCAGGCGTTGTCGGATATTGGGGATCACAATCCAATGACGAAAGTGCAGAAGCAAAATGGGCTTCAGTTTTTAGTCGAAGAAATCGAAAAAGCTTTTTAAATTTACCCGATTCTTAAAATGTACCCACGAGACTTAATCGTGCGAATGTATTTCGAAAACGGCATCAGCTTCTTTCTAAGATTAGAAAGGTGAGTATCGATGTTCTGGTTTTGAACGTGAATGTTCGGCCAAAGAAGGTTCGTGATGTACTCGCGAGAGAAAACCTTGTTTGGGTTTTTTGCCAGAAGATGGATAAGTTTGAATTCAATTGGCGTAAGCTGGATTTTTTCTTCTCCAATTTCTGCCATTTGCATTTCACAGTGAAGTTTAAAGCCATCAAAGGCAATGATTTCAGATTCATTTGCCTGAGCTTGTTTAGTGTTGATTTTGTTCTTAATACGCGCAACCAGCTCTCTTAGAGAGACAGGCTTAACGATAAAATCATCTGCCCCAAGGTTTAGACCTTTAATGATTGATTCCTCTGAAGGATCACCACTTAAGAAAATAACAGGTAGATCTGGATGAGATGTTTTAAATTTTTCATATAGTTCAAATCCATTCATCGTCGGCATGTGCAGATCGAGAAGGATAAGATCTGTTTCGGTTTTTCCAAGGAAACTTAGCAGGTCTACTGGATTTTGGATGAGTTCAAGATTGAATGTTGGTGATAATAATTCGTTATAACTTTTTAAGTTATCTTTCACATCGTCCACGATCGTTACGTGCATTTTTCTCTCCATAAATATCCCTGTTGCTCCTCTTAGTATAAGTTTACAACAATTCCTTTTAAATAAGCTTAGACGAAATTGCTCAGATCTTGAGATAAGATTTATATCTATATGTTTTTATTGTGTCAAGTAGGATTGTTTATAGGTATTTTCTATCAAAAATGGCGAAGTTTTGGGGCGCCCTTGGGGTAAGGGCGCGATAATATTATGTATTCCAAACCTACTGGCCAAGTAAACCCTTAGTTAGACCTTCGTCTAGAGGGTTAATAAACCACATATTCAGGATGGCATGAGAGAAAGCAGCATCGCCGGCCTTCGGGAAGCTTTTCCCTGCAAGTGTTAGCACAACGCCGTCAGGAAGGAAGGTGAAGACCATTCTTTCGCCTTTTTTAATGTCGGTAAAGTTGTTGTTAAAAGCTTCAAAGGTAGCAAGCATGTTTTTATATGTTTCTTTATTAGCGCCTTCGAAAGCTTCTTTATAAGTTTTTTTAAGATCTTTTGCGTCTACGTCGCGGACAAATTGCATAGTGATTTGTTTCGGCTCATTTGTTCCCAGAAATGCTCCTGAGTTTGTAGTTTTTGCCGTCAGGTAAAGCGCCCCGTAATACACTTTGATTTTTAAGAATGTCGCTTTTCTGATCCCCACTCCGTTAAGTACTAACTCTTTTCCTGCAACAGTGACTTTGTCGTCAAAGGCAATTGAGTCAACAGTCAGGGCGTGAGCGCTTACAGAAAACAGGGTTACTAGTCCTAGAACTAAACTTCTCATTTCAACTTTCCTTGTTAGAGTTTCTTAAACAATTCTGCTTCACTCTGAAGGGCATTGTAAAGTTTGGAAAAAGGCAAAAAAAAAGGCCTGCGATGTACGCAGGCCTTTGTGATCTTTTATTAAAAAAGAAACTATCCTCTAACAACTGAACGCTTGTTTTGAGCAAGTTCTTTCTTTCTGATACGGATTGAAGTTGGAGTTACTTCTACCCATTCATCGTTGTCGATCCAGTCTAGTGCCCATTCAAGAGTTCTTGGAGCGATAGGTGGAAGAGTGATGTTTTCGTCTTTACCTGCAGTACGAACTGAAGATAAGTGTTTTTCACGAACAGCGTTTACGTTTGTATCGTTTGGACGAGTGTGTTCACCGATAACTTGTCCTTCGTATGTTGGTTCCCCTGGAACTACGAATTGTCTACCAACGCTTAGAAGGTTAAATAGAGCGTATGGAGTCATCTTTCCAAGGCGGTCAGAGATGATTGCACCGTTTTGACGAGCAAGCATTTCTCCTACGAATGGACGGTATCCAAGGAATTCAGAAGACATTAAACCAGCACCTCTTGTGTCCGTTAAGAACACTCCACGGTAACCAATTAGTCCTCTTGAAGGGATGATGAACTCAACTCTTGTTCTGTCTTCTCCAAGTGGCATCATGTTTTCCATGATCCCTTTTCTGATAGATAGTTTTTCAGTGATTGGTCCAGTTGCATCTGAAGGAATATCTAGAACCACTTTTTCAAATGGTTCCATTTTTGTTCCATCTTCAGCAGTTTGGAAAAGTACCTGAGGACGACCAACCATGAACTCGAATCCCTTACGACGAAGTTCTTCGAATACGATTGCTAGCTGAAGTTCACCTCTTCCTTTTAGGATGTAAACTTTTGGATCGTCAGTTGGTTCATATTGAAGAGCAACGTTTGTTCTAACAGAGTCTTCTAGGAACTCTTCTAGTTTTCTAGAAGTTAGGTATTCACCTTCTTGTCCTGATAGAGGAGAAGTTGAAACTGAAACCTGAACCCCTACAGTTGGAGGTTCAACAGTGATACGTGGAAGAGGTTCGATCTTAGTTGTAGAAACAACTGTGTCACCAATTTTTGCATTAGTGATACCAGCAATTGTAACGATCTCTCCAGCGCGAGCTTCATCAACGTCGATGTTTCTTAGAGCTGAGAACTCTTGAATCGCTGTAATTTTGTATGATTTGTTTTTTCCTTCGATATCGCAAAGTGTGTAGTTACCATTTTTCTTGATAATACCTCTTTGAATTCTTCCGATAACTAATGGCCCCAGGTAGTTTGAGTATCCAAGGTTTGTTACTAGAAGCTGAAGGTCTTCACCTTGAGCTACTTGTGGTTCTGGATAGAAATCAGAAACCATGAAGTCTAGAATAGGGTGAACGTCAGTTCTAACGACTTTTGGATCGTGAGTTGCCCATCCAGATCTAGCAGAAGCGTAAAGGATAGGTACATCTAGATCGAAATCAGTGATATTTAATTGATCTGCCATTTCCAGGAAAAGGTTTTCAATATCGTTTTTAACTTCTTCAATTCTTTCATCTGGTCTGTCGATTTTGTTGATAACAACAGAAATCTTAATTCCTCTCTCCATCGCCTTTTGAAGAACGAAACGAGTTTGAGGAAGTGGTCCTTCAGAAGCATCTACTAGAAGTAGAACCCCATCAACCATCATAAGTGAGCGTTCAACTTCTCCACCGAAGTCGGCGTGGCCTGGAGTATCCAGAAGGTTAATTTTTGTATCTTTCCAAATGAACGCACAGTTTTTAGCTGTAATTGTAATCCCGCGTTCCTTTTCGATATCGCCTGAGTCCATTACACGTTCAGCAACTTGTTCGCGCTCGTCGAATGTATTTGATTGCTTTAAAAGACAATCAACCATTGTTGTTTTACCGTGGTCAACGTGAGCTACGACGGCAATGTTTTTTAGTTTTGAGTAATTCTTAGACATAGAAGGCTAATCCTTGGTTTATGGCATGGTCAAAATTTATAATGAATTTTGGGAGACTTTAGCATAAGATGGCCCCTATAGCGAGAACACAATGATACAGGCCAAAAATTTATCCAAACATTTCGGTGCACAAGAGTTATTCAGTAATGTCAGTTTCCAATTAGGACCAAGAGAAAGAGTCGGTCTGGTTGGAAGAAATGGCTCGGGTAAATCGACGCTTTTTAAACTAATTCTCGGAGAGTTATCTGCTGATGGGGGAGAAATATCTATCCCAAAGGGGTATAGACTCGGTGCCCTTGAACAACATATTCACTTTACCAAGCCTACTGTCCTGGAAGAATGCACTCAGGTTTTAAACCCTGAAGATTTCAAAGAACATGAGGCCGAAAAAATTCTTTTTGGTCTGGGGTTTTCGGAACCCGACCTCGCCCGTGACCCCAAGAGCTTTTCAGGCGGTTATCAAATCAGGATCAACCTGACGAAGGTGCTTTTGCAGTCGCCGGATCTTCTGCTTCTGGATGAGCCTACCAACTACCTCGACATCGTCAGTATGAGATGGCTTAAGAGCTTTTTAAAGAATTTCCCCGGGGAAATTATGCTCATCACCCACGACCGCGAGTTCATGGATGATGTTGTGACTCACACAATGGGGCTTCACCGTCAGCAGTTAAAGAAAATCAAAGGCGATACCGCTAAATTTTACGAACAGATTCTTCAAGACGAAGAAATGTACGAAAAGACGCGCGAAAATTTAGATAAAAAACGCAAGGAAATGGAAGCTTTTATCGAGAGATTTAAAGCGAAAGCTTCTAAAGCAGCTCAAGCGCAGTCGAGAGTAAAGGCGCTGGAGAAAATGAGTTCGATGGACAAGCTTGCGGACGTTGATTCGCTGGGCTTTAAATTCCGTTTTGTGGAGTGCCCGGGCAAACAAATCGCCGAAGTCAAACACCTAAGTTTTCACTATGAGGGAAAAGAAGAAAATCTTTTTCACAATCTGAGTTTTCCGATTAATCGCGAAGACAGAATCGGGATCATTGGGAAAAACGGAAAAGGAAAATCGACACTACTAAACATTATCGGCGGATATTTAACCCCGGTCACTGGAAAAGTGAGCTTTCACCCTTCAGCGCAGATTGGCCATTTTGGTCAAACCAATATCAATCGCCTGAACATGGAAAACACGATTGCTGAAGAAATTCAGCAGGAAAATAATGATCTTTCAATTTCAAGTGTACGCAATATTTGTGGAACGATGATGTTTGAAGGAGACTTGGCAAAAAAGAAAATTAAAGTTCTTTCCGGGGGAGAAAGGGCCCGTGTTCTGTTGGGGAAAATCCTGGCAAAACCGGCAAACCTGTTGCTTCTGGATGAGCCCACCAACCACTTGGATATGGAATCAATTGAGTCTTTAACCGAAGAGATTGGCAACTTTCCCGGTGCCGTTGTGATTGTTACCCATAGTGAGATCATGCTTAAAAACCTAGCGACTAAACTGGTTATTTTCCACAATGGGAATGCTGAGTTTTTTAATGGAACTTACGATGATTTCTTAGAAAAAATCGGATGGGAAAGCGAAGAGACAAAACCAAAAGTTGAGACCAAAAAACTTTCGGAAAAAGAGATTAAACAAAAAAGGGCCGAGCTTACTATTGAGCGCGCCAAGCAAACGAAGCCGATTAAAGAAGAGATTGAGCGCCTGGAAGGTGAGATCACTAAGAACGAAGACCTGCTTAAGCGCATCAATAACGAGTTAGAAAAGGCCACGCTTGCCAACGATACGGCCAAGTTGACTGACTATGCCCATGCAGTCGGAAAGCTTAATCACATGATTGATGAGCTCTTTGAAAAGCTGACCAACTCCAATGAAAATCTAGAATTTATCCAGGCCAAATACGATAAAGAGTTGGACTCTCTGTCGTAACGCGCGTGGCGTAAGGCTTCTTGCACTTACATTTACACAGAGCGCATCGAGAGTTTTTCTCATGAGCCTTATTAGGTTGTTTTCCCCTCCTGAGAGTGCTATTTTTACCGCACTTTTTAGGATTACTTTTTCGAGGGAAAACCCGATGTTAAATGACAATTTTACCTATGCTTTTTCAACAGAAGCACAAAACGAAATTTACGACTTCATTAAGAACCTTCATCAGTACGATCGCATCGAAGACGCTAAGACGTTAGAGAGTGACGACTGTCCAACTTTTTTAAAAGAAGTTGAAGAGATTAGAAACGAACTGGAAAACGGAAAGCGCATCGTTATCGTTAGACCATTTGTTGATCTTCACAATAAATATACAATTCAAGAACAAAGAACGATCAGCTGGCTTTTAGGAAACGTACTTGGTGAGCCACTAGTGCAAAACGAAGCAGGTGATAAAGTTATTTGTGTTTTCGATCGCGACCGTCACAACACAATGGTGAAGGGGGCTCGTTACCACCAGACTCGCGAAGGTGGAACAATCCATACTGATAACGTGAACGTTCCATACCACTGGGAATACCTGGTGCTTTCTTGTATTGCTCCGGCAATGGCAGGTGGAGAAAACATTCTGGTGAACGCCCTGACAGTTCACAAGATCTTAAAAGAAAAACACCCGGACGTTTTATCGATCCTGGAAAAGAATTTTATCTGGGAACAACGTGGAGTGGCCGATGCGACTTACGAAGCTCCAATCCTGACTTACAATAAAAAAGGTGAGCCAATGTTCCGTCACCTTCGTCCATACATGGAATCAGCTCACAGAAAAACGAACAACCCGTTAACTGAAGAGCAGATGTACGCGATTGATACTCTGGACTCGGTTATCGAGCACTCAGATAACCAATACCGCCACACTTTTAAAGCGGGAGAAATTCTTCTGACTTACGATTCACAAGTGCTTCACGGAAGAACTTGTTTCTCGGATTCACTGGATGCAGTGACAATCTTTGATTATAAAAAAGACCACAACAGACCATTAAAGCGCACGATGGATCGCCTATGGGCAAAAAAGAGAGGTAATCTGTGTCTAGTTTAACTGCTCTTATTTTGGCCGCAGGATACGGCTCGCGTATCGCTGACGTGACAACAAACCCAAAGTCGCTTTTAACAATTAAAGAAAAAGCACTAATGGACTGGCACTTCGACAGCCTTGCAGCTGTTGGAGTTAAAGACGTTGTCGTGGTGACTGGATACAAACGCGAAGTGCTTGAAGAGTACCTACAAAAATTTAAAAGCAACTTCAACTTAGCTTTCGCCGTTAACGACGACTACAAAGTTAAAGGAAACACTTATTCACTTTTCTTTGGTCTGGAAAAAGTAGAAACAGATTTTCTTCTGTTTGATGCTGACTTAATTTATGAAACTCAAATTCTAAGAGCTTTCGTTGAAGATACAAACCCTAACCAGATCCTGGTTGGAGAGAGTTCAATCGATGATATCGAATGTGCAAAGACGATGATCGATAAAGACGGTTTTGTCCGCATGACAATCGATAAGCGTGCAGTCTCTGCAGAAGAGCGTGAAAAGTACACTTTTGCTGGTGAGGCGATCGGTATCCTGAAATTCTCTAAAGAGTACAGAGACGATATGTTCAACGAGTGCAAGAAGTTCCTTGCCGATGAAAAGAACGTTTCTAAAAACTGGGAGCACGTGATGAACGAGTTCCTGCATACGCACGATATGTCAGTTCACCAGTCAGTAAGTGACAAGTGGGTTGAGATCGATAACCGTGAAGATTATGAGCGCGCGAAAAAACTTTTTGGAGAAGTGTAGTGACTTGGCTTGCAGAATATAGAAGTTCATTAAAAAACGTGCATGCAGAAGAATTTCTGGATGTTTATTTTTTCAGACCGATTGCTTTTGTAATCGTAAAGCTTTTATACCCGCTTCCGCTGACACCAAATAATTATTCATTCGCTTCTTTTGTTTCAGGTTTTACTGCTGCATGGTTTTTCTACAAAGCGGAGTTCCAATGGGGAGCTTTCTTTTTCTTCCTATTTGCTGTTCTGGACTGCTGTGATGGAATGCAGGCGAGAATGAAAAAGAACGGTTCTGAGTTTGGCCGTTTTATCGATGGCTTGGTCGACTATACCTCAAACATCGCTTGTTATATTGCCCTTGGTTTTGGTGTGACGAAAGCTATGCCTATGATGGGTTCTATCCCGACAGTTTATCTGGTGGTTGCTGCCGGATTAAGTAAGGCGCTACACTCGATTATCTACGATCACTATTTGATGGAGTATCTTTCATACGACCGCGGAGACGGCGGCTTTGTTCAAAGAGAAGTTGAAGAGCTTCGCGAGAAGCTTGCTGTGGCGAAGGCCAATCCAAAAGAATCAAAAATTCGCCTTTTTATGCTGACGACATACTTAGGTTTCAGCACACTTCAAGCAGGTAACGAAGGACGTTCTTTAAAGTTTGAATGCAAAAATTATATTGAGAAGAATTACCGTGCGATTCAGTTATGGGGTCTTATCGGGCCGGCATGGCATATCGCTTTTCTTATTTTTGCACTTTTATTCGACAGGCCTGAATGGCTTTTTGGTTACGCTATTATTTTTGGCAACACCTGGCTGGTGATTATGTTGATCTATCAACAAAAGATTTATCACCGCCTGGAGAGTGCTCAAGCATGATCGCACTTATCCTAGGTCTCGCTATTGGTTTTTTAATGTGTATTCCGGTTGGCCCAATCAACGTTTGGGTAGTGAATACTCTGCTTAAACATAACTTTCGTTCTGCTTTTTCGATTGCCCTGGGTGGCTCAGTGATGGACTTCACTTATTTTATGATCATCCTGACCGGGCTTTCATTGTTTTCTTTTTCTCCAAAGATGACGATGTTCTTTAAAGTGGCCGGTGTGATTTTTCTTTTTGCTTTTGGATTAAAAGAAATCCTTAGCCCGAGTCAGAGTTTTGAAGAAGATGAAGACACAAAGAAAAAGATCCCGAGAGCATCGAGTTTCTTTTTACTGGGAGTTTTAATTTATACATCAAACCCGACACTGATTGCGACTATGTCAGGGCTGGCGGCCATCATTAAATCGTGGAACGCTTTTGATTTTAACTATTTTAATTATTTTTTCCTGTCGCTAGGAATTGCTGTCGGTTCGGCGAGCTGGTTCTTTCTTTTATTAAAGATGGTTCAGCGCTACCAAAACCGCATCCCGCAGAAGTTTTTCCATCACTTCAGCCGCACCTCGGGTGTATTGATTGTGATGTTTAGTTTATTTATGGCATTTAAAGTTTATAAGGAAGTGTACCTATGAAAAAGTCAACGCAACTAAGACAGATGCTTCAGTCTAATGAGCTGGAGTTTTTAATGGAAGCCCACAACGGGATTTCTGCAATCATCGCTCAGGAAGCGGGATTTAAGGGGATCTGGGGATCGGGTTTATCAATCTCTGCTTCACTTGGGGTAAGAGATAACAACGAAGCTTCATGGACTCAGGTTTTGGACGTTGTTGAGTACATGAGTGACGCTACGAAGATTCCTATCCTGCTTGATGGTGATACTGGGTACGGAAACTTCAACAACATGAGAAGACTTGTTATGAAGCTTGAGCAACGTGGAGTTGCCGGGGTTTGTATCGAAGATAAAATCTTCCCAAAAACAAACTCGTTTTTAAGGACGGAGGCGCAGCCGCTGGCTGATATAGAGGAGTTCTGTGGAAAAATCAAAGCTGGTCAAGACACTAAACTTGACGATGACTTCAACATCATCGCTCGCGTAGAAGCTCTTATCGCTGGATGGGGACTACAAGAAGCAGTTAAAAGAGCAGACGCTTATAGAAAAGCGGGAGCTAACGCCATTTTAATGCACTCTAAAATTTCAAAGCCAGATGAAATTCTAGCTTTCATGAAAGAATGGGGTGAGAGATCAAAAGAATGTCCGGTTGTTATCGTTCCAACTAAATACTACGCAACTCCGACAAACGTCTTTAGAGAAGCTGGTGTTTCGACTGTTATCTGGGCCAACCACCAAATGAGAATGGCCGTAACAGCTATGCAACAAGTAACTAAGACAATCTTTGAAGAGCAATCTTTAATGAACGTTGAAGATAAAATCGTATCAGTTGCAGAACTTTTCCGTCTGCAAAATGATAAAGAACTTGAAGCTGCTGAGAAGAGATACTTAACAGTGGCAGACGCTGACGCTCCAAGAGTTGTTCTTCTAGCGGCATCACGTGGTGCTGAATTAAAAGAATTAACTGAAGACCGTCCAAAGGTTCTGATCGATATCAACGGAAAGCCATTAATTGAGCAATCAATCAATAACTTCTACGCTCACGATATTAAAGATATCGCGATCGTTACTGGCTATAAAAAAGAAGCTTTCAAATTCCCGAACATCAAGTACGTGAACAATGAAAACTTTGAATCGACTTCAGAGCTTGCTTCATTATTTTTAGCTAGCAAACAAATTGTAGACAATACAATCATCTCTTACGGTGACATCCTTTACAGAAAATACATCCTTTCTCGCCTATTAGAAGAAAAAGGAGATATTACAATTGTTGTTGATGCCACAATTAACAACCGCACAGCTGATTATAAAGGTGACTTTGTTCTTTGTTCTAGAAACCACAGCACTAACTACAATGAAGCTCCTGCTGAACTTCAAGGAATCAAGTTTGGAACTGCAAGCGAAAACAAAGAAGCAAGCGGTGAGTGGATTGGTCTTGTGAAGACAAATAAAGTTGGATCTGAAGTTCTATCTAAGGCCCTTACTGAGCTTTCGACAACTCCAGACTTCAATAAACTGAAGCTTCCAGATTTAATGAACCACCTTCTGTCTAAGAAAGTTAAAATCAATGTTATGTACATTGACGGGCACTGGATGGATGTTGATAGCTACGCAGACGTTTCAAAAGGACAAAAATTCTAAGGATAATTTATGATTACAGCTGATAAATTTCTAATTCCGGCACGCGAACTTGGGTTTAACTTCTTTACGGGGACTCCATGTTCATATTTAAAGCCGTTCATCAACTACGTTATCGATACAGACGGGTTTGATTTCGTCGACAGTGTTAACGAAGGGGATGCAATTGCTATCGCGGCCGGAGCAACAGTTGGTGGGAAACGTGCGGTTGTTATGTTCCAGAACTCAGGTTTAGGAAATGCAGTTAACCCGATTACGTCACTGACTTATACGTTTAACATTCCGGTTATGATCATCACGACTCTTCGTGGAGAGCCTGGTGGCCCTGCTGATGAACCTCAACACGAACTGATGGGGCAAATCACAACGGCAATGCTTGAGACGATGAGACTGAAGTGGGCCTACTTTCCGCAGACGGAAGAAGAAGTAGCTCCTGCTTTAAAAGCAGCTGATGAATACATGAAAAAACACAATCAACCATTCGTGTTTGTCATGAGAAAAGACGACATCGCTGAATACAAACTTCAAAAGAAGCCAGCGGCTTCTAAAAAAGATTTCAGCATCACTCACACTGATCATTTTGAACTTGATTACAAAGCACGTACGACAAGAACTCCGGTTCTTGAAGTGCTTCAAAAATCTGTTGGACTTGAGGCCGCAGTGATTGCGACAACTGGTAAAACAGGAAGAGAGTTCTATGAAGTCGGTGACCAGAAGAACCAGCTTTATATGGTGGGTTCTATGGGGTGTGCGCTGGCCTTTGGTCTGGGCCTTGCCATGGTAAAGCCTAAGCTTAAAGTTATCGTTATTGACGGTGATGGAGCGCTTTTAATGAGAACTGGATCAATGGCGACAGCGGGAGCTTACAAGCCAAAGAACTTAGTTCACATCCTGATTGATAACGAAGCTCACGATTCAACTGGTGGACAGGGAACTGTGACTGGTGGAGTTTCATTCGGAACAATCGCCGCTGGATTTGGTTACGATAAAATCTACTCAACTGACCGCTTAGAGAAATTCTCAGAGATCGTTGAAGAGGTAAAAAAGAACGATGCAGTGACATTCGTTCATATGAAAACGCAAAAAGGTTCTCCTGAGAAATTAGGAAGACCTAAAGTGACTCCTGCTGAAGTGTCAGTGAGATTTGCGGAGTTTGTGCAGTCTAAATAGCGCCTGACCAAAATATTGTTTTAACCTGATACAAATCATGTAGAAAAGGCCGAAAAAGGGCGATGATGATTATGTAGAAAGAAGAAACAAAGGAGGCAATATGAGAAAACGCCAAAAGTTTCGTTTCTCTAGGACTAGGACGGACTAGAAACTTTCTTGAATGTGTATCACGAATCCAAGGAGGTAAAATGAGAATGTCTAGACTACGGTATAGCTTCTCGAGATCTAGGACCTTGACCTCATCATGAGAAAAGCAGGTTTTTAGGTTTGCGCTCAATGCCCTGGTGCTTGTTGCAAGCAAAAGCGTTTAGCAGATTATCCAGAGGTAGAGTCCACTAAGAACTTAAAGATTAACTAAAACTAAGAAGAAGGCCCTCGTTTGAGGGCCTTTTTTATTGCAGGAAAATTACTTTGTGATTTCGTTGCAGCATCCGTAAAGAACTGTGTTACCAGTTGTATACATGATGTGTTTTTCATAAATATTATCGCTCATTCCATCATTACATTCACCAGTAACGATTGTTGCTTTTGCGTTTTTAGTTTCAACTACGAATGCGAAGTCAGGAGCTAGCCCTTGAGCATCTACACGTGACATGATTTCTTCTTTCGTTGTTGTTTCATCGGCCATGAATTCATTGAAAGTAACAGTGTTTCCTTCAATCTTTAGATCCCAGAACGGCTCAGTTCCGCTACATGAATAATCAGCGGCCATTGCAGATAATGATAAAAGCATAGTCATTAAAGCGATTGTTTTTTTCATAAAGACTCCTAAGGTATTGGTTGGGGCAGTCATACCAGAAATCGGGAGTCGGCTCTATAAGGCCTGTAAAATTGATCTATTTAAAGTAGCTCAGACCAGGTCATTCCCAGGGAAAGAGAGCGATAAAGGGCTGAATTCCTGCTTTTTCCCAAGAGAGTGCTGTCGCTGTAGTTCAGGTTAAGGCTGGCATTTTTCTGAAAATTCCAGGCAGGAGATAGGGAAACTTCCCAAAATTGAGAGGCGATGAGGGTCTGGTTTTGGTACTGCTTTTTGGCCAGGTAATTCCATTGTAGGGTTGATGAAAGGTCAATTTCACTGCTGAGTGAATAGGTATAAGTTCCTGCCGTTGAAAAAGCATAAGTTGAGTTGAGATGTTTTTGTTTGGGAAGATACTGAGGTGTGAGACTGGCCTTAAAATCTCCACGTACCATGACAACGGGAAGATCAATCTTATAAAAACCTGTTCCGCGTATATCAGTGCGAAGATTTTTTTGTGAATTGAAATTATTTTCTCCAAAAGGAGCAGTGAATTTAATCCCGGTAAAAAGGCGGGGAGTCCATGAGTTGTAATTGTAATTTGTCAGGGCCTCATAAAAAACGCCAATACCAAAATCACCAAGACCTGAGTCTGTTTCATTTTTCCCCAGGCGTTTAGCTTCTTTTTGAATGAAAGAAAGACTGGTATTGCCCTGGAAGCGGTCAGTGAAGAGTCTTTTGTATTCGATGGAGCTGGTGATGGTTTGATCTTTGTTGCCATCGTCGTCCATCAGGGCCTTACCATCGTTATTAGTCTGCCCGATATCTCTTCTTAAAAGAGTTGAAAAAGTCCATTCCTGTAAGTGATCAGCAATCATGAGAGAAGCCGCAGACTGTCCACCCCCACAGCATGAAGCGGAGTAAACATTACTTGAAAGAAGAATCAGAATTAAAGCACTAGTGATTTTTGCCATGAGGAGATCACCTGATTGTTTTCTAAAATTTCAATATGTAAAACCCAAAGACCGGGCATGATAAAGGCCAGTTCTGAAAATTCATAACTCACAGAAGAAAGCGCAGTAATAACAATGGGAGAAGACCCATGCCCCATGTCTGGCATCCAGATATAGGCGTTTAGACTTTGAGTTGCTTTTAGAGGAGAGCTGAGTGTGATTTCAAAAATCCCCAGTTCACTTAATGAAGGAGGGACATTCCATTTTAAAGAAAATGAATTCTCTGCTCCAGGAAGTTGTTCTTCCAGCAGGATGCTTCCGGCGATTTCTTTTGTTTTTTCCAGCTTGTTAAAAAGGGGAGATTTCCCGCATGAGGCCAGAGTCAAAAGAAGAGCAAAGAGGATTATCTTAAAATAATGCATCCGAGTGACCTTGTTTCTTTCTCAGTGATGGCCTGGTTATTGGCAAGTTCAGTGAGAGCATTTTTTAAATAGAGTTTTTTAGCACTGTAGGGATTTGTTCTTTCAGTCACGCCACCGCTATAGAGCACGTCATTATTTTCATTCAGGATGAAGGTTTGAGGTGTGCGGTTAGCTTTAAGAAAATCGGCCATCTTTAAATCACTGTCATCGATGATTGGAAATTCGGCCTTGTAGTTTTGTCTGATTTCTTCAATATCTTTAGCGCTCGCATTTCTTACCGAATGAACTCCAATGAATTCGATCTCTGGAAAAGTCCTGGCCATTTCATTGATATAGGGGATGTTTTGTTGAGTGCATGGGCAAGTTTTACTTAAGAACACCAGCACCTTTGTTTTTTTATCCGTGTTTAAATTCTTTTCTTTCCCGGAAGGGTAAGAAGTGAGAGTCGGCATGGGAGCTGCAGAAACTCCCAGTGAAAAGAATATGAATAAAAAAAGCAAGGTGCTTTTCATAAATTAAAGCTCAACCTTGACTCTGTTTTCTTCTACGATTTGTTTTTTATCATTTAAGAGTTGAAGGCGAAGAAACCAATCGCCCTTCATTCCACCCATGAAGTAAATTTTTTCAACTAAATAATCGTCAGGAGAGACTGGAGTGATAACGACCGGACGAGAGCCGTGTTCGTGTCCTGCGGCCATCACCATCCAAGGAATGACGTTAAGAGAGTAACTGCTGTTATTTTTTAACGTGATAGTGGCACTAGTGTACTGATTAAAAACCGGTGTGTTTTGCCATTCTAATTTGGCGCAAACATTATTTTGAGAAAAAGAAATTTCACCTTGTTCACAGGCATAGGCTTTGATATTAAAAAAGGCACAAGCTAAAAGAAGTGTAGCGATTTTCATAGTAGTCTCCGGTAAAAGATAGACTGGTTATAACTAAAAAATGGACCCTTGTAACTGCAACATATTGGTGCAGTCTGGACGATTAAAGGATGCAAACCTTACCTAACCAATTGAGAAAATGGCTTTTCCCGCTGGGAAGCCAACTTAATGAGAATTTATTGAGGGCCTCTCTCATTATTTCTCTGCGCTGGGTAATTCTCCTGGTGGAGTTTATTACTGCAGTGGCCTATGGTTTTATGGGTAAGCTCCTGTGGATAAACTATGCTTATATTGTCCTAAGTATTGTCTTGATGGTGGTCTTTAATACTGTTGTGACCATTACTCTTAAAGGCAAAGAAAAGGTGAGTTCGAGCTTTCTTGCCTTCCAGCTTTTCTTCGATTTACTTCAGCTTTTTATCTTCCTGAAGCTTGTGATGTCGAAGGCCAACCCGTTAATCGAAATTTTTTACCTGCCGCTTATTGTGTCTATTATTGCTTTGCCGTTTGTCTGGAATTTTATCTATTCACTGGCCGTTGTTGCTGTTGTGGGAAGCTTTTATCTTTCATCAGGGGCCGATCACCATAACTACCATCACTTTTATTCTCATCTTTTTACGATGGGACTGATTTGTTTCACTTTGAATCTTTTGATGAGCTTCATCAGGCATTTTCAAAAGCGTTTAGAAACGCTTCAGAATTATAAACAACGAATGGATCATTTAAAAGTTGTCGGTGCAATGACTTCCGGGTTTTGCCACCAGATGGCAACACCACTTAATACAATTAAACTTCGTCTCGATCGCATGAACCGTCACCAGGCTTATTCCCAAGATGATTTAAATTCTGCTTTAATGGCCTTGGGGCAATGTGAAGTGGCCCTGCGCGATTTATCAGAAATGCGCGCAGAAAAAACTATGGGGATGAGAGAGAAAATTGACCTTAAGATTTTTTGTCAGAGTTTGATTGCCAACTCGTACCCAGAAATGAAGTTGCTCATTGATGAAAAAGTTCAGTCGGTGTCATGCCATCCACAACTCCTGACTCAGACACTTCTGGATCTTTTTGACAATGCTTTTGATGCTTCAAAATACCAAGTGCAGTTGGCGATTTACCAAGACAATGACTTCATTCATTTTGAGGTGATCAATAGAGAAGCCATTATCTCTCCTGAGGTTCTATCAAAATTAGGCGAGCCGTTTAATAGTACAAAAGAACAAGGTGCTGGTCTTGGTCTCTTTAATGCTTTTAACTCAGCACTAGTGATGAATGGGACATTTAAAATTTTTAATAAGAATGAAAACGTCCATGCGCTTTTATCCCTGCCTGTTATCCTGGAAGAGGTGCAAGCATGAAAATTCTTCTAATTGATGACGATGAAAACTTCGTAAGCTCTTTAGTCTTAGAATTCCAGGACAGAAATATTGATGTCGTGGGATTCTCTCGCTTCAGCGACATTCCACAAAATCTTATTTTAGACTCTACTCACGCCATTGTTGACCTGAGATTAAAAGGTGAAAACGGACTCAACATCCTGGTAGAATTAAGAGAGTTAAACCCTGCGATGAAAATGGTGATGCTCACTGGATTTGGGACGATTTCCACAGCAGTTGAGGCCATGCGCTTAGGGGCCATTAACTACCTCTCTAAACCAGTTTCTTTTGATGTTCTTCTGCACACTCTGCAAAATGCACAAAGCGATGAAGTGACTCTTTCTGAATCGGAAATGACACTTGCCGAAAAAGAGCGCGAGTACATTGAATATGTACTAGTTAAGTGTGACGGAAACATTTCTAAAGCGGCCAAAATCCTGGGCCTTCACCGCCAAAGCCTCCAGCGTATGCTTAAGAAATACCCCTTCCACAGAGGCGAATAAAAGGTTAAGATGCCTCACATTTTACTTTTTCACCCAAGGCAAACATGAAAACTGTTAAGCGCAATGTTTTATTAAATCCAGGTCCGGCAACAACAACTGATACAGTTAAAAACGCGATGGTTGTTCCAGATATTTGTCCAAGAGAATTGGAGTTTGGCGAGCTGACTCTTTCTGTGAGAGACGATTTAATTAAAGTGGCCCGCGGTGAAAAAAACCATACATGTGTTCTTTTAACTTCTTCAGGAACTGGTGGTGTTGAAGCTTGTTTAACATCAGTTATCCCAATGGATAAAAAAGTCCTGATCGTTAATAACGGAGCTTACGGTGAGCGTATGCAGGCGATCTGTGATGCTTATGGAATTGCTCACGTTGATTACAATATCCCAGCTGGAAAGCCGGTTGATTTAGTTGAATTAGAAAAGATGATTCAAGCTCATCAGAAAGATTTATCTCACGTTGCTTTCATTCACCATGAAACAACTGTAGGGATTTTAAATCCACTAAAAGAGATTTGTGGTCTTGCTCACAAGTACAAACTAGAAAATATTGTCGATGCCATGAGCTCGTTTGCTGGAATGGACATTGATGTAGAAAGAGATGAAGTGGATTACCTGGTTTCATCTTCAAATAAATGTATCCAAGGAATGGCGGGAATCAGCTTTGTTATCGCTAGGCTTGAGAATTTAAAAAAGACAACGTCGATTAAGAGAAATTTCTATTTCAACCTGATGGCGAATTACGAATACTTAAATAAGAACAAACAATTCCTTTTCACTCCACCAGTGCAGACTCTATACGCTTTAAGACAGGCAGTGACTGAGTATTTCCAGGAGGGAGCTGAAAACCGTTTTGCCCGTTACGCTTCAATGTATGAAGTGATGAAAAAACGTGTGAAGGAATTAGGGTTTGAATTCTTAGTTGAGGAAAAACACCACGCTAAACTTCTGACGGCCATTTTAGACCCGAAGAGCCCGAACTATTCATTCAATGAAATGCACGACTACCTTTTTGAGCGCGGCTTTACTATCTACCCAGGTAAAGTAGGAAGTATCAACACTTTCAGACTCTCGAATATTGGCGCGATTTATCCTGCCGATATCGAAGCATTTCTAAAAGTGTTCGAAGAATACTTGAGACTAAAAAAGATCATCTAAATCGAGAGCGGCGAACAGAGGACATTTTTAGGATTAAAGTTGTGGGCTTACACCAACAGCAATAACCATAACGATAAGACATAGAATAATAATGTCGAGCTTACTAATTTTGTTCCAGATCATAAAAACTCCCGAGACTAATTAATAATGAATCGCGAGTTTTTATATTTTTTATTGAGGATTGCCAACACTATCTGAAATTTTTATTGGTTTCTTAACAATTGACCCCCATTCCTGGCCTAAGTAGCCGAAAACCATCCAGTAGAGTCTGTCGCCCATGCCGCCTAGCGAGAAGTTGGCGTGGTAAATGATAAAAACCGGAAGGTGGGAAAGGAGAAAAAGCGCCATGGTCTGGCGGTCGATATCGTCTTCTTTAAGGCCTTTTAACACCCCGACGATCATTAGAAGATAGGCGATAATCGAGAGAATGAGGAGTGGATAGCCACCGATAACTCCGGCCGACACGAAGAGGTTGTGCGGGTCTTTAAAAGAGTTGTAACTTTCGACTTCAATCCCTTCTTTAGCACCGCTAAAAAACTTATAAAGAAGCCCGTGACCGAAGTAAGGACTTTGTTCAAACATTGTCCAACCACGAAACACTTCATCCATTCTGGTTGAGACCCCATCTTGAGCAGGTCTTAGTCCAAAACCAGTTTTTCCGGTCGTCACTTCGTACATAAATTGCGAAGTCGGAGCACCAACTAAAAGAATAGAAATCAAAAGGCATGAAAGGAAAGTGAACTTAAATAAACGCACTGATCTCTTTTTCGAACCGTAGATAAGAATTCCTACAAAGCCAGTGATCACAATAGTTCCAAAGGCCGCTTTGGTTGAAGTGGCAAGAACGGCGAGAGTGATGATGAAGAGCCCTAGGATTTTTAAAAGTGTGTTGTTTTTAAGCGTCCAAGGTTTGTCCTGGAAGATTTTGGGGAAAAAGAAAATAAAAGAAGCTGTGCTGGCGGTGACCATGTGTGGGATGTGTTTAAAAAAGCCAACAAAGCGTCCACCGCGAAACATGAAAGGAAAAAGGATCGGCAGAAAAAGCACACTGGTAATAACTAAAAAGGTGCTGGCCTTATTCATCCAATCACAGAATTTTCTTAAAGGAAAAACAGCGGGGACAATCACGCCGTAAACCAGGATGAGCATGATGGCCATGCCAAGACCACCGAGCTGAACGAGTACTGATTGAGTGACGTTTACCAGAGTGATTTGAAAAAGTGTCTGGATGGTTAAAATGGCAATCAAGGTCCAGATAAAAACTTTGTAAAATTTAGACAAAGGAAAATTACTGCGATTTTTTAGCCAGTAATAAATCAGGATCAGGGCAATGACGACCTGAAGTCCGAAGTTAATAAAAGGGTGAAGACCGTATTGAAAAATAAAAGGAGGGATCGAGTAAGGAACGATCTGCATCCATTTAAACGAAAGTTTTGAAACAAAGATCAGGACAATAAGCGTGATACAGCAAAAGTCGATAATCTTTGAAACGGAAAACTTAGGCTCAATCATTTAATTTATCTTTAATAACAACGGCAGTTAAAAGAGCAGTTAATACAACCGAAACGATTGAAATAATTCGGAATGAATCATTGCTGATAAGTGGGCTCTTATTTTTAATTAAGACAATGTCATTTGAATTCAGAGTGTAATCGTTCTTTGCACCGGCCTTTAACACTTCTTCAAGATTCACGTTTAAGCTTTTCTTTTCTTCACCGTTAGGTGCAATGACATTTTGCTGATCATTTCCGATGACGATGTTTTCTAAGTCGGCTTCATTGTTTGTTCCACCGGCAAGAGAAAGTAGAGTTGTCAGTTTCATATTGGCCGGCACGTGATAGAGTCCAGCATTTTTTACGGCACCAAGAAGACGAATAGGAATCAATTCCTGATTGGGATAGGATTCGAAAACAAATTCAGAAGGGGAGCTGAGGTTGTATTTTGAAGCTTTGCCCGATTCAGATGTTGCGGCGAATGTTTGATTAACTAAAATACTGTACGTAAAAAGACAGATAATCAGGCGTCTCATTATATTTCCCTCTCTAAAACTCAAATAAGGATATTTTCTTTATGATAGCAGAATTATTTTTAAATAAAAAATTATATAGCCTTTAGAGATTAGAATATTCGTCGATAAGATATTTAATTCAGGATAATTATGAACTCAAACGAAGAGATTACTCTACATCAAGTCTTGCAGATTTTTACTAGAAGATGGAAGTATCTCCTGATGCTTGCTCTGCTGTTTACTCTCGCCGCACTGGTGAAACATAAGTATTTTCCAATGTATCCTGGAACAGGAAAACTCATTATTAAAGACGTTCGAAACAGTCAACTACAGTTGGTGCTTAGCTCTGTTGCCGGAGGAACGGAAGTCTCTCCTGATGCCAAAGGTGATGATGTTGTTGATCGTGCAGAAACAGTTCTTGATACTCACGAATTTTATGTGGCACTCGCTAACAGATTGATCCAGATTAAAAATGAACAAAACTCTCTTCCTCTAAAAAACTTTTTTAAGAAGTTTGAAGGAAAAGAAACTGATCCGGAATTTCCTCACGACGTAGGAAATGCTCTTTCAGGAATCCTTTCTTTTAATAGCGGTAAAGGGGGAGTGTTAACGATTAATGCAAAAACTTATAATCGTGAACTCTCAGTGATCATTCTCAATGCGGCACTTGAAGAAGCGCAGAAAAACCTTATTGACCGCGAGCTTGAAGATCTAAATCGCGCCGAAAATTATTTTAATGAAGAAATTAAAAATGCCCGCACAAAACTGGATTCAATTGAAAACTCTACTGTGCGCAAGCTGCAGAAGAATCAAATCCTCTCTGTTGATTTGGAAAAGGGTGATAGCTCGAAGTATATCAGTGAACTAAAAAAGAACATCAACGATACTAAAATCGCAATCTCTAATAACAACAGCAAAATTGAAGCGCTGACAGAAAAGATTAAAAAGAATGGGGCGCGCGATTTAGGTGTTATCAGCAAGTTTAATGAATCATCGCAAATCAAGATGCTGGAAGATGAAAACAAAGACCTGCAAATTCAACTGCAAACTTACCAGACATACCTGAAAACCTATGAAAATCAGAAGACGGGTCTGGTTCCAATGCAGTACGAAATCCAAAAAATGAACGCTAACCATGATTTTGAATACAAAATGTTCGCGTCTCTTAATGACAGTTTGGCGAGAATTGGTTTACAAAAGACATATGTGAAGAACAAAGTGGACATCCTGGAGAGAGAAAGACTTTCAAAGGTGCGCTCGAGTCCTTCGCTAATAATAATGGTTCTTATTTCTTTGATGCTTTCACAGGTCATTGGGATGTTTAGCATTTATGTCTACGAACTCTTTAAACCTCAAAAACTTTGAAGAACTCTCGCAGTCTATTTTGCGTGAGTACGGCGACATTTCCGAAAAATTCCACGCCTTCCAGCACAACAACCAACTTGATTGTGTCAGAGGTTGTGGAAAATGTTGTTTTAAGCCCGACATTTATTGCTCACCAATAGAACTTCTTCCCCTGGTCCTTGAACTTTTAAGAAGAGGAGAGGCACAGGCCGTTTATGATAAATGCTTAGAGAGCAAAGAAGAACGATGCCCTTTTCTTCAGGTGGATAACGCTGAAAGATTCCAGGGCAAATGCACGGAGTATGCTTTCCGTCCGCTCGTTTGCCGCACCTTTGGTGTCTCAGCAAGACATGGGAAGAAAAACAATATCGAATACTCTGTTTGTAAAATACTGAAGGAAGAAAAGGCCACCGCCTTCCAGTCGCTGGTGGATAGCAATTATCCACATACCCAAGAAGATCTCCCATATATTGATAGCGCCAAACACCGCCTGACAACACTCGACCCACGCTTCCTTGAGGAAGAACACACCATAAAAGAATCTTTAAAAATAATTCTGGAAAAAGTTCTGCTATACGCTTCGTACGCTGAGTAATTAGCGCGCGGCCCTGATGAGAGCTTCACCAGAAATGCGAAGAGTGTCGTCTGCACCAAAAGCTTCAGTCTTTACCGTGAAGATAGGCTTTCCTTCTTTTTGAGCAATCACTTCTAGTCTGTAGGTTAATACATCATCGACATAAACTGGGGCGTGGAATTTAAATGTTTGGCTTAAATAGATCGTGCCGGCACCGGGGAATTCATTGGCAAAAATTTTAGAGAAGTGTGAAGCGGCCACCATACCATGAGCAATTCTTCCTTTAAAACCTTGGGCCCTTGCTGCTTCATCGTCAAAATGAACAGGATTAAAGTCACCAGAAAAATCAGCAAATTTTTGAATATGAGCTGAGGTTATGGTAAGTTTTTCAGTATGAATATCTCCAGTTTTCACATTGGACTCCTTTAAGGTTTTGATAAGGGTATTTTAGTTAATGAAATTGATTTTGGCATTGTCTTTTTTCCTGATAAGTTTTAGTGCTTTTTCTTATGAGAAAGAATTTGTAATCACTGAGATCTTAAGTGATGACGTGGTGAAGGTTCACAGACTGGCCAGTGATGTGCTTGTTGAGCCAGGTGATTTGCTTCTTGTTTATTCACATGAAAGTAAAAATATCCTGGGGTATGCTCGTGCCGAAGTGATGAATATCGGACCAGATCAATTCACGGCGACGATTATCACTCATAATAAAAGTGGGATTATTCGTCCGGAAAACTACCTGAGAAAAATTGACCTCACTAAAACTAAAAATGAAGACATGCCAGCTCGATTTGACCTGGTCTTCCGTGAAAACAGGAAAGCCGCCGCTAAATACCGTCCACTTGTTTATGCAGGTATAGCCCAGGGATTTACTGCCTCAAACCTTGTGAAAAAAGAGTTTCTGTTAGGTCCTTCCATTTTAGGTTATGGGATCACTTCATGGTGGCAAGTCAATACAAACTTAGTTTCTACGATGTTTAAGATCTTAAACGTGTCATTTAAAAATACACTTTTTAGAAATGATGATTATGAACTTTCCATGGAAAATGGATTTCAGTATTACCATGAGAAAACAAGAGGCTCATATCAAGCGACGTTTTACCTGGACACGGTCTCTAACTCCAATTTCAATTCTTATTTTAAACTTAGAGCCTTTACGCAAAAGCCTCAAGATGAGTACCTGTATAACTCTGAAGAATATAAAAAGAGCTTAAACTTAGAATTTACGTTGTCGTATGGTTACTTATTCAATAACTGGAATCGTCTTTTGTTTGGTCCAAAAATCGACGTTAACAAAAAGAATGTAGGTGGGGTTATCGGCTACTACATCATCGACAAAGAGTTTCATACCATGATTGGTGTTTCTGCCAATGATTTCTCAAGCTTTAAAGTTGGAAAAGAAGGATATTTAGTTAACCTTGATTTCTGGTGGCGCTTTTAGAGTTTGATTTCGCTGAAATCGCGCGCTTTCGGGTGATCCCCTAAAACTACATCATCTTGTCTCACCAGTTGTGTCGTCTTCATTCCAGCGCTTCTGGCCGCATCCAGTTCTTCTTTGATATCTGAAAGAAAAAGAATGTCTTCTGCAGGAATGTTGAGTTCAGCAATGATGTTTTTATATGAGTTCACTTCGCGCTTGTGACCTACGGCCGTATCAAAGTGATGACTGAAAAAAGGACGAAGGTTTCCTTCTGTTGAGAAACCAAAAATAAGATGCTGGGCCTTCACTGAACCTGATGAGTACACACCAAGTCCAAGACCATTTTCCTTCCACTTTTTAAGGGCAGGAAGGACGTCTGAGTACACGTGGCCTTTAATGGCCCCACTAGCGTATCCCTCTTCCCAAATTTCTCCCTGAAGGGATTTAAGAGCAGGGTGCTTGCGGTCTTCTTTGATCCACTGAAGGAGAAGATCGCCCGCTTGTTCGTCGTTAATTGTCTGTTGGTTTTCTTCTAATGCCGTCTTCTTTGTTAAGTTTAAAGCTTCCTGCACTTCTTTTTTTGAAGCGTGCTTTTGGATGTATTCTTTCATTCTTTCTTTAGAGAAAGGAAAAAGCACATCGTGGACAAAACTAATGGCAGTGGTTGTGCCTTCAACGTCAGTGAGAATGAACTTCATGGATTGTAACTCGCATCGACACCAGAGTTTGTATAGTGCGGAACCCATCCTTCAATGTTTGAGAAGATACGGATGGCCTTTACAAAATATTTTGGGTGCAGGTCAAACCAGTGACGGAAGTTCTTAGGCACTGACATGAAGTCGCCAGCGTTACAAGTCACAGCGATCACTTCATCGTTGTCTAAGTGAAACCAGAAGATCCCTTCGCCATCGACAAAGAATCTGATCTCGTCGTCTGAGTGGCGGTGTTCCTTCATGAATTTTTCTCTGATGGCCTGAAGGTTTGGAGTCGCTGGAGTGACGTTGATAACGTCAGCTGTCGGGTATCCATATTTTTCCATGAAAGGCTTTAGCTCGTGGGCGTAAGCCGCCAGGATCGTCTCTTGATCAGCATCGTCGGCAAGCTTTGTATTGGCTTCCCATTTTTCGATCATAATCTTATGAGCGTTTAAGTATTCTTTGATTTTTGGAAAATCTGTAATTGTTTCGTTGGTTTTTGCCAGGAATAACTTTGCCATGATTATCCAATCCTTTTGTTAGAGTTCAGATAGTATTTAAAAATATATTCAAAAACTTCCAGGTGTCTTTTTGCCTCTTCAACACTTTCACCCCAAACATAAATCCCGTGACCGCGAAGAAGCAGCCCGTAGCTATTTGGTTGAGAAAGAATCGCTGGTTTTACTTCTTCTGCCAGTGACCTGATATCTTGAGTGTTATCGAAAACCGGGATGTTGATTTCCAGTTCGTGAGTTTTAATTCCCTTGAAGCCTTTTAGAAGTTCAAGGTTCTTGATTGTTGCAAATTGTTTTCCAGGGAAAAGATCGGCAAAAAGAAGTGAATCTAAAATATGGCTGTGAAGAACACAGTTAGCTTTTGTGATTTGGTAAATGGTCAGGTGAATATCAGTTTCATCAGAAGATTTTCTTCCTGAGGCTTTGTAGTCTTCATGCATTTCGCGAGTTTGATAATAAAGTGGAAGAAAGTTGTCCTCAGTAAATTTACTTTTATCAATTCCAGACTCTGAAACCAGGGCGATATCCGGGTTCGTTTTTGATCTCAGAGAGTAGTTCCCTGATGTGGCCGGGTTGTGTCCCAAACTGTTCATAACACGAACAAGGGCCGCTAGTTTTTTTGATTCTTCGTAATCTTGAGCACTGATGATAAATGACACGTGTGAACCCTTTTTTGAGAGGAGAACATTAATTTGTCGGTATATACAAAATTGGGCTTTTTTTGGCCAATACAATGTAGTAAAGATTGTTAAGATTAGTTAATTTTTATCTTGAGGAAGCGCTTATGAAGCCACTAAACAACACTGTAGAGCAGTTTACTGAATCCATCTTTTCCACCATGACAAAAATGGCCATGGAAAATAAGGCAATTAACCTCTCTCAGGGCTTTCCTGACTTCGATGGGCCTTCATGGGTAAGCGATTTAGCTGTTAAAGCGCTTAAAGAGGCCAAAAACCAATACGCTCCTTCAATGGGAGTTTTGTCTCTCAGAGAGGCCATCGCTCACAATTACGCACGTTTTTATAACTATCAAGTCAATCCCCTTAGTGAGGTTGTTGTTACTAACGGAGCCACTGAGGCGATCTTTTGTGCTTGTTTAGCGCTTTTAAATCCAGGAGACGAAGTTGTCGTATTAGAGCCTTTTTACGATTCTTATTTAGCATCGATAAAGCTTGCTGGGGCCAAAGCAATTCCTGTGACTTTAAAAGCACCGGAATTCCACTTTGATATTGAAGAATTAAAGGCCGCTATCTCAGATAAGACTAAACTTTTAATCGTCAACAACCCTCACAACCCGACAGGGAAAGTGTTTACTGCAGAAGAAATTAAAATCATCGGCGACCTGGCAAAAAAGCACGATTTCTACCTGCTTTCAGATGAAGTTTATGAGTTCTTAACGTTCGACGTTGCTCATAAACCAACGGCGACTTATGAAGACTTAAAAGAGCGCACGATCACGATTTCCTCAACTGGAAAGACGTTTGGTCTAACTGGATGGAAAATTGGTTGGGCTATTGGACCAGCTGCTTTAATTAAAGCTATCCACAACGTTCACCAGTTCTCAACATTCTGTGTGGCCCATCCATTACAAGTAGCGATGGCCGAAGCACTGATGAAAATGGATGAATACCTGGTGGAGTTTAGAGCGGACTATAAAAAGAAAAAAGAGCTTCTGGTAACTGGGCTAAAAGAGCTTGGATTCAATGTCCTAAGTCCAAAAGGAACATACTTTGCGATGGCGCTTTTACCAGAAGGTGAAAACGATATCGATTACTGCAAAAAACTTATTGTTGAAAAGAAAGTCGCGACGATTCCAACGTCGGCCTTTTATATCAAGTCAGATGAAGGATCGCGTATGATCAGATTCTGTTTTGCCAAAAAAGATGAGACGCTTTTAGGCGCATTGGAAAACTTAAAGCACTAAAACAAAAAGGCCCTCTTTCGAGGGCCTTTTTTTATTATTCAAATGAACAGCTTACATCATAAGTTCTAGCAACCACTTCACCGTAATCAAGAACCAGTTCACCCGTTCCAGAGTTTTGGTCGTAGTTTAAAATAATCACAGAGTATTGAGCTTGTGGGTCTACAACGTGTAGTTGAAGTAAAGGTCCTTCTCCCCAGTATCCTACAACTTGTGTTTTAGAGATCTTGGCTTCTGTTCCATCTACCGCAATGGTGATGTCACCAATGAGAGGGTTCCCAACCACATGCCCAGTTGAGCCACTGATTTGGATGTCTGTTTGATCCATAAGTGTTGTAACTTTAGCATCACAGAAAAATCCACCTGAAGCAAACGAGTTCAGAGAGAAGAGAAGAGCAGATAAAGCGATTGTTGATTTCATAGATAACTCCTGAGTTAAATTTCTCTTGAGCAATCAGCAGAAATCACACTATTCACTTTGCCATTTTTTAGTTCAAGTTGAACTGTACAGTTCCACTTTGAGGCGTCTGTTTGATTTTCGCTGCAGCTCTTTGTTTGGTATTTACTGTAAACAATATAGTTGGCCAGTCGGTACTCCTGGCATTTCACTCCAGGAAGTTTTTGGTAAAGGTCGTAGGCTTCTTGACCAGAGATCGTCTGGAATTCACCGGCCATTAACGAGCCTGAAATTGAAAGCAGAAGTAACCCTAAACCGATTAGTTTTTTCATAAATTCTCCCGTAATTGGGAGGACTATATCATAGCGGGAAATTTGGTGGTGGGAGGTTGTATTTTCTTCAGGCTAAACAAAAAAAAGGCCCTCTTTCGAGGGCCCTTTCCATCAAAATTGTGCAGATTACTCCGCGATGAAGATCTTCTTTAAGATGTTTCCAGACCATACTCTGAATCTTTCGATATAAGAGTAAGCGGCCGGAATAACAACAAGGGTAAGAAGTGTCGAAGAGATCAACCCTCCGATAACCGCGATCCCCATTGACGTTCTTTGTTTAGAGGCTTCGTTTAACCCGATTGCAAGAGGTAACATACCACCAATAAGGGCAAAAGACGTCATAAGGATAGGGCGTAGTCTTGCTTTACCAGAAGCGATGATTGCTTCAGCTAAAGTTTTTCCACCTTCAACTTGTTGGTGAGCGTAGTCCACCAGAAGAATTGAGTTTTTAGTAGCAACACCAAGAAGCATGATACATCCGATCATCGAGAATAAATCCAGCGATGCTCCGGTAATAGCAAGAGCGTAGAAAGCTCCACACATTGCCAGCGGAAGAACGAGCATGATCGTAAATGGCGTTACAAACGACTCGTATAGAGAAGCGAGTACGAAGTAAATAAACATGATTCCCAGACCTGCGGCCACAACCATGTTAACCATTAGCTCCTGGAAGTTCTCAGCTTGTCCTACGAATTGGTATCTCATGTTTGACGGCATTTTGATTTCCGTCTGCATGATTTTGTTAATATCAGCAATCGCACCACCCATACCTGGACCATTTGGAGCGACGTCAGCTGAAAGCTGAATGTAACGACCGCGGTCCTGGCGGTTGATGTTTGCTGGCCCTGTTGTATCAAGTGGCTTAGAAACAGCATTTAGGCGAACAAGAGAGTTGTTGATGTTTGGAACGTAAATACTGTTGAAAGCACCTTTGATATCGCGTTGGTCTTCTTTCATACGTACGCGGATATCATACTCTTCCCCAAGCTCTCTAAAGACAGCTGGAGTCGCACCTTCTACTTGAGTTCTTAGTTCAGCTCCTAATAGAGTTGTTGAAACCCCAAGTCTTTCAGCTTTATTTCTATCTGGGATAACCTGGAATTCAGGTTTTCCCGGACGGCTTGAACTTACAACGTCCAGAAGAGCAGGGTGGTGCTTAATTTTTTCCATTAACATTTCAGAGTACTTTTCAATCTCTTTCATGTCGTCACCAACGATGTTGACGTTGAATGGACGTTGTCCACCACCAACAGCATCGAAGTCTTTTACAACTGGATTTGCGTAAGCAAACGTTTTCAGCTGTTCACGTACATTGGCCTTAACGTCAGATGTTCTGACACCCGGTCTTTGCTTAGAAGGAATAAGTGTTACGAAGATATCAGCTTTTTCTGGCTGACCGTTTTTATCACCGACAGTTAGAAGTGTAGAAGCAACTTCTTTGTTCTTGCGAACAGCTTCATCAACTTGTTTTGCAACTGTGTTCATCCCGTCCAAACTTGTTCCTGGTTTAAGGTCAACTGAAACCATGAATTCACCCGCATCCTGAGGAGGAAGGAATGTTTTCGGAACGTATTTAAGGGCCGCGAAGCTGGCAATAAAAATAATGAAAGACAGGATAAGAACGATGAATGGTCTCTTTAAAGTAAACTTTAAAACACCAACATAAATATCTTCTAACCATGTCTGGAAATCGTTGAACTTGTCTAAGAGAACACCAACAGTATTATCCCAGATTCCTTTTCTTTCTCTTTTTACACCAGGTTCATGGTGTTGGATTTTTCCAGCGAAGTAAGCTGAAAGCATCGGTGCCATCGTCAGGGCGTCGAAAAGGGAAATGATCATGGCAAAACAAACTGTCAGACCGAACTCTTTAAAGAACTGACCAACAACTCCGTCAAGAAATGAGATCGGAGCAAATACGGCGATAACAGTTAATGTTGTTGCGATAACGGCCAGGGTTACCTCGGTCGTCCCTTCAATAGAGGCCTTGACCGGATCGGCCCCCATCTCTATATGTCGGAAGATATTTTCTCGAACTACGATGGCATCGTCGATCAAGAGACCTACGGCCAGAGAGAGAGCAAGAAGAGTCATGATGTTAACGGTAAAGCCTGCCGCCGCTAGTAGAATGAAGGCACCTAATAACGAGTTCGGTAGAGCAAGACCGGTAATGATTGTCGATCTTAGAGATCCAAGGAAGAAGAATACTACGATGATCGTCAGGATGATCCCGATGATGATCGTTTCATAAACGTCGTAAACGTTGGCATCAATTTGCTTAGAACCATCGCGAACAATTTGTAAGCTCAGTGGTTGATTCTGCTCTTTTAGGTTCTTGTTGATTTTTTCAAGCTGCTTTTTAATCGCTTTTGCTACACCGATTGTGTTTGATCCAGACTGCTTATACACGTTTAGGATAACTGAGTTTGTCCCGTTGTAATAAGCGTATGTTTTTCTCTCTTCAAGGGAATCTTTTACAATACCCACATCTTTAACTGTGATCGGCACGTCGTTGCCTAAGAAGTTAACGATAGTAGATTCGATTTCATTGATGGTTTTGTACTCACCCAGCGTTCTAAACACCGAGTCTTTGCTTGATCCAGAAATTTTACCCGCTGGAATGTTTTGCCCTGAAATCTTCAGGCGCTCAGAAACTTGAGAAGCTGAAATCTCGCGCGCTTTAAGTTTGTTGCGGTCAAGTTCAACTTTGATTTCTCTTTTGCGTCCACCGAAAATTTCAACCAGACCAACCTGGTTGACTTGTTCGAACATCGGCTTGATTTTTTTATCTACGTATTGGAACAGTTGACCATCTGGAAGGTTTGAAGCAACCGAGATTGTCACGATTGGCTGATCGGCCGGGTCGATTTTTCTAATAACCGGCTCATCAATATCGGTAGGTAGTTTTTTTCTTGCCGCAGAAACTTTATCGCGAACCTGCTGTTCAGCGTACTTGATGTCTACGTCGAGGTTGAACTCGGCGATGATGATTGAAACAGCTTCAAGGTTTTGTGAAGAAAGCTTTTTTAGTCCTGGAACGTTTGAAAGTTCTTCTTCATAAATTTTTGAAACAAGTGTCTCAACTTCTTCGGGTCCCGCACCAGGATAAGTCGTAGTAACAGTAACGATCGGGAACGTTACGTTGGGAAAGAGGTCAACAGGAAGCTTGTTTAAAGACAGCCATCCTACGACCAGAATCACCGTTACGATACACGTAATGAAGACGGGTCTTTTGATTGATAACGAAGCCAAATTCACTTGGCACCTCCAGCACTAAAAATTTTTAATTGGGCATAAATGTTAAGTAGGTCTGTTTCAGTCTGGATTCTAAGAATTTCTGCTGAAGCGTTGTCGACTTCGAAGCTTAATACCTGGAATGTAGTTGTTCTACCGTTATTCAAACGGTTTCTTTCATTCGTGGCCTTTGTTCTTTGAGCATCAGAAATTTTTTCTGCCAGGTCTAGTTTTACTTTTGCATCAGCAAACTTAGTTAATAGATCATTCCATTCTCTGTCTTGATCAAAAACTTTTCTTTGGTAGTTGTATTCAGCTGCAATTTGTTCTTTTTTGTAACCATCAATCGCAGAACTTGTTGTTCCAAAGTCTAGTGGAGTGCTAAATCTCACACCAATCGCGCTTGTTGTATGGTCTGTCTTAAAAGAGTTGCTGATAGCATCAGCGCGCTCAGGGTCTCTGCCGTTAAAAGCGTATGAACCGTAAACTTCAAAAGTCGGTCTGTTTCTTTCAATTGCCAGAGCAGCGTTTGCTTTAGCAAGATTTTGTTGCTCAAGAGCTGCGAGCGTATCTGCACGGAACTCTGCTTTTACCGGAGGAGTTAGTCCTTTTAGGTTTTTACTGTCAACAGGCTCTAGTTCTTCACTTACTTCACTGCTGTCAATTCCTCTTAGCGAGTTGAATGATCTCTCAAGAAGGTTTTGCTGTTGAAGAGCGCTGTTTAGTTCGTATTCGCGAAGCTTGAAGTTTGAATCGGCCTGAAGGAAGTCAGATCTTTCAGCGAGACCATTACTTAAACGTCTTTGGTTCCAAGCTCTGATTTGTTGAGCGCGGCCGAGAATATCTTTTTGTACTTGAATAACTTTTCTTGTTTGAGAAAGTGACCAGTAGATAGACTCTGCATTTGTCAGCGTTGTTTGAACCGTGAAATCTGCAAGGTGCTTTGAAGCTTTGGCCTGAGAATCAATCAGGTCAGCTTGAGCCTTATTTTCTTTTCCGTTCCAGTTTCTCCATAGAGACTGTGATAGTTCAAGCTTGGCAATACCATCGTTGAAATCAGCAAGAGGAACAAATGTCTGTCCCGCATTGTAGATTTTTGTGTGGTAAAGGGTGTAGCTTAACTGGCCTTTAAGACCAAAGTTGAAATTCTGTGCAAGACCTGCTGTCACATATTGAGTGTCTGTGCGGTCTCCCTGTGTTGATGTGTTGGCCACAGGTTTTTTGTCCACCATCATTTGGCCCTGAGCAAAGATGCTCGGACGGAAAATCAGGCGCCCTTCTTCTTCGCGGGCCTTGGTTCCTTCTGCCACTAACTTGTTAGCAACTACACCTTGGTTTTTTTCCTCTACTTGCTTTAAGTAATCAGCAAGGGATAGAGGAGCAGTGTAACCTAAGCTCGGCACAAGCAAACTTGCCGCGAGTAGGGACTGCAGACGATTGCGATTCATAAATCATAGCTCCTGAGTTTTAATACCATCAAATACAATGGTGATAAGATTATTGATAAATTGGGTTCTATATTCTTCGTTTTTTAATGTTCGTTGATAGTATTTCTCACCGACGTGATCCACTCTCAGACTAGTTGTCAGCGAGTGAAAAACAAAAGAGGTGATCTGGTGAGCGTCGACATCTTTTCTTATAATGTTTTTTTCCTGGGCATCCAGAAAAAAGGCATGAAAGAGCGTGTAGACTTTTAAGAAAGTTGATTCAAAAATATCTTGAATAAGTGGATTTTCGATTTCAATTTCACGGCAAATCATTTTTGTCACGTGAGAGTTATCCAGACCGTCTTTGATAAAATCTTCTGCAAAAAGTTTAATTCGAAGTTTAATCTCTTCAACTGATTCAGTTTTGGTGAGAATTTTTTCTGCTTTTTTTAAGCGCTCTTCACCGTAGTGAAAGAAACACTCGCGGTATAGGCCTTCTTTTCCACCAAAATGATATTTGATAGCACTGACATTAGCACCAGCGGCTTCACAAATGTCTCTGACAGAAGTTCCTTCGTATCCTTTCTCACAAAATTGTTTTTTTGCCTCATCGAGGATGAGGTCTTTGGTCTTTTCAGAAGGAAGTGGCTTCTTTCCGAAAATAAAACAGCCTGAGGCCTTATCTCTGCTCATGGAATTCCTTTATTGCGCATGCGTCAAACGATCGTTTGAAATGTTAACACGATCGTTTAAAAAAATAAAACGATTGTTTTAATGCGTAATGGGAACCTAGCAATAATCAGGCTTTATGATGCTTAAGGGCAATGGAGTTGATACAGTATCTAAGCCCAGTTGGGGGAGGTCCGTCGTTAAAGACGTGGCCTAAATGAGAGTCGCACTTAGCGCATCTCACTTCAATTCTCGTCATGCCGTGAGTGTGATCTTCTAAGAGTTTTACGTTTGAAGTTTTTAAAACGTCATAGAAAGAAGGCCATCCACTTCCCGAATCGAACTTTGTTTTAGAGTCAAAGAGCTCAGCGCCGCAAGCACCACAATGATAAACACCAGGCTCGTAGAATGAGTTGTATTTTCCAGAGAAGGGGCGCTCGGTACCGCACATTCTCAGGATCTGGAATTCATCACTTGAGAGTTTGTCTTTCCATTCTTCGTTGTTTTCTGGTTTTTTGTTACTCATGCGCTCTCTCCAGATTTTTGTCTAATGTTTTTATAAATTTTGATTCCGGCAAGCAGGATTAAAATAAAACCGACTAAAGCAACTATTCCATAAACCATATTCATTACACTTTTTAAAATAACTAAAAAGACGATAGCGAATAAAAAAATGGTAGAAATTTCGTTAATAACTCTCAATGCCATTGGAGAGAATGCGATAAGATCATGTTGCTGTTGTTTGAAAATCTTGTGCAGGAAAAAGTGGTAACCATAAAGTCCCAGCACAAAAAGAAGTTTTAACATAAGCCATGGGTGCTGTGTGATAGGCATCCACTGCGAAAGAAGAGAGCCTCCGAAAATAAAAACGGCGAAGGCCGAAGGCCAGGTGATGCCATACCAAAGTCTTCTTTGCATGATTTTAAATTGTTTCTGTAGAATACTTTTCTCAGGCTCTGGTTTTGCGCCCGCTTCGGCGAAATAAACAAAAAGTCTCGGCATGTAGAAGAGTCCTGCAAACCAAGTGACGACAGAAATAATATGTAGTGATTTAAAAATTAGGTAGTTCATTCAAGTGAATTTTAGGATAGATTGCTGACTATGAATAGAGTGTTTTACATTTTTCGCCACGGAGAAACAGACTGGAACAAAGAGCGTCGCTGCCAAGGGCACACCAATACGCCGCTTAACCAGAATGGTATCCAGCAAGCTATGGAATTAGCTGAGCGTATGCTCCATGTTCCTTTGGACATCGTGGTAACAAGCGACCTGGAGCGTGCGTTGACTACTGGGAAAACGGTGGCCGAAAAGAAGTCGGTGCCACTCGTGATTGATGCCCGCCTGCGTGAAATGAGTTATGGAGAGGCCGAAGGGATGCTTTTTGAAGATGCAATCAGCTCTTTTGGTCCGGAGCTTTGGCAGAAACTCATGTCGTTTAAGAAAGAAAATGACCATGTGGGATTTCCAGGTGGAGAGACCAGACAGATTGCCCGCGAGAGATTTTTAGCGGTTCTTCATCATTTGATTGAAACCACTTCACACCAGGCCATTGGTATCAGCACTCATGGGGGGGCACTTAGAAATGCGCTTCACAGTTTCTTGCCGGAAGATCAGCCAATGCTGGCCATTCCCAATTGTGTTTTATACCGTCTGGTTTATGATAGCGCAGAAAAAAAGTTTATCGCTGAGGCTGAACCTTTTAATTGTCTATTGACCGAAAAAGTCTGAGAAACTTTTGTTCATGTAAAATCTGACACCGAGTTGAGCTGTTAATGTGCTCTTGCTGTCGCCCATAGGAAACTGGATAACCGAAGCATAGAGGTCCCATGTTTTTCCGCCGAAGATATCGATGTTGGCCCCGTAAAAAATATTAGAGCTACTCTTGTCATCTTCAATTCCATAACTTGTTTTGGCCGCAGATAAAGAGGAAGCACTCATCGAATTGGCAAAACTTTGTTTGTAGCTGTTAATTGCGTATCCGATTTTTAAGCTGAGATGATTGTTTAAAAAAACATTCAGGTCCAGACCAAAAGTTTTTCCTTTGTGGACAATCTGGTTGGCCGCTCCATCGTGATTAATATCAGCATCGAAAGAGTAATTTCTGTAAAAGATTCCGACTTCGACATAGTTCATCTTTGATCCAAAAGCGATTCCGTAAGTCGGGCCTTTTGGGTTGGCATTAAGAGAGTCAAGTTTGTCACTCTTAAATCTACCTATTCCATAATCAGTGCGAAAGTATGTTTTCGAATCTGATGCCTGAAGAGTTTGAGTAAAAGAGATGAGTAGAAAAAACAAAATTATTTTTTTCATAGTACTCAACTGTTCGAGCCTAAGCAAAAAAACCATTAGTATTCTCAAGAGAATCTCAAGTTTTCGGCAAATAGTGCCATTAAATTTTATTGAATTGTGAGTCTGCTACTATTGAAGTTGAGTAAGCATATTCATACTTACAAGGTAGTTTGGTAGTGAAACATTTTTTAAAATATTTTTTCGTAACCATTATTGTTTGTCTGATGTTTGGATGCAAACAAGATAAAGCTGTACCAACATCATCAAGTCAATCTTACTTGATCAAACCAGGTGATATCCTCGCAGTAAATATGACTTCTGATTCACTTCTGCACTTTGATTCCAACGGCGTCTATAAAGGAGTGTTGTACGATGTGGACAATATTGGTGAATCTCTTTATGGGATTGCCTGGAAGTCAGATACCAAAGAAATTATTTTCACTGTCAATGGAGCGCCAAGAGTAGGGGCCATCTCTGTTGTTGATGGCACTTATAGAAATCTCATTACAGATGCCAATCTGACTGGAACGCTGAGGGGATTAACTCAAATTTCAGGTGGAGATATTTTGGTTATTGAGACAGCAAACGTTGAGCGCTTTACAACAAATGGAGTGAGAAGAACATCTGTCTCAGGTGTGACGTGGCCGAATACTTTTAGTGGGACGGCGGCCCCCGAGCAGATTGAAACGACGGCCAATGGAGAGTTGATTCTTTGTGGATCGGCCAATGTTAACCGCTTTACGACAAATGCAGTTCGAGTTGGAGCAGCCGTTGTTTCTGCGATTGCTGGAACGACTGCTGCAAATGGATGTATTGAAATGAATAACGGCTCAATTGCCGTTGCTTTTAGCGGAACAACGGATACGATCCGATCGGTGGGATCGGGGATGACTCAGGCATCGATAGCAACCATGTACTCAGACCTTGCCGTTTTAGCGTCACCTCGTTCGTTGACGAAAACCCTGAGTGGCAATTTGCTTACCGTTGATTCAGCTTTTAACCAAATAGTTGAGATTACGCCGGCCGGAGCTTTTGTGCGGACACTGGGCGGAGGAGTCCTGGGGACGCCGAATGCAGTTTTTTCCGTACCAAATTACTAGGTTTTTTAAAAAACCATTTTCGTTCTAAGATATATCCAGCGAGGTATTTTTATGACTTTTAAACCATTACTTTTATCTTTAACTCTCATGAGCGCTCTTCCGGCATATTCAGCAACAAAAAATCTTTGCGACGATATGATTGCCAGCGGGAAATCATCAGAAGAATCGATTAAGAAGTGTTTGGCCAAATTAGGTGAGTCAGATACTTATAAAGAAAACCAACAAAAGAAAAAATGGCAGGAAGAAGCTGATGCTGCAAAGTCATCAGAAGAAGCTGCAAGAAAAGCCAATATCGAATCAAAAAAATTCACAGCGCTTGAGCTTGATGAAGCAGGATTTGGTAAAGCATTTTATGCCATCAGAGTGGATTACAGCAATCCAAGAAAACCAAAAGAAAAGAGAATCACGGAAGGGGATGCTCTTTGTAAGTATCTTGGATATGAAAAGTCACTTAAGAGTATTGTTTCAGCTGAGATCATGCCTCAGAACGCTAACAAAAACGGTCTGATCGTAGATACAAACTTTCTAGGCGTTGTTTCTAAAGAACCAGAGCTTTATGTAGATAAAGATGAAAAATACACAGTGAGAAGATACATGGAAATCACTTGTGCAAAAGTTAAGTCTAAAGATGTGACAGGAACAGCTGAAGAGCTTTCTAAAGTGACAGAAGACCTGATTGTATTAAACCAGGAATTGAATACACCAAAGAAAGATGAAACAGCTGGTGTCAACGATGGTCCAAGAAAGCCTGCCGGGAAAACGGAAAACGGATATAAGAGACCTGATTGGGCGACTCAATCGCCTTCACAAAGTGTTGCGAAATAATTCTTAATAAAAGGCCCGCCTAGAGCGGGCTTTTTTTTTGCCTTTTTTAAAAAACGTACGCACAGCGCGAACACGCATTTTCCCAATGAAAAATCTTTTTTGCGTACAGGTTTTACTCATCTCGTTATAAGAATTCCAATAATTCACCTTGAACCAAAGCGATCCTCCTCCTAAAATCTTCTCATAAACTTTAACCCGAAAAGGAGTTCTTAATGAAAGCAAGTCTTACACTTGTCGCTATCGCTATGACTGTTCTATTAACCAGCTGTTCAAGCTTTAAAGCCGAAAGAGTGGACGGAGCTAAGGGAGATGAGAAGGCCCTGACAATCACTGATAAGTGGGTTCTAAAAGATACAGAAAATGCAGTTAAAGATATTCTTGAGCAAATCCAAAAGCACAAAGGTTTCCAAAGATACCTTGGTGAAACAAAGAGAAAGCCAAAGATCTTCATCATGGAAGTTCAAAACGAAACTTCTGAGCCATACTTTCCAATCGCTGACATGAACGATGAACTTCTTAACGAGTTCTCAGCTTCAGGTGAATACACAATTATCGACAACCAAGGTCGCGATAAAATCTTAAAAGAAGTGAAGTACCAGGCAGAAGGTATGGTTGATCCAGCCCAAATGGTTCAGATCGGAAAACAAACAGGTGCTGACCTTATCATCCTTGGTGCAGTTCGTATGAACCCAGAATCAAGAGATGGAAGAACAATTAAGCAATACACAGTTAACATGAGAATGACGAACCTTAAAACTTCTGAAGAAGTTCTTCGCGTACGTTCAAAAGCACAAAAATACTCTGAGCAAGCTAAGTCTGGTTGGTAATCAATGAAAAAATTGAATGCACTTTTAGTATTTTCACTTGTTCTTTTAGCTGGCTGTTCGAGTAACCAAAAAGCGATTTTAAAATACCGCGAAATGGTTCAGAAGAAAGATTACAAGTCCGCTCTTGAAATGATGAAGGGTGATTCGATTTATAAAGATGAACAATCAAGGCTGTTAAAGTTTTTGGAACTGGGTACTCTTCACTTATACAGTGGAGAGTATTACCAGGCCCTGCAATACTTTGACCGTGCCCGTGATTTATCAGACAAGCTTTTCACCGTATCTATTTCTAAAAAAATTGCTGGAACCATTGGTAATGAAGCCTCAGACAATTACTATGGGGAAGGGTATGAGCGTTCACTGATTCGCTACTACACTATCCTTGCTCACTACAATCTGTATGAGAAAGGGGTCTATGAAGCGTACACAGATGAAGAGCGCGATGAAAAAGGTAAAGTTTTAAAGACGACTCCTATGCCGGAAGTTGTGCTTGATGACTCTAAAAAAAGATTCCACCTGACGGCTGCAAAGTCTGTTCTTCTTGAGTGGAACTCAATTCTTGAAGACATGAAGAAAACGACTGCTGGTGAAGTGACTTATAAAGACGATTTGTTAGCGAAATTTGTAGGGGCTGTTTTACATGAAAAAGCAGATTCGACAGCGGATCGCCAGATTGCTTTAAACCTTTACAAAGAATCAAAAAATACAGTTTTCAGGTATTACAATAGCTACCAAAGTTTTAATACGAAGTACGCTGACTTCAACAAAGACTATAAGAAACTTCCAAGTCTAGATGCAAAAGCTGTGCAATCAACTTATGTAAACTCAACACCTCTAAGTCTTGCTGTCACCAGCTTTGCTGATGAACAAGTAAAAGAGTGGGGAACAAAAGACAAAGACAATGTTTACCTGGTTTGGCATGAAGGCATTATTTCAGCTAAGGAAATCAAAAAATATGATTTCCCTATCGGATTGACTGCAGTGACTGTTAAAAGCAATGAGAAAATGGACTTCGTTGGGTTTGCTAAGCAGGCTTTAGCTATCTCTGATATTGCCGATCCAAAAGTTGAATTTGAGATGCCGGTTATTCCATACCGTCCTAATAACGAAGACTTTAGAATGATCGTGAAAAAAGATGGAAAAGTTGTTTTAGAAAAACCGGCCCTGTTGATGGACCCTCTTTCTGAAATGGCCTTTTACACGCTTGATTCAAAAGCCATTTCTGATTTAGCGAAAACAGGAACGAGAGTCGTGGCCAAGCACTTAACTGCGTTGGGAGCTTCTTTTGCAACTTACAAAGGCCTTAAAGAGAAAATGGGAGATGGGATTGCAATGCTCTCAGGGATTGGAGCTTACAACCTGGCAGCTCGCGGGATTGCAGAGTCGGAAAAAGCAGACCTGCGCTCATGGATGACATTACCAAATCAAGTACGTATGAACTCATTTAAGCTACCACCAGGTGAGTATGAACTTTACTCTGTCAACGGTGCAACGAAGACCGAGAGTTTAGTGGGAAGATTTAGCGTAGGTAATGGCGAGAAAGTGGCCTTAAAAACTTTCTTTTAAATAAATGAAAGAATTGCACCTTACTACCATTCATATTATTTCCAGTATTATCGCAACATGTGCCCTCATTTCCATTTTTGTGACAAGCAAAGGGAAAAGAGGGCACATTATTTTAGGTAAGATCTATTCGATTTTTTCTTTTATCACAGTGCTGACGGTGTTGGTGACGTATTTCGTTTTTTTCTACAAAGAGATGAGATTTTCCACCGGAAGATTTTCTGGTTTAATTGAAGTGATTCTCTTTAGCACTCAGCTTTTTATTGGTGTGCTTTTTATTCAAAAGAACAATTGGGCGTCCCGCTTTAAAACTCAAAAGACATATGTCCTTACTAATGTGATGGCGGTTATTATCAGCTGTCTTCTACTGTATGTACTGTATATAAAAGGCAGTACATTGAGTGTCGCTTTCTGCGGGGTGATTCTTCTAAACCATATGTGTCTTTTTATTTTTGGCCTGTGCATGTTTGAGATTCAAACAAGAAGACCAGAGGAAGGGTATTTAGCGATGCTGGCCATTCATTCAAGTCAGGTTATTAGCAGTGCAGTTCTTTTTCTTTTTACAGGATTGAGCGGGACTCTAGGACAATTTATTTTTGGAGTGGATGCCAATGTTAAGTTCAATATGAAATCAACTGTGACTTTTCCCGTGGCCAGTGCCGTGCTTTTAGTACTTTTCTTTTACAAGCGCTACGATATTTCTACTCATTCACTTGTGGCACCTAAACGCTAAAAAAAAAGGCCCGGTTTCCCGGGCCTTGAAGATATTAGAAGCTTTCTTGCATTCTTTTTTCAACAGATTCTTTTACTTGCTTAATCATTCCGGCATCACCTGACATTTCTTTTTCAAGCATAGTCATCATGTTTGCCTGAAGTTTATCCAGGTTTTTTCTTGGAACAGAAAGAACGATAAAACACTTATATGGGTTTTGCTCGTTTTCACCTTCCACTTTAAACCAAGTCTTGTCGATCATCTCAGCTCCAACAATCATGTTCTTGCTTTGAGTTTCGATCATTTTGTTGAACTCAGTATTTGTGTTGGTTACGGCCATTGCTCCGGCCTGTTTTACCACTTCACTTACTTGCTCAGAGATTTCCGCAGAAGCTCTTGTTCTTGCCATGTTGTAGCAGTTTGGAACAAGGTCAGCTTTACCGACAGAGGCTTGAGTGACGAAGTAAGCATTGTTTGGCTTGTCTTCATCATCGTTATAGTGGTCTCTTAGTTTTTCGATTTTGTATCCACCATCCATTGTCCAGAATGGTCTTGTGCTTTCACCTGAAGATGTCAGGGCAAGCTCTTTACCATCATACTTTTTTTGAGCAGAAGAGCACGAAGCAAGTAGTGCCATCGCTGCTACGATTAGTACCTTTGAGTTCATAGGATTCTCCTTTAAAATTTCAAATCACTAGGATATTCAACACTGAAATCAGAAAAAAATAAACCAAAACTTATACTTTTCACATGCAGACTGCGTACAGTTTAAAGCGTAAAACTCAACTATAATGGCATTGCCATCTAGCATCAGTATTGAAGTATTTGCTAAACGAACTTATGCTTTAGAGGACCTAACAATCAGAAGAATGCATGAGAAACACATAAAGAGAGGAAATATGAAACTAGTTACTGGACTATCTGCTCTTATTTTAACAGCTACGGCACTAGGAAGCGCCTATGCAGGTGACTGCGACCGCGACCAGTTAATGAAAGGCTACACACCGTCATCTAATATGATCTTCGGTATCGGGATCAGCACTGATAAAGATAAAATGAAAGGCAAAGAAGAGGCTAAGCAGCGCGCTTACCAGGACATTGTTTCTCAGCTGCGCTCGAACGTAGAATCGTCGATGTCTCTTGATGAAACAGACAAGTCGACTGCCTATAAAGGTATTATTAACGTATCAACTAACGTTGATAAGGTGATGGGGATCAAGTTTTTCAAAGAGGCAAAAGATTCCAACAACACAACTTGTATGGCCTACACTTTTGACGTCTCTGCTGCCCTGGTAGATGCAGAAGGTTTTATGAAAGTTTTAGATAAAAAACTAGAAGACGTTATGGCTGCTCAGAGAAAGAAAGACTACGTAGAAGTTGTAAGACGCTACGATGTGGCCAAAAAAGATCTTGAGGCCAATGAGTGGGCGATTCTTCGCGCTGATATGTATAAAACTTACTTAAATAAGCCGGGAGCTTCTTGGTGGGAAAAATTTAAGACAGCTGAAGTTGAACTGGATAAAACTTATGATGAAGCAAAACGCAGTATCGTTTTCTTTATCGATGAATTCCCTAAGTATGATGAAGTGGCCTTGGATGCAGAATCAATGTTAGGTGGAAAAGGTTTTACCGCTCAAGTCGGTGGAACAAAACCTAAATCAGGGATTGAGATTGTTTTTAAAGAAGCGGGAATTCCAAGAAAAACAAAAACAGCTCTAGGATTCACGATCGTTTATAAATTTGGGGTGATTGTTAAAGATATCGCCACAGGCAGAACTCTTGGAACAAACAAGGGAGCGACAGTTCAAGGTTTCTCAACAACGGATAGTGAAGATGATGCCATGGCCTCGGCTTCAAAACAAATGTCTCTAAACGTTCTAGACGCTATTAAAACAGCGATCCCAGGACTTATTCAGGAATAATGTATGAAAAAATATTTATTACTCGCTCTACTGACTAGTTTTTCACTGTATGCTCAAACATTGGAAACACATATCAATGACAGCGTAAAACCTCTGGGGAAAATGCTGGAAGGAAAACGTGGCAAGGTTGTGCTTGGAACTTTTAAGAGTGTCAAAGCGACTGATACATGTGCTCCTAGCAAGGCAGTGAACTCAAAAATCAATGCGGCCCTGGCACGCGCTGGAGTTAAGACAACGCTTTCAACAAGAGCAGTGGGAATGGATGCTGATCAGGCGGAAATTTCTCGCGTGACTAAGCTTTCAGGTGGATCTTATATCGTACTTGGAACTTATGAGCTTTCAGGGACAAAGTTTAAACTGGATTGTGCTGTGTATGACCACAATGGAGCAAGTGTTGGAGCTTGTGAAGAGGTGAGTGCAGCGACACTTAGCCAGGAAGTGGCAGATTCAATTAATTGCCCAAAAGAAGAAAAACCAGCTGTAGAAGCTCCAAAAACTGAAGCTTCAAAAGTTGAAGTCGAAGCTGGAGATATCCAGGTTAAAAAGATTGATGATTATATTTGTTCGATCATTCACAAAGAGTACGATTTAAAGAGACTCGTGACGAATCTGTACGAGAAAAAATACTACTCGCTTGAAGATCTTAAAGGTGTGAGAAAGAGCACTGTAGAAGACGCTCTCGATGTGAAAAAAGAGTATTGTGTGACTCTTGGAAACTTTGTGGTTTGTACAGACTACTGGGATGGCTCTGGAGCACAGGTTTTCTTGGGGGATACGACAGCACTTGGGGCGATTAAAATCCTAAGTTGGAAGCACCCTAATAAGTCGCAGGTTAAAGATGCGGCGAGATGTTTGAAGAAAGATGACAATTGGTGGAACCCATAAAACAAAAAGGGCCCGTTTCCGGGCCCTTTTTTTATTTTGATGCTTTTAGAAGTTTGAAACCTTTTAAGAACGAAACCATTTCCTGAGCAGCGTTTGTTGGGTTTGGCTGAATATCAACATTCAACTTACATGTCCCACCTTTTGGACCACTTCCGAAAATTTTCTTATCTTTACACACTACAGTGGCATTACAAGTTTTGAAGTTACAGTTTAACTCTGGCCCTGGCATTGTTTGGTAAACCAGGTCGCCTCTTTCAATGGCAGCAGTAATACCTGCAACACACTCATTGAACTTGTTTTTGTTCTTGTATGTTGGGCAAAGGTAATCAAATGCTACAGTCTTAAAATCTTCAATTGATGAATCAGCAGTAATTGATTTTACAGAAGGGAAGGCAAGAAGTGACTTCGCCATAGCTGTTTCACAACGTCCATCAGTATTGTTGTCATAGTTACAGAAGAACTTATAGAAGTTCACCCCACCTTCTTTAAACTGTCCCCAGTATGAAGAGTAGTAGTATTGAGAAGGCTTCATTCTGTAACATAGACCAAGTTTACATGATTGGTCTTCGTTGAAGCTGAATGTGTTTGTTAAAACATAGTTTTCTGGAGTGTAGTTTTCTTCTTTGTACCATCTTCCGTCTGATTCAATTCTCTCAAAAAGTGAGCTTGTCAGCGATCCTGAAACCGGGATTTCAAGATACTTGCTCAGGTCTGGAGCGATTGAGAAACCACTGCTGCAGCTGTTAACTGTAACGTAAGCAGTTTTTAAGAAATTTCCTTTAAGAGCTCTAAGTTTCTTTTCATAAGCGCTTGGAGTAAGAGCAGCGTCTGTTTTCCCAAGTTTGATGGCCCATGGAGAAGAGTGTCCATAGAAATCAAGGCTGGCAATTTTTGAGAATTGCTTAAGCTCGCTAAAAAGAACTTCTGGGGTGAAAGTGTCATTGATGAATTTAATAACAGGAATGTTGAAGTCGTTAAAAACTTCAGCGTCTTCGCGTCCTCTTACTTCTGGACTTGAAATGATAACAACCTGCTGATTCGGATAAAGCTCTTTATACTTATGAGCGCGAGCAACACCTGTCTGGAAGAATTGGTTTGAATCTTCTTTTACACCAGAACCGACAACGATAATGTGAGTGACTTTTTCTGTGTCTAAAACACTGTCTTGATAAAGACCAACTCTAGTTTCACCACGGTATAGACCTGCTTCGGCGTTGAAGGCGATAAGCCCCATGGCCACAATTGATAAAAAACGCATAGTTTGCCCCTTTAATAGTTTGCTGTATTTGGGGGAGAAATCTCAAAAGGGGTAAACTACGTCAATTGAGCGTGTAAATTGTTCACGCTATTCTTCGTTAGTTTCAGCTTCGAGCTTAGACACATCTAATGCGCGGGCTTCACCAACAATTTTAGTGAGTAAGTACTCCGGAATCATGCCGGATTGATCGAGGATGATCGTGCGGTCTTTGAGGATGACTAGTGTAGGAATTGAACGAATATTGAAATCCTGGGCCAGTTCAATTTCTGTCTCAGTATTCACTTTTCCAAAAAAAACGTCGGGGTTCTTTTTAGCAACAGCTTCGAAGATTGGGCCAAAGATCTTACAGGGCTCACACCAGCTTGCCCAGAAATCTAAAATGACAATTTCATTCTTATCTAAGACTTCATCAATATTTTGAACAGTGACGATTTTTGATCCCATAGCCTATAGTGTAAAAAGGAAAACACTCATAGTCAAAAGGGCTGCAAGATTATTTTGGTAGGCAAGTTGTTTTTTCTGTTTCAGAATTTACGGAATGTAAAACATAAATCAAAGGATGATCTATGAAAGCAATGCTAACGCTAGTGATGGCACTTATCTCATCGAATCTTTTTGCTGGCACAACGTGCCCAAATCTCGAAGGCCGCTACCCTAAATGTAAATCAGAAATTAGAGACATTCGTGGTGAGTATATTGTTGAACAATATATGAAAGATGATGTGAACTTTTATCAGATTCACTACATTGATGATGATACGGATGAAAATAGAACTGATGCTATCCGCACAGACGGAAAGCTGGAATCGAGAAAAGAAAAACTTCCACGTGTAGGAATCAAAGTAAGAATCGACTCTAAATCAAGATGTGAAACTGATGCTGTCGTTTCAGATGCTGATGTTTATTTTATGGGAGCAAAAGTCGGGCAATTTGTGGCCAAAATTTACAGAGAAGGTGGCACACTTTATTCAAACCTAGATGGTAAGTACCTTGGCAAGCCGCTTAGTAAGCGTATTGTCTGCACTCAGGAATAATGATTACAATCCGGTTGGAAGTGAGACTTTAAAGATCGATCCTTTATTGAGTTCACTTTCAACCTCGATTGTTCCCTGGTGAGCATCGATGATTTGCTTGGAAATATAAAGCCCCAGACCCAACCCACTAATATTCGTGCTTGAGATCGCTCTCTCAAATCTTTCAAAAATCTTTGTCTGCATATCTTTAGGGATACCCATTCCTTTATCTTGAATCATAAGAATTGCTTTACCTGCTTCGTGTTTAACGACAGCATGAATAGGCTGATTGGCTCCATATTTTATGGCATTGGAAAGAAGATTCACTGTCACCTGTTCGATGCGGTAGCGGTCGCAGTAAACCATCACTGAGTCTTCTAAATCGAAAGTCAGCTCGCACTTGGAGAATTGAATTTCTTCGCTAAAGCGCTCAAGCACTTCACGCACTAGTTTTGACAGGTTCACTTCTTCAAAGTGGTATGTCAGTTTACCCCTGGCAATTCTGGTGACATCCAACAAGTCTTCTATGAGCAGAGTGAGTCGGTCAACCTGATTGCTTGAATTCACCAATGCCTTCATGAGTTTTTCCGGTGGTGGTGTTAAACCTCTTTCTGGATTAACTCCTCTAAGCATCATCTGCAACTGCATTTTGAGTGATGTGATTGGTGTTTTTAGTTCATGAGAAGCAATTGATACAAATTCATCGCGGGCGCGAATGGCATCTTGTGAAGAGCTATAAAGAAGTGCATTTTCGATGGCAATTCCCGCGCGTCTTCCCAGGTCTTCGGCCAGGGCGAGATCCTGGGCCGAGAAATTTGGTTTATTTTTTCCAGCGATAAAGGCCAGTGACCCTCTGACTTTTCCACGGGCCTTAATAGGAACAACCATGCTTGAGTTTGAACCTAACTCTTTTAGCAGTTCATACTGTCTTTCATCCTTAATCATACCTCTTAATTGAGAATCGAGGATTTGAGGATTGTAGTAAGAGGTTTCAGTGGTCACAGAGACCACGCGCTTATCAGGCGGGTATTTTTCTAAATACTCTTCAAGAAGTTCTTTTTTATTTTTATCAATGTGGGCACCAGTTGCCCTTTCAAATTCACCTTTTTCATTAATAATCGAGATTGTGCACCAATCACCCAAGGCCGTTACTGAAAGATCAGCGAGGAGTCTAAGCGTCTCGTGATAGTCGAGTGAAGCAGAAAGAAGTGTACTGACTTTTGCCAGAAAAATCTCTCTGGCCGTTGAGAGTTCACGCTCTTTTAAAACGGCCTCTTCTTTGATCATTCTCAAGATTTCTTCTTCTTGCTTTTTCTTTTCTGTGATGTCTTCAGATACTCCCAGAAGATACTGAGCTTCACCATTTGGGCCATAGAGAGGAATTTTCTTTGTATGCAGAATTCTGGTGCCTTGATTTTTGGTTTGAATCATTTCTTCTTTGATATCGACAACCCTTTTAGCGGCCAGGACATCGCGGTCTTTGGAAATAAAAAATTCGGCCTGCTCTTTAGGAAAAAAATCAAAATCACTTTTACCAATGAGTTCTGAGCGCGAAAAACCAAGAAGTTCTTCACCTGCTTTATTGAAACGGATAAAGCGCAGGTCTTTAGCGTCTTTTACAAAAACCATTAGTGGAATGTTTTCTAAGAGTGAGCTTAAGTATTCAGTTGAGCGCTCAAGCTCTTCTGAGTGAGCGGACATGCTGGAGTAACGGGCGTGAATTTTTCCCATAAGAAAGCTGGTGCTGATACCCATGAAAGAAAAAATTAAAATTTCTAATATCGACGCGAAAGAAACAAGTTTAAAACTAAAGGCCGGAGGGATAAGAAAGTAGACGGCCAGGAGTCCACAAAAAATTGTGGCGATATAACCAGGAAGTGAGCCTCGGTGCCAGGCCGTCACAAAGATGGCCGGGTAAAAAAAGAGCCATTCGCGGCTGTTGTTAATGGATTCAAGTGAGTATTGCAAAAAGAGGGCGATCAAAGGCAAGGTGATGGCCAGTAGAGCATCTTTAAAAACTTTATTTATAAGCAGCTTTTTCATTACGTCTCACACTGATTATCCAGTAGCGAGGGTAACTTTCTAAAGATTTAATGACAAGGAAATGACTCGAGGCAAATCAAAAAAAATGCTTTAATTGCTAACTCCGTTTCGACAGTTTGTGCTAAGCTTTTTCCTTATAATAATCAGAATATTTTGGGAAAGTTTTTTGGGCAAGAGTCATCCACTAGAGAATCTTTTTAACATCTGGAAGAACATTTCCATTTCAGTGAAATTATATTTTGTCGTGGGTATTATGGCCACGCTGGTTATTATCGAACTTTTTACTTTGCATTTTGCAATGGGGAACCTTTCGGCCGTTCGTGCTTTTGTTGGTGGTGAGGCCAGCTGGTCTAAGGCGCAAAAAAATGCTGTTTATCGCTTTCAGCGCTTTGCTTTGACAAAAGATGAAGCAGACTACCGAGCTTTTCATGAAGCTTTAAAAATTCCAGATGGTGATCGTGCTGCGAGACTGGAGCTGGAGAAACCAAACCCGAATATGGAAAAGGTTCTGGCGGGATTTGTTCAAGGGCGAATCCATCCTGATGATGTACCCTCTGTCGTCAATATGCTTAAGCGTTTCAATCGAGTCAGCTACATTGCTAAAGCTGTCTCGGCCTGGAAAGAAGGCGATGCTCTTTTAGTAAAATTGAGAAACACTGTTGATGAGTATTATGGGTTGGTGCTGGAAGGTGGCACTAATCAACTGAGGATGCAGAAGTGTCTTGATGAAGTTGTTCACATCAATAATGAACTTACAAAAATTGAAGAAATATTTTCATCAACATTGGGTGAAGGCTCACGCTGGATGGAGAGACTTATTTTTATGATCCTGGTGATTTTGGTAATCACTGTGGAAAGTATTGGTCTAACTCTGACTTTCTTTACCAGCAAAGCGATCTCTAAAGGTTTATCAAATCTCAATGACATCACGACAGAGTTTGGACGAGGGAATTTTGAACGCCGCCTGGTTGTTGATTCAAGTGATGAGTTGGGACAGTTGAATCAATCTGTAAACCGCATGGGCGATCTCTTGCAGAAATCATATTCAGACTTGAGGCTTTCGCACAAGGACCTTGAGTTAAAAGTGCAAGAGAGAACTGCTGCCTTGGAAGCAATTGCGACTCAAAACAGTGAGCTCTATAAAGAAGCAAGGACTGCAGTTAAAATGCGCGATGATTTTCTTTCTATTGCCTCTCATGAGCTGCGCACTCCACTGACTGCACTTAACCTGCAGATTTATTTACTGGAAAAATCGGTCAGCGAAGAAGAAGGACCGATGGATAAGGAGCAGGTGAAAAAACTCACAGCTCGTTCAATGACTCTGGTGAAAAAGCTTGCCACACTTCAAGGTGTACTAATGGATCTTGCACAGATCAGAGTTGGTAAATTGGAAATAAAAAAAGAACAGGCCGATTTGGCAGTGTTAGTTAACGATTGCATCGCTCAGCTTGCGACTCAGGCCATTCGCAGCGGTAGTGAGTTAGTTTTAGAGCGTTCGGAAATGACCGTTGGAGAAATGGATCCAATCAGAATGTCTCAAGTTGTGACTAATCTCCTGACCAATGCCATGAAGTACGGAGAGAGAAAACCCGTTAGAGTAAAAGTATTTAAAGAAAATAGTAACGCTGTTGTCGTTGTACAAGACGAAGGCTTGGGTGTCCCATTAGAGAAGCAGGAACAGATCTTCGAGCGTTTCGAAAGAGCGAGTGATGATCCTGGAGTATCTGGTTTAGGTTTAGGACTTTATATTTCTAAACAAATAGTAGAAGCACACAATGGAAAAATATTTATAGAAAGTGTTATTGGAAAAGGGTCTTCATTTATAATGAAATTTCCTTTACATCAAAATGTGTAGCATGTGTACATGTAGTTTGACATACTTCATATTTGCGGTACGATGAATCATTATGACAACTAAAAAGAAAACCACAAAAAAGAACAAAAAGGTCGTAAGAGAAACACTAGGCTCTTACATTAAGAAAACTCGTCTGGCCAGAGGATACTCTCAGTCTGAGCTGGCAGCAGAACTTGGATATACAAGCCCACAGTTTATTTCTGATTGGGAAAGAGGTGTTTCAAGTCCGCCAGTTAAAAGACTCCATGAACTCTCTGAAGTCCTCAATGTGAAGGTAGATATGCTATTTAATCTATTAGTCACTCTGGCAACCGAGCAGTTAGTGAATAATCTTTCTAATGAATTTAAAAAAGTAAAAAAAGCGTCTTAACTATTCCATCGATCACTCTCTGGTAGAAATGCCGGAGAGTGATTACAGCTCAATTCCCAAAGAAAAACTGACTATCAATGCTACTAGAACGAAAGCGGCAATTCCAGCTAGCAGATACTCTTTTTGTTTTAAGAAAAGAACTGCTGTGAGAAAAACACGCGTGATAGGAAGCGATATTAAGATGGCCAGTCCAAAGTAAGAGATAAGTACTCCCCATGAATTTGTTGTCCATGCATTTGAGAGTGTCTCTGAAAGTGTAGACGAGTGATAGGTTTTAAGGGCCAAAAGAGAGTCGGGCTGGTTGATTGATTGTGAGATCCAGCCAATAAGCATGAATAACCCAGCAACGATCACCCCTAGCCTCAGGAATTTTGAAATTCTAAGTTCCAGTGATTCCAATTGATCCATCTGTTCCATTATTTCATTCCTTTCATTAACATTTGAACTGCAACAATAGTCAGAACAACAACAAAGATTTTTCTGATAATGGCCGCAGGCATTTTAGGCATCAAGCGTGCTCCAAAATAAGAACCGACAATAATTCCTACTGATACCGGACAAGCGATCTCTGGACGGATGTCTCCGCGAAGAAAGTAAGCCCCAGCACTGGCCGTTGCAGTTACACCGATCATAAAGTTTGAAGTTGCTGAAGAAACTTTCATTGGTAGTTTCATCGCTCCATCCATCGCCATCACTTTAAAAATACCGCTTCCGATACCTAAAAGGGCAGAGAGGATACCTGCAATAAACATGGCCCCGAGACCCACTGGAACTTGAGCAACCTTATAGAGAATAAGCTCGCCATTTTTTTCAGTGTATTGCCCGGCCAGTTTTAATCTTTGTGACCAAGGGTGATCAATCTCGGCACGGTGATCTTCTTTTTTTCTCAACATCATGACGGCCGAGAAAAAAAGAAATCCTCCGAAGAGAATAAAAAGAAAAGATGAGTTTACCGATTTTGCCAGAAGGAATCCAACAATCGCACCGCACACTGTTCCAACTTCAAGCAACACAGCTAAGCGCAGATTGGTTAAATGATCTTTTAGAAAACTCGCTGCAGCTCCCGAAGATGTGGCTACAATTGAAATCAAACTCGCGGCGATGGCGTAGCGGATATCAATACCGAGAAAAAGTGTTAAAACTGGAACGACAATAATACCACCACCAAGTCCTAAGAGTGATCCTAGAAGGCCTGCGAAGATGGAAATAAAAAATAGTAGTATGGAGTACATAATAAGGTCATTCTAGACCTCTCAAGTGTCCATGACAAGAATGTGAGGTTATCAATAACTGATTAATTTTCTTATTATCTTTAATTATTTCTTAAATTGTATATGAGGATTCATGCTCCTAATGTTTGAGTGAGTCGACAATTCCTGTTTTAGTCGATTAACAAGGAGGTGAAGTATGATGAAGAATCCAAAAGGTGTTTGGGACGCAGATGATTGTGCTCTTATCTTAATTGATTATCAACCAGAAATGTTCAGTGGGCTGGGTTCTGCTTATCCTAAAGAAATTGAACTTAACGTGTGTACGATTGCTAAAGCAGCAGTGGCCTTCAATATCCCTGTTATTCTCAGCACTGTTGCAGTGAGGATGGGAGTGAATAAACCCACAACTCAATCACTCAAAGATATTCTTAATGGTGTAGTTGAAATTGACCGCACATCAATGGACGCTTGGGAAGACCAGGCCTTTGTAGAGGCAGTGAAGGCCACTGGTAAAAAGCGTTTAGTATTTTGTGCTCTCTATACTGAGATCTGTTTAACTTATCCAGTGGTGGACGCTCTCGCTGATGGTTTTGAAGTATGTTTTGTTGCTGATGCAGTTGCAGGGCAATCTGTCGTTGAACATGAAACAGCGATCTCGCGTTTGATTGCAGCAGGGGCAATTCCCAATACAACTTCGGCAATGATCGCAGAATGGTTTAGAGACTGGAGTTCACCTTTAGCAAGTGATGGAAGAGAGATCCTTCTTTCTTATTATGAAAAGAAAGCAAACTTCCATATGAATGAATATCATTCAACTTCTAAAGGAGAGGTGTTTAAAGAAGCTCATTGATGCAGCGTTTCGATACGATGCCCATTGCAGAAAGTCTGGTGGCACATTAGCTTCCTTTTAAAGAACATTTTTTAAAAGGACTAATGAATGGAATTGAAACGCAGAAGAATGCTTATTCTTTGTTTATTTGCATCTCTTATAGGAGCACTCTCTAACCTTATTGCTAAAGTTTTACTTTGGTCAATTGCTTTTTTTACTCACTTGTTTTGGTTTCATGAAATTTCTTTCAAACCAGTTGAGCTGGTAAATCATGAATTTAGTCCAATCTATATTCTTGTGCCGATCATTGGTGGATTGATTGTTGGTCTCATGGCCCGTTATGGAAGTCAGGCGATACGTGGTCACGGCATTCCTGAGGTTATGGAAAATATTTTAACTAAAGAAAGTAAAATCCCAAGGAGAATGACCATTTTAAAACCATTGTCTGCGGCGATTTCTATTGGTTCAGGTGGACCTTTTGGTGCAGAAGGGCCCATCATTGCGACGGGAAGTTCGATTGGTTCATGGATAGGAAGACATCTTTATTTCCAGGAGTATGAAAGAAAAATTCTTTTAGCTACTGGTGCTGCTGCTGGGATGACTGCGATTTTTGGAACACCTTTAGCCGCTATTTTTATTTGCATAGAGCTTTTGTTATTCGAGTTTAGTGCCAAGTCTTTTATTCCCGTTATTATCGGAGTGTCGACTTCATACTCTTTACGACTTGCTCTTGGGCATACAGCACCTGAGTTTCCCATAGGGGAAATTCATGAAGTCGTTAACGGATGGAACTCTCTTTTCTACTTTGTCGCCGGAGCAATCACGGGAGCTGTTTCATGTGTTGTTTCTAAAATTGTTTTTTACGTCGAAGACAAGTTTGAACATCTTCCCATTCACTGGATGTGGTGGCCGATGATTGGGGGAGTGGCCGTCGGAGTCATTGGATACTATGACCCGAGAACCTTAGGGGTTGGATACAGCAATATTATTAACTCACTCCAGGGAAATATCCTTCTGGTTCCAGCGCTGACATTATTTGTCCTTAAATTTCTTTCATGGGCCATTTCTTTAGGAAGCGGAACTTCGGGAGGAACGCTGGCGCCGCTGTTAACTTTTGGAAGTACTCTCGGGGTTGTATTGAGTTTTATAGGGATGCATTTTTTCCCCGACATCGGGATTGCGACTCAAGTAACGGCGTTAGTTTGTATGTCTTCAATGTTTTCCGGTGCTACAAGAGCGGTTTTAACTTCGACTGTTTTTGCTTTAGAGGTGACGGGGGCCCATTTTGGAATCGCGCCACTTTTATTAGGTAACAGCGCAGCTTTTTTGTTTTCAATCTTCTTTTTAAAAGAAACAATTATGACAGAAAAGATCGCTCGTCGTGGAATCAAGGTTCCCCAAGATTATTATTCGATCAGAGAAGGATAAGTGCTGAAACCCAGACTGTTTAGAAATTCATTGATTGCTAAGTTGCTTAGAGTGGATGGTATTGTTCTTTACCCTTTTGTCTTTTTTGCTTCAAAGAATCCTGATGATGTTCTCATTCATCATGAAATGATTCATGTCGATCAAATGAGACGAGTGGGTGTTTGGCGCTTTTACTTCCTTTACTTAAAAGAGTATTGTGCCTGCCGCTTAAAAGGTATGAATCACCATAAGGCCTACATGGCCATCAGCTTTGAAGTTGAGGCCTATGAAAAAGAAGGGGCAAAGCCTCATCACCTAAACGATTACTTTTAGTGCTTCTTTAAGCGCCTGAATCTCATCACTCGTATTATAATAATGAATCGAGGCCCTCACTACCGCTGAGAGTCCTTTGGCCTCAAGATCAAGGGCGTATGACGGACTTGAAACAGAGACATTAATCTTTTTCTCTCTCAGTTTCTGAGCAATGAAATATGAGTCTTGATTCAGCAGAGAAAAAGTGACAATCCCTGATTGGTGTTTTCCAGTGTCGTGAACTCTGATGTTCGGGAGAGTTGAAAGCTCTTTTCTTAAAGTGCTGGCAAGAGATTGCACGCGCTCTTCGATAACTTTTGTCCCTATACTTAAAGCGTAGTCAACGGCCACACCAAAACCTAAACGGGCAGCAAAGCTTGTTTCATAATTCTCAAAGCGCTTGGCCCCATCTTTGACATGGTACTGTTTACTTTTTAAATCGGCAGAAGTGAAGTCGAGGAACATGGGTTCTAATTCTTTTAATGTTTCCGTGCGGGCATAAAGAAATCCCGTCCCGCGAGGAGCACGCATAAATTTTCTTCCAGTTGCAGCTAAAAAATCACAACCAATCTTTTCTACATCAATGTGAATTTGCCCGACAGACTGACAAGCGTCTAACAGGAAAAAACTCTTTTGGTTCCTGGCAATTTCACTCACACCTTCAAGTTGATTGATAAGTCCATTTGTCGAAGGAACATGAGTGAGAGCAATGAGTTTAACTTTGCTGTTCATCTTCTTTTTTAAGTCTTCTAGCGAAAACTCTTTATGAGGGTCTTCCGAGATCATTTCCACTTGAACACTGAGATGCTTTTGCAACTGAAGAAGCGCAATGTAGTTACTGACGTATTCGCTGTAAGAAGTCAGGATAACATCGCCTTTTTGAAAAGGGATAGAAGAGAGTGCACGGTCCCAGGCGCGGGTGGCGCTTTCAACCAAGGCCACTTCATTTTCTTTAGCGTTAATCAGGCGAGCGACAGAAGAATAGATATTTTTAAATTGAGGGCCGTACTTTGCTTCCGTTTCATAACCACCAAGAGTGGCCTCATCGTTTAAGTAGCCGATGACTGCTTCGAGAACGGGAGTGGGCGAAAGAGAAGCACCAGCATTGTTAAAATGAATGAGCTCTGCAGTTGCGGGTGTTTCTTGTCTTAAGCGATTAACGTCCAGGTTTGCCATAAGTTATCCTATTTTACATTTTTCATTAAAAGAATTGGGAGTGCCTCTTTTGGTGAAAGCGGCCAGTAGTGCCTTGGGTAATCTCTTTTTAGTTCAGCATAAAGTTCTTTGTAGGCCTTATCCCAGAAACTTCCCAAGTCTGTTGTGACTTGTAGGGCCCTTTTGTGTGGACCTAAGAGATGAACCTTAATTTTTTCTTTTCCTTTGAGAATGGAAGGTGCACTTTTTAACCCATAGAAGTCCTGAATGTAAGACTCGCAATGGATACCATTAGTCGCATCGTAATGAATGGGGACTTTCCTCTTGTCGTGAAGCTTTAGGAAAAGAGGCAAGTCTTCTTCCAGGTCATAGATGCCTTCTTCATTAAGAAATTGAAACAGGTCATTTACGTAGAAGCCTAAAACAGTGTCTAGAGTATAACTTGAATCACTTAAAAGATAAGGCACTTGATTCTTAAACCATGATTCAAAATCAAAGTCGTTTATTTTTTTAACGGTGTACTTTTCTAAAATCTCGAGACGTGTGAAAGTATCATCTTTTAGCTTTTCCTTAAAAAGAGGAGAGAGTTTTTTCATCACAAAAAGGATAGATTCATCAGAGAGTTCAGAGTTCGTCACTTTTTCTTTTGAAAGGACAATAGCTCCGATATGGGTCACTCTTTCTACGCTCAGTTTTAATGTTTCAGGATTAAAGTCAATACGCTCGGATTCTTCGATAGGAAAAAGTGGCAAGTCATATAGCCATTCTTCTTCTATTGGCAGAAGCCTTGTGACTTCATTTCTATTATCAAGGTCGAGAATGATCCAAAGGTCATGGGATGGATCAACGTTGTTAGAGATGCTGGAAGAAATAGCATAAACCTCACCACTAGAGTGGATCAGTTTATAGCCTTCGCGCAATTTAGAGATTTGATCAACATAACCAAAGAGAATCATCTTCTCCAGGTCAGCATGAGTGCCATTATCTTGAGGCTTAAAGTAATTTTTTGCCAGGGATTTGAAACGATTTGTATTTTTTGGCTCAAGCAGGTCGGCCAGGAATTGAACAACCTGATTGTATGTTTCTGACCCGCAAAGCGAAGCTTCATGCAGTATTTTTGAAACGCGCGGATGAAAGGGAAGACGTGAAAGTTTATGGGCCAGAGAAGTAGGAAGTTTATTTTCTAAAAAACCGATTTGAGTCAGGAAGTCTTCAGATTTTTTAACTTCGCTTTCTTTTAAAGGCGCCACAAAGGTAAAGTCATTGAGAGAGGCCTTAAATAAATCGGCCGATGTAATGATAAGTTCACTCAAGTCCGAGCGGTTGATCTCTGGAATATCAAAAAGATCTCTTCCTTGAAAATCTTGTTCAGCATAAAGTCTTAAAGCGTAGCCATCAGCTTCTCTTCCTGCACGATTGGCCCTTTGAACAGCAGAAGACTGGCTGATCTTTCTTAATTCAACCATCGGAAGCCGGGTAATCGGATTGATTCGGCTAATTTTATGAAGTCCAGAGTCAATAACTGAGCGAACTCCAGGAATAGTCACAGAGCTCTCAGCAATATTTGTCGAGAGGATCACGCGCTTATGAGAAAGATCGTAGAAGCTCTCATCGATATTGATCCCGGCGACTTCAGAGTGAAGGATGACTACTTCGCAGTCAAAATTGTTTCTTACGATCTCTTCGCACTTTCTAATCTCATACATTCCTGGAAGAAAGATTAAGACGTGGCCAGGGCGTTTAATAACATCTGAAAGGGCATTATAAACTTTTCTCTCCAATGGGTCTTTCAGTACAAGCGTATTGTTGGGTAAATGGTCAATCTGGAGTTTATGTTTGGTCTCATTAAGCTCCAGCGTTTTGACCCTGCCTATAAGCGCACTGTCGAGTTCAGCGAGGTTGATTGTCGCCGACATGATGATGACTTTTAAATTTTTATTTTTCTCTTTGATTTTATGAAGAAAACTAAAAGCGATATCCGTGTAGTAGTGCCTTTCATGGAATTCATCCAGGATGACAACATCACAGTCCTCGAGAGTCGGATCGCTGGCCAGAATTCTTAGGAATGTTCCTTCCGTCAGAAAGATGACTTGAGTCTCATCTGTGGCCATCTTTTCATATTTAAAAATATGGCCGACACTTTTTCCTGGTAGCTCACCTTTATTTTTGGCCACAAATTGGGAAGCGAGTTTTGCTGCCAGTTTTCTTGGTTCAAGGATGTAAATTTTCTTTTTATATTTTTCACTCAAAAAGAGTGGGACACGCGTGGTTTTTCCAGATCCGGGAGTTGATTTGATGACTAAGAAGTCCACTTCATCAAGCGACTTTAAAATATCATCTTTTAATGTATCAATAGGAAAAGGGTGCATTCTTATCAATCTCTATTTATGGAAAAGTTTTTCGGTTTCTCTGTTTAATTCATGTGCCAGCACTTTCGCATTAGGAGAAAGCGATTTCTTCGTAATTAAAACAATTTTGTACCTGATTTTCTGGGCCAGGTCATGATGGACCTCAACAAGTTTTAAATCAGGAACAGAGGCGGCCACGAAATCAGGAATCATCCCAATTCCCAATCCTGCGCTGGCAAAACGAGCGATAACTTCCCAGCTTTCAACAACCATCGCAATTTTCGCTTGGGATTTTTTGTAGCGTTCTTTATAAGTCTTTTTTAGTTCATTTACGCCTGGTTTTTCTTCAGTGACTAAAAAACCCATATTCTTAACATTATCAGCAAAAGCAGAGCCGACAACGCAGCGGAAAGTTCCTTCGTGTAGTACGTGTTTGTGAACGCCGCTAATCGCACGGTTATCGACAACCAGGCCAACTTCAATTTCTCCAGCGATAACTTGCTCAAGAATATTTTTAGTGTGCCCGATTTTAAGAACCGGCTGAATTTTAGGATAGTTTTTTTGTAGAGTGCTCATCACATCAGGAAGCAGCACGAGAGCTAAACTTCTGAGCGTGGCAAAAGTGAGAGGTCCATGGGCCTCATCTTTGGCCCCTGCAAGCTTGGCCTTCATGTTGGTAACAGAATCAAGAATTTCTTTAATTGATTCCAGGGCGACAAGCCCTTCACTTGTTAGTTTAAATTGATTTTTACTATGTCCCATCAGCGAGCAATCCATTGACTCTTCTAATTTTCGAATGGCCTGGCTGACAGCGGACTGGCTAACATGATTTTTTTTAGCGGCGGCGGCGACACTTCCGAGATTGGCAGCATCGAGGAAATAGCGCAAATGGTAGATATTTGGATCACTCATAGGATTATATAATAAGAAAAACTACTTATTTTTGAAAGAATAATTAATTTTTATAATACAAAAAGGGGTGCTATAAGCCTCCCATTAACTAAAGGGGGGATTTATGATTGCTAAAATTCTATCGTTTGTGCTTGTTCTTGGCCTTTCCGAGGCCCATGCTTTGGACTTTAAACTTGTAAGACAGAACTCAAACACAGCTTGTTATATTTATACAGATTCAGTTTACTTTGCTTATCAAGGTGAAGAAGTTGGTGGTCGTGACGGCCTATATTTTTCCACAGACATTACTTCAGTTGACCAGCTGGAGGAAGACGTTCGTCAGGCAAAGGCAACTGCTTCTATTGTTATAAAGAATGGAGCAGCAGAGCTTGGATACTTTAAAGGAGACTTTATCGTTGATGCACAAGGGACTATTTATTTTCTGCAGTCCGAAAAAATTAAAACTTTTATGGATTTAAACTGCGCAGGCGAATAGTCTGCTAATAAACAATTGATCTTTGTTATGGACGGGCGTAATACTATTAGAGTCATTATATTGGAGACTCTATGAAAGAACTAAGCAAAAAAATAAATGCTAAGGAGATCAGGTCTTACATCCTGATCATTGCGGCCGTCTTTGCCTTCCGCTCAACTTTTTTTGAGCCTTTTAGAATTCCTTCTGGGTCTATGATTCCTACGCTTAATATCGGCGACTTTATTGTTGTTAATAAATTTGCCTACGGATTTAAACTCCCTTATTCGGAAACTTTTTCAGATCCCGTGTACCTGACAAAATTTGAACCACCAAAGAGAGATGATGTCATTGTTTTCAAATATCCGGTGGACACTTCAAAGAACTTTATTAAACGAGTTATTGGTCTTCCTGGTGATGAGATTGAAATTGTTAATAAAGAAGTCCTGGTTAATGGCAAGCCGATGGCGATGATTCCAGACAACTCAGATGTAACGAAAGATTTCGCAGGAAGTTTTGATGGCGAGAAAGTTCAGTTCTTTAAGATTAAAGATAGTGAACGTGAATTTAATATTCAGACAACGCATAAACTTACCCAGGTCGACACTTTCCCTAAGTTTAAAGTTCCGGCAGGGAATTATTTTGTAATGGGAGATAACCGCGATTTTTCTGCTGACTCACGATTCTGGGGTTTTGTTCCAGAGCAGAATATTAAAGGAAAGGCCTTTGTCGTTTGGATGTCTTTAACTCTTCCATTACTAGATGATGCTTTTAGCTTTACTCCTACGAGAATTGGAAAAATGATTCGTTAATTTAATACGCTTGTATTAAATATGATACGGTCAGGCCATTCCTATTTCGCTAACTTGTTTAAATCAAATATCCCCCTTTTGGCATTGGCCTTGCTTTAGAGCAAGCAGAACAAAAAGGGGGGAACCATGAAATCAATTTTTTTAAGTGCACTTGTATTATTAACTCTAGTGAGCTGTGACTCAGATTCAGTAGCGAAGAAAGAAAGCTGTTATTTTAATGACGTCCAGGTTAGTTGTGATCAACTTCGAGGCAATAGTGATTCAAGGCCAGCGGCGCAACGTTTTTCTTTAGAGGCTTCAGGAAGCGGACGTTACAAGATCGACAACGGTGTTTTGACTTTTCTATCACCAATTGTAAAAACAACGTCTAAGTCCATGGATGGCTCGAACTATAATTGTTCGATCAACATTCCTCAAGGAACTAAGTTTGCTGTTGATGTAGATGAGCGCCAGTTATCTCTTTCATATAACAAAGATAAGGTGTCTTACGAACGAGTTTCGTCAATGGACGAGCTTAACAATGATCATCTGGAATGGGGAAGCTTTGAGCACTATGACAGCGCTAACGATATCAAAGATCATATGAAATTTAATTCCAATGGGATTATTGAGATCAAAGTTCTTTGCTATTTTTCTAAATAATAGAAACCTCATTTAATGATTCGGGCATCAAGCTAAATTTTACAGAAGCCAGTAAGTAAATTATGCTTTAAAAATATTAGGATGCTTATGCCCGAATCTTCTCCTTATTCAATTGACCCAAAAATCATCGCCGAACAAAAAAAGTTCGAAGCATTGTTTTATGGGTGTGACACACCAATGGTGCTTTTCAAAGGACCAGAGCTGATTTATGAAATGTTCAATGAACAGTATCAATCTATTTACCCTGGCCGTGATCTTTTAACCAAACCACTGTTAGTCGCTGTGCCTGAGTTACAAGACTCTCTTTTTCCAAAAATTTTAAAAAAAGTTTACGAAACAGGAGAAGCTTTTTTCTCTCAAGAAGGTCTCGCCTATATTTTAAATAAGGCAAGTGGAGCAGTGGAAGAGCGTTATTTTGATACAACTTTTTCTCGTATCAGTTATGGAGAAGGGGAGCCTTATAGAATTCTTGCGACACCTAGAGAAGTTACGGCCCGAGTCTTAAATAGAAAAAAACTAGAGGATAGTCTAAGAGAGCTACAGGAAGAAAGAGATTTGCGTGAAAGATTTGTTTCTGCCTTGACTCACGATCTTCGCACGCCAATGGCGATTGCCAAAGTCGGCTCACAGATTATTAAGCTCAATAAAGACAAGCCAGATGTCATTGTGGAAACAGCGGATAGGATTGCTGTCAGTGTAGACCGTGCAGACCGTATGATTCGCGACTTGCTGGATGCCAATCGTTTAAAGGTTGGAGCTGGGATTAATGTCACTCTTCAAGAGTGCCACCTCGAGTTGATTGTCTCTTACGTTGTCAACGACCTGGAAAAGCTTCATGGTAAACGTTTTCAAGTTAAATGCTCACAAGATATGATTATCGGTCATTGGGATAACCTAGCCATCCACCGCATGATTGAAAACCTGGCAAGCAATGCAATTAAATATGGCTCATACGATAGTGATGTCATCATTACTTTAAAATGTGAAAATGGATTTGCTGAGATTGCCATCCACAATGAAGGTAAACCAATCTCTAAAGAAGATCAGGCCTTGCTCTTTACTCACTTTGGGCGTTCGAGTGCCGCTTTAAAAAGTGGGCAGACTGGATGGGGAATAGGGCTTGCGTTGGTGAAAGGATTAGCAGAAGCTCATACAGGTTCAGTTCGCGTCGAAAGTTCCGCAGAAGATGGAACAACTTTTTTCGTCACTCTTCCTTTAGAACCTAAAAAGAAATAAAAAGGGCCATCATCTTGATGGCCCGGCAAACATAAAAACAAAACGAGTCTTATTCGGAGTCGTTTGGGATGTCATTTGTTTAGCAAAAGCGCGGTTTGAAACCAAAGACGAAAATAGGATCACGGGTAATAGTAGTCGTGCCATCTTTTCCTCTTAACAGGCCATTCCTGAATTGTAAGTAAGTTCACAATCCAAAATTTGAGTTTCAATTTTATCGTCAGCGCCATCTTGGTAAATATAACCGTTGATGATCGCCTTGAAAGTCGCACTTCCGTTAGTGTCATTGCATTCGTCTTTTTCAGCTTCAAAATTCCACTTCACAGGATTTCCATCAATGTCGAAGGCCTTCACTGTTTCCGGCATTGCAATCACTGAAAAGTATCCTGATTCTGGAACTTCAGCCGTCACTGTTACTACTTTTAAAGGTGAATTGTGAAATGTTGAACCGTAATTGTCCATATCGTCTGGTGTGTTTAAAACAACTTCTTTGTTGTTCAGAGAGATTTTAATTGTGGGAGCTGCCCAGCCTTTTCCATTTGATCTAGTTAGAAAAACGCTCACGTCTTGTTTGGCACCAGAGTTTAGGGCCGAGTGACAAGAAAGTCTGTGACTTCCTGGATGAGCAAAAGCCGCTGTTGAAAGAGTTCCGAAGACTAGTAGAGTAAGTAATTGTTTCATTGTTTTCCCCTTGTTTTGCTTGCGCCGCGAATTTCTTTTACTTTACTGATTTTGAAAATTAGAATGATTTGTATATATTCTTCTAAAAACTAGAATGATTGATTAAGTGGCGGAAACTATGGAATTAAATTACCTAAGAGTCTTTTATGAAGTGGCCAAGACTGGAAAATTTTCAGAGGCGGCAAAAAAACTTAATATCAGTCAATCGGCCTTAAGCCGTTCAGTAAGTCTTTTAGAAGAAACAGAAAACGTCGTTCTTTTTGACCGCTCAAAAAGTGGCGTCACCCTTACTCCTAAGGGAATTGATGTTTTTAAACTGTGTGAGAAGCTCTTTCATACAGAAAAAGAAATTGAAAACCTATGCCGTGGCGTTCAGGAAAACTGTGAAGGCCTGTTGAGATTTGCAGCTTCTGATCACATTGTTAATGATCTTCTACCTGGACCTTTGCATGAATTTAGAAGAGAGCATCCGAAGGTCATTCCTTCTGTACGAGCGGGAACTCCTGATGAGATCGTGCATCTTCTTCTGACCACTGACTGCGAGTTTGCTTTGATGTTTGCTAAGATCAATACTCCGCAAATTGAATTCCGTCGTTTATACCCGGAAAGAATGTCGTTGGTATGTCATCCAGATCTTTGGAAGGAGTCTAAATCATCAAGTAATGAAAAGACTCTCAAAAAACTTATCAGTAAATATGGTTACATCAGTTCAATCGGCGCGACTTTAGGGCGCAGGTCTTCACAAGTACTGATTGAATTATTTGGTGAACTTCCTCCGATTGGTTTTGAAGTCAACAGCCAGGAGTCACAAAAACGCATATGCATGGCCGGGGAAGGTGTTGCTTACCTGACTAACTTTATGGTGAAAAATGAAATCGAAAGCGGTGAGCTTTTTGAAATACCGGTAGAGCATATTCATGAATTCCATTTGTGGTTAGCGAGACCAAAAGGAAAGAACTTGAGCCTGACTTCGCGAATGTTCCTACAACACTTCATTCCGGATTTTGAGTTTTAAGATGAATCTTCCAGACTTTAAAAATCCTGGATATTTAAAAGAGGGAACACTCAGACAAAGGGAAGCCTATAAGGCGATTTCTTCTTTAAATATTTTGGAGCTTCTTAATAGCTATTCACCCATTCTTACGGGAACCATTCCAATTGATATTGATCTTCCAGAAAGCGATCTCGATATTATTTGTTCTAGTTCTGACTTAAAAGTATTCGCTACTCAGATCAAGAAACATTTTGGTAATTGTGAAAGATTTAAACAGTCTCAATATAAAATTAATAATGAAGAATGTGTTGTCGCAAATTTCTTTGCTGAAGGATTTGAATTTGAGGTTTTTTGCCAACATAAAGTGACTGATAAGCAAAATGCTTATTTGCACATGCTTGCCGAAGCTAAGGTTCTTGCTCTGGGTGGGGAAGTCTTCAAAAAGCAGGCACGTCTTTTAAAGGAAAAAGGAATAAAGACAGAGCCAGCTTTTGCTCAGCTTCTGTCTTTACCTGGAGATCCTTATCAGGCAGTCTTGGACCTAAATTATCTATCTGAAGAAAAACTAAAAGAACTAGTGGCGCATAAAATTTTGCTCTTCTAGGTATTTTAAAAGATTTTGAGAGTAATCAATATGTGACTCTCTGGTGTACTTTAATTTTGTGTACACTTCAGCAAGACTTGTTACATTGTTATCTTCAATCATTTTTCTAAGTTCTGGAACCTCTCTATATCTCTTCATCCCAAGCTCTTCGCGTTCTTTATAAATCTCTTTTACTTGCGAAGGTGAGTAATCCCGATAGGTTTCAAAATGCATGACACCGTCTAAAGAAAGCCTTTTTCTGACGGACGGGCTCTCATCCGGATACCCCAATGAAAAACCCACAACTGGGACAACATTGTCCGGACACTGCAGGGCCTTTCCGATAAGGTGAGCATTGGCGAGGGTTGTTCCCATAAAACAAATTCCTAACCCCAATGATTCAGCAAGCAGTGAAAAGTTCTGAGCGACTAAAGTGGCATCAATACTTGCGATCATAAAACTCATAAAGTTGTCGAAATTAAGCGGGGCCTTGTTTTGCTCTATCCATTGTCTCATGCGATGGAAGTCTGCACAGAAGGTGACAAGAACAGGGGCCTCTATCACCATCTCTTGATTAAAGTGCAGAGGATAAAGCTCTTCTCTGAGCTTTTTGTCTTTAGTCACAATCATGCTGTAACATTGCATATTGCCTGATGAGGATGCATTCATAGCGTACTCGGCGATTTTTAAAATCACCTCGTCGTCCACAGGCGTATCCTTATATTTCCTGATAGATCGATGAGCAGCGATCTGAGAAAAAGTATTATTCAGCATAAACCCTTCCACCAGTAATTGGGAAATGGTCACCGCCAATCATCAGTTCACCTTTTAAAGATTTAAAGTCGTCTTCTGAATGAAGCAGGTAGCTTCCTTTTAGAGTAGCTCCATTTTCAATTGTTGAAAAGTTAAAGCTCATGCTTTTTTCCTGGCGCTCATAATTTAAAAGGGAGGTCGTAAATTGACCTGGAACCGTTAGAGACCCTTTGCCATTTTCCATAATAAGCAAATCTTTAAAGGTCGTTGTACCGATTTGCGTATTTAAGATATAGATTTCCATGGCCTGGGCATTAAAAGATAAGAATAGGGCAGTTAATAATGTTTTCATTGGTTTCTCCTGGTGAAAAAGAAATTAGACCAGGGTTTAGGTAAATAAAAGTGAATTATATTTACTTAATGTTAACTAAAAGTTAATGATTAGATATGGACTTAAACCGTTTACAATACTTTCTCGTTGTCTGTCAGACTGAGCATATGAAAAGGGCCTCTGAAATCCTGGGAATTAGTTCTCCCGCTATTTCAAAGGCGCTCAAGATTTTAGAAGAAGAAATTGGTCATAAACTCATTATTAATGAGGGAAGAGGGATCAAGATTACAGACAAGGGCCGTGAGCTTGCCCGCTTAATAGAGCCGCAGCTGAGTAACCTTAACAAGATTAAAGATGAACTCGACTCCAGCCGTTCATTAGTGAATTCAATTCGCTTTGGGACGTTTGAAGTTTTTTCTACTTACTTTGCAGGAGAGCTTTTTCATAAAGTCTTCAAAGATTATGAAGTCAGCATGTACGAGCTTATCCCTGGAAAAATCGAACAAGCGCTGGAAGATTTCCAGATTGATTATGGGATTACTTATCTCCCGATCCCTCACCCCAAGATTGAGCATATAAAGATTGGCGAAGTGAGTATGGGAGTCTTTGCTAAAAAAAGCACTTTTAAGAATGTAGATTTTGCAGAATTGCCTTTTGTTATTCCCATCAGACCCATTGATTCATCACCAACAAAGGTTAAAGGTCTTGATGGATGGCCAGATGATTTGGTTTATAGAAACATCAAATACCGCGTGGGACTTATGGAGTCTGCCCTGGAGTTCTTGCGCCAAGGGATGGCCGTGGCCTATCTCCCAACGTTTGTCGTTGAACTTCATAACAGATCAGTAAAGAGTGAATTCCACCTAAGTGAAGTGGATGTTCATGTGAAAGTGAAGAAACAAAAGCAGGGTATCTACTTAGTTAAAAGAAAGACTGATATCGAATCAGATGTAGATAAAAAGATCGCCAAAGGTATCAGGACGATCATGAAGACGACCTAACTTGATGATATTATAGCCTCAAGGAGTATCCTTCTAATTTATGCAAGGATTCGATTAAATAATTCTAATTTTCAAAACTATAACTGCGTCGTAAATCCTCCCCAGCAAACAAAACAGGGGGATTTATGAGAAATTTAGTTATCGGATTAGTTCTACTTTTCACAGCACAGACATCTTTTGCAAGTGAGCGAGCTTTTAGGATTGATAGATTTTTTCCAGTGGTAAACGGTTATGCTGTGGCCTGGGGAGTTCCTGGTCAGAACTTAGACTTTGAATGGCTCGATACACTTACATACGACCAGATTGATCAGCACCTGGATATTTCATCTGTTCGCAACTTTGTTGTCGATATTGAATCAAATAAGATTTTAACTGTCGTTGGTGCAAACGACGAAGAAAGAGATGAGTTTGTTGTTTTTAATGTTGGTGATACGCACTTTGGAAACCACTACAATCTATCTCTAGATAAACTGGCCATTCAAAACCTTGGTTATGACACTGACGCTATCGTCTTAACAGAAAACTTTAAGTGGTCAAACTATGTTTCCAAAATTCTTTTAATCAACAGAGAAACAAAAGACTTAAAAACTGTCGAATTAAAGGGCGATGAAACAATGGAAGTGTTAAGAAAAAAACTGAGAGAGTCTATACTTCCTAAAAACATCAAGCTTTTTGATGACGCTTCTGAAAATGTAACATTTAACGAAACTAAATTCCTGGAGAATGTAGGGGATGTTAACGTAATCACTTTTGATTACTCGTACCCTAAGTCTATGGAGAATGCACTGGAAGTTGTAGCAACCGTTAAGATGAAATACGAGAACGGTAAAGTGATTCCTTATATTCTTTCTGTAAAACAAAAGCAGTACTAATCTCTTGGATAAGAGATTTTATAAAGGTACAGACCATTAGGAGAAGCAACTTTCCATAGTTGCTTCTCTTTTTTTTGGCCATCAATGAGAGCTAGAAACTCTTCAATACTCAGTTTTTTGCTTCCGACCATCCATAAAGCACTCATCAAATGCCTGATCATTTGCTTGAGAAAGCCATTGGCCTCAATTCTTAATTGATAACAAGATTGTAGATTGTTGGGGATATGAAATAAGGTTTGACCAATAAAGATCTCATGAGGATTGATTTCTGTGAGTTCACAAAAAGAAATCTCTCTTTCTGTTGTCTTCACATTGCTTCCAATAGAATAAAAATTGCAAAAATCGTGTTTTCCAATAATGCCCTTTAAGCAAGTTTGCATGGCCGCAATGTCGAGCTCATTAGCAATATTGGCAATGAACTGCCTGTCTTCCAAGCTCACTTGCTTTTTGTTGGTAAAAAAGTAGCGGTACTCTTTAGAAAGGGCCTCTGCTGCTGGTTTAAAAGTTCCTCCGCAAGGAGCGATCGCCTGGCATTTGATGTCTTGAGGAAGATGATGATTAAATGATTCAAGAAAAGTTTCACATTCAATAGGGAGAGCAGAAGATATTTTTACAACTTGATCAATGGCATGAACACCAGTGTCAGTGCGTGAGGCTGCCCTCGTTGTCACCTTGCCATCAATTAATTGGGCGAGGGCCTTGTTGATTTCATCCTGAACAGTACGAAGTCCATTCTGCCATTGAAAGCCTGCGTATTGAGTTCCTGCGTACTGAATAGTTGTTTTGTAGTAATGCATTTTATCCAGGGAATGTTTCAAACTCTTTTACACCTTCAAGATTTTTTGACCAGGAAGACTTACTTCGGCAGAAAATGTGAGCCGTTGGTTTTAGTTGAACGTCTTCATCCAAACTTCCTGCTGGAACAACCAGAAGTTGACCATTGAGCTGAAGGTTAGGCATTGCGGAGCCGCAGTTGGCGCAAAAGCTTTTAGAGTGTCTGGTTGAATTGAGGAGAAAGGTTCTCACTTTATCTTCACCTGAAATCCAAGTAAGTTTTGCACTTGATGAGAAGAGGTTAGCCGCATGAGCAGAACCTGTGTCTTTTTGGCAATGCTTGCAGTGGCAAAGAAAGAAACTTTCAAAATGCCCATTTACTTCATATGTAATTTGACCACAAAGACATGAGCCAGAATGCTTTTCCATTTTATACCCTCGGAATACCTGTTTGCTCGATGATTTCTACTCCGTTACCAGGAAAGACTGCAAAGTGAGGATGCTCGACAAACATTTCTGCCGCTTCCTCATGTGATTTTGCCTGCACAATAAGAAATGTTCCCATTTGGCTTGGGATGTCGCGAATCCCTTTATTGTCGACTTGCTTTGTGACTTCTCCAAGATGGCCTCCGTCATAAATGACTTGAGCCTGGTATTTTGCTGACCATTTTGCAAGAAGTTCAGGTCCTTGATCTAGTCGGCTTTTCTGCTCTTCTCGTCCGAGTTTTTTCCAGGCTTCATGAGCCTCACTATTTTCGGCACAGGTAAAAATTGCAAGGAATGTTTTCATTGAGGCTCCGCTTTAAACTTCTTTTTCATAACCTATAAAGCTAGTGTAGATTTCTTCACCTAATTATTCAATTTTTACTTAACCTTAATGCTGGGGTGAGTGATAATGAGATGTGTTGTTATTCTTCGAGAGGGTCTTATGAATAGATATCTTTATGGAATGGTTGTTATTTTAGTTGTGGCAGGAATTGCAATCTTCAAGCATTTTGATTTTGGTCTCGTGCTGGTCTTTACAATATCAATCCTAGCGGTACTTGCCTGGCTTAAAAATGTAAATGCACAAAAAGCAGATAAGCTCGAGAGAGTTAAACCAAAAAAAGAAGCAGAAGAGCTATTTACCGGCGAAGAAGGCGAGGATTACCACAACGACTTCTCTAGAGTTCCTGCTGGCGCAGCAGATGATGTAACTCCACCACCTCGTTCAATTGGGTATGGATATGGAGACGGCGGAAGATCGACTTATGAAGACTTAGAGAGGATTGGGATTAATACAAAGATTGATAAAGAAGATAAGAAGTAGGAATAAAAAGGCCCATCGCCTAAAAAACGATGGGCCTTTAATTTTTTTAAAATAAATTAACGCTTACAAGCTAAAGTTGTGATCTCAGACCAAAGCCCATCATTAAAAACCATTTCTCCATTTTGTTTAACCTGAACAAGTTCTACATAAACAGATTGAATTCTTCTTGCAGTTAAACCAACAAATTCCATTTTTAGTTTTTTACAGGCATAAATCCCAGTGCTGTGACTATATTCGCTACCAAATAATGAATAATTTTTGCCATCAATTTCGATTGTAGGATTCATGATATTGATAACATTTTCTTCACTAATAACAGCTGTCCCATTAATTTTACTTTTAATGATTTTTACATCTGCTAAAGAGGAAAATGAAAGAAGTAGCGTTAACATTGTAATGAAAATATTCATAAATTTCTCCGGGCGATTATTGTTTTTATGGATTATACACAAGCTTTGATCAAGGAGAGAAAGCGTGTAAAGGATACCGAGAATGAGGGAGAGCTAAACCATATTTTGAGAGGTTAGAAGTTCCCCGTTAAATGTCACAAGGGAGAAATGTCACAATATATAAAGCGAAAAAGACTAGATGCCTCATAGGATGCTACTAATCTTTACACTGATATATCTTCGTTTTTCCACTTGGATTAGGCCTTTGTCATCAGTCTACAGCTGATCAACAGAGTAAAGAAAAACGTCTTATATTTCGATAAGCATTTAAGGGGCAACATAATATGAAGATTTTAATTAATTTTTTCCTGTTGATTTTTTTAGTAGTGAATCCAAGCTTATCGTTTGCAGAGACGACAAAGTTAGGTGCGGTTGGGCTTAGGTATGTTGCTGATGAATACAACAAAAATTCAAAAGATCTTAATTCACTTGTCTCACATATTAATAAAATAGATAGCAATAAAGGCAAGCAGCTTGAAGAGTTCTTTAAGAAGCAGAGTTTACCATTAAATACAAAACTGCCTGAGATGCAAGTAGAAGGGGATCATCTTGTTGTTGTCGATGGTTTTAATCAAAAGTGGATACTGATTCCTCAACAAAACAGAATGCTAAAGGTTGTTTTTAAGAATGGCCAAAAAGATTTAACATTCGCCATGTCTCCCGATGAAGTAGCAAAAAAGATCGAGCTATTAACAACACCACCAAAAGCAGTAAATATTTTTAACTTTTTCATCCAAAATGCAAATGCTGAGGGCGGAGTCGGTGAAGTTATCGGTATGGCCGCGAATGGAGTTTTTGTTGCTGTCAGTTTTGGAGTTCTAGCAGTTGTAGAAACTATTGGGAATGTTCTATCTGACCTTAAAAAAATTCCAAGCGATTTGAGAGAGTCTCAAGTTAGAGATGCTGCTGATACGGCATGTGCTCAGTTAAAAGAAGGCAAGACGGTAAAAAACGTTGATAAAGTTAAATCTAATTTAGAGGCCCTAAAAGAAAAGAAGGGGTGTGTTGCTTTCTGGGAAAGCTTCATGGAAAATTCTTGTGGATGGTACGATGAAAGATTTGCCTGCTTATCTGGTAAAACAGTGAGTGTGACCGATGGCCAAAGAAATGCAGTAAAGCCAAAAGAAAGTGAAGCGCCTGCGAAGGCAACAAAAGCAGCTAGTGATATTAGGAAGTAATCTAAAAGGGCCATTATTTTTTAGACAAACTTGATAACCTATCTTTTTGATAAGGATGGAGTTTTTTTCCTTTAATTTTTAAAAGATCATTTCTATTGAAAACAAGTAAAATCTATTTAGGAAACTAGATTGATGAGGGAGTAGAAATGAAAAGGTTAAGTATTATTTTGTTGGCTTCGGCCACTGCTTTTAGTTGTTCGTCACCAAAAGAAAAAGCACCACAAATCAGAAATATTGCCAGCAAAGAATCTATTCATGAACAAAATCTCAAAATCTTAAGCTCTATTCCACTACTCAAAGGGGTAGAGGTAAAAACAAGAGACGAGGACTCAATAGCCGCGAGTCTGGTTGAAATTTTTAATAAAATTGCTGATGAGAATAAGAATTCAAATCAATCATTAAATCGTGGGACTCATGCTAAAGGGTCTTGTTTCAATGGACAAATCCAGGTTTATTCTAAAGATGATTTAAAAAGTAAATTTTCTTACCCTGGGAATTATGCTGATGCTTTGTTGCAGGGAGTGTTTTCATTCAAAGGAACTTATCCAATTCAGATTAGATTCGCCAATGCCAAGGGGGGACGTTTCCCTGATACCGCCAACGATGTGCGTGCATTGTCTTTTTCGATGGAAACATCAAATGAAATTTTTGATTATAGTGGAAAGAACCGTCTCGATTTCATGATGAATTCCTCGCCCATGTTTGCTGTAAATAACATTGTTGAATTTTATGAATTAATGAAGGCCGCAAGACTAGGACAAAAAGACTTTAGCTATTTTCCAAATCCGTTATATTTGCAATCAACTATACGAGCTGCCAATTTGCTAAAGACCTATGAACGCAACGATATTAAAAGTTACACAACTGAAATGTACTGGGGGAATCTTCCTTATCTTAGTGGTGTAAATGAAAACGGAACAGCTAAACATTTTGTCAAATACAGGGTCATTCCTTGCAATGGTAAAGGAATTCAAAAAGAGGCAAGTGCTGGTAAGTCTGCAACTTATTTACAAGATGATATCAAGGCAAAAGTTGAAAAAAATGAAGTGTGCTTTTATTTGCAAGCTCAAGTCTTTGATCTCAAAAAATTAAGCAACACTGCTATTGGTCCACAAAAAAGATGGAGCACTTCTCAATGGATTGAAAATGGTGGAGCAGAGTGGGATGAGAAGGTGTTGCCATTTTATACACTAGCTAAAATCGAAGTGCCAAAAACGTTAAATGAAAATATTGATAGCGATGAGCTTTGCAAAGAGAATTATATTAATACTCGTCTTCATGCAACCAGTGCAAATCGTCCTGTCGGGTCACTTGCGAGAGTGCGTACATTCGTAGAAGAGAATAGTCGCGCAAGAAGGATGGGAGAGATTGATTAGTTTTTAAATTGTTGGTGCTTCGTGGAGGATGATCTTCGAACTGAGATTTTGGAGTTTAACTTCTAATTCCTTTTGTAAAGATTACTCTTCAAATACTTGCACACTTGAGGTTCCAAATTGGAACCTCAAAGATTCTTCTTCAATTTCAGTTAGTTGAAACATGAAATCATCAGGAAAACGTTTTTTATTTCTTTGAACTGCTTTATTTAAATTCTTTGTTTCTACACCATAAAGCTTTGCGAGATCGCTATCTAACATTACTCGTTGACCTCGAATTATATAAATCATGCTTTCGATGGCCAATAATTCTTGTTCTATTTTTGTCATAAAATCTCCTTTGAGGAGATTCATATAATGAATAGCGAATATGCTTTGAAGATTTAATAAATTGAGATTGAAATATTTCTGATATGAATTTTGGTGCCTCGGGCGAGACTCGAACTCGCACATCCTTGCGGACGGCGGATTTTGAATCCGCTGCGTCTACCATTCCACCACCAAGGCACTGATTGGATTAGGATATCTTAAGGATAGGAGGCGTTTACGTCAATTCAATTCTTTTAGTCAGGTATTATTAAGTTATCTTTTTCGGGTAGGTTTCGATAAGAAAACTATGAAAATAAAAGCATTATTTCTGGGGTTAATGCTTTCTCAATCTGTCCTGGCCGCGCCAGGAGTAGTTGTGCTTGCGGGCGGAGGTCCGGAGGGCGATATTGGGATGGAGAAGGATTGGTCGTACACTCTTTATAAAAAACTCATCGATAACGGTGACACGACTAAGGATGGAAAGATCAAAGTCGTTGTTCTCTCGCTCGATAAACCCGACACTAATTTCATGGTGGATTATCTCAAATCCATGGGAGCGACGAGCTCTGAAAACCTGGTCATCAATTCTAAAAAAGCGGCCAATGACCCAAAGCTAGTTAAGACGCTGGCCGATGCTGATGTTCTTTTTATTCGCGGTGGAAACCAAGGGAAAGCTTACCAATTGTGGAAAGACACAAAACTGCATGAGCAGATTAAAGCGCTGGCCGATAGAGGCGGGGCGATTGGTGGGACGAGTTCTGGTTCAATGGGGCTTTCGCAGTACTCGATGACTGGTGGGCAGGATTTTACGAGTAAAGATGTTATGCAAGACTCGCATTCACCACTTCTAAACGATAAAGTTGATCCATCTGTTTCTGGAATCCATAATGACTTTTTAAACCTGGTTCCGGGAGTTATTGTCGACACTCATTGTGGTGAGCGTGCGAGACTGGGAAGAATTTTAGCAGTACAGGCAAAAGCGATTGAAGATTATAAAGACGATAAAATCGTCGGGATTTGTCTTGAAGAAAAAACCGGGCTTGTGGTCAAAGACGGAAAGGCCGAAGTTTTTGGAACAGGTGTTGTTCACTTCACTCAGGAAACAGAAGATACAAAAATCATTCGCGAACCGGGAAAGCCTTTGGTTTATACCGATATCAGAAACGATGCCTTGACTCAGGGATGGACGTTTGATTTAAAAACCAGACTTCCTGATTTAAAAAAGAAACCAGAGAGTGCTCAATCAATCAGACCTGTGACTCTTTGTGGTTTGGCCGATGATAAGCTCTCAGTAGAAGGATCAGTTGTAACCAATTACACGATGAATGAACCTGAAAAAGCGAGAAACCTTTTCATAGCCAACGATGCTCACTCTGATTTTAAATTAAAAACAGGTGATAGGATCAGAGGTTTGGTTCAAACCAGGTCATTGGTGAAGCTCTCTGAGCATCCAGAATCAAGCATTGTTTTTTTGGATGCTAATTCCAAACTCGAAGGAATTGGAGACAATCGTTTTATCTCGCTTAAAAAGTCTGGTAAGGAAGCTGAGGTTCCAAGCTTGATCCTTGATTGCCAGTACTGTTCTTTTACTTCAGTCTCACCGTATCTTTCTAATCAGGATGATGGAAGCCAGACTCTGCGATCTGCGGGAATGGTGAACATGCGTGTTCATGTAATCAGTAAAGATGTCGCTTACAATGTTAAAGACCACAAGACATCTTATTCAGACTCTGAGGCCTTGGGTCCAACCTGTGAGGAAAAAGGAAAGAAGAAAGTCATGAAGTTCCTTGATGACCAGCAAAAGATTCTTACAAAGATGATTTGTAAATAATCAATTGAGCTTTAGGAGTTCAAGTGCTTCTTTGGCACTAAAACGGAAAGTGTCTTCTCCCAATGTCTTTTTAAGCTCGCTATTATCCAGAGTCGCTGGGAACTTGATGTAGTCCAGGAGGTAGAGGGGAAACTTCCACACCGGGGTTAAAACTTTTGCCAACTGCTCGACAGCAATAATGGGTACCAGGACTTTTTTCACACCGATAATTTCAGAAGCCTCATGCAAGCTCACCACATCATCGCCGGCAACATTGTAAATTCCAGTTCCTAATTTTTCGACAGCATTGACGATCATAGTGGCCATGTCGAATTCATGGATAAACTGGAACATTGGATTATAATCAAGCGGCAGAGGAGCGTAAGGCGTTTTTAAGTATTGAGTGATTGAGTTTTTAATCTGAGGGCCGATGATGTTACAAGGGCGCAGCACAATGGTTTGAATCTGGTTTTGGTTTTTCCACATCCAGTTCGTACACATCTGATCCATTTCAACCACATCTCTTAGTTCAGCGTATTTAAAACTCGCGCGAAGAGGCGAGTCTTCTCTTAAAAACATCGGGTTGTCAGGAAGAGCTCCGTAAACGTGATGGGTAGAGAGAATGACGACTTTTTTTGAGCGGAACTTCTGAGCAAGTTCTAAAATAGTATTTGTCCCCACCAGATTAATGTCGATGCGTTTGTGGATATTTCCCATCGCAGGAGAGTGACCTAAACGACCTAAGTGCAGGACACTTTCAAACTGGTGCTCGCGGAAAAGTTTCTCAAAGTTCGTGCGGTTGTATTTAATCTGTTGAACAGTGATATGCGGACGCTTTGGAATATTATCAATCGGGCGAGAATCCACGCCGTGAATCCTGATATCGGGATGAGCTTTGATTAAGAGCTCGGCAGTGATCTTGGCAAGAGCACCTTGAATCCCAATGATGAGAACTTTTTTTGTGCTCATGATTTTAACCTTTGCGCTATTGTGCGTTTGTTTTTTAAGCCTTCTTGTGTGAGCTCTTCAATCTTCTTTTCCAGAGCAATGATATGCGGCTCTAGCTCTTCATCTAAAGCTTCAGCGCTAAGTTCTGCCGGAAGCATATAGGGATCACCAATGTAAATATCAATAGGAGAAGGCAGAGGAAATAGGTTTAGCGATAAGGGCACAGCTGGTACATGAAGAAGTTTTGCCACTTTCTTTAAGTGGTAAACGTAAGGAAAAAACTCTTCTGCTCCAACGACAGCAATCGGAAGGATCTCAACCTTTGACGTCAAGGCCATTCTTAGAAAGCCCTTAGTGAAGCGTTGAAGTTTGTAGTGATCTTTTGTTTCTTTTGCAATCCCACGCACTCCTTCAGGAAAAACGAGAATGGATTCACCGCGCTTTAAAAGATTAAGGCAGTTGATCCTGTCGCCTAAAACCGCTCCGCCTTCACTCGACCATCGTCCTAAAAAAGGAAGTGAAGTGAGGAAGCGTTCAACTAAAGGGCGCAGAATTTTTGGGTGATCAAGCTCTGTTGCAAAAGCGGTGCAGATTAAAAGTCCGTCAATCGGAATCTGGCCGGTATGATTTGAAACCACCATGTAGGCCTTGTCTTCAACTTTTTCTTTCCCATGAAGTCGGACATCAAAATAATATTTATAAAATGGCCAGATGGCCTTCAGGTCACTGATGGCGCGCTTAGGTTCTAAACCCCAAGGATCGCGTTCTTTGGAATAGCGTTTTTCCAGGGCCTTTTCCAGTTTAGTGAATTTTTGTTTGAAGATAACCAACTATTCCTCTCAAGGTATTAGTGTTTTCACCTTTAATGCTATCAAAATATTCATTCTTCACAAGCTTTCTTATAGTGGTAAACTACGAAGGATACCAGAGGAGCGATGCGCGCATGAAGAAAAGATCTAACTTAAAAAATAAGTTTAACTTTTGGTTCTTAAATTTTCATAAAGAACTTATGAAGACGAGCGCTATTGGCAAAAAGATGCTCACAGCATCCCGCACGAATGCCCATTTAAAAGAGACCTACGAAGAACTGGGAAAACTTTTAGAGCGTGGAGTTGATAATGGAGATGTTGACTGGGATTCTCCTAAAATGCGTGCCCTTCTTCATACGATTAAAGCGTGCAAAAGAGACCTCGAAGAAATCGAGAGCAAGATGAATAAGATTAAATTCCCGGCGATCGACCTGAAAAAGGATGATGACTAGATACAAGACACTAGATGTCTGAGTCTTCGTGAGTCTTTCTTAATTCCAATTCTTCCAGAATGTGTGTAACGATGGCCTCCTCAACTTGAGGGACACCTTTTTTGCTTTCAGCTGAAGCAAAGTACATCTGGCGAATCCATTTATAATCTTTTGAGAGAGCAGGCTTTAGTTTTTCCAGAGCCGCTCTTTCTTTTTGAGTTTTAAGTTTATCAATCTTGTTAAAGACAAGAACCGTTTTTCTCGCAAAGCCTTTGATGAAGTCATAGAACTGGCGGTCTACGTCCTGGTCAGGGTGACGTGCATCCTGCAGGTTTAGAAGTAGCATTGATTCTGAAGCTTCAGCAAAAAAGGCCCCCATCAATTCGTTCCAGTTTTTTGACATCTCTTTTGAAACTTCTGCAAATCCGTAACCAGGAAGGTCGATCAGGTAAAATGGAGGAAGGTCTGATTTTTTTCCATTGAGATTTAATTCAAATTCAAAAATGTTGATCTCGCGTGTGCGTCCTGGAGTTTTAGAAACGCGCGCTGTCTTTGAACCAAAAAGAGCATTGATCATGCTCGATTTACCAACGTTTGAGCGGCCAACGAAACTTACGCCAATAATATCTTTGTGGTCTGCCAGCCATTCCTCGAATTGAGCAATGTCGGAAATTCCCATTTTGAACTGTGCGCTTTGTTGTCTGATTGTGTAGCTCATAACTGTACCTAAGTTTAAATATTGAGCGAGTATAACACTAAAAATCATATCTGTACACGATTCTAGGCCGGCATAACAGTTGTAAAGAAGGCGAGAAAAAGCTTTTTTAGAGGGGGATTAATGGAAGCTATGAGACAAATGACAACTGAACTGCGCGCAGCTCGCGCACTTTATCCATCCGTCATTCCCAACGGTGCCAGAGAGGGGGATTCTTTTTTACTCGATGCTTTTCAAGAGAAAAAGAGAACTCTCAAACTCAACCGAACTAGTTATCGTTTTCTTTTTGATGATCATTTCAATTTTGATTTTATTAAGTCAGAGATCAAACTTCCTGTTTTTGGTGGAGCGAGTGGTGGCTTTGAAATGATTCTTGTTGCTTCGGCCAAAACTAAAATGCACAACCAACATTCTCGCTACCTTTTTCGCAGTTTGGGAGAAACGCCTTTTAAGCTCAACGGGAGTTACTCTTACGAAGCTTTTTTAGAGCGTGGAGATGTCATTGACCTGGGGTTTAATCGCCTGCACTTTTTAAGGCCGGAGAGACAGACTTCAGAAGAAAATCTTCTGCCTATGGCCGTGATGAGTAGTTCTCTTCCTGTCTTAATTGAAGGTGAAACGGGAACAGGAAAAACAACGTTAGCAAAAAAAATACATGAGGCCAGTGGAAGAAGTGGACGCTTTGTTCATTTAAACCTTTCCGCCTTTTCTCAAGGTCTGATTGAATCAGAACTTTTCGGGCATGTTAAAGGTGCTTTTACCGGGGCCTTAAATGCGAAGAGAGGAGCGATTCTCGAAGCACACAAGGGAACTTTGTTTCTCGATGAAATTGATTCTTTGTCACTGGATCTTCAGACCAAACTGTTACTATTTTTAGATAACTATGAAGTTCGACCTGTCGGAGGAGAAAGCGCAACAACAGCTTCCGTCAGAATGATTTTTGCATCGGGGAGTGATTTGAAGAAGAGAGTGATGGAAGGAAAAATGCGCAGGGATTTTTACTATCGCCTTAGAGCTGGAAGTTCGCTTCGCCTCAATTCATTAATTGAAGACAAAGAGCGTATTAAAGCGCTTTGCTTGATGTTTGAAAAAGAGCATTGTGCTGTGTTGTCAGATGAGTTGATTGATTTTTACATGAATTGCCCTTGGCCTGGAAACATCAGGCAGCTCAATTCTCATCTGATGAGAAAGAAGATTCTCTCTGAAGGAAAAAGACTGGTGGTTGATGAAAGCGACAAGGAACTCATGTTTGAAGAAGGCGAGAGAATCCAGAAACAGGAAATCATCCCAATGGAGCAGATGAAAATCAAATACTGTTATGAGACTTATCTGCGCTCAGATAAGAATCTCACCCGCACAGCAAAGCTTCTGGACGTGAGTCACAATACACTCAAGGCCTATATTGCAAAAAGAGAAAGTGAGTTAAGAGACAATAAGGTAGTCCACATAAATCTCCAGGATTTTCCCTTCGATTCCTGAGTTCTTTAAGTACTCATTGAGTTCAATTCTGATTTTATCTTTGATGATCTGGCGTCCTTCTTCTTCAATTGGAAGTTGAGGGATGACCGGTTCAACATGCATATTGATATAATCACGGATTTCAATTTCGTGATCTTTTAAGAAGAGAGTGACGTTGCGGTTGCTTGAAAGAGCGGTGAAATCCACCCAGATCTGACGATTTCTTCTGGTATCTTCTAAGAAGAGCTGAAGATTGATATCTTTAAATGTCGCCATCTTTTCAGTCTGCATGAAATACTTTGGTCTTCCACCAAGAACTTGCTTGATTTCAACAGACTTAACTTTGGCCCCTTCGATCTTTTCCATCATTTCTTTTTCAATCGCTTTGATTTCTTCATCAGAAGGAGGCAGTTGATTGATATGAATAGAAACACCTAGAAGATGCTCTTCAATTTCTTTCTCAATATGCTCCAGGTCTTTTTTATCTTCGATTGACTTGGCAGTGATCGTGACATCGAGTTCAAGTTCTTTGTCACCCAGAACGTGATATTTTAATTTTTTAAATTCTAAAATCGGTTCTTCCAGCTCTGCTGAGGCCGGAGCTCTTAGAGCTTTTGTTCCGCTGATAATTTTTTCAGTGTTTTTATAAATGAAGTAACCAGAACCTGCAAAAATAGACATGATGATCACAAAACTGAAGGCCTTAACCGGATCAGTTTTGAACTTTTTGAGTGGAGAAACAATCATTTCCACTTTGTTTCTTTGCTTGAATTCATCTGAGCGCAGATAAATTTGAGCACCAACAATATGACCTTTAACGATCGTTATGTAATGTTGGCTATATCCAATGACCTTTAAAAAGAAAATTCTGATTTTTGGAACGTAAACTCCGGCCTTCTTTTTGACCAGTTGAGGAGAGTGTTTAATCCAATCAATCGATTTAAAAACAAAATGTGGAGTGGCCGCCTTCATCTTTTCGATGAACGTCATTATCAGGTTATCAATGGCCTCTTCAATTTTAATTAAAAACTTCAAGTTTAGGACTCCTTCAATGTCTTATCGGACTTCTTCAATAGAAATTGAGGAGGTCTATTTTTGTCCGACTGTGCGAGTCAGGAAATGCAACTTTTGCCTATTGGTGGCCAGAAGCGCTTCCGAGCGAAGGTTCACAAAGGCTTTGCCCGATAAATGACTCATGAAGAGGAAACTCTTCGACAAAAATGACAGGAGAAGACCCATGAAGATATTGGCAAGGAAAGCAATTTTATTGGTTGGAGTAGTAACACTCACTTCAAGCTGCTCCTTGATGCTACCGGATAGGAGTTTCATTGCAGAAATGGAAAGAGAAGATGGTGGCTTTCTCAGTCCTGGACAAGACTTTCCAGTAGTTAGCGGAGACACCGGTGAAAGAGGAAGAAGCCGCGAAGAAATTATGAGCCGAACGCCGGCAAGTGAGAGAGCAAGGCGCTTAAACAAAGAAAGTGTATCGCTACGTGAAGAGCTGATTCAGAAGGAAGATTCCATGACTGAAGAAGAGGCCGGGCGTTATCTTCAAGACAGAAAGTTCCTGCAAACGGACTCTGACAAGCTTTATTACCTGAGTCTGTCACCGTATGAGAGGGATTCTTACATTCAAACGAAGCAAATGGACCTAAAAGAGGACCTGGATCAGCGTAGAAACATGGTGCAGAGGCGCTCAGTCCACGGTAGTGAGCTGTTTTTAGGAATGGAGAAAGGCGAAGTTATTAATGTGTGGGGTAAACCTGCCCGCGTAGAGATTGCAGGTAACCCAAAAAATCAAAATGAGCGCTGGTCTTTTGTTGAAGATGGTAGCGTCAGACAAGTGTATTTTGAGAATGGAAAGGTTCAAGGCTGGGCCCTTGATCTCTAAATCAAAAAGTAATATCCTCGGCACAATCTAAAAATCCCATTGCCGAGGATCCTATGACAGCACAATCTATGACCGGTTTCGGTCAAGCCGCTACTCAGTCTGAGAATTTCATTGTTTCAGTTGAAATGAAAAGTGTGAACAATCGTTTTAAAGACATTCGTTTTAAAATGCCTTCAACACTCAATGCGCACGAACTCGAACTTAAAAAAGAAATGACTGATATTTTTTCGCGTGGGAGTTTTGATGTTTATGTAAATATCAAGCGCGCGGAAAATAAAAATCGCTTCGATGATTTAGACACAAAAAAAGTTTCGCAATTTATCCAGAAGGTAACTGCGCTGACAAAAGCTGAAGGAGTCACTCCGACGCTTTCTATGACAGATCTTCTTCGTTCAGAGTTTCTGATCGACCAGGACGATGCGAACCAGGAAGAACTAAGTGAACTTCTTTTCAAATCTTTCAAAGGTGCTATCGGAGAGCTTAAAAAATCTCGCGAAGCTGAAGGTGAAAAGTTGATTAAAGTCCTAGAGAAACACCTGGATCACTACAAAGAACATTTTAAGACAGTGGAAAAGAACGCTGAACACTTCAAGACCAATGTGGAAGAGAAGCTGAAGAAACGTGTTGATGAATATAAAACTCTGATCGCTGTCGATCAGGGAAGACTGCTTCAGGAAGTGATCTTTTATTTAGAAAAGATCGACATCCATGAGGAAATTAACCGCATTCATTCCCACTTGGAAAAATTTCAAAATCTTTTAAAATCAAGTAATGACGTTGGAAGACAGATTGATTTTATCCTGCAAGAGCTTGGTCGCGAGACTAATACCATAGGGTCAAAGTCAAGTATGAAAGAGATTTCAGATTCTGTTGTTCAAATGAAACTACAGTTAGAAAAAATGCGCGAGCAAGGGTTGAACATTGAATAAGGACCAATTTACCGGCAAATTAATCGTTATTGTCGCTCCGTCTGGCACGGGGAAGTCCACAATGATCAAAAGATTAAAGAAAGATTATCCAACAATCGTCGAATCTGTTTCTTTCACCACAAGACCTATGCGTCCAGGTGAAATTCATGGCTTAAGTTATTTTTTTATTTCACGAGAAGAGTTCATCGCTAAAAGAGACAACAACGAATTTTTAGAATGGGCCGAAGTTCACGGTAACTTTTATGGAACATCTAAAGCTTTTGTCGAGCAATGCCTGAGCGAAGGAAAGCATGTTCTTTTCGACCTCGATGTTCAGGGTGTGGATTCAATGAAGCTGCATTTTGGAGATGTCGCCAATGTTATCTTTATCGCTCCACCATCAGTGGAAGAGCTGGAAAAGAGACTGCGCAATCGTGGAACTGAAAGCACTCAGATCATCAATCTTCGCATTACAAATGCCAAGAAAGAGCTTTTGAGAAAAGACGATTTTGATTTTTTTATTTTAAACGACGATATCGAAAACGCCTATGGCAGGCTAAAAGAAATCACCATGGAAATCCTTCGCGGATAAGAGCTAAAAAGAATGCAACAGAGTTTAGATTTTTCACACGAGAGAGACCTCACAGTAGACGACTTAGTTAGAAGAGTGGAAGCGTACTATCCAGACGCTGACTTCGTTAAACTAAGAAAGGCCTTTCTATTTGCTGAAAAAGCGCACTCTGGGCAAAAGAGAAGCTCTGGTGAAGATTATATCATTCACCCAATGAACGTGGCTGCCACTCTGATCAAGCTTCACATGGACCTTGATACGATTATGGCCGGGTTTCTTCACGACGTCGTTGAAGACTGCAATATCTCTCCTCAGGAAATTGAAAAAGAATTTGGAGCAGGAGTTGCTGACCTGGTTGTCGGTCTGACAAAGATCGGAAAAATCAAATTCAAGACGAAAGAAGAATCGCAAATTGAAAACTTCCGCAAGATGGTCGTGGCGATGGCCAAAGACCTTCGCGTAATCATCGTTAAGCTTGCCGATCGCATGCACAACATGAGAACGCTTCAATACGTTTCTGATGAGAAACAAAAAAAGATCGCTCAAGAGACTCTTGATATCTACGTTCCTCTGGCAAGCCGTCTGGGGATTAACTCAGTTAAGTCGGACCTGGAAGACTTATGTCTTCGTTTCCTTAAACCGGAAATCTATTACCGTTTAGCTGAAAAAGTTTCGATGAAAAAATCGGAGCGCGACGCTTATATCAGAGACGTTATTTCAAACATCAAAGAAAAACTTCTGGAGTACTCACTTCACGCTGAAGTAAAGGGACGTCCAAAACATTTCTATTCTATTTATAAGAAAATGACTTCAAGAGGCGTTGACTTCGAACAGGTTCAGGATTTACTGGCCTTTAGAATTATCGTTTCCAATATCACTGAATGTTATAAGGCGCTGGGGATTATCCACTCGTCTTATACGCCAATTCCAGGGCGCTTTAAGGATTACATCGCTATTCCTAAGGTGAACAACTACCAGTCACTCCATACGACGATTATGGGGCCAAAAGCTGAGCGTATTGAAATCCAGATCAGAACAAGCGAGATGGATGAAGTTGCAGAAGCAGGGGTTGCTGCTCACTGGAAATACAAAGAAGGTCTTGCTGGTAAAACAGCTCCGAAACTCGACTGGGTTCAGGAACTTCTTGAATACAACAAAAACACAGACAACAAAGCAGAGTTCCTGGACGTTATTAAAAACGACCTGGATCTCGATGGTGTATTCGTCTTCACTCCCAACGGAGACGTAAGAGAATTAAAATACGGAGCGACTCCGCTGGATTTCGCTTACGAGATTCACACTGAAGTTGGTCACCACTGCGTGGGTGCTAAGGTTAACGGAAAGATCGTTCCTCTTAGACACATTCTAAAATCAGGGGACTCGGTAGAGATCCTGACAAGTAAAACTCAAACGCCGTCGAAAGACTGGTTAAATATCGCGAAGTCTTCTAAGGCCCGCAGTAAAATCAAGCAATGGCTGCTTAAAGTTGAGCGCGACGAAAACAGAGAACTGGGTCGCGAGATCCTGGAAAAAGCGTTCAAAGTTTTTGGAACGAGTATCAAAGCTCTTAAGAAGAACAACGAGTTCAAAGAGATGTTTGATGAGCTTCACATTATCGATGAAGAAGAACTTTGCGTTCTCGTCGGTTCTGGAAAGCACACAGCAAAAAGTATTATCGAGCACATTCCATCTCTAAAAGAAGCGGCCGCTAAAGCTGAGATTAAAGAGCTGGATGATAAGATCACAGAAATCGAGTCTTACTCAGATAAGATGACGAAAAACGTGCGCAAGAAGTCTCTGTCTGACAATGCCATCATTGTAGACGGAATGAGCGACGTCGTGGTTCGTATGGCCCGTTGTTGTAACCCGATTCCGGGTGACAGTATCGTGGGCTTTATCACTCGTGGACGCGGGATTACTGTTCACACGGCCCAATGTAACCGTGTCGATGCAGAGTCGCTTATTCGCACGATTAGAGTTTCTTGGAATAAAGGTTTCAGCTTCACTCACCCGGTAAGCGTGCGAGTGATGACTCAAGATAAGCCGGGGATTCTATCCCTGATTTCAAAAACCATTAACAACGCCGGCATCAACATCAGAAGTGCCCTTGCCAAGTCTATGCCTGATAGAAAGGGAAGTTTTATCTTTGAAGTTGAAGTTAAGGACTACAGCGAACTTTTAAAGACAATCAGTGCGATTGAGTCTTTAGAAGAAGTTATTTCTGTAACGCGCGTTTAGTGATTAATAGAAATTCTTAATAGGCGATTTCTGATCCCAATAGATCAGGAAGAGTTTTGTACGGATCAGTTTGAAAACTTCCGTATAAAGGATTTTGATATTCTTAAAACTTAAGTAATCAGATGGCACCGGAGTGAAGAAAAACTCAAACTTCTCATCTTCAAGCATCAGCGAATTGAAAATCATTTTGATTCTCATAATGTGGTAGTCACTTGAGATAACCAGGATCTTGTTAAGACCGCGGTTAGAACGAAGGTATTTAAGCGTTGAAACGACGTTTTCCACCGTGTTTCTTGCCGTGTAGTCCAGTTCGATATGGTCTGTTGTTTCTGCCGGATCAATCGGGTTCATAATTGTGCGAACCGAGTTCTTCTCATGAACGCCAGTGATAAAAACATTTGGTTGTTTAAATTCCTGCGCCTTTTTAACAGCAAATTCAATTCTTTTTGGACCGCCCGTGAAAACCACGATGAGGTCAGGCGGACTCTGGACGAAAGTTGAGACAGAGTTTTTCCCTTCGTTTCTTGCGTCCAGAAGTAAAATGGCACAAGCAAATGAGTAACAGAAAAAGAGAGAGGCCAGAATGATCACCACGCTTAAGAAGTGGCGATACATTCTGGTTCCCTTAGATTCAAATACGTATTTGCTTTTTAAAATCATAGTGTCCGATAACTGGTGGCTACTTTGCCGCAATAACTTCGATTTCTACTAGAGCTCCCTTTGGAAGCTTAGAGACTTCAACAGTACTTCTTGCAGGGTATGGTGCCTTAAAAAACTCAGTGTAAGCAACGTTTACAGCTGCAAAGTTGCCTAGATCTGTTAAAAAGATCGATGTCTTAATGATATCTTCTCTTTTAAGATTTTGTGAAGTCAAAAGGCCATCGATGTTCTTCATAATCTGATTTAATTGAGCATCAAAGCCGTTTGCCAGCTCTCCAGACTTTGGTTCGATACCAATTTGGCCTGAAAAGTAATAAGTTCCGTTTACAGCGACGCCTTGCGAATAAGTTCCAACGGCTGCTGGGGCCAAGTCAGTACTAATAATTGTTTTATTCATAATTACTCCTTCGTACTCATTTTCTTATCTGACAGAAGTGCAGAAAGAACACACATATTGACGATTTCAGTTACTGTTGCTGTTCTTGGAATGATGTTCGCCGGCTGATTCATCGGAAGAAGAATTGGCCCGATCGCGTTTGCGTTTCCAAGTTGTGCAAGAAGTTTGTAACTGATGTTCGCTGAGTTTAGTTCAGGGAAGATCAGGATGTCGCTTGGCCCATCAAGAGTAGAGAAGCTAAACAATTTATCCATTAATCCCTTGTTAACAGCAACGTCCGCTTGCATTTCCCCTTCAACTAAAAGGTTCGGGTAGCGAGTTTTTGTTAACTGAACAGCGCGCTTAACAACCTTTGCTCTTTCAGAGTCGTTTGAACCAAAGTTCGAGAACGACAGGAAGGCGATACGTGGTTCGCGCTTCATAAGTTTTCTGAAAAGTTCCGCTGTACCAGCTGCGATCTCACAAAGTTGGTCTTCATTTGGTTCAATTTGAACAGCACAGTCTGCAAAGAACAGAACGCGGTTCTTGAAGCTCATAACGAAGATACCAGCAGCGCTTGCCTTTTCTTTTGTACCAATAACGTGCATTAGTGGTGGGAAGCAGTCAGCGTAGTTTAGAGTTGGACCAGCGATAACAGCATCAGCTAAGCCGTGTTTCACCATCATCGAACCGAAATAGTTCTGGTGGCTCATAAGCTCTTCTGCGTGGTAAACCGAAACACCACTTCTTTGTCTTTCTTTTGAGTAAAGACGAACGTAGTTTTCAAACTCTTCATGTTTTCTTGGATTGATCGTACGAACATCGTCCTTGTATTTTTCCAGGCCAAGCATGTCCATTTTTTTGTGGATAGCTTTCTTGCGTCCAAGAAGAATTGGTTCGATTTTATCTTCTTCAACAAGTTGTTTAACTGCTTGAAGGATACGTGTGTTTGTTCCTTCAGCGAAAACCACTCTAACTTTTTTACCAGACTTCGCTACGTAAGTAGCAAGGCGGTCGCGAAGAGATTTCATGAACTGAGCAGAGTTCCCCATACGTCCTTCAAGGGCGCGGGCGTAAGCGTGAAGATCGTCAATGTTAAATCTCGCTACACCTGAGTCCATAGCAGCTTTTGCTACCGCTGGTGTGACACGAGTTAATACGCGTGGGTCAAATGGCTTAGGGATCAGGTAGTTTTTACCAAATTTAAAGTCTTCTCCACCGTAGGCCATTTTTACTTCTTCAGGAACTTCTTCTTTTGCCAGACTTGCCAGGGCGTGAACGGCCGCTAGTTTCATCTCAACGTTAATTTTTTTCGAACGCGTATCCAGGGCACCTCTGAAAATGAATGGGAATCCTAGAACGTTATTAACTTGGTTAGGGAAGTCTGAGCGACCAGTTGCCATGATGGCATCATCGCGTACAGCGTGAACTTCTGCCGGGTAAATTTCCGGATCTGGGTTGGCCATGGCAAAGATGATAGGGTTTGGTGCCATATCTTTAACCATTTGCTGAGTGACTAGTCCTCTGGCAGAACAACCGATGAAAACGTCAGCTCCCACCATCGCATCACCTAGAGTTCTTGCTTTTGTTTCAACAGCAAATTCGTCTTTGTATTTGTTCATTCCTTCTTTACGACCTTTGTAGATCGCTCCGTTAGAATCACACATGATCAGGTTTTCTCTTGGAAGACCTAATTCAAAGAATAATTTTGCACAAGAAATCGCAGCAGCTCCAGCGCCTGAAACGGCCACCTTTGTTTTCTTGATATCTCTTCCGGTGATCTCGATGGCATTTAAAAGCGCAGCCGAAGCGATAATCGCTGTACCGTGCTGGTCATCGTGGAAAACCGGGATTTGCATTTTTTCAATTAACTGTGTCTCGATTTCAAAACACTCTGGAGCTTTGATGTCTTCAAGGTTTACACCCCCAAAAGTCGGCTCAAGAGCTGAGACAATTTTTACCATTCCTTCAACTGTGTTTTCGTTAACTTCGATGTCGAATACATCGATGTCAGCAAAACGTTTGAAGAGTAGACCTTTACCTTCCATTACAGGTTTACCAGCAACGGCACCGATATTACCTAAACCTAAAACGGCCGTACCGTTAGAGATTACAGCAACCAGGTTTCCTTTGGCAGTGTACTTGTAAGCAAGCTCAGGGTCTTTAGCGATTTCCAGACATGGCCAGGCAACTCCAGGAGAGTAAGCTTTAGTTAAGTCTAGAGAAGTGAGAGTTGGCTTCGTCGAGATAACCTCGATTTTACCGGGGCGCCCGTCGGCATGATAGTCTAGGGCCTGTTGTTTTTTTTCGTCCGCATCGTTTCTTTCAGTGCGATCATTTCGTTGATTACTCACGGTCAATCCTCTTGTTAAATGGAATATTTACGACCGAAGTAGGGTATGCCTTTTGCCTCAATATGCAAAGAAAATAGCATGGTTTTTCATTGCGCAATAAGGGAAGAAAAGCTAAACTGGGCCTATTAGAAACCTAGGGGTGGTGGACCATTGTCTGCCTGAGAAATACCCTCGCACCTGACCAGGATAATGCCTGCGTAGGAAAGGAGAATCATGAATACACTCGCGCGTCCTCTCGAAAAACTAAAATCCCTGACAATCTTTGAAATCGTCCTCACATTAGTGCTCGCTGTGGCATTGGGTGTCGCATTCTGGGGTTGGACTTTTGTTTATGACTTAGCTAAGCCTTTTTTAAAGGTCGCAGGTTTAAGTTACTTAGTGGCAGGATTTTGGATTCTTGCCTCTGTTTTAATTCCTCACATTGTTAGAAAACCAGGTGTCGCTTTAATCGCTTCCCTGATGGCCGCTTTCATTGAGAGTTTGCTCACTCACTGGGGGCTTATGTCTGTCGTTTGGGGATTAGTGCAAGGACTTGGAGCAGAGGTCGTTTTTTTAGCGTTTTCATACAAAAGATGGAACCTGTTTGTGCTTATGTTGGCAGCAGGTGTTTCCGCTTTCTTTAGTTACACACTTGATTATTTCTACTATGACTATAAATCGCTGAGTGCTGGCTTTAACCTGCTTCAGTTGTCGTCTTATATTATTTCGTCGCTCTTTTTTGCAGGCCTTTTAAGTCATTTATTAGGGAAAAGATTAGTGAGACTTGGAATATTAGATCAGTTCCTGATCGCCAAAGACCAAGATGTATAAGTTATCACCATTTACTTATACGTTTGCCGGACGTTCAAAAGCTAAAAAAATATTTTTAGATTCGACTCTTATTTTTGAGCGAAATGACACCGTCGCCATCATTGGGCCTTCTGGCGGCGGAAAGTCGACTTTGCTTAAAATCTTAAAAGGGATCATTCCTGAATACAGCAGTGGTAAACTAGAGGGAGAAATTCTTTTTAATGGACATCCATTGAATGGAGTTTATTTTCAGGAAAACCTGCAAAAAATTCTTTATCTTTTTCAAAATCCTTTTTCGCAGCTGATTTATCCGGGGACAGAAGAAGAGTTTCTCTTTTCTATGGAAAATTTCAATTTCACCCGCGAAGAAATGGACCGCGAGAAAGAGAAGTTTGAAAAACTTTTTAACTTAAAAAATATTTGGGGAAAAAAGACCTCTGAACTTTCAAATGGAGAGTGCCAGAAATTAGTTTTGGCCTCCATGCTGGCCATTGGTCCGGATGTTCTTCTCTTAGATGAACCGACGGCTTTTTTAGATCCGGTCGCAAGAAAAGAATTTTACCAATACCTGGAAGTCATTCGTAAAGACCGTCTTTTAATTATTGTCGATCATCATGTAGATGAGATTAAACCACTCATCAATAAAGTGGTCTTTGTTGACCATGACGGACGTATAACTCCAGGCTCTTTTGCAAAGAATGACTTTGTGGTGGAAGACATCTCATTGCCAAAACCTAAAGCAGTAGAAGAGGTGAGAGTCACTGTTTCTGACCTGAATTTTTCATACCATAAAGACCGCGAACTTTTAAAAGAGGCCAATGCCACTTTTAAAAGTGGTGAAGTTGTGGCCATCAGAGGAAGAAACGGAGAAGGAAAGAGTACATTTTTTAAACTTCTCTCTGGGATTCTTAGACCTAAGAGTGGTCAGGTCCTTTTGGAAAAAAATGGGAAAACTTATAAAAACGACAAGGTCTTTCCTCATGTCGGTTTTGTTTTCCAGAACCCTGAGGCCCATTTTTTCTTTGATACTATTGAAGAAGAACTTAAGCAGAGCTTTCGTTTTTTAAGTAAAGAGCATACGGAACTTAAAGATGATCTCTTGTCCCGATTTTTCCATGACATTGATTTAAAAAAATCGCCCTTTCTTCTCTCTGAAGGAGAAAAACGCAGGCTTTCCATTTTGATGACGGTCTTTTTAGAAAAAAGCTTAATTCTTTATGATGAGCCAACTTTTGGGCAGGATCAAAAGTCGATAGAAGAAATTATTGTCTTAATCAGAGAGTTAAAAAAATTAGGATTGATTCAGGTCTTTATCTCTCATGATGATTACTTGATTGAGAAGATTGCTGACAGGGTTTTAGTTTTAGAAGCGGGGAGGCTCTATGAAGTTCCTCGAGACTAAAGCAGAGTTTATCCACTCATGGTACTTGCTGATTATCAGCTTTTTTACCTTTATCTTTTTGTTGGCATCTAATGTTCTGTGGGCGAATTTCGCGCTGACTTTATTTATGCTCTTTCTCTTTAAGAAAAATGGGCTTTCAAACCGCGTGCTTTTGAAGCTTTCACTATATGCCGGTTTTTTTGCTTTTATGTTCTTACTACTCAATCTTCTTTATCCGGGAGAAAAATTGAGAGTTGGGGAGCAGGTGACTATCTTTTCATGGACTGTTTATAAAGCGGCCTTGATAAATGGATTGCAGAACTTTGCCCGTCTCTTTATGCTGACATTAGTTTCGATGAGTTCAACTTACACTATTATTTACACCAAAGTGATTTTGTACCTCATTATCCATAAAGGTCTTAAGGTCATTATGGGGTATCCACTTTTGATTGCCTTAAATTCAATCCTACTTTTTAAAGAAGAATTTGACCGCATCAGGCTTTCGGCCCGCTTTAGAGGTCTTGGCTGGTGGGACAGGCTTTTTGTTCTTTTCCCACTTCTCGTGTTTGCTATCAGGCACTCACAGCGCGGCTCTCTTTCCCTGGTGACCCGTGGGCTCAATCCGAATAAGAGTTTTTACTTTGGGTATGAGCTAAGTGCCCGTGATCGTAAATGGTTACGTGGATTCTTTCTGTTCTATATAGTCCTTGTTGCTATCGCTATTTATTTTCGATAGAATAAGTCTATGACTATTACACAACTAGAATATGTTCTCGCCGTAGATAAACACCGTCATTTTGGAAAAGCTGCTAAAGCTTGTAATGTGACTCAACCAACACTTTCGATGCAATTGCAGAAAGCGGAAGAAGAATTAGGAGTCGTGATCTTTGATAGATCAAAAAATCCGATTCTTCCGACAGAAGAAGGAAGTCAGATTATTAATCAGGCACGCTCTGTACTTCGCGAGTATAAAAAGATTTTCTCAATTATCGATGCGAACAAAACAGAAGTAAGAGGTGATTTTAGACTGGGTGTTATTCCCACACTTGCTCCTTACGTGATCCCACTTTTTGCCGCCAGCTTCGTAGAGAAATACCCAGATGTAAAACTGACGATTGAAGAGTTTAAAACAGAAGATATTATCGACCTATTAGGACGCGATGAAATTGATGCCGGTCTTTTAGTCACTCCAATTCAGGGAGAGAACTTTATTGAACGCGTTCTCTTTCATGAGCCTTTCTCTGTTTTTGCTTCAGATGACCATCATCTTTTAAAAAAAGCTAAAGTAAAAGACAAAGACCTGGATACATCAGATGTATGGCTTTTAAATGAAGGCCATTGTTTCAGGCAGCAGGTTTTAAACCTATGCAAACTTTCCCGCGATAACGGACTTCACGACAACTTGAAGTTTGAAAGTGGAAACTTAGAGACGCTTAAGAATATGGTTATCAATAGCAGTGGATATACACTGCTGCCAGAGCTTGCCGTTCTTAACCTTTCGAAGGAAGAAAAAAAACACGTGCGTGAGTTCCAGGCACCGATTCCAACTAGAGAAGTGTCATTGGTGCACAACCGTATCTTCTTAAAAGAAAAAATCATTACGGCCCTGGAAGAGTCTATTATTGAAAATCTTCCGGAGAGCCTGACTTCACTTAAAAAGAAAAACATTGAAGTCATTTCAATCGACGCTTAAATATGATTAACATACCGGTGATTGAAACATCCCATCTTATCTTGCGAGGCCATCATCCGGATGACTTCGTAGCACTAAAAGAGATTTGGGAAGACCTGGAAGTGGTGAAGCATATTTCAGGAACTCCTTCGACTGAGCAGCAGTCGTGGATGAGACTGGCCAATTACCTGGGACACTGGAGCCTGATGGGTTTTGGTTACTGGGGCATTGAAGAAAAGAGCACTGGAAAATATATTGGAGAAATTGGTTTTGCAGATTTTAAGCGCGAGATCACTCCTTCAATCACTGGCATTCCTGAGGCCGGATGGATTCTTTCCAGCTCAGTTCATGGCAAAGGTTATGGGAAAGAAGCACTAAAAGCAATTTTAGAATGGAGTGATAAAAATCTCAGTTTCGATAGAACTGTTTGTATTATTAATCCGGAAAATACCCGTTCAATTGCACTGGCCGAAAGGTGTGGGTATAAAAAGATTTGTGAAACGACTTTTAATGGAAAACCAACTATTCTTTTTGAGAGATTAAGAAACTAAAAAAGGCCTCTTTCGAGGCCTTTTGTTTTTAGTCTAATTAGATTTGAGAGCTTAATTCTTTCATTTCCTTGATCGCTCTTTCAATTGAATTGTAACAAACCTTTGAAGCGATCACTCCTTTGTAAGTTACACCAAAAGAGTTCTTACATCTGCTTCCTTGATTGTCTGGCATTGATGGGTATAGGATAGCAAAGTCACCAGTTGTATCTTGCTCATTACAGATTGCTTCTGACTCCATCACTTTGATGGCCTTATCTAAAGTCTTGTAGCAAGAAAATGTGCTAATCGTAGCGCCTTTATATGTAACTGCGATATAGCCAGGAGTACATACTGCTCCTCTAACATCGGCCAGGCCTTCAGCAAGCAGGCTGCAGTTATTGTTCTTTATTTGTTTGTGACATGATTGGATTTTGTTTAAAGCTTTCTGAGCTTCAAATTCATTGTCGTGGCATGAGATGAGTGTGTTGTGGAAAGCTACACCTGTTTTGTTTCCTGTACAGACACGACTCGTATTGTCCATTTGGTTTGCCGAAAAGATAGAACAGTTGTTTTCAGCAAAAGCGGGAATCGCAGCTAATAGAGTAAGGGCAAAAAGAAAAGCTTTCATAAAATCTCCTCGAACGTTAATCGTTTAATGAGGTCATTATGACAGACAGAATTTTTAATTCTGATCTTTTGAAAAAAAGTTATAGGGGGTTGGATTTGTGTCTAATAAGTAGACAAGACTATCACAAAAAAGGCCTGCAAAAGCAGGCCTAAGTTTTTGTTACATTTTTTCAGGAGGAGTGATTCCAAGCAGATAAAGCCCCGTTTTCAGGGTGTCTGCGAAGGCCTCAAGCAGGCTTAAACGAGCCGCTCTTAACTCTTCAGTCTCTGCCTTCATAACAGAAACCTCAGTGTAGAAACGGTTGTACGCTTTACACGTAAAGAAGAGGTGGTTGGCAATCGTTGATGGACGGTAGTTGTCACAGGCATTGATTGTCACCTGGTTAAAATCGTATAAGTGTCTCATTAGATCTCTTTCAGATTCATGAGTCAGAAGATCAAGGTTAGCTAAGCTTCCTTTTAATCCTTGCTCCTGAGCTTTTCTTAGGATCGATTTTGTTCTGGCGTAAGAGTACATTAAGTACGGGCCAGAGTTTCCTTCAAACGACACCCATTCTTTCGGGTCAAAAACGATTTCTTTATTCGGGTCTGCTTGAAGCATCCCGTATTTAATCGCCCCAACAGCAAGCTTGTGAGCTGTGTCTTCTTTTTGCTCTTTAGTCCACTCGGCCGAGTATTTCTCAAGATACGTATTGATCTCTTCGATAACCAGGTTGATGAGTTGAAGGAATGTAAAAGAGTTTCCGGCACGCGAAGACATCTTTCCATCCGGGCGAACAACCATTCCGTATGAAAGGTGGTAGCACTTCGGAGCTTGTGGGAATCCCATTTTCTCCAGAGCGTAGAAGAGTTGTTTGAAGTGGAAGTTTTGCTCGCTTCCTACAACGTAAATACTTCTGTCGATATCGAAGTCATTAAACTTCACTTTTGCCAGTGCTAAGTCTTTAGTGATGTATAAAGTTGTCCCGTCTGATTTTCTTGCCATAAAGAAGCCCAGCTTCTTGTCAGACATATCAAATCCGATGGCCCCTTGATCTTCAACGAATAGACCTTTTTTCATATACTCTTCAACGATGGCCTGAGAAGCTTCTGAAACTTCCGACTCGTAGAAGAAATGATCAAACTTAACGTCTAGCCATTTATAAATCTTGTTGAAGTCATCAAGACAGTACTGACGAGTGACAACCCAAGTGTCGTAGTATTTACCAGACTTGTTTTCAATTTGTTTTAAGATCTCAGAGATCTCTTTGTTGTATTGAAGTTTTGTTGCATCGTCTGTGGCGTCTTTTAGTTTATTGTTGGCCTCCACATAACGTTGCCCAAGCCATTCAGCTTTGTTTTCAACGCTCTCAAGTTTTTCACTTCCCGTATAGTGCTCAACACCCCAAAGGCATTTTGCAATGTGAGTCCCTTCATCTCCAATGTAGTTGGCCGCAATAACTTTGTAGCCATTGTAAGTGAAGATACGGCAGATACTGTCTCCCAGACATACGTTACGTCCGTGACCAACGTGGAACTCTTTGTGAGTGTTGGGTTGAGAGAACTCGATCATAACTTTTGTTTTGTTGTGATCAGCGTTTGATTTTAGAATATTAAATCCTGACCCATTAACTAAACTAGGAACAAGGGCCTTCGCCACTTCTTTCTGGTTCGTGAAGATATTTAAGAAAGCGCCTTTTAAAACGACACTATCAACCCATGGGTTCTTTTCTTCTTCAAGAAGGCGTTTAAGTTCTGTCGCTACTTCGTTAGGGTTTTTCTTAATAGCTTTAGCGAAACGAAAACATGGAAGGGCGTAGTCTCCCAGTGCTTTTTCCGGTGGCTGCTCTAGAGTCCTGAAGAAATCCACAACTGTCAGTTCCGGCGGAAGATTCGCTTCGATTTTCTTTAAAGCAGAAAAAAGCGATTCGGCCAGTGAGCACTTTGCGGGATCGTAACTAAAATTGGCTAGCTGATTCAAAACTATATCTCCTAACGGTATTATAAAACGTTTACTTTTGATTGCAGTGACTGAGCGATAAAGCAGTTCCGGTGAGCTTTTTCATGGAGCCCTTTTAGTTGCTCTTGCGTTGGAGTTTTGTCTCCAGAAAAAACAATCTTTGGAGTCAGGTTGATTTCTGTCACAGAAAATCTTCCTTCAGCATTTTTTCCCATCAAAGCTTCCGCTTTGCAATCGTAGCTTTCAACCACAAAGCCCATCTTGGCCGCAACGGCTAAGAAGGTCAGCATGTGGCAGCTCGCTGTGGCTGAGGCCAGAAGTTCTTCTGGGTTCGTCATGTCGGGGTTGCCGAAGTATTCAGGTGCAGCAGAGTTCTTTAAAGTCTGGTTGCCTGAAAAATGCAGAACATGATTGCGGTTAAGTTTCTCATACGTAAACTCCGCGCTCTCTTTTTTCCAGTTCAGGTTGATTATATATTGGCCCATTAATCTTTTACCTTGTACTCAGCTTCAACAGTCGTTCCACTAAATCCTTGATCGTATCTTTTTGGATGCCTGATCTTATTTGTGATGACAAATTTTTCTGACGATTCACCACTAAGAGCAACGAGCCAGCTGATGATAACCAGAACCTGGTTTGTATTCCAGTAGGCCACAGTTGCAAGAGTCGCGACAAGAATTCTTGGTGCGAAGAAAAATCCCAGCCACCATAAAAAACCACCAAACTCAACCGAACCTACTAACAGTCCTGATACTAAGAGAGTCAGACGTGGGAAGAGTGCAATCGAGAAAAGAAAGAACCATCCGTGTTTGCTAAAGTAATCAATTTTCCCAAATTCTACGTCCGTGAAATTATAAAGAAGTGTAGAAGCACCGGTGATGGCGAGGAAAATAATGGCAATTTTAAATAAGGTTTTCATAGGGAATACTCTACCAAAACACATGGCGATAAGAAATTAAAAAGAGGCTTACCCTTGACGAAAATTAACCTGCCCACAACTTATAAATATGAAAACAACACATACAATACAGTCTTCAGAATTTTTACCAACCTTAGTGCTTAAAAACACCGTACTTTTCCCGGACGTGACCCTGCCGGTCCTCGTCTCAAAGTCGGTTAGTTTAAACGCACTACATCGCGCCATTGACACGGATAAAGAGAGACGTTTTGTCGCTCTGACTCTGAAAGAGGGCGCCGAAATCGACAATATTAAGTCTTCTGACTTTTACACCGTCGGAACACTTTGTATTGTGGAGCGCATAGAGAAAAACGAGAGAGGCGAGTCCATTGCCTACGTTAGATCAATCGAGAGATTTGAGGCCAGGACGATTCAGTTTGAATCGGCCTATAATGCATGGGCGGCGCAAGGAGAGCTCGTCCCGGATCATAAGGATCTCGATGCGGCTACGGAAAAGGCCTTGCTGACAAGTTTAAAAGAAGTCTCAAGAGAAATCTTAACTTCGATCAATGCGACCGAAAATTTTAAGCGCACCCTGGATGATTTTAAAGATGCCGGTCTTTTTACCAATGTGGTGGCCCAACATCTGCCATTGATCATTGCTAAAAAACAGGAAATCCTGGAGCTTGCTTCGGTGAAAAACCGTTCGCTAAAAGTTCTGGAACTTTTAGTTGAACAGCGTGAGATGATTAAAGTTAACAATGAAATGGGTTTAAAGATTTCTGAAAAAACCAGCAAAGCTTACCGTGAATCCATCCTGCGCGAACAACTGCGCACCATTAAGGAAGAACTTGGAGAAGGAGACCCGGCGGACGAATCTGGTGAAAAGAAGTCACTAAAGGATAGAATTAAAGAAGCTAATCTGCCCAAAGATGTCGAGAAAGTCGCGCTGGAGCAGGTGAACCGCTATGAAAATATGGGACAGCAAAATGCAGAGTCTCATGTGATCAGAAACTATCTTGAACTTATTTTAGCTCTTCCATGGAATGAAGAGGCCAAAGGTGAGCTTGATTTAGATCTTGCTCAAAAGATTTTAGATGAAGAGCACTTTGGTTTAGAGAAAATTAAAAAACACATTGTTCAGCATCTCGCTGTCATGAAACTTTCGCCGAATAAAAAAGGCTCAATCCTTCTTTTTGTCGGTCCTCCTGGTGTTGGGAAAACGTCACTCGGGCAAAGTATTGCTAAAGCTCTGGGCAGAAAATTTGTCCGCGCCGCTCTCGGTGGTGTGAGAGATGACTCTGATGTCAGAGGGCATAGAAGAACCTATGTCGGAGCAATGCCTGGCCGAATTATCGAAGGGATCAGACGAGCGAAAGAAAAAAATCCAGTCTTTATGCTGGATGAGATTGATAAACTTGGTCGTGGATACGGAGGAGACCCGGCTTCAGCACTTCTTGAAGTCCTGGACCCGGAACAGAACTCTACGTTCACCGATCAGTACTTAGATTTACCGTTTGATTTATCAAAAGTGTTTTTTATTGCGACGGCAAACTCGCTGGATACAATCCCTGCTCCATTACTAGATAGAATGGAAATCATCCAGCTTTCTGGTTATACGACAGATGAGAAACTGCATATCGCAAAAAGCCACTTGCTTCCTAAACAATTAAAGGAGCACGGAATGACTCCGGAAAAAGTTCAGATCTCTGATGAGGTTCTAACTGGAGTGATTGCCGATTACACCCGTGAGGCCGGAGTGCGCGACCTGCAAAGAAAGATTGCCCGCATCTTGCGCTCAGTGAGTGAGAAGGTGGTGAAACACGCCGATCAGGAAAAGTTTATTGTTGATAATGCCATGGTGGAAGACGTTTTAGGTCTCGATAAAAATTCTTACGAGCTGGCACAAGCGAGTGCGACAGCGGGAGTTGTCACTGGTCTTGCGTGGACACCGGTTGGTGGAGATATCCTCTTTATCGAAAGTGCGATGATGCCAGGATCTGGAAAAATTCAGCTCACAGGTAAATTGGGTGAAGTTATGACAGAGTCGGCCCATATCGGTCTAAGTCTCGTTCGATCAAAACTTTCTAAACTAGTGCCGGGCTTTGATTTCTCGAAAACGGATTTCCACATTCACGTTCCATCTGGATCAATTCCTAAAGATGGACCGAGTGCAGGGATCACGATCTTCACAGCTCTATGTTCATTAGTGCTTGGCAAAGTGGTTGACCCAAAACTTGCGATGACTGGTGAGATTACGCTCAGAGGAGCGGTAATGCCGGTTGGTGGGATTAAAGAAAAGCTGATTGCAGCTCACAGAGCAGGCATCAAGCGCGTGATCCTGTCAAAACGCAATGAAAAAGACTTAAGAGAAGTTCCAGCGATTGTAAAACAGGAGATGGAATTTATCTTTATCGAAAATATTAACGAACTGACACAAGCTGTGTTCGGAAAAATGTCTCCCCCTCATTTTTACGAATCACTACTGGGGCCTCCTTACGTAGAGGACTTCGGTATGAAGAACGAAAACGGTTTCTGATAAAAACGTTTGAGCACTGATTGAAAGATCAGTGCTTTTCTATGTGAGGAAATCTTTTTCGCTCTAAAAGCTACAAACAGTGCCAGGAGGAAACTGACTGACAGGTTTAGGAAACCAATCAATACAATACCCAAGGCAGCTCTGATGAACTCTGGACTTTTAAGGGATTCAACACCTAGTGAGGAAACAGCTGCCGTCAGGGCCCCTGTTGAGAGAGTTACGTGGCGAACTTCAAGTGGGATTCCGATAAATTTTAAAATCTCAGGCATCAATCCGAGTAAAAATCCCAACGATACACTTCCAGCAATACCGGTAATTTCGTGATCAAAAAAATGAGCAACTTTTTTAGCGCCGTCAGCTGTCAGGATTGTTTTAATCTTTTTATTATTAGTAATCAGGTAACTTAACTGGTGAAAGCTATACCAGTTTGTCGTCCAGCCCGCGATAACACTTGATGACCAGAGAAGCACACCAGTGAAAGCTCCATAAATAATAGTCGGGCCAAGAATGTCTGTTGAGTGCAGAGTGTAGTAGGCAGTGTCAGGCGAAAATAACCAGTGTCCGGTCACTGACATACAAATATAGTTAATGATTAAAATGGCCGGGATAACTGCGGCCAGGTTTCCAAAAACTGCTGCAATTTGTGTCCTGGTAATATAAACAATCTCATCTGTTACAGCTTCAATCCCTTCGCGGTTTTCGGCCAGTTCAAGTTTTTTAGCTAGTGCCGGAGCTGTGGCCGCAGGTTGTTTGGTTGCGAGTGTGAAACCACACATCTGAATAAAGAGAAAACTTCCAGCATAATTGATTGTAGAAAAAGCACCATAGAAGAACTTGTTGAGACCAATCATTCCTAACAGGTTTTTTAGCAAGACTGTCAGTGCCGTTAAAACTCCACCGCCCATCGCACTCTTAACCATTTTCACATACTCTTTTTTGTCCTTGGCGATATAGTGTTCGCCGGCCTGAGAGTTATTTTCAATGATTTTCTGAGCAAGGAGAGTCGCGTTGTTTGAATAAATCCCCATTGCATTTCTTTGCAACAGGTTTTGTTCAACTAATTCTGCCACAAAGTGAGAGATTCTCGTTCTGGTTAGGTGGCCAGTGCTGACAATGTCCAGGAGTGTATGAGTTCTTTTTAAGAAGAGTTTCATTCTCTCTAGTTGGAATACCAGATGAGTGCTTACTCCAAAACGATCCAGGTGATGGTAAACTTCACTGATGGCCGCTTGAGACTCCATGAGAAGGTCAAGCAATTCTTCATGCAACTGTTGAGCGAGTGCCGGATTATTGTTTTCACTTTTAGTTTTTAAATAAAGATTTAGTTTCCCTGAAAGATAAAAGAAGGGAAGCGACTTCATTCTTTTATGAGGAATGCGCTTTCTGATTCCTGGACTTAAACCTATCGCGACAATCTGAGAGATCAGGTAGATGAGCGCTTCTTCGATATCACTTTTTAAGTGCGGGTAAGTTTCATTATTTGTATCAAATAAAGTCGTGAGCTTTTCTAATGTTTGTTCATCCAGCGATTTTAACCACTGGACATCTTCTTCATCAGGAAAAAGAGTGATCATTAATTCACTGAGCTGATGACCGATGGGTTTTTTGGGCAGTATTTTTTCCGTGAGCTTGTCAACAAGTTCGCCAATCAGACCAATTTGAGATGGCAGACCAACTTCACAGAAGAATTCAATTGATGAAAGCTCTTGAAGTGTAAGCGTCAATGATTTTTGAATTTTTTCTTTTTTGTCAGGGTTGCGTTCGAGAACCATGAAGAGGTATTTGATTTTTGTTGCGGCCGCTTTTTCAGGAGCGTCTTCAAATAAATCAGTGCCTCTGATCCATTTTACCAGCTTTTGTAACCATTCGATACGGGTTTCAAGAGAGGATTGAGGATTGGCTTCGCTTAAGATGAGGTCGAGTGAAGTTTTTTTATTTTCATCGACCTCGTATTGCTTGTATTTTCTAAAGATTGAAATAAGTCTATTGAACAACATGAGGCATAGTGTACCTCAATTTTTACTTCATAACTAGATTTTTAATTCCTACTGCACCAAGCACCATTACGCGGTTTGTTTGAATTTGAATTGAGTTAATTCCTTTTCCTTGCTTAAAGAGAGTCCATCCGGCCTTGTTGTCTTGAGCAAGTTGAACTTCGTATGATCTTCTTTCTCCTGTTGCACCATTGTAAAGTGTATCTACGATAACGATACCACCTTGCTCTCTATCAAAGTCACTGCTCTTTAATCTCATAAGAACGTGCTTATCCCTTTGTTCTAAAATCATACCACTTTTCATGATCACTGCTGGATCAAGAAGATCGCGACGAACTTTTGCTCCATTTTCGTAAACATCCTTATAGAATGCACGAATTGTTCTTCCATCTGGTGATTCAACGATTAACTTATATGTAGTCGATTTGCTTTCATCTTGAGAGACAGTTGCTAAAACCTTCTCTGAAGCCTTCGCCACATTAAAGATTGAAATCATAATCGCTACTGTACAGATCGCAGTTGATGAAATGATTGATTTTAAGTTCATTGTTTTTTCCCCTTTCAAAAAATAATTTTGATGCTCCCGTCTGTGCACGGGCAGTGCCAAAAAAAAGGTTGAATTCGGAGTTATTCTAGCACCGAAAAACTCGGGTATTGGTGTCCTCTGGTCACCATGTAAAAAATACCTGGGGCCATCTAAAAAGTAGTCAGTCAATAAAGCGCTGATTCATGGCAGAGGAATAAAAATTGCTTAATATGTGAGTAGTGAGGCCCTTATGGTTAGTATTCGCCATTCCATACAGATAAACCGCCGACTTCTCGTTCTCATCGCTGGGCTCTTAGTTGTTGTGGGTCTTTTGTTGGGGAAATTTTACTTCCAGCAAAAAGCAGAAAACAAAGCTCTGCGCTTAAAGATTCTTTCAATGAGTGAGAATAGAAGAACTCCTAAACCTTGGTCTGCTTTAACTGCAGCACCTAATGCTTCGACATCTGCTTTTACTGCACCGGCAGTTGCCCCAGTTCAAATAACAACACCTGCACAAACAGAAGCTCCACCTCTCGTCGATCAAGATACGCAAACATTAGCTGGAACACTAACAAACCAAATGCGCAGACCAAAAAACCTTGATGTTAAAGCTCTCGATCAAAACATTGCTATCGCTGATGAAATTATTTCGCGCGAACCGGATAGTTATAGTGCTTATAAGGCCAAACTTATTTCCATGCTCGTAAAAGAAGGGAAGTTTAATCAACCAGCAAATGAAGATGAAGTAGAGTCTCTCTTGGAAGATATGGCCCAGTTTAATACCAGTAACGATACTCTTGCCCGCAGAGAGGCCACATTAATTGCTAATACTAATGCTGATATTGATAATATTGACAATCAACTCAATGCTCTAGGACAGGAGCGAGAAATGCTTGAGTCGCAGCTCAATAGTTTTACTGCCGACTCGCCAGAACTACTTAGCGTAAATGAGCGTTTGGCGCAAATTGAAGAACAAGAGGCGACGCTGATGTCCAACGTCGAGTCTCTTGAGGCAAACCTCGCTGAGAATAGAGCGCAGATAACAAATGAAGATGTAGTCGAGATTCCTTTTATGCGCCTGCTCGCTAAAAATGATTACGAAAGTGTTATGAGGAACGCACAGACTTTTATTGACCAATTTCCTAATTCACCAAGTGGCTACTATTACATGGTTCGCGCTCTGGAGCTTCAAGGGCAGAAGGCCGAAGCTTTAAACCTTATTCAAAACAGTCGCCTTACTCCAGAAGTACAAGGCAGCCTATTGCAAAGACTGCAAAATGAAAGCTCTCAGGACCCAAAGAATTACTGGCAAAAACTTAGCTTCTAAAGCAAAATACATCCATTATTTCTTTTTCAATGGATGAAAATATGTTCAGACAGGCATTGCTCCTTTTATCGCTGGCCTTCACGCAGGTTCAGGCCGCAGAAGTAAGCGCACCGATTGCAGAAAAAATTCCAACTAAATTAACCAAACACAAAGACACCAGGATCGACAATTATTTTTGGATGAAGGACAAGAAAAATCCAAAGGTCATTGAGCACCTAAAAGCTGAAAATGCTTACACAGACAGTGTGATGAAGGATTCAAAAGATCTACAGGAAAAACTTTACACTGAAATGCGCTCGCGAATTAAAGAGGACGATCAATCTGTTCCTTACATCGAGAGAAACTATCTTTACCTGACGAGAAATTTCCAAGGAAAAGAATACCCTGTTTATTACCGCCAAAAAAATGTAGCAGGAGCAAAAGAAGAACAGCTTTTGGACGTGAATGAAATGGCCAAAGGCCTGGACTTTATTCATGTAAGTTTTCCTGATTTTTATAATGATGAGAAAACGTACGCCTATGCTGTAGATACAAAAGGAGACCGCGTTTTTACGATTTATTTCAAAGACGCTGAAACAGGAAAAACTCTTCCGCAACAAATTGAAGGCGTGACGGGGAATTTCGTATGGGCAGAAACTGGAAAAGTTCTCTTCTATACAAAACATGACCCCATCACATTGCGTTCAGATAAAGTTTATCGTTATGAACTTGAAACAAATAAGAGCACCCTTGTTTACACTGAAAAAGATGAGAAGTTCGAAGCAAGTATCGGAAAAAGCTTAAGCCGCGATTATGTTTATATTTACAACGGCAGTACATTGTCTTCTGAAGTGATGCTTCTTTCTTCGAAAGACCCTTTTGGGAAATTCAAATTGTTTTCTCCAAGGAAAAAAGACCAACTTTATTCAGTAATGGATGGGAAAGACCGCTTCTATATCCTGACAAACTGGAAAGCAAAAAACTTTCGCCTAATGGAGACATCTCCAAAAGAGACAGCTCAAAAAAATTGGAAAGATGTTATAGCACATAGACCAGATGTTTTCATTGAAGAGGCATCGGTCTTTAAAAATTATATTATTTTAAGTGAGCGCTCAAATGGGCTGACGCAAATTAATGTTATTAAGCGCGGAGAGAGTAAAGGAACCTATATTAATTTTCCTGATCCAGCGTACAGTGTGTATTCAGCGATGAATGCAGAATATGATTCAAATGTCTTTCGTTATGGATTTATCTCAATGAATAGACCGGCCTCTTTTTATGATTTTAATTGTGAGACAAAAGAGTCGAAGCTTTTAAAAGAAAAAGAAGTGCCAAAGTACGATTCTTCTCAATACGTTTCTGAAAGAATTTTTGCCACAGCTAAAGATGGAGTGAAGATTCCTATTTCTCTAGTTTATAAAAAAGGTTTTAAGAAAGATGGAACAAATCCTCTTTTAGTTTATGGTTATGGTTCATACGGTATGAGTTCAGATCCATATTTTTCTCCTGCGCGTGTGAGTTTATTGGATCGCGGTTTTGTCTACGCTATTATTCATATCCGTGGAGGAGCTGAAATGGGAAGAGCGTGGTATGAAGATGGAAAGTTCTTAAAAAAGAAAAATACCTTTACTGATTTCGTCGCTGGAACTGAGTTCCTGGTGAATGAAAAATACGGCAATCCTAAAAAGGTTTTCGCTAACGGTGGAAGTGCCGGAGGCCTTCTGATGGGAGCGGTAATGAACCTGCGCCCAGATCTGTACACAGGAATTGTGGCCGAAGTGCCTTTCGTTGACGTGGTAACGACAATGCTTGATAGTTCTCTTCCGCTAACGACAGGCGAGTATGAGGAGTGGGGAAATCCAAACGATAAAAAGTACTACGAGTATATGAAGAGCTATTCTCCTTATGACAACGTTAAGCCAATGGACTATCCAAATCTTTTTGTCACGACAGGATTAAATGACAGTCAGGTTTCTTTTTGGGAGCCGACAAAATGGGTTTCAAAAATCCGCGATATGAGAATAGATAAATCAAAAATCCTAATGATGAAAATCGAAATGGATGTTGGTCATGGTGGAAAAAGTGGACGCTTTGAATACCTTCGCGATGAAGCCCTTCAATATGCTTTTTATTTAAATTTGGCAGGAGTTAAACAATGATGCCAATGGAACTTTCTGCAGCCATTCCTCAGCTTCCCTCGGGAGATATTGAGGTGACAGCGGCCTTTTTTAAGGAAGATCTGGGGTTTGAGATTGTGTCTCTTATGAAAGAGCATAAATTCCTTATCGTAAGAAGAGGGCCGGCCGAGATTCATTTCTGGCAAGCAGAATCTAAGGAAGAAGCTCTGCAAATAGGGAGTGCCAGCAGTTGCTACATTAGAGTGAAAAATATCACCGTTCTTTTTGAAGAATTTAAAAGTAGAAAAACTCGCTTTCGTTACGAACTTCAGAAGATGCCTTGGGGCATGTATGAGATGCAAATTGATGATCCGTTTGGGAATGCGATCAGGTTTGGGGAAGTGATTAATTAGTATATCAAAGGGGCCTTTCTGGGGCCCTTTTTTATTCCAGAGCTGATATGTAAGGACAGCAAATAAACTGTGCCACTCTGGCATGTGAAAAAATAATCTCAGCACTCTATCACCTTGAATTTAAAAAATAAGGTTGTCTTAAAACTCGGATTAGTAAAAGAAGGTATAATAATCAGGAAATGAGAAAAACCATTAAATCTCTCCTGATTAAAGTCTCCTTTTTTTGCCTGTCGCTAGTATTATCTATTGCGGTCTGCGAAGTTGCTCTTAATTACCTGCTAAAAAAATACCAAATGCCTTATACCTACACAGCGGTAAAAAACAATCCTCATAAAAATTTTAATGAAGAGAAGATGAGAAGGCATGAAGACATCTATGAGATGTACAAGTCGTTGCCGAGCAACCTGGAGATTATCACGGTAGGCGATTCATTCACTAATGGTGGGAATGTTGAGTGGGAGCAAAGTTATCCTTTTCGTCTTTTTGAAAAACTCGATAGAAGATTCCCAGTCTCTAATATGGGGATTTGTGAGGATACAACGAAGGGCACTTACATGCGCCTGTCTCACTACTTTCAGAATAAAAAAGATCTTTCCAGAAAGACGATAGTCGTTGTTCTCGTGGGCGCAGCTGATATGTTTTATGACACAGGTAAAGAGTTTGAGTCTTTTTACAACGAGTATATGGGTGGCAATCATATCTCTTCCGAGTCTATTTCTTTTAAAATCGAAGACCGACTTTCTTTATTCTCGAAACTTAAAACAGTCAAAATGACGAAGTTTGTTTTTGACTGGGCCCAGAACAAAATTTTTGATGATCAGCAAACGACTGTAAAAAATGCTCTGGCGGAAAGACTCCAGTCTTGCTTTGACTCGACGGGATCAGTACGCAGAGAGTGCTTTATAAAACACTTAAGTAAAATCAAAACAGCGTTTAAAGATGGTTACAGCAAAATTTTCTTTAAGAAACTTCAAGACACTATTATTAGCGTCAACTTAAGAGACAAAGATGGAAGTGAAGAGCGCATTGTCGAAGACCTTCTAACCGCGATTCATGTTTTCCCGCGAATGCTGGCAGCACCAAGTGTATTATACAATCTTGCCTCATATACAACTCTTCAAAGCCATTACTCACTAGAGCTCGATATCATCCCATTGGTAAAGCACATCACGACAGATGAACGCGACTTTTTCCATGAAATAGAAAAAGACCATGACCAAATCAACAAGAGCTCGGCCATGTTAAAATCAATTGAGAGCTGGAGTGCCTACGGAGCAGAGGCAAGAAGGATTCAAAGTCAGTATCATGAAAAGATCATCAACCTGGTTCAAAAAGAAAGAGGGGAGATTATCTTCCTGACCTACCCTTTAGATTATAAGAATATCAATTCGGCCATTATGAAGCTTGCTCAAAAAGAGAATGTTCACGTGGTGAATGTAGCGAGTGTTTTTAATAAGCTTATTCAAAGCGGAGTGCCTCAAGATGAACTCATTGGAGATTGGGAGCATTGCACACCAAAAGGTTATGATGTTATTGCATCATCTGTTTTAAGCAAGATTGAAGAGATTTCAAGGCTCCATCGGAAAAATGTGGTATCCTATCAGGAGTAAAAACCTAGAGGATCGCCATGAAACTAACTCCACCAAGTGCAGATGCAAAAGAATTTTATACAAGCTACCATAAAGAAAAAGTTCTCGATCCTTATTTCTGGTTAAAAGAAAAAGAGAACCCCGCAGTCATTGCTCACTTAAAAAAAGAAAATGATTATTTCAATAAGATGCTAAAACCCATCTCTGGCTTGTCGAGAAAGATCTTTAAAGAATTAAAAGACCGTTTGCCAAAAGAAGACGCCGCAGTACCTTTTAGAAGAGGACACGCAGAGTTTTTTCATCGTTATGTCAAAGGTAAACAATACATCCAATATTGTAAGAAGGTCGGAAGTAAAATTTCCGTACTGGTGGATTTTAACAAAATGGTGAAAAAGGGAGGTTATCTTTCAATTCACGGCATGGATGTCTCTTATGACGGCCGTTACTTTGCTTATTCTATCGATACAAAAGGTGATGAAGTTTGTGACATTGTCATTATCAGCACAGAGACTAAAAAAGTGATCTCTCATTTAAAAAATACCGGAGGAAACTTTACATGGTCGAATACCGATATGATCTATTATTTGACTCTTGATGGACACATTAGAAACGATAAGGTCTGGAGGCATATTCTTGGAGACAATCAAAAGAAAGACCAATGTATTTTTCACGAACCGGATCAGAAGTTTTTTATTTCATGTTACCCAAGTAGCTCGAAGAAATATTTATTGATTCGCTCTGCTGAAAAAGTTTCTTCTTATGTGGCCTACTTACCACTGGATGAAAAAGGGCAGGCAAGACCTAAAGTCTTTAGCAAGTTAAAAAATGATGTCCTTTACAGTATCGATCATGCTCATAATGGCTTTTATATTAGGACAAATGAAAAGGCCTTGAACTTTAAAATATATTTTTGTCCAGACAACAAAATTGATAAAAAACATTGGAAAGTCATTATCCCTCACTCCAAAGACGTCAATCTTTTGGGAATGGAAAATACCAGTAAGTTCTTATGTGTTTATGAAAGATCAGAAGGTCTTCCTAAGGCCCGTATTATCAATAGAGAGACAGGGAAAATTTATTTTATTAAATTCCCTGAAGCTGCTTACAATATGTCTTTTTCTTCTGATTATTATGAGTATGGAGATAATAAAATCAGAATTCATTATGCGTCTCCCATTACGCCTAAAACAACAATAGAGTATGACCTTTTAACTAGAAAGCAGGTCGTTTTAAAAGTGGATGAAGTAAAGAAATTTCATTCTAAAAACTATCAAGTTGAATACGTCATGGTTCCAGGACATGACAAAGTGAAAATCCCTCTTTGTATCATCTATAAAAAAGGCCTGAAGAAAAATGGTAAAGCTCCAGCGATGATTTATGGATATGGTTCATACGGCTCTACCATCGGGTATAATTTTGTCCCTTCTCTTGTGAGTTTACTAGACCGCGGAATGGTTTATGCCTATGCAGGAATTCGCGGGGGATCTGAGTTAGGAAGAAAGTGGTACGAAGATGGGAAGTATTTAAAGAAGAAAAATACGTTTAAAGATTTTATCAGCTGCTCAGAGTATCTAATAAAAAAGAAATACACATCAGCAGAGCGCCTGTCAGCGAAAGGTGGAAGTGCTGGAGGCTTATTGATGGGGGCCATCTCCAATATGCGTCCTGATCTTTATAAAGTGATTTGTGCCCATGTACCATTTGTTGATTTAATCAATACCATGTTTGATGACTCCCTTCCTTTAACGAAAACTGAATATAAGGAATGGGGGAACCCGCACGATAAAAAATATTATCGTTACATGAAATCGTATTCACCTTATGACAATGTTAAAGAGCAGGCCTACCCGCATATGTATATTACCGGAGGTCTCAATGACCAGCGCGTGACTTACTGGGAGCCTACAAAGTGGGCACTAAAACTTCGCGACTTTAATAGCGGCACTAACGACGTCCTTTTAAAAATCAATATGGGCGAAGGGCATTTTGGGAAGAGCGGTCGTTTTGACAGCTTAAAAGAAGTGGCGGAAGAATATAGTTATGTCCTGACAAAGTTAAAATAAAAAGGCCTCTTTTGGGGCCTTCTTTACACGAGACCGGGAGCGACTTTAATATAAAAAGGCCCAAGCTCCGTAATAAATTTAACGACGAGAATGCTCGAAGGCGATTGAATGGCAGCATCACGGTTATAAGTCGGAATAACCATGTCGAGTTTCATATTGAGCTTGGCCACGGCTACCTTACTCTTACCATAAACGATGTTGCAAAATTCCGAAACTAAGTCTTCATTCTCTTTTGTGATCGCAGTGACTTCTTCGTATAAGACGCGGCTACAGACTTTTAAATAGGTTTCTTCCGGGAAAGAGATGAAGAAGCTCCCTGTGAAATAAGGAGACTTAATAGCAAGCTTTCCGCGAATGGTGATGGAGTTCTCCATCTTTTTATAATCAAGTAGAAAGGGAGCAGCGTGAGAGATCTCTTCACACTGGGCCATTTCTTTAATCGTACTCATGGTTGATTCGATAAAAATATTAAGGAAACTCGCATTGCTGATCGTTCCTTCCGTTTTACTTTTTTGATTGGTCTGGTTTTCTGCCTGACGAGTATCAGAGACCAGGCGGTGGTAAATATCTGCGGCCGTTGAAGGCATATTGATGATTTTAGCATCGGTGAAATTTTCATCGGCCGTGACTACTTGAAAAGTTTCGAAGTCTTCAAGTGCCAAAAAGATCAACGCATTTTTCTGACCACTTCCTCTGATGTATTTACCAAACTCAATGATCGAATCGTTACTATGAGTGCTGTCGAAAACAAAACTTGAAATAAATTTCCCGGAGTTTCTTAATTTTTTGAGTGAATCAATGTCGCGCAAGAATTCAATTTCAATTTCTGTATCAGATCTTTTTTGCTGATTGATCAAATTGAAAAAGCTTAAGTTTTTAGAGACGACACCAATCTTATGAATCATGGGGGACTCTTCGGACGTTTTTTATGAATACACGCTAAATTAATCTTCAAGAATTGCTAAATAATGTGTATTTACCCACGAGGATTAGTCGAAATGAATGAATCACAAACCTTAGTGATTAATCGGTAGGGAGGGCAATTTCAACAATTTACGTAATGCCTTCCAGTTAGAGGTCTCAGCAAACGTTGGCCAGGTGCAGATGGTGAGAGAAGAGGCCCTCAGTTAATTTACTCTTAATTAAAATTAACTTTGGGAGACTCTATGACAGCTGTTTCAAATCCTTTTGAAAAGTTTCAATCGCTAAAAACAATTCCGATAACCGACAAAGATAAACTGACTAGCATTTATGAGAAATTGCTTTCGATGAATCTATCTTCAAAGGAAGAAGTTTTAAAATTTCAAAAGCAAAGAGACCTTATTGAAAAACATAACGTCAATGAAATGGCCGAAAGTTATTTTCTAATGACGATTGATGTGGCCAGTGAAGAAAAGAAAAAAAGAAAAGATTTTTATGACCAGGTGATTTCACCTCTGGTTAAAGAATATGATGAGAAATTAAACCAAAAATTTCTTGCTTCTAAAGTGGCCCAGGAAATGGATGGCCCTTTTGCTCTTCTTCGCCGCAATCAAAAGAATGAAATGGAACTTTTTTGCCAGGAAAACCTTGAACTCCAAAAAGAAATGGACAAAATTTCCAACGAACTGACGGAGCTTCAAGGTAAAATGATGGTCAACTGGAGAGGAGAAGAAAAACCTCTTCCTGCAGTTTACCCTTATCTCAAGTCAGAAGACCGCGCTGTTAGAAAAGAAGCTTTCGAAGCCTTGAGACAATCTGAGATGAAGGTTTATCAGGAAATTGATGAGAAGTTTGACCAGTTACTGACTCTTCGTAATCAAGTTGCAAAAAATGCTGGATTTCCAAGCTACACGGCCTATCGTTTTAAAGAAATGCAGCGCTTTGACTGGAATGAAAAGCATTGTTTTGATTTCCATGCGGCCGTGAAAAAACATATCGTGCCTCTTAAAGAAAAACTCCTAGAGAGAAGAAAAAAGAACCTAAAATTAGACGTCGTAAGACCTTATGATGTTGGTGTCGATATCAACGGCAGGGCTCCTCTGCGCATTTATGAAGAAGGCGATACGAAGTCTTTAATTGAAGGGGCCGGAAAAATTGTTAAGGCCATTGATAGCGAGCTTTTTGGGTACTTTAATCAAATCAAAACGAATCAGCTCCTTGACCTGGATTCTCGCGAGAACAAAGCTCCAGGTGGTTACATGGTTATGTATCCCGTGTTTGAGCAAGCTTCTGTTTTCTACAATGGAGTTGGGCTTGCGGGAGACTTGATGGTTCTTCTCCATGAGCTTGGTCACTGCTTTCATTACTATCTTGGAAAAGATGTTGCGCCTTACTCACTTCAAAATTGGACTTCTGAAGTCGCCGAAGGTGGTTCAATGAGTATGGAATATATCGGTCTGGAAAAAATGAGTGAGTATCTGCCACAGGAGCAGTGCCAGAGAATTAAAGAAGATAAACTCATGAGCATTATTGGTCTCTTCACAATGTGTGCCCGTGGAGATGAATTCCAGCACTGGATTTATGCAAACCCTGGGCATACGAGCGAGATGCGCAGACAGAAGTGGACGGAGCTCTCGCGCATTTACAATGCAGGTGTTGAAGCAGGCGAGTACGAAGAAGACCTGGCAAAAACAGAATGGCAGTTCCCTCACATTCTTCAGATGCCTTTTTACTTTATTGATTACTCAATTAGTGAACTTCTTGCTCTGACGATCTGGGATCGCTATAAAAAAGACCCTGTAGATGGAATCACTCGTTATAAAAACGGTTGTCGTATTGCTGCTTCAAAAACAGTTCCTGAAATTTATGAAGTTTTTGGGACGAAGTTAAGCTTTGGAGAAGATGTGATTGCTCCATTGGCGAAAAGATTAGAAAGTGAGTTAAGCCTCTCATAAATAAAAAAGGCCAGGGGAAAACCCTGGCCTTCATTAAAAGATCTTTTAAAAAGATTATCCTTCTACGTTTGCACCAACAACAGATGCTAGTTGAAGCATGCTGATTGTTTGTCCAAGCTCTAGACCAGTGAAGTCTGTCACTTTACCAGTTGATTTGCTTGTTACTTTCGTTGCTTTGAAAAGTGGAAGAAGAGTTGCGTCTGCAACGATGAATTTTCCAGCGCCTTCTGCTTTTCCGTTTTCTGTTTTAGCTTGAAGGTTGTTTTCTTTGATGTAGTCCCAGAATTTTTGAGTGATCGCAGTTCTTGGAAGTTCAGTTGCTCCACAGAATGCAGCTAGCTTTGAATTTAATTTAACTGGTTTGTTTAGTCCTACTTCTGACATATTTTTCATCCTTGTTAGTGTGTTGTGGGGATATTATTGAATAAAAAACACAATAGTACGACTGCTAGTAACTTAAAAAATCTCATTTCTGCGATTTTTTTCTGTCGGCAGGATGATTTATTCCATCCATGACAGGGACTTCGCCCAATTCATAAGGGTTTACACCTTCCAGGCAGGCCACATTAAAAGCGTACTGGTTAGGATTTGAGCGCCTTTGATGATGTGTATAGATTCCACATACAGAGCAAAAATAGTGTTTGGCCGTAAATGTATTGAATTGATAAAGAGTGAGTTTGTCTTCACCACTTAAAATTTTTATATTTTCTAAATCCACAGAGGCGACAATGGCCCCTCTCATTCGGCAAAAAGAGCAATCGCACCTGCGTGGGTCTTCAAGCCCTCGAGGAAGATGAATTTCAAGTTGTACGCTTTTGCAGTGGCAGGAAGCCTTATGGAATTTTTCGATGTTCATTAGGAAAAAATAGCTTGGAATTAGGCAAAAAAAAAGCCTCGAATAAATCGAGGCTTTTTTTAAACTTGGTACACCCACGGGGATTCGAACCCCGGTTACCGCCGTGAAAAGGCGATGTCCTAGACCGGGCTAGACGATGGGTGCATATACTGCAATTCGTTGATTTTACCGGTGTTTTCGAAATGGTGATCTCTCTGCGACTCGAACGCAGGACCCTCTCCTTAAAAGGGAGATGCTCTAACCAACTGAGCTAAGAGACCATTTTGTTTTCGAAAGTGAGATTAAAAATAGTGTCCCCGTGCTTTTTTGTCAAACTTTTTTTCAACTTTTTTAATGAATTATTTTTCATACGTCTTGATCTCTAGCGTAACGAGGACTATGTTCCTCATCTATGGAAAATACAGAGGTAAATCTAAATAATAAGCGTGTAGCCCTTCATACTTTGGGGTGTCGTTTGAATCTGTCTGAGACGGGTTCAATCGCTCAAGGTTTTAAGGACCGCGGATACGATATTGTTGATTTCGGTGAGCCTGCTGATGTTGTTTTCATCAACACTTGTACTGTTACAGATGCAGCTGATTCCACTTGTAGAAACTTAATCAGAAAAGCGCACACATCTTCTCCTGAAGGAAAGATTGTCGTAGCTGGTTGTTATGCTCAAATGGAGCCGGCGAGAATTGCGGGCATGCAAGGAGTTGACCTGGTTTTAGGAAACTCTGAGAAATATAAAGTCTTCGAATACCTGGATGAAGAAAAAGAAAACGCGATCCACGTTGATAAATCGTGGGAGTTCTATAGTGCCGCAACGACATCTGCAGACTCACACACCAGAGCGTTTTTAAAGATCCAGGACGGCTGTAATTACGTTTGTTCTTTCTGTATCATTCCTTTTGCCCGTGGACGCTCAAGAGCGATCTCTGTGGCAGACGCAGTAACGGAAGCAAAAAAACTTGTGGCCCAAGGATTTAAAGAAATCGTTCTTACAGGTGTTAATATCGGTGAGTACGAACAGGCCTCAGGTGAAAAACTTCATGACTTAGTGGCGGCAGTTCTTGCGGTCGAAGGCCTGGAGAGATTCAGATTATCAAGTGTAGAGCCAAATACAATTACAGATGAGCTTCTAGAGGTTCTAAAAGCTTCTCCAAAAGTTATGGATCACTTCCATATTCCACTTCAAAGTGGAGATGATGAGATCCTAAAAGCAATGAGAAGAAAATATACTGTGGCCGATTATAAAAGAATCATCGGCAAAATCATGGCGGCTTTCCCGAATGCGGGAATTGGTGCAGACGTGATCGTTGGTTTCCCTGGGGAAACTAAAGAGCAGTTCGAAAATACATTTAATCTTCTAAAAGAACTTCCCATCACGCACTTCCACGTTTTCCCTTATTCGAAGAGAAAAAACACGACAGCGGCGAAAATGGAAAATCATATTCACTCGGCCGTTAAAAAAGAGCGCGTAAAAACGCTTATGATGTTCGGGGACGCGAAGCTGAACCTTCTAAGTGAAGACCAAATCGGAAAGAGAACGAAAGTTTTATTCGAAAGAAGAAACAAGTTAGGACTTTTCGAGGGGTATTCTTCAAATTATGTGAGAGTTCAGGTTAGTACTGATCAGGATCTTTCAAATGTGGAGAGAGAAGTTCTCGTCACAGGAATGCTTGAAGGCAAACTGGTCGGAGAACTTCTTCAGTAGTCTACTCTATTGATTCAACAAAACATTCCAATTTGTCACTGGCCTTGTCTTTTTCGACGATCGCAGTGAAATGGAACATGCTATCCATTCTGTCTGGCATGTAGAGTGCGTAGCCGCCATCTACATTAAACTTTTGGTAGAAAGGGTATTTTCTGACCGCTTTCTTATCAATTGTTAACACACCGGCATTGAATTCCGGCTGGTCATCGATAGAGTAGGCAACATCAAGCAGGCTTGTTTCGCTAGTGATTGAACCAGCTAGAGAGGCCTTTTCTTTGGCGCCGAAAAGATAGCGTGCTTCACAGTGAAACTCGCGTTCACTGGCGTTGACTTGGGATGAAAGTAATAGAGCGAGTGCAAGTAATAATATCTTCATAGTAAGCTCCTTAAAACCACTATAGGCCTGAAGCTTACCAGAGTGAAATATATTGTTTAATGAGCGTCTATCTAATAAATAGATGCCTTTTTTACGGGCGAATAACGATCTTTGTAGGCACTTCCAGCATACCGTAGATTTCATCAATCTCAGCATCTGTTACTGCGATACATCCATTCGTCCAATCAAGGTAAGGAAGGGCCGCGCGGATCAGGTCGTCAGCAAGACCACCAAGACCTACTGTGTTTAACCACTCAGTCATCTCTTTAAAGTCGTTTGGAAGGCCGTGAAGCATGATATCTCCACCAGGCTTTACACCAAGGGCCTTGGCCTTAAGTTTATCCTTAAAATTCGGGTAAGAGATGTGTAGTGATTTATGGAATTTTGACTCTGGGTTTTTCATATCCAGCTCGTAGTTTCCTTCCGGCGTTTTATTGTCGCCTTCCTGAACTTTATGCCCGACAGGGTTTCTTCCCAGCATGATTTTGTATGACTTGATGACCTGGTCCTTTTTATTTACCAGCTCAAGGCGGCGCTCGCTCTTAAAAACGCGAACTAAGGCAACCTCACTTTTAGCAAATACATTAGATGTAGTAATAGATAAAACAAGTGCAAGTAATACTGCTCTCATGCTCTTCCCCAAGAGTTATTTGAATTTGGCCGGATACTAAGATTCGCTCTACGGAAAGCCAAGGGACAGTGAAAAAAATATAGATTTTTAGGGGCATTCACCCTAAATTGTTAGGATGAAAACTACAAATACAATCACTACTAAAATCAACGACCAACGAGTTGAAATCAAGGGCGAAAACGCCTTCATGACTCTTGGTAATTTCCTTAGAAATGAAGAGTCTTTAACCGGGACAAAAATTGTTTGTGCCGAAGGCGACTGCGGGGCCTGCACAGTCCTGATCGCTAAAGACATCGATGCTTCAGGAAAGCTGGAATTTAAATCGGTCAACTCATGTATTCTTCCTCTTTATTTGATTGATGGCGCTCAAGTCGTCACTGTTGAAGGGATTGGAAAAAATGTGGGAATGAACATCGACCTGCATGAAGTTCAGCAGAAGATGATTGATCACAACGGAGCTCAGTGTGGGTATTGCACGCCTGGTTTTATTTGTGCCATGGCCGGAGCTGTTGAGAAAGTAAAGTCTTGTGGTGGAGAGCTGACTGAAAAGAAAGCAAAGAATTTTTTAACAGGAAATCTTTGTCGTTGTACTGGGTATCAACCGATCATCGATGCGGCCACATCAATTGATTTAAACAAGGTCGAATTATTAAAAGACCGCTACCACAGCCCTGAGTGGATCAGCGAAATGAAGACCATCAAATCACAAACTGTTGAGATGAAGTTTACTGATAAAAGTATTTTTCTTCCAGCGACGCTTAAAGAAGCGCTTAAAAAGAAATCAGAAAAAAATGATGTCCGCTTAATTGCCGGCTCAACTGACATTGGAGTGGTGGTCAATAAAGGAAAACTTGAAACGCCGGATACGATGGCGCTTTATCATATTGATGAGCTCAATGTGATTTCTCATGACGATCAATTTATCAATGTGGGAGCAACGGTTACGTTGACTGAGTTTGAAGACTACGTGGAAAAACATTTCCCGGAAATGTCGCGCCTTCTGCGCATTTTTGCTTCTCCACAAATTAAGAATCAGGGGACAGTGGTTGGAAACGTGGTGAATGCTTCTCCCATTGCGGACACTATTCCATTTTTGATGGTGAGTGATGCGATTGTGGAATTAGAAAGCACAAGTGGCAAACGCGAAGTGGTACTTTCTAAGTTTTATGTGGGTTATAAAAAGCTCGACATTAAAGCTGATGAGATTGTGACGAGAATTAAGATTCCAGTGCTGGCAAAAAATGAAAAAACCAGGTTGTATAAAGTTTCCATGAGAAAAGACCTGGATATCTCGGCCGTGACTTTTGCGGCAAGAATTGTCTTTGAAGGAAAGAAGATGGCAAAGGTGTCGATCGCTCTTGGTGGAGTGGCGGCAACAGTCGTAAGGCTTTCTGATATTGAAGCGAAACTTACTGGAAAAGATTTTTCAGAGAAAGTTTTCCATGAGGCCGCTGCTTCACTAGATCAATACATTAAACCGCTTTCTGATTTGCGTGCTTCAAAAGAGTACAGAATGCTGGTAGCGAGAAACTACTTCAAAAAGTTCGCTCTGGAAGTAGGAGGTGAGCTGTGAGTGTAGGAAAAAGTGTTCATCACGATTCAGCAGTTGGTCACGTTACGGGAACGAGTGTCTTTATCGACGATCGCCCGAGACTAAAAAATGAAGTGTTTGCTGGAGTGATTGGTGCTCCGGTTTGCGCCGGGAAAATCATCAAAATTGATGGTTCGGCCGCTCTAAAAAACGATGGAGTTTATGGAGTTTTTACTGCCCATGATATCCCTCACAATAATTGGGGGACCATTGTCCCTGAGCAACCGATCCTGGCTTTTGAAAAAATTGGCTATATTGATGAGCCGGTTTGTGTAGTTGCTTGCCGCGATGAAGAGACTTTTAACAAAGTAAAAAAATTAATTAAGATTGAAGCCAAAGAAGAAAAACCAATCCTCTCGATTGATGAGGCGATTGAAAAGAAATCGATTCTTTGTGAGGCCAAGCCTTTTGTCAGAGGAAATGTAGATGAGGTTTTAAAGAAATCTCCTCACACACTAAAGGGCGCCTTTGAGTGTGGTGGGCAAGAGCATTTTTACATGGAAAGCCAGGCGACGATTGCTTACCCGTTAGAGAATGGACAAATTGAAGTTCACTCTTCATCTCAGCACCCGACTGAAACTCAGCACGTGGTGGCCCATGCTTTGGGGCTTGATTACTCTCAGGTTGTTTGTATCGTTAAAAGAATGGGCGGAGGTTTTGGCGGTAAAGAATCTCAGGCCGCACACTTTGCGGCAATGGCAGGGCTCGTTGCTTATAAATTAAATCGCCCGGCAAGACTTGCGCTGACAAAAGATGACGACATGATGATGACGGGGAAACGTCACCCGTTTAAGAATTTTTATGAAGTGGGATTTGACGATAATGGTTTAATCACTGCACTTAAGGTTCATATTTATGCTAACGGGGGAGCTTATGTAGATTTAACTCCTTCGATTTTAGATAGGGCCATGTTCCACGCAGACGGATGTTATTACCTGGAAAACTGCTACATCGAAGGGAAGGCCGTTCGCACTCATCAGCATTCAAATACGGCCTTTAGAGGATTCGGCGGGCCTCAAGGGAATATGACGATGGAGAGTATTATTGAAGATATTGCTCACTATCTGAAAAAAGATTCATTTGAGATCAGAAGATTAAATCTTTATGGAAAAGACTCGCGCAATGTGACTCCTTATAACCAGGTTGTAGAGCATAATGTTCTTCCTGAACTTTTTGATAAACTTCATAAAGACAGCGATTACGAAAAGAGAAAGGCAGAAATTAAGTCCTTTAATGAAAAGAAAAATGGCAAACTTCGTGGTCTATCAATGACCGGAGCCAAGTTCGGGATTGCTTTTACCACTAAATTCTTAAATCAGGGCAATGCCCTGGTGAATATTCACCTCGATGGTACGATTCAAGTTTCAACCGGGGCCACAGAGATGGGGCAAGGGGTGAATACAAAGATGCAGCAGATTGCAGCGACATGTTTTGGGATTCCTCATACAAATGTTGTGATGATGCCGACATCAACTGAAAAAAACCACAACACTTCTCCAACAGCGGCTTCTAGTGGAGCTGATATTAATGGAGGTGCTGTGTTTAAAGCTTGTGAGGACTTGCTCTCAAGACTTCGCTGGGTGTTTAACGAGCTTCATAACTCAGGCATTCAGTACGACACCATTAAAACGATGCCACCAGTTGATTTAAGTGTGGATTTATCGCACATTGAATTTGTCGACAGCACAGTTGTTGATACTAAAACTAAAAAGAGCATGGCCTTTAAAGATCTATTAAAACAAGCTTACTTAAATCAATTCTCGCTTGCGGGTTATGCTTTTTATAAAACACCTGATCTTGGGTTTGATAAGAACACTTGTCAGGGAAGAGCGTTTAATTATTTCACTAATGGCGCCGCTGTCAGTGAAGTTGAAATTGATGAATACACAGGAGAGCTAAAAGTTCTTCGCACCGATATTCTAATGGATTTGGGGCGCCCGATTAATCCGGGGATTGATATTGGACAGGTGAGTGGAGCTTTTGTTCAAGGGATGGGATGGGTGACGACAGAAAACCTTTTCTATCATGAATCAGGGAAACTTCTGGCCCATAGTCCGACAACTTATAAAATTCCAAACATTCAGGACACGCCGAGAGTCTTTAATGTTGAGTTATTAGAAAATCACACTAACACCAGAAACGTCATGAGATCAAAGGCCGTTGGTGAACCACCTCTGCTTCTAGGAGCGAGTGTGTGGACCGCGGTGAAGAATGCTCTTTTTCATAGAAGTAAAGGAGTGGTTCCGCACATTACAAGTCCTGCGACCAACGAAGTGATTTTGATGGAGCTTAATCGTTATGAGTAAACCGATTCTCGAGAGAATTTTAGAGCTTCAAGACAGTGGAGAGACATTTATTGTCGCGACTCTGGTTAATACCAGAGGAAGTGCTCCACAGGAAGTGGGCGCTAAAGTTTTAGTCGGAGAAAAGGGTTATATCGATGGCACGATTGGCGGAGGAAAAGTTGAGGAGCGAGTGATTGCTCATTCAAAAGAGATGTTAAGAACCAACATGGCAAACGACTATGCAGAATGGAACCTTCAGACTGACATTAAGATGACGTGTGGTGGAGTGGTGAGTTTTTTCTTTGAACGAGTTCAGAAAAAACCATCATGGGAGATTGCTGTTTTTGGAGCGGGACATGTGGCCCAGGAAGTCGTAAGACTTCTCTTAAAACTAGAATGCTCACTTACTTGTGTCGATCCCCGTCAGGAATGGTTGGATAAACTTCCTGAGCATCACAAACTAAAAAAAATTCAGACGAGCGAAATGAAAGATGTAGTGGCCACGTTAAGGCCTGGAACTTTTATTGCCTCGATGACCATGGGGCATGCCTTTGACTTGCCAATTCTTCACGCGGCCATGGAAAGAAATGTTTTTCCTTATATCGGGGCCATTGGCAGCGATTCAAAAGCAGCAGTGCTTCGCGCAGACTTAAAAAAGCAAAACGTTTCTCCTGATCTTATTGCCAAACTTTATTGCCCAATTGGAGAGCCCATTGGCAATAACACACCAGTAGAAATCGCTATTAGTATCGTGGCGCAGATGATTAAATTGCGCGATCTTTAAAAGACGCCTTTTAAAAGATGATCACTATCATTGAATCTTCAGTCTTAAGATCTATACTCTAGGTATTGTTCGATTATCTCTTCAGCAGATAATTAAAATATCAAGGAGGCCTTATGTTAGCAGCAAAGTTTATTCCTGGAGAAAAGAAACTGTCATTAAAAGATGTCGCAATTCCTGAACCTGGTCCCAAAGAGGTTTTGTTAAAAGTTCGTGCAGCGGGGATTTGTCACTCTGATTTACACATTTTATCAGGAGAAATTCCTTATACGACTTCATTTACCATGGGTCACGAAGGATGTGGTGAAGTTGTTAAAACGGGAAGTGCAGTCAAAGAAAAATTTAAAGATGGTGTCTTGTATGCGGTTCACGGGCCGAATCCTTGTGGCGAATGTTCATATTGCAAGTCAGGACACGACAATCTTTGCAATAGTCCAGATCGTGCTTATATCGGTATTGGAGCTGACGGTGCTTATGCTGAGTACATGGTTGTACCCGCAAGAAACATTGTCGAAGTTCCACCTGGAATTTCTCCACAAGTCGCAGCTGTTGCGACAGATGCGGTATTAACACCATACCATGCAATTAAAACACTGGGGGAAGTCACTCATAACACAAAAGTTTTACTCATCGGTTTAGGTGGATTGGGAATGAATGGACTCCAAGTCGCGCTGGCACTTGAGGCCGATGTGACTGTTTGTGACTTAAGAGAGTCATCACTTGAAAGTGCTAAAAAATTAGGAGCAAAAAAAGTCATTAATTCAAAATTTATCGAACAGGAATTAAAACCTCAGTCCTTCGATGTTGTTGTCGATTTTGTTGGACGAGATTCAACTTTTTTACAGTCTCAAAAGTTCGTCCGTGCAGGTGGAACAATTGTTTTAGTAGGACTTGGTTCTTCTCAGGTACCGATTGTGACGGCCTCACTTGCCACTTATCAAGTGAAAGTACAGGGCTCTTTTTGGGGAACACACAAAGAGATGCAGGAAGTTTATGACTTAATTGCAGATAAAAAAATTAAGCCTGAAGTGCAGACAGCTCCTTTAAAAGAAGTGAATCACTGGCTTGAAGAGCTTGAGGCCGGGAAAATACCAGGCAGAATGGCGCTCATCCCATAATCAAAAAAGGCAGAGAGTGTATTAAGCTCTCTGCCATTTTATCTAATGGTAAATAGTAATCATCACCGGAGGCTCAAGGTTATCCCATACCTCCTGCATTTCTCTGTTGGTAAGAGCAATACAACCTGCCGTCCAGTCTTTTCCCACTCCCGGAAACAAAAGCTCTAAAGAGCCATCATCGAGAATCACCGAAAGCTCATTGAGATAATTTGGCATCCCATGCAGAAAAATTTCAAAACCTGGATTCACCCGCATATCGCGGGCGCGGGCCACATCTTCGGGATTGGGGTAATTGATATGAATTGATTTATAAAAACTCGAGTAGGGATTTTTATAATCAAAGCGGTATTCACCTTCAGGAACGAGTTTATCACCTTCGCGCCTTTTAGGGGCCATTCCCCCGCGAGAGAGCATGACGGTGTAGACTTTGGTGATTTCTCCCTGATAAAGCATCTCCATCCTGTGTCTTGTTTTATACACACGGACTTCATCGACCTGGTAAGCTTCCGCAGTGGTTAGAGTAGTAATGAAAAGGGCCATGAGTGTTGTCATTATCTTTTTCATAATTAAACGCTAACAGAATTTTTTTCCGGTGGCCTTTATAATTTTTACTTGAATGTTTGTGTTCGCAAAATCTAAAATAGATTCCAAAAAAAATTAACTGAGGAATGTATGACTGAAGAAGTAAAAGAAGATCATAGTTTTGAAATTAAGTGCGGAGTTCTGATTGCCATTTTTGCAGCTGTCATGGCCTTGTCTGATATGTTTGCCGGGAAATACGGGGAAGATGAAATTAAATTCATCAATGAGAAGTCCAGTGCGTATATGTGGTATCAGGCAAAAAGTATTCGTGAAACCAATGTAGAAGGTCAACGCGACCTGATCAATACAATGATTGAAGGCAAAGGTTCTAATGACCCTGCAGTAGTTAAGTTAAAGGAACACACTGACAGGCTAACGAAAAAAATTGAGCGCTACGAAAAAGAAAAAAAGGAAATCCTTCTTGGTTCAAGCAAAGTAGGTGAGGCCAACTGGGTACAAGACGTAGACGGAAAATTAGGTCAGGTTATTGGCGCTAAAGAGTACGAAGAAAAAATTGAAATCTTAGGACGTGCAGGAGATCAGTTTGACCTTTCGAATCTATTCTTTCAATTGTGTCTGGTTATGGGAGCAATTAGTTTAGTTGTGAAGAAAGAAAAACTTCAGCAGGTTTTCTTTTTTGTCATGATTGGTTTAGGTATTATTGGCTCGGTTTTTTCTGCCCTGGCACTTAATATCGCCGCTGCTGCTTAATTATTTCAACTTCAAGGTCATCACGACATCATCAATGACGTGGTGACCGACTCTTAGTCGGTCTTCGTAAACGAAGAGCTCTTTAAATCCGCATGACGTATAAAGTTTTTTTGCCGGAATGTTATGGGCAAAATAGGACAGGTCTATCCAGGAAAGACTTTCTTGTTCGCGTGCCCAGGCAATCGCCATTTCTAAAAGTTTTTTACCGTGTCCCTGACCTCTGGCCGCCATTTCAAGGCCCATTCCAAGTTGAGCGCGGTGAAGAGTTGCATGGAAAAGATTTTTTAAATGCACATGACCTAAGACAAGATCGTCTTGGACGAGAATAAAACTTCTCGACCATCCCTCTTCCGTTACAGGTTTAGTCCATGCCAGGAGGCGCTCTTCTTTTCTTTTGTCCCAGTCGAATTCGTGATCGGGAAGGAAGGGGTGAGACAAGGAGCCGTTAAATCCCGGCTCCTTCATGTGTCTCTTATCGTTTTCGATAACTAGAGTGATATCTTCGTATGTGGCAGGTCGAATTACAAAACTCATTTCTAGAAGTAGTTCTTTCTAAAAAGGATCTCTTTTCTTTCTGGCCCAAACGCTAGAATCCCTACAGGAATTCCCAGGAATGTTTCAATTTCCTTAATGTATGCATTTAGTTCAGGAGAAAGGTCTTTGTCAGTCTTGTTAGTGAAGTCATCTTTAAATGGCTTAAGCGTTTTATAAACGGGCTTAGCTTTATAAAGATCAATTCCCGGGTAAGCACAGTCAATTTGCTTTCCTTCGTATTCGTAGGCCACACAAACTTTCAGTTCATCAACAAAACAAAGGATGTCTAGTTTTGTTAAGGCAATTGAAGTTAAGTTAGAAGCTTTGACTGAGTACTTTAGAAGTGGAAGGTCTAACCATCCACAACGGCGTTTTCTTCCAGTCGTCGCTCCAAACTCTTTTCCAATAGTTTGAATTTTTTCTCCCACTTCATCAAAAAGTTCAGTAGGGAAAGGTCCTTCTCCAACTCTTGTCGTGTAGGCCTTCGTGATTGCTAAAACTTCCTGAACAGATGATTCTGGAATTCCGGCACCAGTGTAAATCCCACCAAGTGATGTTGAAGATGAAGTAACAAACGGATAAGTTCCGTAGTCCACATCAAGAAGAATCCCTTGAGCTCCTTCGAAAAGGATTTTTTTGTTAGCTTGAACAGCTTTATCAAGGAACGAGAAAGTGTCACATACGAACGGTTTTACGTTTTTTCCAAGTTCAAAAAGTCTTTGTGCTTCTTCTTCAATTGAAGGGAAGTCGATGTTGTAGCGGTGTTTGAAAAGGATTTCTTTTTCACCAAGGTTTCTTGCCAGTTTTTTCTTAAGGTTTTCCATGTCGAAAAGATCCTTAAGTTTTACAGCACGTCTTCCGACCTTATCTTCATAAGCAGGTCCGATTCCTTTTCCTGTTGTCCCGATTTTTACAGAACCTTGAGACTCGCGGGCCGCATCTAAAAGCTTATTGTAGCTCGTGATGATGGTCGCGTTTTCAGAAATTTTTAAATTTTCTGAGGTCACTTTAATTCCAGCGTCAGCTACGTTTTGTAGTTCTTTCTGGAATGCTTCCGGTTCAAAAACCACTCCGTGACCGATCACTGAAGCACAGTGAGGGTGGAGGATTCCTGAAGGGATTAAGTGAAGAACAATTTTTTTTCCGTCGACGATGATGGTGTGACCGGCGTTGTTTCCGCCCTGGTAGCGAACTACCACATCACATTTTTCGCTTAAGAGGTCGGTGATTTTGCCTTTGCCTTCATCACCCCATTGAGCACCGATAATCGCTAGTGTTTTCATTACTTTCCTTTTACTTCGTTGAGTAGGTTATTGTTTACGAAGAACTCATTGATTTGGTGTACGGCCATTTCTCCCACTCTGAATTGAGCTTCTTCAGTTGAAGCACCAACGTGTGGAGACATGATCAGGTTGTCTAGTTCGATAAGTTTTGAGTCAGCTGGCAGAGGCTCAGTGGCAAAAACGTCGAAACCAGCGCATCTGATTTTTTTCTCTTTAAGAAGTGTGTAAAGAGCTTCTTCATCTACAATTCCACCGCGAGCGGCGTTGATTAAGATAGCGTCTTTTTTCATAAGGTTTAGAAGTTCACCTGTCACCATTCCTTTTGTTTGTGGAAGTAGTGGAGTGTGGATTGTCACGATGTCACAAGTAGAAAAGATTTCTTTTAGGTCAGCAACTTTTCTTGTGTTAGGTAGGTCTGATTTTTCCATGACCGGGTCAAAGAATAGAACTTCAGGCTCAAATCCAGAAATTCTTTTGGCCACGATTTGTCCGATGCGACCAAAACCAACGATACCAACTTTTTTCTTCCATAACTCAAGTCCAGTAAGAGCGTTTTTCTCCCACTTTCCTTCGTGCATTGTTTTGTTGGCAAACGGAGTGTTTCTTAAACAAGACATCATAAGAGCAACAGCTTGTTCAGCAGCAGAGTTGTTGTTTGCTCCTGGAGTGTTGGCCACTTTTACGCCTTTTTCGGCGCAAAGATTTTTATCGATGTTGTCCGTACCTTCTCCGGCGCGGATAACGATTTTTAAATTTGGAGCTAGAGCAAGAAGTTCAGCGTTGACTGTTGTCGCTGACCTGATGATTAATCCATTCACTTTTGGCAGAAGAGTTTTTAATTCATCTTGTGAAACTTTTGAAGTCGGGTGTACTTCAAGATTTGAATTCTTTTTTAGTTCTTCAAATAGAGACTTATCAAAGCCGTCTGGAACGACAATAAAAGGTTTCATGCGATCTTTCTCCTATAGAATTTAGGGTAGCGGGTGAATGTTTTGGGATTCGCCCCATTATAGGACCGCTAGGAGGAAGTTTCAACTAAATGTCAGTTAAAAGGTTTTGAAGATGGTCGGTTAGTTTATGAAGGGCCTCGGCCGGAAAACTCATCTGACGGTAAGTGATCCCTGAAAGATCGAAGATCTTCTTGGCAATTCTGTTTGTTTCCTGCTCATGATGCTTATCTGAAAGATAAATAACTTCTTTTACTTTAGAGGAAGCGATCAGTTTCGCGCATTCATTGCATGGAAAATGAGTCACATAGGCGCGTGAGCCTTCTAAAGAACGCGTGGCATGTAAAATAGCGTTGGCTTCAGAGTGAACAACGTAGCCGTATTTTTGGAATTCCAGAGGAGCGGACTTGTCTTTCCCCCAAGGAACTTTTGATTCGTCGATTCCTGCAACAAACCCGTTATAGCCCATAGTGATCTGGTGATTGCTCTTGTCGACGAAAACTGATCCAACTTTGGTCGATGGGTCTTTTGATTTAAAGGCCGCGATCATCGCCTGAAGCATGAAGTATTCATCCCAAGAAAGCGCAGATTTCGAGGGAATAAAGTTAATTTTTTGGTCTGTTGTGTCTGTCATAGTGGTATTAAAATCCAATTTTAGGGCCCTTTTAGTCAAGAAAATTAAAAAGTTTCTTGTATCATCTTATTTAAGTCGTTACACTTTAAGAGAATATTCACTAATTGAGGTTTCAATGAAAACAGATTTTGATACATTGCGTGCACTCGCTAGCTATACGATCAACAATCTCAAAGAGAAAAAGTTGATTGAATTTCACCCTTCTAAGCGTGAAGAGCTAATCGAAGCGATGGCTACGGAATACGGCGTTAGTTTCGCAACTGACGAAGACGTAAGAGACCAGGCAATTGAAGAAGTAGAAGAAAAAATGGGGGTTGATAACCTTCCTGAAGACGTTACTGAATCAGAAATGTTCAACCATGCTAGAAAAGAGATCATCAAGTCGTTTAACGGCGAAAACATCGGTGGTCTGTATTTAGTTGAGTCTTTACATCAGATTGCAGTGAGAATGAAAGATTTCGTTCTTGAGTGCGACCTGATCGACGACGTGTTTGGATCTGATGAGGACCTGATTTCTTTCTTAGTTGCTAAGATCAGACTCTTCTCTCCTAAAAAGAACTAATCCTAGAGGGACCGAAAGGTCCCTTTTTTTTTGCCCAAAAACTAAGAAACATTATGATTCGTCCGATCTGTTCGGTATGAAAGCTTTTAAAAAATTCACTCTCTTCCCCGTTCTACTCCTGAGTTTATCTGTCAGTTATTCTGCTGAAGTTAAAAAGCAGTTTTATGTGCTCGGAGGCGGAGGAGAGCCGGTCGGTAAAAGCACGATCTTTGATAATGATTTAAAACTCATCTCCAGCTTTACTGGTTCGAAGAAAAACGGCTGGGAGACGACTATAAGTTTTAATGGTGGCCACGAAAACACGGAGAGCATCATTGCTAAGAAAATGAGCAACGTGAGAAATAAAGGTCCCTTTATTGAATCCAATTACAACGAACTCATTAATGAAATGATTAAGAAGATTGAAAGTGGTGAGCTGGCGGCCGGGGACCAGTTAATGGTGACAATCGATTCCCATGGCGCGCGCAAGAGTTATGAAAAAACTCATCAGATTGCTCTTGCCGGGAGTGCTCTATCTAATCTTAAAACGCTCGAGGGAGCTCAAACGATTAAGCTGGATAACTTAGAGAAGTTGGCGAGCCTTGCCGCTGAAAAAGGAGTGAAGCTGGCCCTCATCGATATGAGCTGCTTTTCAGGAAATCTTCTCAATATAAAAAATGACAAGGTTTGTTTTATCTCAGCAACTGGTCCGGAGCAATACGGTTATGCAGGCTCTGTCGATCTGGGGATTTTTACAATGACCAGCACCTTTAGTGGAAAGTTCTATGACCTTCTGAAAAAGGGGAGAAACCTGGAAGAGATTTTTCTAAATGCAAGAATGAGAGGTGACTCGCCGGAGTTTCCGATGATTTCAAGTGTGGAAGGAGACATGATCCATCAGGCCCTTTATCAAATGCTTCTTCCTTACATGCGATACAATAGAAAAACGATTACCGATTTCCATGAGTCTTATGACTCCAATTATCGTGATTTTGAAAATCAGGTATGCACTTTGAATAAGCAACACAATTCCCTGATGAGTCTTCTTACTCAGGCAGAAGTGATGGCAAAAATCGGGGATGAGTCGATGAACAATGAGTTTCGTTCGTTGAAATGGGCCCTGGAAAAATACCGCGATTATCAGCTTGTGTACGAAGAAGCACTCAGAGCAAAACTTAAAGTTGGCGATGAGATCAAGGCCATCCTTGAAAAAGATTATGCCGAGGATTCTGCACTTTGGAAGAGATACTATCCTGAGGCCTTTATCAATTTAGATTTAGACTACACTATAAAAGTCATGCAGGAGTTGGCGGATAAAGAACAAAATGAGCGCATGAAAAAAATCTGGTTGGGTTCTTTAAAAGATTCGCAAAGACAAAAAGAGATTATTGAAGGAGTTAAGAGCAAGTTAAGTGATAACTCTAAAGCGGCCTTACAGAATGCGCAGAAGGCCTTTGCAGACTCAGGAAAAACGTACTCGCTTGCTTCTCAGGTGACGGTTGAGGCCAGAAAAGTTTACGATACACTTTATAAATCAATGCAAAAAGAATCTAAAAAAAGCAATCCTTGCAGGGAGTTTGTCCTGTGAAAAAAATATTTGTTCTCTTGATGATTCTTAGTTCAAGTGCTTTTGCTGAGTGCGGGATTCATCTTTTTAAAGGTGTTTTAAGGGAGAGTCAAACTTCTTCTTTAAAGTTTCATTATGTCGTTAATGAACAGGCTAAATCACAAATGACGTTCGAATTTAAAGATGCCAAAGACCTGAGCGCTCTTTTGCCAATGCTGAATAAGCCGTCTTCATTCAAAGGGAAGATTGGCAAAAAGATGGATGGGACTAAAGGTGTTGTCGGTGAGATTGAAGCGATTAACGAACGTTTTCCCAACCCGCTGTCCGGGGCCGATACTGGAATTGAGCTGGTCACTAAAATGAAGTGTGATTAATTCTTAGAATTGAAATTCCAAACCAAGAGCATAGTAGTCATCGTTTAAATACCCTTTTTTAGTGTAGATGCGGGCATTTCTCACAATCGCCTTAGCTTCGTTTGTCAGCGAATCAAAAAAACTTAACCCCTCAAGCTCGATAGTCTCTGTGAGTTTGATATTGCTGAGAGTTTCTTTGCTGACAATAATACAGATTCCGGTTTTCGAAATATTGTAGATAGGGCAAGCGACATCCACTGTAGGAATATTGTTGTCACGGCTTTCAAATTTTGCCGAGACAAAACGTTTTTCTTCCTGAGGAATATAAAAACGCGGATGAATGCGCAGCTCTTTTAGTCTTACGTCGTGAGGGATTTGAAAAGCGAGTGAACCTTTTTTTGAAGACACTGAAACAGAGGCCTTGGTTTTAAAAACGAAGTCCTGCACTTGCAGTAGAAAATAAGTTTCAAGCTTAGGATTGAATGTCACTTTTTGTTCTTCAGCGATAGCAACAGTGAAAGTTCCATTATAGGAATCAAGTGAAGCAAACTTCACTTCACATTTAAAAGTGCGCTCACCTGAGGCCGGGTCTTTTTGCCAGATAGTCATAGAAGTTTCTGATTCAAACTTCTTTTGAACTAACTTAATGATTTCTTCGCGGTTTTTTGAAATGCGATAGTCTTCCATACTAGTAGTATCGGATGATCCAGAATTTTCTCCAACATTTCATGGGTATTAACTAGTTAGGCATGAGAAGCATCCAATAAAATATGGCACTTAAATAAGAATTTTTTAAGTGTGTTGCTCTACGAGGGCAAGCCTTAACATGACCTCTTCGAAGTAAGGTCCTTCAACTAAACCATTGAGGATAGAGCTTTTACTTTCAGCATACATGTATTGTCCGCTCTTTAAATTTCTGATGAGAAAAGCATCGTAATAAAGTCTTTCGGCCCTTTCTGCTGTTGCTGTTCCTTCGAGGCGAACCATCTCATAAAGGCCGGATTTAATCAGGTCTTTCTCTCTGAAGTCGCTTGGATTGTGAATTACACTGTTTTCTTCATCAAAGAGAATATCGCGTGCGTGGATTTTTTCTTTGAAGAGTTCAACGATGTCTTTTTGATCGGGAATTGTATTCCAGATAAAACGCGCTTCCCATTCATAGCGAGTGTCGAGGCGCTTAAAAAGAAGTTCTTGTTCGGAACCGGAATCAACGACACTCCACCAGCGGGGAGTGATGAGTTTAAATTCTTTAAAAAGAATGTCCTGAGAATTTTCCAGGTAGTTCTTTTTTTCGTTTTTAATCACTCGCATGGTGTAGACCCCAAGACCCATTAAAAGGAAGAAGGCGATCCATTCAAAAGCGAGTCCGATATTTGCAATAACCATATGAGGTCCTTGGTTTTTATTTAAAAGAGGGGAAAGGTCCAGTATTTTGAAACGCAATTCCTTAGGGTTAGAAGAAACCTAACTAGGCAGAAAGATCTCACTAAACTTTTCTCAGGTAATTACCGAAAATAGATATTGAGTTGAACTCTCTATCCTTTTCGGAGACGCGTTTATGAAGCGATTTTACAACAAACAGGGCCCTGGTATCAAAGGGAAAGTTCTCACAAGTGTGATGTCACTGACATTGCTCATGAACTTTCAGACGCCGGCACTGGCAGCATCATCAACAGATTGTGAAGGGATGAATCACCCTGCTTATCAAGATGAATACCGCGCTTGTTTAAGAGTGGATATCGCAGCTTCGGCGAGTGCCGCAGGTGTAGATTGTATCGACTGTCTTTTTGCTCAAAAGCAAGAATCAAATCCATGGGTAGAAGCACTAGGGATCGTAGCTCAACCACTAGCATACGTGGGAGCGACATACCTTGGAGCAAAATACGCTTATAAATCACAACAAGCGTGGGCCAATGCTTATGAAGCTGGTCACACACAATGTACAAACAGATTTAACTCTTATTTAAATTACAATACAGAACGCGGAGCAAACCCAATTCTTCCTGACGAAGCTCAGGGTTTAGCAGCTTCATGTAATGGAATGGGAATGGGAATGTACGCTGGATACGGTGGACTTTCTGGTAACGGCTACGGCGGTTACGGCAACCCATTTCAAAGCGCAGGTTACTCATCAGGATTCCTTGGTGGAATGATGGGGCCATACTACGGTGGTGGTTATGGTGGGTACGGAACAGGAATTGGAAACGGCGGGTTCGGTGCTGGTCTTGGTTTAGGGATTGGTAGCGGTCTGGCCGGAATGCTTGGGTATGGTTACCCGGGAATTGGAATCAGTGGTGGAATTAGTATCGGTGGCGGACTTGGAGGATATCCAGGAATGGGCGGATACGGTGGTATTGGTGGATACCCAGGAATGGGTGGAATCGGCGGTTACCCTGGAATCGGTGGAAGCATCGGTATCGGTGGTGGAATCGGCGGATACCCTGGCATGGGCGGAATTGGTGGTGGCATCGGTGGATACCCAGGAATGGGCGGAATTGGTGGCGGCATCGGTGGATACCCTGGTATGGGTGGAATTGGTATCGGCGGTGGCATCGGAATCGGTGGTTACCCGGGAATTGGTGGAATTGGCGGTATTGGAATCGGTGGTTACCCAGGAATGGGTGGAATCGGCGGTTACCCTGGAGCTGGTATCGGTGGTGGAATTAATATTGGAATCGGTGGTGGTATCGGAGGCGGTATTGGCGGTGGATATCCGGGAATCGGAATCGGCGGCGGTATTGGTGGATACCCAGGAATGGGTGGAATCGGTGGTTATCCAGGAATGGGTGGCGGAATTGGTTACCCAGGGGCCGGTGGAATTTATGGGCCGGGAATTGGTATCGGGGGATCTATTGGTGTAGGTGGCCCAGGTGTTAACTACCCAGGCGGAATTGGAATTGGTATCGGTAACACTGGTGGATGTGGAATCCTATGTGTTGGCGGCGGTATCGGTGGAGGCATCGGCGCAGGAGCTGGTGGATATCCAATCGGTGGCGGAGGATATTATCCAGGTGGTGGAACTGGCGGTTACTATCCAGGTGGCGTCGGTGGTAACGGTGGATATTACCCTGGTGGTGTAGGTGGAAATGGTGGTTATTACCCAGGCGGCGTTGGAGGTAACGGTGGTTACTATCCAGGCGGTGTAGGTGGTAACGGTGGATATTATCCAGGTGGTGTTGCTGGTAACGGCGGATACTATCCAGGAGTTGGTGGAAACGGTGGATACTACCCAGGTGGTGGTGTTTACGGGCCAGGAACTATTGGTGGTGGAGCTGGTGTCGGTGTCGGCGTTGGTGGACCAAACAATGGTGGATACTGGGGAGGAACTGGCGGATGGAACGGTTCAGGTGGTTACGGAACTGGTGGTATGAACGGTGGATACTATGATCAGTATCAGGCCCAAATGCAGATGCAGTACGGAATCATGGGACAAAACCAGGCGATTGCTAACCGTATGCAAGGAAACGCAATGACAAACCAAATGGGGATGCAAGCGCTTCAACAAAATTATCAAACAGCTTACAACGACCTATACTCAATGGGTGGAGCTGGGTACTACGGTGGAGCTCCATACTCTGCTGGAAACCTAGGCGGAGTCTTCGGAGTACAAGGCGGAATTTCAGCAAGCTTTGGAATGTAATTAGAAAATTAAATCAGATAAAAAAAGAAAGGCTCCCGATGGGAGCCTTTTTATTTTTTGTGCATTAGCGTTCTGTAATCGTCTTTAAAAAGAACTTCGATCTTATTGTTGTCGATGAGTTTCTCAACAACACCCTGTCCGAATGTCGGGTGATTAATCACATCTCCCATTTGGAAAGAGTCTCTAATTGAGTATTCTTTTCCTTGAGACGTCGTTTTGTTCATTGCTTTTGTCCAAAGGTCGGTTACTGATTCAGATGATTTTTTACCACCAGCAGAACGTGCGTTCTTAATGACTCTATCAATTGAAGTTTTCTTCTTTGTTGCACTAGGATCTTTAAACGTGTGAGTCGCTTTACAAGTCTTACACTGAACTTTATCAGCTTCAGTTGCTGATTTCATAGTCACGATGATGTGTGCTAGAATCAATTTACATTTAGAGCAGTGAGAGAGGATTTCTTTTCCAACGCCGATTGAAGACATAATTTTTGAACCTATTTTGAAGTAAAAGGAATTTAAAAAGAGTATTAGAAGTGGACGAATCTGTAAAGGACAATAAGACAAAAGCAACTCTGGTGACAGTGAAAATGGAAGATAAGGCCAAACTACTTCCGACTAAACCAGGTTGTTATTTGATGAAGAACAAAGATGGTCAAATAATTTACGTTGGCAAGGCCAAGAATTTGCGTTCGCGTGTCTCTTCATACTTCAATAACTCAGCTAAAAATGCCAAAACTGATATCTTAGTCAGTCATATTACCGACTTCGATTTTATTATGACGACTTCGGACGCAGAGAGTTTTGTTTTAGAAAACACTCTGATCAAGAAGCACACTCCCAAATATAACATCCGCCTGAAAGATGATAAGTCCTACCCTTATGTGGTGATTAATCACAATGAACCTTTCCCGCGTCTTGAGTTTGTCAGAAGGGTGAAGCGCGCTAAAGGTGTTGAGGTTTACGGACCTTTTGTCACGGGAAGCAACGTCTGGGATATCATTCGCATCCTCACGCAAAGTTTTTGTCTGCGCGACTGCACGCTGTCTGAATTCAGGAAAAGAAAAGAGCCATGTCTCTTGTATCAAATGCATCAGTGTAGTGCTCCTTGTGTAGGAAAAATCAGTGCAGAAAATTATGAGAAGGATCTCGACTACGCCCGCGATATGTTTTCAGGAAGCGGAAGTAAAACGATTAAAGAATTAGAAAGGCGCATGTATGAAGCCTCGGAGAATGAGGAGTTTGAAAAGGCTGCGCTTATCCGCGACAACCTTCGCGTGCTTTCTGATTTCGCCAATAACTTTAAGCAAGAAAATGCTGAGCATGGAGATGAGAAGAATCTGGATATCGTGGCCTTTTATCAAGGTGAGATTGAAGTGGATATTTCTGTCTACATGATGAGAAACGGTGTTCTTCTTGGACATAAAAACTTTAACTTTTCCAATCTCGATATTGTGGAGTCTTTGGAAGAATCAGTGCTTAACTTTTTATTTCAATACTATTCGACGACCTATGATTCATTGCCTGACTTGATTATCACTCAGATGGATCAGGAAAATAATGAAATGCTTGAGGCCGGAGTCAATACTCTTGGTAAAACCATCCGCGTGCGTCCTCCACAAAAGAAATACGATTCCTTTCTCAACCTCACTCGCGATCACGCTTTTGAACAACAGCGAGTTCGCCTTCTACACGAAGATTCAGTCTATGTGGGGCTCAATAAACTTAAAGACCTTCTTTCACTTAAAGAAAGACCAGTGGTGCTTGAGTGTTATGACGTTGCTATCTTTCAGGGATCAAGCCCGACGGCTTCGCAAATTGTTTTCCACGACGGCAAACCTGATAAAAAGAATTACCGCTATTACCATCTTGAAGAGCGCCCGGAAGGAAACAACGACTTTGCCATGATGAGAGAACTTATTATCAGAAGGTCTGATAATGGAAGTCTTCCTGATGTCTTTATTGTCGATGGAGGCTGGGGACAGGTAAACGTTTTTAAAGAGGCACTTAAAGAGCTGGAGATTAAAGTTCCAGTTGTTGGTATCGCCAAATCTAAAAACGTGCGCACCAAAGAAGGATTTAGAAGCGAAGATATTAAAAAATCCGAAGAGCGCCTGATAATTCCAGGAAGGGCCAACCCTTATTTTTTAAATCAAAACCGCTCACTTTTTAAAATTATTGTTCAGATGAGGGATGAGGCCCACAGGTTCTCAAGAAAACTCCACCACAAAGAAGAAACCAAACGAGTCCTGGGGACAAAGAAGCCAAGAAAGCCTAAGAAGGCGGATAGCGCTTCTAGCGAGTCTTAATTTCTTTTACAATCGATTCAAAAACTCTTTCGTTATCTTTATTGGATAAGAAGTTGGAGCGTGTACACAAGTAGAGTTTATAAGTCTTCTTATCTTCCATCAGCACTTTAATTTTGGCAGCAGATTTTTTTCCCAGGCTCGATTGTGGAATGACGGCGTAGCAGCCTAGCTCTGAAACCATTTTAATCATCGAGCGATGTGAGTTTATTGAAAATTTTATATCAATTTTTTTTATCTGTGGTTTTGTTAAATTGCTTTTTAAGAAATTGGTTGTAAAGACATCATCAGGGCGATAAGTGGCCAGAGGCAGAACCTGATTATGTTCCAGGTCTTTTAGTTGTGATTTAAGTGATGAAATCAAGATGGCCTTGTCCTCGTAAACTCCAATGGAGTGGAGGGATTTATTTTCCGGGACTTTGTGAATCAGGATGAAATCCATTTCGCCTGTTAAAAGCTTGTCTATCAACTCATCAGTTGAACGCAGAGACAGCTGAAATTTTGAGAGTTGCCCCTTTTTGTTGAGTTTCGTTAACGCTGGAATCAGGATTTTCTCTCCGGCCTCATAGACACTGCCGATCTTTAAAGGAGCATCACCTGTAGTTGTCGTCGAAACAGACACTAGATTGAGGTAGCTTTGATAAATTTTATCCCGAAGCAATTGACCTTTATTTGAAAGTGCGATGTTTTTCTTATCTCTAATAAAGAGTTCGTATCCAAGGTTTTCTTCCAGCAATTTGATCTTCAATGAAACTGCCGGTTGGGAAGTGTGAAGGATTTTAGCTGCCTGTGAAAAACTTAAAGTATCAGAAAGAACACAGAAGGCTTCCAAATGGTTTAAATTCATCGACTTCATTTATACCTTTTTAGTATTTAATTTATATCTTTATATTATTTTAATCTCAATTCCTTTTGTTGTACATAGTGCAAAAATAAAAAGGAGATATCTATGAAGTACCTTGCGATTGGATTCTTGTTTCTTGTCAATGTAGCGTCAGCTAAATCTGTTCTTGATGAGCACCGCTGGCTAATGATGGATTGCCATAATGAAAAGTCTTCATTCCAATTCAGCATCTCAAGCGACTCTCTCGGCGGGATTAATCAAATTACAGATGCAACTATCGGTGGAGAGATTAAAAAAGCTATGGAGTGGGACCCGATTGAAGAAAAGCCGATTGTGGCCCTGGCAAAAAGAAATGGAAATAACTTTGAAATCCTTCTTCGTTACGAAAATAATATTATGTGGCCGACATACTTAAACCTGAAAATGACCTACAAACCAGACGGGTATATCACTTATGTAAATGTGACTGGGGATGAGGGAGAGTATTTAAAAGAAAAAACTGTTTTCCAATGCTCTATTGGAAATCATGGGCGCGTTTATCTGCAGACTTCTAAATTCTAAAATAAAAAAGCTCCCCGAAGGGGAGCTCTTATGTCTATTCGATTGGCTTTCCATATTATTGAGTACGGGCCTTACGAAAAGAAATGATTTAATTTTATAAAATCAGTTTATGACATGAATGATTTTTCTATTGCCTTGTCCGCAGTCCGGGCATCTCGCCGATTCTTGCATTAAAAGATTTTTGTAATCAGATAGGTGAGTCAGCACTAGCTTTGCACCACAGATTTGACAGTCATTGATGATCTTTTTTACGTTCTTAATGTCGCCGTAATATTCTTGAAAGTTTTCGAATTTGTAGTCTGTTTCCATTGACATGCAGGTGCTCCTGTTTTCACGTTACATAATCTTTTTCGGATTTATTTTTACGCGTCTTTACACCCGGCTTTAAAAATGGGAACTTAGGGATAATTTTGCTTATGGACCAACAATTTAAAAAAATTATTCAAAAAACTAAAGCTTTAAAAGAAGACTTAGATCCTCTGGCAAAGACGTTTGAAGGCGCCCTTTTTAAGGACTCTTCATGGGTGTTTTCTTTTGATGAGTCTGTGCAGGTGGAAAGTGCTCCCGCTCCAGCGAAAACTGCTCCGGTGGTTGCTGCTATGCCTGTGAAAAAAGAAGTTCAGGAAAGGCTTAAAACAGGTGCTCTTTCACTGGTTCTTTTTGTTGGGGATACCTATGCAGAAGGAAAAGGGGAAGACCTTTTAGGTAAGATGATCCAGGCCATGAAGCTAAGGCCTGGTGAATTTAACCGCATCCAGTTTGATGAAAAACTAGAAGACATCAACGACCTGGCCGGAAATTTAACGACGCCAAGTGCAGAAACAATAAATTTAATCGAACAAATTGAAAAATTTAAACCAGAAATCGTCGTGAGCCTTGGGGCCACAGTCACCAATATCCTTCTTGGTAAGAGAGAAAAATTGTCAGGTATTCACGGGCAATTTTTTGATAAGTCTGCAGGATCTTATCACTACAATCTTATGCCACTCTTTCATCCAGACTTTCTAGTCATCAATCCCAACATGAAACGCACAGCTTGGATTGATCTTCAGAAGGTTATGGAGCGCGTAGGGAAAATTTGATCGCCTAGGCGAGCCTTACTCTTTTTCGATACAATTAATAAGAATAATCACTTCTAGGACGGAAGGGATTCAACCAAACATTTTTGGATTAAGTCGAGTAGGATGCTCAAGCTAACAGTTCTTACCTTATTATCATTTTTGACTTTGATGGACCGTGTTTCTGCGGCCCCTGTTGTCAGCGTAAGAATCGGCAAGTCTCTAAAAAATATCCACGTCACAGGCCTTGATCTAAAGAGGCACCTCCTTTTTAATGATGATTATAAAAACTACACTGGAAAAAAAACGGTGAAGTTTAATTGTGAAACTTTCACAACTCTCAATAGACAAAAAAATAAACCTATTCTCCTGGCGACACTTGAGTCGCCGACCGGTCTTCTTTCTTACGACAATGTAAAGTATCAGGGAATGTTTAAAGTTATCACCAACCCAAAAGGAGATAGCTGCGACATTATTAATGACATTCCGATGGAAGCTTATATCAGCTCTCTCTTAACTAAAGAGATGAATTCAAAATGGCCGGCGGAAGCACTTAAGGCACAGGCGGTTGCGGCCAGAAGTTATGCTCTTCATAAGATGCAAAGTCAGCAAGTCAGTAAGGAATTGGGAAGCGAAGCTTTTTATGACCTGGAAAGCTCCGAAAAACATCAGGTCGGGGGCGCATTCTTTGATGCCACTGATTCAACCATCAGTGCTGCTTATTCAACAAAAGGCGAAGTTCTACTTTCAGAAGATGGAAAAGTTCGCCCGATTTTCTTTCACGCGAAATGCGGCGGGAAAACATTAAGACCAGATCAGGTTTGGCACAATAAAGAACCGAGCTATCAATCAGTAAACTGTCCTTTCTGCCACAACATTGGTCCAAAAAGCTGGGCCAAGGTTATCAGCAATGAAAGAATCAAAGATTTTTTCCGCTGGGCAAGCAATCAAAAGATCCTTCAGGAAAAATTAGAAACAAATTTTAATTCTCTGGTTATGGTTCCTGATAACATCGACCGCTTCACGGTTAATTTTTATATCAACGACCGCCCTTATATTATAGAGAAAGCCGTACTTCGAAGATATTTTGGAAACGTCGTTTTTCCATCGAACTCTTTTTCTCTGGAAATGAAGAGAGGTGGCTTTGTTATTTATGGTGAAGGCCTGGGCCATGGTGTAGGGCTCTGCCAAATGGGCGCTTTTGCTCTGGCAAAACAGGGCTGGTCATATAAAAAAATCCTCGCTCATTACTTTCCTGGTCACGTTCTGAAAAAGATGTATTAGACTATAGGTCTGATGACTATTTTTAAATCCCTGTTTATTTTTAGTTTTTGCTGCTTCATGCTCGCACGCGCAGAGGCCCTGACGATTCTCATCGATCCAGGCCACGGTGGTGAAGAGGATGGAGCTGTTGCGACAACTCAAGGTGAAAATCCTCCTCGCATTATTAAAGAAAAAGACATTGCTCTATCGATCGCGAAAAGAATTCACGAACTTCTTCGTCAGAAAAATTACAGCGTGTACTTAACCCGCAGTTTTGATCGCACGGTGACTCTTCCTGAGCGCGCGGCGATTGCTGAAAAAACGAAGGCCGATCTTTTTATTTCTGTTCACATTAACTCCAGCCCAGAGTCGGGTGCTGTCGGTTTTGAAACTTACTATCTTGATAACCACGATGATGTGGCGATTAAAAAAGTGGAGAAAACAGAAAACGTCCAGGCCTCAGGTGATAACGTCGTTGTTCAGCAAATCCTGGTGGATTTAGTTGTTGAGCAGACTGTAAGCACGTCAAAACCTCTGGCGGAAAGCATTCACGGTGTTTTAAAGCAGACGGTAGGGCGCAAGTATAAAATCCCAAGCCGTGGTGTAAAACCGGGGCTCTTTTATGTCTTAGCGCTTTCAAAACGCCCAGGTGTTTTACTTGAAGTAGGGTTTATTTCTACTTACAAAGAAAGAGTGAGAATGATGGACCCGAAGTTTCAGGATGATTATGCAAGAGCTGTGGTGAATGGGATTGAGAGTTACATCAGAAAGCAACAGGCGAAAACCAGATACAATGTGATTAAAAAGAAAAAATAAATGACCAAAAAAAATGCTCCCTAAGGAGCATTTTTATTTTTTAATTTTAAGAGTTTTGGTCATCCCTCTTTCGAGGGCCTTTTTTTATTTAGAACTGACCGTTACAAGTCGGTTTTGTAAATGATGTAGGGATTTGAGCATTAGGTGGAGAGTATGGATTGCTTAGGTTTCTCTCCGAAGTGATCACCGTGTTCATTGCTAAATCAACAACGCTGTATCCACAGTAAGTATTGCTATCAAGTACGATCCCGTATGGAGCGGCGAAGTTTCTCAGTGCGCGCTCGTTAGAGATGATTGATGGAAGTGTAGAGTATGTGTTCTTTAATTCACAGAAAGATAGAGTTACGTTGAACCCGACAACTTGTGAACCGTTTACAACTTGAGTAACAAACATTAGGTCGCGGTAAGCACTTACCCCAATCCAAAGTTTATTAATGGTTCCGTTGGTTAAGAAACCTGACTGCCAGTTACCACCGATTTTATTTGAAGCAACGATACCACCTTGAACATAAAAGCTAACGTCATTAGTTAGACGGTAACCGTTCATACAAGATACGTTGGCCTTAATGCTTTGTACCTGATTGATGATAGTACTTCCCACCGATGTATTCAGCGCAGAGTTACCAGTATAAAAAGGAGAAGACCCCGATATACTACTGTTTACTTTATTTTCCTTCTTTCCACACGACACAAGCACAAGCGCTGTGGCGATCAGGCAAAGGTTTAAGGAGTATTTTAGTCTCGATTTCATATCCGTCTCCACGGGTAGGATTATATGTCTTCTGACTATTCGGGTACTTTAACAAAAGACTTTAATTAAAAACCTAAGACCGTCAAAAAAACTCAGGTTAATTGAAGAATTTTCAAGATTTAGACGATACGGTTTAAAATAGATTAAATTCATTTAAAGAGACGTTTATGGGATTCATCGAACTCAAAGACAAATATTTAAAGCTCCTTTCGGATGAAGAGCAGCAGTTTAAGGTGGGCATGGGGCTGAAGTTCCTTGGCGTTTCCTTATTATGCACGCTCTCAGTACTGCTTTTTACTTATCTTCTCATAAGAATTGATTTGATCTTTTTTGTGGCCAATGGATTTCCCGGAGCTTTGGACTTTCAAGATGCCTTTTTCGAGTTTGTTTACTCTTCTCTTTATGAAAAGCTGGGATGGCTTTTCTTCTCAGGACTTTTTATTTTTGTTTTAGGTTATTATCTTTCGGGAATTATGCTGAGACCTTTTAAGGTTATCGGGCAGTACTGTGAAGATAAGATGAATGATAAGAAGAATTATTACACTCCGGATTTCTTCTCTGACCTGAAATTGCTCACGTCTTTTTCAGTTTTCTTTTTTTCCAAGATTGATGAGGGAGTTATTAAAGGAAAAGTAACACCTAGTGAAGTTCCCGTGCATTTCACGCGCATTCATAAACCAATTTTTGAAACCAGCTTCTTTTTTAACTACGTTCTTATCATTATTATTTTTGCTTTAATGTCATCGGTAGGAATTGTGGCCATTAACATTGAGATTCGCGACCAGATTTTTGAACTGGCCCGAAAGTTCCTCGCCAATAACCATCAAGTAAATTATTTTTTGGATGAGCAGTTTGTTATTGCCGATATCGCCGTCTATTTCTTCGTAGTCTTACATTTGTTTCTTTATTTCCTTTTAGGTGTGCATATGTATGCCAAGGTTGCGACTCCGGCCTTTGCTGTCTTTGCGACAATGCGCTCATTTCTAAAGGGGAATTATCACAATCGCGTGCATTTGATCGGTTATTATTATCTGCGCAACGACTGCAGGAAAATTAACAAATATCTTGAGCACGTTCAAAAAAACCTGACTTAAACGCTCTATACGAAATTTCCCTTTGAAAAAAGTCCCAAGGTTTGAGAAACTATGAGAACTAAAAATTAGTTACTCTTGTTACCAAACCAAAGGATGGATATGAAATTTTCAAAATTGCTAGTTCTCTGCCTAGGTACAGTGCTTCTTGCGAGCTGTACGTCTGATGAAAAAATGAAACAACAAATGACTAAACTTCTACAGGAAGATCCAAAAATCCTAACAGAGGCAATTGAAAAACATCCAGCTGAATTCATCACTGCTCTTCAAAACGCAGCTAAAAATGCTCAGGAAGAAATGGGTAAGAAGCGCGAAGAAGACGAAAAAAAGAAACTTGAAGAGTCATTTGATAAGCCACTTGTGGCAGAAATCAGAAATGACGAAGCTATCCGTGGGCCAAAAGATGCTCCACTTACACTTGTTGAGTACTCTGACTTTGAATGTCCATTCTGTTCACGTGGATATGCAACAGTTAACGACCTGATGAAGAAGTACAACGGAAAAATCCGTTTCATCTACAAGCACCTTCCACTTAGTTTCCACGAGCAGGCGATGATCTCTGCTCAGTACTACGAAGCTATCCGTCTTCAAAATGAGCAAAAAGCATGGCAATTCCATGACGAAATCTTCATGAACCAAGCAAAACTTAAAAACGGGACAGCGTTCCTAGATGCGTCTGCTAAAAAAGTTGGTGCTGATATGGCAAAACTTAAAAAAGACCTGAACTCAGATGCAGTTAAAAACAGAATCGCTGCTGATATGAAAGAAGCTGCAGACTTCGGAATGCAAGGAACTCCAGGTTTCCTTCTAAATGGTGTTCCAGTTCGTGGTGCTTACCCGGCTGAATACTTTGTTACTCTAGTTGATGAACTAGTGAAGCGTGGAAAGGTAAAGCTTTAGTCTTTAGCTTTAGTTAAATTGTCTTTTTAAAAAGTCCGTTTATAATATCATTCAAAGGGTCACGTAATAGTGGCCCTTTTTATTTAAAACAATCAAACAAATGAGTCATCTATGGAAGGATCTGTTTACAGTTCTTTAGGTCTTCGAATGAATCGTACATTCCGCGAAAAGCAGGGAGAATTACTTTCATTAAAAGATTTTCTTGAACATAAGTTCGTCATTCAAAATCAAGATGAACTTAAAAAGATTTTTATTAAAGATCTTAAGGGGATTCTGCAGAAGGAAAACCTTTTTGATCTAATTCAGGGTTTTTTTGATCTTGAAACAGACTTGAACAATGCTTATGAGAGACTGGACTTCGAAATCACTCAGGTGAACTTCGATGAGTTTTATAAGAATCTTTCCCCTGTATTAATGAGAGCGCTTTTAGAAAATGCCACTCAGCCAGACAATGCTGTTATGATATTAAAATCTATTAAAGAGGCCCTTCGTATCGCTCTTGAAGAAGAGTTGGTGCAGTTGGAAGACATCGAGGCTTAATATGAATCGCAAAGAATTAATTGAAGTGCTTTTAAAAGACCGCGACCTATCGACGATGACTAAGAAGCAGGCCAATCAGTTCATTGATGTCATGTTAGACACTATAAAGAGAACAGTTAAAAAAGGTGAGGATGTAACCCTGGTTGGATTCGGCACTTTTACTAAATCGAGAAAAGCTTCAAGACTTGGAGTGAATCCGTCAACCGGTGAGCGCATCAGAATCCGCGCCCGTGTCGTTCCAAAGTTCAAACCTGGTAAACCTTGGAAAGAAAGCCTGTAATTTGATCCAGACAGTCGGGTAATTTTTTCCCATGTCAAAAGCCCGACCGTCAAAAAAACCAACTTTTCCTCTCAAAAGGGAACTTTCTTCCATTTTTTAATGTCCGCACTTGAACCATTTTGCCTTCCTATGTATAATTTTTGACAGGTACCCAATAAACCATGGAAGGTGAAAAGTTGGCCGAAGAGAATAAGACCGCTGATCAGGAAGGATCGAGCGCCCCGTCTGGAAAAAATCCATTATTAGTCGTTTTAGTATTAGTGAATACTCTTGCAGTATGTGCAATCGGCTTTTTCCAATTTCAAAATCATAAGAAATTAAACTCAGTCACAACAGCTGCAGATGTTATGCAACAGCAATTAGCTGAAGGCGAACACGGTGGTGGTGCTGCTGAAGGTGGTGGTGAGCATGGAGCTCCAGCTGCTGGAGGAGAACACGGTGCTGCTGGTGGAGCTGCTAAAGAAGTTAAGACTGATGGTCTCATGTATCCAATTGATCCGTTTACAGCAAACCTTGCTCAAGGTGACGGACCTAAGAGATACATCCGTATTTCCTTAGTATTGAAGTTCACGAAAGACACTAAGAAAGAAGAAGTAGACGCAAGAAAGCCACAGATTTCGGACGCTATCATCAGTATGTTGAATGCGAAAAAACCTGAAGAGCTTCTAAAGCGTGAAGGAAAAGAGTACTTAAAAGAAGAAATTAAGACGGCAATCAATAACTTTCTTATTGATGGTCACTTAGAAGATATTTATTACGTAGGATTTCAAATTAACTAGATCGAGAAACATGGGCTGACATGATGTCAGCAAGCACAAGCTTTAAGAATCCCAGGAGGGGAGAATTATGGCACAAGTACTAAGTCAAGATGAAGTAGATGCATTATTAAACGCTGTTAACGATGGTGGAACAGACTCGTTTTCAGGTGGTGGTGACACTGGCGGTGGATCATCGGATGACTCTGATGAAAATATTCAGACCTACGACCTCACCAACCAGGACCGCGTTATCCGCGGAAGAATGCCTATCCTGGAAATTATCTATGAAAGATTCATCAGAAGCTTTCGTGTATCGCTTTCTAACTCCCTTAGAAAGATTTCGACAATTTCAATTATCTCTACCGACCTTTTAAAGTTCGGTGAATTCGTAAATACACTTCCGATCCCTTCTTGTATGTGTATCATGAGATACAACGAGCTAAGAGGACCGGCCCTTTTAGTTTTCGAATCAAAACTTGCTTACGCAATCATTGATTCATACTTCGGTGGAACAGACCGTCCATTCACAAAGATTGAAGGAAAAGAATTCACGATGATCGAACTATCGTTCATGAGAAAGATCATGGATATGGCGATCAACGACCTTGAAGAAGCATGGGCGCCAGTTCACAGAATCGATGCTCAGTATCTTCGTACAGAGATCAACCCTCAATTCGTAGGGGTAGTACCTCCTTCGGACGTAATTATCGCAACAACTCTTGAAGTAGAATTCGAATCAGCTTCAGGGACAATTATGATCGTCGTTCCATATTCGACGATTGAACCAATTAAGCAAAAACTTTCTTCTAGCTTCCAGACAGATAACGAAATGGCCGATTCCATCTGGACTCAGGCGATGAACGAGCACATCAAGAACACAAAAGCGACTATGGTTGTTCGCCTTGGTGAGACAGAGATGACTCTGGGAGATCTTCTAACATTGGAGCCGGGAGATATTATTCCACTAAATCAAGATGCTTCAGGAGAAGTGACTGTTGCGATTGAAGGTGTGGATAAGATGAAGTGTCTGATGGGGACTTACAAAGGAAGTCGTGCAGTTCAGATCACTCACGTGGATTCACCAATTGCGTACGAAGAAGAAACAGAAGAATAAATCAGGGTAGGAGAGGAGATAGATATGAATAAGGTGACAGTTGATAGAATGGCAGATTCAGTAAAAGCGGGGGATGACTCTCTCAATAAGCTAAAAGTCCAAAACCTGGATTTTATCTTGGATATCCCGCTAAAAGTTTCAGTTGAGCTGGGAAGAACTCAGATCATCGTGAAAGATTTACTACAACTTGGTCAGGGGTCGGTTTTAGAACTAGATAAGCTGGCCGGAGAGCCGCTTGAGATCCTGGTAAATGGCAAGCTGGTTGCAAAAGGTGAAGTAGTAGTTGTTAACGAAAAATTTGGTATTCGTTTAACAGATATTATCAGCCCGATTGAACGCATTGAAACTTTAAAATAAACATTTCCAAGGATTGGAGAAGACAGTGAAAACATTAGTATTATTAATCGCAAGCTTAACTTCCCTAAACATCTCAGCTGCTGATGTCACAATCAAAGGTGCTGACTTAGTGAATGCGAAAGGAAGCGAATCAAAACTAGTCATCAAACACGCTGGAACGTTAAACGACAATCCAAAAATCAGTGTTTCAGACAAAGTTTTAAGCATTTCCATCCCGAACTCAGGATTGGGTGCAAAGATTAATAAGAAAGTGAATGGTTCAAATCTTTCAGCAACGATGACTGGTGAAGAAACTGTTGCCGTTAATGTCACTCTTCCATACTCACTTAAAGGTAGAGAATCAGACGTAACGATCGCTCTAAGAGATGGAGCTATTGACGTTCACTACCCACGTTTACAAGCTCAAAAAACGGTTGAAACTCAGGTTTCAAGAGCTCCAAGCATCACTGATAAAGCGATTGTTCTGGATACAGAAGCTAACAATGCAGAAGCAGAGAAGTTAGATGAAAACTATTTATCTACATTAGTGAAAAAGCAGGAAAAACTAGCTGAAGACAAACACGCTGAAGATAAAAAAGTGGCCCAAGATGATACTACCCAAACTGGTACCGATAGAGTCAATCTGACTCAGTCTAGTGTTGCTAAGTCTGTAAATACTGCTGAAAAAGCAGGGACTCAGGCAGAAGGTAACGGAGAATCAAGATTTTCGGTTGCTGGCTACATTGGCAAGTTCGTTGCTTTCTTAGCTATTATGATCGCTGGATTCTACGGGGTATTAACTCTGTTTAAGAAAGGGATCATCAAGAAGGGAAAACTAGGATTTTTACACAGTACAAAGCTTGTTGAGGTGTTAAGCACAACTCACATTGCTCCAAAGAGAACATTGATGATGGTTAAGGCCCACAAACAAGTTTTCCTGATCTCAAGTTCTGAAACAGGTGTTCAGTTTCTTTCTGAGATCAACGATGTTGCAGGTCTGATCAAAACTGGTGAAGAAGAAATCACTGGATCAAACTTTGATACAAACCTTTACTCTGCTAACAAGACTGATAAAGAGTTCAAGCTTAAAGAAGAAACAAGATACGCTGACATCCAAGATGACTATGAAATGGATTCACTAGACGATATGTTAAACGATTCTGTTCCTGCGGCAAAAAGTGAAAGAAAGAACGCAGGCGCTTCTGGTCTGGCAAACGCTTACGGAGCTACGAATGCTTCGAAGGCGATTGAAAAATCACCGGTAAAAGACCAGGTGAGATTTTCTGATCAGATTAAAACGAAAGTAAAAAATCTAAAACAACTTTAATAGGATTGGTGAGCATGGATGCTCGAATGAAAAAACTTTTAAAAATGCTGGCACTCATTGTAGTGCCGCTTGTTCTTCCGGCGTTGAGTTTTGCTCAGGCAGCTCCGGGGGCAAATAACCTGGCCCTGCCAGGTATGTCGATTAATTTTGGTCAGGGTGTAAACCTGGTAGATTCAATCGAAGTTCTTCTTCTTTTCACGATCATCACATTAGCTCCATCGATTCTTATTCTTTGTACGAGCTTTACAAGAATCCTGATTGTTCTTTCTTTCATGAGACAGGCAATCGGTACTCAGAACATGCCACCTAACCAACTTCTTGTTGGTTTTGCTCTTTTCCTTTCACTGTTTGTTATGCAACCGACAGGGGAGAGAATTTACAACAAGGCGATCCAGCCATATATGGCAAAACAAATCACAACGACTGTAGCGATTGATGAAATCGTTTTAGGTCTTCGTGGTTTTATGCAGAAGCAGGTAAGAAAAGCTGATATCGGTCTTTTCTACGACGTTACTGGAAAAACTGCTCCTCAGACAATTGATGATGTTCCGATTCACTACTTGATTCCGGCCTTCATCATTTCAGAGTTAAAGACATCATTCCAGATCGGGTTTTTGCTTTATATCCCGTTCTTGATTCTGGATATGGTTGTGGCTTCGGTTCTAATGGCGATGGGGATGATGATGCTTCCTCCGGTCGTTGTATCTCTTCCATTTAAACTTTTACTTTTTGTACTGGTAGATGGATGGCAACTTGTAACAGGATCGATCTTAAGATCGTTCAACCAATAGGCGGCGTATGCAATTTGATTCATACACAGACATCACTCATCAGGCCATCAAGGTAGCTCTTATGGTCTCAGCACCAATGCTGGTCGGAGCACTGATCGTGGGGATCTTGGTGTCGCTTTTCCAGGCGGTCACTCAGATCAACGAACAAACGTTAACATTCATCCCAAAGATTATCGTTATCGTAGCAGCTCTTATGTTCTTTGGACCATGGATGTCTGATTCTCTAACGACGTTTACAAAAGATTTAATTTTACAGATTCCTAACATTGTAGCTGAGAGATAATAGGAATGTTGAATATTCAAATAACAGACATGGCAATGATTACAGCGTTCTGGTTAGCATTTACCAGATGGCTTGCTATCATTTTCCAATTGCCTTTATTTGAAAGTGTAACGATTCCAGTTGTGGTGAAAGTCCTGACAACTCTTATGCTGACTTTTGCTTTTTTCCCTTTAATTCAGGATCAGCTTCTTTTAGATATTAAGCATGTTGGTCCGGAGAGCTTCTGGTACTTAACAATTTTTAACACTCTCGTAGGACTAGTAATTGGCTTTTTCGTAAAAGCAATCATGAGTATCTTTATTTCAACTGGTGCGATCATCACTCAGCAGATCGGATTAAACGCTTTAAGTTACTTCGATCCTTTAGCTGGTTCTCCGATCGGTCCATTTGAAAAACTGATTGAGTGGACAGTGCTTATGATGATCATCACTTCGGGAGCTCTACTTCCGATGTTTAAAGGTGTGATTTCATCGTTTTCAACGATCCATGTTTATAACATTGGAAAGCTTGCGCACTCGATTGATTTTTTCATGATCATGTTTAAATCAATCTTTATCTCGTCAATCATGCTGGCAACGCCGATGATTTTCGTAAACTTGATTATTAACGCTGTCATGGGAATCATTTCTCGTGCAGTTCCTCAGATGAACGTTATCGCGGTAAGTTTCGCGGTTAACATTGGACTGGGGCTTTTAGTGTTTGCAGTAGGCTCGGATGAGTTCTTTGCAACATGTTTTAGAATTTATACTGAAAGACTGGGAGATTGGTTCCAGTTAATGTCGTAAGACTATAGTACACACTGTTTCAAGGATTGAAGCAGTTTTGAGGGCAGTAGAATGGCCGAAGAAATGGACGAAGGCGAAAAAACCGAAGAGCCGTCCCAACACAGAATTGATGAGTTTAGGAAGAAAGGGGACGTCGCCTCTTCACGAGAACTTACGTCTGTTCTCGTCCTGGCCGCATGTCTTTTAACTCTTTCTCTTTCATTAGTTTTTATTTTCGAGCAAATGACTGCTTATATTGAGTGGCTTTACACTCTTGATATTTCTTCTGCTTATTCTCCACAGGCGCTAAATACGATTACAACAAAAACATTTGTCGTGGCTGCAAAATGTGCGGCACCTGTTTTATTCGTAGCTCTGTGTGTAGGTGTTCTTGCTCAAGTGGCCCAAATTGGAATTCTTTATTCTCCAGACATCCTGGAGCTAAACTTTGACCGCGTAAATCCAATCAACGGAATAAAGAAACTTTTTTCAAAACAAGCTCTGTTTGAAGCGGTTAAAGGTGTGATTAAATTTGCGGTTGTCCTGGCCGTTGTCTACGCTTACTTAAAAGACGACATCGCTCGCTACAATGGCTTCATGCACCTTGAAATCTCTCAGACATTCTTCCACGCGAAAGATCTTCTGTTGAAAGTTTCTTTTGCTATCATTCTTTCTTTAGCCGTGATTGCAGTCTTAGACTTTGCCTGGCAAAAGTTCACTTACAAGCAGAAGTTGATGCAAACAAAGCAACAATTAAAGCAAGAAAGTAAAGAGCAAGATGGTAACCCGGAAGTTAAGCAGAGAATCCGTCAGATTCAGCGTGAGATGTCTAGAAAACGTATGATTCAGGACGTGAAGACTGCGGACGTTATTGTCACGAATCCAACTCACATCAGTATCGTTTTAAAATATGATTCAGAAACAATGGTTTCTCCAATGGTCGTTGGTAAAGGTCAGGATCACCTGGCAATGAGAATTAGAGAAGTCGCTAAAGAGCACAACATTCCAATCGTTGAAAACGTTCTTCTGGCAAGAACACTTTATAAAACAGTTAAAGTAGGTCACCCGGTTCCGCGCAATATGTATAAAGCGGTAGCAGAAGTACTGGCCTTTGTTTACAAGCTTAAAAAGAAGCGCAAAGCGCTTTCTTAAAATAGTGAGAGTAGGTAGCGAATGAATGATTTTTTAAAGAAAATGAAAATCTTCTCCCAAGGGCCGGATGTTTTAGCCGCCGTGGGTATCCTGATGATCCTGGTGGTGATGATCGTTCCGATTCATCCATTCATCCTGGATTTATTACTGGCCTTATCTCTGGCAACTTCAGTCATGATCATGCTGGTTGCTCTTTATTCAAAGAAGCCATTGGACTTCTCTACATTTCCTTCAGTCCTGCTGATTTCAACATTATTTCGTCTGGCCTTAAACGTTGCTTCAACCAGAAACATTCTGATTCACGGAGCAAGTGACGGAACGGCGGCAGCAGGGGAACTCATCAAGTCTTTCGGAGAGTTCGTAGTAGAAGGGAACTTCGTTGTAGGTATCATTGTCTTCATCATCTTAGTTATCATCAACTTCATGGTAGTAACAAAGGGTGCTGGTCGCGTAGCTGAAGTTGCTGCAAGATTTACACTCGATGCGATGCCAGGTAAGCAGATGGCGATCGACGCCGACTTGAACGCTGGTCTAATCAACGATGTTGAAGCAAAAAGACGCCGTAAAGAAGTTGCAGAAGAAGCTGACTTTTACGGGTCTATGGACGGTGCTTCGAAGTTCGTACGCGGAGATGCAATCGCGGGTATCTTGATTACAGCGGTAAACGTCATTGGTGGTATCATCATCGGTGTTGCTCAAAGTGGGATGGATTTTTCAACTGCGGCCCAAACTTTTACCCTTTTAACGGTGGGTGATGGTCTTGTGACTCAGATCCCGGCCCTGATTATTTCTACAGCTGCCGGTATTATCGTTACTCGCTCAACTAACGATGAAAACATCGGAACTCAGGTTTCAAAACAATTTAAGGTTCACCCAAAGGCCATCTATATCGCAGCAGCGGTACTGGTATTTTTTGGTTTAATTCCGGGACTTCCAAAACTTCCATTTTTTATGATGGGTGGGGCCCTGGCATACGTCGCTAACAGAATTGAAAAATCAAACACTCAAGAAGAAGTGGCAGAGAAGGCAAAAGCAGTGGAAGTTACCAAAAAGGCCAACCCACAAAACCTGGAAGAACTTCTCAATATGGAGCTGGTCGAGCTGGAAGTTGGTTACGGTCTTGTTCACCTGGTGGACACGGAACAAAACGGAGACCTTCTGGAGCGTATTACTCACATGAGAAAAATCTTTGCTTTGGACTGGGGGGTTATTATTCCTTCGGTTAAAATCAAGGACAACCTGGAGCTAAAGCCGGGTGGATACTCTGTAAAAATTAAAGGGGTGCAGGTAGCGAAAGGGGAGTTAATGTCTGATTACTTCTTAGCTATGGACCCGGGAACAGTTATCGAAAAGATGGATGGTGTAGAAACTACAGAGCCGGTCTTTGGTTTAAGAGCTGTTTGGATTTCTGAAGATCAAAAAGAAGATGCTCAGTACAACGGATACACTGTAGTGGATTGCTCAACTATTGTCGCAACTCACTTAACAGAAATCCTGAAATCGAACCTTCATGAGCTCTTCGGACGCCAGGAATTAGTACGCGTTCTGGACAATTTTAAAGAGACAAACCCAAAATTAGTCAACGATTTAATTCCGGAGATCGTAAATTTAGGAATCGTTTTAAGAGTCATGAAAAATTTACTTCGCGAGGGAGTTTCAGTACGTGATCTACGCACAATTTTAGAGACTTTATCAGAGTATGGCTCTACAATAAAAGACACTGAGGCACTGACAGAACACTCTCGTCAGGCCCTGTTTAGAACCATTACTGAGAAGATTAAAAGTGATTCAGGAGATATTCCGTTGTTCACTCTAGATCGTAATATTGAAGAGTCTATCGCTCAAAATATTATCCAGACGGACCAGGGACACCAATTATCTCTTGATCCGAAAGTTACTCAGATCATCCTTGCTTCTCTCAACGAAAAAATTGAAGAGGCCACAAGCATGGGTGAAAAGATGGTTGTATTGTGTTCACCAGTTATCCGCTCGCACTTCAAGCGTTTAACTGAAAAGTTTATCCCTAACCTTGTGGTAGTAAGCCACAATGAATTAAGCCCAGACGCTAATATCAGATCACTAGGAACGGTGAGGTTGTAAGAGATGTACGTAAGAAAATTTGAAGCCGACAGCATTGAAGAAGCTTTAAAAGACATTAAGCGTGAATTAGGTCCTGATGCAGTTATCTTAAAAACGATAACTAACAAGGGTCTTAAAGGCGCATTCAAAAAGAAAAAAATCGAAATCACCGCCGCGATCTCTGAAAAAAATTACGTCAGAAAGGCGTCAGTCGACACCATCCTAAACGACAATCAAAAAGAAGAATTTTACAATGGCAGCGCAAGCTATATTGCCAATATGATCGACCAGCACGATCAGTCTCAGGAGAAACGTGCAGTGCAAACGAATAATCAATCTCAAAGAAATGGTTCAGGATATGGAAGTGCCGGACTTAACCGTCCAGTGAGCACGACAAAAAATATCGCTTCATCAATCAAAGAAGGTCTGGATGATTTCCTAAGCCTTGGAGAAAGAGAAGAGCGCCAGCCGAGAAGGGGAGCGCAGGAATTTAATTTTGATGATGAAATTGAATCAGTGAGACCAATTCCTCAAGCTCCACAAAGACAAGCAGCTCCTCAGGCGAGAGCGCAAATGCAAGCTCAACCGCAGATGCAGGCAGCTCCAGTGCAGCAAGCAGCCCCAGCTAGATCAGCTGTCTCTGATGAACACTATGAAAAACAAAAAAACAAAATCGACGAACTAGAGAAAAAACTTTTTGAATTAACGAGAAATTTCGAGCGTATCCACAAAAAAGAGCCAATCGGAATTTACCAGTTAAGAACAACTCTAAGAAGCCTGGATATCAATGAAACTTACATCCAGACTTTAATCAAAAAAGGTCTGTTCGAACTAACAGACACAGACGTAGAAAATGCTGATGTTGTTTTTGAATTCGCTCTTCGCGAAATGATGAATACAGTAAGCACGGCAATGCCGCTTTTCTCAAGCACAGATAATAAAAAACAACCGGTGATCACTGTTTTCCTTTCGGAAATGTCATGTGGTCAAACGTCGATGGTACAAAAAATCGGAGCGATGAAGCCTGATTCAGTTATCATCAAAAATTCAGTGACAACAATCAACCCAAAAACAACTCCTCCAACTCCGTTTGCAGAGAAAATTTTTGGTTTAAATGTTGTTAAAACTAATTCGATTGCAGAAATCGTAGCAGAGTGCCGTAAGGCCTTAGAAAGCGGGAAATCAGTTTTCATTGACTATAAATGCAGCGAATCTGAAACAAATGAAACGAAAAAATTTATCGATGGTTTAAGACGTGCATTTTCAAAAGTGGAAGTATTGATCACTCTTTCAGCAATTCACACGGAATTGTACAATAGAAAAGTCCTTGGCAGCTACAGAAGACTTTCTGATGGTGCCGTTGTTTCACACGTTGATGCGTGCTTAAACTTTGGGTCGCTCTTTAACATCACACAAGATATTAAAGATCTTCCATACAAGTTTTTCGGAACAGGGGAAGTGTGTCCGGATGATATTGAGCCAGCAACTGCTGAGCGCTTAATGGCCGGAATTTTTAAATTATCGTAAGCGTTTTTTAACATTTAAAAAGTGAAGACCATGAGGGAATTCACGAAGAAGATAAGCTAAAGGGAGACAGGAAGTCCATGCTTAGTTTAAAAAAGCCCAATCCAACTGATTGGCTAGTTTCACAGAATAAGTACCAGTCGAAAAAAACGTCTCTTAAAGCTAAAACAATCTCAGTAACTGCTGGGAAGGGTGGAGTTGGAAAAACTTCAGTTGCCGTAAAAATGGCAAAACTTCTGGCGGACTCAGGATATAAAGTCCTTCTTTTAGACTGCGACACCAACCTGTCAAATACAGTGGTGAAGCTTGGTCTTCCAATCACAAATTATTTTTATGAACTAGTCTCTGCTCAAAGAGAGTTCGATGACTGTCTTCACAAAGACGGGAACCTGCACCTGCTATCAGGCTGTAACGGAAGCATCGATCTTTTTAACAAGAGCCTGGAAATCGACCGCGTGATTATTGATATCCTGGTCAACCATGAAAAAGACTACGATTACATTATCCTTGATTGCCCGGCAGGGATTACAAAAGAAACACTGACACTGAACGCTTACAGTGACTACCGCTTTGTTGTGGTGACACCTGATAAGTCTTCAGTGACGGACTCATACTCGTTAATCAAAATCTTAAATAAAGAGTTTGGCGTTAACGATAACCACCTTCTGATCAACAAAATTTCTTCTGAATCTCAATACCAGAGAATGATTAAAACCCTGAGCGAAACAGTCGAGACTTTTTTAAAGTGCCGTCTGCACATCCTTGGAGGAGTAAAGAAAGAAGAACTTCCTGACGATCATTTTGATACGGTTTTACTACACCAGGAAAATAATTCCCTTCATAAGAATTTCGTGAATATTGTTACAAGATTTACCGACGAGATAGAGGGCGCTAGTGGTCTGCACGACATGCATTATTCAGCGCAGTTCCAACAAGACGTTCGTTTAACAGTATAATTAAGGGAGCACTTTAGATGTCAACTCTATCAAAAAAATTAAAAAATCTTAAAGACTACCGTTCAACTGTTGAGCCGAAAGTTAAAGATGAAATCATCGTTGAATACGCACCGCTAGTGAAGTATATCGCACAGAAAATCGCTTCTCGTCTTCCATCGAATATCGAGCTGGATGACTTGATTTCATGTGGGGTTATCGGGCTAATGGACGCGATTGAAAAATTCGATCCAAACCGCGACAACAAGTTTAAAACATACGCTGAATTCCGTATCCGTGGAGCTATCCTGGATGAACTTCGTGCTCAAGACTGGGTGCCAAGATCAATCCGTGAAAAGGCCAAGACTGTTGAGCGCGCTTACTCAAAACTGGAAGCTAACCTAGGCCGTCCGGCGACTGACGAAGAAATGTGTTCAGAGCTAGGGATGAACCAGGAAGAATTCCACGACTTATTAAACAAAGCAAAGTCGATTTCTCTTCTTAATATCGACGACTCAGCAAGTTTCAATAAAGGCGACAAAAAGCTTATTTCTGAAGTGATGGAAGACCATAAGGCGCTTAACCCATACACGACAGTTTCGCAAAAAGACTCTCGCGAAAAAATCAAAGAGGGGATCATGACTCTGCCTGAAAAGCAAAGACTGGTACTTTCTCTTTATTACTATGAAGACCTTAACCTGAAAGAAATCGGACAGGTTCTGGACGTAACTGAATCGCGCGTGTCTCAGCTTCACACTCAGGCCATCCTGAAGTTAAAAGCAAAGCTACGCACGTTATTTGAATCTTCTGAGGACCTTGCAGGCTAATGGCTGATAAACAAGAAACCATGAATTACCAATCGGACTTTGAAAAAGGTCTGGAAGCTCTAGAGGACATTCAGCTCCTTTCTGAGTTTTCTGTGTCTCCAATCGTGAGTCACGCGTATTTCCACCTTTCGGAAATGAAGAGAAAGGCCGATGCTATTTCTAGCGGTCAGGTTTCTCATTACGATATGGTAGGAAAGGTTCTTGATGAAAAAATCAGCATGATTATCGATGATTTTTTCGGTAACAAATCCCGCTTTAAAGGCTACGAATTCTACAAAAACACTAAAAAAATTGACCTGAAAAAATGGAACCTGGTTTTAGAAACTATCCCAGAGATCCTTTCTCTGGTGACCCTGTTTAACTACCACGGCTCAGTTGATGTGCGCTTTGATGATAGCAGGCTTATGATCTCAGGCCTTATCCTGGAAGACGGGAACCTGGAGAGAAGCAGAAAGCTTATTTACGTGATCACCAGAAAACTACTTCGCGCTAAAGTCCTTTTAACTTTTAACTTAGAGAAGACGGCGAGGGCCGGACTATTTAAGTTGGTTTTAAAGGCCGATCTTTCTCACGATGAAAACCTAGTCTACCGCGTTCACTTTAAAGTGAATAAACATGAACAGTATATGGTTGGTTTTTCGAACGTCTTTTGCCAGTACCGTTCGAATCTTCAAGACGTTAATTTAGTGGGCGAACATAATGTGGTCGAGATCGGGCACGATCTCTCTGTAAAACATTATATCGGATTACCTGAGTTAACTCGTTTAGAATCCGCCAACAAAGAAATTTTGCACTTTCCCTTTTTATTTCGTCCACTTTCAATCATACTACCAGTGAAGGGGAATCTTGTAACTGAAGCCTTTTCACGCAGTCTGGATGACGAAAACAAGAGAAAACAGGATGTTTCTAAATACTATCGTACGATCGATTTTTTCTCGCTATTTAATCTCTAACATTTTTAAGTTTCAGGAGTCGCTATGCGTTTCACTCTAGGACGTGCCGTACACTTTTATTACGTAACGGTGTTGGTTGCTATTACCGCTCTTTTTGCATACGGGGTAAAGCACTATTGGGACACCGGTCTTCTGAACATTGATTACGTCAGTAATCTTTACGATGGAACAAGTAAAGTTAAAGCAGTTAAAGAAAGAAACGATGTTGAAGAACTTAAGAAGTTCGTCGACGGCGATCGCATTAAAGATGCCAACAAAGTTTTTTCTCGTCTTGAAACAGACATCAAAGACCTGAAGTCGATTAAATCAACAGATGATAAAAGCAATTTTGATGAAAACCTAAGACAAGTGAAATCATCTCTTGTGGCCTTCCAATCAGCACCAGAATTAACAACAATCCTTACAAATTTAAACTCAAAAGTTTCTAACTTTGAAAATTTCGTGACAGAAAAGAAGTGGCCAACACTGACAAGAATGTCGATCAATCTTCGCATGAGATTGACTCCAAGCCGCTTGATGAATGGTGGGCTTTATAATTTTGACCGCACTCAAAATCTTGCTCAGTCAGTAAACAACGACCTTGAGGCCATGACAAATTTCACTGAAGCTTCAGGGCTTCCTGTAGATATCAAAGCTGCGATCGTTAACAGAATTAAAACGCTTAAAAACGAAGCCGCTAATCTTGATTCTTACGTAGAGTCTCATACGAAGTTTAACCGTCTTTATAAAGAGTTCTCAACTTCATATGTGGCCTGGTTTAAAATGGTAGAGCCGGAAATCGCACTGAAAAAAATCCAGTTTGAAAAAAGCTCTCAGACAGTTTTCTATTCGTTGATCGCTGTGTTTGCAGGTCTTGTGGCCTCAGTTGTTCTAGGTTTTGCAATCTATAACTTCTCAGCAAAACACGCTTCAGGAAAAACTGAAAAATTAGTGATCGACACTATTAAAGACGGACTTCTTCCAGTTGAGTCTAAGCAAATTGCCGAGTTCTCACCTGAGTTTAATTTAGAGTTTGATAAATATAGAGACTACGCTCATAAGAGAATGGCCTTCGGTTCAATCTTTCAGGAAGCGGTTCCATTTGCCACAATTCTTCTGGATTCAAACTTGAACATGGTGTGGGGGAACTCGCACTTTTATGAAGAATGGCAATTACAAAACTTTAAAGAAGATGAAGATTCACTGACATGGGACTTCTTACAGCGCTTCACTAATCTTGAAGACAATAGTTCAATCTTAAGCGCCCTGAGAATGAGCACACCTGGAAAATACAAGATCCAGGTTAAATCAAACACAATGGCCAAAGCGATGCCGTATGAAATGCACGTTTCACCGGTAGAGTACTCAAGCCAAAAGCGTATTATGGTGATCTTCTACCCAATGGTTGAAGCTCAACAAAACCTTGAGGCTCAGAAATCAGCGATAACTGCTCCGATTATGAAAGCGCTTGAACTTCAGATTGAAGAGAAAATGACGACTGAAGCAAGAAATGAACTAAGAGTGGCCGCTGAAAAGGCCGGTGTCTCAGAACTGTATTCAAAACTTAACCAATATATTGAAAAAGCAGAATCAATCCACGATGAACTAAATCGTGAGATCGAAGCTTTGGAAACATTAACTGCAGAGCATAGAAACACAGCTGGTGAGATGAGAAAATCTCTGGTGGCTTCATTTGAAACACAAAGAGCTTCTATGGATCGTTACGGCCAGTTTAAAACGGCAGTTGCGACAGTGATTGATTCAAGAGACCAGCTAGAAGAGCAATTTAAATATGCGATGAACTCTTCTCGTGAACTTTTTAAGGATCAAAACCGCATCTTCTCAGTGGCTGAAAAAGCAGAGAAGAATGTTGATGACTATATCAAGAGCTTAAAAACAATTACAACACTTAAGAGCGAATTTAAAGATCTTAAAGTGAGTGTAGATGATTTTAAAGGGCGCATTGTTCAGGTTCTTGACCAACTTCTGATTTTCCAAAGCCATGAAAACGACACTCAGAGAGTGGATCAGTTCTTAGGAAAAATCAAAATCGAAATGAAAGGATTTGAAAAAGTTCTTCAAAGTTTCGGTGAAGTTGTCACTCAGCTAGATGTAACAGTTACTAAAGTAGATATGATGGTTGAATCGAGAGAGAAAGTAGACCTGGATGGCATCCGCTACAGAATGGAATCGATTAAAAACAACCTGGAAAATGTTCAGTTCTCAGCTTCTAAGATCGCTCAAGCATCTCACTCTAAAGATGATGAAATGATCAATACGCTAAAGATCCTTATCTCGAATATGAAATCAGAAATGAAGCGTATTAACGATATGTGCAGAATGGCGGGGATGAGTTCAGAGCATTTGGAAGTGATAACGAATAATAGAGAGACAACGGTTTAAAATAGAAGGCCCCTCGAAGAGGGGCCTTTTTATTTTTAAGAACAATTTAGCATAATAAACGGATCATCTGCCCCATACCATTTCCCTTCAAAACACTTAGAGCTCTCTCCCTCGCAATTTCCAAACGTTTTATTGAGGTACTTGCTGTAGCAACCTTTTTCCGATTGGGCGTGGACCTTTTTTTCAATAGTCGCTCCAGCGCATTGTTTTCCTGGATTTGAGATTTGATTAATCAATTTCCCCAGGTCATCGGCCATTTGCACTGGTGCTTGGGCAATCGTTTTACTCTTAATGACAACATCATTGTTGGCCAGCGATGCAGTGGCCATCATTTCTTTTGGTGAAATAAAATCGACTCCTAGGCATTGCCCTAAATCTGCAATCAAAGGAATGGCCCTGGTATTCACTTCTTTTATGTCGTGAAACAGGCTTATTTTGGTTTTAACAGAAGGTGAGCACATATTTTTAAGATTGTTTACAACATAGGTTTTAAACACACTTTCATTTGGCATCGTAAAAGGAAGACTTGAATCATTTGAGTCGTGGTTCCAGCCCACATGAGAAAAGCCGTATTCACCAATTTGCTGTAGTGCTGGGCTCATGCGGCGGTATTCTTTTAACTTCTCAGCGTAGGTATCTCCAGAAAAGACCATCTTCTTGGTTCTTTCCATTTCTTCAATTTCCTTTTGAGAAGGCATTGCGCCTCTTCCGTAAGGAAACCTAAAAAGCCTATATTCTTGCTTAGAGAACTGACCGTTAGTTGCACTATCAAGAAGCTGCATACTTTTTTTGATCTGCTCTTGTCTTTGAGAGTTTGTGTAGCCAGGCTCTTGTGAGGTGGTGATACGCATGTCGTAGGCATTGTGTTCGTGCCCGTGGCTGGCCACAGTGTGACCTGTTGCTAGCTCACGCGCCAAAATGGCCTGCTTTTCTTTTAACCCTGGGGTGCCAAGGTTGAGATTCGTTGTTGTGATAAAAAATGTGGCCTTAATATTGCGCTTATTTAATTCATCTAAAATAATCCCACTCGTTTTTTCGTTAGGGCCATCGTCAAAACTAAGATGAGTTTTGATGCCTTCACAGCTGACGTTTTGATTTTTTAAATCACTCAGTAATTCTTTAAAGAGCGGGTCACTATTTAAAGATTTGCATGTGTTGGCGTGAGCAGAGTGAAGAGTTAAAGAAGAGAGAAGAAAAAGGAGAATTGATGTGTGCATAGTACTACTGAGGGTAAGAGTCATATGCCCAATAGTTTAACATGAAAGTGAGGTTAGGTTACAGATAGCAAATATCTCACAATTAAGTGATGTCTAAATGATTTTTGTATTGATAGTTTAAATAAACAACATACTATTTATGAATAATCTTCTTGGAATTGAGATAAAATTAGGTGAATTAATAATGGAAAGAGTTCGAAGCGCTAAGAAATATTTTATTTTAGTATTCATATGTTTATCACCACTAATTTTTGGCTATTTCAAAATCTCTAAAATGTTTGAATCACCCTTTTTGATGACAATACTCACTGTAGTACTTTCTTCAGTTTTCCTTTTTGTTATGGATCATTATTCATCACTTGGTTTGTGGATCGGGCATAACGGAATAAAGTGGAATCAGGGAGAGCAAACGATTCTTATAACTTGGAATGAAGTAGATGCCCAAATAGAAAAGAAATTCAGATTCTTTAGAGGGTATAAAGTATTTTTAAATGAAAAAATAGGCCAGTATTCGTTTGATTTTATTACGGAGAAGAGTTTTATCTTATTAGTTAAAAAATATGCTCCTAAAAATCATAATATTCATAAAATAATTCAAAGTTATGAAAATGATTTTCTTTAGGAGCTGATTATTTAAAACTTCTCAACTTTCTGCTTGTCATAAAACAAATCATTATACTGATCAATCTTCACATCAGAATAAGTCATGGTCTTTTCCTTCTGCCCACACCATGAAATCTTAAGCTCTTCAATGATTTCATTTTTCCCAAGCCCGATATGCACTCTTGGGTCGTGCTGAGCAGAGAAGCCATTAACCAGTGTTGTTTCAAAGTAAAGTTTTGTTCTTTTCTTTGGTTCTTTAGTTTCACTAATCGTTAAGTAAATCTTCGTTCCAATCGCCATGCGGTTACATTCAGGATTAACTGATTCAAGTCTTAATCCTAACCAGTGATTCTTCTGATCTTTATCCGGGATGTTCTTAAACACCAGCGGGTCACGATAAAGAGAGGAAGCGATCAAATCCATATGCCCATCATTATCAAAATCGGCCGTCGCCATTCCACGCCAGTTTCCAACTTGATTCATCCCGATAAACTCGGCTGCATCCATGAATTGTGGCATTTTATTCATTCCACGGTTTACATAAAGACGATTTTTTTCTTTGCCGTGAATACAAGTCCCGCGGATATCACCCCAATTGTTGATATAGCGGTGAATATCTGGAGAAGAGCGGGCGATCTTTTCGTTGATGTACCAGTAGTCAGGACATTTCTCGAATTTTTTATCGTACATGTCATCAACCATTCCGTTGGCCTGAGGAAGATCTAGCCATCCGTCGTTGTTGAAGTCTGCAGCGTTTGCTCCCCATCCAAAGCGGTTTTCGTTAAGAGCGCCAGCATAAGTTGCCTGGTCTTTGATCTCTGGATAAAAAGGATCTTTTCCAGGGTAGAAGTAGAATAGTAAATTCCCTTCGGCCTGAAGTTGGTGGTGAACATTGGAGATTTGGATATCGGTCATTCCATTATTATCGAAATCACCAATCGTCGCATTCATTCCTTTGTAAGTATCTTTTCCGATTGTTCCAAAATAAGAGCCGCGGTAACTTTCAAAAGTTTTTCCTCCACGATTATAGTAGAAATCATCGGCTCCAAAGTCATTGGCAGCATAAATATCGATGAATCCATCCTGATTAAAGTCAGCAGTTCCAATGGCCATCGTCCATTTGGTTTCAGGCATACCGATTGCTTTAGAGTCTAGTTGAGAAAAAGTCTTATTATCATTTTGTGTGAAGATGTAATTAACTGTTCCATTTTCAGAACGGTGCCAGCTCTCGTGCATAAAATTGAACGGGCGTTTATCTCCTTCGTATTCTGCCTTTGGCAGCTCAAAGAAATCCAGACGAGTTGGTGTTTTATAATCAGGAAGGTGAGTGGCAATGGTATTTCCAATAATCACATCGAGTTTTCCATCGTTGTTCATATCAAAGAAATTAGCTGTGGCCGAGTTAGAGTAAATATTTAAACCAATCTCATCAGTCACATTCTTAAAAGAGACTTTACCACTTTCTTTAAGCATGTTTTTAAACATTCTCGATGTCCCTTCGCGTCCGAAAGCGTAAGTGATATAAAGATCCAGGTCTCCGTCGTTGTCGAAGTCTACAAACATGGCGTTTGACGGAATACCAAATCGCTTGATGTCTGAAGCGTAGAAACTTAGCTCTTCAGAAGGGAAGCGCTCAAAATGAAAGTCGCCTTTATTTTTAAAGAAAGCGTTTCTATCAGCAGGTGATTTGTGACCGCTAGTAAAGAAGACATCTACTAATCCGTCATTGTCGAAATCTCCGACAGCTACACCATCAGTAATTCCCAGAATCCATTTTCCCATATGCTGAACGCGAGGATCGACCAGGTCGAGAACTTCTCCTTTAGAGAAATGCATTCCTGTTTTTTCTGGTCCTTGAAGTTCAAAAACAAAACCAACATCTGGCTTGTTAAGCGTGTCTCTTAAAACGTATTGGTAAGTGAAGTATCCACTAAAACCAAGGGCGAGGATTGTGAAAAATCGTTTGTAGTATCCGCTTTCATAAAAGCGGGACACAAAATATTTTCCGAATCCAACTGTGCGGGCCTCTTTAAAGTGAAACCATGTTAAGCGAATACTCCCCAGAGTAAAAGCAGCATAGAAGAACGTATGGTAACTTGAGAACAAGTGAAAGAGTAAATCGAGGATGGCCAGGGAAGACCCAACGATAATTTGTTGGTTTCTATCCGAAGGGCTGGTCATCGGGTCAGTGATCATAAAAAAAGTGAAAAGGAAAAAAGAAGGAGAAGTGATCGTTCCAAAAAAGAGCGTGTTAAATGGCAGGTAATGGCGGATCAAGATCGAGCGCAGGATAATCTGCAGAGTAAAAACAAAAAGGAATGATCCGACTAACCATCCGCGGTTAATTTTTGGCATAAAAAAGAGCAGGGCCGACATAACAATGACAATCGCCATTGCACCCACGCCGTTCCATTGGTAGGCCGGAGAAGAAGAGATAAACTCGCTGGCCATTAAAAGTGAGAGAGCAACCCCCATCATCGCCGGGTTAAAAGTATGTCTTCCGCGGAAGTTGAAAAAGAACTTCGATGAAATGGCAAAGAAGATCGGAACTAGCGGGTAGAGCATACTGTGGCCATAGTTGACCAGGATACATAGACCCAAACTTGTAGTCAGTGCACTTAGTGGGAAATAGAACTTGTTATTGAAAAGGACATCGTAAAAGATATGTAAAAGAATCCCCACGCAGATTGTGAGCAGGACTTGCATCCAGCTGCGGTTGAACCCCAAGACTGTCATCCCTAAAACGTTATAAACAAAGAGGATGAACGTTACAGTGTAGCGAGCGTCAATTTTAAAGTAAATTGTCTTAAACCTTTCTGTTAGTGCTGTCATGGTAAAATTACATCAAAAAGGCGTCTGTTTGTAAAACTTTGTTTACTTAGCTTCCCTCTATTACTTACAATAGTTAAATGAAAAAAAAGCTCATAGCAAAAACGATTAAGGTTCAGTCGCTTAGGGAGTCTCAAATTGATGAGATGTTTAAGCTGTTTGAAATTTTCTATGAGAACGTTTCTTTCCTGCGCTTTAAGAGCGATCTATTTGCTAAAACAAAGGTCATTATTCTTCTTGATACCGAAAAAAGGATTCAAGGATTCTCAACTTTTTATGACTTTGATTTCCCTCACCATCAAAAGAATTACCGCATCCTTTTTAGTGGGGATACGATCATCGCTCCCACTTACTGGGGGACATCGGCCTTAACGATGGAATTCCTAAAAAACATGATCTTGCTCAAGCTTAAATACCCTACGCGACCAGTCTGGTGGTTTTTAATTTCAAAAGGCTATAAGACGTACTTATTACTAGCGAACAACTTCATTCAGTACTATCCCCGCTACGACAAACAGACCCCAGTAGAACAGAGCACCCTTATTTCTGCTTTATCGGAAAAGTTCTACCCGGGTAAGTATAATGCTGGGACTGGTGTCATTGAATTTGAAGCCAATGAGCATGAACACCTAAGAGAGTCGATTGCTCCGATCACTGATGATTTATTGTCGCGTTATCCGAAAATTAAATTCTTCAATGACCATAATCCCGGATGGAAAAAAGGTGATGAGCTTGCCTGTATTGGCGAAGTCGATCCACTGCTTGGAGTTGTTCACCCTTTTAAAATCATGCGAAAACTTCTAAGACTAAAAAAATGATCCGCTCCATCAGTCACCAGTTGATTAAATGGTACTCGAAAAAAAACTATGAGCAGTTTTGTGAATCGCTTAAAAATCCTAAAAAAGCTCAGATCTCAGTTCTCTTAAATCTCACAGGGATTTCTGATTATAAAGATTTTAAAAACCATTTCCCTGTCACAACTTATGCTGACTGGAAAGAAAGCGTAGAAAAAAGAAAAGAAGAAAGGCCGCAAGAGCACTTCGTTCCGACCAGTGGATCAACTCATGCGATCAAATGGATTCCTTATACTAAAAAATTTAAAGATGAATTGTGGAAAGCTTCTGGGGCATGGATTCATGATCTCTACCTGCGTTTTCCAGATATTGCCAAGGGAACGCATTATTGGTCTCTTTCATGGATACCAGAGGATTTAAGAAAAGAGCACAGTTCAAATGACCTGGACTTTTTTGGTGGGCTTGAAAAATATTTGCTAGAGCAGACCATGACTGTCGATGAAAGTGTCGCCACACTTCCGACACTTAAAGAGTCAATGCGTGAAAACGCAGTGTCGCTCATCGAAAAAGATGTCACTTTAATTTCTGTGTGGAGTCCGACATTTCTATTGGAGCTTTTAGATTTAGTTATTGCCGATAAAGTTTTTTTTGCAGATCGAATCCTGGATTTTAGAAAAAAAGAGGCATTAAAATATGCCGATAAAGTCTCACCTGAACTTTGTAAAATTCTCTTTCCTAAATTAGCACTTATTAGTGCCTGGGCCACATCGAGCTCAGAGTACTACGCTCAAAAAGTAAAAAATCTTTTTCCCCATGTTCCTTTTGAAGCCAAAGGTTTATGGGCCACAGAAGGTGTGGTGACCATTCCTTTTCAAGGGAAATTTCCTCTGGCGGTGAATTCGCATTTTTATGAATTTGAAGATGTTGAAACAAAAGAAATTCATCCCGGATGGGCCTTAAAAAAGGGAATGAAGGTGACACCACTTTTAACGACGGGCTCACTTTTTTTCCGTTATCGTTTAAATGACCTGCTTTTAGTCAGCGATTTTTTTGATCAAACTCCCTGTCTGACTTTTCTTGGAAGAATTGGAGAGACGGACCTGGTCGGTGAGAAAATCTCAAGTGACCTGGCCCAAAAATTACTCTCAAATATTACCAATAAGTATGAAATCAGCCCTCTTTCTCTTTTAGCTGTGGAAGGTCATAAACCTCACTATAGACTATTGGTGGACGGTGTAGGTAAACTTGAAAGACTTGATGAAATCAGTGACTTCCTGGAAAAAGAACTCCTGGGGCATTTCCATTATAAACTGGCCCGTGAATTGGGGCAGCTTGGGCATGTGCAGGTTGAAATGAAAGAAGATGCTTATCAATCTTACGTTGAGTATAGAGAAAAGATGATTGCCTTAAAGGGCAACATTAAAGTCGAACCCCTTGTCAGGACTAGAGATGACTGAGACGCTGAAAACACTTGCTGAACGCGACGGTGAATTAATTCATCACTGGTATATTGCGTGTCTTTCAAGTGAGCTCACAGACAAACCTTTTGAAACTGTTATCTACGACACAAAAATCGTTTTATTTCGCGATGAAAATAAAAAGGCCGTTTGTCTTTTGAATAAATGCCTTCACCGCCATGCTGAGCTTGGAAAAGGAGAAGTCGTTAAGGGCGAGCTTCACTGTCCTTACCACGGATGGACTTACAACAACCAAGGATTGGTGACGAGTGTTCCTTCTGAAGGAGACACTCAAGTTAAAGGAAAGCGCTGCCAAAAATCTTATCCAGTGATTGAGCAGGATGGAGTGATTTGGGTTTTCTTTGGAGACAGTGAGAAAGCAAAGACTCTTAAGCCTTGGGTTTTTCCAAACGCTCAGGATTCAAGCTGGAGCCATTATTTTATGGTCACAGACTTTAACAATGAAGTGACGAACCTGGTGGAAAATTTTATGGACGTTCCGCACACGGTTTATGTGCACAAGGGATGGTTCAGGAATAAAGGTCTTAAAAAAGTTCCCATTTCAGTTGAAACAAAAGACGGTGGAGTGCTCGTCACTTACCATCAAAAAGACGACAACATCGGTGTTTTAATTAGACCTCTTTTAAATCCTAAAAATGATCCAATGGAGCACACTGATCATTTTATTTTTCCCAATACAACACGAGTTGATTACTCATTTGGATCAAACTACAAATATATCATCAACTCTTCATGCACACCTGTTGGAAGCATGAAGACCCGCGTTTATACCTATATCGCTTATAAAATCCCGGTGATCGGCAAGTTTATTAAGCCTTTTATTCATTACTACACCAGACAAGTGATTGAGCAAGATGTGTGGATTATGGATGTTCAGGGAAGAAACTTAAACCCGAGTGAAAACTGGAATTTTCAGTCGACTCCAGCAGATGAGCCTCATTTACAAATTGAACGCTTAAGAAGCTTGGGACGCGCAGGAGACCCGCGCGTCTATACAACAGAAAAGAAAAGCGAAGCCACTATTTGGATTTAGTCTTAGATTTGCCATCACTAATGGCCGTGAGCCCATTGAGAACCCAGAGATCTCCAATAAACATTAAAATGATTCCTATAATCATTAAAAGCGCCAGCGTTCTTGGCGTTTGGAAATAAGAAAAGAAAAGAGTGCTTGAAAGAAGTAGCATGAGGAAAAAATTCTCTGTGCTGGCCTCTCCAACTTCTTCAACCGATTCGCTGAGAGAGTCTTTTTGCAGCAGTAAAAACTGAATAGCATTATCACCGGCAAGACCAATGAGAACTGATAAGGCCACGCACGTGACGACGTTGATCTTAAACTGGAAGATAATAACCAGAATAAGAAGCATAAACGATGCCCAAAGGGTCGATAGAAGGACGGGCAGAGTGTGTTTTCTGCTGATCGTGAAAACCAGCCAGCTGATTAACACGATAATAGAGAAGAAACCAGAGATCGCACTGTCATAGAGAGTTTGCAGGATTCCTACTGCATAATCTTTGGAAACAATGATTTCAGATTTAATAGAGCATTTGTCGCCACAGATATTTTGAATGCGTGAAACAACCACTGGAACGTCTTTAGTATCATAAGACTTGATATAAGCAATGATTCTCTTTGAATCACGAGCGATAAAGAGTTTTCCTAAGTCGGTGCGCTTAAAGTCCTCAAAGATGAGTTTTTGTAAAAACTCGGGGAAGAGAACCACTTCTTTTTTAATATCCATTTCAGAAAACACACCTGCGACGGCGGGATCTTTTTTGATAGCGTCTACGTAAGAGGAAATATCTTCATCCATGTTTTTAAAGACGATACTCAACTCGCCTTCGCTTTGGCGGGTTTCAAGCAGATGCTCTCTAAACTTAGACACCTGATGGGTTTTGGTAAACATATCATAAGGGCTATAGCTGAGGTTGGCCTTATCGTACATGAAAACGATAACCAGCGGAATCAAGGCGATAATAATAGCAATGGCCTTCGGTGGTGTGTAGGTGATGAGTTTTACCGGTACAATGCGCTTTGGTTTCGGGTGAGCATCAATGCGCTTTTTAATCTTGGGAAACATGTTTACAAAAACAGGAATGATTAAGAACATGGCCGCCCATTCAAACATCGCTCCCAATGCAGTCCAAATAGCGAAATGAACAATACTTGGGTTGCTTGAAACAGCAAGAGAGCCAAAACCAATGGCCGTCGTCAGCGATGTTAAGAAGCTTGGAAGTAAGAGTTTTTTTGCAGCGAGATTAAAGGGAGTTTTTTGTTTAAAAACAAGGAAGCTAAAAAGAATATAGTCTTCGATCGAAGAGACAGTGATCATTAAAAAGATACATGAAGAAAGTGGGTCAATCATGTGACCGAAGTAGGCCATGCCGGCCTTGATCATAGAGTTTGTTATCAGGATAACGGCCAAAAGAGCGAAGGCCCCCATAAAAGAGCGGTAGAAAAGATAATACCCGCTAAAAAGCAGAACGCTCGCCATAATGTTGATGACGTTAGAGTATTCAATTCCTGAAAGTACCGATGACTGAAAGAAAAGAGTTCCACCGGGAATGATTTCAAAAGGAAGAGCTTTTCTTGCGCTTTCAATAATGCGATCGAGAGCTTTGTAATCATAGATTCCATGCCTGAATTCTTTTTGGGCAGGATTAATTTCAAAGTGAATGACAAAATCAGTGAGCTCAGGAGTACTGAACATAGTTAAGAGTGGATGTTTTTTTAAGGTCACATAATCCACTTTGCCTTCACAAGGTGACTCGATAATTTGCGGATAGAAGAGAAGGCCATTAGAGTATTCAGGGACGCGCAGGTTAAAGAGGCTGTTGAATCCTCCGATGTCTGCATTGGTGTTAACTTCTTTTCTTAGCCAATTTTGAATTTGGCAGAGATCCTGATTGTTAAAAGGAGTTTTTTTATTAACGATGAGAGTGAGTTTGTCTTCAAAAGAGTATTCCTCCTTTAACTCCCTCATGGCCTGATAAGATGGCAGTTTTTGGTCGCTAAAGTCCTCTGTTCGTACGGCAATTTTTGTCTTGGTACCCAAAGCAATAGAGAAAATAATGAAGGCAAAAAGGATAACAGACACCAGCTTTTTGTACCTGAGGAACGCGCAATGAGTCCTATATAGGTAATAATGCAAGAGGCGCAATAACTTATAACGCCATAAGGCTTTGTTTAGCTGATTGTTTTGCTCAGTCATTCCAAGATTGTCTATTTAAAATAATATACATTTACGTTATGATATTTACTGATTTTCATAGAGGAGGCGGTCAATGTCTATACGTATTTTAGTTTTAGCCCTGAGCATGTGTCAGGCCACATCACTTTTTGCCAAAACAAACAGTGACATCGTAAAAAACTCACCTTTTGCACCTGAGAAATTTACTTTCCAGGCATGGAGTGAGGAAGATGCGGCAGTAAAAATGAAATCATCTGAAAAGAAGAGAAAACCAGCGAACTCTTCAATGGTTGATGATTCGATGATGTCAAAAGAATTAAAAGCGATTCAGACCCGTCTTCATGGAATTAAAACTTCTGAAGCGATGGAAGCATTTTTAGATGAACTAGATAAGAACTATGAGTCTTATCCAACAGACGTAAAATTCTACATCACTCAAGTGATGCCAACAAAAGCTTTTAGAGGATTCTTCTATCGTCTAAAGCCATTGTTTGATGGAAAATCAAACTTTGTTCACTCTCAAATTTTAACGACAGCAAAATCAATGGCCACAAGAGTGAAAGTGTTTCTTCCATACGAACACGCTCAAGCTGGTTATGAATATGTTTCTTCTCCATTCCTTGATACAAAAGGGGAAATGGTTGCAGGATTTAAAGAAGAAGCAGACGTTCAACTATGGATTGTTAACGAACTTCTTCCACTAGTTAATACAGCAGCACAAAGACTTGAAAAACTAAGCCTGGTGGAGCCAATTGTTTGGGACCAGAAAATGGTTTTTGGTTCTCAGTCATTTGCAGATGGAATCAACCGTTTCAAATTAATTGGTGAATTCGAAAAGAACCTGGCGCTTTCAGCAAGCTACAGTGCCATTACTGCAATGGCGACAATGAGAGCTTACAGTGTTCAAAACACAGTAGCTCTATATAAAGAAATCGGATTCCTTTACGGTTTTGATGGGTTTGGTCTATTCAACAGAATCGATGGTGTTTCTGCAGAAAAGATCTCAAAAGTGATGAGAAAACCTGCTTTTGCTTCAACTGGTACATTAATGCCAGACGGAGCGAAGTGGATGGACTACGCTTACAAAGCAAGCCAGAAATCACTTAAGCGTCTAAGCATGGCGTGGGAGCTTTCATCAAGTGAGAGAAAAGATGAAAACCTATACGCTTTCAACACAAACTATATCAGTGTTAACCGCGATGAGATCGAAGAGAACCTTCGCATTCTTAACCGCGTAGTAATGTCTAAAGAAACAGAAACTCTAAGATCTGCAGTAACGGGAGAAGTGGTTCAGTTTAATTACTCGAAGCTATTCACAAACCCACCAAAAGATTTAAAAGTTTTCCTGCCGACTCAATTCGATAAAAACTCAAAAGCGACTCGCGAAGTGACTCTGGCAAACGGAACTAAAAAGACTCTGACTTACAGAAACTATCTGGAAGGAAGTGCAACTGGATGGGATGTAAAACAATACGAAGCGTATTTCCCATCAATCAAGGCGAACGATGATGTTTACCGTACAGTGAGAGTGTTAAATCACATCCAGGGTAACTGGCTAGCAATCAGATAATGAATAACAAAAAGGCCCGGGAAACCGGGCCTTTTTTATTTGTGCTGTTTTTTATTTCTCTTGATGAATCCCACCGAACAAATCCTGTCTCCAGGTGAGCTTGACCGGGTTGAGATACTTCTCTTGGTACTGCTTTGAATTATCCAGGTACCATTGCCTCAGCTTTGGCAGGTTGTGAAGCCCGACATGAGGGTGGATGTGGTGTAAGCAGTGATAGCCAATATTGTGTGGCCCTACAAAGAACCTTTCAAAGAAATTCATATGGTGATCAAAAGTCGACTCAATCATGGTGTAAACTGAGCGGTCTTGAACAATATTGTATTCGTGTTCAATCAAAAGGCGGTAGATACAAAACACACCACCAGCTGGAATCACCAGGTAATAGCAGTATATTAAGAATTCAAAACGAGTCAGGGTTAGGTAATAAAGAACGCAATGAAAGGCCATGATCGGAAGGTCTTCATAGATGCAGGTTAAGATTTCTCTGTCCTTAGAAAGATCTTTGCCTGAAACATCCTGCAAAAAAATGCGTCCATAAGGATTGCGAAGTCTTGGGAAGATAAGAGCGAATGGCGCAAAAAAAGTTCTAGCAATCCAGAAAGGAACAAAAAATAATCCCTTTTTCATTGTCAGCCAAAAACGGACGACACCGATACATTTTTTGTTAATGTTGTAATAAGGGTCGTTGTCTTTAAGTGTGTCGCGGTGGTGGCGGATGTGGTGGTAGGCCATGGCATTGGCACTTTTTCCGATAATGTAACCCGAGAAAATTTCCAGGATTCTCATATGGATTGTTTTTTTGTGCAAATTCATATGGCAGACGTCGTGAAGAATCACGCCAAAAGCATGTAGGCGTCCGGCAATAATGATCGCCCAAATGGGGTACAAATAGGCACTGGTATTATACATTAGATAACAAGCGGCAATAACGACGATCCAGTCGCAGATCAAATCCAAATAAAGCCTTGAAATGCTGGGACCCAAAAGAAGTTCACTGGGAACGTCCTGGCGCTTGAATGATTGAAGCGTTCTTTCCATTTATAAAGCATACAGAATTTTCTCGATTTCTGATACTATATTCAAAGATTCGGCATCTCTTACCAAGGGTGTTTTTTGCTTTCACAACATAAAGTATTGGTGGTCACTGGAGGCTTTCTTTCGGGAAAAGAGGGAAGCTTTTTTGAAGTCTTAAAAAGACAGATTCTCCAGTGGCAATTCTCGAAGTTTTCATGGCTTGAGGCCATGGTGAAAGTGACTTCTGTTGAGCCGATTGTTTATGTGCAAAGCTCGGTTAAAAAAACCAAAGACCAAAGAGTCCTGGATTTTTTTAAGTTCAATGATTTAAATTCGACACCGGAACTTACTGAGACATTGATTGCCACTCTTTTAAAAGAAGAGTCGATGGACTTTGAAGTCGCTTCGGTGAATGATCTTTTTTCCAATAAAAAACTTCGCGAAAGACTTTTAAAAGAGTGCGATTGCGTTTTTATTTCAACAACACTCCTGCGCGATTTAAGTGAGATGTTTCCGATTCTCAACTTGCTCAAGACTTCAAAAAATCACTTGGTGGTTGGTGGACCTCTAACTCAGCTTTTAAAAGAAAATATCAAATACATGGACAATGTTGACGTGGTTGCCATCGGCCATGGAGAGTACCTGGTTCCCACATTATGTGAGTGGATTAGAACTGACTTTAAAGAATTAAAGCCCCATCCCACTGCCAGCGGAAGTAAAATAGAGAATCTCAACAACATTCAGGTTCTCTACAGCGGACACCCTGAATCAAGCAATCTGGATATGTTTCCTGCTGCAGACTGGAAGCTTGCTGAAACTTATCATCAAAAAAAGTTTCCGGTGATTCACTATGAAAGTGTGCGTGGATGTCCGTATAGATGTTCGTTTTGCAATTACCCCTTTCTCTTTAATGAAAATAGTTTCCGTTATCGTTCAGCTCAAAAAATTGCCAATGATTGGGAAACTTACGAAAAGAGTATGGGGCCAAAGATTATCAATTGCCTTGATTCTCTTTTTACCATGCCTCGAAAAAGACTCTTTGAGCTTTGTGAAGAAATAGAAAAGCGCGGTTTAAAAAGCCGTTGGGTTTGTTATGCCAGAGCTGAAGATTTAGCGGATGAAGAAGTTTGTAAGGCGATGAAAGCGGCCAACATTCTTCAAGTGCAGATTGGTCTTGAGTCGGGGAGCCCTCAGATTTTAGACAATATGAAAAAGCACTGTACTCTGGAAGAAAATATTAAAGCGGTAGAGAACTGCCGCAAGTATGGCATCACTTCTGTTGTGTCTTTAATTGTTGGTTTTCCGGGAGAAACAGAAAGCACGATTGAAGAGACTTACGAGTTGATCAAAAAAACAAAACCAGACTTTTTCTTTGTGGCAACCTTTAGTACCCGTGCTGCCGGAGTTCCGATTCTTTCAGTAGAAAACAGAAAGAAATTCGGTATCTGGATTGATGAAAATGTTTTTTCTGTTTCGCCTTATTGGGAGCACGCCACGATGAGTGCCAGCGAAGTTGGAAAGAACGTAAGAAAGCTTCAATTGAGACTCATGAGAGAAAAACATTCACTTAATGCTTTTGCTTTCTATTCAGGAATGCTGGGGTATAAACCAGAAAACCGCGAAGCTCTTTTAGATTTTCAGGCAACCTCAGTAGAGCGTTTTCAAACGCTTCCAAAGTTCTTTAAATTGGCCGTGAGTTTTATTGAAAAGAGAATCCAAAGAGATATCAATAAGCTTAAAGTCACCACAACTGCGACTCAAGATAAACAACTTGCTTAGTTTGTGAAATTTTCTCTTTCAATCAGGTTGTCGAGTTCAGCGTCGATAGGAGCAGGTTCATTTTGATCCAGCTTCACTAAGCCTTTCCACATTTTAAGATAGATTGCCAGGAATGCTGGTTTCTCTACATTTGGGTCCACAAATTTTGGCAGGTGAATCCATGGAACGTTCGGATGCTGGTGGTGAGCAAGGTGATCGTGGTAATTTAAAAAGAAAGCTTTGGTGATCGGGTGAACTTTTAAGTTCCAGGCCCCGTTTCTAATGTCGCGCACACTGTAAGCGTGGTCAGCGTATTGAAGAGCAGACCAGGTAAAGCCAAAAGCAAAGTAACACATGAAGTATGTCGCCAGGTCTAAACCTAGTAAAAAGAACAATCCAAATTGAACCGCAAGTGTGAAGAGTACTTCCATTCTCATGCGAGTGATTTCTCTGCTTGAAAGGTTTTCAAAACTGCGAAGCATACTCGCTCCACCCATTCTTCCCACTTCATAGTTGTCTTTACCTGAAAAACGAGAAGAAAGTAGACTATTTGGGTTTACTAATAACCACATTGAACCAATAAAAGGAACCGCCCAGTAAACTCCAGTCAATACACCGTAGAGGGTGATATTTTTAACCAGCTTGTTGTCGCGGTCGTCATACATTTCAAAAAGTTCGTATTGAGTACGGTTATTGCGGTGGTGGTTTAAGTGACATCTTTTCTGGAAAGAGTAAGCCGTCGGGAACATGGCCGCCGTAATATTTCCAAAGATGTAATTGATTTTACGATTGTAGTGAAAGTTTGAGTGAACTGCTTCGTGCAACAGAGAGAAAGTCGTATTTCCGGTATAAGCAAAAAGCATCACGCAAGCGATCTTAAGCCACCAGTTATCCGTGTGGGCACAGGTATAAAGCAGGAACATCAATAGTGCAATTGAGCCAACAGCTAAAAAAATATTCAAATTCGCTGGAATGGAAATATTTTTGTTATTGTACATTAACGTCTTTTTCATGGAATTATTCTCACATTTAAGAGGGGGCAACGTCAACCGAGGAAAAGTTCGCTCTCTAGCATTTCCCTCGTAAAAAGATCGCCACTTTTGTCACTTTTTGAGTAAGATTAAAGCATGAAAAAACTGCTAAAAATCACCTTGTTTGGTGCCCTCATCCTATTGGTTGGCCTGATGCTCAAGGGTCCGACTCAGGATCGCAAGTCCGATGCGTATTTTGCCTGGAGGTCCCAGCACGAACATGAGCTGGCGATTAATCGCCTTCACCAGGAAGCGATTCTTAGTCCTCATTTTAAGTTCGATCACCTGGAGCTAGTTGAAGTAGCCCCGGGGAAAAAATACTTTAGCCTTTGGGGACACATGATGCTGCGTTTTGCAGGATCAGGAGGAGCTGACCCTGATCAGGATTTAGTTCTTAGTTTTCTTGCAGACTTTAATGATTTCCCGGTTGATGACTGGAAAGCTTCAACTGGTGGTTACGTTGTTATGCCAAAAATTGGAACAGTGGCCCAGTATAAAACAGAATACACTCAAGGAGAGGGAAGAACGATTTTCTTTCACCCAATCCATGCCACTGAAGAAAAAGAACAACTGCTTTTAACGACACTGAGAAGCTGGATTAAAGACCCTACACTTCCTGGTGGATATTCATTTTTTTATAATAATTGTGTGAGTCTTATGACTAAACTTTTAGTGGAAGCGAAACTCTTACCAAGAATGGGCCTTTATGGTTATTGGCCAAAATATGTTCCAAGACAATACGCTCAAGAAGGATTGATTGATTATGAGTAGAGATAGAATTGCGACGATGCCTGACCTTGAAAGATTTAAAGTCATCTGCCTTTATGTGACTCTTTCAACCATTGCTTTTGCTGTTATCTATGGATGGTGTAATCAACAGGCCGCACTTAATCCGGTCAGATACTCAATGTACACTCAATGGGAATTATCTATTCCTTTAATCCCGTGGATGATCTACCCCTATATTTCTTTAAATCTTCTTTTTGTGGTGGCCGCTTTTGTTTTAAAAGACATTTCATCAGTTAAAGGATTTTGTATTTCATTAATTGTCGGTGCGATTGTCGCTGGTTTTGTTTTCTATTTTTTCCCGGGGCAATTGGGGTTTGTTCGCGAAACAGTCCCAGGTTATGAGCAATATTTTGATTTTATGTTTTCCATTGATCACCCACACAACTTGTTTCCAAGCTTGCATGTCACATACTCAACTCTGGCGATTTTCGCGATGATCGAGCAGACGACGAATAAAATCTTTCATGCTTTTATGTGGGTATGGCTGGTTTTGATTTCAGCTTCTGTGGTTTTTGTTCACCAGCACCATCTTTTTGATATTGTGACAGGATTTATCCTGGCGCTGGTGATTTACAAATTAGTCTACGAAAAAATTCACAACACTAAGAGAGCATAAACCGCCTGACAAATCAGGTGGGCCATGACTCCGCAAACAACAGTTAGTGTAAGCCTGTTGATGAAAATCCATTTCGGGTCATCTGAAGCAAAGTAGATATTATCTTTTTCTTCCGCTTCACTGCGTGCCTTTAAAAATAAATAAGCAAAAGTAATTTCAGCAACAGTTGCTAGCGTTGTTACAAAGATAAAGGCCAGTGCCATATTGCTCATCGGAGTAAGGTTCGCGAAACTTCCACGGTTGATATAGTACAACGTCACTAGTCCAATAATGTGGAAAAGGTCATGGCTAATTCCGTATCGTGGAGTCCAGTTAAACCATTTGTAAATCATGACTAGTTCCAGAGGTCCACGCGCCCACCAGCTTAGAAGGTGAAAAGCGATAACATATTTAATTGGGACGATAACATCTGGGTTAAAGATGAAAAGAAAGGGCAGAAAAAACCATGTCGTTACGGTGTAAGCAAGCCAGAATGCTTTGGGGGTCGAAATGGGTCCACCTGTCATGGCATTCGGACCATTTTGCTTTTTCTTGTAAAGATAGGCACATGCACTCACGAGAAGTGGCCATATGACCAGCAGGACTTTTGTTAACATAAAAACCTCTTGTTTATAACAATGTTAAGCTACAACAGGTGTAAAAAGATAGGGGTCTATGTTAAAATTTTTCTGATGTCGTTAACAGTAGAACAAAAAGACAAACTTTTAGGAATCAAACCTCGCTTCTTTTTTGCGATCATGCTTCCTTTTGCTCTTTGTATTGCTTTGGGGCTCTACATTTGGAAACTGCCTTTTGTCTGGCAGGATTTTTTTATCTTTTTCGTTTTTTATCAAATTGCTCTCTTTGGAATTTCGGTAGGAAACCACCGCTATTTTTCCCATAAGTCATTTAAAGCAACGCCCTCTTTTGAGTTTCTGCTTTTTTTCACATCGGCAGTTGCTTTTCAAACTCCGGCCATTTGTTGGGCGGCAGTTCATAGAAAGCATCACCATCATAGCGATAAAGGTGAAGACCCACATTCTCCTTATTTTAAAGAGGGGAGAGCGTTAAGTTTTTGGGAAGGATTTTGGCACGCACACGTCATGTGGATTTTTGGATTAGACACATTAGGTATTATTAAAAAATACACTCAGGATTTTTATCAAAATGAAAGACTAGTGAACTGGCATCGTTTTCACATGCTGATTGGGATTTCATTTCTGATCATTCCGGGTTTTATTGAAGCGGCGATGTTGGGAGAGTTTTCAAGTGACAACATCCTTCGTGGGATTTTCTGGGGCGGTCTTTTTAGAGTGATGCTCTTACACAACGCTGTCTTTTTGATTAATTCATGGGGATGTCACCGCGGTATTGGTTATAGAAGAAATGAAACCAATGACCAAAGCACAAACAATCCACTTCTTTTTCCTTTTATTTTAGGCGAAGCCTGGCACAACAATCACCATGGTTCACAAACCAGTGCCAATAATGCTCAAAAGAGTATTGATATAGACCCGCATTTTTGGATGCTCAAAGGTTTTGAAAAGCTGGGATGGGTGTCAGATCTCAAAGACGCACATAAGTCTTAAACTAAACACATATCAAAACTAACAGTCGGTTTCGTTGAGTCCCAATGAAGTGGGTCTTGAATTTGCCCATGGTCATCTTTGTTATGAACGCTAAAGACCGCCATTGGCATTTTCTGCATAAAAAGAGAGAGAGTCTTTTCCAGGTAATCTTCATTTTCAAAATCAGCGTAGGCCAGCATGTGAAAATCTCTTTCAAAGGCCAGGTGAATAAAGTCGTGAAGGATTTTTTGGCGATCGCTTTTGACTAAGGTCTTATCAAAGACTACTTGAGAAAGATAAAGAATATCCAGTGGCGTGTTTTCCTTTGGGAATTTCTTAAACTCAAAAAAAGGAATCTTACTCCCTATCGAATGGATGAGTTTAAGCGCTTCTGGAATTTTAGTGATGCGGATTTGTTTTGTTTTAATCGGATTCCACACCATCGCTATCGCTTTAAGCTCGCCACTTTTATTAAAAGATAAAAGCAGGTTCTCCATCGAAAAATCGTTCCATTTTTTCAAACGGTGATCCAGTTCTTTGTCCCAGTCATGGGAAAAAAGGTCTTTGGGATTATTGAGTGACAGAAAATTTACAATGAGTTTTTTGTCTTCGTTAGTTGCTATTCGAACATAAGACGAAGACGTTCTCAATTTCACTCTGCCGATAACATTGACCATCTTGTACTTTTGCAACTTGTGGTAATGAAGGTTGGCGATCTTTGTTTCGGCCAGGTTATTTTTTGATTCTTTATTCTCATCAATGAGCACCGTCTGGTAAAAACGACAGTGATGCATTTCTTTGATCTGTGGAGAGAGCCTGATGAGGTTGGCGTACATCAAACGCCATTCGCGGATAAGTTTGCGGTTCATCTTGATACGCAAGTCTCCCAGGTAGCCGATGGTCTGCAATTGTCCATTGATATAACCTGGACGGTAGGTGATAACACCCATGCCGTAAATCACACTTTGGTCATCTCTTAAGAGTATGATGAGTGAAGAGTCACTTCTTTCTTTAAGGAAAGCATAAAAATCGTTTCCTCTGGTGTAGATGATTTCAGACTCCGTCGAACTTAACGATGTCTGGTGATAGAAATCGAGAATGTCTTGATTGTCAGCTTCTGTCGCCTGCGAAATATGTGGGTACTCTGCAAAGAATTCGTTAAGCGATAATTCTTTCATTCGCAAAGAGTGGTTAAGAGTTGACGGAAGTTTTTCTCTAACGTCAAAAAGTCTTTCATGTTTTCAATAAAGAGATCAGACCTTTTCTTTTTTTCTTCAATATCCATTTGTTTGGAAAGAATATTTTCTGCCAGCTCCGTGCTGATGTTGTCGCGTTTTACCAGGCGCTCAAGCTGAATAGAGCGTGGGGCATAGGCACAGACAGCGAGGTCCGTTTTTTCGTTGAGCTTTTTTTCAAATAATAGCGGAACATCATAGACAATAAAACCATGAGGTTCAAAAGCACTATAGGCACTCGAAAAAGCATCGGGCATGCGCGAGTAGATATAAGTTTCAAGTAAAAGTTGATTCTCGGGAGTTTTAAACGCTAGTTCTCTTAGCGTTTTAAAATGAATAGCTTCATCAATGATGGCATCTTTGAAGTTTTTAAAAACAAAATCGAATGACTCTTTTTGCGAGTAGATCCCTTTGACCAGTCGATCAGCATCAATCACCGGGATATTTTCATCACGGAACATTTGCGCGACTGTGCTCTTTCCTGTTGCAATACCACCTGTCAGCGCCACAATGGGCACTGGGATATTGTAGAGGCGAGAGCTCTGATCTTTAGTAATCCACTTACTTTTTAGCTTTTTCATTAACCTTAGCTTGGTTCCAGTAAACGTCCATTTGTTCCTGGTTCATGTTCTCAAGTTTAACACCTTTTGCTTCCATTAAATCTTCCATTGCGTGGAAGCGGCGAAGGAATTTTTTGTTGGCATTACGAAGAGCATCGTGTGGGTCCATATCCAGGTGTCTTGCCAGTTGGGCCACAGAGAAAAGAAGATCCCCTAACTCTTCAAACACGGCTGCGCGGTTTAGCTCGCGGTGTGGAGTTAGTTCTTCTTTTAATTCTTGCCACTCTTCTTCAACTTTGTAGGCCACTTGAGTGTAGTCATCCCAATCGAATTTTATATCGTTTGTTTTTTTACCGATTTTTACCGCAGACATAAGTGGAGGAGCATTTAAAACAGAAGACTTAATGCGGTGGTGATTTTTCTCTCCTTCTTCGCGAAGTTTTTCTTCCGCTTTGATTTTCTCCCAGTTGATTAAAACCTGGTCTGCAGAAATCGAAGTGTCTTTCTTTTCAAAAACGTGAGGGTGACGACGGATAAGTTTTTCACTTAAGCGGGCCGAAACCGATTCAATATCAAAGAGTCCTTTTTCAGAACCCATTTGAGCGTGAAGCAACACCTGCATAAGAACGTCGCCAATTTCTTCTTCCATTTTTTTCGGGTCTTTTTCTTCCACCGCTTCAACAAATTCATACGACTCTTCCAAAAGATATTTCAGGAGAGATTCGTGCGTTTGTTTTAAATCCCAAGGACATCCTTCAGTCGGATGGCGTAGGTCGGCGATGACATCTTTTAGTTTCTCAAAATTGCTTTTATTCATTTGCGGCACCTGCTAATATTTGCTACCTTTTAGGGTATCAGGAAAGATTGATGAAGTTTGAGATATTTTACCAGAATAGTGGGGCAAAAAGAAATAAGAGTCTTGGCATGGACCACGTGATTTCTGCCTTAGAAGCTGTCCTGGCCACGAATCTTAAAAAAAACCCTCATTTCGCAGGTGTCAAAGAAGTGACCATGACTATGACTCTTTGTGGAAAAACAAAGATCAGAACGCTTAACCGCGAGTATCGACAAAAAGACTATGTAACAGACGTTCTTTCTTTTCCAGTTTATGAAAACTTGCGCCCTGATAAAAAGCCCCGCGAGAAAAACCTTTCTCAAATGGATCTGGGCGACTTAGTCATTTGCAAAGAAAAGGCCCTGTCTCAGGCCCGTGAATTTGAGATAACCTATGAGCAGGAAGTGGTTCACCTGGCCGTGCACGGCTTTTTGCACCTACTGGGATTTGACCATGAGATTTCTCTAAAAGAAGAAAAAATCATGGAAGCTCACGAGAATGCACTCGTGGGACAAATTTACAAAAAACTTAAGACCAAGAAATAAATATGAATGAACAAATCAAAATTGAACTCAATGAAAAACGCCTCGACATCAAAACCTACGCGGAGAAATTAGATCTTCTGCGGAGGTCGCTTTGAGATTGAAAAAAAACTCAATCGATTAGAAGAAATCTCTCGCATCGAAGCGATGGATGGCTTTTGGGATGACGCTCCCAACGCTGCCAAAATCCAGAAAGAAAAATCAGTTCTGGAAGAAGTCACCAGAACATACGGCCATTTAAAACAACTCTACGACGACTTTGATGTTCTTTGGGAGTTTGCTACTACCGAAAACGACGAGTCTTCGGCCGTAGAAGCGATCGAAGGTTATAAAAACTTTTTAATTGAATTCACTCACGCTGAACAAAAAGTTCTTCTCTCACATGAACTTGACCCAAACAACGCTATCGTTACAGTTAATGCTGGTGCCGGCGGGACAGAGTCTTGTGACTGGGCCTATATGCTTTTGCGTATGGTGATCCGTTGGGCGGAATCAAAAAAATTTAAAGTGCAAATCCTCGATACACAGGAAGGGGATTCAGCCGGGATCAAGTCGGCGACTGTGACGATTACGGGTCCCTACGCTTATGGTCTTTTAAAATCGGAATCAGGTGTTCATAGGCTCGTTCGTCTTTCACCATTTGATTCAGCAGGAAGAAGACATACATCCTTTGCTTCACTTTTCGTTTCAGCGGAAATTGATGACACGATTGAAATTGAAATCCTGGATAAGGATTTGCGCATCGACGTTTACCGCGCCGGTGGATCGGGTGGTCAGGGTGTAAACACGACAGACTCTGCTGTTCGTATTACTCACTTGCCAACTAATATCGTCGTTGTTTGTCAGAACGAAAGATCACAGCTGCAAAACAAAGCTCAGGCGATGAAAGTTCTTCGCTCTCGTTTATATGAACTAGAGTTAGAAAAAAGAAGAGCGAAAGAAGCTGAGGCCGAAGCCAATAAAAAAGATATTGCATGGGGAGCGCAGATTAGGTCTTACGTTCTTCACCCTTATAAACTGGTCAAAGACCATCGCACAGATTTTGAATCTTCTCAGGCCGAAAAAGTCCTGGAAGGTGACTTGGATGATTTCATCGACGCATTTTTAAGATGGACAGTTGAAGAAGGGACAAAGAGTGAAGTCCACTAACTTTCGCCTTTTTTTGATGCTCTTTTTAGATCATCCAACGACGAAAAAATTCCTGATTGGTGTTTGGATTGGGCTGGCATTTTCTATTGCTGTTATTCTTTCGACTGTCGGGATTATGGATGGATTTGAGCGCGCACTTCGCCACGGTTTGAGAAATTCGGCCGGTGATGTGACGATGCAGTCTCGCTATGGTTTTTTCTTGGTTACAGACAGGCTTAGAGAAAAACTCGATGAAGAAAATATCAAAACATTTTCTCCCTTAGTACAAACTGAAAGCTTCATGGTTTTTAACGATGAATCGCGCGGGGTTTTAATTAAAGGGATTGATTCTTCTTATGGAAAAGTCGTAGGTCTTCCCCTTGATCTCTCACCAATGTCAGTCATTATCGGTTCAGAAATTGCCCGCATCAATCATGTTGCTGTAGGTGATGAAATTGTTTTGGCCTTCGGCAAAGGTGGAACTGAATTTAAAAATATGCCGGCCCTCTCGCGCTTTAGAGTTGAACGCATTATCACGCATGGAGTTTACCAAAAAGATGCCCGCATGATTTATATGCGACTGGAAGATATTCAGCGCATTCAAGGATTGGGTTCAAAAGTAAATACGATTGCTCTTAATGTTGAGCACCCGCCAAAAGTAGGGGACAACGATTTAAAACTGATTGAAGATAAAATCACAGACCTAAGACTTAAGTTTGAGCCGGATTTTTATTTTAAGCCTTACTGGAGAGAGTTCTCTTCTTTGATTGAAGCCGTTCAGGCAGAAAAAGTTTTAATCAGCTTAATCCTGCAACTTATCGTTGTGATTTCTGTTTTTAATGTCCTGGCCTTTATTTATTTTATCAACGAGAAAAAATCAAAAGAGCTTTTCTTATTTAAGGCCCTGGGTCTTTCAAGAAAAGCGATGAATAATCTTTGGCTGAAATTCGTATTTGGCATCTGGGTGGCTTCATCACTTCTGTCGATGGTGTTTGTTCAACTCTTCAGGTTTCTTCTGCTCAATGTTCCACTTTTTAAATTGCCGGCAGAAGTTTATCATATGCCGAGAATTGATCTCTTTTTATCGTGGCAAGACTACGCCCTGGTTTTCACTCTGGCGCTGGTCTGGATTCTTTTAATTACATACTACCTTCTTCGCAAGCTAAGAAATAAGAGTCTCTTAGAAGGTCTTCGTCAGGAATTTGTATGAGCTCAAACATCATGATTAAAATTGAAAACGTGAAGAAATTCTATACGAAGTCTCATGCTTTAAATAACGTGACTGTGACTATGAATGCCGGTGAAGAGTATCTCATTCGTGGAGCTTCTGGTTCCGGGAAATCGACATTGCTTTATCTTCTGGGAGGACTTGAGCGTCCAACAGAAGGGAAGGTGATTGTGAATCAAAAAAACTTAAGTGAATTAAACGATGAAGAACTGGCCTTATACCGCAACCGTTATGTGGGATTTGTTTTCCAGTTTCACTTTCTACTTTCATCAATGAATTGTTTAGAAAACATTCTTCTGCCGGCAAGGCTAGGGGGAGTGTATACGGATGAAGTGAAAGAAAGGGCCATCTCGCTGGCCAAACTTTTACAGGTTGAGCATTGTTTAGAAAAATACCCGTACGAGCTCTCTGGTGGAGAGCAACAGCGAATCAATATCATTCGCGCATTGTCATTAAAACCAAAGCTACTTCTTTGCGACGAGCCAACAGGAAATTTAGATTCGGAGAACTCGCAAAAGGTTATTCAACTATTGAGATCATTAGCGCGTGAATTCGGCGCTACACTTGTCGTTGTCACTCACGACCCACAGATCGCACAAAGCTTTTCCAATCAGCTTCTTATGAAGGATGGAGTTCTTGTAACGCAATGAGTTTCTCATTGTGCTTTTTAGAGTAAAAGAACTTTCCACCACCGGCTTTTCTTGTTACTTTTAATAACTTAGTTTTTTAATCGGACAGTGGAGATTTGATGTCTCTGAGATTTATCTCGTTATTCTTTTTTTTAACCCTTTCACTCATCGGTCACTCTTATGCAGCCGAAGACTTAGGCGCCCGTGTCGATCTTTTTAAGATTGATCGCATCGACGTTCAAGGTATCAAAAAAGTAGAAAAGGAAGCTGTTTTAGAAAAAATCGGTTCTCGTCCAGGGATGACTCTCGACAATTACCTGCTGAAAAAAGATTTAGAAAAAATCTATTCAATGAAATATTTTGAGAGCGTTGAAGCTCATCAGGATACTGACAACGGACAAAACGTTCTGCGTTTTGTTCTAAAAGAAAAACCAATCATTACAAAAATCACTTTCGAAGGTAACGACGGACTTTCAGACGACGATCTAAAAGGGCAAGTTAAATCAAAAGTGTTTTCGATTCTTGATACGACAACAATTAAGAGTGACGTTCAAGGCCTTCTAAAATTCTACGAAGAAAAAGGGTACTTCCTTGCTTCTGTTGATTTCCAGGAAAAGAAAATCAACGATGAAAACACTGAGCTTATTTTCAACATTAAAGAATACGACAAAGTTAAAGTTAAAAAGATCAACTTCCTTGGGAACGTGGCCTTTAAAGACGAAGAACTAAAAAGCATTCTTCAAACTCAAGAAGACAGCTTGTTCTCATTCATGTCGGGAACAGGAAACTTTAAAGAGATCAATTTCCAAAACGACATTGAGAGACTTAAGTATTTCTACCGCATGAAGGGTTACCTTCAGATCAATATTGGAACTCCTGAGATTACTGTCTCTGAAGATAAAAAATGGGTCTTCATTACGATGAAGATGACTGAGGGACCTCAGTTTACTGTTAATAAGATTACTTTTCAGGGCGAAGTGCTTTTTCCAGAAAATGAACTTCACGAGAAAATGGTTCTAAAAGAGCAGGAAACTTACTCTGAAGAATCACTAAGAAAAGATATCCAGATGCTAACGGAAATGTACCAGGATGAAGGATACGCGTTTGCCAACGTTATCCGTAACCTGAATGTTGTTCCGGGCGAAAACAAAGTAGACGTAGAGTTCTCATTCGAAAAAGGGAAGATCGCTTACTTTGGACGCGTAAAAATTAAAGGGAACCCAAAGTCGCGCGATAAAGTTATCCGTCGCGAGATCACAATTAAAGAAGGCCAGAAATTCAACGGAACAGCTCTTCGTCAATCGAGAGAAAACGTTCAACGTTTAGGTTTCTATGAGCCGGATTCAATCGTATTCAACACTGTGTCTCCTAAAGATAAAGAAGATGTTCTTGATGTAGAAGTTTCTGTAAAAGAAAAGAACACTGGGCAGATCTCTCTTGGTGCTGGTTACTCAACTGCAACAGGTGGATTCTTCCAGGCATCAGTGACTCAGTCTAACTTTAGAGGGATGGGGCAGAACTTATCTTTTAGCTTAAACCTGGCAAAGTCTTCAAACACTTTCAGTGTCGATTTCACTGAGCCGTATTTCTTAGATACAAAATGGCTTCTTGGTGGAGGGGTTTTCGTTTCGAATAACGATACGTCTTCTTCATATAGCGAAAGAAGAAAGGGTTTAAACGTTCGAGTGGGTTATCCAATCATGACGTTTACGAACCTTTACGTGACATACAAATTAGAAGACACAACAATTAAATCTGTTGATGACCCGACAATTGATAAAGCACTTGAAAATGGTCTGGCCTCTTCTATCCAAACATCTATTGTACACGACAAGCGCGACGACAGGTCTGACCCGAGAAAAGGGTATTACCTGAGTTATTCAACAGAATACACAGGTGTTGGTGGTGACAAAAAATGGCTAAAGAACGAAGCTGAAGGCCGTGGTTATTACCCAGTTATTGGTGACTTGATTTTCAGAACTCGTTTCTACGCTGGGAAAATCGACCAGGTTGATTCAAGAAAAATCCCAAGAACTGAAAAGTTCACACTTGGGGGATCGAGAAACCTTCGCGGTTACTCATATGAAGATATCGGGCCAACGACACGTATGAAAGGAACAGATGGAGTTGTCCAAGACTTCAACCTGGGTGGACAGTTCATGTCGTTTACTAATTTCGAGTTGCAGCATCCACTTTCAAGAGAAGCCGGACTAAAATGGGTTCTTTTCTTTGATGCTGGGCATGCAGGTGACTTGAAAAACGTTAAGGTTTATACTGATTATGGATTTGGATTTAGATGGTTCTCGCCAATTGGGGTTCTGCGCTTTGAATTCGGTTATCCTTTAACTGGAAAATTCAAAGAACAAGGTTCTCAATTCCACTTTGATATAGGACAATTATTCTAAAATATGAAGGAGTATTCGATGAAAGCACTTATTGCTACTTTGGCCCTTGTAATGACAACTTCTGCTTTTTCAGCAGTTACAGTAGGTAAAGTTGACGTACAAAAAGTTCTAATCACAGTTAACCAAGGTGTTGCTGTACGCGACCAACTAAAAAAATCTTTCGATGAGAAGCAAGCTATCTTAAAGAAAGAAGAAGATTCAATCAAAAAACTACAAGATGACTACTCAAAGAAAGCATCTGTAATCAACGATAAAGAAAAAGCTAAGAAAGAAAGAGAAATCCAGGAAAAGATCATCGCGATCCAACAAAAAACTGCTGGTTTCCAAAAAGAAATCCAGGATATGGAACAAAAACTAAAAACTCCAATCCTAGAGAGAGTTAAATCTGTTGTTGATGAAGTTTCAAAAGCATCAGATGTTGACCTAGTGTATGAAGCAGCGACAGCTCCAATCCTATACGCTAAGTCTGAAAAAGACCTGACTGATGAAGTTGTAAAAGCATACAACAAAAAATTCCCAAAATAGTCAGAAGTAAATTTTTTTAAATAAAGCAAGGGACCCGATGGTAAATGTGACTGTCGGGTCCCTTCACTATGTAAGGGGTCCCTAATGAAACTAGGAAACCTAATTAAGTTCGAACAAAGTTTTCAATTAATCACCGAATCCGACGAAGCACTCGCGGTTGAAGGGATTACCGATTCCACAGAATATCTGCCTCGTCATATCTATTTTATTAAAAATAAAAATTTCATGGCCGACTTTCTTCAAAGTGAAGATGCTCTTCATATCGGTGTGATCATTGAGAGGAAGTTTTTTGATTTAGTTAGTCCTGATCAACTTGAACTGATCAAACAAAAAGCGTGGTGGGTCGCGACAGTTGCTGACGTTAACCTGGCGATGTCTTTTCTTTCAAAACCTTTTTACGATGAAAAAATCGGAAATCCTAATGATATGGTCGATGGCCGTCAGATGGGGACAGCTTCTATTCACCCAAGTGTGTGGATTGCTCAAGGTGCTTTTATCGGCGAGAACGTAACGATTGCTGAGAATACGAAAATTCATTCAGGTGTCACTTTGATGTCTGGTGTGACTGTGGGAGAAGGAACAGAAATTTTCCCAGGCACGACCATCTATAGAAATGTAAAAATTGGCAACAACGTTCGCATTCACGCTAACTGCGTGATCGGTGCGGATGGTTTTGGCTACAACTTCTCAAAAGGTGTTCACCACAAAGTGTGGCACATGGGAAGCGTGATCATTGAAGACGATGTGGAAATTGGAGCTGCGACTTGTGTTGATTCTGGAACGTTCTCTCCGACAAAAATTGGAAGAGGCTCTAAGATTGATAACATGGTTCAAATTGGCCACAACTGCAAGCTTGGAACAGGTGTTATCCTTTGTGGACAAGCAGGTCTTGGTGGAAGTACAACGATTGGTGATTACACTGTTTTCGGTGGAGATGCAAAAGCTGCTAACGGTTTAAAGATCGGTAAAGGCGTGCAAATTGCCGGTGGCGCAGGTGTCATTAACAACGTTGAAGATGGAGAAGTCCTGGGAGGATTCCCAGCGAGAAATATTAAAGAATGGATGAAAGGAGTGGCCTATATTAGAAAGCACTCGCTCTCTTCCTCAAAAGATAAAAGTGAATAGTTATTTAGGAGAACGCTCAATGTTACTGACTACTGAACAAGTTAAACAAATCCTTCCTCATAGAGACCCATTCCTGTTTATCGATTCTGTTGAATCGGTCGTTGTTCCAGGAAAAGAAATCATTCAAGGAAAGATTTTCGATATTAAAGAAATCCAGGACGCAGAAGTTGTCGCTCACTACAGAACGAAAAAAGACCATGCGATTTTTGCCGGACATTTTCCAGATTACCCGATTCTTCCTGGAGTTGTTCAGGTTGAAATGATGGCCCAAGCGACGAGCTTTATCGTTTTATTAGTTAATGAAAACCCATTCAACATGAAAATGGATGTGGCCCTTTTGGGAATCAATGAAGCTCGTTTTAGAAAACCAGTTCTTCCGGAAATGGATTTAAAGCTAGTGACAAAAACTCTGAAGATCAGAGGACCGATGATTACCAGCGAATGTAAACTTTATCACAATGACCAATTAATGAGTGAGGCGACGGTTCTTGCTTCACTAAAGATGCTTTAAGCATAAATAACAAGGAATAGTTTATGAGCAATATTCACCCAAGTGCAATCGTAGACAAAAATGCAAAACTTCACGAGACAGTTCAGGTTGGACCTTTCTGTATCGTTGGACCAAACGTAGAGATCGGAGCTAATACAGTTCTTTTTTCTCACGTCGTGGTAGATGGACATACAACGATTGGAGAAAATAATAAATTCTTCCAAGGCTGTTCAATTGGAGCACCTCCACAGGATAACTCTTACAAAGGTGAGCCAACTCGCACAGTGATTGGAAACAATAATACTTTTAGAGAGTACTGCTCAATTCACCGCGGGACTTTAAAAGAAAACCAAATCACAAAGATTGGTGATAACTGTTTATTCATGGCCTACGTTCACGCTGGTCACGATGTAGTGGTTGGAAACAACTGTACAATCGCTAACTCGACGAACTTTGCTGGTCACGTAAAAATCGGCGATAGAGTGATCATCGGCGGTGGAACTCAAATCCAGCAGTTCGTTTCACTTGGACGTGGAGCTTACATCGGTGGAGCTTCGGCACTTGATCGCGATATCCCGTCATTTTGTACAGCAATGGGGAACCGCGCTCACTTAAAAGGTATCAACATCATTGGTATGAAACGCCAGGGGTACAGCAAACAGGAAATTTCTGAAGTTGTCGATTTCCTAAGAACAATCGAGTCTTCAAACCTTTCTCCTCGTTCATTCGTGGAAAATGCAGAATTAATGGCCGAATACAAAGACAATCGTGTTGTTATTGAAATGGTTGAACAGATTAAAAAATCTGAAATCGGAATCGCGCCGTTTAACCCATAAGGATTTTTGTGAGCAAAATTAGAGTTGCAGTAATTGGATATGGTCACCTGGGAAAATGGCACGCTCAAAAAGCGGAGAGTTTTCCAGAGGTGGCAGAACTAAAATACATCGTTGAAAAATTCCCAGCAGGACAGGAAGCGGCTAAGAAGGCGCACCCGAATGCGACGATTGTTGATGATATTTCAAAATGTATCAATGATATTGATGCCGGAGTCGTTGTTACGCCGACATCATTTCACTATGAAATCGTAGAATACCTTTTAAAACACGATAAGCATGTTTTCTGTGAGAAACCAGTAACAGAAACAACTGAGCAGGCCTTAAGACTACAAGAGCTTCTAAAAGCACACCCGGTGATTTTACAAGTTGGTCACTCGGAAAGATTCCACCAGGCATGGGAGAGAAAAAACGAGTACAAGCATTTCTTCGATGCTCCAGCACACATCACTTTAAGGCGTGTGGCCCCTTTTAAAGGCCGTGCGACAGATGTAGATGTTGTTCAGGATTTAATGATCCACGACCTGGATCTTCTGGTTTATCTCTTTGGGGAAACACCGGTAAGTGTAGAGGCGATGGGCTTTAAAATGAGAACTTCGCACTACGATTATGTAACCGCTAATTTTAAATTCAAGTCAGGAAACCGTGCCACGATTACCGTTGGTCGCAACCAGACTAAGGAAGTGCGCGAGCTGGAGATTTCAAATCACGCAGGAACTCTTCTTGTGGACCTGATGAGAAACGAAATTTCAGAGGCCCTTGGAAAAGAAGCGGGACCTGAATTCGTCAACACTGCTAACTATGAAAAACGCGATCATTTACTTCTTGAGCATAAAAATTTTTACAGCTCGATTGCCAACAAAAAAGCACCGATCATCTCTTTAGAAGATGGTCTGACTGCTGTCAGGTTGATTGATAAAGTTTTAGAAAGTGCCCGCAAAAATATTGAGGTCATGCTTTAATGAGTGAGAAGTCGTGCCTGATCATCGCTGGAGAAAAATCCGGCGAAGAGCATACTCTAAGTTTTTTTAATGATCTAAAAAAGTCTTCTCCTGGTACCAGTTTTTATGGTGTCGGGGGAGATGAATTAAAGCGCGAAGGTTTAGAGCTTCTTTATCATTTAAATGACTTTTCTTCGTGGGGCTATAGTGAAGTCATCACGAAAATTCCTTTTTACTACAAGGCGATGAACCACATTGTTGAAGAAGTTAAGAGAAGAAATACCAAGACCGCTATTTTAGTTGATTTCCAGTCATTCAATATGAAACTTGCCGGCAAACTCAAAGAGCTGGGTGTAGAAGTTTTATATTATGTGGCCCCACAGGCCTGGGCCTGGAAAGAGTATAGAGTTAAAAAAATTGCCCGTTCTGTTCACACTCTTTTTACCATTATACCTTTTGAGAAAAAATGGTTTCAAGACAGAGGAGTTAAGAGAGTGGTCAGTGTTGATCACCCGCTGTGGACAACTTATAAAAATGACCTGTTGAGTTTTAAAAAACAAAGTGAACTTCATTCTCCGGTGCGCCTGCTGCTTTTACCAGGCTCGCGCAAGTTTGAAGTGGAAAAGCTACTCCCAATCTTTATTGAATCTATCAGGCATTTAAGGAAGGAGATTCCTCTGCATGTCTCGATTGTAAAATCGAGCTCTGTGCCCAAGGAGCTTTTTGAACCTTACGCTGAATTTATCGATGAAGAGTTTAGTAATGAAGACCTGACGCTCGCTCTGAAAAAGGCCGATTTTTCTCTGGCGGCGAGTGGGACAGTGACATTGACATGTGCATTGTACGAACTTCCGACTATCGTTTGTTATAAAACGTCGCTCTTAAATCAATTTATTTTTGAGAATCTGGTGAGCTACCGTTGGTTTATCAGTCTTGCCAATATCGTACAGAATCGTTCGGTTTTTCCTGAGTTCCTTCAGGATCAGGTGAGCGCCTATAATATCGTGTCGTATTTAAGGTTTTGGTATTATAATAAAACCGAGTATATGCAGCTTTTAAGCTGGCTTCAACAAACGAAAGACCAGGTCCGTGGTGAGCCCATGAGCGTTCCACAATATATGGCCGATGTAATAGATAACTCTTATGGAAAAAAAATCGATACCTCTCATTAAAAGACTTTTGTTATCTCCATTGTCTTGGATTTGGGAATCGGTTTATTTTTTTCGTAGAGCTTGTTACGACTACGGAATTTTCAGGCAAAGATCATTTCAAGTTCCTATCATTTCAATTGGCAACCTGACGTTTGGTGGAACGGGAAAAACTCCTTTCACTCTTTGGCTTGCTGAGTATCTTCACAAGAGAAATAAAAGAGTCATGATTCTTATGCGCGGTTATAAAGGTAAACTGGAAAATTCCAGTGGTCTAATCATGTCAGGAAAGATGATGGCACCAGATCCGGTAGATTACGGTGATGAAGCCCTTTTATTTGCCAGGAGACTGGAAGACGCTACGATTGTTGTAGGAAAGAGACGTAGTGAAAACTTAAGTTTCTATTTCCCAAAAGTAGAACCAGATGTCGTTTTATTAGACGACGGTCACCAGCACATTAAGATCAAACGCAAGCTCAACATTGTTCTTTTTGATGCAACAATGCCGATGTTCCGCTACCGTGTGGCACCGCTAGGTTATATGCGCGAAGGATTCCAAGGTTTAAAAGATGCTGACTTAGTTGTCATCGGAAAAGCTGACGTAGTTCCTGCTGAAAAAATTAAAACACTAAAAAAATTCCTTCAGCCTCATCTTCCAGTAGGAGTTGAGTTTGCAGAAGTAGGCTTCAGGCCAAACGGTTTTTACAATGCGGCCAATGAGTTGGTTTTAAAAGCGGAAGAGATTAGAGGGCGCAAAGTGATTTGTGTCGCAGGCGTCGCCAACCCACAATCATTCTATAAATTACTTGAAGAACTAGGGGCCGAAGTTATTGTGACTGAGTCGTTCCCGGATCACCATTACTTCAAGCCAGATGAGATCAACGCTCTTTTATCTTATGCTAAGTCAGAAGATGCACTTCTCGTGACGACTGAAAAAGACATGGTGAGAATTAAAAAAATTATTGAGGACGATACGATCGTCTTTTTGGAAGTCGATATCCAATTCTTAAGTGGAGAGGAAGCAACGACAAAGGTTATCGATTCGTGCTTTCAAAATTTATACTAAGGTAAATGTTATGAAGAATTTTAAATCAGCTTTATTTTTCCTTTGCTGCCTGGCCGTAACCAGCTGTGCGACTAATTATGAAGAAGAGAAATCAGTTCTTTTACAGAAACCTGAAGGCTCGGACCTAGTCACTGCATTTGATGTAGAAAAAGAGCAGGCCGAAAGTTATAAGACCCAATCACTTGAAGAACAAAAAAGAGCGGAAGAAGAAAGAGTCGCAGCAGAAGCTCTGGCGGCAGCTCAAAAGAAAACGAAAGGAAAGGCTTCAAAAGCTAAAACTCCTGTAGTGAAAGACACTGAGACTAAAGAGACAACAGCAAGCAAAGAAGCTAAAGCGGTTGCGAAACCTGCGACTCAAACAACTTCGAGCAATTACTTAAATCCAGTTCTACCCGCTGATTATCCGGAAGAATATAAAGCTTACGATGCTAAATCCAAAGCTGTGTGGAGCAAATTTAAACCTGTATTCTATCAAGGTGAACAATCTATTATGGCCATCAGCTACCTTGGGGTGACTGCTGGTTATATTACGATCCTTTCTAAAGAAGTGGTTTCGCTAAATAACAAACAAGCTTTTCATTTTTACGCTCGTTTTAAATCAAGTGATTCTTATCGTTACTTCTACTGGCTGGACGATAGACTAGACAGCTATGTTGAAAAAGAAACTTTTCTTCCAATGAAGTATTCCTTGATTCAAAGAGAGAAAAAACAAAACGTTGATGACCTTCAACTTTTTGATTTCCAAAAAATGATGACGTACCACTGGTATAAACGTGTGAAGGAAGGATCAAATAAGGATGAGAAGATCAATGCTCCTATTCCAAGTTTATCCCAGGATTCTTTCTCGGCCCTTCAACTGGTAAGAGGTCTCCCTTTAAATAAAGGTGACATCTATGAATTCCCGGTAGTGACTCGTGGTAAATTCTGGCTTCTAAAAGTTGAAGTGATGGGTGAAGACACTATTAATGTCGCAGACAAAGAAGTGAAGGCCATTAAAATCAGAGCTGAAACAAATTTTCCTGGTGTTCTTAAAAAGAGCGGCGACATTATCTTCTGGTACGGAAATGATCCAGAAAGAAAACTGCTAAAGTTCCAGGCCAAGATCAAAATCGGATCAGTCTACGGGGAACTGGTAGAATACAAACCGGGAATCAAGGTTCAGTAATTGAAGAATAAGTACTCCAGAAATATTCTTTACGTCCTGCCCAGCAAGGCCTGGAATACGAAGGAGCGCTTCGCTTTTCGCGATATCATTCAAGCAAAAGGTCACGGGTATAATGTTTATCTCTACACCTACGAAGACTCTTTTGCGGCAAAAGTAGCAAAGCATTTAGAGATCGAAATTATTCCTTATAAACCGCATTTTATTAATCGTTTCCTGCGCTTTCATAAGCATCTAACTTTGGGACAGGCCTTTAAGAAAAGTCACATTGATATCGTTCACTGCTACGACTTCACTCTTTTATGTTCACTGTCTTTTCAGCTTAAGAGACAAAATATCACAGCACTGGTAGTGACTCAGGATCATAGTATCGATAAGCCTCTTCAGCGCTTTTGGTACAGACCACTGATCTCGCGTATTGATTCATTGATTCTCGCTAATAAAAACTTATTACAAGATGCCCTTGGGAACTTAGGTCTGCCTCTCAAAAAGATCGAGTATTTTGGGTTGGGGATCAAGTACGAAGAGGCGATTAACCCTCTTCAAATCGCGGTGAACTTTGAACTTTATAAAGATTACTTCCTGGCCGGGACTTACGTTTCGCCGGGATTGAGCGATCACAAACACATTACTCCCATCCTCGCGGCCCTTAAAGTCATTAACCAAAAAGAGCCGGGTGGTAAAAGGAGTAAGCTGGTATTGATTTCCCCTGTGGATTTCCAAAGCATGTCTCTGCTTCCTAATTTAATGAGGGATATTCAGGAGCAAGATCTGCAGGAAGATGTTCTTTTCGTTACAACTCAAGACATTGTCGGAGTTATCTCACGCCTTGATCTATGGGTGAGTAATTCACCAGACGAATTGATTGAAGACCATGCAATTTCTGCTCTTATTCACGAAGTGCCGGCAGTCTTAACTCGTAACTTTTGTAGCAAAGACTTAATCGAAGAGTATGAAGGCGTCGGAGAGACTTATAAGCTCTTCGATGCAAGAGAGCTGCGTGATAAATGGGAGAAGATGATTCTCGGTCGCGCGGTTTATAGAGAGAAAACCAGACTCTACAAATATTTCATCGAGCGCGAACATTCATACAAGAGTTATAAATCACAGCTTATGAGTCTTTATTCAAAATCAGTTCAGAGAAGGGTTCGTCTTTTCAGGAAGAAGTAGAGCTAAGATTAAACACTGTCTAAAAAATAGACACATCAGTCCTCCTAAACTCGCGAAAACAAACTCCATTTAGCAGGCTTCTTTTTTGCATTTCCCCTCTGGAAATAGGCTTTCCTTAGAGGTTGTTATGTCTCTTAAAACAATTCTTTCTTTTATACTTTTAACGGCGTTAGCACTGCCCTTGATGGCCTATGCTGATGAATTCAGAGAGCGCTCTTTCATTGATCATTATACAAAATTAACAATGGAAAACCGCGAGCGCCTTGAGCAGTTAACTGACCACGTTCAAAATGGAGAGCTTTTTCAGAAGATGCGCCAGAAGGCCCGCATTTCATCATTAACTAATGACGAACGCCAAATGCTTCGTGAAGCCTGGGGACAACTGCTTTATTCACACCTGCAATTAAACCTGGTTATTGAGAAACTTTCTTCTTACGAAAAAGAAATCGAAGACGATGAATTCTTAAAAGATGATTACTTCACTGTCCAGTACGCGGCTTACCTGGCCCAATATAAAAGTGCGATCGCTTTTATTCGCGCGATGAGAACGATTCCTACAACTGATAAAGTTTTAAATGAATCTTTTTCTGAATTAGGCCTTGAGTCGAGAACTTTTGCCCGTTTTAAATTTGAATACCTCAATATTAAAAAGTTCACTGAATATTCAGGTTATAGAATCCAGGGCCTAACTAATAAAGTCGCCGTTTCTCCTTTGAGTTCAGGAATTGAAAAAGACGAAGATTACATTGGTAAATTCAACCGCTATAAAGGTTTTCTCTATACAATGAAAAATGCCGGCAGAATTACAGCGCATTTATTATTTAAAATCTATTTCCCTCTACAGAAAAATATTTCTGAATGGATGGGGGATGAGCGCGTGGCCCGCGGAAATGAATTCTTAATTAATCAGGAACAAATTAAAATCATCCACTCTAAATTAAGAGCGGGAGATGTCCTGATTGAAAGACGTGAATGGTATTTATCAAATATCGGTCTTCCTGGTTTCTGGCCACACGCTGCTCTTTATATTGGACGCCCAGAAGAGCGCGCTTACTTGGAGCAAGACCCGGAAGTTATCGAATGGGTAAAAGCTGAAGGAATTGAAAGTGGAAGTTTTGAAGAGCTTTTAGCTAGTCGACATAAAGAAGCTTATCAGGAAAGTTTAGGTCAGGACGAAACAAAACACGACTACCGCGTTCTGGAAGCAATGAGTGAGGGAGTGGTTTTTACCAGCCTTGAGCATTCAGCTAATGCTGACTCGCTTGCAGTTATTCGCCCGCGACTTTCAAATCTCGATATGGCCAAAGGGCTGCTGACGTCGCTGACGTATCAAGGCCGTCCGTACGATTTTAACTTCGACTTCAGAACAGACTCAACTGTCGTTTGTTCGGAACTGATCTACTATACGTACCAGCCGACAAAAGAAAAAAATGGTCTCTACTTCCCGGTGACAACAACAATGGGAAGACCAGTGGTGACTCCAAATAACATTATTAAAGAATTCACTGAAACGTACGGAACAGATAAACAACAATACGACCTGGTAGTCTTTCTCGACGGTAACGACAAAAAGCGCGAAGCTGTTTTCTCTGACATCGAGATGCTAAAGACGACATGGAATCGCCCAAAGTGGTTTATCTTCACTCAAAACAAGAAGAAATAGCTCTAAATTTCAATAAGTTACTTAACATTCCCACGGCGGGTCTTAGACTCGCCGCACCCTCTTAGGTGAAATTCAATAATTCATTCGACTTACATAGGGAAACCTAGTATATTTGCCCTTCAAATCTAGTGACTCTTTTTTAAAGCAGAAGCTGGGGCCAGTCTTTGACTGGTAAAAAAACTCTCTCGAGGTATTTATGGCTCAAAAACAGGAACTAAAACAGAATTGGATGAAAGGTTACGACGTCGTCATTGGTGAAGACATCGAAACAAAGAAAGAAACTGATTTTAGTAAGCTACTAGACACGGCAACAACGAAAAATTTTGAAGAAGGTGAAGTGTTCATGGGAACAATCATCAACATCGGTCAAGATTACGTTACTGTCGACATCGGTTACAAGCAAGAAGGTCTTGTATCGGTGAAAGAATTCCAAAACTACGATGGATCACTGAAAATTAAATCAGGCGATAAAATCGAAGTTTACCTAGAAAAATTAGAATCTCACATGGGGAACCTAATTCTTTCTAAAGACAAAGCAGAAATCCTAAAAGCATGGGATCGCATTTCTGCTGCTTGCGAATCTGGTGAACCATTAACTGGTACAGTAATCGCAAAAGTAAAAGGCGGTCTATCTGTTGATATCGGTGTTAAGGCGTTCCTTCCAGGATCACAAATTGACATCCGTCCAACTCGTTACCTTGATAAGTACATTGGTAAAACAATGGAATTCAAAGTTATCAAGTTCAACAAGAAAAGAGGGAACATTGTTCTTTCTCGTCGTGCAATCCTTGCTGAAGAGCGTGGAAAAATGCGCGGTGAAATTCTTTCTCAAATCGAAGAAGGAATGGTTGTTAAAGGTATCGTTAAAAACATCACTGATTACGGTGCATTCATCGATCTTGGTGGTATTGACGGACTTCTTCACATTACAGATATGTCATGGGGAAGAGTTAAGCACCCATCTAACATCCTTAATATCGGGGATGAAATCGAAGTTAAGATTCTTAAGTTCGATACAGATAAGGAAAGAGTATCTCTTGGTCTAAAACAAGTTCAAGCTAACCCATGGGAAGAAGCTAGAACAAAATACATCCCAGGAACTAAAGTTTCTGGAGAAATCGTATCTGTTAAAGACTACGGAGTATTCATTGAACTAGACGATGGTATCGAAGGTCTAATCCACGTATCAGAAATGTCTTGGACAAACAAAATTAAGAACCCAACTAAGCACTTCAATGCTGGTGAGAGAATCGAAGCTCAAGTTCTAGACGTAGACGTTGAAAACAAGAGAATCTCTCTTGGATTAAAACAACTTCAAGCAAACCCATGGGATGCTCTAGTTGCTAAATTCAAAGTTGGTGACAAAGTTAAAGGTAAAGTGAAATCAATCGTTGATTTCGGTGTATTCGTTGACCTAGGTGAAGAAATGGATGCTCTAATCCACGTTTCTGATATCTCTTGGACAAAGAAAAACATCAACCTTGGTGAAGAATTCAAAGAAGGACAAGCTGTAGAAGCTATGGTTCTAGCTGTTGATAAAGAAAACCAAAAATTCTCTCTAGGTCTTAAACAACTAGAGGAAGATCCATGGAAGAAGATTGAATCAAGATTCCCAGTTGGAACAGTTGTTGAAGCAGAAGTTGTTCGTGTAACTGACTTCGGAGCTTTCGTAGAACTAGAAACTGGTATCGAAGGTCTAATCCACATTTCTGAACTATCTGAAGAAAGAGTTGAAAAACCATCTGACGTAATTAAGAAAGGTGACAAGCCAAAAGCTATGGTCATTTCAGTTGATAAAGAAGCGAAGAAAATCGCTCTATCAATGAAAGCTGCAGCTCACGGCGGAGAGTACAAGTCTACTGAAAAAGTAAAGGCTGCTACTCTTGCTGATAAGTTCAAAAAAGACATGTAATTCGAAAAGGTTTTAACCCAACTTTGAGAATGAATTGGCCCTCGCAAGAGGGCCTTTTTTTTGGCTACTGATTAATCGTCTTCTGTCTCGTCTTATAATAAATCACATCCGAAAGCAGCTGACCTGCAAAATACGTCCCTACGGCCTTGGCAAAACCGGCCTTTGGGTCAGTGGTCATACACATCTGATTGTGCATTAAAAGGGCAAATCCGATGTTGTAGGGCACACTTCCTAGCGTCCAGAGGCGGTGAAAAGTGTAGCGGTCCAGACCCGAGTCTCCAGTCTGGAAAGTGCCGGCGTTGTCCTGGTATTCTTTTTCAGACATTGCTTCAAAAAGAAGTTCACGGCTTTCTTCAAGATCGACTTGATTGATATCAAGTGATTTTTTAATTTCTTCCACACTCATTTTTGAGTGAGGCTTTTGCTTAAAAAGTTTTTCTGTGGCCGCAAGGTGTTTTTCAAACAGTCCATTCTCCTGAGCGAAGTGGAGAAGTTCAGCGACTTCTTCTTCAAGTTTTGGATCATTTTTCATTGTCTCAAATTTCTTCTGCATTTCTTTGTTGTCGTCATTGAAGAAATAAGAGTAGGCTCCCGAAGGTCCCAGGTCTGCCACAGCGGCATTGAAGTAGGTAAGTGGAGCGCGCACTGTCCACGGATTGAGTCTTGGATTAGATGTGACGAATGTTCCACCGACATAGGTGAAGATTCCAGAAAGAGCGAGTTCGAAATACATGCCTTTCATCCACTTTGAGTCTTTCTCTTCATCTTTGTGAGTGTAGGCATAAGTCACTGCTGTTGATGTCATTGACCCGGCCGTGAGTGCCCAGGTCAGTTTTTTAGCGAGGCGAAGATCTGCCGGTGTTGGCTTCTTTTGCACATGAGACTTGCAGCTCATATAAAGCTTTTCATAGAGAACAACTTTTTTTTCTAAGCTGAGTTTATCTTCAGCAGATTTAGCAGTGGCTATTTTTTTTGCACGGTACTTATCTATTTTCTTTTTGTGAGCAAGAAAGCGATCCCAGTTTTTATTTTTTAAATCGGCCGCTTCACCTTTAACCGTCTTGATAAACTCAGCGGCAAGCTCGTCTCGAAGAGTTTTATCTCCCTGGCTAAAAAGGTAAATCGCACGCATTGTGCGTATCTCTTCATCGTTCAATGTATTGAGGTCAATGTCGCGAAAAGCATAAAAAAGATTAGAGAGTTCATCCGTCGTTGCTTCTATCTGCATTTTTTTAGCGAAAGCTTCACCATTAAATCGGGACGGAGCTAAAAAAGAAGTGACGATTTCTTTGCACGACTCAGGTTTGGCCGTAGCGGGATCGCGCTCTTGGTGAAGCGGAGTAGAGCAGGCCGAAAAAAGTAGAGTAAATGTTAGCAGTATTGGTGTTGTTTTCATTGCCGGACTTATCGGCAAGTGAACAAAAAAAAAAGAGGGCCTAGAGAAGTAGACCCTCTTAATCCCTCCAACACAACCCTACTTGTATTGAAAGGACAAAGGACCTCACATTCAAAGGCCCCCTGTGTACTTGAATTTTAATTATTCGCTATCGGCCTGTTCCTGGTTTTGGTCTTGTTGCTCTTGACCACGTCCCCCAGGAGGTGGCCCTTTCGGTTTTTCTACTCCGCAGGCACTAAAGGCCGCTTCCATGGCTTCACGAGATGGCCTATTTCCGCTCCCAGGAGCTCCGATTTTTCCTTCTAAGCAGGTTTTTTGAGCATCAGTTAATTGTGGTCCGCCTCCGCCAGGTCCTCTCTGACCGCGTTCACCAGCAATAGCAACTGACAGGCATAAACTAATAGCAAAGAGCATTGTTGATTTCATATCTCATCCTCCGTTGAACCAAGAATAAGGTAGAAATATTGAAAGATTATGGATTGATTAAAGTATTGATATTAAAAACAAAAAAGCCCTTATTTTAATACTTAAAATAAGGGCCTTAAGTGTGTGCTAAACCTTTGGAGGGTTTTGTATGAGACCTAGTCGATAACTTTGTTTTGAACAACGATTAGAGCTGAAAACGCTGACTTCGTTCCGTACATCTGGTTTCCTTGAGCGTCTAGCATCGCAGTTCCATTAACGTTGAAGCGAGGGTTTCTTGCACCTTCAGTTTCTTGAATACGGTAGAACAAGTCAGATGCTAGTGAGCTTGGAAGACGAACACATCCACCAGAAGCTTTTTTACCTAACATTCCTTCAGTTCCTTTTGGAGCTTCGTGAAGAGCGATTCCACCATTGAAGAAGATAGCAAATGGCATCTTCGTTCCACCAGTGAGCCACGACCATTTTCCGCCGTAAGCTGAAGACCTGTGGTCTTTGCTTAGGAAAGTTGGAGTGTAGTATCCAGTTGGAGTCACAGTCCATGAGTCTGCTTTAGAGTGGTGTTCACCTTTTCTTTCGAATTCATCTCTACCTGTAGAGATTTTTTCTTGTCTAATAAGTTGTCCGTACTCGAATACTTTAATTGTCTGAGCGTCTTTACCTGTGTTGGCCTTGTTAACAACAACCACGTAACGGAATTCTTTTGTCCACGGTTGTGTTTCAAATGTACTTGTTGTGAATGTCACGTCGACATCAACTGGTCTTGTCGTTCCTAGTGTGGCCCCTGCCATGTCTTGTGCTGCAACTGTGAATGCAGTTAGTGCGAAAATCATTGCGAATAAAGTTTTCAATGGAATCTCCTCGTTCATTAAAACAGTGGGAGGTTAGTAACACTTCAAACCTGGTAAGGCATCCTAAATCTTTAGGGGTAAATTTGTTTATCTTTTGAACTTGCTGATTATGCGTTTGGTGTTGGAAATTTTTTTTACTGACATTTTGGTGGCAACGCGGTGTAACCCAACTTTTTTTGTCGCCTTGTTTCCTGATTCTCTCCGTCGGATGTTGCCACAAAGCAACACTTTGTTACCAAAGGTCTTTTAAATTTTCCAAACCAAACGATAATGGATTCATGGAAACAAATACAATTGAGACTAGCCACTCACAATTATGGCTGGAAAATTTACTGGCAGAGAAGACAAAAAAGAATCCGCAATTCTCTCTGCGCGCGTTTGCCAAGATGGTAGATGTGAGTCCAGCGGTTCTTTCAAGAGTTCTTTCGGGAAAAAGAAAGATGACTTTCAACCTGGCAACCAGAATTGCAGATGCACTTCACATGGGGCCGATGGAAAGAGAGACTCTTTATTCTTTTTTCACAGACCCGCAAACGGTCGAAGAAAAAACAGATAGGCATGAAAAAGAACTGAGCATCGATTGTTTCAATGCCATGAAGGAGTGGTACCACTACGGTATTACCCAACTTCTTTTTATGCAGTCATTTCAGGAAGACCCTAAGTGGATTGCTAAAATGCTCTCGATCACTGAGCTGGAAGCAAAGATGGCCATTGAGCGCCTGCTTCGTTTAGGGATTTTAGATAGGGATGAGGAGGGGAAGTTGTTCAGGACTTCAACCCATCTCTCAACCAGCACTGATATTGCTTCAGCAGGTATCAGGCATTTTCAAAAACAAATTCTAGAAAAATCAATTGAGTCTTTAGAAAAAGATCCTCTTTTAGAAAGAGATATCACTTCCATTACTGTCGCGATTAATGAGGAGCGTATCCCAGAAGCAAAAAAAGAGATCATGAAGTTTAGAAAAAGAATGGCAGAATTTTTAGGAGAGGGTGAGAAGACCAGAGTGTACAATCTGGGCGTTCATTTGATTCCTTTGAGCAAGTCTACAAAAGGGGAAGTGTAATGAAGTCTATTTATATTGGTTTAATGTTAATGGTTTTAAATCCTCTCACTGTTTTTGCAAAAGGTGGGGATGATACAGGCAATGGCGGCTCGGGATTACTTAAGCGCTCACCTGTTCAGCAATACTCATGTATATTAAAGGCCGGAAAATATAGCCCTGATAATGGTGGTGTAGAAATCACATCATATGCGAGACAATTTTTTTACTATCTTAATGAAGTTATGCCAGAGCCGATTGAGGATAATCCTTTTTATGTCTGTCATGATGCTCAACTTTATGGAGAAAGAGACTCAATAGAGTTTCCACGCTTAGATTTGATTTCCAATATTTTTCCTGTCTATAGCAGATTTGATTCGCGCTTCCAGAGCGATTCATCAGGAAAGATGCAGATTGATAGGATAATTCAGGACAGAGTTTTAAAAGAGATAGGAGTAAACTATCAGTCAGACCTCTTTTTTAGATATAGATTTAATGGAAGCAGCTTTGGATATGTTGTTAGGCCATTTTTGGATACTTATACAAATAGCTACTATTGCCCTTCGAGCAACAACTTCTTTATTTCACCCGTATTAAAAATTATTACAGAGTACACTGGGGAGACAGAAGGCCTGTATCTAGGAGAGATGGAGCCTCAGAGACTCGTCACACCAAATGAGAATAGAACGATTATTGCTAAACTTCAGGTCGCTGAAAAAAATATCATGAAATATGGTTTTTATATCAGAGATGGGCTGAAAAAAAGAATTGAATATGAAGATCAAATAGAGACAGAAACTATTTACTTTTACTATCCGTTCAGTGATGTGCAAGACCCACTGATAAAAGGAAGCAGGAAGATTGTGACTGTAAAATTTGCGGATCCTGACAGTTATACAAAAAAACTTGGATGCGTGTTTAATAAAAATTAAGGAGCATCAAGATGAAAGTATTTATTCTAAGTTTTTTTAGTTTTTTATTAATATCGACAGCGTCTGCAGGGTTAGAAGAAATTTTTGGCAATGCTGAAGTCGGCGATCAATGCGCAAGTGATTACCAATGCCAAACTCTATGCTGTAAAGGAAATAATGGAGGCAGTTCGAGTTGTGCTGAACATAGTTCACAGCAATCATGCTCAAAACCAGCAGGTGAGACATGTATTTCGAATGAGTTTTGTAAGGCGGAGTATGTGACCGTTTGTAAGGTCGTAAGGACCGGGGTTGGGGCAGATGGTTCACCTATGTGCGCTCTTAGATGCCCACCAACTTTAGTTAAAGGATCATGTGTGAACAATATTTGCCGTCCTCCTGTTCAACCGCCAGTCCCATCTTTTGATCCAAAAGATTGTTCAAGCGCGGTTGACCCATAATTTAAAAATAATTTTTAAGGAAGAAATATGAAGATGAAAACATTATTAATGATGACTTTGCTCGCCCTTAGCACAACTGTTTTTGCTAAAGGTGGAGACGATGCCGGCAATGGCGGATTTGCTTATAAACAATCAATTAAGATTTTAAAAATGGCGAGTGAGGAACTGGAAGATAAAATTGCCCATTCGATGATGCAGGACTTAACTGATTATCCAGAAAGAAGAGAGATTCTTCAAAGAACACTTAAGTACGATAACCTTCGCCAGTTGTATTTTTGGGTTAGGTACCGCGATGGAAAAAAACTTGCGATGGATTATCAAGTAAAACCAGCGAGAGTGACAATTCTTGCTCCTTATTATCAGGCCTTCGCTGGAAAGACAGATACAGAATTAGAAGATGCTTCACTTGAAGTGCAAAAACGCCTGCTTCACGAAGCTTCTCATATTTGGGGTTATAATGAGGCCGCAGCTGAAAAATTCTCGATTGCTTTTTTAGCTGAGCAAAACGACCTTCCAAGACCGACAAAGACTATTGGAATCAAACCAGATTTTTGTTCATGCAGAATGGGCAGACCAGACATTGTGAACGGCTGTGATAGCTTTTGCGCGATTCAGCCTTATTCAACTGCAGCTATTCTCTATGTGAATACAACTCCTGAAGCTGATGTGGCACTCAACCCTAAGTTGGGAAATCTTTATAACTGGTGTACTGCTCAGTTAAACCACGATGAAGTCACACCTCAGTGCGTGTTGAATGCATGGGATGGAGCAAATTCCATTAATATTCCGGTTACCTTAAAGAAAGATTCTAATTCTTTTAGTGCAAATATTTCTCAGTTAAGCACTGAGCGTACATGGATTCTAAAGCTGGTAGAGAATAAAACAGGATCAAATGCCCAGACAAGAGAATTCCAGGTCAGAAGAAAAGAGCTAGCGCCAGAAGATGGTGGAGTGGGCGGAGCTTTAAAGATTGCTCCGGCCAATCAGTACACATGTCTGCTTTACGGTGGAAAGACTGATGCCATGGGTGAAATCATTCGCACAACTTATGTCCGTAAGTACTATTACTACCCAAATAATGAAACTCCGGCGCCTGTTCCTGCTGTCGGTGGAGCAAGACAATCACAAGTTGTTTGTCATGATGAGCAGTTGCATCCAGGTGCAGATAGTTACATCTATGAAAGACTAGAACTCGAGCGCGCTCACTTCTTGACTTGGGATAAAGCTGACCTTCGTTTTACTTATGATGTAGCAAGCAGCGGGAAGTTGCGTATCAATAAGATTTTAGAAGATCGTCTCTCATCTGAGTTTGGTATTAATGCGACATTGAGTCTTTTTAACCTTCTTAATTATTCTAACCGTCCTTCGAGTCTTTCAACGAATCCTTCGAATGTACCAGTCGGTTATGTCATGGTTCCTTTTTCTACTGTGACTGGGACTGCATTTTGCCCAACAGCGACTGACTTTCAGGGAAATCAGCCGCTGCTGAGTCTTCTTGGAGATTATATGCATTCTACCGAGGCGCTTTACATCGCTGAAAAAGAACCGGAAACAATTCAGGATGGGACTAGCTATAAAACTTTTTATGGAACAATGTTGATTACTGATTCCGAGCTACAGGGGATTGCTTTTACCATTGAAAATGGAGTGAAGAAACTTGTAACAAGAGGGGACTATCATTCTAAGAGAGTTTATTATTACTGGCCAAAGCATCCGATGCTTGATCCTTTGAGTGCAAATAATAGAAAGCTTTTTGTGATTAAATCACCTAATGAGTTAAATGAAAATTCTATGAGTGGGTTGCCAATATCGATGCAGACAAGTGATAAAAGAATTGGATGTGTTCCAAGAAAATAATAAAAAGGCCCTCAATGAGGGCCTTTTTTATTTGAGACGACATTTTTTTAAAACTGCTTTGATCTGATTTCTTACAACTTTTAAAGGAAGTTGCTTTTTTATAACATTAGTAAGAATGATTTTATCCGAGATTGATAAGTCACAAAAGTCTGATTCAGTGTAACAGTTTACATGATCCTTAAAAGCGCTGGATTCAATTTGTTGGCAGCTTAAATGAGGATTGTCCATGTAGGAGCGGTAGATCTCATCCTGAAGACAAAAAGCATTTTTAGTTAAAAACTCTTTTCCTCTTTCAGAAAAGCGATAAGCTTTTGCTTTTAAAAATTGTTCGCAATAAAAATAACCAAAATCTTTAGCATAACCTGCCGGACCGCAAGGGATGGTTTTTTCTAGTGAGAGATAAAAATTGCAGGACCCGTATTCCGGGGCCTGCAATTCTGCTTTGACATTAAAAGAAAATAAAAGGCATAGGATAAACGTTTTCAAGAGAGTCTATTTGCCGTTTCTAGCATCCCAGTTGATATCATCAAGAGTTCCAAACGTGAAACCTTCGCTGATTAACTGAGGGATGTACTTAGCAAGCATTTCTGCTGATTGAGGACGAAGGTCGTGCATTAGGACAACTCCACCTTTTACTTTGCGAGACTCGTACATATATCCAGATAGACATTCATCGATAGTCATTTTTTTGCTCCAACAAGCCCAGTCAGCTGCTTGAACATATTGACCGTCTTTTAGCTCAACTTCACCACCGATATCCCAAAGAATTGGTCCGATGTATTGTCTTCCAACTTCTTCTTTGTTTAACAGGTCAGCAAACTTATCGTCCCAAGCTCCTTCCGGTGCTCTGAAGTAGAAGTTCTTCCCGTTTGACATATAAGGAGCAAGGATTGTGTGGGCATCAAGAACTTCTTTCTTTACAGTCTTCTTCCAAGAGAAGAATGAAAGATCTTTTAGTGCATGGTGATCAAGAGAGTGGTTTGCCACAATGTGACCTTCAGCTAAGATTCTTTTCATAATCGCTGGGTGGTCTTTAGCGTTGTTAGCAATGACGAAGAAAGTGGCCTTTACGCCGTACTCTTTTAGAGTATCAAGAATTTTTGGAGTAACAGCAGCTGTTGGACCATCATCGAAAGTAAGGATGATTTCCTTTGAACCGCGGTGAAGTCTTTCCATGTTCCCTTGTGAGAAGACTTTATCTTGGGCATTTTCATCTTGTTGCCCGATAATTTTTCCTGAGAAATCAGCAAAGGCGCTTGCTGACATTAAAAAAAGTGCAGCTAGTAAAGTTGTTTTCATTTGAGAGTCCCCTTTAAGCATTGTGTAAATGTAGGGGACTTATACTAAAATTAAAAATTCTTGTCTTAAGGGCTGAAATTCTTTCATGATGGCCTTTTTTCAGGCGGGTATTTTTTTCACGGAGAGCAGACAAGTACAGGCAATCTATGGTTTAAACGCCCCAAATAAATCGACTTAATTTACGAAGGGGAATCTATGAAAAAGATGATCGCGTCTGCACTATTATTAAGCTCTGTCAGTGCTTTTGCTTACAACACTGAATACGCTCAATTAAGACCTGGAAAAGAAATCCTGGTAGATGTTGCTAAAAAAGATGTTATCTCTCTAACTTTAGAAACAAATAGCAAAGACGCTAAAGCTGAGCCAAAGTACACACTGGTAAAACAATGGAGTAACTTTGAGTGTGAATACAAACAAACTCTTCTTCTGCACTCTGGATACAATATCGAAAGCAAAACTTATAAAAGAACTTGGGAAATCCAGGTAACTTGGACTCCGGGAGCTGATCTTTCTGGATGTATTGTAAAGGTAAGTTTTCCAGGAATGGCAGACTCACGCGCTGAACTTTTCATGAACTACTAATTCATTTTTATGAAAAGTCACTTTGGTTATATTTATCCTACAAAAACTGTATCAGTGCTCGATCTGGATATGACGACTATTCGCGATTTGGATGAGAGCATTGATATTTTATGCGCGCATTTTGGTGAAGATGACCAAGACCAGTCTCTGGCCGAAGAACATTGCCCTTATTTTGGGGTTCTTTGGGAAGCGGGAATTGGACTGAGTCAATTTCTAACGCCACAAATGTGTGAAGGGAAGAAAATCCTGGAAATCGGATGTGGTCTTGCACTGCCTAGTTTTGTCGCAACAAGATTTGGTGGTGATGTTATTGCCACTGATTTTCATGCAGATGTTCCGCTTTTCCTCGAGAAAAATCAAGCAGGCAATCAAACCAAATTTCAATACGAAGTGATGAACTGGCGCTCAGAGATCGAGCGCACTAAAAATACTCTTGGCACATTCGATCTTGTTCTAGGCTCTGACATTTTATATGAAAGTCAACATCCTCTACAAGTGGCCCAGGCCTTGATTGCTTTTTTAAACCCGGGAGGAAAAATCATTCTTTCTGATCCGGGAAGAGCTTATATCCAAAAATTTGTTTCTTCGATGAGGGAGCTGGGGTATCCGGAAGAAATGAAAACGATGAGAGTGAGTGCTAAATTTACTCCCAAAAATGTAGACCGCGAGATCTTCTTATTTGAATTTAAGGCTTAGGAGAACACATATGAGAGCATTTATCTTCGGGATTCTTTTACTGGCAAATACAGCGATGGCGGGGGATGCAGGTGTCTGGCTTAAGTCAAATGACGAAGACTTTGTAGTGGCAAGACTTCCTCGTTTAATCATGGCGACTTTTGTGGATCAGGGATTCAAACAAAAAGAAGTTTCACCTGGAATTTTTGAATTAAAAGTTTCAAACGTGAGATGCGATTATTTATCAAGAGATGCAGCTTACCCGGACCTTCCAACAGGAGGTCTTCCAAGTGTGAAGTGTTATACTGATGCCGTACTTGAAATGAATGGCAAAGGAACAAAGATTCAAGAGGGGCGTTACCTGAATGAACTTTTTAATACGATTCAAGAAAAAAGAGACCTGCCAATCACTGACTGTGCAATGGGAGGGAAGTGTGTTTCTTTTGTTTCGACAATTCAGTGCTGGGTTGATTTAAACATGGAAGAAATGAAAGACGCTTACTCTTGTTTCTTAAAGTAAAATATCTTCGAAAAAAGCACCACGACTTAATTCATCATCAATCAAATGAATCTCCAGTACCCATAATGTGGGTGCTGGGGAAAATTCAATACTGCCTAATTTTTCTTTTGAATGGACGGCGTGAGGGAAGTCTCCCAATCTGTGTCCGTACATATTGCTATTGAGTCTCAGGTTTAGTTTTTTAGCTTCATTTTCCGCGAAAGTATAAAGCTCTTTCCCTGTAAGTTTTTGTTCCTTCCAGGCCTTTTGAGTAGAGTAGAAAACAGCTTTAGCACTCTGAGCGAGATGTTTGTGTTTTGGATTGTGTCCAATCGTAAAAGTCTCACCGTAGTCGCCTTCGTGGTTGTAGTAAACCGGACCGATATCGGCGAAGAAAATATCATCTTCAACAAGTGTGTAATCTTCAGAATTATCGCGGAAATTTTTAGTTGTATTAGGACCCATGCGAAACTTTGTCGGGTGCCATCTTTTTTCAAGGCCCGAATCATCCATCATCGATTCCAGAAGAATACGTCCTTCTTTTTCTGTCATGCCTGGTGTGATTTTTTTAGCAAAGCTCGCTACAACTTGGCGGGTTTTTTCCTGAGCGCGCAGGTAATCTTCCAAGTTGAATTGTTCGCCGGTGTTTTCTAGAGGAGAGCTCATTTGTGGGGACCCGGAGGGCAGATTGCACAGCCGTAATCCGAGTCTTCGTGTTCGTCGATCTCGTCTTGCAGGCTTTGCTGGTAAGCTTTGATCTCAGTGTCGTCTGCGCCAAGTGAGCGAATCAATGTTTCGGCCAGTCCCGGAGCAACCACTTCGATATCTAATCCTGCTTCTTCCATTTGCGTAGCAAAGGCATAAGCATCGTTAATTTTATCGATGGTTGTTTCGAAGAGGCTAGTGCCAGATAATGAATCAATGACGCGAACTTGGTTTGACATTTACCAAGACTAACAAGAGAATGCTCCCATGGTAAAGAGAGTTTTTTATATCGAAAAAGAAAAGTTTTTGCGTTCAATGATGGAGTTGGCACTACGAGCTAAAAAGGCAGAAGTCTATACTGTTGAAACCCTGAACGAGAACTTTTATTTGATTGATGACCTCAAGCCTAACCTGATCATTTTCGACCTGGACAATGATCCTTCCGACCTAGAAAGACTCTATGAGTACTCACAGGGGACTAAACTTGTGGCCACAGGGCCAGTTGGTTCTGAGAATTCGCTGGATAAAAGGGTCGCTGGCTTCCTTCCTAAACCCCTCGTGGCCCATAATCTGGCCGAGAGGGTTCTTGCCTTAATTGACTAAATTAGTTTTAGAGAATTTTTGTCCTCTTCCAAGCAGATTTTAAGGGATAACTTAAAATAGGATTATGACAAATCAAAAACTTGGAATCCTTCGAGAAAAGAATGCCTTCGTCGTTTTTCTCTCTCAACTCTTATCAACCGTCTGTGACAAGATGATGTCCATTGGACTCGTTTGGTATCTCACCACCATGTATTCGATCAACATCGTTCCATGGTTTTTAGCGGTGAGTTTTTTACCACACATCTTTATGTCTTTTTATTCTTCCAAGCTCATCGGGCGATTTGGAATTTTAAAAACAGTTATTGTCTCGGAGTATTTTAGGGGAGTTGTTTTACTCGCACTTTTCGGCGCCTTGTTTACTGTCCCAGAAAAGAGCAATGCCTTCTTGATGCTTTTATTTGCAGCATCTTTTTTAGTGGGAATAGGTTCTAGTGTTTTTAACCCGGCCATCTTATCACTGCCACCACTCTTGGTTGAAGACGACAAGATTGCACCACTCAATGCTTTGCTAGACACCAGTTTTTCAATCTCAAATATTTTGGGAGCTGCTTGTTCTATTTTCTTACTTAATATTTTTGATATCAAAATTTTAATTCTTATCAATGCTGTGAGTTTTATCGGAGCAGCACTTTTGCAAGGGATGGTAAAACTTATCAAAACAGAAGAGAAAGCTTCGGAGGATGCAGAGGCCATGGGGCCTATGGTCGTCTTAAAAAAATACCCGGCGATTGCCAAAATGCTGATGAGCTTTCTTTTTATCAACGTCGTCTTTACTCCGATCATGGTTATGATCCCGTGGTACGTAGAGAATGTTTTTAAGGGCAACGGCAGTGATCTGGCAATGATTGAAGGGGCCATGGGAGTTGGTGCTTTCTTAACAGGAATGTTCTTATCTTTAAGCGCTTTTACAGTGAGAGAAGAAAAACGCATCGGAATGATTGCCATTATCTGTTTCTTGTTCGGTCTCTTCTTTCAGGTCTTCTCATTTTCTAAAACGACAGGAGAGGCGTCCTTCCTGTTATTTTTAATCGGGGTCCTGAGTACATTCTTAAACGTTCAGGTTTTAACTTATTTCCAGACATCCCTCAAAGAAAGCGAAGTGCCTTCGATTATGGTGGCCGTCAATATTATTTCAGCCGCCTCTATGCCACTTTCTTTTGCCATCTCTGGGGTTTTACTTCCAGTGGTTGAAGTTCCAAAGTTTGCTTTAATCTGCGGTCTCTTGACCATGCTGATTGCGTTTTTTATGCCGAGTTTTTTAAAAACTAAACCATCAAGTGAGAATGTATGAAGTTTGGAAATAATGAAGTGATTGAAAGAGCGACGACTGGGGATGTTGATGAGATCATCAATCTCTACCGCGCTGTCTACGGAAGAAAGTATCCAATCTCGTATGGGACAGACCCAGAGCTTCTTTCTCGTTCGATTCAAAATAATGAAACCCATATGGTACTTGTGGCCCGTGATCTCAATCAGAAAGTGATCACCGGTGCGCTTATTACAGAGATTGATAAAGAAAATAAAATTGGAAAGCTGGTAGGGCTTGTCGTTCATCCGAATTTTCAAAAAAATAAAATTGGAAATCACCTGGTGGTTTATGTTGGAGAGCATTTCCTGGAAAAGGAGAGTGAGATCAATTCACTTTATGCGACAACCAGAACCATCACAGTTGGTCCTCAAAGAGTTTTTATAAAAAACCAATACCTTCCCCTGGGGATTTTTCCCAATGCTCACCGCTTGAGTCAGTATGAGACAGTGACATTGTTTGCTAAGTTTAGAAAAGGGCTATTGGAAAAGAGAGTGCCGACTAAAGAAGTTTCGCAATCTCTGATTCCTATGTATAGCATTCTTCAAAACATAGTGCCGGATTTATCAATTCCAGCAGGAGTCCCTCTCTCTGCTCCAGAGGCCCCATCAACGAATGAGGCATGGGACTTTGAAATCATCCGCGCTCCTCATTATGTGTACAGAAAATTCCTGGAGACTTTTCCAGATCCAAAAGACCGCTTCTTTCCTTTTCACACGCCCAATATGCTGATTGCTGATAAAAAGGGGAGAATTGAGATCTTTGCTTATTTCAGTAAGCGCGATGGTTACTGCACACTTATTAAAGCAACAAAACCTATTTCAGAACTTGCTGGCAGTTTAACAAGCCTTTATATGCAACTTGATGATATCGGGGTGTCTTATATTGAAGTTCTTATCAATGTTAAACTCACGCAGTTTATTGAACCTCTACTTGCTGGTCAGTTCGTACCAAGTGCACTGTACCCGGCAATGAGGGAAGTGGACGGCAAGTTTGAAGATTACATTGTTTTAAGTAGAACAATGGAACCTCTAAACTTCAGAGGAATGGCGGTTATTTCTCAGTTTAAACCATTTATTGATCAGTATGTGGATACCTGGAAGCAGGTTAACCTGGATACGATTGAGGTTATTTATGGAACAAAATAAGCTAAGAGTCCCCGATAGCGATAAGCTAAAAAATGTTCAATCTCTATGCGACCAAAGCGATCCGTATAGTGGTTTTAAAAAGAGCGATGATGATTTCATTAAAGCGATGAAAGAAATCTCTGCCTGGCATATTGAAAAAAGTGATTTCTACCGCGACCTGAGCCAGTCACAGAAATTTAAACCTGAAGATGTTAAAACTCTCGATGACTGCTTAAAGATCCCACATCTATGGGCGCATTTTTTTAAAGGGAATGAAATTTTATCAGTTCCTCCTTCAGAAGTTTTTTTACACCTGACCTCATCAGGGACAACTGGTCAGAAGTCGCAAATCTTTTTTGATGAATGGACGATCCGTTCAGCTCAGAGAATGGTTGATTGGATTTTTGAAAAATACGGCTGGGTCACAGAGACTCAAAAGTGCAATTATATTCTTTTTAGCTACCAGACAGAGGCGAGTTCTAAATTGGGAACGGCCTATACAGATAACTTTCTTTGTAAGTACGCTCCAGTCAATGAAGTCTTCACAGCTCTTAAGTTAACAGGGAGTGGAGGACACGAGTTCGATTGTTTTGGAACAATTGATGCTTTTAAGCGATTTGCTGACCAGGGGCTTCCAGTCAGGTTGTTCGGATTCCCGGCCTTCTTTTATTTTGCTCTTGAGCGCATGAAGAAGTTGGGACTTCCTCCTTTAAAATTCCACAAAGACTCGATGGTCTTTCTTGGTGGGGGATGGAAAGGACACGCTGATAAACAAATTGAAAAAAATGACCTTTATGAACTGGCCGAAGAAATGCTGGGGATTCCTAATGACAGGCTTCGCGATGGATTTGGTTCAGTAGAGCACTGTATCCCTTATGTGGAATGCTCTCATCACGAGTTCCACGTTCCCGTTTGGTCGCGCGTTTTTATCCGCGATGTGGAAACTCTAAAACCATTAGGTTTTAACCAAAAAGGTTTTTTACATTTTATTTCTCCTTATATTACCAGTATGCCAGCTCATTCTGTCATTATGGGTGATATGGCCTCGCTGCATGAGAAATGTAAGTGTGGGATGGAGACTCCCTATTTTAAAATCCACGGAAGAGCTGGAGTTTCGAAGAATAAGAGTTGTGCGCTCGCGGCCTCTGAACTTTTAAAAGGGAAGGCGTCATAATGAGTGCAAATCTTTGGTCTGGAAAAATTGTTTCTGATGATGAATTTAAAGTAGAAATTAATAAGCATTTTGAGAATTCTCTTTTTTGGGCAAAACCACCGCTATCACATTACGTACTGTTTGATGTCGTAAAAAGGATGCAGGAAGAACTAAAGGCCCAAGGGAATCTTTATAAAACACTTCTGAAAGATTTAGAAAGTAGAGAAGATATCACCAACGATGAAGTCAAAGCTTCAATGGATGGATTGATTGACTTTTTAAGCGTGGATCAACTGCGTGTAAAATTAAAAAGAGAGCTAGGAAGTGAGCACCCTTTTGAACTTAAAAGACAGGACGCTAGAGAAAACCACTTTGAAGCCTGGTATCCATTAGGGACTTTGGTGCACGTGACTCCAAACAATTCACCACTTCTTGGTGTCTTAGGGGTGATGGAAGGTCTCTTAAGTGGAAATGTGAATATTTTAAAGCTAGCGAGAAGAGACAGTGCTTTTGCCGCTCTTTTTTATGAGGCCCTTTGTAAACTCGACACGACTGGGACAATCAAAGACTACGTTTATGTCGCAAAGATTAGTTCTAAAGAAAAAGACTATTTAAAAAATGTTCTCTCTCTTGCTGATGTTATTTCGGTCTGGGGTGGAGAAGAGAGTGTCCAGAGTGTAAAAGAAATCTCTCCCCGCGGGGCCCGCATTGTCGAGTGGGGACACAAAATTTCTTTTTCTTATATTGCGAAATCTAAAAAAGATGATTCAGAAGTTTATAAGAAGCTTGCTTATGAAATTTGCCTTAATGAACAGATGGCCTGTTCAAGTCCGCAGTGTGTTTTTATTGAAGACGCTGATTTTCGAGAATTAAAAGAGTTGGCAAAAAACCTGGAAAAAGCTCTCAATGAAGTTTCGCCAAGCATGAAGCGCGTTCTTCCTGGAGTTCAGGAAACCGCTGAGCTGACAGTGACGAAAGAGCAGGTAAGACTAAAATCTATTAAAGGCGGAAGCCATCTGGTTGAATCAAAAAACCACGACTGGCGCATTTACGTAGAAGACACACCAGCTCTAAATTCATCACCTCTTTTTAGAACGATTTGGCTAAAACCAATGCCAAGAAATCTCATCATCAGTCACTTAAGACCACTCAAAATGTACCTGCAGACAGCGGGGATCGCTGCCGATGCTTTTGAAGTTGAAGCACTCTCTCGCGATCTTTATATGGCCGGTGTTCAAAGAATCAGGGCCATCGGGGAGATGACTGATAGTTATATCGGTGAGCCCCACGATGGTGTTTACGCTCTTGAGCGCTACTGCCAGAGAATCAATTTTCATGACTCAAAAAATGCAGTCATGATGAAAAATAAAAGCTCTTTTGAAGACCCAAAAACTAAAAATCCAGTTAGGACGACTCCGATTATGGAGAAGGCCGATTTTCAAAACCAAAAAGTGGAAGAGCGTTATTCAGACCTTTTCTTTTATAGTGGAGGAAGTTCTGGAGAGCCTAAGCTTTCAGTTTTTACCTATGAAGATTACCATCGTCAAATGGAGCTTGCTGCTGAAGGACTGTATGCCGCTGGATTAAATCCAGTAACAGACAGGTGTATGAATCTATTTTATGCCGGCTCTCTTTATGGAGGATTCACAAGTTTCTTCACAATCTTAGAAAAGCTTCATGCTGTTCATTTCCCGATGGGAGCAAGCACTGACTTTGCTTTAGTCGGAAAAACAATTATCAAAAATAAAGTTGATACCCTATTAGGGATGCCTTCTTACTTTATTCAGCTTTTTAAAGAGAATCATGAAGAGCTAAAAAAATACCGTGGAATCAAAAAGATTTTTTATGGTGGAGAGCATTTCAGTGAGGCCCAAAGAACGTATCTTAAGCGCGAGTATGGAGTAGAGATTATCCGCTCAGCAAGTTATGGTTCAGTAGATGCAGGCCCATTAGGGTATCAGTGTGAATACGCGACAGGTGGAATTCACCATCTGCATGAAAAACTTCACGATATGGAAATCGTAGGTCTTGAGAGCGATACACCAGTAAAAAAAGGTGAGATTGGAAGACTTCTTTTCACTTCAAAAGTCCGCCATGGGCAGCGAATTGAGCGCTATGCTATTGGGGATGTAGGAAGAGAGCTGAGTGGTCCATGTGAATGCGGTCGCATGGGAACTCGTTTTGAACTGATGGGACGCCATGGTGATGTTTTTAGAATCGGAACAACCTTTTTAAGTTACCAAAAGTTTCAAAAGATCCTGATTGATAAGTTTGAATATGAAGGCTCTATCCAGCTTCATCTTTATGCAGGTGAAGGACTAAAAAAAGAAAAGGTTGTCATTCAAATTGAAAACTTATTCAAAACGGCGCAGACTCCTGAGAGTTTATTAAAAACCTTCATGGAAGAGTACAGCGATTTGAAACTGGTGGTGAAAGAGGACCTGGTGCTGGATTTCGAAGTTCAGGTTGTCGAGAGAAAAGAGCTCACTTTCAGCAGCAGCACTGGAAAACTAAGAAGTGTGATTGATCATAGGATTTAAGATGCAAAAATGGACATTAAAAGAAATTGTGGCCCACGCCAAAGCTCATTCACCTTACTACAGAGAGCTTTATAAAAATGTTCAATCTGATAAATTGTCAGATCTTCCCATCACTGACCAAAGTGAGTTTTGGAAGTCGCGAGTAGTGACGGAAGAAAACCCAGAGGGAATTGTTTTTAAAAGTGGCGGAAGCACTGGAGCTCCAAAATACTCTTATTTCACTCATCAGGAATGGATTGCTTACACTGAATCATTTGGTTGGGGGATGAGTGAGGGGATTCTAGACCATGGAGACAGAGTTGGAAATCTCTTTTACGTAGGTGATTTATACGCTTCTTTTCTTTTTATTAAGGATTCACTGCAGTTTATCCCGTCATCAAAAAAGAGGATCACTCAGTATCCGATTGCCGGGCAAACAGATCATATTCAGATTTTAAAGATCATAGAAGAGTTTAACATCAATACCATTGTAGGAGTTCCTTCAGCGATTCTGACAATGTTAGAGAAGTATTCAGAAAACAAATCCAAGTTTCCGAATCTAAAAATTGAAAAACTTCTTTTTGGTGGAGAGGCTTTATACGATGATCAACACTTAGCTTTAAAAAAGATTTTTCCTGATATTCAAATTTCATCTATCGGTTGCGCCAGCGTCGATGGGGGGATGATTGGTTATTCAGGCCGAGACTGTGCCAATAATGAACATAGAGTTTACGATGAAGCGAGTATTATTGAAATTGTCGACCCGGATACTAATGAAGTGATCATTGAGAAAAATAGAGTCGGAAAAGTCCTGCTGACCAATCTCACTCGCAAATTAATGCCCATTATCCGCTACCCGGCCGGAGATATGGCGATGTGGCTGGAAGATGGCAATACACCGAACCGCAAGTTCAAACTTCAGGGCAGATCAGAAGAAGCAGCAAGGCTTGGAACATTGAGTGTGTATTTTGAAGACACGCGCGACATGGTGATGAAGACATTAAAGGAGTCTACAGGGATTCAATTTCAAATGATCTTGAATCACTACGATCATAAAGATGAACTGGTTTTTAAAGTTGCTGGAAATGGAATTGATAAAACGACTGCTCAATCAAGACTGGTCGATGCTTTTAGTAAAGAGAAGCCTGGTTACATGGATATCTTAAAGAAGAATCTTATTCATCCGCTCAAGATCGAAGTTGTCGAGCAAAGCGAGCTGGATGCCAATGCCAGAACTGGAAAATTAAAGCGCATTATTGATCAACGCTCAAAGTAATGAGAAGGAAATATTAAATGGATAAAGACACCAAAATTGTTATTTTCGGAATCATTCTCACGATGGTCGTTTTTGCGCTGGCCGTTTTCTTTAGGCTTAAGTCGTAGAGAAGTCCATCTCTTCAAGTCTCGGGTCATTTGGCCCCATGATGTATTTCTGTACGCCCAGGTTCCCAAAAATAAAATCAGGCACGCGGATACGATAGAAAATTCCTTTCTCATGATTGGTAGTGTTTACTACGTTGGTCTTTGAAAGGATGGCCGAGTGAGCACTTCCGTCTTCATAAGGAATGAAGAGGTCGTAGTGTTCTTGTTTGGCGAGGAAGAAATCAACGATATGCTCTCTTAATCCTTTCATATCTTCCGGGTCATAACTTGAAACCAAAAAGCTATTTGGATACTTTCTTAGGACAATCTTCTTTAGGAGGTCATCATCAAGTTGATCTTTTTTATTAAAGACAATGATTGTTTCCTTATCTGTCACGTTTAGTTCTTTTAAAACGTCGTAAGTGACCTGTAATTGCTTTTCGTAATGAGGGTCCGAGATGTCACAGACAATAATCAAAAGATCAGCTTCCAGGGCCGATTCAAGCGTTGTCTTAAACCCATCAATAAGTGTGTTGGGAAGGTTGGAAATAAATCCTACCGTATCAATCATAATCATCGGAGGTTTTGTATCCGGGTTAAGCATACGGTAAGTAGAATCGAGAGTCGCAAAGAGTTTGTTCTCTTCTAAGATTTCCACGCGGCAAAGGCGGTTCATGATCGAAGACTTTCCAGCATTGGTATAACCCACAAGGGCAGCTGTTACGGCCTGATTCTCACGGCGCTTCTTTCTCACTTGTCTTTGTTTTTCAAGTTGAATTAATTCTTCTTTGTAGAATTCGATTTTTTCTCTGATGATACGACGGTCAAGCTCAATTTGCTTTTCACCCTCTCCACCGAGAACCCCGACTCCTCCGCGCTGGCGGTTTAAGTGGGTCCAGAATCCGGCAAGGCGAGGAAGCATGTACTGCAGACGCGCAATTTCGATTTGGATTTTTGCTTCCCTCGTACGAGCGTGCTTGGCGAAGATTTCTAAAATAACGTGAACGCGGTCAACGACAGAGAGACCTGTGATCTTTCTAATGTTGGCGATTTGTCTTGCTGTTAATTCAAAGTCAAAAACTAAAAGTTGAGAGTCATCCATCTTTGCAGCTTCAGCAATCTCTTTTAGCTTTCCTGAACCTAAGATAGTTGCAGGATCAATTTCTTTTTTATTCTGAATGTGGGCCTCTCCAGTCTTTAGACCAAGAGTGCGCAGAAGTTCTCTCAGCTCGTTGATTGAGCGTCTAGATTCACTTTCAGTTTGATGATCCGGGAAATTAGGCGAGACGAGGGACACAAGTGTCGCGCGGTAATTGGGATCAATATTTAATTCGTTGTCCATCATAAGTTAAATTTATCCTGCGTGAACCGGAACCAAAATATTGTCTAATAGACGAGTGGTTCCTGATCTGAAAGCCGCTACAATGACCAATTCCTGGGTTTTGGCATTCGGGGCTTCCATGTTGTCAGAGTCGAGGATTTCCAGGTAATCCCATCTCTTATCATTTTTTAAAACATCACTCACAAACGTTTTGTAGTCTTGTTTTGTGCGAATGAGTTTTTCAATTTTCACCAGTGTTTGCGGAAGAGTTAAGGCTTCTGCGCGCTCACTGTCTGAAAGGTATTGGTTGCGGCTTGAAAGGGCGAGACCTTCAGCGTTTCTTACGATTGGCATGATATGGATCTTGATTTTAATATCCAGGTCTTTCACCATCTTTTTGATGATCAGGCATTGCTGAACATCTTTTTGCCCAAAGTACGCAATGTGGGCGCGAGTGATAGCAAACAGGCGGTAAACAACTGTCGTCACTCCATCAAAGTGAGTCGGTCTGACTGCACCTTCAAACTTTTGGGTCATTGGGCCTACGGAAATCGTTGTCGAGAATCCTTCCGGATAAATCTCTTCATTTGCTCCTGGAGCAAAGACGGCAATATCTTTTTGAGCGCTGATTAAAAGGGCCACGGCCGAAATTTTTGCCAGGTCTTCATCTAACGTGCGTGGGTATTTATCAAAGTCTTCATTAGGCCCAAATTGTTTTGGGTTTACGAAGATAGTGACAATCGTCACATCGTTTTCTTCCGTTGATTTTTCAATCAATGAAATGTGTCCTTTGTGCAGATTCCCCATCGTTGGGACCAGACCGATTTTTTCGCTTTTAAGCGCATTTCTGTAATGGTCGAAATCTTTTCTTGTCGTAAATACTTTTATCATGACTAATTAGGTGGGAAAAACTGGAAGATGATTTTATGGGCCAGTTCTTTTTTGGTTAAGATGCCTTCGTAGGTAAAACCTTTTGGCGAAAGCAGACGGTATTCAGCGAAGTCAGCATTAAAGCCTGTCACTTCCTGGTTTTTAGTCAGACCATTGTTCACTTTAGTTCCCACTAAAAGATCAACTGGCTTTGACTGCATTTTTTTATTTAACACTGAATCACTAGGATCTGTTTCTGCAGCAAAACCCACAACTTTAAGTTTTGCACTTTTCTTTTCCAGCACTGTTTTTAAAACATCTGTTGCTGGTTTGATCTTTAAGCTATCGCCCATAGAGTCTTTTTTAATTTTAGAGTCAGAAACATCAAACTCGATATCAGAAATCGCAGCAGAACTAATGTAAAGGTCAGCATCGTTTAAGTGCGAGTGAACCGCGTCCTTCATTTCTTCAACAGTTTTAGCGCGAAGAAGTTTGAAGTTAGGGTGTTTTGAGTAAAGATTTAATTTTGCCGTTGAGTGAGCTCCGGCAATCATCACCACTTTATGTCCCATCGCCAGCGCAGCTTCGGCCAGGTAGTAACCTGTAATTCCCGAAGAAGAATTGGTCAGGTAGCGGACAGGATCAAGCGGAACAATCGTCGCACCAGTTGTGACCAGGATTGTTTTTTGGTCAGCGCTCTGGATTGGTTTAATCATCGTTGGGATGATTTCGATAATCTCATCGACGTTTGGAAGTTTTCCAAGCCCTACTTCTTCGCAAGCTAAGATGCCGGCGTCAGTAGGCGAGACAAAAAGGTTGCTTAGAGTTTTAAGTTTCTTAATATCTTCGATATTTTTTTCAGTGAATGGGTGATGAAGCATATTAGTGTTCATCGCCGGAAAAATTAAAGTGTTCTTGTGTGGTTCAAGCGCAAGGAAAACAGATGAAAGTAAATCAGAGGCCTGTCCTTGAGCTAAACGCGAAAGAGTGTTGGCCGACACAGGTGCAATAGCGAATACATCGCACCAGCGTGCCAGATCAATGTGCAGAACGTTTTTGTGAACGAAGTCGTCTTGTGCTTTGTACACGTCGCTTACACCTAAGTAAGTGAAGACTTCTGGTACAACAAATTTCAAAGCACCTTCAGTTAAAATAACTTTAACTTCATGTCCTTTTTTTACCAGTCCGCGAGCAATGTCTAATGATTTGTAAGCTGAGATTGAACCGCTTACGCCTAACAATATTCTCATTGAAGGAATATTTCATAAAAGGCGCGTGTTTGCAATTTAAGGCATGACCATAGTCACGATTTTCTTAGTGTGCGGGATGTAACTAAAGACAAAAAGAGTAGAGAAAAAAATGAGGAAAGTTGCTTGGGTAACTACCAGAAACCAGCCCATCTTTCCTAAGCTCTTATCGACCTTTTTGTAGGTGTAATTCGACTTTAAAACCTGGTGTCTGTACTCGACAGTAGACGAAGAAGAATAGTGGCTGATTTTGTTCATGACCTCTTGGTCACGGAACTCCTGCCTTTTTTGCTGCAATTCTTGTTCTGTCATACCCCTAGCCTCGTAGAATATTGTACTGAACCTATCGGATATTATAGGGGAAAGCTTAAATGGCCGCTTGGGCTTGCTTAACTGTTTGAAATCTCTTGATGTAAGTGCAGCGCTGGCATAGGTCTTCGACCAGTTTTTTTGCCTCGAAGCCCTTTTTCATAGCGCGGGCCCTCTGGCCTTGCAGGATTTCAGAAAGTGACATCTCTGGCATTTTCCCCAGGTCGATGCGTGCTTCTTTGTCGAGGCAGCAAGGAACCACTGTTCCATCGGCATGGATTCCGATGTGAGAAGAGAGTCCATGGCAAAATCCAGTTTCAGATTGTTTAGGCATCAATGGGCTTGGCCACTCAAAGCGCGAGTCAAAATGCAGGTAAACGCGTTTGTAGATGCGTTTACTTTTGATGTTTCCAACGTCGATGTCTTCTTTGATTTCTGTCTCAAAAAAGTTGCCGATGGTTTTTAAAATATCGGAGTTCGAGTCGTTTTGAGTTGTGGTCTCAAAGATATTCCACAGGCGGTAATTGATATAAAGCTCTGGGCGAATTTCCTGTGATTCCTTCGAGAAATTGAGAATGTCCTGAAGGTAAGGATTGATATCTTTGTTTTTAAAATTGTCTTTAAAGGCATGAATTGAAAAATTGATTTGGTGAAAAGCAGGAGAAGTTGAAAGCAATTGCTTATAGCGATTGAGTAAAATCCCATTGGTCGTGAGATTGATACGCACACCAGCTTCTTCACAGTATTTAATAATGGTTTCAAATTCCGGGTGGGCCAGAGGCTCTCCCATAAGGTGTAAACAAACTTGCTCGGTATGGGGGGCAACGTTTTGGATAACACTTTTGAACATATCCGCGGGCATGATCTTCTTGTCGCGTTCAACCACAGGGCAAAATGAGCACTGAAGGTTGCAAATATTACTGATTTCAATATAAACGCGTTTGAATTTGTTCATTAACGTGCTATTTAGCACACATTATGTCTCAAGACCAATCACCACCTAATTTTTACTATTTCCTATGTAACCCGGGCTCAGAGAAGTTCCTGAAGGAAGAGATCCGCCTGATTTATCCAGAGCTTGCTTTTGCCTACTCGACGGAAGGGTTCCTGACGTTTAAAGAAACGAGAAGATTAGGAAAGACCCTAAGACCGGTTTTCTGTCGTCACTTCGGTAAATTTATCAGAAGAGGATCGTACGAAGAAATCCGCTCGAAGTGGCAGGGGAAGGCCTTGTTCTATTCTCTTAGCGGAGAAATTTTTGAGACCTATGAATACCAAAGTGGAGACTGGGTAAAAGAAATTATCAAAGTTTCTGACAACCAATACTACTTCGGTGAATTTAAATCAGGCATTTTCAATTCTCCAACTCCTGGAGGATTTAGCACTGCAGTTCTTCCAGAAGAAGCTCCATCGCGCGCCTACTTAAAAGTGATTGATGGAATGAAATACATGGGAGTGAAACTTCCAGCAGGTGATACAGCTTTAGAAATTGGTTCAAGCCCTGGAGGAGCGACGTATGCGCTTCTTAAGCAAGGACTAAAAGTTGAAGGTGTTGACCCGGGAGAAATGGCCCCAGTGTGTATGGAGAATCCAAACTTCATTCACCACAAAGTTTCTATTCAAGATTTCCACGTCTCTTCACTAAAAGATCACGTCCAGTGGTTATACGTTGATATGAACCTTGCACCAGAAGGGTCACTGCGCGAGATTGAAAAAGTCGTCGATGCGATCAGGCCTTCACTAAAAGGTGCTTTTATTACGCTTAAGATGACTAAGTTTGAATTGGTGTCGCGAGTGCCGATGTACTTAAACATCATGGGGAAAATGGGGCTTAAAGTTGTGATGGCAACTCAGTTGCCATCACACAAACAAGAGTTCTTGGTTTACGCTGAATAATTAGAGAACTTTCTCAATATTCTTTGTGACACTTTCATCAAGCGGATCAATTTTTGAACTAAAACGTCCAACAACATGACCTTCTTTATTGATGATGAACTTCACAAAGTTCCAGCCAATATCTCCTTCATAACCTTTTTGAGTCGTCAGCCATTTGTAGAGTGGAGTGATACCATCGCCTTTGACCACTTGTTTTTCAATGATAGGAAAAGTTGCACCGTATTTTAAACGGCAGAATTTTGCGATCTCTTCGTTAGATTCTGGAGACTGGCCAAGGAAATCATTGCTGGGGAAACCTACAACTACAAAATTTTTGCCTTTATATTTCTGATAAAGTTTTTCGATGTCATCAAGCTGACCAGTGAAACCACAGCGTGTAGCAATGTTGACGACCATCACTGTTTTTCCTTTGAATTCGCTGAATTTGACTTCTTTTTTATTTGTATCGACATACTTAAAGTCATAGAAATTTTCTGCTCTAACATTTGCAGCAAAAAGGGTTGATGAAATAAAAGCAAAGCACAATAAAAGTTTCGACATGAAAACCTCGTTTTATGTTAATTGGAATGATTATAGCTCTGTTTTTCATGTTGGGAAGGTTGTCTGAGCAATGTTTATCCCTTATGATGAGCGTGTCTATTTACTTGAGGCGCTATGTTTCCTTTTGATACAGAGATTATGCCATTCGTGATCCAGTATGCGCATTCACCATTGCTGGTGTACTCGATTGTCTCTGCCATGATGTTTCTCTCAAGTTTTGGGTTGCCTATTCCAGAAGAGGTGACGATCGTCGCATTAGGACTTATCGTTCATATGGGGCGCCATCCTGATCAATACCCTCCGCCAGCGGGCGTGAGCGTTTCTCCACTTAATATTTACACCGCCATGGCCGTTTGTTTTTTCGCCATCATGATAAGTGACTTCATTGTTTATTCATTGGGAAAAAAGTTTGGGACCAGCCCGTGGTTGCATAAATTTTTTAGAAAGTATCTAGGAGAGAACTCTCTGGAGAAATCGAGAACGATGATTCACAAGCACCGCTTTCTAGTTCCAGCGATCTTTCGCTTTACTCCGGGTGTGCGTTTTCCTGGGCACCTTTCATGCGGAATGATGGGGATCTCCCCATGGACATTCTTAGCGGCCGACGGTTTAGCTGCTCTTATTTCCGTACCAACTCAGGTCTATTTGTTTGCTCACTATGGAGAAGTAATCCTCTCAACTATTAAGCAAGTAAAGCACTATGCCCTTATTATTGCGTTAGTGGCCGCTGGTCTTTATATTGCGGTTAAAGTGAAGAAGAGAATTTTCGGGAAAAAAGAACCGAGCGCGACCTAACCCCACCCAAAAACTTAATTATTTAGGTTTCCATTTCGATAAGTAGCCTCAAGAGGTTGCTTATGAAATTTACAAATGCCACGGCCCTAGTATTACTGCTTTCATTCGTTGGTTGTCAGACGCCAATGACTCGTATGCCGAGTTCAGTGACTGACACTAAGGATTGGGAAGAGCTGCGTTCGCTAAAACAACGTAAAGTTGAATTGGGAGCGATGAGTGTTCACTTTCAGAAAAAGAAAAACGAAGAACAACTATTAAAGATTCAAGATGAACAAAAAAATCTTGATAAGAAGATCAAGGACATTGAATCGCGAGTTTCTGTTCTCGATGCTGGTGGCAGCACAATTACTAATAATCCTACTGAATGGCGTGAAGAAAAAGAACGTTTAGAGCTATCAAAGCTAGAGCTTTATTCGCCTGAAAAAAATGTTCAATTCTCAATCTCAACATACGAAGCCCGTCAGACGGAAGTGCGCCTGACCCATAAGTTTTTTACGGCAATGAAATACAGACATGACGCCGGATCAAATGAGCAAAAACCGACAATGGATTTCGCAGTAAAATGTGATGCTCCTTTTGTGATGAAGTACGGTTTTACTAACAAGAAGGCGAAGGCCGGGCAGGTGGTGAAGTTTTCTCTAGGGGATAAGAAGATCTCTAATGACTGGAGAGATTTCAGTTTTCACCCGGATTTAAAATCGTGTGATTTTTCTTTTACGAGCTCACTTGAAAATAAAGGAAAGAGATACTCTTTCAAATTAGTCAATGAAAGTAGCAAGCTAAAAGGATTAGAGTCACTTATTTCAACAACTGAAGTGTGTTCACTAAAAAAAGATACAGGACGCTTCTTTGAGACAAATGAGTTCTCAAATATGACATGTCCAATGAAGTACGACTCAATCAACATTCTTCCAGAGCCGGAAGACAGTTTACACGCTCGCGTCGTTGGACTTTTAGGTCATGACCTGCCAGAGGATTTCATTAAAAATGGAAATCCTTACGCAGAACTAGATTTCTCAAAAGCTCCTAAATTTGACTCAATCCTGGTTTCATACCTGGTTTTTAGAGCAGACTTTTATGGAACTCTTTTAGCAAGACTTCTTGCTTACCATGCAGATCAAGGAGCACTAGTGCGCATTGTGGTTTCTGAAGTTATTACTTTAGAAAAAGACGAAGCGATGTATGAAAAACTCATGGCAGAGCACCCAAACATGAAAGTGGTGAAGTACCAGTTTGATAACTCTCAAAAAGGTGGGGCGTGGATTTCTGAATTCCACCGTACAAACCACGTAAAAATGTTTGCAGCTTATTCAAAAGAAACTCCAGAAAACTCTTTCGTTATCGTTGGTGGACGCAACGTTCACGACGGTTTCGTTTTTAAGACACCAGTAGATGTTTCAAAATTTCCGGAAATCGTAAATTATGTTTCAGGGGATGAATCGTGGGCCTACTGGAGAGATTTTGAAATGGTCATCAAAGGACAAAACTTTGTTGAAAGTGTTGTCCGTCACTATATGAACTTCTACCACATCAATAAAGATAACCTGGTAATGAAGCTCTCAAGCGTAGCTGTTCAAAAAGAAGCAGCTGCTGAATCAGAAGAAGAGAGCCTGAGACATTATATCTCGATTCCATTTAAGGACGAACCAAACCTGAACCTGTTCTATGCGCGCATGGTGGATTCAGCGAAAAAGAAAATCCTTATTAGTTCGCCTTATTTCAGACCAGTAAAAGAAATCCATGATGCTCTTCAAAGAGCAGTTGATAGAGGAGTCGATATTACCATTATCACTCGCCTTGACCTGGAAGGGGACACTGCGGATTTCATCCTTGGTGCTGTAAACAAGGACGGGGTGAACAAGTTCTTAAAGAAAGTAAAAGTATTCGAGTACACTGAACCAAAAGTTATTCTTCACTCAAAACTTCTAATGGTTGATGATGAAGTTTCTTTTATCAGCTCAGTTAACTTAAACAAGAGAAGTTTCTACCACGATCTGGAAAACGGTGTAGTGGTCAACGACAGAAAGTTCACAACAGAGATGGGCCAACTATACAAAGAGTATATGAAAATCTCTCGCCAGCTGACAGAAGAACAAAAGATCGTCTTCTGGAAGAAATGGATCATCACTATTTTTGATAAAGTTTTATAATGATTCGAAGCTTAACTGCTTACTTAACTTAAGGCCATGAGTATCAACCTCATGGCCTTCTAGTTTTAAGAGGAAGATTTTCATTTCCATACCACCAGCAAAACCAGTGAGCTTTCCGCTCGAACCAATCACGCGATGACAAGGAATGATAACAGGAATGGGATTTTTCCCATTGGCGCCACCGACAGCTCTTTGAGCGTTGGGAGCTTTTAAGTGCTGGGCCTGCTTTCCATAACTCCACACTTGCCCATAAGGGATTTCACATAGTGCATTCCAGGCGCGGTTTTGGAATTCAGTTCCTTCAGGACTAAGAGGAAGATCAAATGTCTTCCTCTTGCCCGCGAAGTATTCATTTAATTGCTTAATTGTTTTTTGGATAACTTTGTTGTCTTCATTTTTTACCGCTCCAACCATTTTAGGTTTCTCTTCATCTTTTACATAAAGAGCAACGAGGGCGTCCTCACTAGCTACGAGAGTGATTTTTCCAATAGGCGAGGGCATAGTATTGTAATGAAGCTTTTCCATTTTATCCTTTGACGATGATGGCAATAGCAAAGATCACATAGAAGACCGCTGCTAGTGCGTGAACCCATTTCATCGGGATTTTTTTGGTCATCTTATCACCGAAAAAAACGGCCAGTCCAGAAGTTACCATCATCCCTAAAGTGGAACCGACGGTCACTAATCCTAGGTCGTTGTATTTTGCTGCAAGGGCCACTGTTGCTAACTGAGTCTTATCTCCCATCTCAGCAAGAAAGAAGGTCACCACTGTTGTAAGGAAAGCTCCCCATTTTCTTTTTTCATTCAGCCCTTCATCTTTATCGGGGATCATTACCCAAATCGCAAAAGCGATAAATGTAAGAGCAAGAACCCACTTTAAGTAAACGTAAGGGATAAGATCTGAGACAAATCGTCCGGCCCATGCGGCCAAGAGGTGATTGAGAATTGTCGCGATGAAAATACCAAAGAAGATGGTCCATGGTTTTCTAAAACGACTGGCAAGAACGAATGCGAGAAGTTGAGTCTTGTCACCCATTTCAGTTAAGGCAACGAAGATGAAAGAGTTAAAAATAATGTCCATGAAAGATCCTCAGCTATTTGTAGTCGTGAGGCCTATGAAGCTTGTTGATTGGAGCTTATATAAGACGACACGACGAAGTTAATTCGTTCATGTCAGTCTCGTTAAAAAAGCCTTGCGGCTTCCCTTATCGACCGGGGGTTGTACCCAGTATGTCGATCGATAATCCTGATTTCATCAATCAGAAAAACTACTCCCTAACGAGCTTGAGAATAACGTGGAGTGTGATAACAGTCAATGCAAATTTCAAAGGCACGCGTAGTCACAATTGATCTAATTGATTTTTATTTAAAATCAATGGACTCATGCTTTGTAATGAGTTACCAATTTGTGCAGGATTTTTTCATCTTAAGGAGGATCATGATGTTAAAAAAATTAACCGCACTATTATTGGCCGTGGCCTTTATTCAAAGTGCAGAAGCTTACGACTTATCTAAAAAATTTGGTTTAGGTATCAGCGGCGGCTATTCGATTCCAGTTTTTGGAAACCCGTTTAACTCAACAGCTGATGCTGATTTTGGTTATGGCGTTCATGGACGCTACCACTTCAATGAGTCTTGGAACCTGGAACTTGCTGTCACTCGTTCTGAATTTGAAGATACAAAAATCCGTCTTGATAACTTCAATGCATTAGGAGTCTGGAGACTTTCTGGTGCTAGTGATTTTTCTCCAATCGTTGGAGCTGGTCTTGGTGTGACAAGACTTAAAAACTTCACTCCAAAAAGTGCAAAGCTAAGCGGTCTTTTCCGTCTTGGAGTTGAGTACGGTGTTACTCAGTGGTTCTCTCTAGGTGTTTTAGCAGACTATCAATATGTTTCAAAACTTATGGGTGATATGCCAACAACAAGAGCACATATTGTGACTCCACAATTAGCACTGACTTGGTACTTTGGTGGAGACAGTACAAAAGCTTACAAAGAAGAAGCTCCAGCAAAACAAATGATGAAAAAAGAAGAGCCGGTTAAATCTGGATTCGTTGATGAAAGCAATCTTGATTCTGATGATGACGGAGTAAAAGATCCGGAAGATAAATGTCCAGGTACTCCAGTAGGCGCGAAAGTAAACGCTATCGGATGTGCGGTAGATGAAAAAGCAACAATGACAATTAACGTAGAGTTCGACAGTGGGAAATCGATGATTTCTTCGCAGTACGACTCTCACTTAGATGAGGTGGCAGAGTTTTTAAAGAAATACTCTGAAGTAAACGTTCAGATCGAAGGATACACAGATAATACTGGGTCTAAAGCTAAGAACGTAGCACTTTCAGCAGCGAGAGCTAAGTCGGTAATGAATGCTCTGATTAAGCGTGGAATTGATAAGAAGCGCTTAACAGCGAAAGGATTTGGACCAGAAAATCCAATTGCTGATAACAGCACACCAGAAGGAAGACAAACAAACAGAAGAGTTGTGGCGGTTCTATCGTCTAAATAACTCAAAGTGAAAGAAAAAGGGCCCAGAATTGGGCCCTTTTTTATTTTAGCTGATTTTTTTAAATTCTTCGTTCAGGTTTTCTCTCAACTGGTTGGTGGCCAGGTCGACAAGAAGTTCAAATAAAACATCAATTTTAACATTAAGTTCGCTGGCAATTTCTGGGAGTTTTTTCATTGGAGGGCTCGAGACACCTCTTTCCCAGTCTGAAACAAACTGTGGGCTAGCGTAGCCAAGTTTTGTCGCAAAATCTGCTTGTGAGTAGCCTTTCTTGAGGCGTTTATCCTTTAGGAAAGTTCCAAGATTTTCCCTGATTCTCTTTGGGTCGCGTTTTGTTTTTGTCGTTCTAACTTTTTTTGCCATAATCATTCCTCGATTTAAGTGAAAGTTTTCTTTTAATTTTATTTCTGAACTAGTTTTGCATGGCTGATGCAGATTGCTCCAACCATCTTTCCTTGGTTCGTCAGGGGCGAAAGGTATTTTAAAAGAATACTGTGTCTTAAATTCTCTTCGCTGCCGATTTCGTCAAATATGTGCTCAGGAACATTCCAGGGCGTAGTTTTATTTAATCTTTTAGTTAATAATTTAAAGGCCATTTTCATCATTTTTAAAGTGGGAAGAAAATCCCTCTTATAAAGCTTGTACCATGTCCCACAAAGTAGTTCATCGATAGTAAATGAAGTATAGTTAAAAAATTCCAGGTTTCTGTAAATCTGGATGTGGTCATCCAGGTAAACTTCAACAACGTCCCCTTGGGCAATTTTATCGAAGATATCATTTTCAGGAACCGCTTTGATCTTTTTTAGAATCCTCCACAACATCTGAGCAGAGTTGCGAGGGTTATCTCCCTGGGCCACACATTCTTTTAGTAGTTCAATGTTAGCATCAAGGTAGGCAATAGCGCGGGTTCTTTGTTCAATCTTACAGCTTTCAAACTTGAGTACGCCAGAATTGCGGTAAGGTTTCGCTTTATAACCAAAACTTTTAATGAGATCGCAGTACTCTTCAGCAAGTCTTTTAAACTCACTGGCAACACAACGAGACTGATCAATATCTTGGATAAGGATTTTGGCGTTCATGGAGAAATCCTACCAACTCTAACGCAGTTAGGGAAAATAATTATTGGTCATTTTACAGCGAAAACTCTAAAATAAGTGTGAATTTCCCGTCTTTTTGAGAAAAAAATGATCACTATTGTCATTGTTTGTGCCTGTCTTTTATTAAACGCTATTTTATCCTGTGCAGAGATGGCCTTCGTCACCATTGACGATAAGGTTTTAAGAAAGCGCGTGCTTGCTGGAGACAAAACAGCAGCGTGGATTGAAGAGATGGCGAAATCGCCTGAAAGGATTCTTTCAGTTGTTCAAATTGGTATTACTTTAGTAGGTGCTATCTCTGGAGCGGTTTCCGGTGCCGGTGCCGAAGAGTCGCTTTCTCCTTTCTTTATGCGCACTTTTGCCTTAAGCGAACATTTTGCTGAAACACTTTCCATTGTTGTGATCGTTGCACCACTGACAATTCTTTCGGTTGTTATCGGAGAGTTAGTTCCAAAATCTCTGGCAATTAAATTTTCAATGCCCATCATTCTTGCTCTGGCACCAGCTCTACGAGTCGCTGAAAAAATCCTGGGACCTTTAGTTAGCCCAATGGAGAAGGCAACTGATTTCATTCTACGTTTGATCATGAAATCAAAACCAAGCACGCCTGAAGAGGCCGCAAGCGATGAGATTTCATTAAAAGGACTTAGAAAAGAATACCAGGAATATTTCCACAACCTGCTAGACCTGGATGCTAAACAGGTTGAGAGTGTTATGGTTCCTTGGGATAAAGTAGATAAGATCAGCTCTGTGGCCACACCTGAAGAAGTATCAATGCTGATTTTGGGCACGAGAAGAACCAGAATTCCTGTCGTTGATGCCAACGAAGTTTATGGTTATCTTCATTCAAAAGAATTCGTTAACCTTTCACAAAGTGGAGTAGGCGACAACTGGCTAAGTTTTGTCAGACCGATTCAATCACTTTCACCGGATACAAAAGTTCTTCACGCCCTAAGAACGATGCAAAAGAAGAAGGCCCACTTCATGATTGTAGGAAGCCTGGAAAATCCGTTGGGGATTATCACTTTGGAAGACATTCTTGAAGACGTCTTTGGGGACTTCATTGACGAGGATGAAGATGGCAAGGTTAAGCTCTTTTTAAGAAGAAGCAACCTGCTTAAAAAATTCTAATTATTTTCCAAAGCTTTAGCGTATACAATTTCATTGTTGGCGTTTAAACAAACGCTCTCAAGTAAACTGATCTTGCGGTTAACTTGGTTGATCAATGCTGTAAATTGAGAGTTATCAGCAGTGATAATTGATTTTGTTTCAGCAATGTTGCGGTTTAATCCCAGTACAACATTCATTACCACATCAACCTGAGCTTCACGATTATCGAAATCAATCGCCAGGTTTTCAAACATAATCCCGTAAACTTCTTTATTTAAGAAAACAGTTTCATTTTTTTGGATTTGTTTTTTTGAGTCAGAGTGAATCACGCGATAAAGTGTACATCCTCTTTTTGAGTCATGGCTTTTTACTACTGAAGCAAAAGTGCTAGTTGTCGTTAGAGCTAAAAGTCCCATCACTAGAAGTGTCTTCTTCATACCGTTCTCACAAGTTTAAATGTTATGCCCTTGAGGATAGCAGAAGTCAGGACTGCGCGGGGGAAGGCCTGTAAAAAGTCCTATGGGTGTCGAAACTTTGGACGCTTTTTCATGTGCTTTAATCCAAAGGCCGCGACGTAAGAGTAGAAAATATAAAGAAGGGAGACGGCACCGATAAAGGAGGCGATCAGGCCTTCCATGTCACCATATTCGTAAAGGCCAAAGCGGGAGCCAAGCCAGCCAAAGAAAACTGACCCGATAAGGCCTATGGTCATGGTGGTAAAGACACTTCCGTGAGGGATTTTAGGCATACAGACTTTTATCACTGCACCTGACATAAACCCTATCATTATAGTCCAAAACACAATTCTCATGGTCATAGAACCTCCATGAACTGACATTTATTGTGGGCCTTTTAAGGGTAGTTTTAAAGACGATAAAAGCTAAGCATGGCCTAGCTTTTATCGAATGATTTTTTATTCAACAGGAACTAATAACTCAGTAATCAACTCATGTTCTGGTGTCACATTCGGATCGTTTAAGTAATTTTCAATACAAGCACCATCGCGAAGTTTGATTTTCTTTTCAGTTAAAATGCGAAAAATTTTTTCAAATGCCGGCCACACTCCTGGATAAGGTCCAGTCAGGATAAAACGAGCATACTTTCCTTCTGCAATTTTTGTGTACTCCAATCCCTTTGGCACAGTTTTAGGTTTTGCGACAAGGGCAACTCCCGCACTGTAAAACATAGAAGATTCATCCTGGGTTTTCATATCCATGACACTCGTCCCAAGGAATTCTTTGATGTCTGTTTTCTGCACGCCTTCGATAAGCGGGAACATGGCATACCAGGCCGGCATGGCCACTTCAGAAAAGATCCCTGCTTTTTTCACATACAAGAAATGAGTCGCTTCTCTGGTGATGATTTCTGGTCTTTCGGTTAAGTTTAAATTCATAAGCATCTCCTCGTTTGTTTGACTGATGCTTAGAGAATAGATCAATTTGTTTTGCTCTTCTTTTCCTTGGTTGCGAAAATCACTTGGACTCAAATGAAATTGTTGCTTAAAAGCTTTATTAAAGGCCGAAGGCGTTTCATAGCCAACACTCATCGCAATTTCAGTCACCGGGCATTCATTGTCTTCCTGGAGCATGCGAAGGGCATTACTCATGCGGATACGGCGAAGGTAAGAAAAAGTTGTTTCTCCGGTATAGGACATAAAGATTCTGCCAAAGTGAAAGGCGGAAGAGCCTGCTTCCTGAGCAATTTTCTTGAGTGTTAACTCCTCAGTGAAGTGGGACCTGATAAAACGCTGGGCGCGGCCGACTTGAGAGCGATGAAAATTCTTTAAGACAACTGGTGATTTCTTTTTCATAAAAACCTCATCATATAAATTTGCCTTACTTTGATGCTCTTGGCCTGTCCAAAATAGCTAATTTTCACTAAACTTTGCAGATGAAAAGTTTTAAAGAATTCTGGCCCTTCTATTTAAGCGAACATTCAAATGCTATAAATCGCAGACTACATTTCTGTGGAACCTTGCTTGTTCATCTTTTACTTATCTGGATAATTGTTTTCGGGAAGTGGAAATATATCTGGATTGTCCCATTATGTGGTTATGCCTTTGCTTGGATAGGGCATTTTGTTGTGGAGAAAAACCGTCCGGCGACTTTTAAGCATCCTGTTTGGAGTTTGATTGGCGATTTTAAAATGTTCTATTTGATGTTGTTTAGGAAGTTATAGGCCGCAAAAAGATTGCGGCCTTTTTTTTGTTTTATCAGATTAAAGACAGCTATAGTCTTCAGTCCCATTTACTGTCACGAGACCGTCATGGTTTTCTTCGAACACAGCGTACTCAATATCAAGAACCTGTTGGTTTTGAAGAATCACTTGAATGCCTGCCATTGGATTGATTGATCCGACTGCCCATGTTGCAGAAAATGTTTCTTCTGCTGTCTGGTTTTCATTGTAAAGTGAAGCGCCAGCAATTGTTGATTCTTTAGTTAAAACAATTTGCAGGCGGTTGTTTGGTTGATTAAGAGACTTACAGTTGATTTTTTCACCGGCGAAAGAAGCAGTGGCCGAGCATACTGTCACAAGAGCGGATACAACGAAAAATAGTTTCATGAAAATCTCCCTGTAGTTTGTTTGCCGCTAAATAACAAAATACAGAGAGGATAGCAATGGAGATTGTGCCGCTAACAGAATCCTGACAATTATTTTTTAGCAAGGGAGTGCGCCAGCTTTCCAATTTTTTCTAGAGCTGCTTCAATATTGCTGTTCCAAAGGGTTCCAGTATTGATTCTGATGCAGTTTTCATACTTTCCGGTTACCGAGAAGAGTGGGCCGGGGATAAGGCTTATTTTGTGTTTTAAGGCCTTCTCGTGGAGTTCCAGAGCGTTAATGCCTTTGGGGAATTCCACCCAAATTAAACAGCCGCCACTTGGCGTAGTGATTTTTGTTCCTTCCGGAAAGCATTCAATAATTTTATGGGAGAAGAGGTGCATGTTTTGCGAAAGCGTCTGGCGAAGCTTTCTTAAATGCCTGTCATAGTTATTATTTTTTAAATGATCGGCAAGTGCGATCTGCGCCGCTGAGTTGGGAGAGACCGTATTGGAGAATTTCATGATCTCAATCTTATCAAAAAGTTTCGCTGGTGGGATGACCCAACCAATGCGGTAGCCCGGGGCAAGCGTTTTAGAAAAAGAAGAGCAGTATATGACGATATCTTTTTTATCAAAAGATTTTAAGGCCAGAGGTCTGTTGCCTTCAAACTGAAGCTCTCCGTAAATATCATCTTCAACAATGTGCACATTGTATTTTGAACAAAGTGAAACCATCTTCTGTTTGCTTTCATCACTCATCAAGCTTCCTAGCGGGTTTGAAAAAGAAGGAGTGACTAAAACTGCTTTCACATCAAATTTAGAAATCTTTTCTTCTAAAGCATCGAGATCCATTCCCGATTGAGAGGAAGTGGCAATCTCTAGAGCTTTTAAACCAAGGTTTTCGAGTGCATTGATGTGCCCGTGATAAGTAGGACTCTCAACGGCGACAATGTCTCCAGGTTTTGTAACGGCCTTGAGTGCGAGATTGATTGCTTCCATACAACCGGTTGTCACGTTGATTGATTCAGGGCTTATGTCACAACCCATTTCAATACTTCGTTTGGCCAGTTCCTGACGAAGCTGCCAGTTGCCGGCACCGATTTCGTAGTTGATACAATCAGCAGCGCGCTCGCGGGAAATTTTAATAAGCGAACGTTGTAAACTTTCAGTCGGAAGTAAATCCTGATGCATAACTGCTGCACCTAAAGGCGCAAGGGACTTATCACCACAGGCATGAATAACGTCGAGGAAAGTGTTATTTGTTTGAACAAAACGAGGAGCAGATGCAGGCTTAGTGACGATCCCAGCTTCTTGTAAGAGTGGACGAATCTTTACGTAGTAACCTGACTGCGGTCTTGCTTCGATAAAGCCCAATCTCTCTAAGAGTTGATAGGACTGAATAACTGTCGAGACACTCACATCGAGTTTCGTCGAGAGCTGTCTCATCGACGGAATTTTTGTACCAGGAAGATAAGTTCCTTCATTGATCCAGGACTTAATCCTCTCGGCGATTTGGATATACAAATGATTTTTATCGGAAGATGTGTCTAGTGTTTCCATATACTGATTTTCCCATGAGTGACTAAAAAATCTACATACAGTTCGAGTACAAAGTGACCATAACAGTTTTCCACTATTATAACTGTTATGGTTACAAATCTCAAATTCTGAATCTGTATCGGTTGGCGAAAAAAGACGATAATGTCTTTGGAGGCACTTATGAACAACCAAATTCATTTATCAGACATCAAGAAGATTACATTAGAAGAAAATCAAGTCTTTAGTCTAAAGCGCTCCAAAGAAGTTCATGTTATCAGTGGAGAATTGTGGCTGACACATGAAGGGGATGCTCAAGATTATTTTTATCAGGCAGGAGATAAGTTTATTCTTCCCGATGGAAAACATAGTGTCATGCAGGCCTTGGGCAAAGCGAGTTTCTGGTTTTAAAAACCGTTGTCCCATTCATTTTCCGGCATCCAGGTGATGACATCTGGATCGGTGGAATTGATTTTTCCCTCTTTAATTTTTTTCATGACAGTCGGGTAGAGGTCACCCGATCCTAATCCTATATTTGTCCCAATGCGGTTGTTGTGAATGTCCATTTGATCAAAATGTGATGTGGGGTCTGTTTCACAAAAACGCGTCACCAGCTCGACAACCTTTGGTGAAAGGTAGCGAGCTGTGAGCGCAGTTGAATATGTGTGCCTGAATGCATCTTGCGGTCCACCTCTTCTTCCCGGAAGCCCCGTCGACATAGCAAACCTATAAAGGATGAAGACGACGATCACAGGAGAGAGAAAACCGAGAATAACTAAAGCGATAAGAGATTTCTTTAACATTTATCCATTAAATCGTTTTATTCTTATGAATGTAAAGTAGTCCTCTACCTTTTAATTTTTTGATAACGCCTTCAATCTTATTTGGAGCAACAGCAGGGCATCCCTGGCTTAGACCAAGTCTTCCTTTTTGATCTGCAAACCATTGAGTTGCATAATCTGCTCCGTGTAGAACGATGTTTCTTGCACGTGCATTGCTGTTAGTTTCAGATAATCCATCTAATCTAAGAGAGACACCGTGCTTACCGATGTAAGAATTGTTATCTGTCAGGTAAAAACCTAATGAACTCATTTCACTATTGATTGTATTTGAAAATTGACCAGCGAATCCCAATTCAGTTTCAGATTTTTTCCCGTGAGTCACGAGCATTGATTCAACCGCACCCGTTTTAAGGTTGAGAATAAAAAATCTTTTCAGTGTTGATTGCATCGTGAAGTCGATGATTCCTACATAGCTTGTATTGTCGATAACATCTTGATTGTCGCGATAAAAATTTAGTGCCTCTCTTAAGGCACGATAGGGAATGGCCTCAGCACAAAAACCAGGCTTGCAGTAGTTAGTCCCGTTAAAAGACAACCAGACTTCGCGAGAATTTTTTGGAGTAAGTGATTCACTTGCATAAGAGTTGGACACGAAGATAGCGAGAAATAAAACGATTAATTGTTTCATAAAGATCCCCCCAAGATTCTAGGAAGGTATATAAGAAATGGCCTTGCTGTGAAAGGTCATTGTAATTTCTTTATCGTAGCCTAAGTATCTAATTTTTAATGAAAGTTTAATAATTAATTCATTTGTTTGCTTGACCAAACAAATGGTAGGGCATACAAAACATCTACCTGAAAATATCTATTATGGAGGACTTAATGAAAAAGGTTATTCTTGCGAGCATGCTTGCTCTATCACTTACTTCAGCTTTCGCGAACGAGGGAGATCTAACTCTTCCAGGTGAGCGTTGGGCCGCTAAATTCACAGCATTCGTATGTGCTGACGGAAACACTCAAACTGCAGGTGTTCCAGCTGATTTCGCTGAAAGAAATGTTGTATTCGGAAAAGCTACAACTGACTACAGCCTTGATAACCTTCTTGTAAGAGCTACATTTGTTGAAAACGGTGTAACTTGTAACTATAGCGCACTTTTATTCGCTGACAACGCAGCTTGGACTGTAAAGCTAGTTGATTCAAAAGCATACTCTGCTAACAATGAATCTTCATGTTTAGAAGGAAAGAAGTTTCTTGATTCAGCTCTGGCTGACAACAAGTACAAATACCTTCACGGCCGTGCAGCGATCTACGTTCCAGCTTCAGATGCTGACGTTCAATGTTCAGCTGAAGAATCAACTATTGGTCTTCACTTCCAGGTTACTGGTAAAATCCAATAATTCTATGTAAGAAAGGGCCGGTTTTTAACCGGCCTTTTTTATGAATTCGTTCCGGCCTTTCTTTCAAAATAATTTAAATCAACAAACATCGCCGAAGCTAAGATCAATTCTCTTTCAGTTGCTGTCAGTCTTTTATCTTTAAATTCAATCGTAAAATTATCTCTGTCTGTGAAGATTTCTGAAAATGTCCCGGACCATTTTTTGAGAATAAGAGCAACTTCTTCACCATTTTTATAAATAGGGAACGTCCACGGCTTCCAAAATGAAGCTGCCATTTTCATAATCACGTTTCCATGGGCATCTTCCAGGTCAAAGCGTTTTGTAATAACCCCAAACCTTTGCTCGAGCGCTCCAATTCTTTGTCCTGTTGCTTTACTGATTTCTAATCTTTGAAAAAGAAAACGGAAAGGATGAAGTGCCTTGTAGGCAAGGGAGCGGTTGGTATCAAAAATATTAATGGTGAAAGTTCTCCAGTGCCCGAGAAAGGCCCTGCCAAAAAAAGCCCCAATACCTTTTCCTTCTTCGGCCACAAACCCCAAAGGTGTGCCTTCCATAGTGAGAATCTCGTACTTATTTCTGGTTTCAACCCCAAAGAGTTCTGCAATTTCTCTTCTCTGTCTAAGAAAAATTCTGTCATGGTTTAGATCTACAGGCATATAAGTCCCTTTTTAAAGTTGTATTTCGAATATTGTACCAGCGAGATAAAATAGAGGAAACGTCAGATCTTTTCTTGATTAAAAAGATCAACTTGCCGGAGGACTTTCTCTTGAAGAAGCGCGCACTCAATTTCGATCACCACTTTCACGAACAAGCACCAAAACACATTCAGAACTTTAAGAAATCAAAGATTGAAGTTTATAATCACAAGACCAGCTTGTGGAATGCTTTTCATGATTCGGGTCTCTCTGACATTTTAGAGCAGGACTGCTCAATTTATCCACGCGTTCTTCCTGGTTCTTATCTTCCAGTTATTAATAAAACAGCAAAAGATATCACAGAGCTTATTTTAAAACTTATCACACTTCCTGAAAGTGAAGTGAATGCGATTTTTCCTCACGGCCCGGTTCGTGATTTTCTTTTAAAAGAATTAAAAGTCATTAAGCACAGACCTGATCGTTTGGTTGGAAGTTTACGCTTTGATATGGCGATTGTTGGAAAACCAGAGGTGAATAATCCTCCTAAGCTTTTAGAGATCAACGAGATCGGTTTTGATGGCCTAGCGAGAATGCCTTTTATCCACGACACGCTTTATTCTTTAATGCCTGAGCTTAGGAAAAAATACTTCTCACTGGATACTTCGAGTGCTGAAATTAAAAACATGAAGAGGCTAGGGAACTCTCTGGCGCGTTTTCAGACAGATTGCTACAACTGGGATGAAGAGCTACTTTTAAGAAGAGCAAAAGAGAAGAAGTATGACCTGCGTTTAGTGACCCCAGCTTCCTATGGCCTGGATGTCGATGTAAACGACTATCCCTTTTTAACTGAAGAAAAAATTCAGATCAAAGACGGCAAGATCAAAGTTGGAAACAACTGGTATCCTGAAAGCTATATGGTGAGCTTTGCTTTAACGATTCAAGACTATATCGATTCAAAAAACCTTTACTCAAAACTAGTGCGCGAAAAAGTTCCTCACTACGGTCCATTCGTCACAGGGCTTTTTGCTTCTAAGAGCATCCTGGCGATTTTAGCTGATCCACATATCAGAAGAAAATATCTTGGTTCATCAAGTCGCTTACAAAATTCGATTCTCCCTGCGCATATGCTCGCAGAAGGAAAAGAAGGAGCACTGGTTAATCCTTCTGACTACGTTATTAAATTCGTCGATGGTTTTGGCGGTGAGCACGTTTTCATGGACGATGAGATGGTGAAGACGATTAAAAAAGTCCCTGCAAAAAAAATGAATGAGTGGGTTATCCAAAAAAGAGTGAATCTCAATACGATAGATATTGATGGATTTTTAACCAAGCCAAGAAAAGCGATCTCTGATTTAGGAGTCTTCGTTCAATATGATTGGAGCAATGGAAAGTTTAATCATTTTGAAGTTGGGGGATTTTTATCGCGTGCGACGAATACGAGTTTGAAAGTTAATATCAGCTCGGGTGGGTCGCAGGTTGGGGTTATGTTTGATAAGAAGAAATAATAAAGTCAGGTCAGAGAATCATGCGACTTGAGTAATTTTAATAACTTGAGGCTGACTAAAATAATAGCACCCCCTTGGAAATTCTTCATATCGCCCCTTCCTGAAATCATCAATTGTTATAATTTCCCTATGAAAAGGTATCTTCTTTTACTCATCGTTTTTTCAACTTGGGCACATGCATTTGAGCCTATTTGCAATACACCGCAATCTCTTAAGAAAAAAGATCTCAATGGCGTGATTTTGTCGAAAGATGCTCTGGAACAAAATCAGCTGATTATTTATTCCGTTAATCCTCCGACTCCAATTGACTGGTCAACGCCTAAAAATCTATTCGATACTATTGTTAAAAACTCATTGCTTTCAGAAAGCTATGAAGACGATGATTTTGATCATAATTTCAATCCGATAAAAAAACGAGTGTTGATTAAATCGCATTCCGTCGGCCACATGTTCGTACAATTATCTTGTGCCGGGTATCCTTCAATCTTAACAGGAATGTCGTCTCCAAGTACTGAGGTCGTTAGTGGCCTTATGATTAAAGGAAAAAGCTTTTCACATTTCACCACTGCGGCCAAAGGTTATTTTAATACAAGCCAAGAGCTTCAGGAAGAAATCGATATCCGAAGAAAGAAAGTTGGTAACCTACACTACATGGGAATTAATTTAAGGCCTGGCTCATGCGAAGAGCTTTTAAAATATTTATCCGAATTCAAGGCCTGTGGACTTGATCAACGTTACGGTGGACTGGATGCAAATCCACATAAAGGTGAAGGATCTATTTGTTCATCTTTTGCGATTAGTTTTTTACAACGATTAAATATTATTCCAATGATTGATAAAATTAAGCCAGGAGAATTTGGCTCAGAGTTTTTAAGAACAGTTGAAATTCCGTTATCTATGCTCGAAACAGAAAAACAAAATCCGGAAATCGGTGCATGGAACCTTTTGAAAGGAACTGCAGTTTCATGGGCCGAAAGTGGGGCTGGAAGAAAAACAGTGTTTTTTGATCCTGAGTTATTTTCAAAATGGGTTGATGGTTTTTCTCAAAACCATAAGGCCAAAGGACTCATTTATCGCGGACGTGAAGGTGGAGAATTAGTTAAAGGTGTCTGGTTTGATGAAAAATCAAAAGACATTCTTCCTAACTCATTTTCGCTGGATTTTTTATTTAATTAAGACTGGATAAAGAGTGTGGACCAAAACGAAAAAGCCCCACATTTCTGCGGGGCTAATCCTAATAGTTCTGAATTTTGTATGTCTTTTAAAATGGCGGGAGCGAAGGGACTCGAACCCTCGGCCTTCTGCGTGACAGGCAGACGTTATAACCAACTTAACTACGCCCCCAGCAATCTTAAAGAAGCTAAAATATAAGGAATCGAAGGTTTTTCGTCAAGATAAAACTTTGAGGATTTCTTAAAAAAAATGCGTTTCGCAATGCTTAAAGATTGTCCCCCCAATGGAAAAGTCCTAGACTATTAGTACAAAAATAACAGCTTAGTGGTCTTAGGAGTTTTGTGAATATTTTTATTACTGGTGGAACAACTGGAATTGGTTTGGCCCTGGCCAAGCTCTACCTTGAAGAAGGTCATCGCGTGGGCGTTTGTGCCCGCAACCTAAGCAAGTTCCCGGCTGAAATCAGAAATAAGTATAAGCAGCTCGTCTGTTACGAAGTGGATGTCACAAATAGAGAAGATCTTTATAAAGCGATTCATGACTTTGCTCCGGTTGAGCTGGATATGGTTTTCGCTAATGCTGGAAGATCGGTAGGTGCGAAATCAAAGACACCACAATTCTCGGTGGCCAATGAGATTATCGACATCAACGTCAAAGGTGTTCTCAATACCTTCGATATCGCTCTTGAAATCATGATGCCAAGAAAGAAGGGACACTTGATTGCGACAGCATCAGTGGCGGGCTTCATGGGGCTTCCGGGGGCAGGTGCTTACAGTGCTTCAAAAGCGGCTGTTTTAAAACTGTGTGAATCGTATGCGCTGGACTTAAAGCCGAAAGGGATTAATGTCACGGCGATTGCACCGGGGTTTGTTGATACGCCGTTAACAAAACAAAACAATCACAAGATGCCATTTCTGATGAGTGCGGATAAGGCGGCGAGACTGATTAAGCGTGCGATTGAAAAAAAGAAAGTGCTTTATGTTTTCCCATTCAGAATGAAGGTTGTGGTTTCGATTTTAGATAAGATGCCTAGAAGTTTATATCGTTTAATTATGAACTTAAAGATGTTCAATTATAGTGAGGAGTAGGGAATGAAATCTCTTTTAGTTTTAGCTTTAGTTCTAGTTTCAACATCAACATTCGCTCAAACCAAAGCAAAGAGCGCCATCCTTCCACCAAGTGTTCAGGCGGCCGACGCTAAAAAACAACCAAAAAAATTAGAGACAGCAAAATCTGCTGAAGCTCCATGTGATACGAAAGAAGACGTGCTTAAGAAACTTGAAGAAAAGAAAAAAGAATCGGCAATGGCCGGAAAAGGTTTAAGCCTTCAAGGGGCGACTGATTCGGGATGTACTCTTAAGTAAGAATTTTTGTAACGAACACTGTGTTGTCTAAAACTTCCCAGTGAACATCGACATCAAAAAGTCTCGAGCCGTATGTTTTGTAACCGTCCTCGTGAAAGCGAGGGCGGGGATCAAGAGAGAGAATATCGACAATTTTATCTTTTAGTTCAGAATCACACTCACATTTAAACACCACCGAAAGCCTCTTTATTTCCATCTCATCCGTCCACCCAGACACGGCTTCTGGCAGCGACTCAATCTCTTTTAAGTAAGGCTTTAAATCATAAACCGGTGTCTGATCCAAAAAATCTCCACCAGAAACAACAATCTTCGTCCCTTCAATTCTCTCAATCTTAACCAGAGACAATCCAATATTGTTCGGTCTAAAAGGCGAGCGCGTGGCAAAGACACCTTGTTTTGTATTTCCACCTAATCTTGGCGGACGCACAGTGAGCGAACTTTCATCAGTCGCTTTCACTTCATGAAACTCAAAGATCACCCACAAATGTGAAAAGCCCTCTAGTCCCATCAGCGCTTCAGTGCGATTAAAGGGAGAAAGAAGTTCTATTGTCGATTCAATCGACGTGAGTCCCGGCTGGCGGGGGATGGAGAATTTCTCTTTGTAAGGGGAGTGAATACGGGCAATCTTTTTCAAGACTACTCGTCCAGTTGATCGTCTGGGTGAGCATTTACGAATTGTGAGAACTCTTCGTTGTAAGAGATCTTTGTCGTATCAGTGATGCGGTCGATGTAGAGTTTCCCGAATAGGTGATCTAGCTCATGCTGGAAAACTGTGGCCAGGAAATCTTCAGCGATAATTTGTTTTGGTTCACCGTGCTCGTTAAGGTAATCGATTTGAACTTTTTTTGGTCTTTCGACAAAACCGCGCAGTCCCGGAACCGATAAACATCCTTCCCAGAATCCCTGGTGTTCAGTCGTCAGGTCTTTGATCACTGGATTGATGATAACCATCAGAGGAGTTCCTTCAAGATCACCGTAACGTGAATTGTTTTCTGGAAGTTCAATAAGAGTGACTTGTTTAGAAACGTCGATTTGAGGAGCAGCGATACCAATACCACCTTCGTGTTTCATGGTTTCGTACATATCGACTAGGAGTTGTTTGAACTCAGGAGTTTTAAGCTCGCTCACAGGCACCTGTTCAGCGATTTTTCTCAATGTCGGATGTCCCATGCGGATGACTTTGCGGATTGCCATAAATTACTCCTCGTTTCCTATTAAATTCTTAGCATAATTTGTGGAATAGAGTAAGCTTATGGCATGAAAAAGGTGTTATTTGTTTGTCTTGGCAATATCTGTCGCTCTCCTGCAGCGGAAGGGGCCATGGTGCATTTAATTAAACAAAAGGGACTGGAAGCAGGCTTCTTGATTGACTCCGCCGGAACGAGCGGCTTTCATGAAGGACATGACCCTGACCATCGCATGATTGCTCAGGCGGGATTAAGAAATATTCGTCTTCCTTCCAAGTCACGACCACTTTTAAAATCAGATTTTGAAAAGTTTGACCTGATTGTTTGCATGGACAAAAGCAACTTTTCTAATGCGAAAAAAATCGCTGGTGATGACCAACTAGCAGCGAAGCTTTGTATGATGACTGATTACTTTTTAAATGCAGATTTTAAAAAGCGCTTTAATGAAATCCCAGATCCGTACTATGGATCAAAAAAAGACTTCGACCTGGTGTTAGATTTAGTGCTCGATGCTTGCGAAGGGTTATTAAAGAAAATTCATGAATAAAGAAAAAAACTATATTACGCCACAAGGCTTTAAACGACTGCAGGACGAGCTTCATCAGCTGGCCCGAGTCGAGCGCCCTGAAGTGACGAAAACCGTGGCCTGGGCCGCTTCAAACGGCGATAGATCGGAGAATGCTGATTACATCTACGGCAAAAAGCGTATGCGTGAAATCGACAAGCGTGTCCGCTTCTTAAGCTCGCGCATCGAGCTGGCCGTGGTGGTAGATCCACTTAGCGTCAAAAGCGAGAAAGTCCAGTTTGGGGCGACGGTTACCATCGCAGATGAAGAGGACGGGGAAGAGAAGACTGTTTCCATTGTCGGTGTCGATGAGATTAATACCGAAAAAAACCAGATTAGTTGGCGCTCCCCCCTTGGAAGTTCTTTGATTGGCAAAGAAGTTGGTGATACAATTTTGCTCAAAGTACCCGCAGGGACAAAGTCTTACGAAATCATCGAAATTGAGTACGTGAGCATCGAGTAAAGTTTATGAATATAAATTGTGAAGTCTCTTTAGGTGAATTGGTCGACAAGATTTCTATCTTAAAAATTAAGCTGGAAAAAATCACTGACGCTGAAAAGTTAAAACACGTTAAAAAAGAAGAGGAAACTCTTTCAAAGACGCTGGCTTCATTAAAGCTTGAAAACATCGACTTTCATTTAAACCAAATGATCGATGTGAACCTGAAACTTTGGAAGATTGAAGACGATATCCGCGACCTGGAAAGAGATAAAGATTTCGGTAGCGCTTTTATCGAGCTTGCCCGCGCCGTTTACATCACTAATGATGAGCGCTTTAGAAGAAAAAACACGATCAACACAACTTATAAATCCGGCCTTCAAGAGGTCAAGTCTTACAAAGACTATTAAGGAATCAAGGCGAGAATCCATGGCGATTAAAAGAACTAACACGAGAGATGAACAGAGAACAACCAAGAAAGTAGCAGCGAAAAAAACGCCTAAGCTCTCACGCGACGAAAAGTACCGCCTGTACCTGGCCTCGGTTCAAAACCCGCAAGCTGACATCGACTTCATCAATAAAGAGTACAAGGCCCTTTATGGACGTGCACCTCTTACACTTCGTGAAGACTTTTGTGGAACTGGTATGCTTGCCTGCGAATGGGTAGAGCAGGGTGATAAACACAAAGCTTACGGTATCGACCTGGATATGGAGCCAATCTCTTACGGATTCGTTAACCACTTCAGCGAACTTGATGAAGATGAACAATCGCGTATGAAATACATCAACGCGAACGTTATGCAGACTTTTGATTTCAAAACGGACGTTGTTGTTGCTTTTAACTTCTCTTACTACCTTTTCAAGAAAAGAAAAGATCTTCTGGCGTACTTCTCGTCAGTAAGAAAGCACATGAAAAAAGACTCGATCTTCTTAATTGATATGTTCGGTGGAACTGAAAGCCGCCAGGAACTTGAAGAGTCAGTAAAACACAAAAACCACACATACTACTGGGACTGCAGTAGCTATAACCCGCTAACGGCAGAGTGCATGTATTACATTCACTTTAAAACTGCTGACGGTGTTAAGCATGAAAAAGTTTTCCAATACGACTGGAGAATGTGGGACGCTCGCGAGTTAATGGATATCCTGGAAGATGCAGGATTCTCTAAAACTCATATTTACTGGGAAGGCGTGGATAAAGATGGAACTGGAAACGGTGTCTTTAAGAAATCCCTGAAAGCAGAAAACTGCGAGTCATGGGTTACTTACATTTGTGCTCAACCTTAATTAATTTTCTAATTGCTTGAACTCAAACTGCGAATAGCGCTTTTTGAGTTCAGGCAACCATTCGTGTTCGGTCTTATCAAAAATCAAAATTGTCTTGCGTGCAGAGTTGTTCCCTTGAAGGAGGGCGATCTGCTCATCGATATCACCAGAGATTTGTGACTTGGTTAAATCCTTTGTCCTTAAGTGGGCCAGGAAAACCTTATCGTTGAAATTTTGGGTGAAAAAAATATGGGCGTGTTTATCCGTGCTGACCGCCTGTCCATAAAGGTATTGGGAAATCAGCCCATCAAAAAGGTAATTGAAATCGTCGAAGCCAATCAGGTCGCGTGAGAGCTCATCGCGGGTTATCCAAAAGATCCCAAGCACCTCTGGGGTGAATTGATCGAGAATGGATAAGGCCGGTCTTGCGCTTTTGTACATGATTAGCGGTGATCCTTAGCGATCTTATCTAAAACACTGTTAATGAAGCCGTGAGAGTCATTAGGGCAGTATTTTTTAGCGATGTTGACGTACTCGTTGATGAAAACACCTGCAGGTGTGTCTTTGTCGCTTAGGATTTCATATGAACCTAAAAGAAGAACAGCAAGATTCATGCGGTCTACTTTTTGAAGGTTATTGTTGGCCAGGTATTTTTCGATCAGTTTAGAGTTTGTCGGCTCTTGTCTTAGAGATCCTAAGATAAGTTCTTTCGCAAACATCTTTGTGTGGATGTCGATTTTGTTATCCGGGTGCTCAGAGTCTTCTTCGTGGTATGAATCATCGAAAAGATTTAGGGCATCGTTAAGCGCTTTGCTGTCATTGATGATTTCGCTTTTTTCTGAAGAGAAGTCATTAAGCAGGTGCTTGTAGATAAATTTAAAGGCGTACTCGCGGCCGATAGTTCTTTTTGTCGTATTAGTGTTGGATGTCACGTTTGTCACCTTTATCGCTGATAGATTTAACTGAGTGTAGTTTGTTTTTTAGACCGTAGACGAATTCTTCGATGTCCTTGAAGTCCCAGTAGAAAGAGGCATAACGAACGTAGGCCACACGATCAAGTTCCTTTAGACGGTCCATGATAATTTCACCTAAGTCGCGGGCGCGCACTTCTGTTCTTGAGATTTCAAGTAGAGATCTCTCTACGCTGTTTAAGAGTTGGTTGATCTGGTCAGTTGAGACGTTTCTCTTCTGACAGGCCTTGTTTAACCCTTTCATGATTTTTTCACGGTTGTAAGCTTCACGACGTCCGTCTTTCTTTACGATAAGAGGCATCTGAATCTGAATGTTCTCGTACGTTGTAAAACGAGTTTCACACGCATCGCACTTACGGCGACGGCGAACAGAGTTTTCTTCTACCAGCATTCTGGAATCGATAACTCTCGTGTCTTGGGCGTTACAACTTGGACAATGCATACTTACTTATATACCGGGTATGATTTACAAAGGTCTAAGACCTGAGTTCTGATTTTCTTTAACGCTTCTTCATTCGTCGCGTTTCTTAGTGCTTCGTTAATCCATGAAGCTAATGTTTCCATGTGAGATTCAGTTAGTCCGCGAGTTGTGATCGCTGGAGTTCCTAAACGCACACCTGAAGTTACAAACGGAGAGCGCTTATCTTGAGGCACCATGTTTTTGTTACATGTGATACCTGCAAGCTCAAGAGCGTGTTCAGCTTCTTTACCAGAAAGCCCAACCGAGTCTGTTTTTACCAGAACAAGGTGGTTGTCTGTTCCACCAGAAACAAGAGCGATGCCTTTGTTTGTTAAAGCAGCTGCAAGCGCTTTAGCGTTGGCGATCACTTGTTTTTGGTAGGCCACGTAGTCTGGTTGAAGAGCTTCGTGGAAAGCAACTGCTTTAGCGGCAATCACGTGCTCAAGTGGACCACCCTGAATACCAGGGAAGATGTTTGAGTTAAGCTTTTTAAACAGTTCTTCGTTGTTTGTTAAAATAATCCCTCCGCGTGGTCCGCGAAGAGTTTTATGAGTTGTTGATGTCGTTACGTCAGCGTGAGGAACAGGAGAGTTGTGTAACCCTGCTGCTACTAATCCTGCGATGTGGGCCATATCAACCATTAGTTTTGCACCAACTTCATCAGCAATTTCTTTAAACGTTTTGAAGTCGATTTCGCGAGGGTAAGCAGAAGCTCCCGCCACGATAAGTTTTGGTTGTTCTTTTTTTGCTTGCTCGCGAACGATGTTGAAATCGATTCTTTCCGTTTCGTAGTTCAGTCCGTAAGCAACAAAGTTAAAAAGTTTTCCTGAGAAGTTAACAGGGGACCCGTGAGTTAAGTGTCCACCTTCTGCAAGGTTCATCCCCAGGACTTTATCGCCTGGATTGATCGTTGCGAAGTAAGCTCCCATGTTTGCCTGAGAACCAGAGTGCGGCTGAACGTTAGCGAACTTTGACCCGAAGATCTTGTTGACTCTTTCGATCGCCAGGATTTCAGACTGGTCAACAAACTCGCACCCACCGTAGTAGCGCTTGTTTGGAAGACCTTCAGCGTATTTGTTAGTCAGGATTGAGCCCTGAGCTTCCATAACGGCTTGTGAAGTGTAGTTCTCAGAAGCGATCAGCTCAAGACCATCTTCCTGACGAACGCGCTCTCTTTCGATGATCGCGTAGATTTCCGGGTCCATAGTTTTTACTGAAGTCGCATTTTTATTAAACATGATTAAACCTTTTTAAGAAGTAGTGAAGAGTTCGTTCCACCGAAACCAAACGAGTTGTTTAGGGCGTACTTAATGTCTTTCTTTACAGCTTTGTTGGCCGTGATGTTCAGGTCGCATTCCGGATCAAGGTTATGAACGTTGATCGTTGGAGGAATCATCCCTGTGTGAAGTGCCATCGCACAGAAGATTGTTTCAATCCCGCCGGCAGCTCCAAGTAAATGTCCTGTCATCGATTTTGTCGAAGACACGTTCAGGTTGTAAGCGTGATCGCCGAATGTTCTCTTGATCGCTCTTAGTTCGCCGATGTCTCCAAGTGGAGTCGATGTCCCGTGAGCGTTTACGTAACCAATTTCTTTTAAATCAACGCCGGCGTCTTCAATCGCCATTTTCATTGATCTGTAAGCACCATCACCTTCAGGGTGCGGAGCTGTAATGTGGTGGGCATCCGAAGTTGCACCATGGCCCACGATTTCAGCGTAAATTTTTGCTCCACGAGCAACTGCTTTGTCGTAGTTTTCTAAAATTAAAATACCGGCACCTTCACCAAGCACGAATCCGTCGCGGTCAGCATCGTATGGACGAGAAGCTGTGGCCGGGTCATCGTTTCTTTTTGAAAGCGCTTTCATGTTACCGAAACCGGCAATTGAAAGATTACAGATAACAGATTCAGCTCCACCTGAAACCATCATGTCTTGTCTTCCAAACATGATTTCGTAACAAGCAGATGTCAGTGCGTGAGCAGCTGAAGCACAAGCTGAAGCGATAGCGAAGTTTAATCCACCAAGATTGTAGCGAATAGTTACAAGTCCTGATGGCATGTTAGGGATGATCGCTGGAATAAAGAAAGGAGAAACACGTCTTGGCCCTTTTTCAAAAAGAGTCTTTGCCGTATTTTCGATTTCAGGGAATCCACCGATACCAACACCCAGGATACAACCCATTCTGTCCATGTCGTATGGACGGTTTTCAAGAAGACCAGCATCAGCTAGAGCTTCGTGAGTCGAGTGCATAGCAAAGTGAATGAAGCGGTCGTATTTGGCAGCTTCTTTTGCGTCTAATATGTCTGCAGCAAGTTCGAAGTTCTTTACTTCACCTGCAAATTTTGTCGTAAGTAATTCAGTGTTAATTTGTTCAACCAAAGAGACACCTGATTTTCCTTCAAGTGCATTTGCCCAAACGTCTTTTAGATTGTGACCAAGTCCATTGATCATTCCCATACCTGTGATGGCTACTCTGTTGAGTTTTCTACCTTCGGTCATATGGCCTCCGTAAACATTTTAATTCGAAAAATTATCCCGTAAAAACTACAAAGGCCTCTTTCGAGGCCTTAAATCAAGAAAGCGATTAAGCTTGTTTCTTTTCTAGGTAAGCAACGATATCTTTTACCGTTTTTAGTCCTTCAGCATCTTCCTCAGGAATTTCTACACCAAATTCGTCTTCCATTTTCATCATTAGTTCTACGATATCTAGTGAGTCTAGGTTTAGATCGTCAACGAAACTTGTTTCAAGATTGATTTTAGCGATATCAATTTTTGTAGCGTCGCTGATTAGTTTAATAACCTTGTCTTTCATTCAATAACTCCTGAAATTAATCTTCTAAAAAAATAAGTATTAGTATTTGTATTAGATATATAATCCACCGTCAATTTTAATCGTTTCTCCAGTGATATATGACGATGCACTGCTTAGTAAAAAGCAAACTAAGTTCGCTACTTCATCGGCCTCTCCCATACGTTTTAATGGGATAGAGTTTAAATAAGCGTCCTTTACTTTCTCGTCTAGAGCGTGAGTCATATCTGTTGTAATAAATCCTGGACAGATTGCGTTACAACGAACATTTCTCGAAGCAAGTTCCTTAGCGTAAGACTTTGTAAATCCGATCAATCCTGCCTTTGAAGCAGAGTAGGCGATCTGGCTTGCGTTCCCCATAAGACCTACGATTGAGCTGATGTTTACCACTGAAACATTCTCAGCTTTAAGGAAGCTTCTAGAAAGGATCTGAGTCAGCATAATAGCTGATGTTAAGTTCGTGTTGATTGTTTGAACAACGTCTTCTTCTTTCATACGAAGAACGATTTGATCTTTAGAAATACCAGCGTTGTTCACTAGACCTGTAATGGGGCCGTTCGTTTCAACAAATTTTTCTACGGCTTCTTTCATTTGAGCAGTGTTAGTTACGTCAAAAAGAAGAGCTGTCACATTTGAAGCGCCTTTAGCTTGAAGTTCTTCTTTTAACTTCATGGCAGCGGCTTCATCACCTCTGTAGTTGAAAACAACGTGAGCGCCTTGAGTTGCAAGAGCTTCTGCCATTTTTCTTCCAAGTCCACGAGATGCACCAGTAATAAGAACTGTTTTACCTTTTAAATCATTGTAAGTTGCGATCATTTTAATAGCTCCTCAATTTCAGCAAGTGCTTCGTCTCTATCCAGAGGGATCACTTTAATGTCTTTGTTAATCTTGCGAACTAGACCCATGAGAACTTTTCCTGGACCAACTTCAATACAAAGTGTGTCCGATGGAAGTTTTTCAATTGATTGCGTCCATAACACCGGACCATAGGCCTGGTGGTATAGGTTGTTGATGATGGTTTCTGGATTTGTTCCAGCAGCATATTCCGTTGCATCGATGTTAGCGATGTATGGAATTTTGTTTTCATGCCATTTAAATTTTTCGAAGGCCGCTTTTAACTGATCAGCAGCTGGCTTCATAAGAGAAGAGTGGAATGGAGCCGATACGTTTAACTCCATTGCTCTATGAGCTTCTTTGAAGTTTTCAGCAAGCCACGCAACTGCGCGCGCACAAGCTTCACTTTCTCCTGAGATAACGATCTGAGAAGGGTCGTTGAAGTTTGCTGGCATAACTTCTGAACCAGGTTTTGAAGCCTGTCTACAAGCTTCAGTCACAACGTCAGCTGGAACTTTTAAAATAGCAAACATCTTTCCTTTTCCGACAGGCACCGCTTCCTGCATGTATTTCCCGCGAAGGTGAACAGCATGAATGGCATCGTATGGAGAAAGAACGCCCGCAACAACAAGAGCTGCGTACTCGCCCACAGAGTGGCCAAGAACGCGGTCTACTTTTACGTTGTATTTTTTTAGAAGTGTGTCCAGTTGGTTATAAAGTGCAACTGAGTGTTTTAGAATTGCCGGTTGAGTGTTGTGAGTAAGTTTCAGTTCTTCTTCTGGCCCTTCGTGCATAAGTTTTTTTAGGTCGTACCCTAAAATCTCATTTCCTTTTTCAAAAAGTGCCTGGTCCAGGTTTTTTCCCATTCCAACGTATTGTGAACCTTGTCCTGGAAAAAGTAGTGTGACTGATTTAATCCCCATTCATTAGCCTTTGTTTTAGTATCTTAATAATGTCGCGCCGGCAGTTAATCCTGCTCCAAAGGCGTCGAATAAAACAATGTCTCCGCGCTTAATGCGTCCATCAGCGATCGCTTCGTGGAAAGCGATAGGCACAGTTGCAGCAGAAGTGTTTCCGTATTTATCGATGTTAACGATCATCTTATCCATGCTCACATCAAGAAGATTCGCAGTGGTTTCGATGATTCTGATGTTGGCCTGGTGAGGAACAACCCATTTCACATCTTCTTTTGTCATGCCGGCCATCTCAAGAACTTTTCTGCCGTTTTCAGCAAGAGTTCTCGTGGCAACTTTGAACATCTCTTTGCCTTTCATTTGCATGAAGTGAGAGCCTTCAAGAATATGCTCAGGAGTAATAGGTGCAACAGCCCCTCCGATTGGTTGATCGAAGAATTCTCCACCAGTTCCATCAGAGTTCAGGATGCTGGCTAAGATTTTTGATTCAGAACCTTCTTCTGCGCGACCAACGATCGCTACACCACATCCATCTCCGAAAAGAATGCATGAGTTTCTATCTTTCCAGTTCACTTCGCGAGAAAGCATTTCTGATCCAACAACCAGAACATTTTTTGCAAGTCCTGTTTTGATGAATGAGTTGGCCATGTTTACACCGTAAACAAACCCAGAGCAGGCAACTGAGATGTCGAGACATGTACAGTTGTTGGTGATTCCCAGTTTTACTTGAAGAATACAGGCTGAGTTTGGAAGTTTTACGTCGGGAGTAACTGAAGCGAAGATAATGAAGTCGATATCGTTTGGTTGTAACCCGGCCGCTTTAAGTGCGTCTTGAGTTGCATTGTAGGCCATGTCTGTTGGCCACTCGCCACCTTCGGTTGAACAGATTCTTCTTTCTCTGATACCTGTTCTTGTGTAGATCCATTCATCACTCGTTTCAACGATTGATTCCAGGTCTTTGTTTGTTAGGATTTTTTTGGGAGCGTACATCCCAGTGCCTAGAATTTTTGCTTCATAGGATTTCATTTTGGACGTCCATGTTTTTTGATTGCCCTAAAAAAAAGGCCCTTATATTCGGTTGAATGATAAGGGCTTTTATATTTAAGACAAAATTTGCTTAATGATTATTGAGCAGCTTCTTCAGTTTCGTTAGCTTTTACAGAAACGACAACTTTACCTTTGTAGAATCCACAAGCTCCACAAACAGTGTGTGGCATAACGTGTGCTCCACAGTTAGAACAAGCCATTGGGTGTTTTCTATATAGTTTATGGTGTTGACCAGCTCTTCTTAAACCTTTTCTTGAAACTGAATTTTTCTTCTTAGGAACTGCCATTTTATACTCCGCGACAAATTTGTAACTTCAACTTAAATTAAATATGAGGGTAAATCAATACGACAAAAAGACTCGTTCGGCAAGTTTTTTTGACGTAACCATGCCTTTTAGGCCTGATCTTCTGTTCTCTCGCTTCTTGGGAAGGCCGGAACTTCCAGGAAAATCTGTTCATGGATGAATTCCATAATGTCGGCCAACCCTTTGCGATAAAAATACAGCTCCATTTCCTCGCCATCAGCGAAAACTGTGGTACTTTCAGCATATTCCGGCTGTTTTTCCTGCGAATCGTGAAGGAAGGCTGCGTTAACTTTGTGGTCCATATGCTGTGGCAAAGGCACTAAAGTAAGGCCACAAGGTAGATGGTATTTCGCATCAATTTCGGCCCTAACCACTAAATGATCCCCGATAAGAGGATTCTTTTTTCGAGAAATTTTTAATTTTAAATGCAGTGAGCCGGCCGGGTAAACGTCTTCTTTATCTAATTGTTCGTGAAGTTCGTCCAGGATTCCCTGAAGCCAGGGAGTCTTCTCATTAGAGAGTTCGTACTCTTCAATGATGTCGTGGCTGTACTTGTTAATAGGGACTTGAGCGTCGATCTGCGTGTTAATTTTTGTTGTCATATTCATGGCTCCCATTTAACTCAGATGATTTTAAAAGTACAATGGGTTTAGAGGTTAGAGTGAATATTTTGGTTTGTGGATTTATGGGCTGTGGGAAAACGACTTTTGTCGAGGCTTTTCAGCGCAATCATTTAGGTTATGAAGCCCTCGATCTCGACACAGCTGTTGCCCTTTCTGTCGGTCTTCTTCCCAGTGAATTAGGAGAGTGGATCAACAAACATGGGCTGGAAGTTTTTCGCCACAAAGAAAGCTTATTGCTCAATGAAATGCTCAATACACCAGTTCCTAAGATCATTGCTTTGGGAGGTGGAACTATTGAAGCCCCAGGGTTTTGGGAGCTTGCAAAAAAGCATAAACTTGTTTTTCTCGACGTGCCTTTTGAGACTTGTTTTGAGCGCATTAAAAACGATTCTAATAGACCCCAAACAAAACTTGGAGAAGAGGGACTTCGCTCTCTCTATCAAAAACGTCTTCCTCTCTATCAAAAAGCTGACCTCCACCTCTCGGAAGAGGGCATAAAAAAGATTGTTTCCCTCTCTTCTCTAGTGCATAATTTAGAAGGATAAAAAATAAAACTGACAAGAGGTTAGGTGTACCATGCTAGCGGAAGGAAAAGTCTCAGTAGCGCTTCTTCTATCTGATTTAAATGAAGTAAAGGAAATTTCTTCAGTTTTTAAAAAACTGGGAGTGATTCCGCATTTCTATGAAGACTTAAAAACTTTCTGGAGTGGAACTCTGGAGCGTTTACCGGCCCTTTGTATTGTCGATGTAAAAAAAATGAGTGAAGGAGAACTTGTCCTTCGCGATCACCCGGCGGTCATCGCCGAAGAAATGCCACTATTATTTTACTACACAGATAAGACTGAACCTCTTTTGGTGTCGACACATAATTTTTTTCACCTGGGAACACTTAAGCAGTCGGCTAATTACGAAGGCCCGCTTAAAGCGATTCTTAAAAGGCTGAATAAAGTATCTTCTTTAGAGCAGCACTACCATATGTTAAAGATGACGACGGTTGCCCAAAAAGAACAGATCGAACGCCTGGAGCTGGCCCTGCGTGAAGAAGAGCGAGCGGACAATTATCAGTCGATGGTTAAAAGTGTTTGCCTGGAGTTTGAAAAGCTTCGTTTGGAAACAGACTTTTTTAAATCTCTGGAGAAAGTTTTCCACGGTATCGATGAAATCGAAGAGTTTGCGTTCCTTGAACTTTCTTTCAATGGACAAAAACTTATTTCACCCATTTCTCATCTACAAAAATTTAGAAACATTCCTTCGCTGTGGTTAGGCCAGGCCTGCACTCACGGGATTGAACTCTTTGCCCAGAATATGGCCACTCAGGTAGCCGTAGATATTATGGGTGGTGATTTGGTTTCTCTTTTGATCAAAGGATCAGAGAGTAAGCCGGATAAAATGATTTTTATTAAATCAAAAAATGAAACGTTCTTTAATAATTTTGACTGGCATATGCTGGAAGCTTATTTAAACGGCTTCTACGCAAGTTTTAAAAATAAACTGACTGCGCCGATTGAAACTAACAGGAAATTCTCTTCGAGCTTTGAGGCCTTAAGTTATCTGGATCAATTTCTTTTTGGTCAGACAGCTAATGAAGCTCAACTAAATAAACTGACTCAGGACATGCGTCTGGTTGACTTAGATCTTTCAAGCCTTATGCAAGTGGTGATGAGAAAGGGGACCAACCGCTTTTTCTGGAACCGCTTTATGAGTGAGTTTATCAACAAGCTGGAAATTCAGACGCGCACAGATTTTAGATTTTTTGAATTCGGTGTCGGCAATATCGGCTTTGTTGTTAAAGCAGCAGACCTGGATATTTTCTTTGATCAGTTAAAAGAATTTTCAGGACGCTTTCAGTACTGGAAATATTTTGAAGACTCCGAAGGAGTTCTGGCCCAATTGATCCAGCCGAAAGTGACGATGTCTCCGATGTCTGCACATGCTTATTTAACCAAGATTCTGGAAATTGAAAGCGAACTTAAAGGGGCCATCACTAAGCCTGTAAAAGAGGCGAAGAAGGCCTGGTCGTTCGTTGAACCAAAAACCAGTTTAGATATGTAGGAAAAACTTAATGAAGTTTAGAAGCCGTTTAGTGGTTAACCTTGACCACTTTGCTTACAATATAAATCAAATTAAAAAGATTTCACCGAAGGCCCAGATCCTTTGTATGATTAAGGCCGACGGATACGGACACGGGATGATTCCGATGGCCCGTTACGCGATCACAGAAATGGGGATTCGCGAGTTTGGGTGTGCGACTATCGGTGAAGCTCTGAAGTTGCGCGAAGAACTCAACGAACTTGAATTTGATATTTACGTTTTCTCTGATATCCAGTTGGAGCTTTTAGAAAACGCTGACATTTATCTTAAGCGCAGAATTATTCCAGTTATCTCAAACGTCAGTGAGTTGGACTATATTTTACACACGCCAGAATTCAGGCATTTTCCGATTTGCTTGAAATTCAATACGGGGATGAACCGTTTAGGTCTCGACCCTAACGACACTCCGCTTATCGTCAACAAACTAAAGCAACACGGAAGAAATTCTGTCCACCATTTGATTAGCCACTACGCTAACGCCAGCTCGGATATGAACTCACACGAAGTGAACGTTCTACAGAGAACTCGTTTTGGAGAAATTAAAAAATTCTTCCGCGATTCGGGGATTACTCTGGAGCGCACATCGCAGTCGAACTCGGGGACAATCGAACAAAAAGTCGGTCTTCCGGAAAACAGCGACGACACTCACGTCAGACCGGGATTGATGCTTTATGGGCCGAGCTCACTGAACTCAGGGGTACCAGGTAACTTTGAAGGGAAGCTGGTCTCGAAATTAGAAACTTACATTTTAAGAACTTTTGAAGTTAAAAAAGGTGATGTGGTTGGATACAACTCAACACCTTGTCCAGAAGATGGTTTGATTGCCATCCTTGCCATTGGATACGGAGACGGATTTTTCAACCGCTATTCTGGGGCGCATTTATACCATAAAGGTTTTGAAGGCGTGATCATCGGAAGAGTGAGTATGGATATGACTCACGTCTTCTTTCCAAAAGAAGCTGCGGATCACATCCGCGCCCACGAGATTTTTACAATCTGGGGAGCAAAAGACGGGGATCTCGAGAGCTTTTGTTCGGAGACAAAAATCATCCCGTATGAAGTTTTCTGTGCGCTTCTTCCTCGCGTTCCAAGAGTTTATCGTTTAAACTAATTGGGTGATAACGAAATTACAAAATTATTTAAAAGATCAGATTGAGGATTTTGGACGCTCCATTTTAGATATGGTCGACGGCCTTGGTATGATCACGCTTTTTGGCGGGCGATTTTTTTATTGGATGGTCAGACGTCCATTTCGTTTTCATCTTTTGATGGAGCAACTTTATTTCATCGGAAACAAAAGTATCCTGATTATTCTCCTGACGGGGATTTTCACCGGGATGGTTTTTTGTACTCAAACTTATTTTGGATTCAAACTTATCAACGTTGATTCACTTGTTGGGTCAATTGTTGCGATCTCTCTGGCAAAAGAACTTGCTCCTGTTTTAACAGGATTGATTGTGGCGGGAAGAGCAGGCTCGGCGATGGCCGCGCAGATTGGATCAATGAAAGTAACTGAGCAAATTGATGCCCTGGAAGTTATGGGGATCAACTCAATTCAATACCTGGCCGTTCCAAGAATCATCGCCTCAACATTAGCGGTGCCGATGCTTTCAGTTCTTTTCCTTTTTATCGGAAACCTTGGAGCGTATTTAGTCGGAACGACAACTCTTTCAATTGATGAAGCGATGTTTTACTCAAAACTCTCTGAGTTCATGATGATTGAAGATGTGGCCCAGGGAGTGATCAAAGCTTTCGTTTTCGGTTTCGTTATTTCTGTCATTGGAACTTATTTTGGTTTCCAGGTAGAAAAGGGAGCCGTAGGAGTAGGGCGCGGAACAAACCTGGCGGTTATCTGGGGAATGGTTTCAGTTCTTATTCTGGATTACTTCTTAACAACCTTTCTGGTTAAGATTTTGTAGGGGGATGGATGCTGACATTTGAAAATCCTGCCATCTCCATTAAAAACGTCACCAAAATTTTTGGTGAACAAAAAGTCTTAGATAGCCTCAACTTTGATATTGAAAGAAATAAGATTACGACGATCCTGGGATTTTCCGGGGCGGGTAAATCAACTCTACTTAAACACATCCTGGGAATCGTAAAGCCGACATCTGGTACGGTGGAAGTTCTGGGACAAGACCTTGCACATTTAGGAAAGGTTGAATTAAGAGAGTTCAGAAGAAATTACGGAATGCTTTTTCAGTATGCGGCCCTATTCGATTCTTTTACTGCAGAAGAAAACGTAGCGTTTCCGTTAAAAGAATTTACAAAGAAAAGCCCACAAGAGATTCACGAGCAGGTTAAAGACCTTTTGATTTCAGTAGGAATCAAAGAAGAGTCTTTTACTCGACTGCCGTCTGAGCTTTCCGGAGGGATGAGAAAGAGAGTAGGTCTGGCGCGTGCGCTGGCCTTAAGCCCGGCCATCATGCTTTATGATGAGCCCACAACGGGCCTCGATCCAATTACAACTAAAATGGTTAACAATCTAATCGTAGATACTGCAAAAAATCACAAAGACCGAGAGATGACATCAGTTATTATTTCCCACGACGTAAAAGCGACGTTAGAAATTTCCGACTATGTGGCCTTTTTGGACCGTGGTAAGATTATTGAGTATTTACCGGTAGATGAGTTTAAAAATTCTAATAAAGAATTAGTTCAGGAATTTTTAAGACTCTAAACAAAAGGTGTGAAATAAGAGATGAATGAATTTAAAGTAGGGCTTTTGGCCATCGCCACATTGGCCGCTATCGTTTTTATGTCGTTCAAGATTACATCGAATCAATCGGGGTTTGGTCAGTACCAAACTTACAGAACGATTGTTAAAGATGCTTCCGGCATTTTCCCAAAAACTCCGATTAAAATTGCCGGTATCGCTGCCGGACGTATCTCTTCTATTGAGCTTCAAGGTAACACAGCTTTAATTACGTTTGAGATCCTTAAACAAATTCAAGTGACAAAAAACTCGAAGCTAAGAATTAAGTCTGTTGGTTTCTTAGGTGATAAATACATCGAAATTTATGTCGGTGATTCTCCTGAGTTTTTAGCGAAAAATGATTTCATCGATTCAGAAGAAGCGGCAGGGATTGAAACCTTGGTAAAAGATGCTTCTGAAGTTTTAGCTGACGTTAAAGCGATTACAAAAAGCTTAAAAGACAGTATCGCACCGGAAGGACAACCTTCACCAATGAAAAAGATCTTAGTTGATATCGGAGCTCTTGTTGAAAACACTAGAGTTGCCACTGAGTCACTTAAGAGAGTCATGACTGGAAACGAAGAAAAACTAAATGCCCTGGTTGAAAACCTGGAGAGTTTTTCTTATGAGCTTGCTTACCAGGTTGATAAAGGAAACCCAGACAGTGCCATGGCCGATATCAAAGAAATCCTGGCAAACTCAAAAAAGATCACTGCTGATTTAAACTCATTGGTTGCTGACGTTAAACGCGGAAAAGGAACAGTGGGGAAACTTCTGGTTGAAGATGAAATTGCTGATCAGGTTAAAGATACACTTTCAAGCGTGCAAAAAATTGTTGGAAAAGCTGACGCTATCAGAACTGAGCTATCGGTTTTTACCGGAGCTAACACTGAAGGTGGCGGAGAGAGTGAAGTGGCGCTTAGGATTTATCCTTCTCCGGAAAGATTCTATCACCTGGGGTTAACGACTTCAGAAATCGGGCCAGACAGAGAAACAATTACAGAGACGACAACAAATGGATCAACTGTAGTGTCTAATAAAAAAGAGCGCGACAGAGATACGTTTAGATTCAATGTTCAAATCGGTCGCCGTGTTCAAGACTTCGCTTTCCGCGGAGGTTTAATTGAATCAACGGGAGGTCTGGGGTTAGATTATTACCTGCAGAACCTGGGGACAAAATTCTCGCTTGAAGCATTCGATTACAAAAAAGATAAAGGAGCTAACCTGCGTTTCATCACTGAACTTCAGATTTGGAATGTTCTTTATGGACGAGCTTCAGCTAATGATATTGGTAGAAAAGAGCGTAGTGCGACGATTCAAGCAGGGCTTCGCTTTAACGATGAAGACTTAAAAGGCTTAATGGGATTCTTCTTCTAATTTATGGAAAGAAACTGGTTAATTAGAACATCACAGAACCAAATCTTAGGCCCGGTGGCCAAGCAAAAACTATTGGAGTTTATCCAGAAAGGTGCGCTTGGATTAACCGATGAAGTGGCCAGCGGAAACGGTTACTGGTTCTCATTAAAAGAAAAAGACCTGGTTGAAAAATACATTTATGGGGACATTCCTCAAGGTTACAACCCAATCTCAGAGTCAAAAAGTGTTCTTTCAAGAAGAGAGCATCCAGAAAGAACGACTTCAATTAATACGGCCCCAGTTAATCAGACACAACACACTCAGGTTATTAAAGTCTCAGACATTCTAGGGACACCGGAAAATGCGAGTAAACCGGCGGCTTCGGCAGCGGCAGGTATTGTTCCTAATGCATCGGACTTAGAATTCCCTGACATGACTGTTGTGACTAAAATTCCAACGCCATCTCCAGTTCCGACACTTAACTTAAATGAAGAAAGTGACCAAAAGATACCGGATGCATCTGACCTGGAATTCCCAGACGTCGCAGCGATTACTTCAAGTGTAAATGCAAATTTCAAGATCGAAGCACCTGCTACGGCCAGCGCTCCTCAAGTACAAACACAGCCTACAGCTCAAGGTCCAAAAATAGATTTCAAAACAGCTGAACCTAAATTTAACAAAGAGTCAGCAAGTTCAGATGAAGCTCATTTTCCAAGTGAGGATGACTTAGCTTTCCCTGATATGGGGATTCCAGCAACTGCTGCTTCCGTCGTTATTGACGATAAGACATCGACTAAAGTTGAAAAAGGGAAGGTTGATCTCTCTCACCAGTACACGAGAACTGTGGCCTTGGACAATGAACAAGTGTCAGTGGCCCTTCCTGAAGTTTCAGATCAGCCAAAAGTTGAAAAGAAGCCGGCCGCAAAATCAATGAGAGAGCTCGAAGGTGTCTCTGATGACATCGCCTTTTCTCTGACTCTTGATGTGCCTAAGGCTTCAGCACCTGAAGCTGATCAGCACCATCACGAAGTTAAGAATGTTGTAGCTAAAAAAGAAAAATTACAGATAGAAGACCGCAAACTTCTTCACGATCGCAAGCCTAAGGCCAGTGCCAAGGCAGCTCAAAGGGATCCAAATAGAGAAGTGGCCCACAGAGACAGAGATACTCATTCGGAGCCTTTAAAAAAGCGCAACGACAATTACATCTTTTTCATTCTGATCATTCTGGTTTTAATCATTGTGGCCGTTTTCTTCTACTTTAAAGAGATCCTAAACAAACCTCTACCGGTGTAGTTTATGAAATTAACTTCAGAAAGCGTTTTCATTTATCCAACGGATACAGTGTGGGGCATCGGTGCCTCAATCCATTCAGAGGCCGCTCATAAGCGCATTGCCGCTATTAAGAGAACTTCTGATGATAAACCTTTATCCATCATGTTCACTGACGTAAACACTCTTTATAAAAGTTTTAATCTTCCGGATTTCATGAGTGTGTCGTGGCTTCGAAACTATTTCAAGCTGGAGTCAACATTAGGTCTTCCGAGAAAAATTTCTAAAATTTCTATTCCTTCATGGGTGACGGGAAAGAGTGAATTTGTCTCTGTCCGCTGCCTGGATGATGCTGCTTTAAAAGACATTTCTGACGCCCTTAAAGCGCCATTTTTTACGACGAGCTTAAACCTCACAGGTGAGCCTCCTATCATTAATTTTGCTGATGCTGAAGCTTTTCAAAAAGATCATGCGCCCGATGCAGAACTCTTTGGCGATAGCTCTCACAATCTTTCAGGAAGATCATCGACGATTGTCTTTTATAAAGGGGACTCGTTTGAAGTGATTCGCGAAGGAATCAAAATTGAAGAAATTAAAAAGCACTTGAAATTAACTGGGCTTAAAATTTCCTGATTGGATATAAAGTGAGATCATTTTTTCTCTGATCTCCTGGTCTTCAATATCTTTAAATAATTCGTCCGCATCTCTTTTTAACTTCTTAAATTCCGGAGAGTGCGGGTGAAGTCTGTTTTCATTTTTCTTTTGTTTTTCAGGTGTGGCAATGAACTGTGTGTACTGTCGGTCAAAGTGCGTGCTATCGACAATGAACTTGATGGTGTTGATAGATTTTTCCAACGACGGGAACTTGGCAAAAATCTTTTTCTTTAACGGCAGCTCCATAAAACTCAATTCATTGGCGAAGGCCGAATGATTAGACAAAACGATGAGTGTGCCATTTTGATTTTTTAGTGGAATCGTATGTTCTGAAAGCTTGTCGCCGGCGATTTCTTTCCAGGCCTTAATCAGGCTGATAAAATCGAAACTATCAGCAATTTGCGCGTGTTTGCTTTGCTCCTGTTTTTGACGGGGAGCTGAGCCTTCAAAGTCGATGAATTGTGAGAGTTTTTTTAGCATAAAAAAGGTTCTAGCATTATAGCTTTTAGAGTACACTAACGCCATGAAAGTGCGATTTTTTTCTATTCTGGCGATGCTTTTGGCCCTCACATCTTGTGCCGGTTATCACTTCAATACTAATAACAACCCCTTAATTGGTTACGATATTCGTTCTATTGCAGTGCCTATGTTTGTGAATCGCTCAGTCATTCCTGAACTCGCTGCACCAATGACCAAAGAAATCATCTTTACCCTAAATGACTATTCTGGACTCCATGTTTTTAGCGGAGAGAACGAAGCGGCCGATGCGGTGTTGATTGGGATTATTGAATCGCGCGATCATTACAACGATGCTGTTAAAACGACTCAGACGCTCTTTACTGACGATACGATTAAATCTTCTGTTGGTAACCGAAGCCCTTTTTATTACCCAGTTCAAACGACCTATAGATTTTCATTAAAGGTGTATTTAATTAAACGCCCTTCAAAAGAAGAAATTCAGCTTTTAACAACAGACATGGGTCAGTTTATGAAAGCGAACCCAAAAGTTGTTTTAATGGACACTATTGACCTCTCAGGATCATTCTCGCGCGCAGTTGGTGAAACGACGACGGCCAATGCTGTAGGGAAGACAAACTTTGTAAAAAACAAAGGTGTTTTTGAAAAGAGTCTTCAAGACACGGCCATCAGTGCAGCTAAAACTTTCAGACAGGTCGTTCTCAATGCTTTCTAAGTTATTGCCTTGGGATTTTCTGCCCAAACACCCGATGACAATCGATCCGAAAAAACCGGGTCTCTATGCATTCTTAGTCTCAGACCCTTATTTAGAACGCGTTCTTTTAGACCGCCTTCCTAAGAAAGATATCCCTTTTTCTCTCTATTCAGGTGTGGAAGTGACTCGCGATTTTATCGAAGAGCATTTCGTAAACCTTTCTTTCTTTTCTTCAACTGATCATATTCAGGTTATCAACGGAGAAAATATCCAGGCCGCAAATCTCGCTCTTTTAACAGAGTCGGGGATCGACTGGAGTGAGCGCTTTATGGTGATTTTTTTCACCAAGAGTGGAAAGACTTTTACTGACTTTGCTAAAAAATCAGACGTTCAGGCGTTTGAAATTGAAGAGCCTCGTTTTTGGGAAGGCGTGAAGATCTGGCAGTTTTGTCAGAAGGCACGCGAAGTGAATCTTCCTCAGGATGTAAGTCGCTTTGTGCTCGATCATTTGGAGCATAACTTTGAATCTTTCTTCTGGGTGATCGATACAATTAAACTCAATTTCCCTGAAGGAAAAATCAATCTCGAAGAATTAAAAACAATGGTGCAAAAAGAGCGTTGGGATTTTTTTGAACTCATTGATCTCTTTAACGACAATCCAAAAAAGTTTTTCCATGAAGTGCTAAAAAAAGGTGATGAAGACTATGAGTGGCTTCGAACGCTCTTTGCTTTCATGCAAGGGCATCTCACAAAAGTACTGTTTCCGGATGAGTTACGTGGAAAGGCGAAGCTCTCTAAATATGACCAAAGTATTTTGGTTGTAAGTGAAAAGTGGAAAAGAAAGGACGTCGAAAAATACCTGCAATTTTTCTCGGAATTAGAAATCCTAGCAAAATCAAGCGATCAGCTCTTGATCAATAAACTCCGGTTAGAAATTATCTAGACGAGACACCTTGACGACCAAAAAAGTGATACCATCTTAGTATCATGAAAAATTTTGAATTTAAAAAACTCGCTCATGAAGACCTCCCATTACTACACTCGTGGATGAAAAGGCCGCACCTTCAGGGATACTGGGCGGAGCAGACCATTCAAGACTACGAATCATTTAAGGAAAAATACAAAGGCGCTATCGAGTCTGAGGAAGTCACTCCTTATCTGGTAATGCTTCAGGGAAAACCGATCGGCTATATCCAGTCTTATAAAGTTGATGGCAAGACCTTTGGGATTGATCAGTTTATTGCCGTTCCGGAATTTATCAATAAAGGATTGGGAAGTATGTTCGTGAAGGAATTCTCGGACGAGCTGCTGATTAATCAAAAAGCGACTCGCGTGATCACGGATCCATCTGTGCTAAACCTGCGCGCACAAAAAGCATACGAAAAGGCCGGCTTTAAAAAGCTGGAAGTCGTTCAAGGTGCGGATGGGGAAGTCTTGATGATGGAGAAAAAACGAAGAGAGAGAAAAACTCAGTCGAAGAAAATAAAAAAAGCCTCATAGTACTATGAGGCTTTTTTATATCTTAAAATCTTTACAGATTATTTAAGGTTGTTGATTTGAGAAGCTAGACGAGAAGTCTTTCTTGCTGCTGTGTTAGCTTTGATAACGCCAGTCTTAGCAAGTTTTCTTAGTTCAGCTTGAGCAGTTTTAAGAACAGCAGCTGCAGCTTTTTTGTCGCCAGCAGTGATTGCATCTCTAACTTTTTTTACTGCAGTCTTAGTTTTAGACTCGTTAACTTTGTTAGCAAGGTTCTTCTTGATATCTTGTTTTGCTCTTTTTTCTGATGATTTGTGGTTTGCCACAATTAACTCCTACCGTTAGATATTTTCAACTTTAACTTTTTGCACTCAGCAATTAATGAGACTCATTTTTTATTCTAATTGTAAAAACTTGGCAAGGTTTTATTTGTGAAACCATGGCCTGGTTTGTATCATTAGGGCGTTTTTACCATTAAGAGTGAGGTATATATGCAAAATGTTCAATCCATTGGGATTGTTGGCGCGGGGCAAATGGGCCGTGGAATCGCGCAAGTAGCTGCAATGAGTGGCTACACTGTTCAAATTTACGATGTTTCTCCCGAAGGACTTAAAAAGGGAGTGGATTTTATCGAAGCTCAACTTAAAAAGGGCGTAGAGAAAGCTAAGTGGGATTCGGCCTTCGTAGAAAAGACGATGAAAGCAATTTCAACAGTTTCTGATATGTCTAAACTTTCAAGCTGCGATCTTCTTATTGAAGCAGCTACTGAAAATAAAGCGATTAAATTCGATATCTTTAAAAAATTAGATGAAGTGGCAAAACCGGGAGCGATCCTGGCGACAAACACTTCTTCAATTTCAATCACTGAAATTGCAGCTGTGACTAAGCGTCCACACCTTGTAGCAGGTATGCACTTCATGAACCCGGTTCCGGTAATGAAGCTGGTTGAAGGAATCAGAGGTCTTGAGACGTCTGATGAAACATTCAACACTGTTGCAGCTGTTTCTGAAAAGATGGGGAAAGTTTTCGTTCGCGCTAACGATATCCCGGGATTTGCAGTTAACAGAATCCTTATGCCGATGATTAACGAAGCTGTGTACGCTCTCTACGAAGGCGTCGCAAGCGCATCTGACATCGATCAGGCGATGAAGCTTGGAACAAACCAACCAATGGGGCCGCTTGAGCTTGCTGACTTTATCGGACTTGATACATGCCTGGCGATCATGAACGTTCTTCATGATGGACTTGGAGACACTAAATACAGACCGTGCCCGCTACTGAAGAAATACGTACTAGCTGGTCGCATGGGGAAAAAATCAGGAAGAGGATTCTATGAATACAAATAAATCATACACGACACTAAAATTTGAACTTCAGGAAAAATTCGGGGTGATCACGATCAACCGCCCGACAAAACTAAACGCTCTTAACACTGAAGTGCTAAGCGAACTAAAAGAACTTCTTACTGACCTTAAGTCAGACGATAAGTTCGACATGCTTGGACTGATCCTTACTGGTGAAGGTGAAAAAGCTTTTATCGCAGGAGCTGACATCGCTGAGATGGCAGACATGACTCCAAGTGATGCTTACACTCTTGGGCAGCTTGGTCAGCAGGTAACGGTTCTGTTTGAAACAATCCAGGTTCCAGTGATTGCTTGTGTAAACGGATTTGCCCTAGGTGGTGGATGTGAAATGGCGATGAGCTGTGATTTTATTTACGCTACAGAAAACGCAGTTTTCGGTCAGCCGGAAGTTAAGCTTGGTCTAATCCCAGGTTTCGGTGGAACTCAAAGACTAGCAAAGCTTGTTGGCAGAAATAACGCTAAAGAACTTATCTTCTCTGGAAGAAACGTAAAAGCGGATGAAGCTCTTAGAATGGGGCTAGTTGTTAAAACTTTCGCTACAAAAGACGCGATGATGGCCGAAGCAATGAAGACTTTAAAGACGATTGCAGCGAATTCTCCGTTTGCTGTCTCAATTGCAAAAAAAGTTATGAATGAAGGTATTGACTTAACTATCGCGGAAGGTTTACAGCTAGAAAAGAGACAGTTTTCAGGCATTTTTTCATCAGAAGATATGCATGAAGGAACTAAGGCCTTCGTGGAAAAACGCGCACCTAACTTTAAAGGGAAATAAAATTTATGAGTATGTACGACCCGCAATACACAGAAATCAGGGATTTAGTTTCAAAATTCACTGATACAGAGGTTGCACCTCTGGCGGCCAAGATTGACCATGATGGAGTGATTCCACAGGATCTTATCAATAAGCTTTATGAAAATGGCTTCATGGGTTCTTATATTCCTGAAGAGTTTGGTGGAGCTGGGATGGATTACACATCTTACGCAATCATTGTTGAAGAAATTTCTCGTGGATGTGCGTCAACCGGAGTTCTTATTTCTGCCCACACATCTCTTTGTATGTGGCCGATCCTGAGCTTTGGGACAACTGAGCAAAAACAAAAATTCCTTCCAGGCCTGGCGTCTGGTGGAGTGATCGGATGTTTCTGTCTATCTGAGCCGAATGCTGGTTCAGACCCTGGAACTCTGGCAACGTTTGCTGAAGACAAAGGGGACTACTACGAGCTTTCTGGGACGAAAAATTTTATCACTAACGGAAAAGACGCAGGAATTGCGATTGTCCTGGCAAAGACGACGAAGACGAACGATCACAAAGGGATCACGGCTTTTATCGTAGATACAAAAACGGAAGGATTCCAGGTTCAAAAACTGGAAGACAAATTAGGGATTAAAGGATCGACGACGGCCCAAATCTGGCTTAACAAAGTGAAGGTTCCAAAAGCGAACATTCTTGGTGAAGTTGGAAAAGGATTTAAAGTCGCTCTTTCAACTCTTGATGGTGGACGCATTGGAATTGCAGCTCAGGCGCTGGGGATTGCGGAAGCGGCTTTCAGATACGCTAAGAAATATTCGAAAGAAAGAGTGCAATTTGGAAAACCGATTTCTGAACTTCAGGCCATCCAGTTTAAGCTGGCCGACATGTCGACAGAAATTGCGGCTTCAAGACTTTTAATCTTGCACGCGAGTTATTTAAAAGATAACGGTCTTCCTTACTCAAAGGAAGCAGCTCAGGCGAAATTGTTTGCTTCTGAGGCATGTATGAGAATTACAACTCAGGCCATTCAGGTCCTGGGTGGAAACGGTTACACGAAAGAGTATCCGTGTGAGCGCCACTTCAGAGACGCGAAGATCACTGAGATTTATGAAGGAACTTCAGAAATCCAGCGCATCGTTATTGCGGCCAATGAATTAAAAGGCGTTTAAGTTTTTATAAATTGAGACAGGTATTAATTGATAAAAAAAATATTGGAGAATCTAGGTATGAAGAAGCCCGCAAAACCGGCAGCTAAAAAAGCAGCAGCAAAGCCTGCGCCTAAAAAGGCTGCACCTCCGGCAAAAAAGCCAGCCGCAAAAGCAGCAGCTCCTGCGAAGAAAGCTGCGGTAAAACCAGCTCCTGCGAAAAAAGCTCCAGCTAAAGTGGCTGCAAAACCAGCAGCAAAAGCAGCTCCAGCTAAAAAAGCAGCAGTGAAGCCGGCTCCAGCGAAAAAAGCAGTAGCTAAAAAACCGGAAGTAAAAGGTAAATCTCAGCAAGGTCTTCAGAAAAAGATCCAGGATAAAATTGCAGCAAGCAAAAAAGCTTCTCAAGATAAAGCAGCTAAAAAAGCAAAAGAAGTAGATGCTAAAAAATTAGCTGAAGAAAAAAAGAAAGCGGCCAAAGCTCTGGAAGCTCAAAAGAAAGCTGACAAGCAAAACAAAGAAAAAGAGAAAGAAAAAGCAAAGGCAGCAAAGCTAGCTGAGAAAGAAGCAGCGAAAGCGGCTAAAGCAGCAGCAAAAGAAGCGGCCAAAGCACCAAAAAAACTTTCTAAGAAAGAAGAAAAAGAACTTCTAAAAGCGAAAGGCAAAAAAGGTGCAGTTGAAGAAGAGGAACTGGACGAAGACGGACTGCCGATCAAGAGACGTGTAGAAGAAGATGAAGAAGATGACGACTTCGAAAGCGATACTCCAAAAAGAGTAAAGATGACTTTCGATGAAGACATCGAAGAAGAAATCATCCCTGTCAGGAAAAAGAAAAGTTCAGCAATTGATGAAGATATTAAAGAAAACCTGGCGGAAGAAATTCTTGCCCTTTCTGAAGACTTTTCAATTGAAGATGTTTTCTCTTCTATCAGAAGTATGGAACTTTTCAAGGTTGAGACCGACGAGTGTGTAGTGCGTGGTTGTGATAACCCTTCTACAACTTCTGGATACTGCCGTTACCACTACATCAAACTTTGGAAAGACGTTAAGAAAAAACAACTTATCCTTTCTGAAGGAAGACTGGCTAAAATCATTGAAGAACTTGTTCGCAAGTACCCAATGAAATACATTGAAACAATCATTCAGGATTTAGCTGATGATAAGGCCTTCAACCACGTTCTTAAAGATCTGGACATTGAGACAGATGCAGAAGAGATTGATGGATTTGATGATGACGAGTTATTAGACGACGACCAGGATATCGCGTTTGAAACTAAGGTTGTGAAGCCTTCTTTTGATGATTAGTCATTTTAAAAGAGAAATCTTGTAAAATAAAAAGGCTCCCGATGGGAGCCTTTTTTTATTTGAGGGCTATTCGCCTAAAAGCATATCAGCTTGCATTGTCAGTCCCACGTTTTCGCGTGTGACTCTGTAGAAGAACTTTTCGTTTCCAAACTCAGCTTCATCCCAGTCCAGAATATATTCATCCCAAATTTCATCTTCAGTGTCTTCGTGAGCAAAAAACTGATCGAAGAAAACACCGGCGGCATCAAACATGCTATCCATGATTTTACTGGCGTCTGTTTTTTCATTCAGGTCGCTTGAAAGGAAAAGGGTTGTTGGTGTTTCGAATTTATCCAGGCCGACGTATGAAATCACCAGTAGTGCTTCGTTCGGGTAAGAGAAACCGAATACCTCAAACGTTTTTTCGTCTTTTAAACATTTGTCGCCGTAGATGTTAAGTAGGATTTGTTTTAATCCATCGGCCCATTCTTTAGGGAAAAGAACCGCTTTAATGTCGTGGTCAAGGCGTGAAAACATGAGTCATCTCCAAGTGGAATTGAGAGACTGATTTAACAATAAAAGGGCCTCTTTGCAATGTTAATTCATGGTGTTTGAGAGGAGCTTTTCGATATCTTCGCGTTTTAACGTGATTAAAACGTCGCGGTCGCTGACGGCGCTGATATTGGTTGGAGTCACTCCGAGTTTACCATAGAGCCTGCGGTGGATCTTAGAAGTGTAAATATACACTGTTTTAATCGCCGGGTCCTGAAGCACCAGACCTGCGGCCTGATTGATAAGAGACTTCGAGAGTTTTTCTGCGTCGGCATCTTTTGAAACTGTCAGGCGCACGATCTCTGCCGATTTTTCACCGGGGTTTCTTTCGAGCTTTTTACCAATGGCCTTTTCCAGAGGGAGCAGGTCATCGCTTTTTCCAGAGATAACGACACCTACACCACCTTTAAAGTTCTGTGTGTCTTTGACTGATCCTGGAGTGTTGACGATCAGTTTTGTTCTTGGAGCAAAGTCCTGGCTTGATTTAATGAAGCCTTTGATTTCATCAGGAGTCAGGTTTAAGCGTTCAGAATAAATATCACCAACGAATTTCCAGTAATCATCGGGAAGGGATTTCATGTGTTGATCGCTTACGCGCTCAATTTTAGAAAGATCCATATAGGTGAATGTTCCCTGATCTTTGGTGGTGAATTCTTTGGCCCATTGGTTTTTTGCTAGTGGAGTGCTTTTTAAATTCGCTCCGATTTGTGAAGAAGCAGTTGTGGTGCTTGTGAGTTGTGGAGTGAATTTGGCCTTGTAAAATTTAAGCACTGGCCCCGGAATTTCCGGAGCAACGGCCATGGCCCATCCCATGGAAGCGATAAACATTGAGTCCTGGTATTCTGTTTTACAATCAGAGAGCGCCTGGAACTTACTTGTGTCGGCAGAGACAAAATATTTCTGCTCTAGGTTTTTGCAAGTCTCACCAAGCTTCATGACTTCTGCGGTTTGAAGTGCATTGGTTGAAAGACCAACAGCTGCTCGTGAGAGCCATGCGGCTTGTTCGATTTCTTTAGCGGTCAATCCCCAGCGAAGAAGTTTTGCACCAAGAGCACCCTCTAATCCAAAGACGCCGGCGCGTCCCCATGGCCCCAGTAAAAAAGGAGCAATGAAAAGAGATGTTTCAACTCCGGCCTTCACCATGGCATCGCGCTTTCTTTCCTTTTCTCTTTTTTGAGAAAGAGAGCAAAGCATGCCTTGTTTATCAGCAGGAGGAGGAATCATTTCAAAACGATCCAGTAAATCATCGACGATCTGCGGGTGATTTGATGTTAAGTTCTCCAGGTATTTTTTAGCGTAGGCCCCATTGTTTTTATGAGTGAGTGGAGCATTGCGATCATTTAAGTAACGTTCATAGCTGTAAACTTTATCTAAAAGAGTTTGGGCCGTTTCACGGCTGGCATTTTTCACCAGGTTCTTAACATCATTTGCTGGAACAGGAATATCGTCGTTCTTAAAATCCTGCACGCGTTTTTTAATATACTCTTCAATACCCGAGTGACTCAAAATTGGCCTTTTTGCCAGAAGAAGTGCTTTTGATCTTTGAACCATTGCCAGTTGATCTTCCAATTCCATTCTGCGAACGGGGCCGCAACCACCATTGCTTGTATAACAGTATTGTAAGCGTGCCTGAACGGCGCGGATGTTGATTGAAAGTTGATAAAGCGTTTGAAAGTCTTCTTCCGTTCCTTCCCATTCTTTTTTGATTTGTGGTTCGAGTTTTTTATTATTCATCTCGCGGCCATCTAAATAGCGGAACATATCAGCGTAGAGATCTTTTTTCTGGCGGTAAATTTCCTGGTGAGTTTTGATTTCACCTTCAATCCACAAATAAGTGTCGATTGAAGACAGGGCAGAAGGAATCACTTCGCCACTTTTTAGAAGGGTGTTGTTACAGGGAGCATTTCCCAGAGCGCTTTCCTGGCAAAGGGGGCTGGTCCACGCGTTATTTGAGTAAACTAGAGTGATAAGGGAAAATAGTAGGATTTTAAGAGTCTTCATTGGGGATTTTATCGGAATTTGACGAATTTTGTTGAGTGAAAAAGGCCCTTTAGGTAGGCAAAATAGCAGTGGTGTGGTTAAATGGGTGCACATTTTTACTTAAATAAAAGGAGACTAATATGAGCGTTTATATTCTTTCAGGTGCCCGCACTCCAAATGGTAGTTTTATGGGATCTCTTAGCGGGGTTTCTGCTCCAAAGCTAGGGGCCGTGGCTATTGAAGCTGCTCTTAAAAAAGCTGAAGTTGATGCTTCGAAAGTAGACGAAGTCTTCATGGGGAACGTTGTGAGTGCAGGTGTTGGACAAGCTCCAGCTCGCCAAGCTGCGATCTTTGCTGGTCTACCAGAATCAGTTCCATGTACGACTATTAACAAAGTTTGTGGTTCAGGACTAAAAACAATTATCACTGGTGCTCAGACAATTATGGCCGGAGACAACAAACTTGTTGTTGCTGGTGGAATGGAAAATATGTCAATGGCACCACACCTTCTAATGAATTCAAGAAATGGATTTAAGTTTGGTGATGCTAATATGAAAGACGCGATGGCATGGGATGGTCTAACAGACGCCTACGCTAACGTGCCAATGGGTGTATGTGCTGAAGAAGCAGCAAAAAAATACACTAACCGCGAAGAGCAAGACGCTTACTCAATTGAGTCTTTTAAGCGCGCTCAAGCAGCAATCAAAGACGGAATCTTCAATTCTGAAATTGCAGCAGTGACAATCAAAGGACCAAAAGGGGACACGGTTGTAACAACTGATGAAGGCCCGGGAAAAGCTAACTTCGAAAAAATGCCATCGCTAAAGCCTGCTTTTGATAAAAATGGAACAATTACAGCGGCAAACGCTTCGACAATCAATGACGGAGCAGCGGCCATCGTTTTAGGTGGTGAGGAATACAAATCACAAGCAAAGTTTAAAATTGTTTCATACGCTAGCCACGCTCAAAGCCCAACATGGTTTACGACTGCTCCAGTTGAAGCTGTTAATAAGGCCCTAAGCAAAGCTGGGCTTAAACTTGATCAAATTGATCTATTTGAAGTGAATGAAGCTTTTGCAGTGGTTGCACTAGCGGCCATGAAAGAGTTAAAATTAGACCATAGTAAAGTTAACATTTACGGTGGTGGAGTGAGTTTAGGTCACCCTATCGGATGTAGCGGAACCAGAATCGTTGTGACATTGATGACAGCAATGGAAAACAAAAAAGCGAAATATGGTATGGCCGCAATCTGTATTGGTGGTGGAGAGGCACTTGCTCTAGTACTTGAAAGAATCTAGTACTTCATTCATTTTTAAGGATTGTCATGACGACAGGAACAGCGGCGGCCCAGAAGAAATCAGGAATTAAAACTCTGGCCCCAGGGCAGATTCTCTTTAACGAAGGCGACGCCGCTGATTCCATGTACATCATTCAAAGAGGACAGCTACGACTGTTTCGCCCGAAAGGAAAAGGCTTCGTAGAAATTGCTGTTCTTCGCTCGGGAGAGATGTTGGGTGAAATGGCCTACTTCGATCCTGAATCTAAAACAAGAAGTGTTTCTGCTTCAGCAATCACGTCAGTTGAAATCATCGAAATTTCTTTTAATGCTCTTGAAAAAACCATGGCGGGATTAAACCCATGGTTCAAGACGTTGATCAATACGTTAGCTGAGCGCCTGAGAAAGACTAATGAGAGAGTCAGAGCATTGGAGAATAACTCGGTTGGGTTTTCTTCTGACTACAGGTTCTTTCAGTCGGCAGACATCGTTAAGATGCTCTCTGTGATGTTTTTAACTTTTAGAAGTTTAGGTGAAAACAGAGATGGGAAGTGGTCTTTAAATTACAACAAACTTAAAACGTATGCGCTGGACATCTTCAACATCAATGAAGCAAAAATGGAAGAGTTCATTCAGCTTTTAACAGATGAGAAGCTTATTGAAGTGACAGTTGATGAGATGGATTCATCAAAAGTTTTCAGTACCCGCGAACCGGATACATTCAGAATGTTCCAGGTTTTCTTTAATACACAAAGATCTCTTCGCGATGAAAAGAAGCTGATCATTACTCCCAAGTGTGAAAAGTTTTTAATTAAAGTTATGGAAGAGTGTGACGCGCTTCCAGTTGTCGATGGAAAAGTAGATCTTGAAATCTCAAAGATCGCAGCTCACTTCAAGCAATACAATATGGGAATCACTCTGGATGATTTCGAAGGTGCTAAAAAAGCAAAGTTCTGCGGAGAGTACCGCATGGGCGAAAACGGCAGCATCAGCACCACTATCAATATTGATTACCTAAGAAAAATGTATCCGGTGATCAGGTTCATGAACGCCCTCAACCGTGTTAACGAGTCGAAGGCGAAGACGAATCCTTAGATTTAATTACTATTTTTTGAATTATACAGAACGTTGATCGTATTTGATGACGTGTTCTGAATTTTATAATTTCCATTCAGACGGATAAAATATCCTGACGTCGTTCCGCTTGGCATGTTGGCCACTTTGTACCCTTGATCCAGGGCCGCAGTGTACTGAAGTCCCATATAATCCCAACCATTTGTTGCTGATTGAGGAACAAGCGAGCCATTGATACGAACTTCGATTGTTGATGTGTTAGGTTCACCGTATTGAAGGTAAACATAACCGTAAGTAGTTTTTTCAGCATTGAAAGTGACAGTTAAACAGTTTGGATAAACGATTTTATCATTTCCATCTACACCATGAAGCTGGATCATTTTCCCAGTGAATGATTCACCTGGAGTAGGGTAGAAGCGCGTGTTTCTTGTTGCTGATACGTTATCAAATGTATATCCATCGCTCGGATTTGATTCACCTGTTCTGTTCGCCAAAATTTTACCATCTGAACGCACAACTCTGATTGTCGATGGATCGATAGAAGTTGAAGATCCTGTCACCGGCCAGTAGTCGTATTTATGTTTTAAGATACTTTCAGTGATTGAAGTCTGAAGACCGTCAAAGATATGATTAAATCCCACTGTACAAAGATCGTAGCTATCAAATGACAGACTATCCATTGGGTTTAAATGGTCGTTTGCTCTGTTCATACCGTTTGTGTACTCAGCTTTGTAAAGAGTATCTGCAACGTATTTATAACGTTGGTTAACAGCACCAACACCGTTAGTACATAGTCCTTTTGTGCTGCTCTTGATTTGTGAGATGTTAATGAATCTCATCATAAGAGAATTTAAGCTGTTACTGTTGGAATATCCAGTACCCGAACAGTTTGCATAAGAGTTTCCACGCATACAAAGAAGCTTGTTAATTTGAGCATCGACTTTTGCTTTCCATGTTGTAGTACCGCACTCGCCATATCCTGTTTCCAGTTCACAAGTGTCATCATCTTCGTTGGAAATCATAACAACGATGGTGTAGGCTTCATTTCTAAAAATTCCATTTCCACGGTTTGCTTCAATAACCTGAGTCGCGCGGTTGATACCCGGCTCTGCTGATTGATTGCTGGTTGTGAAATTTAAACTTTGAGCAGCTGTTGCTTTATCTTTCAGGATTCCCATTGCTGTCGTGTTAAGTCCAATCGGGTTTTTTGCTACCAGTTGAGCTTCGTAAAGCGTATTGGCATTTTGTGAAACCAGAGGAACTGAAAGGATGTGGTAATCGAATCTCTCAGGAATACTACTGATAAGAGAGTTCATAGAAGCTTTTGTACTGCTGTTAACTAAACTAAAACTAGAAGAGTTATCCCATAATAGGAGGATATCTACCTTAGGGCTGATGAGTGTTGATTGGGCACACAGTTTATTGGCCGTACTATCCAGGGCACTTAAACTAGTGTTCTGTGATCCTTTGTTGACCGCAAATTCTTCCTTTGCACAGGCAGAGAAGAGGAGAATCATGGTCATCATCAGTAGTTTGTTTTTCATAAATTACCTTATCCGTACGAAAGTTCACACGTCTTCATAAGACTATTCTTTAGACTTATCGGATTCTTAGGATATTTCTTGAGATAGTTGATTAAAATCCTCTTTAAAGGGCAAAATGTTCAACCTTTTTTTGTAATTTCAAAAAGTTAAAATAGAAGGATAGAGATGTATATAAAGATGGGGAGAACTATATGGTTAACTGGTATTACGTAGTGGGTAGCGAGCGCGTGGGCCCGGTCAGTGTAGAGGCACTCAAACAACTTTTTTTGAATAACGAAATCACGAATGAGACATATATCTGGAGAAAGGGTTTCCAAAATTGGGAGCGTTTAAAGGATGTCGCTGAACTTTCTTTTGAAGCAGAAGAACCGCAAGCAGAAGTCGAAACACCAATGCCAGCACCGACACCACTTCCACAAAGAAGAGCAGAAGTAAAAAAAGAAGGGCCCGTTAGAGAAGAAGAACCTTCTTCTCCAGACGTTCACTTCAATTTTGACTGGAGAAACACGAAGGATAATGATGAACTTTTCTTCGTGAGAATTGGAAAAGATAGAAAGGCAAGTGACTCAGACATTTTTGGGCCATACACGATGACTGAATTAAAAGAGGCCCTGAAGGAAAAAAGAATCAACCTGCAGACTTTAGTTTTTGCACCAGGAATGAGTGCATGGGTAAAGATTGAGGAGACTCCACTTAACAATCAACACCGTCCGGGATCAACATCAATCGCGCTTAATGAACAGCCCCTAATGCTGGTGTTTGATTATTCACCATTGCCACTGGTAACGATGGTAAAAAAAGCGGGAGTGAAAGATGGGGTGCTTCTTGGCTCAGGCCCATTTTTAGAATTCACTAATAAAACAGTGAAGGCTTCTCTTTATGTAGGAAGTGAAATTAAGGCCAGAGATGTGCAAGTGATTGTGCAGAACTACGATAAAAGAGATCAGTCGATTGAGTGTCTGTTTATGGACTTAAACCAGGACGCTAAACGAATCATGCTAAATCATGCAGTCTAGACGAGAGGCTTCTCATTTAGAATGGAAAAATCTCAGTGAAGAGGTGAGAGTGACTCACTTTTCTTCCGAGCGCCACGGGATGTATCGTCCTGAGCAAATTTATTTAAAACACATTCAAGCAAGAAGACCTGGCACAAATCCAGTGACCTTCTTTTTGTTTCATGACCTCTCAGCTTATCACGGGCGTTTTCTCAATTTCATCAATTGGTTTCGCGCTCAACATCCTAATGTGTCTTTTGTCCTGATGGATTTTTTAGGGCATGGACTCAGCTCTGGAACCCGTGGGCATATTGAGAAATTTGGCGATATCGCTTCAGACGTGGTGACAGCGCTGGAGTTGATTGAAAAAAGGCCGGATGAAAAATGGGTGGCCTTAGGTCATGGCCTTGGGGCACTGGCACTTCTGGAAGTTGCCAATCGTTTTGATGAATCCATTGAAGGGAAAATTGACAGTTATGTCGTTTCAAATTTTGTTTTAAATTTTTCTTCAATGATGCTCGAAATTCAAAATAAACTTTTATCCTCAGCTCTTCCTCTGGAAAACCTGATGAAGACAGTGAGACCAATGGAGATTTACTTGCCATCAATGGTGCTCACTCATCCAGGAGAACAGACAGCTTATCTGGAAGACCCGCTCATGATAAGAAGGCCAACCTTCCAAACTTTCCAATGTATTGGGCACAAGGTGAAGAGTATTTACCAGGATGCCTATTTTCTTGATAAACCAACTCTGCTTTTAAAGAGTGAAAGTCCGTACCTTTTTACGAGAGGGATGGAGTCATTTTCCAAGGGTTTTAAAAAGGGATTTTTGACAGAAAAGAAGTATCCAAATTTAAAACATGACTTGTATAATGAAAGAGATAATTTAGAAGTTTATAACGATATTGCTCATTGGGTCCAATCATGAAAAAGTCTTACTCTCTCTTTGTTTTATTTGCCATGGTTTTAGCGCTTAGTTCATGCGCGAATTTAAGTAAAAATACAGTGAAAGAGGGAAGCTTTGTCGTAAGAAACGGAACGGCCGGGGATAAGATCTGGAAAGAGAATTTAACTCTTACCAGAGTGTCTTGGTACCACGAACTGACGATGGAGTTTGACCTGATCATGGGAAGTATTTCTCCACAGTCTGGTTTTAACTTCTGGTTTTCTGCAGGGGAGCTGGCCGAAATCGGAAAATGCCAGGACTTCAAAGTCGTCATGGCCTATTCATCAGATACCAAGATTCTTCCATACTCAGTTTTAAACGAACAACTGGATCTTGCTGGTTATAAAAAGCTCGATCTTTTAACGTTTAAAAAACATTTCCTTCAACACCCGGACTCTGAAATGAATTCATTGCGTTTATATCAGGTATACGGGATTTGCCGTTCGGCCAACGAAACTAAACCACTGATTTTTAACTTCCCTGGCTTCACAGAAAAAGTAGTCAACTAAACAAAAAATTGGCTTAAGTTTTTCTTTAAATCTTCCGATATAAGATATCGGGAGCTTTAAAAAATGTCAGAATTAGCAAAACGCGATCGATTCGGACGCTATCTTATCCTAGACCACTTGGTGGATGGCGGTATGGCAAAGATTTGTCGTGCCCGCTTTTTAGGTGAGCAAGCGGACAAAGTTGTGGCCATTAAGATGGTTCAGCCGCAGTTTTCTAAAGATGAAGCTTTTAAAACCATGTTCATGGATGAGATCAAAGTTACCTTTGGTCTTCTTCACCCGAACGTTATTCAAACTTACGATTATGGTATGACCAAAGGGCAACTTTTCGTTGCGATGGAGTACTGTGATGGCCGTAACTTAAAAGAATACCTAGATAAATTAAAAGAACGCAAATTCGTTTTCCCGGTTGAGATTTCAACATACATTATCTCGCAAGCGTGTCAGGGCCTTTATTACGCTCACACATTCAGAGATAAATTAACGGGACAAGAAGCCAATATCATTCACCGTGATATCTCTCCACACAACATCATGCTTACGTATGATGGTGCGGTTAAGATCATCGACTTCGGTATTGCTAAATCACAAACAAACTCAGAGTCTACTCAAGCAGGGACGATCAAAGGTAAGCTTTCTTACCTGGCGCCTGAATACCTTGAAGGACTTGAGCTTGACCCTCGTTATGACCAGTTTGCTCTTGGGATTACACTTTGGGAAATGCTGTGTTCAAGAAAGCTGTTTAAAGAAAACAACGATCTTGCAGTTTTAAAGAAGATTCAGGAATGTAAAATTCCAGTGCCTTCTTCAATCAACCCGAACGTTCCAAAAGAACTGGATGAAATTGTACTTAAAGCACTAAGTAAGAACCGTTCTAAGCGTTACGAAAATCTTGACCAGATGAACCGTGCGCTCATGAAGTTCTTATATGCGAAATACCCAGACTTCAACGCGACTGACTTATCTTATTTCGCTCAGGAACTCTTCAGAGAAGAAATTAAGAGAGACCGCGAGAAAATGTTTGAGTTCGGTAAGATCGATATCAGACCTTATCTTGATGATCTAAGAAGAGAGCAAGAGCGTGGTGGATCAGCGGCTCCAGTTGTAGGAGTTAATGGCGGATCAGATTCTCCGGCGATTAAGAAAGAAGCAGTCCTGGACTTTGGTTTTGAAGACCAAGCTGCGATTAAGAAAAGAAATACCATCACTGTAAAGAAAACTTCAGTGACGCCAAAAGATAAGACCTTATCTGGTGACGACAATACAATGTCGAGAAGGATTGCTGATATTAATGACAGTACCATGACCAACCTGAAACAGGGGACAGGGACAAAGTCAAAAGTCAGCAAAGAAGGGACTAAGGTTTTAAAAGGCGAAAATAAAACAGATACAAGAAAGACTTCAACCAAAGCACAAAAGACATCTCCAATTACTTATGCGGCCTTGATCGCATTCTTATTGGGTGGTGCTTATTACTACTATGTAAGTTTCTTTGCAGAACCAGAACACGTGGCAGTTGCGGAGCCGGTTAAGACTCCAAAGGCCGATAAACCTGTTCGCCAGCCAGCGAACGATATCACTCCAACTGCACAGCCAGAAGGTGTGGCGAAGATGACGTTAAGTCACTTTGATAAGCAGAAGATGCAGGTTTTTATTGATGGCCAGGCACAATCAGTAGATTTATTAAACTCTATTCAAGTGCCGGTTGGAAAACCATTTGTTCTTCGTGTACAGATTGATGGCAAAAAGCATTTTATTAAAGAACTAAACCTTGCCAACAATACTTCGGTAGAGGAAGAAATTCCGGAAATGCCAAGTATCCCTTATGGGTATGTTCATACATCAAAAGATTGTGCTGTTTCAGGTGAAGTGCGCTTTGATATTTACGGTGAAAAACGAGTGAGTCCAGTTCCAATGAACGAAGACTTCGGTGTCGCTTTCCCGCTAAATCTTGATGAGTACGGAAAGGTTGCGCCTGCGACTTATGAGCTTTTCTTCAAGAAGACAGGTGAAGAGATTGAACGCAAGATTGAAATTACAATTAAGCGTGAAGATCAATCAATCGACCTGTGCGAGTACCTGTAGGATTACTCGTTAGACTCTTCTTTCTTCGTCTGCTTAAAGATATTATTCTTTCTCATACTTAAAAGTTTCATGATATCCGCTGCCGTCTCTTCAAGGGCCTTATCGGTCACGTTGAAGACCGGCCAGCGCTTGTTCTCTTTAAAGATTCTATTGGCCCACTCTACTTCTTCTACAATCTTATTGTGTTCGGCATAGTCACCCTGGTGCTTTTCAGCTCCCAGGCGCTGAAGGCGATTTTTTCTGATTTCTCTTAGAGATTCAGGATCAATAGTCAGAGCAAAGATTTTTCTCTGGTCGACTTCAAAGAGCTCGGTCGGAAGAGGCTGGTCTTTGATCATGGGAATATTTACAACTTTGATTCCGTGCTGAGAAAGGTAGACGGAAAGTGGAGTTTTTGAAGTTCTTGAAACACCAACAAGGATAACATCTGCCAGGTGAAGAGAGGCAAGGTTTCTTCCATCGTCGTGGTTGAGAGTAAACTCCATCGCTTCAACACGCTTGTAGTATTCGTCGTTAACGGCGTGAAGTAGACCCGGTTCACTCATTGGTTCCTGGTTAAAGTAGTTAGAGAAAGCAGTTAGAGCTGGCCCAATTAAATCCAGAGTGCGCACGCGTGTCGTGCGTGAAAGCTCGGCGATATATTCGCGAAGTTTTCCAGAAACAATCGTGTGGATAATCAGGTCGTGGTGAACGGCCGCTTCATTAAAAATAGCGTCGATTTGTTCAGTGGTACGGATGTTTTTATAACGGGTAAAAAAAACTTCACGCTCTTTAAACTGGGCCATAACTGCACGAGAGATCGCAGTTGCCGTTTCTCCTGTTCCATCAGAAATGATGATAATTTTCAGGCGCTTTGTTTCGAGGTTCATTTTTCTTCCTTTATAAATATTGCCACTCTATCCATTATCTTACCCTGATCATGGAGTGGATTAAAACTTTCTTTTGGCGTTATCTTATTGAAAAAAGTTCTCTGGCTTTTGGCCAGCTGGCGAGTTGAGATAGAAATGCGCTCAATGCACTCTTTTTCGGTGGCAAAAAGACCTTGGCGAAGCTCGATGGCCTCTTTGTAGCCAATAGAGGCGAGGGGCTTTTCTTCCAGGCTAAAACCAGCGCGGACAAGACCTTCAATCTCTTCCATTAATCCCTGAGCAAACATCTCTTCCGTGCGTTTTGTGATGACCTGGAAGTGCTCATCTTTTGGAAGATCGAGATAGATATGCAGAACATCCCAGGGATGGACAATCTGAGAAAAGTCATACGGGTTTTGTTCGTCTAGTTCTTTTTTTTGGTCAGAGATTTTATTTCCCGTCACTTCAAAATGTTCAACTGCTCTCATGAGACGATAATGATCATTGGAGTGCAGGTTGACCAGAGATTGAGGGTCGTGAATTTTAAGGTATTCGATAAAAGGAGCTATCCCTTCTGATTTATACCATCCGTCCAGTTTGTCTTTTATTTCCTGAGAAGGAGCTGGAGACTCATACATTCCCTTTAAAAGAGCGCGCAGGTAAAAAGCACTTCCTCCAACGAGAATGATGACTTTATCTTCTTTCATCAAATCTAAAATGAGCTTTTCTCCAATTTTAATAAATTGGGCGGCATTCATCGGGCTTTTGATAGATTCGATGTCAATCATATGATGCTCGATACCGGCCTGTTCACTTTTTGTGGGCTTGGCCGTACCGATAGAAATTTCTTTATAAAAAAGTAAGGAATCGAAATTAACCACGGCCGCTTTTTGTCCAAGATCGTTTTGGATTTTTTGAGCGATGGCTATACTTGTTTTGGTTTTCCCGGAAGCTGTTGGCCCTGAGACGATGATGAGTTTATTCATGCTTTAAACAAGCTTTTTAAGCGCTCATGCGAGAGTTCCACAGAGAATTCAGCGCAAAGAGGAGTATTGAGGTATTTTTCAATAAAATTATCAGGGACTGACATCAGTAGATCGTCGTTGATGAATTCGTGATAGAACTTTTTAAATGAATCTTTCTCATAGTTCTGAGTTTTAGGAAGCTCGTAATACTTAATCAGTCCTTCGGCCACAGAGTTTAAAAGGACTTGTGGAAGAAACTTAGGAATCGTTCTTAAAACGATGTACTCAGCATTCAGGCGGTCAAATTCAAAACCTAGGGCCTTTAAGTCTTCAAAGTGTTTATCAACTTTTCCTTTGAGTATTTTAAAAGGTTCACTGATCAGAAGTGGTCCGGCCGATTCATCATTTAACGAAAAATGCTGAAGCTCTTCACTGATAGCACATGAAAGAAGTTTTCTTAAATCGACTAATGCCGGTTTTCCCTGATCGGCAATTAAAAACTGGCTTAGCAGTCGTTGAAAGCGTGGAGCAGGAGTAAGCAGTGATTCGGCCTTAAAGAGGCTGTAATCAGCAGAGCTTTCTTCATTTGTATGAGAAAAATTCATCAGGTCAAAATTTCTATTTTCATCTTTAGAGAAAAAAGAAGGAGTGCTTTCCGGAGAGTTCCCGGAAAGATCGAAGCCCAATGAAGGTGGAGCTTCTATCGCCTGAGTTTTAATGCCAGCTTTAAGTGAAGTCACTAAAAGAGAGTAGACGACATCTGATCTTAAAAACTTAATTTGAGTTTTATTTGGGTGAACATTGACGTCAATATCTTCAGGTGGGGCCTGGATATCAATCACGTAGTGACCGCTTTCTCCAAAACGCCAGAAGATATCCAGGTTTCTTAGCACTGCCTGGTGCAGGGACTTATCCTGGAAGAAGCGCTTGTTAACAAAAAGATAGTGGTGGCGGTACTGTGGAGTCGTATGTGTTTCTCTGGTGAAATACACCTGAACTTTATAACCTTCATACTCCTGAGAAGCCGCGATAATATTTTTGGTCTCAGTCTTTCTTGAGAAGAAGACCTGAGCAATTCTTTCGATATTGTTTTCAACTTCAACCGCTTTAAAGATCTCTTTTTCTTTTTCATCCCACTTAATAGTGAAAGTCACTTGCGGGTGAGAGAGAACAAACGAGTAGATCATTTTTTTGAGCGCAGACTTTTCACTGACTTTTGATTTAATGAATTTCAGCCTGGCCGGCGTATTAAAGAAGAGGTCTTTAATATAAATGGAAGTCCCTTGAGTGCTGGCGCGCTGAGGGATAAGAAGTTCTGTGGCCCCACCATTGATAATGATTTTTCCACCTTCAGCACTTAAGTCTTTAGGCTGAGTGGTACAAGTCAGGCGGGCCGACGCAGCAACAGAGGCGAGTGCCTCTCCACGGAAACCAAAACTGTGAAGACGGTAGATATCTTCAAAACTTTTAAGCTTCGAAGTGGCGTGGCGAAGAAAAGCAAACGGAAGGTTTTTAAAATTCATCCCGTGACCGTTATCTTCAATCGATAAGAGGTCCATGCCATTTTCAATTAAATGCAGATGGATTTCAGTTGAGCCGGCATCCAGAGAGTTTTCAATTAACTCTTTTAAAAGCGAAGCAGGGCGCTCGAGCACCTCACCGGCCTTAATCTGGTCGATAATATGTTCCGGTAAAATTTCAATGGTAGGATTAGAATCTATTGATGTCATTAGCCCCTATAGAATTGAACCTGATTCCTGCCCCCTTCCTTAGATTTGTAAACAGCTTCATCAGCTCTCTTAAAGAGATCTGTTCCCGTGTTTACGCCTTGGCGGTAATCTGCAACTCCAATAGATGCGGTTACGGGAAGTCGTTTCCCGTCGTAAATAAATTCTTTGTTTTCAATCAGCTTTCTTAATCTTTCTGCGATTTCAAAAGACTGCTTTAAGTTTGTCTTTGGTAAAAGAATAACGAACTCTTCTCCACCGTAGCGGGCGAAGACGTCTTGCTCTCTGATTCCATTTGAACGGATCACTTGGGCCATTTCTTTTAGTACGTAGTCTCCGGCGTCGTGACCGAAGTTGTCGTTAAGTTTTTTAAAGTGGTCAAGATCGAAGATGATCAGTGACAGAGGGTCACCAGTTACTTTCGATTTGTTAACTTCAAGAGTGATTCTGTTATTGAAGTAACCTTTGTTGTAACAACCAGTGTGTTTATCTGTGTTGGCCTCAAGGTTTAACTTATCGTACGTCAGTCTCTCAGGGTCTCCCTTTGGAAGATACTTAAGAGCGATGCTCCCGATCTTAATGATGTCACCCTTTGCAAGAGTGGCATTGCCTTCGACTTTTTTATTGTTAAGGTAAGTTCCGTTTTTTGATCCACTGTCTTCAAGGACGTGAGTGTCTCCTTGAGCGTGAAGTTTGAAGTGGTAGCGTGAAACACCGTTAAACTCTAAAGCGATAGAGTTGTCCGCGTTTCTCCCTACACCTGTTGTTGATTCAATAAGATCAAACAGTGTTCCGTTTAAATCACCACCAACCACGAGCAAAGCAGCGGGCTTTTGTTGCGCTTCTTTTTCTGAAGCTTGTAAAGCGGCCCTAATGTCGGTTAAGACAATGGTTGTGTCATCAGTACTCATTGAACAGGATCCTTTTCTATTAGTGATTTCTTAGCTTTTAATTTTAACTAAGGGTCAAACTTTTTACAACTGGTTCAAAAATTCAAATGCGTAGATCTTTCCAGCTTCAACTCCCGGTTGATCAAAAGGATCAATCATTAGGTAATCTCCCATAAGAGCGGTTAAGCTCTCGAAGAAAAGAACCAGTTGAGCGAGGTGATACTCGTCATTTTTAGCAATTTTTACGTGCAGAACAGCTCTTTCCTGTTCGCGCAGGGCCTTAATAGTCCCTTCCATCTCAGCTTTGATTAAATCTGAAAGTTTAAAGCCTGAGAGCTTTTGAAGGTTATTAGTTGAGAGCACTGAGTGAAGAGGGAAGTCATGAGCAAACTTTTCAACTTCAACCATGATGTAGGCCTTGTCATTTGGGCCTTCCATAAAAAGTTGAACTTGAGAGTGCTGGTCGGTGGCCCCGTAAGCAACAATTGGAGTGAATCCAACATTGATCACGTCTCCGCGTTTGTTTTTCTTTTTTCCTAAACTCTCAGCCCATAATTGAGTGAACCAGAAAGAAAGGTTTCTTAGTTTTGAAGAGTACGGCATGAAGACTGTCTGAGAGATGTCTTTTTTAGTTTTTAACTCATAAAGAAATTCAGCAGCAGCAATCAATTCATTTTTCTTTCCATCTGTAGAAAGCAGTTCGGCCTGAGCGTCTTTTGCTCCCTGAATAAGCTGGTTGATATCCAGGCCTGCAAATAAAGCAGGAAGGAAACCAACAGGAGTCAGGGCACTGAAGCGTCCGCCGACATCACTTGGCACTTCAAGTGTTGTGATATCCCATTCGCGGGCAAGAGTGAGAAGTTCACTCTTAACCGGGTCAGTAGCGAAAACAAAATAATTCTTATATTCAGAAGGTCTGATTCCACGAGACTCAAATAATTGTGAAATAATTGCCATGGCGGCCATGGTTTCAGCAGTTCCACCTGATTTAGAAACAAAATAAAATAAGCAGTCTTTTAAATCTGCACTATGAAGAGGCTTAAGCTGCGAGTGAATTTCTTCCGGGTCAACATTGTTGATAAAGATAAAATTCGTCTCACTTTTTCCCAGTGCACTTACCAGCATTTCCGGCCCAAGGCTTGAGCCACCAATTCCAATATGAACGAAAGTCTTTCTGTCTTTAAACTTGTGGTAGACGGCCTTTGAAGAAAGCTCCAGCTCCGAACGAGTGTAAGTGTAAAAGAACTGCGTGCGAGGGTTGTTGATGATGCTTTTAAAGATCTCAACTTTTTTCGCTGTCAGGTCTTCTGACAGGTAAGGGCGCTCAGGGTAAAAGTGAAATTTAACTGGCATATAATCCTTAGTGAGTTGTGTACTCTTTTTTTAATTGTCTTGCGATAACCACGCGCTGAACCTGGTTTGTTCCTTCAACGATCTGAAGAACTTTTGCATCTCTCATGAAGCGCTCAACAGGGTATTCTCTGGTGTAACCAACACCACCTAAAATCTGAACAGCATCAGTTGTGACTTTCATGGCCGTGTCTGTTGATTTTAATTTCGCGAACGAAGCGATCTTTTGATTTGGTCTTCCTTCGTCGTACAGTCTTGCAGCTTCTTGAACAAGCAGTCTTGAAGCTTCAGTTTCACAGGCCATGTCGGCCATCATAAACTGTAGACCCTGGAAGTCGAAGATTGGCTGGTTAAACTGTTGGCGAGTTAGAGAGTATTTTACAGACTCATCAAGCGCTCTTTGAGCAAGACCAACACCGATTGATCCAATCGTGATTCTTCCTTTGTCTAAAGCGGCCATGGCCACTTTAAAACCTTCGCCCTCAAGAAGAAGTCTGTTTTCTTCAGGAACAAAACAGTTTTCAAAAATCACTTCGCGGGTTGGACTTGTTCTCCATCCCATCTTCTTTTCTTTTTTACCAAACGACAGTCCCGGAGTTCCGTCTCTAACGATGAAAGCAGAAACACCCTTGCTGCCTTCAGCTCCTGTTCTCGCCATTACGATGTACGTTTTAGCGATTCCACCAGACGTGATCCAAAGTTTTGTTCCGTTAAGGATATAGCCGCCGTCAGTTTTTTTCGCTGTCGTTTTCAGCGAGCTTGCATCTGAGCCAGCACCTGATTCACTTAAACAGAAAGCACCGATTTCCTGACCGGCCGTTAAAGGCGGAAGGAAAGTGCTTTTTTGTTTTTCAGTTCCAAAGTCGTTGATGATTGATTGAACCATCGTTGAAACCGAAACAGTCACAGCGTAGGGGACAGAGTACTTTGCGATTTCTTCTAAAGCGACTGCGCAGTCCTGGTAAGTTAAACCAGCGCCACCGTAAGCTTCAGGGATAGTCATCCCACAAAATCCAAGTTCACCTAAATCAGTGAAGATCGACATGCGGAATTCTTCTGTCTCATCATCGTGTTCCATGAAAGGCTCGATCTTTGCCAGACAGAATTTTTCTAATTGTGACTTAAGTTCTACTTGTAATTCGTTCATTATTTATCCAATTCCTTAAGCATGTTTTTAGCGATGATCATAATCATAACTTCGTTTGTACCAGCGCCGATTTCGTTAAGCTTGTTGTCTCTCATCATGCGCTCAAGCGGGAACTCGCGAGAGTAACCGTATCCACCGTGAAGTTGAATAGCGTCCAGAGCGATCTTCGTTGCCATTTTTGGCAATTGAAGCTTAACCATTGCAGCGTTAACCGGCCCTCTTTCTCCAGCATCGTATTGTTTACAAACAGAGTAGAGGAAAGCTCTCATCATTTCTGTTTCAGCTTTCATTTCCGCGATCATCTTTTGGATCAACTGGAAGTTTCCGATTTGTTTTCCAAATTGTTTTCTTTCCTGAGCGTATTTCACACACTGGTCAACACACGCCTGAGCGATACCAAGCGAGATACCGGCAATCGTGATTCTCTCGATGTCCAGGTTTTTCATCATGTGGTAAATTGAGTCGCCTTCTTTTCCTACTAGTTGAGAAGCCGGAACTTTTGCTTTATCAAAAACCAGCTCTCCAGTTGGAGATGATCTCATACCCATTTTATGAATTGGTTTTCCAACGTGGAAACCCGGTGTTCCTTTTTCGATGATGAACGTCGAAAGATTTTTTCTGTCTTCACCAGTTCTTGTGTACACATAAGCTACGTCAGCGTACTGAGCGTTTGTGATCCACATTTTTGTCCCGTTAATCACATAGTGATCACCGTCTTTTTTTGCTTTTGTCTGGATACCAACAGCGTCTGAACCGAATTCCGGTTCACTCATTCCCATACAACCGATGTGCTCACCAGTGATAAGTTTTGGAAGGTATTTTGCTTTTTGTTCTTCAGAAGCGTTGTTTTGAATGTTGTTTACACAAAGAATAGTATGCGCAAGGTATGACAGGGTAGAGCCTGCACAGGCCTTACCAAATTCTTCCATAACGATTGTCGCAGCAGTGGCCCCAAGCCCAGCTCCACCGTACTTTGGGTCAGCGGTAATTCCAAGAACTCCCAGTTCTCCCATTTTCTTGAATGCATTGATGTTGAAAGATTCATCGTGATCGTGTTTCTCTGCAAATGGAGCAAGTTCTTTGCTCGCAAAATCTCTGCACACAGATTGAAGTTCTTTTTCTTCGCTCGTAAAAAACCACATTGCTTAACCGCCTTTTCAGTGAGTATAATTTTCTTAATAAAAATAGAGAGAATTTATAGCAAATTTCTCTTAACACTGTAAGACATGAGGTGTTAGTAGTGACTCTCACGACCCCTGTTCCGCGCGACCAAGACACTGTTTTTCCCGGAGAGAACTGGTTTTTCTACTGGAAAACGTCGGCGTCCCTATGGAAAACTAAACTTCAGGAGTTTCCTGGAACAAAAATTATTATTCCGCTTAACTGGTCTTTTCATTCGGAAACCGGAGATCAATTTGATTTCGGAGAACACAGGCCAGAGACAAACTTAAAAAAATTAGTTGAGATCGCCCAAGAAGTAGGAAAAATGGTCGTTTTTTTTCTGCCAGTCACACCTGCGCCTTTTCTGCCTAACGGAGGTCTGCCTCACTTACTAGCTAGGAGCATTGCGCTAAATGGCGAGCATATGGCCTACGGGGTGATTGACGCCGACGATCATTTAGTGAAAATTTATTCATTTTTTGATCCTAGAGTTTTTGAAGCCTTTGATAAATTTGTCAAAAAACTTGGACAGTATTTTTCTCAGGCGACGATCAATGCCGACGTTTGGGGTATTCGTTCAGGGTATTTCAAAGAAGGGCAGTATAGAAGTTTTATTGAAGATTCATCAAAAACTTTTGAACAAGCTTTTCACCGTTTTCTTCAGACAAAAAAATCAGCAGATGAAACGCTTTCTCCTATCGAAGAGCGTGCACTGTCGTTTGAATTTAATAAAACAATTCAGAATTTATACGAAACCAATGCCCGTGAATCCATCAAAAATAATTTTGAAGGAACTCTCGATGTGGCTTTTTTGGGAGCGGGAACAGATAACTTTTTAAAGCGTCTTTCGGGAACAATCTCTACGGTTGATTACTCGGGTGAGCTTTATGAAGCCCTGGCAAAAGATATTATCCCATCGTCAGTTCTGCTTCCTCATCGCTTGAAAAAGGGAGTGTTAACCAGAGAGCTTAACGACCTGGTTGCCAATTCATATTTACCGGCGAGATTGGCAAGTTCTGCGTACGATCACGACGACATCAACATGTTTCAGCCGCTGTCGTTTTTTAAAGTTTATGAGAGAGTCGACGGCGTAAGCTCACTCTTCCAAAACTGGAACGATTTGCACTTATGGCCTTATTTAAAAGGCTCATTCGGGTGGAGTTACAAAGTCATTTCCAATGACACGTTGAAACTGCATGAAAATAAAACTCCTTATCAGGAGCATATTCATCTCTTCCATGGTCACGATGTAGACCGCACGATTTTTAATTATATTTTAAAAACGTTTATGAACGGTGGCCGAGTGATTTTAAACCGCTCGGGGCTCTCGGATGAATTTGCAAAACGTTTTGAGACTTTTTTCTTAGAAAATAATTTAAATGTAGAAAAAGTTCACTTCCAGACTCAAATCCAGAATATCGCGCTGGGTGAGGGAAGATTGGTTCTTATCGAAGGCGAAGGCTTTAAAGAAATGGATAAAAATGATTATCTAAATTTCTGGAAGACTTTGGTGGAAACTTTTTCACTGGTACATGTACCAATTCAAAACGTAGACGGGATTGATTTCTATTGGAGAACGAGACCAAGCTCGGCCAATGAATTAAAGTTTGAAGAGGTCAGACGCCTTTCACTTTACAACCCGACTAGTTACCGCAAAAAAATTAAAATGAGCCTGACAAAAAATTTTGTCGTGTACAAAGTGATCGATGAAATCAACGTTATCGTTCAGACTTATCCAAACGAAATTGAAATCGAACTTTCTCCGGAAGGTTCAGTGATTGTAGATTTTGGAGTGTTCTCATGAGAGAAATTGAATATATCGTAGGTATCTACAACAACTTCAACCCTTACCCGGAAGAAGGACAAGAAGAGCACTACTTCATGCTTTATCTTTTAGATGAGAAAGGTCTTCTGGAAAAAGAAGGGGCACAAAAACTTTTTAAGGAGCGTTTTTTAAGCGAACACTTAGAAGGTGTGAAGTGTCCACCGAATATGATTGGACCGTTTCTAGCACTGGAAAACGTCAACCAATTTGCTTTTGCTTTATGTGAAGAGCTTAACGCTGCTCAGGTGAGTTTAATGTCGGTGAGTGAGTACAATTCTCTTCTGGAAAATTCACAACTGGCCTCTGATTTTCATCGCGACCTTTTAGAGAAGGGGAATGTGATGGAGAACATCGAAAGAAAGAAAAAAGGATTCTTAAGCAGATTTTTTAGCTAATTTAGACAAAAAAAAGCCCCTCATAGAGGGGCTTTTTTTATGGATTAAAGAGTTTGAATTTCTTCGTCGATATCCGGAGCAATTTCCTGCTCATGAGGAACCGATACATTATTGATCAGGTCGATTTCAGCTTCTTGTGGAGCTGAGATTTTTTCAACTGCAGTCTTAACCAGCTCTCTTTTTGGAGCTGAAAGTGTTTGAACAGCTTCATCTGTTTGAGCCTCTTCAGAGAATTGAACTGTCGATTTTGGCAATTCAACTTCTGCTGCTTTTGCTGGAGCTTCAGCTGTTAACGTCTGATCTACAATAATTTCTTCTTCTGCAATTTCTTGCTTTGGCTGAGCAGCTTTTGGCTGAACGAAGTTCGCCATTCCACCATTTGTGTAATACAGAGTGAACCCTGCATAAATCACGTTAGGATTTTTGATTAGCGGCTTATTGTTTTCCCAAATTGACTTCCACTTTTTAGGTGTAGAGTACACAGTGTTTGAGATTGTTCCTAAAGTTTCACCAGTTTTAATTAAGTAAGGAGATCCAGCTGGGTTCCAAACAAATGGAGCTTCTGGAGCACGGTACTTAAGTTCTGTGTTGGCACGAAGAGCAGTGTTGTTGCCAAGACCTGGGTTCATGTTTTTGATGTCTTTCCACTTCGAGATATCGCCGTAAAGTTTGAAGGCGATTTGCATAAGCGTTTCACCTTTTTTCACTTTATAAGACTTCACTTGCCCTGCTTCGCTATAAGCTGGAACTTCTGGCTCTGATTTAATTTCAGGAAGAGCTTCTGAAACTTCAACATGTGTCTCTTGAGACTTATCTGGAGTTAAAGCAATTTGTGATTCTTTAACTGTTTCACCTGGTCTGTCAGCAGAGAATTCATCTTCAAGTGACTTCAGGTCAGGATCGTTAGCTGAAATGTTTGATGGATTATCAGTGTGTGTTTCACTTGTTTCTTCCATTGTCTTGCTGAAGAGATCATCTGTTGCATCAGCAGAAGATGTTGTGGCCGGAGCAGAGTTTAATTCATCACTGTTAGACGTTGAAGTGCCATCAGTTGGTTGCTCAGGAGTTTTGAATCTTTCGATTAACCCACACGAAGATAAAACCAACGACAGGAACAATATCTTAAACATCGTTTTATTTTTCAATGAAAACTCCCTTGGAATGCATGCCTATTTAAAACAATAATAACATGTTTATTTTAAGGGAATTAAGAATGTGAAGGCAGAGTGGGGAAAACTTTTCCCTAGTGTGCAAGACTTAAATCTTGAGTAAACTCGTCATTCTCAAAATCAAATTTCAGAGGGGAATACTCAACTTCTACCTGAAGCGGCTTATGATCCGAGCCTTTGAAATCTCCGTCGACTTTTGCGCGCGTGACTTTTAAATCTTTTGTGTGAAGGAAGTGATCCAGTGGATACCCGTTAAAAGTCATTCGATTGTCCGGAAAAAAGCGTGCTTCAACCAGGTTTAGTTTCTGAGCGTACTCCTCCAGAATTGTGATGCGATCTCTATTCCAGGTATTGAAGTCACCTGAAAAAACCAGAGGAGAAGGAATGTCCTTAATGCGTTCATAGATGCGGTTGAGTTCGTGGCGGAAACTTTTTGTCGAAACAAAATTGATTCCATGAAGGTTCACCACCGTCAGCTCTTTAGTTGAAAAACGGATAGGGTAGCTGGTGATCAAAGCAACTTTCGGAGAATTCACCACCGGCTCTAAAGTTTCAGTGCGGATAAATTCAGTGTAAACCGGTTTGACGGCACTGATATTGGCGACCCCTGTTCTCACTTTTTCTTTACCTGAGAAAAAACTAGTCGCAGTTGTGAAATAAAAATGCGGAAGGTAGCGGAAGACATCCATCATGTTAGGATCGAGAAAGACTTCCTGATTCATGACGATATCGCGGTCTAAACTAAGGGCAAGGTACTCGGGTTTGAAGCTCTCTTCAGTTCCTTTGTGCAGGTTCCAGACGAGGAATTTAAACTTTCTGGCCGGCAGTTGGTTTTTGGTTACATTCCCAAAAGTCCTGATAACTTCCTCGTCACCTGGGACGGGAAAAGCAACCTCTGGCCTGTTGACGAAGACGCTCTGGGCGAGAGAGCTCTGGGCATACGAGCTAGAAGCTAATGAAATAAGGGCGTTAACTGCGAATAAGCTAAGGATAAAGTTTTTCATCTTAAAAGCGTAAACCAGCTGTTTTGGTTTGTAAAAATTACTTTTTGAAGGCCATCCCCTGTGAAGTTTGTTATAACGCCCACACTTATGAGCATTAATTTAAAACTAGAAAAACCTTCTTTATACGCCCTGACACTCGTAGAGCTTCGCGATTACCTTGCTGAAAAGGGACTGGCGAAATTTGCGGCCGATCAGATTTACCAATGGATGTACAAATTCCATGAGCGCGACCTTTCAAAATGGTCGAACATTTCTAAAAAAATCCGTGAGGATTTTGAAAATAATTTTGATTTAACTCTGCCAACAGTTGTTTGGAACGGTCTTTCAAAAGACGGGACGAGAAAATTCCTGGTGAAGATGCGCGACGGACAGACAGTTGAAGCGGTAGCTATTCCGGCAAAAGACAGGCTGACTCTTTGTATCTCTTCTCAGGTTGGATGTGCGATTGGATGTACGTTCTGTCACACGGGGACAATGGGATTAAAGAGAAACCTTTTAGCTGATGAAATCGTGGGGCAATTCCTGGCGATTACTGACTGGTTAAAGGCCAATGTCAGCACTGAAGAAAAACTCACAAACATCGTTTTCATGGGGCAGGGTGAACCGCTTCACAACTACGATAACGTCAGAAGTGCTACGATCATCTTTATGGAAGACAAAGGCCTTGGTCTGTCTCAAAGAAAGATCACACTTTCAACTTCAGGACTTGTTCCGCAAATTGAAAAAATGTGGGATTTTCCACCGGTGAATATCGCCATTTCTCTGCATGCTGCTCACAACGATATCCGCTCTGAACTAATGCCAATCAATAAGGCATTCGATCTTCAAAGACTTTTTGAAGCTATCAGAAAAGTGCCACTAAAAGCTTATCGCCGCATCACTTATGAATACATTCTGATTGCTGATCTTAACGATCGTCAGGAAGATATCGACGGGCTTTGTGACCTGTTAGAAAAGAGTAAATCAAAGATCAACATCATTCCATACAATGACTTTCCGGACTCAAAATTCAAACGTCCGAGCAACTCAAAGATCATCTGGTTTCAGGAAGAGCTTTTAAAACGTGGTTTTGTTTGTACGACAAGAACCACAAAAGGCCAGGATATCCTGGCCGCTTGTGGACAATTAAAAAGCGAATACGAAAAACTGAATCTTTGGGACGTGAATAAATCAAAAGCCTTCGAGATGCAGTTTTCTAAGTAAAGTCAAAAAGCTTAGTGTCTGCTTTCTGATTCCATACGATACAACCAAGGTTTTGGTGCTTCGGCCGGTTCTTCTTTAACTTCAGGCTTAACGTCGTAAACCTTTTTCTTCTTCTCTTTGGCGATTACCGAAGAAGGCTCTCTGTCAGAAGCCTCTTCCTCAGATGCGATCTGACGGTCTGTCACGGCGCCCGTTTCCACCTTGTAGTGATCACCAAATTCAGCCGTCTTCATCTCTTTAGAAGGGGCAGCGTGCTTTTTGAAACTAACCTCAGGGTTTTTATATTCAGTGGCCACTGCCATTGAACAAATTGCCAGAGTCAGAAGAGATAGTGAGATCATTTTTGTCTTCATACATTCACTCCTTACCGACCATATCGGATCAAAATGCTCATCGGTTTAATTATTATAGAACTTGAGGGAAAAGGTCGGGCTTTCTCGAAGTTTGTTTACGTTCGCCTATGTTTTTGAGACTATAGAAGGGATTTATTTTAGTTTTGATCAAAAAATGGAGTTTTTGTGACCTCATCTAAAAATACCAAGGCCTTATTTGGCATTTTCGCCATGGTTTTCGTTTTCTTCGTCATCTTAATCGCTTTTGCTTTTATCACTATGAATGCTTTTAATGAGACCTCACTGGTTCAGAAAAAGTCTAATAGCGCTCACATCGGTGTTATCACCGTTGATGGGGTTATTATGGATTCAAAAGACACAATCGAGCTTCTGCAAATCGCTGAAGAAGACAAACAACTTCAGGCCATCATTTTAAGAATTGATTCTCCGGGCGGTGCTGTTGGACCGACTCAGGAAATTTATGAAGAGATTCAGCGTATCGACAAAAAGAAACCGATCTACGCTTCTTTTGGCGGTATCGCGGCCAGCGGTGGATACTACCTTGGTTCAGCAACGAGAAAGATCTGGGCAAGCCCGGGAACACTAACAGGATCTATCGGTGTCATCATGGAGTTTATGGACCTTTCAAAACTTTATGAGTTTGCCAAAGTAAGCCCACAAACAGTGAAGGCCGGACGTTATAAAGATGCGGGAAATCCTGCGCGCGCTTTAACTCAGGAAGAGTCAGATATGATGAACAAGCTGATTGCCGGAGTTCATAAGCAATTTATCAACGACATCTTAAAGCGCAGAGCTGACAAAATTAAAGGCGACATTACTGAACATGCTCAAGGACAAATTTTCTCTGGCGAAGAAGCTAAGAACATCGGTCTGGTAGATGAGATGGGAAGTTTATGGACAGCTGGAAGAGCTATTCATACTGAAATGAAAATGAAAGATGAGTTTGCTTTAAAGTTTATCGAAAAGAAAAAGAAAGTAGGGCTCTTTGATTTGATGGGATCTTTGGAAGAAAGTATCAGCAGATTAAACCTGAGTTCTCTAGCAACGATGGATCAGTCTCCACGTTTAATGTTTAAATAGGTTATAAAGAAATAATGGAAGCAATTCTCCCTTGGATACAAGAACATTTACTGGCCGTGGTGGCGATTTTAATCACCATCGTACTGGTTTATCATTACCTGATTGAAAAAGAGACAGGTGCAAAACTTTCTAAGCGTTATAGAAATTCAATCTTTGAAGCTCAGTCAAAGATTTTCCTCAATGCAACTCAATACCTGATCTCAGGGAACAAAGACCTGGCGATCAAGGAATTTTTAAGCGCAGTAGATATTAACCGTGAAACGATCGAGACTTATTTTGCTCTCGGTGGACTATTTAGAAGTAACGGTGAAATTGAAAAAGCGATCAGTATTCACCGCTCGCTTATTGCCCGCGAAAACATTTCAGAGTCTCACCGTCTGCGCGCACTTAAGGAGTTGGCGCTGGATTTTGATAAAGGTGGATTCATCGATAAAGCGATTGAAACCTACCGCGATGTTTTAAAAATCAACCGCGACCAGTTTGAAGTGATCCAGGCCCTGTGCCGTATCTATGAAGATATTGAGGATTGGGACCAGGCCTACAACTACCGCATTATGCTCTCGAAAGTAGGGCACAATAACCAGGCCGAAACGATTTCACATATCCTGGTTCAAAAAGCGAAACAGTATTTTGAAAAAGGTGATTTCAAGAAATGTGAAGAAGACCTGGAAGATGCTTTTAGGTTTGCTCCAAGTGTGTCGGCAAAAATCCTGCGTCTAAAATTGTTTTTAGTAAGTGGTGATTTAGAGCAGGCAAAATACTTATTACTTGAGATTTTAAAAGAACATCCAATGTATGCCTCTTTTGTTTTCGTTTCAATCGGCGAAGATTTTAAGACAAGTAATGAAGCCCTGAAAAAAGATTATCAAGCGCGCCTGGAAGTTTTAAGAAAGTACTTCCTGGATTTAGATGACAAAGACCTGACGACATCAGCATCTGTGGTTTTATCTAAAGTTCGCTTGTTAAAAGAAGCGGGCATGATCAATGAAGCCTTTGAACTCTTAAAAGGCTGGATGGACACTAATAAGAATTCATCAGAAGTGATGAAGGTAGAATACATTAAACTTTTAATTGAGCTGCAAAAGAAAGATGAAGCTCTTACTCAGACCAGAGGACTACTGGACAATCTTCACCAGACATTGGCAAAACACTATTGCCGTCAGTGTGGATACAATTCAGACAGCCTTTTCTGGAGATGCCCTCAGTGTCACGAGTGGGAGACGATCCAATTTAGATGGAAGGTATAATGTCTAAAACTATTTTAAGCATGATGCTTATTTTAAGTTTTAATCTCGGCGCTCAGACAACGGCACCGTTGACTAAAACATTAGTGGGAGTGAAGTACTTCAACCAGATGATGGGGAACGTACATCAGAATGCTTCCCGCTATTCACAAGTTTTAACCACAATCAGCTGTAATCATCCGGTAAAAGTGATGAAAGAGACATCTAAAGATGGAAAAGAGTTTCTTTTATACGGGGAGAATAACTGGTATTCGGTAGTCGTTGGCCCCTATGAAGGCTTTATCATGGCCGACTACTTAAGCGATAAAAAGAATGTTTGTTTTGAGGAAGAGTACTCAAAGTTTTTTGACGGACTTAACCTTGATATCAATGACCTTTATTACTGGGCGAGACTGTATGATCAGTACGTTCAGGGGAAATCAAAGGTGCGCTAATGAAATTATTCATCCTACTCTCATTACTAATGTCTTTATCGGCCAGCGCCGCTGAAGGGCATGGCGAAGCTAAAAAAGAAGAGGCCGCTCCTGCTGCTAAAGAAGGGGAAGGCAAAGAGCTTTTGGATTTTAACTCCATTAAAGACCTGATTAAAAAAGATGGACTGGAAGATGAGTTAAAAAAGAAGCAGGAAGAAAAACGCGTTTTCTTAGATAAGAAGAAGCGCGACGATATGAAACGCTACAACGTTCCCGGTCAGGAAGAATTCTGGAATATGTTTTCTGAATTATGGCTGGTAAAAAATGCGACGTTTTTAAAATGGGATTTCCACAAGCCGGAATACGACTTGGAAAAGTCATTTATCGAACTTTTGGAAAAGCAGGGAATCTATGAGAAGAAAATTAAAATTCTTCTTTTAGACACAACTGAAGTTATCCATGCGGCCTTGCCGACAAATGACAAAGAATACATCTTCTTATTGTCTCAGCCTTTTATCAGAACAATGGATCTCTCTAAAGTTGAGATCTCTTTAATTCTCTTTGAAGACTTTTTAAGGGCTAGACGCGGCTATTTTAAAAACTATGTGCTTTCAAAAGACCTGGAGTCTTACTTAGGCTCTAACTTCAATGGGAAGCCATTTAATAAAAAGCTTATTGATGACCATCTAAAAAAATACAACACGCTTCTTCTGGAAAAAGGCTTTAGCTTCCAGGAGCAGTTTGAAGTGACAACGGAAATGGATGCTCTTTTAAAAAGTGACCTGAAAATCTGGAACACTTACCTGACTTTATTAGAGAAGATCGATGCTCTGACAAAATCGAACACTCTTTATAAAAAATACGCTCAGATTTACCCTTCGCCCGAGCTTCAGCTCAATTGGCTAAGGCCTAAACCAAGTCGTTTTTAATGAAAGAAACGCTGTCCCACTACTATGAAGAGACACTGGCCTTTTTTCGCTCTCCTTTAGGGCGCCAGATGCTCATTTATTTTTTCTTCTATGCCTTTTTGTGGGGCTTTCATCTTATTTTGATTTCTCTGGTGTCTTATTTTCATCTGCTTTTAAATCACAACATCAGGACAATCGGTGATTGGATTGGAGACAGGGGATGGACTCTCATTATCATCTCCAAACTGGTGGTGTTTTACCTGACAATGCTTTTTGTTAATTTAAAGACCAGAAAAATCTTTTCTCTTAAAAGTTATTTCCGCAACAGCATCCAGACTCCTAGACTGGAGGTGTTTGTGGCGATTTTATTTCTGATCATTGGTTTGATGGGAATCGGAGAGATGAGATTCAACAAAACGATGATTGTTGAAATTGATCGTTTAATCTTATCCATTGCCGGAACGTTCATTTTTTTTTCAGTCGATTATGTCCTCCTGGTTATTCTCGATGTTTTTTATCCAATCAGAGATGACAAAACACGTTTAAAGAGAATTTTTTTATTTCCGTTTTTATTTTACTTTTTTACAGCAGCAACTTTTGTTTACGAGCAAACAATAACGTTCAAACTTTATCCGCTTTTTTTCCTTCTCCTTTATAGTGGAGAGTGGAGACGAAAAAACTGGACGCTTCCGGCGTTGTTTCTTTCAGTGTTTATCATTCCGGCCTTTTCTCTTATGAGCCTTGATCCGGTGTGGGGAGAGATCTACTCGCCATTTGCACCAACAAGAAAAATTGGATGGGCTTCATTTCTTATTCTGGTGGCCTTCGCTGTCGGATATCTGCAATACACTCTGAAGAAGAAACCAGAGTATATCTATCGGGATTAGACGATTTAACTTAATAATTTAAGAAAAATTGTCTATGATATTAAGGCATAAAAAATTCTTTATTTCATCAGGAGTCAAAGACTGTGGAAGGCGCAAAATTAGATATTCTCAACATCATCTGGCATTCAGGAATTATTGTAAAAATCGTACTGGGACTTTTAGTTGCTGCTTCGGTTTATTCTTGGGCCATCATCTTAAAGAAGAAAAAACTTTTTGCTGAAGTTGAGGAGAACAATAAACGTTTTTATGAGATTTACCAAAACTCAGAAAACCTAAAAGACATCATGATTAAGTCAGAGATGCTTCCATTCTCACCATACAAAGCTCTTTATACTAACGGTTATAAAGAACTGGTAAAAATGAAAGAAGCTTATTCTGGTCAACACCAAAGCGGTTTAGCTTTCCACTTCCAGAATTTCGGAATGGGAGTTTTAGAGCGCGGTCTTAAAAAAGGTGCAAACGAAACTAACGACGAACTAAGTAAACTTCTGCCAACACTGGCTTCAATCGGTTCAGTAACTCCATTCGTAGGATTATTTGGAACTGTTTGGGGGATTATCGACGCTTTCGCCGGTCTTGCTGGTGGTGGTGGATCAATCGATGCAGTTGCTCCTGGTATTGCTGAAGCCCTTGTTGCTACAGCTGTCGGTCTGGCAGCGGCGATTCCTGCTGTTTGGTTTTACAACCACTTCAACAGCATCAACGAAAAAGTTAACTCTGAGATGGAAAGCTTTGGACAAGACTTCATTAACGTTGTTGAGCGTTCAGTAATCGAATAGTACGGAGTTAAAGATGGGATTCAGTACAGGTAAGAAAAAAGGCGCAATCTCGGATATCAACGTCACACCACTTGTCGACGTAATGCTCGTGCTTTTAGTTATCTTCATGGTAACGGCACCTTTAATGTTAAACGGAATTAAGCTCGACCTGCCTAAAACAAAAGAAGTTAATCCAGTGAATCTAAATGCCACTCAGGTGATTGTTTCTATCAGCAAGTCTGAAGAGTTTTTCCTGGGGAAAGATAAAATGCTTTTAGGTGAGTTGGTTCCGGAAATTCAAAAGCAGTTTAAGGCCAATAACACAGACACTGTTTTCCTTCGCGCTGACTTCGGTCTCGCTTATGGAAAAGTGGCAAGACTGATGTCGCACTTAAAGCGCGGTGGAATCCATAAGATTGCACTGGTTACAGTTACAGAAGATAAAAAATAAAGACAAGAAGTAATAAAGAATGAGAGTCTTTCAAACTCCAAAATTTAATCATCCAGGGTTTAACTTCTTTTTAAGACGTTCAACCTATATCCACGCAGCACTCGTGGCCTCTACTTTAATTGGTGGAAAGGTCGCTTTTGATCTCAATCGTGCTGAAAGAGAAAAGAACCTGGAATTGATCCAGGCTTCGGTTCGCGTTGATATGGTGGCGATGCCCACTCACACGTTGAATGAACTTAAAAATCTCTCAAGTGGAGTAGAGGAAGCCAAGCGCGAAGAAAAAGCACCAGAGGTTGAAAAGCCGGTGGAGAAAGTTGAGCCAAAACCAGAACCAAAAGAAGAGCCAAAAGTAGCTGAAGAAAAACCGGACGCAGGTCCGACTTTTGAAGAAGCAAAGGCCGCTCAAAAAAGAAAAGATTTCTTAAGCAAGCTTAAGACGATTGGAAATAAGAAAGTTGACTCCGAAGGAACTCAAAAAGCTGAAAAAGGTGCTTACGGCAGTAAAGAGACAGCTTTAAAAGACCTGGTTCTTTCTGGAAATAAATTATCTAAAGGAACGGCGATGTATGGGGAAGGTGGAGCTGCAGAAATGACGGCTTTCCAGGCCTATGCTTCACGACTTCCAGATTTAGTTCGCCCGCATTGGAAACTTCCAAGTTTCTTGATGGATAAAAACTACAAGGCCCGCATTCGCGTATGGCTTAATATGAGTGGTGAAGTCACAAGAGCTGTTGTGTACCAGTCAAGTGGGGACAATGAGTTTGATCAAAGAGCAGTTGAAGCTGTGAAAACAGCATCTCCTTTTCCAGCACTCAAAGAAGAGTTTGGAAGAAGGGCCATGAATGGTGATATATTGTTAGGTTTCCCTTTATAAGAGGTTTTATGAAAAGTTTATTAGTCGCAATGATGATTTTCCTTTCAGTGGGTGCTTTTGCTCAGGATGATAACCTGACAATCGTCGCTGTTGGTGAAGCTACATTAGAAAAAGATAAAATGGTCATTCAAGATCCATATATGTCAGGAACTTTAACAGCTGCTCAAAAAACGGCAGCTTCAGAACTCGTGAAATTGATGAGAAACGATTTTTCTTTTTACCAAAAGAAATTCTTCTTGGTAGAAGCAGCTCCTAATAATACATCTGTTCGCCAACCAACAAACTATGAGTACTGGCAGTCTAAAGGTGTGCGCTTTTTAGGAACGGCATCGGTTGATAAGGCCGGCGAAAGCATGAAAGTAACAGTTGTTTTCGAAGATATTAAAAACAGAAAACAAATTTATAACAAAACAGAAATGGTGACGATCGCTACTCTTCGCAAAGAAGGGCACGAGATGGCCAATGGTGTTTATAAACAAATTATCGGGAAAGATTCAATCTTCACTTCTAAGATCGTCTTTGTTTCAGACAGAAACACAAGAGGGAAAAAAACAGTGAAAGAAGTCTATATGATGGACTTCGATGGAAAGAACGTCACTCAGATTACAAATCATGGTGGGATCGTTATTTCTCCTTCTATGTCTCAAGATGGTCGCTACCTAATATACTCGCTGATTTCCAACTCAGCTAAAAAAAGAAACAACGACCTTTATCTGATGGACATGAGAACTCGCGAAACTAAAATCATCTCTAATAGAGATGGGGTGAATTCGGGAGCTATCTTCTTAACTGGTGGAAAGAGTATTGCGCTTACTCTGACAGTTTCAGGAAACGCTGAAATTTATGAAATGAACCTGGCGACTCAAGAGTTAAGAAAAATCACTAATCACTTTGCTGCAGACGTTGACCCTTCTATTACATACGATGGTTCATTAATGACGTTCTTATCGGATAGACCTGGAAAGGCCATGATTTACACGATGGACCCACGCGGGACCGAGTCCAATGTAAAGAGGATCAGCTTCGTAGGTCAGTTCAATGCAACTCCGCGCTTTTCACCGGACGGAAAAGAGATCGTCTTTTCTTCTTGGCTGGATAACTCTTTTGACCTTTTTAGAATCTCATCTGATGGCCAGGGCCTTGCCCGCCTGACGAAGGATTTTGGCTCTAATGAGGACCCGAGTTACTCGAATGATGGGGAGTTTATCGCCTTTACTAGCCAGCGTGTTATCTCGCGAGTTAAGGCCGACCAAAATATCTACATTATGGACCGTGATGGAGGGATTCTAGGGGCCATTACCGCTGGATTCGGGAATTGTATAAGTCCTAGATGGTATAAGTTCTAGAAATCACGTAAATGTGGAAAAAATTTTAGACAACCGAGCATTTTAGTCTTGTAAAATATTCAGACGCACTGTATTATTTACTGAGTAACGCAACGCAGTTTTTAATACTAAATTGTCCAGGAGTTTTACAATGACTAGTTCAATGATTAACCACAAGACAAGCCTAGAAAACCTAACTTCATCACTTCTTTTAAGCCTAGATGAAGCACACTTTTTTACATCTCTAAACGCTTTCTTCAAAGGTCATATGAACGCTCATAAAGTTCAGGTCTACAAAATCCTGGAAAACGGTTCAGCAATCCTTATGTCAGAAGACGGACACGCAGTAACAAACGGTCTGGTACTGGATAAAGGTGTTGGTGCTGCTGGATATATCGCTCGCACAAAAAGAGGATACTTTTCAAATACAGTAGAAAGAGACCCGGTTTTCACAAGAGAAGCTGCTCTAGGTGTAAAAGCTGAGCTTTGCCTTCCAATCTCTGCTGACGGTGTTGTTATTGGTTCAATCCACTGTCAAATGCTAGATAACTCTCGTGAATTCTCACGTGAAGATATGACTTTTGGTATGTCGGTTCTTGCAGATATCAAGAGCCCAATCCAAAACATGAAAATGTACCTTGCTGCTAAAAACCTTAACGAAGCTCTACTTCGTACAATTGAACTTAAAGAAAAAGAACTTCAAGAGTCACGCTCTGGAGTGAAGATTCAAGATTCTTTCAAAATCTTAGAAAAAGAAATCATCGGTAGATCACAAGCAATGAAAGACCTTCTTTCTCTTGTAGATAGAATCGCTGATAAAGAAATCTCTGCTTTCATCATGGGTGAAGCAGCGACAGGTAAAGAAATGATCGCACGTCGTATTCACTGCAGATCACACCGTCGTGACAGAGCTTTCGTAACTGTAGACTGTTCAACAATGAACGAAGCTCAGCTTGACCGTGAAATGTTTGGTCTTGAAAACCACATGGGAATGCTTGAAGTTTCAAACTACGGAACGCTTTTCATCAACTCAATTGAAAAGATGACTCCAGCTATCCAAAATAAACTTGTTCAGTTCATTAACAATAAAATGGGAATTAAAGCTGACAACGGTTTCTTTAAGTCTGACGTAAGATTAATCTCTGCTTCAACTAAAGACCTTATGGAACTAGTGCGCGAAGGAAAATTCAGAGAAGACCTATACTTCGCACTAAGCACAGTTGTACTTAAAGCTCCAGCTCTAAGAGAAAGAAAAGAAGATATCGAACTAATGGCGAACTTCTTCCTTAACCAAAATAAAGCGAAAGAAGCTCATAAGTCTTTCTCTCCATCTGCGATCAAAGCTCTAACAGAGTTCAACTGGTCAGGAAACGTGAGAGAGCTACAAAACGTAGTAGAGCGCGCTTACATCCTTGCAGAAGGATCAATTATTGAAAAACTACACCTGGACGAGCATATCCAGTCTGCTTCTGAAGCAAAAATCGTAGCAGCAGCTCCTGTAGTAGCTAAGCCGGTTGAGTTCCAACACGTAACACTAGAAGAACTAGAGAAAAACCACATCATGGGAACTCTTGAAAACCTAGGTGGAAACAAGACAAAAACGGCTAAAGTTCTTGGAATTACAGTTAAGACTCTATACAACAAACTTCACTCTTACGGAGTTGAGTTCGATAAGGAAGCTTAATTTGTTGTAATTGTTAGGTGAAATACAGTAATATTAGAAAGTTGGAGGATACACCATGTCACTAGAAACAAATACAGAAGCAGTCGTAGAGAGCCCGAAGACTCCGAGGAACTTTAGAACTGCAATCGATATTGAAAACTTCTACCGCTTCGTAAACGATAACGACCTTAGAAGAGAAGCAAAGATCATGCTTGAGCTTATTCAGCAAAAAGTAATGATCACGGTTAAGAAGAAAAAGAAAGAAACTAAAAATCTTAATAAGAAGAACCTACATTAATTAATTAAACGAAGGCCTGCTCATAGATGAGTGGGCCTTTTTGTCTAAAAAGAAGTGTGAACATGGATGTCGCAAACTCAGAAGGCCTAAAGGCTTCACAACCTAACCAAAAAAATCACGTCATTTACGATCCGATCTATGGCTTCATTAAGTTGAACCCGATTGAATTTGAAATCATCTCCAGCCCTTTCTATCAACGTTTAAGATGGATTAAGCAGCTGGGATTTTCTTGTTATGTTTTCCCGGGAGCTGAGCATTCGCGTTTTCACCATTCAATTGGTGTAATGTTTAACGCTCATAAAATCTTGGAGTCATGTGGACGCGCCGTCAGTGAAAAAGAACTAATGGATGCAAGCTGCTTAACTCCTGAATGCGTCTATCACAAGAGTTTGCGTCTTGCGGCCTTAATGCACGATCTGGGAACGTTTATGTTCTCACACACGACAGAGATGGCCTACATTGAGTACGGTGAGACGACAAAAGCAAAAGGTGGAAAAGGTCTTCCTGATGACCATGAAAACCTGGGTGCTTTCATCATTAAAAACACAGATTACCCTGGAGGGATCACTTATATCCTAAAAAAGTACGGTATCAACCCGCAGAGAATTTCTGATTTAGTAAAGGGAGTAGACGAGTCTATTCTCGCTAACCAAATACTGCACTCAGAGGTTGACTGTGACCGCATGGACTACCTTTTAAGAGACGCTCACTACACAGGTCTTTCATATGGTTCGTACGACCGCGATTATCTTCTTTATCATTTTCAAGTTAAGCGCGTAGACAATCACGACATCTTAACGATTCGTCACAATGCTCTTCATTGTGTGGAAGACTTTTTGACCAGCCGTTTTTCTTGGTACTCACAAGTTATCCGCTCTCCTCGTGGAGCGAAATTTGATTCGATTGCCGAGAGAGTTTGCCACTATCTTTTAGAAAAAGGTTACATCTATAAATACAGTGAACTTCTGGAGATGATCGAAAAAGATCCAATGAAGTTTTACGGCTTCAACGACAACTACTTCATGACTTTAGTCCACAAGCACTACAACAATGGTGACCTGGACAAAAATCCAAAGATTAAAGACATGGCCCGCGTGATTCTTTTAGCGAGTGGTGGAAAAGCGATTCGTTGTGAAGAGTTTAAGTCGAGACTTCTGTCTCAGGACGACCCGCAGGCGGTTGAGCGCTATTATAAGCGCGCCCATGCGAAGTTTTTGGAGATCGAAGAGTTCCTAAAGAAAAAAGGTGGACCCTCTGACTGGGTCATTTCTGATATCCCGAAAAAGTCGATTATGTTCGTCAAATCCCCTAAAAACGTGGCCCGCGGCTCAACGACCGGCAAGCACAACATCCTCCTGGACCGCGATCCGGTGAAGATGGCCATGGAAAACGGGGAGATCAAGCTTCTGGCCGACGTCGAGAATTCGCTAATTTCCAGACTTTTTAACAGTAACAACTTCATCCCGAACGTTTATTGTTCGACTTCTGCCTATGAACTTCTCCTAGCAGAGGGTGTTATTGACGGGTCTTTTAGTTAATCCTATAAAAAGTACCTGAGGAAAATTGGCAATTATTCAATTTTCTATCTAAAAATCCAAATGTAGGCTAAAATTTAGCTAGGGAATCTAGTATGGATTTCCTGCAGGAATCAGGACGATTTCTGTGATGGACTTAGGAGTGATGGTCAGTATGCAAAATTTTTCTCAAACAGCGAACCACAGAACTATGAAAGCTCCACAACAACAAGGCCAGAAAGGTCCCATTTTTTATTGTGAAGACGTCTCGGTTCAATTCGACGAAATTATGGCCCTTAAAAATGTTCAATTAACAATTGAGCGTGGAGAAATTATTTTTCTTACGGGTGCTAGTGGTGCAGGGAAAACAACTCTTCTAAAAGTTCTCTCAGGATTACAAGACCCGACTTCGGGACGTGTGATCAGACCAGAAAAAGGTTCAGGTAAAAAAAGTCTATTCATCTCCAACGTCTTTCAAGATTTACGTTTAATGGGGAAATACACTTGTGAAGAGAACTTAATGTTCTCATATGATTCTTCAATCTATGCCAACAAGGCAGAGTTCGTTCAAGACCTTAATGAACTTGCCCGCATCTTAGGAATCAAAGACAGACTTCACTTAAAAATTAACGACGCCAATGGGGGCCTTAAGCAAAAGGTCGCTATTATCAGAGCGCTTCTGACTCGCCCGGATGTTTTAATTGCAGACGAGCCGACGTCATCACTTGATATCGACAATACCAGAAGACTTTTTGATGTTCTTAACCTGTATAATGTTAAGCGCGGATTAACTGTCGTGTGGGCCACTCACAATAAGGATCTCATTAAGAGTTTCACCGGCCGAATTATTCATTTAGACAATGGACGTTTAGTGTATTCGGGGAATGCATGTTTTATCTAATTCAATTTTTTAAAATTTTATTTAAGTCTCCAGTGAGAGGCTTCTTTCTGTTTTTCTTTTCTATTCTTTTTGTTTTCTCAATCGGACAAAAGAACTATTTAGAAGAGCAATTCACCAGAATGATTCCTGAAAATAAAGCGGGGGATTATTTCTACGCGCTTATTGCTTCAAGTGAATCTTACCAGTCTGTGGCCCGTCAGATGAGCGCGCTTCCTGGCGTATTCAAAGTTGAGATTCTTTCAGAAACGCAGATCAAAGAAGAAGTTAAAAACATCTTAGGTTCACTTCAGGTGGACATGACTGATTCAAACCTGGATTTAAACTATGCCGGGTTAAAAGTTATTTACACAAAAGATCTTAAGCCAAGAGCAAAGGATTTAGTTCGCGATTACCTTTCTCACTTAGTAGGAGAAGGCAACATCACTCTTGGGGCCATCAAATCAAATGACCAGATTGCAGATAAGCGTGCTCAATTTATTGGCGTGATTAAAACATGGGGATACTCGTTGTATCTATTCATCGTTTTCATCTTCTGGACGATCTCTCTTCTTTCAGTAAGAGCGAAAATCGCCGAAGCTTCATACCTGCTTGAAAGTTACCAAAGAAAGAAGAAAGTAGGACTAAAGATGGCCTTAAATGGGCTGACATTAATCTTCATCCTTTCTGTCGCTTTCACTTTTATTTTAGGCATGCCTCAGCTTATTAACCTTCTGGTGGCCCTTGCTGTCTTTGTTGTGGGGATTTTCCTTCACGCCAAAAGATACCAGTGGGAGAGCCGCTCGTGATGATGGCCAAATCTCTTCTTATTATTCCACTGATCGTTTTGACTGGAGCTGTGTCAGCTCAGTCGGCCGTCGGCGTACCGCAAGCGAAGGAAGAGAGTGCTGATAAACTTAACGTCTTTGAGATGAAGCGCAAGCTTCAGGATCAAACTAAAAACATCCAGAATTTAGCTAAAGAAGTGGCCAATGTTGAAGTGACATTGGGGCTTAACAATAAAAAATATCTTAAGCTTGCTGAAGAAAGAGCACGCATTGAAGAAAGCCTGGCTTCGGCCAGAAGAAATGCCGACTTCGACAGCGAGACACTAAAAAAGAATTACTCACAGACAAAAAATCTTTTGATGGGTGTACTTTTAAATAAACTCGAAAATACTGAAAACTCTTCGGATATGCTTGCTAGAAAAGTCATGATCGAAAAGCTGCAGAAGAGACTTGCAGACCTCGATGGAATGATGAAGTCCAACAAGGCCCTTCAGACTGACGTCGATGGCCTATACGCAAAACTCCAAGAATCTATGGACACGGAAAAAGAACTCCTGGCCGTGATGGGAGAACTTGAAGAAAGGCGCCGCGAGCTTAGAAGCTCGCTGGATCAGCAGACAAAAAACAATGCTGACATGAAGGCCCGCTTTGACGAAGAAAAAAATAAGCTGGCCATCAACCAGAAGTCTAAAAGAATCGTCGAAGAGCGCGAACGTCTGGCACCAATGCAGATTACAGAAGAAATCAAAATTCCTTCTCAGCCTCTTTCTGGTGGAGAGTTTTATCCACCAATCTATTCTTACCAGGCAATGGAGTACCAAAAGAAAGGGGTGACGTTTAATTTCCACGGGAAAAACGAAGTGCGTGCGACTAAGGCCGGCAAGATCGTTTATACCGGGACACTGGCAAATTATGGAAACGTCCTGATGATTGACCATGGGAATGATACCCGTACTGTTCTTTTGGGGCAGTTTGATTACTCGGTTAAAAACGGCGACAGCGTCAAGGATGCGCAGGTCGTAGGTTTCACCAATCCAAGATCAGGCAATGGTCTGGGAGAGGGAAGGATTTATTTCGAAGTTAGAAAAAACAATTTAGCTCAAAATACATATTTGCTGTTGGATAAGAAGTCGCTCGCGAAAAATTCATCTCACTAGGCAAATAACCATGGAAGGAGTCGTTATGAAGAGAGCTGTGACAAGTCTCTTGGTCGGTCTGTCGTTGATGTCTAGTGCTGCTTTTGCAGCTCCAGCAGAAGATCTTGCAAAAAAATCACGTTATGAAAAATTAGAACTCTTCAACAAGGTGCTCTACCTTATTGAATCGCAGTACTACCGCGAAGTGAGCACTGATAAGCTTATTGAAGGCGCTATCAACGGGATGATGAATACCCTTGATCCTCACTCTGCTTATCTCGACAGCGAAGTCTTCTCAAAAATGCAGGAAGAAACTTCTGGAGAGTTTGGTGGACTTGGAATTGAAGTCACACAAAAAGACGGAGTCCTGGTTATCATTACTCCAATTGAAGATTCACCGGCATTTAAAGCGGGGATCAAAGCAGGAGATAAGATCGTAGAGATTAACCACGAGTCAATGGTGGGAGCAAGTCTTCAGCAGGCCATTGATAAACTTCGTGGAAAAATGAAGTCTAAAATTGTACTGGGAATCGTCAGAGATGGCGTGGATGGTGTGAAGAACTTTGAACTCACTCGCGAAATCGTTTACCTCAAGCCAGTTAAGTATGAATTGCTACAAAATGCTTATGCTTACGTTCGCCTGACTCAGTTTCAGAAAAAATCTGCTGAGTATATTGTCGATGCTCTAAAGAAAATGAGAGAGCAGTTAAAGAAAGAACCTTTAAAGGGAGTGATCCTTGACCTGCGCTCAAACCCAGGTGGATTATTGGATGAAGCTGTTGATGTTTCTTCAATCTTCTTAAAAGAGGGGATTGTCGTTTCAACTGAAGGTCGCGATCCAAAAAATAAAGAAATCCGTTACGTGAAAAAGAGTGGATACAAAGAGCTTGAAGTACCACTTGTGGTGCTAATTAACGGTTCTTCGGCCTCAGCTTCTGAAATCGTTTCTGGTGCTCTTCAAGACGCTAAACGCGCCATCATCATGGGGACTCAGTCTTTTGGTAAAGGTTCAGTTCAGTCAGTGGCAAAAATCGATGACACAAGTGGAGTGAAACTGACAATCGCTCAGTACATGACTCCTACTGGAAGAAAGATCCAGGCCGTAGGAATCAATCCTGATGTCACAATCGGTGAAGCTGAAGGTGAGTGGTATGATGAAAACAGAAAAGAGTCTAGCTTCATCAGAGAAAAGGATTTAAAGAATCACTTAACAGCGACGATTGAAACGGCAGAAGAAAAAAAGATCCGCGAAGAGCAGGAGCTTAAAGAAAGAATCGAGCGCACAGAAAGATTCAAAGCGATGAGAGAAAAGAAAAAGCAGGCGAAAAAACCTGAGGCAAAAGAGCCGGTCGTTGCTGGAGATGATGAAGACGATTCTAAGCGCGTGGCCCCGGGTGAAGACTATCAAGTGAACCAGGCCATCAATTATTTAAAAAATATCGGTCTGATCAAGACACTAAAATTCTAAAAAACTTACAGACCCGCTTCGGCGGGTCTTTTTTTGCCCAAATAACTCCCAGCAACAGGCCTTTAAACTTTTCACGCTCCATCGTTTTAGTAATACTAGTAGGCAATGAGTCTAGAAGTTAAAAAAGTCTCCGAAATCGTCGGGGAAATCAAAAATTTACTCGAACATGAATTCTCTAACGTTTCCATCGAAGGAGAGATCACCAATTTGTCATTGTCCTCATCTGGGCACTGGTACTTCACACTCTCAGATAAAGACTCAGCAATTAGCGCCGCCCTTTTTAAAATGGATGCCCTGAGAAACCCTTTGATGAAAACCATCAAGGACGGCTCGAAGGTTGTGGTTGTCGGCGACATCAATGTTTATCCAAAAAGAGGAACGTTTCAAATCATCGTTAAAAGAATTGTGCCCGTGGGGACGGGGGATTTAAAAGAGCAGTTTGAAAAACTAAAAAGAAAGCTCGCTAGCGAAGGCCTTTTTGATATGGATCAAAAAAAGCCGATCCCTCAAATGCCTAAACGAGTCGCTATCATTACCGCTCAAAGAGGAGCGGCCCTACAGGACTTCATTAATATTTACCGCCGCCGCTCTATTTGGATGGATCTCTTGGTGATCCCGACATTAGTTCAGGGGGACGATGCTCCAAGAGCAATCCGCGCTTCTCTTCACAATGTTATTAAGTATTCTATGGAAGCTGAGCCAGCAAAAAAAATCGACCTGATTGTCCTTGCCCGCGGGGGAGGAAGTTTAGAAGATTTATGGGCCTTCAACGATGAAGGACTAGCTTACGATATTTTTAATTGCCCGATCCCTATTATCAGTGCCGTCGGACACGAAGTTGATTTTTCAATTTCTGATTTTGTCGCCGATCTTCGCTGTGAAACGCCGTCAGCGGCGGCGGAAGTCATCACTCATCACCAGACGATGATTAAAGATAAAATGACCAATCTTCGCTCGCGCTTAAAGAATGTGATGGATTATAAAATAAGCCGTCTGGAAAACAGGCTTAAGCATGCTCATCCACACGCTATTTTAAATATTCTTCTTTCGAGGCTGGCCTCTTTTCAAAAGCGACTTTCAAGATGTGCGATTCACCAGCGTTTACATGAACTCACGAATATTCATGAGTTCTATTTAAGCCTGGATGAAAATTTGGAAAGAATGAAGCAGATACTAAAAGAACGCTTTAAGGACTATCACCACCGCCTGGATAAATCCCGCGATGTCTTAAAAGTTTTAAACCCTAAAAATGTTTTAGAGCGTGGTTATGGTTACCTGGAAACAGAAGCGGGGAAAGTCGTGGGCTCTACTGCTGATTTTGATAAAGCTCCAAAGGGAGTGTCATTTAACCTTCACTTCCACGACGGTGCAAGAAAAGTAAAATCCAATGAAGGCTAAAGGGAAAACCAAAATCCAATTCGTTGTCGATCCCAGCTTGATCTCAAAAGATCAATCAGAGTTTCTTGTTCGCGTTTTACAAGAAGAGAAAATCAAGTACGCCACCAATATTCAAGATTTAGATGACTTTACTCCCGGGCTTTTTTTCGTAGAGAAAAAAAACCTGAGAAAAGTGAGTCGTTTTAAAAACAAGATGATTGTTCTGCCGGCCCAGGACCAAAGTGATGGGCTTTCAGTAAGTAAGATCAATTTCAATTCTTACGAAGAGATCTCACATTTTATTGATAAATTCTTCCTGGCCGAGCGTCACCTGCAGATTCAGGAGAGAATCAAAGAAAGCGAGAGGCTTTACGATATTATTAAAACCTACCTGGATGAAATTAATATCGAGGCCAATGGAGCGGAGTCAAAAAAGATTTTTGAATCTATTCTCGATTTAGAGATGCTGCTTTTACAAGAAGAGTCTCTTCTTAGTTGGAACACGCATTTTAAAAGCTTTTTAAAAAAGAGCAATGAGCTTCAATCTCTGGCCCTGGTCACCAGCAGTGGGCTTTCTCAGGAAGACTTACAGGTTGATGAGAACTCTCTTATTTTTAAGCTTCCAAGTGAAGATTATTATCTTTTTATGCGCTTTAAGCATTTTGATGTGAAAAAAGACGCAGAATTTGTCGAGCTTCTACTTTCAACTTGTATGCGCACACTTCAGATTCTCGACCAAAAACTAGTTAAGAGTGATGGAGAGATTGATTTCTGGAAAAAGATCTTTTCAAAAATCCCGTACCCGATGGCCGTTATTTCAAGCCTAGGGGATCTTCTTATTTACAATGAATCATTTGCCAAGATTGGAATCCTTCCAAAAGAGTGCCTGCGCTTTAAAGATTCAGAGAGTGCGGAAATCTTTCAGAATTTCTATAAGATCAGACGCATTGATTTTCCTATTAATCTTATTCAAGTTTCTTATTTTGTTTTTTATACAACTGATAAAAACCAAATTCAAAAAAGTGGAGAGAAGCCGGCGAAAAAAGCTTCTTCTGTGGATGAATTGGGGATTATCTCAAGCTCTATTGCCCATGAGTTAAATAATCCTTTGGCTGGGATTTTAGCGGCCCTATCACTGCTGTCACTTGAAGGCGATTGGTCTCCCGATGCCTTGTCCGATTTAGAAGACATGAAGAGTGGGGCCAAGAGATGTAAAGAGCTGGTGGAAATCTTTCTGGGATTTTCTAAGTTTTCTCCGAGCACTCATACACAGGTCTCGATTAGAGGCTCACTTGATCAGGCGATCAATCTTCTTCGATTTAGAATGATTGAATCTAACCTGCGCCTGGATATGAAATACTCACCTACGCTGGAGCATTTTTCTCATCAGATCAATGCCTCGATCATGTCGATGATCTTTTACCTAATCTGTAGTGAACTTATGACTGCTTTTGCCCACCACCGCCTGGTCACTCAGGTTCAGCATGGGGCCTTGTCGGGAGAGGTGTTGGAGTTTTCTAATCAAATCGTTTTAAAACTGGATGAAGACTTTGAGTACGAAGATAAAATTGTCCAGTCAAAACTGATTCAGCACTTACTGGTTTTTGAAAAACTAGAAGTTAACTTCCTTAAGCAGGAAATCCGTCTAATCTATCGTTCTTAGGAATGAACTTAAATTAAAGATACTTGTGAGGGAAATCGTAGTCGTTCGGGTTTTCACTCATAAACTTTTCAATCGGGTCTTTTAAGTCCTGATTGGTGATCTTGGCATTCTGGCGCTGAATAAGAAGCGTGTCGCGGCTTCCTTTTAAGTAGGCGATCAGAAAGTTGTTGATCATTGGGTTTAGGTGATCCTTTTTCATTTTCCCCTGGGCCATTCTCGCACTCTTAGAGTTGATGTATTGAACCAGTTTGTTTTGGTGAGTCGGGTAGCGAAAGACCAGCTCGAGCTTCTGGTGAAGGGCACGAAGCGGGTAGATCACGTACTGCTCAGGGATCAGGTGATTAACCACGATAAAGTCCGCTGGCATTTCCTGTGGGTGCTGAAGATCGACAGTCTTTGGGTCGATACCATTAAATTCGCACAGCTTTTTAATCGTCTCAATTTCGAGCTCATCGCTGATTTTAGAGAAGTAAGACGACATTTCCAGAAGACCCTGGAAATAAGGTCCTGTGAGTTTTAGGGTGAGCATCTCATAAGGGATCTTTTTAACTTTCTCAACGATATATGCTTTTTCATCCGCTCTTCCATGAGAAGGCATAGAAAAAAGCACCACTCCTTCCTGACCTTTTAAAGTCACCAGAAAAGGGGTTGTCAGAGAGTTGATCTGCTCAATAATTCCTTCAAGAGGAACATCTTTTTTATAGTTGATACGATCCAGCTCAAACTTATTTTTCGGGTAATAAAGGCTGTTAACCTTAGCGATCTTCTTGTGAATGAAGATAGAAAGATATTTCAACAGAAGCTCTGCCGAGGCCATTGTGTCATCCAGGGCACGGTGGGCCTTCTGGTGTTTGAGATCGAAAATCTTACTCATGTAATTTAAGTTCGAGCTCAAGATGTTAGGGATCATGTATTTGGTCATGAGGTTAGTGCAAATTGACTTATTTTGCAGTTCCGGCTTCCCCAGGCGCTTTAGGACAGAGTTAAAGAAAGGCACGTCAAATGACGTGTTGTGGGCCACGAGAATTGAATCTCCCATGAACTCCAGGATTTCATCAATAACTGTTTCAATCACCGGAGCATCGGCTACGTCGGTGTCTTTGATTGTCGTTAGTTTTTGGATGAATTCAGGAATGTGAACTTCCGGATTGATCAGGAAGCTTTTGTGATCAACGATCTGCAGGTTCTGAATACGTACCATGCCGATTTCAATGATCTTATCGTGCTGATGATTCCCACCGGTCGTTTCCAGGTCGAATACACAGAATGTTAATGAATGAAGTAAATCGTACGAAGGCGTTTTTGAGAAAGTCGTTGTCATTGTCTATCCTTAGTCGAACATTCGTTCGATTAGTTGAGACCCAATCATATAAAAAAAAGGCCCCTTCGTAAAGGGGCCTCAAGTTTGCCGATATCAATTTTGCAATTAATTATCTGTTTAAGTTAGAGATGTTCATCCATGGAGGAGTTTCTTCATCTTCAAAACCACTTACTTCAAGAATTGTTTTTGGGTGGTGGTAACCAGAAAGAACTCCGGCGTCAATGTAGAATACACCGTCTGACATATCTTTAGTTTTCACCCCGTAAACGTTACCTTTTCTTCCAACAGAACGTTCAATTTTCCCCATTTTTTCACCTGGAGTGTAATTGATTACAGTTGGTTGAGTGTCAACTGTATAAGTTCCAACTTCAAGGATCTTGTTAAGTGGACTTTTTGGGTCAAGAATTAATTCACCACCCGCGCGTTTAGCTGCCCAGTAAGCATCTGCTTCTTGTCCAGAAATTTTAAGTGACTTAAGCACTTCTTCACGGTCTGATTTTTCACCGGCCGTTTTAGTTAAGATGTACTTCCATTCTTTTGTTTCGTCACGGTAGTCAGAAAGGGCCGGGTCAAGAATAGCTTCTTTCGCGTAGATCTTAATCATTGGAGCACCTGTATCGATGATCTGTCTGATAAATGCGATTGCTTCGTTATTGTTTCTTGTACATCCAGAGCTTCTTGGGTTTGAGATTACGTTAGTAACAAGTTTCTTTGTTTTCTTAACGTATGAATCTTTATCTTCACCCCAACCAATTGTTCCGTGTGTCCATTGTCCGTATGGGTTTGGAGCAACGAAACCAGCGTACCATCCAAAAGCTCCTCTCATTACACCATGTTTTTTGCCTTCAGCGTCTGCCGGCATATGCTTATTTTTAAGCCAGTTGTTGAATCCAGCATTAACTTCTGGAAGATCAGGGTAACCATCTTTGTACCAAGCAGGGTAGTGACCTTCAGAATCCTGATAGAATTTTGCCCAACCAGTTAAACGGTATGATCCAAGAACTGAGCGTCCTTTTCCTTTTTCAGCAGCTGGGTGGTCGCGGTCTTCACCAACAACAACTTCAGTTTCCATAATCATTTTGTGTGGACAAGAGTTGTCTGCACATTGTCTTTCATAAAGACGAAGAGTTTCTGTCGCTACGTTTAGAACAGTGAAGTACTTTCCTGTGAACTCTTTGTAGTCGATAACTTTTTCAGAAAGGTACTCGCGCACAACATAGTATTTTTCTGATGGAAGCATTTTGTTTACAGTTTTGATGATTTCGATCTGAACATATTTACCATTAATAAGTTCAGGGCTAACCAGACGAACTCTTTCATTTAATGAAAGAACGCCCATTGTTTTACCAGCGTCTTCTGGAGTTGAACGAACTCTTAGTCCGTTTAGAGCAATATAATAAATATTGCTTGAAGTAGTAACCGCAGGTGTTGTTACTTCTGCGTTGTCAAGAGCAGCTTCTTGTGAGTGAGCTACTGGTGAAATGGCCAATGCTGAAAGTAGCATCATAGGCGCAATGTGTTTTCTCATGTGTGTTCCCCCGTTAATATGGATTGAGAATGAGTCCTAAAATAGTGGCCATCTTTTAGCCCCCCCGATTTTGAAAGACCAGCAAAAATCCACCTATATGAAAAATCTTCATGCCCTAAAAAAAATACAGCCCCCCTTGAAAAAGGCCTTTTCGAACAAGTAAAAATCCACAAAATTTATGGGGGGCAATCTATGACAACAAAATTATTGGGGACTATCGCAGCACTTTCACTCGTAACTACATCAGCTTTCGCTGGAGAGCCGGCACGTAACAAGGCTCTAGACAAAATGATGTACACAATCAACCCGGAAATCACTCTAGCGGGTCCAGTTTTCCGCGACCAAGGGGACGCAGCTTCTAAGAACAAGTACGGATCAGACCTGGTTCGCTTAATTCTTAAAGAGGCCGACAGACAAGGACAAAAGTACCTTGAGGCAGGGGACACTCAAGCCTATTACGCAATTCTTACTATGGCACTTACAGTTCCTATGCAAGAAGGTCTTTACATCCAGTACAGAGGCGTAGAGGGATCAGACGTTTGTAGAACTGAAGTTAACAACGGTGACCTGGTTAAAAAAGCAGGGGAAACAAACTACAGCCTGTTTAACCAATACTTCAAGACTGCAGAAAAACCATTTCTTCCAAACTGCGAAGACATCAAGACTGACAAACTTACACAAATTATCCGCGGTGGAGATGGTACAGATTTATCTCTAATGCAAGTTTCTATCAGATGGCACTTTGACGATTTCTTAGCTAACAAGAAATACGAAAGTGTTCAATCAACTCTTGAGTACGGAATCGGTCACCTGATGAAAGGGTTCAACCCGGTTTACAGAAACGTAACAGAGTACAAGTGTATTGCTGAATCAGGTCTGTTTAAAAAGAAAAAAGTTAGCTACATCAACCTAATCAGAGGTGTGTGGGCCGGACAATATAACTCAGGATCAATCTCTAAGACTTGTCGCTTTGATGATTCATCATCTCCATACAAGCACCACGACAAGGGATTCGAAAAAAACCTGAACAAGATTTTAGACTTCAAAGGAACTCTATCAGTAGATATGGTTGCTGACTTTAAACTTGAGCAAGAAGTTGCTGACGCTGTAATGGAAGTAACAAGCAACCTAAAAGCTGCTACTAACAACAGAACTGCACTGGATAAAATTTTAAAGTAATTAAAGTATCAGATGAAAAAAATAATTGCCCTTATTTTAGTTGTCATGGGATTAGCAGGTGTGTGGTGGAAACTTTCCACCACCACTCCTGTCCCTACAGAGACAACTGAAGTCCAAGCAGAGAAGACGCCGGAAGAAATTTTAGAAGGCGATTTCGAAAAAATCACAAAAAATTTAAAACCAGAAAATATCAAAGGCGACGAGTGGAAGCAGATTACCAATTACGCTGCTAAACCTGAGACTCTGGTAAGCCGTGAGAACGCCCAGAGCTTCTTTAAAACCGCTCAAAATAATATCCCTGATATGTATGCCTGCTTGAAAAAAGACTTCTGTGGAATGACGACAAGAGGTGAGGACGATGCGTACTTTGATGATCAAAGAACGCCGGCGCACATTCTTATCAACAGAAACTTAAAAATTATGAAAGAGAGTCTGAGAAAAGATGAATCTCTTAAGTCTCAAGTGAATTGGGAAATGCTACATGAATTAGCTGCTTCTGATGCAGAAATGCTTCAGGTTGAAGCGCTGGATATCCTGCGCGAATTTGACAGTGAAAGCATGAAAACGGATGAGCTGATCAAATTGACAGCTGATTACACGGGAACAGCGAAAGCAGACGCTCTTCTTCGTATCGCCAAAGGAAAAAATCCTTCTGATAAACGCCTGGTCGCTCAGGATGTTGAAGAAGTCTTTGCTATGTCTGATGCCAACACGGTCATCAGCGTTTTAGAAAATGTAAAAAAAATGGCCCTGGGTGGAAGTGACACTAGCCGCGTCCTTAGAAACCTCTGTCGTTTTAAAGATAACCCTGATGAAGCTCATAACTGGAAGATGATCAAGTATGAGGCAGGGAAAGTGAATCCTGATTTTGAAAAACTTTGCAACTAACAACCACGGATAAAAAATGAAAACATTAGCACTTTCAGCACTATTACTTTTATCGTCTCTGGGCCACGCTCAGGTGATTACAGATAAACAATTCCCGGAAGAGGGAAAAGACTATAGGCCAGGAAGAGACACTGGTTTTGATCAGTATAAAACGCGTTCACTTTTTGGAACGAAAAAAGTGGTTTTAACTTTTGATGATGGACCAGATCCAGTTCAAACTCCACGTCTTCTGGAAATCCTAAAGAAGTACAATGTGAAAGCGACATTTTTCATGCTTTCAGAAAAATTCAACGATAAAACTCTTCCACTTATTAAGCGTGTCGCAAGCGAAGGTCATATCATCGCTAGTCACCACCACGACCACGAGAACAACAATTCAAAGTCAGAAGTGGATTACAGAGAAGGATTGAAGAAATCGATTTTAAATGTCGCTCAGGTGCTTGAGAGCGTCGATGCACCTAATAGAGAGATCTACTACCGTTTTCCATATGGAGCTTACGGAGCAGGTTCTCTTTCTTACCACCACATGAATGTGATGAAAGAGGTTTCTCAGGAACTTTTTGGCGATAACTGTATCAACTTTGCTTTTTGGGATATTGACTCTCTGGATTGGTTAAAACCAATGGATCAGGGAGATGTTATTTCAAACATCCTTGCGAACATCGAAGGTGGAACGGCCTACAATATGGTAAAAGGAAGATGGTCAGGAAAACCTAAAAAAGAGAAGTATACGATCAGAAATCCAATGGGCGGAGGCGTGGTTTTAATGCACGATATCCATTCTCGTTCGGTAGACACAGTAGAAGTTCTTTTAAAGACTTTCAGAGACAAAGGTATTGAAGTTGTACCTCTTAACGAAGTCACTGAATACTCATACCAAGGGCGTGAATGCCGCCTGCTTAAGAAATAATTTCGAGGCTGTTTTTTATTTAGATCTTATTGTAGAATTGGGGCATCAATCTTTTTGGGGGCCCCAATGTTCATGGATAAAAAGTTTCTTAAAATGCGCGACGGAGCAGAGCTCTACACTCAGGTGAAAGAGTCAGGAAGCCCGGTCTGGATTATCGCAACTCACGGAGTCCAGGAGCACCTTGAGCGCCACAAATACTTAGTGGACCTCTTCGGCCACGATTTCAACATTTTTCAATACGACTTAAGAGGCCACGGCAGAAGCACGGGGAAAAAAGCTTATATCGAAGATTTTAATCTTTATATGGAAGACCTTTTAGAGATCACGAGATTTTTAAAAGAAAAATACCGCATGAACCGCTACGTGCTTTTTGGACACTCTATGGGTGCTCTGATTACGTGTTCATTTATTCAAAACTATGTAGACGAAAATATTTATCCAGAGCGCCTGATCGTCAATGCTCCACCATGTGGTGCTGACGGTTTCTTAGGAACACTGGTAAAAGTTCTACCAATGGGATTTTTTAATTCGGCAAGTAATCTTCCATATTCTGTAGGGCTTGGTGGACTTGTTGATTTAAAATACCTTTCCCACGATCCACGCGTGAAAGATGATTATATCAAAGACCCGCTAAACTCACTTAAGCTTGAATCAAAACTTATGTTTGAAATCATGAAGACAGTTAAGAGCACTTTCTCAAGACCACTTAGATCGACTTGCCCGAGTTATGTTTCAGTTGGTGGAGCAGACCACGTAGTGGGAAGCCGCGATTTAATTGAATACTTTACGACGGTGGATAAATCGTTTCAGCTTAAAGTTTTTGATGGTGCTTACCATGAGATACATAATGAGATCGAAAAATACAGAAAACCATACTTCGATCATTTAAAAACTGTTTTTAACGAAGTGCTTTTTAGCAAGACGGCTTAATATGGATATTTATTTCGCGAAAGTTCTAGCGTGGCTTGAAACTCTCAAATCAAAACAACCAGCAGTGTGCGATTGGATTGGGATTTACTACAAAGAAAGTTACCTGCATAAACTGAACTCGACAGACTTAGTCTTAGGGCCATTTATTGGTGAACATACTGATCACGTCCGCATTCCTATTGACCGCGGTTTTTGTGGAATGGCACTCAGAGAAGAGCGCACAGTGAATGTGGCCGATGTGACTAAAGACTCCACTCATATTGCCTGTAGTTTGAAGACTCGCTCGGAGCTTGTGGTTCCGATTGCCGATAAGGCCGGACACTTTGTGGCCGAGCTGGATATCGATTGCAACAGACTGGCAGCTTTTACTCCAGAGCTCGAAACTTTTTTTAAAGAAGCAGTGAAGAGCTTTCCTCTTTTAGAAGAGTTTGCGCCTTTTCCTGTGGAGTCATTTGAAACAGAGCGCCTGATTTTAAGAAAAGTAAAACAAACAGACTTAAATGATATTTTTGAATACTGCCAGAATCCAAATGTGGCCCGTTATGTAACGTGGGAGCCACACCAGACGATTGCTGACACTCAAAAGTTTATTGATTATGCCCAAAGCTCTTACGCTAAAGGTGCACCTGAACCAATGGTCCTGGTTTTAAAGGATGATCCTAAAGGGAAAGTGATTGGAAGTGTAGGGCTTATCCCGGCAAGTCCTAAAAACCGCATCTTTGAACTTGCTTACGCTTTAAGTGAAGAGCATTGGGGGAAAGGATTAGTCGTTGAAGGATCAAAGGCGATCATCAATTACGCTTTTAAACATTTTGCGATTGAAAGACTTCAGTGCCGTTGTGATGTTTTAAATCCGCAGAGTTCACGAGTGATGGAAAAGTTAGGGATGCACTACGAGGGGACCTTAAAAGCTTCGATGTACTTAAAAGGTAAACCCCGCGATATGCATATGTATTCTTTAGTTCGTTCGGACTTCCGTCCTTACACCTTGTAATTTTTCTAAGAAACTCACTCTCTCCAATGCGGGAGGGTGAGAATAATAAAATTTACTAAAAACAGGATCTGGTGTCAGTGAGCTGGCGTTGTCCTTATACATCTTCACTAAAGCTGAAATAAGTTTTCCCGCCTGAGCATTCTCAGAGGCAAATTGATCGGCCTCATACTCATACTTTCTTGATGTGTAAGAAGAAAGTGGAGTCAGCAGGAAAGTGTAAGTCCCGGCCACCATTGAAAATAACGTTAAGGCCATATAGTCTGTGATGGTCTGAACACCGTGGCCGTTAAAGAAGGCCGTGTTGTTTTTTAAATAACCTAAAACCGCAAGGCCAATAAAGCTAAAAAGAAATCCCTTAATCATTCCTTTGATCACGTGTTTCTTTTTCATGTGACCAAGTTCATGAGCAAGAACAGCTTCAACTTCTTCAGCATCAAGGCTTTTTAAAAGAGTGTCAAAAAATACGATGCGCTTGTTTTTCCCAAAACCTGTGAAGTATGCGTTTCCGTGGCCGCTTCTTTTTGAAGCATCCATAACGAAAAGACCTGAGCTGGTAAACCCACAGCGAGCGAGAAGATTAAGAATTTTATTTTTGACTTCACCTTCTTCAAGTGGAGTGAACTTGTTAAAGATCGGTGCGATAAAAGTCGGGTAAATAAAAAGAAGCAGTAACTGAACTGCGCTCAGGAAAAGAAAAGTGTAAACCCACCACAGGTTCCCCATCTTGGCCATTAACCATAAAATAGCGTAGGCGATAGGGCCACCAAGAACCACCGTCAATAAAGCACCTTTAAACATATCTGCCAGAAATGTTTTCCATGTGGTTTTGTTAAAGCCATACTTCTCCTCGATAACGAAGGTGAAATAAAGTGTCTTGGGAAGCGAGACGATGCTGCTAAAAATTCCCAGGAAACCAAAAAAGATAAGCCCGGTCATAATCGGTGAGGCCGAAAAGCCCATGGCGAAGTGGTTAATGAGCTCCAGTCCACCCAGAAGAGTCAATCCTAAAAAAACCACTAAATCAACTAAGTGAAAAACTTGTGACGCTTTGATTTTTTCGACTGAATAACTCGCAGCTTTTTGATGATCAGCGAGTGTGATTTGATCTTTGAATTTTTCCGGCACTTCATTTTTGTGCTTGATAATGTGATCCATATTGCGTTTGTCTAATAGGCTTTCGATCAAGCTTTTAACAAACAGGGCCACTAAAAAAATTTTGGTAAAAAAACTAGCTTCCATAATTTATTTCCTCTCTTAACTATTATAGTATGAAGCCTATGAAAGTTCAGCAAATCTTCTTTAAGAATACCCTACGAAACTTCTGCTATATCATCACTTTTTCTGATGGCGCCATTTATTGTATTGATCCATTTAATGCCTCGGAAGTTAAGGACTTTTTAGGTGAGGGTAAGAAGCTCGCAGGGATTATTAATACCCATGACCACTGTGATCATTACTCAGGCAATGAGGAGCTTTTAAAAGCTTACCCGTGTCCTGTTTATGCCCATGAAAAGGCCAATATCCCTGGAAAAACCAAAGACCTCGTAGATGGAGATGTGGTTTATCAAAATGGCGACTGGTCGCTGGAAGCTGTTTTTACTCCGGGGCACACGATGTCTCACATTTGCTTAATGCTTAAAGAAAAAGGTGTGCCGCACGCTCTTTTTACTGGTGACTGTTTTTTCAATGCGGGAGTCGGAAACTGTCATAACGGTGGAAACCCGGAAGTGCTGTATGAAACAATCAGTGGGATTTTTTCTCAGTATCCAGATGAACTTCTGATTTATCCCGGACATGAGTATTTAAAAAGAAACCTGGAATTCACTCTCAATATTGAGGTCAGCAATAAAAATGCGAAGGCCTACTTGAATAAGTTGGAAGGCGTTAATCTCAACGAAGTTTTTTTCATCAACAATATGAAAAAAGAACGCGAGATAAATACGTTTCTTCGTTTGAGAGAAGCAGAGATTCAGAAGCATTTGCAGCTTCAAGGTGAGAGTGATAAAACTATTTTCATTAAACTTCGTGAATTAAGAAACAAGTGGTAGGAGATCTCATGGCCTTTCCTAAAGTCGGAACTAAAGCACCTTTATTCTCTCTTTTAAACCAAGATGGTGAACAGGTAGATCTAAAAAAAATCAAAGATAAAACGATCGTACTTTATTTCTATCCCAAAGCGATGACTCCAGGATGCACGACTCAGGCCTGTGGTATCCGCGACTCTAAAAAAGAACTGGCGAAAGCTAACACTGTTGTTTTTGGAATTAGCCCGGATGAGCCGGCAAAACTTAAAAAATTCATTGAAAAAGAAAAACTCAATTTCGAACTTCTTTCTGACCCAGACCATGCGATTGCTGAAAAGTATGGAGTCTGGGGCCTTAAAAAATTCATGGGACGCGAGTACATGGGGATCCTTCGCACAACATTTATTATTGGGAGCGATGGTAAACTCAAGCACATAATGGATGACGTCAAAACGAAAACCCATCATGACGACGTGCTTTCGCTAGTCACTGAACTCTAAGTCTGTTAGATTTTAGGCTCATTCACTTAAGAAGGAGCTTACTTTCATGAAAATGATTTTATCATTGCTACTTGCGATTATGGCAGTCAATGCACAGGCAAAGTCTGTGGAGATTATGTCATACAACGTAGAAAACCTTTTTGATGCCACTCATGACGAAGGCAAAATTGACTGGAGCTTTTTACCAAAAGATGCCCCGGGAAAAAAAGAGGCCTGCGCTAAAGAAAAAAGTAAATACAGAAGACAAGAGTGTTACGACGCTGATTGGACTGATGAAAAAGTTGAAATCAAACTTTCTCAGATCGTCGATGTCGTGACTAAAGAAAGAGCAGGCACTCCTGACTTTCTTGGTTTAGTTGAAGTGGAAAACCCAAATGTGGTTGGCCGTTTAGCTAAGAAGCTTGGTTACGAAAATATGGAGATGACAGACAGCCCGGATAACCGTGGTGTCGACGTTGCTCTTCTCTATAAAACATCACCAGACATTAAAAAAATCTCTCGCGCTGAACACCACGTTCCAGTTGACTACCCATCAAGAAATATTCTTGAAGTGGAGTTCACTGTTGGCGGTCAGCCGTTAACGATTTTTGTTAACCACTGGCCTTCACTGGCAAACCCGGATTCATGGCGTGTGAAGGCCGCTGAAGTACTGGCCACAAGAGTAAAAGAAATCCTGGCAAAAAATCCTAATATGGGAATTATTGCGATGGGGGATTTCAACACTATCGATGAAAACAACCCACACCCATTTAAAACAGTTCTTTATAAGGACAATCTATTTTCTGACCTGGCCGATACATTCAAAGCTGATAAATCGATTAGCGACGATGTAAAAAAGAAATTACCGGAAGGAACTTACTATTACCCTCCGAAAAACCAGTGGAACATGCTAGACCATATTTTCTTCACTAGCGCTCTTAAGGACGGAAAAGACCTAGAGATCGACGTCGCAAGCTTTGAAATCTACCTTCCAAAGTTTGCACTAAAAGAAGTGAGAAAAGGTCTGGGAAGTGAAGACGAAAAAGACGTTAAAACTTTTATGGTGCCGAATCGCTTCGATACAAGTGCCAAGACAAAAGAAAAGATGGGATTTTCGGATCACTTTGCGGTAGTGGTAAAACTTAATTACCCAGAGCCTGCGCCAGTTAAAGAAGAAAAGAAAGTAGAGAAGAAAGCTGATAAAAAGAAAGCGAAGAAAAAGTAGAAAGTAAAAGGCCCTCGTTATGAGGGCCTTTTTTTATTATAAATTTTTTCCAATTCCAAGTTTTGCTGAGTTTTCGTAATCGGGAAGAACCTTTGGCAGAAGCTCTCTTAAGTGATCCCTACGGTTAGTGCTGTTGGGGTGAGTTGATAAAAATTCAGGTGGCGCTTTCCCTGCACTCGCTTGAGAAAAGCGATCCCAAAAATTAACAGACTCGCGAGGGTCGTATCCTGCTTTTGACATAAGCACTAATCCAATCTCGTCAGCTTCTGTTTCATGCTTTCTTGAGAAAGGAAGAATGATTCCGTAAGTCGCACCTGCTCCAAGAGCGGCCATGACTACAGTCTTTTTTGTATTGTCCATTTTTGAAAGACCAACAACGGCCAATCCTGCAAGAGCAGCGTTGGTTGCCATTTGTTGGCTCATGCGCTGACCACCGTGGCGGGCGATTGCGTGTCCAATTTCATGTCCCATAACTGTTGCCAGTCCAGCTTCGTTTTTAGCGTATTTAAAGATCCCAGTGTAAACGGCCACTTTTCCGCCTGGAAGACAAAAGGCATTGGGCTCATCACTTTGTAGAGTTCTAAATTCCCATTTGAAGTCTGGCTGATTAGCGACAGCGGCGATGCGCTTTCCGATTTCTTCGACCATTCTTGCTTCAGGTGTTCCTTTCACTTCTTTTTCTTTTGAAAGGATTTCTTTGTAAGCGTCTTCACCTTGTTTATTTTCAGTTTCTGATGACGTTAATAAAAAAGCTTTATTTCCCGTCACTGGAGTTGTTGAACAAGAAGCACATATAAGGAGTAGGGCGATTAAAAAAATATTTTTCATACTTAACCTTTTTTATCTGCAATAGTTTCATCAAGTAATATATCGATCTTAAATTTCTTAGAACACTCTTTTAGGATCTGTTCCATTTCACCTTTTAAGTTTAAATCGCCACGAAGTTCGATGTCTCTATACTGAGCGTGATGAGGGTGCTCAATGGTTGAGTAAAAGCAGATGCCATCGTTGGCCTCGAGCTGGAAATAGAAAAAAGCTGAATCTTCTTTATTAAGTCTGATGATGTAGTGAAAAAGTTGACTGGATTGATTTGACATAGAACCCTTAAAACACGTTTGACATGTATCTGATCTGATTTAGAATAAAAGTTAAGTTATCGCATTCACATTTACAAGTCATGGAGGACAAAAAGTGAAGAGGATTTATGCCAGTAAGGCCATAAACAGCGGTTTGCTATTATGTAGCACCCTGTTTTTAACCTCATGTTCATCGCTTTGGTTGCATCGCGATCAAACAGTGGACTCTGCTTTAAATGATGGAGTGCAATCGCAGTCGTCGACAGTTCCAAAAGAGCAGTATGACGAGCTTGCTAGAAAGTACAACGATCTTTTAAATCAATCCAAGAATTTAAAATCACAAGAGGTTGCAGCTGCTCAGCCAGCAGCAAACCCTAATGAACAGAAGAAGCCCGAAATTGCGGAGAGCACGGTGCTTGATCCTTCTGAGTTAGTCAATAAGATTGATCACGCTATTCCAGATGCACCTAATCTTGATGGTGTAGATGCGCTTGCAACAGTTAAAGAAGAAAAAGGTCCGGCCCTTCCAACCAGTTTGGGAGTGAAGACTGTTAATAACACAGATGAAATTGATGACCAGATCTCAAGACTGCGCGAAGTGCAGGAGTTAGTTAAGGTCAATAAGTTTGAACAGGCGCTAATCATCTTAAAGGAGCTTGAAGCTTCAAAAGAAAAACAAATCGTTGTCCGCGCAAAAATGATGTTGGGCGATCTGCTTTTTGCTCAAGGTGAATTCGACCTGGCCTCACAAGTGTATGAAGAAATCATTGGCAAATATGCATTCTCAGGATTTGTTATTAAGGCCCTGGGGAAGTTGGTTGTGTGTAGTGAAAAACTAAAGCAGCCTGAAAAACAAGCGAAGTACTATTCGCTGTTACACGATTTCTTTGAAGCAACTTAAAAAGTTAAGGATAGGCTAGGATGGCAGTATCTAAGAACAAGTATTTATTTTTGGTTTTATTGGCGAGTCTTGCTAGTGGGAAAGTTCACGCGCAGGAGCCGACAAATGCTGACCTGGAAGAAGTAAATGTTTTTGAATCACTGAATCCATCTGGCGATTCCGCTCCGGCACCAAGCTCTGATGTACAGATGTCGACTCTCGAAGAACAAGATGACCTTCAATCTCTGAAAGAAGATGTGGGGGAAATTGTTTTTGATAAAGAGCCAGCTAAAAACCCAACAGTCATGGAAGGCAAAGCTCCTGTTGAGCCAGCCGATCAAAAAGGCCCTTTAAACGTAGTGAGTCCTAAGGGGCAGAATGTTTCTAGTGCGGCCGATGATAAAGCGGAAATTATCGCCGATGAAGGCGTTAATTTTGATGTCGGAAGTGAAGAGAAGAAGCTTTTAGAGCTCTCTAAATACGTTCAGCACAAAATCACGGGAAAAGAGTGGGATGACCTGGCGATTAAGTCAAAATTAGAGAAATACGAAGTTCAAAAAGGTGATTACCTTTGGAAGATTTCGAAGTCGCTATTTGGTTCAGGCTTTTATTATTCAAAAATCTGGTCGCTAAATCCGCAGATTACTAACCCGCATGAGATTGAACCAGGAACAATTCTGGCCTTCGATACAGGGGATGCCGACACTTTCCCACAAGTTCAAGTGGGTGAGTTTAGCGATGATGAAATCGAAAGAGCAAAAGGCGGTGGGGCTTACACAAGTTCTGATGATAAGAACCGTCCTTCTTGGATTCAGGAAAGAAAGAAACTTCTGGATCAAGGGGTGTATTTCCAGTTTGCTTCAGAAGAGACGTATGAAGATTTAGAGCGTTTGGAAAAACAACAGCGCAACACTGAATACGAAAAATACGATCCACCAATGTCAGATATCGTTATTGCAGAGCCGTCTGAAGTTTATGACAGCACCGGTTTTGATAAGAGCAATAAAATTGTTTTCAATTACAAAGAAGGTTTCTTCTTAAATACTTTTGTTACAACGAACGTTGTTCAGGATTTAGGGGAGATTAAAGCATCACCGAAAGAGTCTGTTTTTATTAATAAACTTGAAACTCTTTATGTTAATTTTGACAAATCAACGAAGGTAAAACCAGGGGACATGTTCTCTGTCTACACTTCAGGTGGAGAAGTGAAACATCCGGTGTCTGACCGCTCAGGATTCTTATACACGACTACGGCCCAAATAAAGGCCGTCAGAAAAATTGATGATGTGTGGGAGTGTCAGGTCGTAGAGCAGTCGGGGCTTGTTCAAAGAAAAGACCGTATCACAGTGTACACACCAAAGATTGGAAAGCTTGCCAAGACGTTTAGCAGAAGAAATGTTGAAGCTGCGATTATTGGAAGTTACCGTGATTCGATCTCAGGGCTCTCTTACGGAGATGTCGTTTATCTTGACCGCGGGCGCGCCGATGGTGTGGAGTTAGGAAACGTTTTTGATATTTATTCTTTTGTTGATCGCGGGACTCAGAGAAAAATCACTCCAAGTCCGACGTATAAAATTGGTGAATTGACAGTTATTAACATTACTGACAATTTTGCTACGGCCTTAATTACTGGTTCAATGAATGAAATTGCAGTGGGAAGTATTGCAATTACAAGAACTCAGGAAGAGCAGGCAAGAAGCATTCGCTTAAAAGGCAAAGACAAGCTTATCGATGTCAAGAAAATGGAAGGCAAAGCACTTGATGAGTTAGACGTAGAGTTAAATCTTGATGATGTAAGCCAAGATATTTTAAATAAAGCTGATAAAATTCAATTAACCGAAGACGAGCTAGAAGAGCTAGAGCGTCAGGAGCGCGACAAGTCAGTAATCAAAGACTCTGAGCGCGATGTTAAAGAGTTAGATCGTCTCGAGTCGGAAATTAGAGATGCTGAGGGCTCTCTCAATGAATCGAAAGTGGATGAAGACAAGTTCTTAGAACAGCAGAGTCTTGAAGAATTAGAGAAGAAATCTAAACAACAAGATCCTAATGCGTTTGAGTCACTAAACGAAATTGAGAAGGACATCGGAAGAAAATATCTCGATGAAGACATCAATAACAAAGAGAATCCATACGGTCTAACAGAGTTTGACCTTGAAGAAGTGGATGAGTTGTTGAATACTGATCTCAAAAAGTAGTTACCAAAAAATTAATTAAGACACTAAGGTAAAAAAACATGTGTGCAAAAGCAGTTGCTAAAAAAGCGGCGAAAAAAGTCGTCGTGAAAAAGACACCAGCAAAAGCAGCAAAAGCTGTCGTGGCCAAAAAAGCTCCGAAAGTAGCTGGCAGCAAGGCAGATAAAGACGATAATGAAAAAGTGTACGGAGATTATGACCTGGTGGTCGTTGAGTCTCCGTCAAAAGCAAAAACCATTAAAAAATATTTAGGGAAGGGATTTCAGGTTGTGGCGTCTAACGGACACATCAAGGACCTTCCAAAATCAAAGCTGGGCGTTGATGTTAAAGATGACTTCGCACTAGACCTTGTTCCGATTACCGGAAAAAAAGATAAGATTGAAAGAATTCAGGAACTCGCAAAACACGCCAACCAAATCTACCTCGCACCCGATATGGACCGCGAAGGAGAGGCGATCGCTTTCCATCTTGCTGAAGAAATCGGAAAAAAGAAAAGCATCCATAGAGTTGTTTTTAACGCCGTAACAAAAACTGCCGTTAAAAATGCGATTGATAATCCAACTGAACTTAATCAGCCAATGTATGACTCGCAAAAGACAAGACGTGTTCTTGACCGCCTTGTGGGTTATAAAATTTCGCCAATCCTTTGGGACAAAGTTCAAAGAGGGATTTCTGCGGGACGTGTTCAGTCAGTAGCTTTAAGAGTTATTGTTGAGCGCGAAGACCAGATCAAAAAATTCGTTTCAGAGAAATGGTTTTCAATTCAAGGTGAACTTGAAAAGAAAGGCATTAACTTTGAAGTGCGCTACTACGGTGAAGAGCAAGGGAAGAAAACTGAACTTGATGGAAACGCCGGGGAAAAGCTTGCAAAGAGTGTTCTGTCAGACATTAAAGGCAAGAGTCTAAAAGCGATTGAAGTTAAGAAAAAAGAAAGAAGACAAAATCCAACTGCACCATTCACAACATCTAAGCTTCAACAGGAAGCAGCTAACAAGCTGGGCTTTACTGCGAAGAGAACGATGATGGTTGCTCAGATGCTCTATGAAGGGGTTCAGCTAAGAGACCACGGTCTACAAGGTTTGATCACTTATATGAGAACGGACTCGGTGAGAACAGAGCCGGAAGCGATGAAGTCAGTTCGCGACTACATCAAAAAGAAATATGGAAAAGATTTTTTATCAGCAGAAGAAATTGTTTATAAGAAAAAAGGAACTAGTAAGGTACAAGATGCCCACGAGGCCATCCGTCCAACTAACCTTGAGTTCACGCCGGATGAAGTGCGTGGGGATTTAGATCCTGACCAACAAAAACTTTATGAACTAATCTGGAACAAGTTTATCTCTTCTCAAATGTCTCAGGCCGTTATCGATCAAACAACTGTGACGTTTGAAGCAGGCGGACACTTTTTTAAATCAAATGGGTCAATTGTAAAGTTCCCTGGGTTTAGAACTGTTTATCTTGATTCTCTTGCGGAAAAACAAAGCAGAAAGAATGAAGATGAGTCAGAAGAGAGCGAAGAGCCAAAAACAGGGCTTCTTCCGGATATTTCGGAAGGAGAGTCATTTGCTCAGAAAAAAGCCATTGATATGGAAGAGCACTGGACTTCACCTCCTCCAAGATTTAATGAAGCTTCTCTGGTTAAAGCTCTTGAAGAAGATGGAATCGGACGCCCGTCTACATACGCGGCGATCATTTCCAATATTCAAGATAGAAACTACGTAGAAAAAATTGAAAACCGCTTCGTTCCAACAGAGCTTGGAAACGTGGTTTGTAAAATGTTAGTGGAGAGTTTCCCTGACGTTATGGATATTGAATTCACAGCTAAAGTTGAAGAGCTTCTGGATAAAATCGAAGAAGGCGATGTCAGCTGGAAAAAAGTTTTACGTGAATTCTGGAAAGGGTTTGAGTTGACGCTTGAAAAAGCTAAAGACGAAATGAAAAACCTGAAGAAGCAATCCATCCCAACAGGGGTTCATTGCCGTAAATGTGCTGATGGTGAATACCAGATTAAATGGGGGAAAAACGGGCAGTTCCTTGCTTGTTCAAACTACCCGGACTGTAACTCGACTGAGGACTTTAAAAAGTCATTAGATGGCGTTATCACAATTATTGAAAAAGAATTTGCTAAAGACCCATGCCCAACTTGCGGTAAGCGTTTAGCGATTAAGAAAGGGAAATACGGAAAGTTCCTTGCCTGTGAGGATTACCCTCAGTGTGCGACAACTTTACCATTTACTCTGGATGTTCAATGTCCGCTTTGTAAAGTTGGAAAATTCGCAGAGAAGAAGAGCCGTTATGGAAAACTATTCTACGGATGTTCAAATTACCCAGAGTGCTCAAATGCTATGTGGACGAAGCCATACGCGTTTGACTGTTCAGCTTGTGGGCACCCGGTGATGGGAGAGAAGTTCACGAAGAAAAACGGCAAGCAGTTAGAATGTCCTAAGTGTCGCCACCGCGTCGATATCGCGGACACTCCATTTCATGTAGACGAAGAGTCTGGTGAGATTATGGAAGAAGCAGCAGAATAAAAATAAAAAGGGCCTCTTATCGAGGCCCTTTTTTTTATCTGCTTGCCGGGAGTTAGGGCTCCCTGACCGCTTTAGAATTTATAGACGAGTGTTCCCATTGTTCTCTTTTCAATTCCTTTCGTCTCAAAAGCATCACCATTCATTGAACCAGTTCTGATGTTGTATTCATGAGAAAGTTGAAGTTTTAAGTTCTTTGTTAAGCTAAAGCTTACATACACGCGGTTGATGTGCATTGTATCCGAGAATGTGTTACCACTTGTCGCTTCAACTCTGTTTCTATTGTTGATACTTGTAGCACTAGAGTGTTGTCCCCAGTATCCCACTTCCCATCTTCCTTTTGAGATAGAGATCGCAGCGATTGCTGAAGCACCAGCTCCCCAGTAGTATCCTTTTCTCTTCATTACACTTGATTCATTATCAATACCGCCATTAGCTGTTCTGTATTTTTCCAGTGAGTATGCTTTTACCATCGCGAAGTCACCGTAGATACCGAAGTCCGCTCTGATGTTAAAGCCGTTGTAGTTGATGTTTGCGTGAGCAGTTGCACCTAAAATATTAACTGTACCGTAGAAATCTTCTTTATCTGAAAGCTCTGCGCCTCCGCGGTCATGCCATGTAGACCCTGAGCCGATACCAACAATTAAGTCATATCCACGCAGTTGTCCTTTTTCATCTTTTGTCATGTTCTTCTGGTGGTAGGCCGCCATTACAACTTGTGCTACAACTCGAAGATCTGTCAGACCTTGGTTACCGTTTAGTTCTACGATCATTTTAGACATTGCTGTATCGTAAACTAGTTGTCCGCCTTTACCTTCTTTGTTGTAGTCTTCCATCTTTACAACTGTTGCATTCATACCAATAACGTAATCGCTATTTTTTGATGGCTCGTAGGCCTTTTGTCCTTTTTCAAGACCAACGTAAACTGAGATGTCTGACCAGCGAGGCTTTTTACAGTCGGGTTGAGCTGCGTATTTGTCGCCTTTATAAGCTTTATCCAGGGCATGGTTTAAGGCCATGTTCGGGTTTAGTGTATAACCAAGGGCCTTTGCTCCTAGAGAGTTTTTAGAAACAAGTGCACATGAAATTTGGTAAGTTGCTTCACCGATAACATAACCACCAATCGGAGTTAAGATCTGGTCGTTGATCGACATAACTTCGTGGTACTCAAGTGTTTCCCATGCAGTTGAAGAAGCAAATCCGATAAGCGCTGATTCAAGAGAGTTAAATCCGTTTGTACGCGCTGTCTGGTAGTACATAACTCCGGCGTAAGTGTGTCCGTAGTTTGAGAATTTATCGTTGTCATCAAAAAGGATGGCGTCACCTGTAACGTATTTTCCTTTTAGACCTGATGAAAGAGAGTAGTCGAAGTCAACTTGGTTAAAGACGAGGTTCTTGTAGTAGATCCCCATGGCCGCTGAAAGCTGGATACCAATTTCAATACCAGTTCTTAAATAGTTCTTCTTTCTTGGTGATTCATTTTCATAAAGTGTGATTGCTTTGTTAATAGAGATGGGCTCCATCGTCATATTGTCTAAGAATACGCCTTTTTTCTCGTCGTATGAAATCTGGTTAGATTCAAACGCACCGTTAGCAAGAACACCGGCCTTGTAGGCAAGTTCGTTGTCAGTATATAAGAAAATGTTCCCAAGAACTTTGGCGAAGGCATCTTCTTTAGAAGCTTTTGATGTCGCACTATCTTTGAATTCCCAACCTACAGCTTTAAAGTCCGAGTCGTGAACGCGCGACCAGTTTGTGATATCCATCGATAGAGAAGAGTCTCTATTTTTTGTAATTCGCAAGTGGTAGTCGTATGACTTAGAAAGTTTTTGTAGATCTGCATCCATAAAGTTATCTGTGTCGAACTCTCGACAAGTAACGTTTGTTCCGTTTTCTGTAATTTGATTGGCAATAGTGTAGACCTGAAGACATGTGCTTCTTTTCCATTCTTTGCTTTTATTGTCTTTTAAATCACCAACAGAAACTAAGACTTTCTTTTGTGGGATCAATCCCGCAGAAGCTCCAAAAGAAACTGTAAGTAGTAAAAGAGCAAATAATGAGTAAGTCTTCATAAAAAGATCTCCCACAGAAATGACATTAATTACAGAGCATAGAGCAAGAAGAATGCCGAGGGTTTTGGCTTAAAATTCCATGAGATAGGAGAGAGAGGGTGTCTAAGGTTTAGACAGGTGCAGATTTCCTAACAGGTTCCAAACAAAAAGGCCCCATCCATTGGATGAGGCCTTCGTTTATACAGGGGTTTTAGAGGCTTATTTCTGTTTCATCACTTCGGCCATGCACGCCTTAGCTCTTTCGATTTGGTCGCTGATTTTCGCACATTTTAGCGTTGAGGCCTTTTGTTTAGGAACGTAGTTCACATTCACCATCAGCGTTCCTGTTAGTGGATCAACTCCAGGAGAAACTGAGAGTCCACCATTTTCTTTACTCTTATCTTGCTTCATAAAACTTAGGAATAATCTTGTCACAAATGTTCCCATAATCGCACCAGTAAGTACGTCTGAGGCCCAGTGGTTTTCACCATACACGCGAGCGTAAGCCGTTAGAGAGGCCAGACCGTAGGCCACGTAGGGAACAACTGGGTAGTCGTCTTTATACATTTCAGAGACGATAGTTGCGATGGTAAAGGCCTGAGTTGTATGTCCTGAGAAGAAAGATTTACTTTTTTCCTGGTAGAATTTATACGGGTTTTCACTCTGAGCTGGTCTCATTCTACCGAAGAAGTTTTTAGCTCCTTCTGTAACTAGCTGGCCGGCAATTGTAGCGCCTACAGTGAAGAGGGCCACTTGCTTAAGCTTATTGTCTTTATAAACCACACCAAGGAAATACGATCCAGCGACAAGAGGAATAGTGGCTTCTCTTCCTAGGAAATTTCCTACAGTGGTGATTGGGTCAGACATAACAGTTTTATGTTCTACAGCGAAATCAGTGATAGCTCTGTCATTGGCAAAAGCAACAACACCTAAGCTGGTTGCTGCGGCCAGGGCGACGAGTTCCTGGTTTTTCATGTCGAGAGGAATGTACAGAGGCTGTGCCTGTTTATCGGCCTTAATAAAGTTACTTAATTGTTTTGTAGGAGTCGTTCTCCCCATAATTGTCGCGATTTGCAGCTCTTGTTCTGCACTACAACCTTGAAGCGTGTTTTGGCAGGATAAAATGGAGTCGACTTCGTGTTTCCAACGAGAGTCGTAGATATCGGCTGCATAAACGTTCAGGTTTAAAGTCAGAGCACTTAAGAGTAGAAGAGCTGTTTTCATTAAACATCCTTTAGTGATGATCGCTATTTTATTCTTTGCTAAGAAAAGCAAGATGAATACCAAACTTAAAGATTGAATTTGCCACTAGTTAAGAAAAAGTGCCTGTCTCTCTTTTTTTACACTGCCTAAATTGTCGACGATTTGCTAACATATCAAACATGATTGAAGTGTTGTATGAGGATTCTGATTTTCTAATCGTGAATAAGCCATCTGGTTTAATCGTTCACGCGACTGTGGATAAGTCCCGCGAGAATCTCTATGACCTTCTAAAAAAAGACCACCCTGAGCTGGCGATCCTTCACCGTCTTGATAAAGACACTTCCGGGGCCATGCTCTTTTCTAAAAATCCTGAAATCAACAAAGACATTCAAACCATCTTTGACGAAAGAACGATTGAGAAGACCTACATCGCTTTAGTTCATGGCGAATGGGAAAGCGAGAAAGGGACGATGGAAGACTTTCTTAAAAAAGAGAAGGTGAAGAATAAAGAAAAGATGGTGAAGGTTTTAAAAGGCGGACAGAAGGCCATCACATACTTTGAAAAGAAAGATTATAAAAATGGTGTCTCGCTCATGAGTTTCACTTTGGAGACCGGACGCATGCACCAGATTCGTGTGCAGTCAGCTCTTCGCAATCATCCGCTACTAGGCGATACATTCTACGGCAAAGCTGATAAAGCAGAACGACTGTTCCTGCACTCTCACCATTTAGAGTTTCAGTTTCAAGGTAGACTGATCTCAGTCACGGCCCCTTTGCCTTTCGAATTTAAACGATATTTTTAGCTAGTGAATAGATTCCCGCTGGAAGAACTCTCGGGTCATTCGAGTGGCGAACTCCAAGCTCTCCAACCACAACTTCTTTTTTCGATTTATGATCGTTCATGATGTTTCTTAAAGCTTCCGACTGCACACCGTGAGTGTGAGACGATAGAAAGAAGAAACTCTTTTCGCGGTTTAAGATATTGTAGCAGTCAGTGACCATTTCATGGATCATCTGTTCAAATTCCCAGACTTCTTTATTGGCCCCGTGACCCCAGCTCGGTGGATCGGCAAGGATAGCGTCGTATTTAAATCCTTTGCGAAGTGAGTGCTTAATAAAGCCTCTAACGTCTTCTTGAACGAATTTAATTTTTTTAGTGTCGAGTTTAGAAAGCTCAGCGTTTTCTCTTCCCCAAGTCAAAACCCCTTTGCTTGAATCGACGTGGAAAACTTCTGCTCCTGTTGAAAGAACTGCAAGGCTTGCGCAGCCAGTGTAACCAAACAGGTTTAAGAATTTAATCGGGCGTCCCAGTTCTTTTTGAAGAGCTTCAGTCTCGCGAAGAAGTGTGTTCCAGACAGCTTGCTGTTCAAAGAAAACTCCGCAGTGACCAAACGATGTGAACTTCAATTTGAATTTTAATTTTTCCCATTCAAGCACTAAGTCTTGTGGCTCTTTGTCGCCTCTGTGTTTCCACGTTCCGCCGCCATCAGATTTTCTGATGCAAACAGATGTGGCCTTTTTCCATTCACCTTCAGAAAGGCGCGGGGCCCAGATGGCCTGAGGAGAGGGACGTTCAACAGTCACGCCTGCGATGATTTCGAGCTTTTTACCAAAACCAGAATCGAGCAGAGTGTAGCCAGGGATATTTTCAGAAACTAAATTTGTCATGGGTGGTTTATAGCGGTGGAGGTCAAAACTCGCAAGCTTTTGTGTAAAAAGGTGGCATTTTTAGGGGGTTATAAGGCCTTTTGGGAGCTAAAAGTTGTTAAAGTGTGCTTTCGTTTTTATACTAGGGGTTCCAGATCAGCGCACCTTTAGCTCAGCTGGATAGAGTAGCTGGCTTCGAACCAGTTGGTCGGGGGTTCGAATCCCTCAGGGTGCGCCATTTTAATCGTGAAAATTACCTATCTACGTCGTTGCTTGTTCCACTGCGCTTGTCGCGTACTGAAGTACGCGACAAGCGCACTGAAACGCGCGCCTAGTATCTAGGCAATTTTGACGATTAAAATGTAGGGGAGTGGGTTTTAGTCGCATTCGCCGTCGCTATCGCCGCTTCCGATTTCGATGATTTCACAGCTGTCTTTTTTTACTGTGATGTAGAAAAAGTCAGATGGACCACAATCGTCGTAGTGAGCAGTTTCTTTTTCTGGGTTATTTTTCCAATCAAGTTTTAAATCACTAAGAATATCTTTAGCGTTTGATTGAACTGATCCTTCACCAATTTCAGATAATACTTTTTGAGCACAGGCCTTTGGCATAGTGGCCGTAAAGGCAAAGCTAGAAAGTGAAAATGACATCATTAATACCGCTAGAGCAAGTTTCATAGTGACCCCCTATAATAATTGTTGAAAGGGACATAGCAGATGGAGGAAGAGAGGGGCAAGTGCCTGAAAAAGAATCTTTTCACGGTTGGTGAAATGTGACCTGCCTCATGGTTTCTTTTTGGCAAATATGGTTTTTTAGAGTAAAGAGGAAATCATATGTTATTTGATACACAAAAAATGAATAAAGTCCCATTCGAAGACATGAACGAAGTTCACGCGGAAGAGCTTGAACTGGCCAACACTATCTACGAATACCTCATATCAACTAAAGACTACGACCACGCTCGCATTGAAAAAATGCTGGAAGAGTTTGCTTTTCATCTAAGAGATCATTTTCTTTTTGAAGAAGACATGATGGCGGAAACAAATTGTCCTATTCTAGGATGTCATTCAAACGAGCATAAACGTGTTCAAAAAATTATGTACCAATTGTTTCAAGAGTACGCTTTAACTAAAGACGTGAGTCTTTTGAAGTTTTATTTTGAATTTGAATTCAAGTCGTGGATTGAAAATCACATTGTGACGATGGACATGGTGACAGGTGCTTACTTAAAAGACCCCGAAGCCTTTATGAAACAAGCGGCGAGCGCTCAGGGATAAAGTTTCCCACAAAGACTCATACATTCTTCATCGTTAGTGGCCTCTTTATTTTTAGCAAAAGTAATTCCTGCCACGTTGGCACGGATGTCGGCCGTTTCTGGATTTCCCATTCCCATCATGTCTAGTAGTTCTTTGAGAAGGCCGGCGCTATAAGCGTCGAGCGTTCCGCATCGAAGTGTCAGCATGCACGAAACTGAGCAGTGCTTGAACTTGTCGCGTGCATTAGGTGCATTGACCTTGGCCACAAGAGGCTTCACGTAAAAAGCTGAGCAGATAAAGTTTTCTTCTTCATTGGCAAATGAAGGAGCTGAATTCAAGAGAAGTAAAAGAGAAATTAATTTTAACATGCAATAATAGTAGAACGTCTTTTATAGTTGAGCAATTCAGATTTGCTGACATTCATCATCATAAAATTTATTTTGTAAAAAATATTCTTCTTGTTATACTTCTTTTGAAAAAGGAGAGAGCTTGAAAAGCAAAATAACCATCTTCGTTATTCTTTGCGCAGTGATAGGTCTCTTCTTAGGATTGGGTTCTTTTACCTTTATTTACGGAAAAGGGTATTCATATCTTCAGGATGATCCAAAGGCCTGTGTTAACTGCCACATTATGAAAGACCAGTACGATAGCTGGTCTAAATCGTCGCATAAAAGTGTGGCGACTTGTAATTCATGTCATGCTCCTCAAGAATTTTATCTTAAGTATCTCAATAAAGCGGAAAATGGTTTTAACCACGGATGGAAGTTTACCACCGGAAAATACCGCGACCCCATCAGAATAAGAGAACACAATTTTGATATTGCCATGAAGTCGTGCCTGCACTGCCATGGAGATCTAATGAACTCGGCCCAACATGAAAAACCTTTGCTCGAGGGACGCTCGTGCGTGCAATGCCATAGGGATGTTGGTCACAGCCATTAAGAGGGGAAAATGAATAAAAAACAAATGGCCTTAATCGTTGTCATCTTTATCATCGTCGGAGCGGGAATTGGTTTTCTGGCCACTGACATTGCGGTGAAAAAGAGTGAACAGAAAAATCCATTCTTTCGCGTGGTCGAGATTTCACCATTGGAAGATGACCCGGCAGTTTGGGGAAAGAATTTTCCTCTACAATACGACACTTATTTAAGAACTGTTGATCAAGTCCGCACCAAACACGGTGGTTCTGAATCAATCCCGCGCATGCCTTCAAGTGCTGATCCACGCGATCATGTGGCCCAAGATAAATTAAAAGAAGACCCGCGTTTAAAAATGATGTGGCTTGGGTATGCATTCAGTAAAGACTTTCGCGAAGAAAGAGGTCACGCTTACATGCTTGAAGATCAACTCTTCACTGGCCGCCAGCAGGTTCCTCAGCCAGGGGCCTGTTTAAACTGTCACGCTTCGACTTATCCTATGATGTATAAACTTGGGAATGGAGATATTCAAAAAGGCTTCGAGATTATGAATAAGATGCCTTATCACGAAGCGGCCAAAGGGGTGAAGCACCCGGTGAGTTGTATCGACTGCCATGATTCACAAAGCATGCAATTGAGAGTCACTCGCCCGGCCTTTATGGAAGGGATTGCAAAATACAAAGCAACTCTTGGTGTTCAAAAGTATGAAGTTAATAAAATGGCCACACGTCAGGAGATGCGCACGTTTGTGTGTGCTCAATGCCACGTTGAATATTACTTTAAAGGAACTGAAAAGCGCTTAACTTTCCCTTGGGATAAAGGGATTAAAGCGGATGAGATTTTAAAAGAGTACCAGGAGAATGGACATAAGGACTGGATTCATGCAGAAACAAAAGCTCCAGTCTTAAAGGCCCAGCACCCTGAGTTTGAAATGTTCAGCCAGGGTGTTCATGCGAAGTCTGGTGTTTCGTGTGTAGACTGCCACATGCCTTATCAGCGCGTTGGTGCAATGAAGATTACAGACCACCAGGCGAGAAGCCCGCTTCTGAACATTAATAAGTCATGTCAGACATGCCACCACTCACCAGAGTCAGAGTTACTTAGTAAAGTTGAGTTGATTCAATCAAGACACCTGGAAATGCGCGATAGGGCCCTGGATGCTCTCATGGCATTTATCACTGACTTAAAAAATGCTCAGGCGAAAAACTTTGACCCGGCAAAAGTTAAAAAGGCACAAAACCTACAAAGAGAAGCTCAGTTCTTAATCGATTTCGTGGAAGCAGAAAACTCTGCGGGATTCCACGCTCCTCAGGAAGCCGCCCGCTTGATGGTGCAGGCGCTGGATAAGATCAGAGAAGGGCAATTGATGTTAAAATAGAAAAGAAAGGCCGCTTTTAAGCGGCCTTTTTTATTTGAGCTTTTTTAATCTTTCAATAAGTGACTTATTGGCCGCTTCATAGTCTGGAAGGTCCGAGCCTTTTGTTAAAAGAATCCTCACTTCCTCAACGATAGCGTCACCAATCTTTTTTAACATCACTTTCTTTTCATCCAAATTTTTCGGCCACAGGTTTTTTCCGATATATGTTCTAGTGTACGCGAAGTATCCGTGCTCTTCAGTCATAAACACTTTATGACGGTCAGTGAACTCCGTATTAAAGTCTCGAGTCTGAACCATTCTAAAGGCCCTGTCATTCATCTCATCGTAGTATAGGGCCGTGAAGATGGCGCTCTTGTCATCAAACTGGTAATTGGCCACAACGTCAGCATAGAGTTCAGAATAGGCCGTTGTCACGCGGGCAAAACGAATAAAATTTTTATTGTTAAGAAGTTCTTTGTTTTTTGCTTCAAGCTTTTGTTGAATATCTTTTGAGTCCGGGTTTTTAACCGCTGCAATTTTAAGTGCAGAAATATCCTGGCTAAAAGTAATGTAGCCTGCATATTGAGGAAATTGTTTTAAAAGAGCATTCTCTAATTTCTTTTCAAGAAGAGCGTGACCATATTCATGGGCGACTGTGGCCAGGTTGGCAACAACTGTCGTTGGGAACTCTTGCCCAAACTCGCTGGTAAAAATCAAGCGTTCAGGAACCTGGATAATAGTCCCACCATCAAAGCTGGCATTATCAAAGATATGCTGGACAAAAAGATTCACTGGAACTTTTTCTTCACTGAATCTTTGGACTCCAATAATCATGTCTTCCACATTAGTGACATACCCACAGTCCATTTGGCCGGAGCTGGAAACGGCATAGGCTTCAATAACCGGACTGTTCTCTTTGAGAGGGCAGTCATGGGCAAAGGCCAAGTTGGTAAGAAGACCACCTAAAAGCAGGACAAGTGTTGGGATTGTTTTCATGCGGTTATTGTAGGACGAATCGAGGGGGGCAGGGGGTTTTATGTAAAAAATACTGTATCCCTTGAGAGCTGCCCTGACTCAGGCATAATCGAATTAAATAATTAATGGAGCCCTTATGAAAGAGTTTATGACGTTCGCCCTGCTTTTAATGTCTGTTTCTGCTTTTGCTGAAACTCGAATTACAGGTAAAGATGCTGAAAATCTGTTTAATAGTCTTGAAGGTCAATACGAATACACTTCTGGGGCCAAAGTAAGGGGTCTTTCAATTGAAACAATCGTCAGACATGATAATGAAATTAGCTGCCAGAAAGAGATTGTAGAGTATTCAGGTGCACTGGCGACAATTAGCTACGAATGTATTGTGAAAGAGTAAGAAAGTGTATCACTTTTGAGCACTACCACCATTTTTCGAAGTGGATGTGATCTGCTGAGACGCCTGCTTCTTTAAGTTCGCTCACCATCGAATCAATCATCGGTCGCGGGCCACAGATAAAAAAATGTGACCCCAAATCCGTTCCATATTTTTTTAGCATTGCCAGATTTATGCGAGTGGTTTCACCTTGCCATGATGGTGAATGCCCTTTGGTTGCGCAAAACACACTGTAGGGGGCTAGTTCTTCGCGAAAGAGGATGTCTTCCTCGTAAGAAACAGAATAGAAGAGTTTAAGTGATGTTTTCGTTTTATCCACGCTTCTAAACATCGAAAGAAGAGGAGTGACACCAATACCTCCAGCGATAAAAACTAAAGGAGAGTTCATGTGCTCTTCCTTTAAAAAGAATTTTCCCTGGCCTTCAGTAATCATGACCTCTTGTCCTGCTTTAACCTGATGAAGGAACTGAGTCACTGGATGCGTATTGGATTCGCGCACAGCAAGGGTTATAAGACCTTTTTCCTGGATAGCGGAGGTGATGGTATAGCCACCAATATTTTTGCCTTCAATTGGGGCATAGAGATCTATCCATTGGCCTGGTTTAAAATGGTATGAACGAGAACCGTACTCGATTTTAAAGGCCTTGATTCTGGCCGTGACTTGTGTGACTTCGGTGATGACTGCTTTAAAAATGTCAGGTTGATTACTCATGCAACCAACCTAACATAGAATTACTGAATTTGAATATTAGAAATACTTCCGCCCTTTCCAGAGAAAGCTTCATCACTGATAACTTTGAATTTTAAGTCAATGTTCTTACCGGCAAAGGCCGCGAGGCTGATTTGGAAGCTTCCGTTTTGCGGTTGAGACACTGGCTCCATTAATGTCGTTTCCACGCCATTGACGATGGCCACGATTTCAAAGAAGTCATAATCAGGCTCTGTATCCATGATCAGGTCAAATGAAAGAATGGCTTCAGTTTGAGGAAGTTCAATTGAGAGTGTCGCCTCAGTAGATGTTTCCGGGCAATACCCTTCAAGTACGAGAGCATTGGCCGATTTTTGCCATCCGCAATCTGTATTTTTAGGATAAGTAGTGGTGATAGTGTCACCAATAACGTTTAAGTCTTGAAGTTTTTTAAATTCAGGTAGAGTCTCGAGAAGAAGCGAGGTTCTTAAAACCGGCAAACGCGTAGATGAATCGCGGTCAAAGCCGTAAATTTCTACTGACTCTGTTCCATACGCAGTATTTTTAGAATTGAGGGTGATAGCAATCTTATCCTCTTCATCTTTTTCAAAGCGCTGAACAAATTTTTTGTTCTTGAAGACTGAAATGTAATCGATGTTACCTACAGAGGCAATCAGGTTAACCAGGTCATTGCCGTGAACTTGAAATGATTTTTGCTCAAAATTCACGAAAGTCTCTGAAGATTTTTTCAGCGCAGGGTCTTTTAAAAAATCGTTGTAGATCTTGGCAACGACTGTAGAGTTTTGAGTTAAAAGATCATCAGTTTCTTCGTCAAGAATAATATCAGTCGCCACACCACGGTCTTCAATTAAAGAGTTATCCGCCAGGCGATGAGCATGTCTAGCAGTTACACGCATCGAAATGTTTTGTGGTGGTACTGGCATATCAATTGATTCGAATGCCGGTTTCATATAGCCGGTTGCCCAGACGTTGGCCCCTCCACCAAAAGTAGAGTGGTCAGTACCATAGATTTTAACGCGAGCGTAGTCTTTCATAACAGCAGAGAAAAGATCACATGATGAAAAGCACTCACTGTTTGTTAAGAGAACAACTTTACCAAAGTAGCTTTGAGAAACGCGAGAAAGGTCTGTCAGAGTCGTCAGGTTTCCCGGTCCAACTAATGTGTTATTGTTTGCTTGAGGGATCATCAACTTCAGCCATGATGGATCATCTTTAAACATAAAAGTCATAAAATCATTGGCTCTTACATAAAAAGGAATACTCTTAACTGGCATCGCTCCAAAAAGGGCTGCCATCTTTTCTGCAAATGAAATTTGTCCACCGTAGTTTCCGCGCAGGTCGATAACCAAAGCACTTGTGTCTGCCAGGTTTTGGGTCAGGACTTTTTTAACCTCTGCCACGGCAGCATTTGTTCCTTCAGGTGCATCAAAGCTGTCTAGTTTTAAATAGCCAAAGTTCTGTCCCTGGTAAGGAATCACTTTCCAGAAAAGGTTAGGGTGTTTTGTCGTATGGGGAGTACTCAGGTCTACTAACGTTGTATCAGAGTTAAGAAATTTTTTCTTCACTAGTGGAAGCTTATTCTTAAAGAAGGTAATAAATTTATTTTTCCAGTTAAGGAAGAACTTCTTACGCTCTTTTAATTTTACTTCTCTTAAGTTCTCATCAGTCTTACCTGATTGAACTTTCTCTTCGGTTTTTTCCTTTAAACAATCAGGATTAAAACGCGCAATCCATGGAGCAACAACAGAGTACTCTTCTCCATTGGGTTTTTTAAAGGAAGCGGTAATTTCATTATCTTTTTGAAGGATTGATCCATAGTAGCTGCGGAAATAAAGATCAAAAACACCCTGAACGATAACGGCGTCAGGTGTTGAGGCCCCAACAGCTGACGAGCGAGATTTAATATAACTTAGGGGTGATGTATTTTGGTAGCTTACGAGCTCATCTCCCGGTGTTAGCTTTTGAAGATCGGGAGAAAGATTTTTAAGGTTGAGGTTAACAGAAGTCACAATGATTTTGTTGGCCTTCATTTTTTGAAGAGAAAAACCAGTCAATGAACTATAGCAAGCATAAGGCTTAGGCAAATTGTAGTTTACATGGAAGTCGCGAACGCTGGTATAAATAGCCAGCATCCTTTGGTGGAATTCAACTTCATCCATTTCGTGGTAGCGGTCTTCAATGATCTTTAAATCTGCTAGAGGATTGGTCGGATAGATCGACATTTTATGTTCAAGGTTTACATAGACTTTGGAAAAAAGAGTTCTGGTATAAGAGATAATAAGCTCTTTATCTTCATCAGATAATGGCTTAAAGACAATCTGATTGCGGACATCTTTAAGTGGCCTGAACTGATTTTCTTCAGCGGCAAAAGCACCTGCAGAAAAAATCAAAAGAAGACAAAGTAATGACTTCATTAAACATCCTTTATTAAGAATAGATGTGATTAAAAGAGCAAAGCTTATGCCGACAAAAGGCTTCTGAATTCAGTACGCTGGAGGCGAAGTAAAGGAAAAGAATTGGTCAGTGTTTAAACTTTAGACAGTTTTAAAAGGGTGATTTCGGAAGAAATACCAAAGCGGTGAGCTGGTCCCCAGTACCCTGTTCCCGGGTTGACGTAGAGCCAGAGTTTTCCATGGCGATTGAGGCCCTTGTAGTAGCGGTGGGCGATAGGGATGAGCAGACTAAAAGGAAAGAATTGTCCAGCGTGAGTGTGTCCGGAAAATTGCAATTGAAAGCCATATTTTTCGGCGTTCACATAGGGATCAGGTCTATGGGCAAGTAGAATATTAAAATCAGTTTTTTCCTGAGTTTCACGGGCCTTTTTTAAATCAGGGCGGTGTTCTTCTGAAAAAGATCTGCCTACTGGATCGGAAATACCGGCCACTAAAAGTTTAGCAGGGCCAACATTGAGAACGCGGTTGGTGTTGATTAAGAGTTCAAAACCCAATTTCTTTAATTCTGGCAGTAAACTTTCGACACCCCAGTAATACTCGTGGTTGCCGGTGACATAAAAAGTTCCAAAACGAGACTGCAATTCTCCCAGTGGTCGTAAGTGTTTTTTGATTGGTTCTGTATGAGCGTCAGCAAGATCACCAGTAATCACAACTAAGTCAGCATGAGTGGCATTTGTTTTTTTCACAACTTTATTGACGTAGCGGCTTTGAATCGTTGGCCCAATGTGCAGATCGCTGATTTGGGCGATCTTTAAATTTTCTAACCCCGAAGGAAGATCTTTAATTGGCAAATCTACTTCGACAACTTTTGGGCCGCGAAGCACTTCAATAAATCCCAGGAATGTCACAAGAGCAGAAAGGGCGAGAATGATAGCATAACCGTGAGGACCAATAAAAAATTCGCCATCTTTAAACATGGAAAAAACAAAATGAACAATATCGATGGGAATAGAGATCATAATAAATGTTCCCCACCATCCCATAAAGAGTGAGCCAATCCACGTTAATACCATAAACCATTTGGCCTCAAAGGCATCAGGTTTGTTGCGCGAAATAAACATGGAAGAAATCATGAGTGAGAAAAAAACGGAGGTTCCTGCAAACATGATATAGGGGTGCGTAGGAGCGATCTGTAATCCTTTAAAACAGGTGTAGGCAAACAATGAAGAGAGGACAAATAAAAATGGAATCACATCTTTCTCACTGCCTCTCATCATACGAAAACGTCTTCCTAATGCAAATCTAAAATTGTGAATAACTCCATGCTTACTTTGATGTGACTTCCGTTTTTGCCCCTTTCTTTTTGGAATAATGTCCGTTCTTAAGAGTGAGCACCGCGTTTTATGCTCTTCGAATTTGGCATGCAAACTGCTTTTAAGAGTGAGCTTATGTTTCTTTAAAACTTAAGAAAAATTTCTACACGTCGTAGAACTTAAAACATGGAGGACTTTTATGAACCGCAAACACCAAGGACAACAGCCTACTAGGAATGCCAGCACTTCTTCACTTAATAGACAAAGAGGAGGCCAGTTTAATTCAACTTCATCATATGGACAAAATTATGATCAAGACCAAGAGTATGAAACAAGTGGACAATACCGCAATGAAAACAGAGCAAACTACTCAGGCACAACTAGTTCGTGGGGAGACGATGCTTATGAGGCCGGAAGGGCACCAAGCTTCAGAGACACAGATTATGACCTGGACGGAGCTACTTATGATCGTCCAGACAGACACCAAAGAGGAATGAGCTCTTCTTACGATTCATATGAAACAAATGATCGCAACAGAACGCCATCAAGGTTTTCATCTTTAGATGATGATAGATCTTCTTATGGAAGATCATTTAGCGGCCATAGACCAGAGAGAGGGCTAGGTCAGGATAGAGAAAGATCTTGGGATAGACCTGAGAGAAATTTTTCAAACAGAGGTCTTGAAAGATCAGGATCATCTTCTGAAAGATTTGGTTATCCATCAAGCATGGATTCTTGGGGGCATCAAGGTCAATACGACCGCTATCAATACAACTCTGGAATCGGTCGTCAGGGTCAATCTGGATGGATGGGATCTTCTTCATATGGAGAAGGCTCAGTAGACCGCGATTACGATTCACAAATGGGAATGGGGCATTCAAGCTTCACAGGAAAAGGGCCAAAAGGTTACAAACGTTCTGACGATCGCATCAAAGAAGAAGTTTGTGAAACGCTGGCAAGAAACCCAAGAATTGATGCAAGCGATATTGAAGTGAAAGTCGAAGAGGCCTGCGTGACGCTTTCAGGAACTGTTGAAAGTAAAGAAATTAAACGTGCCGCTGAAATGGCCATTGAAAACCTTTCAGGCGTAGATGATGTAAAAAATGAAATCAGAGTTAAAAGAGCAGACGACTCAATGTTTGCTTCTTCGGCCGGTGGAAAAAATGCAACATCATCAAGCTCTAAATCATCAACTTCACAGTCAAAAGGCTCTGGTCATCTTTAGTCTGCGATAAATATTTTAATAAGGTCCCGGATTCGTCCGGGGCTTTTTTATTAAGATTTTATCAGGAACGAGTTGACTGAATCTTAACGAGACAAGACAGAGTTTTTCTCGCAATCTTTAGTCAATGAAGATGACAGATTTGCACATTCATTCGACGTACAGTGATGGGAAGCTAACCATTCCTGAAATTGTCGACTTGTATGGCAAACGAAAGTTCAAGATCATTGCGATCACAGACCATCTTTGTGAAGAGGAATCTTTTTTAGGGAAAGCGTCTAATTTCCTGGATAAAACCCTGACGAAAGAAACCTTTAACTCATACTTAAAAGAAATCGAACTCGAAGCTAAGAGAGCGATGGAGATGTATGGGATGCTGGTCATTCCAGGTGTAGAGTTCACTAAAAACTCACTGTTCTTTAAGCGCTCAGCCCATGTTCTTGCTTTAGGTATTAAAGAGTATGTGCCGGCCGACAGAACGATTATTGAACTATTGGATGCAATCAAAAAACAAGGCGCTGTCTCCATTGCAGCCCATCCCGTATCAACCAGAGTGGTAGAACATCAGACTTTCCATCTTTGGGATAACCGCGAAAATTTACGCGATAAATTTGATGCCTGGGAAGTGGCAAGTGGTGCGCATTTTTTTGAGGAAGTTTTTGAAAGTGGCCTTCCTATGATTGCCAGTTCAGATTTTCATCATCCCAAGCAAATCAATTCGTGGAAGACCATGATTGATTGTGACCTAAATTTTGAATCAATGGCGAAGGCCATCAGAGAGCAAAGAATTGAATTTATAAACTACTCCGAGTTCAATTCGAAATCCGTCAGGCTCCAGCAAGGTCTTGTGTTCGAAGGTGTGCACATTTAATCCTTGCTGGAGTTTTTTATTTTAAACAGCTTTTACAAACTGAACATCAATTGAAATACTGACGTCGTCACCGACGAGTAATCCACCAGCTTCCAGGGCCGCATTCCAAGTTAAACCGAAGTCTTTGCGCTTAATCTTAGCTGTGGCACTCGCACCAACCTTAGCATTTCCCCACGGGTCTTTTAGCTCTTCTGTTGGCCCGTCAACTTCCAGAGTCACTGAATTAGTCACTCCATGAATAGTCAGGTCTCCGACAATTTTTAAATCTCCACCAGATTTTTCAAAGCGAGTCGATTTAAAAGTAATCGTTGGGTATTTTTCTACATCAAAAAAGTCTGCACTTTTTAAGTGAGCGTCTCGTTGCGCTTCGCGAGTATTAATGCTTGCTGCTTCAATTGTAACGTCTACTGAAGAGTTGGCCAAGTTAGCTGCGTCGTATTGAAACTTGCCGCTTAATTTTTCAAATCCACCGTGAACTTTAGCGATCATCATGTGTTTAATAGAAAAGTTTGCTGAAGAGTGAGAAGGGTCGATGTTGTAAGTATTCATATAGTCTCCTTTTGTATGTGAGGTTTGTTTTCTCTCTTGTAATTACTTTATCGGAGTTTGAGATATTTTATTAGATAGGAAAAACTGGAATTATAATTCAGCCTAATGTATAATCTTTTTCATGGATTTCAATGAAGTAGCGATATTTATCAGTGTGGTACAAGAGGGAAGCTTTAGTCAGGCAGCTAAAAAGCTGGGCATGCCCAACTCAACCGTAAGTGCAAAAGTCTCAAATCTTGAAAAGAGATTAGGGGTGACTCTTATTCAAAGAACAACCAGAAAGTTAAATATCACTCCGGCAGGCCAGGCCTATTTCAAAAGATGTATCCAGGGATTAGAAGAAATCAAAGCTGCTGAATCAGAAATCGCAGCAGTTCAAGGAGAGCCTCAAGGACTCCTGCGCATTACTGCACCCAATGAACTTGGAAGTAGTATTCTTCCAGGCATTGTTTCTCAATACACTAAAAAATATCCTAAGGCGCGCATTGAAGTTTTATTAACAGATAGAAGGGTAGACCTGCTGAGCGAAAATGTAGACCTCGCGATTCGTGCAGGTGAGTTAAAAGATTCTAGTTTGATTGCCAAAAGAATTGGGACTCTTTATTTTGCTCCATTTGCGTCACCAAAATACTTAAAGACAAAAGGAACGCCAACACATCCTCGCGAACTTCGCAATCACAGCTGTCTTCAGTTTACACCAGTTGGAGTGGATGAGTGGAAGATGACAAGCGCTAAAGGTTCTCTAAATGTTCCTATCCCAGGCCGCATCCTTATTAACGATATGTTTGCTTTAAAAAAAATGGCCTTGATGGATGATGGTATTGTTTTTCTTCCTACCTACTATTGTTATCAAGAGGTAAAGTCCAATAAGCTTATAAGGATTTTACCAGAGTGGAGATCACACTTAACTCCGATTCACTTTGTTTATCCAGCACAGAGATTCGTGACGCCAAAACTTAGTGCCTTCATTACTCTTGCAACAGACATCATCAAACGCAGTTTTGAAGATTACGAGATTTAAAAAAATTCTGTTCAAATACTGTCAGCTTCTTTAGACTTTTATTAGTTCTTTCTCTTTTCCTTATTAATTCACAAGGAGTGTAACTGATGAAGCGTAATGTTATTTTAGTGGGGCTACTTTGCTTAGCTACCATGTTTGGTTGTAACAAAAAATCAGACGAAATTAAAATTGGTGTTTATGGACCATTCTCTGGTGGATCTGCACCGATGGGTGTTTCAATGAGAAACGGTGTAAAGATTGCGATTGAAGAGATCAACGCTGCTGGTGGTGTTCTTGGTAAAAAAATCGTTATGATCGACCGTGATGATGAAGCAAAAAACGAGCGTGGTGGACAAATCATGCAAGAGCTTCTTGATAAAGAAAATGTTGTAGCGGTTCTTGGACCTGCTAACACTGGTGTAGCGAATGCTTCAACTCAGTACACACAACAAAAGAAAATCCCTCAAATCATCAACCTTGCTGCTGGAGCAAAGGTAAATGAATTCTTCGCTACAAATCCTGAAAACTATATTTTCAGACTTGCAGCTGGTGACGATGTTCAATCAAAAGTTATTGTTAACCAGGCATTAAAAAGAGGAGCTAAAAAACCGGCTCTACTTTGTGATGACACTAACTACGGACAGAACGGACGTGAAAAAATGGAAGCAGCTCTTGCTGCTGCTGGTGTAAAGCCAGTTTACGTTGGTAAATTCAAAATTAAAGACACTGACATGACAGCTCAACTTCAAGAAGCAAAAGCTGCAGGTGCAGACGTTATCCTTGCTTACGGAATCGGGCCTGAGTTAGCAGCTGTTTCTAACTCAATGGATAGAATTTCATGGAAAGTTCCGATGATCGGATCATGGACTCTTTCTATGTCAAACTACACAACAAACGCTGGTAAAAACGGAAACGGAACAATGATGCCACAAACATTCATTGAATCTAGTGCGACTTCACCAAAGCAACAAACTTTCCTTAAGACTTATGCAGATAAGTTCAAAGAATCTCCAATCTCTTCAGCGGTTTCAGCTGCTCAAGGATACGATTCAGTTTACCTTCTAAAGCTTGCTATCGAGCAAGCTGGAAACACAGAAGGACCAAAAATCAGAGAAGCTCTTGAAAACCTAAATGCTACTTATGAAGGTCTAACTGGAACATACACAAAGCCGTACTCATCAACAGATCACGAAGCAGTAAAAGAAGCTAATGTTCTTCTTGGTATGGTTCAAGACGGAAAAATCATTTCATCGGAAAAATAAAAAATGACTGAAGTTCTACAACTTTTAATTTCAGGTTCAATTCAGGGCATGATCTATGCCCTGATTGCATTTGGATACAACCTGACGTTCTCTACTTCAAAAACCATTAACTTTTCTCTCGGGCAAATCGTAATGCTCGGAGGTGTTGTGGGCTACATCCTTTATGTGAACATGCAAAGCGGCCAGCACTCTGGTATCCCTTTCATCGTTCCACTTATTGCCGTTTTATTGGTGGGTATGCTCTCGGGTGCATTAGTGCACAAGAGTGCAGTTGAGCCATCTCTAAAATTTAAGTCAGAATACACCTGGATTCTTGCGACCCTCGCAATGGGGATCATTATGAAAAACGGTGTAGAGCAACTTTGGTCGACAGGGGATTATAAAATGCTCTCTCCACTAGGGGATGACATTTTAAGATTTGGTGGAATCGGGGTTTACGCTCAGGAGATTTTAATTGTTATTGTCTCCCTGGGAATTGTTTGTGGAGTGGAAATCTTTAAACGCAGAACAATTTACGGTAAAGCGATCCAGGCAGTAAGTGAAGATAAAGCGACAGCAAGCTTAATGGGGATTCCTGAGAAGTTTGTTATCACTGTCTCTTTTATGATGTCTGCCTGTATTGCTGCCATCGCCGGTCTTTTAGTTGCTCCACTAACTTTCGTTTCCGCTTCAATGGGAACGGTTTTAGGGATTAAAGCTTATTCAGTTTCCATCATCGGTGGTCTTGAATCAGGTTTTGGTCCGTTAGTCGGAGGATTAATTCTGGGAATTTCTGAAGCCTTCACAGCGAGATATATCTCGACGGGGTATAAAGAGATGCCAGGATTTATTTTCTTAATCATTGTTATTTTATTTAAACCAAACGGATTGTTTGGGAAAAAGATCATCAAGAAGGTGTAGTCGAAATGGAAAAAGCACAACTGACAGGTTCGCAAAGAACCATTAAACTCCTTCAACTTCTTTTGATTCTTGTTCCTTTTACTCTGCCGTTATGGGTTCAGAACGAATACTACGTTCACAGTATCTTAGGACGAATCTTTATTTATACCATTCTCGTTGTATCCCTTGACCTGGTCGTCGGATACATCGGAGACATCTCTATCGGTCACGCCGGTCTTTTTGCGGTTGGGGCCTACACGATGGGTGTTCTTAACTCAACAGCAGCAGCGAACATGGGCTCAACGATGACTCTCTTTTTAGAGTGGCCATTTTTCCCAGCGCTTATCGCTTCTGTGATTGTCACCGGATTTTTCGGTTTCCTTCTTGGCTTCCCGTCGCTTAGAACCTCGGGTCCATACCTGGCCGTAACAACGATTGCTTACGGACTTATCATTTATACTTTTATTAATGAGCAAGAAACTTTAACCAACGGTACTAAAGGGATTCAAATGGCCCCTTTAAAGTTTTTTGGCACGTCTTTTAACGACAACAAATTTATCTGGTTGGTTTATCCGTTTCTTCTTCTCGTTATGTACTTTAAGAGCAACCTTTCAAAAAGTTTTTGGGGGAGAGCATTCGAGGCGATTAAGTTTAGTCCGATTGCCGCTGAGAGCTCTGGGATTTCAAAAGTACGTTATAAACTTACGGCCTTCATCATGTCGGCCTGTATTGCTGGCCTTGCCGGTGCTCTTTTTTCTCACTTAGACAGCTACATTGCTCCCAACACATTCAGCATGGACTTTTCAGTTCTTGCTCTTATGGCCCTTATCTTTGGTGGAGTTCGCTCGACTTTTGGTAACGTTGTCGGGATGGCCCTGGTTGTAATTCTTCCGGATCTATTTACATGGTTTAAAGATTACCGCCTGATGGTGTTTGGTCTTTTACTTCTTTTAACTCTTTTCTTCCTGCCAAATGGTCTTGCGGGATTAATGAAGAAGTTCTTCCCGAATCTTTTTGCAAAAAGACTTCCGGTTTTTACGGCAAGTGATAAATCAAAAATCGAATTTAAGATTGAAAAATGTAAAGACGGACACACTCCTTTATCGCTGGATAAAGTAGAGATGCGCTTTGGCGGTCTGGTTGCTGTTAACCAGCTTGACCTGAAAGTAAAACCAGGATCAATCCACGGATTAATGGGTCCAAATGGTTCTGGAAAGTCGACAACTGTTAACGTTATTACTGGCCTTTATAACCAGACCACTGGTGACGTTAATGCTTTTGGTAAATCAATCGGTAAACTAAAGCCGCATGAAAGAGCAGAGATGGGAATCGCCAGAACATTTCAAAACCTTCAGCTTTTTGGTGACCTGACTGTTTTAGAAAACGTACAGGTTGGTTTACATAAACACTATAAGTCTTCTTTCTTTGCCGTTCTTCTAGGACTCCCATCGGTTGCCCGTGAAGAGGAGCAAAAACAAATTGAAGCTTACCGCCTGCTTGAATTCGTGGGCCTTGATAGCCTAGCAAACGAACAAGCAAAGAACTTAGCTTACGGTCAGTCGAGACGTCTGGAAATTGCCCGTGCTATGGCCTTGAGACCAAAACTGATTCTTCTTGATGAGCCGGCAGCGGGATTAACAACTCTGGAAATCAACGAGTTCAACGAAATTATTTTAAAAATTAAAGCTGCCGGAATCGCTGTTCTTCTGATTGAACATCACATGGATATGATGATGAAGATCTCGGATGAAATTACTGTTCTTGATTTCGGAAAGAAAATTGCTGAAGGGAAACCTTTAGACGTTCAAAAAGATCCAAACGTTGTTAAAGCGTACCTAGGGTCTGAAGGGGCAAGCCATGCTTAAGGTAGATAATGTTGGTGTAAGTTACGGTGGGATTAAGGCCGTTAGAGGTGTATCCATCGAATTAAGGCCAGGAGAGCTGGTGTCTCTTATTGGTTCAAACGGTTCAGGGAAAACCTCACTTCTAAGAGCGATTTCTGGTCTGGTCGATATTGATCAGGGAAGTATTTCAATCGATGGAAAGGATCTTTCGGGGATCAGTGCTCATGACCGCGTGAAAATGGGGCTTGCTCATTGTCCTGAGGCCAGAAAAATTTTCGGGCAACAAAGTGTAATGGATAATCTTCTTCTGGGAGCATTCCTGCGCTTTAAAAAAGAAAAGAAGAGTGAAATCAATCAAACGATTGAAGAAGTTTTCAATATCTTCCCAAAACTTAGAGACCGTCAGAATCAACAAGCGGGAACAATGTCGGGTGGCGAGCAGCAGATGCTAGCAATCGGCAGAGCTTTGATGTTAAAACCAAAGATTCTTATTTTAGATGAGCCATCAATGGGTCTTGCTCCGGTTATTATCGACGAAGTATTCAATGTTGTTGGAAGAATTAAAGAAACGAGAACGACATCTATTCTTTTAGTTGAACAGCTTGCTTACCGTGCGCTTCAGCTTGCTGACCGCGCTTACGTACTGGAGCAGGGTGTGGTTCGTATTGAAGGAACAGGAAAAGAGCTTCAGGATAGCCCGGAAGTTAAGAGTGCTTACTTAGGTGGTCATTAAGAGTCTTCACTCTGGATTTTGATATCGAGAGAATTTTTAACAAAGTCATCAATCAATTTTTTTTCTTTTTTATTTTTGTTGCGCTCGGATTTCATTAGAAGTCCGCGCGCTTTTTCTGCTTGTTCTTTGCTGATCGGAGCGTACTCACGGCCCTTAGTCCAACCGTAGCCCCATGAATAAGAAGCATCTCCAGGGCGTCCGCCAAAACGCACACCAATGTACATGAGAAAGCCACTTAATGATGAACCGGTCATCTTCACGCACTCTTTGAGCTCTTCGTCTGATTTCTTTCTTTCATCATCTGTTCCTCCGATCCAATAGTGAAGGTCGTGAGTAAAGCAACAACCTGCCCACTGCTCAGGGTTTTCTTTTTTCCCATCAGGCCATTCAGAACAATAATCCGTTGTGAAAGGAACCAGGACTGGACTTTCATTTAGATGTTCGTTTTGACGAATGGGATTTGGGCTTAAAAGAGCGCACGATGAAAGAGAGAGAAGTAAAAGAAGAGTGAGGAAATGTTTCAGCATAATTTAAATATCAACGGCATTGATGATTTTAATTTTATTGGCCGTATTCTTTCCTTCTTTTAACATTCTTTCAGTCAGGACTTCAATAGGTGTAGCGAAGCTTTTTTCAATTCTTTCCGGAAGTATACTTGAGAGAACTTGGGTTATTTTGATTGTCGCTTTCTCCAGCGGGCGGCTGGCCTTTCTTTCACCCATAAGTAGACCTGGTCTCATCAGGATTAAGCGGTTTAAAGAAAGTTTTAAAAGCGCTTCTTCGGCTTCACCTTTAACTTTGTTGTAAAAGATAGAAGAGTGAGGATTCGCTCCAGCAGCGGAAATAACAACGAGAGATTGAGACTTGTGATATTCAGCTAGCTTTCCAAAATTAACAACAGCATCGAAATCAACTTTTCTAAAGTTCTCTTGAGTGCCGGCGATCTTTATTGTCGTTCCCAGGCAGCAAAAATAAAGTTCACCTTTAAGTTCGTCCGCATGATTCATGAGATCAGCGAAGTCTGAAACGATAACATTTTTTAATTTGGGGTGGGTGAGATCAAGAGGTCTTCTGGTGGGAGCAATCACCTGAGTTATTGATTGGTCTTTTAAAAGTTTGGATAAAAGCAGGGCCCCTGTGAGCCCTGTTGATCCTGCTATTACTGCAATCAAATTATTGTGCTTTCGCGATAGCTGTACCGTAGTAAGAAACAACTACTGAACAGAATTTTCCGTCAGCTCCGGCCCATGTGTTGTAAGTTGCCGGGCGCTTACTTGTTTCATCTACAGTGATTTGAACGAATGTAGGAGTTGTTGTTGCGTTTGAAACAACACCACAAAGCTCAGCGACTTTGCGCTCTTGATTGATATAAACATATGAAGTGATTTTTACAGATGGCCCTTCAGCAAAAGCGCTGAAGCTTAATAGAGCAAGAGAAAGAAGCATAAGTTTACGCATAAAAAACCTCCGAGTTGTTTTTTCTTCTTCTTAAAAAAGACCTCTCATAGGATAGCGCAGGCGGGGGAGTCAGTATGGGGAGTTTTCAATCTTTTTCTTACAAATAAAAAAGCCCTCTTTCGAGGGCCTTTCTTACTTCCAGCTTGATGGATATTTGTAACCTTTAAATTTATTTTTGGCATAAGCTTGAAACTCTTTTGAATTCAGCGCTTCTTTAACCGCTTTAGCAAAATCACTTTCAACTTCCTTAGTTCTCACAACCGCCCAATTGATGTAAGCGTCGCTTTTTTCTGCCATTAACTTCGAAGTCAGTGACATACCTGAGCTAACGACATAGTTACCATTGATGATCGCGAAGTCCACATCTTGAGTTGCTCTAGGGATTTGTGCCGCTTCAAGCTGAACGATCTTGATGTTCTTTGGGTTTTTGACGATGTCTTTTGGTGCAATTTTAAACGGGTCGAATTTCTGAGGAAGTTCAATCCACTTTAAATCAGCTAAGATTAAAAGAGCGCGTGCCAGGTTTGTCGGGTCATTTGGCATGGCCACAGTGCTGCCATTTTTAACTTCTGAAAGTTGTTTTAGTTTCCCCGGGTAAATCCCAAGTGGCGCTGTTGGAACTTGAGCAATGGGAGTCAGGCTTAGGCCTTTTTCTTTGGCGAATTGCTCTAGGTATGGTTTGTGTTGAAAAATATTCAGGTCTAATGAACCTTCTGAAAGAGCGATGTTTGGCTGAACGTAGTCAGTGAATTCTACTACGCGAACCTTGTAGCCTTTCTTTTCTAAAAGAGGCTTTAAGCTCTCTCTTGATAACTCAGCAAAGTCTCCAACAGTAGCACCGATAACTTTTTCAGTGGCACTCATTGCAGGCGTTACACTTAATAAACTCATTAAAGACAAAAGTAACAACTTCTTCATCACTAACTCCTAACGTTTATCTAATTTTCGTGAAATATAGTTTCCGATCATTTGAATGATTTGAACAAAAAGAACCAGTCCCAAAACAGTGACAATCATAATGTCTGTTTGGAAGCGGTAGTAACCGTAACGAATCGCCAGGTCTCCAACACCTCCACCACCGATAATTCCGGCAGCTGCAGAGTAAGAAAGGTAACTAATCGTTAAAGTCGTAAAACCTAAAATGAGTGGGGATCTTGCTTCTCTTAAGAGAACACTGAAAACAATCTTGGGAAGAGTGGCACCCATTGATTGGGCCGCTTCAATCGTCCCGCGAGGAACTTCCAGAAGAGCAAGTTCAACTAATCTGGCAAAATAAGCGATACCGGCAATCGAAAGAGGAACAGTGGCGGCAATGGGACCGATAGTCGTTCCAACCACTACGCGGGCAAGAGGTCCGGCCGCGATCATTAAAATAACAAAAGGAAATGAGCGGACGATGTTAACTAATCCACCAACAATAAAATGAAGTGTGTTGTTTTTTAGCAGGCGCTCTTGTTTCCATAGATATAAATAGATACCGATCAATCCACCAAAAAGAGTGGAAGTCGTTAGACCTAGAATGAGCATGTAGAACGTTTCTAAAACAGCTTTTTGCAGTTCAGGCAAAAGTGAGATGATATTTTCCATTAGAAATCCCTCACTAGTGCTTTACCGTATTCTGTCTCTGGAGAGACCGAGCCGTTTTTAACTTCCAGAGTTTCCTGAATCTTTCCATCTTTAAAAAGCGAAACGCGGTGACAAAGTCTTTTAACGACTGTCATTTCGTGAGTCGCGATAACAATGGTTAAATTTAATTTCTTATTTAAGTCGATTAAACAATCCAGGATTTCCCCCTTGGTTAGAGGGTCAAGAGCGCTGGTTGGTTCATCGGCAAGAAGAACTTTGGGATGATTGGCAATGCTTCTGGCAATGGCCACTCTTTGTTTTTGCCCGCCTGATAAAAGAGCAGGGTAGGCATCTTTTTTTTCTCGCAATCCTACGAGGTCGAGACATTCTAAAACGCGCTTTTCAATATCTTCTTTTTTCCAGCCAGCAATTTCCAGAGGAAGAGCGACGTTATCGGCAACAGTTCTGTTGGCCAGTAGATTGAAGTGTTGAAAAATCATTCCTACTTTTTGTCTGACTAAACGAAGTTCTGCCGCATTCTTTTTTACCAGATCGACACCTTCTAAGAAGATGTGTCCGCTGGTCGGGACTTCAAGCAGGTTAAGGGTTCTCAGTGCTGTTGATTTTCCCGCGCCTGATAAACCGATAAGACCGTAGACTTCACCGCTTTTGACATTAAAGCTGATATTATCCAGAGCTTTGGTTGCTCCATGTTTTGCACTGTAGGTTTTAGAAACTGAATCAACAACAATCATAATTATTCTTTTAAAAGATTTTTATGCAGGCCTTTTACAATTAATTGGGCCGAAGAAAGGTTCGTGGCCAGCGGAACATCATGAACTTCACAAATTCTTAGCAGTGAAGAGATGTCTGGTTCATGGGGGTGCATTCCTAGTGGATCGCGCATGAAAATCACAGCGTGGCATTTTCCAGTTGCCACTAAAGCAGTGATTTGAGCGTCACCGCCTAATGGTCCTGATAAGTAACGTTTTACTTTAAGACCAGTCTGCATCACCATTTTTCCAGTTGTAGAAGTAGCGACGAGATTAAATGTTTTTAGAAATTCAATGTTATCTTTTACGAAGCTGATCATATCAGCTTTTTTTCCATCGTGAGCAATAAGGGCGAGAGTTTTTTTCTTAGGGGATGCCATAGGGACCTGCTTCTAGAGTTATTAGAAGCAGTATAACGCTTGAAGGGGCTTTCTGACAATTAAATGAGACCCACTTCTTTAAGAATTGCGTAGGCCTTATTGCTCTTAGCTTCGTCTACATTTTTCGGGTAGTTCTGTAGCCAAATGTCTACTAAAGCTTTCTTGCTGTCGGTAAACATTTGTTGGAAAGTATACTTTTCAGCTGCATCGGCAGGCTTCTTTTTTGACTGGGCCACAATGCTCTTTAAGATCCCTTTATTGCTCTCTAACACACTCAAGGCCTTGGCCGGATCATTGTCATAGTAAAGAGCGATATTAGCTTCAGCTAATACCCGGGCCTTACTTGCCTGGGCACTAATATGGGCCGAGTCTTTATATTGCAGGGCCATATCAAGGTTGGCCTGTTCATCCTTAGAAAGTTTTGGAAACTTTGATTTAAGGATTTTTGCCATCTCGGTTCCAACCGGGGCCATGATCCCAGCATTAGCACGGGCAAAGAGAATGATCCCACTTTGGCTTTTGGGATTCTCTTTGATGTAATTAATAACGGCCTTAAGCGACTGGTTGTTGTTGTAAGTGACTTCACCCCAGACAACAGCATCTTTTACATAGCTTTCTGCACCGGCCTTATTAGATTCATATTGACCTGAACAGATTTTGCAAGAGGCAGCGACAGCTTCTTTGGAGTCATCTGTGCTTGGAAGACAACATGTCTCACACGAGTAAGGATATTCGATTCCTTCACCGTGGCGGATTCCCAGATTGTGAAGCTGTTCATGAAAGATTGTTTTGGTCAGTTCGGCCACTTCTTCTTCTGTCCCTTTTCCTGGTTGTTTTGGATAAGCAGGTGAGAGTGAAATAAAGGGATGGTTCGCTTTTGGATTAGTGATTTTATCTTCTTTGGAAGTTGAAGCATGCCCCGCCGTTCCTTTCCAGTCGTAACCAGCTTCATTACAGACGATACTGACGTGGTCTTTTTCAATTAATCTTTTTAGTCCCATGAGGTTGTTGAGAGCACCATTAGGGGCTTTCGGATTGGCCTTAGTATTTTTTTGAGCAAGATCGCTTAAGCAACTAAGGCCTTGCCCCATGGATTGAGACATAATAGACGAGAAAGTTTTGACTCCCCAGCTATTAAAACAAGATTGGTGGATCTTGTAACCAAAGTCCGTTTGAACAAAACCATTGTTAAGTTTTCCCATCGCCTTGGTGATATCGCTCTCAAGTAAAGTGGCAGCGTTAAGAAAAGGGGAGATCGTTGGATCGCAGGCTTCGCCTTTTTTCTGTCCGATGACTTCATGATCAGTAATGGTCTTGTCGTACTTGCCATCGCCGTCAGTATCGATCTCAGTTGTTGTGATAAAGAATTTTAATTTTTCATTGCGGTAAACTTTTAATTGGCGGTCTTTTCTGGTAATGATCTCTACTGGTTCAGTGTCACTGACATAAGATTTATACTCGCGGGTCTCATCCATTTTGCCGTCGAAGTCGAAGTCTTGTTCTTTTTTTACCAGCTCGCCATTTTCATAGGTTTCAATCAAGTCGATCTTTTTATCATCGTTGTAATCGTATGAGACGACTTTCGTTTTTCCCGAGGCTTTTTGCGAAACAGGGTTTGAACCTGCAAGAGCGGGGTAGGTAAAGAAGTTGATAAAAATGATTGAGTATGCAAATAGGGTTTTCATCTCTTCTAGTATCGGAGCGTCAATCTCTTTTATTAAGAGTTGTCACGTTTTTGGGAGCATTGGCGTATAATCTTTTTGGTAATCAATAAAATGGGAGTAAACATGAAAACTTTGATTTTAGCTTTTTCTCTTTTAAGCACCAGTGCCTTTGCCAAGGAATACAAGATGCAGGTAACTGAAAAAGGTTATGAGCCAAGCACGCTCAAGGTAAAAGCAGGGGAGTCAGTGACATTAAAGATCACAAGAAAGACTAACGCTACTTGTGCCAGAGAGATCACAGTTCCTTCTCAGAAATTAAAAGTAGATCTTCCACTGGATAAAGAAGTAACAGTAAAAGTAGCAGCACTACAAAAAGGTGAGATCAAGTTCGGTTGTGCAATGGATATGATGATTGGCGGAGTAATGATCGCAGAATAAGGCAGAGAGTTTCCTCTCTGCCCCTTTCTTTATTAAGCAGCGTTTTTCTTCGTTCCGTAAACTTCTTCTTCAAGCATTAGGATAATGTCAGACAGGTTGTCAGCTTCTTTAAACAGAAGCTCCGACTGGTTCGCCGTTTGGTGAACAGTTTTAGTGTTGTCCTGAGTTGTAATATCCAGCATATTCATAGCATCTGAAATATTTTTTACACCTTTAGACTGCTCTTCAGCTGCAACTGTTACATCTCCCATCAGGTGCTTTACTGATGAAACGTTGTGAACGATCTGATCAAGGATCTCTTCACATCTTTCAGCAACTTTTGTCCCGTGATCTACTTTTGCTTTTCCTTCGTGCACTAAACTCTCAACGCGTTTTTTCGTTTCAGCGATGATTCCAGATACACTTGAAATAGATTTTTCTAAAAGTTCATTAATCTCTTTAGAAGAGTTACCACTCATTGCCGCCAGGTTACCAACTTCTTCAGCTACAACGGCGAACCCTTTTCCCATATCTCCGGCACGGGCCGCTTCAACAGAAGCGTTGAATGACAGAAGTTTTGTCTGAAATACGATGTCGTTAATCACTTTTGTTTTCTCAGAAATATCCTGAATAACACGGATGATTCCTTCGATTTCTTTGTTACTATTTTCAATCTGAAGAACGATATCATGATTACTTTGTCTGATATCATCCATTGACTGGCGCATCTGTTCTACAGTGCGTTTTCCTTCTGTAGCGATTTCAAAACTGTTATTGGCCTGCTCAGAAGAGTTTTTAGCATTGTCCACACTCTTGACAACCATAGCGCTGATTTCTTCCAGAGTTGTTGCTGTTTCCTGAATAGCTGAAGCTTGTTCCTGAGTTGCACTTGAAACCTGGAAAGAAGCATCTTTAACAGTGTTACTTCCGTTTCTTGTCACGTCTGCCGACTCTTTTAAACGGTCAGCAAGAGCGATGATCTTCCCTGTAATCTTTCCAATCAGGAAATACCCGATAAGTAGAGCTGAGAAGGCAAGAGTTAAACCGATAGCAGAAAGAATACCAATTTGTTTATAAATTGGACCAACAATAGCAGCTTTTGGAATGGTGACTTCAATGTACCATGCTTCATTATTCATATTGATTTGAGTCAAGATACTCATGTTATGTTCATCAAGAATGATCTGCTCTTCTTTATTTTGAAGACGTGAAGCTTTGTATGGAGCATAGTTATCAATTTTTTCAGTAAAAATATTTTTTAGTAGTCGACTTTCATCACCAGTGAAACCAACAATTGATCCAGCTTTATCATAAATAATGATGCGAGATCCTTTTGGAAGATTTTTTGTATCAGTTAAAGTTTGAAAGAATGTTAAGTCGACATCAGCTCCAACTTCACCATAAAATTTGCCATCTTTAATGATAGGAGAAGCAAGTGTGATAAGAAGAACAGTCTTTCCGTTAACTGGATATGCGTAAGGAGCAACGATAACATCTTTCTGCAGTTTTTTAGGAAGTTGGTAATAGTCACCAGGACCTTCTTTATCATAATCAACCAGGGCTTCAAGTCTTACTTCTTTTTCTGAGACTCTGGTAATATAAGGGACAAATCTCCCTGATGCATCTGAAGGAACTTTACCTGCGTATTCAGCATCTTTACCATCAAAAGCATTTGGCTCCCATCCTGTGTTGAACCCAAAAATGGTTGGGTTTGCAAGGAATTGAACCTTCATCATTTCCATAACCTCTTCACGATTAACTTTCATCGGGTGATTTTTATCTTTTGTCTGTGACAGGTTTCTGGCAAATGATCGAGTGACTTCGAAGGCCTGTGAAATTTTAAATTCGATTTCAGCAGCTACATCCTCAGCATATTTCTTTGATTCAAGTTCAGCTTTTTCAAAGAGCTCATTTTGAAGAGAGTAGGCGCTGTAGGCGGTAAGAGCGATAGAGACTACGAAAATACTGGCCGCGGCCCAGGCCAATAAACGGAAGTTGAGAGATTTTTTCATTAATCCATCCTTAAGAGGTTGAAATACACAGATGGTACCTATTCGTAATCTAAAGAAATTAGTTTATAAGTAAAAACCAGTTGATGAGAATCTTGATAATGAGAAGCAAAGTAACTTAAATTACGAAATAAAACTCAAGTTAAAAGTGTTTTCGTCAAGATTGAAAGAGCAAAAACTACCTAGGCGGATTTAGTTGATGGAAGTGAGAAGAGCTCAAGTTGGTTTTGAGGATTTGAATAATCTTTCAACGTAAAATTTTGCTTACACTGAAGACGTGATGAAAAAATTGCCGAGATCATAATGTCTACTTCTGAAAGTTCTTTTAAGATTTAAAAAATGTAACAGTTTTTGTCACACTTCTTTTGTCTCAGTCCTTTGAGTCGTTATTCTGAGAAAGATATTTTGAAAAAGTAAGTTCAAGAGAGTAGAGAGTTGTTTGATGTTTGTCTTATCAAAATGAAGAAAAAAATTTTTTAGTCAGAATCCTTATATTCCCCTTAAGGTAAAATTTTATTTTCCTCAATTATTCTTTATCTTTTATTCAGCATTGAATTTTTCCCATATGTTTTAGAATGTTACGAGGTGAAACGTTTTTAGTTCAGTAAAGGACTTGAGACGCTAAGTAATGCGAGCAATTTTAGAGTGATAAAGTTTATTTTTCCCTATTCGATACGAAATTCGAAAAGGATTAAATCGTGCAGATTAATTGAAAAAATATAGGCTACATCTTCGGGAGAAAACATGGAAGCAGTAAAGAAAAAAGAAACGTTTCAGAGTGAAGAGGAATCAATCCACATTTACAATGCTCTTAACAAAGCACAAGCGATTATTGAGTATGACCTTGATGGGATTATCCTTAATGCTAACGAAATCTTTTTAACGCCATCTGGATATACTCTTGAAGACCTGAAGGGAAAGCACCACCGCATTTTTTGTGATGAAGAATATGCAGGAAGCTTGGCCTACAAACAATTCTGGGACAAGTTAAGCCGTGGAGAGTCTGATAGTGGTGAGTACAGACGTTTTGGGAAAGGTGGTAAAGAAGCCTGGATCAGAGCAACTTATACTCCAGTATTAGATGAAAAAGGAAAACCATATAAGGTTATGGTTTTTGGAATTGATGTCACAGCGGAAAAAATGCAGACATCTGATTATGAGAGTAAGACAAATGCCATCAACCGCGTTCAGGCAGTCATTGAGTTTAACCTTGATGGGACAATCATTAAGGCCAATGATAACTTTACTGGCGCTGTGGGATACTCGCTTGATGAAATCAAAGGCAAACACCATAGAATGTTCTGTGAACCTGAATACGCAGCAAGCCCAGAATACAAAGCATTCTGGGAAAAACTAGCTCGTGGTGAATTCGATGCCGGAGAGTATAAGCGTTTTGGAAAAGGTGGAAAAGAGATCTGGATCAATGCTTCTTATAATCCAATCTTTGATGCCAGTGGGCGTCCCTATAAAGTTGTAAAGTTTGCAACTGATGTCACTGCGGCCAAAATGGCCAATGCAGATTTTATAGGAAAGATTAAGGCCATTGATAGAGCACAGGCCGTAATTGAATTCAATCTCGATGGCTCAGTCATTGTCGCCAATGACAACTTTCTTAAGACTCTTGGTTACACCATGGATGAAATTAAAGGCAAACATCACCGCATCTTTTGCGACTCAGCTTACACAGGAACAAGTCAATATGCTCTTTTCTGGGACAAACTAGGGCGCGGGGAATTCGATTCTGGACGTTATAAACGTATCGCCAAGAGCGGGAAAAATATCTGGATTCTTGCTACCTACAACCCGGTTTTTGATATGAATGGAAAACCATATAAAGTTGTAAAGTTTGCGACAGATATCACTGCTCAGGTTGAAAAAGAAGAATCAATTCAGAGAATGTCAGAAGACTTCGCAAAAAGTGCATCTGAATTAAAAGATGTAACTGAAAAAGCAAATAACGTAGCAAAAGGAGCACAGGCCCTTGGAGCGACGACAGAAGAAATGAATGCATCAGTTGAAGAGCTGACAGCTTCAATTAATTCAATTGCTCAAAACACGAAGAATGCTGATGGAGTGGCCAAAGCAACATACGCAGAAGCTGAAGTGGGAACAAAAGCAATCGGAAAGGCAATTGAAGCGATGGAGCTTATCAGTAAATCGTCAGAAGATATCAGTGAGATTGTTAAAGTCATTAGCGAGATTGCGTCTCAGACCAATCTTCTTGCTTTTAACGCGGCCATCGAAGCGGCAAGAGCTGGAGAGCATGGTCTTGGGTTCTCAGTTGTTGCTGATGAAGTAAGGAAGTTGGCAGAAAGATCTTCTCAGGCGACAAAAGAAATTTCAAAGTTAATCAATGAATCATCTAAGAGAGTGTCGCAGGGAAGTGAGATTTCAAAACAGGCCGGTCAGGCTTTTGAAAAAATTGTTGCCGGTGTTAATAAAACAACGCAATCAATTTCTGAAATCTCGAGTGCAACTGAAGAGCAGTTGTTGACGGCAAGAGAAGTAAGCTCGGCGATCCAGCAAGTGGCCGATGAGACTGAAAAGTCTGCTATCGCTTCAGAGTCAATTGCGACAGCTACAAAGATGCTTTCTGTAGGAATTGATGATCTTAATAAAACAATTGAAAACTTAACGAAGTAAATTATGTCAGAAGCTTTAAAGGTACTTGAAGATATGCGTCCCGGAACAGTTGAGCGAGTGATTAAAAAAGTTCATTCACTCACCGGGATTTCGATGAACGAGCAGAAGAAAACGATGCTGCAAAGTCGTATGCGTAGACGTATGCGCGATCTTAACATTGGCTCTTATGAAGCTTATATGGATTACCTGGATAAAACTCCGGGAGAGACGCAGAACTTCATCAACATCATGACGACAAATGAGACTTTTTTCTTCAGGACTCCAAGAGTTTGGGAGCATTTTCAAAAAGAGTTTCTTCCAGAGTGGTTTGCCAAAAATCCGAACGGGACACTAAAGGTCTGGTCGGCAGCTTCTTCATCGGGAGAAGAAGCCTACAGCATTGGCATTTCCTGTAATGAATTTAAGCTTAAAAACCCTTCGTTTGATTTTAAGATCATGGGGAGTGATATTTCCAGCGAAGTGCTACAGGAAGCAATGGATGGGACTTATCCGGAAAAATCGATTGAATTTGTGAGAAGAAGCCAGCCTGAATTGTTTGCGAAATATTTTACAGCGAAAGATGAAAATCTTTTTGCGATATCAGCTGAAATAAAAAAGAAGGTGCAGTTTCATCCTCACAATCTTTTTACAGTTAAAAAAGAAATGTTTGACATTATTTTCTTGAGAAACGTCCTGATCTACTTTACGGGGGAAGACCAGGAGAAAGTATTAAAGAATGTGGCCAGAAGCCTAAAGGAAGAAGGCACTCTTATGATCGGGGAGTCAGAGTCACTTAATAGACTCGATACCCCTTATGAATTTAAAACAGCGTGTGTGTATAAACTGCCAAAAAAGGCATAAGGGCAATATGAACGAGATACATGTAAAAATTGCTGAATTGAAGACGGGAAAGAGTGGAGACATTCTTCGCGCTACGCTCGGCTCATGTGTCGGAATTGCCTTTGTCTGGAAAGAAAAAGATCTTTGTGGACTGGCCCACTGCTTTTTGCCAGAGACTGAAACTGAGGCCCATCTTCCCGGCGGAAAGTATGTTAACCAGGCGATTCTCAACCTGATGAAGGTCATGGGAATTAAAAAAGAAAATATCAAAGAGATTGATGTTTATCTTGCTGGCGGTGGCAATATGATGAATAAGCTGTTTAAGTTAAACCGTTCACAGGTCGGACAGTTTAATGCAGAGGCGGCCCATAAGTATCTTGCGTTTCACGGCTTTAAAATTAAGGGTGAGATGATGGGATCAAATACCGGCAGTCGAATTTCTGTCGATTGTACCAGCAAGGAAGTAGAGTTTGCTGTTTTAGAAGAGATAAATAATTATGCATGGAAAGCGAGTTGACGGGATCGTTATGAAGCAATCATCAACAAACATTTATACATCTTTTCATCTAGATAAAACAGAGATGGCCATTGATGTAAAAGCAGTCCAGGAAGTCGTAAACTTCCCGGAGAGAATTATTCCGATGCCGCTGGCCCCGGATTTTCTTCTCGGAATCTTTAATCTTCGAGGGATGATCATTCCCATTATTAACTTGAAGGCCCTTTTAAAATACCCGGATACAGAGGTTAACTCTTCTCAGAAAGTGGCCATAGTTGAAATTGAAAGCGCCAAAGTTGGATTAGTTTTTGATTCAACCAGTGAAATCCTGCGCGTTCACGAAGAGCATGTCAGCGATTTTGGTTATGTCTCAGAGAAATCTCACAAAGTCATCCGCGGGGGAATCAAGTTAGATAACGGCGAGAGAATCCTGCAGATTATCGATACTGAAGCATTGATCACGATTGAGAATATTCCACAAATTCTTCAACAGCAAAAAATCACTCAAAAAGAAAAAGAAGAGATCCGCATTGACCAAAGACATAAATGCATTTCTTTTTGCGTTCAAGACATCAAGATGGCCATTGAAATCTCTAAAATCCATGAGATTGTTAAAGTGCCTGAGATCAAACCTTCAAGTATTCAAAGTGATATTTTCCTGGGGATTATCAATCTCCGCGGGCGCACGATTCCCGTAGTGAGTTTTGCCAAGATTTTAAAGGTCAAGGTTAATGAGAATGACACCGGCGATATTGAAGACCAAAGAATCATTATTTTGAAAATGGATAAAGAACTTATTGGGATGGCGGTTGACTCAGTAGAGTGTATTAATAGCTATTACGAAAAAGAAGTGATGGCCGTACCTGTACTTAATAAAAATAGAACGACTATGTTTCAGGGATGCATCAGCTTCCAGGATATTGGTGAAGTCTTTTTGCTGTCGCATGAACACATTCTAAGCAATCACGAAGTCATGGAAGTGACTGAAGGGCATAGTAAGATGTATCAGAATGAAGCTCTTCAAAATACGTTGAAGATCAGAAATCGTGAATCTTATATCTCTTTTAGGCTCGATCACTTATTTGGTATTTCGATTAAAGATATTAAAGAGATCATTAACTACTCGGATGACATTCTCAATGCACCTGGAATGCCTCATTACGTAAAAGGGATGCTTAACTTAAGATCAAATTTGGTGACGATTATTGATACGCGTATGCTTTATAAGATGCCACTAAATCATGAAGTGAACTCTGAAACCAAAGTTTTAATCTTTGAAAAAAATAATGAAAGATTTGGCCTTGTTGTCGATGCTCTTGAGAGTATCCTGGCCATTGATGAAGATAAAAAGTTTAAAGTGCCTTCTTTATTGACCCAGAAAATCCAGACCCAATTTCAGGACGATATTAAAGAAATCGTCTCTGTGCCTATCGGTGAGAAGGAAGGGGCCTTGATTATTCTTAATGTCGACTCTATCACTGAGCGAATTAAACTCTCAAAAGCCGCTTAAAATCAATAACTTATCCAGTCGTCTGATTCGTAGTCAGGCGGTATGTAATCTTTTCAAGACCCCGCCTTTCGAGGGGGTTTCGCCTTATAATCGACCCATACACAACACACAGGCGAAGTCTTATGAAAGATTTATTATTAGTTTTAGTTCTAAGTTTAATCGTTGGAGCGGCCACATCGCTAAAGACTGATTCAAACCTGGTACAGACAAAAAAACTGAATACATCTAAGCTGTATACGACAGCGAACTAAGTGTAGATCCAGTAGTAAATCAAATAGAAGAACACCACGTTCGAAAAAATCAGCGAATCCATTCTATCTAAAATCCCACCGTGCCCCGGAATTAAATTACTCATATCTTTGATCTTCAAATCGCGCTTGATTGCCGAGATGTTGAGGTCGCCGAAAAATCCGCAAAGTGAAATCAATCCAGAAACTAAAAGCACTTGTTTGACGTTAAAAGGCAGAAGCCCTTTAAAGAGATAACCAAAACAAAGTGAACCAAAAATTCCTCCTAATAATCCTGCCCATGTTTTATTGGGAGAGATAAGAGGAGAGATCTTCCTTTTTCCAAAGAGCTTACCAAAAATAAACTGACTGACATCGTTGAGCTGTGTGATAAGAATCAAAAAGAAAATAAGCCCTGGAGCTCCTTCACCCATTGTTTCAATATTTGGCAGAGACATCATGTAGGCCATGTGTGAGAGCGAAAACACCGTCAACATCAATGACCACTGAAGCTGACTAAACGTTTTGATACTATCTTCACTCTGGCCTTCAAGAATTGAACGGAAAGGAAGAAGTAAAAGCATCCCGACAGGGATGAAGACTAAAAAAGGGATAAATAGTTTGGCGTACGCAAAATAATATTGAAGAGGAATGGCCAGGTAGGCGAGTAAGATTGTCCTTCTATGTTTGTGACTAAAGTTGAGTTTACTTGTCAGTTCTCTGAATGAAATAAAAGAAATAATGGCAAAAATAATGAAAGCTAGTTCTCTTGTCGTACCAATAGCAATAAGAACGATAGTGAAAATCACCCACCACGAGTTAACTCTCTCCTTAATACTCTTTAAAAATTCCTTCTTCGCAAAAAAATCCCACCCGTAAAATAGCAGAGTGAAAAAAACCAGTATCCCTAAAGTCATGAGGACGGCACGTTCAGTGCCCGGGGTGAAAGAGAGAAAAGGAATCATCAAAACCTCATATTTTTAAAAGCTTTGCCGAGAAGTCTGCAAATAAATTATATCGGAGAGGACGCATGAGTAAAAGGGTAGAAAAAATATCTAGTTTCAAAACGTTCGATAATGTAGATCTTGTTTACAGAGCATGGGAACCTGAAACGAAAAAAGATGGGCCAAAAAAAGCTCTCATTGTGATTCATAGAGGACATGAACACTCTGGACGTTTAATTGACCTGATCGATGGTATTAATCAACCTGAATTTTATGCTTTCGGATACGACTCTCGTGGGCACGGAAAATCTCCTGGACCTCGCGGGTACGCACCAAGCTTCGCTCATATCGTTAAAGACTTGGATACATTTGTTAATTTCATTTCAAAAGAATATGGAATTGAAATGCAAAATATTTTTGTGGTGGCAAACTCTGTTGGTGCTGTCGTTTGTAGTGCGTGGGTACACGACTACGCTCCACAGATTCGCGGGATGGCCTTAGCGGCCCCAGCATTCCAGGTAAAACTTTATGTTCCGGCCGCTCTTCCAGGGTGTCGCTTACTGGATACAATTAAGCATCCGGCCTTTATTTCTAGTTATGTTAAGTCAAAATTCTTAACTCATGACCCGGAAGAACAAAAGAAATATGACTCTGATCCACTGATTACTCCAGATATCGCAGTTAACATTCTTGTTGGTCTTTTTGATACAGGCTGCAGAGTGGTCAGCGATGCAGGAGCGATTCACACTCCGACAATTGTTTTTTCTGCCGGGAGTGACTGGGTTGTAAGTAATAAACCACAAAAACAATTCTTCGACGGCTTAAGTTCGAAGAAAAAAGAATACATCGTGCTTGATGGTTTTTATCACGGTGTTCTTTATGAAAAAGACAAAAAAGTTCCGTTTGGACACATCCACCGTTTTATCAATGAGTGTTTCGCCGCTCCAGTTGAGTCAGTAGACTTAGTAAGAGCAGATAAAGAAGGTTACACATTCAATGAATACGAGCAGCTTAAAAAAGGTGAAGTGAGCCTGTTTAACAAGATTAACTATATGATTCAGGTGGCTTCAATGAAGACCCTGGGCTCACTGGCCGAAGGTATTCGCGTTGGTTACAAATACGGATTTGATTCTGGTATCTCTCTTGACCACGTTTATAAAAACAAGGCGAGAGGATGGCTGGGGATTGGTCAGATCATCGATTACTTCTACATCAATGCAGTTGGGTGGAAAGGGATCCGCGCTCGTCGTGTGCACATCCGTGAAGCTCTAGACTATGCTATCCAGGATTTAATTAAACAAGGGCGCCCGGTGCGCATTATGGATATTGGTTCTGGCCCAGGTCGCTACCTTTTGGAGACGGCTAAAAAATATGAAAAGAACGACGTTAAAGTTCTTCTTCGCGATTATAGCGAAGCCAACGTAAATGAAGGAAAGGCGATTGCAAAAGAACTTGGAGTCACAAACTCTGAGCATATGCAGGCCGATGCTTTTGACCCGGAGACATACCAAAAACAATCCTTCCGTCCAAACATCCTGATTGCTTCGGGATTGTTTGAGCTTTTCCCAAGTAACGAAATGGTCAATAAGGCGATTGAAGGTGCGAGTGCGATCTTGGAAGACAAAGGCTATATCGTTTATACTGGCCAGCCATGGCACCCGCAGTTGGAAATGATTGCTCAAACTCTTCCAAACCGCGAAGGTGAGATGTGGGTGATGAGAAGAAGAACACAAAAGGAAATGGATCAGCTCTTTAAGCGCGTAGGGGCCAAGAAGATTGATATGAAGATCGACCAGTGGGGGATCTTTACAGTAGCGACGGCGACATATGACAAAAAATAAAGAACTCGAAACCTACTTCAGCCTGATGCTTGCGAGCGGCTCGACGGCCCTGTATAACTTCGTACAGGAAAACGAGCTGTTTAAAGATTATAAAATGGGCGTTGAGTTTTCGGCAAAAGACTTTGCTGACAAACACCAATACAAAATGATTCCGGCCGAGGTTCTGTTGAACTCGCTGGTGTCTTTGGGACTTTTAGAAAAAAAGAATGACCATTATGTAATGGCCCCAGTGATGGAGCTTTTATCCGGCAATTATAAAAATTTAAGTGCTGAATACTGGGCCCATCTTCCAACGCTGTTAAAAACGGGAACGCCATTTAAAAGAATGGACGCTGTTGCTGATAGTGAAAAAGAGTATCAGGTACAAGTTAAATCCCTTGAGTGGATGATGACTCCCTGTGCGGAACTGATGGTGGAAATGCTCGCGAAAACGAGAGCTGACATTAAAACGAAAAAGGATTTAGAAGTCCTGGACGTTGGAGCTGGCTCTGGAGTATGGGGATTTAACTTTCTTTATCAAAATAAAGATGCCAAAGCGACCTTGGCAGACTGGCCAGCTGTTTTAGTTGTAGCGAAAGCAACAGCTGAAAGAAAAGGGATTAAAGAGCGCGTGACAACGATTGAAGGGAACTTTCATGAGAGTGTGTGGCCGGAAGATAAATTCCATTATGCGACTCTTGGAAACGTCACTCACATCTTAACAGCTGAAGCGAATAAAACTCTTTTTAAAAAGATTTATAAAGCGATGAAGCCCGGTGGCGAGCTGGTTATCCTGGACGCCTATGGTGAAGTGCCGGAAGGTGAATTAGCGCGTGCTCTTTATCAAATGGGGCTTACGATCAGAACGATTCAGGGAAGAGTGTTTCAACCGAATGAACTTAAACCATGGCTGGAAGAGGCCGGTTTTAAAACATTTGAGTTTCACTCACTCAATGTCGTTCCACGCTCAATGGGGATGCTGGTCGCTAAAAAATGAAAGAGCAAAGTCAAACGATTCCTATTTTACTAATACTGGTTGCCGCTATCTTCGGAGCAGCGGCCCAGTATTTTTTTAAACAAGGCTCAATTCGTTTGATGGAAGTTTTTATCCTGAAAAACTATTACCTGATTGCTGGTCTTATTAGTTTCTGGATTGTCCTGGCACTGATCCTGATGTCATTTCGTTATGGCGGAAAGATGATGGTCGTTTATCCCACCTATGGGACGACTTATATCTGGGGACTGCTGTTAGCTCATTACATCGACAAAGAAGCGGTTAATCCCGTTCAGATCGCCGGTATTTTCGTTATCATCTTAGGGATTGGTTTAGTTTCTTACCAAAGATAACTAGATCGATTTTCTCGTCCTGTTAATCAACGTTGCAACTAAGAGAAACATTACAATCGTCAGAATCGTCGAGTAGAGTCCTTCGTTCTGCATTCCTGAACCAACCATAATGGCCATCACTCCAAAAATAAACGCGCGGTCGCTTTTTCCTGAAGGGCCGGCGTAACAGCGAGGTTTGCCATTTAATAGGGCGGCAAGCCCGATGATTTCAGAAAGCGCCGAAAGTAAAATGATAAAGTGAAGAAGAGGGGCATTGAAAAAAGGAAGTGCGGTAAAAGAGTAATAGAGCACACCATCAGAAAGCACATCGGTAGATTCGTTAAGAATGGCCCCGAGCTTTGATTGCATATTATGCTCTTTAGCGAGCATTCCATCGATGGCGTTTAAGGCCATGCGAAGAAAGAAGAAAACCGGAAAAAGAAAAAACCATACAGGGCTTGCAAGGTGATAAACCAGGGCCCCTAAAAAAACCGAGAGAAGACAGGTGAGGATCGTCACTTGGTTTGGTGTCACTCCCATGGCGGCGAGGAAAACCACAACGGGACGAAGGAGATTTTGAAACTTTGGTTTTAAATCGTATATTGTCATTAGACTTTCACATCCGGGCTTACCGTATTCGGTTTATCGCGATTAACAGAAAAGAGGCTCATGGCCTGGACTTGTGTCCCTGGTGCGATGTTTGTTCCCGGTCCCATTTTTGTAAAGGCGCCAATAAAACTGAAACTTCCGATCTTAACTGTTTTGACATAGACAAAAAAACGGCCGTTCTTCACGCGCAGGAAGTGAGACGACATATAAGTGTTGTGTCCGAAAATAACGAAGTCGCCGACATCCATCAAGCTTCTGTCATTGATGATTGTTCCAGGAGTCCAGAAAACATTCTTTCCAATCTTACTTCCCCAGGCGCGAAGCCAGGCACTGTACATCCCTGGAAGATAAAAAAGCAGTCTTTCTAGTTGAGGAAATACCAAGTAGATTTGCTGAACGCGAAGAGAGAATAACCATGGTGAAAACGTATGCTCTTCCAGGCCGATATAAGATCCGCCTTCTTTCATCGGATAAATCCCCAGGACAACCCTCTGGATGAGAAGTGGAAGCAGGTAAGGAGTGAGCGCGAACTTAACGAAGTAGAAAAAGTCACCCGTTTGGACGAACTTCACGAAGAAGTAGACCATTAGGGAAAAGAAGATCAGTGGGAAAAAATGTTGAAGGCGCTTAAAGAGTAAATTTAAGATAAAATCTTTATTGATAATCATATTTTTAAGTATAAACGAGATTCAGGATTGTGTTTTATGGATAAAAAATTGCCTGATTTAAAAAACGAATCAAAGAAGGCCTTCACTCCTGCCCGCGACCCATTTTTTGGTTTTATCACCGGGCATGCTCTGAGTTTGAGAAAGGGCAGGCTGGATTTTATGTACAAGAGCTTTCTTGACCATGGAGATTTTCTCATTATGTTTATTGGGAAAAAGAGAACTCTTTTGGTTAATGACCCAGCAGGACTCAAGCACGTTTTCTTTGAAAATGCCAAGAACTACCCTAAAAACACTCCTGGTTATCAGCGTGTGGCCGAAGTTTTAGGCCAGGGAGTTTTCACCGATGTTGGAGAAGAATGGAGGCGAGGAAGAAGAGTTATCCAGCCAATCTTTAACCCGAGCAAATTCGATCATTATTTTGGTTTGATTAACGAAGAATCTGATCAATTGGTCGAGAGTCTGGTAGGGGCAGTTGACGAAAAAGAAGTGAATTTCAGTTACTGGTCAACCCGTTACGCTCTTCATGTTATTGGCAGGAGCTTACTTAATGAACGACTGGAAGAAAGTTTTAATATCATCAGCCAGAAGCTCTCGGAGCTCATTGACCTGACAGAAAAGAAGATGACGAGAATCTTTCCTTTTAAAACCCCGAAGGTGAAAAAAGAGGATACTGAGTTCACTCTCGCTTTAAAAATTCTGGATGAAGAAATTGAAAAGGTTATCATCCGCGAAAAAGAAAAGCCGCGCACCGGAGCGCAGGGGAATTTTATCCATGCTCTTTTAGATTCATCGGAAAAATTTAGCGATAAAAAAATCCTCTCACAAGTTAAGACTATGATCTTCGCCGGGCATGAAACATCGGCTAACGTGATGATGTGGGGCTTTTACTTTTTAATGAAGTATCCAGATTGGCAGGATAAAATTTATGCCGAGTTGAAGGAACATGATTTTAAAATTGAAAGTGAAGAAGAAGTAAAAAATTATAAAAACGTGAATCTCTTTTTAAATGAAGTTCTGCGCATGCGCCCGCCCGCATGGTCATTTGGCCGCCTGGCCGTCAGCGAAGATCAGATTCATGGTGAGAAAGTTTTCCCGGGAGACTTGATTTCGATTTCTCCATACCTGATTCAACACCACCCGGATTATTGGGAGAAACCAGAAGAGTTTAACCCTTATCGCTTTCTACAGGAGCCAAAACCCTTGACCTTTATTCCTTACGGAGCAGGACAAAGAGTGTGCATGGGGGAAAGACTCGCCAACTTAGAAATGGCGACGATGTTTTTAAAAGTGCTGTCGAAATTTAAGATAGAAGCGCTTGAACCTAACTTGCATATTGAAATGAATGCGCAAGTTTCATTGAGACCACAGACAGCAGTGAAGGGAAAACTTATTAAGCGTTAAGTGTTTTCTGCGTTTTCTAAGTCGAGAACACTTTGTCTGACAATCGCCGTGATTTGGGACATCGAAAGTTCAGAGACGTTAGGAATTAAGATCGGTTGCCCCACGATGACTTTAGAGTCGTGGGGAATAATCACAGAATCCCCTTTAGGCATGGCCTTTCCTAATCCTTGCATATAGATCGGAACAAAAGGAACATTTGGGTGAGTCTTTAAAATATAGGCAATCCCATTTTTAAATTGCCCCATCACTTCAGGAACCCCGCGAGAGCCTTCAGGAAAAAGGAGAATCGATTTCTTTTGAGAGAGAGCTAAATTAATCGCATCCATCGACTTTTCAAAGTTCTTAAGTCCTTTTCGCTCAATAAGAATTGTATTAAAGAAAAATTCAAAGAAGCTTCTGGCCCAAGGGCTTTTGCCGAAATAATCATTGGCGGCAATCGGGTGAGAGTCCAAGTGATGTTTCATCGGCACCATAGATAAAAAGGCCGCGGTATCGAGGTGGCTGTTGTGATTGGCCACAAAAATACACTGTTCATATTGCGGAAAATTTTTTGAGTGCGGGAATGAGATTCCAACAAATAAACGAAGAAAGTTTTTTAAAACAATCTTAAAAAGAACAAAGTGAATGGTGTACTTCAGGTAACGTTTCATCATTGTTTTACAGTTTAGCACAATATTGGTATCAATCCTCCATGCCAAAAATAACTTATTCCATCATTCTGGCGGTGGGAGTTCATATTATCGTCCTGCTCTTATCGGGTTTATTCTTGAGTAAGGATTCCTGGCGCGAGCGCAACCTGATAGATATTCAATTTACTTCTTCAGGTGGTGGATCAAGGCTTTTTCCTGATCAACCTGACGTGAAAAAAGCAACAGGTGTGAAAACAAAAAAGGCGATTGCTCTTGGTCAAGAGAGTGCTTCTGCAGCTGCCGCTTCAATTGGAGCTTCGGCCACAACAAGTGAGGCCCAAGGAAGTGCTCAGGGCCCTGGATCAGGTCCAGGTCCAGGTTTTAATGAATCAGTCACTAGTTTTAGCGAGCCGGATTATCCAAGATTGGCCGTGAAAAGAAGTCTTGAAGGTCAGGTTAAACTTCGAGTGAATGTTTCCTCAGAAGGCCTTCCCGAAAACACCGCTATTCTTGAAAGTAGCGGCCATGACATCCTAGATCGGGCCGCTTTAGAGGCCACGAAAAAGTGGAGATTCCAGAAGAAGGGCTACCCTTACGCCGTAGAGAAGAACATCGTTTTTAAACTTCGCGGATAATGAAACTAGATTTCAGTTATTTATCAGTATGAGACTTTGTGCGTCACCCTAGGAAGAATTAACTTCTTCTTACAGCTCTTTCTTAACAAAAGATTTATTAGACAAATAGTTTTCCAGCAGAGATATTGCACGCACCAAATTCTAGGGGAGGTACTCAATGTTTAAGTCGTTTTTCATTGCGAGCTTTTTGTTACTAAGCACTGTTTCTTTCGCGCAGGAAGTAGATCCAGCTCTTGTGATCTCAAGTGTAGAAGTTCATGAAGTAGAAACTCCGGATGACAAAGCAACTGTCGAGCTTCCAAAAGTTCCCACAAACCCAATTGATGAAGTGGCAATGTACCTTGATGGTCTGATTGCTATCGGTAAAAAAATCTGGCCGATCATCGAAGCGGGAAGACCAGTTATTACAACGAATGGTCTGATTCCTTCTTTAAGCGTTCTTCCGCACATTGAAGGAAGTGCAGCTAAGACTGAGCTTTACCAGATGGCCAACTGGTCAGCACCTAAAGCTGTCAGCTACCGCGTCTCTTACAAAAACCTATACGGAAGTGAAGTTATTGGATTTACCTATACAGTTTTCTTCCAATACAATGGCTCGTACAAAGGAAATGGAAAATACATTACAAGTCTTAAGGTTCAGGCCAGTCAGGTCTATGCAGCTTGGGGATTTAACTTCGATGCAACTTCTGAGTTAGTAAACGTGGCAAACGTTGGTAGCGAAGAAAACCCAGTGGCCTCTGCGATTATTCAAATTTCATACAAGGCCAAAGGGCTTTTAAACGAAATGAGAAATTCAGAGAGCTTCTATGTTGATGGTACAGGGACAATGCAATTACTAAACCCATAATTCCTTTATCAGGGATCACAAAAAGGCGAGACTAAGTCTCGCCTTTTTTTTTCAAAGAGATCAAGTTTTGATGAAAAATTTTGAAAACAAAAAAGTTCTTATCACAGGTGCAGCTTCCGGAATTGGAAAGCTCATGGCCGAAAAACTGGCCAAAAGAGGTGCCGTGGTTTTTGTCGTCGATATGAATCTTGAAGCTGCTCAAACTGTAGTGAGCTCGATTAAGTCAAGTGGCGGTAAGGCCCATGCCTTTTTTGCAGATGTCTCAAACCTTGAGAGTCTTAAAAAATTAAAAAGTGATATCTCTGCTTTAGGTCTAGGACTTGATGTCCTGGTTAACAATGCCGGAGTTGTCTTTGGTGGAGAATTTGAAAAACTTTCCCTGGAAAAGCACCTGGCCACATACCGAGTGAATGTCGATGGTCTGGTGGCCATGACTCATTTGTTCTTTGATGACTTAAGAAAAAGCAAAGATGCTAATATCGTCAACTTGGCGAGTGCTTCAGGTTTTATCGGTCTTCCTTATGGAACGACTTATGCTTCTTCAAAGTGGGCGGTGATTGGTTTCTCGGAATCGCTTCGCCTGGAACTTTTGGAGAGAGGAATTGAAAATGTTCACGTGACAACTGTGTGTCCGAGTTATATCAGCACGGGGATGTTTGCCGGAGTCAAAGCTCCAGTGCTTCTTCCATGGCTTAAGCCGGAAGTTATCGTTGAAAAAATCATTCATGGAATTGAGAAAGACTGCGCCTTTATCAAGGAGCCTTTCGTGGTGAAGTGGGTGGACTTATTAAAGGGGATTTTACCTCTTAAGATTTTTACATTTGTTAATAAACTTCTGGGAGTCTCGACGAGTATGACTCACTGGAAAGGGAGAGCTTAATGAAACTACAAGAGATTTTAAAAAATCTTTCGGACTTAAAAGCGGATTATATTTCGCTTCGTGAAGTTCACACTAAAAACCTATCTATGAGTGTCCGCAATGAAGTTTTTGAAGGACTAAGCACATCTGAAGACCATGGACTCATGGTTGAAGTGATGATGAATGGTCAGTTTGCTTACGGAGCAACAAACTCATTTGAACTGGAAGATATCAGAGAGTGCGCACTAAAAGCTAAAAATGCTGCTCTTGAAGCAAGCCGTTTCAGTCTTTCAAAGTTCACGCTTGATGAGCGCCCTGCGACTGTTGGTGAATACAACAGTCCAGGTAAAAAAGGACTGGAGAGTTTTGACCCAAAAGAAGCCACAGAGCTTTTAATGGAAATCTCAAAGACGATGAAAGTGCACGATCACATCATCAATAGAAGTGCTTATATGCAAGTCAGTGACATGCAAACTCACTTTGTGGCAACTAATGGCGCGGACATTAAGCAAAACATCAACCGCTCAGCGGTAGCGATGAGTGCTGTGGCCTCAAGCGAGCTAGGCAACCAGAGAAGAAGTTTTGGTGATGACCAAAGCACTCAGCTGGGAATGGAAAACTGGAACAAAGAAAGACTTCTCACTCATGCTAAGAGAATTGCAGACGAAGCGCTTGAGCTTTTAAATGCAGAAGAGTGCCCAACTGAAACGATGGACCTGCTTTTAGCTCCAGATCAATTATATCTTCAGATCCACGAAAGTATCGGTCACCCATTAGAGCTTGACCGCATCCTGGGGGATGAGAGAAATTACGCTGGATGGAGCTTTGTAAAACCTGCTGACTTTGGAACATTAAAATACGGCTCACCTTTAATGAACGTGACTTTTGATCCAACTGTTCACGGGCAATTTGCAAGTTACTTTGCTGACGATATCGGAAACAAAGCGACTCGCGAATTCCTGATTAAAGATGGAGTTCTTTTAAGAGGACTAGGAAGTTTAGAATCTCAAAAGAGATTGAATCTTCCTGGAGTAGCAAGCCAGAGAGCAACGTCGTGGAATAGAGCGCCGATTGACCGTATGGCCAACGTTAACCTTGAGCCGGGAACATCGTCACTTGAAGAGATGATTAAGTCTGTGAAGCGTGGGATTTTCATGCAAACCAACAGATCGTGGTCTATTGATGACTACCGCAATAAATTTCAGTTTGGTTGTGAGTACGGCCGTCTGATTGAAGATGGAAAATTAACTAAGCTAGTGAAGAACCCTAATTACCGTGGGATCACGGCTCCATTTTGGAATCAGTTAAAAATGGTAGGGGACAAATCAACATTCGAAGTTGGTGGACTTGGAAACTGTGGAAAGGGAGAGCCGAATCAGGTGATCTTCGTAGGGCACGCAAGTCCAGTGTGTCTGTTTACTAACATCGAAGTTTTTGGAGGAGGGAAATAATGAAAGCTCTTGAATCCTCATATTTAGAAATTTTTGCCAAGCAAATTTTCAACGACCTAAAAAGTGATGAAGCATTAACATTAAACTTCACGGGAGAAGAAACACTTTTCTCGAGACTATCAAAAGCAAAAGTGCGCCAGGTGACTAATCTTCAGCAGGCCTTTATTGATTTTGTTTTTGTTAAAGGAAACAAGGTCCTGACTTTCAATATGCCTTTTAGAGCAAATGAAAGCGACGTGACTTTAGCTCTTAAAAAATTAAACCAATCTCGCGAATGGATTGCGGCCTTGCCGGAAGATCCTTATTTAGTTCGTCCAAAATTTTACGGAGTGACTAAAGAAGAAAACTTAAATCAGCTTCCAAAAAATGAAGACATGATGGGGCAGGTTTTAGATATCGCCGGTAACGTTGACTTGGCGGGAGTTTTCTCAAGTGGAGATGTTGTTCGAGCGACTATTAACTCAGAAGGACAGTTCCACTGGTTTAAGACAAGAAACTTCTACCTGGATTACTCGCTTTATAATGACAAACAAAAAGCAGTGAAGTCGCTTTATGCTGGTTCAGACTGGGATAGCACTGAACTAAAACGTAATATTAAAGATGCTGAACATAAACTCTCATTAATGAACCGCGATTCAAAGAAAGTCGCGCGTGGTGATTACCGCGTCTACCTTGCTCCTTCTGCAGTCAACGAACTGCTAGGGACTCTTTCATGGGGAGGCGTTTCGATGTCTGCTCACCAGCAGGGGAATGGTTCTTTAAAAGACCTGTGGCAGACAAAGAAAAAAATGTCTCCAATGTTTACACTAAAAGAAGACTATTCACTTGGTCTTGCTCCACGTTTTAACGACGCTGGAGAGGTGAGCCCGGCAGAGCTGATGCTGATTGAAAAAGGTGAGTTCAAAAACTTCCTGGTTTCAACCAGAACCGCCAATGAATATAAACTTGAATCAAACTTCGCTTCTGATTGGGAATCGATGAGATCTCCAGTCATTTCAACAGGTGATTTATCACGTGATGATATCTATAAAGAACTGGGCACAGGTCTTTATCTTTCTGACCTTCACTATCTAAACTGGTCTGACCGTGAGACAGCTCGTGTAACCGGAATGACAAGATACGCTTGTTTCTGGGTAGAAAATGGGGAGATCGCCAGTCCGATTGAAGATTTGCGTTTTGATGAAAGTTATTACTCAATGTTTGGAGACGCTCTTGAGAGAATCACGAACTTCTCTGAGATTAGTCCTTCGACAGGTTCATACTTCCAGCGCGACGTCGGTGGAACAAGAACTCCGGGGCTTCTGCTTTCAAATTTTAAATTTACTTTATAAGGTATGGGTTTAAAAAAGTACGTCCTTGATTTTTACCTGAGTTTTTATGAGTTGATTGCTCATGAAAGAATCAAGAAGAAAGATATTTCTGAAAGATATATTCACGCACACCTGGTGTCGATGTTGACTACAGGTGTGCTTATGTGGTCGTACGCCTTTGTTGCTTGTTTTACCATTTCAAATCCGGTCCCAGGAATTGTGGGGATTATCGCCAGCACTATTCATCTTCTTTCTCCATTTCTTTATTTAAAAAATAACAATTACATGTTTAACACCAACGTCATGATTGGCGCAGGAATCGTCCACCAGATGACTTTTGCCTATTTCACCGGTGGTTTTGACAGCAATGTTTTAATCTGGCTGGGAATCTTGCCGATGCTTGCAGGAGTAATGGCCGGAAGAAAAGGGGCGAGCCTTTGGGCAATGATCACGACATTGTCTATTGGTGTTTTCATGGTGCTAAAACTAAGCGGGCATAAATTTCCGTTTATGATTTCAGAGATGGGGCTTGTTGTTGCACAGTCTTTGATTCTTTTTGGCTGGATTTTTATTGCTTCAATCGTTATTTGGGTTCATATCTTTTTAGTGGAACAAAATGCCAGCATGCTGGAAGCAGCTAAACAGAGAACACAAAATCTGGTGAATATATTAAGTCATGATATCTCAACTCCTCTTTCGGTTATTATCGTAAAGCTTAATCAGCTGGTGAAATCTCCTTTAAATGAAGCTCAGCTGAGCGCGACCACGAAGGCCCTGAAAGCTTCAGAGAGAGTCATGGAAATAACAGATTCGATTAAAGAGCTGCGTTTAACGGAAATGGGGAAAAAAGAAATCACCTACAGTGAAGTCATTATCCGCGAATTGATTTTGGAATTAAAAGACATTTTCTCCGAGAAGTTTGAGCATAAGAACTTAAAATTTCATTGGTCGGCCGGAAGTGAAGTGTATTCATTTTCTTCGAGTAAAAGCCTTCTTTTACATCAGATCTTAGGTAATTTACTTTCCAATGCAGTGAAGTTCTCTGAGCGAGGTAACGAAATTAGATTGCGTGTTTCACGTGTAGAAAATTTTATTCAGTTTATTATCGAAGATAGTGGTTTGGGCATTCCTTCTGATATGCGCGAGACGGTGTTTGAGGCCAATCTTTCGCGTTCATCAATGGGAACAGATGGTGAAATCGGAACAGGTTTTGGTCTTCCGATTGTCAAAGGTTGTGTGGATAGGCTTGGAGGGAAAATTTCTTTTGAAACCCGCACGGCCAGTGAAGGTCCATCTGGCACGCGCTTTAAACTTCTTTTTCCGATTTCTTAATTATTTTCCAAGAGCACTTGGTGCTGTTGTTTTCTTCATTAGACCCACTAGTACAATAAGAGTCAGAATGTATGGCAGAGTCGCCAAGAGCTGTGAAGAAATCTGGATTTCAGGACGTCCACCGATGTAAACCACCAGCGCCTGAGAAAACCCAAAAAATAGGCACGCAAATAAAGTTCCTACCGGATTCCATTTTCCGAAGATCATTGCCGCTAGAGCAATGAATCCTTGCCCGGAAATAAGTGTCGGGCGGAAATTGGATACGATCGCGATTGAAAGACTTCCCCCGCCGATTCCCGCAAGAAGACCAGAAGAAAGCACTCCGATGTAGCGGTAGAGAGAAACTTTAATCCCTGCTGCACCCGCGGCCTTCGGATGTTCACCTGCACTAATAAGTCTTAGTCCCAATGTCGTTTTATTAAAAATAAACCAGATGAGTGCTGTCGCTAAAAACGCCAGGTAAACTGTCGAGTACTGGCCAAAGATCACCGGAATCTTTTTTTCCAGATCAAGTGGTGGAGTCATGCTTGTTCCATCAAAGAAAATGCGGCAGAAGAAAACGGCCAGACCACTTCCTAAGAAGTTAATCGCCATTCCTGAAACAACCTGATTGGCCTGGAAACGAATGGAAGCCACAGCATGCAGAATGCTTAGAAGCAATCCAGCGATTCCCCCGGCAAGAAGACCCATCCAAGGGTTTCCAGTTGTGATCGCTACCCATGAAGCGGCAAAAGCTCCAAAGGTCATCATTCCTTCAAGACCGATGTTGATGACTCCTGATTTCTCAGAAAGCACACCACCTAAGGCCGTAAAAATGAGCGGAGTCGAATACATTAACGTTGTTGAAAAAAGAAACAGAAGATCACTCATTAGTTTTTCCTCCACGCTTTAGTCACAAAGTTAAAGATGCTTGGAATCGCAATAAAGAAAATAATCGCACCAATCATAATGCCGATAACTTCTGAAGGAGCTTCAAGTGTCGATTGGATTTTTTGTCCTGAGTACTTTAAGGCCCCCAGGAAAAATCCAGAAAAAAGAACACCCACCGGATGGTTTGACCCGATTAAGGCCACGGCGATCCCGTCAAAACCATATCCTTCATGAGCAGCAAGAACGGCAACGTTTTTTGAAACACCCATCACGTGAGTGGCACCTGCAAGCCCTGAAAGAGCTCCGGCAATCATCATCGATTGAGTGACTTTTAATTTTGTACTAATTCCGGCGTATTCAGCAGCGTTCGGGCTAAAACCCACGGCCTTAAGTTTATATCCGAAAGCAGTTTTATTCAGAATAACCCAAACTAAGACCACACAAATAAGCGCGATGAAAATACCGGCATTAACAGGTGGTCTCATGAAAGAATGCCAGAACTCATGGTTGGCTAACCATTCCATTCCCGCATCACTCATTTTCCATTTATCTAAAATCCCGATGCTGCTTGAGTCTTTAATGAACTCTGTCGTTTCAGTATCCGGGCGTCTGAAGCCTGGAATGAAGACGGCGTAGTTTGAGAGATAAAGAGCAATCCAGTTAAGCATGATAGTTGAGAGAACCTCATGCACACCAAAGCGCGCTTTTAAAAATCCACTAATCCCGCCATAAAGCGAAGCCGCCATTGTTGCGAGCATCATCACCAGGGGAACTTGAATCCATGGTGAAAAATCAAAGTGGTAACCAAAATAAGTGGCCGCTAAGGCCCCAATGACAAATTGTCCTTCAGCGCCGATATTAAAGAGTCCTGTTCTGAAAGCAAACGCCACAGAAAGACCAGTGAGGATTAATGGAGTTGAACGGATAATGATGTATGAAATATAGTTTGGCCGTGAGAAAGCGCCTTCCCACATAACCTGATAAGCTTCAAGAGGTGAGATGCCCGATAGTTTTAAAACAAGCCCACCAACCAAGAGACCTAAGACAACTGAAAGGATACTGATGATAAAATTTTTCATACAGGTTTTCCTCCTGCCATATAAAGTCCGATGTCTTCTTTTAAGTGTGGATTGTTTTTAATCTTCTCACCTGAAACCTCTGCCCACAGTTTTCCTTTGTGGATAACACCAATGCGGTCAGAAAGGTTGATGATTTCATCAAGCTCATAAGAAATCAGAAGAACCGCTTTGCCAGCGTCTCTTAGTTTAATCAATTCAAGATGAACGTATTCAATCGCTCCAACGTCCAGACCTCTGGTTGGCTGAAAAGCAATCAGGACATCCGGGTTGTGAACGATTTCACGGGCCAGGATGATCTTTTGCTGGTTACCACCTGAAAGGTTAACGGCTTTTGCTTCGCAGTCAGCTGGTCTGATATCGAAGCGGGCAATCAGTTCATTGGAAAAACGAGTGAGCTCACTGCCGACAATAAAACCCCAGTTTGAAAATGGTTTTTCATCAATACGTTGAAGCACACAGTTTTCTTTTACTTTGAAATCCATAACCAGTCCCACGCGCTGGCGGTCTTCTGGAATAGTCCCAAGTTTTTTATGATAGATTTTTTTAGGGCTAAGCCCGGTGATGTCTTCACCGTTGATAATGACTTTTCCACTTTGAATTTTGCGAAGCCCGGTTAAAGCTTCGACCAGTTCACTTTGTCCGTTGCCGTCGATTCCGGCAAGACCAGTAATCTCCCCACGGCGAAGTTTAAAACTAAAGTTTGAAACCACTGGGAAGTTTTTCGTGTTGACTACATTTAGGTTTTCAATGGAGAAGACGATCTCATCAGTTGGGATGGCATCTGTCTTGGGAACCTTTAGGTCGACTTTTCTTCCAACCATTTTAGAAGCGAGTTCTTCTTCGCTCGTTACTTTTACATCCACAGTTTCAATGTAAGCGCCTTTCCTGATGATCGTACAGCGATCGGCGATTTCTTTAATCTCGTGAAGTTTGTGAGTGATGATAATGATCGTTTTTCCCTGGGCCTTAAGATTTTTAATGATACGGTAAAAATCTTTAATCTCCTGAGGAGTTAAAACGGCAGTTGGTTCATCGAGGATGATGATCTCTGCATTTCTATAAAGTGTTTTGATGATCTCAACTCTTTGTTGAGTCCCGACACTGACGTTTTCAATTTTTTGATCGAGGTCTAAATCGAAGCTATAGGTATTGATGATTTCTTCGATTTTCTTGCGGGCCGTTTTATAATCAATCATGCCCAGGAAATTTTTTGGCTCAATCCCAAGAATGATGTTTTGAAGAATAGTAAAAGGGCGGACCAGTCGGAAGTGCTGGTGAACCATTCCAATTCCCAAAGCGATGGCATGAGCAGGGGATTCGATTTTAATCTTTTGCCCGCGCACGAACATTTCGCCTTCACCCGGATCAGGTTGGTGTTCGCCGTAGATGGTTTTCATCAACGTTGATTTACCGGCACCGTTTTCTCCGAGAATAGCGTGTACCTCGCCGGTTTCCACCGAGAGGTACATATTGCGATAGGAGATACAGTCCCCAAAACTTTTTGTGAGGTTCTTAAGCTCTAGTGCCAGCATTATTTAACAGTCTTGGCAAAGCTTACGAAGTTCTTTTCAGTCGCTGGAACTTTGATTTTTCCATCGATGATTTGTTTTTTGATTTTAGCGACTTCTTCCAGAAGAACAGCTGGAACCATTTTAGAAGTTGTCGGAGCGATATCAACAGCACCGTCTTTTAGACCGTACTCGATAGTCGTTCCACCTTTGAATGTCCCTTTATTTAAATCAGCAACAACGTTGAAGATCGCTGAATCAACTCTCTTCATGCTTGAAGTGATAACGTTCTTTGGAGCAAGGTAGTTTTGGTCGCGGTCAACACCAACGGCCATTTTATTTTTTTCTTTAGCGGCTTCGATAACCCCGTCACCAACTGCACCAGCAGCGTGGAAGACAACATCAGCACCTTTTCCGATCATTTGGTTAGCGATCGCTTTTCCTTTAGCAGCATCAGTGAAAGACTCAGCAAATTGCTCGATGATGTTAATTTTTTTGTTGGCGAATTTCGCTCCGGCCTTAAATCCGTATTGGAAGCTGTGGATGATAGGAACACTCATTCCACCGATGAATCCGATAGTTCCAGACTTGCTCATTTTGGCAGCGATGTAACCAGCAAGGAAAGATCCTTCTTCAACTTTGAACATAACACCGATTACGTTCGCTGGAGTTTTAGCTCCGTAAGAGTAATCGATAACGGCATACTTTTGTTTAGGGTTTTGCTTGGCCGCAATGAGGATGGCGTCGGCCATTTTAAAACCGATACCCCAGATCAGGTCATTTTTTGCATCGTAAAGAGTTTCTAGGTTCGCAGGATAGTCCGCATCTTGTTTAGATTCCTGGTAACTTACTTTAATTCCCAGTTCTTTTTTTGTTTTTTGTAGGCCTTCCCAAGCAGATTGGTTGAAAGATTGGTCGTTTACGCCCCCGACATCGGTGACCATACCAACCTTAAGTGGCGCAGCGTTAACTGTGTTTAGTGAACAAAGTAAGACAAGTGAGAAAACGACATTTTTAATTCTCATGAAACCCTCTTCAATATTGACCGTATAACTTTTTAAGTTAGACACTTTTAGCACTTATCAATGAATATTGGTAGAAAGATTTACACTCCTTTCACCCTTTGTTTTAATAAGTTTGCACTATTTACACCCCCGAGAGGACCCATGCCTAATAGACCAATGATTTTAGCTTCATTCCTGACATTTATGACACTTTCAAATGCCCAGGCCATCACACTTGGAGAGAGTTTTAATAGCGCTCTTTTAAATAACCAGGCCGACAACATCAACGAGTCTCGTCTTCGCCAAAGTTTTGAAGAAAAAAGACAAGGACAGGGGACATACCTTCCAACTTTATCAATCAGAGGAACCTACTTAAAGCAGGAAAATTACGATGACCAAAAGACATTGGGATTAAACCTGACGACGAGTCTTTATAATGGCGGTCGCGATAAGCAGTTGATTGAGAACTCAGAGACGAATGTTCAGATTGCTAAAAACCAGAGACAAATCGACCGCGTGAACTTGTATATGGAAGTGGTTGAGGCTTACTACAACTACGTTTTGAGCTGGAACGATTTAAAGAACCTGGACCTTCTGAAAAAACAAAGTCAGGAGCGCGCGGATGAAATTAAAAAGCGCGTGCAAATCGGAAGATCAAGAAGAGGAGAGCTTCTTCAGGCCGAAGCTCAACTCGCTTCAGTTGATGCCCAGACCTCAGACGGGCAAGGGCTTCTACAACAAAACGAAGCGAAATTTTACATTCTTACGGGGATGGCAAAAAACGAAAAAGTAGACCTGGCCTTCGACGAAGTGAAAGAGGAAAAAACTCTGGATGAGTACCTAAGTCTTGCTCTTAAACGTGAAGATGTAAAAAACAAACAATTAGAAATTGACCGCTTAAACGGACAACTGAATATTTCAAAAGCTCACTATATGCCAAAGCTTGATTTATTATCGAACTACTATGCGCTTAAAGAAGGTGGCTCGAGCGCTTCAAGAAATTCTGACTGGGATGTTGGTCTAAATCTATCAATCCCACTTTATGAAGGGGGAGTTTCTCAGGCCCTTGTAAGAGAAGATTTAGAGAGAAAAAAGACGGCCGAGTACCAGTTAACCGACTACCAAAAAAGCGTTAAAATCGCCGTGACGACAAGATATGAAATGTTCCGCCGCTACCACGACCAGATCAAAAAATTTGAAGTGGCCCTGGATAAAGCAAAGAGAAGTTATGAAGAAACGGTAAGAGATTATCGTTTAGGACTAGTGACAAACCTTGACGTGTTGTCATCTCTTAACTTATACCTGAGCAGCAAAAGAGACGCAGAAAAAACAAAAATCCAGTCTGTCATGAATCAAAAACTACTGGAAGCAACTGCAGGGATTATTCCAGAAGCATGAGTTCAAACCCGGTCATTACATTACAGGAAAACGCCTCAGGATTTTTTGATAAAATCCACGCCAAGCACTCTACTCAAATGGAGTGCAAGAAGGGCTGCTCTAAATGTTGTCAGACCGACATAAGCGTTTTTGAAATTGAAGCTGACCGAATCAGCGATTGGTTTGCTTCTCAATCACCAGAGGAGCAAGCAAGGCTTCTGGAGCTTTGGAAGACGCCTCATCAGGAGAGTTATTGTACATTTTTATACAACGACCAGTGCACTGTGTATGAAGGGCGTCCGCTTATATGCCGCACACAAGGGCTTCCTCTTTATGTGGCCACTGAAAATGTCCTCGATTACTGCCCGCTTAATTTTAAAGACGGTGACCCGCCGAAAGAGGATTGGCTTAACTTAGAGCGCATGAACACACTCTTGTCATTTGCTGCAACGACAACGAAAAAAGACCAGCGTATCAGGCTCAAAAAACTTAAGACTAAACTTTTAAGTGCTACAAAATGATTAGATCCCGCGAATCTTAATCAATTCCTGAAAAATTCATTATTGTATAAGCAAAAAATTTTTTACATAATCGTCCGATGCCTTTAGGAATAATAAAAAATATTTTTTACAGTTTGCTTATTATCCTGTCGTTGAACGCACAGGCCAAAGCGACTGACAAAAGCATCGTAGTCCGCGTGGGTGGTTATGACTTTGCTCCTTTTGTAGAAAAAGAAGGGAGTGAAGGAGTGGTGCGCGAATTGCTTGCCAAGCTCAACAACAGTCAGAAAAAATACCATTTTGAATTTGTCTACACGAGCCCCAATAGAAGATACAAAGATTTTAAACTTAGAAAATTCGATATGATTTTCTTTGAAGATGAAGCATGGGGATGGAAAGAAAGGGGAATCAATTACGCACGTACAGGCATCCTCGCTGAGGGGGAAGAAATGGCGATTGCTCTTAAGTACGATCGCGACCAATCCTATTTTGATAGCCTGGATAAAAAGAAAGTCAGGATTATTCTGGGCTTTCATTATCAGATCACTGACATGAAGACCGATCAGGAGCGCATCCTTAAAAAAGGTCTTGAACAGGGAAGAAGCTATCACGAAAATGTGATGGATCTTCTGGATAAAAAAATCGATGTCACTTATGTGAATTCACTTTATTTAAAACGCATGTTTGAGCTTGATAAGGAATTAAAGGAAAAGATTTTGGTGGCACAAAAACCGGATCATTCTTTTGTTCTAAGAGGGCTTATTCATCCCAGCTCTCCAATCACGGTCAGTGAATTGGAAAAACTGGGATTAAATAAGATGGTTGAAGATTAAGGAATAGCTCTTTCGATAAATCTTAGAAGAGCAGCTTTGTTTTGTTGATAGTAGTAATCAACTCGAGAGTATTCCGGCCATTTATTGTTGGAAACTTCAATCGTGATTTGCATATCTTTTCTGTAGTAAATACTCCAGTCTTGCATCCCACCATTCACTTCATACCATGCATAGCCGTTAGTGATACCGTTTTGGAAAGCCGTCGATGTACTGATGTATGGAGTAAGACCTGCGTATTCAAGACATAGTTCTTTAATGAAAGCTTCTTGCGGGAATTTGTCTGCTTTTGTATCCCAAGGATAGTTTACGACTTCGGCCCCACCGTGGAAGTTAGCAGAAAGAACAAAGTTTCTTGTCTTTTGCCAGTCCATCACAGCTTTTGTTTCCGGTTGTCTTCCTTCTGTCGTGTCTTTGTTGTCTGTTGTTGAGAAATCCGGGAAGTCGCGGTTAAGATCGACATATTTTGCATTACCACGAGTGCTGGCCGCAGCTCCGTCCGGGTTCATTGAAGGCATGATGTAGATTTGAACGCGGTCAAGGAGGTTGGTGATTTGCGGGTCTTTTCCGTAATTCATGGCCAGGTCTTTTACGAGTCTTACCATCATTTCACGTCCGACGATTTCATCTCCGTGCATGTTCGCGATGTATTTAAACTCCGGGCGCTCATCATTAACATTTACGTTGCTTGAGAGTTTAATCACCCATAGGTCGCGGTTCTTGATGCTTTTTCCGATTGAGAACATGCGGGCAATTTCAGGATACTTTGAAACGACACCTTTGAGTTCTTTTTCGATTTCTTCCGGAGTCGGGTATTGGCCCTTAGCCTTCTGTGCACCAGCTGCGATTTTCATCGAGAAGTGGGGGATGTTGTTGGTAACCAGGAATTGTTTTAATCCCTTTGGCCCGTAAAGTTCAAATCCACCTTTTTCAATGTGATCGATGGTTAACTCTGGCCTTGATTTTAAAAGTTCAAAAATGTGCTGGTCAGAGCTTTGGATGTAAAAAGATTCTTCGACAATTTTCGCCTGTGATGTTGAAAGGCACAGGAAGGCCACAAAAGAAACTGTAAGAGCAGTAAGCGTTTTTTTCATTCATCTCATCCTTGAGAAATTATGTATTGAAAGAAAGCTTACTCCTCCGGATATGACTTTCCCAACGAAAGAATGAAGTGTTGGATTTATTAAGATTATATGACTTAAAAGATCAGGCATAGTTCCTTGACCATAATGACCCTTCAAGGTAAATTTTTAAGGCTTAAAACTCGAAGGAACTTGCTATGTTAACGCGTTACTTATCTATTCTTTTACTCTCACTTTTGGCGGTTAGCGCCCAGGCACAAATACCGACATCAGTAGTGAGAGACGCCATTGAAAAAACCAAACCAGCTAAGAAAGAAGCGGCCCCTGAAGAAAATTCGCAGGCCTACTTAAAATATGAAGAGCTGGAGAAACTTAAAAACCCTCAAGAAACCATGCGCACTTTTGTTGAGGCCATGGATGAAGTTAAAAAAGGCAATGGCCAGTCCCGCGCTTATTTTGATCAAGCGGTACGAACATTTAACCTTTCAAAGGTAGATGAAAACTTAAGAGAGAAGACGGGAAGAAAGGCCGCTGAAAAGCTCATCAACACTCTCGATCGCATTACGAAAGTAGATTTCACACACATTCCTGTCGATCCCAACGGAACGAAATGGTACTTCAGGAAACAATCAATCACTGAAGGCAACCAGGTGATTGAAGCAGAGATTGCGATTGAAAAAAATATTGATGGAGCATGGAGATTCACACCTGAGACGGTAAACACTATTGGAGACCTGTATAATTCAGTTTCTCACTTACCGGTTGTGGCCGGAGTAGTGGAATACAAAAACTGGAAGACGAGGCTTAAAGATCATATGCCGGCATGGACGAGTGAAGAGCTTCTCATGTTCACTAAAGGACAATGGCTTGGTTTCCTGGCCATTTTTGTGGTGGCGATTCTTGCTCTTAGCCTGATTCGTTTTTTGACAACTCTTTATATCCGCGACCTGGTGAAAAAGGAATCGCTGGATTTTAAGGAAAAAGACCAATACAAATCGACTCTTTCATTTGGACTCCTGGCCTTCTCACTCGTGTGTATGGCCGGCGTGAAGACGATGGAGCTCGACATTGAAACTTACGATATTTTAGTGCGCGCTTTTTATATCCTGATTGCGCTCTCTTCTGTCTGGTCTTCGGTAAAGATTGTCGACATTATCAGCATGCACTTTGCAAAAATTGCTAAAGACACTGCTAATAAGTTTGATGATGTTCTGGTGCCAATGCTCTCTAAAACCGCCAAGGTTTTAGTTGTGGCCTTCGGGACTATTCTCGTGGCCCACAGTTTAACCTTCGATATCGGCAGCATCCTTGCCGGGCTTGGGATCGGGGGGGTGGCCGTTGCCCTTGCTGCTAAAGACACGATTTCAAATCTCTTTGGATCGGTAACAGTTATTATGGATAGACCATTTTTAATTGGGGACTATGTCATCCTGGATAAAGGTCTTGAAGGGACAGTCGAAGAAGTTGGTTTTAGAAGTACGCGCATCAGAACTCCACTGCAGTCCCTTGTGAGTCTTCCCAATAACGTTCTAGCAAACATGGCGATTGATAACTACGGCATGAGAGGGATGAGACGTTACAGGACTTTTTTGGTGATGGATTTATCTAACCCGATGGAGAAGTTGGAAGAGTACTGTGAGCGCTTAAGATATATCTGTCAGATTCACCAATTGATTGAGACATCTAATGCTCAAATTTACATCAACGACATCACTGATAAATCAGTAAACATTCTGGTTAACGTTTTCTTTAAAACGAGAGAAGGAAGTGTTGAGCTTGATGAGAGACATAAGTTTATTGTGGAAGTTCTAAAGATTGCCAAAGAAATGGACGTGAAGTTTGTTTCTTCAAGCACGACTCTGATGATGCATCAGAATGCAGGATTACCAAAGGTCGAAGCAGCTAAGCCCGACAGTCTTCTATAAGGAAGTTTGCCGGGCCTGGCGTTTAATAATTACTTAACTGGTACTTCGTGTTCGCCGTAAAGTTGGCCATCGATGATTGAGAATCCATCTGGGTGGCTTCCGTGTGGATCGAAGTGAGTCCAGTGAACCATTCCGTCACCAACTCTTAAGAATTCACCACAAACAGAAATCTTTTTACCAACCACTAGAGGAATTCTTCCGAAGTCCAGGTTGCTTACGATTTGAAGTTCGATGTCTTTATCAACTTTGATAAAGAATTTTTGGTGTGGAAGTCCTGAGTGGTCTTCGCTTTTAATTTCGCTGATGATACCTGCTACATAAACCTGAGGCTTATTAGCGCGGCGGTTGCCCATAATTGATCTTAACTGGCTTACGTCAGTTTTTAGGATCTCTCCGTTTCTGTTTCTACAGTCAGGAAGAAATTCAGATGCAGATGCACCGATTGAGAGAACTAGAGTCAAGCCCACTAGAAATGCTTTCATGAAACCTCATTATAAAAAAGTTGCCATTAAAATACGTGAACCATGATCAGGGCGTCTAGTTCTTTATCAGTTTTCTAATACCTTTTAAATCTTTTCCCAGGCCCTGTAAATAAGCGTTGTATCTCAAGGTTATTTTTTGGTCAGGACCCAGGGTTTCACTTGCCACAATCTTATTATAGCTCTCCTGATTTACAGGGAAGGCCGTCACTAAGAGTTCTTTATTTAGCTTTTTGCTGATGGTTGAATAGATGAGAAGGTAGTCGTTTTCTTCACCCGCTTTCTTTCTTGGAAGCTTCACCAGCGTTGTGACCAGAGTGTATTCCGGCAGGATTTCTTCTACGCGAGTGACATCTAGTTTTGAGTAATCAAAAGTGAAGACTTCGTTGGCCACATTTTTTAACAGGCTCAGTTGAGTCTTATCTTTGAAGGCCAGTGAGCCGGCAAAAAAAGTGATATTGGAAAACATTCCCCCTTCAATCGCTTCAGGTGAAAGACTGTTGGCCTCCATATTAAAAGCAAAATTTAAAGTAGGAGCAATCCATCTTTTTCTTTTGTACCCATAGGGAGTGTTGATCACGCTAAAGAGATACCCGTAAGTGTGGATGATCCCCGCGTGAACGATGTTGTTGTCGTTTTTAATATTAAAGCGGCCCTGAAGCTCACCGATGATTTTTGGATCGACGATGATTTTCTTAGCTCCTGAATCGAAGTTATAACTTTGACCCCAAAACATTGGAAGGTATGGGTCTTTGGCATCAGTGATAATTTGGTTGTAGAGAGCAGGGTGGTTTTCTTCAAGGACATCAAAGAATGATTCTTTTTCTTCAATCGCTTCCATAGAGAGTTCATTCCAGAATTGGTCTTCGCCCGGCGTGTGGGCCGAGATGTTTCTAGTGCTTTTAGGTTGAGAAGGAGAGTGAGAACAAGACAGAGTGATTAAAAGAACGGCAATAAGAAGAAGAGTTTTTTTCATGTTATTGGGCCTCGTAAAGTTTTGTGTAACCTTATCATTTGGGTGGCGAAAAAACCTCAAAAAATGGGCATTTTAAGTGATAAAAAGTTCGTACTATTTTTCATTAACTTAGCGATTTCTGAGGCAGCCCCAATAAAATTTTAGAATTTCCCCAATGGCTCCTATAATGACCACATCGCATCTGCCACCCAAACCATCAGGCAGGTCAGCGATAGGAGTTAAGTCTATGCATATGACAAATGAAAACAGTGAGACACCAAACGGCTACTCATTCTGGAGTGCCTGTATCGCAATGGTGACATTCTTTGCGATTGCGGATGTGTTGACTGGAGGTCTAGTGAGAGAGTCTGTCGTGAGGAATCAGGCAGAATATGCAGTGACGTTTGCCTTTGTGATTGCCACTCTTGGAGTTTTTGCCAAAGAGTCTCCGCCTGGGCTGAAGTTCGTTCGCGCGTGCTCACGCCACAAATTATGACGACTGCATGATTAAAAAGGACGTTTGAAAAAAGGGCTGGTTAAAGGACAGCCCTTTTTTTTTTTGTATTGAGTGAAAATGGTTTCTGAATGCCATCTACGTCGTTGCTTTCGTCACTCGGTCGTGCATTGTCCTGACGTACGTCTCCTCCCTTGCTCCTCGGGCGCCTAGTATCTGACATCCATAAACCATTTTGCGGATTATTTTGGATTATCTTTTTTGAATTAGGCCTTGGCTCGCAAGGGCAGCCGAAGTCATTTTATAAAGTAGTCTCATGCCTACGTTTGCGTCCCATTCGTCGGCCTTGTCTTTTGGTGATGGGGCCACTTCAACCAGGTCAAATCCAACGAGAGTGCGCTTAGATCTGATGAGTTCATTGATGATGAAGACGACCTCTGAGTAGTCAAGGCCGCCGGGAACTGGGGTTCCTGTGTGTGGGCAGTACCTAGGGTCGAGTCCGTCGATATCAAAAGAGATATAAACGTTTTTTGGTAAGTGAGAGACGATCTCGCGGGCGATCTTTTCGAAAGATTCACCAGCTAGTTTTCTTCTTGTTAGGTTTTGGTCGAAGTAGACTTCAACTTTTGGGTTTGCTTGTGTGTATTCGTATTCTTGTTGGCAGAAATCGCGGATACCAACTTGAACTAATTTTCCAACTTGAGGGATTTTTTCCATCACGTTGTGCATGATTGATGCGTGAGAGTTTTCAAATCCCATGTAAGCGTCGCGAGTGTCTGAGTGGGCGTCGAAGTGAAGAACTCCCAGGCCTTCGTATTTTTCAGCGTAAGCTTTGATCGCTCCAAACGGAGTGGCGTGATCCCCGCCAACAACAACTGAAATTTGGTTGTTGTCTAAAAGCGCTTTTGTTTCTTTGTAAACTTCATTGTTAAGATCGTTACAAAGTGAGTTTACTTTTTTAAGGGCGGCTTGAAGTGTTTTGTTTTTTGCCATCGCTGCATCGTCAGCGTCGATGATTTTTTTTGCCAGAGCACGTCCTTCGCGGTTTAGCTTTTTAATTTTTGCACTTTCTTTTTTCATGAAAAGACCAGCTTGGTAAGCATCGATGTAGTCGAGGTCGAAGAAATCGATTTGCTCACTCGCCATTAAAATCGCTTCAGGACCTTTTGATGTTCCTGCTTGGTATGACGTTGTCACATCCCAAGGAATTGGAAGGTAGACGACTTTTGCTTCGTGCTCTTTAAAGGGAAGACCGTAGATGCCGTCTTTGCTTGAGGCTTTAGCATTTGGGTCAATCACAGTTCTTTCTTCTGTCACAGGTGCAGCTTTCATTTTTGTTTTAGCTTTAGGTGTGGCCTTCTTTTTTGCAGTTACTTTTTTCGTCATAAGAATCGCTTCCAATTTAAGGTTTTTTAGGTGAGAATTTTTCAGGCGTAGACTATCACAGGGAGAATTTTATGCGAAATGTTTTTCTTTTTTTGGCCTTTATTTATTCAAGTACACTTCTGGCAGATAACGTCAGATTAATCTCGGTAAGCGGCCAGGTGGAAAAGTCATTTCAACCGGATATCGTCCGTTTAAATATCACGGTGTGGGGCAAGGGAGCGTCAGCAAAAAACGCTCAGGAGAATAACCAAAAATCCTTTGATGTTTTTAAAAAGAGCATTGAGACCTACAAAGTGAAAAAAGAAGATGTTCGTACGACGACTTATGAACTTAATCCGGAATATGTTTACGATCCAAAAACAAATAAGAACAATATCGTTGGTTATACAGCGAACCAGGGACTTTCAATCACTTTAAGAAAAGTTGATGAAGCAGGGGCCTTTGTTGATTCTCTCAATGCAGCTTCTAAAAGCAACAATGGTGGAGTGAATGTCGTGTCGCTGGGCTTTGATATTGATAAGCGTGCAGAAGAGGAGAGAGCTCTCTTGGGAGATGCTGTAAGAGCGGCAGAGACCCAAGCTGAAAACCTGGCAAAAGCAGCAAAGGTAAAACTAAAAGGTGTTTATCGCCTGAGTCCCCAATCTGGGAATCGCCCTATTCCTATGATGGATGGTGGTGCGGCCATGGAAATGGTTTCTGCAAAGCGCATGTCTGCTCCAACTCAGTTTATGAGTGGTGAAGTGAAGATTGAGGGCATTGTGTCAGTCGATTACTTAATCGAGTAGTAAGTTTTTTAAGTCAATTGTCAGAAAGTTTGAGTGGTCAAACTTTCTGACTTTCAATACCATCTGCCCATGAAATTCACACACCCTACTTTTTTTAGCCTGGCCCTAGGCCTCTTGTGCACATCTGTGCATGCAAGCAGTTTAGACAATTTTATCCGCAACCGTATGGAGCTTTTTGATATCACTCCCTATCAAACACAATCCTTAGAGCAAACAGATGAGTTTCAATCCAAAATGAGACTTGGGCGCATGCTTTTTATGGACACTAATCTTTCTGGAAATAGAAATATTAGCTGTATGGTTTGTCACCACCCGATGAAAGGGACGAGTGATGGACTTCCATTGTCTCAGACGCTTGATGGCAAAGGTGTTTTAAAAAGAAATTCACCAGGGCTCTATAACGTCGGCGATAAATTCAGCACATTTATGTTTTGGGATGGAAGAGTGCACTTTCATCCAACGAAAAAAGTTTTTACAACTCCTGAGCCTGCGCTTAACGGGCCCACACCACAGGCAGCAGAGATTACTAAAGCGATGACAAGCGCGCTTGCTGCTCAGGCCATCTTCCCACTGGTTTCTCATGAAGAGATGAGTGGAAAAAAAGGTGAGAACGAAATTGCCGACGCTAAAACAAACCTTGAAGCGTGGGATTTAATCATTAAAAGAATCACGACAGAAACAAACTCTGCCGGATATATCAATCTCTTTAACCGCGCTTTTCCTGGCCAGCTTAAAATGAACATCGGTCACGTGGGTGAGGCGATTGCAACATTTGAGCGCTACCAGTTTCAATCAAACACTTCTGGCTTTCACCGCTACGTTGCTGGAGATAACTCGGCCATGACGGAGCAGGAAAAAAGAGGGCTTGTGGTGTTCATGGACCGAGGAAGATGTATTGCCTGTCACCAGGGAAATCTTCTGGGGCTCAATACTTTTTTTGCCTCAGTCGGAGTTCCAAGTTACGGGGCCAAGCCGTTTGAAATGGATATTGGAAGAGGTGAAATCAACAATGAAAGATTCAGGGCCTTTTTCTTTAAAACACCAAGCCTAATTAATGTGGCCTTGACTGCACCTTATTTTCATAACGGAGCTTTTGGCACGATTAGAGAAGTGCTCAATCACTACAACAATATTGAAAAGTCTCTCAACACTTACACTATCACCGATGAAAGAAGAAAACTCTTTCCAGTAGAAGTCGAAGTGAGAAACTCACAGAGAGACCTGAGTGAATTATTTGCTTCAATTGAGGCGGGATTCTTGAGAAATGGTCTGGGATTATCAAATGCGGAACTGGATGATCTGGAGGCCTTTTTAACCGGGGCCCTGACAGATCCTAAGTGGGATCCGCGAGGGCCAAAGTCTAAAAAATAAAATTACATTCTAGGGTTGTGGTGAAGCAGGTATCTTGCCGATTCGTACAGCCCTTTTGTCAGAGTTTCCATTTCTTTGTACTTCTCCGGGTATTTGTCTTTTACGTTCTCATCAGAAGGATTTTCACTCCATTTAACCAGTTTCCCAGTTTCTCTTGAAGGGATGTATTCAAAGTAAAAATCTTTGTCTACTAAACTGATGTTAAAAGGTGCGTACCAGTTGTATGAGAAAGCGGCACGGTATTCATCAAAACGAGGATTGAATAAATCGCGTCCTAAGCCTCTTGTCTTGTATGGTATTCCTGCAAGACCTGCTACCGTTGGCATGACATCCATTTCAGAAGCAATTTTTGTTTCCACAGCTGGAGCAAAACGCTTTGGTGAGTGGATAATCATGGGAACGTGGAATCCATTAGCTAAACTTTTTTGCCAGTCTGGAACGTTCTTCGCATTATTGTGTGGAAGACCGTGGTCACCGAAAACAATGAAGATTGTGTTGTCGTACCAGTCTTCTTTTTTGGCCATTTCAAAGAATTTTCCAAGTGAGAAATCCTGAAGTCTCATGGCATTGTATTCTTCAAAAGACTCGAAACCGTATTCTTTAATCTGAGCTTCAGAAATATCTTTTGGTGTTTTAATCACAAACCCATCGCTGTCTTCAGGGATAGTGTAAGGGCGGTGGAAACCTGCTGATTGAATGAAAGCAAAGAATGGCTTTTTCTTTTCAGTATACTCATTGTTAAGTGTCGCAGCTGATTCTTTAAACAGGTTAAGATCTGAAATCCCCCAAACATCTACGCGAGGAGCTTTGTATGAACCCTCTTCGAAGATATGGAGGTCAGGAATGTTGTAGCTGAACACTCCGCGGATATTTCCCCAGTTCGCACTTCCACCAAGGAAGTAGTATTTTTCGTAACCTTTGAACTCACCCATGATGGCGTGCTGGTTAACGATAAAAGGGTTTCTCGATCCGGTTTTGACTCTTGATGTATCTGGAAGACTTGTCACTGCGGCAAAGATTGAACGAGCCGTTGCGACAGTAGGTGTATAGAAATTAGAAAAGAGGATCGACTCATTTGCCAGTTGGTCCAGGTAGGGAGTTGGGTTAACTTCCGATCCGCCGACACCTGTTTTATACCAGGCCATTGACTCCATAACGATCACAACAATGTTTGGCTGTTGTGAGCTCTTTGTTGTGTCGCCCGGAAAAGAGCGGACAAAATTCAGGTTTTTACTGTCTGGTTGATCTACACCTAAAAATTTTGCCACGACATCGTATGAAGCAAGTGCTTTGTCTTTTTCATACTCTGCATTTCTAAATGTGTAGGTGTCGGCCACATAAAGAATTGGGTTAAGAGAAAGGTTAGAAGTGAATGCATCAGGAGTTGAAAAAGCCTCTGACCATCTCAGTGGATACATTTGAATGCTGCCGTAAAGACCCCATCCGAAAAGTACCAGGAAAATGAAGCCGCCTAAAAAACGTGTCTTATTGTTGTTATTAAGAGGAGAGCCCATCAGCTTAGGAGTGATGAATTTCACCACAATAAAACTCAATACCACTGTCATTACCACAATCAACGCCAGAAGTGCCGGCCATGGGTAAGACTCTCGGACCATTTCAAATGAGATGATCGGATTTTTTAAGAATTGAATCACAGTCGCATTCAAACGTGACTTCAGGTAAGCAAAGTAACCAATGTCAGTGACATAAAGGAAACTAATAAGCCCGAAGAAAATCGTGTAGAGGATATTCATCAAACGAACTTTAAAGGCCGGGTTGAGTGGAAGATTGATCAAAATCATGGCCGGCAGAAGGAGCGCCATGGCCAGACGAACGTCAAAGCGGAACCCAAGCCATAAGTTTTGAAGCACCAAGTGAGTAGTGCCAGGCGTGATGTTGTCTTTGAAGTAAATCAGGAACCCTATTCTAAAAAGCGTATAGAGAACGACTTGAAAGAGTAATAACGAGTAAAGAAACTTCAGTTTCGGTGTGCCAAAATATTTATTTTTCATATCCCTATTTATACGCTTAGGCTTGGAAAAATAAAACAATAAAGATAGAGTTAAAGGACTATTTTTGACTGTGCCCAAGGAGCTTTATGAAAGATTTAATCACACGTTATTTTGAAGTTTTCAACAAAGGCGACGCAGCAGCGATGCTGGCCCTGGTGGACGATAATATTGAACACGATATCAACCAAGGCAAAACTCAGGTTGGGAAAGCGAAATTTGAGGCATTTCTTCATCATATGAATGAATGTTATAAAGAAGACCTTAAAGACCTGACAATCATGGTTTCAGAAAATGGGAAAAATGCTTCTGCGGAGTTTATGGTCCATGGAACTTATTTAAAAACTGACGGCTCTCTTCCAGAGGCGAGAAACCAAAAGTACGTTATTCGTGCTGGAAGCTTCTTTGAAGTTAAAAACAATAAGATCACTCGCGTGACAACTTACTACAACCTTCCACTTTGGATTGAACTGGTTAAATAAAAAAACTTATGGAAAAGAACTTGATTTTTTCAAGCAGGCTAGAAGACTTCGCCAAGATTTTCCTGGCGACGTTTTTAGTTTTCTTTTTCATGATGATGACAGATGTCATGACTTCGACGGCCTTCCTTCTGGTGACGATTTATTTTCTGGATGGGGGGCACGTCTACTCAACACTGCTGGAAGTTTTGGGTGACCCGGAGGAAGTGAGAAAGAAGTATGTCTGGATTGTCCTCTTGGGGTCTTTTTTTCTTAACTTTTTAGTTCATTTTATTTTTACTGATTATTTTTTTTACTACATTTTCTATTTCACTATTTATCACAATATGAGACAGGGCCTGGGTGTGACGTTCCTTTACCGCATTGGTGAAAAGCGTGCGGTACAGGTGGTGAAGTGGGGCTATTATTTTCTGACGATGCTGCCTTTTATTCTTTTTCATATGAAACCTCAGATGACCGAAGGGAAGCTGGGGGAGGCCATCATCAAGCCAATCGATCTCTATCAAGTCTTTTCAGCGCAATCACTAGAGAGTGCTTTTAAAGCAGGCGTGATCCTTTACATCGCAGGGGCCGTGTTTATTGGTGCTTATTTAATTTATAAAAAGAATGCCAGAGGCTTTTTATCGATGCTCTTTTTTATGGCGGTCTACGCTTATGCTTTTTTAATTTCAACTAATGAAATGAAAAGCTATGCGCTTCTTATTTTTTCTCACGCTATCCCGTATTACTTCCTGATGGAAAAGAGGCTAGGGGTGACTCATAAACTCAATTTCATGCAGCGATACGCCTGGTTGTTTCTGTTGGCCATTTTTGCGGTAGGTGGTGTGATTGATTATTATCAGACAGACATTGTGGATTTAATGGAGCCTTTTGATTCTCTGGCATGGGCGCTTTTAACCACGCCGCTTATTTCACATTTTATCTATGATGCCATTATCTGGAAGAGAGGAAACGAACGTTTTCACGCTTTCGTTACTCATACATAGCAGTTCCCAAGGTTACACATCTTTCATAGGTTTCAAAAAGTTTGCGATTAAACATGCGCGCCACTTTCATCTCTTCAAGTTTTTGTTTTGAAGGGCATGGAGGAGTTGCAGTTATTGCGGCCGTTGTGTCTGTTGGTTTTGGTTTCGGTCTTTCATTCCACCCCATCAGTTCATCAATGCGCGAGATCACTCCATTTTGTGCTCTCACAAGCTCCTGGCATTTTGCTACTAATTTAGGATCGCGGCTTTCTCCAGAACGAGGAGAGCAATGAACCATATTGTACTCAACTTTAATGGCGACTTTTTTTAATTCAAGGCCGATCTTCTCACTTGTCGCTTGAAGTTCCGCCACTTCTTTTCTAATAGCTTCCTGATTGGCGGCGTAAACGTCTTCAATACATTTAATTCTGATCTTCTCAGCATCAGTCAAGAGACGATCAAGAAGTCCAGGTTTAGCCCCGCACATTTCATAACCAGACCTGGCCTGAACCAGTCCACTGATCATCAGTGCCAGAACGAAAAGAAAGAAAAAGGTTGCGGCGTGGAGTTTTTTCATAAGTTGAGTATAAAGCATATTAGGCTTAGTTTCTCTGGAGAAAAAGATACCATTTGGTTTGCAGAGCTTTTTAGTCGGACATCTAAGTAGGCATACTTTGAGGGATTGAAGGGGGGAGTTCTCTCTGCGAAAATAAAGAATATTTTATCGTCCCCCTAACCCTGAGGATCAATCTATGTTTATTCAATCTCTGATTCTTCTCCTCTCGAGCGCCACGAGCACAGTGAGTGCCAGTGAAAGTATGCCATGGAGAGCGTTTACCGACATGAAATGCCAAAAAGAGTTCCAGCAGCTGGCCGCTGAAAAGCTGTGGGACAAAGAAATGTTTAGAGAACAGGTGAGCTCATACAGCGAAACTGTTTACCGCAACCTTTCCCACACTATTGGAGAGTGGGTGGAAGTTCATGTTAAACCGAAGGCCTCTCCTGAAGTTATGCTCATTAAAGACACAACTCTGACTCGCATGACTTTCAACAACGATTGCGATTTGCAGACAAAAAATGAAAACCTTCCTTGGGACCTGGATAAAATTTTTAATAAAAAAACGGCCGAAGATTGGACTAATGATGATTTAAGAAATGTAGTGAGCTCTGGAAAAAGAGGGATGATCTATTACTGGTCTCCAAAATTCACTTATTCTGTCTATGATCTGCCAAGAGTTGAAAAACTGGCGAAAAAATTTGGTTATGAATTCACTTCTGTTGTCGATCCTCGCGCTAGCAAAGAAGAAGTGGAAGGCGCTTTGGAAGTCATGAAAAAACACAACCGCTCTAAAGTAAGAGGAGTGGCAAGTAACAAACCTTTTAACCGTAACCTGGCGATGGACATTCATATGCGAGGAGGATTTAATCATTTCCCGGTAGTGTATGTGTATAACAACAAGATGATTCATCCTCGTTGGATCACAGGTGTAATGAAAGACAATGGTCTTCGCACAATGGCCAATGAAATGGCAGGAGAATTGAAATGAAAAAAGTTTTGCTCTTAAGCTTTTTTACTTCTCAAGTACTCTCGGCCGCTACATGTGTGCCTCCCCATGAGTATTATCCCTTTGAAGGGAAATGGGTTTCTAAAAATGATAACGGTGATATCGTCCTGGGAATGTACTCTCGCGTAAGCCCGGATGGAAAATATGTTTTAAGATCTTATTCCGGTAAAGGATTAAGTCAGGTGACATTAATGGAATTAGTTAAAGGGGAAACCAATTCAGTTAAGCCTTATGAAACGCCATTAAAAAATGAAGCCTTTCCGGTTCAGGGGACGTGGAGGTATTTAGTTGACGTCAATGGTGATCACTACAAAATCACAGACATTCTAAAAAGACAAAAGGATGCCAAGAAGCAATTCAAAGGCGGTATCAGTGGTTTTTATACTGTGGCCGCAGAGCTTGCTGGGGGGACACCAAAAAATCACAAGATCAGGTCTCTTTCATGGCCAACAGACAACAGCGACAATCAGGGCGTGGGGGTTCTTTCTAACCGCGTGATCACGGCAAGCTTTGATCAAGATGGAATCGCAGAAAAAATCGACAGTGGTTCAACGAACTACATGTGCAAAAACCTAAGTTCAACAGATGGGCAAATCATGAGTCTTCCGATGATTTCAATGGATGGAAGTGAGTTTGCTTCCATGCCACAAAATCCTCGTGGGTCAGACCCTTCGATGAGAATTTATAAATTCGGTGCTGACAATAAGTCTTGTGAAAAGCGCGATGACTTAAAAGTAATGGCAGCAAAAGTCATTTTCTCTCGTCCTGAATTAAACTCAGTTCTTTTTTATGCTAGCGGTTCAATGGGATCAAAAGGTAATGGGATTTATTTTTTTGACCGCGACGTAAGAAAGAGTTTTACTTTGGATGACCCGGAGAGAAAGGTGCGTGCTGATAGCTATCCTGGATTCACTAACGATGGGCGTATTGTCTATGGGGCCTATTGGGAAGAATGTGGAGAGAAGGGATGTGTGGATAAGGCAGGTTATGTTATTTCTGACCCATACCAGTCATCCGACATCAAAGACTTCCGTGCACAAAACCCTGAGGCCGGAAAGAAGTTCAAAGAATGCATCACTGATGAAGACGTGAAAGCGAATTCTGAAGAGCAGGCTAAAATCTGGAGTTATACACTTTGAAGAAAAAAATTTTGATAATTCTCTTATCTGTCGTCGGAGTTTTTAGCCTCTGGTTTTCTCATGACCTTTCTCAGCGAAATCCAGAGACCATTTTCTTGACAGAAAAGAGTCTGGAGCAATACGACTTATTTAAAAAAGAAGTTGTTGAAAAGCATGCTCTGGTTATCAAGAAAGAAACGAAGGATAAAAATGGCTTTTATGAAAACCTGAAAAAAATAGAAGAGCTTTGCGTGGATGATTGTGAAATGATCACTCCTCGCAAGCTCAAAAAAAATCAGGACGGTAAAGAGTCCAAAAATGAGCTTATGCACCTGGAGTCCGCGGATTATATCGCGGTTATCGTTCAGGACAACAATGATGAAATCCATAAAAAAATCCTGACCTATGCCGAATCTACTCCTTATTGGAGTGATGCCCAGACTTCATTTGCGGGGATTCCTTACACCAATTTTTTACTGGATAAATACTCACTGGTCATTCAGGAAAAACTTTTCCCGGCCATGTTTATCATGGGGCTGGTGATCTCGGTTATTTTCATCGGAAGAGTGAAAAATGCTGTAGTTGTTTACTTGCCATGTTTATTTGCGGCCGGTTTTTCGCTGACGACGCTCAAGCTTCTCTATGGGCAAATGAACATGGTGACGTCGATCATTCCTTTAGTCGTCTTTACTGTGACACTTTCTCTGTCATTTCATCTTTATTTTTCATTGATGGAGCTCAAAAACTTAAAGAATGTTTTTAAAGTTAAATGGGTTCCGATTTTTTTAATGATGTTTACGACTTATATCGGATTTTTAAGTCTGGGCTGGGCCGAGATTTATGTCATCCGCCAATTCGGTTTTGTCTCTTCTCAGCTGGTGTTGTTTGCCACGTTGTTTGCTTTTCTTTGGTACTTCTTATGGGAAGAACACCTCGCCGCACCTGTTGAGAGAAAAATAACATTTTTTTCATCAAAGATTTTTGCCAGAACGCTACCTGCATGGATGATTATAGTCTTTAGTGTCCTAGGGATTGCCAGTGTGGTCATGGTTCCAAAGAGGCTCAACGTCATCACTGATGCCACTCTTTACTTTCCCAAAGATAAGAAAATAAGAGAGCGCATTTTATCAGTCACAGAAACGGTCTCGGGGATGCCCATTATGGAAATCGCCCTAAGTTTAGGCCACGACTTTGACCTGGCCTTTGCCCAAAAAATCAAAATATGGGAAGAGGGAATTGGGGCCTTAAAGCTTTCGCAAAATTACACGATCATCTCCAACAACACACTCGTGACGAAAGTCAATCATGAATACTCAGGCAATGAGCAATTGCCAGAGAGCATTGACAGCTACCTTCTCTTGCGAGGGCAATTGCCACCATCACTTCAAGAAAGTTATCCGGTCGAAGGGACTTATCGTCTGACTCTTTTAGGAACCCCACTCAATGTCACAGATTACATGCAAGATTTAAAAAAAGTGGAAGACTACTTAAAAGATCAAAAGGCCAGCTATCTTATTAATGGGATTCACCACAATTTGATGGTTTCACAAGGGGCGATGATTGATGTTCTGGCAAAAAGTTTTCTTTCCAGCGCTATCGTCATTTTTATTTTTTCTGCCCTTTTCTTGAAGTCATTAAGATTTAACCTGGTGTTTATCACTGTAAGTCTTCTTCCTGTGGCCCTCACTTTTGGTTTGATGTACCTGTTAGGTTTTTCAATCAATATTGCGACTGTTATGACTTTTTCTATTTCATTGGGATTGGTAGGGGATTCAAGCTTTCATATTATTTATGCCAAGAAAGTGCGCTTTAAGGATTTTGATGAGTACGGCCGAGGAGTCCTTTCACCAGTGGTTGGCTCAGGACTTCTCTTATGCACATGTTTTGGGATGTTCGCTTTTAATAGTTTTATGCCGATTAGAGAGTTTGGCGGTATTCTCGCCATTATCATGCTTTTGGGAACGCTGGCCGATTTATATGTCCTTCCCACTTTATTATACGGGACGAGCGATCACAAAAAGGCCTACGAAGAAGTTTAATCCAAGACCACATTAAACTCGATATCAAAAAGATCCCTGACCTTAGCAATCATAATGCTTGGGTCGGGAAGCCCCATTTCCTGAAGCCCTAGTTTTGCGCTGCCGTTAACCAGTATTTTTGAATCTTTTTTACTCACGGTAAAAGTCACCGGGCGGGATACTTTTTTATCTTTAATCGTAAAAATCATGTTGATCGTCTGAGTGCCTTCTGTGAGTGCAACCGGGCCAGTGTAAGAAGCTTTTAGCTCGGGGTATTTTTCAGCATCCATGATTTGGTTATGCATTTTATCATCTCTTGAGCCAACGTCAGTATCAAGGGATTTGACTGCAACACTGACTTCGAGATCTTTAAGATGATCTTGTTCAAGTTGATAATTAATTTTAAAATCTTTAGCGTAACCATCAAAGTTTGTACTAATCAAACCCAGCTTGGTGCTGGTGCTTTGAAATTTAAGAAAAGATTCATTCTTTTTAGCTTCGTTATAGTTAGGTGTTTGAAAGACTTTCTCTTTAGCATGAAGAGGCAAAACGCTCAGGCACAGCATAAAGATGAAAGGGATAAAGCGCTTTTTTTCTTCAAAGTGAATGCGATAAGCAGAATGCTTCATAAGAGAGCTCTCCTCGGCCTTGATTCTTCTGGCCAGAATAAAAAAATTAATGAAAGAAAAAATCCCCATGGTCCAATAGGCCTTAAAGAGTAGAGGAATGCAGAGCAGTTCGATCATGACGATAAAATAATTAGGATGGCGCACGTATTGATAAAGGCCACTGGTTGAGATCTTTGGATTTTCCAGCGAAAGAACTTTAATCGTCCAAAAGGCCTTTAATTTTTCCATAGAGTGCAATCTGATAATCAGGCAAATGCCAAGAATACTGTAAATGATCAAAGCGTACAAAGGTTGCTGTAGTTCTTGTTTTAAGTTGGCCTCTAGAATGAGAGAGACGAACCATAGTGAGTGGAAAACTCTCATTTGCGCACTTTCTTTTTTGTCGACTTCTAAAGCATGGTGATGCAGGTAAAGCCATTTTTCATTGGTCTTACTGATAAAGACTTCACTTAATCTTTGAATCAGATAAAAGAGGATAATGCCATTCATGATGAGTATTGGTTTTGTCATAAACATCATCCTATAGTTTTTTTATCAATGCCATTTCTGAGCAAAAAGCAGGACCCATGGCCAGCATAAGGCCAATTTCATTGCGGGCCTTTTTGTCTGCAATCGTTTTTTCCAGAACGTGTAGGACTGAGACTGAAGACATATTTCCTTTTTCTCTCAAGCTCGTCCAGCTGTGCTTGAATTCTTCAGGGGCCTTGCCAGAAATCTCACTTAACTTATCTAACACTTTTGGTCCACCTGGGTGTGAGACCATAAAGTTGATATCGCTTCCAGTAAGTTTTTTTCCTGATAAAAAGTCTTCGAGATTGGGTTTTACCTTTTCTTCGACGATTTTTGGCACATCACCGCTTAAGACGATCTGAAAACCACTCGAGACCAGATCCCAGCCCATGATGCGTTCAGTGTTTGGATAAAAGTAACTTTCTCCAGCGAGGATTTGAAACTGGGAGTCTTTATAAAGAGGGTGCTCTTCACCGACCATTAAAACAGCGGCCGTTCCATCGGCAAATAGGCTGGTTCCAACCAGGTTGGCCACACTCTTGTCCTGAAATTGAAAAGTCAGGGTACAGAGTTCGCTGGCAAGGAGCAAGGCCGCTTCTTTTGGGTGGCCTTTTAAGTAGTCATTTACGCGGTTGATTCCGGCAACTCCACCTAAACAACCCAGACCAAAGATAGGAAGTCTTTTTGTATTCTCTTTAAAAGGAAGTTTATTCATCAGGCGAGCTTCAAGAGTTGGGATAGCTAGTCCGGTTACTGTTGTCGTCGCAATAAGGGAGATGTCAGAAGGCTTAAGGCCAGCTTGATTTAAGAGATTTTGCACATTGATTGTTTGGAGAGCAAGGGCCACTTCCAGCCAGCGCTTTGAGCGCTCACCGACATCACCCAGACTTTTATATTTTTCAAGCGGAATAGAGAGGTGCCTTCCGTTTACTTGTGAAGCATTGTGAAACTGCTCAACATAAGATTTTTTATCAGGCCAAAGTGAAGCAATCTCTTTCATGATTTCTTCCTGGCTGACATAGATATCCGGAAAATTGGTAGCAACAGAATAAATAGCGCTCATAGGTTTCCTCTCTTATGCTCTTAGCATTTTAATGATGCCTTGAATGGGTGTGTGGATATTTCCGATAATGCCAATAAAATGATTGGCCCTCTCTGGTGACTTGTTTAAAAATTTAACGACCAGACCAACTAATAATGGTCGTCTGATCAGGAATTGGAAAAAGTGGTTAAGTATATTTTTTTGTAAGCTTAAAATTTTCTTTTTTCTTTTGTACTCAGCTAGCGCCAAATCCAATCCACGATTTTTCTCTATTGATTGAACCAACAGACTTGCTGACAAAAGAGCATTGTAAATGCCTTCGCCTGTAAGCGGGTCTATAAAACCAGCAGCATCACCCAGATAGGCGAGGTGGTCTCCGGCAATAAATGAGTTGCTGTTTTTTAAACTGCTCACAATGCGGATCTCGGTTTTTCTGGTAACGAGGTCAAACATTTCCTGCAGGCGTTTTGAACCAGCAATCGTTTGATTGATAATTTCTTCCGGGCGATTGTTTTTTAAGAGTGAGGCATTACAAACGATAGAAAAATTCACGTGGTCATCATCAATAGGATCAAGTCCACAGTAACTGCCATTTTCAAGAATGTGCATTTCCCCCAGGCGCAGGCCGTGGTGAGTTTTTCTTGGAAGGTAGCAGTGAAGGGCCACTCTATCGGTGATGGCCTCGCGGGAATGTTTTAAAAGGTGGCCAATTTTTGATTGTCTGCCGTCAGCAGCAATTAACAAGTCACATTCAAAAGACTCTTTATCTGTATGGACGGCCCACTGCCTTTTTTCCTGGTCAAAAACAACAGAGGTAACGATTCTTTCAAAAAGAATATCGGCCCCTTTCATTATGGCGAGGTCGACTAATCTTTGGTCAAAAATTTCTCTATTAAGTGAGAGTCCTTTTTCTTTTTTATGAACATGTGGGAAATAGCTAGGGATAACCTCATTTTCAGGGGATACCAGAACCATGCCGTGCAGAGGTGAAAATCCCGCTCCTAAATGATTCAGAAGGTTAAGCTCTTCCAAAAGATCGACCCCTTTTGGGCATAAGTATTCTCCGCATACCTTGCGCTCAATACTCTTTTTACGCTCTAAAACCTGGACTTTATGGCCTCTTAGAGCAAGCAGGTAAGCTGCTAAGCTTCCAGCTGGGCCTGCGCCTACGATGACAATATTTAATGGATTATTTTTTAAATTCTCAACTGACATGAAGTCTCCTCTTGGAGATAATGTTCTCACAACCTGCAAAAAAGTCGATCGAACTAACGTTAGACTTCAAAAAGAATTAAGGACTTAAGCGAATTACTATGACAAGTGTTCAAGAAAATAGAATCAAAATTATCACCTTTATAATACTCCTTGGAACCAGCCTTTTTGCTTTGGCTGACATCGTATTAGACTTAAAGGAGGGTGTACCTTTCACCCACTTAGTTCACGAAGCCGCTCTGTGGTTGTTTTCGATGGTAGGGGCCTTCTATCAGTTTAGAATCATTAAGTGGCAAAATCATGAAATGCGCGGCTACCAAAAAAGAATCCATGACCTGGATCAACTCAATGCCGACTTAAAAAAAGAACAGGAAAATTTTGAGAAAAAAATCTCTCATCTTTCCAACGAATTTTTAAATCATATAGATGAGCAATTTAATAAATGGACCTTCAGTCGTGGAGAAAAGGAAATCGCTTTACTATTGATCAAGGGACTTTCAATGAAAGAAATTGCCGATATAAGGGGATCAAACGAAAATACAGTAAGACAGCAGGCCAGCCAGATTTATAAAAAAAGCTCTTTAAGTGGAAGAATGGAATTGAGTGCTTTTTTTCTTGATGATCTTCTGGCGCTTTCAAAATTACCAGAATAAAAAAAGGCCGGATTAACCGGCCTTTTTTTTTGCATTTTATTTTACGCTTGAACAAACCATTGGAAGATTGCTGAAGAGTTTTTCAACAGTAATTGAAGACGTTCTTCCTGTCACTTTGCCAACTTTAATTGGACGTGTCCCGATGGCCAGAGTCACTTGAGCGTGAGTTTTTGGATCGTTTCCAACATACTTAAGTGGAGTACCTGCAGACATTGGTGGAGGAAGAATTTTTTTAGCTTGTACTTTAATCGCTTCATCGTCACCAGAAAGATTGATCACTAATTGTGCCTGACCGTCCTGAGCTTCCTGAACGTCAACTTTAAGTTCACTTCCTTCAACCTTCTGTGCCGTTTCACATTTTGTTACAGTTTTAAAAACAAGAATTGATCTCGCTTGTGCACCTGCAGAAAGAGAAAGAAGAAGGGCCGTCATTAATACAGATTTCATACAAATCCTCCAAATAAAGTGTGTTGTGGGCAAACCATACCAGAAAAAAAGACTAGTACTGAAAGAAGTGTATTTTTTTCAGCTTTGCCGTTAAAATACTGCTTTGACTATCTAACTATCCCGGAGTGTCTTTTGAAACATTACTTGTACTTAATTCTTGCGTTTACTTTTACAATTTCGACCCCTTCCTTTGCAAAAAACTGTCAGGAAGTTCGTCTAGGATTTGATATTGGCTCAGGCTCTACCAAGATGATGGTGGCCAAGGTGGATTATTGTCACAAAAAAGTTTTAGAGGTTTTACTCAATGAAAGTAAGCCGATTTCTTATAACGAAGACCTGGAAAAAAGCACGGATGGAAACTTAAGCCCTGCGATCATTGAAAAAGGCCTAGCGGCCTTGACTGAAATGCAGGCGAAGGCCAAAACATTCAAACCAAAAAAGTCTTATGGTGTAGCGACTTCTGTTTTTAGAAAATCAAAAAATGGAAAAGACGTCATCAAAGGTTTCGCGAAGAAATTAAAAATCCGCCTGGAAGTCATCGACCAGGAAGAAGAAGCGACTCTAGGGTATTTATCAGTGATGTCTTTGATGGATGAAAAAACTCTCGGGCCAAAAAACATGGTGGTGTGGGATATCGGTGGAGGTTCAATGCAGATGTTCAGCCAGGATGAAGGCAAGAAGGCCCAGAAGTACCTTGGTGATTTAGCTTCGGTAACTTTTAAGAATATGGTGATTGAAGTTTTAGAAGGGAAAAGTCTTGAGACGACATCATCGCCAAACCCAATTGGAGATAAACGCGACCAAGCTCTTGCTCTGGCGAGATCTTATGCCCGCATTCACGTTCCTGCTGATTTGAAGGCCGATATTCACGAACGCACAGTTGTGGGAGTGGGTGGAGTGCACTCACATTCCATCAGAGGGCAAATTGGCACAAAAGAAATGAAGTACACGTTAGAAGAACTGGATAAGACAAGTAAGCTTCAAGCAAAAAAAAGCGATGCTGAATTAACGGGTGACTACCGTTCAACAGACGTCACCAACCTGCTTCTTGTTCAGGGCTTTATGGAAGCCCTAGGTATCAAGGAAGTCAAAGTCGTCAATGCGACTCTTCTTCAAGGTGTTGTTCTTAAAAATTAGTTAGCAGAAAAAATCAGGTGCTGAACCTCACTGGCCACTTTACTTACTGAAGGGACCATTAAGTGGTGAGGTTCTTCACCTTTGTACCAAACAAGCTGAACTTTTTCATACTCGCGGTTAACCACTTCTTTTGTTGCATCCGTATCAACAGTCCAATCACCCTCAGATAAGAATAACTGCACCGGAACTTTAATTTGAGAGTTTCCTCTCATCTCATACACTTTTAGGCCCAGGTCTTTAACCTGCAGAGCAGAGTCGACCGGAAGATTCTGGTGGTAGTACTGGCGATCAATCGTCATCGGTTTTAAGTCTCTAAAGCGCGTGACGAAGTAAGCAGTATCAACAGAAATCCCATTGACGAAAAATCCCAGGATGCGGTCGAAAAATCCACCGAAGCGCTGAATGAAATAAGGAGAGACGAGGTGGACACTTTTTAAATTGGCCGGAGTCGGCTCTGTTAAAAGATAGTGGTGAAGCAGAAGTCCACCAGTAGAGAAACCAACCACGCGCACCTCAGAGAAGCATTCAAAAACAAGATTCAGCTGTTCTTTAATATCCTTAATCCAGCGCGTATTTTTATATTCATTGGCCACTTTATAAGTCGAGCCATGTCCCGGAATTAAAAATCCGATTACCGAGTATCCTTTTTGGATAAAAGGTTTCGCTAAAAACATCATTTCTCCTGGGCTTCCCATATAGCCATGGGCCAAGAAAATGGCCTTGTTGGCTTTGGGATCACCTTCTAACCATAGGGCGCGTTTTTCAGCTGTTACACTCTGATTAGGATCAATCTTGCTGTATTCCTGATAAAGGGATTCATTCATCGCCAGGAATTTTTCGCGATTGGTTTGCTCGCAACTTGAAAAAGCGTTAAAGGAAAATGTCAGGGCCACAAGGGTGCTTAGGATGAGTGTTTTCATGGAATCAGTATATACAGAGATTAAGAGGAAATGAAAGAATTTTAACCATGTTTTAATATGACGAACTGTTATGGCAATTGTATCGTTTTTTAAGTGCTCAATTCAACCTGACCGTGAGAGTTATCATGAAAAACATGCTTGTTCTTTTATCTCTTTTAGTAAGCGCTCCTGTCTTTGCAGAATGGAAGTTTGAAACGATTGAAGGCGTCCAGGTCCATTACTATCTTCCCAAGACAACAGCTCCCTTAGTGGCGAAAGCACAAAAAAGGGCCTTGATGGTCAATCTTCATGGATGCTCACAAAAAGCAGAAGACTTAAAAAAAGACGGCAACTGGGAAAACACAGCTGACGATTACAATATGATTGTCGCTCTTCCGAAAGTTCCAAATGGTGGAGTGATTGCGGGGTGCTGGGATTATTACGGAGCTGACCATACGATGAGCAACCGTCACAATGCTCCTTTGATTAAATTAGTTCAAGCACTGCTGACAAAAGCAGAATTAAATATTGATGCCGCTCAAGTTTATCTCTCAGGTCTTTCCTCTGGTGGAGGAGAGACGATGGTTCTTGGTTGTATGGTTCCTGAAATGTTTGCAGGAATTGGCATCAACGCCGGTCCTTCAACGGGGACATCTTCTAGTGAAATCTCTCGCCCGAAAACATCTTATGAATCGATGCTCGCTGCTTGTAAAAAATTAGGAAGTGGCAAAGAAGAATTTTTTAAAACTCAACTGACGTCGATTATTTACGGCAACAATGACTTTATTGTAAACACAGCTTTTAACACTAATAACGCTGAGATCATGCGTACAATTTATGGTGCTAATAATAAGTCTACTTTCGATACAAAAAAATTAGCAGGAACAAACACTGATGGAGCTGGAACGCTGTGGTCAGATGACAAAGGGCCTCGCGTTTCTCTGATTATGAACACCAACCTGGGACACAACTGGCCTGCTGGTCAAGGTGGAAATGGGGGATCGTTCATCAATAAAAAAAGCATCAATTACCCCGACTACCTGGCGAAGTTTTTCTTTACGAACAACCGCCGCTCGCAACTGGTGAGCCTGCCGGAAGTGATGATTGATCCGATTGAAACGAAGGAGTCAAAATTCATCGTCTCAGGGACTCTGACGATTCCAAAAGAATGGGTAAAAACGATTGATATCCAGGTGAAGAAAAAAGACACACAGGAAGTTGTTGATACAGTCAAGGTCGTCGTAGGAAGAGACAGCCGCTTTAGTGGCTTTTCAAAAGTTCTCCCTGATGGAGAGTACTTTTTTGATTTCCATGTCATGAATGCCTTGGGAACAAAACGCACTTTTAAACGCTCATCGTGGTTAGGAGAAGTGGCCGGTGTCAATCTTCCTCAGATTTTCAACACCCGCTACCAAAGTGTGCTGGGATGTTTTTCAATTGAAGGTCAGGCGGTCAATAACGGCGGAGATAAAGTCACCAACGTTCACATCACAATTGATGGAGAAGATAATTATTCTGTGCCTGTTGAAAATACGATGTGGGACTTTAAGACATGCTCTTTAGCAGAGGGTGCTCACGAAGCAGTGGTCGTCGCAGAAAATGAATCAGGTCTTCTAAGCGGAGCTCAACAATTCTCTTTTACATCAGGGCCAAACACGGCGACATCGACACTTCAGGAGCATATGGAAGCTAAGCGCTTGAATTGGGACGAATACGGCTTCTGGTACCTCAAATACGGTTATAGTAGATTTACTTTAGTCCTTGGAACTGATGGGATCTGGAGAGAGAAAAACCTCTAAAAGTCCCTGTCATTTTTTCATGCTTTCACCATCGTGCCCGGGTTTTTAGTTAAAATCTGGGTATGTATAAAACGTTGTTATTTATCCTTTTTTTCGGGATCACATCCCATGTTATGGCAGCCTCACCAAGTGATTGCCGCTCGATCATGCTCGATTTCATCGCGAAGGCGGACAAAAAAGAAAACGTCTCGCTTTTAAAAAATAACTGGAAAGCGAGTGAGAAAAAGAAATTCTTAGACGAAGCTAAATCTCTTGGCTTTTCTGATTCAGACATCAAGCTTTTAATTGAAGGCCTTAATATGCAGACTCAGGAAGTGAGTCTTGCCCGCGTGAAAAACTACCTGACTTACGTTTTAAGCTTAAGCGATAAAGAGCAAAAGGTGGCGATCCTTGATATTGCCCAGCTGGACTCTAGAGAGATCAATTCAAAACACATTAAAAAATTCATCCAGCACGAAAAGAAGATCCAGGAAAAGTCATTGGCAAAGAAGCTAAGCCCAGAGCAGGAAAGACGCTACCAAGAGCTTTATTACGGCTGTAGAGCGCTTCGTCCAAATGATGTGAATAAGAACGCAGCCCGCGACTTTAAACGCTTTAACCTGGCCCTTAACCTGGGGACGCTGGGAGCGAGTTACGCTTTCTACAACATGGATAAAGACATCAATGGTGAATGGTTTGCTAAGCTTGGTTATGACGTTGGGATTACCCTGCTGTTTTCTTACGTGGGTGGAAGTATCCAGACAAAAGCAACGGACACTCAGATTGTGAAATCACTTAAGAGTTACCTGATGGGACGAGTGATGGGGCTTACTGATGTGGCCATCTACGATCCAATGTTTAATAAAGAAAGAGAAAAAGCTGAAGCTCGCATTGAAGAGCTAAAAAAGAATCCTGAAAACAAAGCTGAAATTGAAAAGCTTTTAAAGAGCTACAATGAGCGCGGGCTTTACCGTAAATATAAAGCAGAAGTAGTGAGCGCACTAAAGAGTCTTCCAGAGGGAATTAGCCTGGGAGTGAAAGGAAATTCTGTCGATGAAAACAATGTGGACTGGAATAACCTGAGTCACGCAGATTTAGATCGCCCGGAAGTTCAAGAGGTCCTGGTTCTTGCGGCCATGGCCCAGGTTTACGAAGAAAGCAAAGGCCAGTGGATTGACACTGGTGACGCTGGACTCGACCGCTACGCATTTAATACAGTGTTTTATGCTGTTCAGATACCAAAGAGTATCGCGCAGAATTTCATTACCTATAAAATGCTTTGCATGGGACAGGATAATGCGAAACTATCATTCACCAAAGCGGTGATCTTCAATGTGTCTACGAACTTTATCGTTAATCAGGGGCTATACGGCTACCGCGAAAAAGCGATTAACCAGTAAAACTTTAGAGAAGTTCAAGACAACCTATCGTGTAATTAATACAAAAATTGCTATGGGGCTTTTCATTTAGTGATATTATTGCCCAACTCTAATTTAAGAAACAGGAAGAGATTATGAGCGTTTTAGTGACAGGTGGAGCTGGTTACATTGGTTCCCATGTAGTGAGTCTTTTGGGGGAAGCGGGAAAAGATATTATCATTCTCGATAACCTTACAACCGGAAGGCCAGAGAATATACTCTACGGAAAATTAATCATCGGAGACCTACGCAATCAAGCTTTGCTCGACCAGGTTTTTGCTGATCATAAAATTGAAGCTGTTCTTCACTTCGCAGGAAGTATCGTTGTTCCTGAGAGTGTAACAAACCCTACGCTTTACTATCAAAACAACACGGAAAACTCAGCGGCACTCATTAAAACATGCTTAAAGTATGGAGTGAAGAAATTCATTTTTTCTTCGACAGCAGCAGTGTATGGCATGCCGGAAAGTGGTGTGGCCTCTGAAGAGACACCAACGAGTCCAATCAATCCATACGGACGCTCAAAACTGATGACAGAGTGGATGCTGGAAGACGTTTCTAATGCCCACGATTTCTCTTATGTAGCTCTTCGCTATTTCAACGTTGCAGGCGCTAGCAAAACAGGGAAAATCGGGCAGTCGACACCTCGAGCGACTCACTTGCTAAAAACAGCGGCGGAAGTCGTAACGAAAAAGAGAGCTGGAATGTCCATTTTTGGGACAGACTATAAGACCAAAGATGGGACATGTATCCGCGACTATATTCACGTCGATGACCTGGCCCAGGCCCATTTAGACGCTCTGTCTTACCTGGATAAGGGTGGTAAGTCACAAGTGTTAAATTGTGGATACGGTCACGGTTTTACGGTTAAAGAGGTTATTGGAGCTGTTGAGTCTTACATCGGGCAAAAGCTGAATGTTGAAATGGGCCCGAGACGTGCAGGGGATGCCGTGGAATTAATCTCAAAGGCAGAAAAAATTAAGACTGTCTTAGGGTGGCAACCTAAATACAACGACCTCGACTATATCGTGAAGTCCGCGATTGAGTGGGAAAAGAAGCTTAAGTAACTATTACAAGGTCCCTATTAAGGACCGTTGGGCTTTGGTATTGTGAACTAAATAATAGGTGTATTTTTTTAAGGTGACTCATGATGAATGAAACGCATGCAACGACTGTTTGGGACGCAGGTCCGATCAGTTCAATGATTCAACGTATTCACTATAAGCACACAACGAAAGGGTTGCGTTCAATCAGCGTTTTGAGTGAGAAGCGTTCAGAAGGAAAGACGACTGTGTCGATGCTTTTAGCTCGTGGTCTTTCTGAAGTTTATAAATTTAAAATCCTTCTGATTGATTTAAATCCAGACGGAGACCCGCTTTTAAACCAATACTTGAAAGCTTACGAAAAAGAAAAAACTCAAGACGGTATGGTTCAAGGCCACCCGTTCGACTTCCAGATTTTCAGACTTAAAAACATCGATATGAACTGGCTTAAAAATGCTTATGACGGTCTTTACACGAACCAGTTGGTGAATTCATTCTCAACTGAGTATGACCTGGTGATTGTTGATACGATGACGAGTGGAACAAACGACCACTCTGTGCGCGTAAGCACTCACTCAAACATTATTGTGAGCACAGAGAAGTCATTTGGAAGAAGCGTAAATAAACTGCAATTGGAACTAGAGCAAAACCGCAAGGACGTTCTAGGTGTCCTTTTTAACAAGTAGAATATATGAAAGAAAAAATTTACATCAGAGATTTTTTTAGCCTGCTGGTTTTCTATAAAAAACCTCTGGCGATTATCATGCTTGCCAGCGTTCTGTGTCTGGTGCAGTTAAGTTTTATTCTTCCAAAAACATACCGCTCAGAATTCGAGCTCAATATTTATTCAAAGTACTTTAAGAACGCATTGATCAGTGAAGTTATCCCGGGAATGAACTCAATTGCCGAAATGACTCAGACAACTGATTCGATGGTAAAAGAAACATTAAATGACGAATTCATCGATTCAATCGGAAATGAATTTAAAATCTATGCTCCAAACATGACTCCACAACAGCTTTCAAAAGCTCGCGAGCAGTTAAGAGACAGATTTGAACTGTTCTCAACAGGGGGGCAGTCTTACCACGTTTCATTTTCTTACGGCGACCCGACGGTTACTTATGAAGTGACAAAAAAAGTTATGGACGCAGTAAAGGCGACATTCATCAATTCAAGAATTGAGACAATTGAAAACGCTAAGAAAACAATCCAGCAAAAACTTGAGTCAGTAAACGTGACAAAACAAATCACTGAAGACTCAATTTCTGCCAACGCTCTGGCCTCAAAGAACCCGGACGTTTTAAGATCAGAAATTGCTAAAATCAACTCAGACCTAAGCGCTTTAAAAATGCAATTTAACGTGCACCACCCGCGCATCGTAAAATTAGAGCAAAGAAAAGCGACGATTCAAAATTGGTTAGAAGAAATTGAAGCCAAAGCTGAAAAAACAGAAAAAGCGATCAATGAAGATGGAACTAAAGAGTATTCAGATGCTCCACTTCTAATGGCCGGAGATAAAGAAATCTCTCAAAACATCGCTTCAAAACTTTATACAAAATTTAACGACATCAACGTAGCTCTTGATATCGAAAGAAAAAGCTTACCGGGATACATTGGAGTTATTATCGCTCCTCAAATCCCGTCTTCACCACTTTTTCCTAAGAAAAGACTTTTTGCCAGCCTTGGATTCATGATCGGTCTGGTTCTTTGTTTCGGGTACGTTTTCTACAATGAAATTATGCAACTTTCTCCATCGGAGAGAGCACGTGCAATGGCCCGCGACTTAAAAGGTGAATACTTTGGAGTTCTGCCTCACATTGGAGAAGAAGGTCTTATGACCAATACTGCGATCATTTGGGAAGAAAGAAAACTTCTTGAAAGCAATATCTCTAACAGAATCGCTCTGGACAATTAATAGCGAGAGGCGCTGGTTATGATAGCTGGAGATGACTTTTTATTCACGCTTCATCAGTTTATCATAACCTCACTATGTGTGTTCTTTATGTACTTTGCCTGGAGAGACCAGGCCGCCGGTACTTTCGATCGCCTTGAGCACGTCAATCTTAAATTCATCGGGCCTTTACTCATCGGGATCTTCCTGGGAGTTTATGCTCTATTGTTAAACGAGTGGGGAAGCCTGGGGATTGTCCTGGGATTTGCTTTTGCCTTCCTGATCACGTTTTCTATCTTTGACCCAAAATACGCCGTATCGTTTTTCATTTTCCTTCTGATTTCCAGACCGTGGGAAATTTTTAAGAATGACCAAATGATGGCGGGGATGCCGAGAGATATCTTTATCCTGTGCTTTTTAAGTTTTATCGGTCACAAGATCATTAGAAAAAGATTTTATTTCCAATGGAACCTGGCGAGTGCTTTCGTTCTCTTTTTTGCTATCTGGACATTTTTTTCAATCATACCTTCCTTCCAGTTAGTGGGAGCTCTAATCAATTACAACGAAATCTTTATTAAGGGGATTATCGTTTACTTCCTGATTGTGAATGTTGTTGATAAAAAAGAATACATCCTTCCGGTTCAGTCTGCCCTGGTTTTAGGGATCACTGAAAAAGCAGCGATGTCTTTTTACAATTCATTTTTCCTGGGAAAAGTGGCCGATGGTGAGCGTTTAACCAGCGTTGGTATCTTAGAGAACTCAAACGACATTGCGGCGATTATGATTCTCGTGATCCCCTTTACGCTGGCCTTCTTAAAAGGGATTACGGTTTCTTTTTTCAGATACCTTTTGGGTCTGATTATTTTCTCTTTTTATGCTTACCTGATCTGGCAATCAAAATCGCGCGGAGCTGTTCTTGGTGTAGGGACACTGATTGTTGGATGGTTCTGGCTTAAAGCTCAGAATAAAAAAATGGCAACTATTATTGTAGCTTTGGGAATGCTCCTAAGTATTGGTGCGATGTCGATGATTAAAAGAAATGCCGAAGATGTTGAAGGTTCAACCAACAACAGAAAGATCTATTGGACTGCGGCCCTTAATATGGGAATCAGGCACCCGCTTTTAGGTGTCGGTTACGACGGATATCCTCTTAACCTTCTAACATACACTGATGGTCACGTTGGAACGGAAGGAAAACATAAAACAGCGCACTCGACCTGGCTTTTGGCCCTGGCCGAAACTGGAATTGTCGGATTCTGTTTTTATGTAGGGATTTGGATTTTCTCATTGAGATCAGCGTGGGTGATGAGAAACGAGCACCCCGAGTTTATCCTCGCCATGCTCTCTTACGGAACAGCAATAACATTTTTATCTCACACATATATGTTGTATCCTTATATCCTGTTAGGGTTAACGGTGGCCTCTGGCCAGTTTTATCTCAAGGATGAAGTGAAAGTGCCGACCAAAGGGCTTGAGGCCGCGGTACTCGCTAAAGGGTTACATTGATGAACTACCTGATTCTCTTTTTACTTTTTATTATTTTCTATTCATATGCCGGTTACCCATTAACGATTCTTTTCCTATCTCTTTTTTCAAATAGCAAAGTTAAAAAAGATGACAACTTTCTTCCGGAAGTTTCACTGCTCATTGCTGCCTACAATGAGGAAGAGGGAATTGCTGACAAGATTAAAAACTCATTGGAGTTAGATTACCCAAAAGACAAACTGGAAATCGTTGTTGTCTCTGATGGATCAACTGACCGCACAGATGAAATCGTAAAGAGTTTTGAAAAAGACGGAGTGAGACTCTTTAGAGTGGAAGGCCGGGTTGGAAAAACCGAAGCAAGAAATCAGGCAGTGCTGGCGATGAGAAAAGAGATTATTGTTTTCTCAGACGCGACTGCTGTTTACAAAAAAGATGCTATTAAAAAGATGGTACGCAATTTTGCTGATCCAACAATTGGAATGGTAAGTGGGAATTTGACTTATTTTGAAAAAGGTCAAAGCTCAATGGGACTGGCAACTAAGATTTACTGGAATTATGAGCTGGCGATTAAAAGGGCCCAAAGCCGTATGCACACTCTGACAGGGGCCATCGGTTGCATCAATGCTTTTAGAAGAAAGCTCTACCATGTTCTTCCACCAAATATTATTGAAGACTTTACTGAGCCTCTCATGATCGTGGCCCAAGGGTATCGCATTGCCTATGAAGAAGAGGCGGTTTCATATGAGAGAACAACTCAAAAACCTTCGCAAGAATTCAACATGCGTGTGCGTGTGATCCGCGGCGGGATGAAAGGTTTTTTATACGCTTTTAGAAGACTAAATTTCAAAGACCACACTTTTGTTTTACTGCAACTCTTTGGTCATAAAGTTCTTAGATGGCTTGTCCCCGTATTTTTAATCATGCTTTTTATTGTCAACCTGGCGGCCTTCATCTGGGGAAATAATATGCTGGTTGATGTCTTAATGGTGGCGCAGTTTTTATGTTACTCGATGGCCTTGTTGGGAATGTTGTGGAGACCTCCGGGGCTCCTGGGGAAGATTGCTTCTATCCCAACTTATTTTGTCATTGTAAACTCGGCGAGTTTAAAAGCGCTTTATTTAACATTAACAACAGACTTAGAAGCGACTTGGGAAACCAACGTCTATTAAATTTTGGATAATCGAATGAAAAGGTGTTTGTGGGTTGTACCCAAAGGAATTTTTCCTGTCCGCGATGGCGCACGCGTAGCGAATCAGGCCTTGTTAAAATCTGTCCGACCACATTTTAATGAACTTGATATTATGCTTTTTAATGAAGAGGACTCGGATGAGCTTCACTTGAGCGAGTACAACAAAGAATTCAATCCAACAAATGTTTATTTTTTCAAAAAAGCTTCAGCTCCTGGCAAACTAGAAAAACTTCTTTTTTTAGGAACAAGTTTTTTAAAATCACCTGCACTCCCTGTGACGACAGGATACTTCCTGACATCAAAACTAAAAAGAGAAGTAAACCAGGTCCTAACTCACAGGTCTTATGACCTGGTTGTTTTTGACGGCCTTCACCCGTATACAACTTTTAAAGACATTCCTGCTTTTAAAAACACTCAAGTGGTCTACCGCGCTCATAATGTAGAAGGGGATCTTTGGTCGACAGCGGCCGCTAAAACAAATAACACAATCATCAGCAAGCTCTTATTGTGGCAAGGGCAGAAGATGAGTGCCCTGGAATCAAGTCTGATTAAAAGGGCTAAGAAAGTCTGGTGTATTGCTCCTGAAGACTTAAAGCGTTTTGAAGATTTAAACCCGAATGAAAAAGAAAAACTATCTCTCATCCCGGTAGGATTAGATTTCAAAAAAATCGAAGAGAAAAAAGAGATCAGTGAATCTTCTCCATTAAAACTTCTTTTCCTAGGCAAGATGGACTGGGCGCCTAATAAAGACGGACTCAAGTGGTTTTTGGAAGAAGTCTGGCCGAAAGTTGATCAGAAGAAACTTGAACTGCACATTGTTGGCAGTGGTGACTCAAGCTGGGGAACTGAATTGTTCAAACAGCCTGGAATAAAGTTCTTTGGTTTCGTTAAAGACTTAGATGCTGTCTACCGCGATTGCGACTACAGCATTATCCCCATTCGTTATGGATCTGGAACGAGAATTAAAGTTATTGAAAGTATCTCAAAAGGCATGCCTATTGTTGCAACAGACATGGGAGTGCAGGGAAGTGGGCTTAACGATTATTTTAAAGCAGAGACTAAAGAAGAGTGGATTGCAACTCTTAATAAACTTGACCGTCAAATGGGGAAGGCCATGGCCGCAGCTGCTTTTAAAGAATTGGAGTCGGTGTATTCACCGAAGGCCATTGGGGCAAAGGCCTTTGACTCTGTTATGAATTGATTTCTTTTTGATAAAGCTCACGGGTTTTTTGTGCCCATGAATCAGCACTAAAGCGCTCTTCAATTCCCTGGGCTTCACTTTCAGCTTGTTTTTTCCAGCGAGAGACATTCTGTAGTGTTGCCTCTAGAACCTTCACCCAGCTCTCTGGTGAAAAATCCTCTGCAAAAAAGCCGTTGTGATTATGAGTAACCATACTGGCAATGGCACCTACGTTATTGGCAATGACTGGAACACCAGAGGCCAGGGCCTCTATTAATGTCATTGGCAGGCCTTCTCGCAGGCTTGGCATAATGAGAATATCGGGTGACGTGAAGTAGCTTGAAGGATCACTTACGAAACCGTGAAAAGTTATTTGTTCAAGAAGCCCGTTGTCTCGGGCAAAGGCTTCAGCTGCGGCCCTGTCAACACCATCTCCCAGGACAGTAAGGTGAAAACGTTTTCTTTCCGGGGTCATCGACCATGCTGTTAAAAATGGGAGAAGTCCTTTTTCGGGGCTTATGCGCCCGACGTAGATAAGTTTGATGATCTCGCTTTCAGTTACAAGATTTTTTCTTTCACTTCTAATTTTCGCTGCATTTTTTAATGAAAGCATATTTTCAATGACAACGATGCGATTAAAAGGGCGTAGCGATTTTTCCAGTTCATCTTTCATTTTATAAGAAACAGCAACCACCACACGACAAGACTTCATTGTCATCATGGCGATCTTTTCATAGATGCGCACTTTGAATGTGTGGGCCGTGTTTCCATGGTGAGTGTGAATGTGCGGATGTTTTCCTTTGCTCATATAACAAGCAATAAGCGCTTTAAAACCATGGCTATGAAGAATCAAAGGGAGTGTTTGATCTTGCAGGGATTCTCTAAGTCTTTTGGGAAGCTCTATATCTAAAGCTTTCGTCGAATCGATAATGCGGTAATCAATGTGAGAAGGAATTATTTTTTCAAAGTCGTGGGCCAGGTGAGGGATTCTTGTTTCTCTGATAATAACCATCAAAGGGTTAAGACCAATAGCGGACAAGGCCGCAAGTCCTGTAAGGACAACTTTTTCAGCACCGGCAAGGACACCGGGAGCAAGAACGAGAACTGGTCTATAGGCCTTAGGCTTTGAGTTCATGTTTTCCTTTTAAGTGTCTTAAGTAGTTTACCACTCCTAAATAGAGAGCAGCGTAAATCGGGCTCAGTACTAAAAACCACATTTTTTCTGATGAAAAAACATTTTTTAAAGCATAACAAGCAATCATTAAAATAGCATTCATACCAACATAAAGAGCGAGAGACTTCCAGGCGATCAGATTCCTAATTGGGTAACCGGTAATTTGAGATGAGTAAATCAGTCCCGGGATTTTTGGCAAATAAAAGAAGACCATGCTGGAAATAAGGGCACCCATCGCCCCCCAAATCCCGGCGCAGAAATAAACCACAACAATTGAAAGTGGAGTCAGGATTAAATACATTTTTAAAACCCAACTCGTTTGTCCGGTTGCTCTGGGAATGGCGTCGTGAGGAATGATGTAGGCAAGATATGTTAAAGCGAAAACTTTTAAGTAAACTGCTGACTGCATGTACTGATCGGTGAAAAGAATTTCAATGATCGGGCGGTTAAAGATAATCAAACCGAAAACGGCAGGGATCATGAGATAAGCAATATCGCTTTGAGCTTTTCTATAATGCTGAATCATGCTCAGTTTATCACCAGTGTGAAAGGCGCCAGACACAGCAGGAACCAGGACTTTTTGCACCGACATTTCCAGAATATAAAGTGGTGGTACAGCTAAACACCCCATCGAGTAGAAAGCAAAGCTTTCAGGAGTCAGTTGAGATGAAAGGAGAATCATATCTACTTTTTCCAGGAAAAAACTAAGAACGCCGGCTATTGAAATAGGTGCACAGTAACGCCAAACATCTTTTAGTTTTTCTTTATCGACTTCGAAAGTCAGGACCTTTTCTTTTTTTCCAAGATAGGCTGCAAGAGCAAGCTTAATCAAGAAGAGGGCAGTAAAGCCCCAAAAAGCAGCATTGATGTGTCTTGTGACATAAACTAAAGCGATGATAACAATCCCTTTAATGATTTCAAAACCACTGTTGAATAAGCTTCCGTTGATGCGTCTTCCTTTGGCGATCAGGTACTCACCATAAAAAGAAGCCGGAGCTGCGGTGATGGCCGAAAGAAGTAGCAGGATCGTTTGTGTTTGAGTGATAGAGATAACATGCGAGAGTGGAACTGAAAAAAGAAGTCCGACAATCGCACAAACTACGCTGAGAACAAAACTTAAAACCCAGGCGTGCTCAACATAACGAAGCGAGTTTTCTTTTTTGCCAATCCAGAAGTAGACGCTATAAAGCGGTCCACCGGTTAGGGAAAGAAAAGTGATCGACTGAGCATAAAGAAAGAAGATCTTGTAGATCCCGATATCAACAGGATCAAGAATACGAACCAGGACAACTGGCAAAAACAAATTGGTGATGGCCGAGACCATAGAGATGAGAAAAACCGGCCAGTGACCGGCCTTGAGCTTGTGAAGGCCAATCATGCTTCATATTCCTTGAAATAATTATTCACCATCGTTTTAACTGAATAGTGATCTTCAACCAGGCCTCGTGCCTTTTGCGCATTTTTTTGTGTTTGATAGATACGGGCAAACATTTCGTCGAACTTATTTAAGAAGTCATCTTGGTCGTGGAGTTTAAAAAGCTCCACGTAATCGCCGTATTTTAAAAGAGTCATGTGACCAGGAATTTTGCTGACCAGGCAAGGAGTTTCCACCGCCATAGCTTCAAGGACGGCAACAGGGATTCCTTCGTGAGTCGAAGCACTGACATACATATCAGAGCCCATATTGTAATCGGCCACCAATTCCTGTGAGCCGACCATCTTAATATTTTGGTCTTCCATTTTTTTTAGTTCATCGTAATAGCCTTGCTCACTTGGTGGGCCGGCAACGATGAGTTGATAGAAAGGTCTTTTCTTTAGAGCTTCAATCAAAAACTTTTGATCTTTGAGAGGAACGACTCGTGAAAGTGAAAGAATAATAGGTCGGTTGACATCAAGACCATGACGAGCGGCCAGCCATGCCTTTTTTTCAGCGCGCATTTCAGGAGTGATCTCTCCTTCGTATGTGGAGATACCATTTTGGATAACGGCCACTTTTTTTGCAGCAAGGCCTATGTCGCGCGTATAAAATAGTCCGATCTTTTCACTGACACCAATCATCTTGTCAGCTAAGCGCGAGAAGATTTGCTGGTAAAGTTTGCCGCGTGGGTAATTATCAATGTGATCCAGGCCGTGAGTTGTATGGATAAGTTTGCCCCATTTTTTGAAAGTGAGTTTCTTCCAAAGGCGCAAAGGTCCAAGATACATCAAGGGATTGAGATCGTGGGAGTGAATGACATCGTAACCTTGAAAGTCATGATCCATGCGCTTTAAAAGCGAGAAATCATAACCAGGTTTTTTCAGTTCAGGAGTGATGACATTGAGACCACTTTTCCTGAAGAAATCAACCCATGTGCGTTCGTGATCGTAGATGTAAATGTCTACAGTGTGACCGCGCTTTTGTTGCTCAAGGGCAAGGTGATAGACAATTTTTTCCAGCCCCCCGATTCCTAGGAACTGGGCCACGTGAACAATTCTCATCTTAAAAGTCATCCAGGCAATATGCCTTTAAAGAAATTAGTGTTATTCTCAAAAATCAATATATACTTTATATATTAAATATACTTCGAATTAGGGGACGGACGTGAAATATTTATTTTTTCTTTTGAGTGCTGTTGTTTTCTTATCAGGATGCTCAAGTAATTCGATTTCTGATTATCCTCGCTACACTCAGCACGTGGCAAAGGTGATGGAGAACCAAGAGGCCAACAACCCTGCGAGCGCATTAAACTCTGAAGTCCCAGATATGTCAAAAATCCCTCAGTATATGGCCCCTGGGCATTTGTTCACAATGTCTCATTCGAGTGACAGCAAACTAAGCGGAAAGTTTAGAGCTGACTTCAACGGAATTCTACAACTGCCATACAATGTAAATGTTGATGTAACGAACAAAACTTTTGCCGAAGTAAAAGAGACAGTACTTAATGCTTATAGAAAATTTTTCCAAAAAGGTGTTGAGAGCGTAAATTTCACTCTGACTTCAAAAGACTACTGGGTAGAAGTAAGAGGTCTGGTAAAAAAACCAGGACGTTATTTAGTACGCCCTTCAGACACATTGGATCTTGTTGTTGATGCAGCAGGTGGAGTGCAGGGAGATATCAGCGTAGATTACTTCACAGCTTCTTTAAAACAATCGACTTTTGACTATCAGGTTTTATTAAACCGCTACTTCGAATCATCTGAGAGTGTAGATAAAATCAGATGGCTTGGTGGTGATAGTGTTTTTGTTGCCAAATTAGATAGTCTTGCGGGAGCTAGCCGTGAAATTCCATTCGTCACAATGCTTGGTGGTGTCCAAAAACCAGGTAAAGTTCTTCACCAAAAAGATGCCGGTCTTTATTACTACATCGAAAAATCTGGTGGACTGGTTCAGGGGCTTGGTTACAACGAGTGTTACGTTTTTAGAAACACAAAAGAAGGTGTGAAGAGAATCAACTTCTCTTTTGATAAACCAGAAACAATACCTGTGATTTTCCCCAATGATACGATTTATATGAACTCAAAAATCGAAACAGAAGGGGACACTTGGCTAAACCGTTTTGGACAGATTGCCGGTATCATTTCAACTGCGGCCTTGTTAATCATCGCCCTATAGAATGAAAAATCCTTGGTCTCATCTTTTTCTCAGGTCCTCTTTTTTTGCTCTTAAAAAAGAAGAGGACCTGGATGCTTCTCTAAAAATCGAGCATTCAAAACTTCAATACGACAGTGCTGTTGATGGATTTCATCCAAAGAGAAAAGACGAATTTCTTCTCGGAAGACTTTGTGCTGCAAAAGCATTTTACGAGTGCACCAAACAACCACTTTACGATTTAAAAAATAACCCAGACCGCTCGCCGGCATGGCCTTCTGGAGTAGTCGGAACTATTTCTCACAATGAATTCTGGGTTGGAGCTGCGGTTGCAAAAGACAGCGATCTTCTGGGTGTAGGAATGGATTTTGAAGTCATGGGGAGAACAAAATTAGAACTCGCCAAACAAATCAGGAGTGGAGGCGATCTTCTTTCTCATCCCCAATTTTCCGATGAAGAATTGCTGACTCTTATTTTTTCTGCAAAAGAATCTCTCTATAAAGCTCTCTATCCTCAAGTTAAAAAATTTTTTGGTTTCGAAGATGCTTCCGTCACAAAAATTGATTTGGATAACGGAACATTTGTGATCAATTTAGTTAGTGACCTTAACCTCAATTTTGGCCCAAAATCACGGTTTTCATTCGAGGGCCGCTTTACAGTAGACAACAAAACCTGTTTAACTGTGCTGGAACTGTCTCACTAGAAAACCTGATTCTAGTTGGATTTTTCCGGACTAGTTCAAAAGATTTTTTAGCCCCCATTTGGGCATTTTAAAAATCAGTGACTTAGCCTGAGAATTTCTGACAAATTTGCTATGAAAACTTTACATTTTCCGCACTTTACCGATAAGTGAATGGTGCTTAGTGTTATTATTTATCAATTAATTATTTAGTCATTCGTGCAATTTTTAACCAGGACCCCAGGCTTGTTCATCCATTCGTTATTCGAAAAAACAGCTGATGAAAAAGAGAATGCGATCGCATTGTCGATGGGGGATCGCGCGTGCACTTATGGTGAATTAGAAAAATTATCCAACAAAATTGCTCATGTTTTAAGACAAAGCGGTGTCGGGCCAGGTGACGTCGTCGGTGTCTCGATGAAGCGCTCGTTTGAATTAGTGGCCACAGTGATTGCTATTTTAAAAAACGGAGCTGCTTATCTTCCGCTTGATCCTGAATACCCGGTAGAACGTTTAAAATACATGGTAGCGCATTCGCGCGTTTCAAAAATTATTGCCCACGAAACGTTCACCAATATCTTTCTTGACTCTCGTGCGGACGTTTTATGTTTTGAGAAAATCAATCTCGACACTGCTTCTGAGAAGCGAGTGATCGTTGATTCTAAAAACATTGATCTTGCTTATGTCATTTACACTAGCGGTTCAACTGGAAACCCAAAAGGTGTTTCGATGAATCACAAAGCTCTGGTGAATTTAATCGAATGGCAAAACGAGCAGACGATCAACAAAGACACAATCACTCTGCAGTTTACTCCGTTAAGTTTCGATGTTCATTTTCAGGAAATGTTCTCGACGCTTTCAATGGGAGGGGAACTAGTGTTAATCAGCGAAGAAATGCGCTTAGACACTCATGCACTTTTAAAAGAACTTATCAAGAAAAACGTCAATAGACTCTTTCTTCCATACGTCGCTCTTAACCACCTTTCTGAAGTGGCCGTTGCTCACAATTTGATTCCTTTGAATTTAAAAGAAGTGACGACAGCTGGTGAGCAGTTAAAAGTTACTTCAAACATCAGAAGCTTCTTTAAAAAACTCAATGGAGCTTTTTTATACAATCACTACGGGCCGAGTGAATCTCACGTTGTGACAAGCTTAACTCTTGAAGGAAATCCTGATGCGTGGCCTGGACTTCCAACGATTGGAAAGGCAATTAAAAACTCACAAGTTTATATCCTTGATGAAAATCTCAACCCTGTCACTGACGGAGTGGAAGGGGATTTATATCTGGCAGGAACATGCCTAGCGAATGGATATCTCCATTCACCAGAACTGACGAGTGAGCGTTTCTTAGACAATGAAAAACTAGGACGCATTTATAAAACGGGTGACATTGGTTTTGTAAACCCGGAAGGCAATATCGTTTTCCTTGGAAGAAAAGACGGACAAGTTAAAATCAGAGGCTATCGCATTGAGCTTGGAGAGATTGAAGTGTCTCTTTTAAAACAAAAGCATGTTGATGGCGGTGTGGTTAAGGTTGTTGAGCTTAACGAAGAAAATGTGATCTGTGCCTATATCACGGGGAATGCTCAAATCGGTGAGCTTCGCGAGAAGCTTCGCCTGGAACTTCCTGAGTACATGATGCCGTCTCACTTTATTAAATTAAAAGCTCTTCCTCTGACTCCGTCGGGAAAAGTGGATTATAAAAATCTTCCGCTTCCAAGCAATGAGAGACCAGATCTTTCAGTGGAGTACGCAGCGGTTGAAAATGAAACTCATGCCAAACTTTTAAAGCTTTGGACAAAATACTTAAAAATTCAGGGAATCGGTATTGATGATAACTTTTTTGACCTTGGCGGTAACTCGCTGATGGCCATTAAAATCTTAATCGACATCAATCTCGTATCTGAAAAACAACTGACAGTTGTCGATCTATTTCAATTGCCAACCATTAGAAAGGTTGCCGCTTTCATGAATAATGAAAGAGATGAACTAGATGCTCTGTTTGAAAGAGATGACCTGAACACAGGTCTTATTTCAAATGATATTGCTGTTATCGGCATGGCCGGAAGATTTCCGGGTGCTAAAAACATTGATGAGTTCTGGACGAATTTGATTAATGTAAAAAGCAATATTGAAATCTTCTCCAAAAATGAAATCAATCCGGATGTCTCAGAAGAAATGAGCAACGATCCAAATTACGTTTTTGCCGAAGGCCTTTACCCGGGTCAAGAATCATTTGATAATAAATTTTTTGGGATGACTCCGCGTGAAGCAGAGTTGATGGACCCTCAACAAAGAAAGTTCCTGGAACTGACTCACGAAGGTCTGGAGCTGGCGGGTTATAACTCAGAAAACTTCCAGGGTTCAATCGGCGTGTTTGCCGGAATGGGGAACTCGAAATACAACCGTCTAGTGGATCAGTATCCGGAGAAAGTGGCCATGATTGGTGACTTCAACGTTATGCTTGGTCTGGAAAAAGATTATATCGCTACACGTGTGGCCTTTAAATTAAACCTTAGAGGACCGGCGCTTTCAATTCATACAGCATGCTCAACTTCACTGGTCGCTATTATCGAAGCAGTAAAGAGCTTACGCCTGAAAAACTGCGACATGGCCCTGGCCGGAGGGATCTCTATTTCTGGAGCTCCTCACACTGGACACTTATTCCAGGAAGGCGGGATCTTAACGAAAGACGGTGAGTGCCGATCATTCGACAGTGAAGCCACTGGTACCGTATTCACTGATGGCGGTGGTGTTGTTGTTTTAAAGAGACTTTCGGATGCTCAAAGAGACGGTGATAATATTTTAGCTGTCATTAAAGGTGTTGGGATCAATAACGATGGGTCCAACAAGATGAGTTTCACTGCTCCAAGTGTAATGGGGCAAGCTGAGGCCATCCTTCGCGCGCAAAAAGACGCCAATATCACTGCAGATACAATTGGCTTCATTGAAGCCCATGGGACAGCGACTCCTGTTGGAGACCCGATTGAAGTGGAAGCTTTAACTAAAGCTTTTAGAAAATCAACGGCAGCTAAAAATTACTGCTATCTCGGCTCACTAAAATCCAACCTTGGTCACTTAACTGGATCAGCAGGTGTGGCGAGCTTTATGAAAGCAGTGAAGGCCGTGAAGACGGGAATGATTCCGGGAACGGCCCATTTCCATAAACCAAATCCACTATTAGATTTAGATAATTCTCCTTTTATCATTACGAATGAAACTCGTCCTTTCCCTGAAACTCAGGGGCCGAGAAGGGCCGGGGTTTCCTCTTTTGGTGTTGGGGGCACAAACGCTCACGTGATCATTGAAGAGTATAAAGCAGAGGCTTCAAATTCAATTCACGATCAGAGTCCGACGCTCTTTAAGGTTTCAGCGAAAACTGAAAAACAAATGAAACTGATGAGAGAAGAGCTTTTGAGCTTCTTGCAAAAATCAGACATCACTGAGTGGAAAAAAATTGCTTACACGCTTGAGACGGGAAGAAAAGACTACAAGTTCAGGTCTTTTATTTCGGCAAGCTCTCATAATGACCTGGCCAAAATTAACGGGACTAATTCAGGAAGTGGAGAGTTCACAAAAACTCCTGAGCTTTATTTTATGTTCCCTGGGCAAGGATCACATTATAAGCAAATGGGCAAAGGTCTATATGAGGCCAATGCCGTCTTTAGAGATTTATTCGATCAGTGTTGCACGCTGATTAACAAGCACCTTTCGTACAATATAAAAGACATTATTCTGAGCGAGAGCTCTGAAGAGAACTTAAATAATACTTTCTACTCACAACCGGCCATTTTTATCGTTGAATATTCACTGGCAATGACTCTAAAAGCTTTAGGCTTTAATCCTAAAGGTTATATCGGTCACAGCATTGGGGAGTTCGTAGCGGCGACAATGAATGGCGTGTTCTCATTAGAAGATGGTCTGCGTGCTATTGCCAAGAGAGCAGAGATCATGCAGTCGCTTCCAACAGGGATGATGCTTTCGGTGGGAATGCCTGAGAGTGAATTGCAAAAACGCCTGGAAGTTCTGGAGCTGGATATTGCTGCTGTTAATGGATCAGCTTCATGTGTTGTGGCCGGAGAAACATCAAAGGTTCTGGCGTTTAAAGAAATGCTGGCCCTTGAAGGAATTGCCGCGATTGAACTTAAAACATCGCACGCTTTTCACTCGCGCATGATGAATCCTGCGGTGGAAATGTTTGAGACTTTCCTAAAAGGACTGACTCTTAATAAACCAACGACAAGCATGTACTCAACAGTGACGACTAATCTTGAGTCGGATCTTTTTGGAGAAGCTTCGTACTGGGCCAATCATATTGTGGATACGGTGCAGTTTGCCCGTACCATTAATAAGATTTTAGGACAAAAGAATATCCTGCTTTTAGAGGTGGGAACGAAAAATATCCTGACGAATCTGGCAAAGAAAGAGATGAGTTTTGTCTCTGGTTCAGAGGCCAAGATCGTCACTCTTATGGGTGCTAAGACTGAAGTGGAAATGGCGTCGTTTAATAAGGCCCTTGGAGACCTGTGGTTAGCAGGACTCAAGGTAAGCGATCCATCGATTCAATTCCAGGAAAGCGACAGAAGAAAGGTGATTGCCCCTGTTTATATCTTTGAAGAAAACAGGCTGTGGCTTGATCACAAGAAAAAAGCTCTTAATAAAACTTTATATACAAAATCAGAACCCCGCACTGAGGAAAAGCCTATGAATGCAAAATTAACCACACTTCAAAATACTCTTGTCGAAATTTTCGAAAGATCTTCGGGAATGGAAGTCGGAAGTTATGGCAATGATGTGACCTTTTTAGAAATGGGAATGGACTCATTATTTCTTACTCAAGTGGCACTTCTATTAAAGAAAGAGCTAAAGGTGAACATCACTTTCAGGCAATTGATGGAAGATTATGCTTCAATCAACTTACTGGCCAATTACCTGGTTGATAAAGTGGATATTAAAGTTGATGCTCCTGCGGCGGCAGGCCCAGCTCCTGAAGTTCAGATTCCTTCAATCCCGGCACCTGCTTCAGCAGCAAGCATTGCTCCAACTCCAGCGGCCCCTGCTCCGATTCAACAGCAAGCGGTGATGAGCGCTCCAATGCCAGTGCAAAATAATGTGATCATCCCAACTCTAAGCCCGGCAACTACGGGATCAGGATTGGAGTCGATTATTAATCGTCAGCTTGAGTTAATGTCTCAGCAGATTATGCTTTTAAGTGGTCAGCCAACAGCTGCGCTTTCTCCTGTGGCGCAAACCATTGCCCCGCAAACTCAAATCCAGATTCCTGCCCCAACAGCTTCTCAGGCAATGCCTCAGGCCCCAGTAGCTTCACAAGCTCCGGCAGCAACAAAAGAAGAAGCTCCTAAAAAAGGAAAGGTGAGTGTTACTAACGTAAAAGAAGCGTTTGGTGCTCAAGCAAGGATCATTGCAGAGAAAAACTCTGAGCTAAAACTTTTAGAAAACCCAAAAGTTAAAAACTTCTTTGATCAGTATATTGCGAAAACAAAAGGCTCAAAGAAGTTTACTCAAGATAACCGCGTAAACCACGCAGACCCACGTGTTGTAACGGGGTTTAAACCAGAGAGTAAAGAAATCGTTTATCCTATCGTTGTGAAAAAATCTTACCTGCAAACTCTGTGGGACTTAGATGACAACAAGTATATCGATATGACTTGTGGTTTTGGTTCAAACTTCTTTGGTAACGGAAATGAAAGAATTAAAAAATACGTTCTTCGCCAGATTGAAGAAGGTATCGAGCTTGGACCTCAGCATCCGCTAGTTGCTGAAGTTTCAAATCTTGTTAATGAATTAACTGGTAACGAAAGAACAGCTTTCTGCAACACTGGTTCAGAAGCCGTTTTAGGTGCGATGAGAATCGCTAGAACTGTTACAGGTAGAGAAAAGATTATCGTTTTCAGTGGCTCGTACCACGGTATCAATGACGAAGTTATTCTAAGAGGAGCTAAAAACGGTAAGTCATATCCGGCTGCTCCGGGAATTAATGGAGAAGCGGTTTCTAACATGATCGTGTTAGATTACGGAACTCCTGAATCTCTACAAAAAATTAGAGAAATGGCCCACGAAGTAGCAGCGGTTCTGGTTGAACCGGTACAAAGCCGTCGTTCAGATTTCCATCCGCAAGAATTCTTAAAAGAAGTAAGAAAGATTACACTTGAGTCAAATACGTGCTTAATCTTTGATGAAATCATCACAGGTTTTAGAGTTCACCCAGCTGGTGCTCAAGGGTATTTCGGTATCCGCGCTGACCTTTGTACATACGGAAAGATCGTCGGTGGTGGAATGCCAATTGGTATCGTTTCAGGAAAGACAGAGTATATGGACGCCCTTGATGGTGGACACTGGCAATACGGAGATGAGTCAACTCCAACTGTCGGAGTGACTTATTTCGCAGGTACATTCGTTCGTCACCCATTGGCACTAGCTGCTGCAAAAGGTGCGCTAGAGATTCTAAAAGAAGGCGGAGTAGAGCGTCTTGATCAATTGAATAAAAAAGCACAAAAATTTGTAGATGATTTGAACTTGTTCTTAATGACAGAGCAAGCACCAATCAAGATGGATAACTTTGGATCTCTGATGAAACCAAAGTGGAAGTCGGATATTAACGGTGGTGAAATCCTTTTTGCTCTTTTAAGATATAAAGGTGTTCACGTCTATGACGGATTCCCTTGGTTTGTGAACCTGGCGCACACAGATGCAGACCTGGCAGAAGTTTTAAATGCATTTAAAGAATCAGTTAAAGCTATGCAGGAAATGGGACTCTTTATTAAAGAAGGACAAAGCGCTCAGACAGACATCGCGCTTGATCCAAACATCTTCGACCAAAAAGGTGCACCGATGGTCGGAGCAAAGATCGGAAGAGATGAAAAAGGTAACCCTGCATGGTTCGTTGAAGATCCAGAAAGAGCAGGAGAGTACTATAAGATTAAAGGGTAGGAATGGATTCAAAAGTTCTTGGGGGTGACACTTTGAAAAATAAAGTCACCTATAATCCATTTGAAGGTGGCCCTGTTGCTAAAGCCGTTCCATCAACTGAAGCGCAAAGAGAAATCTGGGCTTCAATGGTTATGGATGAGCAGGCAACTCTTTGCTACAACGAATCGCTGGCGATAGATTTCGAAGGAAATCTTCGCCCTGATGTTTTAAACCTAGCTTACCAGGAGCTGGTAAAAAGACATGATGCTCTTCGCGCAGCTTTTAGCCGTGATGGAAAGACTTTCTTTGTAAAAGAGTATCAACACACTCCAATTAAAAATCTCGACTACTCTCAAAAAAATAGAAGTGAACTGGAAGTCCTAAAAAGAGGTGAAGTCCAGTTTAAGTATGATCTTATTCACGGGCCATGTTACCGCATGACTTTAGTGAAGACATCGTCGACTTCATACACACTTTTATTCTCGGCCCATCACATTGTTTGCGATGGATGGTCACTTGCTATTTTGTTAACAGAACTCAGCACGACCTATATGTCACTTTTAAAAACAGAAAGACTGGCGGTGGAAGAAGCTCCACAGTTTGCCGACTTTGCTGTTTTTGAATATCGTAATGGTCTTGATCACAATCATAAATCTTATTGGCTAAAAGAGTTTGCGACTCCTTTGGTGACAAATCCTTTTCCAATTGATTTCAAGCGCCCAAGCTTCAGGACTTTTAATAGCACTCGCTACGATGTGGTGATTCCAGTGGACACTGTCCGCGGAATGAAAAAACTGGGGAACTCTCAGGGCTGCAGTTTCTATAGCACCTTGATTTCATCTTTTACTCTTTTACTTCATAACCTGAGTAAGTCTCAGGATGTTGTCGTTGGGATGGCCTCAGCGTCTCAGCCTGCGATGGAGCAGAATGATTTAATCGGTCACATGGTGAATCTTCTTCCTCTGCGCACGACGATCAAAGATAACATTCCTTTTAACCAGTTTATGAAATCGGTGCGCTCAAAAATGCTTGATGCTTTTGACCACCAGTTTTATTCATACGGGCCTTTAGTTAAAGACCTAAACTTAAAACGCGATCCTTCGCAAATGCCTCTGCTCAATGTTGTGTTCAATATCGATCAACAGGCCCCGGATCAAGGGCTTAAGTTTGAAGGCCTGCAGGCCTCTTACACGACGATAGCCAGAGAGTATGACAACTTTGAAATTTTTATCAATGCTGTTAGTTGTGGAGATAAACTCGTTCTTGAGTGCCAGTACAACACGAACCTTTTTAGTGCTTCGACGATTGAAAACTGGATGGCCTCATTTATTGAATTAATGAATCACATTGTGCTTGATCCAACAAAGGGGATTAAGCAGTTTGAACTTCCTTATTTAAAAATTCCAAAAGGCGCAGAAGCTCAGTCCGAAACAAAAACAGTTGTTAACCTGATAAGAAACCCTCAGGTTGAAGAAAAAATCAAAGCTATCTGGGCAGAGGTTCTGCTCAATAATGTCGTTGATGTTGAAGACAACTTCTTTGCTATCGGTGGTCACTCACTCCTGGCCATTGAAGTGGCGACTCTTCTTCAAAATGAATTTAAAACAGAATTTACGATTAAAGATATTTTTGAGAATCCGACCATCCTTGCTCTTTCAAATAAGATTGGCAGTGGATTAAAGGGACCAAAAGAGAATCTTCCAACTCTAGTGGCCCAGGCCCTGAGTTCGGCCAATGTCAGCCATAACCAGATGCAGGTTTGGTACTTAGAGGAAATGCACCCGCAGACTCTAATGCACAATCTTCCTGCTTCTATCAGAGTCAAAGCGAAGATTGACCGTGAAGCGCTGGAAAAAACCCTGCATTTTATTATTGAACGTCACCCGTCTCTGCGTACCGCGATCGTCATTGAGAATGGTGTTCCTGTTCAGAAGATTCTCGATAGAGGGCTTTCGCGTTTTAGACCGCGTTTAGAACTGATTAAGACTAGCGAAGAAAAAATCGTTGATCTTCTCAATAAAGAAGCTCAGTTTGCTTTTAACAAAGAAGAGCCACCTCTTTTTAAAGCAAAACTTTATGAACTTGGTCCAGAAGATTACGTTTTCTTCTTTATGGTCCACCATGCGATCTGGGATGGATGGAGCTTTGATATTTTCTTTGAAGAGTTAAGCACTGTGTATGCAGCGATGTTAAACAACGAGGCCCCAGTCTTTACGAAGAACCCGGAGATTACTTACGCTGATTATAGCTCTTGGCTGCACAATTTAATCACTGAGAAAATCCTCAATAAGCAAATTACTTACTGGGAAGAAAAATTAAAAGGACCGCTGCCGATCCTGGATCTGCCGCTGGATTATAAACGTCCATTGATGATGTCTCACGAAGGAGCAACTTTTCCTTTTACTCTTGAGCCGTCTCAGGCAAAACAACTTCGCGATTATGCCAAGAGACACAATTCATCACTTTTTAATGTTTTCCTGACAGCTTTTAAAGTCACTCTGGCCCGTTATAGTGGATTGGATGATATTATCGTTGGTCTTCCGGTTAGAGGAAGAACACGTCCGGAAATCATGCAGACGATTGGTTATTTCGTTAATACGGTGGCCTTAAGGTCATCAATCAATCTCAATCTGGGTTTTGAAGACAATCTGAAAAATGTCAGCGATACATGTATCGAGGCCTTTGATAATCAATTGATTCCATTTCAGATTGTTCTCAATAAAGTGAATCACTCCCGCGATACGAGCAGAACTCCCGTTTTCCAGACTTTCTTCTCTTACCAGGACGTCAGCAACCGTTCGGCAGAGTTAAACGGAACACCATACACGCAAATTAATATCGATAAAGCTTCTACTCATACAGACCTGGATCTATGGATTAAGGCAAGTGATAGAAAAATTGAAGGAGCTTTTGAATTTAGAAAAGATCTTTTCAAAGAAATCTCTATTCAGCGCTTTGCTGAGTGTTTCTTTTACGTGCTTGAAGGCCTGGGAAATGAAGATAAAAGGCCATTAAACATTCAAAGATCAATTCCTGAAATTCAGGAAACGATGATCATGAAAGAGTGGAATAATACTTGGTCAAACACCCAGGGACTAAAGCCGTTTCATAAATTAGTAGAGACTCTGGCCGCATTAAACCCAAAAACGACTGCGATTGAATCAAGCGTAGGCAGCCTAACTTATGCTGAACTTGATAAACTCTCAACCAGAATAGCTAATGCTCTTATGGCCAAAGGTGTAGGAAGAGGGAGCTTAGTAGGGATTTCACTAACTAGAAATTTAAATCTTGTTCCGACAATCCTTGGTGTTTTAAAAACCGGAGCAGGCTACGTGCCACTCGATCCAGGATTCCCACAAGATCGTCTGGACTATATGATTGAAAGCAGCAGACCAAAAGTACTGGTCACTGAAGAGTCTCTGGTTTCACGATTTACTCATGGTGGAGAGAAGATTCTTCTCTCACAAATCATTCACGATACAAGTTTTGATGGGCCTCTTCCAGAGATTCATCACTCACAAGAAGATACAATTTACGTTATCTATACATCTGGTAGCACTGGAAATCCTAAAGGTGTTCAGCTGACTCACGGATCAGTAACGAATTTCCTTCTTTCAATGCAGGAGACGATTGGATTTAACCCAACTGATAAACTTCTTGCGGTAACAACACTGAGCTTTGATATCGCCGTCCTTGAACTCTACCTTCCGCTTATTTCTGGAGGAACAGTTTTCCTTGCGACCAGTTCGGAAGCAATGGATGGGGCGACGTTAAAGACTATTTTAGAACAAAAACAAATTTCTATTATGCAGGCAACACCTTCGACATGGAGACTTCTTCTGGCCTCAGGTTGGAATGGAAATCGTTCGATGAAGATTCTGTGTGGTGGTGAAGCTTTCCCAATCGACCTGGCGAAAAAACTAATCCCGATTTGCCAGGATGTATGGAATATGTACGGGCCGACGGAAACAACAGTTTGGTCTGCTTGTAAAAAATTAACACTAAAAGATGACTTTATTACAGTTGGTAAACCTATTGCCAATACATCGCTCTATGTTCTTGATGACAACCGCTTTATGAAACCTATTGGAGCAACCGGAGAACTCTTTATTGGAGGATTTGGTCTTGCCCGTGGATACTTCGGACGCGATGACCTGACGAATGAGCGTTTTATTGCAGACCCGTTTATTCCGGGAGCAAAAATGTATGCGACCGGAGATCTGGCAAGATTCACTCACAATGGTGAGATTGAATGCCTTGGACGCAACGACGGTCAAGTAAAGGTCCGCGGGTATAGAATTGAACTCGGGGAAATTGAAGCTGATCTTCAACGCATCCCTGGTGTTAAAGAAGCAGCGGTTATTACCAGCGAATACCGTCCTGGGGACGTGAGAATTTTTGCTTATCTTTCAGTTGAGTCGAAAGAGACAACGACAGAAAGAGTGTTGAGAGAAAATTTAAGCAAGAAACTTCCTGCTTATATGATTCCATCTCACTTCACTTATATGGATGTGATCCCTAAGACATTAAATGGAAAGATTGATAAAAAATCTCTTCCACGAATTACGGCCCTGGCCGCAGAAGCACCTGTTGTTGAAACAACTCCAGAAGTTGTTCCACTGCAGACGATTCATGAAGAGATGAGCGATAAAGAAGTGATCCGCCATATGTGGATGGATATTTTAGGTGTAAGTGAATTAAAAAACACTGACAATTTCTTTAACCTGGGAGGGAATTCACTCCTGGCCGTGTCTTTATTTGCCAAGATTTCTGCCCGCTACAAAATAAATATCCCTCTGGCGATGCTGATTGAATCAGAAAACTTTGAAGGGTTTTCTCATTCAGTAATGGCAAAAATTCCGGGAAAACAAGACAGTCTTCTCAATGAAGGGATTACTTTAAAGACAGAGAGAGCTGATTCAATTGCCGTTGTTCCTCAGTTGTTTAAATCTCTGGTTGCAATCAAGTCGACCGGGTCAAAAAATCCATTCTTCTGCTTCCATGGAGTAGGTGGAAATATTCTTAACTATGTAACTTTAGTTCCTGCAACGAAAAATGAAAGGCCGCTTCTTGCTCTACAGTCGGTAGGGTTAGATGGTGTGACACCTCCATTAAGAAGCATTGAAGAGATGGCAAAGAGTTACATTAGAGAAATCAAACTTGTCCAACCCGAAGGCCCTTATTTGCTGGCCGGCGGATCGATGGGAGGAATGATTGCGCTTGAAGCTGCGATTCAATTGATGAAAGCAGGCGAGAAAATCGATAAGCTGATTATGTTTGATACATTTGGGCCAAACCTCGATTTGCGTTCCTATACGAGCGAGCGAGGACGTCCTTTCTTAAAACGTATAAAAGATGCCTTCCAAGTCAGGTCTAAAAATTTATTTAATAAATTCCAAGCGAAGATTTATAGAAAACTAGGGCTTCCTGTCCCACTTCCAATTCTCTTAATTGAAATTGAAAGAAAGAACTATCAGGCCATCTGGAAATACTACCCTAAAGAGCGCTTTAAGGGAGACTTATACCTGGTGAGATCGAAACTCGAACCTCGTGGCTGGTATAGTGACCCTGTGATGGGCTGGAAGGGAATCATCGACGGAGAGATCAAGACATTTGAGATCACGGGGACTCATGAGAACTTCATTGAAAGCCCAGAGCTCGTCGCCGTTTTAAAGAAGTTAATTTAACCAAAGTAATATATGAAAACAAAATACATCCTCTCATCGTTTTTGAGTTTCTCTCTTCTTGTAGGCTGCGCGTATTCAAAAAGTTTCAGCTTCACACCTAAAGAACCCCAATGGAGTTTTTATGGAGAAGGAACCGGGGCCTACGTTTCAAACACCGGCCGCGATAAAGATCAGACGAGCCTTTGGCTTTCCACAGACTGGGGAGAGAGTGAGACGGCCTATTTTACCTGGAATGACCTTTCACCCGGACTATATAAAGTTATCACTTATGTCAGAGCTCAAGACGTGCAAAAAGGATCAGAAGGCGCTTCTTTCTGGCACTTTTACGACGGAGGATTCGGGACAGTTTCTCCTTTTATGGATCTGCATGGAGATTACGATTGGAGAAAAATTGAGTACACAATCAAGGTTAAAGATAAAGACCTGACGGTGTGGTTTAGGCTCAAGGCCCCGGGACAAGTCTGGGTGGATGACTTTTATCTGGAAAAAGTTGAGACAGGAAACGACAAAGTTTCTATTGAACCAGCAGCTCCACTAAAAGTATCTGGAGCGCTCAAAAAACTCGCAGCTAAAACAGCAACGAAAAAAATCCTTTATACATTCGATAAGAGCGAACCTGGTCATCCTTTTGATTTAAAAAACAAAGCAGGAACTTTTTCTCCTCAGAAATTTTTTAATTTCAAAGTGGATAAGATGCCGGTTAAAGACTGGTCAGCTTATGATCGCATTGAAATGGACGTCTTTAACCCCAATGAAAACTACATTGATTTTTACCTGACTTTGGCCGATGACCAAACAACAAACTATTGGTCGCAAGTTAACCATAAACAAACTCTTGCTCCAGGCTGGAATAAACTTAATTTTTCACTGACTCAATATGTAGGAGAGAGAGGCTCTCATCGCTTTCAGCGATCAATTAATCTTTCCAAATTAAATAAAGTGTTCGTGGTGATAGATCCGGATTCAAAGAACACTTACGAAAATAAAAACTTTCTGATCGACAACATTGCCCTTACAGCGAACCCAATGCCGGCCATTCCTGAAAATGTCTGGGCCTTTGACTTCACTTCACAAAAGGCAAATAACAACACTAACCTGACTCAAGTGACGACTCAGACCTCATTCAATGAAGCCCGCGGCTTTGGTTTTGTTGAACCGAAATTCTGGCGAGTCGAAGACTCACAATACGCCAGTGAAATGTTGAGATACTCTATTGGAATGCTCGGTGGGCATTTTCGCGTGAAACTTCCCAATGGAAAATACCAAATGAACCTGGTGGTGGATAAACTAGGCTATTGGGATGTTCCCTTTTGGTCTGACCGCACTGTTTATGCCAATGGAACTCCTATTTTTAAAGAGACCAGAGGGAGTGCGGGGGATTTTTTAGGGGACCTGCTGCGTTTTGAAGGAATCACTCCTGAATCATGGGATCATCCATACGATCTTTATCTCTCAAAAGTTTTTTATAACATCGACAAAACAGTCGACGTCTCAAACGGCTATCTCGACCTGGAGTTTGATGGAGATGCGACGGGAATCAGTTTAAACTCGCTGGTTCTTTGGAGTAAGAGTGCAGAGGCGCAAGCTCAGGCCTATAAAATAGCTCTGGAAAAAAGAAACAAGTTAGAATTTGACTGGATGTCTCGCGCGATCTCAAAAGATAAAACAAATCCTTCGCAAAAGTTTAGTGCAGTTCTGGTTGAGCCAGATCTTTATTTAAATCCTACTTCAGCTAAAAAAGCTTCGGGCACAACTCTTTCATTCCAAGGGGGAATTGGAGATACTCCGTATCAATTGATTCAATTGACGGCTTCAGCATCTAGCGATGAAAAAATTAGCTGGAGTTTTGGTGATTTTACCAATGAAAAAGGCGAAAAAATTGCAAAAGGTGACTTGAATGTAAGCGAACTCGTTTTTCAGTACACATCACCGGACATCAATCATGAAACATATTTATTGACCGGGAAATATTTAAAACCTCTTAAAGATGTTTCTGTTGTCGTTAAAAAATCACAGAACAAATACTTATGGCTCCAGACCAAGATTGGAGAAAAAACTCCTCAAGGTGTTTTTAAAGGCGAGGTTGTTCTTCATAGAGGAAGTGAAAAAATCTCTTTTCCTACAGAGATCACAGTTCTTAATTACACTCTGCCGAAGGTCGATTTTCCTGTGGGATTTTTTGGATTAGACCCTCTACCGTACAGCTATTTCCCAAAAAATGGTTATAACGATCTTAGAAAAAAGTACCGCTACATGGCCCTTTCAAAACTAGGCGAGGCGGGGTTTACGACCTTTACGGGTCTTCCGGAAGATACAAGTGAGTTGAACGATCTGTTTAAAGAAGCTCTCAAATGGGGAATCCAAACTGTTTATTCCTATGGCGGACAATTCCCCCAGGCCTATCTGGACTTGAATAAGAAGCCGGGAAATATGTCAGAGGAGGAGTTCTATAAGAGAGCTGCTGATACATTAAAACCACTCCTTTCTAAAAAAGACTGGCCAAAAATCGTCCATACATTCAGTGATGAGGCCGGTGGGTACTCGGATAAAACAGCTTCTGATATTGAACTCGCTAAAAAATTTCAGAAGTACTTACCGTTTATGACCTTAGGAGGATTTGGGTCTTTCCACGGAGGAGACTCGGCAAAACTTAACGGCTACTTCACTTATGGTTTTTACTCAAGCCTTTCAAAAGGTGATATCTCTCGATTGAAAGATAACAATCTACGTTGGGGGTTTTACAACGCTTCGGCCGGGAATCTTGACGACCCACGTTTTTCATTTGGGCTAGGATTGTACGTGGCCCGAACTAATGGGCTTTCACAGTATCTTGAATGGCATTCAAGCGCTTTTAATAATTATCCTTATTATGATTTTGACGGACGTGAGTCTGATGTGGTTATGTTTTTTCCGACGAGAGATGGAAAACTTTTACACTCTCTTCGGTTTGAGCTGGCAAGTGAAGGGCTTCACGCATATAAAAAGTTAAAGCTGTTGGAAAACGCTGTTACATCCGGAATCGGAAACCGAGAAGCCCTGAACTCGGCCAAGACATGGATGGACTCTCTTAGACGTGAGAATTATTTTTACTCATCGACGACGTTTATGAGTAACAAGAAAATCAATTTCAGAGAGTTTGAGACTAAGTTGAACGAGCATTTAAAAAATGTATTCCTCAAAAAATAGGGCAAACTGTGAAGACATTAAAGTGTTTAAAAGGCGATTTTGAGAATTCTAAACTTGATCGAAAACCCTTTGGTTTCCATCACACCATGAGTAATCACCCCGCCCTTAGCATTGAGAGTCTCTCACTCATCCTGCAAGAACTCCCCAAAGAAAAAGTCATGTTTTCAAAAGGTCTAAACGACCTGAATGTTAACTTCGACGATGCCCTGAACCACGATACAAAAAAGTTAAACTTAAATGAGATGATTGAAACCATCCGCACTGGAAATGGGTATATCGCTGCCAGAAACCTGGAAATGCACCATGCTTTTAGAGGACTTTATGAAGATCTTTTAGAAGATATTGGCGAGCTTTTAAAACTCAATAAAACTGGGACAAAGGCCCTGGAGCCAATGGTGTGGTTGTTTATCGCTTCACCTAATGCCGTCACACCTTTTCACTTTGACCGCTCTTCAAACTTCATCTTCCAAATTAGAGGGAGTAAAGAGCTGGCCGTTTTTCCTCCAAGAGTCGAGGAGATTATTAGTGCAAAGGATACTGAGTCCTATATCGATTGGGCCTCAGACCTACCTCCATGGAGAGAGGAGCTGGATAAACATGCTCATAAGTTTAATTTCAAGGCCGGCGAAGCCGTGCATATCCCTTTTGTATCCGGGCACTACGTGAAAAACGGGCCGGAGGACATCTCGATAACGATGTCGATTTTCTTTCACTCTAAGGAAACTAAGCGCTGGAGTGATGCCATGAAGTTTAACAACCGCCTGAGACGCTTTGGCGTTAAACCCAACGTGGTAGGTGAAACTCCCTTAAAAGACAGGCTAAAGGCAGGCTTCTTCCCCGCTATGAATGGGGCCTTTGTGGTTGTAAAAAAGATCCTGATCCTCTTTATGCTGACATAAATCATCGAAGTTGCAGGTATTTCATAAGGTAAACTTTTACACGGTTTATAGAACCCCACCCTTATTTAGTTTATAAATATTGAGTACAACTTAATATGGGTGACGAATGAAAAACTTAAAGTGTCTTCAAGGCGAGATCAATCCTAAAAATTTAGACCGTAAACCTTTTGGTTTTTCTCATAATCTTGCTAATCATCCTTCACTTTCTTTTGAAAACCTCTCAAGAGTCATTACCACAATGCCAGAAGAGAAAGTCATGTTCTCTAAAGGTCTTAATGATTTAAATAAAGACTTTGAACAAGTTCTAGTTGATGGAAAAAAAGGTTTTGATCTTCACGAAGTTATTGAAACGATCCGCACTGGAAACGCTTATATCGCTGTTAGAAATCCAGAACTTGATCCTTCATTCAAAGATATCTTTGAAGGTATTTGTCACGATGTCGGCGAGTTCATGAAAAAGAATGGAACAGGAACAAAGCCACTTGAGCCAATGCTTTGGCTCTTTATCGCTTCTCCAGGATCAATTACTCCTTTTCACTTTGACCGCTATTCAAACTTCATTATGCAAATTCGTGGAAGTAAGGAGCTTGCAGTTTTTCCTCCGCGTGTGGAAGAAGTTATCAGTTCAAAAGAGCTTGAGTCTTATATCGACAATAAGCCAGCATATCCAGAATGGAATGAAGAGAAGGATAAGCACGCCCACAAGTTCAATTTCAAGAGCGGTGAAGCTGTTCACATCCCATACACATCAGGTCACTACGTGAAAAATGGAATGGACGATATTTCCATTACGATCTCGGTCTTTTATCACACAGAAGAAACTCTGGGCTGGAGCAAGGCCATGATGGTAAATAACCGTATGAGACGAATGGGGATTACTCCAAAAGCAGTAGGGAAGTCTGCGCTGTTGGACAGATTTAAATCGGCCATGGTTCTGCCACTACTAGATAACATGTATGCAATGAAATCGAAGCTGCGCACAAGCGCGAGATATTCGAACTTAGCAGTATTAACATTCGCTAATTTATGGAGTCTCGACGCTCTTTGTATCCTTGACACGATCTTGTTATAAGAAAAAAATCCGTATTCTTGTTGGTATATGGGGCATTCTTTCAATAGTGCCCTAAAGCTCTCCTTTGCCTAAAATTACTAAGCTCCTATAACCTCATTTGACTGCACTGCGCTCTCAATAGTTATTCACATGGTACTTAACTTGCTTTTTCCCCCAGTAATTATTACTAGGTGGCCCAATAATTTGGCCACTTAGAAAACGATTATGGTAATAATTCAGCCATAAAAAAATCTGTCCCTAGATTGGAGTGAGAGCTATGAGTAATTTAGCTGTATCGAGCAATGGTTCGTTGGATATCGAGAAATTCGATATGAGAAGCTTTTTTTATACAGACAGTTTTCTTTTCAAGAATCTTACGATGGGCGAGAGAGCGGTAACCGTTTTTGAAGCGGCCTTCGCTGTTTTTCTTCTTGTTCTTTTTTCGCCAATCATGCTTTTGGTCGCAGTTGCTATCAAAATCAGTATGCCAGGAAAAATTCTTTATTCGCAAACGAGAGTTGGAAAAGATGGAAAGAATTTTTCAATTCATAAGTTCCGCACGATGATTGAAAACGCTGAAGCAAAGACAGGTGCTGTTCTTGCTTCAAAAAATGACCCGCGTATTACAAAACTTGGAAATTTTCTTCGCGCTAGTCACCTTGATGAGCTACCACAACTGTTAAACGTTTTAAAAGGTGAGATGTCTTTTGTTGGACCTCGTCCAGAAAGACCGGAATTCGTAGAAGTGTACGAGAAAGAAATTGTAAAATACACTCGTCGTCGTGAAGTAAAGCCAGGAATTACTGGTCTTGCTCAAATTTGTCTTCCATACGATGCAACTGCTAGTGAAAAAATCCAATACGATATTTACTACATCGATCAAAGACACTCGGTAGTGTTTAACATTTTAATCAGCTACTACACAGCGATTAAAATGCTCTCTTTTATGAAGTTTTTAAAATAACAAAATTAATTCGTCTTTTAAGTAAATACAGACATTTTAAATGAACTTGAAAAAGCCTCTCTCTCGAGAGGCTTTTCTTTTTGTGCCTCAAAAAATTGTCACTTTGGAGTCATTCTGACTCTGTTAAATAAATGCTCTATGTAGGCAGAATCTGCCAGCTTTTTATGATGCTCATAGGTAGGCCCTCTTTTCTTTTAGAATAGACTAACGATCATCATAGCTCTCGTTATTAACCTGCAAATTAATCGGAGAAGTTCATGAAGTACTTTCAACGAAAGCAATTATTGCTTATTTTAATTCTCGCAACATTTTCTCTTTTTGCTTGTAAGCCAAGTGACTCTGGAAACGGAGGAAGCGATTCTGGTACAACCACTGATGGTGGTGCTGGAAGTGGAGGCGGCGTGATTGAAGAACACGTCGGTACATCTGGATATATTTTTAAAACAATCTCAGAATACCAATTCCCAGATGACCCTAACACTCACATCTATGAACCACGCGGTATCGGCGGTGGTGGAGCGATGAGTGGTTTTTCTATCTCTCCTTATAGTTCTCTTTGGTTCGTTGGAACTGATATGGGGACACTCTTTAGAAGTATCAATAGAGGCCAAACCTGGATTCCTATTAATCACAACCAAACAACTTACTCTTCAGATTTAACAAGTGCCGTTGGTGTTGGATTTTCTGCCGACCCGGAAGTTGTTTTCCACGCCCCAGCAGGAAGAAACCCGGTTAGAAGTGACGATGCCGGTGAACATTGGAGTCGCATCTCTTCATTTGCTCTGGCGAGTGGAGAAAAAATTAAATACTGGAGAGCCAACAGCTACGACGCCAACTATATGTATGCCGGAACGACATCAGGTCTATGGCAAAGCCGCGACAACGGATTAACATGGGCAAAGCTTTCTGGAATTTCTGGAGAGGCCCGTGGAACATATATCGACTATCATAAAGACGGTCATATCATCTATCACGCGACTCCAACTGGTATCTGGAAATCAACCAATCAGGGATCAAGTTTCTCTCGTGTGTACCAACCTTCTGGTGGATTACAAATCAGGGCCTTTACGGCCGGCCGAGATGATTCAAAGATTACTTTTGCTTACATTGATAACGATGGAGCGAATGCTTGTTCATCAGTTTCAAGCTTTACTAATGACTGGGGAGCAACAAGCATGAACGCTCACTATGCTCATTGCGGTTATGTGTGGGTTGGTAATGAGAATTTATCTTTTACCAGAACAAACAAAGAAGGCGGCGATCATATTAAGATGGCCGAAAACAATTCAAAGTTCATTGTTGTCACTGGATCAACCGCATGGATTCGTCAGTACGGTACAAAAGTCTGGAAGAGTACAGACTCTGGAGCAAGTTGGGGATTAAAACTTAATCAATACAACTGGGACGTTGTTCCTTATGCGGCCTGGGGTCAGGATAAACTCGAATACAGTGCTGCTGCTTTAGATGTTGGCTGGGACGACAGTGGATACGAAAGTTTTGATATGCACTTGCGATCACCGGCAACGATTGGTGGTACTGGATACTATTTCTTGCACACGTCTAAAAATGGCGGTGATTTCTGGAATGCACCTTTCACAAAGTATGCAGACACGGGATCAAGAGCAAAAGGAAAGAAATGGAAATCAACAGGTCTTGAAGTGACATCTGTTTACCGTTTTAAATTTCACCCAACAAACCCATTGGTTGGTTATGCTGCGATGGCGGATATGGGAGGAATGGTAACGGAAGATGGAGGAAAGAGTTTTAGGATTTCCAAGGTTGCTTACAATAGTAACTACGATTACGCTTTTGACTCAAACAACGACCAGGTCGTGTACGCAGCTTCGGGTTCACAGCACGATTATCCGATGGAGTGGCATGCTAATGCGGCTTCAGGGGATGAAGGTGGGATTTATAAATCTTCTAACCGTGGCCAGACGTGGACGAGGCTGACGCCAAATAACTCGACTTATAACCGCCAGTTTTTAACTGTCGCTTACGATGATAATTCAAACGCCCTTTACGGTGGCCTTCACGGAACGGGGATTGCCAGAAGTTTAGATGGTGGATCGACTTGGTCCCTGTTTAATACTGGTCTGCCTGCCGGGACAAAGATCATCCCGCAAATCGAAATCGACCCGGACAACGGTGGTGTGTATGCCTTATTAACGGGAGACGCTCCGACATTTTCTAATTCATCGAGCACAGGGATTTATTACCTGGCACCTGGAGGGTCTTCGTGGACTCTTTTAAGAACGACGGTGACGAGGCCTTCTGGAGTCGATGCCAACACGAGACTTTGGTATTATCCAACATCTTTTGCTGTGGACTTCTCACCTGGAAGCGATAGAAGCACTCTTTGGTTAGTCGATTACGAGAACAACTCAAACTGGCTGGCCACTGGGATTTGGAAAAGTACGAATAGAGGAGGCACATGGACGAGGCAATCCCAGTTCACGCACCCTTTAAGCATCACGCTTGATCAGGAAAACCCAAGCAACGTTTACGTCAACGGACTTCACACTATCGATGGTTCGTGGGGGAATGGCGGTCTATATTACACAACTAATGGCGGAGCTGTCTGGAAGAAGAATACAATTCCTGCATTTCAATCTAACGCAAGATCGGCTACCATAGATCCAAACGATAGAACTCAACTGTTCTACACATTCTTTGGAAGTGCGATGCTTTATGGACCACGCCCGCAATAAAATTCACCTTATTTCATTCTTATCAATCTTTTTATCAGCATGCTCACCCAAGCCGGGAGAGGTGCTGATTAAAGACCTGGAAACCAAATACGCTAATCTCTATGTTAACGGTGAAACAACCAAAAGACAGGCGATTAAAGAGCTCTCAGATTATCTAGAAAAGAATTCATTTACTGATGAAAACTTAGAGACCATTAATCATAAACTGCACAAAATCGGCGATGGTCACGTTGTGCTGTATGACTCTCGCGCAGAAAAAAATGTGCGTTACCAAAGTGGACTAAAGTTTTATCCTGGGTCTTTTATTGTTTCTTCATGTGAAAGTTGTATCCCGGCAGTTCCTGCAGGAAAATACGCTCTGGCCGAAGTAAACAACAAACCACTTTCTTTTTATATTGAAGAAAAAAAAGACACAGTCGCGGCCTCTTCTAAATGGGGGAGAGATTATAGAGTTGTAGAGCTTTTAAGAGAAAATCCTAAAGAAGAAGATATCACGGTGAGACTGATTCCTATCAAGGGCCAGGCCATCAACACAAAACTTCAATGGACTAAAAAAGAGAATAAAACTCCAGTGTGTGTGAGTTCAGAAAGATTAAGAGACGACCTTTTTAAACTCAACGTGCTGAGCCTGTGGTGCGATGACCCGACAGCTCCAGGGGATCGCAATCAAATTTTTGAAAATTTTAAAAAGCAATTCGATGCTGCCATCGCCGGGGCCAAGCCTACTGATAAGTTTATTATCGACCTTCGTGAAAACGGTGGCGGTGGGGATTATGAAGTTGAGTATGTCCTGAATACCTTTTTTGAAAAATCAATCTTCGTTTATAAGTACCAATACCTAAGAAAGACTCACCCTGGAACGATGAAGTGGATTGAAAAGATCTGGCCGTTTAAGCTGGGCCTGTGGTCACCGGTAGAATTCCAGTACGCTGACTTAAGCAGAAGACCTTCTCAAACCTTCTTTAATAACCGTGCCGTCACGATGATCTCTGCCGGCTGCTTTTCTTCATGTGAAGGCATTGCCTCTGCTTTAAAGCAGGAAAAGCGCACTGTCGTGATTGGAGAAACAACTCACGGTGGAGCAGGAGACCCGGTCCCTTTTCCTATTAAAGGAACACCATTTTCCATCAACCTTCCTACTTGTGTTGTTTGGCAAAAAGATGGAAGCCTGTACGAAGGACAGGGGGTAAAACCAGATATGGTCAAAATTCAGGACAGATTAAGTCCTGCAGATGATGTCCTGCAAATGGCTATTGGTCTAATTCAATAAGATAGGCCATTCCCAACTTTGTAAACATACTCGCGTGCTCAGTCGTGTTATTCGACTTCTCAAACGTGTCGTTTGCTGTGTGGATGTAAGGGCTTTGTTCGGCATTGATGGCCTCTACCGGAAAGCTTGCACGGTAGCCTTCATAGTTCCAGGCCGCGTGGTCAGAGCATCCGTATCCGCATTGCTCCCATGTCCATCTCACCTTAACGTATTTATCGATAAGAGAAGCAACAAACATGTTTTGCTCTTCATTTGTACTATCACTGATTAGTGCCATGTCATAGGTCTTTTTGATGTTGTAGTTAACGCCATCAAATTGGAAGACACCTAGAACTTTCTTTTTGTTTTCGCGGTAAACGCGCGCCAGTTCATATGAACCCTGGATTCCCACTTCTTCAGCGGCGTAAGCGATAAACTGAATCGTGTGTTTTGGTTGATAGCTCTTTTTAACCATGACTCTGATGATATCGCTGATAACGGCGATACCGGCAGCATTGTCGTCAGCTCCTGGCGCGTGAGAATCCACACCTTCATTATCAGTGTTAATTGAATCACCATGACCACCAAGGATAATGATCTGGTCTTTGAGTTCAGGATCACTTCCTTCAATCGTTAAGATAACTGTTGGCTGGTTGTGGTTTTGGTATTTGTAGTATTCAACTTTAGCGTCAGTTCTGCCTTCGGTAAGTTTTGACCATTCAGCACCAATCCACTTTAAAGCGGCTTCACCTTCAGGTGATTTGTAGTAGCGATTCTTATAAGAGGATAAGTGAGTGACGATTCCATTCATGTAATCCACAGACACTTCCGGGAGCCATGAAAGAACTTGAGACTCTTGATTGATTGAGTAGTCAGGTTCAAGAGATGTTTGGAAATCGTACCAGCCGAAGCTCTTGTTGAATAAGTACATGTAGTCGGTGCTTTTCTTTTTCTGGTCTTTTGGTTCACCATGAAGCACGCGGTATCCACCACATCTTTTAAAGTTGTGATGAATGAAGTGGGAAATTTTATCTAATTCAGATTCTTTGATTTTGAAGTATGTTTCTTTTTCGCCTTTAACGACGTCTTTGAATTCAAAAACGCGAAGCCTGCTTTCAGTTATTGTCTCTAAAACTTTTGGTTCGATTCCGATCCACAGAGTTTTGTTAAAAGGATTAATCCCTGCGTGTGAGTTCGACAGAGAAAGACCAAAAAAGAGTGTAAAAGCAAAAAGTTGTGTTTTCATGGCGCCATTATATTCCAAAGAAGTTTCATGCAACCGGACTGGGTAATTATTACAGAGTCCGTGGCTTATCTGTCAATTGCATCCTACAACACGACAGCTCAACATATATAGATACTAATGGGGTTGTACGTGACTGCTTTTATCCGCTCAATGAAGGCACTGGGGATTGTGTCTCTATTCTTAAATTTAGCTCAAGCCACTGAATTGTGGACGCGCTCTCAATTGACAAGCCGAAATTATCTTTCGATTGAAAGAACTGATGAGGCCTTAAAGTTAAATCATTTTTACCAGGAAAAAGGAGAGTTTCAGACTTTAATCGGCTCTTACTCTTTTAAGAAAAAAGCTGAGATTGAAGCTTATGTTTTAAAGAACTTTCCCGCCTATAAACCAACAGAGAAACTGGTCGCGTGGCCAATCCAGGCAAAACTGGAGAAGGAACAAAATAAGCTTTTTGGCGGAAAGAAAAATGAATACATCTGGCTGGCTAAAAACCAATGGAACGATGATTGGGAAAAGAAATACTCTGAGTGGCTGCAAAATGAAGTGACACCAGAGTTTTTTAAAAAATATAAAATTCAAACAGACTGTGCTGATGCTTTAGTCGGCCTGCGCTGGATTTTTGCCCGCATGAACTATCTTCCAGTCGCTAACACTGTTGCCGACACCGGTGGGTTATTTGGTCACTTCTCAATGAAAAAAGAGTGGAGAAAGTACGATACAGCGGCCAACTGGTATGATGACGAACTTTTCATGGCCGCACTTGATTATATCATGAACCTAACGAGCACTAGAACGGTCATTAATGATGGTTTCCCGGTCAGGCTTGATAAAGAAGGATTGGTTGCCGGAACTTTTATCATCACTCAAAACAATGGTTCAGGTCACGCTAAGATCATTACTGAAACTCATTACGAAGAAGTCACAGAACTTCCTCTTTATACTCTGGCCTCAACAAGTCCTCGAGCTCTTCGCGTTTTAACCAAAGAAGTTTTTTTAGATCAAGACTGGCCTTTTAAGGGCAATAAAGAAATCCTGGCCTTCAGATGGCCGGTAGTTGTGAACTCATCATGGGTTTTGCAGAAAAAAGATGCCCGCCCGACTTATTCGGAAGAGCAGTTCAGCGACGATCTCAAAGCTGATTTCCCGGCCTTCATTCAATTTGTTCTTTCGCGAGTCAAGGGAAGTTATGACCCATTAAAGCTGGTGGACCTCGCAGTAAAAGACATTCTTAATTATGCAGATCAACGCATCCAGGTTGTCACTAAAGGTTATGAGTACTGTAAGAGAAATGACTGTCGTCCCGGGACACAAGGCGATGATGACTGGGGAACTCCTAGCCGCGATTCGAAGCTGTTAAAAAAATTCCATGACATTGATATGCTGGTGAAGGAATTTGAAAATCTATCTCCGGGTCTTAATGACCAGTGGATTGCCGGATTAAGAAACGCTACTTTGATTGTTGAAGGAGTTCCTTTAAAACTTTCAAGCTTGCGCTTTATTATGGAAAACGGTCTTTATTCCAGTAACGGCAGCGATACTCCTCTAAGAAGATGGGGACTCAATGCAGATGAATTAATGACTAAATGGATGGCCTCTTCGGAAAAACTTTTAAATGAGAGAGAAGCCGTTATCAGCCGCCCGGAAAATCCATGCAGCAAAGACTGTTATCCAAAGACAAATTTATGGGTAGGCCTAAGCACATACCATATCGATGCTGAACTAAATCAGCTCTATACTCAAATTACGACTTACTGTACTTTGATTGAACCAAAGGCCTGTCAGAATTTCTTTTCTTCAAAAGCTCAAAAAGCAATGGTTTTTAATGGTGAAACGAAATCGCTGGAGTCATGGTTTAAGTTAATTCCATTTTTTCACTCTGATCCAAGAGCTTCAATCGCCCGTCGCTGGGGAGAGTTACCTCAAAATATCAGAGCAAGGGCCTTGCCTTATTTTGATACGATCAAAATTTCAAAAAACTCACTGGCCCTGTTAGATACCACAAAGCTAATGGACTTAAAGACTGGAAAAATCCTGTTTGAAGCGAGTAGAGAATCGAGAATTATCCTGACTGATGTTGGTGTGGTTTATAAAATCAATGATGCCAAAGGTATCATTTTCCGTCTGAATCTGGAAAATTTAAGCTGGGTACAGATCGCTGATCCAGATAACATTCTAAGTTTAGAAATGCAGAGACAATTGTATGTTCAGGAAGACAATGGTTATACAATTTTTTTAAAGCCGCTTTCAAACGGACAAATCATTTTCAGAATTAATGACGATCGCATTGAGTTTATTAAAGAGTACCAGGGTGCTGGACACCAATTAGGAACTCTAGTGACGACAGCCTTAGATAAAAACACGATGAGTTTTATCGATCTGGATCGCACTTTAAATATCGATATCACAGTTCCATCGAGTTCAAGTTTTTACGATATGAACCTGGTGAGCATTTCTTCTTACAATTACCCTGAAGCAGTTCTTGAATACAGAGATCGCGATCAGGATATTTACTACTCTGTATTGGTGAATTTGGAGAAGAAATCGTGGACGAGAATCGCTCCTTCAATCGATGAGCGCTCATCACTTCTGTGGTCAGATGTTCGATTAAGAAAAGCCTTGATCCAGACTAAGTTCAACGACGAATTCCCTCAAGTCTATGCTGTTTCTTGGGATTTGTTTTCACAGTTCCAAGTTCAAAAAATGAACAATCTTTTGCTGGGAACGAAAATCTCAGGGGATACAGTCTATTTTATTGATGGGACAGGCGGTGTTTGGGATCAAAATCCCAAGACAAAGCTTATTGAGTGGGGTAAGAAGCTCGTCGAACTTCCTGGACCCGCAAATTCTGAAGTGAAATTTTTAACTTCACTTGGAGCTTATTTTTCTTCAGATGAAACTGGTACTCTGCGAACTCTTGGCAGTGTGCTTGGGGAACCAAAGAGTTTTAGACTGCCTAAAGATTTACTTCCAGAGAATGAATTTTGCCAAATTCAGACTAAAACTGAGGATATCTTTAGTTTTAGATTTAGTCCAAGTTATGGAGATTATTCGTGTATGGGCGGTAGTCTTTTGAAAAGCGAGATAAGTACTTCAAAAGATGAACTAGTCCCTCAATTTTCTCACTACTCTTGGATAAACAAAGAAAGTTTGTTAGACCTTCGTTGGCATCAAACTTTCGCGGAGTTTGATGTTCAGAAAGGTCTCCTCATTGGCCTTGGAAAGAATATCGGTCTTTGGTGGGATGAGAAGACAGAGTAAAAAATACAGTGTGATTAAAGTGTTGGAAGGATTCCTAAATAAACGTGCTAAACATAGTTAATAAAATTTGGAGATGTGTGTATGAAAAAGATTATCGGTTTTGTGGTCCTGCTTGGGCTATTTGCTGCCCAATCGTTCGCTGGAGAGCAATACTCTCTTCAAACAGCGAAAGAACAAGTTGTTAATGAAAACATTAAAGTTTCAATTGCGTACGAGCAGTACGTATTAGTAAAAAGCCAGGCAAGAACGAAGTCACTTCAACTTCTTCCAACTCTTTCAGTAGATATGCTTATCTACGATTACCAATATGCAATTCTTCGTACACTAGTACCAGAACCATCAAGATTTTTCGAAGCAGCAGCTCAAAAAGACTTAGCTCAAGCAGCTAACGTTAACAGAAGAATCGTTCAAAAAAACCTTCTTGAAGATCTAGAAAACACAATGTTCCTTTTCCAATACCACAATGAAATGCTTGAATCTTTCAAGAAAGAACAAGCGATCACAAACGAAATCGCAGCTCGTTCACAAGAAGCTTACGATCTTGGTGCGATCGACTTCTCTGAGTACTACAGAACTCAAAGAAACGTAGTTTCTTCAAAGACTCAAACAGTAAACGGAAACGAACTTGTTAAAACTGAAGAGTTCGCTCTTAAGTTAATCCTTCAAGTAAAAGACAACCAAGAAGCTCTTGGAATCGACCAACTGGAATTCTATAACGAAGGTCTTGATTTCCCAGCTACTGCTGAAGAAGCAACAAAAATCGCAGTTAACAACTCTAAAGAAGTTGAACAATTCGACTGGATGATCTCAGCGGCTAACAAGCAAAAGAAAGGTGTAGCTCTTTCTTGGATCTCATGGGGTGGAGTTGGATTTGATTACTTCTCAAGAGTTTCAATCGCTAAGCACGAAGTTAACAAAATCGAACTTATGAAGAAAAAAGCTATCTACGAAATCAAAAACCAAGTAGTAGCTCAATACTCACAAATCGAATCTCAAAAACAAAAAATCGCTTACCAAGCACAGTTATTAGACATGGCCAGAGAAGAGTACGCTCAAGCTCAGGCAGCACAAACTGACCTTTTAAACTCTTTCATCGCGACTAAAAAAGCGGAACTAAACGTTATGTACGCAGAGAGAGAAGCTTCAAAACTTAAGTACGAGCTAGAACTTAAGTACATCAAGCTTAAGCGTCTGATTGGTGCAAACATGATCACTAACGAGATCCCTCGTTCATAATAACGGCTAGGTAAAAGGAAATACTTATATGAAAAAACTAATTGCAGCAGCGCTGGTTTTATCGATGAGTGTGGCTAACGCCGCCGTCGTAAACCCGCTTCCAAATGTCAGAGATAATCTTGAAGCAATGTTAAAAGTTACGGAAGGAAGAAAGTCGATCAGCGAAATGAAGAAAATCGCTAACGACAGAAACACTGACGTTGATATCGCTTTCGAGAACTATATTATCGCTAAAAGAAACGTTTCAGTAGCAAGAGCTCAATTCAACCCAATTACAACTGGTCACCTTCTGGGGATGGCAATGGGTCTGAGTTATTTCTGGGCCCCAATTGCTGTTGAAGCCGTTCTTTCTATCCCAACTAAGATCTACAACGTTTCTAAGAACAAATACCTTGAAAAGGCCGCTCTTTATAACCTATATGATGCGCGCGATGTTCTTAACAACGAGCTTGCTCACCTTTACTACGATATTCTTACTCACGAAGTTATCCTTAAGACAATCGATCTTGAAGTTCAGATCCTGAGCTACCAACAAGAAAGATGGATCGAAAGAAAGTTCTCAGCTGATAGAATCGCTGACCTTAAGAAATGGATCCTTCGTTTAAACATGGAAAGAGTGGACATCTACAGCATGTACACTTCTGAGCTTGCAGCGATCAGAACACTGATCTCTACAACTGACGCTAACAAGTACGAACTTGCTCAAGTAGAAGCTAGACTTAACAAAGGGCTAACTTCAGACCTTGATCAAAGAAGCCTACAAAGCTACGCACTTTTAAACAGTGATAAGCATAAAATGGCGATCAACATGGAAAGAGCTTCTCAGGCAAACGTTAAGTCTGTTAAGTGGTCGATCCTTTCATTCTCAGGTCTGAACTTCTCTTATAAGAGAAGAGTTCAGGAAGCAAAGAACGAAGAGAATATTGCTGAGCTAAGAAAAGAATCTGTTGGTGAAGAAGTAAAGACAAACGTTCTACTTCAACTACAAAAATTAGACTCTTCTCTTGATATCTCTGCTAACTACGGTTCAATCTCTGAAGAGTCACTTCAAATGTTTGCTGATTCTTATGAAGCAAACCAAATGGGACAGATGAGCGAAGACGCTGTTATTGAAACAGCTCTTGGAGCGATTCGTGACTACAGAAGTAAAGTAGTGGCCCATTACTCTGCATGGTCTTCATATGAAGACTTCGCAACAGCTTCGAACTACGATTTTACAGCTAACCCAAAATTAGCTTCTAATAAATCAGTTCAGTCCCTAATTGAGACAAACCCTCTTTATAGACTTGAAGAGTCTGACTTCAGAATCGTGAAGAAAGATGGTTACACTTCATTCACATTATCACTTGATACTGACAAAAAAGACGCTGTTGCTGAAGTTGATTACATCTTCAATGGCAGAAGCTTCCCGAACAGATCAAATGACAATGAGAACAGCAACTTCGCTGTAACACTTCAAACTGGAGAGAATTCACCTTCAGTTGTGTCAGGAGTTGCTATCGTGACATTGAATAACGGACACCAATTTAACGTTAAATTTAAGCTTTAAAATAAACTGAGGTTAATAATATGAAAAAACTACTTTTGATCCTGGCACTAGTTGCATCGGTCCCGGCTTTCGCTCTAAACGCGAAACTTGAACCAGCTGTAAAAATGGTAGAAGCGTGCTTAGCTGAGCAAGGCGTTCTTCTATGTAACAGCGAAATCACTGAAGTCCTTAAGACGGTAAGTCTTGATGCAAGAGGTGAGTTTGTTTACTACCTAAAAGACCTTGTTAATAAGAATGAAACTGAAGCAGTTATCAAGAACCTTTACACTGAACTACAAGTTCTAGTTCCAATCTACGAAAAACTTGATGGTTGTTCTGAGTGGTCATGTCGTGACCTTAAGATCTTCCTTGGAGACGTATCAGTTCGTTACGTAAAGATCTCTCCAATCGACTCAAGCCTATACATTACTCTTTATAAGGCACAAGCAGTTCAGTCAGGACGTTACAATCTTCTTATGACTCTTTCAGCGAAAGCTCAAACAGCTAAGACTGTTGCGGAAATGGATGAAATGGTAAAATTCGCTGAATTCGCAAAGGATTACTCTCGTGCGATTAAAGATGAATACTACTTATACCAAGCTGGTGTTGCTATCGTTCGCGATATGACTCTTGCTGCGATGAAATTGCGTCCAGGACACGAAGGTGTTTATAAAGTAACTTTCGACAACGCAGAAATGGCGAAAAACCTAAGAATCGACAACGTAATCGTTATGGAGTCTAACGACCGTGACGCTCTAGTTGTTAACTTTGTTGCTTCTCAATCAAGAATCATTAAAGTTTCTTTCAAACAAGCAGGTCTTCTTGGAAACACATTCTTCTCTAACGAAGATGTTTACAACAATGACAACAACCAGGAAATCCAGTCTCCATTCTTCAAAATGGAACTAGATAGAGAAACAAAAACTGTAAAAGGATACTTCGCAACAGCTCGTTATGGAAAATCAACTTTCACAGGAACTCTTGCTCAGTCAAATATCTCTGTATACGGACAAGCTAACGTTGAAGGTCTTTCAATCGACCAACTTGTTGGTAAGCATGCTGTAAACGTTGGTGGATACGACATGACTCTTGTTATCGGGAAGAGAGCTGACGATAGATCGACTTATGAAGGTGCACTTGTTAATCAAAACGCACTTATCTCTTTCTCAAAAGTATCTCTAGATTCTTCTAAAGGGATTATCTCTCTAGTTGACTCTAAGAACGAAAGAAAGCTTACTCTTGGTGTAACTGACATCTCGAATTCTCCAGTATTCAAAGGACAATTCCTGAATGCAGCTCAAGCTAAGATTCTAAACGTGCAGTCAAAATAATTACTGCCAACTTACGATTTAAAAACAGGCCACCTTCGGGTGGCCTTTTTATTTTTGACGAACAAACTAAAAGAAAAGCATTAGTCCAAGACGGGCATTGCTTTGTTTCTTGTCGTAAGCTAGCAGGTTCTCTGCGTACCCACTGAAGTATTGAAAATAGATTGAAGGATTAAAGTTGGGGCTTCCGAAGTGGTAGATGAGTCCAAGTTCGCGTCCACCTCTGCTAAAGTTGATGATTTTTTTCCCAGCAAACACTCTGTACTCCAGGTCCAGGCGTCCTTTTCCAACAGTCAGGATGTGGGTGATAATCATCTTGAGTTCCCAGTATCCCATGTAGTCGACAATGTTGCGGTTGTTGTTAGCTTTGCTGTAGATGTGCTGAAGTTTCAGTTCTCCTAGGATGTTGTTTCGTCCAATGTGAGAAGCGAAATTTGCTTTAGTGAAAAGGCGGTTGATGGAGCGAGATTTATCGCCGTCTTCACCGTTTGATGTATGAAGCATCCCAATGTCTAAAGAGCGCAAGAATTTGGTATCGTTTTCCGTCAGCCTGTAGAAAGCCTCCGGGTTGTAGTTGATGTCACCAAAAGGAGCAGAGCTCTCGTAAATGTTCCAGAACATCGTCTGGGTGTAACCTAGATAAAGGTTGTAGGATTTAGCGACTCTGTATTTACCGCTAAATTGTAGTTTTAAATCGTCTTTTCCAAAAATGAAGTAGGTTGGTTGGTAGAGAGAGAATTTTTCTCTTGGATTAACTCCTACGACGTCTGATGAAGCTTCCTCGATTTCTTTTTGAGGATCGTGTTTTTCTATTTCTTCGTTAATTTTTTCTTCGTTGCTAGTGGTTCCTTCAACAGGTGTGGCCGAAAAGGCCTGAGGTGAAAGAGCGAAGACCAGGGAGACAAAAAGTGGTTTAAGCATTCCGCGTCCTAAAATAAAAAAAAGCAGCCATGCTTTTTTCTTCCAGTGATAAATTCTTATCAGTGAATGAGAGATAAAAAGAATGACTGCATTTTGGATTTTTTCCTTAAGCGTGAGGGCCTTCAATTTTGCAGGATTGAAGACCCGTCAAACTTATTTAAACAATGTCGTTTGAAAGTTAAGGGAGGTGCTTTCCACCACCGCCTCTGATTAGGCCAACAACAAAGCTTAGGATGGCCAAAACGATGAATACCATCAGTAGAACTTTACCAACCTCAATTGAAACTCCGGCAATACCGTAGGCCCCGAAAAGCATGGCAATAAGCCCCAATACGAAAAAAATAATGGCTGCGCGCAACATATCTATCTCCTTTAAAGAAGTTCACGACTCTGATACTAATTAAAAGCAGGACTTATGCCATCTTTGCATTATTTAATTACATATACTTAGCTGATAGGTGTTGACAGGGATTGGGAAATATGCCACACTTGCCACGTGAACGGTACTAAAAACCCCAGAGAGTAAAAATACCCCATGAAAACAAAAAAACTATCAACACTCATGATTATCGATGATGATAAAGACCTTTTAGACCTGCTTTGTTCGTTCTTTAAACAAAGAGGCTACAACGTTGTTACGTACGAAGATGCACGACTTGCACTGGACGATATTGAGAGTTCAAAAGTAGCAGTCGATGTTGTTCTATCGGACTTCAAACTTCCGGTTATGTCGGGAGTGGATTTCATTAAGCGTATTAGAAAAATTAATTTAGTTCTGCCAATCATTCTGATGACAGCGGAAGGAAGTTTAGAAGTCTCTCTTGAGGCCATCGAGGCCGGAGCTTATGACTTCGTTTTAAAGCCGCTGCACTTTCCACAATTATTAATTTCAGTTCAAAGAGCTCTATTTTTAAATCAGGTGCAAACTGAGAACACTAACCTGAAGAGTCTTTTTAATGAACAGGACTTCCTCGGCCTTAAAGGTGTGATCGGAAGAAGCCCTGGTTTTAAACAAGCGATGGAGCTGGCAAAAAGAGTTTCCAGCTCGCAGGCCAATATTATTATCAGCGGAGAAAGTGGATCTGGTAAGGAAGTTGTCGCTCGTGCAGTCCATGATTTGGGAGAGAGAAAAAACCAGCCATTCATTGCGATTAACTGTTCAGCGATTCCTGAAAATTTATTGGAATCCGAGCTCTTTGGTTATGCCAAAGGAGCGTTCACAGGAGCGATGGGAAGTAAAATCGGTCTTTTTGAAGAGGCCAATAACGGAACATTATTCCTGGATGAGATCGGTGATCTGGCCCTTCCATTACAGGCAAAACTTCTGCGCGTTTTACAAGAAAGAAAAATTAAGCGTATTGGTGAAAACCAACCAAGAGATATTACTGCAAGGATCATCTGTGCGACTCATAAGAATTTAAAGAAAGAAGTGGAAGCGGGACGATTCAGAGAAGACTTATATTTTCGTCTGAACGTTATTCCGATTTATATGCCACCTCTTCGCGACAGAAAAGAAGATATTCTTCCTCTGTCAGAGTACTTTTTGAAAAAATTCAGCTTAATGAACAATGTAAGCATTAAAGGATTTACAAAAGAAGCGATCAAAAAACTTGAAACTCTGCCATGGCAAGGAAACGTTCGCGAGCTGGAGAATGCGATTGAAAGAGCCGTTGTTCTGGCCCAATCGGATTATATCGAGCCCGATGATTTACCTAGCACAGACCATTCAAGTGAAGAAAAGAAAAACGAAGGCTCAGTTGACGGAGCTCTTTTTTCAATCAATTCACTGATGACTCTGGAAGATGTTTGTAAGAAATATATCGAATTTATTTTTAAAAGAAATAATTTTGCTAAAGAACAAACAGCAAAAGAACTTGATATTGACCGCAAGACACTTTATCGAAAATTAAAAGAAATCGAATCCTACGAACTGAACTAAAAAAAGGGGGTATAATTACCCCCTTTTTTATTTTTTCTTTCTTTAACAATTCAAATTTACATTCAATTTTTTGGCAGACAATTTGCTCTATTTATTTTGATTCCCAATGGAGAAAATCATTGGAAAAAACACAGGGAGGAATTATGCATTTTGATACAAACAAAGAAACAAAACGTGACTTCGTTTTGAACGAAGACACCATTAAAGGAAAATGGACGGAGGCCAAAGGCGAAATTAGAAAGATGTGGGGGAAGCTCACTGATGATGATTTAGAACAGGCCAAAGGTGATTTGACAGCATTAACTGGAATTATCCAGCAACGTTATGGCGAGTCGAAAGAATCGATTCAGGCCAAACTAAATGATTATTTTTCTGATACCTGGGGCAATGTGAAGAATGGAATTGCCAGAGGAGCAGAGAAGGCAAAAGAAGCAGTGGCCGAAGCCGCAGAGAGTGCAAAGCAAAAATTGTAATAACAAAGCTTGGACATTGCTTAAGAAAATTTAAGCATAAACTCAATGTTTTGCACCTTGATTACTTATAAAAGAGGTGTAGATTCAATTTATGGAAATAATGAAAGACCAAAAACTCGTCTATTTATCCAGAAGGCAAGCAGAAGTTGCTCAGCTGAAGGAAAGTCTTGCAAAAGATGATTTTGAGTTTTCTCAAGTTGTCGGTCACAGATTAAAAGGACATGGTGAAACATTTGGCTTTCCTCAAATTAGCGCTCTTGGTATTTCGCTGGAAACGGCCGCCAAAGACCGCAATATGGAAAAGCTAAAAGAAATCGTGAAGAGTTTAGATGAGATGGTTGAAGAAAATATCCGTTTAATTAATGCTTAAAAAAGGGTGGTTTTAAACCACCCTTTTTTATTTCTTTTACTCAACTTCTGAGTAATCTACCATAATAAGAGCTTTTCCGGCCTTGTCTTTCATAAAGGCATTCAGTTCTGTTCCTGCTGGAACTGCATTCGGTTGCCCAAAAACTTTCTTTGTTTTGTAGTCATCACCTCTGAAGAATTCATTCACTTTATTTGGACGTTTGGCCATGTTGTAAGTGGCGTAGTCACCATCCGTTTTTAGATCTTCTTTAAGATATTTTTCGATGGACTTAGTTCTTTCTTTGGCAATAGCGACATCGCGGTCAGAAAGTCTTGCTCCTTTTTCGTTAGGGTATTCTTTATCCGCCCAGGCAAGGATCTTGATATCATCGATTGGTTTACCTTCTTTTTTTGCAGTTTGAATAAAATTTTTTAAGTTTCGTTTTCCAGCTTCACTCAAACGCTGAGTCCCTTTATCGAATTCTAATACGGCGTAATAAGCATCAGTAGAGGACGCAGGTGTTGTTGCTTTTTGCTCACCATATTTTTGTGCTTCATACTTGTTTGTTGCTTTGCCATTTTCCATATTGCCTGAAGATGAACAAGCAGTTGCAGCGATAGTAAAAAGAAGTGCTGCAAAAAATTTCTTTGATCCCATGTTAACTCCTCATTGTTGAGCCTCATCATTGAAGCCTTAATGCTCTCATGAAAAGCAAGTCTGATACCCAATTTCCATAACACCTTTTGGACAAAAATCCCGGGAATACTGCCTCAAAAGAGGAGGGCATTTTTTTATAAATTAAATGATATTAATAGTTTGTTATATGCCCCACAGGTGTCCTAATTTGGCCTGTCAATTGCTAAACAAAAGACTCAGGAGTGAAATATGAACACAATTGCTGTTATGCTAGGGACTGGCCTTATTAAAAAAGAAAAAAAGATAAAAATTTCCACAAAAAGTAAGAGTGAAAAACCTTCGCGTCGCTCAAGAAGAGATGTTTCTGTAGAAATATTTCTCAGAGAAATCTTAGGAACACGCCTTATTCAATTGGAAAAAAAATATTAATTCTTTATTTAATAGGATATGGTAGCCGAACTAATTTCTTTCTAGGGAAAGGTTATGCAACAGCTGCCAAAAAAGCTTCTGCCTTCAATGGCCGGTCGTGGGGATCATCCAGTAGATCCAAGAGAATTTAAAAAAATTCTTTTTCAAGCGACTATTCTGCCAATTGCTCTTTCACTTTTACTTTCCATTCTTTTTGTTAAGCAGATTTATACCGTTTTGGAAGAAAATCACAAAGTTCGCCATTCTGATGAGGTGATCAATACGGCCACTGAGAGCATTAAGCTTGTCATTGATTCGGAAACCGGTTTTAGAGGCTATATCATTACCAACAATGAAGCCTATCTGGGGCCGTGGAAGCTCGCAAAAACGAATTTTTTTGTATTGGCCGATAAAATTATCGAGCTGGTTAAAGACAATCCTACTCAGCAAAAAGAAATCCGTGAGATAAAAACACTCTACACCGGGTGGAATGAAAACGCAGAGGCGACAATTGCCTATCGTATAAAGTTCAAACAGCCTTCTCCTGATGAAATGATTACTGCCCGCAAGGCCATCATGGATTCTATCAGGAAAAACTTTGATGAGTTTATTGAGAGAGAAAGAGGGTTAAGAAATAAACGCTGGGCAGAGGCTGAAGAGGCTTCTCGCGATGCTGTTGTAGTGACGATTGCCCTTGGGGTTATTCTGGGGATTTCCCTTGCAGTAATGTCAATTCTTCAGTTGAGGCGCTTGTCGCGAAATTATAGTGCCGCTTATTCATCACTGGCCGAAGCGACAGATCACTTGGAAGAAACAGTTGCTCTCAGAACTCACGAGCTCACGCTGGTGAATAAAGAGCTTGAAGCTTTTAGTTATTCGGTGTCACACGATTTAAGAGCACCATTAAGAGGGATTGATGGCTTTAGCCAGATTCTCATTGAAGAGTATTCTGGAAAACTTGATGGTGAAGCTCTTAAGTATTTAGGTTTTATTCGCTCAGGCGTGCAGAGAATGGGAGTTCTCATTGACGATCTCATTAATTTGTCCCGTCTGACTCGTGCAGAATTTCGCAAAGAAGATGTGGAGTTGTCACAAGTGTCACTGGATATTATTAACGAACTTAAACAAAATGAGCCGACAAGAAAATTTGAATTCACCAACTTCCTGCCACAAACCGTTTCTGCTGATCCAGGTCTTTTAAGAGCGGCCTTGCAGAACTTAATTTCTAATGCGTGGAAGTACTCTCGTACAAAAGAAGTCAGCATTATTGAACTTGGACAAATTTATAAAGATGGGAAAGTCACTTACTATGTAAAGGATAACGGAGTCGGATTCGACATGCGTTTTTACGACAAGCTTTTTCAACCTTTTCAAAGACTGCACCCTAAAGAGCAATTTGATGGTTCGGGAATTGGACTGGCCACTGTGGCCAGAATTATTCGCCGTCACAACGGTAGTATCTGGGGAGAGTCAGAGTTAGGAAAGGGTAGTACTTTTTATTTCACATTAGGCCTATAATTATTTAGCTATTATAGCAGGAGATTTCATGAATAAGATGCCGTACATTTTTTTGATTGAGGACAACGAGCAAGATGAAATTTTAACTATTAAAGCATTAAAGAAGAATAAAGTTTTAAATGATATTAAAATTGCCCGTGATGGGGCGGAGGCCCTGGACGTTCTTTTTAATCCAGAAGCAGCTAACTACGAAAAAGATCTTCCACAATTGATTCTTTTAGATTTAAAACTTCCAAAGATCGATGGCCTTGAAGTGCTAAAAAAAATCAGGAGCAATCCTAGGACAAAAATTGTTCCGGTGGTCATCCTGACAACTTCAAGAGAGGATAGTGATTTGCTTTCAGGATATGAATCAGGTGCTAACAGCTACGTGAGAAAACCTGTAGACTTTCATGAGTTTTCAGATGCGGTAAAAAGTCTGGGAACTTATTGGTTATTACTTAATGAGAGGCCGCCAGTTTAGTCATGATCAAATTACTTAACATTGAAGACTCAGAAACGGATTATCAGCTGATGCTGTATCACCTTAAAAAAGGTGGCATTACTGATCTTTATTCAGAGAGAATCGAAACAGAAGAACAGCTTCGCGAAGCCTTGGGGCGCGAGAAGTGGAGTCTTGTGATTTCAGATTACAATATACCTGGCTTTAGCCCGCTCAATGCTTTGGGGATTGTTCGTGAGACTTCAAGACACCTTCCTTTTATTGTTGTTTCTGGATTGGTAGGGGAAGAAAGTGTCGCCGATATGATGAAGGCGGGAGTGGAAGATTTTGTTATTAAGTCCCGTTATGAACGCCTAACTCCGGTCGTGAAGCGTGCTCTTCGCGAATTTGAAATTCATGAACAGGAAATGAAATCCCGTGCGATTGCCAAAAAAGCTCTCGAGGCCAAGGAAGAGATGCTGGCGATTGTTTATCACGATATTAAAAATCCTTTAGCGGCCATTCAGCTGGATGCACAGCTATTGGAGCTTCTTTCGTATAAAGAGCCCAATGAAGAGATGATGGGAGATTTGCGAATTCAGGCCAAGAGAATTTTAAAAACAGTGGACCGCCTTAAAGTTTTGGTAAGCGATCTTCTTGAACATAATAAACCGACAGCTGAAACGGATTTTGAACACAGTTTTATTATTCGTAAGGCCTTTTACAATCCTCTCCAGGTGCTCAATGAGGTTCTGGATTCGTACAAACCACTCATTCATGAGAAAGATCTTTCAATAAAAAAAATTGTTGTTCAAAGAAAGATGATGGCCTCTTTTGATAAAGACCGCATTTACCAGGTGCTTTCAAATCTTTTAAGTAATGCCCTTAAGTTCTCTCCGGTTGGAGGGGATATTATTATTGAGCTGGAAGAAACAGAAAAAGGCGAAAATGTTTTTGCCGTGACTGACAGTGGACCGGGAATTGCCGAAGAAAACCTGGATAAAATCTTTGAGAAGTATTGGACCGGAGGATCGGGCAATGGTCTGGGGCTCTATATTTGTAAATCAATAGTTGAAGCTCATGAGGGGGTAATTAAAGTTGAAAGCAAAGTAGGCAAAGGGGCCCGCTTTAGTTTCACAATCCCACGCTGTGAGAAGGCCATTGTTTTTGCCGAGCACTCCAAAGATGAACAGAAATTAAAACAGGAAAGAAAAGAGCCAAGCTCGAAAAATATTTACATCATAGATGATGATGAAGACTTGCGAGAAGTAATGACTTGGGCAATTGAAAAGGAAGGCTTCAGAGTTTTTTCTTACGGCAATCCTAAAACAGCGCTGGAGGATTTAAACCTAACAGCTTTTCCGGCCAACTTAATTATTCTTGATTATCATATGGATAAAATGACGGGGAAAGATTTCCTCAATATGAAAAAACACAGCTCACTTGCGGCCATTAAAAATTGCCCGGTTATTATGGTTTCAGCGGCCCCACAAGTCGTCAGAGAAACAGTTGATCCTCAGCTTTACTCTGAAATTCTTTTAAAGCCTCTTGATCTTACGCGCTTAACTTCGGCCATCCGCAGGTACGTCTAAAATCATTTTACATGAGGGTCATTGGCAACAGGAGCGGGCATGTTTGGCTCACCCACAGCTTTTTGTTCGACTGTCGGAGGTTGAGCAGGAGTTGTGGGTGGCGGTGTTTCGCGGGAGCAACTGACGAAGACAAAGAGAGCGATTGGTAAAAAGAAAAGCTTCATAAAGATCTCCTAATTTTCAATGTGGTATTTGTTTTCAATCCCAGGTTTTAGTTTTTGCTTAAATCCATTTTCAATGGCCTTAGAAATTCCCTGGCCAGTATCTACATTGAATTTTCCGTCATAGTTAAAATCCAGGTAAGTTGCCACTGTTTTTGTATCTGAGTCTCTGAGGATCAAATTGCCAATGGCGGTTAATATTTCAATCCCAAAATGTTTTAAGCTGACAAATTTTTCTTCGTTTTTAACTACATCAACATCTCTAATAAAAGGCTTGATATAGCCCTTTATCATTTTGTCATCATTTTTTGCTTCAGCGTAGAGGTCCACTTTTCCCTTAGTGAAAGTCAGAGGCAGGTTGCGTTTTAAAACCTTATTTAATGCCGTCAGGTCAAAGTCTTTAAGTTCCACATCAACATCCCATAACATCGGCTTCTGAGTTAGGTTAAGGCTTCCGATAAATATAAATTCAGATGATCCTTGAAGAGACGCTGTCAGATTGAAGTTCGAATAGGGGTCTTCTTTGGAAGAAGTAATATTGGTGATTCGGCCGTTGATATTTTCAATGCGTAATCTGGATTCATCATCGAGGGATGGAATTTCTTCAAAGACCACCCGGGCGTGGCGCAGGTCCACGGTTTCAACTTTGACGGGAAAGAGAGTGTCTTTAACGTCTTTGACTTCTTTTTTGGCATTTGTAACTGAGAGTTTGCTCATATCTTTTAAGAAAAGGAAATCGACATTTTCGGTGACGATATCAGTGACGATTTTTCCTTTAAAGATTTCCCTCCATGCAATAGAGACATCAACAGAATCAATGGAAACAAACCGTTTTTCATCGCCTTTTAGGTTTCCCTGCACTTTTTCAAAACGGTAAGCTCCTCGCAGGATACTAATATCCAGATCATCCATATGCAGATAATAAATGGGAGAGAATTCGCTTAGGTATTTGTTGGCCTGATGAAGAAGAATCTGAGGTAGAACCATTCGAAAAGCGATTAAAAAAAGAATAATGGCAAAAGGGATATAAAATTTTTTTTGCTTTATAAAGGTCTTAATCATTCAGAAGCCTCATGTCTTGATAAAATAGGGGGATTGAGAAACGATGGCCCCAATGTAGCGATTGACCTTTTTCATAAAGTCTCCTGACCACTGATAAATATTTCGTTTTGAATTACAAACGGTATAGTAAATTTCTTTTTGTAATTCGGGATAGTTTTCCAGGTCCTGGGGGGTAAAGCGTCTGAGGATCATAAACTGAAAACCGATCTCGTTGAGAATACCCTGATCGAGGTTTTCTTTAATTAATGGAAAGAGGTTTTTTTCCTCTTCATCAATATGATTGCGTACGATTTTTGCCAGTGTTTTTATTTCGGCCTCTGTGACATCATCCAGGTCTTTAAGTCTCGCCATTCTAGGCCAGAGGGTTGAGATCATCCGCTCCATGATGGCATGTTCGACTTCGCATTCAAGAACTTTTGTATGCAACTCATCCATGTCAATCAGGGAGTCGTAAACTGTTTTTTCTTCTGCTGCCGAATGTTTCGTTAAGGTATCGAGAAATGTTCTGGAAAAAAATAACTTTTGATGTTTGTCGGCATCGTCGCTAAGAATGACCTGGATGCACTCTCTTAAGTAGGCATGATCAATTAATAAAATACCAACGATATTAAAGCTATTGTCTGTGGCGATCTCTTCACTAATGTTTTGCATGAGTATCTCCGTTGATCAGGAAAATATATTAAAAAAGGAGTTGAGTTTTGAAGAATTAAAACTCTGCCCCGGAGGGCAGAGTTTCAACAAAATGCAGTCGGAACTACATCTTCTTTTTAGCATCGTTAGACGACACTTCGGATGATTTAGGTGCAGCTTTCGCTGTAGATAGTTTGGTTGCAGAAGAGCGATCTCTTCCTAGGGGGATATCCGAGCTCACGCTAGGATCTTGAGAAGGGTAGAATTCATCCGGTGAGGTAAAATCTGCATATGATTCATTTTGATCTAATTGATTGTAGTATTCATCTACGCTTTCATCGTCTTGTGATGATCGTGAGTATGTAGATGTTGAATAAGCTGAAAGCTCATCATCAGCTTCGCGATTCATATTTGGGTTATGATCGATTTTTGCGTAATTAGCATTCAGTCTTCTCTCTGGAGAATCTCCATGGAAAACTTCATCTAAGTTGGCCGAAGAGTGCTCTTGATAGACTGGCGTTTCACTTGTGCCATCGGCTTGAGAGATTCCTGTCCCCGGGTGGGTTTCAAGAGTCTTTGAAGTCAAAGGAGTTACTTCAGTCTTTGGAGAAACACTTTTTGATGAATGAACTGACGACATACAAATGCGTTCGTAAGTTTTATCGAACTCTTCATTATTGCCGTATTTTCTGTGAACAAGTTGTCCTAAAGATTTCGGAGAACCATGAGTCTTTTCAACGTCCGCTTCTGATAACTTATTCCAGCGGCTAAGAACTTGTGTCTTAATCGTCGGCCAATTATTTTGAATCTGTTGGTTGTTTAACATGATAAACCTCAATGTTTATAACTTTACGGATCTCTTGATCTCACAGGTATCTATTGCACCATTGATGCCAAAATTTGGAATAATGGTTTTACAGTAAGTTAGTAAGAAATAACCCATCGAGTTGGGGGAAAATATCCTCAACGGTGTAGCAGAATGGTCATCGTTGCGGTGCGCTTGTTCCAAAATGCTCTGGTATTTATTCACATTTACAGGCACCGATTTTGCTTCACTTTCGGGGAGACCTTTCTTGGTTTCGTTTTAATTTATCTATTACTATGGAGTGAATTATGGCAGTGAAAAAAACAGCACACAAAAATGGACGTCAAAAAAAAGTATTAAAGATGGTGGCAGAAGCTCATGCTCACGACTTCGATAATATGGAAGAACAAGTGTTGAAACATGAAGAGGATGCTATCCGCCGCCAGTTCCTGGTGATTAAAAAAGATTACACCCGATTGATGAGTGACGTGGCCACTGGTTATGGCCTGATTCGAAACTGGGTCAATCTTCAAGCGGTTAATAGAGGAGAGCTCCTTAGAGCTCGTTTTATTAAGAACTAAAAAAAGGGAACCAAAGGTTCCCTTTTTTTATTGCTGAATTTTATATTGAACTAATGTCTCGTTTCTTCCGCTTCTTCTGTTCGAGAAACTGTTGCTCTTTCGGACGCATTCGCGCTTTCAGTTGCGCGGTTGAATTCGCGTTCTTTGACAAAGTCCATGATCAGTAAAGCAAGAGCATCCTGAAGAGGATGAACCACACCGACATTTTCTTTTGTCAGAGTCTCTCTTTTCTTTTCACGGCCTGGTTCCTGGAAATTTCTGACGATGACGGCTCCGATAATTAAACTCACCAGAGAAAGGGCCAGACCCATTATGATCATTGATGAGAAATAAACGAATCCATTCTGGTCATACTGTGCACCAATATCGACAGCGACTAATAAAAGTCCACCGGCAAACATTGTCGCAAGGGCAGAAGCAGCGGCAAAAAGAGTAATCACCGCAACGGCATTGCTTCTGATTAAGTCTTTGATTTCTTCAACAGGATTAATAGTTGGATGTTCACTGGAAAAAAAGGGTTTGATAACTGAGAAAATCAAGAGTAGCCATTTCATTAAGGACCTCCAAACAGAAGAAGGGCCCATTTGCACGGGCCCTTTACTTCATTTTTATTTTAATTATCTACGACGGAAGAAATAAGCTCCGGCAAGGAAGCCTACTGTCGCAGCCCCAAGAATGGCATAACCTGGGTTATCTTTTACTAATCCAGTTGTTCTGTCGACAACTTGAGCACTCAAGTCTCTTGCTCTTTGAAGATACTCTTTTCCTGGCTCAATGATATCATCTTCAATCATGTGACTAGCTCTTGCTTTGATTTTGTTAGCATCGTATTGACCATTTAATTGTGAAGCTGTTGCCATATATTTCTCCTTGGTGTTGGTAAGATCGCGAGCCGTATCGCGAAAGTAATCAGCATGTTTTGATTTGAATTTATCGAATTCCTCGGTAGCGCGCTCTTTGGTGAAGCCGTAGGCCTTTTGAATTTTACCGACAAGCTGGTCAACGCCGCCATCAAGATAAGTCAGGTCATCATCTGTTAATTTTGACCAAGTTTGTTTCAGGTCGCCTTTAAGATCTTTTAGTGATCCTTGAATCATATCTGTGTTCATTTTCTTCTCCTTGAAAATACTAGAACCAATTTCTCGAAATAATCCATTCCAAGATTTATGCCACTAAAAAATCACTTTAAATTTTGGCAACTTGAAGCTTGTCGTAAAAAAAATTGGGGCAAATAGTGTAAGAGGGTTGGGAAAATATGGGACGTGAAAAGTAAGATTTCAATGATTCGTTTATATCATTATATGCATTTCCTTTTTTGGTACTGGCAAAAAACCACACAGAACTTTTTTCCCCGTCTAGCTGTAGAAAAAAACCTCACTATCTTAAGAAACTCCATAAAATTGGTATGAAAAATTTGGCACACAAACTGCTTATACACCTTTGTGAAGTTTCCTTAACAAACTTTTATATGGAACAAGGAGTGAGACATGTTAAAGGCGGCCATTACATTTTTTATTCTTGGAGTCCTGGCAATGTTGCTGGGAGCTTTTGGGGTTTTAGGCCTTTCAACAGATATGGGCGAAATGATTTTATCAGTTTTCTTTATCTTCGCGCTTATGAGCTTTATCGGAAGTGCAGAGATTGAAAGAAAACGTCACAAAGATATTCACTAAATTTCCTTATTAACCTGCATATCGAATAAAAGGAGAGATTATGCAAATGAAAAAAAGTCTTTTAGTTCTAGTTACCATCACTCTGATTGGTGGTTTCACTTCAAATTATGCACACGCACTTGGCAAAGATGAAACAGTTAAAGAAAAAGCTGAGGAAATGGGCAACGACACAAAACGAGCTGCTAAAAAGGCCGTAAGAAAGGCCAAGGACGAAACATGTGAAATGGTCGATGGGAAAATGAAGTGCATGGGCAAAAAGATGAAACATGCTGCTCAGAATGTAGGCGATAAAATCGAAGATGCGGTTGATTAGAAAATAATTTAAAAAGTATTTACATATTACGGAGGATTTTGATGAAAAAGTTTCTTTTTCTAGTGTCGCTTATTGCCTTCTCGAGCATCACTTACGCACAGGAAAATAATGAAGGCGGACTATTTGTTGAACCTATGCTGACATGGGAAAGAGGAAGAGGGGATGTGAATTTCCCGGCGCCATTTAGTAGTGCTGATACTGAACTTGATGGTTTCGGTGTCGGTCTAAGATTTGGTGGGCATGTTTACAATTCTATTTTTTTAGGAGTGGATGGACGTTACTCAATGCCAAAATTTAAAGACAACAAGCTTAACATGGATACAGATGCCAAAGCATGGAACGTAGGCCCTGTTGTCGGGATTCAAATGCCAACAGCGATCGCTCTTCGCGTTTGGGCCGGATGGATTGTTGCCGGTGAAGTTGATCCTGATAAGGATGAAGGTGTTGATGCCAAATTTAAAAGCGGGCAAGGTTACCGCGTAGGTGCCGGCGTGAAACTGGGTTTTGCCAGCTTAAACGTCGAATACCAAAATATGAAGTATGACGACACTGTTTTACAGGAAGTCGGAGTCTTCACTCCAAACACCACACGAGGCGATGTTGAACTCAGCAATGAATCAATGATTCTCAGTGTGAGTTTCCCGGTTGCTATCTAATCATTTTCACACGCCGAAGTTAAAAGCTTCGGCGTACTCAAGTATTTTTTGGCCGGCACACGCTTTGCTCTTTAAATAAGCGGCGGACGTAAAAAATACTGTAGCGCTTGGATTATTTATTAGGAGGAAAAAATGAAACTTTGGTCAATTTTAATGGTCATGGTTCTTTGTACATCTTTTAACTCTGCAATGGCCAAACAAGGCCCAGGTGCAAACCCTCGAGTGGTCGATCAAGAAACAGGTCTGACGGCCGGGGATCAGTCGAACAAACCTCAGGATGTATTGGTGACTAAAAAGATTCGAGCTGAGCTAATGAAAGATGCGGCCCTTTCTATGAAAGCAAAAAATATTAAGATTATCGTTATTAACAATGGTGTGACACTTAAAGGAAATGTGGCAACTGCGGACGAGAGAGCAAGAATTCTTGAACACGCTTATGTCACTGCTCCCAAACACAAAATTTATAATCAGATAAGTGTAGTGAAGTAAGGAGGAAAAGATGAGAACACTAAGTAGGGACAAAATGAATGTTTCAGTTTTCGGAATCTTTGACACCCGTTCATCTACGGAACGCGCTGTAGAGCGCTTAAAAACGTCAGGATTCAGAATGACTGATATTTCAGTGTTGATGCCGGATAAAGATACCACCAGACAATTCGCCCACGAAAAACACACCAAGGCCCCTGAAGGAATAGCGACAGGTGCAAGTACTGGTGTCGTTGTCGGTGGGACTCTCGGATGGCTGGCCGGTATGGGAGCTTTAGCTCTTCCTGGTATCGGGCCACTTGTGGCCGCAGGTCCGATTATGGCCGCAATCGCCGGAGCTGGTGTTGGCGGAACAGTCGGAGGAGTGAGCGGAGCCCTCGTTGGACTGGGAATACCGGAATACGAAGCTAAACGTTATGAAGGATCAGTGAAAGACGGAGGGATTCTTCTGTCAGTTCACTGTGACAATAACGATTCAATTAAAAGTGCAAAACAATTATTAGAAGTCACTGGAGCTCATGACATCGCTTCATCTACTGAGGCGTAGTCATTTCCATTCCCGCAGAAGCCCCCTAACGACTTCTGCGGGTTACACAACCAAGGAAAAGGTATGAAGAAAAAAATGAATGAATTAGTCGAAGATGTACAAGGAAAAGTGGCAGTACCTATTTTAATGTACATTCTTGGTGTGCCTGGATTTGTTTGTATCCTGGCCTGGTTATTTTTCTTTAAAGGTAAATAGTTTCTTTAAGAGGGTGTGATGGTCATCTCAACTCTAAAAAGAGGCTTATTTAGATTTGGCCTTAGAATAAAAGAATTTATTTTTTTGATTTTAAAACACAATATTTTCTTTCATTCTTCGGCCATCTCGTATTATGCCGCTCTTTCAATCGCCCCATTTCTTTTAATTCTTTTACAAGTAGCGGCCTTATTAGGTCATAGAGTTCAAGCAGAACTTACCAGCCAGACATACTTTATTCTCGGTCCTGAAGTCGGACGCATCACTGAAATGATCTTTAACAATGCAGTTGAAGGCATCAGCCTGGCCTCTATCTCTGGAGTGATCGGTGTGATCACACTGCTTTTTACAGCATCCTTTGTCTTTATGCAGCTGCGCTTTTCTTTTGATATGATTTTTGGTTACTACGATCCAGATTCATCTCGAAGTTTTAAAGAGATTGTAAAAGAGCGCATGCTCTCGATGCTTTTTGTTGTAGCGATCGCAGTGTTGTTTCTTTTATCACTCTTTGTTTCCAACATTGTTAAGTACGTCGCCGGAACAGACATGAATGATACTATTCTCGGGCAAGTTCTCTCCAATCTTTTAAGCTTTCTGATCAATTTGATGATGTTCAGTGCACTTTATTATTTTGCTCCTTCAAAAACACCAAAAATAAAGACAGCAGTAGAGGCGGCGATTTTTACATCCATTGCTTTTGTCTTCGGGAAAATATTAATCGGCCTTTATTTTAAAAATATTGCGATCAATTCAGTTTATGGCGCTACAGGGACACTGCTAGTGTTTCTTATCTGGGCCTATTACTCATCCTTTACACTCTTTTTAAGTCTTGAAGGCTTTCTTTTTCTTCACCCAGAAAACCGACAGTTAAAGACTTGAATCATAGGGAAAGTTGACCAATCGATAGCCTCTAAATGAACTTTTCAGTTACTTGGCGCACGCCTTTTTTGGCCTTGATTTTGCGAGGTAAAAAGAGACGTTCAACCTGGAGGGACCAATGACATTTAACATGGATGAAGTTGTTCAAAACAACAAATTTAACATTATTGATGTTTTGCTTTTAGACCACAAATACTTAAAAGAGTGTATTAAAGTTCTTAAGAATGAAGATGAAGATAAAAAACTCAAAGTGAGATATGCCAAAACATTCCTCGATGCTCTTCATAAACATTCAGAGGCCGAAAAGAAAGTCGTTTATGCACCGTTGTTAAAAGTGGCCGATTTAAGAAAACTTATTCTTGAAGGAGAGATTGAGCACGGGATTGTCGATGCTAAAGTCAAAATGCTCACTCCGAAAATAACCGGGCTAAGAACTCTTAGTGATGAAATGGAAATAGAGATGAAAGTTCTCGCAGAATTAGTCGAGCATCACTTAAAAGAAGAGGAGTCTGATATAATTCCAAAAATGCGCAAGGACCTGGATAAAACGATACTCAATGAAATGGGATTTCAGTTTATGAAGTTGAGAAGTTTTACAACCAAGGATCTTCGCCAGTACCCAAAACTGCAAAAAGAAGTAGCAGGTCTTAAAAAATTAGGACATCGAGTTTCTTCACATTTTATCGCCAAAGTTCAAAAGCACACGACGAACAGAGCGCTTCACTCCCGCTAGTTGAGGCAAGCAGTTGCCGGAGGTTTATCATGAAACGATATATTTTTTTAATGCTGGCCTTTTTCCTGAGTTTTACTCAGGCTTTTGCCATTGGGATTTCAGCCCCTTCTATTAGTGCCTCTCCCGGGGCATTCACCAGTATGAAGCAGTGGCCAGATAGCAAGGTTTCACTAAAAAAACCGGCGAAAAATAAGGTGCTTACGAATGCCAACTGCAATGACTGCGTAGAAAAGATCAAATCCCATAAACAAGCTAGAACTACAAAATAAGAAGTGGTATATCCGTCTTCCATTGTCGGTCTTGGGTAAAGTTATCCAAGTCCAGCAATGGAAGACTCTATCGGGTAAACTGATAGAACGAGGTATATCATGAAGTTAATGACAAAAACATTTTTGGCCCTGGCCCTTATTTCAACGGCACTTTCAGCGCGTGCTGATTATCTTTCATGGAAAGAAATCGAAAATCGTTTTAAAGCAGAAGGACTCAATACGAAGGCCCTAAGTCATGTTCAGTGTTTTTTTGAAAAACATGAGAACACAGTTTTTAAAAGAAAAATGTCATTTAATGAAGCTGATAACCGCTGTGGGCAAGATTCACAAATCACCTTGGATAAAAAACGCGTTTTTGCTTTAATTGATTATACAGCCCCAAGTGACCAAAGAAGAATGTTCTTAGTCGACAGGCTTACTGGCGGGATTTCCATGATGGCCGTGGCCCATGGACGCTACAAAGCTCATATGCTCAATACACACTTATCAGAAAATAAAAATTCTATTAAACATGCCCGCTACTTCAGCAATGAGTTAGGTTCAAATGCACCTTCAAGCGGATTTTATGTTTCAGGAGTAGAGTACGAAGGAAAGTTCGGCAGAAGTATGGTTCTGCATGGACTGGAAGATGGAATTAACGACAACGCTTGCGAAAGGGCCGTTGTTGTTCATAAACACTTAATGGTTACGCGCTCAAGTGCACATGCTCTTTCAAGTGGCTGTCCGATGATTAGCCGCGATTATATTGATCACGTCATTAATCTTTTAGAAGGGCACTACGATCCTGCGACCAACGAAGTGACTAACGGATCGGTCGTTTTTATCTACGGGCCTCGTGAAACAAAATGGGCCGCTTCAACTTGTGAAGGGAATTTTAATCTCTAATTTCGATTGCCAAGCTCACAATATTGTCCGTTAATAGACTTACAATATTTGTTTAGTGAGGGAGTCACATGAAATTTAAATCTCTTTTCGTTTTTCTTGCCACTTCAAGTCTTATTTCTTCTGTTTCTGCAGTGGAGAGTATGAAGCCTGGTTTATGGGAGCATAGCTTCACGATTAAAAGTCAAAGCGGACAAGTTGAAAAAGGTCTCGCTGATATGAAAAAAAGTATGGCAAAAATGCCTCCTGAGCAACGCAAAATGATGGAAGAGATGATGGCAAAGCAGGGAATGGGCGTGAGCGATAAAGGAACAAGTGTAAAAGTTTGTATTTCTAAAGAACAGGCAGAAAAGCTTGATATTCCACAAAGCCAGGACTCAAATTGCAAACAAGAGATCCTAAGCCGCACTTCAAAAAATATCAAAATGAAATTTACATGTACGGGAAATCCATCGAGTACAGGAGAGGGTGAATTCACTTTAATTAACCCAGGGGCTTACGTGGGAAAGGCCGTGGTTAACACTGATTCAAATGGGAAGAAAGACCGTTTAGATATGAACCAAAAAGGAAAGTGGCTTTCAGCTGATTGTGGCGCCATTGAGCCGGTTAAGACTCAAAAATAATCTTCAGAAAATGACCAAAAGATAACCAAAAGAATAACAAAAGAATAACAAAGATAGGCCAGTTTATGGTAGGTTTAACCACCATGCTGGCCGCTCTAAAAAACTTCTTCTTTTTTAATGTCTCTCCACTCGTCAAAAAAGGACGAAAAAAAATTCTTACGTTCGAAGACCTGCTTCCTTTACCGGAAGAGCTTAAACTCAACCGCACTCTGGAAGTGGCACCGATTGATTTAAGTTCCCAGAGAAAATTTATTTCTTCACTTGTTGGTGAACAAAAAAAGTTAGTCACAAGAGCGTGGAGCTTTTATGTGATCGGGACACTTTCAAGTTTATCCAGCCCATTTTTTGTGAATCAATTCATCACTCGCCTGACTCGTCTTTCTGAAGGAACAGCGACGTATTGGGAAGTTCTTCCCATTGCTGTGTGTATCGGTTTAATTGGGGTGATGATGGGGATTGGATACCAACATAACTTCTACGCCACTTTAAGGGCAAACGTTTTGATCGTTGCCCGCTTAAACAGATTGATTTTTGAGAAGGCGCTTAAGCTTTCACAAAAGGCCCGCCAGAATGTCAATGTGGGCGATGTGGTCAACCACATGAGTTCAGACACAGAAGCTCTGGCCGAAGTCCCGATGCTCATTGGAGACTTGGGATGGGCGACCCTACTTTTAGTAGGTAGTGTTTCGATGCTTTTTTATTACCTGGGATGGACTGCTCTCATTGCAGTGGCCATTCTGGCGATACTGACTCCGGTCACAAGAAAGATCGCAAAAAGATTCATCCATCTTGAAGATGAGATGATGAAAAAAAGAGACCACCGCGTGACACTGATGGGACAAATCCTTCAGTCAATGCGATTGGTGAAGTATTACGTTTGGGAAGAAGAAATTTCCAATCAAGTTTCACAAGTCAGAGAAGAAGAAGTAAAAGCGAGAAGAAGCCTGGCCAAAGTAGAAATGCTTTCAGGCTTAAGTTTTGTTGCGATTTCCACCCTGGTGTTATTTGTCGCTCTTTGTGTGCACGTCCTAAGAGGCGAAGCTTTAACACCGGCGCTGGTCTTAACTTGTGTTTCACTTTTTGGATTATTACAGGAACCCATCGGGCATTTACCGGGAGTGCTTTCTCGTTTAATCAACGCCTGGGTTTCGGCCAAGAGGATTATTGGATTTTTAAATTCAGAATCAGTTGATGTACAGGTCCTCTCTACAAATGATCGGCCTATTATTTTTGATCGTGTGTCTTATCAAAGTGAAAAGGGCAATTTTGCTTTTAAAGACTTATCATTTTCAATTGCAGAAGGTGAAACTGTCGCGGTTGTGGGGGAAGTTGGTTCTGGAAAAACGACGCTTTTACAATTGATCCTTCAAGAAATTAAACCGCAATCGGGCAGCGTTGCTATTAGCCGCTCAACTCTTGGTTATGTCAGCCAGGAAAGTTATATCATGAATGCGACGGTCTTAGAGAACCTGAAAATGGGGAAAGATGTCAGCGAAGCACGAGTGAAGGAAGTCCTTTATGTTACCTCGATGGAAAGAGATATTAAAAATCTTCCCGGCGGTCTTCTAACTGAGATTGGTGAAAAAGGTGTGAACCTCAGTGGTGGGCAAAAACAGCGCGTGTCTTTAGGCCGCTGTGTGATTCAGGATCCCGACATTGTTTTATTAGATGATCCTCTCTCTGCAGTTGATGTAAACACGGAAAAGGCCCTGGTGAATAACCTGATTCTGGGCGAGTGGAAAAAGAAAACTGTCATCATTGCGACTCACCGTTTAGAGGCTTTAGCTAAGTTTGACCGCATTCTTTTTTTAGAAAATGGAAAAGTTGCGGCCATTGGATCATTAAATGAACTTTTAGAGCAGAGTGAATCGTTTAAGCATTTTTATTCTCATCACCTGGAAGTGCATGCGCTGGAAAAAGATTCAGAGCTGGCCGCTTCAATCAGTGGAGAAAGCGATAAAACTGAAACGCGTTTAATGAGTGATGAGGACCGCGAAGAAGGAGCGGTTAAAGGCTCATTATATATTGATTACATCAAAGCTTTAGGTGGTGAAGGAAAACACCAAAGGGCTATCATTGCGGCCTTAGTTTTAGGAGTCCTGGCCATTTCAGTCTTCCCATTATTTAACCAATGGTGGCTGAGCTGGTTTTCTGGGCATCCGACTCAGATTACGCCGATTCAAGGTGTAATGATCTATGGATTAATTGCGCTTGTGAGTTTAATTGTTCAAATGAGCAATCAGATTTTCTGGCTTAAGCGTGGGATTAAGGCGGGAGTAGAGCTTCACGATAGAATGCTAGCGGCTATTTTAAGAGCACCAGTGCGTTTTTTTGATACGACTCCTGTCGGAAGATTACTTCAGCGTTTTTCGCGTGATTTGGAATCGGTGGATATCCAATTGCAGTGGAGTTTTGAAGCGGCCGTTCAGGCCCTGTTTCAAATTGTGGTTTCACTAAGTTTAATTATTGTTTCCGTACCACTTATTTTAGTGGTGATTATCCCTATCGGGTTTGTGTACTGGAACCTGCAGATTCTCTATAGGGCTTCGGCCAGAGAGGCCAAACGCATGGACTCGATTGCACGTTCACCTCGTTATGCTCATTTTAAAGAGACTTTAGGAGGGCTTCCTGTCATCCGGGCCTATAAAAAAGAAGCGTGGTTTAGGGAGCAGTTTTTCTCTCACCTGGAAAAAAGTCAGCAGGCCTTTGTTAATAACTTTTTACTTAACCGCTGGTTTTCGATTCGCATTCCGATGATCGGAGGGCTTATCTCTGGTTCAACGGCACTGTGTTTGATCGTCAGTGTTTATAATGGATACTTAACAGCGGCGACGGCCGGGCTTGTGATTCTTTACTCAATGTCTTTCTGGGGCGCCTTAAACTGGGGGATTAGAATTCTCTCTGATCTTGAATCGCGCATGACTTCTATTGAACGCATCAGGTTTATGACGAGAATACCAAGTGAAAAACGATTCGTTACTTCTAATCCAGCCGTCGTTGATGAAGCCTGGCCAAGTGAAGGGCGCATTCATTTTTCTAATGTGCATGCCCGCTATGATGAAAGCCTTCCTGAAGTCGTGAAGGGATTAGATGTTACTATTCCCGCTGGTGCACAGGTCGGAATTGTTGGAAGAACTGGCGCAGGAAAGACGACACTTTTTCAAATGATCTATCGTTTTATCAATGTCCATAAAGGAAGAATTGAAATTGATGGAGTAGATATTGCCAGTATCGACCTGGGGACGTTGAGATCAAGACTTGCCATTATTCCACAAGACCCGACACTTTTTATGGGGACTTTAAGAAGTAATTTGGACCCTTATTCGCGAAAGTCGGATGACGAGATCTGGAAAGTTTTAAAAGACACAGGACTAGAAGAATTAGTTAAAAGCTTTCCGTTGGGGCTTCTGTCGGCTGTCAGCGATGGGGGAGCGAACTTATCTCAAGGGCAAAGACAGCTATTTTGCCTGGCCCGTGCACTTTTATTAAATGCTAAAATCATTATGCTTGATGAAGCGACGGCAAGTGTAGATGTTGTGTCTGATGCTAAAATTCAGCGAGTCTTAAGAAGAGAGTTAAAGGGGAAAACAGTTTTAGTTATCGCTCACCGCCTGGGGACAGTCGCAGACCTGGATTACCTGATGGTTATGAATGACGGGCGTCTGGAGTCGTTTAAAGCTCCAAATAGAGAGTTTTTAGAGGAGAGTTCAGCTGAGCTTGGACTCGAAGAAGCTTTAGAAGTTTAATTATTTTTCTGGAAGCTCGACAGTGAATGTTGAGCCTTCGCCTAACACACTTTGAACATAAATATTTCCATGGTGAGCTTCCACAATCTGTTTACAGATATAAAGACCTAAACCAAGACCACCGATATTTTGCTTGTCACTTACGCGCTCAAAGCGTTTAAAAATTCTCTCCTGGTTCTCAGGGGAGATTCCCGGTCCTTGATCAGTGACTTGAATTTTGATCATGTTATTTTCTTTTTTCATTGTCACTTGAATCGGTTTTTTCGGAGCGTATTTCGAAGCATTGGTCAGAAGATTGATAAGCACCTGCTCAATACGAACCTTATCCCATAGACCAACAATGTCCGTTTCAATTTTAACTTCAACCGGAGACTGGGCGTGCTTGAACTGGTGAGAGTACTGGGCCACCACATCCATAATCATTTCTTTCATGCTGAAGTGTTCTTTATTCAAAGAAAGTTTTCCTGCTGAGATACGAGTGACGTCGAGAAGATCGTCAATTAAAACTGAGAGTCTAGTAATCTGGCGGTCAGAGGTTTCAACCATTTTAATCAGTCGTTCAGGTGTCAGGTTAGAGACATTGTCATTATCAATTTGGCGGGCCACACCTTGAATTTGCATTTTTAGGGGAGTCAGTGGAGTGCGCAGCTCATGCGAAGCAATTGATAAGAACTCATCTCGTACTTCGATGGCCTTTTTAGCGTCATCGTAAAGCTGTGAGCGGTGGATGGCCTGGGCGCACTGACGGGCCAGGGCAATCATAAAATCACGTTCAAGCTGATCGAATTTTTTATTGATCGGGAAGCTAAAGCTTAAGGCCCCAAGCGTTTTGCCTTCGACATTCAGGGGAATGTAGGCCACAGCGTATGATTTCTCAAAACGCTCTACAAGGTCAAGGGCAGAGTATTTATCAAGCATGTCTGATGTAATGAACTTGGGTTGACCGGTGCGGACAACTTCAGCAATCGGCACATCTGTAGAGACCGGGAACTTTTTCCATTTTTCAAAAATTTCATCAGGGAAACCAACAAGGCGTTTAAGCTCCAGGAAGTTTTTATCTTCGCCTAATAAAACGATGGAGCCAGTGTTGGCCTCCATGGCTTCAAAGGCCTGTTTAAAAACAACCTCAAAAACTTGATCGGGTGTCAGTGCTTCTGAGAAAGATTCAGTGATACTTTGCAGGCGAGTGGTGCGGTCAATGGCCAGGTTTAGCTGTTCTTGATTGGCCTGAAGAGAGGTGATCATGCGGTTAAAAGCATAAGTCACGCGACCGATTTCATCGTTTTCTAAAATCGGGGCCTGGTAGGTGATATTTCCTAAACCCACTTTTTCAGTCGCATCAAGCAGGTTTAAAATCGACTTGGCCGCATTGCGGGCCATGGCCCATCCGATAGTGATGACAAATGTTAAGAAGAGAATACAAAGGCCAACGGCCACTAAAAGAGGGCGGTAACGGTTTTTGTAGATTGAAGAGAAGATCCCTTCATTTTGTTTGTTGATGTGAATCTGAATTTTTCTTAAGATCTCTTTTGCATCCATCAGGTATTGACTGGTCATTAAGAGATCAGCATTAAGTTCTTCGATCTGATCCTGACTAGTAATTTTATGGATGTTTTTTAGTTTTTGGAAAATCACTTCGTGACTGTGTTCCAATTCATCAAGAGACAAAATAGCGTCGTTTAAGTTTTTAGTTAATAGTTCGTCATCTTTAGTTAAAAGAATACTGTCGTAAAGCAGGCGCTTTGTGACTTTTAAATTTTCTTCAAACTTATAACGAAGTTCGCTGACATCCTTGCGCACGAAAATAACGTTCATATTCTGTTCGGTCGAATTTAAGCTTTCAATCGCCTGAGTGTTTAGACTCAAAAGCGTATTGGCCGTACTCAGTGTTTGGATGTCTTGAAGCTGGTGATAGTTAGAGACGTAAATGGCCAGGAAGCACAGGATGATAAAGAGCACGATCGATAGCATAACCGTGCGCAGACGCTGAACAATAGAAGAGGTTTGATTAAAAGTTTTTTCCATTATGTGCCCTCTTTAACCGCAATGATCTTTACGGTCTTTGGCAGAGGGAATTTTTTAGAAACATAACCAATTCCACCAGGAAAGCGTGAAACCATCTTAACCATCATCGAATCCGAGGTGATTTGAATAGGAGCAATGTGACCGGTGTAGATTTTTTCTCCTATCCAATAAAGCTCAACTTCACGGGATGTTTTTTTGATGTATTTATCTAAAAAAGCTTTGCGGTTTTTGTTGTCGTCGCGGTGATCGAAAAAACGAACGGCATTGCCATTGGGCCAGGTGCGATCCTTTTTCATAAAATAATCTTGAAGTTCTTTTGTTGTCAGAGAATCGAGTGGATTCTTTTGGCTAACAATCACCACGACACTTTCAGCGCTAAAGGCTAAAGAGCTGGAGAAGGCCAGGACCAAAATGAACATCAAGGTTTTAACGAATGGAAATTTCACAGATATATTTATATCCCGAGGAGACGTTCAAATCAATAAACAATGTACGACTCTCTTCATATGAAGCACAGCATATTCAAGTGAAGCATAGCTCAAGGGGCAAAAAGACAAAAGCGAAGGGGATTTTTGGTGAAAGAGGGCAAATTGACGCTTCATTTTTGCGGTCTTTATCTTGCAGTTACCGGGACAGTTTCTTTAACAACACCAACGGAGGTGATTTTATGATCGTAAAGGAATGCATGACTAAGGGAGTGGAGCTTGGAACACCAGAGATGACTCTACATGAAGCGGCCAAGAAAATGCGCGATGGAGATTTTGGAGTTTTGCCTATTCAGAAGAATGATCGTCTCGTTGGAATGTTGACGGATAGAGACATTGCCATTCGCTGTGTAGCAGAGGGACGCGATTATAAAAATATCAATGTCGGTGAAGTGATGACGGAAAGAGTGCTTTATTGCTTTGAAGATCAAACGTTAGATGAAGTGGCCAAAAATTTAGGAGAAAACCAAGTGAGAAGACTTCCGGTGGTTAACCGTGAAAAACGTTTGGTGGGAATTCTCTCTCTTTGCGATTTGGCACATGCGCACCTCAACCCAAAACAACTGGAGAGTACCGTCAATTCGATTACGACTCATGGCCACTCAATGAGCAACAATGATTTTATGTACTAGGAGTTTTTATTAGTAAGCCTGATAGGACGACAAAAAAATAGCAACATCTTGTTGCATCGACTTGGGAGGGCACCTGACTTAAATTCTAGAGTATGAATTTACTTAATAGTTTAAAAAGGTTTCACGCCTTCCTTGGTCTTTTTATCGGGCCCTTTATTTTTATTGCTGCTTTTAGTGGGGCCATTTACGCTTTTACTTTTGCTATGGAGAATTGGGTCTACCGCGATATTTTGACTGTTAAAAAAGGACTGCAGGCAAAATCTCTTGCTGATCAAGTAGAGGCCGCAGAGGCCAAAGTTCATGGTGAATCCCACTTACTTTCAATCAGGCCAGCAGTTAATGAAACGAGTTCTACCCGTGTTCTTTATACCGATTCGACTCTTCCAGCGAGTCAATACCGCACATTGTTTATTGATCCCTACACACTAGAAGTGAAAGCTGATTTGATCACCTATGGTTCAGGGGGAGCGATGCCTGCGCGTATGCAGGTCGATCTTTTTCACCGCGATCTTCTCTTGGGAAAAGGGGGAAGATGGTATAGCGAACTGGCCGCTTCTTGGTTGTGGGTCGCAGGGCTCTCAGGTCTTGTGCTTTTTTGTACCCGTAAAAAACGCGAAGGAAACTCTTATCAGCGTCTGGTGAATAAGCATGTCTCTTTGGGTCTTTTTTCATTGATTGGTGTCTTGATGCTTTCAGTGACCGGACTGACGTGGTCAGAGTTAGCAGGAGAGAATATTTCATGGCTGCGCACTCAGATGCAGTGGCAGACTCCATCGCTTGATACAAAGTTGGATCATCGCCCTTTTAAAGCTTATGAATTCACTCAATTTGATAAAGCTCTTCTTTCAGCTCGCCAAGCGGGAATTGATTCTTCACGCCTCGAAATTAAACCTCCACGAAAAGATAATGAAGGGTGGCAGGTTAATGAGATCGGAAGAAGTTTTCCAAGTGAAGTTGATGGTGTTTTGTTAGACCCTGATACAATGGCGGCGATCGATAAGGTGGAGTTCAGTAAGTTTCCTCTCATGGCCAAATTGACGAGATGGGGGATTGACGTACACATGGGGACACTCTTTGGTTTTGTTAACCAGATGATTGTCGGGCTTATGTCCCTGGGAATTTGCGCCTTAGTCGTTACTGGTTACTGGATGTGGATAAAGCGCAGAGGTTGGCGTTTTAAGAACTCGCTTTATTCAGAATTAAGAAAACTCTCTTTAGAGCAAGTTCTTTATGTTGGGTGTATCGCTCTTCCGGTTGCTTTTTTCTTTCCGCTAATTCTCATCAGCCTCCTTATTTTTATTCCATTCGAGGAAATTTATTTTCGTTTAAAGCGTCCCTAATTGGCCAAGCGACTCGAGATTTCTGGCCGTTAATAAATTTTTCACGCCTCCCTTGTAGTATACCCCCCTATACTATATACTAGAGGGACTATGGCACACACAATTAAAGAAAAAAGCAAAATAACCGCAAGAATCAATCGAATTAAAGGGCAGCTTGAAGCTGTCAGCAAGGCCATCGAAGCCGAGCAGGATTGTTACCAGGTCATGCAGTTGATCGCCTCTTCGCGTGGGGCCTTAAATGGTCTTATGGCAGAGGTTATTGAATCTCATATTCGCGAGCACATCGTTCATTCAGAAAGTAAAAAAGAAGCATCAGAGTCTGCCGAAGATCTTATTGATGTGATGAAAAGTTTTTTAAAGTAGGCATATATGCAAAAGCACTCTTGCAAAGATCACGACCATCATCATGACCACGATCACCACCATGGCCACTCTCATGGGGGAGGCTTAGGTCATCATCACCATCATCACGGACCAAAAAATTACAATTTTGCTTTTGCCTTTGGCATTGGACTCAATATTATTTTCGTAGTTGTTGAAGCCGTTTATGGTTACTTTTCTAATTCATTGGCACTGATGGCAGACGCCGGACATAATTTAAGTGATGTCGCTGGTCTTGTCCTGGCATGGGGAGCAGTCTGGCTTACGACAAAAAAACCAAATGGACGATATACTTATGGTTTTCGCAAATCGACGATTCTCTCTGCGCTTTTTAATGCCCTCATTTTAATGGTTGCTGTTGGTTTTATTATCTGGGAAGCGATCGCACGCTTAAATCATCCTGCCCCAATTCAATCTGGCACGGTGATTATTGTGGCCTTAGTTGGTATTGTGATTAACGGCTTAACGGCCCTGCTCTTTTTTAAAGATAAAGATCATGACATCAATTTAAAAGGGGCCTACTTACACATGGCCGCTGATGCTCTCATTTCTCTGGGAGTTGTTGTCTCGGGAGTGGTGATTTCCTACACATCATGGGAATGGCTTGACCCTGCTGTAAGTATCGCGATCTCTTTAATTATTGTTTATGGCACATGGGATTTATTAAAAGGCTCAGTTCATCTCTCAATGGATGCTGTCCCTTACGGTATTGATCAGGACGAAGTAAAAAAATACCTGGAGTCACTTCCCGATGTAAAAGATGTGCATGACTTACATATCTGGCCGATCAGTACAACTGAAAATGCTTTAAGTGCTCACTTGTCTCTTAGCGATTCTATTCTTCGTAATGAAAGAATCGAAACGATTTCAAAAGTCTTAAAAGAGCGCTTTAAAATTGATCACCCGACTCTACAATTCGAGTTGTGGGACGAAAATTATCACTGTGCTTTTAAATCCCATGACGTTTTATAGAAAACGTGAGAAGATAGAGCCCTAATCGGACGAGGTGCGCCGTACCCGACAAGCAAAGACGACGCTTTAAACTTTATTTTTAATGGAGGTTATTGTGTCACAAACGATGTCGTGGGTTCTTTTAGTTATCGCTGGTCTTTTGGAAGTGGGCTGGGCCATTGGCCTGAAGTACACAGAAGGATTCACTAAAGTCACTCCTAGTATTCTTACAGTTTCGGCCATGGTGGTGAGTATGCTTCTCTTAGGAAAAGCGACGAATGCATTACCTATTGGAACGGCTTACGGCGTGTGGGTGGGGATTGGAACAGTTGGGGCTTCTATACTCGGGATTTATCTATTTAAAGAGCCAGCTTCAGCAATGAAGATCTTCTTTCTGGTGACTTTAATTATCTCAATTATCGGTCTTAAAGTTACTTCTGCGTCTTAAGAAATTCTTTGAGCCAAACAAAGACATTGTCTTGTTCTGGTAAAAGATTTTTGCGCTCAAGTGAGTTTAGTTTAATGAGGTCTTCGTAAAAGTCGACATCAAATTCTTTAGGCAAAAAAGAGAATTTTAATCGGTTTAATTCTTCAATGAGTTTCGCGGCCGTTTCATCTGTAGAGTATGGAATGGCCTTCCATGATTTTTTATCGATAGGTTTTTTTCCACCGAAAAGATAAAAACCGCCATCATCTGTTTCTCCCATGACATAGTCTGTTTGTTCGATTTTTTTGGTAGCTTCTATTAATCTTTCAGCTGGAAGATGAGGAAGATCTGCTCCGATTAAATAAACGGAAGAATGTTTTTTTTGTAGTGTAGAGTAGATGTGGTGTAAGCGTTCGCCCAGGTCTCCTTCTCCTTGTGAGATTGTTGAGAAGTTTGCCCATAAAGGATTTCCTAGTTCCGCATTTTCAGCAACGGCCCAGTATACGGCGAGTTCTCCTTTGGCCTCTCGTGCGGCCTCTGCTGCTACAGCTTCAGTTGCTTTTAAAGAGAGATGAAAAAACTCTTCTGCTTTTTCCTTACCAACGACAGAAGCAAGCCTGCTTTTCACAGTAGAGACGCCTGGAGTTTTAACAAAAATAGCAACGGCCGGGCGCTTATGGGGACGGATGGTCTTGAGCCATTCAGGAAAGGCCTGCTTATAAGTCAGATAGACGTGAGTGAGCGTTGTTTTTAGCCAACCGTGATCCTGATATTTCCGCGGGCTTGTTTCAAGTGTTTCATTCACTGGAACAATATCGATTCCATGTTGATGGGCACGCCAGACGAGGAGGTGATCTTCACCATAAGGTGCATCCAGGTCAAATTGGCCAAGCTGGTAAAAAACTTTTTTGGACATAACAAGTCCCTGGTCGCCAAAGGGCATCTTTAGCCAGCGCGATCGCATCCAGACACCAAGAGCGTTTAAGCTCATAAGTTTTGGCCCAGTTTTGGAAAACGTTAAGTCGAAAAAATAAAGTGCATTAGGATTCTCTTTAAAACGGCTTAAAAGAGATGTGAGATTATTTTCTTTAATTTTTGTATCAGCATGGAGAAACCATAAAAGAGAGTGACGGGCCGCTTTCGCCCCGGTATTGAGTTGCCTGGCCCTTCCCTGAGAAGAGTAAACGAAGCGTACTTTTTCGTTAGTGCTTGTTTTGTTTTTGAAATCCGGGCCAACTAAAATAATTTCAAAAGAAGCATTGAATGCAAGAAGAGAATGGACTAATGATTCCCAGCAGGAATCAGAGCTCTTGACCGGAATAACAATACTTAATTGATTCATAAGTTATGTCAGGGCCCCGCCGCAGGAACTTCCTGCACCAGCAGTACAGCCATAACAATGATCACCAAGAGCAATTGTTTTTTCAACAAACTCATTGAAGTTTTCAAAGTCCCACAGAGTGATTTTTTTGGCGGCAGCAGGCAGCTCCAGCATTTGATTGAAGTCACAATCATAAACTTGCCCATCCCATCCAATAGAGACGAGAGTTTTGCACATTACTGAATCAGCTGCTTTTGGGTTAAAGTTATTTACTAAAAGCTCCATGTAACTTTCATATTTCCCCTGACGGTTAAGGTCATCGAGGAAGCGCTTGATGGGCATATTGGTAATTGTGAAGAGATTGTTGAATTCGATATTAAAGTAATGTTTTAATTCTTTTTTATAATCGGCCTGAAGTTTTTCCTGTGCCCCTGGAAGAAAAGCGCCACCTGGATTGTAAACCAGGTCAAGGGCAAGTCCCGTTCCTGGAACACCATAACCAAGAGAGTTTAGAAGTTTTAAGGCCTCGACACTTTTATCAAAGACTCCGCGCCCTCGTTGCTTATCAACGTTGTCTTTTGTATAGCAGGGAAGAGAAGCGATTACGTGGATTTTGTTGTCTTTTAAAAACTGCGGAAGATCTTCCTGTCCTTTTTCATAGAAGACTGTCAGGTTACAGCGGTCGATGACTTCCAGATTTCTGCTTCTGGCAAATAAAACAAGCTTTTTAAAAGAGGGGTTGAGCTCCGGTGCTCCGCCTGTGAGGTCAATTGTTTTAAGAGTCGGAGTTTTTTCAATCAGTGCGATGATTCTATCGACAGTTGCTTCCGACATGATTTCAGTGCGCAATGGTCCGGCCTCTACATGGCAGTGGTGGCAGGCCTGATTGCATAATTTACCAACATTGATTTGCAATGTTTCAATCGCACTTCTTTTTAGATCTATTTTATGATCGCGAATCTTTTTAGCAAAAGCTACAACATTGCTCATGATGTTTTCTCCGAAGAGGTAAAAGTTATTTCTGCAATTTCAGATTTAACCATAAAACGGTTAGGTGGTCCCCAAAATCCTGTCCCGCTGTGGACATAAATATTCATCCCTTCATGGTTGTGAAGGCCTTTAACGTAAGGCTGAATCAAATAAACAATCAGGTTCCATGGAAAGCCCTGTCCACCGTGAGTGTGGCCAGAGAGCTGAGTGTGGAAACCTTCTTTGACAGCAGCAAAACAGCTTTTTGGTTGATGTGCTAAAAGTATTTTGTATGCGTCCTTGGGAATGCCTGCGGCGGCTTTTTTTGGATCAGAAGCACGTGCTTTATCCAGGCGATCAGCTGATGGATCGTTCACTCCCGCGAGGTAAAAATCTACATTGGCATGTTGAAGTTTTACGTGTTCATTTATCAAAGGATTTAGTCCTGAGCTCTTGGCCCATTCAAGCCACTCGTTAGCATACCAGTAGTACTCATGGTTACCTAAAATGTAGTAGACTCCGTGTTTGGCCTTTAAATTCAATAGAGGCGCCATCTCGTCGCGAAGGAATTCGACTGTGCCATCGATGCAGTCTCCAGTAAGGGCGATGATGTCAGCTTCCATGGCATTGACGGTCTTGACCAGTTCTTCGCAAAATTCTTTTTTTAGAGTTGGCCCGATATGCATGTCAGAGAGCTGGACGATTTTTAATCCATGGAGTCCTGAATGTTCAGGAGGTAGAGGAATGGAAACTTTAACAATCTCCGGGGTAAAAGACTGGTAGAAGCCAACCCCTGTGACGGTTGTGGCACTTCCTAATCCGGCAAGCAGGACATTCTTTTTTAAGAAGTCGCGGCGGGATTGATCGATTTCTTTGTGAGGGTATTTTTTTGTTCTCCAGCGATACAACAACCGGGAGATATCAAGACCGATACATAGAAGAATACTCAGACCGAGAAAACCTAAGAGGACGTAACTTAGGTTCATTAAAAAGTAGAAGGTCTTTGAATGGATATAGATATTCTGGAGCCTGTAGACAAAACGGAAGTAGGCGCAGAAGAGAAAAAGGAAGTCAAAAAGGTAAAGCCATCTTCTGGAAAGTGGAAGAACGTCAATAATATTGCGTTTCATGCTAGAGCGCACATAAAACCACAAGATAAGTGTAAATAGAGCTGAACCGATAATAGGTATAATTGTCATTCATTTATTATAATGAATATTTTTTCGTTATAAATTAAAATAACGACATGGAACTTATGACTAAGAGACAAGTGATTATAATCGGCGCCGGACCTGCAGGTTTGGCCTTAGGGTATCACTTACAGCAGGCAGGAATTGATTACTTGATTTTAGAGCAGAACGATGCCGCCGGCTCTAGCTGGAATGCTATGCCTGACCATCTCTCTCTAATAACCCAATGGCATTCAAATAACCTGATTGATGAAGATCTGCCTCTTTTTGAAAGATCAAAAAGCCATTCGGCCAAGGAGTTTTCAGCTTACCTGAGGGATTTTGCCCGACATCGCGCTTTGAGTATTTCTTACCGGGTTAAAGTGAAAAAAGTGAGCAGGGAAAAGCAGTTTTTTTATATTGAAACTGATATGGGCATTTATCGCTCAGAGGTGGTGGTTGATTGTAGAGGGTATTTTAATTTTCCTTACACTCCCTCTTTCCCGGTAGTGGGTTCACCTCCTCTTATGCTCCATTTTAAGGATTACCGCAACACTCGAGATGTGGAAGGTCGAAAAAATATTCTGATCGTTGGAAAGCGTTTATCTGCTGGTCAGCTGGTAAGAGAGCTCTCAGCAGTAAAAAAGCATAAGCTTTTCCTGGCCACCCGCAGTCCTATTAAATACAGTTCGCGCCCCTTCGTTTACAATTTCTTCCTTCGTCACCTGGGAATTCTGGAGAAAATCATCAAGAAGATGAAAATAAACATCAAAGCAGAGATTGATGTCCCAATGGAATTTTCGGTCAAAAATATTGTGGAAAAAGAAGTCCAGATCAGAGGCGAAATTAAAAGAATTGAAAATCATGATGTCTTTTTTTCTGATGGGCATAAAGAGGAGATTGATGCCATTATTTTTGCAACTGGATTTCATCCACCAGTAGAAGATTTGGGAGATGACTTTGAATCAAAATCAACACCAGGGCTTTATTACTTAGGCAGAAGCGGCCAGCGCAGTTTCACTAGTCGTTTTATTAGAGGGATTCGCGAAGATGCCCCTGAACTTTGTAAGTTGATCGCAGAAAAACTTTCTTTAAGCATTAAAGACCAGTAAGAGTAAAATCCCACTGGAAATAAGAAGAGCATCATAATGCTACGATCAATAAGACTCGCTAACAAAGCTGTTTCAAATTGAATTCCGTACTGTTTTCCAATATAAGCTGTTGCCATTTCTTTGACCCCAATATTGCCGGGAACAACCTGAAAAAAAGAAGAGGCAAGCAGGATAAGACTCATTTCAATCGTTTCTGTTAGACCCAGGTCAATCCCGATGGCCTTAAATGAAAGATAAATTTTAACCGGGTTAATCAGCAACATCCCCAGGTAACAAAGAGATGAAACACTCATAATTTTTTTATCTACAAGATACTTTTTAGGAGAGTATTTCGCATCCATTTTAAAAAGACTGATAACAAAGTCAGAAGCAAAAACAAAAATCAAAGAACTCACCGTCACGCAGACATAGAGGATTTCCAGTGCGTAAAAAAGCGGGTTGATGTGGGAGAGAAAAAGATGACAATAAATCGCCCCAAAAATACCCAGCATTAAAAAGCCAGTCATAACCACGGCCAGCCCCATCGAAAGAAGCTCTCTTTTTGAAATATGGTACTTGTCGTGAAGATAGAGAAGGCGAATCGCACTTCCTCCACGGGCAGGAAGAAGATAATTAAACATTTCTGAAATGGTCGCTAGTCCATACCAATCTCTAAATTTTAAATAAACCCCATATTTACTTAATGGGTAGGCATGAGTGATCCCCAACAGGAGATAATTGACTACGTGGAAGCCGATAAGCCAGGCAATAATCGAGAGATCAATTTGTTTGAGTCGTTCAAAGGATTCACCATTGCGGTAAACATACACGGCAAGTCCTACTAAAAGGGCCAGAGAAAGAAAGAGCAGGAAGAAGTGATAAAGAGTTTTCCAGCTGGACTTCATTTCACCGCCAAAACCTGAGGCTTAAAAACACGCAGGAAGCGGAAATGAATGTTGCTTAAGAAGAAAACCCAGCTAAAGCGCCAGGTGATAATGCTTATATCAAAAAGGACTCGGGCAAAAGGTTTGGTCCTCGTTGTGTAAAACTCAAGAGCAAGGGGTTCTCCCTTTTTATTCAAAAGACCTTTTTGAGCGATACCATTAAAAAGAGATCGTGGAGTTGTTCGCAAAATAGAGTGCTTTGGAATACGGATGCCAATTCCTTTTTCCAGGACTTGTAAAAGTCCCTGATGACAAGTTGGTGTGCGCTTATTTTTTAGAGTAAGCAAGTAATCCTGTAGTTTGAGTAAATCTTCTTTTGAGATATTTTTAATTCGGATAAACACTGCGGCCCTAACGCTATCGAGGCGAGAAGGCTGCACTTTACAAGGATTGATACTAAAGCGCGGGTGGAATTCTTCTTTTCCACAAATTAAAAAGCAGTGATAGTTTGTTGGAGAAAAACCGATAATCAGCTCGTCTTCAATATTCAAGCGATCGCCAAAATACCAAATCCCGTCGTTCGTTCCGTCGGGTTTAGTGACTTCGTGAGAGAGGTTAATAAAAAAATCTTTTGTTAGATTCATAATTTTTTTAAAGTGAGTTCACTTTTAATACTTTTTCCATCAAACGATCAAAGAGGTTAGGAAGGCCTTTTGCTGGATCAAATTTATAACCTCTAGAGAGTTTTCTTAAGTCGACAAAGAAAAGATTCCCTTTAGCTCCTCTGGCCACAACTCTTTCATCGGTAAAGCGTGCCAGGAATTGTTCCTGAGGTTTTACAACTGAGCGCTCGCCAACATAAACCTTGTGGGCGAAATATTGTTTTTCAATTGGCCTTCTACATACTGTTTGTCTTCCAGCTTCCGTATAAATTTTGTAAGTGTCAGTCATCCAGTGCCCCGTAATTGTGTTAACAGCGGGGTATGGGGCTGGATTTCCCCATCCAATTCTTTTTTTATTTCCGTTAGTATTTGAGAACCATGGAAAAATTGTTCTTAAGAAACACACGAACTCCAGGAACTCTACGCGGTCGTAATTTCTGTTTCTAAAAATAGTCACCGGCTCTCTTTTTTCTTCTTTCACAAAACGTTTAAAAGAGGCCTGAAAGTCAGGGTGGCTAAAATGAGTGATAGCATCTTTGAAATCATTGAAGATAAGAAATCCACCGTTATAGTGAACGCATCCGTGGATATAGTTAATTGCCGGTGGCATTCTGTCAGGTTTACCTTGCGGGTATTTTTTTGATTGAGCTGAATTCTCAACCATCTTGCGCATATAGTTTCCTACGTCGCATACAATCTCTTCATCGCTTGGTCCGTCTTGGTATTCTGGAGAGCGCACAGATTGGAAAACAATATTTTGTGTCCAGATAGGTTGATTCGTTTCAGGGTTTAATCCAGTGACCATCGGGTGATCTTCAGTCAGCAGTCCGCCCTTCATAGGTTTAACCCACACGATATTAAAAACGTTGAGAATTCCCCACGTGTTGTGCACAGTTAGGCGTGTCCAGATGATGCCGGTTCTTACAAGATCAATCAAGGTCAATAATGACTTCATAAAGGCCTCTTCCAAGGTGATAAAATAGGGTTCATTTGGGAGTATAGCCCTTGCTTAGATTCAAGGGGGAGGGATTGAAATTTTTACATTCACTGTAGATAAATTGTCATAGTAGAAATTGACGGCTTCCCCTATACTTAAGGGATCAATTAACTTTTAAGAAGGACTTTAAAAGATGAAAACGATCGCTTTGTTAGCCTTATTATTGAGCAGTTCCCATGTTTTTGCAGAGTTAGCCCCCTTAAAATTCGGGGTTGGTCTCTTCCAGCCAGACAAAGAAAAAAACGATGCGACTTATAGGCCGCTGGCGGATTATCTTGCTCGTGAACTTAAACGTCCGGTTGAATTAAAAACAGTGGATACTTGGGAAGGGCTGGCAAAGTCGATTGCAGCAGGAGAGACTGACATCGCTCTCATGGGTCCATGGGGTTATGTACTTGCTAATAACGAAGCAGGTGCTGAGGCCGTGGCAACGATTCTCTATGATGGGAAGCCTGAGTACTATGCCATCATCGTGACTCACCCAAATTCTGGGATTACAAAAACTGAGCAACTCAAAGGGAAGACCTTTGCCTTTGGTGATAAAGGTTCAACGTCTGGTTACTTGATTCCTTTCCACTATTTTCAAAAAACATTCAACGTAAAAGAGCCGGAAGAATTTTTCTCTAAAGTTCTTTATACAAAACACCAGGCGATTGAAACTCAAGTGACAGCTGGAGAGCTGGATGCTGGTGCAGACTACAACCGCAACCGCAACGCGATGATTGAGCAAGGTCTTATTGATGAGAAGAAGTCAGTGATCATCTGGACATCTTCGCCGCTGCCAAATGATGCGATGGCCGTAAGTGCTGAACTGAAGAAAGATAAGAAGTTTGTCGCTTCTCTTCAAAAAGCTCTGGAGAATGTAGGAAAAGAATTAAAGACAAATACGACTCTTCTTCCAGCTCACTACACCGGCTTTGTAAAAAAAGATAATACTTTCTATCGTCCGATCAAAGAAGCGGGATTGGCGACAGGGAAACTCGTTCCTAAAAAATAATTGATGAATAAAAGAGAAGCACTAAAACAAAGCGGGCAGATGAAATCCAAAACCTTTTGGGTAAGCGGATTTTATCTGCTCGTTCTTTTTTTATGTCTTTGGAGCTTAGCTCGTCAGGATGACCTTTCTTTTGGGCGAAGACCTTGGCAAAACCTGGTCAAGACCGCTCAGGATTTTACCCGTCCAAGTTTTATCAAAGTTTGGACTGGAGATGAAAACTTTGAATACAAAAATGACGATGGAGTTGTTCTTCGCACTGAAAATCAAAAGGAACTTGAAAAAAGTTTTTTAAAGTCATTAGGACGAGCTGTCTGGATGACTTTTAAGATTGCGACTTTGGGATCGGCCTTAGCTTGTGTGCTCGGCTTTTTGCTTTCATGGCCAGCGGCCAGAAAGTTAAAATTTCCAAAACCTCTTTTTTACCTCGCCAATGGTATCCTTAATTTTTTTCGCTCAATCCACTCTCTGGTTTTTGGTCTGATGTTAGTAGGGATTGTTGGCCTGGGACCAATGGCCGGTATCCTGGCGATTGCTCTTCATTCAACCGGGACATACGGAAAACTTTTTGCTGAGTCGATTGATTCACTTGATCTTCTTGAAGCAGAAGCTTTAAGACTTAGTGGGGCGGGAGCGATTCAAACTTTCTTCCATGCGATCTGGCCCGAACTTTTGCCTCAATTTCTTTCAACCCATCTTTATGTTTGGGAATACAATATAAGAGACTCCGCAGTTCTTGGGCTGGTAGGAGCAGGGGGAATGGGGTTGCTCTTAAGTGATGCTGTCTCACTTTTTCAGTGGCAGCGATTAGCGACGTTGTTATTGTGCCTTTTTATTTTAGTCAGTGGATTTAGTTTTATTAGCAATAAAATCCGACAGGATATTCTTGCATGAAAAATCTCATCGTCAATTTCAGTGGTGTTTCCTATAAAATCCCTTCTGGAGAAGAGATTCTTAAAGATGTGACTTTTGGGGTAGAAGAGCACTCTTCCTTAACAATCATTGGTCACAACGGAGCAGGAAAATCCAGTCTGTTAAAACTCATCGTAGCTGATCGCTTTAGCTCTCAAGGCGAGACTTCTGTTTTTGGGCACAAACTCAGCTCGGGAATGGACAAAAAAGAGATTCAAGTGCTTCGTTCACGCATTGGTTTTATTCACCAGGGACTTCACCTGGTCGGGAGAAAAAATGCGCTGGAAAATGTTTTAATGGGTCGTTTGACTCACAACCATTCAATGAAGACATGGATAGGTATATTTAATTCAGAAGATTACGATAAGGCCTATGAAGCGATTAAAGAAGTCGGTATGGCCAATAAGGCCTTAGTCCGTGCAGATAAACTCTCAGGCGGAGAGAGACAAAAAATTGCCATCGCCAGGGCCCTGGCCCAGTCTCCTAAACTCTTACTTGCTGATGAGCCGACGGCGGCCCTTGACCCAAGAGCTGCGGGGAATGTGGCAGAACTTTTAAGTGAATTAGTGACGAATAAAAAATTGAGCTTGGTCACAGTTGTCCATTCATTGGAACTCATAGAGAAACTTTCAGAAAGAGTTGTGATCATGAAACAGGGACACATTTCTTTCGACGGGCCCCGAAATGATTTATCGGCCGAAGCTGTGGCCGGTTTTTATAACTTCTAGGATAAACGATGAACACACCAGAGATGATTATCGACAAGAGTGCGCGCCTTTTTTTATGTGGTGGCCCTTATAGCAATTTTTCTTCTTTAGAAGCTTTTTTAAAAGAAAGCGCTAAGGGCGATTACCGTTTTTGCCTAGGAGATATTGGGGGTTTTGGACCTCATCCAGACCGCTCGATTGAACTTTTAAGAAATAACCAGGTCTATTGTATCCAAGGAAACTACGATCAGACTGTTGGCGAAGGCGAAGCCGATTGTGGTTGTGGTTATATCGACCCTATTGATAGAAAATTTGCTCAGGTTAGTTTTGATTACACTCTAAAAAATACCAGCGATGCCAATCGTGCATGGCTAAGAAGTCTTCCAAAACATCTTAAACTTAAATGGGGTGATAAAAAGATCCTGCTTTGTCATGGATCACCTGATGAAGTGAATGAGTTTGTTTTTGAGAGTGAAACATCCGAAGAAAAAATTGATCAGTGGTTAAAAAAATACGATGTTGATGCTATTTGTGTCACACACTCCGGGCTTCCATGGGTGAAAAAAACCAAACTTGGCCACTGGGTGAATGTAGGTGTTCTCGGAAGGCCTGCCCATGAAGGACTTCAACGCGTTTTTTACGCCAGTGCTTCTTTAGTTAATGGTGAACTCTTTTTTGAACTTCATCCTATGGAGTATGACCACACTGAGGTGGTGGCGGCGATGAGGTCAGAAGGATTACCTGAAGAGTTTGTCCAGTCACTTCTAATCGGAGAGTGGACGACTTGCGCGGCGATTCTTCCAATTTCAGAACGAGCGGTAAAGAAAAAGTTTTAAGCTTTGATTTGGCGTTTAGCGTATTGGGCAAGACCATTCACGACAGATTGATAGATATTGTATTCAATAAGTTTTTCTTCACCGAAAGCTTCTGCCAGTTTTTGTCTGATGAGTTTTAATTGAGACGTCCCGCCTGTTAAGCAGACTTGGTCGACGTCTTTTGGCGAAATACCAGATTGAGTGAAAACTTCCATCATCGTTGATGTAATGTTCTCGACCGTTGAAGAAATGCTTTCTTCATACTTTTCTTTAGTGATTTTTTCAGAGATATCAATGCCAGGATAAGTGTATCTAAAAAGGACATCGGACTGGCTTCCAAGCTTCACTTTTGTTTTTTCAATTTCATCAAAAACCGGAAAACCTAATTGGCATTCAACCAGAGTAAAAAGCTGGTTCATGTGTTGCGTCCCATCCGAAGAAAGGGCGAATTTTTGAATGTGCTGTAGGAATTCCCATGTGTCTCGCTCGCGCAGGTGAGTGATGTGGGCAGGTGAGCAGATTTTCGTTAGAAGTTGTCTAGGGAAAGTCAGGACATTGTTTCCACCGGGAATCTTGTATTCAAAACGAGACCCAAAATGAGGAGCAATAAAATCTCTCATCATCATCCCATCGAGAGCATCTCCCGCTTTGAAGATACCACTTAGCCCCAGGATGTCGTCTTTAGAGTAATTGCCGGTATGCACTTTCATCAAAGTAAAATCAGATGTCCCTCCACCGAAATCGGCAATCAGGATAATTTTTTCATCACCGTTCGCAGAGCTATAATCAAGACCGGCCGCAATCGGCTCCGGACAAAAGAGAACTTCTTTAAAGCCTGCAATCTCTGCGGCCCTTTGCATTCTATCTTGTGCCAGTTGGTCTTCAGTTGGGTTGAGTGAGTAAAGAGCAGGACGCCCTAAAACAATGCGCTCAACATTTTCTCCACACACTTTATTGGCGCGTCTTCTCATTTCTCCTAAAAAGACAGCGACGATTTCAGATATGTTCATAGTCTTATTAAAAACAGTCGTGCCGTTATAATTGCTCTCAGGAAGAAATTTTTTTACTGACCTGAAGAAGCGACCTTCGCCATCGTTGTTGATGTATTCTTTAATGGCCTCTTTTCCAAAAAACCATTTGTTGTGCTCTGGTGTATAAAGCAGAGAGCGCAAAACGAGTGCTGAATCCTGCTCCAGAGGGATAGGAGTGATTTTCCCGTCTGATGAGACGTGCGATAAGAGCGAGTTGGATGTTCCGAAATCGACAGCGTAATAAGACATTCTGGCAGTATAGCGCAAAAATAACTAATGTGCAAAAGCTCTTGATTTTTAAGGAATATTTTTTAGGGGCTATTGCTGGACGAGCGTCTTTTGGAGGAGTAAAATTCATCAGGAATTTAACTCCACTTTAGGACCTATTATGCATCATAAATCAGTTGCTATCCCATATACCGGAACCAATCTTCTGGAAATTTCTTTACTAAACAAAGGAAGTGCTTTTTCTGAAAGAGAAAGAGCTGAGCTTCATCTTCATGGTCTGGTTCCACCTACAGTTGAAACAATAGAGGAGCAAGCAGAGCGCGTGAGTGCTCAGTATTCATCATTAAAAGATGACCTGGAAAAACATATTTTTCTTCGTCACCTTCAAGATGTGAATGAAACATTATTTTATCATTTTGTTGTAAACAATGTTCGTGAAATGCTTCCTTTAATCTATACGCCGACAGTCGGAAAAGCTTGTCAGCATTTTTCGAACATCTACCGTGCTTCCAGAGGTCTTTTTATCTCTTATCCAAACCGCGAGCGCATTGATGAAATCCTAAGCAATGTTACAAAAAGAAATGTTAAAGTCATCGTGGTGACAGATGGTGGACGCGTTTTAGGTTTAGGAGATCAAGGGCTTGGTGGAATGGGGATTTCTATCGGGAAACTTTCTCTTTATACGGCCTGTGCCGGTGTGAGTCCTGCTTACACACTTCCAGTTGCTCTTGATGTTGGAACAGACAACCAACAACTCATCAACGACCCTCAATACATGGGCTGGAGACACTCTCGTGTGACAGGGAAGGATTATGAAGATTTTATCGATGCCTTCGTTCAAGCAGTTAAAAGACGCTGGCCGGATGTTTTATTACAGTTTGAAGATTTTGCTCAAACCAATGCTATGCCGATCCTGCAAAAATACCGCGATCAACTTTGTTGCTTCAATGATGACATTCAAGGAACAGCAGCAGTGACGCTGGGAAGTCTAATGGCCGCAGGTCGCACGGTTGGAAAACGCTTAAGTGATCAGCGCATTGCTTTTTTAGGGGCCGGAGCTGCCGGGTGTGGAATTGCAGAGAAGATTATCTCTCGAATGAAGTACGAAGGATTAAGCGATAGTGAAGCGAGATCAAGAGTGTTCATGATTGACCGCTTTGGATTACTGACAGATCAAATGCCAAACCTGCTTGATTTCCAGGTGAACTTAGCACAAAAGAGTGCGAATCTTTCTTGGGCAAAAGATCACAAAGATATTTCTCTTTTTGAAACAGTTCAAAATGCAAGGCCAACAGTGCTTATTGGTGTTTCTGGACAGCCAGGACTTTTTACTGAAGAGATTATTAAAGAAATGTACGCCCACTGTAAAAATCCAATTGTGATGCCGCTTTCTAACCCGACATCAAGAGCAGAAGCTCTTCCAGTGGATATTATTCGCTGGACAGAAGGAAATGCACTGGTGGCAACAGGAAGTCCATTTGCTCCGGTAGAATACAATGGAAAAGTTTTTCCAATCGCTCAATGTAACAACTCTTACATCTTCCCAGGAATCGGCCTGGCCGTTATTGCTTCGGGAGCTAAGAGAGTGACAAACAATATGCTTATGGCCTCAAGTGAAGCGCTTGCTGATGTTTCACCAATGGCACTAGGTCTTGGTGATGATCTTCTTCCGGCCATTGAAGACATTGAAAAAGTATCGCGTGCGATTGCTTTTAAAGTCGGAAAAGTGGCACAGAAAGATGGTGTCGCAAGAGTGACATCAGATGCAGAACTTCTAGCTGCTATCGATGAAAGTTACTGGTATCCAGTGTATAGAGATTTCACTCTAAAAAAGTGATCTTAAAATCTCGTTAATCACCTCAGGTTTTTCCAGAGGAACAAAGTGGCCACATTCAGGGACAATATGAATGTTGGCTGCTTGATGGTGATCCTTAATTCTTAGAATACTTTCTTTTGAAACAATTTTATCATCTTCACCACCAATAGCAGTAAAAGGCATTTTTAAGCTGCCGATTTCGTCTGATAGATCCCGTCTTTCTAAAGTTGCATCAAGTTGATTGAGATAAACCTGGGCCGCATCTTCTCCAGACATTGAGTGAATAAGATTTCTGAGCTCCTGATTCTCGTAAGCTTTTGGATGAAGAAACTCTTTTAATCTTCTGTCTGTTATTCCTTTAAAGAGTCCTTTTTTAATAAACTCTTTCGCTTTAATAGAAACTTCTTTTTCTTCTTTAGGATATCCTTCAGATGAAGAGGCGATCGAGATCACGTGTTGAACGCGTTGTGGATAGGCGAGAGCAAACTCCTGAGCAATATGTCCTCCCATGGAAAAACCCACCAGGATAAAACGTTCTCTTTTGACCGCATTGACAGCGTCTAGCATGGCTTCCTGAGTGTTTTGCGTACGTAGGTTTACAACAGTGTTGTCGGTAAAATCCTGTGTCTGAAATTTCCAGACGCGTTCATCGCAAAGAGTTCCGGGAAGAAAAACAAAATGTGGCATAAGAACTTCAGGTTTGAGTTTGCTATTTTCCACAATATGTTAGTATTGATGAGAACATCTATCAAAGGTATTTTTATGGCACATTGGAAGTTCTTACAAGAAGGCGACATAATTGATGCAGTTTCTCCGGGCTATGCTTCAACTCCAGAAGACATCGAAGGCTCAAGAGAATTTCTTTTGCGATGGGGACTAACACCGAGAATACCGAAGAATCTTATTAAGCCTCACTTTTTGCATTCCAATGAAGATGAAGCGCGCTTTGCTTTTTTAAAAGCGGCCATTGAAGCAGAAGATTCAAACACGATTTGGTGCTTGCGCGGAGGATATGGGAGCAACCGCTTACTTCCGATGCTCGCTAAACTAAAAAAACCAAAACAACCTAAATTAGTTATTGGCCTAAGTGATGTGACATCGCTTTTTGCTTTTTTTCAACAGGAATGGAAGTGGCCAGTGATGCATGCTCCGATTTTGGATCGCATGGGCAGGAATGTCACTCTTCCTCGCCATGAAAAAGAATTTCGCGATCTGCTTTTCGGAGCAAAAAAAGAAATCACATTTAAAAAGTTAAAACCTTTAAACGAGGCTGCTAAAGAAACAAAACAAATCAAATCTAAAATTGTCGGTGGGAACCTGACTGTTCTTCAAAGCACGATGGGGACTCCTTGGCAGATTAAAGCAGACCGCTCATTACTTTTCATTGAAGATATTGGAGAGCGTGGATACCGCATTGACCGCATGCTGGAGCAGTTCAGACAAGGTGGCATTTTTAAAAAATGCGACGGGATTATTCTGGGAGAGTTTCTTGAAGGGGCTGAGCCAAAAACAGGCGTGAACAATTTTAAACAAGTCTTTACCCGCTGGGCACAGGATTTAGAAATTCCTCTTTATTCAGGATTAGAAGCAGGACACGGAGCGATTCAAAGACCAATCCCGTTAGGGACGTCTTGTGAATTGTCTAAATCCGGCAATAGCTTTGAGCTTGTTATTCAAAGCGGTGGGAAAAAGTAAACTATCTGCCTTGAATGTAGATTTCACTCGTATTGCGAAGAAGTTCGGTATCACTGTACCATACTTTTTCTTCCTCATTTGCATACATGGTTTGTGAGTTTCTGATTTTAAATTCACAATGCTTAGTCTCTTCATTCCATCTTCTGCCTGTCACCAGGATAAGATGGTTCGTCTTAAGACCTTTTCCCCAAATGTTCTCTTTATAAAGGAAGTTGTCATTGACTGAAATCATCGCTGGGGATTGATTTAAATTTTCATTAAGTTTTGCCAGGGCCGTATTGAGACTATAAGTAAAAGTGTAACCTTGCATAACCCAATTCTGGTGCTGGTTGGGAAGCTCGATACGTCTATCTTTACAGGTACTCTCTGCCAGAGTGATATAAAGATCGTTCTTAGGATTAAGGGCGGCCAATGCCTCATCAAGTTTAGCAAAAGGGAAGAGCTGTTTATGGCCAAAAGTTTCAAGCTTTTTTGTTAACTCGTTTTTACTTAAACGGCCGGCCTGATACTCGCTTCCTAATTCTTTGATCCAATCAATAACATATCCCATTGCGACAGGTTGACCTTTTTCATCACGGGCCTCCGAGCGCAAACTCTCTTCAGAGCAAAGACTAATCGTTGATTGCTTTCTAAAAATTTGATCGGCATCTCCACCCTGATAAACGTACTCAACGGGGATAATATCTTCTTCCGTTAGCAGGCGTCGTTTATAAAGGGCCGCTGTTCTATTATAGCTGTCTCTTTCTTCCTGAATCCTTTTTGCACGATACTTCAAAACTAAATCGGCAGCTGAAACACTCTGGCCACTAGTAGCTTCGAGGAAATCAGCATATCCGAAGGCGTAACACCAGCTGGTGTCTGTCTGTCCTTTGCGGGGAGAGAAGGCGCTTGACCAGTCAGTCTCTTCCTTACACGATTGGCGGCTTATTTCGATTTGTTTTTCTCTTTGTTCTTTATATTGAGAGATAAATTTTTCGATATAGGCCTTGTCTGCTTTGGCCCAGGCTTCGTTTTTATTTTTCTTATAACGACGGGCCTGGATTTCTTCTAGTTTGTTTTTCATTTGCTGGTACTCATTTTCATCGAGTAGGCCAACACCTTTAGAATAAACAAAGGATTTATAAAATGACCATTCTGATTCGTAGATGGCCCTGTTTTTCATCGCCGGGATATTTTTTTCCAGGTCGAGTTTGAATTCTTTTTGTAGATTGTTGTCTTTGATAAATTTTTCGGCCTTTTCAATTTCATCGAGATTGTTATAGGAAAAAGAATTCTCCATCGCAGAAGTCACCATTGCCTTTGCTCTGGCCGCCGGTGAGGGAGGAGTTTGAGGTTTTAGCGCAACCACGGACATATTGACCGTCGCCACAGCATTGGTCGCATAGTCTCTTTCTCTTGCTTGTGTGCTCAAAACTGAGACAAGCAGGGTAAGCAGAAGCAGCTTTTTCATAAAAACCTCGAAACGAATGAGAGTCTAGAACGTATAAAGCAATTGAGTGGCCAAAAAGACAAATGTATTTACAGTGCTTTGGCCTTAAGAATCTGTCTAAAATTCAAACAGATGTAAAACTTTTAATATTTCCAAGATATTGAAAATAAAGGTAAATTGTAATGAGTTTTAAAGAGCTGAAGGAATAATCTATGAACGACTCTAGTCGAAATAAACTAATGGCCATTTTTCTGATCGTCTTAATTGATGTTCTTGGGATGACTATTATGCTGCCGCTTCTTCCATTTTATTCGGAAAGATTTGGAGCAAGCCCTTTTGTTGTTGGGCTTCTTGTTTCATCCTATGCCATCTGCCAATTTATTTCAGGGCCGATCCTGGGGTATTTGAGTGACAAGTATGGAAGAAGGCCTGTTCTTATTTTTAGCCAGATTGGGACATTTATTGGCTTTTTGATTCTCGCATTCTCTCAATCTTTAACCTGGATTTTTATCTCGCGAGTCATTGATGGTTTGACTGCCGGGAATATTTCAACAGCTCAAGCTTATATTGCCGATCACACCTCTCCAGCTGAAAGAACAAAGGCGATGGGGAAAATCAGTATTGCTTTTAGTTTTGGTTTTTTCATCGGGCCTGCGATTTCTGCTTTTTTAATGAATATCAGTATGCGCGCTCCGATTCTTTTAGCGGCGGCATTGTCTCTGACAAGTATTATCGCCAGCTATAAATTTTTAAAAGAAAACCCAAGAGAAGTGATCCCGGAAGAAAGAAAGATTATTAAGAAAAATAGAAACCCTTTTTCATTTATTATGGATAACTTCAGTTACCTGAAAAATAAAAATCTTCAGAGTTTATTTCTACAGATTTTTTTATTTTACCTGGCCTTCTCTGCTTATATGTCGGGTTTTGCTCTCTTTGCGGAAAGACAGCTACATTGGAAGGGAAGCATCCTGAACCCAGATCAGATTGGTTATGCCTTTACCTACTTTGGACTCATTGGAATTATCACTCAGCTTTTAGTGCTGGATTTTGCAACTAAAATTTGGAAAGACTTAAAAGTTATCGCTATTTGTTTTTTTCTTTGCGTGCTTGGGTATTTACTTCTGTCACGAATTCACGATGCCATTTTCCTGATATTCACCGGGCTCTTGATTTCAATGGGGAGTGGGTTAATCAGACCGCTTTTAATCAGTGAGATTTCTAAGAATGCAAATCCTTCTGAAAGAGGGAGAGTGATTGGAGTTAACCAATCATTACAATCAGTGGCCCAGGTCGTGGCCCCGATGTTTAGTACGTATTTAATCCAAAGGTCACTTCTTAGTATGTGGCCGATTGCTTCGGCGGTTTTGAGTTTTCTAGGATTGGGATTTACTCTTTTTCAGATGAAGGTTAGAGCTGGGAAGCAAGTCTAAAAAATAGAAGCCATTAAATGGCTGATTAATTTTAGCGTATAAGAAAGTATTCTTGAACATTTATTGAGCCTTAAAACTTCTATTTACGGTTTAACATATTTTTAAGAGACCGATATGAATTTGGTGAGAGAATCATTTAATTTACATTCTAAAATAGTCTAGATGGATTTGTTATCATACAAAAAGAAAATATTACCAAGGGCCGCACTCTGTGCACTTTTTAATGCTGGTTTTTTAATTTTATATCCTTATGTTGAATCATTGGGATATGGAAGGATACACGTCGCTCTTCTTTGCTTATATGTTATTGGTAATTTTATTTTCCTGTTTTTAAATATTGGTCTTGTTATTGATCGTTTTAATTCTCTACTGAATCAAAAAAATAAATTTAAAGGATTTTTATGGTATCTGGCCATTTACTATTTACCTTTGTTTGGAGTTTATGTTCTCTATAAGAATTTTCAAGATATTCACCCTGGGACTCTAAGTCTAAAAAGAATAATAAAATATAGGCTGTTGCCAATTTTTCTTCTCACGATAGTTTTAACTGGCTTGTTGCCAAAATTACGGGAGCGGGAACCATTGATTGCCAATATTGGGTATTTAATTTCAGCTCCTTTAGTAAATTATAGTTTTGATTCAGGGGAACGATTGCAAAAGACATTGTCGCTTAAAGAGAATATAAAAAATATTTGTCCTGATGAGAATAAACGTCCGAATTGTGTTTTTGAGAGAATAAAAAAGAAGAATGCATCCGCTCCAATAGGAATAAGTGAAGCTGTATTGTATGTAGCCATTGATGCTATGGAGCTTTTTAAGTATAAAACTCGAGAACCAAGAAGTGTTGAAAAGAATGCCTTGGTTGCTAAAACTTTAATTCAGCATAATCTTGAAATTTTAAATATGACGTGCAATCGCACTCGTCCCATAGATTATAATCCGTCGTTAATACATTTTTTTCTCGGAAATGCAGAGCAAGCTCTTTTAGAGATAGTTGATGAAATGATTCGTATCAAACTTTACAGTGTTGCTATTTCCAGCCTTAGTGAAGTTGCATTGAACGTAAGTAAAAAATTTAATGTTCAACAAGAACTTAGCATGATTAGTAAATTTAAAAACTCGTCTTGTTTTAAATCGACCGTGCTTAATTGATTACTAAAAAATAGTCTAGAGCTCTAAAATGGCACCCATCATAGAGTCGCGTTCACTGATTCCCTTAATGATGGGAAGACGTACTTCATCCGGCAATTCTCCAATGGCGCTAATTGCTTTTACCAGACCTGGAGCATCTGAAAGGGCCACGTAGTACGGCGTGCTACTCATGGAAAGCACAGACGTTAAAATAAAGCGGCGAGTTTGGTCTTTGCTTCTTAAAATTGAATCACCAACGGTTAGATAATCATTAGGAATAGTTGTCCTCGGATCTTTGATTAGTTTCCCACGAGAATCGACAAGAGGCATATGCCAGTAATAAAAACTTCCACCCCAGCCTGCAAGGTCCTGGATGTTGCCAACTCTCATGGCCGCAGTGATGTCTCTGGCAAGAATGTTTTGGAGAGGAAGGACTGCTTTATTTAACAGAATATCTCGTAAAACATTAACTGCAATATTATCAGAAACTTTTTGTAGATCGGGGACCTCTCGATCGGCAATTTGCAGTCCCATCGTCGTATAGGTTCTGATCATATAAGATGATGAACCTGCTCCAGCATTGATGTCTGAAGCTTTTTGAAACCAAAAAAGTGTTCCGTCATCAACTTTTATTTTCATGCTTTTTAATTGCGAATAAATATATTTATAAGCTCGGGGATAATTTTTAGGAATGAATCTTCCGTGGCCGTCGACCACGATACTTCTCAAGATAAGAATCTGCTGTCTGTTTAATGATATTTTTGTTCTGCGCTCAATTTTTCCTAAGCTATTGCTTAATTCACGAGCTTGTAGAGACGTCGCAATTGAAAGAGTGATGGAGAGAAGTAATATTTTCATTGGCATTCATGTAGCATCCGCAAAAGCACTTTGGCCAAAGAGGTTATATTTTTTTCACAGAATCTGTTAATTTTCGAAGAAGATTTATTGGATTTTTATATAGAAAATGTTTGTATTATTCAGCCGGGTCCTCTTTGATGAGATACCCGGCCGATATTGTAAACGGATTATCTTAGTGAGAGTGTCCAGACCCATTGATTTGAACAGAGAAAGACTTTTGTTCGCTTGCTCCTTCTGGGGACGTTAGTTTTACTCTGACATCCCATTTTCCTCCCATTGTGAAATAAAGACTTCTTACGAGAAAAGTCCCAGTCACTGGATTTCCATTGGCATCAACAACTCTTTCAACTTGAGAAGGTGATGAACCATGATTCATCTCAGTCATCCAAAGTTCGACGTCAAGATCATCAGAAATGTCTATAAGGGAGTGTGTTTTTCCATCGCGCGTTTCCATCTTTAAAAAGGCTTCTTCTCCAGCAACTGGATTTTTGATGAAATTTGCGTGAATGTGAATACTGCCTTTTTTAAATGTTAAGTGAGCCGATGGAGTTGGATGATCGTGATCTCCATGAGCAAATGTTGCTACTGAAAAAAGGCTTAAAGTGATTAAGAGAATAGTTCGAATGATTTTTTTCATATGAGCTCCTGTGTTAGTCCAGCATGAGGGCCTTTCTATTTAATGTTGTAGACATTTTGATTTTATATGGCCCTTCCCCCGGATTAGGAAGTCGGGAAAAGCACGTATAGTAATTAGCTTCATCAATGGCTGCCTTGCCCGTAGGGTTACCTTCAGTTGGAAATCTCCATACACGTTTAGTTGGGGCGGGTAGTTTGTTGCTTTCCAACGCTTTTAAAGAGTATTTCCAAATAGGTTGTCCATAGAAGCTGACTAGAAGACTTTTTTCATCAGATGAAACGCTGTCAACACCCGGGTCCATTCCGCCAAGCTCTCTTATTACATTTTGAGTTTCCATATCGATAACTACAATTCCTGAAAAAGGTCTTTTGTCATGGGGACCAACAAGTGTGTAGCTGTCGAGGACTACGTAGGCGTACTTTCCTGAAACGGTTACACCCATTGCGTTTGATTGTAGTGGATATTGAGATTGAATGAGTCCGTAACCTCTTGTGATTTTTTTTGTCTTTAAATCAAAAAAAGTAACCCCGGAAATTCCATTAGTGATGATAAGTGTATCTTTGTAGCGAGCAAAAGAAGTTGAATGTTGATCTTTTAGTGCCGGTGTTCCTTGAATGTTAGTTTTGTAAAGACCAACTCGCTGATAGCTTCCTAAGTCCCATTCCTCTAGCCCGGAGTAAGTAAGAATATATGTTGATTGATTATATGTCAGAAGATCCACGGCTGAATCTAATGTCTCTACTTGATATTCAGTTAGCGACTGTAGTGAAACAAAGCGAACAAGAGAAGGTTTTGGCAACCTGATTGCTTCGCTTCCGGTCCAATAATTTCCAAATCCGGTATAAATAGAATTGTTGTCATAGCGGATGAAATTTCCGCAGGAAGAGAGCTGCTCCATTGCTTCCTTCATACGTAGAGAGGAGTCAGAGGCAAAAAGATTTCCTGAAAGTGTAAGAGATAGGAAGACGGCCTTTAAAGTAGCTTTCACGATGTTCTCCTGGCTAAAAAATTGAATTGTAAAAGATTCTTTAAATCTTGACGATGGATTCATGGTGCAACAAAAGATTGCATCCCATAAAAGAAGATCAAGAAAGCGCAATTATTTGTGGCATTGAATCGGATTCTTCTTCGCGCTATCAATTTTAAAATGAAAAGAATAAATATTTTTTCTTATTTTAGAATTCCAATTGATGAATTAGACCCTGAGCGTGGTAAATTTCAATGGCTAGTCAGGCTGAGATGGATCTACTTGCTTATTCAGTTCTGCATTGTGTTGCCATGGGTGTTTTTTTATCCAAGTTATGTTGATAAAAAAGTTATTTTTTTGGGTGTATGCTTTTTATTGCTGGTAGGAAACATCATTTGTTATACGACTTTGAAATTTAATAGAGATATATTTAATGATAAAATTGTTTTCATTTCTTTAGTTTTTGATCTTTTTGTTTTTTCTATTTTAAGTTCTTTAGTTACGCAAAAACTTGTCTTTTCTTTAGGAAACGTCTTTTTTATTCATGTTGCTTTAGGAGGAATACTCTTATCGCGAAACAAAGCCTTAATCTTTTATTTTCTCACTGCTATCTCTTATGTTCTTTTTTATTCTCTATCTCCAGCATTTGAAGGAGATAAAAGTATTATGTTGCATCTTTTTGATCAAGGCATTTTGCTAAGTATTTTTTTAATGTCTAATTCTCTGAGTATTCAGGTTATGCAGCAAAGAGATCGAATTTATCGAGTGAAAATGAGTGCGGAAAAAATAGACAGATTAAGGGCCATTGGCGCCTTGTCTGCAGGGTTTTCCCATGAGTTTGCGACCCCGCTAAATACGATTAAGTTAAAATTAGATCGCCTTTTAAGAAATAGCACCCATAACAATCAAGACCTGGATATAGCTATAAAGGCAGCGAGTGATTGTGAAAGGATTATTAGAAAGATCAATCAGGCTCAGCTTGACAAGAGGGACTATCTTTTTCAAAACGTAAATTTGGCCCAAAAAGTAGAAGTGATAGTCGACAGTTGGGCCAACGACAATACCATGATCCATTTGAAGAAAAAAATTTCTACAAATGATCGAATTATTATGGTTCCAATTATCAATTTTGCTCAGTGTTTGCTTTACGCTTTGGATAATTGTGCACAGGCCGAAGGTGTTAAGAAAGTTGAATTATCCGTAGAGGAGAAGGATTTATATTCGATTATCAGGATAAAAGATGATGGGCCGGGCTTTAGTCAATATGTCCTTGATAGAGTAGGTGAGCCCTTTTTAACAACTAAAAAAAATGGAACAGGACTCGGACTCTATAGCATTCAACACTTTTGTCATTCGATAAATGGAAAGATGAATTTATATAATGATGGTGGTGGTGTTGTGGAGATTGTGATCCCTTTTAATCAGGAGATAGCTTAATGAAGGATATTTTAATTCTTGAAGATGATGCGTCCTTTCGATCTTCGCTAGCTCAAGAGTTTCTAGATAAAGGTTTTAGAGTTCATGAAATTGATGTCATCAAAAATATTCCTGCTATAAAATATGATTACGCAGTTGTTGATCTTCAATTAAAAAATGAGCGAGGGATAGAGGCCATTTCTTTGTTGCTGGAGCTTAATCCCGAATGTCGAATTGTACTACTTACCGGTTATGGTAGTATTGCTTCTTCTGTTGAGGCCATCAGGCTGGGCGCAATTAATTACCTTACTAAACCTGTTGATATAGCAGAACTTGAACGAGTGTTATTTGAAGGGATAGAACAAGGGGAGCGGTCTGATAAGTCGATGAATCGTCAGTCGCTATCTGAACACGAATATGAATATATCCAGTATGTGCTGAATCAAAATGGGGGAAACATTACAAAAACTGCTAAAGAGTTGGGCATGTACAGGCAAAGCTTGCAAAGGAAACTAAAAAAATCCCCTTAAAAGATTTTTCATGCTTCACTTTCATTAAAAGTGAAGCATGAAAAGCTTATTTTTTTTCTTTAATCAGTGAGTCTACATAATAAGCAACGGCCCATAGTTCATCATCGCTTAGAGTTCCTGTCCAAGGTGGCATTGCAGTTCCATTGACTCCCACGTAAATACGCTTATAGATAGACTCGACATCGTGGGCAGATCTAACATTTGTCTTTTTGAAATCAACAGGATTACTTTCAAGTAAGATGTCTTGGTTTTTTCCAGTAAAATAAGACGTTACTTGTGGTTTTATCGAGTAGGCATCTGACGATTCAGAAAGACTCGGATCTTCCAGAAGTGTTCTTAACTGATCTACCGGAAGATAGGCCTTATGACAGGTAAAACACTGAGCTTTTTGGTGATAAATTATTGCTCCTTTTTTTATGGCTTCAGGCTCATAAGCAAACTTGTAAGGATCTTTACTAAAACGTGGTCGTTCAGGGGACTTGTAATTGTCTCCTTCCCAAACCTGGGGTGCAAATGTCTTGATGTATTGAGTGACAGCATTAACCTCTTGAGGACTGAGCCCCCATGGTAGCATCGCAGTACCTGTCAGACCGTGATTTAAGATATAGGCAAAATCCTCATCGGTAGGAAGGCCACCATCGAGGCTGAGACCAAATTTATAAATTCCTTGTGTAAGATTTCTCGGTTTTGTGTAGAGGGCCCTGTATGTTATCCCTGTTCCATCGCCATTTACTCCATGGCATGATAGACATTTGGCCTGATAGACTTTATGCCCTTCATTTAACTCTTTTTTGTAAACTATTTTTCCACCAAGTACCTTGTCATCATGAAAATGATCAGGTGAGCATGATTGAAGAAATAGTACGGTAAGTGAGAGTGAAAAAAGTTTATTCATATTTATAATCCTTAATTCCGTATTTTTTTTGGGCCTCTTTAACTTTTTTTTCATAAATCTCAGTATTGCGTTTCATGTTTTCGATATGGGGATGAAGGGCATTTTCTCTGTAGGTATGTCTAAGAATTCCTCCAAATAATACAGAAGTTAATAATAGTGAACATACTATGTTAAAAGTCTGTGTGCTGAGAGGTTGTTTTTGAATAAACCTTTTAAAAAGAATCATGTATCCCGATGCAAAGAAAAGGATAGTTAACAGTAAATAAGGGATGAGGTTACTGCTTAATCCTGGGGTAGGGGCCGTAATGACAACAACTACTCCAAAGATAGCTTGTCCTGCTAGGGCAAAAACAGAGATTTTTACGAAGTAGTGAAGAAGGTCTTCACCTTCTTCCTTTTGAGAAGGAACGAACTCATTATTGGCCATTTTTCTTTTAAAGAGCCAGTGTAAGAACAGTGATGTTGTTGTTAGGCATGAGAAGAGAAAGAAAAAATACCTGGCAAAAATATTTGGAAAAAAGAGAGCTGAGAAAAAGCCATGTATTTTATCCCAAATTGTAGGAAACCACATTAAGTTGGTATTTGTCAGAAAGAAAAAAGGGATGATGAGAAATAGTAAAGTGGCCAGGATGATAACAGAAAGATGCCATTTTTTATGAGCTTCAAACCACTCCCAAGCATACTGGTGAAGGTAAGTTAGCAGAAAGGCCACTATCACAAGAGGTATAACTGAAATCCAGCCGTACCCAATGAGTGAGCTCGAACTATAAAAGAAAATGGTGTAGGTAACGTTGATCATAAGTAGGGGGCCAACGCCCATGACTACGGCCATACTTTTATTGACAGTGATGGACTTGGCAATTTCGTAGGCCACATTGTCCATAAATTTGTCCTTACTCTTCATTCCTTTCCATTGAAAAAATGAGCATAGAACAGAAGCGCCAACCATCATCTCGACGAAGAGAATATGGATGAGAAAAAAGAAAACCAGCATTACTTTTAAAACAATAACAGGAGCTGGTAATGGTAGGGGGATGTCGTGTAATTGTGGCATATTTTATTCCTCGAAAGTATCAGTTTTAACTTTAGTTCCTTGAGCTTGGTCTCCCGCAAGAGTTTCACCATTTCTTTTCAAGGTTGCCAGGTATTCAGTAAGAGCACGTGCTTCTTCAGATGTTCCTGGAAACGGTGGCATATAAGGTCGAGCAAGGTGAATGTTTAAAATATAGTAATGAAGACTCTCTTTGTATTCAGAGTCCAATACTCTATTTCCAAACATACTTTGTAGTCTGTCTTGAATTGAGTTTACTCCATGCTCAGAGACCGTGTGGCATCTTGTACAGGCAATTTTAAAAACTTCTTTGCCGGCCTCTATTTGGTTGTCGGGTGTAATTTTTCTTATGCGCGCGAAGTTTGCGTATTTAAGCATTCCTTCATTCGTAAGAAGCGGAAGATCTTCTTCCCTCACAGTATTGGCGTAAAGATAATTAGCGATAGCATATGGCTTTCTAATAAATTCTCTAACTCGCTCAAATTCTCCGATTAGGCATAATCCGATCAGGTAAGGAATTAACATGACTGGGCGTTTGATATAGTGCCTGGTTGATTTGTTCCAGATCGCAAATGCAATGACAACGATAATGCCAACTCCGATGACAGTGTAAAGAAGAACATTCCCGTACCAATGCTGGAATGCTTGTGTCGTTAATGCTGATGGAACATTGGACTTCATTAGCTTAGGTACAACGCTCCAGTACCAATAAGAAGCAATCGCAACGACTGGCAACCAACCTAAAATCCAATGAGTGATTGTTTTTAAAGACGCTTCAAAGAAATCTTTATCAAAAGATTTAATAAACGATGTCACACATAAAGCGGCACATCCCGCGAGAAACATCCCCCAAGCAGTTCTGAAGGCGAGTTGAGGCAGATAAACGGGATTAAAGACAGCATCCCAAAAAGAACGAGTCCCTTGCCACGATCCCGTGTCCATCATGTAAGCTAGGATTGCGACAATAATCATCATCGTTATCCATGAAGCGATACTTAGGTAGAGTCCAAGTTTAATATGACGGAGTTTATTTTGAGGATTATCCCATTTTTTCCAGGTTAAATAATAACAGAGAATAAGGACGACTTCAGAAACAAAGGCCCACCATTCGACATACCAGGCCCAAAAAAAGACTCTTATTAGACTGCCAATGGCGCTGGGATTAACTAGTGATGTAGAAAACCAGATTCCTACACCTGTCATGGCGCCTAGTGATGTTGTAAAAAGAAAGAATACAAAAAGTATACGATAAGCAAGCTCGCTCCATCGCTTGTCCTTTGTTTTATAGCTTTTCCATTCCAAAAATGTGATGAGAGGGATCCCGCCTACGGCCATAGTGTGGCTCATAATAACGTGAATGATAGCAATGATGGCGATAAGAAGCCTATTGCCTAGAAAGTCCAAGTGAAAGATAGGGAAGTCCATAGTGCGATTCCTTTTGATAATAAATTTTTCCTAATTTATATCAGTGTTGAAAGATTCAAGAAATGCATCAAGAAATTGCTGCAACAATTTGAAGCATAGGTATTTCAAGTCAAATAGTTTAATTATGAGAGCAATTAATAATTTTGATCAGGAGAGAAAATGAAAACAATTTCTTATCTTTTATGTGCATTTTTTATGGTTACCGCTCAAGCAAATGTAATAGATCTCAAATCCAGAATTTATGGAGGAGAGCTATATAAAAATGATCACTCAACGGGAAGTGCTTGTTATGTACAAATTAACAACGTTGTAGAAAATTCTAAAAAAGGAAAACACTGCAATGATTTAAATGTACAAATGATGTTTGGACTAGATGATATAGGAGTTCATTCCCGCGAGATGGAGCTTTATTTAGGAAGCAGAAAAACAAATACAGATGCAGAGTTTCGTAAACCGACTACATGTGCAGAGGTTGTAGGTGGAGTTCCTTCTCCATGGGAAGTTGATCGCTGGGGAGATGACACAACATTGCTTTATAATCAAATTTTTAACAATGAGTATAAAGTAAATAAAGGAACAAACCATTATATACTAATTTTTAAAAGTTCTTCAAAAGAACCAACGCGTGCAATGATTCATCGAGTGACATGGCTTAGAGAGGATTCTTACGAGTGTAGAAATCTTATGAGCATGTAATTTTTGATGTCGGCCGAAGCTTCACGTGCGCAGCTTCGGCCTTTTTTGGTGCAACAAATGATGGCATTAACGAAGGGAGCTCTCTTGATTATATTAGCAATGCTAAAATTATCTAGGAGAAATTTAATGAAAAAATTGCCATTGTTTATCTTTGTTGGACTATTGCTTCCAGTTGTAAGTATGGCCGATATTTGCGGTAATACAGATGATCGTGAAGCATCAAATGACCCTCGTGTAGGGAAATTAGTAAGGGCCTATTCGACCGCGGGATGTGGTGCTACTTTAATCAATAATAGTTGTATTGTAACTTCTGGCGCTTGTGCCAATTCAACTGACTATGTTGAGTTCAATATTCCTGCCTCTATTGCAGGTGCCCCACAAAATTCAAGACCGGAAGATGTTTATTATGTGGATAAGTCGACAGTCGTCTATGAAGCTAAGGGAATCGGTAGTCAGTGGGCGGTTATGAAGTTGCAGGCAAACACAATCACGAATAAATTACCTGGCGAAGTGCAGGGGTATTACAAGGTCGCTTCTGCGAAATCCAAGAAGAATGACCCTGTCAAAGTTATTCAGTATTCGTATGGTCTGAATGATACTGAATATGTCAGAAGTGGAAGAGTTAAGCCCAATACGAACGGTGATGTGATTCACTACGCGCAATCGACAGCAAGAGGGGAATTAGTGAAGGCTGGTATTTTTCTTTTGCCTGAGATCTATGAACACAATGCGGACACTTCTTATGGAGCAGGGGGATCGCCAATTATCAATGAGCGCACGAATGAGCTGGTGGGGATAAATACACATGGAGGATGTGGGGCATCGTATGTTGTGACAATTGGCGCACGCTACACTAACTCTGGAACTTCTGTATTGGGGTCAAAAAAGTTTCAAAAAGCTATTCAAAGCTGTTTAAAATCGTCAAAATAACTATGTATGAATAAAGAGATGCTGAAAAATATCGTTCTTACTTTTTTACTGATGAGTGTTTTCATCTTCTCTTATTTATATATGAAAAAAGACCGAGATTACCACGCCCTCTCTCAGTTAGTTCAAACACCGACGGGAGAGAGGCGTTTTTCAGATATCATCAATGGCAAACCGTCTCTTATCTATTTTGGTTTTCTCAATTGCCCTGATGCTTGTCCTACCACATTTAGTATGATGTCCAGAGTGTTCAAAGAACTTGAACCAGGCGACTTGGATAAATTTAACTTCATTTTTGTCGATCTTGATCCGGAAAGAGACTCAATGGAAAGACTTGTGAGTTACTCTTCTTATTTCCATCCTAAGATTTTTCCGGTTGTTGTTCCTCTAAAGGATTTGGATGCTTTTACCAGGTTTTTTGGAATTGCCTTCATGAAAGTTAAATTAGAATCGAGTATGTCCTATACCATTGACCATTCAGTTGATGTGGTTGTGCTCTCGAAAGAAGGAAAGTTTCTTGAGTTACTTCATCATGATGCACCCAAGACTGTGGTGTTAAAACGTATTAAAGATTTAATCAATTAAGGAGTCCTTATATATGAAAATGCTTATTCTTTTATTTTCTCTTTTAAGCTTTGAAGCTTTTGGAGCTTCAAAGATTCAGATTAAAGACGTCTATATTAGAGCGACTCCCCCAGGTGCAAGCACAACCGCTGCTTTTGCATCAATTACAAATAGTTTAAATCAAGATGTAGAGTTGGTTAGTGTTGAAGGTGACTTTGCCAAGACGTTTGAGCTTCATGATATGGATATGAGTGGTGGAGTCATGAAGATGAGGAAAGTTTCATCTATCGTTATTAAGAAAGATGGAATAGTAGAATTAAAATCAGGTGGATTGCACGTAATGATTTTTGATTTAAAAAGCACTCTAAACAAAACTCAAAAGTATAAATTGAAGTTCAACTTTTCTAATAAAGAGAGCTTGGTTGTTTCAGCGTCAGTGAAATAAAGCTCAATTAGTATTCATTTAAGAATTTAAAGATTTTAGCTTCTCACATAAAAATGTGGCATATCTTTTTATTTTTATAAAACAATTTTTATTTTCATTATGAATGTTCCATCTCATGTTTTCATTGGCTTATTTCATTTTTTTAAAGAAAACCTCCTTTTGTGATAGATTTTTTAAAGAATCTTAAGAATCTAAAGATTTCTTGAGATTTGGCCGAAAAGCTAAGTAATAATCGGAGGAGAGTCATGTTAGACAAGTTAAGTTTAAAGGCAAAAATTCTCATACTTTGCACGGCCCTGTCGCTCTTGAGTGTCACTATTAGCTACTTTGCTTACGTCGGTTTTACAGAAATCGAAACGACTAATGCAAGAGTCGTTGAAAAGGCCGCACCTGGTTTAGATTTTATTAACTCAATGGCCCTCCATTATCGCAACGTAAGAATTCATCTTAGGACTCTGGGATTAACTGGCCTAAACAGAGCAGATGGCGATGCCGCCATCAAATCAGCTATCGCAGAAATTTTGGCCTATGATGATCTTAATAAGAGCTATAGAGCAACAATTGTCGATGCTGAAGAAAAAGCTATTTATCAAAAACTAGATAAAGAATGGGAGGACTTTAAAAAAATAGGTCAAAGAGCGATCTCCCTATATCAAGCAGGTAAGAGTGAAGATAAAGACGCTTTAATGAGAATCTTTTTAGTCGAGTGTCCTCAGGCTGCCGCTCAATTTAATGAGCCCTTAGAAGGTATGATTAAATATCATCAAGGCCACATGCATACATACAGCGAAAAATCGAAAGAGATTTCAAAGTCTGCTAATCAGCTTATTATTACTATTTCTCTGATTGGGATCATTATTGGGGTTATCGTTAGTTTTATCTTTGCACAGAATGCGACAAAATTATCTATGGCCATTAATGCTATTGCTTACAACCTTAAACAAAGTGCAGGCGAAGTTGCATCAGCTTCCAATTCTATTGCATCATCATCAGTCCAACTATCCCAGGCCACTACACAACAGGCAGCTTCACTTCAGGAAACATCTTCTTCTATCGAAGAAATCAATTCTATGATTAATTCCAATACCGAAAGTGCAAATCAATCTGCCCAATATTCACAGAAGAGCTTAAAAAGTGCAGAGGCCGGGAAGGAGGTTGTTGAAAAAATGATTCAGGCAATGGAGGCCATTAATAACAGCAACAATCAGATCATGAGTCAGTTGGATGAGAGTAACAAGGAGATGGAAGAAATCGTAAGTCTGATTGGCGAAATTGGAAATAAGACGAAAGTTATTAATGATATTGTTTTTCAAACCAAACTTCTCTCTTTTAATGCCTCTGTAGAGGCAGCTAGGGCCGGTGAGAATGGTAAAGGGTTTTCTGTCGTTGCTCAAGAAGTTGGGAATCTGGCAGCAATGAGCGGTGGTGCAGCAGTAGAAATTACTAAAATGCTGGATAATAGTATTCAGAAAGTAGCCAGCATTTCTAAAAATCAAAAGGAGAAGGTTGGTAAATTAATTCAAGAGGGTCGAGTTAGTATTGAAACAGGGGCAAAAGTTGCGGCTGAATGTGAAATGGTACTCGATGAAATAGTGGATACCGCTGGGCATGTTTCACGTGCCGTCTCAGAAATTGCGATTGCCGGCCAGGAGCAAGCTCAGGGTGTTCAGGAAGTCACAAGAGCAATTGCTCAATTGGATCAGGTCACTCAGGAAAACACCGCGAATGCAGCTGAATCAGCTAATGCTTCTAGTGTTCTTTCAGAGCAGGCCAACAATCTTTCATCTCTAGTTGAACAGCTGGTGTTGACAGTTGAAGGCAAGAAGAAAGATGCCCAAAGCAATGTGATAGAAATTCGTAATGCAAAGAGAGCCGAGAAGCCGAAGAACAATCAATTTCCTTCAGCAATGGATTCACGCTTTTCAGATGTATAAATTTTAATACCGGGGAGGTTTAAATCTCCTCGGCCACACCTAAATAGCCTATACAATTTTTCTTTTCATCTAAAATGGCCGTTACACAAAGTCTGACTTTTAGGCGCTCTCCATTCTTTTTAATGTATGTCCACGTGTGCGTGTCATGTCCATTTATTAAGGCCTTTTTTATAAAAACATCAAATCCAGGTTTTATTTCTTGCCCGAATTCTGCCGATAATTCTTTTGCTCTTTGGACGATCTCTGAGCTTTCATGAAACATGTCTACAGTTTTCTGATTAACCAGCTCACTTGATTTATAACCCAGGAGTTCTTCAGCTCTTTTGTTGAAGGTCTGAATATTCCCATCGGGAAGAGTAGAAATCATGGAGTAGTGAGTTCCATTGAAGATAGCTTCTGTCCAAAATGATTTCATTCTTAATTCTTTTTCAAGCTGCACTTTTTTGGTTTTGTCCTCGAAGGTCACCAGGACTTGTGAAGGTTGTAAGTCTTGTCCTTGAAAAATAGGCGTGGAACTTGTGCTAATCCATGTGACTTGATTTTCTTTGGTGACAATTCCCATTATCTGATTATGAACAGGAAGACCGGTCGCTAGTGAAACCGCTGCAGGATGCTTGCTTCCTGAGAGTGGTTCAGAGTTTTCATCAATGACTTTCCAGTACGGATCATAAGATGTTTTACCCAGCAATTGCTCTTTGCTGACACCGAGAATTCTGAGTGCACTGGAGTTAAACTCCATGATCTTTCCTTTAGAATCATGTAAGACGACTCCAAGAGATAGATGATTCAATAAGACCGAAAGAGTCTTTTCCTTTTCAATCGCGATCGCGGCACTATTCTTTAGTTGAGTTATATCTTGGATAATTAAAAGAAAACCTGAACCAAAAAATTTTGATGAATCATTTAAGATTTTAATGTTCAAGATCTGGTATGGCCTGTCACCATCAGGGGGAAGAAGGAGCTCCGTTTCTTGATCTTGACCATTAAGCACTTCTTCTATAAACGGTCTTAGAATATTGTAGAGTTTTTTATCGCGACCAGAACCTATCTGGCTTTCTAGTGAAACATTGACTCCGACCCAGTCATGGAAGAGCTGGTTCATAAACTTATACTTCAGTTCCTTATCAAGAAAAGCAATCATTAACGGCAGACGATCAGTAATTAATATATCTGTTTCATTGGTGTTTTTTGGTTTGTTCATGCTGAAAATGATATAATAATTTCTAATAAAGTTACAAAAAATGTAGTTCGGTTACCAAAAGGAAGAGAATGTCACAGTCACAGGATCAACTCGGTTTAATTCACAATATCCTTTTTCGATTTCCCGCAATGATTGGCTATTGGGATAGTCATTTGAAAAATAAGTTTGCAAATAAGGCCTATGCAAGCTTTTTTGGCTTTTCTTCAGAGGAGATGCTAGACAAGCATATAAAAGATTTTCTTGGAGATTTTCTATATAAACAAAATTTACCTTACATAGAAAAAGCGCTTGAGGGGAGTGAGCAGCTTTTTTTAAGGGAAAGGAAGATGCCCAACGGAGAAACGAAGTTTCTACAGGTCATTTATGTTCCGGATTTGTTGGAAAAAGAAGTTCTGGGATTTTATGTTTTTATTAATGATCTGACTGCTTTTAAAAAGATAGAAAGGGAAAAAGAAGAACTGTACCAAAAACTAATTCAAAGTTCAAAGATGATTGCTCTAGGACAAATGGCCGGAGGGATTGCACATGAAATTAACAATCCTTTAAGTGTCGTCAATATGAATGCGCGTTTTGCTCAGGACTTGATTGATGACTACAATATGGACCGGAATAAGCTCCAGACCTTTATTTCTAATATTCAAGTTCACAGCAATAGAATAGAAAAAATCGTGACGGGATTACAGTTCTTCTCACAGGAAAGACCCCATGAACCGTATGCACCCTATTCATTAAGCACAATTATTGAAGATACTCTCTCTTTTTGTAAGGCAAAAATAAATGCCAAAAGAATAACTTTTATTCAGTCCAAGCTTCCGTCTGACATTATTTTAAACTGCAACCCCGTGCAAATTTCTCAGGTTTTATTGAATCTTTTAAATAACTCCATAGATGCTCTCGAGGATCATGATGAAAAATGGATTTCTTTGGTTATTAAGAATTATCCGGAATCAGTTGGCATACTTGTGATTGATAGTGGCAAGGGGATTGCGGAGGAAATAGCTGACAGGATTATGCAGCCTTTTGTTTCTGGTAAACCGACGGGAAAAGGAACAGGTTTGGGGCTTAGTATTTCCAAGGGAATCATTTCCCAACATGGAGGTGAGCTCTCAATTGACCGCGAGGCAAAGAATACAACGTTTATTATTACATTACCTAAACCGGTCAAATAGTTTATTATTTTGTTATAAAAATGAATACAAAGAACAATACAGATATGCAAAGACCGAAACTCCTTTCAATTGAAGATGAAAAGGCAATACAAGAGGGTCTGGCCTATATTCTTTCAGATCATTACGATTTAGATTTCGCTGATAATGGAACGGAAGGAATTAAAAAGGCCCTACGCTCAGTTCCTGATTTAATTCTTTTGGATTTAAGAATGCCTGGACTTGATGGCTTTCAGGTTTGTAAGCTTTTAAGAGACGATAGAGAATTTGATAATGTTCCAATTATTATCGTTTCAGCTTTCAACAACTCGGCAGATAGAACAAAGGCTTTTGAGTTAGGGGCCGATGACTATATAACAAAACCATTTGATGCCTCTGAGCTTCTTGCCCGCATTCAACGAAAAATAAATAGCAGACAAGGTGGAGCTTCCAAAAAAATTCCACTTGAAATCGAAATAGATGCAAGAAATCAGCAGCTAAAATTAAACTCGGAAACGATTCAGTTTAGCGCCACAGAATTTAAGATATTTCAGCTTTTATATAATCGCCTCGGACAAGTTGTCAGCAGGGAGGAGATGGTGGAGGTTGTTTGGGAAAAGCAAGAAGTTTCCAGCAGGCTTTTGGACCCTCATATTCTATGCATTAGGCAGAAACTCAAAGACCATAAACTCAATCTACAATCTATCTACGGTAAAGGTTATATCATTAGGCTCGATTAAGCCCTCAAAGCTCATTTTCTCTTAAATCTTTTAACTTCCAGAGTCATCCTCCTGTGAATTCACTCATTTAAAATTTTTTTTAAGGTTGAAACCGTACTTAGGTACGGGTGTACAATTAAGAAATGAAAACAGCTAAAGCACAATCAGAAGCTTTCTACACTATTGGCGAACTGGCCGAAAAAGTAGGAGTGAATGTCGAAACGATTCGTTTCTATGAAAGACAAAAGATCATCTATCAACCTAAGAAAGATACAGGACGAAGAAAATACTCCGCGGAGTTCGTAGAGCATTTAAAGTTTATCAAACAGGCCCAGAAAGTTGGTTTTAGTCTAACTGAGATCAAAGAGTTTATGAGCTTGAAGTTAAATCCTAATAAAAGCTGTATCAGCATTAAAAATAAAACATCAATGAAGATTGATGAAGTCACAGATAAAATTAAAAACCTGCAAAAAATGTTAAAACTTCTTAAGAAGTTTGAATCTAAATGCGATGGAAATGAAACTACCGGGAAATGTACAATCCTGGATGGTTTAAAGGAAATGGAATTATGAGTTCAAAAAACAATCACTCACATACACATGGACACGAGCATGACAGTTGTTGTGCGCCTGTTCAGACACATTCTCATTCTCATTCTCATTCTCATGTTCATAAGCAAGATAGTTGTTGTGGAACTGATCTTCCAATGACTCCTCAAGAGTCTTTATCTGCCAAGAATAATGAAGTGCTGACAAAATTTAAAGTCGCCAATATGGATTGCCCTGATGAAATCAAGGCCATCAATGAAGCACTGAAAATTGCCGGTGTTGTCAAGATTCAGGCGAATCTCATGTCGGGAACGGTTGAAATCCTGCATTCACCAGATGTTCAAAAAACTCTTTTAAAAAAACGGATTGATTCGACTGTTGTTAAGGTTTTGAACGATGAGAGCCCTTCGTCTGTTGGCCAAAACCAAAAAAGAATCTGGACTGTTGCGGCTTCAGGGACCTTACTACTTGTGGGGCTTGTTCTTCAATGGACAAATACAGTCACTGTCTTTGAGAGTCTTTTACTTCTCGTTTCTATTCTTCTAAGCGGAAGCCTGGTTTTTCCAAAAGCATGGTCGTCTCTTAAGAGAAGATATTTGGATATGAACGTTCTTATGACGATCGCAGCCATTGGAGCGATTGCGATTAAGGAGTACTCAGAGGCTGCAGCTGTTGTCTTTTTATTTGCACTCTCGGAACTCCTTGAGAGCTTGAGCGTTCAACGTGCTCGCCATGCGATTCAAGAGCTTTTAAAAATTGCTCCTCAAAAGGCCCTACTTCTTTTAGATGATGGATCGACAAAAGAAGTCGAAGCAAGCGAAGTTCAAATTTCTCAAATGATCAGGGTTAAACCTGGTGACGTTATTCCTGTCGATGGCGAAGTCGTGAGTGGTCATTCATCAGTTAATCAAGCTCCACTAACAGGAGAGTCTGTTCCGGTTGAGAAATCAAAAGGGGAGAGCGTTTACACTGGAACTATTAATCAAGAAGGAAGCCTGGATGTAAAAGTCACAAAAGCTTTTAATGATACAAAAATTTCTCAAGTGATCAAAATGGTCGAAGAGGCGCAAGAGCACAAAGCCGTCAGTCAGAAGTTTGTAGACCGCTTTGCTGAGATTTACACTCCGGCCGTTTTAGTTGTCGCCATTCTTACATTCATCATTCCACCGGCGTTGTTTGGTGGAAGCTGGCATGACTGGCTTTATAAGTCTCTTGTCCTCTTGGTTATTGCATGTCCATGTGCTCTGGTTATTTCAACACCTGTTTCGATTGTCTCTGGTTTAACTGCTCTTGCCCGCAAAGGGGTTTTAGTAAAAGGGGGAGTTGTTCTTGAGTCTTTGGGAAAAATCAAAGCACTGGCCGTAGATAAAACCGGAACGTTAACTGAAGGGAAGTTGAAAGTTGAAAAAGTCATTACTTTCAATTCATTCAGCGAGAAAGAGGCCTTGGTTATTGCCAGAGCGATGGAGTCCCATTCAACTCACCCGATTGCTCAGGCAATTGTGGCCTATGCTGAAGATAAAGCAGTCGAAAAGAAAATCGTCGATCGCTTTTCCACGATTACTGGATTTGGAGTCGAAGGGATTATTGAAGGGCATTCATACTTACTTGGTAATCACCGCTTTGCTCACGACGTTGGAATTTGTACACCAGAGTTAGAAAACAAATTAAAAGAGCTCGAAGCAGAAGCTTACTCAATTGTGATTATTGGGCATAAGCCACACGACAACTGCACTGGAGAAGTTCTGTGTATTATGGCGCTCAAAGATGCGATTAGAAAAGAAAGTAAGGATTCTATTTTAGAATTAAAGGCGGCCGGAGTTGAAAAAGTTATCCTTTTAAGCGGAGATAATCAAAAGACCGTTTCTTCATTAACCAAAGAGCTTCCTTTAGATGAAGCTTACGGCGAGCTTCTGCCGGAAGACAAAGTAAAGCACATCGAAAATTTGAAAGCGAAGTATCAATCGGTGGCCATGATTGGTGACGGGATTAATGATGCTCCTGCAATGGCGAAAGCTTCAATCGGTATTGCGATGGGGTTTGTTGGTTCTGATACAGCAATTGAGACATCTGATGTCACGTTAATGACTGATGACTTAAAACAAGTCTCAACGGCCATTAAGGCCGGAAGAAGAACGCTTTCGATTATTCAGTTCAATATTTTCTTTGCCTTAATTACGAAGGCCATTTTTTTGGTTCTGACATTTTTAGGGTATTCAAATCTTTGGCTGGCAGTGGCAGCGGATACGGGGGCAGCATTGCTCGTTATCCTGAATTCTTTGAGGCTTTTAAGACTTTAATGCTTGCTAAAAAATCTGATCAATCCACCCAATATCAATTGGTGACTTGGTAATGATTTTGATTTTTTGAGTGCACGTATACGGACAGCCTATCACATTCAAAATGGCCCACTCTTTAGAATCAATGTAGGGGCGGGCCAGATAATCGGGAAGGTAGGCAAGAGCATTTCCAGAAGTCACCATCTCTTCAATCAATTTTAAACTAGAGCTTTGAAAGCTGATTTTTCTTTTGAATTTATCATCTCTCCATCCATCGACTGATTGTTTGATCCCCACTTGACCTAAAATATCATTATTAGGACTGACAAATTCATACCCCAAGACTTTTTCCACCGGAATTTTTTTATGAAGCTTTTGATACTTGGCCGCTGGATGAGTTGTACTTGCCACTGTGACAAAAGAGCTTTCTGCCAAAGTTTTACTTTTGAATTCATTTGAAGAATCACTCGAGATAAGAGAGAAGTGTACATCTCTTTCATTCACCCTCTTTAAGGCCTCTTGTTCTGAGCACGCAAGAAACTCAAAATGAGCATTAGGGTAATAGCTTCTGACTTCACCGACAAATTCTACTCCAAACTTAGAAAGCAGAACCTCTGGCCCGGCAATTCTTACTGTCACTTGTCCTTCGTTTCCAGAAAGCTCTAACTTGGCATCGAGTTCAAGTTGAACAATTTGCGAAGCTCTATCTTTTAGTATGTGCCCCTGAGAAGTGAGCTTGATATTACGGCCAATCCTTTCAAAGAGCTTTATTTGCAATTCATTTTCAATACGAATAACGGCTTTACTTAAAGAGCCTGGGGAGACACCAAGTTCCAGGGAAGCTTTGTGTATATTTTCGTGTCGGGCAACACCCAGAAAGTATTTTAATTCATATATTTCCATAATCGAAACAATTATATCATTAATGTTTCTTTTTTGAATCTATAAAAAAATATAAATATGAAGGAGGAATTTAAGATCAACACAGGGAGTATTATGAAAAAATGGCATTTATCGGTTTTATTAAGCTCAGTTCTTTTTTCTACCTTTGCATTGGCCGACGGTCCTTGCGGAGAGGGGCGTTATGTCTATAGATGTTTTCCTGCAAGATGTGGGGAACCGCGCAGGTGTACAATGGTTTGTGATGGGCCGATGAGATCATTTGGAAAAGATAAATCTGAACTGGTTGAAATTAAGATTTCAACCATTGACGGCAATGCTTATGATGCTGAAGATTTAAAAATCCCAAATGAAATTACAGTCGAAAAAATGTGTAAATAAGTCCTTTTAAAATGAAGCGTAATGGCAATGAGAGGATAAAGTGGGTGACAGAATAAACGGGAAGGTATTAACTATTTAAATATTTTTTATATTAAATAGTACTTTAACCAAGAGACGTCATGCTGCTTTTTAAAAAAATGCCTATCGTTGCCCTTACTCTTCTTGTCCTTCTTTTTTCTTGTAGCAAAAAGCAGGATTTGAATGAACGCGTTTTAAATGTGACTGCTCCAAGTGACATTAAAGGATTTGATCCTATGATGGCCAGTGATGTGGGATCAGCAGCACAAATTGCAAAAATTTATGAAGGCCTTCTGACTTATCACTGGTTGAAGCTCCCTTATGAGCTGATTCCTAATTTAGCAGAAGAGATGCCGACTATTTCTAAAGACGGCATGACTTACACTTTTAAAATTAAAAAAGGGATTCTTTTTCAAGACGATGCAGCTTTCCCTAATGGCAAAGGAAGAGAGCTTACGGCCATGGATTTCGTTTATTCAATTAAACGCCATGCTGATGCCAAAAACCAATCGACGGGCTGGTGGTTATTTGATGGAAAAATCCAAGGTCTAAATGAGTGGAGAGAGAAATACGCTAAACTTCCAACAGTCAACTATGATGATGAGGTTGAAGGAATTAAGGCCCTTGATAAATACACTCTACAATTTAAGCTGGCGAAAGTTTTCCCTCAGTTCTTATACGCTCTGGCAATGCCATTTTCTTATGTCGTCGCTAAAGAAGCAGTCGATAAATACGGCAAAGAGTTTATCAATCACCCTGTGGGAACGGGCCCTTATGTTCTTCCAGTTTTCGATCAAGGAAAGCGCTTAGTATTTACTAAAAACCCAACTTTTAGAGAGAAATTTTACCCGACAGAGGCCTCTCCAGAGTTTAAGCATATGCTCGTGGATGCCGGTAAAAAGCTTCCATTCCTCGATAAGATCGTAGTTGATGTCATGGTTGAGTCTCAACCTGCATGGTTAAAGTTCAATAAAGGTGAAGTGGACTACCTGAGTATTCCTAAAGACAACTTTAGTGCAACGATTGTTGATAATAAGCTTTCTAAAGAAATGCAGGATAAAGGGATTTCATTAGCAATTACCCCAGCTCTTGATGTTTATTTTTATGGATTTAACTTTGATTACAAGGTTTTTCAAAATTTAAAGCTTAGAAAAGCGATGAGCCTCGCTTTTGATCAGGGGATGCTGAATAAACTTTTCTATAACAATACTGGTGTTCCTGCTGAGTCTTCTGCGCCTCCAGGTGTTGCGGGAAATGTACCTAGTTTCAAAAATCCATGGAAAGGTCCAAATCTAGATCTTGCTCGCAAGATGCTGGCCGAGGCCGGATACCCGGAAGGAAAAGGTCTTCCAGAGATGACGTTAGATACTTTCAGCTCAACTTCTGCCCGCCAGAAGGCCGAGTTCTTCCAGAAGCAAATGGAGAAAATTGGAATTAAGATTAAAGTTGTGACCAATCTCAATCCAGAGCTTCAAGCGAAAATTAAAAAGAGATCGGTGATGCTGATTGATTACGGATGGATTGGGGATTACCCGGATACAGAAAACTTCTTACAAATTTTCTACGGACCAAACTCTGCTCCTGGAGCAAACAGCGCCAACTACAATAATCCTGAGTTTAATAAAATGTATGAAGTCGTGGCAAAAATGCAAGATTCTCCGGCCAGGACAAAGCTTTATGAAGAGGCCAATCAGTTTTTAGCTAATGATGTTGTCGCTATTTTTACTGTTCACACTCAAAGCTATATGCTTCAGCAGAAATGGGTGAGAAATTACCATGACAGTGATTTTATCTTCGATTTCCATCAATACATTAATGTTGATCAGAAAGAGAAGGCTCAGTGGATGAAGAAGTTTGAATAAACCTTAGTCCTAATGCTCCTAGAATTGTTAAGGCCCCGACGATCTGTTGTGGGCTTAACACTTCTTTAAAAATAATCGCTCCCCACATTGTCGCAGAAATCGGCTCCAGCATCATAATGACTGAGAACTCAGTGCTTTTAATTTTCTGTAAAGCGGCCAGTTCAAGAGTCAGTGGAAGAATGGTGCAAATAAAAGCAATTCCGAGAATGGTGAAGAGTTGAAAGTGGGAGAGTGTATCCATAGCAGTAACATTCGGATGATAAAAAATAAATAAGGCCAAGGCCCCAAAAGTGATCACGTACAAAGAAGAAGCAATTGGAGGTGTGTCGTTTTGGTATTTTTCTGAAAGAAGAATGTAAGCAGCATAAATAATAGCTGAGGCCAATCCTGAGATCACTGCCCAGAATTCTTTGACTTCGATATGCCCGCCTAGAAGTAAAACCAATCCAACTGCACCGATGATCAGACAGATAACTTCCTTTTTCGTAATCTTATTTTTTGTAAAGAAATGAGAAAACAAACTTACCCAAAAAGGATAGGTGTAAAGAATAAGCACCGCAGTTGTAACACTTAGTCCTTTAATGGCACTAAGGTAAGTAATCGACATCGCCGCATAACCAAAGACTCCCAGAAGAGCAAAAATACCAATCTGCTTTAAAGGGATTTTAATCCATTGTCTTTTAAAGATTAAAACAACAACCCATAGAATAAATGAGGCCATGAAAAAGCGATAGGCCATCAGTTCACCGACTGAAAAACCAGAGCTGAATCCCCATTTTCCAAAGACGCCTAAAAGTCCAAAGGCCAGAGCAGTCAAAGAGGCCTGGATTCTGCCAATCATTTTTTGTTTATTTGCTTCCATCTATTGTTATTATAGAATCGTTTTAAGAGAAATGAATTTATTTTTTCCGAGCTAATAGTAGACGATGAAAGAATTTTTAGAAGGTTTTATTTTACAGGCGAGTTTAATTGTCGCACTAGGTTCACAAAATTTGTATGTGATCGAGATGGGAGTTAAGCGCCAATACCATTACCTGGTTGCTACGATCTGCGCTGTCTGTGACTTTGTTCTTATTATGTTAGGGGTCTTAGGGATATCGGCGCTACTAAGCAGGGTTACAGAGTTAAAAATTGCTATTGGTCTGATAGGTGTCGGTTTTTTACTTTATTATTCGATCTTAAAAATTAAAGAGGCGTGGAGCGGTGGACTCATTATCAAAGCAGATAAAACGGAGCTTCCATCAAAAAAGAAAGTGATCTTGATGGCCTTGGGATTTACGTTACTCAATCCACATGTTTACATGGATACTTTCTTTTTAATTGGTGGTTATTCTTCAAAGTTTAATGCAGAAATGCAGAAGATTCTTTTTGGTACTGGCGCAGGAACCTTTTCAATTATCTGGTTTTTCTTTCTTTCAATTTTTTCTTCTTTCTTTTCCAATCAATTAAAAAAAGAAAAGTTTGCCAGAGGATTAGCTTTGATTTCTGGAATTATTCTAGGAATTCTTGGGTTGAAATTAGGCCTTGAATCTTTTCGGACCATTATTGGCTAGATGGAACTCAGATGAAGCTATTAGAAATATTTTTAACTTTTCTACGTCTTGGGCTGACATCATTTGGTGGCCCAATTGCTCATCTCAGTTACTTTCATGAGGAATTCGTTAAAAAGAAAAAGTGGCTTGATGAGCATTCCTATGCAGATCTTGTGGCCCTTTGCCAGTTTCTTCCCGGTCCGGCCAGTAGTCAGGTGGGAATGGCCATTGGGTTAAATCAGTCGGGTTTCCTGGGGGCCTTAGCGGCCTGGATTGGTTTTACTCTTCCATCGGCCATTTTACTTATAATGTTTGGTATGGGCATGACCCATTTCAATTTGCAATCTCATCAAAATGTACTTCATGGACTGAAGGTTGTTGCTGTATCTGTAGTGGCACAAGCAGTCTATGGAATGTGGAAAAAACTATGTCCTGATAAGGCACGCTCTTTGATGGCCATCATCTCATGCACGAGCGTTTTGTTTTTTAGTGCAGCTTATGTTCCTCTTATCGTCTTATTGATAGCAGGTGTATTTGGTTCTTTCTTTTTTCAATCTACATTTCAACTTCCTCATGTTCCAGTTAAAGAAAAACTAGGTCGCAAACTAGGGGCCGGCTGTCTTATCGTCTTTTTTTGCATCCTTCTCTTTGCACCACTTTTACGCTCTTTCTATCAAGCTCCATCACTTATGTTATTCGATAGTTTTTTTAGGGCCGGCTCTCTAGTTTTTGGCGGAGGCCATGTGGTGTTGCCACTGCTCCAGGCCGAAGTTGTGACTCCTGGCTGGGTTTCAAAAGACTTATTCATGGCAGGGTATGGACTGGCACAAGCGATTCCTGGACCACTTTTTGCCTTTAGCGCTTATCTTGGAACAGTTTCGACTCTTTCTTTTAACGGTTGGAGTGGAGGACTTTTTTCTTTATCCGCAGCTTTTCTTCCTTCTTTTTTACTCATTGCCGGTGTTCTACCTTTTTGGGAAAAACTCAGAACATATGATCGAATCAGGAAGGCGATGTTGGGAATCAATGCTTCGGTCGTGGGGATCTTGCTTGCCGCTTTTTTTCACCCCGTGTGCTCGAGTGCTATTTTTAATCTGAAGGATTTTTTAGTGGCCTTGATTGGATTTATTCTTCTGGAAAAATGGAAAGCTCCTTCATGGAGCGTTGTGATGCTCTCAGCTCTCATCAGTCTTATTATTTTCTAATAGTAGCAGACTAAAAGAATCAAAAAACAAAAAAAGTTTGTGTCGTCCTTTTGGAGGACAGAGGAATTTTTGTCACATGTTAGGCTATACACGCGAGTCAAGATATCCAGGATTAGGATTGATCTTGTTTGCTCGGTATTCATAGAGAGTATTGATCATCATTATCCGGAAATAGGAGGTTCATCGGTATGAGGAAGCGTCTAATATCATCAATTTTTACAGCACTATTATTAATCTTGTCGTCCAATGCTTATGCAGCTTTTGGTGCAAACGGAGCTTCGAGCTCTCCGGTTTTCTTCTCTGCGGGCACAGGTCTTTCGATGGGGACACTGGCGGCCTCTAATCTTAATCTTGATTCTCGCAGTATGGTCGTTTACGGTCTGAACTCGGATTTAGGAATGAGATTTGGAAGCTTAAAGGCGGGCCTTGGAGTTGAATATAATTTTTGGATGCAACTAAAAGATCCGGCAGATCTTGGTGGAACGAATGCTCAAGGTAAAGAGTTCTCTCTTGCCCCGGTTGTTGGTTATGACTTTGGTATTTTTAGCCTCAATTTACGTTACTACCTTTCTTCAAAATACTCTTTTGATAAGGCCGATTCATCTGGAAACAAGCTGGCCTTCTTAAGTCCAAAAACATCTTTTGCTGTCGATGTGAAAATTCCATTCAAGAGCGGCACTCCTTACATCGGGCTTCAATATAAAAAAATGAAGTATGGTAAAGCTGATGTGGGCGGTACTGAATCAGAGCTTGCCTCTGGTAATGAAATGACGACATCTTCATACGGCGCTTCGGTGGGATTTGCTTTTTAAGAATTAAGAAAAGGGAGAATGATTTATGAATAAAAATATGAAAAAAATGTTAATGGTCCTGAATCTTTTAGTGCTTGCCAGTTGTATCCAGAGCAAAGGAAATGCTCCTTCTCTAGGCTCAACGGATAACTCATCAGGAGGCGGTGGGGGAACGACAACACCGGCCGCATGTGGAGAAGGTGGAGACTGCCGCATGTTTGTTTCGGACACGATGATCTCGAACGGAAACCAAGGTGCAAATAACGCAGCTGCAATTGCAGCGCTTGATAGCCTTTGTAACTCGGATTTAAATAAACCATCAACTGGAACTTATAAAGCACTGGTTGCTTCGGATGTTAGAAACCCACCAAACACTGATTGGGTTCTTTATGCAAATCAGGCCTATGTCCGTAAAGATGGGACGACACCTATTGGTACGACGACAGGAGGATACATTTTTTATGGAACACTCTCAAATCCTGTTGCCAGTCCATCTGATGGGATGTCGTGGATGACTGGTATTGATATCGATGTAAGTGGTAACTGGTCAGGAGGAAATACAAACAACAACTGTATGAACTTCACAACGCTTTCGCAGACTAAGTACTTTGCTTATGGATATGCTTCAACGAGTGCTGAGAACCATTTTGGTTACAGCCCTGGAAACTTACAAAACGTCCATTGTAACCTTTCAGATCAAGGTGATGTTTCAAATGAAAACCCACATATTCTCTGCGTAGAGCAGTAGAACCCATGCGCTCGCATGCTCAAAAAAATGCTATAAAACCATTTTCTTGAGCGTGCGTTTTTGATAACCTAAAACTCTCTTCTTAATGAGTTTCAGGACAGGGGTTTGTGGGTCTTACAATATTTCTCGTACTATGCAATATTGCAACTCTCGTCTTAACCACCGTCACTATTCTTCAAACATCACGCCTGTGGAAACTCAAGGCCGTCCGTTGGTTGATTCTCGTCTCAGTGATTATTTTAATCGGAGCCTTGTCCGTATTAGGCATTTCAGTTGCCCAAACGTTTGAAGAAAAAATTATTTTTTTTAAGATGCGTATTTTAGGGACACTCTTTTTAGCACCTTGCTGGCTTTATTTTATAAGTTCAGTTTTTGACCGCTGGAAGTGGTTGCACAAGAAAGAAGCGATGATCGTTGTCTTTCTCCCTTGTGTTGTCAATTTCTTCTTAATGCTCAATCCATCGACTCAAAGTTTACTCTTTTATGACCTTAGGCCTTTTCGTTATTTTGATATCTCTATCATCGCTTTTAAGTTAGGCCCAATGTATAGCTATTTCTATCTCTGGTCGATGGGGCTGATGCTCTTGTCCTACATTATCAGTGGAATTAGTTTCGTAAAAAGTAACGGGCAACGACGTTATCAGGTTCTGGCCCTAAACGTAGGGCTTGGGGTGGGGATCGCACAAAAAGTCATTGCAGATATCGCCCATTTCCCTGAGGGGGTGGAGTTTGTTGCTTTCACCTTTTCTTTGTTATTTACGATCATAGCCATCATTTACACGGTTCTTCGTCATCGCCTTTTAAGTGTTGTTCCTCTGGCGATGGAGAGGATCTTTCATGAGATGCCTGATCCCATATTTGTTATAGACGATGAACGCAGAGTCATGGCCATTAATGAAAAAGCTAAATCGTTTTTTAATCTCCCGGAAAATTATTTGGGAGATCCAATTGAAAAACTTCTGCCCGATATCCCTTTGGGGCCGGGAGAGGTTGCCGTGACAGGAAAAGATCAGAAGCCACAGTATTTTCACCTGGCACTGGAAAAAATAGAAGATGGCAAAAGCAATTCTCCGGGGACAGTTATTTTCTTTCGCGACATCGGAGAACAAAAATCTGCTGAACTTCGTCTCCATGAAGGTATGGAATTTCGTGCCCGTCTCCTGGCCATGCTGGCCCATGACCTTTCGGGTTTTGTTGAGGCCCAATCATTGATTGCTTTTACTCTTCAAGAAAATCTAGGTTCAGAACACCAGCAGCATTTTGATTTACTAGAGAGTACCTCGATGGCCTCTCACAATTTAATAAATAACGTCATGGAATGGGTAAAGAAGCAGCCGACACAGTTCCAGTTAATCAGTAAATCTTTTGAGCTCACCACTTTGATAAAAAGTACAATTTCATCGATGGACAGTCGCCTGGTGCTTAAAAAAGTTGAAGTGGAGTTCTTCGGGAGCGATCGCCAATTCTTTGTTGATGGGGACCCGGAAATGATGGCGTCGATACTGCGAAACATTCTCTTTAATGCTCTTCGCTCAACTCCTTCCGGAAAAAAGATATACTTATCTGTTAATGAAAATCAAAATCAAAATCAAATTGAAATCAAAATACGGGATGAAGGGCATGGGCTGGATGAGAAGGAGCTTGAGAGGATCTTAGAAGCCTCTAAAAACTTCAATCTTACAGGAGTATCAAAATCCCAAGGAACAGGTATTGGTCTAATGCTCGTCCGTCACTTTATTTCTCTACATCAGGGAGATTTTAAAATGATGTCGAAACCTGGAGAAGGGACTGAAGTTTTAGTTTCAATTCCTCTTTAGAAACCATGAAATCATTTCAGCAGAATTTTTAGCCCCGCTTTTATTCATGATGCGCGCTTTATAAGTTTTGACTGTAGAAAGCGAGCAATTCATCTCTTTAGCGATCTCTTCGCTCGTGTGACCCTTACTCATCCATTCTAAAACCTCATACTCCCTTGGCGTTGGCATGGCCTGGGTTTGCTCATCAAGAATAGAGGTGACTGAAGCATCGAGGAAGGTTTTATCAGTATTATTCTTGAGAAAATTAAGGGCATCTCCCAGGTTTTTACCGGTTCCCATTTTTCTTAGAATGCCGCTGACTTTTAATTGATAAACTTGCCTAAGAAGATGTGGTTCATTTTGTCCGGTGAGAACAATAATTTTTGCCGAAGGAGACATCTGACGGACTTGTTTAATGACTTCAATACCCGAGATCCCGGGAAGGCCCAAATCGACAATGAGTAGGTCAGAAGATTTCTGGGCAAAGAGTTCTAAAACTTTTTCTCCAGTTGAGGCTTTGCGAATATTGAGTGGGCGAGCAGAGTACTGACTAAGCAGCATCTCAACACCGATGGCACTGACGTAGTGGTCATCGCAAATGATGACATTGGAGAAATCATTAAAGTCTTTCATTTGAAAATTGTAGCGATGAAAAGGGATGATTACAAGGTTTTGCAATTGAGAGGGTGAGGGAACACTCACCGATCGTTTTTGACCAAAGCATCTGTGTCAGAAATGTTTTTGTCACAGTTCTAAACGAGTAAGTTGCTGATTATACCTGAATTTTCTAAACAAGTGTCTAATGGCACATTCTTTCAACCGACATGACGTTGAGAATATTTAGGGGGACTAATGAAAAATATTGTATTTCTTCTTAGCATGTCATTGTTTGGCTGTGCCTGGACTCAACCAACGCTTAATAATCCAATAGCAGTGGAGACAAAAAAGAACTCTCGTCTTCCAAGTTCATTTGATGCTTGTGCTGAATCAAGTGATACAGAAGGTAGGGATAGTATTTTTAGTATTTGCTCAGGTGACAGGGCCTCTGTTAGTTCAAGAACAGGGACTGTTATTGGAGTTAATCCAAGAAAAAAACAAGTGACTATTAGATTTGAAAGCGGAGCCATTGAAACTGTTGGTATTCAGCATGTAACAGTCAACAAGGGCTGCTATCTTAATTATTGTGCAGATGATAGTGGGGCCGTAATTCAAAGGGCCGGAACAATTATTGGGGTAAACCCAGTCACTAAGATGATTTCTCTTCGTTATACCAGTGGGGTCATTGAAACCGTTTCAGCTCAACATGTTTCAGTTGGTAAGGGCTGCTTAAGAGGATACTGCGTAGGAGAGCGTGCCGCTGTTAGTACTCGCGTGGGAAGAATTATAGGAGTTAACCCTATTAAATATTATATTTCTGTTATGTTTGATAGCGGTGTTATTGAGTCAGTATCTCAGGAATATGTAGCTGTAGGGAAGGGATGTTTAAGTGGTTATTGCGTAGGAGATCGCGGAGCTGTTGGTACTCGTGCTGGAAAAATTGTTGGAGTTAACCCAATTAAGAATGAAATTGCACTAACATTCGATAGCGGAGCATCTGAATCCGTTCATATTGACCATGTTTCGGTAAATTCACTTTGTTACCAATATTCAGCAAACGACTACCGTCGTGACGTTGAGACACTTGAGCAGTTTGCAGATACATTTACAACAGACGATAGACAAGAAGCTGAGCTTGAAAGAGCAAGAAAAGAAGCTGCTAAAAAACCAGTATCAGTAGAAAAACCAGCTGTAGTAAAGAAAGATTCTACTTATACACCGATGGGGCCAACAACAAATCCTGGTTATGTTCCGATGGGTCCTGCTAAAGATCCAAATGCACAGTTCTGTCACCTGCGCTCTACAAAACAAAAGTGTGAAGAGTTAAATGGTGTTTGTCAGTGGATTCCACCTACAACATCTTACTGTCAGGCGCGTCCTGGTTCAACAGACCCGAACGCAATATTCTGTTCGCATAGATCGACACAGCAAAAATGCCAGGAGCTCTCTGGTGTTTGTGAGTGGGCCGGACAGGCGAGTGGATATTGTCAGGCAAGATAAGACTTAAAATAGGAAGGCCCGTTTAAAGCGGGCCTTTTTTTGTTAGCAAAAAATTGAGGAATTTATGAAGATTTTTATTCTTTTACTTTTAACAATGGCCTCTGCTTATTCCCAAGATAATTGCGGATCGTCAGATAAAAGAAATATGGTCGATCAGCTTGATTGTTTTTGCGGATCAGAGGATAAATCTGTTGTTCAACAGAAAATAGATAAACTTGGGGTTCTTCGTTCTGAGTTTGCAGAACGAAATGAGAATGACTGTCATTCAGCAATTGTTAAAACTTTATTCTCTGTAAAAGATAATAAAATTAGTTCAGACGTTTCTAAAAAAATGAAGTCATTAAATTATTCAGATGAGCAGATTGATAAAACGTTAAATCCAGTAATAAAGCGAGTGGAGGCAGCTAAGCTCATTAATAGTGGGAGTTGTTCTAAGTCGTCCGTTTCGATCAGTATCTGGCCTTTTAGTTATAAAAGTAGTGTCTCTGAAGAATGTAAGGCCATAGATAAAATGGACCCGAAAGAGCGTGAAGCTGTGATGACACTTGCAATTTTTTCTAGAGACCCATTTAATAAAGGGCAAAATTCTTTTACTCCTCAATTTAAAGAATTAGAAGACGCAAAGAAACTTGTAGAGAGTTACCCTGAAAATCGTATTTCAAAATGTTTAGGATTAACAAGGTCTATTGAAGGAACTTTGGAATGCAGTAGTTCTAAAACCGATGATATTAAAATTGAAAATTGTACTCTGCTTGGAGTGGGACCAACAAACTCTATAAAATGTCTTCAAGGAGACATTGATGCAGCAGGAATTAAAGCGTGTAAAATTTTAGGTTTTGGTGAAGTCAATACGATGAAATGCCTGGACATGAAACCAGATGTGAAAGTCGCGGAGTTGTGCAAGCTTTTGAGGTTTGGAGAAGTCAACACTATCGACTGTCTTAGCCTAAAGCCTGATGAGCAAATTGCAAGAGCATGTAAACTTCAAAATTTTGGAGAAGTGAATACGCTTAGCTGTCTTAAATTGAAACCAAGTAAGGAAGTTGCAGAATCTTGTAAAAAATTAAATATGGGTGAGGTCAATGCTATTCGATGTTTAACAATCAGTCCGGAAAGTGGCATCGCTTCAGCTTGTAAAAGTTTAAATCTCGGCGAAGTAAATACGATGGCCTGTTTACAATCAGGGGCATCGCCAGAAAAAATGCATCAATGTGGATTAAAAAATTTATCAGAACTGCAAACAATTGCTTGCCTTAAACAACCAATTAATGAAAAACCTGCAAGTGTACTGGTAAATGATATACCAAGAGCGCCTAAAGAATTAATTGATGAAAATAATGGAAATTCAGGAAGTGTTTTTAAAAGTAGTGATATTTCTAAGTAATAGTTGGATTGATTAAAGAAAGAATGGAGCGGATTACAAGGGTTGAACTTGCGACCTTCTCGATGGCAACGAGACGCTCTACCACTGAGCTAAATCCGCATTCGTATGGTGTGTTGGGCATATTAATGACCTGACCAAATTATGTCAAATAATTTTAACTTTTTCTCCATTTTTAGTGATGAGCTCACCACTAAATTCAAAGCTTTCAGGATTAAAGGCAGGGGTTTTCCCATGGCCTCCAGGAATGTCGATGATGTATTGCGGCAGTGCCCAACCAGGAAGTCTGTTGTGAAGAGGGGCAAAGATTTTGCGGCCTTCTTCTAGTGACACATAAAAATTCATGGCCCCGCGGGCCTCATCAGAATGGTGAAGGTAGTAAGGCTTCACTTTGATGTCTGCTAAAGCGGTAAAGAGATCGTATAAGGCCTCTGTCGAATCATTTACACCTTTAAGCAGAACGCTCTGAGAGAATACTTCAATATTGTTTTCATTTAAAAGAGCGATGGCCTCTCTGACATCATCAGTGAGTTCACTCGTATGATTCACATGAATCATTACCATTGAGCGCTTAAATAAATGAGCAGCACTTTGAAGAATCGCAATCAGTCCTTCATCAATTCTCGAAGGAAGAATCACGGGAGTTCTAGTGTGGAAACGGATGTATTTAATTGTGTCGATTTCAGAAAAATCTTGAATGTAAGTGGCAAGCTTTTCATTGCTTAAAATAAAAGGGTCACCACCAGTAAAAATCACTTCATTCACTTCAGGGTTTGCCTTTAAATAAGAAAGCGCTTCTTGAAATTTCTGGTCGAAGATTTCGTCTTTAGCAGAGAGTTCATTTTTTCTAAAGCAGTAACGGCATAAAACCGGGCACACCGTTGTCGGTGTAAAGAGCACGCGGTTTTCATAGCGATGAATCAGTTGATTGTTTTTTGCGTGGACCTTGTCTCCAATGGGATCAAGGCGTCCATCGTCTTTGTTCTCATCAATGTGAGGAAGAAATTCATTCCAAAGAGGAGAGCCGGGGCCTGCTTCTAAAATTTTAGCAGCAAAAACGCGAGGGATAAAAACGGGGTAATTCACATGAGGAAAGTCGCACCCGAAAAAATCTTTCAGGTCCTGATTGTTTTTCAGTGCTTCTTTAAACTCATGAGTCCAGCTCATTCGCTCTTTCCTGCATCCGTTTCAGTGTTTTTTTCCAGGTCTTGTTTAAGTTCTTTGATGTAGTGGTGACGGGCCCACCATGCGGTTCCTCTGATTAAACAAGCACCCATGATCGACATTCCGATAAAGTGATAGAACACTTCCGTCATGCTCAGGCGTCCTGAATTTGTCAGCGTGTAGTACATCCATTTTAGAAGGATGAGGTGCAGAACTAAGATAATCAGCTGCTGCAAGCGGTACCACATATTTTCTTTTGTAATAAAATCTTTCATTATTTCTTGAGCCATTTGGCGATGTCTTCTGCACCTGGAGAGCGAAGATCTGTTAATTTTTTAAGCTTAAAGGACTTCTGCATATCACTCCACAGGCAGCGTGCATACAGAATATTTCCTTCCGGCGAGTTTAATAAACTAGTTAACTTTACCGGTCGCCATTCGTTCTTGTGATTTCCACCGCTGTAGAGAATTTCCACGACGGCCGCTTCTTTCACCAGTTTTTCTAAGATTTTAAATTTCTCAGGCAACTCTTCAATGTCCAGCTTCTCAAATTCACTCAAAGTAAAGAGATGGCCGTGGCGTTTGAGCATGGGAGAGAGGGGCGTTCTTACACGATCAAGCGAGTGCAGGAAAACTTTTAAGGCCGCAAAAGCATCATCAGTAGCACGGTGATGGTTAAGAAGCGGGATATCTAGCTCTTTAACCAGAGTTGCAAGCTTGTGGTTAGGCAGTTCCATGTGCGTATGGCGCGCTAATTTACAAGAGCAGTAAACATCATTGCTTGAGAGTTCTAAGTTGGATTTCTGCATACCCATCACCACAAAACCCATATCGAATTTAGCGTTATGAGCTACCACTGGAAGGTCTGCCATAAAGTGTTTTAATTCATGTAAAACAGCTTGCAGAATGGGTGAGTCTTTCACCATTTCGTCAGTGATATTGTGAATCGCTGTCGTGTGCGGTGGAATTGGAATTTGCGGGTTAATGAGCGTCTGAAAAACCGTCGTTTCTTCGGGGGTTATTTTCATGGCCGCAATTTCAATAATGCGATCAACAAGAGGGGAAAGCCCCGTTGTTTCAAGGTCGATGGCAATGATTCCCTGAGGGAAAAATTCCAGCACGCGGGCCTTCTCGGCCGCGGTTAAATTGAGATCGTTTGCGCTTTGCGTTTTTATCACTTAAATGACGGCCCTTTCATTGACAATAGATGCCATTGTCTTTACAAATTTAGGCGTACTTTAAACTAAAAAATTTAAGGATTCAATGAATGAAAAACTTTGATGTTGTTGTACTTGGGTCAGGCCCAGGTGGTTATGTAGCTGCAATTAGAGCAAGCCAGTTAGGAAAGAAAGTCGCAATCGTAGAAATGGATAAATTAGGGGGCGTGTGTCTTAACCGTGGGTGTATCCCAACTAAGGCCGTTTTAAAGTCGGCGCACTCTGTTCACGAAATCGCTGATATGAAATCTCTAGGGATCGATGTTGAGCTAAAAGGGCTTAACGGAGCGACAGCTGTAAAGCGCGCTTCTGGGATCGCTGACCAGATGTCAAAAGGAATCGCCTTTTTGATGAAGAAAAACAAAATCGAAGTCATCACTGGTTTCGGGAAAATCAAAACAAAAACGTCACTTGAAGTAAAAACGGCAACTGCTGTTGAAACAATTAACTTCACAAACCTAATCGTAGCTACTGGAGCTCACTACAGATCATTCCCTGGTCTTGAGCACGATGGAAAGCGCCTGATTGGAGCATGGGAAGCGGTAAAGATGGAAACTCTTCCAAAGTCTATCGGGATTATTGGTGCCGGAGCTATCGGAGTTGAGTTTGCTTACTTCTGGAATGCCTTTGGTGTAGACGTTCATATTTTTGAACTTCAAAAGCACCTGCTTCCAATCGAAGATGATGATTCATCGGTTGAAGTTGAAAGAGCTTACAAAAAATACGGAATTAAACTTTCTCTTGGAATCGAAGGTGTGCGTGCTGTGAACAACGGTAAAGACGTTTCGATTTTCGAAAAAGTTAACGGGAAAGAAGTTGAGCACAAGTTTGAAATGGGTCTCATCGCTGTTGGTATGACTGGAAACATCGACAACATCGGATTAGAAGCAGTTGGTATTAAAACTGACCGTGGATTCATTTCAGTAAACGACATGTACCAGACAAATGTTCCAAATATCTACGCTATCGGTGATGTTTCAGGACCGCCTTTATTAGCTCACGCAGCTTCTCACGAAGGTGTAACAGCAGCTGAGCACTTATCAGGCGCGCACCCACACGCTATCGACAAAATGAACATCGCTGGTTGTACATACTGTCAGCCACAAGTAGCTTCTGTTGGGTATACAGAAAGAGAACTTAAGGCAAAAGGAATCGAGTACAACGTAGGAAAGCTTCCATTTACAGCTAACGGTAAGGCCGTAGCTTCAAATGAAAATACAGGATTTGTAAAAACGCTTATGGGTAAACACGGCGAAATGCTGGGAGCTCACATCGTTGGGACAAACGCGACTGAACTTATTCACGAGTATGTTCTTTTCAAAACGATGGAAGGAATCGATGAAGAGATCTTCGCGACAGTTCACCCACACCCGACACTTGGGGAGTGGTTAGGTGAAGCTGTTCTAGCGTCTAAAAAACGTGCTTTGAATTTCTAATTTAGAATTTTTGTTAAGGAGACCTATATATGAGACACGAAATCGTAATGCCGCAAATGGGAGAGTCAATCACTACTGGTACCATCACGAAGTGGCACAAAGCTGTTGGCGATAAAATCGCTGTAGACGAAACATTACTTGAAATCTCTACTGATAAAGTAGAGTCAGAAATTCCTTCTCCATACGAAGGAACTATTGTTGAACTTCTTTACAAAGAAGGGGACACAGTTGACGTTCAAAAGCTAATCGCAGTTGTTGATGATGCTCCAGGCGCAACAGCTTCTGCTCCGAAAGCGGCAGCAGCTCCTGCTCCAGCAGCGGCACAAGCACCAGCTTCTGCTCCAAAAACAGCAGCACCGGCACCAGCATCAACTGGTGGCGCGAGATACGAAATTGTAATGCCTCAAATGGGAGAGTCAATTACAACGGGTACAATCACTAAGTGGCACAAAAAAGTAGGAGACAAGATCGCAGTTGATGAAACTCTTCTTGAAATCTCTACAGATAAAGTTGAATCAGAAATTCCTTCTCCATACGAAGGGACAATCCTTGAGCTTCTTTACAAAGAAGGTGACACAGTTGACGTGCAAAAACTAATCGCGGTTGTTGGCGATGCTGGAGCAGCAGCTCCGGCCCCAAAAGCAGCGGCACCAGCGGCAGCTCCAGTTGCTTCAACTCAAGCAACTGTTAGCACTCCTGCTCCAAAAGCTGCAGCAGTAGCACAAGAAGCACACGATGCTTCTGGAAGATTCTACACTCCACTTGTTAAAGCAATGGCAAAGGAAGCAGGAATTCCTCTTTCTGAACTTGCTCATATCAAAGGAACAGGAGCTGCGGGACGAGTTTCTAAAGCAGACTTTGAAGCTTACGTAGCTGGTGGAAGAAAATCTGCAGGCGCAGCAGCTCCAAAAGCGGCAACAGCATCTGCTCCAGCGGCAGCTAAAGCTCCAACTGCACCAGCTCCAGGGCCAGTGTTTAGACCAGGTGAGAGAGTTGAAATCGTTCCTATGGACAACATGAGAAAAGCGATCGCTCGCAACATGCAAGCATCAAAGCTTACTTCTCCACACGTAAACTCAATCGACGAAGTCGATATGACAAACCTTGTGAAGTTCAGAGAAAGCTTTAAGAAGCAGTTTGAAAAAGAAGAAGGCTTCGGTCTTACTTACACTCACTTCATCCTATACGCTATCGTTCAAGCTCTTAAAGAGTTCCCGATCGTTAACGCTTCTACAGATGGTGAGAACATCATTTACAAAAAAGACATCAACCTTGGATGTGCGGTTGCAGTTCCTGGTAACGGACTTGTTGTTCCAGTTATTAAAGGTGCAGACAACTTAAACATCAGAGGACTTGCTCGCGCCCTTAACGTTCTTGTTGAGAAAGCTCGTGCTAAGAAGTTAACTCTAGATGATATGTCAGGTGGAACTTATACTTTCACAAACAACGGTTCATTCGGGATTCTGGCAGCGACTCCTGTTATTCTTCAGCCACAACTTGCGATCTTCTGTGTTGGGACAATCCAGAAACGTCCAGTTGTCACTAAAGACGATGCAATCGCTATCCGTCAGATGATGTACGCAACTCACACTTACGACCATAGACTAATTGATGGAGAAGTAGGATCGAAGTTCCTTCGCCACGTTATCAACACTCTTCAAACTATGGACCCTGCGGGACTATTCTAATGAAAAACCTATCAGTTTTAGCTTTATTACTTTTAGCAGTTTCTTGTTCATCGACTCCGGACGTACGTCCGGGGGCCGATGGCATTCATTCTATCAGTCTTCTTGGTGAAGATGTAAAAGACACGGAAGGTGCTGCTCATAAGCAGGCCCGTGCTTATTGCACAAAACAAGGCAAGACTATAGAATACCTAAGTGACGATACTATTAAGGCCACGCCGACAGAAGTTAGCATGGAAAAGAGCTTATTCAAGGATAATGAATCAGTTGCTACTGATATTAAATTTAAATGCAATTAGGAGTTAACATGAAGTTAATGAAATGCGCGCTACTTATCTCACTTTTAGGTCTTGTTTCTTGTGCTTCTCATGAGCACGTTCGCCCAGGAGCTGATGGCATTCACAGAGTCCTTATCAGAGGAACAGAGAAAACTGTCGTAGAAGAACAGGCCATGGCAGAAGCAAAAAGCTATTGTAGTGAAAAAGACCAGTCTCCGGCCTTCACGTCTGAAGACACTAAGTACACTGGTTCAATGGACGAAAGCACTCATAAAACAATCCAGAAAGTCTCAAAAGCGGCTGCCGTTGGCGGTGGCATGATGGGAGTTATGGGTGGAAAAAAAGAACAAAGCGTAGGTAAGGGAGTTTTTGGAGCAGGAGCTGTTGGTTCTGTGTTCCAAGACGAAGAAGCTTACACTGCCGATATGAAATTTAAATGCATCTAATCTAGAAGAAGGCGGGACTATTTAATGACTAACGATTTATCTATTCCCGCCTCTGTCTTAATCATTGCTCAAAACGCCGAAAAACACCTGAGACGCTGTCTTGATTCACTCAAAGCTTTTAAAGAAGTCGTAATCATTGATGGTGGGAGTAAAGATAAAACGGAAGAGATCGCTAAAACTTACCCCAATGTAAAATTCGTTAAAAACCCATGGCCGGGATTTATTCCGCAAAGAAACGTTTCAATTGATAACGCTTCTTATGAGTGGTGTTTTATGATCGACTCTGATGAAGCTGCGACTCCTGAGCTCGTTGAAGAAATCAGAAAAGTTGTGGAGAAAAACGACCGCACGATTGCCATGTGGCGAGTGGTGAGAACGGAGTACTTTGAAGGCGCGGCCATCGAATACGGACATGGCAGAAGCGACTATCAAGAAAGACTCTTTTTAAGAGACAGAACAAGATACACTGGTGGAAACCACCACCTGCACCTTATTGATGGAATTGACTTAGGAAAACAACCACACCTGATGGCCGATTTTCCTCGCCACGTAAGAGTGCTTCACGATCCGGATTATGACCTGGATGCGATGATTACGAAGATGCCCCGCTTTTCAATGCTCATTGGCTCTGAAAAGTTTAATAAGGGCAGACGCGTTTCTGCTCCGGAAGTGATTTTCTCCTTTGTCTGGACGGCCATTCGGATGAGTTGGCGTTCACGAAAAATGGGCAAGAGAGGAATTGTTCTCGCTTTCATGAAAGCATACAGCGACTCTCTGGCAAAACTTTATATTTATGATCTTCAAAATTTCCGCAATATCAAACAAAGTGAAGCGGATAAAAAGTACGTAGGATAACATTGAAAAAAATTTCTGGTTTTACATTTATTAAAAACGGTCTGACCCTAGGATACCCCATCCTGGAGAGTGTGCTTTCGATTGAGCCTATTTGTGATGAAGTTGTCATCAACGTAGGTTTTGATGACCAGGAATGCACAAAAGATGACGGGACATATGCCTATTTAACATCAAACCTTAAAGGCGAAAAATATAAGTTCATTAAAAGCTGGTGGGACCCTGCGATTCAAAAAAGTGGGTTGATTCTTTCTCAGCAAACGAATATCGCACTTGAGCAGTGTACAGGTAAATACTGTCAGTACATTCAGGGCGATGAGTGCATTCATGAAGATGATTTGCCGGCGATTTTAGCAGGTGTTGAAGAGATGGAAAAAAATGATCAGATCGATGGTCTGGTTTTTAACTACATGCACTTCTATGGAAATGTGGACATCTATAAATACACAAGAACAATGTACAGAAGAGAAGTCCGCCTGGTGAGAAATCACAAAGGGATTAAATCGTGGCTGGATGCTCAGGGCTTTAGAAAGGCCGATGATACTAAACTTAAAGCGCGCTTGATTAAAGCGAGAATCTTCCACTACGGTTGGGCAAGGCCAGAAAAAGTGATGGCCAAAAAAGTGGTGGCCTTCGACCGTCTTTATCATGGCAATGCTAAAGATAATCAAAAAGAATTCGCCTACACCCGCGTGTGGGGTCTAAAGAAATTTAAAGGCACTCACCCTAAGGTGGCCAAGCCGTGGTTAGATGCTAACCGCAATGAGCTGGATTTTGATAAACTTCCATTTCAATTTTCTTCGCGTATCTTAGACGTCATCGTGAGTGATTTAATTGAAAGTGCTACCGGTTACCGTATCGGTGAGTACAAAAACTACAAGCTGATTTAAATGAAAGTTATTCTCTTTAACGGATACGATGTTTGGGGCGGCGGTGAGAAGTGGAACTTCGAAGTCGCCCAGAAACTTTTATCTGCCGGGCACGAAGTGGTCTTTATTGGACCTGCTAATGGAGAGCTTTTTAAGCGTTTTAATAAGCTTAAAACAACTCAGCCTAATCTCGACACGCTTGAGTTCCCAATCACCGATAAAACCTACCTGAACATTGTTAAACAAATGGTCTTCTGGCAGCTTTTAAATCAAATCAATGCCGATGCCTTCGTCTTTAACTCTTACCGCGACGTAAGAGCTGTCGGATGGGCCGTGGGGCGCTCGCATATTAAAAAGCGCATCCTGCGAGTCGGGACACCTCATGCTCCAAAAAATAAGTGGAGCTATCGCCTGACTTTTAAAAATGGGATCAATACTTTTGTTGGTATTTCTGAAGATTGCATTGAAGCATTCAGAAAAACAGTTCCTGAATTTCTTGAAGGAAAGACGATCGCTAAGATCACCAATGGAATTAAACTCGATGAGTTTGTGCCGGTAAAAAAAGAAATCGGTGAAACCTTTATCTTTGGAAACTGCTGCCGCTTAACGGAGCAAAAAGGGCTTTCGCTCTTTTTACAGGCGATGAAAAAGCTGGTGGATCAAGGTCACAACGTGAAGGCAATTATCGCTGGAGACGGGGAAGACAAAGAGAAGCTCCTTAAAGAGAGAAAAGACCTGGGGCTGGATTCAGTGGTTGAATTCATCGGGCATATCGAAAAAACGGCAGAGTTTTATCCACAGATTGATGCCTTACTTTTTACTTCTTATTTTGAAGGGACAGCAAGAACCATTCTAGAGTCGTATGCTTGTGCTAGACCTGTCATTGCTTTTAAGGCCAGCAGTATGGCCGAAATGGTAAATGACGGAGTCGATGGTTATTTTGCTGAGGCCTTCAGTGTTGATGACCTTGCTAAAAAAGCAGCGCTTATGATCGCTGATAAAAAGAAAGTCCTGGAAATGGGGCAAGCGGGAAGAGCAAAGGTCGAACGCGAGTTCTCGAGCGATGCGACCTATGCTGAATGGGTCAAATTAATTACCAAATAAATTATTCGCACTTAACGTGAGCTGTGATCTTCGTCAGTTTTGAGTACGGATCATTCTCCACAGTCACAACTTCTGTTTCATCTGAAACCAGGACCACTCTTCCGTAATGATTTTTGTAAGTCAGGACATTTTCAAACCAAGAAAGGTTGTATGAGCAGACTTGTGTCTCTTCACTTTTATTTGTGATTGTTAATGTCACTGTATTGTCTTCATCGCGTGTAACGCTGAAATCCGGTGTATAAGCAAAAACTGAGAATGAAGATAAGATTGATAGGGCAAGAATCGTTTTTTTCATCATTAACTCCTTTTAAGATGCGAGGTAATGAAAGTGTACTGCCCCTAAAACAAAAAGGCACCGCTTTCGCAGTGCCTTTTAGATTTTTTTAGAATTTGTTGATGTAGTTAGCTAGGTTCGGGAAATCGATGAATGGGTTTCTGTTACCTTGAGCATAGTGGATTTGGTTGTTTCTTTCCATTTCTGCGTCATCAACTGGATCGATTTCGTTCCACTTTCTTAGAACTCTTTCTTCAGCAGCTGGAACTTTGATTTTGTATCTAACTGAGAAGTAGAAGATAGCGCGAGCTACGTTTCCTTTGTGTTCAGTTGGTGGTTCGAAAAGATCATCGCTTCCGCCATCGTTAGATGAACCTGATTTTGAAGCTTCACAATCACCAGCAAGAGCACCGTTGTCGTGAGAGATGTCAGCGAAGTCGTAGTTTCCTCTAACAGAGTTTGCTCTTGAATCTGTTGGGAAAAGGTGGTGAAGGTCAGACTTCTGCATATCTTTTGGAAATGATCCTGTGAATTTTGATTGTGGCCAAGTGTGTTCGCAGTTGATTTGGTTGCTGTTTGGAATAGCACCTGGTTTTACACCTGCTCCAGAAGAGAAAGTTTTGTGACAGTAAACATCTCTGATGAATGTTTTACCGTTGTTTTCTTCAAGGTGAAGTTTTCCGAAAAGAACTTTTCTCGCTCCATCGTATCCTAGAACTCTGTGTCCGTAGCAGTTAGCTACACCTGCTTGGTCGCAACCAAGAGTGTCTCTTCCACCTTTAGAATCTCTTTGGTGGTTAGAAGCTAATACATTGTAGATTTCAGTTTTAAGAGCCTCGTCTTTTACTTGTCCTTTAGCAATCACTTGCATGAAAGCTTCTGGGTAGTAAGTTGATTCAGCAGCAGATGCTACCGATAAAAGAGCAAGGAGAAGTAAGCCAATCGTTGTCTTCAAAATAAATCCCTTTGTTGAAAAGTTAAGAGCAGGTGGAATTTAATAGAAGCCATTAGACTTGGCCAATAGAAAGTATTAGTTTGGACTAATAAAATACTTACAGATTTCTTGAGATTCTTACTTGCCTATGGGAGTCATAAAGACATCATAGGCAAGTTTTATTGAGGACTTAGCGGATTAAAAGTCTGAAATTTGGTCGATTAGCTCTGGGTGATCGATAAATGGGTTGCGGTTCCCTTGAAGTTTTTCGATCGCGTTGTTACGTGCCATTTCAGCATCATCAACTGGGTCCAGGTGGTTCCATCTTCTTAGGAACTCTTCCTGAGCGTCTCCAATCGGCATTTTATAACGGATAGAGAAGTAGAAGATAGCGCGAGCTACGTTTCCTTTATGCGACGTTGGTGGTTCGAAATAAGTGTGCCCACCAGATGTCACAGAAGCTCCTGAACGGCTAGCATCACAGTTAGAAAGGTTTTCGTTTTTCACTACGTCAGCGAATTCGAAGTTTCCTCTTGTTGAGTTAGCTTTTGAGTCTGTTGGGAAAAGGTGGTGAAGGTCTGATTTTTGAAGTTCGTTAGGGAATGCTTTAGTGAATTTAGATTGTGGCCAAGTGTGCTCACAGTTAAGCTGGTTTTGGTCTGGCATGTTTCCTGGACCAACACCTTTTGTGTAATTGATTTCGCAGTATAGGTCTTTTACGAAATACCCTTCAGGTCCTTTCTCAAGGTGAAGTTGTCCGAATAAAGCTTTTTTTGCTGGATTGTAACCAAGGGCCTTGTGGTTTTTCATCGCAATTTTAAAAAGGTCTAGCTTAAGGGCGTCATCTTTCGGGTTTGGTGCAAAAGCGAAAGCGTTAAATGAAATAAAGCTCGCCAGTAAGAAAATCATTTTAAAATTTTTCTTCATTCGTCATTCCTTTGATTGTGTTGAGGCACACGAAAAGTCTAAGAGAACAATATTAGAATGACTAATATTTTTTATTAGGATTTAGTTAAAAATTACGAATGTAAGATTTTTTTTTGTCCCGAAAACTCTGGTGTGCGAAGTAAAAATGTCCAGTGGACATTTTTTTTCGGGACTATTTCAGAGAATCTAGGCGCTTTTTGATCCCTTCTTCACGACCCTCTGTAGTTGGTTCGTAAAACTTAGGAGTTCCCATTGGAGAATAGTCCTGTTTTACCCAATGATTGTCGTACGAATGTGGATACAAATAAGGTTTTGAATGAGGAGGTGGATAGTTTCTCAAGTGATTGGGAACCTCAATTGTTCCCTGCGATCTGACATATTCAAGCGCTTGATCTATCGCAAGATAAGCAGCATTACTTTTAAATGTTGAAGCTAAATAAGTTGTCGCGTGCGCCAAAATAATTCTCGCTTCCGGCATCCCGATTTGGGAAACAGCGTGAAGGGCATTGGTTGCAAGGGTTAAAGCTGTTGGGTCGGCATTGCCCACATCTTCACTGGCAAATATCACTAAGCGACGGGCGATAAAAACTGGATCTTCTCCACCATCAATCATGACAGCTAACCAAAGAATGGCCGCCTGTGGATCACTTCCGCGCATACTTTTAATGAAAGCAGAAATCACATCGTAATGACGGTTGCCACCTTTATCAAAAGCGCGGGCATTGTCGATAATGAGCTGTTTTACAGTTTCTTTCGTAGGGTTTTCTAATTCGAGTGTCGCCTCAAGTGAGTTGAGTGCCACACGCGCATCTCCTCCAGCATAACTGGCAAGAACTTTTACCAGTTCAGGCGAGAGAGTGAGTCCACTTTTTTTGAGTGCGTTTGCCAGGATTGTTTCAATCGCTTCAGCACTAAGAATTTTTAATTCAATAATGTGCATGCGAGACAGAAGTGCTTTGTTCACTGAAACGCGAGGGTTTTCAGTCGTAGCTCCAATGAGTGTAAATGAGCCGACCTCTATATAAGGGAGAAGAGCGTCTTGTTGGGCCTTATTAAAACGGTGAATCTCATCAATAAAGATAATCGAATACCGTCCGGTGCTCTCTTTGATCTTCTGGGTTTCAGCAATGATCTTCTTGAGATCAGCAACTCCACCTAAAACAGCGTTAAATGTATAAAATTCCTTTCCTGAAAGCTTCGCCAGGAGGCGGGCCAGGGTGGTTTTCCCGGTTCCCGATGGCCCAAAGAGGATCAGGCTAGGGAAATTTTTTTGCCTCAGGTAGGGGTACTTTTGAAAAATTTCTGAATGTCCGATAAACTCAGAGAATTCCTCTGGGCGGATACGGTGGGCCAGGGGAGCATTTTCCCCATCATTATAGTCTGGTTCATAGGTTTTAGACGTGGATTTGCCCGAGGAAGTGATCTCTTCATCTTCCGCAAGCTCTGTGTCAAATAGTGAAGTTTGCTTTTTTACCACGGTACGCCTAAAAGTCATTGACTCTAAATCGGCGTTATCTTACAGTGATGGAACTTTTTTATCTACAACTTTTGTAGTCCTAATGCCAAGAAAAGGGAGGTGACTTAAAATGGCTCAAGATCCACAATCAGCAATTACAGTTATGATCGACGAAAGATCTGGTGTAGAGCGTTCTCTGAAGAAATTCAAAAGAATGTGTGAATCATTTGGTGTTGTACGCGAGTACAGAAAACGCCAAGAGTACAAAAAACCTTCTGTTAAGCACAAGGAAAAAACCGAAGCTGCAGACAAGAGAAGAAAGAAAACTGCTATGAAATCAACGAGAGTATCTAAATACTAGTCGTCGTTTCTTAGACAAATTCTAAAAAATTGTACAAAATTAAAAGGCTCCGAATGGGGCCTTTTTTTTTGGGGTCATGAAATGGAAAAATCACAAGTCACAGAAAATTTAAAAGCACTCAATGGATGGAGCTATGACGAAGCTTCAAAGTCGATTCAAAAAGAGTTCACTTTTAAGAGCTATTTAAAAACCATTTCTTTTGTTAACACTATCGCTTGGTTCGCTAACCGCGACAACCATCACCCTGACCTGGAAGTGAGCTTCGGTCGCTGCCTGGTAAAACTCACAACTCACGATGCAGGAGGAGTCTCTGAAAAGGATTTCTCTCTGGCAAAATGTATCGACTCTCTGTAAAAAACACAAAAAATCTATTAATTTTATTGGGAGAGTGATAAATCTTCACCATTGTTTATGGGGGATTTATGAAGGTTGTTGCATTAGCACTTTCTCTTTTATCACTGAACGCCTGGGCCATCTCGAAAGAGGATGTCGGCGTACTCAACGAATTGTTTATCAAGACCATTGAGAAAAACGAAAAGAGAGCACACACAGGTGTGGCCGTTTCAGTTTTCACTGCCAATGAAATCATCATGCAAAAAGGCTACGGTTTTGCTGATGCCCAAAAAGAAACTCCCGTTACAAACCGCACAGCTTTCGCCATTGGTTCAACCACTAAGGCCTTTACGTCTCTTGGGCTTAAGCTTTTAGAAAATGAAGGGCATTTAAAACTGACAGATAAAGTCTCTGGGCACTTGATTGATTTCCAACTCGCCAATCAAAAAATAAGCGAGCAAGTGACGATCGAAGATTTACTCTCTCATCGCATTGGTCTTCCTCGCCATGACTTCGCCTGGTATTTAACAGACTTTACTCAGGATGATCTTTATTCACGTCTTAAGTATTACAATTTCCCTGCTGGAGCAGAAGAGAAGTTTCGCAAAACTTTTGAGTACAACAACCTGATGTACATGGTGGCCGGAAAGGTGATCGAGGAGTCTTCTGGAAAAAGCTGGTCTGATTATATTCAACAGGCAGTGCTTAATCCTTTGGAGATGAAAGACACATCGTTTGGAAAAGCAAAAGCGGGTCTGGATGTAGCGACTCCTTACTTGCATGATAAAGCGATTGCTTATAAAGAAATTTCTAACATTGCTTCTGCCGGAAATATGTATTCAACAACAACAGATATGACGAAATGGATTCAGTCTTTTCTGCAAAAGAAGTGGAAGGGGATTGATGATCTGACGAATGCAAGAATTGGTCTGGATAATGAAAACCCCGATTTAAAATACGGCTACGCTTTGGGGTGGATGACTAATACAATGACCCCAAAGATTTCATGGTTTTTTCACGGCGGGAACATCGATGGTTTCTCGGCCATGGTTCTTTTTTCGTACGAACTCAATGTGGGAATCGTCGTCCTGGTTAATGACAACGCTTCTGAATTAAATGACCTTCTGGTGACTGATTTACTTCGTTATGAAATACTTCGCAAACCAGTAGACAAAGATTTTAACTCAATTAAAAAGCGCTTCTTGTTTCCGAAGCTGGATCAAATTAATCTTGCATCTTTATCTTTGAATACAAAAAGTGAAAAGGTCATGGATGAAGTGACGTTATTTGAAAATCCAGGATACGGAGTTTTAAAAACATTTTCAAAAGATGGAAAAGACTATCTCGCTTACTTCAAAAATGTTTGGGAGATCAAAGAAATAGTAGATGACACTTTCAATTATTCTTTTCCTTTGGAAATTGCCGGCCAGACTTACGAATACCCGATGCTGATAGAGCAGGGAAAAATTTCAATTCCTTTTCAACCTGGCACACCTTTTGTGGAATTTAGCTTAACAAAGGAATAAGAGACTTCTATGATTGAGGCATGACATTTCACAGGCCTCAAAATAAGGAACCATTATTCCTCATCGTCGGATTAACTCTGGCCATGGTTCTTATTCACAATAAGGGAATAGACTTTTTGGTGGCAGGACACTTCTTCTCTGAAGGAAAATGGATCTTCCGCGATAATTTTTTTCTGGAAAAAATTCTTCACAAGGGCGGAGTGATTTTCACTCAGCTCTGTTTGGTAGCCTTAATATTCTTCAGAATCAAAGACAGACAAGATTTGTTCAAAAAACATTATCTCAATGTTGTTTTGATCTCGACTATACTTTCAATTATCAGCGTTTTCTTATTAAAAAGAGTGACGACTTTTCCTTGTCCGTGGAGCTCGCAGGCCTTTTTAGGCCAGCATCCCTTGCTTCCTTATAGAATGCTTTTTGCCTCGGATTACCCCAAGGGACACTGTTTCCCTGCCGGGCATTCTTCGGGAGGGTATGCTTTTTTATCTTTATATTTCGCTTACACATTTATTTACGGCAAAAGAAATTTCCGTGCATTAATCCCGGGACTTTTTTTAGGCCTTGTTTTTGGAATAACCCAACAACTTCGCGGCGCTCATTTTTTATCCCATGACCTGGCGACTATTATCGTCTGCATTTTTGTTTCATGGTTAACAATATGGTGCTATTATTCTTATAGTAATAAAGATGAAACTTAAAACGACAACTGCGAAACTTCTACTGATCGTTTCGCTTTCTTTTACACTCTTCTACAATTTTACTTTCTTTAAGAAAGTTCTCGCAGTGTATTCTTTTAGCGGCATGAACATCGTCTTCATTGCCTCTCTTTTTATTTTTCTATGGGCCGCCATTCACTTGTTTCTCACTCTCTTGCGGGCAAAATTCTATGATAAGCCGTTATTAATAGTGCTTTTTTTCTTAAGCACTATGGCCGCTTATATGATGGACAGCTTTGGTATCGCCATTGATGATGTGATGCTTTTGAATGTGGTTAAGACCGATGCCAAAGAATCTTTAGATCTTATGACCTGGAGACTTGGGATTTATCTTTTGTTGCTCTTTGTGCTTCCTTCAATCGTCATTTTTTTCACTCAGATCGAATATAAAGATACCAAAACTCAGTTGTGGTCCCGATTCAAAGGCGTGGCCTTATCATTGCTGGCGATTATCCTGGTTGTGGCCCCGATGGGAAAATTTTACGCTTCGTTTTTTAGAACGCAAAAGCCTATCCGCTATTACACTAATCCGACCTACTACTTATACTCGATGGGAAAATTTAGTACCAGTTTCGTGAAGAATCCTCAAAAGGAATTAGAAGCTCTGGGAAGGGATTCTATTATTCCAGCGGGAGATCCAGACAGAGAGCTTATCATTTTAGTTGTTGGTGAGACGGCCAGAAGAGATCATTTTTCACTTAATGGGTATGAGAAAGAAACCAACCCACTTCTTAAAAAAGAAAACGTAGTGAGTTTTACGAATGTGACTTCATGTGGAACTTCAACTGCTGTGTCAGTTCCTTGTATGTTTTCTCATTTTGGACGCAAAGATTTTAGTGTTGATAAAGGAATGGGGACTGAGAATCTTTTAGATGTACTGTCTCACACAAAAGCTGTGAATATTCTCTGGAGAGATAACAACTCTGACTCAAAGGGTGTCGCCAAGAGAATTAAGTACGAAGACTATAAATCATCATCGACTAATACTATCTGTGATCCTGAGTGCCGCGATGTGGGCATGTTGGTAGGGCTTCAGGAATATATTGATAAAGTTAAAGAGCAGGACGTGTTGATTATTCTTCACCAGATGGGAAATCACGGGCCGGCCTATTACAAACGTTACCCGAAGGAATTTGAAGTTTTCACACCTGTTTGTAAAACGAATGAACTTTCAAAATGCACGAACGAAGAAATCAGCAATGCCTATGACAATGCTATTCTCTATACCGATTTTTTCCTTTCGAAAGTTATCGAGTTTTTAAAAGCAAACAGCCATAACTTCAATACCGGAATGCTCTATATTAGTGATCATGGAGAGTCGTTAGGTGAAAATGGAGTGTACCTTCATAGTATGCCTTATATGATCGCTCCAAAGGCGCAGATCGAAGTGCCTATGATAATGTGGTTTGGCGGGCACATGGCACGCGAAACAAATTATGTGGGTCTTCGTCGCTTAACAAATGAGCCATACTCACACGATAATATCTTTCATACTATTTTAGGAATGATGGAAGTAAAATCATCGGCCTACGTCCCAGAGTTGGACATTCTCCACGGGATTCACATTCAACCGGAAATTCAGAAAAAATAATTATTTTAGAGCAGGGTCGAACTCAGCACCGGCCTCGTAAGAGAGTTCGGCCAGTTTTAGCTCATAGTTGTAAACAGCTTCAACGAATTGTTGATAAACTTGAGCTTTGAGAGTGTAAGACTCGATGATGTCTTTTGCAGGAGTGATCCCAAGAGCAACACCGGAAGCGATATTGTTTAAAAGTTTTTTTGATGTTTTATAAGACTGTTCTAATTCGCTGGCCTTCTTTTGTGCTTCCATCAGGTCCAGGTAGATCTTTTCCATTTGGATTGGAAGATTTTTAATGGCGAAGTTTTGTTGCGCCTTAACTGTTTCAAGTTCAATGCGTGCATTGCTAATGTTGCTCGACTTGATACCAAAATCAATATCCCAGATCAGGCCAATGCCGATAGAAAAATCCGATTTATTGTATGGGTCATAAGCAAATTTAGAGCTCTGTTCTGTCGAATGAGGAGTATTCTTCCAGTCAAAAGATGAAAAGAGTCCAATCACCGGGAGTTGAGATTTTTTCTCACCAGTTAAGAATTTTGTTTTAGCATCGACACCAAGATTTGCTCTTTGTAAGTCGATGTTGGTGTTGCCCAGGTTTTTATTAATTGATTCAAGAGTTGGGACTTCTCTTTGATTGAATTCAATCCAGTCTTGTTCAACTGTTGGATTGTCGTCTTGAGAAATGAATTTTAAACCAAGCAGGGCCTGGGCCAGGCCTTTTTCAATTTCGTATTTCTTAACTTGAGCAAGAGAGCGGAAAAGAACCAGCTTGGTCAGGTCTTCGTTCTTTGCTTTTTTATTGTCTTTCATGTCGGCGATGACTTCATCCAGGTCCTTAAGTGTTGAACCGGCAAAATCATTAAGGCTAGCCGCATATTGGTATCCGTAGAAGTACTCTTTTACTTTTTTTATCAGCGTGGCCTGCTTCTTTTGTACTTCAAGTTCTTTAACTTTCAGGTTGCCTTGAGCGGCTTCATGCATGTCTTTTTCGCGGTTGAAAGCGTAAAGAGGAATCTTTAATTGGATTTCCGCCATGTACGTGTAAGTGTCAATGCGGCTAGATTGTTGTGAAGCAAGTGGAGTTCCTGTCACTGATTTATTAGGGCCAATACCACTGACTAGCGAAAGCCTCGGGCGGAATTCGCCATCGATGCGATCAAAAAGCACATTGGCCTTGTCGACTTCAAATTGCTCAATTTTAACTTCCGGGTGAACTTTCGCTTTTTCAATAAGTTCCTTTAACTGATAAGGCCTGGCCTCAGCAGCTGTAAGAGTGAAGAGCGATGTGAAGAAAAAAAGAGTTTTGAACATCGTTATGATTTCTTCTTTTCGTTAAGGGCCTTTACGCGTTTATTGATCATATCTTTAACGCCAGCCCATCCTTTTTCTTTGAGAGTTTTTGCCATTTTGTCATTGATCGTTTTGACCCATGATTCATCATCAATCGAGACGTCGATCACTTTCCAATCGTTACCACTTTTTAGCAGTTGGTAACTTACATCTGTTTTTTCCCCTTTTTTAGCAACCGTTGAAGGCACTGTTGCTTTGTTGCCGTCAACTAAAGTCGACTTATAAGTGATCTTTACTCCTTGAAGGAATTCAGGAGCTTTTGGGTAAACAGTCTTTGTGATGATTTCTTTAATGCTCTCTTCAAACCACTTTAAATCGGCCGCAGATCTTTTGTTTGCTTCTGCCCCAAGGATGTTCATCGACATTTGTTTAAAGTCGAAATGAGAGTCCAGTTCGCTTTTTGTTTTTGGGTTGTTAAGTGGGTTTTCTTTTTGAGCGAGAGAGAAAATATTTTGGATTAAAACTTCCGGTGCAGCCTCTGTTTGGGCTTTGACGAATAGGGGAACTAAAAGTAAAAAGGTGAAAATAATCTTCATAGATTTTGCCTTCATAAAATGACAATTTTTATGGGGTCAATATAGAAACAAAAGGGTGCCAATGTCTATCCTAAAATGGAATTTAAAGAATATTTATATCCTGCCCATTATTGCTTTGATTTTAAGCGTTTGGGGAGCCTTACAGGCCCCTAAATTGAAAGTAAACATGGACCTTTCGGGGCTTCTGTCAGACACCAACCCGGCCGTTGTAGAAATGAACCACGTTTCAGAGATTGTTGGGGGCGGGGGGTACCTGATTGCCCTTGTGGGGCCGATGGCCTCGCCGGAAAAGAAACTTCCACAAATTACCGAGGCCATTAAAGACATTCCACATATTAAATACTCTTATTACGAACGCGAAACATACGCACTTAAAGACAAAGCGCTTTACCTGATTAGCAAAAAAGAATTTAAAAAACTCAACGAACACGCCCTGGTCCTTTTTTCTGATAAGAAGGTCGACACGACGGGGTTGGACCTTTTTGATGAAGGGGACAATTCAGAAGATGTGGCCGAAGCAAAGAAGTTTTTTGAAACGTTAAGAAAGACTGTGCCTCAAGATCGCTATTTTTTATCCCAAGATAAACTCTATGCCATGTTGTTAATTAAGCCAGACTTTGGTTCAACGGATTTAGAGTCGAGTGAAGTGCTGGTGAAAAAAGTGGAGGAGGCCATCAATAAATTGAGCGGGCCAAAAATCCCTTATCACCTGAGTGGACGATACGTTGAAAAGATCCAGGATAAAGAACAGTTTGACCGCGACATTGCTAAGACGTCGATTATTTCGACAGTGCTTTTGATTATCGTGCTTTTTTTTGGTTTGGGCTCGATGAGAGCGGGATGGTTTACTCTTGCCGGTGTTTTCATGGCCATGGGACAAACTGTGGGGTTAGCTTATCTTATTGTTGGACGAATCAATATTCTTACCGGGTTCTTGCTGGCGATTCTTTCAGGTCTTGGGTCTGAGTACGGGATTCACTTCGTGCGCAGGTATTTTAAAGAAAGACAGCATGGCAAAGACCGCGATACGGCGATTGAAGAAACATACCTGGTAATGGGGCGCTCGCTTTTTTCAGCGGCCATTACTTCGGCCTGTGCATTTTTTATTCTTTCGATTTCAGACTTCAGAGGTTTTTCTGAATTAGGGATGATTGCCGGACTTGGGGTTGTTTGTATTTATTTTACTTTCATGTGTATTTTTCCGCTCGGAGCACGCCTTCTTCCGCACAAAACAGAAGGGCACATTCAAGAGAAATTCTCGCGCTTCTTCTACGCTTTTCCTTTTAAGACGAAGTACATTTACTGGTATGCACTGTTGATTCCTATTATGGGGTATGGTGTTTACAACGCTTACTTTGAATTTGATTTTGAAAGACTTCATAATTTTTCGAAGAAAACTCAAGAGATCAATAAACTCACTGACGATCTTTACGGCAGGGCCATCACGCCTTCGGCCATCCTGACTCGCGATATGGAGCAAGTAAAATCTCTGGAGTCATGGCTGAACAATGATGAAAACTCTCACGTCGTTCATCAGGTTATTTCTTATAACACTCTGGTGCCGGATGATATGCAGAGCCGATATAAGCGCATTCAAAAGATTAAAGCAGAAGTCGATAAAATTTCACCGGAAGAGCTGGAAGAAAAATCTGGAATGAAATACAACCAGGTTCAAAAATGGCTGACGACAAAACCTTATGGTGATGAACTTGTCCCTAAATCTTTAGGAGACAACTTCGGCCCGGATAAAAATATCCTCCTGGTTTTTCCTAAAGAGAGACAAGGGACTTATGAAAATATCAATCGTTATGCAGAAGTCTTGTTAAAAGCAAAAAAGTTTTTTCCGGGAATGGAAGTTGGCTCTGATACATTGGTCTTCTCGGCCATTTTAAATCACATTATCGAAGACGGGAAAATCGTCTTGGTTCTTTTCTTAGTTGGAGCTTTTTTTGTGTTCTGGCCGGATTTCAAAAGTATTCGTTATGCCATGATTCTGGAAGGGCAGCTGGTCATTGGATGTCTTTTCCTGATTGCCTTAATGGGATTAGTGGATGAGCCGTTTACGATTCTAAACGTGGCGATTATTCCGGCGGTACTCGCAGCGGGAATTGATATGGGTGTTCACCAGATTCACGATGAGATTGAGCATCAAGGGCAGCCACTTCGCTGGGGGAAAAAGCGCGGAGAAGCACTTTCTGCGGCCAAGAGAATTTCGGGCCCGGTGCACATGGGGATGCTGACATCTATCTGTGGTTTCGGAGCGCTTTTAACTGCTGAAGCAAAAATGCTTCAGGGAGTAGGGTGGATTTCCATCATGGGACAAGTGGCGATGTACCTGGTGTGTATGGTTCTTTTCCCGACGATCAAAGATTATATTTACTCGTTTAGAAACGGAAAATAATCTTTTACTCTTTCTTTTTCTTCTCGAACTTCGGTGGGAAATCGGGAAGTAAAAAAGACTCCTGGGCCATCTTTAGCGGATCGAGTGAGATCAGCTTAAAGAGGTCGTCAAAGCTATTAATCACATAATAAATGGGCTGAAGGATATCGATACGAAACGGTGTCCTCAGCGCATCCATTGGGTCCAAAGGATTCCTTTGTGCAATATCACTTTCAACAGAGTAGATGACTTCTGATTTCGACGAGAGGATTCCTCCTCCGTATGCTTTCATTTGTCCGTCTTCTTTAATCAAACCAAATTCAATCGTAAACCAAAAGAGGCGAAACATGCGCATCTGGGTTTTTCGGTCTGCTTTTAAAGCAAGCTTCCCATACTGGTGCATGAATTCAGCGTAAGGAGCATTGGTTAGAAGCGGGCAGTGTCCAAAGAGTTCGTGAAAAACATCCGGCTCCTGGATATAGTCGATATCCTCTGGAGTGCGGATAAAGTTTGCTGCCGGAAATCTTTTTTTAGAAAGTAGAGTGAAAAATTGCTCCGGTTGAATAAGTGCTGGAACAGGTTCGACTCCCCAGCCGGTATGCTGGGTCAGGATGTCGGTGATTTCAAAATGCTGAGGAATATGATCGCCAAACTTCAGGTGTTCAACGCCTTTTAAAAACTCTTTTGAGGCGCGGGTCTTTACCAGTTCTTTTTGCCTGTTTAATAAAAATTTCCATGTATCGTTTTCAGTCTGCGAGTAATGGGCACGTCCTTCATGATCCAGAGGGAGTGATTCATAAACGTGCTTTTTTTTCATGACAGTTCTCGCTTGTAGATAGGACGCCTAAGGGAAAACATCGCCAGAAGCGCAGGGTAGAGTAGTTTATCCATCAGGACGTTTCCAGTAGAGAAATCAATATCGTCGATGATGATGCATTCATTTTCACCAGTCTTTTTAATTTTATGAATGTGAGTCCAGCTTTTGATGGGAGCTGGAGTGACTACGCCGCGATCGATGAAATAAATTTCAGTGTCATCCTGGTAAAAATCAGTGATGTGACTAACCCATTTTTTTCCAGAGACTATGAGGTGAACTTCATCGCCTTTTTTGCAGCCATCAAATCGTTCAACCTCCAGGCTTACTGCTGGTGGTTTGAGCTTTTTAAATAGCTCCAGGTCAAAACGTGCAAAGACGGCTTTATAGTTTTTAGCGATAGGTGTTTGGATGGTTAATTTCATTGATTGTTTCTCGGCAAAAAAGGGTTAAAAAGTGAATTTTTTCAAGGATTAATACAGATGATTTTGCTCAGGTATGGGCGGGATTAAAATTTTTTAATCTCAGCTAAATCTCTTTTTAATGTTTGGCACCGATACTAAAGGACATGAAAACGATACTCATGTTTATCTTCACCGTTTTTGTGGCCATTGCTCTAGGAGAGGATTCGTCACAAAGAGCTTTCCCAGGGGGAAGCAAGATGCGTGAAAGTAAGAGTACCAAGGCCTACAAGAAAGCGAAAGAGGCGTGCTTAAAAGGTGACGCCGAACTTAAGGGCAAAAAATTGACTGAGTGTATTGTTAATTATCAAAAGGAAGCAAAATAATTTGCTTCTCATATACCTAGGGAGTGTTATGAAATCTTTACTATTAATCGCTATGACTATCGTTTCAGTTTCTGCTTTTGCTGAGCACCACGAAAAAGACGCTCACAAAGCTGCTATGGAAGCTTGTGCAAAAGAACACAAAGGTGACAAAGCTAAAATCGAAGCTTGCGTTGCTGAAAAAACAAAAGCTCCAGCTACAGAAGCTGCTCCAGCTCCAAAAAAATAGTCTCCACATAAATTTTGGACATTATTCAGGGGAACTCATTGAGTTCCCCTTTTTATATCTCTATACTGTATAACCATGAGAATATTAATTGTTGAAGACCAGCCGAAAATGGCAAGCTTTATCAAAAAGGGTCTAGTGGCCCAAGGGTACATGGTTGATGTATCTGAAACAGGATCAGGGGCCGAGAGTCTGGTTTGTGAAAACGAATACGACCTTGTCGTTCTTGATGTCAATCTTCCGGATCAAAACGGAATGGACACCGCCAGGCACTTAAGAAGAGACGGCTACCGCATGCCGATTCTTATGCTCACGGCACTCTCAACAACGAAAGATAAAATTAATGGACTCGATTCAGGTGCAGATGATTATCTAACAAAACCTTTTGAGTTTGAAGAGCTTCTCGCTCGTATTAGAGCGCTTCTAAGAAGAAACCATGGAACAGAGAGCTCGAAGCTTCGTTTCGGCGATATCGAACTAGACCTGGTTCAAAGAAAAGTGGTGAGAGACCAGAAAGAAGTGACATTAACGGCAAAAGAATTTTCTCTGCTTGAATATTTTATGCGCAACCCGGGACGCCCGATTACCAGAGTGGAAATCAGTGAACATGTCTGGGATGTTAATTTCGACACCAACACCAATGTTATTGATGTTTACATCAATATGCTGAGAAAAAAAATCGATACACCTTTTGACAAGAAAATGATCCATACCATGGTTGGGTATGGTTATATCTTAAAAGAGTAACTATGTTTTTTTGGCAGAAGATCAGTTTAAAACTGAGGCTGAGTTTACTTTTCGGTCTCATTTTTACCGGTATGCTATCGGGCTTCTGTTATATTCTTTACACTCAATTCTCCAAGCTTCAAATCGCCGAGTTCGATACCAGTTTATATAATTACGCAGTCGATGTGGCCGAATCTTTAGATGTGGATAAATATGGTGACGTTGAGTTTGATTCGACTATTTTAAAACTCAATGAAAAGATCCTGCCATTTACTTTAAAAAACAGTTTTATTTCGGTGATGGATATTAACGGCAACGTTATTGAAACCAGACCGCATTTACATGAAACGCAAATCTCCCGCTTAAATGAAGGAGTTGTTGCCCGCGTCCTTAAAAATGGAGCGAGCTTCTCGACGATGGTGAATGAAAAAGTTCCCTACCGAGTGATTAACTATCTCTTGCCCGTACTACAAAAAGATACCCCGCTTATTCTTCAAATCGCTGTGCCTGAAACAGATTTTTTAGTGATTAACCGCAATTTAGTTAAGTTCTTTTATATCAGCGTTCCTATCATGCTTTTGGTTTCCTTGATGATTGGTTATTTTTTCGTCGGTCGCGCTCTAAGGCCGATGATGATGATTATTGCCAAAACTAAAGAAATCGAAGTCACTAATCTGGAAGAGCGCGTGCCAGTGCCTCAGAGCAAGGGGGAGATCTGGCAGCTTGCTGATACCATTAACCATCTTCTGAGCCGATTGAATGAAGCTTTTGATGCCCAGGATAGGTTTATTCAGGATGCTTCTCACCAACTTAAAACTCCACTGGCCATCATGAAAGGAGAGTTGGAAGTTTTTATTTCAGAAAAACGTTCAGAAGCAGAGATGACTCGTTTTATGGAGAGCATTTCTCAGGAAATTAATTTCCTGACAAAGTTAACTAACAACCTTTTAATTCTTGCCCGCGTTGATAGTGGAGCGAGCAATTTAACATTTACAAAAAATCGTCTGGATGAAGTGGTGTTGGGTCAGGTTTCGAGACTTTCAAAGCTTGCCAACATGAAGAAAATTTCACTGCACCTGGATTTTGATTCTTTCTATCAAGCATCAGAGGATGAACTCTCAGTCATGTGCGACCGCGATTTATTGGGAGTGCTTTTTTACAACCTGATTGAAAACGCTATCAAGTACTCGCCAGAGTCTTCGACAGTGTCTATTACCGGAGAAAGTAAAGAAGGAGTGCTTCGCGTGCGCGTTTCTGATGAAGGGGAAGGAATTGAAGAGGCAGACTTAGAAAAGGTCTTCAGCCGCTTTCACCGCCTGCAAAGCACGGCCACAAAAGCTCAGGGGAGTGGTCTAGGGCTTGCGATCTGTAAAGTTGTTGCCGATTCTTTAGGCGCGCGCATCTACGCTACGAGAAACGAAGCCGCAGGCACATCATTTGTCTTTGAAATTAATCAGGCCGCTTTCGGGCGATAGAAACACTTAATCTTGTCATTGCTATACAGAGTAGAAAATGGCCCAAGCCATGAGTCTTCTTGTACGTGAAAGACAATCTTGTGATCAGTCTTTGGTGTGTTTTTTAAGAAGGTCTTCGGGAAAAGCGCCAGAGGCGAGCTCTCGAAGTGAAATTCAATTTTTTTATCAGACGGGATTTTCCCAGAGTAAAGAGCAGCAAGGCAAATATAAGCTCCATAGTCGTTAGCGTGGATAATAATTTTATCCGATTTGCACTTGGCGATACTTTCAACAAACTCCTGAGCATCAACATTTAGAGCAAATGGGTTGATGTGGCGGTAGTTATTCAGCATTTTTCTATGGCGAGATGAAAGTTGTTTTTTTTCATCAGGGTTAAGATTTAAAAAATCAAATGAAGACATGATCGTTTGATCAAAACTCATTTCTAAAGGCTCAGCATAATAAGACATCAATGTTTTCTTTGTGGCAAAAGAGTCCGCAGAAAAGAATATCTTGCCTTTGAAGTTTGATGACTTGTTCATTGAGGGTCCTTTGCTGGGGTTGGATTAGGGATTCTTCCCTAATATTAAACCCTTTCGGTTGGGGACCTTTAAACTTGAATAAAAAACTCTCATTTTCCAGAAGATTTAAGCACTTGATATTCCAACAATATGTTTTATTTAGTGCCCATATTAGTCCTCAAAACCGCCCTTTTGTTATTGCACCAAAGTTTCTATAATAAGGAACACTATGAAGAGAGTTTTAACTACTAAGTTTTTTATTGCCGTCATTTTTTTCTGTATTGGTTTCCTGACGAACCATTTACTAACTAAGTTAAACCGCATGCCGGTTCAGGTGGTGAAGTCGGAAGACCGTTTTCCAGTTAACCCGGATGATTTTGACCACGAGAAAATGATGGACACCATCTCGCGCATGCAGGAAGAAAGCATGGATATGCGAGGAGCGAGTACCTTGGGGATTATCTCTCAAAGAGAAGATAATAAAAACGTTTATTACGATATTCCGCTAAGAGGGGATGATGGCACTAACCACAAACTCAATGTGGAAATCAAAGACGGCATGATCAAAATTAGCGAAGACATTAAAGACAATTCTAACGGTGTCCTGGAGACTTCATCTGAGCGTATGTTCACGATTGCTCCAGGACTGGATGCTGATAAAGCAGAAGTGATCAATCAAAAAGATAAGATCGTTATCCGCATCCCTAAAAAATAAGGAAAGACATGAAATACCTAACTCTCTTTTTTGCAATGGCCCTGACTTTCTCCGCTCAGGCAAAACAATTTGAGCTGATTAAAGAACACTCGCGCATCGGTTTTGATGTGGATTACATGATGATGACGAAAGTTGAAGGTCAGTTTAAAGACTACCGTGGCTTTTTTGAATTAAATGATAAAGAAGACACGCTTTCAAATGTCAGAGTCGAAATCGTCGGTGAGAGTGTCGATACAAATGATGGGAAAAGAGATTTTCACTTAAAGGGGCATGAATTCTTTTTTGTGGCCAACTATCCGGAGATCACGTTTAAGTCTGCTGGCCCTGTTAAAGTGGCGGCCGGACAAAAATTTAAAATCACCGGAGATTTAACTCTTCGTGGAGTGACTAAATCAGTGACTCTTGAAGGATTGTATAAAGGAAAATTAAAAGATCCTTGGGACAAAGAAAACTATTTCTTCACTCTAAGCGGTGAACTTAACCGCAAAGATTTCGAGATCGTCTGGAACAAACAAATGGACGCGGGCGGGGTTTTAGTAGGAGATGCTGTTCGCCTAATGATTGTTGTTCAGGCACAGGTATTAGGAGAGAAAACACCGTTTTCAACTCACATGGTTCCTAATACTAAAGCGATCCAGGAAAGAAATGATTTAAAGAGAGGGAAGATTAAGAAGCTGACGACTCCGACAGATCCAAACGATCATAAAGCACCAAAAAAATAGATAAAAAAAAGGCCGCAAAATGCGGCCTTTTTTATTTTAAGCAAATTTAATAACACAATAATTCTTTTTACCTTTCCTGATAACCATACAAGTTTCACTGGCAAGGTGAGATTCGTTAATCGCCGTTGTCATCTCAGGCATTGTATCGTTATTTAAGTAAACACCTTTTTGCTCAACAGATCTTCTTGCCTCGCTTTTACTTGGGAAAAGCGGAGTTTTTGCAAGAAGGTCAAGTAGAGGAATTCCCGCTGCAAGTTCAGCGCGAGGGATCTCTACTGATGGAACGTCTTTAAAGATCGCCGTCAGGTCTTTATCTTTTAGGTTGGTGATCTTTTCACCAAAGAAGATTTTTGTCGCGTTTAAAGCGGCATTTAGGCCTTCCTCGCCGTGAACAAGCTCAACTACTTCACTTGCCAGGACTTTTTGGGCTTCACGCAGGTGAGGCTCATTAACTGTCTTGTCTTCAAGCGCTTTAATTTCATCAAGTGAAAGGAACGTAAAGTATTTCAGGTACTTCACGACAGAAGCGTCTTCGCTGTTAAGCAGGTATTGGTACATTTGGTATGGTGAAGTCATTTCCGGGTCAAGGTAGATCGCTGTTCCACCTTCAGACTTACCGAATTTGTTTCCGTTTGAATCTGTTACCAGTGGAATAACTAGACCATACACCTGGCGGCCATCCATTTTACGAGTGTAATCGATACCCGCAGTAATGTTACCCCATTGATCGCCTCCACCCATTTGCAGGATGATGTCGTGGTTTAGTGACAGGTGACGGAAGTCGTAAGCTTGAAGCATTTGGTAGCAGAACTCAGTAAAACTTAGTCCCACTTCTGATTCAAGTCTCTTCTTAACTGATTCCTTCGCGATCATTTCAGAAATTCTGAATTTCTTACCAACGTCTCTTAGGAATTCAAGGAAAGAGAATTTCCCCATCCAGTCGTAGTTGTTAACCATAATCGCCGGATTTTCGCCGTCGAACTTTAAAATTTTCTGGAATTGTTTTTTCTGCGCTTCGATGTTTTCTTTGATGACTTCTTCAGTTAAAAGAACGCGCTCAGTGCTTTTTCCCGAAGGGTCACCGATCATACCAGTCGCTCCTCCAAGAAGGACGTAAGGCTTATGGCCCGCGTTCTGGAAGCGTTTCATCGTGATGATGGCAAAGAGGTTACCAATCTGAAGCGACTTAGCTGTCGGGTCATAACCAATATAAAAAGAAATTTTCTTAGTGTTTAAGAGTTCTTTTAATTCCGGGTTTGACACGTCCGCGATGAGTCCGCGGTCTTCTAGTTCTTGGTAAAAATTCATCTGGATAATCCTTTTCTTAGGTGAGTCAGAATTATCGCAGAAAAAGTGCAATAAGAGAATCCTGTGAGGCAGGATTCTCTTAAATTTTATGAGTTGGTTATTTTAAGAATGTTTGCAAATCGCTGATTAAAGTATCTAAACGCTTAGAGTAATTTTGTAGAGTGGCATAGTCTGGTTGAATTTCTTTTCTCGCCAGGGCTTCGCGGTCTTCGCGGATACCTTGCAGACGGGCCACAAACCCTACGTGAGCGTATTCGGCCTCTTCACGAAAGCTATCGTTGCCAACAGACACTCTTTCTTGGGCCCTGTTGGCCACTAGTACGATAAGAGCTGCTGCTTTTTGTTGTTTTTGGTCGATGCCTTTTTCCATGTCTTTTAACCAAAGAGATTCGGCCGCCTGGATTTTTCCTTCAGTGATATCGCGTTCGATTTCACGGTCAACTTGAACGTCATCCTGAGCAAATAACGGAGTGGTCAGGACCATGGACATTGTTAAGATGAATAGCGATTTCATAAAGTCTCCTGGAAATATGCTTATGCTTTACAGCTGTTTAAACTTTAGACACTAGGGTCGTTTGCAAGCCCTCTTAAGAAGGTCGTTCGTTATAAGTGAGCAAGCTTATACCTAGTCATAGTGCACTGATGGTGCCAAAATAGAGGGAGGAGTCAAAATGGATAAGGTCGTTTTTTATGATGGGGATTGTGGGTTATGCCAGCGCTCAGTGAGGGCCTTGGTTTCTCTCGACTCTAAAAAAGAACTACTCTTTGCTCCATTAAATGGAGAGACTTATAAGACAGAGGTTGGTGGGGAAAGTGATATGAGCACAGTGGTGTTTCTTTCTCATGGGCAATTGTTTTACAAGAGTGATGCTGTGATTGAAATTGGCAGGAGATTGGGGGGAGTGAAATCTTTATTGCTTCTTCTTAAAATCATCCCTCGTTTTATCCGCGATAGTGTCTATAACATCATTGCTAGAAACCGAAAAAAAGTTTCATGTATCATACTCCCCAGAGACCAGCGATTTTTAAAGTAAGAGACATTTTCTCTGGGAATTTGCTATAATCAATTTATGGCAAATCATCATCCAAAAATTAATCACGAAGAAAGAAAGTTTTTACCAGCGCTCTCTCTGGTTATCGGTATTGTTTTACTTTGTTTGAAATTTTACGCTTATCACTTAACCGGATCGCAGTCGGTTTTCTCCGATGCCCTGGAGAGTATTGTTAACGTCGTTGCTGGAGTCATTACGCTGGCGGTGATTGTTGTGGCCGCAAAGCCTGCAGATGAAGACCATCCATACGGTCATGGAAAAGTAGAGAGTATGGCCGCGACCTTTGAAGGCGGGGCGATCACTCTTGCCGGTATTTTAATTATCATTCAGTCGATTCAGATTTTTTTCCACGGCGCCCATGTTGAAGAAGTTAACGCCGGTCTGGTATTGATTATTTTAACTGGTGTGATCAATGGGATTTTAGGATTCATTCTTAAAGTTCAGGGAAAGCGCCATCACTCAGAGGCCATGCTTTCCAGTGGCGCTCACCTGATGGGAGATGCACTGACGAGTATTGGAGTTCTCCTCAGCTTATTGATTGTTAAATTTACTGGGGCCCAGTGGGTGGACCCTGTCATTGCTGGTTTTTTTGGAACTGTTTTATGTATTCAAGGAACAAGGATTCTTATTCGCTCTGGCAATGTTCTTCTGGATGCTCACGATCAGGAATTGTTGCAATTAGTGGCCGGGCTTTTCGAGAAAAATTATGTCCCGGGCGTTATCGATATTCACTACACGCGTATTATTAAAAGCGGACCTTTTCACCACATCGAATGCCACATGGTTATTCCAGAGTTCTGGTCAGTGGCCGAAGGTCACACTTTTAGTGAAAACTACGAACAGAGTATTTTAAAAGAATACCCGGTGGAAGCAGAGATCAGAATCCATCTGGATCCTTGTCGTAAAGTGTATTGTGAAAATTGTGAACTGGCGGATTGTCCGATCAGGCAAAGACACTTTATTAAGAGAGTTCCGTTAAACAATCTCGATGAAGTGACTTCACCTACTGAAAGCAGATAAATTCTACTTCTTAGTTCCTTGAACTTTTAGATTAATCGCTTGCTCGTACTGTTTTAAAATATCAGCATCGAGTTCTGTTTTCTCAATTGATTTAATAGATTTCATTGAAGCTTTCATTTCATCACAAGCGTGAATTCCACCATCACCATTGATCGGACGGTTTCTTCCGCCTTCTTTCATCCAGGTGATTTCTCTGCTACAAAATTTACAACGTGCCACGGGGAATCCTTGTGTTTTTCCTATTAAAACTTGCCAAAATAAGGCAAAATAGGAAGCATTAAACTCTCACCAGTATACCAAGGGACCACTATGCTAGATATTAAATTCATCAGGGAAAATTCTGACATCGTAAAGAATGCTTGTAAGCTTAAGAACGTCGCACTGGATATTGATCAATTACTGGCCCTAGATAAAGAAGTTTCATCCCTAAAGACTGAAGAACAAAATCTTTTAACGCAAAAAAACGGAATAACAGCGAAGATTCCTAAGGCTTCTGCTGAAGAACGCCCAGCGCTTATCGCTGAGAGTAAGGCCCTTGATGAAAAAGTAAAGGCCCTTAAACCGCGCGCAGAGAAGGCCGAAGAAGAGCTTAAAACGCTTATGTACCTTACGCCGCAAATCCCTTCGCCAAAGGCCCCAATTGGAAAAGATGACAACGATAACGTTGAAGTAAAAAAAGCAGGAGTTCTTCCGAAGTTTGATTTCACTCCGCTTGATCACGTTCAAATCTTAGAGAAAAATAACTGGGCCGATTTTGAAAGAATCGCCAAAGTTTCTGGTTCTCGCTCATACTCACTAAAAAATGAAATGGTGTTAGTTGAATTAGCAATGCACAGACTTGCTATGGATAAACTAATGCAAAAAGGTTTCACGGTTGTTTCAGTTCCGGCCTTCGCTCGCGAAGAAGCACTATACGGAACAGGACACTTTCCTAACGGAAGAGACCAGGCCTACTACATTCCAGAACAAAATATTTATCTGGCAGGAACTGCAGAAGTGCAAATCAACTCTCTTCACGCAGGAGAGATTTTAAAAGAAGCAGAACTTCCCATTTTATACGCTGGTTATTCTCCATGTTTTAGAAGTGAAGCTGGATCATACGGACGCGATGTACGTGGTTTAATCCGCGTTCACCAGTTCATGAAAGTAGAGCAGTTTATTTACTGTAAAAACGATCCTGCTGAATCTGAAAAATGGCACAAGATCCTGCTTGAGACATCTGAAGAAATCGTTCAGGACCTTGAGCTTCCATACAGAGTTGTCGAATGCTGTACGGGAGATATGGGAGCAGGTAAGGTGCGTATGTTTGACGTTGAGGCATGGGTTCCATCTGAACAAAAATACAGAGAGACTCACAGCTGTTCAGCTCTTCACGACTGGCAGTCGCGCAGAACTCAAACTCGCTACAGAGATAACGACAACAAAGTTCAATACGTTCACACATTAAACAACACGGCGATTGCGACTCCAAGAATCCTTGTGCCTTTTTTAGAGAACCACCAGCAAGCTGATGGCTCTGTAAAAATCCCGGCCAAGCTTCAGCCGTATTTAATGGGTATGACTGTTATTGGAAAAAAGAACTAAAATTAAAATTCACCAACTAAGGCCAGGCCTTTCGTGTTCCAGTCAAAGATTGGGACAATCGTAAGGCCGGCCTCTTTCTCACCATTGTCTTTTTTTGCCTTATCTATTTTTGCAATCCCAAGCCCGTATGAAAGCCCAATAGTTGCTCCGGCAAGAACGTCGTGCAGGAAGTGGCGGTTGTCATTGATTCGGCTGATGCCTACAAAAGTTGAAAGTGCCAGTGCGGGAGTTCCCCAGGCCCAGCCGTGTTCGCCTAAGACATACCCACTAAAAGCAAAAGCAGTTGTGGTGTGTCCTGAAGGAAATGAGTTTCTATCTTTGTGTCCGTTAATAGGACGCGGTTCTCTGATGGTGTATTTTAAAGCAGTCGTTACACCTGAAGCGTAGGCTGAGGCCTTAAACATTCCAATCGCTCTCCTGTACCCGTCAGGGTTCCCGCTAGCTCCGGCCAGGGATTGCCCGAGAGCATAGAGAGCGTTTGGTAAAAGCTGTCCAGAGAGATCACCGAATTTTGAAAGTGATCCAAGTGGCTTGTCATTGGCCACTTCATTTTGAGTAGTATCAACGAGTGAATCTTCAAGTAGTAATACAGTCAGTGTTAGTCCTGTTCCCACCAGTAAAACATTTCTTGCGGAAGTAGTGAAAGGAGAAAGAGCTTCGTTTTTAAAATCTGTGGAGTCCCAGGCGATTGCATTGAAAGAGGACACTAATAAAAGTGCAGGGAGGAGTTTTTTCATCTTTAATCCTTAAAAATGGTGGTGATTTAACTTTATCTGTATTGGAATAATATTCAATAAATTGTTCTGTAAATATATTGTATTAATACCCAATCGAACTAAACCTCTAGGGGATTTAACTGCCGAAGCTAAAGACTCGGCTACTTCTATCCTTTTGAAATATTGTGAGAGGAATATTTTCTGTAAAAATCACTAAATACAAATAGGATATATTTAAACTTTTAAATGTTAGAGACCGAACAGTTAGGTATGAGTATCAGAATCCTGGTTGTGGATGACGACCAAATCAATTCAAGAGTTCTATCACAGAGGCTTACGAAAAGAGGCTTTAACGTAACTTGTGTGGAATCGGGCAGAGAGTGTCTTGAGGCCCTTCAAGGCGATACACCAGATTTAATTCTCCTTGATATTGTTATGCCGGAAATGACAGGGCTTCAGGTCCTGCAATACGTGCGTACGGTGTACTCATCGATTGATATCCCTATTATCATGGCGACTGCTAAAACTGACGTTGCTGATATCGTAGAAGCGCTTAAGCTTGGGGCCAACGATTATATCCAGAAGCCGGTTAACATTGATATCGCAGAAGCGCGCATCAATGCTCAAATCAACGCAGTAAGAAACTACCGCGAGGCCATGGAGAAAAGAGAAGTTGAATCAATCAACTCTCTGATTGCAACATACAACCATGAAATCAACAATCCTTTAACGATTGCTTTTGGGCTTCTAAGAAAAGCGAAGAAGGAATCAAGTACAGAGTACTTCGATCGCATTGGAGACGCTCTTCAACGTGTTACCAACATCGTTAAAGAAATCGAACGCATCACTTCTAAAAGACAAGAAGAGTCTGAACAAGACGTCACTCAGAAGATTTATAAAATTCGCTAGGATTTTTATAATGAATCTGCAGAAGAGTTTTGGATTTCTGATTAGAGATCTTGGTTTCTTTTAATCCCTTATCGCTTTGAGCATACTCCGGCAAAGGCAGGGAGAGCTTTTGGGCCATATCCAGGTAATAATCGCGCTTAGTGATTCGCAAATCGCTGATGATGTTAAGGGTTTGTCCCCATGTCTCAGTTTCAATGATTTTTGTAATAGCGTTCACACAGTCATCTTGATGAGCGAGGTGCAGGAATTCACTTCCGGTTTTAATATCTTTTTTCCCTGACAGAAAGTAGACTGGGTGGCGTTTTTCTCCGTAGAGACCGCCCAGGCGTAAAATCACAGCATTCTTAAAGCGAGCTCGCAGGTACTCTTCTGTTTGGGCCAGAAGCGGAGACTGAGTGTTTTCTGGGTCAATCGGAGTGTCTTCATCTACACTTCCCATATTTTTTCCGTAGACAGATGTCGAGCTGGTGAAAATAATTTTTTTATCGGTTGGGAGATGATCAAAGAAATTTTTAACGGCCACAAAAGGAAGAGGGGGAATGGTATAAACTACAACATCGGCCTTAAGAATCTCTTCGTTGAAAGGGTCTTGGATTAAATCAAAAGTGATGTAAGAAATCCCTTCGCTTTGGAATTCAGGAGACTTGTCGCTAGCGGTGGTGATGGTAAGAGTGTGTCCTTTAGACAAAAGTGTTTTTGCCAATGGTTTTCCTAACCATCCGCACCCAATTAAGCATAAATTTTTGTTCTTCATTTGATTAGCTCCTGTCTTCATACTATCATTGGTGCATCTTTTATCCCATAAGGAGTTTTGAAATGAGAAATCTTTTTTTAGCGGCCATTTTATCTATTGCAACACTAACTAACGCTCACGCTTACACTGACCCAAAAGTTGGTGGAATGGTGACATTAAAAAAAGGACTAGAAAAAAAGATCACTAAAAATGGTGTACTTTTTATCTTCGCAAAACAAGCTGGACCTGATTCGGGGCCAAACGACAGAACTCCTCCAGTTGCGGTGATTAAAGTTGAGAGACCAACTTTTCCTCAGGCCTTCGTGATTACACAAAAAAACGTGATGATCCCAGGTGCTGATTTCAAAGGACCTCTGCACGTGATTGCCCGTTATTCACCATCAGGTGATGCTCTTAATAAAGCAGGAGCGATTGAGGGAATGGACCCAAAATTTCCTTCGACAGATTTAGGAAATAAAAATCTTAATATCGAACTGAATGTGGAACTTAAGTAAGAGTGGATAACTCATTATTTCCAAGTAAAGAAGAATGGGGAAGTGGAGACGAAGCGATGGACAACAAGCTGTCCATCGCTTTGAAAAAAGTTCAGGAGAATCTTTCCATTTCATCCATCAGTGAATTTTATTTCTACGGACTCTCTCTTAAGCCCCGCGCTTATAACCCGTCTTTTCACGTCACCATTGAATTTGTCACCAAGGCCTTTTTATCTCTGCTTCACCCTGATGAATGCAATGATCAGCTTATGCATAAGATTAAAGGGGATTACTTTAATAAAAAGAAAGTGGCCTTCCAGTTGAATGAAAGTGAGAGCATTGCCTTAGAATTAAAAAAGAAAGGGACCTTTCGTTACAAAGGCGAGATTGATTTTTACCTGCACCGTCAGCTTCCTGAAGAAAGAAACCCTTTTGTACGCGTTCCTTTGAAGCGCGCAAATCTTGACTTGCATACTAAGATAATCATGAAAGATTTCAAACTCTATTTAAATGGAGAAAAAGACGAGTCGCTACACGCTGATTCTCTCTTTCGCGCTTTGCGCGTAACAGACCAGGTGCTTTTCATCGAAAACTTCGCTGAACTCTGGTATCATGAGGGACAGATTTTTTCATTACCGCTATTTGAGAATTAATCACAGGAGAGACCTATGGATATCAAGAGTGTCTTAGATAAATTAGATCTGAGAAAATTTCCTTGTCACTTTGTCGACGTAAGAATCGAGCGCACGCAATCGAGCAGCTTTCTTTTTCAAAACGGCGAGCTGGTTGCGGCCAGTGAAAGACCTGTCCTAGGTGCTTTTGTTCGTGTTCATCACCATGGAGCATGGTTTTATTCATCGACAACTGCCATTAGTGCACTAGGTGATGAGATTACAAAATTGATTAAGCAGGCAGAAGCGGGTCCTCATGCTTCAAATGTGTATGTGCTTCCAGACAACAATGGAGCTCACCACTTGATCAATAAAACTAAACATGCATTTTCCAATATCTCTCTGGAAGAAAAAGTGAAGATGGGAGAGAAGTATCTTCCTCTTATTAAAAAAATTGAGAACCTAAAAGATTCAAGAATCAGATACACAGACGTGTACAAAGAAAAATTCTACAAGTCATCTGTGGGAACAGAGTTCTCTTACGATTTTAACCAGGCCGGTTTTGCTTTTGGGGCGACATTGAAAAAAGGCGATGAGCTTTTTGAAGATGGCTTCAGGCTTTATGCAACTGAATTTAATTCATTCCAGAATCTGGAAAACGATATCCTGAGCTACTTTGCTGAGGCTCAAAAATTCCTGAGCGCAAAAACAATCACGCCAGGAAAATACAAAGTCGTTCTTTCACCGGAAATCACGGGAGTCTTTACTCATGAGTCTTTCGGACACAAGTCTGAAGCAGACTTTATGATGGGAGACCCGGAAGCGACAAAAGAGTGGAAGCTTGGAAGCACGATCGCAGCTCCTTGTTTATCAATTGTCGATACAGGTGTACACGACAATACATCGGGGTACTGCCCGATTGATGATGAAGGGACATTGGCACAGAAAACTTACCTGATTAAAGAAGGTGTTTTAACCGGGCGTCTGCACTCAACTCATACGGCAAACGTGCTTGAAGAAAAACCAACTGGAAACGCTAGAGCAATGAACTTTGAATACGAGCCTATCGTGCGCATGACTTCAACGTATATCGAAGGTGGAAAAGTTCCGTTTAAAGACCTGCTTAAAAAAGCAGAGGGTGGAGTTTACTTTTATAACTTCAAACACGGATCGGGCGGAAGTACTTTTACGATTGCACCAATCAGAGCTTACATGATCAGAAATGGAGAGTTGGCAGAGCCGGTTCGCGTTTCAGTTCTTTCAGGTTCAGTGTTTGAAACGCTAAAACAAATCGAAGCTTGCGGGGATGATTTCCATCTTGAAAGCTCTGCCTTTGGTGGATGCGGAAAAATGGAGCAGTGGCCACTTCCGGTAGCGGATGGTGGACCTTCGATTCTTGTTAACGAAATGCAGATCAGCTAAGGAAGGAGAAAAAAATGAAACACGATATTCTGACAACAAACGAAGAGTCTCTTTCTGTTGAAGTCGTCGCAGGACAAGTGAATTCTTCCAGAAATAAAAACATCACAAAAAAAGGTGTGCGCCTTTTTGAAGGCAATAAAATCTACACCACATCTTATGTGGGAGATATCAGCGATGCTGAGCTGGTTAAAAAGGCCCAGAGTTCAAAGAGCGTAGGGATTCCTTACGACTATGAACTTCCTCATTACCAGAATGGCAGAATGATTGACGAGGGAAGCTTCGAGGCACCTCTGTCTCAGATCATGGAAGCGATCCAGTCGACTCAAGAGCGCCTGCAAGGGTATTCAAATGAATTCGTTTTTAACGGAAAATTTGAGCGCTCTTTCCACACTGTCTCACTCAAAGATGACAAAGGTGCAGTGATGGAAAAGAAATTCGGCACCAATGGATGGTACTACCTGTTTAAGCGCGTGGGCTCTCCAAACCTGCTTGATGGATACTTTGCCGGAAGCGGAAGAACGCTGGATATCGATGACGTTTTAGATAAAAACCTGCCTTACCTTGATGCTTATAAAAATGAGATTCCCTTCCAAAGTGGAAAGTACCCGGTGCTTTTCATTGAAGGCGATGGCCTTAAAAATAAATTGCTTGAGTCTCTAAGAGCAGACAAGTACTGCGAAGGCTCAGCTCTTTATAGTGGAAAATTAAACCAGCAAATCTTCAGTAAAGATTTCTCTCTTTATGATATCAACCTGCTTCCTGAGCACGGAGTCTACCGCAGGTTTGACGAAGAAGGGACAATTAGAAAACTGGAAAAACTTCCACTCATTGAAAACGGTGTAATGAAAACTGTTATCGCCGATCTTCGCAATGCTAAGAAATACGGAGTTGAGGCGACTGGAAACGGTGTGCGCTCTTACGACTCTGCTGTTGGGATGGGGTTCAATGCCCTTGTCATTGCGGCAGGAAAGAGAACAACTCAGGAGATTTTAAAGTCTCTTGATCAATGCGTGGTCGTGTTTATGGGAGATGGTGGAGATTTCACGGACAAGGGAGATTTCTCGACTCCACTTCAGCTTTCTTACCTGGTGAAAAAAGGGGAGATCGTAGGCCGTCTTCCACAATTGACGGTGAAGACGACAACCACAGATATGTTTAACTCTCGCTTAATTGAAATTGCCAGTGACGGCTTTCAAAAGAACTTTAGGAATCCAAGTCTCTTTACAGAGATGGATGTGTATTTGAATTAATGAAAATCCAATTTATTTCTCCTGAATCCACTTACAGTGAGGTTCAGGAGCTTCGTGCCCACACTGACTGCATTTTGATTGACCAAAAAAAGCTCAATCAAAAAGACCAGACCGACAGCTTCCAGGTTGATGATGAAAACTTTGATATCAGGAAGCAGCCACTTCGGTTGATTGCGATTTCTTTGCATGACCTAAAACCGCACTGGGGCGTCTTTAATGACCGCTTCAAGCGCAACACAATGGTGATCTCGTTTGATGATGAGATTCAGGACAATCCGCGTATTGTGAGGTTTCTGGAAGAAAGGGGAGTGGCACTTCTCATGTGTAAACGAAATAAAAAAGGCCTTCTTGATTACGAAGGCCTTTTAAAAAGTTTAACCAGTCTCAAATTCACTTCAATACTGGTTGAGGATAATATCGACCTGATTGAAGAACTTACTCCTTGGGCCTAGACAGGTCGCCAATTTGTTTTTTAGCAGCTTCTGTGTCGATCTTGTTTCCTTTGTTAACCAGATCGACAGCTTTATCCGGGTCATTTCTCACCATACCAACGGCCGTTTCTTTAAGTGCACTTACTTGAGCATCACTCATGCTCGTGAGCTCTTTTACAGCTTTCTGGTAATCACTCTCTGAAATCTTTCCCATTTTTTTGAGTCCATCGAGACTCTTAATGATGTCTTCTTTAGAGACAGTAAAGCCCTCTAAGGGATCTTTATCCAAGTCCTCACTGGCAGAGACGGTATTCTGGAAAAGGCAGAAACTAAGAAGAGCGATTGCTAGTAATTTGCCAAAGAACATTGAAAGCCTCCGGGGTGTGACCAGAGTCATACTAACATGGGTGAAAAATCGGGCCACGGGAAGATTCTAACCATTCAAAAGAAGGTCGAAAAATCCCGCCCCTAAATAAAAAGGGTGCCCAGAAAAAGTGGATATAGGTAGGGTAAACCTAAAGGTCGGCGAACGAGTCGTCGTACTTAACGTTGTGGTAAACCTTTGTGACGTCATCGTCACCTTCAAGTAGGTCAACGAGTTTCATAACCGTCTTGAAAGTTTCTTTGTCGATTTCTTTAAACGTTAGAGGCACGCGCTCAAGACCAGCTTCATCGGCAGTAACCTTTAGCTCGTCTAGTTTTGTCTGGATAGCACCGAAAGATTCCATAGGTCCTGTGACAGTGTAGAACCCGTCCTCCAGGACAACATCTTCAGCTCCCGCATCGATCATATCCATTGTGAAGTCGTCTTCTACCAGTTTTCCTTGTGGGATCTCAAAAACAGATTTTCTCTCGAATACGAACTGAAGACATCCAGTTGTTCCTAGAGATCCGCCGCACTTGTTAAAGAAGTTACGAACGTTCGCTACTGTTCTTGTGCCATTATTTGTTGATGCTTCAACGAAGATCGCAACACCGTTAGGTCCGTATCCTTCGTAAGCGATATCTTCATATCCCTCATCATCGTTACCTAGACCTTTTTTGATCGCGCGGTCGATGTTGTCTTTTGGAACGTTGTACTTTCTGCATTTTTCAAGAGCGATACGAAGCATGAAGTTACTTTCAACTTCTTCTCCACCTTGTTTTACTGCTTTTGTAACTTCGCGAAGTGATTTTGTGTAAATTAAAGAGCGTTGTTTATCCTGATCGCCTTTCTTTTCTTTAATGTTGTTCCACTTACGTCCCATGCATGATCCTGTTTTTTAATTATTTATATGTGTCAAAGTTTATCAGTTTTTTAACGGAGCTTCAAAATAAATAAATCCATCGTGTGTGTGTTTTATCATCATTGGATGGTGTTTTTTTGCGAACTTCTCAAGGAGTTTAGTCATTTTAAGGTTACTGACATGATAGTCACCATAAAATTGAGTGATCCCAACTTTAAGGGCCTGCTCGGCAATCGTATCAAAGAGCCTTGTTCCAAGGCCTTGACCCTGATAACAATCAACAATGACGATACCTATTTCGGCCGTTGTTGATTCCGCACTAGGTTTAACGGCGCGGATAACCCCGGCCGGCAAAAGATTGTCGCCTTTGTGATGAACAGCAACGTAGGCCAGGTGATTAACCTGATCGACCTCAGTTAAAAATTTTAACTCGGCCTCTGAGAATTCTGTTTTGTTGGCAAAAAAGCGCTGGCGGATGGATTCAGGCGAGAGCAATGAGAGTCCCGCCTGGATAGGGATTTTATCTTCTGGACTAATTTGTCTGATTTCGAAAAAGTCAGGTTTAGTCATTAAGCCCCAAGTATTCATCGAACGATTTTTCTACATCGATGATTGATCCGTCTGGTTGAATATCAATAATTCTATTGGCCACCGTCTGCACGAACTCGTGGTCGTGGCAGGCGAAGATTAAAGTAGAGTCCCACTTCTTTAAGCCTTCGTTCACTGATGTGATACTTTCAAGGTCAAGGTGGTTTGTTGGACCGTCCATGATTAAAACGTTCGGTGCTTCAAGCATCATCTTTGAAAGCATCATGCGGACTTTTTCTCCACCGGATAGAACGTTTGTTTTCTTCTGGCTTTCTTCACCTGTAAAAAGCATGCGTCCTAAGAATCCTCTGACGAATGATTCGTCTTTGTCTTCTGAGAAGTCGCGTAGCCAGTCCACAAGGTTGTGTCTTCCGTCGGCGAAGAATTCAGAGTTGTCTGCCGGGAAGTATGATTTTTGAGCAGTCACACCCCAATTGATTTGTCCTGAGTCAGGCTTAGAAACACCCATCAGCACGTCCATTAAAGCAGAGCACGCCTGGTCACTTCCTAGAAGAACGATCTTGTCTGTTTTTCTTACCTGGAAAGAAATGTTTTTAAATAAAACTTTTCCATCAAGAGACTTAGAAAGTTTTTCAACCGTAAGAACATCTTTACCAATTTCTTTTTTCGCTTTGAAAGAAACGAATGGGTACTTTCTCGTTGAAGGTTGAATATCTTCAAGCGTGATTTTATCAAGCATCTTTTGTCTTGATGTCGCTTGTTTTGACTTAGAAGCGTTGGCAGAGAAGCGGGCGATGAAGTCGCGAAGTTCCTGCATTTTCTCTTCAGTCTTTTTGTTCTGGTTCGACTTTAACGTCATGGCCAGCTGAGAAGACTGGTACCAGAAATCGTAGTTACCTGTGTAGATTTTAATTTTTCCGAAATCGATATCGGCCATGTGAGTACACACCTTGTTCAGGAAGTGACGGTCGTGGGATACAACGATAACTGTGTTTTCAAATGTCGCCAGGAAGTTCTCTAACCAATGGATCGCTTTCATGTCCAAGTGGTTGGTAGGCTCATCCAGAAGAAGAATATCAGGTTTACCAAACAGGGCCTGAGCAAGGAGAACCTTAACTTTTTCGCCACCGTTTAGTTCAGACATTTTTTTAGAAAGAAGTTCTTCTTTGATACCAAGACCAGAAAGAAGAGTGGCCGCTTCAGATTCAGCTTCCCATCCGTTCATCTCACCAAAGAGTGCTTCAAGATCAGCAGCTCTTAAGCCGTCAGCATCAGAAAAATCTTCTTTGGCATAAAGAGCGTCTTTTTCTTCCATCACATCCATTAAAACTTTGTTACCCATGATAACAACTTTTAAAACTTCGATGTCTTCGTAAAGAAAGTGATCCTGTTTTAGGATTGAAAGACGTTGCCCTGGAGTGATGAAAACGTGTCCAGATGTGCTTGGGATTTCGCCTGATAAGATTTTTAAGAACGTAGATTTTCCGGCGCCGTTAGCACCGATAAGACCATAACAGTTTCCTGGAGTGAACTTGATATCCACTTCATCAAATAATTTTCTGGCCCCGTAGCGAAGTCCAACATTCTGGCAAATAATCATAAGAAATTCCTCATTTTGTAAGAAATCTCTTTTTAGACTGAATGAAAGAAAAAGTCAGTGGTTTTTCATTCGAAATTTCATAGAGATATTGCTCTGGTTCAAAAACTTTTATGGACGGATGCTTTTTTAGGGGAGTAATACTGTCAGATACACTATTTTTTTATCAACACACCGGGTAAAAGATGGAAAACGAACAAACGATTTCACAGGATTTCCTGCCTAAATACGAATCAGCTAGAATTGCTGTCGAGCGCGCACGTCAAATCGTCCGCGACAATAACGAAATGGTCTCTAAACTAAAGTCCGAATCTAATATCCAGGAGGGGATGGACCCCTTTATGGAGGCAGAAAATTTTTCTCACGATGATTCTTATGCTTTTGACCTATATAAGATAAAATCAACTAAAGGTGTTCGCGATTTTATTAAAGATATGTTTGGAGTGCATTAGTCATGTCAAAAAAGAGCGTAAGAAAGGCCAACAAAGGTCTTACTCAAGATGAAAAAGAGCTGGGAAAAAATCGTATTTACATTATCCTGGGAATGATTGTGGTGGGTTTAGCGATCGCCATTTATCGAATCAATCAGTAATTTAAAATTCAAAGGACATTAATTGTGAGCAATCTCATTCCAGGCCAGCGCTTTATGAGCGAGACTGAGCCAGAGCTGGGGCTTGGTATTCTATCGACTGTAGAGTCCAAGACCTTAAAAATTTCTTTTCTCGCGGCTAAAACTGAAAGAGTGTACGGATCAAAAGGTGCGCCGATTAAGCGCGTGGTTTTTGCCGTTGGTGATGAAATCACTTTAAGATCAGGACAAAAAATCACGGTCGACGCTGTCGTTGACCACGAAGGCATCATTGCTTATCAATCAGCAAGCGAAACATACGATGAAAGAGAGCTTTCAGACTCGCTTAGTTTCAATAAACCAGAAGACCGTCTCTTTAACGGAAACGTAGATGCTCCGGGGCTTTTTGAACTTCGTTTTAAAACACTATGGAACAAAAACCGCCTGACTCAATCGAGAGTGAGAGGATTTGTCGGTGGAAGAATGAATCTCATTCCTCACCAGTTTTATGTGGCCGACCAAATTGCCGACAGACCTATCCCGCGCGTGCTTTTAGCAGACGAAGTAGGGTTGGGGAAAACCATTGAAGCAGGTCTGGCACTTCACCATCTCATTTTATCTGAAAGAGTGAAGCGCGCCCTGATCCTGGTTCCCGATTCACTGGTCTACCAATGGTTTATTGAGATGCTAAGAAAGTTCAACTTAACTTTCACCACACTCAATCAGGAAACTCACTTAGAGCCAAACACCAACCCATTTACTGACAACGACTTTGTTATCGTCAATATCGGTCTTCTAAAAGGTGCCGAGATGGCCCGTAGAATGATGAGTGAAGCAACCTGGGACATCATGGTTGTGGATGAAGCTCACCAGTTAAAATGGTCACAGGAGAATGCTTCTCCGGAATATAAGATTGTCGAGGCCATTGCTAAAAAATCTTCAGGTCTTCTGCTTTTAACAGCGACACCTGAACAGCTGGGAATGGAAGGGCATTTTGCCAGACTTAAACTTTTAGACCCGGATCGTTTTTACGATTATAAAAAGTTTTTAGAAGAGACAGCTCACTATGAAGAAGTGGCAAAAACCGCCCGCGAGCTTTTGAAAAAAGGTGATGCTGAAAGCGAAGTGAAACTAAAAGAGCTTCAGGATCTTCACGGACCGGGAAGAATCTTTTTTAGAAATACCAGAACCAGAATGAGTAAACACTTCTCTTTTTTCCCAAAGAGAATCCTGCATGCCTATCCTTTGGAGAGTAAAAAAACTCACCATCTTGGATTAGAAGACGAAGAAACGATCGGGCCTTCATTTGATATGAAACTCGACTGGCTGACGGAATTTTTAGGACGTCACCAAGGTGAAAAAATCCTTTTAATCACTAAATCAAAAACTAAAGTTCTCTGCCTGGAAAAACTTTTAAAAGACCGCTTTCCAGCAATGAATGTGGGTGTGTTCCACTCGGGGCTTTCATTTGTCGCGCGCGATCGCCAGGCCGCTTATTTTGCCGATCCTCAGGGTGCAAACATTCTTTTATGTACAGAGATCGGAAGTGAAGGGCGCAACTTTGAATTCGCTCACCATTTAGTTCTTTTTGATCTTCCGCTTTACCCGGATTTATTAGAGCAGAGAATCGGCCGCTTGGATCGTATCGGACAAGATAGCGATATTCACCTGCATGTGCCTTATATCGTAAGCTCTTACGACGAAATTTTATACCAATGGTTCCACACTGGATTGGACGCTTTTGTTCATTCGGCCAAAGGAGCAAGCATTGTTCACCAGCAGTTGCAATCACTCTTGGATGAGTATTTAAATAAACCGGAACTGTGTTTTAAAGACCCAAAAGTCCTGCAGGAATTCCTGGAGAATACGGCCCGTGAATTTAAGGCCGTCTCCCATAAACTGGAAGAAGGGCGCGACATTTTAGTCGAGTTAAACTCGTTTAAAGAAGAAGAGGCGAAGGCGTTAGTGGGTGAAGTAAAAAAGTTTGATGAAGAGTCAAACCTGATTAACTACATGAGCGATGTTTTCCAGGAACTAGGTGTCGACATTGAGGATTTAGATGACGGAGTCTTCTATATCAAGCCAAGTGACAATATGTACGTTCCTTATTTCCCGGGGCTTCCGGTTGATGGGATCAGGATTACTTACGAGAGAAAAACAGCTCTTCGCCGCGAAGATGTGGAGTTTTTAACCTGGGATCACCCGATGGTTGTCGGAGTGATTGATCTTATTTTAAGCAACACGTTTGGAAACGTGAGTGTGATGATGAGAAAGAAGTCAGGACAGAGTAAAACGTTTATTGAGACGTTCTTTAAACTTCAGGCCGTTGCTCCTAAGAGCTTAAGCCCGGAGAGATTTTTCCCGCCGACACCGATTCGTATCCTGGTTGATTCAACCGGAGAGAACTTCTCAGCGAAGTTTGAGAAATCGGATATCGATGAAAAGATCACTGGAGCGGACATCGAGACAGTCAGAAAAGCAAAAGGACTTCCAAAGGCCGCAGTTCAGAAGGTGCTAAAGAGCGCCCATGACCATGCTCTACAGGAAGCAGCAGAACTTAAAAAGAAGTACAAAGACAACATGATTACTCATCTGGATGCAGAGAAGACGCGTTTATTAAAACTAAAAGCGAAAAACCCTGTCGTCAGAAATGAAGAGATTGAAGCGATTGCTTCGCAAATTGAAGTGCTGACCAAGGCCTACGATGAAGCGGAAGTGGTGCTGGATTCTCTAAGAGTGATTTTCTAGATTAAAAACTATTCGAGAAGTCCTTCGGTCTGGAGGACTTTCTTGAAATCATTTAACAGACTCAGCTCATAGTTTCCTAACTCATCAATCATCATATCTTTTAAGGTCTGAGCAGGAGATGTCTTGTTGGTGATCGTGCGCTTGTCGTAGTTGTTAACCAGCGAGAGAATCTCTTCTTGAAGAGTGAGTTTTTTCTTTTTGTTTGGCCCAAGTCCACTGGCCACTTCTTCATGATTCATGACCAGTTCAAGAATGGCAGGAGTCACGTATGGCTTTTCTTTTAAGATATTGGCCGCGTCTTTACAGTGAAGATAGTAAACGCGTTTGTCATCGTTGCTTAAAAACTTCTTAGGTTTATAGAACAGCTGAATGTCGTCTTTGTTAAAAGTTGTAAGCCCGATATCGTGGATTAATGCCGCTGTACCCAGGTCATCCATCTCTTGTTCTGTACACCTTTTGATTTCAGCAAGTTTTACAGCAAGGGCACAAACGTTAAGTGAGTGCTTGATAATTTCTTCGTTCTTTTCAACTTTTTTCCCGAAAATTTTCTTTAATGTATCCGGGTTTCCAGTAATAACCTGGCGCAAGCTCTTGGCCGCTTTTTCAGTGGCGCGGAAGGCACTTTCCGTTGGGTTTTTTTGCATTCTTTCAACGGCAGAGCTCGCTGCTCCTTCGGCCATATTTACTTTTTCTTCCAGGTCGATTTTCGGATTAGACAATGTTTCATCTAAAAGAGCATCGAGGAATTTTTGGTAATTCACTTCATCTTGTTCAGTGATAAAAAACTTAGCAATTTTTTGCGTTTTGAGTTTTTGAAATTTATCTTCTGAAAGCTGCTCGCCACGTTTAGCGTAGCAAAGGTAGTGCTCTTTGAAGAAGATATAGAGATCAAAAGTCAGATCTCTAAGGGGCTTAACTGTCGAAATGCGAAGGGGAGTGAATTCCATGTGAATATTCTAGAGAAAAACATAAGAAATTCAAGGTACGAATAAGATCTTTCTTATCACCATTACTGGAGTAAATTACTATTGGCGCTCGGGGCGTCATCGAGAGATAACTGATGCCAAACCCCGAGCGTCTCTGGTAGAGTGAACGTCAAAATTTACAATAGGACAGCTTCAATGATCAGTTTCAATAACGTTTCTAAACACTATGGTGGGCAAGTTCTTTACGATAATGCCTCATTTATCCTGCGTCCAGGCGATAAAGTTGGTTTAGTTGGGCCAAACGGCGCGGGAAAAACGACTGTTTTTAGAATCCTGATGAAAGAAGAGGGCTTCGAAGGGGGCTCAATTACTGTTCCTGATAAAGTCCGCGTGGCCTATTTCTCTCAGAATATTGGAGAAATGAAAGGTCGTACTGTTATTGAAGAAGTTATGAGCGGATCGGCGAAGGCCTCTGAGTTAGCTTCTGAGATGAGAAAGATTGAAAAAATGCTGGAGACAGACCTTGATCCAGATGAAATGGAAAAAGTTCTCATCCAATTAGGAGACTACCAGACTGAGTTTGAAAAACTTGGTGGTTACGATTTAGATACTCGTGCAAAAGAAATCATCACGGGGCTTGGGGTTATGCCTTACGACCACGACCGCGATGTTGGACTTTTTTCTGGTGGATGGAGAATGAGAATTGCCCTGGCAAAAGTTCTTATTCAACAACCAGACGTTATGCTGATGGATGAGCCTACCAACTACCTTGATCTTGAGAGTATCGTGTGGCTGGAGCAATGGTTGAAGGATTATAAGGGCGCTGTTCTTATGACTTCCCACGACCGTGATTTCATGAACGGAATCGTCAATAGAATTATCGAAGTGGCCAATAAAACAATCACGACCTACACGGGTGATTACGACTACTACGAAAAAGAAAAAGAAATCAGAAAAGTTCAGCAGATCGCTCAGTATGAATCTCAACAGGCGATGCTACAAAAAGAAGAAGAGTTCATCGCTAAGTTTGCGGCCCGTGCTTCACACGCCGCTCAAGTACAGTCACGTGTAAAAAAGATTGATAAGATTGAGCGCGTAGAGCTTCCACCTGAAGACGTTGTTATGGATTTTACTTTCCCGGTTCCACCGCGCGGGAGTAACGATGTTGTCACAATGAAGAACTTAGCTAAGACATGGACTCGCGATGACGGGACTCCTCATAAAGTTTTCTCAGGACTAACGGCAACTGTTAATCGTTTAGATAAAATTGCGGTTGTTGGGGTCAACGGGGCCGGTAAGTCGACACTCTTAAAAGTCATTTGTGGTTTAACGGAAGCGTCTGGAGGCGAAAGTGCTCTAGGTCCTTCAATCCAAGCGGGGTACTTCTCACAGTTCTCACTAGATCTGTTAAACCCGGAAAATACAGTGCTTGAAGAAATCTCAAGCCGTCTTCCACATTCATCAAATGGATACATCAGAAACCTTTTAGCAGCTTTCTTGTTTCGTGGTGATGATGTTGAAAAGAAAATTAAAGTTCTTTCAGGGGGAGAGAAGTCGAGAGTTGTTCTGGCGACACTTATGTCGAGCAACAACAATCTTTTAATCCTGGATGAGCCTACCAACCACTTGGACTTAAAATCGCGCGACGTTCTTTTAAAAGCACTTAAAGATTTTGAAGGAACGGTAATGTACGTATCCCATGACCGTCACTTTTTACATGGACTATCAAACCGTGTGTTTGAGGTAGATAAGGGTGGAATCAGAGTTTTTGAAACTGGCTACCAGTACTACTTGGACAAGAAAAAATCGGAAAGTTAAGAATGAAAAAGATTGAATTCTATTTTGATTTCCTTTCGCCATACTCTTATGTCGCCTGGACTTGGGTGAGAAAGCAGTCTTATGACTTCGAATTCATCCCAGTTTCAATGCCGGGGATTATCGCCGCTTACGACACCAAAGGGCCGGCGCAAATTGAGCCAAAAAGAAATTATCTTTTTAAAGACCTGCTTCGTTTTACTAAACTCAACAACGTGCCTTTTACGACTCCGGCCCAACTCCCTTTTAATTCTCTCTATGCTTTAAGGCTTGCACTTAAAACGTCAGCAGGAGACAAACAAAAAGAAATCATCGATGCCATCTACAGAGCAGGATGGGAGCACGGTCTGGATATTGGAAGCGATGATGTGTTGAAAAATGTTTTAAAAGAAAACAATCTCTACAGCGATGAGCTGATTGAGAGAATGGAAAGCAAAAACGCCCGCATTGAATTAAAGGCCAATAATGAACGCGCGCTTCAAAGAGAGATTTTTGGGGTTCCGAGTTTCGTCGTCGACGGTGAAATGTTCTGGGGCAATGACTCTGTCAAATATCTTGAAATGCACTTAAATGGAATGGATCCATTAGATAAAGAAAAATACGAACAATTTCTTAAAAAATTTACACCGAGGTAAAAATGAAGATGTTACTTGCAGCTCTTTTCACTCTGGCAAGCGTAAGTGCTTTTGCCGCTAACCCAAAGATCGTTATCAAGACATCAAAAGGGGAGATCGTTGCTGAGCTTTTCGAAGACAAGGCTCCTGTTACAGTTAAAAACTTCCTGTCTTACGTAGACAAAGGTCACTACAAGGGAACTATCTTCCACAGAGTCATCGACGGTTTCATGATCCAAGGTGGAGGGTTTGATAAAGACATGAAAGAAAAAAGCACGGGAGCTCCGATTAAGAACGAAGCGACTAATGGCCTAAAAAATGAAGTGGGGACTCTTGCAATGGCAAGAACTCAGGTCGTTGATAGCGCGACAGCTCAATTCTTTATCAACGTGGCGGACAACGCTTTTCTTGATCACCGCGCAACAAACGAAGCTGGTTACGGATACGCAGTATTCGGGAAAGTGACGAGTGGGATGCCAGTGGTAAATCAAATTAAGAGCGTAAAAACAGCAGTGCGTGCACCTTACGAAGACGTGCCTGTTGAGCCGGTAGTTATTTTAGACATCACTAGAAAGAAATGATAAGTTAGGCCACTAGCAGAATTAACAATACGGGGATTTTATGCAAGTTCAAAAAAACAAAGTCGTAGCAATCGACTATAAACTAACAGACGCAAAAGGTGCTGTGATCGATTCTTCGGCTAACCACGGACCACTTTACTACATCCAGGGGATTGGTAACCTAATTCCAGGTCTTGAAAAAGAACTTGAAGGTAAAAATGCCGGGGACAATATTAAAGTAACAATCGCAGCGAAAGACGGTTACGGTGAAAGAAATGAATCTCTTTGCCAACAAGTTCCTCGTTCACAATTCGAAGCTTCAGAAGGCCTAGAAGTTGGAATGCAGTTTGAAGTTGAAACTGAGCAAGGTGAGCTAATCGTCTCTGTAACAAAAATCGATGGCGAAACTGTAACTGTAGACGGAAACCACCCACTAGCTGGTGTTGAACTACACTTCGATGTAACAATCAAAGAAATCAGAGACGCGAGCGCTGAAGAGCTAGCTCATGGTCACGTACACGGACCAGGCGGACACCACCACTAATGACTTACCTTAAGACCTTCCTCCCTTATTTATTTGGAAATAAAAGAGGAAGGTCTTATAAACTTCCCCAGTCTTTGGATTGGGGGAGTTTAAGTTTTGAAGAAGCCCTCATGTTTCATACTATGCAGGGAACCTTGGCCGAATTCACTCAGACACTTTCAGACCTCACTCCCAAACAAGTTTTTCATCTTCTAAGTTTTAGAGAGCATTTACCTCCTGAATTTTTAGCGAGCTTACACGCACGCTTTGCTCATGAGTGTAAAGTCTTCTTCAGTGCCTTAGAGGCCCCTGTCTTAACGAATAAGGATGTGCAGGAGCTCTTAGATTACAAGACCCACCAGTTGTCTTTATTTGCTTTATTTTCAAGCGACAGAAGTAAACCTGGGCGCCTGTTTATTAGAAAGAGCGACGGCCATTTTTACACAAAAGAAAATGGGGATCTTTGGTCAGTCAGAGTGCTTGCGACTTCGGGAAGGGGATTGCCCTTTAATCATTCCAATGGTGCCACTCCTTGTGGAGTCTACAGTGTGGATTCGGTCATGCCGGAGGCCAACAAAGAATACGAGTTTGGGAAAAACCGCAGGCTGATCGTGAATTTTCTAAAGACTTCACCGGGCGAAGAGAACATTAAACAGTTCTTACCTAAATCCCAAAGGACGGGCCTTTGGTGGACCCCTTCAATTGTTGGACGCGAATTAGGCCGAAGCCTGCTTCGAATCCACGGTACAGGAAGGGTCAATAAGAATCCTTTTAGCTCGTATTTTCCAATGATTCCAAGTTCGGGTTGCTTAACCACAACAGAGCGCACTTTTTTAGGCATGATCAAGATCAATGATCAGCGCTTACTTTTAGATGCCTTAATGGACTCGATGGGCCTTCCCAAGACTTTCGAAAATGAGTCGAAAATTCACGGTCTCTTGTATGTCATTAACTTCGATGGTACATATCAAGCACTTGAATTTAAAAGCTAGCTAGAAGGTTCACATGTATATTTCAACTAAAAGATTTACAGGTTATCCCTGTACTCACCGCCAATGGCGTGATGAAGGACACTGTCGTTTTGTTCATGGCTACTCTCGCGAGTTTTCGTTTTGGTTTAAGGCCAAGACTCTCGATGAGAAAGGCTGGGTTATGGACTTTGGTGGATTCAAAGAATTTAAAACGTTTTTAGACGATACGTTCGACCATACATTTTTGGCAAACGCTGACGATCCGGAACTTCCTCTCTTTGAAGAAATGCATAAGAAGGGAATCGTTAAACTTCGCGTGCTGGAAAGTGTTGGGATGGAAGGGACATCAAAATTCCTTCACCAGAAAATGAATGAATACTTAGACAAAAAAACAGGCGGCCGCGTTTACTGCTTTAGAGTAGAGACGAGAGAGAACGAAAAGAACTCTGGCCTTTATGAAGAAGATAAAAGCGGCTTTAGTGCCGTATAGGAACTCTTATGATTGATCCAAAAAAAATTTTAAAGAAAGTCACTCCAACTCCAATGATTGCCAACGATCTTACGGCGGCAGAGAAGAAAGAAAAAATCACAGCTCTTTTCACTGAGATCATGGAGACGTTAGGACTTGATCTTAACGATGATTCACTAAAAGAAACTCCTCACCGTGTAGCGAAGATGTACGTTGATGAAGTTTTCTACGGACTAGAAGCAACTTCTTTTCCAAAGATCACTGTGGTCGACAACAAGTTTGAATATGATCACCCGGTTATGGAAATCAACATCGTGACGAACTCTCACTGCGAGCACCACTTTGTTCCCATCATTGGAAAAACTCACATCGCATATATCCCGAACAAAAAAGTTCTGGGGCTTTCAAAACTTAACCGCATTGTTGATTACTTTGCAAAGCGCCCTCAAATTCAAGAGCGTTTAACTCTACAAATCCACCAGGCCTTAGTAGAGATTCTTGAAACTCAAAACGTAGCGGTGGTGACAGATGCAATGCACGCGTGCGTAAAGACCAGAGGGATTAAAGATGTGACGTCTATGACGAGAACATCAAAGCTTTCAGGGGTCTTTTTGCAGGACAGCTCGCATAGAGCAGAGTTTATGAGCGCTATCCCGAGAGTTCAGGAAGTGATTTACTAATCTCGTCATGAGATTGTGCGAAAATCCGTATAGTGTTTCCTTATATTGCTAACTTATCGCGAATCCCGATTCGTATTAGAGTTAAGAATAACCAAGGAAACACTATGAACTTAAAAAAACTTTTCATCACTTCACTGTCTGTTTTTGTCTTTTCAACATCTCTTTACGCTGAAACACTTCAAGAAAAAAATAAAAAGCTAGTCGTCGATTTCTACGAACTGGCCTTCAATAAACACAAACCAACTGAAGCTGCCAAAAAATATATCGGGAGCAAATACATCCAGCACAACCCACATGTTCCAAACGGGGCAGCGGCTTTCTATGGCTACTTTGAAGGACATTTTAAAAAGAACCCTGAATCTCACGTCATTATTAAGCGCGCCCTGGCTGACGGGGACCTGGTCGCTTTACACCTTCACAGCAAAGAGAATAAAGCAGACCTGGGGCGTGCGATTGTAGATATTTTTCGCGTAGAAAATGGCAAGATCGTCGAGCACTTTGATGTGGTTCAGGATGTCCCGGAAAAAACGGCCAACGGCAATACGATGTTTGAAGGGGATAAAGAAAACTAATTAAGTGTAAAAAATACATCAAGGCTTGTGACTTATCCGGTATGCGCTAGAATTCCTCCACACATAACAAACAAAAAAATGTCTGGAGGAATTCAATGAAAAAACTAATGCTGGTACTTGCCCTAGCTACAACTGTTTCTCAAGCTCACGCACTAGAGGCGATTGCTGGAACTTATATTTCTGGAAGCTTAGGAGCTTCAACTATTGGTGGGATGACGACGTCAGGAAAAGAGTGCGAAATCATCGTCTGTAAAGAGGCGGCACAGGTCCTTAACGACGGCCAGAACTATATTCAGTCTGGAACAATGTCGGCCTTTTTAGCTGAAAAAATTAAAAATATTCAAGCGGTTAATATTGAAATGTCTGATGAAGAGGCACTAGATGCTCTTATCCAAGACGCTGAATCAATTTTAAAATAATTATTCGTAATCGTAGTGGCTTCGCGACAGGTTTTCTAGATAGTAAATCTGCTCGCGAAGATCACTTATCTGTCCTTCCCAATACGATGGTGATTCAAAAAATGGAAAAGCGTTTTTGAAGGCCGGATCGTCAAAGCGTTTTGCAATCCAAGCAGAGTAATTAATCATTCTTAGAGTGCGCAGGACTTCTGTCAGTCTTAGCTCTTCGTAGTTAAAGTCTCGCATTGAAGTGTAACCTTCAAGGAGCTTGTTGCGAAGATTGTCAGCGTATTCGTCTCGTCCAGGAAGCAGGAGCCACATATCCTGAACGGCGGGGCCCACGACCATATCGTCGAAGTCAATCAGGTTAAAGACATCGCCGCGCTTTAAGATATTTCCAAGGTGGCAGTCACCATGGATCCTTTGAGTCGTGATGTTTTTAAAAGAGTCTTTAGTGAGGTTATAAATAGTCTCTAAAACCGTTTTGTAACTCATCTCCAGATGAGAGGGAACGATCTTTTGTCCGACTAAAAAATCCAGGTTTGATTTTAAGTAGATGTCAGGAGTCAGGTGTAGGCGGTGTTTGGCCTTTTTCATGCTGCCGACATTATGAAGTCTCGCTAGAAGTCTTCCGACTTGTTCGATCTCTTCATTGGTGAATTCGTCGGGAGCTCGTCCACCTTGTTTTGGAAAAACGGTATAAAAGAGTTCAGGTTCGGGCAGAGTAAAGAGAGTCTTCTCATCAAACTCCAAAGGAGCGATCACCGGCACTTCGAATTCTTTTAGGTCTAAAAGAAAATCGTGTTCTTCTTGTATCTGTTCTTTAGTCCATCTTCCCGGGCGGTAGAATTTAATAATCTTTGAGTGGTCACTTGGGTTGTCCGAGTCGCTTTCGATCTCTACTTCGTACACGCGGTTTTCCATCGAGTTCATAGTGAGAACACGGCCGGTAGTGCGAAAGCCCAGTTTTTCAACGGTGTCTAAGACGAGGTCGGGGTTGAGTTCAAAGAAGAATTGAGTGGCATTGGTTCCCCAGAGATTTTTTGTCATGTGAATCGACTCCTTATCTCTGGGGTGAAATCCTTAGTGGATCATGTGGTAAACTTCGATCATTTCTTTTCTTAGAAGTTCCATCTTAGCTGGAACGTCTGGATGATTAGCGTCTTCCGGGTGCAGAAGGTAGTTCGCTGCTGGAAGTTCTTTTACCATGAATTTCGACTGCCAGATGTTTGATTGTGGCATGTTGATATCTGAAGCAAATTGGAATTGCTCTTTGATTTCCGGCTTAATGAATTCCTGAATCGAGTTGAATTTCTGGTCGTTATAAATTTTCTTTCCGTTTTCCAGGCGAGTGTAACCACGAACAACGTAGTCAACGTACACAACGTCGCACTCGAATGCTTCGAAGAGATAGTTGATCGCGTTTAGAGGAATGATCTCTCCACAAGTCGCAACGTCTAAGTCTACGCGGAATGTGCAGATCCCGTTAGGGTCTGAAGCGTCCGGGTAAGTGTGAGACGTGATGTGCGATTTATCTAAATGCGCTTTTACTGAAACAGGAATTGGCTCTCCGCCACCCTTGATGTCAGACATTAACGTCATCGTTGAAGCTCCAACCGGATCGTAGTCCTGGATTGAAACGGCCAGGATATTGGCCTCGATGATTTCTACGATTCTCTCAGCGATCTTTTCAATTTTTTTGGCACTGTATTTATCGTGAATATACTTTACGTATTCTGCTCTTTGCTCTTCATCAAGAGCGATGCAAAAATCATAAAGATTGAAACTTAAAATCTTAGTCAGATTGTTAAAACCAGATAATTTAACTGCTTGCCCGGGAGCTAATTTTGACTCAAACATTGCGCTAATTTCCTATTAAAAAAAGTATTGCGTATTTAAATTTCACGAACTATCTATGTGTCACAGTTTGCCCCTTGTGACAAATGGAATCTTTATCTCTTAACAGAGATAAAACACAATATTGGAGAGTTATGACCACTGAAATCAATGAAAAAAACACAAATGAACTGCTGATTGAAAAAGATTGGTATTCTGAGCGCTATTTCCATAAAAATGTGGCCACTTCTTTCAAAATAAAATCCATTTTGCACTCGGAAAAAAGCCAGTACCAAAAGATCGACGTTCTGGACACGCACGGTGTTGGACGCCTTTTACTTCTAGACGGAAAAACGATGGTCAGCGACCACGATGAATTCGTCTACCACGAAGTGATGGGACACATCCCATCTATGGTTCACCCGGGAATTAAAAACGTTCTGATCATCGGTGGTGGTGACGGTGGGATCGTTCGCGAGTACGTAAAGCACCCGGAAATCGAAAGAATTGACCTGGTAGAAATCGATGAGCGCGTAATCGAAGTTTCAAAGAAATATTTCCCTGACTGTACATCTGGTCTTTCGGATAAGCGTGTAAACGTTCTTCCACAAGACGGAGTAGAGTACATCAAGAATCACAAAAACTTCTTTGATGTTATCATCATCGACTCAACTGACCCTGAGGATTTCGCTGCGGGATTGTTCACGAAAGAGTTTTACTCTCACGTGTACGAGGCCCTGACAGAAAACGGAATCATGATGGCCCAGACTGAAAACCCATTCTACGACGAGTACGGGATTAAATCGTTCTACGACAATCTTCGTTCAGTGTATCCAGTAGTTAAATCATTCACTGGTCCAATGCTGATTTACCCTGGAGTTTTCTGGACATTTGCTTACGCTTCAAAAGGGCTTATTCCTACAAACTTCAACGAAAAGAAGATCCCTCACATGAAAGAGCTGGAAAAAACTCTGAAGTGGTACAACATGGACTGGCATAAAGGTGCCTTTAATCTTTCAAATATTCATAAAAAAGTGACTGGTTGTTAATACAAGGCCCTCTTTTGAGGGCCTTTTTTTTGCCCAAATGCTGTCTAAAATTTAGGCACATGTCTATTTTACGATTCCCTAGTCAACACTAAAAAACCCCTAACTATTCATTATTTATCATTTTTGTCTTCGGCAAGGGATATGCAGTGCTGACTACAGTAGGCTAGAAAAATTACACCCAAGCCGGGTCTCAATTGAGACTGGTTTGGAATTGTATTAAGTTTCATACGAACACAACAACGAACACGTTTATATATTTTTGGAAAAAAGGAGAACCCCATGAACTTTAAAAAAATGACAATCATTCTAGCTTTCAGTGTTTTAAGCTCAAGTGCATTCGCTGCAGGATTCTTAAAAGAAGGTGGATACCTTGGTGCTCATAATGGTGATGATAAAGTTAACCTTTTAATCAAGCCAGCTCCAGGCCGTGATGGTTCATTCTTTGCGGTACTAATGAAAGACGCTAAAAAAATCTCTTTATACTTAGTAGATGAAATCAACTCAAGCTCATACTCAATGACTCCGCTTGAAGTGACTAAAGATGGCGAAATCGGTGTAGTTAATGATGACCCGAGTTTAGTTATCTCATCAGCAAAAAACAATAAAGGACAAGATGTATTTAAAATCATGAGTGCAAACTCTTCAAACAACGCAGGCTTCACTGGATTCTTTGAATTCGCAGGGAAGACTTCAAAAGTAGCATGGCTGGAAATTGATGGTGGTGAGTATAAGACAGATGAAGCAGCAAACGCTCTTCAGATCTCACAAGTTGACCAGAAAGAAAGAGAAGCTACGGCCGTATTCTTAACTAAAGACATCAACGGGACATTCACTCTAAGAGAGAAATTCCCTTCAATGTACCTGATTAATCAAAACTCGGTCCTGGCAACAGGAACTAAGAAAAACCAAATCCCAAGTGCGATTGCGGTTTTCCTTGAGAAGAAAGGTAGTTTCGGTAGCAAGTCGACAGAAATGATTCTGATCAACCCGAAAAACGATACAGACCTTAAGACTTTTACACGTAAGTAATTATTAAATTGATTGATTGGAATGAATGTTATGAAAACTAAAAATATAAAAATGAATAAAGCAATGGCCGCATTGGCAGTAATTGCAACTATCTCATTCTCACAGATGACGATGGCACAGGAAGAAATCAGTCTTCCGGTGATTACTAAGCCAGCGATCCTGGAAGAAGGAACGCAAAGAGAGCTAAGTGCTTCTCAAGTTGCAGAACTTTTACCATGGGCCAAAGACTCTAAAATCTTTTTAAGTGATTTATTGGATAACGTTCAAACTCTGGCACCTTCTGATAAGGTTGACCACCTGGTAGAAGGGATCAAGTCAGTAGTAGGTGAGAGTGCTCCAAAGAACTCTGAACTCTTAATGAGATACGCTCTTAACCGCGGTCTGGTCATCAATGATATCCTGATTCGCGAAGTTGAGGCCAATTCAGTGGGAATGGTTGATGTTCAACTAAGAGTTTTAAAGGCCTCTATCCTGATGGCCATTAAGTATTACGACCAGGATATGGAGATGATGTCAAAGAAGGCCAAGACTTCTTTTGCAGCTTTCGGTTTAGACTATTACGATTTCCTCTCAGAGCTAAATAAATCGGTTTTCGATGCTTCAGCTCAATACAATATTCAAAGAACAGCGCTTGAGTTCCTTCAGTGGGATCTTTACCGCGACCTGAACAATACAGTTTATGCAAATCAGATCGTTAAAATTAACAATGGTCTTAAGACTTTTCCGACGAAAAAATTAACGGATTCTCAGTCTATTGCCCTTATTCGTCAAATGAAGAGTTTGGCAAAACAATTGAAAGTTACAAAAGATACTCCTGCTACGCCTGCAAAAAGCTCTCAAGAGTTTGAGGCGTTAATGGCAAAGAAGATGCTTGTAAGCTCAATTGATGAAGGTGTGCTGTATGCAACTAAAGCAATGGAGTTGGTTTCAACACCAACGGAATTTTTTAGAGTCATCTCTCCAGGAATTGCAAATCCAAGTGAAACCTACACAAACGCTTTAGCAACAGTTGGATTTAATTTTAGGAACGTGCTTCTAAAAAATTCAATGACAAGAGTGGCAGATGTACACAAGTTAGCTGCATTACAAAGTAGCGTGGACAACATTATTGTTATTACAAGAGAGTATACACCATCAGTCAGGACAGCTGCAGAATTCCTGGCCCTTTACTCATACACAGTTAGTAATCCATCGAGTTACTACAGAGCAGATTTGAAGAACTTAACGATGGCCAACATGAGTTACTTTATGGGCCTTAATCCAACAACAGAAGAAAAAAACACTTTATTAGGACGCTTTTAATATGAAAACAACATTAACAGTATTAGCACTAACATCAATTCTGGCAACAGGTGCCCTTAAGGCCGAAGAGATTTCTCTTCCGGTCATTACAAAGCCGGCCATCCTGGAAGAAGGGACACAAAGGACCCTAACTCAAGCGCAGATCGCTGAGCTTCTTCCATGGGCCAAAGACTCAAAATTATTTTTGATCGATCTTATGGAGAATATCCAGGGATTAACGACGAGTGATAAAATTGAAAGACTTGCTGATGGGATCGCCTCAGTTGTAGGCGAGAGCGCTCCAAAAAACTCAGAGCTATTGATGAGATATGCGCTTAACCGCGGTCTGGTCATTAACGATATTCTTTCAAGAGAACTGGATGCAGACGCAGTTGGCTCTCAGGACGCTAAACTTCGCGTTTTAAAGGCCTCAATTGAAATGGCAATCAAGTACTACGATACAGATATGGCCATTTTAGAGAAGAAAACGACAGCTCCTTTTGTTATCTTTGGTCTGGACTACTTTGACTTTTTAAATGAACTTAATAAATCAATCTTCGATGCTTCTGCTCAATACAACGTTCAAAGAACAGCACTTGAGTGGCTACAGTGGGATTTATACCGCGATTTAAACAACGCGAGCTACGCTCCACAGATCGTAAAGATCAACAATAGCTTAAAAACTTTCCCGAATAAAAAAATCACGGATGCTCAATCAATTGCCAATATCCGTTTGATGAAAAAAGTTGCTCAGCAGCTAAACGTCAAATCAACGCTTACTAAGCTGGAAGAAGAAAGAAGACTGGCGATGGCGAAAAACGATGAAGAACGTCGTCTAATGATCGCAAAAACAGAAGCGGAAAAAGAGCGCATTAGAAGAGAAGCAGAGCTGGAAAGACTTCGTGGAAGCAGGTCTTTAGTTGATATTGAAAAAGTTAAATCATACACAACTTCACTTAATAATGGAGGATGGGAGACGCGTAGAGAGTCAGCTCATCAGCTAGGAAACATGGTGGGAAGTGATGTCACTTTAGCTCTTTTATCAAGGCTAATGATCGAATCAGACTCTGATGTAATGAACGCAATTATGAGATATTTGCCAGCGAGAATTGATTCTCCAAGCTACATTATGAAAATTGATTCTCATGCCAACCATAGAGCGCAGGTTATCAGTATTCTTTCATCTGCATCTCGTAGTGGTGGATGGGAAAAGAGAAGAACGATTGCTAGGCTTGTCGGAAATATTCCTACGATTGAAGCTTACCGCTTATTGAGCTCTTGGCTTCAGGGTGAGTCGGATTCAGATGTTAAGAATGCGATTATAGCTTCTATGGGAGCGATTGAGGGTGCTTTAAAATAAGAAATTGAGACTGAATACCATATGATTAAGGCCATCTTCGGATGGCCTTTTGTTTTTCAGTCAGTTACATCTACGTGGCGAGCTAAGGTTTTTTTAGTTAGGACCGATAGGTCTGTTAATGAAACTATCTATATACCCATCTCGATTCCTTTTTATTCTTATCTCATTTCTAATGCATTCTTGTGCTCATTCTTTACCTGAACGAAAACTTGCAAGCTCTTCATTGGCCATTGATCGCGCCGTTAAATCTTTTGAAGAATCTGGAGTCACCGATTCAGAAGAAGAGATTTATTATAAAGAACATCATGTTGAGCGCATTTCAAAAAAGAAGGCCATTCTTGAAATAATCAATCTTAAAGAAGGCGACAGGATTCCGGAGTCTATTTTACTGAATTATTCTTCAGAAGAAATCGCAGAATCTATTATTGAGCGAATTGCTCAGCAAAACAGGGACGCTGACGCCTCATTTGCAAAGGGTTTTCTTCATACGTCTGATGTGCAGCTTTTTTTCCCAGAGAAACTTTTAGATGATGTCATTAGAGAAAAAGAGTTTCTAAATATTCACCAGGTGTCTGATGATCACATTCGAGCTAACGATACCGGGGGGACTGTTCACGATTATCGTAGAGACCGTGTGAGCGTTGAAAGCGTTCTGAGTGGGCTTGATTTTTCATCGCCAAAGAATGAGCTGGCCAGAAAGAAAATGGATGAACTTAGGCCTAAGAGTGCCTTTCTTGTTCCCAAGGATTTATCAGAAGACGCTATTGCTTTTGGTTATGGTGAAATTGTGGCCATCCCAAAAGACAATTTAAGAAAAAGAATGACCTGGACTCCAATGGATAGTTACGCCACGCCAGAGGATCTGGTTCAAGGAGAAACTTTTTTTTCAACCAGAAAGGAAGCCCCAGAAGTTTTTCGTTACTATGAGGCCCAAATTTGGGGGAAGCTTTCAATTTCAGACATTGAAGAATTTTGGATTTCTCCTAAGACCAGCACAGCAACACTGGAAAAGTTAAAAAAGCTTAAAATTCCTATCTATTTTTATAACACTAAGGTTAAAGCCATTAATAATACTTTTAAAATGCCAGTGCGAAATTTTCGTGGACGCTCTGCTTTTGACCCTCAAGTGAAATCGTCTGTTTCTCCCACTTCTTCTGACTCGTGTAGCGGATTATTCAGAAAGATAATTAATTTTTTGAAGTGAATTTATATTCTGTTTTTTACATCTAAAACTCTTTATAATAATCATCTATGTTCATCGAAATGTTCTGGGCCATTGGAATTTTCTCCTTCGTCCCTTTAGTCATTAAGTACTGCGCGGCCAATCCTTTTGCGATGGGGTTCTTCAGACTTTCTGTAGGGACGTTACTTGTCTCTCTGTATTGGAGAAGAAAAATCAACTGGAAAGTCTATAAAGAAAAAGACGCCTGGAAACTTCTCTTAATCGGCGCAACTTTTTTTTGTCATTGGATCACATACACATTTTCTGTAAAACTTGGCTCGCCCTCAATGACTGTATTGGGAATGGCGACCTACGGAATCCAGATGATTTTTTACGGGGCCTATTTTTTAGGCTATCACGTGAGACCAAAAAATATTTTTTGTCTGCTTTTAATTTTAGTTGGAGTCTTCTTTGTACTTCCAAGCTGGGATCTAAATGACAAGGGAACAGTTGGTTTTACTCTCGCTTTAATCAGTGCTTCTTTTTATGCAACAATCCCCATTCAATTACAAAAGGCCCATGCCTTTAATATGGAGACCAGGACCTTTGCCCAGTTCTCTGTGGCCTTTTTAGGGTATGTCTTTCTAGTTCCCAACGCCAATTGGGGAGAGCTAGTCCTAAGGGACTGGTTAGGATTGCTTTTTTTAGGGGTTTTAGGAACCTTTGTGGCCCATTCGTTGTGGTCGAGGGTTGTGGCCCATGTTCCAACGACGACCTCTGGAATCGTCTATTACATCATTACGCCGACAGCGATGTTTCTCTCTTGGTTTTTACTGGGGGAGACTCTGAGCTCTAAACAATTGTTAGGGGCGGGGATCATCTTGAGTGGGGCCATTATCAATATGCTGAAGCTTCCTAAAGTCCAATAAAAAAGGCCCGGTTTAACCGGGCCTTGTGAAGTCTTTTATTTTTTGGGCAGTGATTACTCAGCAACAACCAGGATGCGAGAAACAAGAGCATTTCCACCTCTAGATACCAGTTCGATTGAATCAGCGTAGTCTTCAACAGTCACGAAGTAAGAAGGGTCTCTTCCTGGAACGTAGATTGTTCCTTTTACATCACCGTTAACCACTACATCAAACATTGCATCGTTTCTGATCCCTTCTGCACTGATGATTAGCTTTTTAATGTAACGTCCAGAGTTCAGTCTTACTTGTTGAGTTGTCCCGCTGTAAAGAGTGATTGATGATCTTAGAGCGTCAGTTGTCTTTGGTTGAGCTTCACCGTAAGAGTCGTTGCCGTATGAAGCACATCCCTTAGCTGTTGCTCTTTTTACTGCTCCAACAAGCTCTTGAACAGCGACGAATTCGTCAGCGTAAGAAGCGCGAGTGTTTAAGTAGAAAGCGATATCTTGAGAAGCTGTTTCAAGGGCCTGGATTGTACAAGCGTATCTCATAGCAAAGATCGACTCTGAAAGATCATTGGCCATTGCTTGAGTTGTCACTCTTAGAGCTGTAAGAAGAAGAGTTGGGCTTCCGATCGGGTAGATTGTTCTTCCATCTTCAGTGCTCATTGTATCTAAAACCATTTTTACTTGTTCGCTAGCGAAGTTAACAAATAGTCTTTCGAATTGAGCGTTTGAAGCGCTTACGCGTGAGAAAGCACTTCCAGTCTGGAAATATGGGATGTCCAGACGGTTAGAAACGTTTTCGATGAAAAGGAAATAGTTAAATAGGAAGTGGTTGATCGCTCTCGTTTTTTGTTTGCTATCGGCCGTTACTTTAAGTTCATTTAAAAGAGTGATCCCTCTTTGGATTGCCTTTGAAGTAAGAGTCTGAGCGTAACGAGGAGAGATTCTGTTAGCAGCATCTACCAGACCTTTTTCAAGGATGGCCGCTGAAACACCAGGGTTTCCAGCTTGTGCTTCAATCTCTGCCTGACGGTAAGCATTTTTTAATACCGAAAGACGATCGCGGCAGAAGCTTGATACTGAATCATATTCAGTTGCCGTGTTTGTTTTGTTGATTTTTGTTTCTGCCATTAGTGGGCTAGTTGCCATTAGTCCTACAAGTCCAAGAATCATAAGTGTGTTTTTCATTTTTTTCTCCAAGAAAGTTGTTTTGTTGTTGTGTTGTTTTTACCAATTTCTATATTTTTTTCAATTTCTCTTTGTTCATCGTGCACATTTTGAGCTGACATCAGTCTGCACTGTTACTGCCCTAATTTCACTATGATAGCGCTTATTCCCTTGCCCTTTAGAGGGGCTGACTCACTTACTTCGTAAGGAAAGCCGTTTGAAGCGTAAAAAATAGCAAAATTTCCTGTTGGCATTTTATATTTCGCTAACTCTTCCAAAGGCAGTCGATATGAACTCAACGCCGGCATATTATCCATTAGTGTTTTAAATTCTTCTGCACTCTGAACTTTTTTAAAGCGAGGAGAGATATCTCCAGGGTAAAGAAAGTATTTGTTCCTTTGGGAGATATTTGTAAATTGCATTTGATTGTGAACTTTCGCCACTTCAAAACTAATTGCGCTCTCTGAGAAGTCGCGGCACTCAGTTGATGAAAGATTTAATTCACCAAGAATTTCGTCAATGAGAAATGAGCCTTTAAGTTGATTTTTTCCTGCTGTTAATTTCCAGAAAAATGACTCTTTCCCACAGTGAGAGTACAGGTAGTAGAAGTAAAGTTGATTATGTCCGTATTGAGCTGGGAATTTTTCTTCAGGAGAGTACTCGCCATAAAGCGGAGTCATCGGGTCGTTGATGGCCGCATACAAGTTCATTCCATTTAACTCACCAGTAGCGATAAATTCAAAAACCTGGGCCATTCCTTCGCGCACCCATGGAAGTTCATCTGGATTGATTGAGAAATGAATGGCGTGATAAATTTCGTGGGCCAGTAGGGCCTTAATCCCATTTGAGTAGACTTGCACTAACTGGACTTGAATAACTTGTTCAGAAGTATCTTGAGGGACAAAAAGACCATCACGTCCCGGCATATCCGTCAGGGAAATTTTAATTTTTAGATCCTGGATTTTTGCTAGAATATCGGCCGGGATTTTTTTTCTCACATCGCGGTCGATGAACTGAACTAGTTCCTGAGTTCTTGTGATAAGTGCATTTTGTTGAGTGGTACTCATGTCGGAAAAGATTTTTTTATCGATAGAAAAACGCACGAAGCCTTCCTGCGCCGATACAGCGGCCGGGATAAGGGTCATGGCAAGGGCCATGAAGAAGGCTAAGAGTTTAGTTGATTTCATTCCCCCATTTTAGGGAATTTTAGGGGAAAATAGGGAAGGCCTGGAATATTTACCAGGCCTTTTTAAAAGTGTTTAAATTATTGACAGCTTTCTTTAAGTCTTAAGCTCTTTGAAATCCTTTTGATTTCAGAGGCCGTGTAGGTAAGGGCCTGTTTTTCGTCCTCAAACATTTCCTTGTTGCCTTGGTCGTAAGTCTTAAGCGTCTCGTTTAGGATCTGTAGGTCCGAAATAGCGCAGCTAAAGCGGTAGTTCCATAAAGACTCATCCAAATCACTTGCCGTCGCCGCTGACAGGGTTAGGGCCACTTTAATCACCGAGCGAGCGTCACCTACTGGTACCGTCTGGATTCTGTCTCCCAGGCGCACTTCCTTAACCAGTGTATCTAAAATCCAGTCCAGCTGAGTTGAAGCATAAATGACGAAGTTTTCTTCGAAACGGGCCGCTCTTTGGTCCATGTTTTCGCTATCAGCGTCCATGAACGGGATCTTTCCATTCAGGTCCAGGTTTTTTGCCACTGTTTCAATCATAAAATCGTAGTAGCTGTTTAGGATGTGGTTAGCGGCCATGGCCTTTCTTTCAGTGTTTCCACCAAGAGTCGCTCCCAGGTGGTTTGAGATTGTCAGACCGCGAGTCAAGCTCTTGTGTAGGAATGTATCTTTAGCATTGTTTCCACTTTGTAGTGCCTGAATAATCCCGTCAGTAAGAATTTTATTGGCGATATTGTAGTCACCAGTGTTGTCTAGTTTTAAGCGTGCCTTGTCTCTGAAGTTTCTTAGAAGACTTGTCTGACCTCTGCACCATGTGGCCAGGTATTCAGAACCGATGTTTCCACCACCGATATTTGTCCCGCTTCCTTTTGAAACTTTTGTCGCTCCACCTTCGCGCTCAACGCGAGCTTCTGCTGTTAGAGATGTACCAAGAACCAGAGTAAGGATAAGTAATGTTGTTTTCATGTGTGTGCTCCTCAAATTATTCTAAAGTCGTAATATGGTTTAATTGGATTCCCAAGTTTAATACGCAGTCAACTTTGGCATTGTTCGTGGCATACTTGTTCATAATATGCTCTCTGAATGCCTTAACTTCTTCTCTGATTTTGTCGAAGTTTTCTTTATCTGTTGCCAGGACTACACAGCTTGCCGAGCGGTTGTTATAAGCGTCTTCGCTCAACGTTTCTTTTGCTTTATCTAAAAATTGTGAGTGAAGGGCATTCACCACCGTGTAGTTCATTGAGTTGTCAGTAAAGTTGATCAAGTCATCAGTCTGGATCAATTTCCCATTGGCATCGCGGCCTAAAAGCCCCAGCGTGATCAGGTCATTGATAGCTTCGATGATTTCTTTTTTTGCTACTTTATTTCTTAGCTTTTTAGCGATGAAATCGTAGTCTTCTTTAAATGAGTCAAGAGACACAAGCTCTCTGATAGCAACCATGTACCATTGAGAGAAGTAGTTGTACTGTGACTTTAAAAGTTCAAACGCAGGAGAGGTTTTACCTTTCATGTTTTTATTGATGCGTTCGAAATAAAGAGTCTTTTCTTTTTCAGTTGTCGCCTGGTTGTAGTGAACCAGATTCTCAAAGTGGAAAGTTTCTTTTTCGCTTAATTTTAATGTACGAGCAAAACCCAGGATCGTAGAAGAAGAAAGGTTTCTCTTTCCGCTCATGATCAGGTTGAAATATCCACGAGAATTCTCTCCGAAACCAGCTTGTCTTACGTAGGCAGTTGCAGAGTACTTAGAGTTTTTTGTCTGGATGTGTGCCAGAGAGTCCGAAAGGAAAGCCCTATAATCCACATAATCATAGATCACGGGCTTTTCATTCTTCGGTTGAATGGCAGTGGGGGCTGCCGATTCATGTGTTGTTGTGTGGGGCTGTGTGTGTTCCATTTTTTTACCAAATGTTCAGTTTTAATCTGTCTGCAGTTTAATCTGTCTCCAAAAAAGTCTCCAGAGGTTGTGTAATTTTTATGTACGTCTGTAGTCAGCACTCCTGTTTGCAGGTTACAATAAATAAAGCCTTTGTTTATTAATGACTTATGTCTGTTTTTGGGCGACTGGTAGCTGTCTCAAGATGACCAGGATGGCCTTTTGGATATCATTTTTGTCGTCACCGTCCGGTCTTTTAAAAGACCCTTGGTTGCCGTAGGTCGTGTTTTAGACTAAGAAGAAGACTCGTTATTTTTATATATAAGGAAAGCCCGTGACTAAGACTCCTTTGGTGAATGTTCCAGATAGTGCCATCCCAGAAATTCAACTGATCCGCGACGTGAATAAACACCTCCTGCGTGGACACAGATGGATCTTTGCCGACTGCTTTGACGGAAAAACTCCAACAGGGCTTGCGGTTTTAAAATCGCGAAAAGACTCGGTCGCTATCGGTCTGGTTCAGGCCGACACTCAACTTCGTTTTAGGCTTCTTTGTCTTTGTGAAGAGCCTTATGTCCGTTTAAATAACATTGCCCACACTATCACTCACTGGAGTGAGATCCAATTATCCCGCGCTATCATGATCCGCCAGCACTTTAGAAGTGAAGCGACTAATAGTTTTCGCCTGGTCAATGGAGAAGGGGATGGGATGCCAGGGCTTATCATTGACGTTTATGACCACACGGCCGTGATTAAGCACGATCACCCGGTGATGGAGCGTTTTTATAATCACGCAGGAATCGCAGAGAAACTTCAAAACGATATGCCGTTTATTAAAAATGTTTATTACAAAAGAAGAAATGATGAAGAGGTTAAGGGGATCGATATCGTAGGAACCCTGCAACCGGAAGTTATCTTTAAAGAAAATGGAAGCTTCTTTGCCAGCAACATCCGCGATGCTGCCAAGACTGGCTTCTTTCTTGATCAGCGAGACAACAGAAAACTGATCTCTCAGTTCTCTCACAGTAAAAGTGTCTTGAATCTTTTTAGTTATACTGGAGGATTTTCTATATTTGCGGCCCATGGGGGAGCGAGTGAAGTGACCAGTGTGGATATCGCTAAAGCAGCGATTGAAGCTTCAAAAAGAAACTTTGAAGTCAACGACCTGAAGACCAAGCACAATGCAGTGGCAGAAGACGCTTTTCTTTTTATTGATGAACAAATTAAGAGCAAACAGAAATGGGACCTGGTTATTACCGATCCACCAAGCTTTGCTCCCAATCAAAAAGCTGTGGAGACAGCGACAGCTGCTTACACCAAAGTTTTTGCCAACTCACTTAAGCTGGTTAAGGGCAATGGGTTTTTTGCGGCCAGCTCGTGCTCAAGCCATATCTCAACAGATCAATTCCTGGATATTTGCCGCGAGTCTTTTTCTAAAACAAGAAAAAGAGGGACTCTCGTTTATCTGGGAGGACAGCCTTTTGACCATCCATACCCATTGGCGATGGAAGAGCTTCGTTACCTGAAGTTTGCTCTCTTTAGAGTGGACTAACGGAATTTAAACGTATTTTTAGCGCCTTCAATTTCCAGGGCCTGGATTTCACTTCTTAGTTTTTCCAGTCCTTTTTGGATTTTGTGGTACTCGTCGCTGTCGGCAGAGTTCGTTGTGATTGTTGGTTTTAATTCTTCCAGGCGCTCTTTTAATTCTTCTTCTTCATCTTTTAATTCAAAGACATGTTTTCCAATGAGGTATTTTTCTCTAAACATACTCTCGCGTTCGGCCGGGCAGAAACTGAAGTAGCGGTCAGAGCGCTTCCCCATTTCAAAAGCACGGTTAGGAAGGCAGTACTCCATCCATCCTTGATAAAATCCTTTTTCATAAGCTTCAAGATCAATGCTTGGGTTTCTTCCCATACATACGTTTCTGAGGTCGTCTGTGTACTTCACAGGAGAGCCTTGTCGCCCTTGGAGAAGGCCGAGTTCCTTCATATCTTTAAAACAGTCTTTTTTACTAATAGTTGAACATGAGTACAGAGCAGAAAGAGAAATAAAAAGTAGCAGAGATAAGCGTAGAGACATACGAGGGTCCTTAAAAAAGAGATTATTTGACACCCATCCTATCGGTGGATGTGTCGAATATTTCAGTGATTTATTGAAAAAATAAATACTAGAGCAAAATGCTTTATACTATGAGCAGGAGCACTTATTTTTTATAAGCAACTCTCACATGAATTGTTAAGGCCAACTTATTATTCTTCGCTCTAACGTCATTGGAGAGTCCCTAGGAGGCCCATTGGGGCCAGATGTAAGGGAATGTTTTGCCTATGAGAATTTGCCCAGTGAAAATTTATTGGAATTTTTTTTTGGAATCTCTGACAATAAGGTATGGGAAATACAAAATTAAAAGAGTCAAAACCAAGCAAAGACACTAACCCTTACGGAAAATTCAGGGAGATAGACGGAAGTCACCCTCTGAAAAAGAACGTCCCCGAAGCGGTGGTAGAGTATCAGGTGAGGACAAGGCATGGCGGACAAGTGGCCTTCTTCAATTTTGATCTCGCTCGTGAAATCGGACTCATCCCAGAAAATCATCCAAATGAACTCACTAAAGAACTCAAAGAAGAAATCCTAAACACATTCAGTATCGTCATCATAAACGAATACGATATGATGAATAATTTTAATTTCCCGAAAGAAGAAATCAGACCCAACACTTACATGGCCACTCGTTACCTTCAGTTGCAGCACCCGTGCAAGAAGGGGACGACATCGGGAGATGGAAGAAGTATCTGGAACGGGCAAATTTCTAAAGGCACAAGAACATGGGACGTTTCAAGCTGTGGAACGGGAGCAACAAAGCTAAGCCCTGCTTGCAATATCAATAAAAAATTCTATCAAACTGGAGACCCGACGGTTTCTTATGGCTGTGGTTACTCGGAAAAAGATGAAGGACTAAGTTCACTTTTCTTCAGTGAAGTTTTAGCTAAAAACGGACTGGAAACAGAACGCGTTTTAGGGATCATTGAATTTCAAAAAGGGTTAGCAATTAACATTCGCGTGCACGACAATCTTCTTCGTCCATCGCATATGTTTAATCACTTAAAACAAAACAATCTCCCGACACTTAAGAGAATGGTGGATTACTATATTGAACGCCAGACTAAAAACAAAGTCTGGAAGAACGTTCCATCAGATTCAAAAACTATTTACGACTATTTCTTAAATCAAGTGACTGAGACATTTGCTGAAATGGCCGCAAACTTTGAAGACCAGTATATTTTTTGTTGGTTGGATTGGGATGGAGATAACATCCTGATGGATGGGGGAATCATCGACTACGGATCAGTCCGTCAGTTCGGTCTTTACCACCATGAATACCGTTACGATGATGTTCAGCGCTGGTCGACATCAATTAAAGAGCAAAAACAAAAAGCACGCTACATCGTTCAGACGTTTGCTCAGATTGTTGACTACATTAAGAATGAAAAGAAAAAATCAATTGAAGATTATAAAAACCACCACTCGGTTGTGACATTTGATAAACGCTTCTTTGATTATAAAAACAGAAATATCCTAAGAAAAATCGGATACCCGCAAAAGTATGTCGACTTTCTTTTAGAAAACTGCAGAAAAGACGTAGAAGACTTCAGAGAAGACTTCAGCTACTTTGAAATGGCCAAGTCAGTTAAAGGTCCACAAAAAGTACCAGATGGAATTAACTGGAATGCGATCTTCTGTATGCGCGATATCTTAAGAGAGCTTCCGCAAATTTATCTTTCTCGTGGATTGGACGGGAAGGTAAGTGAGGCTGAATTCTTAGACGTGATCAAGTCAAGCTATGCTACGAAGGCCGATTTGAAGCGCTCGTTAAGACGAGACTTAAAAATCAGAAGTTATCAGAAAAATTATATAAAGTTACTTAATAAAGTAGCGGCAAAGTTTAAGACTGCGCCGGAAAAAGTCCTGTTAGACGTGTCTATGCGCTCGTCAGTTATTAACAAGTACGACCGCGTGACTGGAGATTCGATTACAACCATCGTTCAAAAAGTGATGAACCAACGTCCGAAGCTGGGAGCAGAAGAGATCCAGGGAATTTTAAAAGAATTCACTGACTATCAGAACCTGAATCCGGATAAAGACAGAAAGCCTTCTAACTTTGAAAGTGAAAAAGAACAATCGCGCCTGGTAAAAGGCATGCTACAGATCGTACGAGAGTTTAGAGACGGAATATGAAAATAGTTCTCTATTCCGGAGGCGGCGAAAAGGAAAACCAATTCCTTAATAAGCGCGCCCTCGAACTCACTGGTGCTGATGTTCCTAAACTGACATTTATTCCTTCAAGCTCATACGATGCCGAAGAAGACTTTAAGTTCTTTGTTGAAGAGTTCTCAAAGCTCGGCGTTCAGCGTTTTATCCACTTTTGCGTGGATACACCTTTTACTAAAACTCTTTTGAATGAAGTTTTAAAAAGTGACCTGATCTTTTTAGGTGGAGGAAACACTTTTTATTTTTTAAAGCATTTAAAGAAGAACAAAATGTTCGGCCATTTTAAGAAGTTTCTCAAGAGAGGGGGAGTGCTTTGCGGTCTTTCGGCCGGGGCCATTGTCTTGACTCCACACGTGCATACGGCGAGTTTCCCGCATTTTGACCGCGATGAGAACCCTTGGGACATGAAGAACCTCTCGGCCATGAGACTGGTCAACTTTGAGTTTTTTCCTCACTATAAAAACTCCAAGCGCTACGATGCCGAATTAAAACACCATTCTAAGAAGTCAAATTTACCTCTATATGCCTGTGCAGACGGGGGAGGTATCATTATTGAGAAGGATCAACTCTCTTTCTGCGGGAAAAGTCACGTCTTTTTCCAGGGAAAGAAGTTTACCATTTCAAGCTACCTGGGTTAATTCCAGTCCCTTTTTTAGGAAGAAAAAATGAGAAAGCTTTGCGCCGGTTTGTTTGTCATTTGTTATTTCGTTTTGAATGCCGTTGTTCATGGAGCGACAATTGAAATCGAAGGACGAGCACTTGATTGTCCGAAAGATTCAGCAGGTGTTTTTGTTTGCCAGAAAGACGCTGAAAAAATTCTGGTCGTCGATACGGGGTATGGATTTTCTGCAGTTACTAAAAGTGGCAGTAAATATCCCATTGTTAAATTAGTCGATAAAGTTTCAGATGGAACGCGTGTTTTGTTTGAAGCATCTGATTACTTAAGATCAAAAGCTCCTGATTCAAAGGCCAAAAGAATCAGCGACACTAAAGCTGTGATCTCATCGCTTAAAGGCGTGAAGCATCCTCTGGCGCAAGAGCTGGTAGCGGATGCAAAAGAATACTTAAAAAACAATAAGGGTGGGGAAAAAGAACTTAACCTGACGATTGGAAATGAGAAGGAAGCTTACCAGTGCCGCATGGGGGAGACGAGAAAACTCTCTCAAGCAGAAACAAAACTTGATGAATTATACGGCAACGTGAAATGTGAGTATTACTCATGCCAAAAGCCTGGATCGGATGAAAAAGTCCTGGCCTTCCTGCCAACAGAAAATTCTTTCCAAGGTCCTTCTGTCTTAAAGATGAAAGAAGGCCAGGCCCAGCTAGTGGTCGGCGACTTTAAGGCCACTGGAAAAGATGGAGTGACTTATTTAGCAGAAGAAAAGAGCGCAGGGGATGAAGAGCTTTATGATCCACGTCTTTTAAAAGCGGATATTGATCCCTCTTTAATGGTTCCTTCAAAGTATGAAGCGAGTAAGTCGAGTTTTAACTACCTGACAAACCTGAGTGAAAATAATTTTACGGCCGATGCTGAAGGGCTTTGCAGTAGCAACGACATTAAAGACCTCTTTTCTCTGCAAAAGAAAATTGGAAAAGAGATGAGAGATCATCTCTCTGAAGCCGAGCTGGTGGAATACTTAAAAATGGTTGACGGGAGCATTAGCTCTTATTACGTCGATAAGAAAAAAGGGCAATCTCTTGGATGCTTATACCAAGGGAAAATTATCGATAACAGCGTTATTCAAAACTTTGATCACTTAAAAGACATCTCGATTCCAAAACCTGTCACAAAGTATTTAACAGAAGAAGAAGTGCAAAAACTTTTCACTGACGCCAAGAATATGAAAGATATTCCTTTTGGCTACAAATACGATGGTTGTTACGCTCGCGCACACATCATGTCTCGCCGATTTGAGCAAATGGGAATTGCCGCTCAAAAAGTCTGGATTAAAGGGGATTTAAAAGTTCCTGGGACAGATATTGAGTGGAACTATCACGTTGCCCCAGTTGTCGAAGTTAAAAAGAAAGATGGGACAATTGAAAAATATGTTATCGATCCTTCGTTAACTGAGAAGGCCGTGACTGTTGATCAATGGGTTGCCAAAATGGACAGAGGTTATAAAGGTCCGATCATGAAAACGACTTATCCTTTTCCTTTAAACGGTGGAAGTTTTGATCGCACAGTTGTGGCGATCTCATCAAGTGAGCCCTTTGCGCCAATGGATATGCCCATTACAGAAGAGCAAAAAATGGGGCATGCGACTCAGGTCTTAAAAGAATTTTCTGAAGTTTTAGCGAGTAGAGGTAAATAATGAAACTAACAACTCTTTTTTGCTTTCTATTTGCGGCAAACGTTCAGGCGATGACACTGACAAAAGATTTTGTGACCACAAGATTAAAATACAACGACACCAAAAAAGTTTACGATGTCGATTTTTTAAACCAGGCCGGGGTTTATAAAGCTGATGATAAAGACTTTTCGTGCCTGCAAGGCTCACTAAAAAGTAAAAAACCAGTGAAGGTGACCTTTGATCCAATGGGATTAAAGATTACCGACTGTAAATAATCTAGAGCCAGCGTCTGACTTTATTTTTGTATTCGGCGTAAGAAGCCCCATGCATTTTTTCTAAGTACTCTTCTTCTAAACGCGTTTGGATTTGCATTAAGATGTGGGCGATTAAAAACACTACAAGCGACCAGACGTTAGGAAGGACCATAAAAAAACCTAAAAGACTCCCATGCATTCCCAAATAAATCGGGTTGCGTGAGTAATTAAAGAAGCCCTCGTGAACGAGCTCCGTCTTTTTTTCGTAATCAATTCCAATTCTCCAGGAATTGGCCATTTGCATTTGAGCAACCATCACCCAAAGAAGTGAGACGGCCATAATGATCAGCCCCAAATAAAATACGCTTGGCGGAAGATCCAGGGGAATAAGTCTTGGAAGTCTCTCTTCATTAAAAAGATAAAGAAGCGCTGGGAATCCTGCAGCGAGGATAACAACTTTAAAAAGTTTCCCAATATAGTCGTGGGCACTGTCAGTATTTTTAAACGTGATGGCCAAAATCTTTTGTTGTCTCCAGACACGAACTGTCGGCAGAACTAAACAGAAGAGAATAAAAAAGATGAAATAAAGAACAAGGAAGATTTTCATTATTTTGCCTTCGAAGGACGACTCCAGATAAAAACCAGCACGGCCAAAAGAACAGAAGAGGCCAGGATCTTTATCCATAGGTCAATATTAAGTTTTGGGAAACGCCAGCCAATCACAAGTAGAATCATGATTGTTGCCAGCCATTTTGCCTTGATGCCAATGACTCCACTTTGCTGCCAGTCTTTTAGGGGAGGACCTAAGTATTTATGCTCGAGCATCCACATGTGTAAACGCGCACTCGATTTAGAATAGAAGAAAGCGGCCAAGAGTAAAAAAGGCGTCGTCGGAAGAACCGGCAAAAAGGCACCGATAATTCCCAGAGCGAGGCTTAGATGGCCTAATAAAAGATACGTGATTTTCTTCATGAGTCTATATCGTCGAAATACTCAGTAATGTTAGTTTTTAATTCGTTATAAAACGGCGTGAAAATTTCCAGTTGAGCGATGGTTTTTCTGGTCACCAGCGAAATGGGACGGTTCACTTTGAGTGTTTTATAATGATTCTTTTTTATATGAAGTTCTTTACAAAGGCCAAGGGGAATAAGCCCGTTGCCCAGGCCAACTTTGGCCATTTGATAGACAGCGAGGAAAGACTCAACGTAAATGACCGAATTAGAAAAGAGGTGCGGGTACTCTTTTTTGACTGTAGGTCCAATACTCTTCCAGGTAGCTGAGTTTTCTTCAATCGTAATAAGCGGAAGATTTTTATTGGGCTTATTTTTATTTTCTGCATGTAACAGTGCCAGAGGTTCATCGACTAAATGAAAACTGGCCAGGTCTTTTCGCATATCGTTTGAAGTACAGATTCCCAATTGGTATTTTCCAAGTGTCACGTTTTCTAAAAGCATCAAACTTCGGTGGACGTGGATATCGAGACGGAGATTTTTAAAAGAGCGCAAAGTTTGATTAATAACTTTTGGTCCAAAACTTCCAGCGATAGAGTCGGAGAGCGCCAGAGAGAATTGAGAAATGTGGGAGCTTTTAGTTTCTGGTGCGATGGAGAGATTTTTAAGTTCTAATAAAAGTGGCTTTGCCTTACTCAAAAATTGCAGCGCTTCCGGTGTGAGCTTAAGACGTCTGCCATCGGGCTCAACTAGTTTCATATCCAACTCAACTTGTAGGGCATGGATCCTTTTACTCACTGCAGACTGAGTCAATCGCAGTGCCAAAGCTGCCTGACTGACAGTTTCGTGTTTTTCCAGGGCAATAAGGGCTTCAATTCCGTCTAACATATTCCTAATTCTACTATATTTTATTCAATTTATTCAATTTTTTCTTGTATATAATGACGCTAGAATGAGTTCGAGACAGCAAACACATGGAATTTCTCATAATGGAGGGAAATTCCCTCGTGACGAGCTTTTTTATAAAGATTATACTAGGCCTACAAAACATTTAATCTCACACAAAGGAGACACCATGAGCAAGGTGAAAAAAACACTACAGGTTGGTTCTAAGAACTACGCTTACTATTCACTGAAAGAAGCAAAAAACTTAGGTCTAACAGACATCGACAAACTTCCAAAGTCACTAAAAGTTTTATTAGAGAACTTACTTCGCCATGAAAACGGCAAAGACGTTACATTCGAAGACGCAAAAGCGATCAACGAGTGGGCAAAAACTCAAAAATCTGACCGCGAAATTGCTTACTATCCTGCGCGCGTTTTAATGCAAGACTTTACTGGAGTTCCAGCAGTTGTCGATTTAGCAGCGATGAGAGAAGCGATGAAAAAAATTGGTGGAGATCCAAAAAAGATCAACCCACTTATTCCAGTAGATTTAGTTATCGATCACTCGGTAGCAGTAGATTTCTTCGGGAAATCTGATTCATTTGATAAAAACGTTGCTCTTGAATACGAAAGAAACAAAGAGCGCTATACATTCCTTAAATGGGGACAAAAAGCATTTAAAAACTTCCGCGTAGTTCCTCCAGGAACAGGGATCTGTCACCAGGTTAACCTTGAATACCTTGCTCAAGGTGTTTGGACTAAAACTGAAAATGGTGAAACAACAGCATACCCAGATACATGTGTTGGGACAGACTCACACACAACTATGATTAACGGTCTTGCCGTTCTAGGATGGGGTGTTGGTGGTATTGAAGCTGAAGCGGCAATGCTTGGACAATCAGTCACAATGACTGTTCCAGAAGTTGTTGGTTTCAAGCTAACAGGAAAAATCAACGAAGGCATCACTGCGACAGATATCGTTTTAACTGTCACTCAAATGTTGCGTAAGCACGGTGTAGTAGAGAAGTTCGTTGAATTCTACGGGCCGGGAGTAAAAGCTCTCACTCTTGCAGACAGAGCAACAATCGCCAACATGGCACCGGAATACGGAGCGACATGTGGATTCTTCCCAATCGACGAAAAGACAATTGATTATTTAAAATTCACTGGAAGATCTGCTGACCAGGTAGCTCTAGTTGAAGCCTACGCAAAAGAGCAAGGCCTATGGCTACATGAAGGTGACGCTGATCCAGTGTTCACTTCAACTCTTGAGCTAGACCTTTCAAAAGTAGTAGCTTCTCTATCTGGACCAAAACGTCCTCAAGATAAGATCGAGCTTACAGCTGCTAGCGATGCATTCGGAAAAGAACTTGTTGGTGCTTTCAAAGTTGATCCAGCTCAAGTGAACAACGAATACGCAGTTGAAGGCGCAGACTATAAACTTAAGCATGGTGCTGTAGCAATCGCTACAATCACATCATGCACGAACACTTCAAACCCATCAGTTATGATTGCTGCTGGTCTTGTGGCGAAAAAAGCAAGAGCTCTAGGGCTTAAGTCTCAGCCATGGGTTAAAACAGCTCTTTCTCCTGGGTCTAAAGTTGTAACAGACTACCTTGTTGAGTCTGGACTTCAACAATCTCTTGATGAATTAGGATTCACACTGACAGGATACGGATGTATGTCTTGTATCGGGAACTCTGGACCACTTCCAGAAAATATCTCTAAGTCAGTTAACACAAACAACCTGGTTGTGACGTCAGTTCTTTCTGGTAACAGAAACTTCGAAGGTCGTATCAACCCAGACGTAAAAGCTAACTACCTGGCTTCACCTCCGCTAGTTATCGCTTACGCTCTTGCTGGTAACATCAACATTAACATCTCAAAAGATCCAATCGGAAAAGGTGCTAATGGACAAGATGTTTACCTAAAAGACATCTGGCCTTCTCACGAAGAAATCAACACTATCCTTAACGGAAAACTTACAAGTGCAATGTTCAAGAAGCGTTATGAAAACGTTTTTGAAGGGGACGCTCACTGGCAAGCAATCAAGACGACAGAAGGAGATTTCTTCTCTTGGGAACCAGATTCAACTTACATCAGAAACCCAACTTTCTTTGAAGACATCACTGGTGGAAAAATCAACACAATTAAAGTTGATAACGCTCGCATCCTGGCACTTTTTGGTGACTCGATTACGACTGACCACATTTCTCCAGCTGGTAACATCAAAAAAGCTTCTCCAGCAGGGGCTTACTTAACTGAAAAAGGTGTATCAGTTGCTGACTTCAACTCTTATGGATCACGTCGTGGTAACCATGAAGTAATGATGAGAGGAACATTTGCTAACATCCGTATTAAAAACGAGACAGCACCAGGAACTGAAGGTGGCGTAACAAAATACGTACCAAATGGTGAAGTGATGCCGATTTACGATGCAGCAATGAAGTACATCGAAACAAAAACTCCACTTGTGGTTATCGCTGGTAAAGAATACGGAACAGGATCTTCACGTGACTGGGCAGCTAAAGGAACATTCCTTCAAGGTGTAAAAGCAGTAGTGACAGAATCTTTTGAACGTATCCACAGATCTAACCTGATTGGTATGGGCGTTCTTCCGCTGGTATTTGAAGCGGGGACAGATAGAAAAACTCTTGGCCTGGTAGGTAACGAGACAATCTCTCTAAACCCACAAGGAGAGTTTAGACCAGGTATGAAGTATGAAATGACAATCACAAGAGCTAACGGCGAAGTGGTTAAAACAATGCTTACTTCACGTGTGGACACTGCTGATGAATTAAACTACATCACAAACGGCGGTATCCTTCAGTACGTACTACGTAATTTAAAGTAGCCAAAACAGCTTTAACTAGCTGGAAATGAGAAGGGGGTGTCTAATGTTTAGACACCCCCTTTTTTATTTATCCTGTAAGAATTTCTCTTTCCCCCATAGGTCTTCCTTAAAAAGTTAGAATCAAGCATTCACTGGACCCAAAGGAGACACCATGTTTAAGACATCAGCATTGTCAGTTTTACTTATGACTTCGTTTTTATCAGCGGCGCCTGCACAGGCCGGATTGATGGATTTATTTAATCCTGGAAAGATCCAGTCAGCTGCAGTTAAAGATGTTTATTCAGGTGTGAAGTTCACTTACCTTGATACAGAAGACAGACTTTTAATTGTTAATAGCTTCCTAAAGACAGTTGAACTTGAATACGCCCTTCTGCCACTTAAAGCAGAAAGAATCGGACTAGACTTTAAAAAAGTAAAAGCAGAAGCGATCGCTGCCGAAGAAGCTGCGGGCTCAATTACGCTTTCAGCTGCTGATAGAAAAGACCCGGTTTTAAAAGATAAGATTGCTGAGCTTCAGGCCGTAGCGAATATGGATTTCCTGGATAGAATGCAGCTTTTAGTTGCTAAGTTTGAAGATACTCACTTTGGTATTAACGAAACAATCTCAAGACCATTCATCTATAACGGTATCAGACTTTTTAGAGTTCAAGGAAAAGTGGTTATCGGATCGATTGAGCCAAAGTTTATTTCAATGGTTCAGAAACTTTCTGGAGCTGATTTATCAGGTCTGAGAGTGGGTGATGAAGTTCTCTCTATCGACGGAGTGTCTGTTGAAGATAAAGTTAAAGAACTAAAAGCTTACATCGCCGGAAGTTCGGATGAGTTCAGAGACTCACAAGCTGTGCGTTCATTAACACTTAGAAATTTTAAATATGAAAAGAAAAACTATATCAACATTAGATTAAAGAGTGCAGGATTCTTAAAACTTCCAGTATTCGTTAATAACCCGACTCAAGAGACAGTAAGACCTGATGCTCGTGCCTTTATGAAACTCTTTAACATTCCATCAGACACTGCTGCGATTGGAATTTCATTTGATAGAGCAACAAATAAGTGGACTGATTCTGGTCTGGCCTTTGAAGGTTATTCAGTAAGAAAAATCCAGAGCAATATTAAAGGTCTGACAGAGTACACTGATGATGGTGGAAGTGTAGGGCTTAGAACAGGTTATTATATCAATAAAGGAAAGACGTACGGGTACATGCAACTTATGACCTTTGCGACGAAAAATTTTAAGTCAGGAAACACAACTCAGTCTTTCCTAGATACGATTAGAAACTTTATTATCGAATTAAAAGAAAATGAACTGCCACTTATTTTTGACCTTCGTTCAAACGGTGGTGGTAACGGTAATTTCCCATCAGCTGTTTTATCAATGCTGGCCGAAGAAGGAGTGGTGTACCCGGGAGCTACTTCAGGGATGAGAATCACTCACTATATGCGTCAGCTACAAGAACCATTTATGCACCAAATGGTTAACGCTGAAAACGAAAACACAATCCTGACAGGAGATGAGTTCAACGCCATGTTTGAAGATGCGATTGACAACCGTCTGGATTATTCGCCAATGTACGCTTCTGACCCGACTCCATTTGATGCCAAAGTAAAAGGCTTCAGTAATAAGATTGTGGCCCTGGTAACGGCCGACTGTATTAGTGCGTGTGACAAAATGTCTTTCCTACTAAAGTCGTCAAAAAGAGCGACTATCATTGGAACACATAGCAATGGTACAGGAGCAGGGTATTTATCAACTTCTGAGTTAAACACAGAGTGGACGGACCCTCTAAGAGTGCTATCTAGCCGAGTTCCAAACTACCTGTTTGGTTTACCTGGTAAGTCTTTTGACATCAACATCTTCGAAGCTGACAGCGTTTCAAAAATGTGTACGGAAAACATGCCAACACAGGCCGACGTGGCATACTCGAACACAATGGTTGATATCACAAGAAACAACCTTGGTTGGTTACAGAAAGCTGCTCAGGTTCTTGAAGAAAAATAGTTAACATCTAAGATCGGATACTCTCGGTAGGCCCAGACACAGGCCTACCGAGCAATTTTTTCTTTTGACTCCTCCTCTATAAGTTGGGGTATCATTGATTGATAGACTTTAGGTCCTATACAATCTTGGAGAAAAAATGAAACGTCTGTGTCTCGCATTGGTGCTTTTACTTTCTTTTAACGCGTTCTCGCAGGCGAAAGATCCAAGAGATCCGAGGCGCGAAAAGCTCATCGGTAACATTCTTAAAAATGCACTTGAAACATACCACTACCGTGGAATCAAAATTAATGACGAAGTTTCTCAAAAAGCTTTCCAGCAATATTTAAAAAAGATTGATGGTTCAAAACAATTCCTGACAAAAGGGGATATTAAAGAGCTTGAAGCTTATCAGTTCCAGATGGACGATGAGATGGTAAGTGGCGACTACGTTTTAATTGAAAAAGCGGGTGCTGTTTTAAAGAAGAGAATTGCTCTTGCAGAAGCACTAAGAAAAGAAGTGTTCAAGAAACAATTTGATTTTAACGGAAGTGAGACGCTGGAACTAGACCCGGAGAAAAGAGACTGGGTTAACGATGAATCAAAATTAAAAGCTAATTGGGAAATTGTTTTTAAACAAGCGACTCTTAACAAATACCTTTCATTAATTGACGAGCAAACAGAAAAGCCAACTCCAAAAGGAGCGAAGGCCTCAACTAAGCCAGTTAAGAAAATGAAAGCAGAAAAGAAACTAACAGATGCTGAAATGAGAGCAAAGGCGCACGAATCAGTTTCTAAAAGATTCCAGAAAATTTTTGAGCGTCTAGCTGCTCTAGACAGAGACGATCAACTGGATAACTTCTATAACTCAATCTCAGCAGTTTTTGACCCACACACAAACTACCTTCCAGCAAAGAAGAAAGAAGACTTCGATATCGATATCACAGGGAAACTTGAAGGAATCGGTGCCGTTCTTCAAGAAGATGGATCGTTCATTAAGGTTGTTCAGATCGTTCCTGGTGGACCAGCTTGGAGAGGCAAAGAACTTGAAGCAGACGATATTATTCTTTCAGTTGCTCAAGGAAATAAAGAAAGTGTAGACCTGACAGATATGAAAGTGGACGATGCTGTTCGCTATATTCGTGGTAAAAAAGGAACTGAAGTTCGTCTGACAATTAAGAAAGTAGACGGGACAAGAAAGATCATTTCAATCATCCGCGATGAAATTGAAGTAGCTGCTTCATTTGCAAAATCTTCAGTGATTCAAATGAAAGACACTGACGTAAAAGTTGGTTATATCCAGCTTCCAAAATTCTACCGTGACTTTGAAAATGCAAAGATCAACTGTACAGATGACGTAAGAAAAGAAATTGAAAGACTTAAAAAAGCTAAAGTAGACGCCATCATCCTTGACCTAAGAAACAATGGAGGGGGAGCTTTAGAAGATGCTCGTTTAATGTCAGGACTATTCCTGGAAAAAGGACCGATCGTACAAGTTAAAAACCACATGGGGCAAATTGAAGTTCTGGAAGATGATGACCCAAGTGTAAGTTACGATGGACCGTTAGTTGTTCTTCAAAACCGTTTCTCAGCTTCAGCTTCAGAAATTCTAGCGGGAGCTATGCAGGATTACGGACGTGCGGTTATTGTTGGTGGGGATTACTCTCACGGAAAAGGAACTGTTCAAGCTGTTTTAGATTTAAACCGTGGGCCATTAGTTTCAATTTTTGGTGAGACAATGGGTGCCCTTAAAGTAACAATCCAGAAGTTCTACCGTGTAACAGGAGCTTCGACTCAGTATAAAGGAATTACACCAGATTTGATTCTTCCGGATATTTTCAGTTACGTAGAAAGCCGTGAAAAAGACCTGGAGTATTCACTTCCATGGGATCAGATTCAGGCAAAGCCATTTACAAAATGGACGAAGTTTTCTTATAACCTTCCAGACCTAAAATCGAAAAGTGCTGCAAGAGTAAAAGCTAATCCTCGTTTTGCTAAGATCAACCGCAATGTTGATTACTTAAACAAGAAAAAGAAAGAGACAATCGTTTCTCTTAACCTGAAAAAAGTTCAGGAAGAAGAAGTGGCCAACAAGAAAATGGCCGAAGAGCTTAAGCTTGAAGAGGAAAACAAAAACTTACTTGTAACAAATTTTGAAGACTCACTAAAAGCTCACGAAAACATCCGTCCGGGCGATATGAAAAAATGGTCAAAGGACTTTGAGCAAAGAAAAGAAGAGTGGGTTAAGACTCTAAGACAAGATGTTGTTTTAGAAGAAGGTGTGATGATCGCTGGAGACATCGTGAAGTCACTAAGAGTAAAGAGTACAGTTTCTTCAAAGTAAAATTATGCTAGATAATCGCGAAGTAAATGCTATTTTAGAAAAATTAGAAAATCTCGATGACGAAACCCTGGCCGTTGAACTCCTTAAGGAGTTCAACGCTGCCTCTGGGAAATTAGGAAAACTGCTTCTGAACCTGGACAAGTCCCTTGCTCATGATGAGTGGAAGGCGGAGTGCGATAAGGCGCAGAAAGACTTGGACAACATTGTAAAACGAATTAACGATTTATAAGATTTTTGCGAATTAAGAGAAAGGAAGCTTTTAATGAGTGATAAGAAGGGCAGTTCGAGCACAAAACTTGGTTCCACTTGTATGCCTGAAGGGCGCACAAGCATTGTTAAAAAACCCGTCCATGGTGAAAAACTTATTCTGGATGAACCAAGTGTCAAAACCAAAACCCGCACAGAGCACTACCAGGAACTTTCTAAAAACGATAAGGCCAAAGATGAAGAGGACTTTTACGATTTCTCTTCTCCTATCCAGCGCGGCCTGGGTCTGGCGATAGATGCCGTTTTTTTATTTGGGCTCTATAAACTGATCTTGAAGCTCTCTCCAGTTGAAGTCAAAATTATCAATTATTTTCTGGATAAATATAAGTTGCAGTTTATGTTTGGCGAGGCCGCTTTATTAAAAGTAGTTCTCGTTGCAAGCCTTGGTTTTGCTTTAATTCTTGCAGTGGTGATTCCTGCGGCCTTTTTTAATTCAAGCCTTGGAAAAAAATTGACCAAACAGAGAATCAGAGGGGACGAGAAATACACGCTTTCGATCTCTCAAGCGTTTTGCCGTGAGCTTATCTGGAAGCCTTTAAGCATTGCCTGCGTCGTTGGGTTTGTGCTGCCGTTCTTTGATAAAAAGAAGAAATCGCTTCACGATAAAATTTCGGGGACGTTTATTATTCGCGACTAGCTCTATTCCACAATCAACTTTTGAATGAAGTCCGCCTGTGATGAAACTGCATCCAGCGCCACTTCTTTTTCAATGAATCCTTTCTGGTAAAGGAACATGATATGCTGATCGAAAGTCTGCCCGCCGTTTGTCGATTTTCCTTGTCCCTGAGAGATAATGTGCGGGATGCGGTTTAAATCGTCTTTGCCACTGATACAATCGCGGATACCAGGTGAAGTCACCATGATTTCTTGAGCAATGACTACGCGTCCGTTAACCCCGGGAAGCATGCGCTGTCCGATGATAGCGTAGAGGTTTTCGGCAAGTCTCTTTCTCACTTCTGGTTGCTCGTGAGTTGGAAACATGGAAATGATTCGGCCAATAGTTGTCACAGTGTTTGTAGTATGGAGAGTAGAGAAGACGATGTGTCCTGTTTCCGCAGCTTTTAAAGCGATATTAGCGGTAATAGGGTCGCGCATTTCTCCAATTGAGATAACGTCAGGGTCCTGTCTTAAAGCTGCCCTTAGGCCTGAAGCGAAGTCCTCAGTGTCGCGTCCCACTTCACGCTGGGAGATGCGGGCCTTTTTCTGAGGGTGCATATATTCAATCGGGTCTTCAATCGTCACGATGTGAGAGGCGCGGTTTTCATTGATATGATCAATCATTGCCGCCAGAGTGGTACTTTTTCCGGAACCAGTGGCACCAGTTACCAGGATTAGGCCGCGTTTTTGAAGAGCGATTCTTCCCAGTGTTCTTGGCATATCCAGTTCAGTGAGGTTGGGAACTTTAGTGTTGATAACACGAAGAACGATCCCAATATTTCCAAAATAACTGAAGATGTTGTAGCGCAGACGACACAAGTCAGGGATAGCAAACGCCCCGTCTAGTTCGGCCTTGGCACTAAAGTGATTATCGATATTCTGATCAGAGACCAGGATTTTAACGATGTCTTTGACGTCGTTAGGGGTAAATATTTTTGTTTGAACCGGGATGAGTTCCCCTCGGATTCTTAAACATGGGACTTCGTCCGTTCTGATGTGAATGTCACTGGCCTTGTGTTGGATGGCCACTGAAATCAGTGAAGCGAGGTTTTTTAATGTAAAGGCCATGGGTTTTCGTGTTTCCAATATCGTTTTCCAATATGAGTAATCTAGTTTATTATCATAGGAGAATGAAAATAAAGAAAGTTCTAATTATTCGCTTTTCCAGCTTTGGTGACATTGTTCAATGCTCGTCAGTTGTTGAATTAATTCGTCAGAAATTTCCTGACGCCAAGATTGATTGGGTGACGCGAAGTGATTTTGATTACCTGGTAAAACTTAACCACGACATCAATCACGTGTGGTCATTTAATAAGAAAGCAGGATTTAAAGGGCTTATTGAATTGGGATTTAAGTTGCGAAAAGAAAGTTATGACTGCGTCTACGATGCTCACAACAATCTTCGCTCATCTGTTCTTTCATTTATTTTGCGATCGACCTTTCCTTCGCCTTACTGGGTGACGAGATCAAAAGATCGCTTGAAGCGCATTCTGCTTTTTACTTTTAGAATCAATTTGTTTCCCAAACCGTTTAAAGGAATTCATTCATACGAAGCTCCTTTAATTAAGTGGGGGATCACTCCTCATACAGACCCAAAACTAGTGACGTGGGATTTTAACCCTCAGGCCCTAGAAAAAGTTTCTCCTTATATCCAAGGTAAAAAAAGCATTGTACTGGTTCCTTCAGCGGCATGGGAAATGAAGAGATGGCCTTTGGATCACTGGAAAAAACTAATTCAAGTCATGCCCGAAGCAGACTTTGTTGTCTTGGGTGGAAAAGAAGATCATTTCTGTGAAGACTTAAAAAAGGTCGCGCCAGAAAGAGTCGAAAACCTTGCTGGAAAATTATCATTAGTGGAAAGCTGTGCTCTTATTTCGCGCTCTGAATTGGTAATTTCAGCAGACACCGGGCTTTTGCACGTAGCAGATGTTTTAGGGATTAAAGCACTTTCATTAATGGGCCCGACTGCATTTGGTTTTACAACCGGCCCACAAATCAAAACGTTAGAAATTGATCTTCCCTGCAGACCGTGCACAAAAGACGGACGTGGAAGCTGCTCTCAACAAGTCTACCAGCGCTGTATGGTGGAGATTACTCCTGAGAAGGTCGCTGATGAAGCGCGCCTTCTGACCCGCGGATAGTCTTTCTCATTTCCCACAACAAATGACTGATATACGGTCTTCTGGTTTCTTTAGTGGCAACCATAAGAAGCTTTGTAATTTTTAAACTCGTTGGGTTTGAGTAAAGCAGGATCAAGAGTTCCTGGATATAGTTGGTTGAAAGGGTGATGTAGTTATCTGTTCCAATCCCCAGTGATACGCCTTTTTTCTCCCACCATGAAAATGGGTGGTCTTTATAATCAGGGAAGGCACCAGTTAGTTTTAAGTTGGAAGAGGGAAGCGCAACTAACGATACTTTTTTATTGATCATGCGGTTTAAAACATCGTGCTGGTAATGCTCGATTTCTCTGGCCGTGTGGAATTTTGTTTTTAAGAATTTGATCTGCTCTTTTTGTGTGAGCTTTTCACCTTTGACGATTTTGTCGCGGACTTCTTCATCCTGCCATTCCATGTCCATGATTTCATCGTATTCAAAACTCTTGGGGTCAAGAGGCTTTTGATTCTGATTCATTTCCATGATTCTTTGGAAGAGTCTATGGAAGTAGTAATTCGGGTTGATCCCTAAACTTAAACCGTGCTCAAGTGTATCGATGTGCCAGATGTTTAAAGCATTGTCGACTGCCTGAACTCCCAGTCTTAAAATTTTCCATGTTTCTCCATGGTGGGATCTGATCCTGAAGCCTTGGTACTGAAGTCTTCTAAGACCTGATTTCATTTCCATGAAATGTTTTTTTCTATAAAGTTCTCGCTCATCTCCTACAGTGTCGACTTCACTTAAAACTTCTTTTAAGAAAGGGTATTTTTTTAAGATGTCGAGAATGCTCACAACTTGTTCGTCAAAATGTTCTTTTTTAGAGTCGTAAGAATTCTGGTCAAAGAAGTTACTTTCTTTTCTAAAACTAGGAGAGAGGATGAAATTAAAAAATGGTTTTTCGGCCTTAAACTTCATGAAGCCTTCATAAAGTCCAAGGACAACATCATCTTCAGTCAGGTTTTCAAGACCTGGGATTTGTTCATCGCTGATTCCCGTGCTGCGAGAAAGTGTGAACTTTAGCCTGATTTTTCCAACGTTATATTTATCATAAAGCTCTGAGGCCATATGATAAGCGGCTTCAACGTGGGCCTCTTTCGTTGTCAGGATTAGTTTTGAAAGATAAAGGATCTTGAGGTAAGTCTTAAACTGTTCGCCTTCTTTAAGCCTGATTAGGCGGTCTACATCACCAACAGAAGTAACAGGGATAGAGTCTTCACCGTAGACTTGTTTGATTTTATCTTCATAGAGTTTTTTATCCGGCCCATCGAGGAGTTTTTTGAGTCTCGGGTAGATAAATTCCGCAGAAAGGGATCCGGTTAAATGGATATGCTCTTCATGGTAAGAGAGAGGGAATTCCTTAAAGAAGCCAAAAAAAGCTTCAGAGAAGGGATGTGAGAGGATAGTTGAAATGTCCACTTCATTGTTATGAAAGCCGGCAATGAGTTTTCTAAACTCTTGCAGAGACTTCTCTACAAGCGGGTTACACTTTAATTCCGGGTGATAGGCCAGAAGCTCTAAAGTGTCGCTAATGGTGATCCCGTTGGTTTCGCTGATGATATCAATCAAGGCGTTTTTAATTTCATTGATGATTTTTTCTTTTTTCGCAAACATTATTTCTTCCTGCTGGTAAGAATCAAATCATAGGCTTCTTGGATATGATTGAATTTGCTCAGGGCCTTTTTTTCCAGCTCCTTCGGCAGATTCATCTGTCCGATCTTGTCCGGATGGCGGGCCATGGCGATTTTTTTATAAGTTTTTTTGATGTCTTCAAGTTCAGAGTCTTCATCTATTTTTAAAATGGCATAAGCCGTCTCTAGATCTTTTTTGTGCTGCAGTTTTGGCAATGGAGTCATGATGTCGGCATAACTTAAAAAGAGCGACATCTCTTCAAAAAAGAGTGAAGGGTTTTTGGCCCACATGTTGGCCTCTTTGGTAATAATTAAGTCAACAGCCTCTTTAATTGTCTCTTCTGAGAATTGTCCTAAAATAGGAGACTCGGAAAACAAGCGATCGTCTTTTACTTTGGATTTGATAGTAAAAAGAACCTTAAGCTGTAAGGCCAGCATAAATTCATGTGTTGAGACGTGACACTTTTTGGCCACTCGTTCAATCAGAGTTAAGTCTTTAGTTCTGATTTCTTCAATCATCATTAACACTAACATCAGGACAGAAAAATAGTTTTTAATGGCCTCAGGATTTTTTTGGTTATCCACAGTCAGGAAACGGGCATAATTTCTTTTTTCGGCCAGCATGATAAAAGCGTTCACTTTACTTTCGGCCAGTGTGTAGCCGTAGTGACGGGTAATATCGTTTTGGATTTTTTTAGAAAAATCGCCGCCGCCCCAGCGGGTTTCTTTATAAAGTGCTTCAACTTCTTTTGTCGGTGGAGGTAGAGGAGATGAGCTCTCCTGTGAAGAGTGAGAGGTTTCGTGATGATTGTTTGATCTCTCTGCTAAGCCATACTGAGCACGCAGTCTTTCTTTTTGCCTGCGGATCATACTGTCGATATCGTTGTCGGGTTCATACTGGCCAGGAATCTTTCTTTTTATGGCCTCAAAAAAGACGGGAAGAACGATCTTTACAAACATGAAAAGAACGATGACACCAAGAACGACTCGAATGATAATTTCTTTATTAAGAGGCATAAACTATAGTATCATTAAAAAGATTCGTGCATTTAATAAAAATAGTTACCAAAGAGTAGGCAATGTTTAGCTGGTCGATAAAAGAAATTGAACTCCCTTTAAAATTTACCTGGAATATTTCACGAAATAGCTCAGATATTAAGAGAAACTTTATTGTGAAAGTTAAGAACGGCTCTATCGAAGCTTTCGGTGAAGTGGCCTTTAACGTCAGGTACGGTGAATCCAGAGAGCAGATTCTGGAGAAGTTTGAAGAGTTTAAAAACAATGCGCCTCAAGACTTCACAGGTATTGAAAGCCTGGTGGCCTATTTAGAAACAACGGATCTTCCACAGTCACTTAAGTTCGGGATTGAATCGAGCTTCGTTCATTATGTAGCGATTTTGTCAGGTAAGACAGTTCCCCAACTTATGGGCTGCAATACAGTGAGTTCAGTGAAGACGTCTTTTTCTATTCCTATTATGGAGATCGGAAAGATTGAAAGTTTTATCAAAGACAATAACCTTCAGCGTTTTTCTGTTTTAAAAGTAAAAGTTAACCGAGAAATCGCCCATGACTTTTGTGCAGAAGTTCTGCGTTTAACAAACGTTCCTCTGCGCATTGATGCCAACGAGTCTTTTGAATCAGCACAGGAAACATTAAAATTCCTGGAGCAATTTCCGGACATCAAACGCATCGAGTTCTTAGAGCAGCCGCTTCCAAGTAAAGAGCACGATGAAGCTCTTGAACTAAAAAAACATTCAAGTGTCTTTTTGATGGCCGATGAGTCGGTGACGAAAGAAGAAGTAAACAGTTATCACGTTGAGCGCTTCCACGGTGTCAATATCAAGATGATGAAGTCGGGCGGATACTTAAAGGCCGTGAAGCAATTAAGACAAGCAAAGATGCTGGGTCTTAAAACCATGCTTGGGTGTATGGTGGAAACGAGCCTTGGGATTTCCAGTGCACTTAACATTTCAGGTGGAGTGGATTTCTTTGACCTGGATGGATGTTTACTAATTAAAGACGATCCGTACAAACTGGTCAGCGAAGAGAAGGGTAAGATTTTTTACTCTTACATTCAGTAGTCTGTCGAAAAAATGCGAAGCATTTTTATTTGTTAATTTTAAGAGTTCGACAGACTTAGAAATAAAGTTTTAAGTCTAAATCAATGCGGTCGTAGCTGGCCGTATTCTTAGCATTAAGAAGTCTTTGAGCTGATACACCAATATCAAAAGGCAATTCAAACTGCTTGCGCTTGTAAGCTTCAATGGTTGAGAAGCCAACACCAACTCTTACCCAGCGGCTTTCGTTACCAGTATCTTCTTCCAGCGCTCTTCTTACTTTTGGGTCAGCAACGTTAGCATAAGTAGTCCCTTCAGTTTGCCCAAGAATGAGTGAACTGTTGAGGTTCATCCAGTAAGTCGGGTTATAAGTCAGGGTTAAAGTTGTATCAATCTTATTTCCCAATTTTTGATTAACGGTTTGTTTTTGAGAAGAAAGAGGCATATCGACATCATCAATCCATCTCACTTCTTTTTCAGAAGCAAACTGGTATGTGTAGCGACCTTTAATATCAAACTGGATAGTGTTATCAAGAAAAGAAATTCCAGCCGCAGCTTCAACAAAAGCATCGTACTGCCCGTCTCCTGTTGAAACGTCTTGCAGTGAATCCGGATCATCAGCTTCACCTGTTGGTAAAACTGCACCAGCGGAAATCGACATCCCACGGTCAGAGTAATCAGTCAGTCGATAGATGAATCCAACTTCCGCATCTCCAAGAGCGTCCTTTTCCCATTTTCCGATTGGTTTATATTTGTAGTAGTTTACAACCAGAGACTGCAGCAGTTCTGAGTTGGTGCTTGGCAATTGAAGAGTTAAGTCTTTTACGAATTTTCCAATCGCTGAATCAGGATTAGCATTTCTAATGGTTGCTTGAACGGCAGCGATATTGCTTTCTTTGCTTTGACGGAATTTAATATCAGTAGTGATATGATACATCGGCACTGAAGCATAGACAGTGAGTCTATCTGTGATACCGAAACCATATCCAAAACCTTGTGCATTTACATTGGCCTCAACGTCTGCAGAGAATTCACCTAATGAGAAATTAGAATAAGCTTCAGGGGAAATGGCCTTTAATTGTTCGAAATATGATTTGATGACAGAGCTCACATCTTCCAGACGGCTAGAAGTAAATTCTTCTTTAAGGTCCAGAGTTTCTTGCTGGCCTTTAGCATCGTACTGAGACTCAATCTTTGAAACCATAACCTGCTTAAAAACGACAGTGTTGACGTTTTTTGGAAGGGTGTCGTACGAAGCTGACCAGGCGTTTTGCCCTGTCATTCCTACGGCAAGAATGGTTAGAAGTATTGATTTCATAATTAAACGAATTTTAGCCATAAAAAGGACGGGGAGGGGAAGATTCTGAGGGGAATGAAAAAACTACAAACCACCCCACAAAATTTGTACACATGGTATAAATCTCTAAATGAAAAAATCAGCGTTTTTAACCCTTATTCTGGCCTCTCTCGTCCTTTTCACATCTTGTGGGAAGGAAAAGCTTACGCCTATGGTGAGCGCTGTAACGGTTAATGAACTCCGTAACGACCAACCTATTAATTTCTCATATCGTATTGATTCCACACAGATAGATGAGTACGCTCGTGGGGCCGGTAAATTCCCGGTTTTTGGCAAGCTCTTCCAGGCGATAGCTTTTGTTCTCGCCAATACAACCATCTCTTCTAAGGGCGGTCACGAGCTGGAGTTAGACCCTATTGATGTGGACCTAGACTCCCTAGGCGACATTGATTTTGATTATATTGATTGGATCAGACTGGACTCTCTTCTGGCCCATATTGATAATGCAAAAAAGAAGGACTCTTTAGAGTTTATTGAAAAAGTAGAAATCTATGCGCTGTTAAATAAACCTATCGCAGGTCTTCCTGTTGATGATAATGGCATGACTCGATTAGTGTACTTTGATAAAAAAACTCACCCGCTTGAGTGCAATGGTCGATGCCTGAATCTTAGAATCGAGAAAGTTAATTGGAAGGAAATCATCAAAAATAACCCGAAAATAAAACTTCAGCCAAAGATTATCATTAATTCAGTTCCTAAAAGCACGATGGCCCTAGCTGGATCGGTGAGTTTTAGTATAAAATTCAACCTGGGCTTTTAACATTTAGGACATTCATGCGTCTTGGTTTTGACGGAAAAAGAGCAACTCAGAATTTCAGAGGGCTGGGCAATTACTCCAGAGGTCTTCTCGAAGGTCTTCTTCAATATTCAAATGAAGAAGTCTTTTTATATTCTCCTCCAGTCAAAGACCAAAGAGCGATCAAATGGCTTAAAGAAAATGAAAACGCTCGCCTGCATTTAAGAGAACCACAAGGGACAATCGAACAAAAGATTCCTTCACTGTGGAGATCCTTTTCCATCATTAAAGATTTAAGAAAAGATCAACTGGATCTTTACCATGGGCTCTCTCACGAAATTCCAGTGGGAGTGGGGGCACTTCCTTTTAAATCAGTCGTTACGATTCACGATTTAATTTTTCTTCGCTATCCGGAATTCTTTCCCTTTATCGATCGTGTGACATATAAAAAGAAATTTTCTTACGCCAGCAAAAACGCTGATATGGTTTTAGCTATTTGTGAGCAAACAAAACGAGACCTGATTGAGTTTTTGGGTGTTGATGAAAGAAAGATCTTAGTTCATTACCAAAGCTGTGATCCGGTTTTTTATGAAGAGCGTCCTTTTGAAAAGAAGCGCGAGCTCATGAGAAAATACCATTTCGAGCGCCCGTTTATTTTATGTGTAGGGGCCTTTGAAGAAAGAAAAAATCAACTCAACCTGATTGAAGCTTTTGCCAAAACCTGCCATTTGTATGAACAGGATTTAGTATTGATTGGAAACGGGAAAAAATACCTTGAAGCTTGTAAGCAGAAAGTAGAGGAGCTTAAGCTCTCTCATCGCGTGCGCTTTTTATCAAACATCCCTTTTGATGAGCTTCCACTTTTTTATCAGTCTGCTGATCTCTTTTGTTTTCCTTCTCACTTTGAAGGTTTTGGTCTTCCGATTGTTGAAGCACTTTTTTCTAAAACTCCAGTCATCACCAGCTTTGGTTCATGTTTTCCGGAGAGTGCAGGACCAGATTCTGTCTATATTGATCCACTATCCGTCTCCGATTTAGCAGAGAAAATCACTCTTGTTTTAAACGATGTGGCCCTTCAGGAAAGAATGATTACTAAGGGATATGAATTCGTTCAGCAGTTTCATCGCCAGAAGGTGAATGAGAAACTTCTTGAGTGTTACGCTCGTCTTTTTTAATTCTACCGGCAATTAATGCTCTAGGAATTTATTTCCGATAGGATACGCAAGGTTTCACGGTTGAAGCCTGTTAGTGTTCCTCAAGGATGAATTTGTAATGCGAGTATCAACGAATATTAATTCGATGACTGCTCAGAGATATGTGCGTGCACACTCTGAAGAGCAGGCCCTGGAAGATAGTAAATTATCTTCTGGAGATCGTATTGTCAGATCAGCTGTCGATCCTTCAGGTCTGGCCATCTCTGAGACCATGAAATCAAAAATCCGCAGTAACTACCAGGCGGAAAGAAACTCAAACGATTCAATCTCTCTAATGCAAGTAGCGGAAGGGTCTCTTTCGACTATGCAACAAATGGGTTCACGCCTTCGTGAACTAGCGATGCAAGCGGCCAACGATACAGTTGGTGAGGCAGAAAGAAGAGTTGTCGATGCTGAATTCCAACAATTAAAAAATGAAGTAAAGCGTATCACAGTTTCAACAAGTTTTAACGGAAACCACATCATTAAGGGTGGAGCAAGCAGCACTTACGATCTTCAGGTTGGAGTTGATGGGATAGCAGAGCTGGATAGAATCCAGTACGACATGAGTAAGGTTATGGACTCGCAAAACAACTTTGGTATCGCCAATGTTGATTTAAGAACAAAAGAAGGTGCCCAAAGATCACTGAGTGCGATCGACAATATGATGTCACAAATCGGTGCCAGCCGTGCTCAATTAGGAAGTATGGGAAATAGAATCAACTCTGTTGTCCAGAACCTGCTTGTTTCAAGAGAAAATATTTCAGCAAGTAATTCAAAGATCCGCGACACAGACATCGCTAAAGAAGCTGCTATTAGGCTTCAGGCCCAGATTGCTCAAAGTGCCAGCCTTTCAATGTTAAAAATTTCTAACGATGCTCCAGGGGCTATTTTGAAGCTGGTAAGTTAATCGTAAAGGTTGTGCCACTGCCAGGTTTTGAAGTGACTTTGATTTTCCCGTCGTGTTTTTGAATGATGTGCTTAACAATTGAAAGCCCAAGTCCTGTTCCTTCGATCTCACTTGATCTGGAAGCATCCACTCTAAAAAATCGTTCAAAAATTCTGTGATGCTGATCTTCTGGAATTCCCACGCCATTGTCACTGATTTCAATCATTGTCGAGTTCTCTTGAGAAGAAGAACTGATTTTAACTTCTCCCTCATTTTTGCTGTACTTGATAGCGTTATCAATCAGGTTGATCATTACCTGTTCAAAGAGGTTGTAATCCACCATGACTGTGGGAACTTTAAAATCAAAAGAGAAATGAATCTTCTTATTTGGGTAGTTATGAGCAATTTCATCGGCCAGTGTTTCGGCCAGCATTTCCAAAGAGACTTCTTCGCGTTCCAGGTCTTTTTTCTTTTCGACAGAAGTCAGTCTCAAAAGATCGTTAAAGAGGTTAATGAGTCTTCTGGAGTTATTGTCGATTTTTTCAAAGGTCGGTTTAAATTCAGTGCTAAACTCCGGCCTTTTTTCCAGGTTTAATTTTAGGGCCTGCATCTGCCCGTTAAGAATCGTCAGCGGCGTGCGCACTTCGTGAGAGAAGTTAGCGACGAAATCTTCGCGCATCTGATCGGCCATCTTTCTTTCCGTCACATCGTGCATGATGATCAGGTAGTTTTGAATATTTTTTAACGGAAATACTTTGATCTCAAAAAAATTCTTAAAAGAGTCCTGAATCGGGTTAAAAGAAAACTCGTTGATCTTCTGAACTTCAGAGCTTTCAACAGATTTTTTAATGAAATCCTGGAAATAAAGGTTTCTGGTGACTTCCAGCAGGCTTGATTTCGTCGCCTGTTCAGGAAGAGAGAAAAGGCTGTTAAAAGCGTGGTTAGAGTAGAGGATCATCTCTTCTTTATTAAAAATACAAACCGGGTCGTGGAGAGAGTCCAGAAGGATTTTGTATTTTAAATTTTCGATCTCATACTCTGATTGAATAATCTGGTGATGGACATCTCTTTTAGAAAGAGAGTCTTCGATCACCGCCCAACTTAAATCATCGGGTGGGACAGTGGACTCAAGTTTTTTCAACAGCCCTTTTGTTGGAAGAGCAAAGAACTTGATAAAAAGCAGATTGAAAAAAATGAATACAAACCAGACCAGAAGGTAGACGCTCCAAAAGGATGCGCCTACATGGAGGCCAAAAGATTTTTTGAAAAAATTGTAAACAAACGTCCCTAAGAGAAAGAGAAACAACGCTTGAAAGAATAGAATTCTTTGGTAGCGAATTTCAATCATACTTACTCTTGGGCCACGACTCTATAACCGATCCCTCTGATGGTCTCGATAATCGCAGAATACTCACCCAGCTTTTTTCTTAGACCAAAAATATGAGTGTCGATTGTCCTGTCTGTAACATGAACCGGCCCGTCCTGGATGTATTCTACCAGTTGGTTTCTGGTAAGAACTTTTCCTGGAGACAGGAGGAAGCAGCAAAGGATCTTGTACTCAGAAAGAGTTAGCTCCAGCGGCTGGCCTTCGATCCATACTTTACACTGATCCATATCCAGCATCAGGTCTTTATGGCGAAGGATATTCTTATTTTCTTGAGGAGTGCTTTTGATTTCCTGACGGCGAAGCAGAGACCTTACTCTTGCCATTAAAATCGCCAGATCAAAAGGTTTTGTCATGTAATCGTCAGCGCCAGCATCCAGACCTTCAACGATTTGCTCCGGTGTACTTAGAGCAGTAAGCATGAGGATCGGTGTTCCTTTTGTCGGATTAAAAAGTCTGATGAATTTACAGATTTCCATTCCGTTTACTGAAGGAAGCATACGATCCAGGATAAAAAGATGGATGCTTCCAGCTTCTTTTCCGTCGTTGCCTTGAATGTAGTCCAGTGCTTTTTTTCCGTCGCCGAAAGCAAAAACATTGTGACCTAAACTTTTTAGATGACCTTGAATCATCTCACTAATTTCTAATTCGTCTTCAACAACGACAACATTAGCGTTTTCCATAACTATTCCTTTTTGCCAGTCTTATATTCAGGGTTGTGGCGGATATCTGATCCCGACTCTAAGAAGATAACGTCTTCTGCAATGTTCTTAGCGTGGTCACCGATGCGCTCAAGGTTTTTAGAGATTTTGATGATGCTGTAGCCTTCATCAAAGCTAATTTCATTGTTTTTAATTTGGTTGATGTAGTGTCTGACGATGTCTCTGTTCATGGCATTGATTTCCTGATCGTGGTGAATCACGTCAGTTGCCAGGAATGTATTGCTTCTGACAAAAGAGTCTAAAGCATTTTTTACCATCAAGTTTACTTCCAGGGCCATGTTTTTTAATTGAAGGATTTCTCTTCCAATCGTAATTTGGTGGCGCTTAATTTTCACCGACTGATCACCCATGCGCTCGAGATCAGCGTTGATCTTCATAACCGCAATCGCTGTTCTTAAATCTTTTGCTGTCGGGCTCTTTAGGGCGATATATTTAAAACAAGCATCGTCGATGAGCATGTGAAACTCATTGATCTTTTTTTCCAGTTCAAAAATGTCTTCCATGGTCTTGTCCAGGTTGAGTGAACCTGAAAGAGATGCTTCTACAAGACTCGCCATTTTTAAAACGTGATCGCGTAAATCTCTTGCACAAATATCCATATAATCCTTCCTTTGATTTAACCGAAGCGTCCTGAGATGTAATCTTCAGTTTGCTTCACTTTAGGGTTAGTAAAAATGTCCGAAGACAATCCGTGTTCGATCATATTCCCGTAGACGAAAAATGATGTGAAATCGGAAATACGAGCTGCTTGCTGCATATTATGGGTAACGATAATAACCGTGTACTCTTTTTTAATGTCGTTCATTAACTCTTCAATTTTTGCTGTCGCAATCGGGTCCAGCGCCGATGTTGGTTCATCCATCAAAAGCACTGGAGGATTTACGGCAAGGGCGCGTGCGATACAAAGGCGCTGCTGTTGACCACCTGAAAGCGATGTTCCCATCGAATTCAACTTATCTTTGACCTCATCCCAAAGGGCGGCCTTTCTTAAACAGCTCTCAGCTGTATCAAGTAGAGTAGAGCGTTTTGAAATCCCTTGAAGTCTTAATCCAATAACAACGTTGTCTAAAATAGACATTGAAGGAAACGGGTTTGGCTTTTGGAAAACCATTCCAATTCTTCTTCTTACGTCAACAACGTCGACTTTTTTATCGTAAATATTTTTTCCTTCCAAAAGAACTTCTCCGGCCGTTTTAGTGCCTTCGATTTCTTCATGAATGCGGTTTAAGCAACGAAGGTAAGTCGATTTACCACAGCCTGAAGGACCGATGATGGCATTGATGGTCTTTTCGCGGTACTCGACTGTAATTCCTTTGACCGCGTGAAAGTCACCGAACCAGGCCTGCAGATCGCGGGCCTCAAGAATAACTTTGGCATCTTTGTAATCGCTCATTACTAAATTCCCTTCTTATCTTTGATCTTTCCCAGAATATATCTGGCAATAAGATTCATCGTTAAAATTAAAACCATCAATACGAAAGCTCCACCCCAGGCCTGGCGTTGCCAGTCTTTAAATGGAGAAATGGCGTAGGTGTAAATCTGAACCGGAAGTGAAGCCATCGGTTCATTGATGTGGTAGCTCAGGTACATATTTCCAAAAGCGGTAAATAGGAGAGGTGCTGTTTCACCGGCAGCTCTGGAAATCGCCAGGATAATCCCGGTCAATAGATTTGAGATTGATCCTTTTAGAACAATAAAGAGAATGACTTTCCATCTTGGAAGACCAAGGGCAAGGCCAGCTTCTCTGATGTGGTTAGGAACCAGTTTCAAAATCTCTTCTGATGTTTTGATGATGATCGGGAGCATGATAATGGCCAGAGCAATACCTCCGGCAAGGGCCGAAAAGCTCTTAAGCGGGACAACGACGATAAGATAAGCAAAGATCCCGATAACGATTGAGGGGATACCACTCATTAAATCAACAGTGAGTTTTAGGGTTTTAGAAAGTTTACTTTTACTGAACTCTGATAAATACACTCCACAAGTCACCCCTATAGGAATGGCGATGGCCGCACCTAAAAGCACCAGGTAGATTGTCCCTAAAATAGCATGTTTCATCCCGCCACCAGTTTCACCAACTGGCTTTGGAAGTTCAGTGAAGAAATTCAGGTTTAACGAACTCGCCCCTTGAACCAGAACGAATTGGATGATCATAAAAAGCGGAGCAAGCACGGCCAGGGCACTGGCCAGGGTAAGCGCTAAGAAAAGATAATTTTTAAATTTTCTATAAACTCTGTAGTTCATTGATTACCCCTTTGAAAAACTTTTCACGATAGTTCTGGCGAAAAGATTTGAAAGGAAGGTTATTAAAAAGAGTAGAAGCGCTAAGTAACAAAGTGAAGAAACATGCAGAGGCGTGTTGGCGTCTGCGTATTCGTTGGCCATAACTGAGGCCATCGTCGCCGCTGGAGAAAAAAGTGATGAAGAGATAACCGGAGAGTTCCCGATCAACATCGTCACCGCCATCGTTTCACCTAAGGCACGTCCCAGACCTAAAACAACAGCAGAAGAGATACCTGAAAGAGATGGCGAGATGATCGCCAGTTTAATCATTTCGTACTTGGTTGACCCAAGAGCGTATGAAGCTTCTTTCTGGTGAGCAGGAATAAGTTCAAAGATCGAGCGGCAGATTGAAGAAATCGTCGGCACGATCATGATCGATAAAATAAGGGCCGCTGTTAAAATCCCGATACCAAAACTTGGTCCCTGGAAAAGCGGAAGAAAGCCCAGGTGAGTTTTTAAAAATGGAGCGATTGTCGATTTCACAAAAGGAGCGAGATAGAAAATCCCCCAAAGACCAAAGACGATACTCGGAATGGCCGCGACCATTTCAACTAAAAGAGAAATGATACGCGAAAATGTTTTTGGCAGGTATTCAGTAATAAAAAGGGCGATAAGAATACTAACTGGCGTGGCGATTAAAAGTGCGACCAGTGAAGTGACGACAGTACCAAAAATAAACGGAAGAGCACCATACTGGTCTTCAACCGGGTTCCAGTCTTTACGTAAAAGAAAACTTAACCCATTTCCAACAATCGAGGGCCATGCGGCCTTGATTAAGATGTAGATGATTCCCAATAGCAGTGCGATCACGACTAATGAGATGGTTCTCAAGATATAAAAGAGCAGGGCATCCTGGGTCTTAGATTTCAATTTAAACATAGACTTATAATCGACAATTTTACTCAAAATATAAAGCTTTAAATGTCAGGATTGTGTTAAGAAAGCGGGGAATTGTGCTCCCCGCATGATAATTTTGTTCTTAGTGAGCAGTCTGAGAGACATAGAGACGAAAACTTTTGTCTTTTGAGCGGCGAATTGTGCATTTTCCGCCTTCTTTCGACTCTAACAGAAATTCGTAAAAATCAGGGACAGTGTCGGCGATTTCAAGCACTGACTTTCCTTCGTGCTCTCCAAAATCAACGTAAACTAGTTCTTCGGCAATTATGCCAGTCAATGGACTAATATCAGTCGTCGCCATTATTTCCCTCCGTAGAATTTCTTGGCCATTTAAAAATCTGTATTAGTAGTGTTTCATATCAAAAAACACTTTGAAAAGAATTTTATGCAGGATGAAATTACTCTGATATTCCAATTAGAGTGATTTAAAGAAATTCTTGAAATAGAAGACGATGAGTTTGAACTCTTGCGGGTATTGTTCACCAATTAAAAGGCGGATAAGGTCTAAACTTTTATACAAAGATTCTGCTTTTCTAAAAGGTCTATCTGTTGTCATAGCGGCCACAGTATCCATAACTGAAATCATCATGGTTTCAAACCCAAAAATATTATTTGGATCATCCTTTGCTGACAAATTCATCTGGTTTGTCAGGGTGCTGTAGATATGGTGATTCTCAATAATTTTTAAGTGGTTTGGTGGTAGGGGCACTCGGCCTTTTAAAATGTTCACCGAAAGCTGTGGGTGAGAGGCGAGGAGTTTTTTATCATCATCTGATAAATGTTCATCGTTGTATTTTTCAACTGGGATCGCTGACATCCCGATGTCTTTAAAGTAGCTGGTAAGAAAAAAAAGCTCGATGTCTTTGTCGATATACATGCGCGAGTTCTTCATTACCCCCAACAAGAATAAAGTTGAGAGAAATGGTTGCGCAAAAATGTAATGGTGCCCTTGTTTAATGAATTCTTTATAAAGGGCTTCGTGAATCTGTGGTTTGTTAAAAAGAAAAGTTGCTAAGTTTTTTGCAGACTGAACCTGCAGGTTTAAGACGTTATCATCTGTCGGATCTTCGTAAAGATAACCAAGATTAAGAGTTAGTAAGTTTGTTTGTAGCCTGGCCTTCTCTAAAGGATCACCGATTGAAAGAGAGCGGGTGACGTTAGTAAGGTTTTCTTGTTGGGCCACTCGCAGGAGATTGCGGTCTTCTTCCATAACGAAAAGATTGGCCAGCTTCTTTTGTAATAGGTCTTTGAGTAGTGATGTATTGATTTCAGCTTTTTTATGGAGAACAACCTTTAAAAGGCCATCGACTTGTGCATAAATGTCACAAGGAGCTTCAGCAATAAAGAAGATCTCTCGGAAAGAAATCGGCGTCAGCTTAAAATTTAGGGCATTCTGCTCTAGTATATCAAATGGGTTCTTCATCTTTTTTCATTATAGCAGAACTCGAGTCCACTCTTTAAGCACCAACAGCATAGGCAAAAACGGTCAGATCCCTGAGACTTACTAAACGAAAATAATAAGTGCCTCAAAAAATTCTCAAATTTTCTAGACTTAAAAAATTCTTAAGTTCATAAAAAAAGGAACAATTTCAATAGGATTTAAATTTCTTTTTTTTCCTCCCCAATGAGCTTCTCTCTCGTTCTACAATGCCGATAGGAAATATTCATTGCGGAGAAAGTTATATGACAATCAGAGGCGTCGTTAATCCACAGAGTCTGAAAGACTATCTTGGATCAAGAGATCTAACAGAGCACTTGAAGCTGACAAAAGAGTTGTCATTTCACTGGGCAAACTGGGATCAGACTTGTTTAGCGCAAAGACGTCACTACAAAAATTTCAATAACAACTTTCACCTGATGAGAATGAATCAGGCCCTAAACGAACTCAAGTCAAAGCCAGTGTGGCTTTGTAACAAGATAAAAGTGATCAGAACAGACCTGTTTTCTCTATATGAATCATACCTCGACAGTCGTTTGAGATTGACGTGGTTTGAAAGGAAAGAAGAAATTCTTTTTTCATACGACAGCGAACAGGGGCCGTACTACACCCTGACATCAATGAAGTGGCTGGATAAAGATATCTACGCCCAGTTTGTCATGAGAAAAATTCTTCTTGAGCACTATACGCTTAGATCATTCCGCCTGAACGCGACGATTCCTGTCCTCTTCAAAATGGACAACGATGTTCAGACCTATAAGGATAAAGTTGAGATTCATCAGTTGTCGGAAATGGGTTTTATCTTCAAGATCAGTGATAAGAATTTTTTAAACAAAATAAAAAATTCTCATACGCTCGAGCTGACTATCCCGGTCGCTCCGTATAAAAAGATTGATGCCCTGGCAATGGAAGAAGTCTTTAAACGTATTGATCAGCACGAGATTTCAGTCGAGCGGGATTCAATGCTCTTTAAACTCGAGTCGCGTATATTGAATTTCTACGGGAATTTAAACAACGCTAAGAGAAGTACAAACGAAGAGTTTTACATCTTTGCCCGCTATGAAGACCTGCTGCCAGACGGCCATGAGACGGAGTTGCGCAATATCTTTGCTCCGCTTGTGGAAAGGACAAAAAATCACTTTACCCAAGATCTGCAAGAATACGAAAAAATTAAACAGAACAAGCAATTTGTGAAAAAGGCCGCCTAAGAGCGGCCTTTTCTTTTTGTATTAACGCATTTGAATTTCTTTTACGCCCACAGCTCCCAATAAGAATTTCTTATTAACCACAATGTGAAGCTTTGAGATCATTTGTTTTCCTTTAAAAAGTTTCCACCCTGACTCAGACTTTGCCAGCTGTAGATCATACTCTTTTCTCTGACCGTTTACGCCGTTAAAGAGCGTATCAATCGTTACGATCCCACCTTGTTCCATATCAAAGTTGTTACTCTTAAGAGCGATGACTTCATGGTCACCACGCTTTTCTAAAACCATTCCCGAAGAAAGAAGACCATCTGTTGAAAGGATTTCACGCTCGATTTTTTTGCCATTTAAAAAATCATCTTTGTAGAAAGCTTTGATGGTATCTGTTTCGTCATCTGTTTGCGCGACGAAGGTATACACTTCTTTGTTTTCATCATTGGTAATAGTGGCGATGGTTTCTTCTTTTGCTAGGACTCTTCCTGAAAAGACTAAAGTGACGAACATAAAAAGGCACATTGTTGTGTTCATAATGTTTCCCCCCGAAAACAAAATAAATGAGCGACGAGAGGAGATTGCACGGCCTATGCCAAGTGTTTTGGTGTGGTATTGACACCAAAAACGGCCTTGTCGTATTCCTTACTTTAGGCCAGCCTCCAGTAACGGAGTCATTTTGTCTTTTAATGCGGACCCTCAATGCCCCCAAAACTGGTCAAATTCACCGAACTTTAAAGTGTCTTAAGGTACTGAATCTAATGGAATAAAGCATTAAAAAGAGAGGAAAAGACTAAAGTAATAAAAGGGATATCCGATAAGAATAGTACAATAAAGAAAATGTGCATTTGTATGAGGAGGTAGTCTCATGGGTGATAAGCACGACAATAAGAACAAGCACAGTAAGAAACTGACGACGAAAGAAAAGAAAGCTCAAAACCATTTGAAGCTTATGCAAGGATCGAAAGATCGTCAGGGGTCTACGACAGTAGAAGCTAACAATAATTTTAACAAAGACAAAAAAGCAGCTTAATTTTTTGACCTGCTTTTTTTATAACAAAGGCCCGCGTGTTAAGGACGCGGGCCTTTGTTTTTTAGACGATAGATAATTTTTTGTGCACGATGATCTCTTCAGGCGAAAGCTTGCACTGATAGACCAGTACTTCTACACCTTCACTCATGACTTCTTTAAGCTTCTTGCAGTAAGCAGGATCGATGTCCTGTTCAACTTTAAATGAGTGGCAATCTTCTCTTTGAACCACAAAGAGCATGACAGTGCGGATCCCTTGTTTTTTAAGCTCTAAAAGCTCCCCAAGGTGTTTTAAACCTCTCTCTGTGACAGCGTCTGGGAAAAGGGCGTGTCCTTGATCATCAATTAAGGTAACGTTTTTGACTTCTACGTAACATTGCTCGTCTGGCGAATTAGAAAGCAGGATATCGATGCGGCTCTGGCCGATCTTTGCTTCCGGTTTTAAATCTTTATAACCTTGAAGTTCTTTGATCACTCCGTTTTGGATGGCCTCAATGGCCAGTCCGTTAGTCAGTGATGTATTGATGCCGATCCAGGTTTTGCCGTTGTTGATCATCTCGAAACTGTATTTCAGTTTGCGAGTAGGAGAGTCGTGATAACTCATCATGGCCTGCCATCCTTCACCCAGACACATTTTCATTGTCCCAGTGTTAGCGGTGTGGGCCACAACAATTTCTTCACCCATTTTAATATCGGCAAAAAATCTCTTGTAACGTTTTTGAAAAATTCCAGAGTGTAGTGGTGTTTTAAATTTCATAATAGGTTACTAATTTAGTGCTCTTTTGTGTCCTTTTTCAAGAAAAATAAAAAAGCGCTTATCTAAAATGGTGATAAACTTGAAGTCATTATTGTTATAAGGGCAAGCAATGAGTCAGATTCTCGTCATTTCGGACAACGAAATTCTCAATCAGCTTTATGTGACCAACCTGGAAGTTTACCTGGGCGCAAAAGTGACTCTGGTGGATGCAACTAAAAAAGGTGTAGAGCTTTTTAAAAAGAGTGTACCGGATTTAGTTATTACTCTGAATATGATCAACGGTCATGACTCTGCTTCTGAAATTCATAACTATATCGTTCTCAATAAATATAAGTCGCGCTTAATTGTCATCGGTAATCTCGGCAAGGAAATGGACAACGTCATCGTTGTTCCTAACTCGTACAACTTGCAGAATTTGATTCGCTCTTGCGCTAAAGAGTTAGGTGTGACGGCCAAAGATATGGCCGAAAAAGAAATGCCCCAGTATTACCCGATTGAACAGGAGTTTCTTTCTAAGTTAAGAGAAGTGCCGTGCGCTGTTTATATTCAGATGAAAAACGGCCATTACACGATGGTTGCTAAAAAAGGCGACACGATCGGTGAAACGATTAAACAGTTCGTAAAAGAGGGGATCACCACTCTTTACGTTAACAGTCTTGATCGTTTGTTAATCATCAACATGATCTCTTTATCTATTGTCGAGTTCTTAAAAAACACAGAAGGCCTGGACACAACCGAAAAGAGTGAAGCGGTTAAAACCGGATTCAATTTTGCTTCTCAAAGTTTTAGCACTTCTCCTGAAGTCACAGCTGAAATCGTCAATATCGCTAATGCCTGTACTAAAGTAATGGAAGAGATCGTTAACGAAACTCCAAGCTTAAAAAAACTATTATCCATTTTAAATTCACAGCGCGATGGTTATGTTTATACCCATTCCATCCTGGCAGCATACGTGAGTAACCACATTATCAGACGCGTATCATGGGGAGGGGAGAGCCATATTGAAAAAATCAATTTCGTGCTCTTTTTCCACGACATCATGCTGGCGCCGATTTACTTAAAGCATCCGACCCTAAAGTATGAAGAAGACCTGCTCTTTAGCGATGCTCTCAATGACAAAGAAAAAGAAGTTGTACTCAACCACGCTCGTCTCGCAGCGGAAGTGATCGTGACTTATAAGCGCGCTCCCATTGGCGCCGATCTTTTAATCAAACAGCACCATGGGATTACAAACGGTATTGGTTTTGCCATCGATTTCAAAGACGATATTTCTCCTCTTTCAAAAATCGTTCTTATCTCTGAAGCCTTTGTGGAAGAGTTCATGAAACTTCGTGATCAGAATCCTGATTATGTTTTGGATGTTAAGAAGATCATCGAAGTCCTGACTGAAAAATTCAAAAAGACGACCTATAAAAAGATCATCGAAACTCTGGAAAATTTCCCGGGGAACTAATTAAATCTTTCTTAAATTTTTCTTAAAGACTTCTCCAGGGCCTTTAGCGGGTCCTTGAAGTTACCAGTGTTATAAACACGTTTCATATTGTTTAAGATGTCTCTGTGCTGAGTTGGCGACTTAGGTGTTAAGGCCATGCGCGAGACGAAGTTGCTGGCAAGAATAAAGATACACGAGATGGTCGTGAGTCCTGAAGAGTTTAGCCCTTTTGGGAAACCGTCCCCTGTCGGGTGTTCGTGTTGCTCTAATAAAATGAAATCCACATCAGAGAAGCCGTTAAAATAAGTTGAAAGGTGAGCGGCCTTCTGCGGATGGTTTTTAAAGTCTTCCTGTTCTTCTTCGCTGAACATTTTTAAGTTCGGGTCATTGAGTGATCTGATCTTGATGAGGTCATCATTTCCTAAGGTCACATCTTGAAGAAGAGAGGCGAGGATAAGCTTCCCGCGGGTCATATCGGCCGTCCATCCCATGTTTAAAAGGATTCTCTCGCAGACGTAAGCCGTTGCCACACTTTGCTCGGCAAAAGTGATGTTTCCTGTTTCACTGATGCTGTCCAGGAGGTCAGAGAGATTCTCATAAGAGCGCACCAGGTTTGAAACCGAGTCGATAAAAAAATGAGCGAGTTTATTGACTTCATCAGAGACGCTGGCCGCTTTGATAAACTGATGCATGAAAAAGGCCGTCTTCAAGTGCAGAGTCAGGTATTTTTTTCTGTCTGAAAGTTTAGCATCGTAAATCTTAAGCAGGTTTTTAATAGAAGTGTCGAGGAACTTTAAGTGTTCATCTTTTCTTAGATAGAGATACTTAATATTTTTTCGCGAATAGTTTTGAATGATCTGGTGAGAGTAGAATTTATCCTTCGTGATCACTTTACCAAACTTCGTCGACGTAAGTTCGATATAAACATCGTAAGGCACTTGTTCAAAAAGATAAAAGTTGCGAAGTCGCATCGGGTGCAGGTCATCGCGGGAGAACTCTAAAATAGACTCTTCGAATTCTTCTTTTTTAACCCAATCAATGGCCAGGTTCACGGCCTTCTTAAATTCTTCCAATACAAGAGGCAATTCGACTAAAGCATTGGTCTGCTGATTGTGAACCATATCGTTTGTCAGCTGGGCCTTAACTGAATTGGGAGTGCCGATAAAAACAAAAGGGCGCACACCAAGAGTGTCGTTGATCTGTGCATAGAGATCAGCAATCACCAGGTTCTTGTTGTCGATATTGACGACAATAAAAGAGAACGGCCCATCGGCCGTGAGCATATCCATCAGTGACTCAGGAGTTTTTAAACCCACCAGTTGCACCTTAGGATAGTTGTTTCCCATCAGACGGATAATGTTCTTGTCATCTTCGGGAGTATTTCCAATAAATAATGCTTTCAATCGCGACAACTCGTATGTGATAGTAGATAATTCGTAAGCTTACTCATTTTAACGTAAAATCCGGTAATATGCTGAATTTTGCTCTTTTTATGGAATAATCAGCACTTGCCACAGGCCCCTTGAACGGGGAGGAGCCGAGGAATCACCAATGAAAATGGACATCGCCAAAAACCTTATTAATTTAGGTGCTGTGAAGTTCTCTCCCAATGACCCCTTTAAGTATGCTTCAGGACTGAGAGGACCTATCTACTGCGATAACCGCATTATTCTTTCCCACGTGGAGTTTAGAGACCAGGTTATCCAGGCCTTCATGGATGTGATTAAACAAAATAACTTAAGCTTCGATCACCTGGGTGGGATTGCTACTGCAGGGATTCCTCACGCTGCTTTTATCGCTGACCGCATGAAGAGATCAATGGTCTATGTAAGGCCAAAAGCAAAAGAGCACGGAAGAAAGAATCAAGTTGAAGGTGCTTTCAATGCCGGTGAAAAAGTTCTTCTCTTTGAAGATTTAGTCAATCAGGGAGCAAGCCTTGAAGAGGCGATGGGTGGACTCGAAGGAGCAGAGCTTAAGTGTGACGCTTGTCTCTGCGTCGTAGATTACGAAATGCAAGGGGCCAAGGATAGATTAAGTAACCTATCCATTCAACTATTCTCACTGACAGATTTTACCTCGTTAACTCTTGCAGCTTTCGAGTTAAACTTAATTGATCAAAAGGGAATGGACCTACTCAAAGAATGGCACGCTGATCCTAAGGCGTGGTCTATGAGATTATAGAGAAAAATTTCTAGCGGGACTTTTTTCTTTGCGGTATTTTAAACCAAGTTTTTTACGCCAAATCATTGGAGGAATCATATGTCTTTAAAGGCAAAAATCGAAATCGACGGAAAAGTTCTAGAGTACCCGGTTATTGAGGGCTCAGAAAAAGAAAAAGCAATCGACATTGCAAAATTACGTGCAGACACTGGATGCATTACTATTGATCACGGATTCCTAAACACTGGTTCTTGTGCTTCAGCAATCACTTTCCTAGACGGAGAGTTAGGGATTCTTCGTTACAGAGGATACCCAATTGAGCAGCTTGCAGAAAAATCAACTTTCATCGAAGTTGCTTACCTTCTAAACTGGGGTAACCTTCCAACTCAAGCAGAGCTTTCATCTTTCGAGAAGAAAGTTGCTTCTTACTCAAAACTTCCTGAATACATCACTCGCATGATTGAGCTTTTCCCAAAAACTGCTCACCCAATGGCGATCGCTTCTTCGGTAACAGTAGCTCTATCAGCTCACTACCCAGAACTAAACAACCCGAACCCAACAAAAGAGCAAAAAGATGAAATCTTCGCGCTTCTTCTTGGACAATTCAAAATCATCACAGCTGCGATTCAAAGAGTGACAACTGGTCAACCTCTTGTAGCTTCTAACCCAGCTCTTTCTTACACAGAAGACTTTATGTCGATGATGGGTATGAAAGCTTCTAAAGACGTAGCAAAAGCTCTAGACGTTCTTCTCATCCTTCACGCTGATCACGAACAAAACTGTTCAACATCAACTGTAAGAGTTGTTGGTTCGTCTAACGCTTCAGTATTTGCTTCAATCTCTGCTGGTATCGACGCTCTTTGGGGACCACTACACGGTGGAGCTAACCAGGAAGTTCTAGAAATGCTTGAAGAGATTTCAAACGCTGGTGGCGATTACAAAAAAGCTCTTGAGAGAGCAAAAGATAAAAACGATACATTCAAACTTATGGGCTTCGGGCACAGAGTTTATAAAAACTTCGACCCACGCGCGAAGATCATCAAAAAAGCATGTGACACTGTTCTTGCTCAACTTGGTGTAAAAGATCCATACCTTGATATCGCTAAAGGTCTGGAGCAAACAGCTCTTGCTGATGACTATTTCAAGTCACGTAACCTTTACCCGAACGTAGATTTCTACTCTGGAATCATCTACCGCGCTCTTGGTATCCCAACAAACATGTTCACAGTAATGTTTGCTCTAGGAAGAATGCCAGGGTGGCTAGCTCAGTGGAAAGAAATGAGAGAGACAAAAGAAACTAAGATTTCTCGTCCTCGTCAGGTTTACACTGGGGCAACAACTCGTGAGTACACTGATCTTGGAAAGAGATAATTTAAACTCTGACAATATTGAAAAAGGGGCCTTCGGGCCCTTTTTTTTGTCTATTGAAGACATCCGTCCGCATCTTTTAAATCCAAATTTAAAAGAGTCAGACATGGTTCATTTCATTAAAGAGATGTCCATGAAGTTTACTAAAAAAAGGGAGCAGATAGGGGATTATGTATTAGATGACGATCATGTCTCTAGTTATGCGGCCCTTTATCTGACAACTAATATTCCCAAGCTGCATTTTCTTTTATCAAAACTCTCACCTGATGTTTTAAGCGACATTATCTCGAGACCATTTGTTGATATCGGTTGTGGCCCAGGAACTTTTTCATTGGGGCTAAGTCTTCTTTTTGAAAAAACACCACCAGAAGTTATTTGCGTCGACTCTTCGAGAGTGATGCTGAATCAGGCCGAAAAAATGCTGAAAGGTTTTTTCTCCGGAGTGAATCTTAAAACTCTCCAGCGCTTTAATGAAAAGAAAACGGAGAGTGTTTTATTCTACGGTCACTCAATTAATGAAATCGGCATCCAGAAAGTCCAGGATCAGATTATGATGGTGGACCCGGAGTACGTGATCTTCATTGAACCGGGAACAAGTGAGCTCTTTAGTGAGCTTAAAAAACTTCGTGAGGCCCTTTTGGATTCTTACGATGTTTTTTATCCATGCCCAAGCAGTGCTGCTTGCCCAAATGACTGGTGCCATCAGGTTTTAAGAACCTCTCATGACTTGAGTGTTGAGAGACTTTCACAATTGGTGAGTCTTGACCGCAAAATTCTCCCGATGACCGCTCACGTATATAAAAGAAAGGCCGGGCTTGCACCAAGCAATGAAGCGACTATTATTCGTTTTATCAACGAGACTAAGTTCAGCTTCGAGTACGAAGTCTGCTTTTTTGAAGAAGGTCAAAATAAGAATGTCATCGTTGAAATCCAGAAGAAACAACTGGATAAAAAAGGCGAAAAGCATTTTAAGAATTTAAACGTCGGTGAAAAAATCACCTTCTCGGTAGAGAAGGTGATTGGTGAGAAATACAGAGTTAAGCTTCTATCATTTTAGTAATTCGTCATTTCCGTTTCTTTTAAGTGATCCTGGGCGAATTTTGCTTCATCCATAAAAAAGTATTTATTGCTCTTTAAGTTTGAATCCCAAGTTGTATCAACCATTTTCCATTCACCATTAATTTCAACTTCATTCCATGCATGGTCACCTAATCCACCACTGACCACACCTTTTCCGTGGATAACTTTAACTCTTACGCCGTAAGCGCGCACCATCGCTGCAAAGAGGCTAGCGTAACCAGAGCACACGCTGATTTTTCTCTTTAAGATAGAGACGGCATCGTACTCTTTTTGAGCGTAAGTTCCATCATTATAGGCCGGGAAATCGTATTCAATGTTTGTCGCTACGTAATCGTGGATAGCTTTGACTGCTTCAGTTTCAGTTGTCGCATTTTTTGTAATCATTTTTGTAAGAGCGACAATTTCCGGGTCTTCCGACTGAACCATCGTTGATGGAAGCAGGAAACTCATATCTCTTTCATCTGTGTTTTCAATTTGAGTTGCGCTCAGGTAAGAGTAGCTTGTGTAGCGTTCAACTTTATTGTTTTGGAAAACCTGAATCGCATAAGTACCAGCACCATCTCGAAGAGCAAGACGGAACTTATAAGAACCGTTGCTTGCCGGAATCGTCACTTTCTCGTTGTAGGATCCTTTAGTGATATTGAACATGATCCACTTAATATCAGCACCCATTGTGCCTTGAAGTTCAATAATACTTGTATTTGTTGTTCGGGAGCGGGCCTCTTCTTTGGCTTTTTCAGCACGTCTGGCCTCTTCTTCCGCCTTCTTTCTATTAGCTTCTTCTAAGGCCTTTTTAGCAGCGTCTTTGGCATTTTTAAAAATGTCCTTAGCTGTATCTGTAGCATTCCCTAAATTGACTCCAAAGACTTGGGCATGCAAATCTGTGTTCAGTGCAAAGAATGACGTTAATAAAAGGGCAAGGACGAATGTTTTCGAAGTTGGTTTTTTCATAATGAGAGCATTGTCTCATTAAAGGGCAAGGCAGTGGTTGAGCCTGGGTTTTTTTACAAGGGTGTCAAAACTTTAGATACTAAATAGGGGGCATTTGCCCCCCATATTCAAGAACTTATTGGCAGTTTGGATTTGAGAAACGCCCGATGACGTATTCTAGTCTCTTGTCAGCTGTGCCGATCTGGCCAGAGCGGATCTCATATTGAGCAGCTCTAAGCTGGTTGATCACTTCTGTTTTTGGAAGACAAGTTTGTCTGTTTGGTGAGCCGCTGTTTTTTAGGCAGTTCATTCTCTCAGAATCAAAAACCATGTTTCTGCATGTGTCGATTTCAAAAAACTCGTACATTTTGTCACCGATGTAACCAAGGCATTCGATCTTTTTAGAATCGAAGTTAAAACCCGAACACATTTGAAGAGCATCGTCGTTGAAATAAGAAAATGGTCTGATTGTGTTTGTACATTTCGTACGGTCTGAATCAAAAGACATTGGTTTACAAACCTGGTTGTAAGCAGTGTTTCTGTCGCCAGCAAAAGCAAGGCTTGAAAGAAGAAGCAGGGATAGTGTGAAGTATTTCATGTGTTTTCTCCTGATAAGAAAGTTCTCAGGAATAGAGTTGCAAGGTTGGGATGAAAGATCAAGATTAGATGGGTTAAAGAGAATGCTGTTTGTGTACAAAAGAGGCAAAAAAAAAGGGCCTCTTTCGAGGCCCTTGTGAATTACTTCTTTTTTGATGTAGCAGCGTAGTCTGTACCGAATTTCTTTTTGAATTTTTCAATTCTTCCTTCAGTATCGATTACTTTTGTCTTACCAGTATAGAACGGGTGACAAGCAGCACAGATGTCGATTTTTTCTAGTTTAATTGTAGAACCTGTTGCGTATGTAGCTCCGCAAACACAGTTAACTGTTACAGCTTCGTACTTTGGGTGAATTCCTTCTTTCATTATGGACCTCTTTTTATAGTGATCTCTGCTTTGTATACAGAATCAGGTTTTTTGTAAGCCAGTAATATGGCCAATTTATAGTGTTCCGTCAATAAGTTTCGCTGTAGTGGACTCGTCTTAGTGGGCTTCACAGCTCGAGCAGCCATCCCCAGAGGTCTTTGCTCCAGCATCTTTCATGTCCCAGTGTCCATATTTTTCATTTAGGACTTGTAGCGCTTCTTCTAGTGTTCTGTGGGCACTTTGAAAGAGCTCTGCGTAATCCTTATCAGTCATGGTGACCAGGTATTGAAACTCCACCCCTGGAAGACCTTCTTCGGTTTCAATAGGAGCGGCCCCAAGGGAGATAAACGCCCTTAGAGGATCAGAGTAATAATGCGATGATGTCCAGTTTTCGTGCGTGATATTCATAGATTTCTCGCTTTTTTAAAAAGGTTTAACAATTTTCGGTTGTCATGCCAATGCTAAACGTGTAATTTCACCTTTGTTAATTTTTTTACGTGTGATCACGTTTTGCTGGAGGCAGTTGTGGCTAAAAAAGGTCCTAGAGTTATCGTAACACTTGAGTGTACTGAAGCTAGAAAAGAAGGAAAATCTCCTTCAAGATATACTACTACAAAAAACAAGAAGACGACACCTGACCGTCTAGAACTTAAGAAATACAATCCATTTCTAAGACGTCACACTCTTCATAAAGAAATTAAGTAGTACTTTAGTATCCTAAACAAGATCTAATCAAATACTCTAACTCACCGGAAAGACTTGTCTTTTCGGTGAGTTTTTTTCTTTAGTTTTTCCTCTAAAAAACCGATAAATCCGAGTAGGTAACGCGTTTTTTGAGGTTCAACCTTGGCTTTAAAACTTCTCATTGTCGACCCTGACGAGGCTTGGAACTCCAAGTCAAAAGCCTATTTCATTGAACAAATGTACGAAGTCACCACCGTCGTAAATGGTAAAGAAGCTCAGCTTGCCATGTACAACGACAAGTTTTTCGCCGTCATCATGAACTATGCAACCGAGAATCACTCGTGCATGCAGGTTCTCAAATTCATCAAAACTAATTATACAAGCCAGCGCGTGATCATTGTTATCAACGACCGACAGCTTATTGATAATGGTGTGATCACTGAAGAAAAACTTTTAAAGCTGGGAGTGACGGAAGTTGCTGTCAGGCCTTTTGATGTTCCTTACTTAAAAGAGCTGCTTGAAGGTCACCAGTCTCTTTCTGATTTAATGTCTTCTGTTCCAAAGAAAGAAGGGGTGAGTGAAGAGAAAGAAGTGTCGATGACTGATGAGAGTTTTTCAAAAATCAGAATCGATGAATTCTATTCTGCTCAGGCCGTGCTCTTTGATATTTATATTAAACTCTCAGATAATAAGTATCTTAAGATTTTGCATACAGGAGATACGTTCTCAAAAGAGCGCCTGGATAAATATAAAAATGAGAAGAAAGTTGAGTCGCTTTATTTTCACAATAACGACCGCAGAAAATTTATTCAGTACAACAACTTCTTAACTAAAAAATTAATCGATAACAAAAACGTTCCTGCCTACAATAAAGTAAACGTTTTAAAAAACGTTACTGAAAAATACATCGAAGAGGCCTTCACTGTTGGGATCAAACCTCAGGTTATTGAGCAAGGAAAAGAAGTCTGTGAGAACGTCTTCCAACTGGTAGAGTCTCAGTCAGACCTTTATAACGTTCTTCGTTCGTATCAAAATTTTGATCCGACAGCATACTCTCACGCGTTCCTGGTGACACTTTATACGACAGCTATCATTAAGCAATTCGAATGGCAGTCAAAGGCCACGATTGAAACAGCGGCCATGGCCTGTATGTTTCACGATATCGGAAAGACGAAGCTGCCTCCAGAGTTTGTCGGGCTTAGCACGAAAGATATGACCCCTGAGCAATTTGAGGTTTATAAGAAGCACCCTGAGTTAGGTTTTGAGATCGTAGAGAACATCAGAACGCTTAATAACTCGGTTAAGCAGATTATTCTTCAGCACCATGAAGCCTTTGATGGAACTGGTTTTCCATTTGGAAAGAAGGGAAGCAAGGTTTTAACACTCGCTAATATTGTCTGCCTGGCAGACGACTTCGTACATATTATGATCGATCACAAGCTTCAGCCAACTGAGGCCTTAAAGAAGATCCTAATGAATAAAGAAGGGGTCAAGCGCTACAATTCAATCCTGATTGAGAAGTTTATTAAGGTCTTCGTAGACCCTGATAAAATCAACAAAGACACGGTTCTTCCTTCGAACTCAAGAATTGTGAACGGGTCTAAAAAAGCTTCTTAATTTTTTGGAGCAGATTCTAAACTCTTTAAGCTGTCATTCTTAAGCTCAAAAAGATTATGGGCGTCTTTTTTTATGACGTAGACAATAGGTGCATGGTTTTCGATGATCAGGAAATGCCCTTCGTCTTTTAAGTCCATATCGGGAAGTGATTTTGTGACATCACTGATCTGATAAATGTATTCTTCTTTTTTGTCTTCTGCCATCACTTCCAGTTTGATTAAGTGAGTGGGAGGCGACATAAGTTTTTGAACGGCCTTCTTTTGGGAATCAGTTGGCTCTTCGATAACATGCGAGCTCTTAAGCTTAATGAAATCATCCAGCATATCTTCTAAACGAGTGGCATCCAGTACTTTTTCTTCAGCATTTACCCAAACGTTGTCCTTTTTATGGACTTCGAATTGTGGAGTGTTTGAACCTTGTTTAAAGAGCTTGAAGCTAGTGATGGCCTTGACATCAACATCAAAGACGTTCGATTCAATCAAGTCTGCAAGCGTGATATTTTCCAGAGAGATTGAAGGAGCTTCAACGTGATAGATTCCAGTTTTTCCCGAGATCTTCAGGTAAGTCGAGTTATCAATCGTGTTCATAATCCCTACACTCAGGATGATGCTTTTTTGACCATCATCAGTCAGAGTCAGGATGGCCGTAGGCTTATCCAGAGAGAAGTTTGAATTGTTGGCCGGGTCATCGATTAAAAGCTTTTTTGTCTTAATCGTATTTAAAGAAGAAAAAAGCTTTTCAATAAAAAGTGAGCTGGTAGAAATGTCTTTCGGGCTGGTCATGTGCCATGGAGTTCCGGGCTCAGTTCCAACGCGCTCAAAAGTATATTCACCCGATTTGTTTTTTAAAGAGAGGTGAGTGACCGTCTCTAGTTCTTTATTATTAAAAACCAGCGACTGTTCAATAAATTCGTTGTGAGTTTTAACCGGAGTTTTTAGAAGATCAGATAGGAAAGCGGTAGCTCCAACTAAAAGCAGGAAAGCGACCAGGACAATATTAGAAAGCCATTTCTTTTTATGAAGCATGGAAATTATAGTCCCAGGTCGTCCAAGTCATTAAAGTCCCCATCTCCTCCGTCTTCTTCAACAGCAGCGGCCTTTTTAACCACTTTAGAGACGTCAGGCTCAATGGACTGAATAAATTGTCTAAGAAGGGCGCGCTCTCCTTCCTTAAGAAAGTTGAACTTAACCAGCATTCTGTGTGTATAGTTATTTTGGCTGATGATTCGGCTCTTGATATTAAATGGACGGCAGTAGATGACGTCGGCATTAATAATAAAAGTTTTTGGAATACAAAACTGAATCACGATAGACTGACCTTCAGTAAAGGCCTTATTAGAAAAGAAAAACATTTTATCCATGCTGATTTCAGACAGGATCGTTTTTCCTTTCGAGATTTTATCATCAGAAAGATTAACCGGAGCTTCAATTCCGATTGTGATCACGTTGCCATCGACTGTCGTTGCCGGGGCAGGGGACTCACCATTCATAGAGACAACATTATCTGCACTTTCTTCTGTCGAAGCTTCTTCGGCTTCTGGATTTTCCATTGCAGCGGCCATGGCCTTCGCCATTTCATCTTCACCATCAGCAGGGAGATCGTCGCCTGACTTTAACTGAACAACATTGTCAGGTAATGCCATCTTTTTTGTGTATTCATCTCTGAGTTCTTTGATTTTTTCTTCCATTGATTCTGGAAGGAGTTCGCCGGCATCAATCTTTGCTTGGATGCGCGACTCAATCTCATCTCTAAGAGACCAGATTTTAAGGGAGATTTTCTTGATCAATACAGGGTCAGAAGAACTGTTGTGTATCATTTCTGCCCCTCCTGGGCAGTAACCCTTACGGGCCGGCGAAGCCGCCGACAAAACATCATCGTGATGTTTTGTTCATATGTAGGCATTATCACCTTATCCTGTAAAAAAAGATAGATGGCCGTTTTTCGGAAAAAAATACCTTTGAAAAAAAGTCTGTGCAAAATGACACCATCGCATAAGCTTGTTTATAGACCACATTTCTTTAAAGAAGTTTGATTCAAATGTTCAGGTAATGATTCTGACAAATGATGACGGATCTACAATTGCTCCAAGGAGGGAGAAGTTATGAAGAAGATGCTATTAGGTTTATCTACTCTGGCATTAGCGACAGGAGTGTCTGCTACAGAAGCTAAACACGTACCGGGGGAAATCGTTGTTAAGTTTAAGGCGGGAAAAAGTAAAAACTTTTTATCTGCTAAGACTCTTTCATCTTTAGGTATCCAAGGTCAAAGAGACATTAAACTTTCTTACGACACACTTTCAGTATTAAAAGTATCTGATGACAAATCAATGGAATCGGTTATTGCTACTTTAAAGAATAATCCAAACGTTGAATTTGCAGAGCCGAACTTCATCTACTCAGTTAATCCAATTAAAGAAGCGAACGTAGTAAGTAAAAAACTTCTTAAATCTCCATTCACTGATTTTACGGCTGCGACACCAGACGATCCTAGTTTCGGAAAGCTTTGGGGTCTAAGAAACACTGGTTCAAATGAGCCAAACGGATCGGCCGGAGTAGAAGGAGCGGACGTTAATGCTCTTAAAGCTTGGGATATCACAAAAGGATCAAGAGCGGTGAGAATCGCTGTTATCGATACAGGGGTTGATTACACTCACCCTGATCTAAAAGCTAATATGTGGGTAAACACAAAAGAAATCCCAGGCAACGGAATTGATGATGATGGCAACGGATTCATTGATGACGTTTATGGATATGACTTTGCTAACAATGATTCAAACCCAATGGACGGAAACGGACACGGGACTCACTGTTCAGGAACGATCGGTGCTGTTCACGACAACAAAATCGGAGTTTCAGGTGTAATGTCTGAAGTTCAGATCATGGCCGTTAAATTCTTAGGTGATGATGGATCAGGATCTCTTGAAGGCGCAATTAAAGCGATCGATTACGCTACAATGATGAACGTAGACCTAATGAGTAACTCTTGGGGTGGAGGAGGACGCTCAGAAGCTCTTCTAGAAGCAATTAAGAGAGCATCTGATAAAGGAATCATCTTCACAGCTGCAGCTGGAAACAGCTCATCTAACAACGATTCATCTCCTTCGTACCCAGCTTCATACGACACTCCAAACATGGTGTCAGTTGCTGCAACAACAGCACAAAACGGTCTGGCATCATTTTCTTCATACGGAAGAAACTCAGTTCATATCGCAGCTCCAGGACACAACATCCTTTCTACTGTAAACGGTGGTGGGTATGATGTTTACTCTGGAACTTCAATGGCCACTCCGCACGTTTCAGGGGTTCTAGGTCTTCTACTTGCTAAAGAAGGAAGAATGCCTCACTCAGTAATGCGTGAGCGCCTGACTATGACAAGTGTTCCGGTAACTGCTCTAAGAGGGAAAACTCAAACAGCGGGAAGAATCGATGCTTACAACCTTCTAACTGACGTAAGACCAGAAAGAAGCGGGCCAAAGAACGATGCATGGAAGAAAAAAGCTCTTGAATCATCTCTAGAGTCTGATCACCCATACGCAGACAACATGAACCTTTCTAAAACAATTACTGTTCCAGGTGCAAAATACATCAGAGTAAAAGTAGCTAAGTACGATCTTGAGCAAGGATACGATTACTTAAGAATCGCTGACGGAGCTGGAAACACTGTAGAGAAAGTAACAGGTGCAGGAACTAACTACACAACTGATTACATCGAAGGAAACACTGTAACAATTAACTTCGTTACAGACCGTTCAATGACTAAATGGGGTTACTTAATTCAAGAAATTGAAGTTCAGTAATTATTAAGAAAGAATTGATGAATTATCGGGCCCGCGATCTTCGCGGGCCTTTTTATTTTGGAAAGTTAAAATAAACTGAGTGTGAGTTGACAGGCGGTTGTAATGAAGGTCTCCACCGTGCTCGCGCATGATTTTTTTAGAGATAGAAAGTCCAAGCCCTGTTCCTTCAGCAGAACCTTTGGTCGAATAAAATGGATCGAAGATGCTCTCCACGTGGTCCTCATGGATACCCAGACCACTATCAGTCACTGAAATCTCAATTCTTTCCGGTGTAATGACACTTTCAAGCTTGATCCAGGGATTGATTGTTCCTCGAATGGCGTCAGTGGAGTTATTAATCAGGTTTGTGAGCACCTGAACAATCTGGATTCTTCTGGCAAGAATTTTGGTATTATCTGGAAAGCTGCCAATTTTAAAATCAATTTTCTCATCGTTAATCTTTTGGCTTACCAGGTCCTGAACTTCTTCATAGATGGTTGAGAGTTCGAAATATTCAAAGACATCATTTTCTCCGCTTTTTGACATCGTTTTAAAGCTTTTAATAATGCCCTGGATGCGTTGAGAGTTGCGTTTGATGATCTCAATGTTTTTAAGAGACTTGTCGCTGGTTTGTCCTTGGGAAAGAAGCTCATTGTGAAGAATACGCAGCCTTCCATCAATAACCATTAAAGGAGAGTTAATTTCGTGAGCGAGCTCAGCACTCATCATCCCCAAAGTCGAAAGGCGAGTCTGAAGGACTAATCTTTCGTGTTGAATATTAATTTTTTTATTCAGACGGTATTTCACGATCGTGAAATAAATAAGCACTAACTGAATCACCACAAAACAAAGGGTCAACCCGTAAAAAATATGCAAGTTTCGTTCTTTAACTTTTGAAAAAGCGTGAAGCTTCATGGCCTCATCCACCCAGAGGGAGCTCTCCTCTTCGTGCATACTAGCAATAAGAGTTGTCGTCTTTTCAATCACCGAGTGTAAAAGCGCTTTATTTTCCAGGGGGCGTTCGTTTGCAAAAATCTGATCATAGAGATCTGTCAGTTCAGTGAACTGTTTTTCAAAAGCATTTGAAACACGCACTGTTTTATTTAAGCTTTGTTCAGATAAGAGAAGGTGATAGTTAGATTTGGCGCCAAGGATCTGGTCTTCGGCGGTAGAAATCAGCTCAGGGTCTTTATGCTCTAGCCCCAGAAGAATATCTGCGCGTGAATGGTTAAGACCGTTAATAGACTTGAGAATAAGCCTCGACTGGAAGTGAGTCCTGAAGGTGTCATCCTGAATGGCCGCATTCTCGCTCGTGCTCTTGTAACCTAAAATGATAAAGACGATAAAAATAATCGTCATGATCAGGTTTAAGAGCACTCCCGTGATGATGGAGTTGCGGTTAAAGTCGTTGAGCTTAATCATTTTTTTGAAAACTCAAGAGACTTCACCTGCCATACCCAATAAATACCAATTTTAAGTAATAAGTCTTTATGAATGATTCCATCAACAGGAGCAATAATCCTGCCCGGCCCCATGCGGTCTACAGTTAAGTAGCCTTTGTCATCTTTGTAACTCATAAAAAGATTAGCGCTAGTGATGTCTGCTTTAGGAATGTCGACTTTGTAACCATCAATGGCCACAACTTTTAAAGTTTTAAAATCTGGTTTTGCATAGGCCTTTACTAATTCATGTAAGTAAAACCCGTAGAAAACAGTTTTGATATTTTTATTGTAGGGATCAAAAATCGTGACTGATTCAGGCTTTTTAAATGCCTCCATGTCTTTAACAGAAATGGCCTTAGGAGCTGAGGGAAGAAGCTCTCCCATGAGATTAATTTTTTGTCTTGGAACTCCATCTTTGGCAAAAAGAGAAGTGGCGATGGCGAGAGAGGTAAGTAAGACTAGCATTAGTTTTTTCATGAACATCTCCTAAATTGAAGACAACTAATACCCAAAAAAAAGGCTTCCGTAAAAGGAAGCCTTCTTTATTTTAAATTTTTTTAATTTATTATTCGAAAAGGTGAGCGTTTTTCTTAACGTACTTAGTGATTGAACCAACTTTATCAAGAGTACGGATCGCTGCTGAAGAAAGCTTTAGACGAACAACTGAACCAGTCGCTGGATCGAAAACTTTTTTAGTATGTAGGTTAACTTGTTTCTTAGTTTTTGTTTTGTTGTTAGCGTGAGAAACTTTGTTGGCAAGTAGTCTTCTCTTTCCTGTTAAATCACATGTGCGTGCCATAAAAAATCCTTTATTAAAGATAGTAGTTATTTATTAAATTCTTAAAAAGAGTCAAAAAGATAACTCAATAGGGGCAAAATGACAAGAAGCTTTCGATAGTCATTTATTTTACTCTGCGTGTTGGCCGGTTTTGTGCCCCTTGCTGCCCTTCGTCTAAGAGCACCATCCAGCGATGACCACTCTTTTTCCCTCAGTAACCGCACTTACCATGTGCTCAAATCCATAAATTCCTGTTTTGAAGATCAGGATCGTCCCCATTGGACGGGTGGCGATTTTTTGGTAGTCCGAGGCCCCTTTGGGCCTAAATCTCAGCTCACCACCCACTGTTTGGGCGTGGTTTTGGGTAAGGGAGAGGGAAAAACCCAGGATGCGGGAGCCGTCGTCGTGCCAGATTCCGTCTTCGTCCTCCGGAGCACTCCTGATGGCAATAATATGTTCGATGCTCTCAAAGTCTAATAGCGGTTTTAAGAAGTCGAAGAGGACTCCGCCTGGTTTCTCAGCTTCTAGAAAGTACTGATCGAGCTCGCGCCAGTTTTCGGCCTTTAGGTGAGTGATGATTTCCTCAGTTAAAGGGAATTGTCTTTCAATGATATGGCCGGTTTCGAGTTCCTGGTCTTTAATCATTCGTCTTCCATGCACTCGTAGATTTTTTCTACCGGAACTCCGGCCTCAACTAGGAGGGATTTTACTTTTCCAAGAATCCACATTCTGGTCGGGCGGTTGTAGCGGATTTTGTTATCGAAGCTTTTTACAAAGTCATCGACTAAAAAATCAGAGTCCGGATAATTTTTCATAACCTGATGGTAAACGTTTTTTGTAAAACGAACCACGCCGATAGAAATATAACGGATGGCCTCAGGAGGAAGTGCGAGAGAGAGCTGATGAATAAGATCAGTATAAGATTCTTCTAACTTGTCATCGTAAATAATCGGGTCGAAGTGAATCCCGATAGGAAAACCGCGCTCATGTAAATCGCGGATGGCCTGAAGCCTTGCTTTTAGCCCTGGCGTTTTAAGATCGTTCATCTTGGCCCTGTGTTCAGGGGCAAGGGAGAAACTCACCACGATATTTTCTGATGGAGGAAGCTTGATGAGCTCTTTAATATTGACTGATTTGGTTCTCAGTTCCAGGTAAGCATTAGGTAAATTTTTAAAGAGATTAAAGTAGTGGGGAAGTTCACCGGTTAAATGAGTGAGGGCCAGTGAATCGCTGTATTCTCCGGCGTGAAACCAGATTTTTTCTCCCGGATGATTTCTTTCGTGTTCGTCTGCTAAACGTTTAATTTCGTCGCCGATTTCCTGGTGATTAAGAAAGATCACGATGTCAGGAGACTGAAAATAGCCCTGGAGATAGCAGTAGTTGCACTCGTAAATGCAATTGTAAGCGTGAACGAAATAGTAGTGAGGCTCACCTGATAATCCATAAGCTGGAGGAGCGGGTTTGACGAGTTGCCCTTTTTTTTCACCGATAAATAAATTGAGATTGGTGCGCTTTTGCAGGTAAGGTTTTTTTACCCTGCCAAAAACATCTTCAACTTTTTTGATGAATTTAAATTCACTCTCGGGAAATCTCGTCTGGATTTCCTGAACTTTGGGGTGTGATTTTAAATGCTCTTCAATGAAGATTTTTTCAAACATCATCGCCTAGATTCCCCTGGAAGATTTCTTTGATCTTCTGGTAGTTAAACTGCTCTAGTGCGAGGATGAGTTTCTTTTGGTCTTTGGTATTTCTGATCTGGAAATTGAGTTGGACATAGTCCTGTTCAAGTTCCGGGTCAAAGCTCACTTGAGCGCCAGTTTCCATTAAAGGCCTTAGGTTCTGAGTGATTTTTTCTTTAATTTTTGTATTAAGTGGGTTGAGTTTTTGATCCAGCTTGATGAGTAGAAGCTTACTCAATTCTTTTGGCGTGCGCTCAAGCCCTTCTCCTTCAATAATCGTTGAAAGAGTGGCCATGATGTCATCGTCAGTCATGGTCTTTTTAATAGAAAGACCTCTAAGCACAGTGTGGAGTTTTCTCGCCTGAGAAGTGGTAAAATAAAGTTTGGGGTGAGTGAGGAGTTTATCTTCCAGCGTTTCTGCTTGAATGCTCACTATTTTTTTGACCGTCTTTTCTTCGCGTTCCAAAAAAGCGTGAAGCATTTTTTTAGACAGGGCCGGGGCCTCTTCTTTAACTAGTTTGCAGAAATCATCTGACTCAGCTTCATCGGAAATAAGTTTTAAAGCAAAGGCCGGAAGATCAAAGAGGTGAGCGGCACTCATAATCGACCATAGTTCGCGGTCAACCATGTCGGCAAAACTCGAAAGCATTTTCTTTTCTTCAAGAGTTGTCACGCGCGAGTAAGCGCTGATGCAATCAAGGCTTGAGTGCTCTGTCGTTGTAAAAGACTTAAACTCACATCTTTCAGCATTCTGAGCGTAACTCGAGCGAACCCAGGCGGTGTCGCCGATTTTAAGCTTAGGGTTTAAGCTTCCAGCGATACCGATATTGATGACTTCATCTAATTCTTCTTTGAAGTTCGCAATGACGGCCACGGTTTTTTCGCTGGCCTCTTTAAGTCCCTCTCCAGTGATGAGTAGGTAGTAGTTTTTCGTCTTAAAAAGACCGTTAAAATAGAATTCAACCGGGGCAAAATCCCATTGATTGAAGAAGGCCTGGGCCTCTCCTCTGTGAGCGAAAACTAAAAGTTTCATTATTCGTACCTTAAAGCATCAATGGTCTGGATACGAGCGGCCTTTCTTGCGGGCCAGACTCCAAAGATAAGTCCGGTGAAAAAAGAAAGGAAAAAGGCCGGAGGAATAATCCAAAACGGCGGGCGCATATCAAAGCCAGGAAAAAAGAAGAAAAGCGTATAAGTGATCACAGCAGAGATAAAAATCCCCACAAGTCCGCCTGAGACGGAAATCACCACGGCTTCAATGATAAATTGTTTTAAGATGTCACTTTGACGGGCACCTACGGCACGGCGGATACCAATCTCTCTAGTTCGCTCAGTTACCGACACCAGCATGATGTTCATGATCCCGATGCCACCAACCAGCATCGAAATGAGAGCAATGGCCCCCAGAGCGTAGGTCAGCATGTTTAAGATCGTATTCATACTCTCAAGCATGGTGACTTGAGTGATAATGGTGAAGTCTTCTTCGCCGTTGTGGCGCTCTTTTAAGATTTCTGTGATGTCTTTGACGGCATCGTTAAGACCATTTCTGGTTTTAGCGGCAGCCCTGATACCAAAGAGTCTATCAGTGTTAAAGAGCCTAAGCGCCGATTTCGTTGGAATGAAGACCATGTCATCGACGTTAAAACCCATTTTATCACCGGTAGGTTTTACAATTCCGATAACCCTGTGCTCGCTGTCGTTAACTTTGACCAGCTGACCTAAGGCCATTGATTCGCCGAAAAGGTTTTTCTTAACGTTGTATCCTAAAACGACGACGCGTTTTCCGGATTCATCATCTTCTTTACTGATGTAGTTTCCTTGAATGATGACCATGTTAAAGATTTTAATGAACTGGTCATTTGAACCAAGAATATTGATGTTGTTTGTCCCTTGTTCGGTTTTAACCACACCGGCACCAAACATGACACCCGAGACGGCCGAAAGGGAAGTAGCGTATCTTTGCAGGGCCTCAACGTCGCTTAGAAGAAGCTTACCCTTACTAGACGAGACAGGAGGTCCCATCGTGGATTCTTTATCAGTGCGTCCGGGCTGAAGCATAATCATGTTCGTCCCAAGACTTTCGAATTCGTTGGTAATGTAGCGTTTTGCTCCCGTCCCAACAGAGACGAGAAGAATCACAGCGCTTACCCCGATAATCATTCCGAGCATCGTTAGCATTGAGCGGAGTTTGTTTTCCACTAAGGCTTCAAAAGAGTTGATGACAATTTTTTTCATGATCATACGGACTCCTCACGGATTTTTCCATCTGACATGCGCAGGACGCGTTTACATCTACGGGCCACGTTGTTGTCGTGAGTAACAATGATAACCGTTACACCTTGTTTATTGAGCTCTTCAAAAAGGTTTAAAATTTCTTCAGACGTTTTTGAGTCCAGTGCTCCTGTAGGCTCATCGGCCAGCAGAATTTTTGGATTGTTAACCAGCGCTCTGGCAATGGCCACACGCTGGCGTTGCCCTCCTGAGAGTTCATTGGGAAGGTGGTGCACGCGTGAAGCGAGTCCGACCTTATCCAGAGTCTGCAGGGCCATTTCTCTGATTTTGGCATCAGTCAGGTCTTTATTGTAGGCCGAAGCATACTGCATTGGCATTTCAACATTTTTTAAGGCAGAAGCTTTGGGCAGAAGGTGGAAGCTTTGGAAAACGAAGCCGATCTTTTGATTGCGGTAATGAGAAAGCTCATCATCGTTCATCTCAGTTGTGTTTGTCCCATCCAGGTAGTAGGTCCCATCGCTTGGAAGGTCGAGCAGGCCAATGATATTCATCATTGTCGATTTCCCCGAGCCCGATGCACCAACGATCGAAGTGAATTCGCCTTCGTTGATTTTAATCGAAACATCATTCAGGGCATGAATCTCTTCTTCACCCATGATAAAATTCTTATGAATGTTTTTTAATTCGATAAGAGACATTTTATTCCTATAGCCAAGTCGCTTCTTTAACTTTTACTTTCATGCCGTCAGTAAGTTCAATTCCTTCAAGTGGCTTGGCCACCAGCTCGTTTGGTTTAACACCTTCAAGAATTTCTACGCGCTCGTAGTTTCCAGTTCCCACTGTCACTGGGCGTTTAACGAGCTTTGAATCTTCAATCACGAACACAGAACGGTTTTTACCGACGCCTGTTAAAACCATGGCCGGAAGAATCGTGGCGTCCTTTTTTGCTTCAACGACGATTTCTACATCAGCTGAGGCGCCGACTGGAATCAGGCTTTGGTTTTCTAAGATTTCCAGTTCGATCTGGCTTGTTCTGTCCTGGTCTTTTACCGTTGAGACGAAAGGAACAACCTTCGTCAGTCTTGCTTTGATGATTTGGTTTTTCATCGCCGGGATTTTTACGCGAGCATCTTGTCCGATCTGGATTTTTTGTAAATCCACTTCATCGATTTCACCTTTAATCAGACGAGTTTTTAAATCGATGATCTGAACGTCGATCTTTTTATCCGCCGTCGCCAGACTCGCTCCACTTTGGTAGAATTCACCAACTTTTAAATTTAAAGCAGTGATCATGCCATCAAAAGGGGCCTTGATGATTGTTTTATCTAGGTTGATTCTGGCCACTTCTCTAGCGCGGTTTACACCGTCAAGGTTGGCCACAGACACCAGTCCGTTTTTATAAAGCTCCTGGCTTCTTTCGTAATCTTTAAGAGCTTCGTTGTAGACTGCTCTCAAATCGGCGTTTTCAAGTTCTGCAATCACAGTTCCCTGACGGACTTTATCTCCGAGAGAAACGTGGATTTTTGAGATGCGCCCTGGAGTTCCAAAAGCAAGCTCTGCTTGTTGTTTAGCTTCAACTGTTCCCGAGTTCGTTGTCGTGACAGTGCTTTCAACTGTCCCTTTTCCCAACTTGATCCCAGTGACTTCAACTTTGCTTCCACAAGAAGCAAGAAGAGTAAGAACTAAAAGAAATGCGATATTTTTCATAAGCCGGCCTGCCATAGGTAATTTTGTGAAAGGGTGTAAAACTGAATCTTGTTTTGAGCAAGATTGATTTTAGAATCAAGCAGGTCATCCTGAACTTCCAGAAGTTCAAAGAGCGAGCTCTTTCCTAATTGATATGATTTTGATGTTAAACGGTAGAGCTCTTCAAATTGAGAGACGTTAAGGGTCAGTGATGACACCAGCGTTTCCAGAGCGTTGATACGAATCAGTGTCGTATTTAAGTCGTTTTCCAGTTGCTGCTTTTTTAAACCGATTGAGTATTCAATTTGTTTTTTGGCAAAGTATTTTTCAAAGTGGCTTGAAGCAAAACTTCCGCCGTTAAAAAGTGGAATCGTCAGGACTAAAGCAACAGTATGTGAGCGGGTAGGATTGTGAAGGGTCCCATCCCAGCTGTCGGCTGCATTTGTATAAGATCCCTGGATTCTTAAATCAGGGTATTCGTTTCTGGTAAAGTCTGAAAGCGCCATGCGGTTGATCTTTTCTTCCATCTGTAGACTTTGGTATTTCGGACTTGCACTTAAGTTAGGAACTTCTTTTTTAGCAGCGACAGAGCTTAGAGAGTTAATCAGCTCTAAAATCTGCTCTTCACTCAGATTGGAAACAAAGTCTAAGTCTTTTTGTTCAAGACCAGAGTATTCAACAAAACGGTTTTTCGCGTTTTGCTCTTCTTCGATATAAGAAGTCTTTTTTGATGTGAGAGAGACCAGGTTAGCATCTGAGCGAAGGACATCAATTTTTGTTTTTTGTCCCAGATCAAATCCAAGCTGAGCTTCTTTTTTTCCTGTCTCTGCTTTTTTAAGCGAGTTTTCAACCGCCGCCGTTTTATATTTGGCCAGCAGGTAGTTCAGGAAGTAAGTCGTAAATTGAATGGGGTATTCGCTTTCTTTGATCTCAACATCAATGTCACTTTTATCTTTTTCGGCAAAAGACTTTCTCGTGTTTTGAATCTGATTCAAGTTCACCAGCGACCATTCGTACTGGATGGCCCACGATGAGTTTAAAACTCCAATACCAAGGGCGCGAAGAGCGGCGTTTTTATCTTCAAAGAAATCTTTTTCTCTTTTTAAAACCAGATTGACGTTAGGAAGGTGACTTGTGAAGCGAGTGTAATTTTCTGCTTTCTTCTGCGAACGAAAGGCCCTGACTGTTTTTAACTCTGGCGAAATGTCCTTTGACTTTTCTTGCAGAGAGCGAAAGTTTTCGACGAGCGTAGTTGAATCAGCAAAAGACGACCAACTAACTAAAACAGAACTTAGGAAAAAGAAAAACCGCGGGGACATTTTCATGACGAATGCTCTCATTCCTGTACAGATTAAAATTTAGATGTTTATTATTACACCTAATAGAAAAGCTTCACAAGGATATGTTCATATGACGCAATTACTAAAAATGGTCAGTTCACTCCCAATCGCCTTCGGTGGCGCCGCTATCAGCGGAGAAGGAGGAGGTTACGGTTTTGGTGAAATCAGCGAAGGTGAATCTATTGACCTCTTACACCAGGCCTACGAGGGTGGGATCAGAATTTTTGATACGGCCCCAATCTATGGTTTTGGATTGTCAGAAGTAAGAATGGGCAAAGCATTTAAAAACATGCGCGAGAAGGTCTTCCTGGTTTCAAAATCAGGGGTGACTTGGCATGAAAATAAACGTGTTGATATGACTAATGATCCAAAGGTTGCTGAGAGAATGCTAGAGCAATCTCTGCGCGATTTAAATACGGATTTTATTGACCTGTACATGGTTCACTGGCCAGATGCCCGCGTGGATATCAGAAAGACAATGGAAGTGCTTTCTAAGGCAAAACACCAGGGGAAAATCAAGCATATCGGTTTATGCAACACTAACGTAGACGAGCTTAACAAAGCGTTTGAAATTGACCGCGTAGAAGTGGTGCAGTCAGAGTTTAACTTATTCACCAACAAGTTTGTTCAAAACGATATCTTTCCTTACTTAAAAGAGAAAAACATCAGCTTCATGAGCTGGGGAACTTTGGATAAAGGGATTATCACTGGACGCGTGGATGAGACGAGAAAAGTTTACGACAAGAGTGACTGCCGTTCATGGGCCCCATGGTGGAAAGACATGGATAACTCGGCAAAGTTCGAAGCAATGAAAAAACTTTGGCCGCTTTTAGACAAAAATCACCACACTGGTCTTGAGCTTGCTCTGGCCTACAACTTAAGCTTCCCAGAGCTATCAGTTGCCATCTGTGGTGCAAAGGGCCAGGCTCAGCTTGAATCACTCCTGAAAGCTGTGAAAAATTTACCAAAAAACGAACAGTTACAAGAGTATATCGCCCTTGCACAACCGGCGCAAAAATGATTAAAAAGACGAGCTTAAAATGCATTATCAGGAGACTTAAAATGAAGAAATTCATCTTATCTGCAATCACATTTTTAACTCTGTCATCGCAAGCTTTTGCTTTTGTTCCTCAGATGGAATTCTTCGTGAACCGCGAAGTGGCCACTGCACGCGTATGGAACACAACTTACCGTCCAATCGTTTGTAACGGAAATGCTTTTGGAAGAACTTGGCAGGGTGTTGTTCTTAACTCATGGGTTAACGGACTAGTTATCTACCCAGGTGCTGCTGCAAACGTTTATGTCCACTCGAACTTCTACGATCCAATGGTTCAAGCTTGGGCACAGATCGACTGTCAAATTTGGTAATTCATAAATGATCTTTTATCATCCCGATTGTGATCTACGGTTTAGCGAATATGGAATCGAGATCCCAATCGTGGATGAACGAGCTGCGCACGTTTTTTCTGCCTTAAAATATCTTTATCCTTTTCTTGAATACACCGATTTAAAAACTCTTCCTCGCATTACTCGCGAAGACCTTGAACGCGTTCACAATAAAGATTTTATCCATCGTCTATTGGGAACAGCAGGAGAGAGACAAGGGGAGATTTACCAGTGTTATGAACTCGTCAACGATCAAGGAAAGTTCGAACGCTACAATCCAAAAAATCAAAAACGCGACTGGAAAGAATTGGTAGAAACCATCCTTATGCAAGTAGCGATGACTTACAATTCGACTAAGTACGCACTAAAAAATGGTTTCAGCTATCACCTTGGCGGAGGTATGCACCACGCGATGAGTTTTGCAGGTCGTGGTTTTTGTCTGGTTAATGACATCGTCATTACTCTTAGAAAATTGCAAAATGAAGGTGCCATTAAAACTGCGTGGATCGTCGATGTCGATGTTCACAAGGGAGATGGGGCACCTGAAATTTTACAAAACGATACAACCATCAGAACTTTTTCTATCCACATGAAAGAAGGCTGGCCGCTTAACTCGGGTACAGTCCGCGATCCATGGTTTATTCCATCATCGATCGATGTGGGAATCGAAATAGGTGAGGATGATCAGTATCTCGCGCGTCTGGAGGCCGGCCTTTTAGACATGGAAGAGCGCTTTCCTAATCCAGATGTCGTCATCGTCGTTAATGGCGCTGACCCTTATGAACACGATGAGCTTCCAAGTGCATCTTTCATTAATCTTTCAAAAGAGCAAATGCTTGCCCGTGATAAGTTTCTCTATCAGTTCTTTAAAGAGAGAAATATCCCTCAGTCTTACGTTATGGCCGGTGGTTATGGCACAAAGGCATGGGAAATCTATTTGCAGTTTTTAAAATTTGTTGGAGAAAATTCTTCACTCAGAGTTAAACAGGAATAATATGAATCAAGCTCAGGCCATTATGGAAAAACAAGTTGAAGCCTATAATGAAAGAAATATGGAAAAATTTCTTTCATGTTTTGCTGATGATATTGAATTTTTCAACCTTCATGACTCACAAAGAGTCCTAAATGGGAAAGAGAGCGTAAGAGAGGACTTCACAAAACTTTTTGAATCAAGCCCTAACCTTAGCCTGGTCATTAAAAGTAGAATTGTTTGTGGAAACTATGTAACAGATCATGAAATCGTCCATGGGGCGGCCAGATACCCCAATGGAATTGAGGTTGTCAGCATCAATGAAATCCAGAATGGATTAATCAGAAAGATTTGGTTTACTCCTACAATCATCTATTAGGATTGTTTTTTATCTAAGATAAGTATTCCTTCGTAAATAAAATTTTGCTTAAAACTAACTAAAGTGATTTGCTTCCTCAGTGATTTTTATCGAGAGGAATTTTCTTACCAGTTCAAAGCGTTCGGCCCTTCTATTAGAATGAGGCTATGAGCAAGACAAAATTTAAAATTCTCCTAGTTGAAGACGAACCAATGGTACTGGAAATCCTAAAAGAAGGATTTAGTGCTCAAGGGCACAGAGTGATGACTGCTTCTAGTGGTAACGAAGCGATTGAGATTTTAAAAAAAGAGAGATGCGATATTGTTTTATCCGATCTTAAAATGCCTAATGGCAACGGGATGGATGTCGTAAGCTTTGTGAAGACGATGAAAGCAGCGCCTATCTTTTTCTTTTTAACTGGCCAGTCTGAGTACACGGCTGCCGAGTGCATTGCTGCCGGGGCAAGAAACTATTTCACCAAGCCTTTTGATATCAAAAAATTAATCGGACAAATTGAAAACGAATATAAGATGGAAAGCCTTGGCCTGAAACTCAGCTGTATTGAGTAACAGGCCAAAGAAATAGATTAAGATTCGTGAGGAAGAACGCGGCGGTGAGGACGGAAGTACGTTCTCGGCGAGTATTCAATCAGGTCTGAAACCTTTGTCATATAAATACACGCATACTTTTCTACCTGGTCAGCAAAACGAGACTCTTCAAGACCAGCTCTCATCATCTCTCCCCAATAAGGGTTAAAGAACTGACGGTGCTGTTCTAGTAAATCAGAGATCGTCGAGTTGACCTTATCAATTTCCGCAAACAAGTTGTTTAATTCTTCTTTAGGAACTTCTTCATGGAACTCATGCTTTTTCAGATCGAGTTCATTAAGTTTTGTTTCCAGGTTTTCTTTAATCAACATTTGTTTGTCGATCTCTGCCTGAATAGGAGCGCTCTTCTTAATCGCTTCAATCTCTTCAGCAAGAGGGTCTAAAACCAGAGCAGTTCTCCAGTTAAATGTCTTCTTGATACTTACAACGTCACCGTAGATATGATCCCCAAGATAAAGGATCTCATCTCCTTCAAGGCCCAGGTCTTTTTGCAGTTTTCCGGCAAATCCACCTTGGTAAATCCCTTTTGTGATTTTCCCTTCAGCATTGCTCATAAGCCCTGTTGCCGGGTCAATTGAAAGAAAAGGAGTCTTGATCGTGAAGAATCTTGGCTTACTTGCAAGAGTCACTGTGATCTCAAAAAGCTCCGACCAGTCTTTGTGTTCTTTTAAAAACGGATTGATCGTGTAGTCGAGCAGAAGCTTTGTGTAGTTGAAGTCAGAGTTGGTGATAACTAAAAGTTTTTTACCGTAGCGCTTGTAACGTTCAAACAGTGCTACCACTTCAGGGTCCTGAATGATGAACTGGTCGATGTTGTTGCGCACGTGATTTTTTAGTGTCCCGTCTGAGTGACAAACATCCAGCGCTTCTTTGATTTCAACAGCAAGAGTGTCGAAGTCCGGAAGAGGAAGTCCTTTTTCTTTCAGGTCTACTAACTGCGAGTAGAGAACTCCGTTAGACACCGCAAAGTTTGTATCCAAACTTTGAATGTGTGGATCAGAAAGATCGATGACACCGTTTCCGTAGATGCGTTGTTGCTCTTTGAAATCAAGTGGAGAAAGTCCATGGTAAGACGACTTCACTTTTCCAAAGCGCGAAACCTTTAAAAGATTTCCTTTTGATTTGTCGATAACAAGACCTTGAATAACGCGTTTGAAATCAAATTCAAGTTTTAAAATCTCTGATGGATAGTTCTTATCACTGACAAGTTTTTTTAATGTGGCCTGATGAGTAAATCTCTCGAAGGCCTCCGAGTTGTAACGAACGATCGTATAATCCATGTCAAAGCCAATAGCTTTGATTTTCTTTAGATTAAGAGTACGATTAATGAAAATTCCCATTCTGGGTACCTCTTTTGAAAGTGCAGGGTTGGACAGCATTATATCATATCAGGAAGACTCCGCTCACGTCAATTTTGGTCAAGAATGTATGAGGAGAATCTAATGAAGAATCTATTTATTTTACTTATTCTAACTATTAGTTTTAATACTTTTGCCCAAGGGAAAAACGATACAACGGCCTTAAAGGTGCTCTTAGAAACAGCGCCGATACTCAATACAAAATCGCCACTTAAGGTGGGCGATCTCAAAGGGAAAATCGTTTTGGTCGACTTTTGGACCTATGGCTGCATCAACTGTATGCAAGTGATCCCAGACTTAGATTTCCTGGAAAAAAAATACCCAAAGGACCTGGTGATCCTGGGCGTGCACTCTGCGAAGTTTGACAACGAAAAAGGAAACTTTGAAATTAAGAAGGCCGCTGCTCGTTATGGAATTCACCATCCTGTTATTAATGATTCAAAGTTTGAGATCTGGAATGCTTTTGGTGTGCAGGCGTGGCCTACGTTAGTGCTCGTTTCTCCTGATGGCCGCGTTTATAAAGGTTACTCAGGGGAAGGGCATAGAGATGACCTGGATAAAGACATTGCGACATTAGTGAAGAACTTCAAAGGAAAGATCAATCAAAAGATCGTCGCAGTTGAAGAAGACAATCATAAAATGCGCTTTAAATTTCCTTCAAAGATTATTGAAGTTCAAAGTTTTGCCCTTGATGGAAAGCCTGCGCGCGCGGTTTATTTTTTAACTGATTCAAGTCATCACCAGATTGTCGGTTTAGAAAAAAACGGAACTGAGTTTATGCGCATTGGAAGTGGGAAAGAAGGTTTTACGGCCGAGACTCTTTCTCGTCCTCAAGGAACCGCTTTTAAGGATGGCATTCTTTATATCGCCGATACCGCAAACAATGCTCTTCGCGCTTATGATTTTAAAACAAAAAAACTCTCGACTATCGGCGGAGATGGAAAACGCGGAAGTGTTTGGGCCTCTCCATGGGACGTGAAGTTTACAACTCCAGATGAATTAACAATTGCCATGGCCGGGACTCACCAGCTTTTAGGCTTTAATGTTAAAACAAAACAAACCCGCATTGTCGCCGGAAGCGGAGAAGAGTCGATCAATGATGGGATTTTACCGTTTAATTCACTCTCACAGCCATCAGGTCTTTCACTGGTTAATGGGAAGCTTTACTTTGTCGATGCTGAGACGAGCTCTCTTCGCGTTTTAGAGCACGGAAAGATCACGACCTTGATTGGGAAAGGGCTTTTTGATTTTGGCCTAAAAGACGGGGATAAAGCGACGGCACTGATGCAACATACGACTGGCGTTTATGCGACTGCGGATAAGGTTTACCTGGCCGATACTTATAACAATGCGATTCGCGTTTACGATGTGAAGAGTGGGAAGCTTTCGACTCTGGCCCGTGGGTTAAAAGAGCCTAACGATGTACTCGTTTCCGATGGGAAATTGATTGTTGTGGAAACTGGAGATCATGCGTTAAAGAAAATTGATCTTAAAACTGGAAAAGCTGAAAATTTTATTCAATAATAGGTCTTCACGTAAGTGGGCTCATAGCTCAGCTGGGAGAGCGCAACGCTGGCAGTGTTGAGGTCTGCGGTTCGATCCCGCATGGGTCCACCATTTCTTTTCTTTTTATCCATCTTCGTCGTTAGGCACTCGTCGCGGACTCAGTCACATACTGGGCGTATGCTCCTTCGTCCTTGCTCGGCCTGCCTAGAATCTGGACAAAAATAAAAGAAATGGTAATTCAGGCTGAACTTTTGGGGGCGTTTTAGACTAGTATATTAAATGTCTAAAAAATTTTTTTGAGGGTTGTGTGAAAAAACATATTTTTATTATCGCTATTTCTATCTTTATCTTCTCTAACAATGCCTTCTCTCAAGAAGTTGTCACGGGAGTAAAGAACCCAGAATCACTATTCACAAGCCAGGACCCAAAACTTCATGCAAATAAACAAGTCGTTTATCACATCATTCGCGATTTGCTTGAGGCTAACCGTTGGGACCTCGCAGAGAAATATTTATCTAAAGAGTATCTTCAACATAATCCAAATGCAGCTTCTGGAAGAGACAGTGTTGTTAATTACTTTACAAAAATTAGAAAGGTAAAGGCTTCCGCGATTACTGAAAAGATTGAGCAGTATAAAATCGTGGCGGTATTGGCGGAAGGGGATTTAGTGACTGTGGCCTTTGCTCGTACGGTAAAGGACGAGAAGAATCCGAAGAATGATTACACGACAACTTGGTTTGATATGTGGAGAATCAAGGATGGGAAGGCGGTTGAGCATTGGGATTCGGCCTTAAAAGGCGAGAGTCCAAATCTTAGATAATGCCTCCCTTTGTTGCATTTACACCCCCTAATTCCTCTGCCATATTACGTGCATGTACGAAGTCTTCCTTTTTGTCCATTCATGGTTCCGCTGGATCGTTGTCGTTGCAGGTCTGCGTCTGCTTTTTATCCTGCTTCACGGCTGGATCAAAAAGAAAAAATGGGATGGCTCAGACCAACGAGCACTAAGCCTCTTTAACGAAGTCCTCTCATACCAAATCGCCATGGGGATTTGTCTCTACGGCTTTTTAAGTCCACTTCCTAAAATAGGGTGGAGTGATATGGCGTTTACTCTTCGCGATCCCATCCTGCGTTTTTGGACCATCGAGCATATCACTAGCATGCTTTCTTCAATTGCGATCTTTCATATAGGAAGAGCGATTGCGCTTAAAAAGGCACCTCTGGAAAAGCGCTTTAAAGTCTTATCCATTACGCTTCTTCTCTCAATGCTTTTAATTTTATCTGCTATCCCGTGGCCTTTTTTAAAGTATGGCCGGGACCTGTTTAGAATTGTCTTTTAAATTAATCCCGGCGCGACAGCGAGATAAAATTTCCCAAAATCACACGAGAAAGGAATAACGATAACCACTTTGTATTGGATTTCACCAAGGTGGAGTGAGGGGATGACCATCTCCAGGTTTAGACCATCGTCGGAGAATTTCTTCTTACATTGTCCATAAATGATGTTGGCAAGCTCGCTGGCAAAATCTTTATTTTCATCGGAAATTTTGCTTTGGTTTTCTTGAACGACAATATTGTAGAGAGCAAGGAAAGTCTCTTCTGGAAAGGCGATATAATAGCTACCCTTAAAGTAGGTCGAGGAGATTAATATCCTGGATGAAATCGCGATATTGAGTGGCTCCTTGAGGTTGGACATGAGCATGGGAGCAGAGTGAGTCAGGTTTTTAATTTGTGCCATGTCTGTTAGGACTTTTTTTGTGTTAGTGATAAAGACATTCACAAACTCGAGGTCAATGTTGAGAGGATCGGAGTTTGTTTTTTTGGCAAGTGTTTCGATTTTTCCAACAATTATAATTTGCATTTTTTTGACCAGGTCTTCGTGGTCTAGGGGCATGTGCAAAAATTGTATATTTTTGAGATTGAATTCGTTTGTGATTTCTTGCAGAAGCTCGTAGTCGTCGCAAGCGATGAGAATGGCCGTCTCAATTCCATCTTTTTCACTAAGCATGGAAAAATATTTTAAAATGAAAAAGAGATCTTTTTTTCCAATGTTGGCATTGATGTAAAGACATTTAATCTTTTGCTGGGCCAGAAGCTCGGTGAGTTTTTGGCGGCTACTTAATGAAAAAACATTAATTTTTTTTGCGCTTGCTTTGAGAATTTTCTCTTTAATGAGCTCTCTATCCTCATTGGAACTGTCTATAATGAGGGCATTTCTGTTAAATTCCATGGGGACTTTTCTCTATGATGCTTTTTATATTTAGTTGTCACTTTCTTATCGGCTTTTTTTTAGATTGATTGAATTGATAAACATTAAGTTTTTCCGTTGTTAGCCTGTAGATAACCTTAATGTAAATCCTCGGGGGATATGACTTTTTCAGGGCTTTCCCTGTATTTTAGGATCTGAGGCCAAAGAAGTGAGAGGTCAATATTCACACCGGATTCTTTAAGAAGAGAAAAAAGGCCTCCAATTTTTCGATGTAAAAAAAGCAGGTCTGAATGTGGGTTGCTGATCCTTTGTTTTTTCCAGAGATTCCAGCCTTTTTCCATAAGGCGGGAGGTGAGTCCTGAGTTTTTGAAATTGACAGGGTTATTCTCTGGCTTAAATTGGTTAAATACATCTTTAAGAAAATCCTCAAAAATGTTTTGGGCCTCAAGGTTGTCTTTTTCATAAATAAGACCAAACTTCTCCCCGTATTTAAGAATGTTTTTTCTGTCATGCTCATAGGCAGCTATAAGAAGCTGGGTGTATTCGTCAATAAAGGACGAAGAGAATTCCAGTGTGGCCCCAAAGTCGAGCAGGACAATCCTGTCATCATTTGTGATGAGATAGTTTGCAAAATTAGGGTCTGTTTGCACAGTTCTTAGCTCTATAAATTCCTTTATAAAGAGCTCCAACATGTGTGTGGCCACCTTTTGTTTTCTCTCAAGAGTCACGGCGGGATCCTTGATGAAATCTTTTAAAGGAATCCCTTCAACAAATTGCATACAGAAAAATTCATGAGAGGAATAATCGGCATAAACTTCGGGAACAACGAATTGAGGATGTTGTTTTAAGGCCGCTTTAAAGTAGTGAAAATAATTTCTTTCCCGGACATAATCCATCTCATGGGCCAGGAGTTTTTTTGTTTCTTTGATAACAATTTCCAGGTCGTTGACTTGAGGCCTAATGAGTTTGAAGGCTGCGACTACAGGAAGAAGGAGGCTTAAATCACTGTTGATTGTTTTTTCAATGTTAGGATACTTAATTTTAAAAACAACTTCACCTAATTCATCAATACGAGCACGGTGCACTTGTCCTATACTGCCGGCCCCAAGAGGAGTCGTATCAATAGAGTGAATCTTTTGGATTCTCTCTATCGGGAGATGAGATTTTATAACAGCGTGGAGTTCGTAGAAATCAATGCTTTTTCCTTCCCCCTGAAGAATCTCAAATTTTTGGCGGATATCTTCAGGAAAGTACTCCGAAAAATCCATGCTCAAGAGTTGACCGAATTTTTGAGGAAGCCCTTTCATTTGCGAAAGGGATTCTACTGTCTTGTCGATATTGTTTTGAAAGGCCAGGTTAATCCCGGCCTTAAAGAGTTGAGGGCCTCTGGATAAGAGGCCTGTTTTTATATTTTTCATAGATTACAGAATACGACGAAAAGGATCTTTTGGGACTTAGACAAATCTCATACCAGGCATGAAGAAGCTGATAATTAGTTATAGCCTGGGTAATCAATATACACGTTTTGAGTGCGTTTTTGTTCTACACAAAGAATTTTCTTTTGTGTCGAGCAGTAGGCTTGTGTCCCAGTGTTAACGGCGCTTGTACCTGTTGAATCTCCATTTCCAACAAAGGCAGAGGTTCCATCATTGTTTTTGTTTTGGAAAAATGAACATCCCCCGACAGCGCTGTTAGTAGCGGTGGCCCATGTTTCAGAGAAGCCTGTCCAGTAATCTTCATTAACTCCCGTCCACGAATTTGTCAGAGGGAAATCAAAAATAGCATTGGCGTTTGTCGTACCAATAATAGTAGTCCCATTTTCACGGCGGTATTGAGTATTGGCCTCAAGAATCCATCCTACAGCTTCTCCTGCGCCGTTAGCACAGTTGGCGGTCAAACAAGCAACTCTTCTGGTCACTCCTGATGTCGTGTTGGTCATGACAAGCGCCTTATAAGTGGTGTGCCCATCATCATCAATTCCTTTTGTACTTGCATCGCTTTGGCATTGAGAATCAAAGCGAGTCGCACCATCGGAACCCATTGAGGCTGAACCTGCATCTAGTGCAACACTTGAAGCAAAGATGCGACGGTAGCTTGCTTGAGCATTATATGTTTTTGTTCTCTTGATCATTTCTGCGCATAGAAGAGCGTAAGAGCTATCGCATGTTTCAGAAGACTTTGAAATGGCCAGTGATGAACTAGCTCCAGTATCTCCAATCCTTCCGTTTGACATGAATGAATTGTCTGACCATCCAGAACAGATTGCGCCTGAAGAGATGGCCGTTGCTGAAGAGAGTCCAGTCCAGACATTTTGTCCGGGATTTTCAATTGCATTAGTTAAAGGGAAGACAAAGGCTCCATTGGAATCAGTCGTTCCAATGACAGTCCCATCAGGTCTTCTGTATTCAGCATTTTTTTTAAGCACCCAATCGTTACCAATGCCTCTTAATGATGTCTCACCTAAAACTGCTTTAAAAGTCCCGCTTAGCCCTCGGCTTGTAGCTTCAGTGGCGCAAAGATCATCTCCCTTTGTGATATCTCCAGGGTAAGATCCAGTCCAGGCAAAGGCCCCATTTGTTGTTGCAGTTGTAGAGAATAGGTAACCGTAAGCTTGAGTGACGACTGTCGGGTTTGTGCTACCACCGCCAGAGCCACCACCATTTCCTCCGCCGTTTCCTGTATCAGTTGAGTTTTCAGATGATGATGGTGAAGTGCTTTTTTTCTTTCCCATAAGCTTATCTAATTTGCATCCTTGGGAAAGAAGGGCGATTGTTAGACAGAGTAAAATGCTACGGTATTTCATCAGGGAATCTCCAGGGTAAAGATATTATCTTAAGAATTTTAACAACAGATATTGTTGATTAAAAGTGTGACAAAAAATTCCTAGGAATTTAATGATTTTCGGTTCATCTCTGTTATTACCCGGGTAATATTGACTTTATAATTTAACCCGGGTAATATTGTGACATGAAAACGATAGAAAAAACCACTTTTACGGCCTTTGATGGCCATACGTTACTTTGTCAGGGAGACCTGGTAGAAGTTGTTCTCAAAGTTAAAGGCCATATTGGAAAAGCTTCAAATAGTACTATCTTGATTTTTAGCGATGCAACCGGAAAGACTATTGATTTTAACTTTCATGGAAGTAAGCAAGAAATCATGAAGCGCCTTGAAGTCTACACCACGCCGGGGGCCCTGGACTCATCGGGTCCGGGAAGGCCAAAGTTGGGAGTGGTCTCAAGGGAAGTTTCTCTCTTGCCTCGCCATTGGGAATGGCTGGCCACTCAAAGAGGAGGCGCTTCTGCAACGCTTAGGTTGTTAGTGGATGAGGCCATTAGAAAAGCAGCGAACACTCAAAGTATCAAACAAGTTCAGGACCGCACTTATCAGGTTATGATGATTTTGGCCGGAGATTTACAAGGCTATGAAGAGGCCTTGAGGGCCATGTATAAAAAGGACCGCAAAACTTTTTACAAGCATATCGAGACCTGGCCAATTGATGTGATCAATTACCTGATTCAATCAACCAAGCCTATTTTTGAGGAAGCAAAATGATTAGGGACGTATCAGATACATCGGCATGGGTAACCTATTACCGTGTTTTGGAAACGGAAAGAAAAGATGCCATCTTTAAAGATCCATACGCGAAGGTCCTTCTAGGTGAGGAGCGCGCGAAGTCTTTTGCGAAAGCTCATACGAAAGTAAACAGGTGGACGAATTGGACGGTGGTGATGAGAACTTACATCATCGATCAAATGATTCGCGATTTAATTGCTGACGGTGTGACGACAATTATTAATATGGGAGCAGGTCTTGATAGCAGGCCTTACCGCATGAATTTGGCAACGACTATCAATTGGATTGAAGTCGATTTCCCTCATATTATTGAACATAAAAGTAAAGTGCTGGCAGCTCATGCGCCGACGTGCAAATTAGAAAGAATAGGGATGGATCTTGCTAATCGAGAGGAGAGAAAGAAACTTCTTGAGACTCTGGCCTCTAAAAGTGAGCGCATTGTCGTTTTAACAGAAGGAGTGCTTCCTTATTTAACGGAAGTTCAGGTAGCAGAACTCTCAGAAGACTTGCAGGCCTATCAAAGTTTTCAGTACTGGATTTGTGAATACATTTCCCCAATGTCTTATAAATTTTTAAAGAATCCAAAACAGATGAAGGGGCTTAAAAACTCACCTTTTCAATTTTTTCCTGAAAACTGGAAAGGTTTTTTTGAATCAAAAGGATGGAAGCTTAAAGAGGAGAAGTTTTATTATGAACTCTCTGAAGAGTTAAAGCGATCAACCCCTTTTCCTTTAATGTTTAAGCTCGTGGCTGCAATTAAAGGAAAAGAGTGGGCAAGACCATTTAGAAAAATGTCTGGATACCTCTTATGGGAGAGAGACTCCTAAAGAGATTATTCGTTTCCGCGAATACAAGTAAGGCCAGCGTAGTCTTTTACACCTTGAGCAGATGAAACCTGCACACTAGAAGTAAAACGGTCTCCTGGATTGGCAAAGCTTGAGTCTTTAATAGTTAAACGAACTGAAGCCGCTGGGGTTGTCGTGTTGGCAGCAATAACAGTGTCAAACGTCGCTGTCATTTTTAAGTTCTGAGTAACAGTGTTAAATCCATTTCCAACAATTTTCATTTCAGCTGGATTGCTTGAAACATCAATTGAAAAACCTGCGCCTGCACAGTTATATAGGCTAGCGAAGCTTAGTGTTGGAACAAGAGAAAGAGCGATAATCATTTTTTTCATAAAAGTCCTTACATAGCGATAGTGATAACGTTTTTATTATATTTAATATCTTTTGAAATAATACTTCTCTTTAAAAAATACATAAGCATGCTGACAGATGTAAAGCCGAGAGGCAGCTTTGTGTCTGTAACGGTGATAACTAGTTCATTTTTAGTTTCATTAAAGTTGACCAACCCATAGATTGAAACGCGCGAGTTAAATCCCAGGATTTTTACATCGGCCTGAACGATCAAATCACCAGCAGAAGAGCTGATGGCGATTTTTTTAATCGAGCTTCCTTTTTTATCATCTGGTTTTGTGGTTTTGATTTCCCCAATTGAGATACGGGCGTATGTCGTACAGTCCTTTAAGACCTGGTTTAATTCTAATAAATCAGTGTCAGTTTCTTTTTTGCAGTTTAACAGCATGTCATTGATAAAAGTTGTAGAAGTAGGGTCTGAAAGCGCACCATTATTCAGTGAAAGGTAAACAATCTTATCCTGAACGGTGATGTCTTTAATATCCAGGTCAAATTTACTTTTAGCTTCGTTGTCGATCAAGTTCGCTTTCATTGGAGCAACTTTGATTTTGTTTAAACAGTCTTTTTGAAGTTTATCAATATTCAGGTCTTTTAAAGCAGGGTCTTTCGCACAATCTGCAACGACCTGGCTGGCCTTAATAATGTAAGTGCCATTACTAACTGTTTCAGTCTGATCAAGTTTGAAAGAGAGTTTATCTTTTCTGATATCAAAAGACTTAACGTTTGATTTAAGAGTTGTTTTATCACCAGTTAATGTGTTGAGACCTTTGTATTCTAAAATGGCCGTATCGTTGGCCAGGGCATAACTTCCGTTTAATGTTAAATAGCTCGCACAGTTGGCCATGATGTCAGTCGAGTTTCCGCCAGGAGTTCCTTCCAGAACAGGTGTCTGGCAGTAAAGGCGGAAGTTTTTCATGTTGATGCTATTTTCAGCGTCGACATAAGCAACATGCTCTCCAGCAAGGTTGAGTTGTGTTTCATCGAGAATAAGTTTTGAGTTGGTCAGTTCAAGTGTGTTGATTGTTCCTAGAAGGCTTCCCTCTTCAAGAGTGAAACCGTAGTTACCAAACTGAGTGGTAAATCCAAGGAAGGTTGGTCTGATAAAAATTTGTGAATCAAAAAAATTATTTACGTTATTGATGTTTAAGATAATGCCGTTGTTGTTAACATTGGCACTCTTAAAAATCAGAGTTCCGGCCTTACCTACACCTTTAACAGGGCGTTGAAAACGCAGGCTGTCGATCGTTAGATCGGCCGATAATTTAGTCTCAGCATATGAGCCTAAAGGCATAAGCATAATTATAAAGGGCAGTAGCTTTTTCATAGGGTCTCATCAGGTTAAAATTTGATGTGACCATATCCAAAGGGTGGGGGATTGGGTAGCGCGTATGTAAAAAAGACATTGATGGATGTCTTTAGTTTTTGAGATGTTACGATACTCCCCCAGGAGACTTCACTAGAAGATAGATTCGATTCTTAGTAAGACTCTTTTTTCTTTAGTCACGGAAACAGGAGGAGAAGCATGTATGATGGCCTGACTGAAGGCCGTTGGATGGGCATGACCTTTTAAAAGAGTGATCGTTTTAGGGGGAACCTGCTGAATTTGATCTTGGTTTTTAATGACTTCTTCATTTTTTCCTTTTCCTAAATGTTCACGTCTTACATTTTCTTCATGGGCCCAAAGAGTGCCTGGACCGATAAGGTTGTAGACAAGTCTTAAAGAATTCATATCGCAATGAAAGTATTTGCACATATCTCCCTGAACTTTTTCCAGGCTGAGTCCTAGGTCGGGGGCATCTGAGATATCTGCATAGTGGGAAGTCAGAGTTTTGATGTAGTTGATGAATTCCAGCTTTTCTTCATTGTCATCAAGAATATAGAAAATCTCATCAAGTTGTTTGATTGATTCATCAAAATTGTCTTTTGAAATGATACATTTGAACATTTGGGGAAGTTGCTCGAAATTTTTTTCCAAGTACGTTTTTATGTTTTGAGGCTCAAAGGGAGCGACACTCATAAGAGCAATGTTGTATTCCTTCTGATGGATTAAGTAGAGTTCTTCAAATGTTGTCGCGTTAAGGGCCGTAGGCATATCTTTTCCTCTTTTTGCAATTGATTCGCATTATTCATCTTTGGTGGATATTGCAACTCATTTGCATTTATGTCAAGACTGGCCCGAGGTGTCGTAAATAAATTTTGACCACCATTGCCCCCTGTAGCATACTTGTCATTAGCTATGAGTTTAATTCTACGGGAGAATCGAAATGGCAGTGAAAAAGAAAGTAGCAAAAAAAGCGGCGAAAAAAGCTGCTCCAAAAAAAGTTGCAAAAAAAGCAGCTCCGAAAACAGCTAAAAAAGCAGCAAAAAAAACGGCAACAAAAACTGTAAAGAAAGCAGCAGCGAAAAAAGCAGCACCTAAGAAAGCAGCAAAGAAAGTTGTAAAAAAAGCTGAAAAGAAAGTCGTCGCCAAAAAAGCGGCAACCAAAGCGGCTCCAAAAAAAGCAGCAGCAAAGACGGCAAAGAAAGTTGTAGCGAAAAAAGCGCCAGCAACAAAAGCAGTAAAAGCTCCAGCTAAAAAAGTAGAGACAAAGGCAGCTCCTAAAAAAGCAGCAGCTAAGCCTGTAGTTAAAAAAGCTCCTGAAGCAAAAACGATTTCAATCCCAGTTGGCAGTGCTGAAAATAAAAACATTAAAACAATCGAACAAAACGATTTCCTTAAACTAAAAATCGCTAAAAGCATGCACGATGATCCAAACCCACATGGGCACGAGCATGAGCCAGAAGTAGAGCATGAACCTCTTACTCCAATCGTAAGAGAAACTCCGAAAGTTGGCCGTAATGAGCCATGTCCTTGCGGAAGCGGCTTGAAATATAAAAAATGTCACGGTAAATAGATCCATACGAAGGCCGGTTTTCCGGCCTTTTCTTTTCACTTTCATCTTTGTTACGGAGTCAAAAATGAATTCAACTAAAGAACAAGAAAAAGTCTCTGAAGAGGCTAAAGCGCATGACCATGGTCACGTTCATATTCATGGACCTCATTGCAATCATCACCATCATGAGCCTTTAAAACCGATTATGCGCGATCAACCGAAAATCGGTCGCAATGATCCATGTTCGTGTGGAAGTCAGAAGAAATTCAAGAAGTGTTGTGGAGCTTAATTCACGATAAAGACGGGGAAGGAGAACAAGCCTTCCCCGCCGATTAAAAAGGAGAGTGCCAGAGGCTAATTATTTAGTCGCTGGTTGTTGAGAAGCCGGTTGCGTGGCCGATGGCTGACCTAGCTTCTCCTTAACACATGCCTTTAAATCATTTTTTGTTTTTCCTTCAGCTTTACATGATTCCACTGCTGCTTTTCTTTGTTCTCTGTTGATTTTTGTGCCGGCAAAAGCAGTCATTGAAGTTAGAGCTAAAGCAATCATTAGTGCATTTTTCATATCGTTCTCCTGTGTGTTTATCTAGTCACTCGTTGCGAATAACCAATCTCATGAGTTCATAGTGCGCTCAGGATATTAATAAGAAATTTAATTGGGATTAAAAAAAATTAATGCCTTTTACTCGCTAACTGCAGGAAAAGAGACAATGAACATTGTTCCTTTACCTAAGTTGCTTTCTACGGCAATGGCGCCTCGGTGAGCATCCATAATCTGTTTGGCAATATAGAGACCCAACCCCAGACCACTGATGTGCTCACTATTGCTTCCTCTTTTAAAGCGTTCAAAAACACTTAGAAGTTTTTCTTTTGGAATTCCCGGGCCTTCATCTTTGATTTTTAAGATGGCCTTGTCGCCTTCTTGTTTTAAGCTCACTTCCAGATTAGAGCCTGGAGCGTATTTGAAAGCATTAGATAAAAGATTAACGACAACCTGTTCGGCCCTGAATGGATCACAGTAAACCATAACGGGTTCCTGGATATCGATCTTAATCGTTTTCATTGCCGTTAGTTGGTCTGAATAACGATCGAGAACTTCAGTCATGAGTGTTGAAAAGTTTGCTTTCACTGGCTCAACAGTCAGAGTTCCAGCGCGGATTTTTGTGGCATCCAGAAGATCGTCAATTAAATGGGTAAGTTTATCGAGCTGTTTACTGGAATTAGTGAAAATCTTTTTAAGCTTTTCTGAGGTGAAAGCTTTCATATCCAGCTTTTCATAATTTCTTAGCGCCAGTTGGTTTTGTAGGCGCAGGGATGTGATGGGTGTTTTTAATTCGTGAGAAGCGATTGAAAGGAAATCATCGCGCCATTTCAGTGCTTGTGAGAGCTGGTCAATCTGATTTTGGATGATGAGCTTTTGCTTTTCGAGTTCTTTAAAAACTTTCACCTTACTTTTTACGATTCTGATATCCAGAGGTTTGTATAGGAAATCTACTGCACCGGCATCGTATCCCATAAAAGTGTGTTGGGCATCGATGGCCCCGGCGGTAACAAAGATGATAGGGATTGATTTGGTTTTTTCTTTCCCGCGCATTAATTCTGCCAGCTCAAATCCGTTCATTTCCGGCATTTGAACATCGAGGATCGCAAGAGCGAAGCCGTGAACTAAAAGCAGTTCAAGGGCCTCAACTCCAGATTGAGCTTTGTAAATGTTGACATCTTTTTCCTGAAGAATGTTTTCTAACGAAATCAGGTTTTCAGGTTTGTCGTCGACGATAAGGATGTTGATGGTGTTTTCAGTACTCATAATGTTCCTTCTAATCCGGCCAGGAATGCGCCCATTTCCTTAATGGACATCACGTAATCCGGATTGGCCTTTTTAAATGCCGCTTGAGGCATTGTCTGGTATTCAGCATCGCGAAGGTCTTGAGTAATCGCGAGTCCTTTAAAATGTTTTATAGTCCAAAGCCCTTGGGCACCGTCTTCATTGGCGCCAGTAAGAACGATTCCTAGAAGAGAGCTCTTATAGGCTTCAGCCGCTGTCTCCATTGTGATGTCGAGAGAGGGGCGAGCGTATTGAATTTTCTCCTCAGTTGAAAGACTGAAAGTGAAGTCATGCTCAACTAATAGGTGATAATCCGCAGGGGCAAAATAAATATGCTTAGGCATAATCGGTTCTTTTTCATCAGCTTCCTTTAACGTCACTCCCGGAGGAGTGTAAAAAGCATTAGGGATAAACCGGTATTCTCCCAGGTGGAGAACGGCAATAATGGGAATAGAAAAGTTTGCAGGAAGTCCCTTGAAGAGAGCGTTGAGTGCAGTGACTCCTCCGGCCGAAGCACCGACAAAAATGGCCTTAATATGAGGCTTGTGGTGTTTCATTTATTTAAGCTTCCTGTAAATTCTTTCGTTGTTGGCCCATGGTTCAAAGGCCGCGCCTAATGATGAAAATTTTAAAGTTTCTTTAGAGCCGATTCCTAAAAATCCTTTCATCGAAAGCGAGTCGTGAAAAAGACTGATGGCGCGGTTTTGTAATTTTTTATCAAAGTAAATGAGTACATTTCTACAGGAAACAAACTGCATTTCAGAAAATACTGAATCCGTCGCCAGGCTATGGTCAGCGAAAATGATATTCTTTTTTAAGGCTTGATCTATGGCCGCGGCATTGTAATCGGCAGTGTAGTAGTCGGTAAAATGATGAAGACCTCCGGCCTCCTGATAATTTTGGGTGTACTTCTTGATATCTTCCAGGCGGTAAATGCCTTGCTGGGCCCTTTCAAGAGAAAGAGGGTTGATGTCCGTTGCATATATCATCACGCGATCTAATAAACCTTCTTCTTTGAGAATGATGGCAAATGAATAGGCTTCTTCACCTGTGCTGCAGCCAGCGACCCAGATTTTAATCGAGGGGTAAGACTTTAGGTAGGGGACAACTTTTTCTCTGAAGGCCTTAAAGTAAAGGGGGTCTCTGAACATTTCGGTTGTCGAAATAGTCATGTGCTGAAGAATGGCGGTGAAAAATTCCGGCTCGTGCAGGACTTTCTCCTGAAGGGCCGAAACTGTTTTTATATTGTGAGTGATCAGGGCGTTAGAAAGTCTTCTTTTAACTGAGGCAAGACTGTATTGTCTGAAGTCATACTTGTACTTCATGAAGACGGCTTCAATAAAAAGCTTCACTTCAATGTCGAAGACTTGTCCTTCAGTCATTTCTTATAATCGTCCATTCTGAGGCATCCATACTCTTAAGAGAGAAAGGAGCTTGGTTAAATCAACTGGTTTTGCCAGGTAGTCGTTGGCCCCGGCCTCGCGGCATTTTTCCTGGTCATCGGCCATTGCTTTTGCGGTAACAGCGATGATGGGAAGTTTAGCAAAGCGCTGGTCTTTTCTGATTTCTCTGGTTGCGGTGTAACCATCCATCTCCGGCATCATGATATCCATTAATACCAGGTCAATTCCCAGGTCATTTTTTACTTTATCAAGGGCCTCTTTTCCGTTTCTTGCTGTCTCAACAACCGCACCTTGTCCTTCAAGAGCAGCACTTAGGGCAAAGATATTTCTGACGTCATCATCGGCCAGGAGAATTTTTTTGCCTTCAAAGATTTTTTCTCTATCGCGGAGTTTTTGCAGCATCTTCTGGCGTTCTTTAGGAAGCTTGTCTTCTACCTGGTGAAGAAAGAGACTGACCTCGCTAAAAAGTCTCTCTGGAGAGTGGGCACCTTTTAAAATAATCGACTGCGAGTATTTCTGCAGTTTTTGTTCTTCGCTTTTAGAAAGATCTTTTCCTGTATAGACAATAACTGGAGGCGAGTAGATGCCTTCGGTGCCTGTCATTTTTTCCAGGAGCTCATAACCAGTCATGCCCGGAAGATTCAGATCCAAAATCATACAATCGAAAGTGTGCTTTTTAAGTGACTCAAGAGCATTTGTTGCATTTTCGGCCATGACGACTTCGACCGTTTTATCTTGAATTAATTCTTTAATACTTTCTCTTTGAACTTTGTTGTCTTCAACAACCAAAACTTTTTTCAAGCTGTGAGTGAGTTTTTCTTCCATCTTGGCAATGGCCGTCTTGATGTCATTGAGAGAAACCGGTTTTTTCAGGTAACCTACAGCTCCCATTTTTAGCGCCATATTGGCATGATCTAAAGCTGAGATGATATGGATAGGGATGTGGCTGGTTTTTGGGTTGCTCTTTAGATCATCAATGACCGTCAGACCACTTCTGTCCGGCAGGTGCATATCAAGAAGAATGGCCTGAGGTAAATACTCTTCAGCGGTTTTTATGGCCTCAGCTGCTGTCTGGGCGACAAGGCAGTTAAACTTAAGCTCATGGCTTAGGTCGTATAAAATTTTAGAGAAATTAGTGTCATCTTCTACGACGAGAAGGATTTTAATTTTATCGTTGATTCTATTTCTATCGTCTTCAAAAGGAAGAGATTTGTATTCCATTGGAGGAGGCTCTTTTGCTTTTGGCGCGATGGTCGGAGTGGGAGCAATCACTGATTTTTCCAAGCGCGAGGGAAGAACAGCTTCTGGCAGAGTATCCACATCGTGTTTTTCCGGAAGATTAAGAGTGAAGATACTTCCTTTTCCAGGCTCACTGCTGACAGAAATTGTTCCACCCAGGAGTTTTGCCAGGTCTTTTGAAATAGTAAGTCCAAGACCCGTTCCACCGAAGCGGCGGCTAGTCGTCCCATCTGCCTGCTTAAAAGCATCAAAGATAATTTCTTGCTGCTCAAAAGGAATACCAATTCCTGTATCAATGACAGCAAATTCAATACGGCCATCTTTTTTCGTAACACGAATAGTGACAGAACCTTTTTCAGTGAACTTAATAGCGTTTGATACCAGGTTTTTTAGAATCTGCTCTAATCTCTGGCGATCCTGGAAAATAGTGGTAGGGATACCTGGTGCCAGGTTAATTTTAAATTCAATGTTTTTATTGTTGGCGATAGGCTTAAACAGTCTTTCTAAACTTTCAGAAAAATCTTCTAAGATAATATCTTCAGGTTCAAGGTCTATTTTTCCGGCCTCAACTTTTGAGAGGTCGAGAATATCATTGATCAGGTTAAGCAGGTCATTACTCGACGAGAAGATCGTTTGAGCAAATTCTTTTTCTTCTTCTCCCAGTCTTCCTCGCTTATCTTCAAGCAGTAGCTGAGAAAGAATCAATGTACTATTTAACGGTGTCCTTAACTCATGAGACATGTTGGCAAGGAATTGACTTTTATACTGGCTTGATTGCTCCAGCTCTCTTGCTTTATGTTCAAGCCTCAACTGTGTTTGGCGAAGCTCTTCGTTTTTGCGATTAACTTCATCGGCCTGATTTTCAAGTTCAAGACTTTGCTTGGCCAGCTGCTGGTTCGTTTGTTCAAGTTCAGACTGTTGCAATTCAAGTTTTAACTGAGATTCTTTAAGAGCATTGGTTTGCTCTTCAAGTTCTTCGTTATTGGCCTGAAGTTCTTCTTGCTGGGCCTGGAGTTCTTCTGTTTGTCTTTGTGATTCTTCCAGAAGGTTATTAAGTGTCGCACGGTACTCAGCAGAGCGAAGAGCGATTGCGATACTTTCAGCGACTTCATCTAAGTATTCCAGCATTCTGTCAGAAACGCGGTCCAAAAATCCGATTTCCAACACACCTTTGATCGTTTTTTCTGCAATCAAAGGAAGAAGAACAATTTGATTTGGTTTTGCAGTCATAACAGTTGAAGAGACTGTGAGGTATTGCTCAGGAACGTCTGAAATCACGATGAGGCGTCTTTCCAGAGCTGTTTGCCCGACAAGACCTTCACCGAATTTTACAATGGCCGTCTCCGGGTCTTTAGTGAAAGCATAAGTGCCGGTTCTACGCAACATACCTGATTCACTATTGTAAAGAGCACCCACTTTTCCATCGAGACGATTGCAGAGATACTTAAGAACTCTATTTGAAAGCTCTTCAACGGAAATATCTCCACTGATATTTTCCATCAATCCGGTTTTTCCAGTCTGAATCCATTCCTGAGCTTCCAGGATTTGGTTTTGTTCAACCTGTTTTTGAATAACATTGTTGTAAGTTGAAGAAAGAGAGGTCAGCTGTCTTCTCGTGAAAACAGCAATAGCAACACCGCCAATGATACTGCAGCCAAGGATAACTGACAGGGCCAGCTTGATGGTTTCTTGGGTTTCTTGATTTCTTTTGTCGCGAAGAATAGTTTCAACTTCATCAAAGCGGGTGAAGATGGCGCGAATGGCGTCCATGCGCTTTTTACCTTCGACGGCCGGAAGAATTTTTTCAATATCTTTGTTAGAGTGTCTTAGCTCAATGGCCTTGGCTCCGTACTCATTCCAGGCATTAAAAGCAATCTGCATATCTTTTGCACGATTGGTTTGCCCGAGGTTGTCTTCGGTCATCGCAATGAGCTTGTTGAATTGTTCCGGACCTCTTTCCATTGTGTTGTTATAGGGCTCAAGATAGGATTCATCACCTGTGAGTAGATATCCTCTCACTCCAGTTTCTGCATTAACTATCAATTTCATATTCTCATTGACCTGTCGTAAGACACGGGCACTTTGAACAACCAAGTGATTGGCCGCTAAAAGTTGAAAGATGATATAGACAAAAATTCCTGAAAGGATAAAGGAGCCGACAACTGGAATGACAACGGTACGAGTGCTAAAACGTTTGAAAGTGTTTGGATCAATTGCGTGTTTCATTTGGCAAACTTATCACTTGATTCGAGAAGTTTAAAGTTTAAACCTTTATATGCAACGAATAATTCTTATAAGAGATTGGATATAGAATAAGCTTTTTCATTGGGCAGAGCGTGTAGGAAAGGTGGGAAGTATAACTTCCCACCACTGTCTCTATGAGGGGGGAGAAGATCTACTATTTATTAACAGTAGATTGTGTAGATGGTTGGGCAAGTTTTTCTTTCACGCAGTTCTTTAATTCCTTTTTGATTTTGCCTTCGGCCTTACAAGATTCGTATGCTACTTTTCTTAGCTCTTTATTATGTTCAACTTTTGTCCCAGCAAAAGCGCTCATTGATGAAAGTGTTAAGGCCATGATTACTAGTGCATTTTTCATAAATCTCTCCTTCGATGAAAGTCACTCACCATGAATGGCTTTGTTCATGAGATCATCTTGCTCTTCATAGATTAAGAAGAAATTTAAAAAGGATTAAAAGAATTTAATGTCGGTTAAAGGCAAAAATCTCTACATTTTCATTCGATTTTTCACGGATTAAATCGGCAATAATATGGGCGGCAATTAAACTATATGTAATGCCATTTCCTCCAAAACCCAGTGAAAAATAGGTATTTCTTCTCTCTGGAATACTCCCAATATAGGGAAGACCGTCTTTAGTGCCACAAAAAATTCCGGCCCAGGAAAAATCAGTTTTAAAAGGAATATGTGGATAGAGTTGCTTGAAATTTTCTTCAAGTGCTTTTTGTTTCATTGGAAGTTTCATATCTCTTCTTCGAGGATTGTGGGAAGGATCGTCTTTTCCTCCAATGAGGATTCGTTTGTCATTGGTTGTTCTAAGATAGAGATATGGTTCTGCCGTTTCCCAGATCAGGGATTCTTGGTGCCAGAAGAGTTTTTCATCCATGACTTCACTTAAAATAGCATAGGTTGTTTTAGGGATTTCAACTTTTTTGGGAAGATATTTTTGAGATTCATAGCCGCAGGCAATGATGAGCTTTTTGGCTTCAATGTTAAATCCTGTACTGCATTTTAAAGTGACACTCTTTAGATGGTGGACGATATCCAGCACAGTTGTATTGTCAAAGACGCGAAGATTGTTTTTTATATGAGTAGAAATGAGAGAGTAAGTCAGTTGAAATGGATCGAGGACCGCGCCGTGTTTAGAAAAAATCCCTCCGAGTTTATTAAAAGAAAAACGTTTTTTGATATCTTGAGAAGTGAGCCATTCGGTGTCTGAAATATGATAAAGTCTTCTAAGCTCTTCTTCTTTGATGTGATCACTTAGATGGGACTTTGAAGAAGTGAATTGAAAACTCGGGCGGCGCTTGAATCCCGCTTGGGGGTATTTCTTGGCAAGTGCCTCAAGATGAGCAATGGCCTCGACGCAAAGTTTGTAGCTTTGAACTGCGTGGTCGACTCCGCGTTTTTTGATTAGTTCACGAAGAGGAGTATCTATCTCGTATTGGATGAGGGCCGTGCTTGCGGCCGTACTGCCAAATCCACAATGTCGTTTGTCCACCAAGATGACGTCAAGGCCCATTTTACAGAGAGTATCTGCCATAAGTGCTCCGGAAATACCGGCACCCATGATCGCAATATCGCATTTAAGTGATTGGTTGAGTGAGGGAAAAATCCCCAAAAGTCCATTTTTGATAGGCCAGAAATTTTCAGAAGAGTGTAAATCCATCGTTTTCTCCAAAGGAATTATTCCTAAGGAAAAAGATTGCAAAAAAAAGGCCCGCTTAAAGCGGGCCTTAGTATTAGAAGCCTCTTAGGCGGTTTTCAATAACTGCTTTGTAGATCTCTTGGTGCTCTGCTGATTTTGGATCGATGATTTTGCGAACTTCTCTTAGAGTTCTGAAACCATTGTCTAATCTCTTCTTATCAAGAGCTTTAATTTTGTTTCTTAGAGTGTTGAATTCTTTCTCGTTCATTTTTGGAGCAAGAACAGTTTCAATCATTACAACTTTTGTCTTTTCGATTTCTTCTGTAATTTCTTTGCGCTCAGCTGCTGCTTTTTCTTCAAGAGCAAGAAGCTTCTCTTTTTTATCTTGAGAAAGAGTAGACGCCTGGATTTGTTCTTTTACTGTGTGCTCAATTGACTTTGTCATTGAAGCAGGAACAGCTTTTACTTCTTGTTCTACTTTTTCAGTTGTTGTTTTGTTGCTTGCACAGCTTGAAACCACAAGTGCTGCGGCCATCATAGCGATCAGGGATAAACTCTTCTTCATAAAATCTCCAAAAAATTGTTATGCCCAATACTATATAAGATATTTAGAAAAAATGAAGATAATAAGTAGAATGTCGCAGTGTGAGAATTAGTCTATTACTTCAATGATGGCCGTGGTCGCGGTCAAAGAGCTTTGGTTGTATTGCAGAATGCGCACTTTGGTGCCTTCTTTTAGAAAAAGCGCGCTATTTTTATCGACACCGCGAATGATGTCAGCGGCCTTGGTGTACATATACGTGTCTTTAGTCAGTTTTAAAACTGTCCCAGGTCTTACAATAAAGTCGCCAATTGGTGTCCAGTCTTTTTGGATTAATCTATCTCGTTCCATGTCTTCACTTAAAACATACTTAGCTGAAGAGATCTCTTCCCTTAATGTTTTTGTTTTTCCTAAAAAGATAAAGCCGATACTCTTGGGTGTTGAAATAATATTTGTTGTTCCTGAAGCGGGGATTCTTTCTGACTCTGAAAACTGAGCGCATCCAGTGCCAAGGAGTAATAGAGAAAACAACAATACGGTATTTGATTTTTTCATGAGAGTTCTATCGGATAAAAGCGCCTTTAAATAAATACTCCAGAATAATAAAAGTGCTTCGCTCGGGTATGTTTCTCGAGGCGACTTTGTGAAATAAGTGCTAATTTATCCTTCATGATCAAGGCACTTAAACAGCCTCAAATTTTGCGTCTCTGGTTCGGCCAGGCCTTCTCTTCTGTTGGCGATGAGATCTACCGCGTAGGTCTTATCTGGCTTGCTGTAGGCCTGATGGGTCCTGATACTGGTTATCTGGCAGCAGGGCAGACTGCTTCACTCATGTTGCTTTCTTTTATCGGTGGCAAGTGGGCCGATCGCTGGAACCCAAGGCGAACAATGATCAGTGTGGATTTCATCCGTGCACTGATTGTTCTTACTCCTGTTATCGTTTCTTTTTTTATGCCAACACCACTCGTCTTATTGTGGGTGATGGCCTTTACACTTTCCGGGCTCAGTGCTTTTTTTGATCCCGCCACTCAAGGGCTGATTCCCATTCTTGCCGGCAGCACTGAGCTGATGCAGTCAACGAATGGTTTAATGAGTACCACGATCCGCATGGCCCGCATGATTGGTCCGGCCATCGTTGGACTTTTATCTGCCTTTATCCCGATGATTCATTTCTTTACTATTGATGCTGTGACATTTTGTGTGTCAGCTTACTGCGTTTACTCGTTAAAGAAATACATCCCGCCGATGGATTATTCGAAGATACCCAAGAGCAATTTCAAAACGGCAGTGCTCTCTGGTTTTCACCTGGCCCGCGGTGTGCCGGGAATGAGTTATGTTTTCTTTTCTAAGGCCGTCACGGCCGGTTGCTGGAATTTGGTTATCGCGATTGGCTTTCCACTTTTAGTGCATGAGATGAGTGGCAATGACCCCCGTTATTTCGGATTGGTGATGGCCTCATACGGAGTAGGAAACTTTATTGGCGCCCTTTACTTTGGGAATATGGAAAGAAAAAGATTATGGGAGCTTTATTTTTACGGGCTTCTCTTTTTAGGGATAGGCTTTATTTTGATTGGACTGGCCCCTGATGTTGAGTGGATTATCCTGGCCTCAGCTTTTGCTGGATTCTTTGGACCGATGAATGATTTGGCCTTCATTGATATGCTTCAGAAGAAATTTAAAGTGCAGGACTTGACTAAAATGTTTCGACTGCGCCTGGCCTCAGAGTCGACAATGACTTTGTTTTTTACACTCATATCACCTTGGTTGATTCGCACGACATCAATCCGAACGTCTATTCTCATTGGAGGAAGTATCTGGCTTATTTGTGCTGTTGTGGGATTTTTGATGCATAAAAGTTTTCACAAATCTTATCAAACTTCACAAGAGCTTCATTCATAGAGGTTAATCCTTTCAGTGACCGAGTAAGAAGTCGGTCAAAAAAAATCTTTTCACAATTGACAGTAAATTATCTCAGGTCAATGATTAACAATAGAGGAGTCATTGCATGTCTATTCATATTGCTTTTTATCAAGGCGAGATGAAGCTCACAACTGTTGAGCTAAAAAAGAAAACCTATCTTGGCCGCAGCCAGGAAAACGATATTGCTATTGATGATCCTAGCCTTTCTTCAACTCATTGTATGATTGAGATTGATCCCAATAATTTTATTCAGGTCTATGATCTCAATTCAAAAAATGGAATCCACTTTGGCGGAAAGCGTGTGGCCTCTCATACTTTACTGGTGGATCAGCGTTTATATTTTGGTTCGCACCACATCATGATCGAAAAGCAGTTTTTAACTCCCGAAGAGGCCCAACGTTTACGTGCTTAAAATAATTTGAGTCGCGTTATCTCACGAAATACTTTACGATTTAAGTCGAAATACTAATGTTTGACCATTCAAACTCTTTCTAATACACTCATCCCGCATTCTTGTCTTTTTTTCGTTCAACTTCGCTCGATGCCAGCTACAATGTTCTCTTATAGGAAAAATAGAGAGGATAAGAAGAATTTATTATGAGTACAAATCAAGAAAACTTAATTGAGATTAGAAACCTTAACGTCACTTTCATCTCCGATGGAAAAGTGGTTAAGGCCGTTAAAGATTTAAACCTTAATATCCCTCACGGAAAGACTATCGGTCTTGTAGGTGAGTCTGGTTCAGGTAAATCTGTAACATCTCTGGCGATCATGAGACTGCTTCCAGATCACGGTGGGATTAAAATCACTGGTGAAATTTTATATAAAGGTCAGAATCTTTTAAATCTTTCAATGAAAGACATGAGACAGGTGAGAGGAAATAAGATCTCTATGATCTTCCAGGAACCAATGACCAGCTTGAACCCGGTATTCACTGTTGGTCAGCAGATCGACGAAACAATTCTTCTTCACCAGGACATCTCTCGCGAAGAGGCGAGAAAAAGAACAATTGAACTTCTGACAGAAGTAGGGATTCCTGATCCATCAAACAAAGTAAACGCTTACCCGCACGAAATGTCAGGTGGACAAAAACAACGTGTAATGATCGCGATGGCAATGGCCTGTGAGCCTGAGCTTTTGATTTGTGATGAGCCGACAACTGCTCTGGATGTTACGATTCAACAACAGGTTTTAAACCTGATGATTGAACTTCAGAAAAAACACAAGATGAGTATGCTTTTTATCACGCACGACCTTTCAGTCGTTGCTGATATCGCTGATCAGGTTGCGGTTATGTACCGTGGAGATATGGTTGAGCAAAAAACATGTAAAGCTCTTTTTGAAAATCCAGAACACCCGTACACAAAAGGTCTTCTGGCGTGTAGACCAAAACTGGATAAAAACCCAAAGCGTCTTCCGACAGTTGATGAAATCCTAAAAGATGAAAAAGCTTTCTATCAAGCACTGGTTGACTACAAAGTCCCAAGATCAATTGATGAAGCGAAAAATCCAGTGATTCTTGAACTTCAAAATTTAAAGAAATATTACCCGATTAAGGGTGGGCTTTTCGGCCGCAAAGTTAAAGACTTCAAAGCGGTTGATGATGTTTCAATCAAAATCAGAAAGGGAAGAACTTTCGGTCTGGTTGGAGAGTCTGGATGTGGGAAAACAACTCTGGGAAGAACAATCCTAAGATTGATTGAGCCAACAGAAGGAAAAATCATTTACATGGGTGAAAACATCATTGAGAAAAACCCGGAAGAGATGCGTGCATTGAGAAGAAAAATGCAAATCATTTTCCAGGACCCGTTCTCGTCAATGAACCCAAGAATGACGATTGGAGATATCATCACTGAACCTCTAGTTATCCACGATATTGGAACGAAAAAAGAGCGCTTGGAAACAGCGGCAATGCTTTTAGAGAAAGTAGGTCTTTCGGCCGATGCTCTTAACCGTTACCCGCATGAGTTCTCAGGTGGACAGAGACAGCGTATTTGTATTGCGCGCGCTCTGACTTTAAAACCAGAATTTTTAATTTGTGACGAATCAGTTTCTGCTCTCGATGTGTCTGTTCAGGCGCAGGTCTTAAACCTGCTTCAGGACCTTCAAGACGAGATGGGACTGACATATATTTTTATTTCTCACGACCTTTCAGTTGTTAAGTACATGTCGGATGAAATCGCTGTTATGAACAGCGGAAAGATTGTTGAACTTGCAGATGCAGAAACAATCTACAACAATCCACAAAATGCTTACACGCAGAAGTTAATCGCTGCAATTCCAAAAGGTCGCCCGGGAACATTTGCACAGGGCTAATAATGGAAACGGCTAGAAATGCCAGAGTGCTTTTAAAGAGCACTAACCAGGGAACTCTCACGCTTTTAACCAAGCACTACAACGAGTATTTCCCGATGTCGCAAAATCTCCCTTTCGTTTTATCAACAGAGGGAGAAATTCTTTTTTATCTCAACAATCTTGAGATCAAAAACAGAGGACTTAAAGACTTCAATCGCGCAGGCCTTTACGTGAGTCAAGGCCTTGAAGCGGTAGAGATTATGGGCCGCTTGATCCCGTTTCCACCAACTGATCTTCGCTACAACCGCATGACATCTCAGTTTTTTGTCATCCACAAGGATATGCAGGAACTTGAAGAGACAAGTAATTATGCTTTCTACGTATTAAAAAACGATTTTGCCCGCTACTTCGTTAATCCCAATGAATTTCAGTCGCTTTCTTTTGAAGGCATGAAGGTGAATCCTCCGGTTTCACCAATTGAGCTTTCACTTCTGGCACAAGACTTTGCTGCCCATCATGTTTCCAGTGTCGATAGCGATGGATTCTTTTTAGAAGAGAATGAAGGCCTTTCTTATAAACCTTTTGAGTCTACGCTTTATTCTGTTGAAGAAATTTCAAAAGAACTCGGCCGAATGTTTAATGTATGAGTTGGGTTTATCTAACAATCGCCATTGTCTCTGAAGTTCTAGGCACTGTTTCACTGAAGCATTCAAATGGCATGACTAATTGGCTTCCCAATTTTGGTGTGCTTTTCTTTTATGGTCTGACGATTTATATGCTTTCTTTAGTCGTTAAAACGATTCCTATTGGAACGGCCTATGCTATCTGGTCGGGGATGGGGACAGCTGTTGCTGTTTTAATTGGCTGGCTTTTATATTCGGAAAGAATTGAAATCGCCCATGTTCTGGGCATTCTTTGCATTGTACTTGGCTCAGTGATTTTAAAATTTGCCGACGCTTAATTTATCGGCAAACAAATCCTGGTTGCCCATAACTGTCTGTGAAATTGAAATAAGCTCTTACATCAAGGTCATTGATTAATACTTGCCCCGTGTAGTGAGTAAAAACGTTGCGTCCATCAAAGTGCGGGTAAAGTCGTAAGTAAATTCCAGCAGCGTCTCCACGTAGATTTGTATCTGTCGTATAAACTTCCGGAGTGATGCGGACATTTGAATTTGTGTACGTTTGGTTAGAATTTTGCTTTTTTACTTTTAGAGTCGCACCAAACTCGTAAAGGCCAATAAATGGTCTTTCAGGAGAGATGTCTTTGGAAAAAGTGATATCGAGGCTCAGGCGATCATCAATTGAAGGCGTGCAGTTAAGTGTTCTTACTGCGTGAGCGTTTAGAGTGATAAGAGAGAATATAAGTGTCGTTAAAAGTTTTGTTTTCATCGGACGGAGTCTATGAAAAAGAAGGAGCAAAGACAACGGTCTTGATCTTATAACAAGAATAACTTTTCACAAATTACTCAACAAAGGTAATGTGGTAAGTTCCATCTTGTGAGCGTACTCTATCAAGCTCACTTAAAAGAACGGTCATGCGGTCATAGGTTTCAATCGAATGATCGGCCCAACTATGATGAATGCGCGAATGCTCATTACTTTCTAAGTAACCATTTCTAATTTTTAGTAAGCGAGCAGGATAGTTCACCGGTGAGAAATCAATGTCAGCATTGAGCATGCGATTAATTTTTCGAGCACGCAGGTAGCTTTTGCCGATGCGAGTGAAATGTCGTTCAAATTTGGCCGCAACATCAAGAGGAGTGAGAAGAACTTCCGCTTCTTCTAACGTTTCATCAATCTCTTCTTGGGCCTCTTCATCAAAGTCTGCTATTTCTTCTTCCGGTTCTTCTTGTCTATGCCACAAAATTCCTTGAGCAATCACAGAACGCATGGATGTAAAAGTTTCGGGAGAAAAACCGTGAGTTTCGCAAAAAAGTTCAAATCCCTCTTTGATCAATTCCGGTTCTATTGTATCAAAAAATGTATTTTCATCTGGAAGTTTTTGGTCTTTTTCTTTTAAGTATTCGATGAATTTCATCATGGCCTCAAACACCATGGCATGAGAAAAAGGCCCAATCGTATGAATTTCATCAGGAGTTGATGAAAGAGAGATAAAATCCCGGTCAAAAAAGACCAGAGAGCGTTGTCCTTTTTTGAGCGCAATGTTATAGCGGGGGTTTAAGCGTTTGATCTCATCGGTTTCCATAAGTGCAGCTTCCAGCGGAGTGGCACATTCTGTCACTCTTAAGTCCAGGACTTGAGTGAGCATTTCCAGTTTTTTTGGATCGCGTTTCTTTTGACCACGGAAATAACTATTCACGCGGGATTTTAGCGATGTCGCTTTCCCTACATAAAGAACTTCCCCTTTGTAATTAAGCATGCGGTAGATGCCAGGTACATCGGGAAGAGTGAGGCGCTTTTCTTTGGGAAGTGGATATTCGTATTTTGTTCTGATTGCTTTAGGGGTGATGGCCAGCCAATTTTCTAAATCTAAAAAAGTAGAGATTTCTTTCTCAGCTAAAAGATCCAGGAGTTTACTCCAGATGAGTCTTGTTGCTTCAACGTGAGAATGTCCGCGCTTTAATTCACCGGCATCATAACCAAAATAACCGGCAAGACCTTTGATCCCTCTCGTAGGAAGATTCGGAAGAAGTCTTTTGGCGATTTCGTGAGTGCAAAGAATAACAAAAGGAAGCTCTTCTTTGATCGCTTCGAAGGCCGAAAGTAAAAAAGGTTTTTCGAACTGGGCAAAGTGAATGATACAAATGGCCTTTTTATCAGGCGAGACGCTTTTAACAAAACTAGAAAGCTTTTTCATGGCCTCTGGAAAAGCAATCGCTGTTTCCATGTCGGCCGTCGAAACTCCCGTGATCATTTGAATTCGCCTTGGCACTTCATGACCTTGAGGTTGTTCGACAAAAAAACTTTCAATTGAAGAATCCATTGTAGCGTAGGCCATTTCTAAAATATGGGCGTCACCTGGTTTAGAACCTGTCGTTTGAAGATCGAGAAAGAAAAGGGGAAGGGTTGTTAGTTTCATGAACTCTTCTCCCAGAAATCTTTAATGTCTTGAAGGATTTTTTGTGAAACCAACTCTCTAGGTGTTTCATGAAACCATTCTTTGGGCATTGTTTGGTAATAGCTTTCTTCTAAGAAGCGCGGATCAATCAGGATAATAATTCCTCTGTCTGTTTCAGTGCGTACAACTCGTCCAGCAGACTGAATGGCCTTGGCCATGGCCGGAAAAACATAAGCATAGTCAAAGGCATTTTCACTTCCATAGCGTTTTTCATAGTAACTTTTAATCTGCTCGCGTTCGAAATCAAAATTAGGCAGAGCTGGGCCTACGACAAAAGCTCCGATGAGCATATCTCCGGGATAATCAACTCCTTCTGAAAACACTCCTCCTTGAACACCTAATAAAAGTGTTGGAGTTTGTCCTTCTCTTAGCTCGTGAAGATAATCCTTAATGGTATTGATCTTCATTTCTCTTTTTTGAGAAAGAACCTGATAATCAGGAAGATTCATTTTTGCCTCTACCATTTTCATAAACTCAAAACTTGGAAAAAGAGCAATGTAGTTTCCCTTTTTGACCGCGAGAATACGTTCAATGACCTCACTGATTTTTGGAGCGCTTTGATTTCTGTCTTTATATTTGGTAGAGATTTGCGGGATTACCATGATTTTGCGGTTTTCCTGATCAAAGGGAGAGGAGAACTCCACACATTTGGTTTTGTCACTAAATCCCATGAGCTGCTGGTAATAAGTAAACGGCTTGAGAGTCGCCGAAAAAGCAGCCGTGTTTTTAAATTCTTTGTAGGCTAAGGCCAGCTCTTTTGAGGCATCACAACAGGTGATCTTTAAGATCTCATCGTTGTATGTCTTTTGATAAGTTTGAAAGAATTCATCTCCATTAAGCTCAAGGCTTTCAACAAAACCATTGATGAGATTAGATAATTCTAAAACTGGATCGTGAGCATGAATGTCAGCATCACTTTCTAAGTAGCGAGTGACGAATTCGCGGACGGCCTGGGCCATGTCCAAAAAAGGGCCAGGATCAATCGTGATTCGTCTTGATCCACCTTCTTCGGCGTATTTTTTTATTAAGGCAGACATGTTCTGAGTCAAGGCCACTCCTTCATCTAAGAAGCGATCAGACTTTAAAGAGGCGGCCATATTGATTTCAATTTGCTTAATGCTGGATAAAGAAAGGGAAGGAGAGAAGTAATCCTGGGCCCGCGCTGGGAGATTGTGAGCTTCATCAACGATGAGATTGGGTTTCTCTTTTTGCTTGAACATGGGTTCAGTCAGCCTTCCAATTAAACTACGGGGAGAAAAAACATAATTATAGTCGCCGATGACGACTTCTGCGCGGTCAATGGCCTCAAGAGAAAGTTCAAAAGGACAGACTTTGTATTCTTCACCCAAGGCCTTAAGTTTTTTCATGGTGAGTTTTTTAACTTTGGCCACTTTATTAACCAAATCATTTTCGGCCAGCTTCTTGTAATAGTCGCGGGCAAATTCACAATACTCAGGGTTGCAGAGGACCTCTTCTTTTAAGCACATCTTCATCTTTGAAGTGATGGTGACACTTTTTATTTTGGCGCCATTTTCCTGCATTAAATCGACTGCGGACTCAGCAACCTGGTGCTGAGAGTTTTTAGGAGTAACAAAAACGGTTTTTTGTCCGCGGGAAAGAGAATTCTTTAGAGATGGGTATAAAACTCCCGCAGTTTTTCCAAGTCCTGTAGGAGCTTCAATCAAAAGGGGAATGTTTTCAGAAAAATTATCGGTGATTGTCTGTACCAACTCCATTTGCCCGGGCCTTGGAGACGGAAAAGGAAAGGCCATGGTTTCTGCCATTTCCAGTCTTTTGTTATAGAGTTTTTCTTTGATTTTAGTTTCTTTGACTAATTCTTCCAGGCGACGATCAAGCCATTGCTCGTATTGTTCTGGATCGAGGTCGATTTCAAGTTCAATGGTTTTAAAATTCCTTGAAGAAATGAGAATAAATTTTAAATCGGCAATCACACCAGTTTGTTGATAATAAATATAGCCATAAGTACGAAGCTGCCAGCGGTAAGGGTGATTTTCGTCTTCAATTAATTTTTCTTTTAATTCTTCAGCATTAAAAGCAGTTTTAATTTCTTCAAAAAGAGGAGTCGGTGATTCGATAAAACCATCGGCCCTTCCTGATACAACAAACTCATAAGGTTTTTTCTCAAAACCTAACGTTAGAAACTTTTCAGATGTATAACCTTGGCGCTTTTTAGCGCTGTCTTTTTGATAAATCTGATGAATTTCTAAAGCAGAGTGAGGAGTGCCGCCAAATCCAGAGTGGACTTCAATGCTTCCGACCAGCGGAGCGGGAAGGGCAAAATGTCTGACATCGAGATTGATTTTTTTGAGACTCACCGGCAAAGGATATCAAGATCCTCTTTCGTCTGAAAAGGAAAAGGGGATTTTTGCGGTGAGCATGACAATATTTCTCATTTAAAAGTCAGAAAAATGGCCCTACAAGTAAGGATCAAATTGATTTAAAGCTCAGCGTGCCCGATTTCACTACAGGCAAAAGCTCCCGCCATTGATCCTGACGTTGAAGCAATCAGCACACTATGGGCCATTTCCGCCAAGTCTCCAGCGATAAAAACTCCAGGAACGCTGGATTTTACTTTCATCTCCACTTGATAATTTCCTTCTGGTGTAAGAGCGCAACCCAGTTTGATTCCCAGGTCACTACTTAGCGAAGTAGGAGGTCTAATCATCATCGCATTCTTTTTATAAACGGCACCGTTATCAAGAGTCAGGCTTTCCAGTTTGTGATTTAGACCTGAAAGATTTGTGATTCTCTCTGGATGGAATTCAATTTTTTTCTCTTGGATAAATTTTAAATTCTCTTCACTGTATCTTTTAGAGCCGTTTGCGAAAATGCTGATGGAAGATGAAAGAGGTTTAATAATGCCAGCAATATGCAGAGTGTACTCAGGTTCACCAACGATGGCGAAGTGAGAACCTTTGAGTTCGTATCCGTGACAGTAAGGGCAGTGAATCGCTGTTTCCCCCCAGTATTCACGAAGGTTGGGAAGACTTTCAAGATCGTCTTTTACTCCATGAGCAAGGACAACTTTTTTTGCCTGCACTGACTGGCCATCTTCAAAGTATCCGACAAAAAGTGGACCTTCTTTTTTGATGTCGATGACTTTTTTGTAGGCATAATCAACTTTCTCATACTTATTAATATCATTTTTAATGAGCTCTTTTAATTCCAAAGGAGACATGCCATCTCGTGAAGGAAAGTTCTGCATATGTTTAGCGGCAGCATTGCGGTAAACCTGGCTATCGCAGACTAAGGCCGTGCGCCCCACTCTTGAAATCGCCAGTGCCGCAGATAAACCTGCAGGGCCTCCACCGATAATAAGAACGTCGTATAGTGTTTTCATAGTTCCTCGCTTTTTAAGTTGCATTCTTTCTGATTCAATTTTAACGTTGAGTAAAGCAGAGGAGAAGTTCCGATGCGGTATCAGTATTGATTCAAAAAAGGTATCAATTATGGACATGAGGGCCCTTAACGCTTTTATTATCACTGCAGAAGAACTCAATTTTAGAAGAGCGGCAGAGCGCCTGAATATGACTCAGCCTCCACTAAGCCGTTTGATTAATCAATTAGAATATGAGTTAGGAAGTGCACTTTTTAACCGCACGACGAGAAAAGTTGAACTCACTGGTGCAGGGGTGCATTTGTTTAATGAAGGAAAAAAGATCATCGACTCGATGAGAGATTTAGAGCTGGAAGTAAAGCAGCTTTCTAAAATTAAAAAAGGGGAAGTGACTATTGGCCTAAACGGGCCAGTCTTTCATTCGGACATGCCCCACGTGATTAGTTCCTTTAAAGAACAGTTTAAGGACTCAAGTATTTCATTAAAAGAGCTTCCAGTTTCAAAACAAATCTCAAGCTTAAAGAGTGGTGACATTGATGTTTTGATTACGATCTCACGCTTAAATGACTCTTCATTGGTTTGCCGGGAGGTTCAGTCTCAGGAGCTTGGTCTCTGGGTTAATCGTCATCATCCACTTTCAAAGAAAAAGAAAATCAGACTTTCCGATTTAAATAATGAACCTTTTATCTTTCATCCAAAGTCAGAAAACCTGGGGTTTCAAAAAGATTTTCAGGAATTTCTAAGAGGGCATAGAGTGATCATCAGGCCTTATTACAAAAAAGCGAATGAAAGCTGTGCCAATCTGGTGGTGGTTGGAAAAGGTCACTTGCTTACTTCTAAGCGCATGGTGAATTCGCGCAACGACGCAGTTTTTGTCCCGTTAGAGGACTTCTCAGCGAAAATGAAGATCTATGCTTACTGGAGCACTAAAAATAACTCAGCGCTCGTCAAAACGTTTATACATTTTATTCAGGACGCAGGACACATTCCAGCGTCAGGGCTCGACTCTCATTTTTGTAGTCATCCACTCAAGTAATGCTCGTTTGGAAAAAGCGCTCTCCTTTGTTAAACTAAGACGGTAAAAAAACTTATTGGCGGAGCGAGCGGCATGAATGAATTTTTTCAAGATGGTCCTGTTTTAAGAAATCAGTTTGAAGACGATCAAGTTTTAAAAAACTACATCGAAGAAAAATTGCCGAGCTCAATTAAAAAAGAAGTCACTGCCGATCTGAAACGTTTTGGTGAAAGAGTGACGAAAGACGTTTTAGAGATGGCCAAAAGTGCAGAGAGTAATTCTCCCAAATTAGTGCAGTTTGATCCATGGGGAAAACGCATCGACACTGTTGTGGTTGACCGCGGATGGACTGATCTTCACAGAGTGAGTGCTGAAGAGAAAATCGTCAAATTAGGTTACGAAAGAAAATACGGAAGCTATTCGCGCGTTGTTCAGTTTGCAAAGCTTTATCTCTTTCATCCCTCAAGCGCTTTTTATTCATGCCCACTGGCCATGACTGATGGAGCTGCGAAACTCATTGAGCTTTATGGAGATCAAGAATTAAAATCCACCTTCAATCACCTGACTTCTGATGTCGCAGGAGATTTTTGGACTTCAGGTCAGTGGATGACAGAGAGAACTGGCGGATCAGATGTATCCAATACAGAAACCATTGCCCGCAAAATTGACGGGGAGTGGAGACTCTTTGGGACGAAGTGGTTCACATCGGCGATCACTAGCGAAATGTCGATGGCCCTTGCGCGCATTGAAGATGAGCAGGGAAATACTGTAAAGGGAAGCCGTGGGCTTTCACTTTTTTATATTGAAATCAAAAAGAAAGACGGGACTTTAAACAATATTGAAGTTCTTCGTTTAAAAGATAAACTGGGAACAAAAGCTCTTCCAACGGCGGAGCTCAGGCTTCAAGGTTCAAAAGCAAAACTTGTCGGTAACGTCGGCGAAGGTGTAAAGCAAATTGCTTCGATGTTTAATGTCACAAGACTTTATAATTCTGTGACATCGATTGCTGCTTTTAGAAGAATCCTCTGCCTTGCCAGCGATTACTCAACCAGAAGAAAGGCCTTCGAAAAAATTATTGATCAGCATCCACTGACGGCGCGACTTCTGGAGTCAGCGAGAGCTGATTTTAATGGCGCTTTTCATTTTACTTTTTTAGTCGCAGAAATTTTCGGTAACGAAGAAGTCTTTGATGAGAGTAATATTTTTAAAACTTCAAAAGAAGATTTAAATAAAATTCTTCGCGTTCTTACTCCTGTGTTAAAACTCTATACCGCAAAGAGAACAGTCCAGTGGACAAGTGAGCTTTTAGAAGTGTTTGGTGGAGCTGGTTATATCGAAGACACTGGCATTCCTCTTTTATACCGCGACAATCAGGTTTTTGCGATTTGGGAAGGAACAACGAACGTTTTAAGTTTAGACCTTCTTCGCGCTTTGAAAAAAGATCAGTCGTGGCCAATGCTCATGAACTTCTTAAAAACAGAATTGGATAAATCAACGAGAGCAGAAAAAAATAAAGTTCAGGAAAGTTTTAAGAAACTCAACCTTTGGGTGGCTGATCTTTATCAGGCAGGAGATGTGGCGCTGGAGACAGAGGCGCGCGAGCTTGCTTTTAAGCTTGCCGACCTGACTGGATGCGTGGCCTGGTTAAGAGATTTAGAAGGAAGATCGGGGAGTGTGACAGTGGAAGAAACTAAAGCACTTTCATTATTCATTGAAAAACGCCTGGCTTTTTAGAAAATGTACGCACTAATAGCTCTCGATTACTATCGGCGTTATTAAAAATCCCGATTTGAGAGGTTGCATCTTCGTTGGAGCTACTGGATAATTGAGGCGTTATTTAACACTTTATCCTCGAGAATATATATGAGCATTCAACAAGTTCCATTTATTACTTTGAATCGTTTTGAGCCTGGTTTCCGCGATGAGTTTTTAGCAGGAGTGGCTTCACTTTTTGATAAAACTCAATTCGTTGGTGGACCAATCGTTGCTGAAATGGAAGGCAACCTGGCAACTTACACAAAATCAAAACACGCCATTGGTTGCGCTAACGGAACGGATGCCATTCAAATTGCTCTTCGTGCAGTTGGTGTTGAAAAAAACGATAAAGTTCTTGTTCCTGATATGACTTTCTGGGCGACATTTGAAGCGGTTGTTAACGTAGGAGCAAATCCTGTTACTGTTGACGTTAACCGTGAAGCTTGTCACTGGGATCTTGCAACTTTCAAAAAAGCAGTTGAGCAATTCAAACCAAAAGCTGCCATCATGGTTCACCTTTACGGATGGGTAACTCCTGAGACTTTAGAAATCAGAAAATTTGCTAAAGACGCAGGTGTTGTTCTTATTGAAGACGGTGCTCAGTGTTTTGGTACAGAAATCGACGGGCAATCAGTTGTTGGAACAGCTGTGATTGCAACGACAAGTTTCTACCCGGCAAAAGTTCTTGGTGCTTCTGGAGACGCGGGAGCGATCTTCACATCAAACGATGAGTACGCAAAAAATTGCCGTACATTAATTAATCACGGAAGAACTGATCATTACTCTCATGGAATGATCGGATGGAACTCGCGCATTGGAGCTTACGAGTCACTCTTTTTAAATATGTCACTTAAGCACATCGACGCTCGTATTAAGAGCCGTATGAATGCTGTAAACTTCTACGAAGAAGCTCTAAAAGGTCTGCCATTCAAGCCAGTTCGCGCGACAAAAAATGTAAAAGAAAACGGTTACTGTGCAGTAGGGATGATTGATCCAGCTCTAAGACCGGCACTTATTGAATCACTTAAAAAAGCAAACGTTGGTTACGGGACAATTTATCCTGGAGCAATGAGTATGCAATCGGGAGCTCCTGCTTATTTAGCTGGAAAAATCGACAACGGAAATGCTCACTACATTTCTCAAGCGGTTTTAAACCTTCCATGTTTTGCTTACATTACAACTGAAGAACTTCAGTATGTTTGCGACACTGTAAAAAAACACTTCTAATTCCCCAGGGTAAATATCCGCCCTGAAAAGTCAGGGCGGATTATCCATTAGGCCGAAAAGTCTTTCCTTGTAGCCTCTCTAATCAAGCCTCAAAAAATTTAGTATAATAAAGACTCAAGCGACTCCCTGACCCGTATCTATCTCAGGGAAGGAATTATGTTATGAAAAAAATGTTATTTTCAATTAAGAGTCACGAATCTCACTGGGTAGGCGATGGTTTTCCCGTGAGATCAATGTTCACTTACAACAATCAGGCACGCCATCTTTCGCCTTTTTTGCTGATGGATTATGCTGGCCCTCATGAGTTTGCTCCAAGTGAGCACATCAGAGGTGTGGGCGAGCATCCACACAGAGGTTTTGAAACAGTGACGATTGTCTACTCAGGAGAAGTTGAACACAGAGATTCGTCTGGCGGCGGAGGCCTTATTGGCCCTGGAGATGTTCAATGGATGACGGCGGCGAGTGGACTTATTCACACTGAAAAACATGGAAAAGAATTCGCTAAAAAAGGCGGAATGTTTGAAATGGTTCAGTTGTGGGTGAACTTACCTAAGAAAGATAAAATGACTAAGCCTCGTTACCAGGGAATCAAGGATAGTGACATTCCAAAGATTGATTTTCGTTCTGGAAGTGTGCGCGTGATTGCCGGAGAGTTTGAAGGTCACAAGGGACCTGCGATGACTTTTACTCCGATGAACCTTTGGGACATCCGTTTGACTAAAGGACATAAAAAAACTTTTACAGTTCCGGAAAATCACACGACAGCTTTTTTGGTCCTGAGTGGGAGAGTTAAACTTCCAGAGGGAAAAGTGGTGGAGGCCGCAGAGATTGCAGTGCTTGAAACTGAAGGCACAGCTTTTGAGATCGAAGCGACTGAAGATGCAAAAATTCTTTTCTTAGGCGGAGAAGTCATCAATGAACCAATCGTGGGATACGGACCTTTTGTCATGAACACGATGAATGAAATCCAGGAGGCCTTTAACGATTTTCAATCGGGGCGAATGGGGCAAATCCAATCTTAACTAAAGAGGGCAGACTTCGGTCTGCCTTTTTTATATCAAACTTAGTAAATCTAAATTTTGTTCGAGTTTAAAATGCGGGACATTTTCATAACTCATCTGCGTGAAGACTTCTTCGGCGAGAGTTGAAAATTCAATCGTCTTTATATCATCAGGTTGATGCAGGAAAAGATAGCAGTCGCGAAGACCTAATTTTTGCCATTCTTTGATTCTTAGGGCCCAGTCACCAAGGCGCCTCTCATCGCTTTCATGAAGGTTGTTTCCAATGAGCCTGATTAAGGTCCAGTCCGTCGAAAGAGTGGAGTGAAGAACATCGCGCCTTCCGGCAACATCGGTAATAACTAAACCAATATTCTTTCTATTTAAATAATCAGCGAGAGCAGGAAGGATCACTCCGTTTTGAAACCAGCTCGGGTGGCGAAGTTCAAGTGAGAGTTTAAATTCCGAAGGCCAGTTTTCTAAAAAACGAAAAAGAAGCATTTTATCTTTATAAGAAAACATCTCGTGGAATTGAATAAAACAAGGTCCAAGATTGTTTTGGATTCCGCTGAGGAATTCCCACCAATGAGATAAAATTGTGGTGTCTACTAAACCATTTCTGGCGTGGGAGATATCTTTGTGTAGTTTTGGACAGAATTGAAAATCCGCTGGAACCGCCAAGAGCCATTCGCTGATTGTTTTACTATCTGGAATTCTATAGTGAGTTGTATTGAGTTCAATGCAGTTAAAATTGCGGGAGTAGTGATATAAGAATTCTTGAGGTGGTGTTTTGGGAGGATAGATTTTACCAAGCCAATGTTTGGCCCCCCAGGCCGGGGACCCAAAACGCAGGGTAAAATCATGCCCCGGAGAAACCCTCGAAGCATTGCCCGGATCTTCTGTCGGAAGTGCCGAGTCAACGGAATCAATATTTTCTAGTTTACCAAATTCCATAAAGGGATCATAAAATGATAATTTTATTGAGTCAAAGCTTACGGTTGACCTAAAAAATTATTCTGCTAATATCTCTGGCCATGAGCATGAGACACACTTCACTTTTTCAAATTTCTTCTAGAAAAACTATCACACTATAGTTGCGACTGGATTTCTTACCCCAGTCACCACCATTTATTTCCCCACATTTTTTAAGACAACTTTTTAGGAATCTTTATGAAGAAGTTCTTCTACTTATATTTGGTTTGTGTTTCTGCACTCTCAGTTTTCGCTTATTTTTTTATGCCATGGGCGCTAGTGCTATTAGTTGTTTTATTACCGCTGGCCATCGTGGGACTAAGAGATCTATGGCAAAACTCCCACGCAATTAAAAAGAATTATCCAATTGTAGGGAATTTGCGCTACCTTTTGGAAGAAATCAGACCTGAGATCAATCAGTACTTCATTGAATCCAACACAGAGGGAAGACCTTTTAGCCGTGAGGCCAGATCCATTGTCTATCAGAGGGCAAAAAAACAGGTGGACACTATTGCTTTTGGGACTCAACAGAATTTTTACGAAGAAGGTTATGAGTTTGTGACACATTCTCTTTACCCAACTCACATCGACCCTAAAACATTGCGTGTGCAAATTGGCAGCAAGCTTTGTACGCGGCCTTACTCAGCTTCACTTTTAAATATTTCGGCCATGAGTTATGGCTCTCTTTCAAAAAATGCCATTCTCTCGCTTAACGGTGGAGCACGTGATGGGGAGTTTGCGCACAATTCAGGAGAAGGAGGGTTATCTCCACATCATTTAAAAAATGGAGGAGATATTATCTGGCAAATTGGAACCGGGTATTTTGGTTGCCGGGATGAAGAAGGAAAATTTGATCCTGACTACTTTAAGCTCAATGCTCTAAGACCTGAAGTGAAGATGATTGAAATCAAACTTTCTCAAGGGGCAAAACCGGGGCATGGTGGGATTTTACCGGCGAGAAAAGTCACGGAAGAAATTTCAAAGATTAGAAATGTTCCGATGAATAAAGATGTCATTTCTCCTCCTGGGCATTCTGCGTTTCACGACCCTGAATCGATGATTAGGTTTATCCAAAGGCTCAGAGGGCTTTCAGGAGGAAAACCTATCGGGATAAAAATGTGTTTAGGTCATGCCCATGAGTTTGATGGATTAATTGATAGCATGAAAAAGCTCGAGCTCTATCCAGATTTTATCGTTGTCGATTGCGCTGAAGGTGGGACGGGGGCGGCCCCACTTGAGTTTTCAAATCACATCGGGACTCCTGGAAAAGATGCTCTGATTTACGTCGCTGATAAATTGCAGGAAGCAGGCCTAAGAGATGAAATCAAAATCATTGCGACAGGAAAAGTGGCAACGGCCTTTGATCTGGTCAGGCTTTTATGCCTGGGGGCCGATGCGGTTTACAGTGCTCGTTCAATGCTTCTGGCATTGGGATGTATCCAGGCCTTAAAATGCAATACTAATAATTGCCCGACGGGGATTGCCACTCAAAACCCAGACCTTGCTCAAGGATTGCATGTGCCAAGTAAACGCTTGAGAGTAAAAAACTATCATCAGGAAACACTTAAAATTGTCGCTGAAATGCTCGGGGCCATGGGGCTTAAATCTCACAAAGACTTAAATCGCTCTCATCTCTACCGCAGACTTCATAATTCAGAGATCAGAAGTTACGCTGATTAATTAAAGTGATTTTTGTAATCTTCCATTCCTGCCTGAACAACTTTGAAGGCGTCTTCATGCCCATAGACGGCTTCAATTTTGGTCTTTGGGGGTTCACCGGGAATGGTTTTATAGCTTAAGAAGTAGTGTCTCATACGATCAATAATGACTTGATGGATTTGAGAAATATCGTTAATGCCTTCATAAAAGGGGTCACCATCAAGAACGGCGATCAGCTTGTCGTCGACCTCTCCATTATCAATCAGTTTAATCCCACCGATAATCCTGACGTCCATAATGATGTCGGCCCGCTCGATAGAAAGCTCTGAAAGAACGCAGATGTCTACCGGATCTCCATCTCCATGCGTGGCCACTTTAGAGAGGGCCGTTGATTTCTCGGCAGAGTAGGTCTGTGGGACAAATCCATAAAGAACAGAAGGAAGAGAGGAGAATTTCTGGGGTCTATCCACTTTGATATAACCTGTCTCTTTGCAGATTTCGTATTTAATAGCATCGTTGGGAACGATTTCAATATAGGCCTTCACCACTTTTGGGGCGTCTTTACCAATCTGGATTCCATGCCAGGGATGAGGACGACTCGTAAGAAAAGATTGTTTGCCCATAATAAACCTCCATGAGAGTCCATGTTGCCCGAGGGATTTTTGACGGTCAAGGAGAGAAAAGTAAGAGAATGTAATACCCGAGTGAAAGGTTTCGCCTCTTTCTAACTTTAAATCACATCTAAAATCGTCGCTTGTCAGAGGGTAGGGAAACTATAAAAATCTATAAACCACTTCAAACCAAGAGAGTTTAAATATGAAAATGATTTTCCTTATGCTCGCAACTCTGACAATGACGTCTGCAAACGCGGCCCTTCCAGCTTTAAAGGTAGTACCTAGAATTGTTGGTGGAGTTGAAGTTGATGCAAAAACTGATGCTTCTTTTATTGTAAGCATTGGCGGAGGATGTGCTGGAAGCATCATCGACGCTAAATGGATTTTGACAGCTGCTCACTGTAAGCCGCTTTTTACTCGCGCAGTAACTGGTGGAAGCACTAGCTTATACGCTTCAGACAGAGTGAAACTAAAGGTTCTAAAGTCATACGTTCACCCGGAATATTCATCTTCAAAGAGCTCAAACGATTTCGCTCTTCTTGAACTTGCAACTCCAATCGATTTCGAAAACACTAAGCTTTCAAAAATCGAAATGGCAGATTCTAACCTTGAAACATCAGGTGGTTTAGAAGAAGGTACAGTCGCTACAGTTCTTGGATGGGGTGTAACTCGTGAAAACGGTAGCCAGCCATCAGTGATGAGAATGGTAGACGTTCCACTTGTAAGCCGTGAAAGAGCAAACGCTCGCGAAGCTTACAACGGAGCAATCAACGAATCGATGATCGCAGCTGGATACGACCAAGGTGGAAAAGATTCTTGCCAAGGTGATTCAGGTGGACCACTTATCGTAAAAGATGAAGTGTCTAAGAAACAAACTCTTATTGGAGTTGTAAGCTTTGGAGAAGGTTGTGCCAGAGCTAAGAAATACGGAATCTATTCTAACGTAGCTTACGGACAAGAATGGATCCAAAAAGTAATCAACAAGTAATTGTTTGAAATACGGCCGGCGCTTTATGCGCCGGCCTTTTTTTTGTCCAGGTCCGAATCCCGCCATTCAAATCCTTTCTCTTCACATACAATCTCTTTATGAAAACAAAATTATATCAATGGAAATTTCATTCAGCAGTTGGTCCAATTTATCTGGTGGTCTCTGAAAAGGGGCTCAGGGGAGCTTTCTGGAAAAAACAGAATGTTCCTTATGCAAAAGATTTAAGTGAGCATCCGCTGCTTAAAAAGACAGTGGAAGAGTTGTCTGAGTACCTGGAAGGAAAGCGCAAGACTTTTAGTATTGAGCTTGATTTACAAGGGACTGCTTTTCAAAAGAGTGTTTGGTCGGCGTTGTTAAAAATTCCTTACGGTAAAACCTGCACCTATAGTGATATCGCCAGAAAAATAAAAAATATTAAGGCAGTAAGGGCCGTCGGTGCGGCCAATGGGAAAAATCCCATCAGCATCATCGTTCCTTGTCATCGAGTGATTGGGAGTAATGGCACACTAACTGGTTATGCCGGGGGCCTGAAGGTGAAAGAGAAACTCCTCACTTTGGAAAAAGAACTGCTATAATAATCACACCTCTTAAGTTATAAAGTCGGTGATGATTAAAAAAATAATGTCTCCACAATCAACTATTTTTCCTGTCCTGGTTCTCATCCTGGCGATGGTTTCCATTCAATCAGGAGCTTCACTGGCAAAGAATCTTTTTCCAGTCGCTGGGGCCATGGGAACATCGGCGCTGAGATTATTTTTTGCGGCGATTATTCTCGGAGCGATTTGGAAGCCGTGGAAATCGACTTTTCAAAAAGCAGATCTTAAAGAACTTATTTTTTACGGTGGAAGCTTAGGGCTGATGAATCTCTTTTTCTATTTGGCGATTGCTCGCATTCCTCTGGGGATTGCGGTGGCGATCGAATTCACCGGGCCTTTGGCGATCACGGTTTTATCTTCAAAAAAACTTTTAGATTATTTCTGGGTGCTCTTAGCGGGTGCCGGAGTGCTTTTAATTCTTCCATTGGGAGATATTCAAAATGCTCTAGACGGACTGGGGATATTTCTTGCCTTCCTTGCGGCCTTTTTCTGGGCCCTCTACATTCATTTTGGAGTGCGTGCAGGAAAGAATCATTCTTCTGGTGTTGTCTCTGCGGTAGGGATGATCGTTGCGGCCATCATTGTTGTGCCGGTGGGAATTGTTTCACAAGGCGTGAGCTTCTTAAGCTGGAGTGTTCTTCCTTTTGGCCTTGGTGTGGCCCTTTTTTCCAGCGCGATTCCATACTCGCTGGAGATGTATTCACTTAAGCGCATTCCCAAAAAAGAATTTGGAATTCTTCTGAGCCTTGAGCCAGTATGCGCAGCACTCTCAGGACTATTTTTCCTGCAAGAGCGCCTCTCACTTGTTCAGTGCATGGCCATTGCACTCATTATCTTTGCTTCAATTGGGGTATCAATTAGCTCAAGTAAAAAGAAAATCACTCCTCAAGAGCTGGATTCACTCTAGAAAATTTTTGTTTATAAAGTATACTTATACTTAGATATGTAAGCTAAGGAGAGTGTGCATGAGTTTAAAAGGAAAATTAACGGCAGGGATGATCTTTGTCTGTATGGGTCTAATCATTCTGGCGTTGACTGGTTATTTGAGTTTGAACAATGTTGTAAAGGAATACGAAAAGTTAGTTGTTCAAAGTGTTCCGAAGTTAGGAGATATTTCAGGATTGCGCGCTCGTGCTGCTCAGTTGCGTGCGGATTCACTTAAGCTGACACTCTTTGCAGAAAATCCTGAAGAGTCAAAAAAAGCGATTGAAGGTTTAAATAAATCAATTACTCGTTACCGTGAGATCACTAAAGAATATAAAGAAAAAACATTTTTCTCAAAAGAAGAAGAGCAGAAACTAAGCAGTGTCGATGAAGAGGCGGGCAAAGTTCTGGCCGCAGGTGAGAAGGTATTGGCGCTTTTTAATTCGAATGAAGCCGGTAAAGTTGAGAAAATGAAAGAGGTTCTGATAGGGATCGAGTCTACAGCTCTGGAGCACCAAAAAAGACTTCTGGCCCTGGATGATTATATTGTTGAATCAAGTGCTCAGTGGTCAAAGGATTCGAATGATCTGGCGATGAAATCAAAAACTCTAATGAGTGTGATTGCTGTTTTAACAATCGCTATTTCTATTGTCGGTGCAACTATCTTTTCTTTACGCCTTAGTAAGATTCTTCAGTATATTGCTGATCAATTAAGTACAAGTTCAAATGAAGTTGGAAAAAACGCTGACCGTGTAAGTGATGCCTCAAATAATCTTTCATCAAGTACGACTGAGCAGGCCTCTGCTCTTCAGGAAACAGTTACTGCGACAACAGAAGTAGCGAGTATGATTCAAACGACGGCCGAAAACACACAAAACAGTCTGGCAAAGGCTGAGTCTAGTAAGCAGTCGGCGATCAATGGACAAAATGCTGTTAACAATATGCTCTCTGCTATTGATGCTATCTCTAAATCCAACAGAGAAATCAGCGAGCAGGTTGAAAAGAGTAACAATGAAATGAAAGAGATCGTTGACCTGATCAACAACATCAACGAAAAAACAAAAGTTATCAATGAAATCGTTTTCCAGACAAAACTTCTTTCTTTTAACGCTTCAGTTGAAGCAGCAAGAGCAGGAGAGGCCGGAAAAGGATTTGCTGTCGTTGCTGAAGAAGTCTCAAAACTGGCAGAAATGTCAGGTGGAGCTGCTGAAGAAATCAGGACGCTACTAGAGCAAAGTAATTCGCGAGTAGAGAGCATTATCAGCGCCACAAGAGAGAACGTTACCAGACTAGTGACTCAAGGTGAAGATAAGGTTCAGGACGGCGTGCGCACAGCTGATGGTTGTAAACGTGCTTTAGATGAAATCAATAATGACATCACTGAGATGGTTTCGATGAGTAAACAAATTACTGAGGCCACAAAAGAGCAGTCGATGGGAGTCAGTGAAATCAACTCGGCCCTGGAATCAATCGGGTTGGCAACGAATCAGAATGCCGATGCTTCAAGACAGTGTTCTCTGGCCGCAGATGAATTAAAGATCCAGGTTTCCAACACTCATCAGGTCGTAAACTCTCTTCTAGAAGTGATTTACGGAAATGCTAAAAGGGATGACCAACGAGCTTAGTTTTCACAAATTTCACGGGGGGATTGCCACTTTTTAGAGGAAACCCCCGAGGAAATTTTGTCCTTCAGAGATCTTTAATTACCCAAAATTATTAAAAAGTCACAAATAAACACTTTTCTAAAATTCAGGATGATTTTAGAATTAATGAGTCATCCTTAGAATTGCTTAAGACTCGAAGGTAAACAAGAACTTATGAAGAAAATGCTCTTACTTTCATCATTGCTTTTTGTTTCATTTAATCTCCATGCTGAACTTGCTGGAGAGTTTGAAAAAATCAGCGGCCCCGATATTTGCGCCACAGGAAATCTGGGGATCAAAACTAATTTAAAAGATAAAGAGCGTATTCTTTTATTCGGTTCAAGTTTGAGCTTTACACTTTCTCTTGAAGATAAAGGCGAGAGTAAAGAAGTGGTTGAAGGCGGATGCACTTATCAGGTCTCTTACGAGAAGAAAGTGGATTCTTTCCAGGCCAAAACGATGAGGACAAATTGTCCCGAGACTGCAGAAAATGGCTCAGTTGTAGAGAGTCTCGACTTAAATAAAGACAAGTTGGTTTATAGTTACGAATTCATCTCTCAGAATAAAAAGAAAACAACTTACAGTTGTCATTACAATAGAAAAAAATAGATGAAGATTTTATTTTTAACTCTATTCATGTTTTCGACATCAAGCTGGGCCAATAATCCTAATGCTTGCGATAGCCCGACAGAGCTCGGGACTAAAAGATGTATCGAAGAAGTTTTAGTCACGGTCAAAGAGGCCGGGATTCCTCCTGTTGCGTGCGCCAGTACACTTGATAAAGAAAATCCAGCGTGTCCGCCGTTAGCAGAAGAATTCAATGACAAGTCAGCAGAGTGTGACAAGTTCATCTCTACCTCTGAGTCTGGAGGTTATGGGCCATGGGGCCGGGAAATCGTCAGCTATCTCGAAGGTAAAGGGGATGACTCTATTTTTTATAGTAATGACCTCAATGGGATGAGCAGTGGTGTAAAGGCCTGCCCTAATTGGGAGAAGATGAATAAAGATGAAAAGCAGCACTTCTGGGTGTGGGTTATGGCATCCATTGCCCATATCGAATCGACATGTAATCCAAAGGCCAGAAACGGGCAAGCGACAAACGGTGCGGCCGTAGGTCTTCTTCAGCTCGATGAAAGAGCTTCGGCCAGAAAATGGCGTGGCCCAAATTGCGGTGTTAAATCTGTGAGCAATCCAAAAGAGAACTTGCGTTGTGGACTCGATATTCTGGAAGAGTTACTTAAAGGAAAACAAGGTGAATATAAAAGTAACGGTGAGATTTGGGGAAGAGGTTCGAGCTCTTACTGGCAACACTTAAAAAAGAAAGATGGTGGAGAGATTTCTGATTTGATTCAACTCAATCCATTTTGCAAAGGCTAATCAGGCCAGAGCAGCTTGTGCTTCTTCTAAAAGCGAATCAAATTCTTCTTTATGAGATGGGAAATGCCTGATGGCCTCAAAGACCTGGCCTTCGATGACTCCCAATTTTCTCTTCATCTTTATTCCGCGCTCAATAATCCCGCGGTAGATAGACGGGTCGATGATTTTTCTTTTTAAAAGTTTTTCACCATAATTGATGACGGATTGATGATCATTACTAACCAAGTGAAGTGTATTGAAATAAATGACTTCAGCATTATCCGGCCATTGTGCCAGGTCGATACTTTCAAAAGCTTCTAGCATAATTTCAGATTTATTCATTTCATGAAAAGTACGAGCAATACTTCTAAGCACTTCATATTTTCCATTAGAGTAGTGGAAAGCACGTTTTAAAGTATCGATAGCATTATCAGTTTCACCGAGGCTAAAAAAGTATTTCCCTAAAACGGCAAGACCAGCTGCAAGTGCGTTCTGGATTTCAACACTAGGGGATTTTAGTGCATCAAAAACTCTTAAGTAATTAATGATGTCTGCATATTTTTGGTTGATGATTGAAAGCCTGACTAACTCAGGTATTCTCTCCGGAAGAATAGGGTAGCTCTGGGCCATTTGCACATTGGATTCATAAGCTTTCTTAAAATCCTTCATCTGATAGTAGAGCGCACTCATATCCCTCAACGTTTTATAGTGTTGAGGATTATGAAAGAAGGCCTGTTCATAGGCACTAATGGCCTCATTAAACAAACTTCTTTGTTTATAGATTTCCGCCAGATAGTAATAAGCTTCATAAGGGTGCTGATTAAGCGCCAGGGCCTCTTCAAAATTGGCCTGGGCAAAGTCCAGGTCTTCCTTTATTAAAAGTTCCTGGGCCAAATAAAGGCGTTTTAGATAAGGGGAAGGTGCCAGCTTATGTTTCACACCGGCCAGGATGGTGTTAATGATGGTTTGCCCGGTAAACGGGATGGAGATCAGGCCATCCATATCATAGTCGAGTGCTATGGCCGCTTCGCTTAAAGAATTTTCTTCAGTAATAACAAAGAAGCCTGCATCTGCACGATTAGGCATGGTCTTTATATGAACGTCAAACAATTCGATAGTGCTTCCTTGAGATAAGGTTTTATTGCCGACAATAAAATGAGGTTTTCTTTCTGCGATAATATTTCTAGCTTCGTTTAGATTGTCGGTATCGAAGATATTTGAACTCTTTGATCCCAATTGAGTCAGGGTTTTTTTGACAGACGAACGCGTACTCGACGAAGGATCGACGATCAACCAGATCTTAGTCTCAAAAAATTCCAACGTCGCCATATTTTCTTTAGCGGTCGGATCAAAATAATTACTCATTATCCTCTCTCAAGTCATGCTGGCGCATGATGAGGTTATTAATTTCTTTCTGAGCCGCTTCGTACTGTTCAATGATTTGTTTCCATTCACGGACATCGTACTGAAGAAAAGTTAAAGTTGCGGCGACGGTTTTTTCTTGAGCTTCAATGTCTTCAAGTTTTTCAACTTTTGCGACCACTTCAAAAAGTGATTCTTTATAGGCCCCATTGGAAGGGAGCTTGTGTTTTAATTCTGATTGTCCATCGATAAAAAAAAGCGTGAGGCTATGCCCTCGTTGACAAACGTTGACCGGAAGTTCAAGCACGATTCCGTTGTCCTTGAGTTCTTTGATTAAGAGAACTTCAGATTTCGTAAATTGTGTATGACTTGTTTCATTTCTGATCAAAACTTTGTGGCCACTGCGCTTGAACGTTTTGCTAGAAATACATTGTGAGAGTAAAGCACCCATACATCCATTATAGAGGATTAATCCAAAAGGATGAGAAAAATAATGAAAAAGATTTTTGATATTAGGTAGTAAGAAGCTCAACATTAAGAAAAAAACATTTTAAACAAAGAGAGTTTACAAGTCGCTGTGCCCATTTTTAGGATGAAGTTGAGGTCCCTTTTTCAAGGAGGAGAAAATGAAGACGCTTCTTACTTTCGCTCTGTTATTTTCAATGAATTCTCTTTATTCCAAAACAAATTTTCATGAGGCCCGGCTCTTAACAAAGGCAGAGGTGAGCTCTTTGCATTCGTCAGTCGATCGCGTCCTTCCAAAATTTGTTGAGTTCAAAAAAATGATTAATGGAGAAGATTCCGATAGTCTCTATTTAGTTAACGGATGTTCAAAAGATATTATTGCTTTTGTAAAATACTACAGCGTGGAAGGAGAGTGGAGTGAATCAGATTTCTGGCAGCTCTCGGAAAACCAATACGCTTATATCGGCGAGACACAAAACGAATTTTATTACCCGGGCGCACTTTCTACTGACGGCACTCTCGTCTGGGGAGACATCCCTATTGTTTTTAAAGGCTATGATGTTTTTGTCAGTGAAATGAGAATCACGAGTGGTGATTGGGGAGATTGGTACCACTCTTTTACTTGTGACTCACTTAAATAGCTATTGTTAACTTTTCATTAGGAGAATCTCAAGGGAACCTTTGGTTCTAAATGATAAACGATGAAGAATTAAATGCTCCTTGTTGGGCATTTAATTCTTTTGTAACATTGACCGAAATGATTTTTAAGGAGTGAAAAATCATTTTATGAAAGGAAAAATCAGTGTTGCGCTTTGTATGAGTTTGAAAGAGGAGGCACGCAGGATCGCTCTAAAACTCACCACACTTGAAGATTATGAAGTGACTGTTTATAGTTGCGATTCTTTCAATGAATTTATCGACTGCATTTCTACTAAGCATGTCGACTCCTTTGTCTTTGATTATCTTTGCGATAAGTTCAACGTCATTGAGATCGCTGAAAAACTAAGAAATACACAAAAATTTTGTCGTGCTACTTTTGCTTTTGTTACCCACGAAAAACATAAAGATCGCCCATATCATCACCCGAAGGTTAAGGTGGATACAGTCATCACCAGGCCATTTTCTCGCAAGCAATTTAGTGAAAGTTTAACGAGTGCCTGGGATAAACAGATTAATGGTATTCTACCTAAAAATTTAAGTGTGCTTATCTTAGACAACAATCCAAATGTCCTGGAGATTTTAGGGATGCATATGGAGCAGTTGTCGCATAAGAATTTCGTTACCTGCTCAACAGTAGGTGAGGCCAAAGAGCTCATGGAAAATCAGGATTTCGATCTGCTATTGCTTGATTGGGACCTGGAAGATGGAACGTGCTTTGAAATTATTGACTACGCCCGTGATACCAAACGCTCTAAGCGCTTAAAAGAGTCTATCCCCATCGTCATTACCGGTCGAAGTGATGTGGAAGACATTATGACTCTTTTACAAAAAGATATTAAAGACCATATCATCAAGCCTTTTGACTACAGCGAGTTTGAAGATAAAATTGCTTATGCTCTCGAACGCAGAAGATCAGGCAAACCTTAAAAACCTTGATGGCTTTGATTTCTGTCTGCAATCAAGTTAATCCAATGGAGAATATCCTTTTCTACTTCTTGATGTTCTGGCTCGTGCAAAAGATCATGAGCGAGGATTGGATAAATCTTTATCTGTTTTCCCGGGATATTGGGAGTGCCTTCAAAAAATTCTCTACTTCCTTCAATGTTATTGATTTGATCTCCTGTTCCGTGAAGAACCAGGAAGGGAATTTTAGTTTTTGCTTTATTCTCCTGAACAAAATCCATATTCTCCAAGGCCCCGACTCCTGAGCGGGCAGGAATTTTAATGTCAGCAATCAAGGGATCGGTTTTCATCGTTTCGACGACCTTGAGATCGCGAGAGAATTTTTCGTTAGGCAGGTCAACGACGCCCATGTGAGGAGCAATAGCGTTTGTGGCCTTAAGGGCGCCAACAATAAAACCTGGAAGGTCTGGCATTTTTTTTAAGGCAGGAGCACTCAGGATGAAACCAGCGATGCCATCTTCATGAGTGACTGTATAACGAGCGGTGATAGAGCCTCCTATACTGTGACCAAGAACGATCCATGGTTTTCCATTGTCGAAGTTTTTAAACGTTTTTATGGCCAGGTCCAGGTCGTTGGTGACCATCTCGAAATTAGGAAAGTAAACTTTATCGCCTTCGCTTCGTCCATGCCCTCTTTGGTCGTAGGCAAAAACTTGATAACCGTTTTTAGAAAGTTGGTTTGCAAAATCCAGGTAGCGCTCGGAGTAGTCTTTAAAACCGTGAACGATAATAACATTGCCCTTGACCTGATCAATCTTCGCGGCCATTTGCCATCCCCGAAGAATAAGCCCATCCGAAGTAAGGATTTCCAATTTTCTGGTGATGCGATTGCTGGGGAAGTTGGGAAGGACTTGTGCCACAGACATAAAGCTCTCCTGGTTGCAGATATATTCCATTTTAACTTTGCTCTACAAAGAGTGAAAGATGAGATGAATCAAGAGCATAACGTTTGACTAGAGATTCTTGATGGATTCTTGGGCCAGTGAAATTAAGCAAGATGAAACAGGTGAGATTGTCATAGGCAATGTAAACATTAATGTCGACTACTTTTCAAGATGGTAACCGCAGAAATTGACCTTAATACAACATAGTTAAAAGTTATTAAATTGATAAAAACAAAATAATATTATTTTATCGAGTTTAGGGCGATACTGAGTTTAACAAATAACCGGCCTTTTAAAGGAGACTATATATGAAAACTTTACAACTTATCTTCGGCGCCCTGCTTTTAAGCCTTGTTTTTGGCAGTAGCGTTTTTGCTCAGGATGCAATGAGAGCAGATGAATACAGAAACCATCCAGAATCTTTCAGAATTGGAGATTCAAATGATTTACAAGCAGATCAGATGCGTGCAGATGAAATGAGAGTTTGTGAAAATCACAGAGAAAGAATCGAAGGAGTCCAAAAAGAGCAGTTTAAAAAATTTATCCACGACAGACACTTTAACAGAGGGTCTGATTACATATAAAAAATAAGGCCGCTTTAGAGCGGCCTATTTTTATTTCTTTAATTTCCCGTTCGGGTCATCTTTCCATCCCCAGTAGACTTTCACAATGATATCCTCAGGGAGAATTCCCAAGGTGTAGAGCTTTTGGCGGATGGCCACAATCGACTGCTGTTTTCCAGAAAGCACAATTTTACTAGTCGCTGAGCTTTGATAGCCGCGGGCAATATCGCTGGCGATAATGTCGTATTGAGAGAGTGTGTAAAGGGTGCTGTCTTGTAGGTTGAATCTTTCCAGGACAGGTTTTGATTCACTAAGATCAGTGTTTTCAAAAAAACATCGCACGCTTAATTGTTTGAAGTTTTCTTTAATCGCATAAGCTAGGCCAAAAGTAGTCTCGTCACCAAAGAAGACGACTTCTTTTAATTCTTCACTCAGCACCAGTGAGCCGCGAGGCCCTAGAATTGTGGTCTTTGATCCGGCCTTAGCATCTCGTGCCCAAAGAGCGCCGGGACCTTTCCCGTGCATATAGACCAGGGTTTGCACTACACCGTTTTGTCTATCCCATGAACTTGGCGTGTAGCTTCTCATGATGTCGTCACTCAAGCGCACCTGAATTTTTTGTCCTGGGGTCCATGCTGATTTTTTAAAGGACTTACCTTTAATCGTCAGGAATTGAAAATGGGGTGAGAGTCTTTCATTAGAGACAATTTTACTTTCTGATAAAAAAAGTGGCCCTAAAACTTTGAGAAGAACATTTTTTACTTTGCTCATGATGTTTTTTCCTTTTCCCTCTTATGAGTACTGAGGGTCTTTTTTTGCAGGAAGAACAAATTCTGCATTGCGGACGATCAGCATTGCGACGATGGTAAAAGTGACCACCGAAACAAAACTAATCACTGTCATATTTGATACTAAATTCATTTTCATCGAAATAGCAATCAGTCCTGCACCAACTGCATAACCTAGAGAATGGGCGATACTGGCAAAACCAATCTTTTTCCCTGTGACATTTTCAGCAGATGAAGAATGGCTAATCAGCGCCATATAAACCGGCGGGATGAGTGCCAGTCCAATAGAGATGAAAGCAATGCCAATCCAGATGCTTGTTAGTGTCGCGGCCATACTTAAAATAAATGATCCACCCACTAAGCTGCTTGAACCTACAATGAGTCTGTTTTTCCAGTTGCGTTTAAAAACCCACTGGCTTGTTTGTTGAACAATAAGAGCGAATAAACTACTGGCCAGGACGATTTTTGCCATAAGAACACTGGCCTCATCACCCTTGATACTTAAAGTCTCTTTTAAATGGTGCCCCAATGTTGAGTGAAGGATTCCAATAAAGCTTGTAAATATTAGAGCAAGAACAATAGGAAGGACGGATTCTTTAATAAGCTCTCTCCATTGGAATTTTGGAGTGCTGGTTTCCGTAGGCGTTGCTTGTTTTAGTTGTGGGGTTTTTGATGTCAAAAGACAGCTGATGGCCAAAAAGAAAATCCATCCTGTTCCAAAGTAGATGATATGTTCAAAGTCGACTTTTTTCACCAGGACTAAAACTGGCCCAAGCACGCGGCCGACGTTTAAGCACATTGAGTTGCGGGTAAGAACTTTAAGTTTATCTTTGGTGTCGATTAAATCTAACTGCCACGCTTGAGAGACTGGCACAACTGCTGAAGCAAGAAGACCGTAGATGATACGGCTTAGGTACACAATGGCGATTTTGATTTGAATAGAGAAGACATCATTAAAAACAAATAATGAACTGAGGCAAAGAAATGAAAGACCCATTCCGATCATTCCAAAACTGAGCACTCTTTTTCTTCCCCATGTATCACTTTTACTTGCCCAGAAAGGACCCATGAAAGCGAAGATAAAAGAGCCTACGCTAATAGAGCCGATGATCGATGCTGTGGTGACTGTGGTTTGTTCAGAAATATAAGGGATAGTCGTATAAAGAAGAATCTGGATGCAGCTAAAAGTAAGTGTGTTGAGATAAGCGATCCAGAGTTGTTGGTTCGTGCTAGAGATCTTCATTTATAGTCCCAGTTTAAAAAGGCCGGAAACTAGCGAAGAATCCGGCCCCCAATCTAATAAAAACTAATTAACGATTATAGGCCGTCGTTAACTTCAAGGGATAGGTTTTAGGCCAGTAAGGCTTAGCGTTAATTTCCCCAAACTCTCTTTTGTTTAGGGTAGTTATAAAACTTTCAGGGGTAATCTATTATAGAAAGTTTGGCTTGTCAAACAAGTTTATGGTGAAGTATACAGAATACAGAACTTTAAATGTGGTTATCTATTATGCAGGTCAATGCTCTTTCTGAAAAACACTCGGCCCACTGCTTTTTAAACTCGCTCTTTAGAGAGTGGAGTGATTATAACTTTGATCAAGATTCAAATTCATTTGTTATTCCGTTAAAAAACGAAGGCGCGGTCATTCTTCCGCTAGTGACTTTCTCAGAGATCGGACGTCATGAGTACAGCGATTCTTTCTTTTATAAAAAAGACAAACGCGCTGATGTTGAAGAGGTGAGTTTTCTTGAGCTGGTGGAAGTGCTGCTGGTACATTTGAGCGCTCAGTATAAAACCTCTCCAGAACAAATCAGCATCTTTATGGAGAGGATCACTGACAGTGTTAATAACATTGAGTCTGCCCTCGCTATTCGTTTAAATGAACTCTTAAAACTTTACTCAAAAGGTGAGATGAATTTTAAAGAGGCCGAGCAAGGCCTCTTTATTGGGCACACTTTTCACCCACACCCAAAAAATCGCGATGGATTTAGCCGCGAAGACTTCCGCGAGTTTGCTCCTGAGAGCGCAGGGGAATTTCTTCTACATTGGTTTTTAGTGAAACCAGAAATCCTTCACCATCACGTTTCAAAAAACTTCGAAACTAAAAACTGGTCAAAGGACATGATCCTTGTCGCTTTTAGTGAAAACGCTTTTTTAGAAAAAAAACTGGCCGAAGGTTATATTCCTTATCCTGTTCACCCTTGGCAAAAAAAGATTATCCTGAAAAACCCACTTATCCGCGAGTACGTAGAAGGGGATTTACTGATTGATCTTGGCGCCAGTGAGAACCAGATGGAGAAATGGTCTCCGACTTCATCTCTTCGCTCTCTCTACAATGAGCACTCGCCTTATATGCTTAAGTTCTCTTTGAGCGTGAGATTAACCAACTCTGTTCGCCATCTGCTCCCACTGGAAGTGGTAAGAGGCCTTCAGGTTATGGATGTTTTTAAAACTGAGAAAGGAAAAGAGTTCTTTCATAAGTATCCAAATTTCACCATTCTTTTTGAACCGGCCTTTATGGCCTTGGTTGATAAGGACCAAAAGATCCTGAATGAAACCATTGTCGCATTACGATTAAATCCTTTCACCGTCGGTGAGTCTGATCAAAAATGCGTCCTGGCCACCTTAACTCAAGACCATCCGACTGGAGGTAAGAGTTTAATTGGACTTCATCTCAGTCAACTGGTCAGGGAATCGGGAAAAACAAGTGATGAACTTGCAGTGCTCTGGCTAAAGAAATACTTAGACGTGGCCGTAAAACCCTTAATGATGGCGCAGGCAAATTACGGTGTGCTTTTAGGAGCTCATCAACAAAACATGATTTTGGATATTGAAAATCATCTTCCTAAAAAAGCTTATTTTAGAGACTGCCAGGGAACAGGTTATAGCAAAGTGGGCTTTGAGCTTTTTGCTAAAGACGTCGATCTTATGACGGTAGAAAACGGAAACATTCTCGATGATAAAATGGGGAACACTCTTTTCTCATATTACCTGATGATCAATTCAACGTTCAACGTAATTAGCACTCTTGCCCGCAATGGCAAAGTGGCCGAAAAAGATTTATTAAAAGTTCTTCGCCAGTCCCTGCTTGATTGGAAATCGGAGGGAGTGCGCGACACTTCTTGTTTTAATTACTTGCTGGATGAAGAGTTTCTTCTACAGAAAGGAAACTTCCTGTGCTCATTCGTCAATATGAATGAAAACACAACGGAAAACCCATTGGGAATCTATAACCAAATTAAAAATCCTCTTTGCGAGAAAAACCTATGTTAAATACATTAAAAAATGTCACATACAAACCACTGGCACTAAAAGAGTCATTTACAGCTTCTTTGGTCGATGGACTTTGCACTATCAGTGCTGGTGAAGATGAGCTGGTGCTGATGCTTTCTCCAGGACTTTTAAAAGTTGAGCAGGCAAGCCGCAGAGACAACGATGATCTTTTGCTTGTCGCTTTAGAGTATATCTTTGGACACAACCCAGAACTTAAAAATCTTAAAGTTGAGAACTACATTTCATGTGACATCGTTTTAAAATACTTTCTAAAAGATGGAGATATCATTGTCGATCGCCATCAGTTCTTTCAACTTAGAACTCTTTGGCATGCAGAACATGATTATGCACCAACGCTGGAGACGTGGACACAAACAGGAAACTACGCTCACCCGGTGAGACCCGACATTCAATCGGGGACACTCTATAGCCGTTACGTTCCGGCCATTAAAAAGACATTAAGCTTTAGAATGATTGATCAGGTAAAAGACCTGGATACATTTCATGACTGGCACAACCAACCAAGAGTGGCGAACTTTTGGGAGTTGGCATTGCCAAAAGAAGAGCTTCTTCAATACATCCAAAAAGGTTTAAAAGACCCGCACACTTTGCCAATGATTGCTGAATGCGATGGTGTTGCTGTCGGGTACTTTGAAATGTACTGGACGCGCGAAGACCGCCTGGCCCCTTATTATGAAAGTGAAGCTTACGATCGTGGTTTTCACTTCCTGATTGGAAACCCTGAATTTTTAGGATTTCAAAATACAGACAGCATTTTAAAGAGCTTGAGTCATTTTTTATTTTTAGATGAAGTAAGAACAAGAAAAATTATGGCCGAGCCCAGATCTGATAATGCCAAAGTTTTAAGGTATGTAGATACTTTTACAGCGTGGAGAAAACTCTACGAGTTTGATTTTCCCCATAAAAGAGCGGCCCTTCTTGAATGCAAAAGAGAAGTTTTTTTCATGGGAGATTACCTGTGAACGATTGGCTGCAAGTTAACCTAAACCTCCTGGCAAAAACTTTGGGAGAACTCTCTTATGAGCAGATCCTAAAGGCCGAAGAGATGGAAAAAGGAAAGTACCGCGTCCGCCTGCAAAGTGGAGCAGAGTACACTTTTTGTGCCTGGATGGGGATTTGGGATCACTTGAGGGTTGATGCCCAGTCGATTAAAAAAACGGGAAGCGCTGAGGTTTCTGCCGCGACTTTTTTCATCGATGCTCAGGCCGACCTGGAAATGGATGATATCGTTCTGGGGAATTTCCTAGAAGAAATGCACAACAGCCTTTACTCGGATATCACACTTTTAAAGAAACAAAAAAATATCTCTGCAGAGGCCATGAGCAACTGGAGCGGAGAAAAAGTCCAGGCCTGTTTAAATGGCCACCCTAAAATTCTTCTTTCAAAAGGAAGAGTTGGCTGGGGCACAAGAGAGCTTTCGGCCTATGCACCAGAAAATGAAATGCCTGTCACTTTATTCTGGGTAGCAATTAAAAAAGATATTCTGGAATTTTCTTTTGATGATCAGTATTCGATGACTTCTCTTTTAGAAGAGTCCCTTAATAAAAAAGAAATGAGCCGTCTTTTTGAAGTGCTTAAGGAAAAAAAGCTTTCATTTGATGAATACATCTTCCTTCCGCTGCATCCGTGGCAGTGGGAGCGCTTTGTGAAAATCCAGTATATGGAATCACTGGCCAAAGGTGAAATGGTGGAGCTTGGTTTTTTTGGAGATGAGTACCTACCGCAAATTTCAATCAGGACACTTTCAAATATCTCTCGGCCTGAGAAAGTGGATGTCAAGCTTCCACTGACTATCTTAAACACTTCGGCCATTAGAGGGATTCCTGCTCGTTATATTTCTATCGGTGCAAAACTTTCGCGCTCGATCTTAAGCTTGTGCCAGGAAGATCAACTTTTAAAGTCACTGAACACTGATGTGTTGGTTGAAAAGGGGGGAGCAAGTTTTGAACATAAAGCTTACGCTCAAGTTAAAAACTCCCCATACCGTTATAAAGAATATCTTGGAGCGATCTGGAGAGAGAGCACTGTTTCTAAGCTTGCCGAAAACGAGCAAGGGATTTTAACTGGAAGTCTTTTCTTTCAGGACTTAGAAAAAAAATCACTAATTGGCGCTTATATTGAAAAATCAAAGCTGACTAAAGAAGAGTGGTTGAGAGAGTATTTCAAGTTCGTCATCATTCCTCTTTATCACCTGCAAGTGAAATACGGACTTGGTCTGGTGTCCCACGGGCAGAATATTATTCTAAAAATGAAAAACTATGCTCCGGTGGGGATCATCCTAAAAGACTTCCAGGGCGACTTAAGACTTTCAAACGACTCAGTCTTAAATACTCGTGCTGATTTTAAAGAGCTGGCGGCCAGGCTGGATAAAATGCCAAAAGAGTATCTGATCCACGACCTTTTAACAGGGCATCTAGTGACAGTTCTGCGTTTTGTGTCTGAAGTAATGGAAGAAAGCGATGGTTTTCCAGAAATCGACTTCTATCAGATTCTGGCAGAGGTTGTAGAAAATTATATTAACGAATACTCGGTTCCAAACGAGCTGAGTTTTTTAAATGAAAAAATTCACCGAGTCCTGGTGAACAAAGTACGCTTTAAAATTGGTTATGGGGACTCAAGTGAAAGACCTAAACCAATGGTGGGAGTTGATTTGTTAAATCCACTTTACCTGGGGTTAAAACACAAAGAGGAAATCAATGGATAAAGAATTAGACCTGGCCGGTGTAGGGATCGGGCCGTTCAATTTAAGTCTTGCCGCTATTTTAGATAAAACAGCACTAGATTATAAATTCTTTGATCAGAAATCTTCATTTGACTGGCATTCAGAAATTCTTTTTTCAGACTCTGATATGCAAACATCTTACTTAAAAGACCTGGTGACGCCGGTTGATCCGACAAGCCGCTACTCATTTCTCAATTACCTGGTAGAAAACGGACTCTTTCATGTTTTTATGAACACGGGAAGAACGAATGTCACCAGAAAAGAATTTGAACAATACTGTCAATGGTCTTCGGTAAAGCTGGAGAAAAGACTGCAGTTTGATTCTCCTGTGACGGCGGTCGATTTTGACGGCAAGAGTTTTATCCTTCAGTCAAAGAATGAAACGTACAAAGCAAAAAATATTTGTATCGGGACAGGGCTTACACCTAGAGTTCCAGAGTGCACGGTGGAGCATCTTTCAAAAACCTTCTTCCACGCAAAATCACCAGAGCTTAAAAACCTAAACCTTGAAGGCAAAGATGTTTTAGTCATCGGTGGAGGGCAGACAGGTGTTGAGATTTTTAGAAACGCTCTCAATAATAAATGGTCCCGTCCAAGAAGTATTAAACTCGTGACAGGGAGAATGGGACTTCTTCCACTGGATGAATCACCATTTACCAACGAATACTTTTCACCAAACTACGTCGAGAACTTCTTTGATGTTTTACTTAACACGAAAGAAGGAATCGTGAAGGCGCAAAAATACGCCAGTGATGGAAACACTCCTCATTACCTGGAGGGATTGTACCAGGAACTCTACCAGCGCCGCTTTGTTCAAGGGGATGACCTGGATTTTGAAATCTGTCCGAGCAGGCGATTGTCAAAGGTTGAAAACATGAAAGGTCGCTACCGCATGGTTGTAGAAAACCATTTCACAGGTGGAATGGATGAATTCCAGGCCGATATCGTAATCCTTTGTACTGGTTTTGATGTCTCGGTTCCAAAAATGATTGAGCCGATGAGATCAAAAATCATGTTTGATGAAAATGGACGTTTTCAATTAAATAAAAATTTCACTGTGAAATGGGAAGGCCCACAAGAAAATAAAATTTTCGCTCTGAACTTCAGCCGTCACATGCACGGGATTTCTGAGCCACAGACGAGTCTTATGGCCTGGAGGTCAGCAGTGGTGACAAATACAATTTTAAAAGAGAATTTCTACCAGATTAACAATCAGGTTAGAAATTTTATGAACTATAGATAATTTGAAAAGGACCTTATGAAATCACTTCTCGCGCTCTCTGCACTTCTTTCATCTTCGCTTTACGCTCAGTCGTCAATGGAGCTGGATTCAATTGTGATCCGTGGAACGAAAGAACAAAAAAAGTACAACGAAACAACTTCTAGTATCTCGGTTATTAAAAATGACGACTTCAAGGCCGGGACTATTGATAACTCAATTAATTCACTTAACGGAGTCTCAAACGTTCAAATCAATAAGAATGGTGAGTCCTACAGTATCCGTGGGATCAATAACACTGGAGTGACAGGAGTTCAAAAAGACAACCTGGCCTCAACGATTATTGATGATGTTTTTCAATCTGACCTGGCCATCCGTGCTGGTGTCTTTGATCTTTGGGACCTGGATGGGATGGAAATCCACAGAGGTGGGCAGGCGACTACTCAAGGAATCAACTCTCTTGCCGGAACAATCCTGGTTAACCACAAAGAGCCGTCTTTTTTTAGAGAAGGAAAACTCCGTCTTGGATACGGAAGTTTTGACAGGAAAGAAGCGGCAGTGATGACTAATAACGAGATCATCCCGGGAGTTTTGACATCGAGGCTGACTTATAACAAAGACGCTTCTGATGGTTACATCAAAAACGTTATAACAAATAACGATAAATGGGGAAGAAAGAATAAAGATGCGGCCAGAGCAAGCTTTCTTTATCAAATCAATGATAGCGACAAGCTGATTTTTGACCTGAAGATGTTTAGAAATTCAACGGGAGGAACTTACGTTCAAGGCACAGATCCTTTTAAGCACGAAGTTTTTGAAGACATCGACTATAAAAATAAGGCGCACAATGCTCAGGGAGCTATTCGTTATTATAAAAAGTTTAACGAAGATTTTTCAAATACTTTAATTGTGGCCTTCTCTAAGTCAAAGCAAGAAGTGTCTTCTGATGCTGATGGGACTAAAAATAACCTGGCAGGGCTTAGAACAGAAGATTACAAAGACCAGATGATGACTTTAGAAAACCTGCTTCAGTATAAATCGGGAAAGATTAATAACACACTTGGTTTTAACCTGCATAACTACAAATTAAATGACTATCACCACTTCAACGTTATGTTCCCGATCGGCGGATCAAATTATGCCTTGATTGATGCTATCCAGGCACAAAAGAACCTAAAAACAGTTTACAGTTTATTTGACTCTTTCACTTATGATTTTACCCAAGAGCATTCGCTTAACCTGGGGCTTCGTTTAGAGTATGTTGTTAACGAATACAAAACATTCCTATACGGCGTGAGAAATGGAAACTATGGTGGAGCCAACACGACAATTGATAATTATGTCGCAGGAATTATCGGAGATCATGGAGACGAAAATAAAAAACTAATGGCGTTGCCAAAACTTGGTTACGTCTATCATTTGAATGCCAACAATGACTTTGGTCTTTCATACTCTCAAGCTTACAGAAATGGGGGAGTGAGTGTTAACCGCCGACGTGGAACGGCCAGCAGCTATGATCCTGAACTCACTCACAACTATGAGCTGTCACAAAAATACAATGACAAGGCCTTTAATATTTCAACCAATATCTTTTATACGAACTGGAAAAAGCAACAGGTTCAGGTGCGAGTCGTCCAGAATGATCCGTACGATTCGAGCATTAAAAATGCTTCCTCATCAGAGTTATATGGAGCAGAGGTTCAAGGAGGAGTAAAGATCCTTTCCCGTCATCATTTAGGCGCAAGCGTGGGTTATGTGGCCACGAAGTTTTTAAACTTCAAATCAGGCAGTACGAATTATGCTGGTAAAGAGTTCCCGAACGCTCCCAAATACACTGGACTTATTTCATGGAAGTCAGAAGTCACTGACAATCTGAGTGTTGGTGTGATAGGACGTTTATTAGGACAGAGCTGGGCCAATGCTGAAAATACAAAACGAGCACCAAATCAGTATTACATTGACCTAAACGCCGAGTACGTTTTCTTATCTTACGGGATTGAAGTTTATACAAAAAATCTGTTCGATAAGGACTATTTAATTTATGATGGAACTCCCACATCAACGGCCTTCCCTGGGACATACCATCAGGTGAGCACGCCAAGAGAGTTGGGTGTGAGATTGACTTATAACTGGTAATTAATCATGAAAGTTTTCGCCGCTACAGACATTCGCGCTTTCACTGCTTCGATCGCTGTCCATGGACTGGTGGTTGTATTGGCGTCTGCCGCTTTTTATAAAAGCTCTGTGCAAACACTGGAACTTACCGGTGGACGCGGAAACGGCAAGACAATCTCTTTAGATGGAATCAATTTCAGCAGACGTGCCTCAAGCGCGCCTGCTGCTGCAAAAACTCTCGTAAAAGAAACTTCAACACCGGCCTTTACTAAACCAGCAACTCCAGCAGAAAAAGCGATCACGACTGATTCGGTATCTGCAGTTGCTTCGGCCCATTCATCTGCGGCCACAGGTGGCAGTGGAGTAGGAAATGGAACAGCTTCAGGCGGCGTAAGTGGTCTGGGGTTTGGAACAGGGGCAGGGGATTTTGATGGTGGAGTGCTTTTTTCACAAATCAAAAAGCACTTTGAAACAAGACTGGGTTCTGCTTTAGTGATTAAAGAAGACCAACTGATTAAAATTAAAATTTCCCTGGAAAGTGATGGAACGGTAACGAGCGCGGATCTTATTCAGGGAAAACTTGATATGGGCACTTTGAGAAAAATTTTAAGTGTCGCTAAAAATATCCCACTTAAAAATCTTTGGAAGAGTTCAACTCCGATTCCTTCAGAGTTGATCATTCCTTTATTTTTAACTTCAAATTCTTAAAAAACATTTTTTTTTGAGCACATTTGTATTCATTTTTGAACATGTTCGTGTTCGAAAATTCTATAACGAACGAGATTGTGCTCATATGCTAAAAGGCATTTTTTTTATGCGATAATAAACTATATTTGCTTGAGGTTTATTATGCTTATAAAGAATTTAAAACAACTTCTGGAAGAAAATAATCTATCAATTGCAGAGCTCGCTCGTGAGACTCAAGTTCCCAAGTCTACTCTTAATACGTGGCTAAAAGGGCGTAGTCCTAACTTGGAACAGCTTGAAAGGGTCGCGAATTATTTTAATACGAGCATTGATTATCTGGCATTTGGCAAAACCTCGAAACCCCCTTTGCCAACATTAGTTTATCGTGCCGAGATAGGGCCTGGCCAATATGAAGTTGTTGTTAGAAAAATTTCGGATTAGCAATGAAGAAGGTTTTGGTTGTTGATGACAGTTGGTTAGTAAGGGAAAATCTAAAAGATTTTTTATACGAGTTTTTTATTCTTGAAGTGCAGATGGCCTCTTCAGCTTCTGAGGGAATTGAAAAATTGAAAGAGCAATGCTTTGACTTGGTACTATGCGATTATGATATGCCTGAGGGGAAAGGGGATAACCTTCTTTTGTACCTAAGGGAGAATAAGTATCATGTGCCCTTTATCTTTTTTACAGGTAACTCAGAGCTTAGGATTGAACTTCAATTTCCTTTAATCGAGACCGTGACCGAGAAAGATTTCTCTAAGCTCATGGCCGCCATAAGAAAGACGGCCATCTTCGAAGTGAGAGGAACTATTTTTTCTTAACTTCTTTTTTTGTATGATCTTTTGGGTCAGTAGAAGTTGAGAGCTTTTTAATTTTTCCTTTTTGCAACAGATCTCTCTCTACAATCCCTTTTGTTGTCGGAACCATGTGAGTAGAAAATGGAGTTTTCTCGCCCAACACCTGGGCCTGCACTGTAATTGAAATTCTTACCGTGTCACCAATTAAAACACCGCCGTTATCCATGGATTTATTCCAGACAATGCCATAAGTCTTTCTGTCAATTTCTCCTGATAGGGTAAAGAAATAATTATCCTTTCCCCAAGGGTCTTTTAATTTCCCTTTATAAGCGCCTTCAAGGATCAAAGGACGTTTGATTCCTCTCATTGTTAAATAACCGCCGATAACCAGCTTTTTACCTGTCTCCAGTTTAATTGGTCCCGGACTCTCAAAAGTGATTTCTGGATAATTTGCTGTAAAGAAGAATTCGTGACCTCTTAGGTGAAAATCTCTTTTCCCGTCATTGGTGTCGACACTTTCAGCATTGATCGTGATTCTGATATTAGATAAGTCATTCTCAGCACTATTGAGTGTGAAATAACCCTGGTAGTCTTTAAATTGTCCTTCAACTTTCGTCATCAACATATAGTCGACATCAAAAGCAATTTTAGAGTGCTCTTTAATCAATTCAAAATCTTTGGCAAAAGATGAGACTGACCCGAGCATGAGTAAGCAGATAAATAATCGTTTCATTGAACCCTCCTCTGGGTGAATTTATTATACCAAAAGGGGGAGATAGGCTCTATGGACTCAAGGTTTAAAAAATAGCACAAAACACCCTATTTATGTTATGATCTCCTGGGAGACAGCTATGAGAAAGAAGCACAATCATCACCATCACCTAGACACCCTTCATCCTATGGATTCCTTTGGAGTCGTGTCGGGTTTAACCAAGCAGGTGAGAGTCACTCGCTTGGAAAAACGATTGATTCCTGCGGTGCCTTTTCCGCACAAACACAATTTTTTTCACCTGGTGGTCATTACGAAAGGATCGGGATGGCACGAAATTGATTTCGAACGCCATGATGTGAAAAAGGGCTCAATCTTTTTTATGCTTCCGGCACAGGTTCATTCATGGGCCATGAGTAAAGACACCTGTGGGGTGGTTATCGAGTTTGAAGGGCTTTCGATGTTTTCAGGAGATGAGGCCTACAATATTTTTTCAGATGCCCTTATGCCTTCAGTGAATTATTTTGAAGTTTCGGGAGCGACTCGCGAAGAGATTTTTGCTCATGCGCAGAAAATGCTGGTTGAGTATGAAGAAGAGAAAAAAGATTTTGAAATTCTCCTCCGATTACATCTTGCAACTTTACTGCTGCTTTTTTCACGCATCATTCAGGACCAACCGAAAAAAGTTTCGAGGGTTTCCAAGTTCCGCGAAGATTTTACAAATCTCATCGAGAAGAATTATAAAAAACATCACAGCGTAGAATTTTATGCAAGGACTTTGGGAATCACTCCTAAAGCGCTTACGGCAAAAGTAAACCGTATCATTGGAAAAAGTGTGAGAGACCTGATTCAAGAGCGCTGCATTTTAGAAAGCAAAAGACTCCTGGCCTATTCCGATTTATCAGTGAGCGAAATTTCTATTGAGTTGGGTTTTGATGACCCCAATTACTTTACGCGTTTTTTCACTTCGAAAACCAAGCAAAATCCAGGCAAATTCAGGCAAAAAGTCAGACAGGTTTGTTAACTTTTGAGTTGGGCATTGGCATTGCACTTACCATGGAGACCCAGGAGGAATTTATGGAAAGTTTTTGGAGCGAAGTCAGTGGAAAGATGAAAGATGCTTTTGATAAAGTTGAGGATAAGAGTAAAAAAGACCTAAATCTTATCAAAAGTATACCAGCGATGTTATCTTTTTTAAGTGACTTAGAAGACGATGAAGTGTTGATGTGGCTTGATCAGGCACGCAAGATCAAAAAGCGCCGAGAGCCCAAATTTCCCCCTATTAATGGGGATTTTTACGACACTCGCCAATATCTCAATGCCGATGAAAAATTAGTGCTCGATAGTGTGCGAAGATTCATGATTGAAGAGATAGAGCCCATTGCCACCGAGTACTGGATGAAAGGGGAATTTCCTTTTCAGATCATCGAGAAAATGAAGAGACTCAATATCATGGGTCTTACTTACAATAAAAATCTTGGCGGTCAGGAACGCAGCAATCTGCTGGAAGGAATGATTGGTGAAGAGATCGCGCGCATTGATGTTTCAACATGCACTTTTTTTGGAGTGCACGCGGGACTGGCGATGAATTCAATTTATCACTGTGGTTCACAGGAGCAGATTGAAGAGTTTATTCCTCCGATGATTGCCATGGAAAAAATTGGCGCCTTTGGTTTAACTGAACCGGAAGTGGGCTCTGCTGCTTCCATGGGACTAAAGACTACATGTAAGCGTGAAGGGGATACGTGGACGATTAATGGTGAAAAAAAATGGATAGGGAATGCCACATTTGCCGACATCATTATCATTTGGGCCAAAGACGAAGATGATCATCAGGTCAAAGGTTTTATCGTCGATCGCAACACCAATGGATTAGAAACTGAAAAAATTGAAGATAAAATGTCTCTGAGAATTGTCCAGAATGCCATTATCAGAATGAATAATGTCAAAGTCCCAGAGGCGCGCAGGCTGCAAAAGGCCAATACTTTTAAAGACACAGCACGAGTGCTTAAGATGACCAGAGCAGGAGTCGCCTGGCAGGCCGTAGGATGTGCTCGTGGTGCTTATGAGCACACACTTGATTACACCATGAAGAGACGTCAGTTTGACCGTCCGATTGCAGGCTTTCAAATGACTCAGGATCTTTTGGCCCAAATGCTTTCTCAATTAACAGCTATGCAATGTATGGTGGCGAGACTGAGTATTTTGCAGGATCAGGGAAGTATGTCGGATGAGCAGGCGTCACTTGCAAAAGTTTTTTGCACAGTAGGATGTCGAACCATTACCAGTATGTCCCGTGAGCTTATGGGTGCCAACGGGATTTTAATCTCTAATAAAGTCGCGCGTTTTTTAGGAGATGCTGAAGCTCTTTATTCTTATGAAGGGACAAAACAAATTAATTCATTGGTGGTGGGCAGAGCGATTACAGGTCTTAGCGCGTTTGTTTAACATTTGCGTTTTCGGCCTTAAAGATGGCCAGGTATTTTTTTTCCAGCTCTTTCATTTCTGTCGGCCTGATCTCGGCGAACTTCTTTTTCAGGAAAGCGTTGATCTCAGGCGTATTCCAGGGAGACTTAAGTGAAATCGGGGCGTAGAGACCTGTGACGATAATACTCTTGGGAAGAGTGACGAATTTACCTTCCCAACCCATTTTCGTCATCGTAGAGAGTCCTGAATTGGTGCCGGCAATAAGGTAGCGAGCGCGGTCCTTATCGACAAAACGAAAGCATTGTTCAGTTGTCGGCAGTCTGGTGATATTGCGATTGGTTTTATCAAATTCATCAAACTTCGTTCCAAAACTGTCATTGATGATCGCGACGCCGGGGTATTTTAGCAGGTCTTCAAAAGTTTCAAACTTAAACTCTTTGCCTTTTTTGACAAAAACTACAGTTTCATCCTGCATAAAAGCTTCGGCAGAGTAATTATATAAGGCGAGGCGGTCTTCTGTTTTATAAGGTGGTAAAAGCATATCGATACGTCCGGCCTTTACTTCTTCCTGCGCTCGTCCCCATGTCTCAACATTGATGAATTCAACTTTTACATTGATCTCTTTAAAAATCTTTTCGATGATTTCTACAGATACACCTTTAAGTTTTTTTTCTCCACGTTTGGCCCAGATAACCGGTGGATAATCAGGGTGACCAGTCACTTTGATGACTCGTTCATTAGGCAACGACGTTTTTTTCAGATCAATTTCTGCGTGGATACCAAGAGAGAAGAATAGGGAGCTTAAGATTAAAAGCTTTTTCATTGCGAAGTTATTATGACCTGAGGCGAAGTCAAAATCTATTGTTTAGTGAATGTCCAATAAAAAATTGATGTTGTCTTTAAGTTTACTTTTTAAGTTCAAAAGAAGAGCAGTAGCTGCGCACGAAATGTTCGACGTCTTCCCACATTGTATCATCACCCATGTGAATCAGGATGCGTCCGACAACGACACCAAAGATATAATCCTCAAGTGTGTCCAGGATTTGCTGAGGCTGGATAGTATTGATCATCTTTTTATCGTTGATCAAAGTGAGAACTCTTTCTTCAAATTCAGGATGGCGCTCAAAGATCTCCAGGTTTTCCTGGAAGCGTTTTAAAAATTTTGCGTCAGTTAAAAATTGCAGAAGGATTACTCGGAAAATAACCAAGTCTTCCGTGAAGTGCTTGATACGGTGGCGGACAAAAAGCAGACACTCATCAGTGATGGATTCTTGTACCGGATAGGCCAGGTGAGTGTAGCGCTTTTCTGTCGCCTTTCTCTCGACCATTCTTACGAGCAGTTCATACTTTCCACCAAAATAGCGGGTGATAAGTGCTACGTTTACATCTGCCTTTTTAGCAATCATGCGGGTCGTAGCCCCTTTAAAACCGTGCTTGGCAATGATCTGCTCAGCCGCAGAAAGCAGGCGCTCCTCTGTCGCTAAACGATCTTTGTTTTTAGGTTTTGTAGATTTTGCCGCCATATAAATTGAGCCTAACACCTTATTTTTTTAAAGGATAGCTAAAAATTATGGTCGTTACCAAAAAGTAATCACTTGATTACATCAAGGTTTTAAAGCATACTTGGGCTGTAAACAAAGTAATCGTTTGATTACATCACAAAAAAGGACACACACATGCTTAAAACAATCGCCATAGTAGGGACGGTTGCGATGAGTTCTAGTGCTTTCGCGCTCAGTCTCTCTGAATACCTTGCCCAGGTAGAAGGTCAAAGCTTACGTTACAAACAATCCCAGGCCCAGGCCGAAGGATCGAGACTCGTGTCTCGAGAAGCTGATCTTTTAACTTCACCAAACTTCTTCTTGGAAGCGAGAAAAAGTTTCGACACTTCTTTAGGAACACCTCCGATGTCTATGTATGACAGATACGACAACGACGTGTACCGCGCTGGAATTTCACAGAAGTTTAGTTTTGGTTTAGAAACTAAATTTTCTTATGCTGTTACAAAAAATGCGTATGAAGGTTCAACTTTTAACCCGGACAAATACTGGGATGCTTCTCCAAGTGTTGAACTAACTATGCCTTTATGGGCCAATGGTTTTGGAAGCAGCACTAAGGCTCAGGAAGAATTAACCAGACAACAAAATAAAGCTGATGAATACGCAAACCTTGCTCTTTCACAGAACTTATTAATTGAAGCAGAAGTGGCCTACTGGCAATTGTCTGCCTCGCAAGAAAGAGTGAAGATTCAAGAACAGGCACTCTCAGCAGGAAATAACATTCTTAGTTACGTACAAAAACAAAAGCAAAAAAATTTGGGAGAAAGTGCTGACGTTCTACAGGCAAATGCTTTGGTTGAAGCTTATAAACTTCAACTGCAGCAAGCGGTGAACGAGAAACTTCGTCTTTCAAGAGCTTTTAACAAGTACTTAAACACGAATGCAGACGCTCCAATGCCAAGTCTTGATTCACTTAACTACAATTACCTTGAAAATCTAAAAATCCCAGATCAAAGACCAGGTGACAGATTAGATGTGAAAGCAAGCCGTGCTCAAGCAGCTCTAGCGAAAGCTTCAAGTGATCTCATCATCGAAAGAAATAAGCCAGTGCTTAATTTAGTAGGTGGTTACACACTTCAAGGACGTGGAGTAGAAACATCAAAAGCTTTTGAGAACTCAACGAAAACAAACCATGACAATGGGTATGTTGGAGTGATGTTCCAGCTTCCACTAAACTTCAAAGCTGTGGCCGATGCAAAAGCAGGGGCACAGAGATTAAAAGACTCAGCTGATATCAATGAACAGAACCTTCTTTATACACAAGAGCAGGACTGGATTGATTTAAAGCAGGGCCTTTCAGAATCAAAAGAAACACTAAAGCTTTCTCGCACTATGGAGTCAGCTCAAAAGGCCAAACTGGAAAACGAAAGATCGAGATTAAGACAAGGTCGTACGACAACTTATCAAGTTCTTCTTTTCGAACAAGACTATACGCAAGCGCAGGCCTCTCGCGTACAAGCAGCGACACAAATCATTGCACTTGAGTCTCAACTGAAACTATACCAAGGGGAGAAGTAATATGAGTTTAGCTAACGTATCCATCAAAAGACCCATATTCATCACCTGTGTGATTATCGGTATTCTGGTTGGGGGGATCGCTGCCTTCAAATCAATGTCGGTAGACTTATTCCCTGACGTATCAATTCCGGTTGTTACGGTTCAAACTGTTTATCAAGGAGCGGGACCTCAAGAGATTGAAACTCTTGTTTCAAAACCGCTTGAAGATGAGATCGCTTCGATCTCTGGTATTAAACGTCTTAAATCAAGAAACCTTGAAGGGGTTTCTATCCTTATTATCGAATTTAACGACGATAAAGATTCAAAGGTTGCTGAACAAGAAGTCCGCGATAAAGTAAACATCGCTAAAGCTGACCTTCCTGATGAAGTAGAAGACCCGATTATTAAAAAATTCGACCCGGCCGACACTCCTATTGTTTACCTTTCACTTACAGCTGAAGGCTTAGGTGATGGTGAGCTTTTCGACTTAGCTGATAGAACAATCAAGCCTCGCCTTGAGCAGGTAGATAACGTTGGTGCGGTTGAGATTATCGGTGGTAGAAAAAGAGAAATCCACGTTCTATTAGATAGAAATAAACTTAAATCAAGAGAGATCTCAGTTTCTCAGGTTGCTTCTCAAGTTGGAGCAATGGGGGAAAACATCCCGGCAGGTAAAGTTTCTCGCGGAGAAAAAGAACTTGTATTCAGAGGTGTAGGGGAATTCTCAAACGTTCCGGAAGTTGCTGATACGCTAGTAAACCTTTATGGTAACGAAGTTCCAACTCGCGTTGCCGATCTGGGGATTGTTAAGGATACACTTAAAGATGAGACATCTCGTTCTTATTTAGGTGATAAACGAGTTCTCACTCTACAAGTTTACCGTCAAGCGGGATCAAACACGCTTAAAGTTGCTCAAGACATTAAGAAAAAAGCTGAAGCAATCAACGTTGAATTTAAAAACGCGAAGAACGCACCAAAGCTTGATATCATTGTCGACTCTTCTATTAAGATTGAAGACAACGTTAATGACGTTTATGAAACTATTATCATTGGTATCATCTTAACTGTTATCACCGTATTTTTCTTCTTGGGATCAGTGAGATCGACGCTTATTACAGCGCTTTCTCTTCCCGTTTCACTTATTGGTGCTTTCGTTCTTATTGGTGCAGCAGGATTTACCATTAACATCGTAACTCTTCTTGCCCTGACTCTGGCAGTAGGTCTTTTAATTGACGATGCCATCGTAGTTATTGAGAACGTGTATCGTTTCATGGAAAAAGGTTACGACTCTAAAGAAGCGGCCCAAAAAGCGACAGCTGAAATCCAGATGGCTGTTATTGCGATCACTCTGGTAGTTATGGCGGTATTCGTACCAGTTGCCATGATGTCAGGGACAATTGGTCAGTTCCTTAAATCTTTCGGTTTAACGGTAGCTTTCTCAATGGCGATTTCTCTTTTCGTTGCTCTTACAATTATCCCGATGCTTGCAGCTTATTTCGGGGGAGAGCACCACGATATTAAACACATCCCTGCAAACCCTGGTGTTTATGACAAAACTCTTGGCCGAATGGTCAGAGGATTTGACCGCTTCCAGACATGGTTAGAAAACATTTACGAAAAATTCGTAACGTTTACTCTAAAATCGCCACTGGCGACGATTGGTGCAACACTATTTGTTTTCCTTTTCTCTTTCTATGTCGCTGGATTCCTTCCAGGGGAATTCGTACCAGATGATGACTCTGGTGAGTTGAACATCACTCTGGAGCTAGCTCCAGGGACAAACATTGATGAAACAGCAAGAGTGGCAAAAGAAATTAAAGACATTGTTCAGAAAAACGATATCGTAGACTTCGTTCTTTATACGGCCGGTAACGAAAATGGAGAGGTTAACAAGGCGACTTACGTAGTAAAACTGAAACACGACAGACATGGAATCAAAACAGAAGATTTCAGAAACACTCTTCGTGAACAGCTCGTTGCCTATAGAGAAATTGCTAACCCGATTGTTAAGAAATTTGATACGTCAGGATTAGGGCGTCAGCCGGTTATTCTAAACATCACTTCTCCAAATGCGCAGGCATTGGAGAGAAGTGCGATGAAAGTTTTTGAAGCGATGAAAAAAGACCCGCGTCTGGTTGACGTTGACTCTAACTACCGTACAGGTAAGCCAGAGCTTCAAGTAAAAGTTAAACCAGGTAAAGCGAAAGAATACGGTATCAACACTAAGACACTGGGGGCTGAACTAAGAGCTCAGGTTGAAGGGGCGACTCCGGCAGTTTTCCGTGAAAATGGTCAAGAGTACGATGTACGTGTTCGTCTCTTGGATGATCAGCGTGACTTAAAGAAACTTTATAATCAGGTTTATGTTCCAAACATCAACCACCGCTTAGTTAAACTTTCTGATATCGCCAACGGAGTTGAGACGACAGGTCCGGCGTCGATTGAAAGGATGAACCGCGGACGTTTCATTGAGCTTTCTTCTGGGTTAAAACCAGGTGTTGGTCTAAACCAAGTTATGGCCGAGTATATTGAGAGAATGACAAAAGGCGACCTGAAACTTGAAGACGGTGTAAACCTGAACCTTGGTGGTGACGCCGAAGATATGGCAAAACTCATGACATCGACTATGGTCGCAGTTGGTTTTGGTATCCTGGTCATTTATTTGATTCTTTCTTCTCTGTATGAATCGTTTATCACTCCGATGACGATCATGCTTTCTCTTCCACTTGCCATCAGTGGGGCATTCTTCGGTCTGTTCTTAACTGGTAAGTCGATTAACCTGTTTGCTATCTTCGGGTTCTTTATGTTGATCGGGGTTGCCGGTAAAAACGGGATTCTAATGGTCGACTTTGCGAAGGTACTAATGGAAGAAGGACGCGATAGATTCTCAGCGATCATCGAAGCAGGGAAAACCAGACTTCGTCCGATCCTTATGACATCGTTTGCTCTAATTGCTGGTACCCTTCCGATTGCTTACGGTCTAAACCCGGCATCGAGAACGAGAACATCAATGGGGGTGGCGATTGTGGCCGGGGTTGCTCTTTCAACAATCCTGACACTCGTAGTTCTACCTTCGATCTTTGTTTACATCGACAGATTCAGAGTATGGGCCAATAAGCTTGGTACAAAAATGACAACGAATAAAGAAAAGAATGAACACGCACCTAAGCATGAAGTAGCAGTTGAAACTCAAGGCGAAGTGAATACTGACAACATGGTGACAAAATAGCCATGAACGCAATAATGAAAAAAACTAAAGAAAATGGACGCGATCGTTTGATCGCGTCCGCTCTTAAGCTTTTTTCGGAAAAAAGTTTTCATGCTGTGTCTGTGCGTGAAATTTGTGACGATGCCCACGCCAATCCAAGCTTAATATCTTTTCACTTTGGAGGAAAAGAATCTCTCTTAGAGGTCATTTTCCAAGAACAACTCATAAGTTCTAGATTCCAGGATATGGTTAATATTCTTTCTACGCCGACATCCGCGCTTGATGTGAATGTTAAGTTGAGCCTTTTTTTGAAGTCCTATGTCGATTTTTATCTTGAGAATAAAGAAGTTGTAAGTCTTTACCTGGAAGAGCTGGAAAAAGGGCACGATCTTGCCAGAAAAATTCTTAGTCAAACCTACGGACAGGTATGGGATCGACTCTTGCTTTTTATTCAAGAGTCACAACAGCAGAAATTTATAAATCCAGAATGGGATGCGAAAATTGTATGTTTTCAAGTCATCAGCCCATTCTTTTCTCTTATTAGAAGTAGAGCAACAAATTTGCGACGAACAGAGTGTTCATTAGATGACATTGAGTTTACCGATAAATTAATTAAACAGATCGTTTGTTCCATTAAGGAGTAAAATATGAAAGGGGATATCTACCAATTCGAACTAAGTAACCAGGACCATGAGAAGTTTTCTCTCGAAGAATACCGTGGAAAAACTCTTATGATTGTTAATGTCACCAGCGACTGCACGATGACTTATCAGGATAAGAAGCTGGAGAAGCTCTATCAAAAATATAAAGACCAAGGTCTGCATATCCTGGCGATTCCAAGTTCAAATTTCAACACTGTGAATGGTGAAAACTTAAAACACTACAGTTTTCCGATGGCCGAAGAAGTTTCAGTGCGCGGAAAAAATCAACACCCACTATACGATTACCTAACCCATGAAGCACCAGAAGCAGTAGAGCAGTTCTATAGCATCGCCAAGAAAGCTTTCATTGCACAAAAAATGGATGAGGGCATGGTTACTGACGTGTTATGGAATTACGAAAAGTTTCTCATTGGCAAAGATGGTGAAATCATTCAGCGTTTTTCTTCGGAGATTGAGCCGGATGACTCGCGCATTGCCCGCGCAATCGAAGGCCAGATTCTCTTTTAATTGCGTGTCATAATTCCTTAGTTGCTTCTTCTCGGAGCTTTGTTTAAGGTTACAAGAGTGAAATCTCTAACCAAGGACAAGGCATGATTGATTTATATTATTGGACCACTCCAAACGGTCACAAAATCACTATTTTCCTGGAAGAAGCAGGCCTTCCTTACAAACTTCATCCCGTCAACATTATGAAGAACGAGCAGTTTAATCCTGAGTTCTTAAAAATTGCACCCAATAACCGCATTCCGGCCATCGTTGATAATAATCCTGAAGATGGAAAAGGGGCGCTTTCACTTTTTGAATCAGGAGCAATTCTTTGGTACCTGGCGGAGAAGATTAAAAAGTTCGTTCCTCACGATAACCGCGCGAAGGCCGAAGTTTCTGAGTGGCTTTTTTGGCAAATGGCGGGGCTTGGGCCTATGGCCGGGCAAAACCATCACTTCAATATGTACGCTCCTGAAAAGATCCCTTACGCGATGGAGAGATACACGAAAGAGACCGCTCGTCTCTACGGTGTTTTGAATAAAAACCTGGAAGGAAAAGACTGGGTTGCGGCCGGGCAGTACACAATTGCTGATATGGCAATTTATCCATGGATTGTTCCTCACGAAAATCAAAAACAGAATTTAGCCGATTTTCCTCACCTGAAAAAATGGTTTGAGAAAATGAAGGATAGAGAAGCGGTTAAAAAGGCCTACGAGATCGCCAAAGGGATTAAGTAATGAGAGTTGAGGTCAGCCAAAAATTTATCACTCTAAACGATGGAATGAAAATTCCTACCATTGGGTTTGGAACCTGGCGAGTGAGCGATGCCGATGCCCCTAAGATTTTAGATGAAGCATTTGGGGCCGGTTACCGCTTGATTGATACGGCCAGTATGTATGGCAATGAAGTGGGGATTGGCAAGGCGATTAAAGAAAGTTCCCTTTCACGCGAAGAAATCTTTCTTACGACTAAAGTCTGGAACTCTGAGCACGGCTATGATGCCACATTAAGGGCAATGGATAAAAGTCTTAGCAATTTAAAAATGTCTTACGTTGATCTTTACCTGATTCACTGGCCGGGAGTGAATTCAGAAAAATACATTCCTACATGGAAAGCTTTAATCAGGCTTAGAAAAGAAGGAATTGCCCGCTCAATTGGAGTTTCGAATTTTACCATTGATCATGTGGAAAGACTGATTAATGAAACAGGTGTCGTGCCAGCTATTAATCAGCTCGAGCTTCACCCGTACTTTCAACAAAAAGAATTGCGCGCTTTTCACGACAAGCATAAAATTGTGACTGAAGCCTGGAGCCCTCTGGCCCGCGGAAACCTTTTTGATGATGAAGTGATTGTGGCCTTAACAAAAAAGCACAATAAAACTCCAGCTCAGATTGTTCTTCGCTGGCATTATGAAAATGGAATCATTGCGATACCTAAGTCTGGAAATCCAACACGCATGCTGGAGAACCTGGATATCTTTGATTTTCATTTTGATAAAGAAGACCTGGCACAAATGGATACACTGGATGATGTTAACGGCAGAACAGGGGCCAATCCTCTGACTGCAGATTTTTAGGATAAAATGGAAAATCAAATTCAAATTGTAATCGAGTCCCGCGCAAAAGATTTAGCAGGAATGCCTATTACCAGAGTTCTACCTTGGGTAAAAAAGCGCATGGTAGGTCCTTTTATTTTCCTAGATCACATGGGGCCGGTGCATTTTGATAAAGACCATAAACTAACAGTGAATGCCCATCCACATATCGGGCTTTCAACTCTGACTTATCTTTTTAAAGGACGCATTCACCACAAAGACTCTATTGGATCAAGTGTGGTCATCGTTCCCGGTGAAGTCAATTGGATGACGGCGGGAAAGGGGATTTCCCACTCGGAAAAAACCCCGGCCGATGATATCGGTCGCGAAAGTGATATTCACGGCCTGCAGTTTTGGGTGGCGCTGCCTGATGATCTCGAAGATATGGAGCCTTCTTTTACTAACCACAAAAGTCACGAGATCCCAAAAATTAAAAAAGACGGGGCAGAAGTTTGTGTTGTGGTAGGAGAGTTTCACGGACAAAAGTCACCGGTGAAGGCCTTTAGCCCGATGATTTTTTTAAATATTGAAGCAACAGAAGACTACACTTTCGAATACTCGGCCCCAGAGTTTGAAGTCGCTTTCTACTTAATTGAAGGTGAAGTTGATTTGGGAGAGAGAAAGTTTTCTAATCACGAAATGATCGTGCTTGAGCCAGGTTCTAGTATCCGCGCGGATATTAAAAAAGGCTCACATTGTGTACTCGTAGGAGGAAAGTCTTTTCCTCATCCAAAATTCATCTGGTGGAACTTTGTTTCAAGCTCTAAAGAAAAAATGAACACGGCCAGAGACAACTGGAACTCGGGGAATTTTCCTCAAGTGCCGGGTGAAACCGAAAAAATCATGGCACCGACTGATAAAATTCTCTAGTTGCCTAATCCTCGCGCGGTGGATGTTTTAAACACCACTCTATAAAACTTTGAGTTTTGGGAGAAACAAAACGCTGTGGGGGATAGACAAAACTTACTGTCACAAAGGCCTTCCATGTCCATTTAGGAAGAATCTTAACGAGCTTTTTATTTTTTTCTTCCTGGATGCAAAGATAGTCAGGAATCAAACCTATTCCCATGCCTTCTAGAGTAAAACTCTTGGCCGTTTGCATATCATCAACGGTAATCACTCCCTCAGGATAAACTTCGACATCATCTTTGCCGTTAGTTAAAAGCAGAGGATTAAAGGCCGATGAGAATTTTACAAAGGAGAATTTTTTTAACTCTTTAGGATTTGTTGGCAGTCCATATTTTTTTATAAAAGCAGGAGTGGCCCACAAGCTTCCTTTGAGGTCTGTAAACTTTCTGGCAATAAGACTTGAGTCTTTGAGTTGCCCGAGCCTAAAAGCGAGATCAACTCCTTCAGCGACTAAATCGACGACACGATTGGTGAGAATGAGCTCAACTTTCATCTTAGGGTGAGCGGCAAGATAAGACTTCACATAATAAGGAAGAAAAGAGTGCCCGATATCCGGGACTGTCGTGATACGAAGAGTGCCTGTTAGCTCAACTCTAACATTGGCCAGTTCATTTTCTCCCGCCTCAATTTCTTCCAGTGCTTTTAAGCAACGTTGGTAATAGGCCGAGCCGGCCTCAGTGACACTGAGTTTTCTGGTTGTCCGGTGAATAAGAGTTGTCCCAAGCCTTCTTTCTAAGGCCTGAATCTTTCCACTCACCGTAGTGGTAGGCATACCCATCAATTTGGCCGCGCCACTAAAGCTGCCAGCTTGAACCACTTTTACAAAAACTTCAATTCCATCTAAATTCATAAAAATGATTGTACGGTTATTCGTATAATTATTCCAGATAATACTGACTAATCAGGACTCTTCTTTGGATTTATTATGGTCTTAGGAAAACTAACCTAAGGAGTTTATATGTCTAAGAAATTACTTGTTACCGGCGCTTCAGGAAAACTAGGACAATTAGTTTTAGAGAACCTGATTAAGCGTGGAGAAAAAAATATCATTGCGACTAGCCGTAAAACAGAGAAGCTTGCTTCTTTTGCCGCTAAAGGCGTAGAAGTCAGAAGTGCAGACTTTGAAAAACCAGAAACGCTGGACGCTGCTTTTAAAGGAGCTGAGAGACTTCTTATTATCAGTACCGATGCTATCGGTTCGCGTGTTGAGCAACATAAAAATGCCATTGCCGCAGCTAAAAAAGCAGGTGTTCGTCATATCGTTTATACATCATGGCCTAAGGCCGATACTTCGGTGGCCTTTGTTTCTAAAGAACACATTGAAACAGAAAAGCTGATTAAAGAAAGTGGTCTGACTTATACGATTTTAAGAAACTATCCTTATGCTCAAAACATCTTCTATGCTATTCCACAGGCCCTTGAAATGGGAACACTTTATGGAACAGCAGGCAAAGGGGGAGTGGCCTACGTAACAAGAGAAGATTGTGCTGAGGCTGCTGCAGGCGCTTTAATTCAAACAAATGAAAAAAATGAAATTTACGACATCAGTGGAAAAGACGTGATTGATTACGAAGAGCTGGTGAAGTTAGTCAGCGAAGTGAGTGGAAAACCACTTAAGTATGTCGATATCCCGGAAGCGGATTTAAAGGCGGCGCTTTTAAAATCAGGGCTACCGGAAATTTGGGCCGATGTGTTTGTTACATTTGATCTGTCTTATAAAAATGGCGACACAAAAACAGCGACTGATGCAGTCCTGAAACTTTCAGGGCATGAACCTAAAGGGTTTAAGGAATTCTTAATTGAGAATAAAGCGGCCCTTTTTAGTGCCCAAGCTCACTAAAAACCATTAGACTTTACCTATGAAGATTTTAACTATTCAAATCAGTAAGGTAAAAAAAGTTGAGTATAAAGGAAGGCCCGTGGAAACGGGCTTTTTCAAAGAGCAAGTCAAAGGGCCTTTGAAGCTTTTATCGCTAAAATTAGAAGGTGATGAACAGGCCGATCTCAAAGTTCATGGTGGTCTGGATAAAGCGCTCTACGCCTATCCTTACGACTCTTACGTTGAATGGAAGAAGTTTCGCCCTGAACATACCTATGAACCAGGGGCTTTTGGTGAAAACCTGTGCATGGAAACTTTAGATGAGAAAAGTATTTATATCGGAAGTACTTATCGATTAGGTGAAGCAGAAGTTCAGGTCACACAACCGCGCTTTCCTTGTTTTAAATTAGGGATAAAGTTTAACGATCATTCAATGATCAAGAGTTTTATGAATTTTGGTCGCCCCGGAGTTTACTTCCGGGTGCTCAAAGAAGGGATGATCAAAGAAGGTGACACTTTAGAGTTGCTAGAGCAGGATCAGATTCGTTTTTCAATCACTGAGTTTGTTGATCTGTACTTCAGCGATAAAAAAGACATCGAACGAGTGAAAGAAATTTTGACCATCCCATCCTTAAACCACGAGTGGCGTGCTCAATTTGAACGAATGATCTAAACGTTTTCGATGGCCTCAACCAGATAGGTGAAGTCGATAGGTTTAGTCACGTGATCAAAAAAACCGGCATTTTTTGTTTTTAGTCTATCTTCGGGCATCGCATGTGCCGTCAAAGCGATTACTGGAGTTTCCACTTCCATTGAACGCAGCTTCTCAATAACCTGAAAACCATTCATCTTTGGCATTTCGATGTCCATTAAGATGACGTCATAATGTTTTTCTTTAATTTTATAAAGAGCTTCATTTCCATCTGAGGCCACATCAGCATCACCGCCGTATGAACTTAAAAAGAGTTTAATGATTTCCAGGTTGTCGATAGAGTCATCGACAATAAGGATTGATTTTGATTTAAGCGACCTATCAGTTTTCTCAACCAGCTTAGGTTTGTTGGATGGTCTGAGACCTGGGTAATCAGTAAAGCTGATTCCAAAAGTGCTTCCAAGTGTAAATTCTGAATGAACAAGTTCCACGTCGCCTCCTAAGGCTTCGGCAATTTTTCGCGAAAGAATAAGGCCTAAACCTGTACCTGTACGCGCTCTGCTTTGGCATTTATCTGCCTGGACATAAGGCTTGAAAATGCGTGAAGCTTCTTCTTCATTCATTCCCGTACCTGTGTCTTGAATTAATATTTTTAATTGATTTTTTTGTTGTCCTTTTTCCACTTTTATCGTGATGCCACCTTCATCAGTGAACTTCACGGCATTTCCAACTAGATTGATAAGCACCTGCTGAAGTCTGCTTGGGTCGCTGGTGACATTATCGAGGAAAAGGTGATTAGGTTCATAAGTGAGGAAGATATCTTTTTTTAAGCACTCGGCATGAAAGAGTTCAATCACTTCAGCAATCAAGAGATCCAAATCAAATGGCCTCATTTGAATATCGATTCTTCCGGCCTCTACTTTAGAGAGATCGAGAATATCGTTAATTAAATGGTGGAGGTTTTTTCCATTTTTTAAAATGATATCCAGGTATCTTTGGCGGTCGTCTTCAGAGATGTCATCTTTTTGTAAAAACTCAGCAAACCCCAGGATGGCGCCAAGAGGAGTCCTGATTTCATGACTGATGTCAGCGATAAATTGAGTTTTTAGTTTGAGGGCCCTAAGGGCCATGCTTTGTGATTGTTTGAGAGCTTCTTCGCGGTCTTTCTTTTTAGTCAGGTCTCGGGTGATCACAGAAAAGCCGATGTGGACGCCTTGAGAGTCGTCGAGCCTGCTGATGACAAAATTGGCCCAAAAAGATGTTCCATTTTTTCTCACCCTCCAGCCTTCTTCTTCGATTCGTCCAAAATTGTAGGCCTGTTTTAAATCGTGTTCAGGATGATTTTTTTCGATATCGTCCATCATATAGAAGCGGGCAATATGGGTTTGTGCCGCTTCACTGTGCTTGAGTCCCATCAATCTCTCTGCACCGCTGTTAGAAGAAAGGATGATACCTTTGGTGTCGAGAATATAGACAGCATGATCGACCATTGAATCAATAGTCAATTTCGACATCTCGTATGAATTAGATAATTCACCATTCAACTGCATTCTAGCGTGCACCTTTAAAGTCTATTCAGTTTTTTTCGTATAAAGATTTCTCACACAACAATATGTTTTCAAACTCAATATTGTATTAAGAAGATTCAAGAGGTTTTCAAGCGCACAGACGGGGACATTTTATCTAAAGGTAAGCAAAAAGATGCTTGATGAAATCTTAATATTGAATGACCAATGCGCGGTTATCGCAGAAGATTTTTTTGTGATTATTTGTGAATGAGGATTTTGTTAGGATAAGAGGAATATCATTAGCCTTACAAAGCATTTAATAAATTTTACTTACAGCTGGTTTTCGAGAGGGATTTCCCGTATTCGCGCCAGAGAATATGTGTGAGATAGGCCTTTGAAGAAGACCATTCTTCTTCATCGACCAGGCCTGATTCAATGGCGCGGGCAATGATGAGGTCTTTTTTTGGGTAGGCATTAGTGTCTCCCATACATCTCATAGCGATCATTTCTACTGTCCAAGGGCCGATGCCTTTGATGGCGAGCAGTTTTTTTCTGGTCTCTTCGAGATCGGAGGTTTTTGAGATCACTAGCTCTTTACTTTCGACCAGGCGAGAGAGCTCTCTAATGGCATTGGCCTTATGGCGAGTCATCCCCAATTCTTCTAACCTGGCCTCTTTTAAAAGAGTAGGAGAGGGGAAAATGTAGACGTCTTTTTCTTCTGTTTTTTTAGAAATTTTTTTTCCATATTTTAAAACCAGCTCCTTCATTTTTGCTTTGGCCTGAACGGTCGAAACCAGCTGACCCAGGATAATAGAAACAGCAGTTTCGTAATTATCAAATGAGCCAGGAATTCTGATTCCATTGGCATTCACTTTTTTACTTTTGGGCAGATCGTTTGGGTTATGTTCGGTATCAAAGAGCGACTTTAAGCTGCTTATAAGAGGGCGTGCCATCATCAGAGGAATATTGGTTAACTCCAGTTTGAGTGCCGATTTGCGGGCCTCATAACTCACTTTTAGTGTCCCATAACCTTTGCCATGGGGGATATAGCGTAAGAAATAATCTGGGTGAACTTCTTCCAGTCCATAGGTTTCGTGTCGTCCTAAAAAGGCCATAATAGAGTCCCAGTCATACGGGGCCCTGAGTGCAAGGTGTAAAATGATTTGGTCTTTAGGTATTTTTTCCGCATGCTCTTTTCTTAACTCACTTGGTGCCAGAGAGTAGAATTCTTTAAAGGCTTCGTTAAAGCGGCGGACAGATTTAAAACCAGCGGCAAGCGCAATGTCTGCGAGTGGGCTTTGAGTCTCCATGACTAATAAGCGGGCAAAGTGCAATTTTTTTGTAGTGATGATTTCAATTGGAGAAGCTCCCAAGTGCTCTTCAAAAAGTCTTCTAAGATGCCGGTCACTCATACCTAACTTTTCAGCAAGAGTTTGCACGCTAAGTTCTTCATCGGAAGACGCAGTGATGGCCTCGTCAATTAAGCGCAAAGCTCTTCCCACACTGACTGTTGTTCCTTCCAGGAGTTTGCTTCCAGGAGCAAGATCGGGATGGCAGCGCTTGCACGGCCTGTAGCCCGCCTTTTCTGCCTCAGAAGCACTTTTAAAGATCACAATGTTTTCTGGTTTTGGCCTTGCTGGACAGACGGGACGGCAATAAATGTGAGTTGTTTTCACGCCAAAGTAAAATCGTCCATCGTAACGAGGGTCACGGCGCTGGATGATTTTCTTATAGTCTTTTTGAGATAAGTCCGTCATGTGCTCTATTATATTATGGACACACAAATGTTACTAGCGGTTTTCGGACGCGAGCACAATCTAGTATCAGCTAAGTAACTGCAAAAAAAGAAAAAAATATTCTGCCTCGCCCTTGCACCAAAAGAAAACAACTCCATCTTATACTCATGGAAGTTAAAACCTATATTAAAGAAAACTGGCTGACGAAAAATCCAAAGAGAGACGGTCTCAATCCAACTCTTCTTTTAATGTCACTATTGCTGGCAACCAGCTTCATTTACATCAATGACTTCTTCAATGCCCCTCTTTGGATGTCGGCCACGGGTGAACAAGTTTTCATGAAACATGAGTGGTGGCGTGCCTGGACTACACTTTTCGCGCACGCTGATCTCTCACACATCTTAGGCAATCTCTTTTTATTTTTTCCCTTCTCATATTTTTTAATCGCGTATTTTGGTTTTTCTTTTTTTCCATTTTTTGGTTTTTTTGCCGGAGGTCTTGTTAATCTCGTTGTCCTTTCAACTATGCCCGCTCATGTCTCCTTGGTTGGAGTTTCGGGAGTGGTGAACTGGATGGGAGGAGCATGGCTTGCCCTTTCATGGTTAGTTGACAGGCGAGAATCCAAAGGAAGAAGAGTGCTCAAAGTGATTGCGGTCACTATCGTTTTATTTGTTCCTGATAGTTTCAAACCAGAGGTGAGTTATCTTAGCCACTTCTTAGGATATTTCGCCGGTATCTTCAGCGCGATGCTTTTTTATTTTATTAATAGAAAGAGCATTCTGGCAGAAGAGGTCGTGGAGGAAATTCCGGAAGAAGACGGCCACATCTGGGGTGATGAATATATGCTTTTTGATGAGCCTCGCTTGGAAGAGTGGGGCCATCATCAAGGAGAGAGTCCGAAAGAAACTCTGGATAACAAAAAAGGCGAGATCATCGTTTATAAGTATGAAGAGCTCACACCGACTACAGATCCGAAGATTTTAAAGTCCCAGTATCATTAAAAGGAATAGTGAAAGGTCCTATTTCTGCACGTCCTTGAATCTTATAAGGTATACCTTCTTTTTTGATAAAGAGCACGGCCGAATCTAAAATATCTTTATAGGCCAGCTTCAGAGGAAGTGAGACCAGGGTTTTTGTCTTGGATTTGACCAAAACTTTTTCTTTGTAAGTTCCGGTGGTGATCGTTTTTGAATTGATATCCAGAGTGTATTTTAAATTTTTGACATCAAAATCGATGTTGTTTGGATTTTCTACTTCCAGGACAACGTCCAGGTCTAGGTTAAGAAAAGAAAAGTTTGTAATCCTTACGTCTTGCAGCTCAACTTTGGGTGGCTCAACAATCTTTTTAAAGCTGGAACAGCCAGAAAATGTTATCACCATGGTCAGAATTAAAAATAGGGTCTTTAGTCTCATAAAATCCTCAAGATATATTCTCTGACATCCATAGGCAAATCAAGGATTTTTCGTGGGTATCTATTCCAACATAAATTTTTTCTAAAGATTGATTTTCGCTATTTATAAAGACAGAAAATGATAGTTCAATAGTATTAATATGCCTATGTGAATAGTATGTTTTATTGATGCAAGCCAGGAGTTCTTGGGCAATGAATACTATGCAATCAGATTATTTAATGGATGTGATTTTGAAATTGTCGCGCACTAGAAGCGTGCAAGCAATTATTGAGATCATCAGGCATGCAGGCAGAAAACTGACGGCTGCAGATGGTGCCACATTTATTCTAAAAGATGTTGATAAGTGTTATTATGTTGATGAAGATGCCATTGGCCCTTTATGGAAAGGAAAACGTTTTCCTATAGAAGAGTGTATCAGTGGGTGGGCCATGCTCAATAAGCGCCACACGGTGATTAAAGATATTTATAAAGACCCACGCATTCCTCTTGATGCCTATAGTCCTACATTTGTGAAAAGCTTAGTGATGGTTCCTATTAACGTGGACAGTCCTATCGGTGCTATTGGGAATTACTGGGCGACAGAGCATGAAGCGAGTGAAGAGGAAGTCGATTTGTTAAAATTCCTGGCCGAAATCACAGCGATTGCTATTCAGAATGTGGAAATTCTCGACCAATTAGAGAATTCCTTAAGTGCTTCTCACGAACAAAAACGCGAAAACGATGAGTATATGTCTATTGTGACCAATGAGCTCAAGGCCTCTAAAAATTACCGCCTGGCCATCTCTAACGAAATGGACCGTTTAAGTTCGCTTATCAACGGTCAGATTCACGAACTTAAACAGAATGAAGGGCAGTTAAAGAAAATCATTTACGAAATCTCACTCAAGCAGCTCAATGAAATGGATGCTCTTTTAAGGGACTTTTTACAAGTTAAAAGATTGTAAAAGAACAGCTTAAATTTCTTTCTCTTCTCAGCTCTTGTTCCAGCTCAAAATCCATTTGCTCTTTAAAACTGTAAAACTTGCAGTTGCCACTTAGTAATTTTTTCAAGAATTGTTCTAGCATAGATCTCCTCCTGTTAAAGGCATCATCGCCCTTTTTAGGATTTTTCTCAATACTCTTGAGGGAAGTATTATAATGTGATACTTTCAGCCTAGGCGTGGAAGCCTTTTACCAGGAGAGTGTCAGTGTCTCAGATTGATCAATTCCTCAATGCTCTTAAGCGAGCACTGAAGGCCAAAAATATTATTTATAAAGATCTGGCTCAGTCTCTTGATCTCAGTGAGTCCAGTGTAAAACGCATTCTCGCTGATAAATCCATTAGCCTTGAGAGAATTGAAGAAATTTGCCGTGCTTGTGATTTAAGTTTCGCTGAGATTTGCAAGAACGCTAATTTTGAAGAAGAGATTCCAGGGCATACTCTTTCAAAAGAACATGAAAAAGTATTGGCAGAAAATCCGAGGCTTCTGCATTACTTCATTATGCTCAATGATGGGATGACTCCACAAAAGATAGAAAGAGAGTTTGATATTTCGGCCAACGAATCTAAAAAACATTTGCTTCTTCTGGATAAAATCAATCTCATTGAACTGCACCCACGCGATCGAGTGAAGTTAAAAAACAAAGCGGGGACTTTACGTTTCCGCCGCGATGGAGCCGTGGGGAAAACTCTTTTCTTGCAAACAAAAAATAACTTTCTTAATTATGATTTTAATGAAGAAGGTGACTACATTCGTTTTTCTACTAATTCTTTCGGACCGGTATCTTTAGCTAAGTTTAAGAAGAAGTTCGATAAGCTTGTCGCTGAAATCCAGGAAGAGTCGCGCGTTGTAGAAAAAGATGACAACGAGGCCCATGATATTGGAATACTTCTGGCAATGAGACCATGGAAATATCCTCTTGAAGCGATCAAGAAGAAGTAAATCTTGCATAGCATACAAGCGAAGCAATTAATCAAGAGTGCTTTGAGTCCCTTATTTTATCTTTTTGCATTTGTAGAAAATGATTCTGTGATACCATTTTTTTATTATTAGCAAGAATATGGAATCAGTGCTTTTTGAAAGAAATTAGTCGATTATTAAAAAAATCTCAATACAAGAGAATCATTTTTCTCTTTTGTTTTGTCTCAACTCTTTTGCTCATTGGAGTGTCTGTCGAACTCGGGGTTTCATATTTTTATGAAATAAGAAGGGCCCGTTTAGATGCAGACAATTTAAACCAGGCCTTTGGGACTCAGATTGAAAGCACTTTTAAAAAAGTCGATATGGTACTCTTAAACACGATTGAATTGTTGAAAAGTCGCAACTCAATTGAAGACTGGAAGACTGAAGAGTTATCAAAAATACTTGTCGAAAAAAACCGTTTCATTCCTGAAGCTCAAAATGTTTTTGTTGTCGGCAAGGATGGGCGTGACAAAGTTCGCTTCAAACTCAACAGCAAATTCAATCTAGGGGACCGGGATTATTTCTACAAGCAATTTTCCAGTGTGGAAAATAAACTTGTTTTTTCCAAACCACTAGTGAGCCGCGAGACTGGACGTTTAGTTATTATATTAAGCCGAAAAATCCTGGATAAAAACAATCAGTTTGCTGGAATCGTGGCCGCAGGTGTGCCTCTGATTTATTTCAGCAATTTTTATTCGGAACTTAACTTACTTCCTGATTCGGCCATTACCATCAATGGCATCGACAATCTTCTTTACTCCCGTTATCCGTGGGTCGAAAAGTTTATAGGCTTTCCTTTACAAAATCAGGATACGATCCGTGAATTGTTTTATCACAATAAGCGTGCTGTTTTTGCTGAGAGAAAATCGCGTATTGATGGAGTGACTCGTATCACTAGTGCAAGACGTGTAGGTGATTATGATTTTTTTGTTGTAACGGCCCTCTCAAAAAGTCAGTACATGACGGGATGGTATACGAAGTGTGCAATCTACATCATCAGCTTTATTGTTCTTTTTATTTTTGCTTTAAATTTTTTAACCCGCTCGCTTAAGGCCTTAAATGACCTGGAAGAACAAAGAAAAGTAGCCGTGCAAAATGCCAAACTTACTTCGTTGGGAGAGATGGCCGGAGGGATTGCTCACGAAATCAACAATCCGTTGGCGATTATTTCTGGCCGAGTGAATTTGATGATTAAGAGTATCGATTCAAATCAATACGACCCAGAAGGATTTAAAACATCTTTGGATAAGATTGGACAAACGACAGAGCGAATTGCCAAAATTGTGAGAAGTCTTAAGGCCTTTTCGCGCACAAATGAGCAAGACCCTTTTATTCCGACCCAGGTTAAGGATGTCATTGAGCACACGATTGAAATTTGCCGAGAGAAATTCAGGACCAGTCCGGTCTCATTAAAAATTGATTCGATCCCGGATGTGCAGATCAATTGCCGTGAATCCCAGATCGTTCAGGTCGTTTTAAATCTTTTGAGTAATGCTTTTGATGCCGTTGAGAAACTGGACGAGAAATGGATTGAAGTGAAATTTGAAGTGATTGGTTCTGAAAAAATCCTGATTAAAGTCATCGACAGTGGAATGGGAATTCCAGACAGCGTCGCCAACAATATCATGCAGCCGTTTTTCACCACAAAAGAGGTTGGGAAAGGAACGGGTCTTGGGCTTTCGATTTCTAAGGGGATTATCGAAGATCATAACGGGAAGATCTACCTTGATAAGGAAGTTTCTAACACCTGTTTTGTGATTGAGATGGGAATTGTCTAAACTACCAATCGATCGGTTTGTAGTCTTTTAAGAATTGCCCACACCAGTGTTTCCCAGAATTAATCCCGTCAATAAATGGATCACAAATTCTCGCGGCCCCATCAACGATGTCTAAAGGCGGCTGGAAGTCGTGAACCTTTTGTTTGTACTCAGAGATTTGTGCAGGATCTTCATCAGTCACCCAACCAGTATCAACAGCATTCATGAAAATACCGTCTTTTGCAAAGTCAGACGCTGACGTGTGAGTCATCATGTTAAGAGCGGCCTTCGCCATATTTGTATGCGGGTGGCGGTCTTCTTTTTTGAAACGATAGAATTTTCCTTCCATCGCCGTTACGTTAACAATATGTTTTTTACCAGTGTAATCGCGTCTCATCATGTGCACCAGGCGGTTACATAAAATGAAAGGGGCCACAGCATTGACTAACTGAACTTCCAGCATTTCAGGTGTCTGGATTTCTCCTAAGCGCAGTCTCCAGCTGTTTGTTGTACGAAGGTCAACTTGTTGAAGATCGGCGTCTAGTTTTCCTTCAGGAAAAACTTCTTCGGCCACAAGTGAGTTGTCAAAGCTGTAAGGAACTTGAGAGAGTTCTGCTGAAGCTCTGATTCCAACTCCTGGGCCTTCTCCGTGCCATGTAACCGGCAGAGCGTGTTCACTTGAAGGAGCGCTTCCGTAAGTCAGTTGGTTAAGTTCAGTTTTAAAGTCCTGGTGGTTCTTTAAAAGCCTTTGAGCTTCTGGATTAATATCGTGAAAGTTCAATTGCTCCTGCTCCATTAAATGGGCGTAAAACCCCGGAGGGCGTCTTACTGTTTGAGCAGCGTTGTTGATCAAAATATCCAGGCGTGGGAATTTTTGCTCGATATAGCTTGCAAAAATTTCCACAGAAGGCGAGTGGCGAAGATCCAGACCGTGAATGTGCAGTCTGTCTTTCCAGTCGTTGTAATCTTTTTCTTTGGCGTATCTCATTGCTGAATCAACGGGAAAGCGAGTTGTTGCAATAACTGTCGCGCCAGACCTAAGCATCATTAAAACGGCGTGGTAACCGATTTTCAAACGTGATCCTGTGATGAGCGCGATTTGTCCTGTCAGGTCAGTTGTTTGGAAACGTTTATGGTAGTTGAAGTCTCCACATTCTTTGCACATTGTATCGTAGAAGAAGTGAAGCTTTGTGAATTCGGCCTTGCACACGTAACAGTTTCTTGGTGTATCTAGTTCTGGTGCTTCTGAGTAAGCTTTATCGCTATCGAGTAAAAGTTTTTCAGGGGCAATGAAGACTGAGTTCTCGCGCGCACTTCTGATTCCAGTCATGGCACGCTTAAGTCTATTTTGTTCGACTAATTGTTTTTGCTTAAAGATCTTTACGTCTTTATTTCTTTTGGCGATTTCTTTTTTATCTGGTTTCGCGATAGTTCCGCATGCTTTGAATAAAGCAATTCTTTGCTCGTGGGTAAGCTCTGTCAGGATTTCTGAATTGTTTGCTACATGCTCAAGTAATGAAATGCTCTCAATAACATCGCTTAAATTAAAATTTTTCATAGGGGAGAGTGTTATCACGCTCCCTGCAAATAATCAATTGCGTCTTAGGGAATCGCTTTAATAAAATCGCAAACTTCCGCGATGACATGGGGATCTTTTAGGATACGGCGGTGGCCGAGCCCCTCTGTGATAAGGATTTTTGAGCCTTTCCATTGCTGGTGGATGCTTTCTCCGGCGGCAATGGCGACAGCATTATCGTCTTTATCGTGGACGACTAAACAGGGAAGATTCAGGGTGTTTCCGATCTCTCCGGTGATAAGTTCACTTGGTTTTAGGCCCGCAACTTTTGTAACGAGAGCAAAAAAATGCTCGAGGCCTTTGTCATTTAATCCAAAACTTTTTCCAAAGAATGTCACGACTCTTTCATAAAAGTTTGGTGTCCCGACAAGCACCATGCCTTTAACTTTAAATCCTCTCTTGGCCGCAAGGACTGAGCATCCTCCACCAAAAGAGTGAGCGATCACGGCGTGAGCTCCATTGGGCGCTAATTCTTTTTGAGCATCGATAATAAACTTTGCGTAGTGACCAGGGTTGGTCATTTTGTTAGGTCCATCGGGAGATATACCGTGGCCTGGGCCATCGAGAGCGACAACTCTAAAACCTAGTTCAACCAGTCGAGTAGAGAAGGCCCCAATTTGAGTTCCTCTGCCGTTCCATCCGTGGATGAGCATGACGAGAGGATCAGTGGGATTGCCCCATTCAAAGGCAGCAATCCCATTTGAGAGAAGATACTTTTTAGAAGTTCCATACACGGCCATTTCCGACTCCGGACGAGGGATTCTCGTCGGAGTGGCAAACATTTTAAGCGCAATCTTAGCGGCCAGTGCGGGAGCAAAGCTGCTTAAGAAGGCAATGAGTTTTGGCAGGTGCTTTTTCATTTCTATTAATCTCTTTTACGGTCTTACTTATGGTCTCTCTATAATCGCCGCTACACCCATACCACCAGCAGTACAGATTGAAATTAAACCGCGTCCACTTCCTTTTTGAGCAAGCGCTTTTGCCAGCGAAGCAATGATTCTTCCACCTGTTGCTGCAAACGGGTGACCGAGAGCTAAACTTCCGCCGTTAACGTTAAGTTTGTTTCTATCGATTGATCCCATTGGCTGATCCAGTCCCATTTTTTTACAGTACTCAGGAGACTCCCAAGCTTTTAGTGTACAAAGAACTTGTCCTGCAAAGGCTTCATGAATTTCGTAAAAATCAAAATCCTGAAGTTTTAAATTGTTTCTCTCTAATAGTCTTTTAACCGCAAATGTTGGCGCCATTAAAAGCCCTTCACCTTTAACAAAGTCTACTGCCGAGTACTCAGCATCAACAAAGTAGGCAAGAATAGGAAGCTTGTGTTTGTCGGCGAAGTCTTCACTTCCCAGTAATACTGCTGAAGCACCATCTGTTAGAGCTGTTGAGTTCCCAGCAGTCAGTGTTCCTTTTCCAGTGAAATCAAAAGCAGGTTTTAATTTTGCTAGTTTTTCAATTGTCGTATCAGGTCTTAGGATTGAATCTTTTTTTAATCCTTTAAACTCAAATAATAAATCCTGGTGAAACCCAGCTTCATAAGCACGGGCCGCTTTTTGGTGAGACTCGTAAGCAAGCTTGTCTTGTTCTGCTTGAGAGATTTTCCACTCCTGAACCATAAGCTCAGTGTGCTGTCCCATTGATAAACCAGTTTGCGGTTCTTTGACGGCAGGGAAAATTGGCAGAAGAAGTTTTGGGTTAATTTGCGAGATGATTTTAAATTTTTCAGGAATCGTTTTTGCTTTTTGCAGCTCCATCATGAGCCATGAGAATTTATGTGAGAATACACCCTGGATATCACTGTTTGTATCTGTCCCACCAGCAATACCAGCTTCGATTTGTCCCGAAGCAATTTTAAGGGCAATTTGCGCTGCTGTTTCTAATCCTGTTCCACATGCACGTTGAACATCATACCCTGGAGTGTGAGGGTGAAGGCCCGATTTTAAAACTGCTTCTCTGGTCATGTTCCAGTCTTCAGCGTTTTTCATAACAGCACCAGTGGCAACGTCACCAAGCTGGACACCTTCTAGTTTTGTTTTTTTGACCAGGTCTTTTAGAGTGGCGGTGATGAGTTCTAAATTCGATGTTCTCGAGTAATGCGAGAAAGACTTTGTAAAAGGAGTTCTCGATCCTGCGATAATGGCAACGGGTCTCATTGTTGTAGTTTTCATACTTTATCTTCCTTAAATGATTAGACTTTGACTTTTTACCTACCGGTAGGTAGAATACACCTTATGAATGCTAAAAGCAACAACACAAAGACCGAGGCCCTGAATTTAGCCAAAGAATACCTGCAAACACTGGGGTTTAACGGTTTTAGCTTTCAGACCATTGCCGACTCTCTTGGGATCAAGAAAGCGAGCCTTCATTATTACTTCTCTTCTAAAGAAGACATGGGAATTGCTTTATTAGAAGACTACGAGGAAGGGCATAAAACCTGGGCCAAAAAAGTGCAGGAGCTTCCTTCAAAAGTAAAACTGGAGAAGATGGTTAAAGGATTTTGTTCACTCTCTGCTAAACACAACATGATTTGTCCGGTAGGATCTTTTACTTCTGATTTCTATTCTGTTTCACCGAAGATGAAAACGAAACTACAGCAGTTTCATTTTTTAATCCGCGATTGGCTTATTGAGACGATTGAGCAGGGAAAAAAAGAAGGTACAATTAAAAAGACAATGGACAGTACACTGGCCGCAGACTTATTTCTCACTACACTTCAAGGCGGCGTTCAAGTAGCGCGCATCAGAGGGGAGCAGGAGAGTTTAAAGAAAATGCTCGAGGCCCTTTTGGATCAATTACATGGCAAATAACACCAATCCACTTCACGGAAAAACATTAGAGATGATCGTCACAGAACTTGTAGCGTTTTATGGCTTCGAAGAGCTATCTCAGTTAATCGATATCAATTGTTTTAAGAGCAATCCGAGCGTGAAATCGAGCCTGACTTTCCTAAGGAAAACACCCTGGGCAAGAACGAAGGTGGAAAATCTTTACGTCGCTTACTTGCGCGAAAAAAGCGCTTCAAATTCACCGTAACCAGATTCTTTTAATTTCTCTTTAGGGATAAATTTCATTGCTGCTGAGTTCATGCAGTAACGAAGTCCTGTTGGCGCTGGCCCGTCATCAAAAACGTGACCCAGGTGAGAGTTGGCGTGTTTACTTCTAACTTCGGTGCGTGCACCAAGAAATAAACTGTTTTCTTTTTTTAAAGTGAGATTTTCTTTGACTAGCGGACGAGAAAAACTCGGCCAGCCTGTTCCTGAATCATATTTATCCAGTGAACTAAAAAGCGGCTCTCCTGAAACGATGTCGACGTAGATGCCTTCTTTTTTACTGTCGTGAAACTCATTTTTAAAAGGGCGCTCGGTCCCTTCTTCTTGTGTGACTTCATATTGAATGGGAGTGAGTTTCTTTTTTAGTTCTGCTTTGATAGGCATCTTAAAAGAAGAAGAGTCCCAGGCAAAAAGTGAATGTGAAAAAAGTAATGAACAAAGAATGATTGTTTTCATATTCATGATCATCTTCCAGGAAGAGGGTTAAGGCAACTTAAGCTTTATTTGTCTGGTCTTTGTCTTATTAGGGTTTTATCGGGCGGAGTTCAGTTTCCATTCTTCAAAACTAGAAGTCTTGATTTTTTCTACTGCGGTTTTGATCATTTCGTTATCCGAAACAGTTTGTCCCATAAAGATACATTGATGGTAGATGTCAGCAGAACTCTTTTTGTTGATGAAACTTCTAAAGTACTGCATGCGGTTCATTCCCAGGTGAGTAAAACCTTGAGAAGTGATTTCAAAAGCGCAGTAAGATGACATGGCAAAAGGAAGATAAACTCCAACTCCAGTAATGGCCAGTTCACTGATGCGGCAGTGAGAGTGCAGGCTCATGCGGCTGTAAGCAGAGTACTTGTTAAAGAAAATTTTCCCAGCACTGTCTTCCATATGGTTGGCGAGCATTTTTTCATCGAGTTTTTGCACCATGGACTCAAGCAGTTTACTTTCAATCCCACGGGGCACGTGCATCGCAAACTCGAAATCTTTTTTATATTTTTCCAGGTCTGTCTTTCCTTCATTGTCGTAAGTCACACAGTAACAGAAATGGCTTTGCAGGAATTTTTTTAATGGTTCAAATTTAGAGCGATTGGCCTCAATCATTTGGCGGTCAATGAGGATGAGGTGAGGAAGCTGATAGTTGAGTTCGTCTAGAAAGTTATCCAGGTTGGCAAACCCACGCGCACAGTAGCGCTGGTCGAGTTTAATCATTCCTTTAATCGCTTCGCGGTTGTTGACGTTTTGCTCGTAATAAACAACTTTGACCGGTTTATATTTTGAAATTTCCTGATTGCTTTCAATAAAAGCGAGGAGCTTCTTTTTATCAGCGTTTGATTTTTTCGATTCAATCTTACACAGGTATCCATTGGCGTATTGGTAATAACGGCCAATGGTGTTTTTATCGACGATCGTCAACTTTACATCTTTAATATCCAATTCATCAAAGAGAGGATTTCTCATCTCAATCGTTTGCCCGGGATTTAAGTCCAGGTTGACTTCTATATAACACTGGGCCGCTGAAAGCCATCCGATGCGTCCGAACGTAGAGAATTCTCCATCTGCCACAAACTCAACAGGCTTATACTCAATCACCTGGGGATCGGGTGCTTTTAAATTTAAAAACCACTTGATTAAGTTTCTAAAAAATTTAGGAGAAGGAGTGTAGCCTCGTCCGCGGTAAAGAATCTGGCCAGCTCCGGCGATGATTAACGATTTTTTAAATTCAAGAGAAGTATCGGCCGTCACCACAATGAACATGGTGTTTCTGGCGAAAACATGGTTTCTGATTTTTCCAATGAATTTTTCGGGATGAATAGAGGAGTCGTCTCCGTTTAAAACAACGATGGCCGGAAGCTCTTGAAGTATGAACTGTTCACCTGCAGACGTTGTTTTTAAGTGCTTTAAGGGAAGCTCGTCCTGTAAAAGAGCATTGCTCACAAACCAGAATAGCTCAGCACCTTGGTCGATTACCGCGATACTCATACCTAAATTTTAACAGTGAACCAAACCCAGGTCAAACTGCCTATAAATAGAGGGGCTTAATCGTGGTCCTCTTCCTCTCGAGAAAGGCTTAAAACCGGGGTTGCCAGGGTCAGTCTCTTGCGTTTGATAGACTCCAGGACATTGCTCACCACCAGGTCTCCCACGCGGTATTTGCGTCCGTAGTCAGTCACTGAATAGAAGACTTTCATCGACACCCATGACTCTGTCACTTCCAACACCAAAACGCGAGGCTCTGGGTCTTCAAGGATTTCCGGCACAGCTTTGATGCCTTCTAAGATGGCCGCTTTTGCTTTTAAGATATCTACATCAAAGCGGAAACGGAAGGCCTGGGAAAAACGCGCAGGCTTATTTCTATCTGAAAAAATGAGCAGCTGACTTTGAGCAATCGTTTTGTTGGGAATCACAATCAGCTCGTCACCAAAACCTAAAAGAGAGGTTGCTCGCCAGGTAATCTCCTGAATTTGTCCTACCCACTTGTCATCAGAGTTATGGACTTCAACCCAGTCACCGAGTTGAAAAGGTCTCTCAATTTGTAAGGCCACACCGGAAAACAAGTTTCCTAATGTATCCTGAAGAGCAAGACCGAGAACGATAGTGAAGATGGCCGAAGTCGCAAGAACTGTGGCCAGGTTAAAACCAAAAACATCAGCAGCAATCCAGCTCACGACAAAGGTAGAAAAGAGTAGAGTGAAAAGATTGGCAATGAGCCTTGGAACCCCTTGACTCATATTGGCCAGGAAGAGGTAGAGGTAAACATAGATTTGAGCACAACGGATAAGCACCGTAACCAAAATGAGGAAAGAAACTAGGCCAATGTAGTTGGCGACTTTAACCGTGAAGTAATCTGTCCATGTGGCTTGGATAAGCCCCCAGTGAAAAAGGGCCAGCACGATGGCCAAAACCAGATAGAGCCCGGTTTTCATAAATCGTCTTCTCAGCGTAGCATGTCTTTTTTCTGAGATGCGCTTTAAGAAAAGTTTATAAAAAATCCATCCGAATAAAAGAGCGACAACTAAAACAACAAATGACTCATGTTGAATGAAGTATTCAATTTTCTCAATGGGAAGCCTGACCTGATCCATGGACGATCCTCTTATGATTTAAAAATGCTTAAATTGTATTTTTTTACTAAATCTTTAATCGCATTAACTGAGCGAACAGAGTGTCCGTGCTGATCAATAAGTGGAGAGTAAGCAGCAATTCCCATTTTTCCAGGAACCACGGCCAGGATACAACCACTCACGCCACTTTTGGCCGGAAGCCCGACTGTGTAGGCCCATTCACCTGCTGTATCATACATCCCACAGGTAAACATCAGGCTTAATATATCACTGACGTATTCTTCTTTGATGACTTGCTTTTGGTCTTTAGGTTGAACTCCGTTATTAGCAAGAGTCGCCGCCATTGTCGCCAAATCAACGGTGTTAATTAAAACCGAACACTGTTTAAAATAAAGATCTAAAGACTCCTCAATATCATCGCCAATGACATCAAAGTGGCGAAGCAGGTGAGCGATTGAACGGTTGCGGTGGGCTGTTTTTTTCTCCGAGAGAAAAACTGCTTCATCGACACTGACGGGATGACCAACATAATCACCAAAGAGATTGAGCACGCGCTCTAATCTTTTGGTTTGGTCTTTATCCTGGATATAGCTGCTGATGGCGATTGCACCAGAGTTAATCATAGGGTTATAAGGTCTATGCGTATTTTTTTCTAATTCTACAATAGAGTTAAAGGCTTCTCCACTAGGCTCAACGCCGACTCGGCCTCTGATAAATTCTCTGCCATGCTCTTCCAGGGCCATGCCGTAGACAAAGGGCTTGGAAGCAGACTGCAAAGTAAAATTCTGGGCCACATCGCCTGCTGAATAGACTTCACCATCAACTGTGACAACTGCAATTCCGAAATAATCAGGATTTACTTTCGCCAACTCTGGTATGTAGCTTGCCGTTGCACCTTTTTTATCAGGTGAGTATTTTTTTATTAAGTCTTCCAAAAAAACATTCATGTATTCCATAGGAAAACTATATCCTCAAGTCTCTTGCCCGTCATCTCAATACTCTTAACTTAACCAATTCTTTTCAATCCACATATACAGTCTCATCCCAATAAGCATGGCCGCGACAAAAATAAAAAATTCCCCGTGCCCACTAACAAGCGACACCAGTCCTGGTCCTGGACAAATTCCGGCCCATCCCCAGCCGAGTCCAAATACGATAGCACCAAGAATAAGTCGGTAGTCGATGTCTTTTTTGGTCGGCAGACTAAAAGCTTCACTCCATAAAGGTTTAGGTCGTTTGGTAATCAGGCGGTAGGCAATAGAAAAAACCAAAATAGCTCCGACCATAACCCCAATCAGACTTGGATTCCAGTTGCCAAAAGGATCTAAGAAGCCTTGGACGATATCCGGACGAGTCATACCTGAAACCCCAAGACCTAAGGCAAAGAGAGCGCCGGCCAGGAAAGCTGCAAGATAGGCCTTCATTAGAAACCTCCATGAATAATTTTAGAGAGGAAAAATCCTAGGACTCCAAAAGCAATAAAGGTACAAGTGGCGATAATAGAGCGCGGACTAAAGCGGGAGATCCCACAGACTCCGTGACCGGAAGTACAGCCACTGCCCATCGTTGTCCCTACACCGACGAGAAGACCTGCTAAGGCGTAGTCCCAATATTTCAGAGAAGTCGAAAACGATAATGAAGAGGGCAAGAACTCTTTGACTAAAAAGGCGCCAGCGAAGAGCCCTAAGAGAAAGACGATTCTCCATTTCTTTTCTTTTAAAGAAGAAGGGGAAATGAGGTTTCCCACGATTCCGCTTACACCCATTATCCGGCCATTGGTCAGTAAGAGCATGGCCGCTGCCAGCCCAATCATCATTCCACCTATTAATGCCAACATAAGACCTCCTTTGACAATATAACGATATTATAATATAATAATATTGTCAAGGCAGGGGAACATCATGATTTTAACACTTATTGGTTTATTGACGGGGTTGGTTCTAGGTTTGACTGGGGCAGGCGGGGCATTGATTGCCATTCCTCTTTTTTTAACCGGACTTCACGTCTCTTTAAATGAAGCCACTTTCCTTTCTTTAATCGTAGTTATGATTGCTTCAGGGATTAATTACCTTGGAGGCCATATCGGGGGCGGACAAAAGGCCGATAATAAAATAGTGTCAGGGCTTTTTGCGAGCAGTTTTTTAGGGACGGCAATGGCCCTACAAATTAAACCTTATGTGGGGGACTTGGTTACGGCTTCTTTATTAGGGCTTATCAGTCTTTATGGACTCTGGAGTGTATGGAAGAAGAAAAGTTCTGCCAAACGAGGTGTTGAAGTTAAAACATTTTGGCCGGTTATTTTTTCAGGTATCATTTTTGGGGCCTTGACGACACTTACAGGACTTGGGGGAGGAGTGTTGATCATTCCTCTTTTGATCAACTTTTTTCACCTGAGCTATGAAGAGGCCCTCCCTAGCAGCTTGCTTCTCATTTTCCTGATCTCTCTTTCTTCGTTTGTAATGCAGTTGTTAAAAAAGGGAAGTGGAGGAGTCAGAGGAATAGATATTTTTTTTCTTTTTATCGGCACAGTGCTCGCGTCTTTAGTCGTCAAAAAAATAATGGGCAAAATACCAGCTAAATGGAGTGAATTAGGCCGAAGAGTTGTCTTTACCCTGGTCGTTCTGTATTCTTTTATGGCCATAGGACAAAAGGTTTTAGTATGAAAAAAAACGTCGATTTAAAACAAAAGAGTGTAGAGGTGGCAGACATACTCAAGGCGCTTTCTCATCCACAAAGACTGTTGATTCTTTGTCTCTTAATGGATGGGGAAAAAAGTGTGGGAGAGATTATGCAAAAGAGTGACTTATCTCAGTCTCAGACTTCGCAATTTCTTATCCGTCTGCAAAAAGAAGGTCTCCTTATGTCGCGTAAAGAGGGAAACTTTTCAATGTACAGCATTTCTGATAAAAAAATACAAAAGCTAATTTTGTCTTTGAATAAAATATTTTGCTCTTAACCTAATGAGGGATTATGAACGTTCAGCACTTTTTTGATAAAGACACATTTACTCTTACTTATATCGTCTATGATCATAACACCAAAGATGCAGTGATTATTGACCCTGTTTTAGATTATGATCCGGCCTCTGGTGCGATTGAAAATAACAGTCTGAAATTGATCCTGGATTTTATTAGAGAGCACAAACTTAATCCTCATTATTGTCTTGAGACTCACGCTCACGCAGATCATTTGTCGAGCTCACAAGAGCTTAAAGATTACTTTCCTCATATTAAAATTGCGATAAGTGAAAACATTCAAAAAGTGCAGAAGTCTTTTAAGGATGTCTTTCATTTTGGAGATGATTTTAAAACCAATGGTTCACAGTTTGATAAGTTAATTAAAAATCATGAAGAGTTCTCTGCAGGATCAATTAAAATTCACGCTATCCCTACTCCTGGTCACACGCCAGCATGTATGAGTTTTCATATTAATAATATGGTTTTTACTGGTGACGCTCTTTTTATTGAAGATTCGGGAACTGGAAGATGCGATTTCCCTGATGGAAGTGCACAGGATTTATATACTTCAGTTCATGAAAATCTTTATTCTCTACCAGACGATACAATTGTGTTTGTAGGTCATGATTATCAGCCAAACGGTAGAGACCTTCGTTTTGAGACAACTATTGGCCAGTCAAAAATGCACAATACTCAATTGAGAAAAGAAACATCCAGAGAAGAGTATGTAACTTTCCGCGAGGCCCGAGATAAAACTCTTAAGGCCCCAAGGCTGCTTTTTGCCAGCATTCAGGTCAATATCAATGCTGGAGTTTTACCAGCAGAATTGAAGATGCCGCTTTTTAATAAGATGAAAAAAATCTAGAAGTCTAATCCCATGGCAAGGCCCGCGCCTTTAGGGACTGGAACCAGTGTCAGCCAGTAGGGATTTCCTTTTTGTAGGTTGTAGTACACGCCCCAGGCAAATGAAGCACCGATCGTCATACCGGCCGTGATGTCGTGGAGATAGTGGAAGTCATCATTGGCGCGGCTAATGGCGATGAAGGCCGCTGCCCCATGAGCGATTCCTCCCCAGAACCATCCATGCTGTAAGGCCACGACTGAAGCAAAAGCAAAGGAAGCAGATGAATGCCCAGAGGGAAATGAATGGTGATCATCCGGATAGCCAGGGCGTTTTTCACTGATGGTGTACTTTAGAGCTGTCGTTAAGGCGACGGTGTAAGTCGTTGCCCTTAACATGTGCTCAGCACGCTCCAGCGCCTTGGGGTCATCATGAAATTTTCCCTGCCAAAGAAAGTAGGAACTATAACCCAGGTTGAGCAGACCATACCCGACGTAGTCGCCAATAAAGCCTAGCTTGCCAAGTGGTTTTGCCTCTCGATAGCTCTCTCTTTTTCTGTAAGTGATGTCTTTTCTTGTAATGTACATCATCCCGGTGGTGATCGTTCCTCCGAGAAGAATCCATTTTGCCGGAGTGGTAATAGGACTGATTAAGTCATTGCCGATTTCTTTTAAATACGACTTGTCTTCAAATTGAGGCACTTTTTTTTCTTCGGCAAAAGCAGCCTGGAAGAATAGAAGTAGAGGAAAACACCATTTTAGAAAAACCATGAAACCCCCATCTTAGAGTATTGGGTTTCAATCTCAAATTCAGTCGAGTCATTGGTCGTATTGGTTATGACATTGAAGTTTGATCCTCTTCTGACATGTTCAACTGTGATGAAAGATCGCTCTGATAAAAAATATCCGATAGCAAATTTTCCTCCAACGACGAAGCCTTTATCTGTGAGTCTCGTATAAGAGGCACTGTGTGAATTGTAGTCAGTTGTCAGGTAAAAAAGAGCATAACCATCAAGAAACCATTTTCCTTGTAACCATTGAGCTCCTAAGAGCGTCCCAAATTGAGAATAAGCATTGACCGTTTCCAGTTCTCCATTTTGTTTCCAGGTTTTTTTTCTGCCGATAATTTCTGCGTGAAAGTCCCCATAGATTCGCCAATCTTCATGGCGGTGGGAGTAAAGAAACCCCAGCGATAAATCCTTGCCGGAGTAGGTGTTGTTGGATTCTTTTCCTTTTAAGGGAGAGCCTTTCACTTTTATTCTTAAGGCCAGTTTGTTTTTATCACTATCGGCCTTGAAGTGCTCTTCGTAATAGAGTTCAAAAGCATAAAGGCCTTGATATGAAACACTGCTATTGGGAATGTTGAGGGATGGAGCGTATTCTTTTTTTAGTCTCCCGTTAGAGAGAGCTGAAAGAGAGCCGCCAATTAATCTGTCGCCTGGAAGACCGTAGGCATTTTCAATTTTATAATACCAGTGTTCGTATTCAAAAAGGTCTTGGACAGTTTTCGCCTTTTCATATTCATGCTCTTCCATAAAGTAGCGGGTTTCAGCATGAAGTTTGATCTCACCCGGTTTAAGAAGATAAAACGGGTGAGAGATATCGCTATCGATTTCTTTTGCAGAGAGAGTAAAAGGAATAATTAAAAGTAATAAATACTTTATAATTACATTCCTGAATAGCAACGAGACTGAGAAATAGTGTAATCAGTTTCGTTCACCATATACAGGCAGCTGTCGTAATCGAAGTGTTCTTGCACGCGAACGTGTGGAATCACTTCTCCTTCGCGAGTGATGATTCTGCTTGGTTGAGCTTCGATATCCAGCACTCTTGGATTAGAACAAAAAACTTCCAGAGTTTTATTTTGGTTTGATGCAACCGCAGCGATCGCTTTCATATAGCGAGGGTAGCTTTCGTATTTAGAACAAAGATTTCCAGCGAATGCTGAAGTTGATAGAACAGTTAAAGCAAGTAGTGTGATGTGTTTCATAGCAGGTCCTTGAGAAAAAGTTTGGGCCATGAAACAATATTTTTTTGTAAGTGTAAAGAATTATTTTTTGATGGGATTCAAGCAATGGAAAATCACTTTATACGCTTCTTGTCTCTCGCGCGCAGTCAGAAAAGGGCTGACAGTTTTCCAGATATTTGTTTTATCCTGCAGAGGTAATTTACAGACTCCCACACCGCTATTGATGTAACAACCCGGATGATAAGAAAGAGTGAAATCTGTGATGTGGTCACAAGTTTTTTTGCGCTCTTTTAAATTACCTGACGTCGGACAGTTTCCTTTAACTTCGCATTCATCAACTAATCCTTTTTGTAGACACACCATCACTGTATAAATCCATTCAACTCCGGCCTTCGTGAATTTTTTATCTTCGATATTTTTAACATAAGCGCTGCAAGTAGGATGAGCAAGCTCTGTAAAATAATTCACTCCGACAGTGTCGCATTGGTATTTGTTTTCCATGCACTTATAAAAACCGCACGTGGTATAGGGAAAACACATTTCTTTTTTTGGAAGATTGAGAACCTGGTACTCACCATTTTGCATTGAAAGACATGAATCAGGATTGTCTCCGCATTCGCCAAATTTTTTTTCTAAGCTTTGCAGGTAGGTTGTTTTGAGTTCGCGCTCAAGAACTCCTTTGATTTCGATTCCAGGAATTCCTGCAACTAAGAGTGTGGGTAAGAGGAGAAGAGCAAATAAAAATCTGGCCATCCATGGTCCTGGGTCTGAGGTTATTCGTGAGCAACCTTAATGTCATTTTTCTTTTTATCTAAAGAAACTTCAACCGTGATGTTCTTTAGTGTTTCAGCAGATTCAATTTTATAAATCCCGCGGGCGATCTTTTTAAAGTCCAGTTTCTGGCCTTTTGGCGACTTAAGTGCGACCAGGTCGGCCTTTTCAAAGTCTTTGTAGGGACCGTTGTGTTCTAATTTATTGTCGTAAATATACAGCAGGTTTTTTTCCAGCATAAAGCAGACTTTTTCTTCTTTATAGCTCGATGGGCAGTGGGCAAAGGCCTGTGCCGATGTAAGAACCAATGCCAGCAGGGCAACTGGGAGGTGCATTTTTTGAGTTTTCATAGGTCTAGCGTATCCATTGCGCTATGCGTTTTGCAATATAAGTTTCATTTAAAAAGGTTAGTCTTTTTGCTGTCTTTTGAGTACACTCCGGCCCATGAAAAAACTGTGGTCTTTCGCCCTTATTCTTTCACTCTTTTCGGGATCTTTGATGGCCAATGCTGTCCCGGATAACGACCTTCACATTCCTCCACTTCGCGTGAAGGACTTCGAAAGTGTGACAGAACACGATTTCAACACAGTTACTAAACTCCTCCATAAAATTTATGCTCCAGTAGTTTTAGAAAAGTCTGGCCTCCAACTTGTGATGAATGCGACCTGGAACGATGACACTGTAAACGCTTATGCCACTCGCGAAGTCGACACGTGGACTGTTCATGTGGCCGGTGGGATTGCTCGCGCGAAAGGAATGACTAAAGACTCTCTGGCCTTAGTTGTTTGTCACGAGCTTGGTCACCATTTAGGTGGAGCTCCGAGAACTTTTCTTTACGACGGATGGCCTTCAGCGGAAGGACAGGCCGATTACTGGGCGTCTTCGAAATGTTTGAAGAACTATTACGCTGAATTAAAAAATGAAGATGTTTCAATCAATGAAAACGTTCCTGAGAAAGTCATCAAAGATTGTAACTTCGTTTATAAAAACCTCGGCGAATTGAAAATTTGTATCCGTACAATGCTTGCGAGCCTAAGCTTCGCACATTTCTTAAATCATCTTCCTGATGCTAAAACGCCTGTAAGTATCGACGCCACAGACGACCGCATCGTAAAGGGAACGAACACAAACAATTACCCAAGACCTCAATGCCGCTTTGATACTCTTTATCAAGGGGCCTTATGTACTGTTGGATCTAATGTTGCAACTTCAGAGACTGATGCTAAAATTGGTCATTGTAATGATACCAACAGACCCGGAGCACGCCCTCGCTGTTGGTATAAACCGTAACCAACAGGAACCTTCATGGAATTCATTCACGCAATCATCGACTTCATTCTACACATTGAAGTCCACCTGGATTATTTGATCCAAACGTATCATGCCTGGACTTACTTAATTCTCTTTATGATTATTTTTTGTGAGACTGGAGTCGTGGTGCTTCCTTTTCTTCCGGGGGATTCACTTCTTTTTGCCATCGGTGCTTTTGCGGCCCGTGGCTCCTTTGATTTCTGGACGATCTCGCTGTCACTTCTGGCCGCGGCGATTATCGGAGACAGTGTGAACTATGCCATCGGAAAATATATCGGCCCGAAAGTTTTCCATAAAGACGACTCTAAGTTTTTTAACAAGAGTCACTTGCTTAAGGCCCAGGCCTTTTATGAGAAGTATGGGGCGAAAACAATCATTATTGCGCGCTTTATTCCCATCGTCCGCACCTTTGCTCCTTTTGTCGCAGGGATCGGGGAAATGACTTATAAGAAGTTTATGACTTACAATGTGGTGGGAGCTGTTTTATGGGTGTTCTCATTTATTCCGTTGGGATACTTCTTTGGGAATCTTCCCTTTGTCAGAGAAAACTTCAAGATCGTGATGATTGCGATTATTGTGATTTCGGTTCTTCCGGCCGTGATTGAATTTATCAAAGAAAAGAGAAAACACTAGAAATAAAAAAGGCCCGCATTTCGCGGGCCTTTTTGTTTTAGCTTATATTACTGAAGAGATCCTTCGATAGAGCTGAAGTCAGTAGCTTCTTCTTCATCGATAATGTTGAAGTTCTTAACATTTTCGTTATTGTCGTAAGCGTGGAAACCTTCAACCTGGTAGTTAAACGTTTTTGGACCACTCATTTCGTCCATTAGAGATTTTACCATTGCGTTTTGAACTTGTTTTGCACTTGTCACATCTGTTGTCTGGTTAAAGATACCAAAGAAGCTGTATCCTTTTTGCGTGTTCATCGCCCCTGCAAGAGTTGATGTGTGCATTAGCGTACCCGTTTTTGCTACGAAAGTGTTTTTTAGGTCACTTGAGTTTAGACGGTTAGCAAATGTACCAGCGTCACTTCCTGGAACTGCCACTACGTCTTCAATTTCTTTTCCTTGTCTTTCAGATGACTCTTTAAGAGCTTCAATCAGCTCGGCCATAACTGCACAAGTCGCGTAGTTGTCGTATCTCTTTCCATCAATAACAGTAGGAAGACCGTTACCGTTCCAAAGTTTTAGCTTATCAGTTGTGATGCTGAACTTGTTAGCAACCCATTTCTCAAACTTAGCTGCTCCACCAAGATCAAGGAAGATCGTGTGAGAAGAGTAGTTGTTTGACTTCACGTTTGTTTCTTTAAGGTATTTATAAAGAGCTGGAGAAGTTAGAGTTAAAACTTTTACATCTTCTGGAACATTGTTGATGTCTGCTACCAGAGGGTTTTTCTCTGAGAACTCAACAGCGTCTGCGCTCATATCAACAGATTTTAGGAAACGGTCTTTTTTCGCTAGAGAGGCCAGGCGATCGTATTCTGCTTTAAACACTTTTGACCATGAGTCAGTGTTGAAATAAAGCTTAATGTTTTTCCCGTTAGAATCTCTTGTAATAAGAGGGTATGGGTCCGTGTGAACCTGAGCGTTCGGGAAGATTTGAACTGTTTTATCGTAAGTGATTTTATCAAAGTGTGTGTATCCAAGAGTGTTTAACTGAGAGATAAGGAAAAGCATTTTTTCATTACTCATGAAAGGATCGAAAGACCCTTGAATGTGCAGGTTGTTTCCTTTGATATAAAGTTTTGTATCGTAACGGTAGTTTGGACCTTTTTCTTCTACTGCCCAAAGAGTTGTGATTAATTTTGTTACTGAAGCTAAACGCACTTTTGTATCTACGTTTGAACCTTGAAGTTTTCCGTTTTCATCTGTGTAACAATACGACTGCTCTTTTGCGTCTAGTTTGTACTTTGCTAAAAGCTGAGCGAAGTCTTTATCAGTTGCCTGGCTTGCCATAACTGATGTTGATGACATAGCTAAAAGCGCCATGCTCGTTAGTTTATTAGATAGTTTCATAGTAGCCCCTCATGATGAATGTGTGGATTCCCCAAAAAATATGTATGAGGGGGTATAGCCCCGATGACCATTCGTTTCAACCAAGCTTGTAAATTCTATAGGTTCGCATACTTACTGGGGCTTAGGGTCGAGCCGGGGCCAGAATGTCACCGTTTTTTCTGAATTAACACAGAACTTTTATTTAAAACCTTACATTTTTACCAGGAATTTGCCCTATCGGCCTGGACACGATAAGTTCAAAGTATTGAATTTTTTACCAATCAGGAGAATTCCACATGAAAACATTATTACCATTAGTCGCGGCTGCGCTTTTATTTGCTGGCTGTGAAAAAATCGAAGGACAACTTAACGTTAATAAAGACGTAAAAATTAAAACAACAAAAGGTGTTTTAAGAACTCTAAGAGTAGGGACATACTCTGCAGACATCAAAGCTAACACTAAAAAGAAAATCACTCTTCGTCTTAACAACGACAGCGATGAAAAATATGAATTTAACGTTCCAGATGGATCAATCCCATCAAACGGATCATTTGCTTACAACTCAAATACAGTTGGACAGCCAGTTGACCTAAAAGGAACAGTTGCAACGACTGTAACTGATTCTGAAAGAAGACAAACAACTGAATCTTGCCAATACCAAGAGCCAGTTCAAGTTTGTTACCCTGTACCAAACGGTGGTGTAGCTTGTTCAATCCAGTACCAAACAAGATTCGGTACAAGATGGATTCAATACTACGACAGAAAAACAGACAAAGATGTCTCTCTTACGATCTCAGCTGCTAACACAAATGATGAAGCAGCAACTTTCCAAGGGGATGTAACTTGGGTTGATAGAATTGTATTAAGCTCTACTCAGTGTAGATAGTTAATAAAAAAGAAGGCCTCGAAAGAGGCCTTTTTTATTTGCGTTTTCTTATTGCTTCCAGATGGGACCGGGTGAAACAGCATAGCGCTTTCTCAAGGCCACAATGTCATCCAGTATATGTTCTTGTTCAAGATATGAGCCAAGCTCTTCTAAAAGCTCCTCTTCATTCGTCGTCAGCAGGATGCCGCTCAGGTAATGAGTGTACTCCTCATCATCTTGAATCGAAGTAATGACCAGGTTGTAAGGGCCGAGCTGGCCTTTTTTAATCTCGATCATTGTCTGGTTGGGAAGTCGATTAAATTTATCACCCATGAGAAGGGAGACGTCTGTATAGTTCTCTTTCTCGAGTGAAATCAAAAAGCGGATGTTTTTATATTCGGTTTCAAAATTCATGTTAAAATCAGTTTAACACGAAATTGATTCGAGAAGGAGCTTAAAAGTGTCGGAATTGACCTATTGGAGAAAATGCGGAAGCTGCAAGAAAGAAATCGGCTTTAATACCGTTTACCAGGCCTGCAACGTCAGCACTTGCCGCAAGTTAGTTTTTTGCTCAGTAGACTGCTGGAACCTGCACAACCCGGTGATGAATCATAAGAGTTCATGGGCAGAAGAAAACCGCTCCCCAAGAAAAGAAGACTACAATCCAGCAAGTGACGATTCAGCTCCAAGAAGAGTGATCGTTTCAAATAAACCGACAGCTGCCAGTGGAGCAGAAGTAGTTGGGTCCGCTAACGAAGAAGATATTCTGATTGTCGCTTCCAAGCTTAAACAATATATTAAAGACAAGTACGACATGAACACATCTGCCAACGTGATGGAAGCTCTCTCTACAATAGTGAGAAGGCACACGGACCGCGCGGTCCAAAAGGCGCGCATGGAAGGCAGAAAGACGGTGATGGACCGCGATTTCGAATAAGGATTTTAGGTAATGCAGCTTCTGTACCCACTTGAGTTTAGAAACTCACTGGAAGTTAAATTAGACAGTGCTCACTTGGGTGGAGAACACCATGATGAGTGGTGTGATATTTATAAATTAGATGATCTCTCGCAGCTTGATCAGCTTAATCTGCTGATCTCGCTTGGAGACTTCTTTAAATTTATGCCAGTCCTTTCTTCAACACCTAAAGGGCACATCAAAAAAGATATCCTTAAACATGAAATCAAAGACAGTGTGACTTTTTTTGGTGGAAGTTTTTTTCCTTTTCATCCGGGGCATATGGCCTGTTTAGAGCTTTGCCCGGAAGAAAACATTGTGATCGTGCCTGATTGCAATCCCCATAAAGAGCTCAAAGAAAAAATGAATCCTTATGATGATTTCATGCACCTGTGCCTGACTTTAAAAGACACGCCATACTCGGTTTACCCTGGATTTTTCGGTCGCAATAAACCAAACCCGACATCAAACTGGCTGCCTAAAGTTAAGATCGCCCAAAAGAATTTCCTGATGGGGGACGACTCCTTCATGAACATTCTCAAGTGGCATGAACCAGAAGTATTGCTCAATGCTTTGACTAAAATTTATGTGGCCCCAAGAGATTTTGAGACAAGCGATTACGCTCCTCAGATTGAAAAAGTGAAGGCCATTAACCCAAAACTGGAAATTATTATCCTTCCAGATCATCCGTACAGAAGTCTTTCTTCAAGCAAGATTCGCGCAAGACAAGATTAAATCTTTTCACCTTTATGGAATTTAATAACGGTTTCGCAAAACTCTTTTGGGTGAGTTTTGTGAATGTTATGCCACGACTTTGGGATTTCATACATCTGAGCACGTGGGATATGAGTCTTAATGTGTTCAATACAAGTCGGAGTAAGAGCAGAGCCAACTGCCGGGTCAGCATTGATAAAAAGCACCGGGAAGCTCGTCTGGGTTAAAGCAGAGGTCAGATCAGAATAATTTCCCTGGTAACCGTAGAGAACAGAAACGTGAGGCCAGAATTTAAGTTCATACTTACCGTCTCTTTCCACTACTTTTGTTTTCATCAAATCAGCAGCGTATGAGTAAAGGGGGGAGATGATTGTGAAGATGTCGTCTTTATTGTCAAAGAGCAGACTTTCAACTTCTGCTTTTTTGGCGATGTCAGTTTTTTCCTGATCGCGCTCTGGAGAACGAGGTTGCCTTTGATGAATCCCCATATCTTCGATGATCATTTTTTCAACCATCTCAGGATAAAGTTTTCCAAACATGAGCGTTGTCCTGCCACCCATCGAGTGACCAAGGAGAGTGATTTTTTTAATTCCTAAATGATCTAGAAGGCCTTTTAAATCCTGTGCCATGGCATCAGCAGTATAATCATGTCCTTCGGGCTTTGAAGCTCCATGCCCGCGCTGATCAACTAATAGGACAGAAAAATGCTCAGAGAGTGTAGGGATAAGTGGGATAAAAGTATCCAGTGAACTCAGTAGTCCATGAAGCATCACCAGCACTGGTTTGCCGTTATTTTCAAAGCGGTAATTGAGCATAATGTCCTCTAGAAAAAGGTCTTTAATAGACCCCAGCAGTTTAATGGTTTCACCGGGATTTGGGTACTAAGTTTCAGCACAAAACCTGTGCCTTTTTTGTACTCCTCTTTTTCCTGGGCATTAAAGAAGGCCATGCCGATGACTTTACCTTTTTGTACTTCATAAACCCCGTGGTCAGTCAGGAAAAACTCAGTTTTTCCTTTCACCTTGGCCATGCTGATCCATTCCTCATTCTCTTGTTTTTTCAGGATGAACTCTTTTAAATCAGCTGAGTCGGTAAGTGGTTTTTTAGGCATCTCTTCAGGCATTCTGGTTTCGTTGATTACCAGCTCTTCAATCACTTTATAGTCATTCATGTTCGGAACAGTCTTTAAGTTTAGTCCCAGGTAAGAGTTGATCTGCTTAATAAAAGCAGTATCGATCATCGCCTTAAGTTGTGCCATTTTTTTTGGTGTCATCGTTTCGTCGTACATGGCCACTTGAGAAAGCATCATATCGAAGACCTGTCTCTTATAAAAGAAAACGTAACTGCTGATGTAGTTAGAGCGTCCACCGCGCAGCTTGTATTTTTTTACGTTTGTGCTTTCCATGTATACGTCAACCGGGCCATTATTTTTGGCCATCGTAAAGACATCCGGCCAGACTCCACCGAAGTCGCGCACAACCCATTTACCAGTTGGTTTTAAATCCATCGTTGTTTCAAAACATAAGTTTTGTGAGTGAGGCTCAAAATTCATTCCCGATTTTAGAGAAAGATTTTCAAACATCTTCATGTAGCTCTTAATCATGTACTCTTCAAAGAAGGTGAATGAATCCATTCCACTGGCCTTGATAACATCCATGATTAGTGGTTTTGGTTTTTTATTCGGGCTCATCAGGGCCGAGAAAGAAAGCCATTTACTCTTTGAGTTCACAACTTCATCCGGGATTTCACGGATAAGTTGCCCTCCAAGTTTTTCAGGAGCACCGGGAAGCTCTTTGCCCATAACTAGTCCCGCGCTTTCCGGGAAAACTTTGACATTCATCTCATTGAGTTTTTCTAATCCAATGCGATCGAAGACTTTTTGGTTGGCCACTGAGCGCTCAACTTCGTTTTCACTTACCAGTCGGTCGATGCTTCCAATAACGTTTTTATCCAGACTGACTTTGGCGATAAATGGTTTGTTTTTTAAGTCGCTATGATCCCAAACAACAAGTGAGCGGTAACTTGATGTTGGCGAGGCCGTAAATTCAGTTTCATCCTGAGAAACATACTTATAAGTTCCTCTCATAAATTCGTAGTGAGCTTCTGATTCCGGGTGAACAAAAAGTTTAAAATACTTTTTTCCATCAACCATCATCATCAGCTGTTTTGAAACGCGTTTATCCAGAGAGTCCGCTTGAAGAAACTTTGCATCTTCGGCCGGAACTAGATAGTAGGGAAGTGGAAACTTCGGGTTGTTTTCAGGAATGTATTCAGGAGCAATATTTGAAGCAAAGGCATTGGCCCCCCACAAATCTTTGTTATGCAGATTCTGCTCTTCATTTAAAAGCTCCAAAACACCTTTGGCAATTGGCTCTTTTCCATCAAATTTCGACAGATGTTCACTGGCGATTGATCTTTGCGAGTGTGGATTCCACGAAGGAGTTGAGCATCCAGTGATCAAAAGAGTGATGAGAATAAGTAGTGACGTCAGTTTTTTCATAACCATCCCAAAGTTAAACAAATCCTTCGGACTTTTCGGAAGAATGGGGCATCGGTATGAGAGTTTTAGTGCTGGATTAAAATGGTTGGGATACGCCCTGTTGCCAGGCTTTGAAAAAAAGGCAAAAAAAAGCCTCCGTTTCCGGAGGCTTTTTGTATTTCATGGAATAAAACCAATAAAAACTATGGTTTAACTTTCCAGTAGAATTCCGTTACTAACTGACCAGCGTATTCGAATGGAATGTCGCTTGGAAGTGGAAGGTCAACAACCTTCGCAGTTTTCGCGTCTACTGAGTAACAAGCTGGAACAGACGGAAGTCTTGGAGTTGCCTGAGCTTGTGTGAAGTTAAGTGAAGCGTATCCTCTGTCTGTAAGAGTGATAACGTCACCTTTTTTAATTGTGTATCCTGGAACGTTGATCTTCTTTCCGTTAACTACAACGTGTCCGTGAGAAACCATTTGGTTTGCTGCAAGCATTGACGGTGCCCAGTTAAGTCTGAAGATTACGTTTGAAAGACGGCTTTCAAGAGTGATTAGAAGTGAATCCATCCACGCACGAGACTTGTCTTTTTTAGCTTTCTTTACGTAGTTAACTAATTGACCTTCTCTTAGTCCGTAGTGGTATCTAAGTTTTTGTTTTTCTTTTTGACGAACAGCGAAGTCAGAGATTTTCTTTCTCTTGTTTCCGTGTTGACCTGGACCATATGGTCTTCTTTCTAAAGCGCCTGCTTTTCCAAGTCCTGGAAGTTCAATTCCTAGTGATCTTTGGATTTTGAAACGGCTTTTTCCTGTAGTACTTCTTGCCATGAACTGCCCCTAAATAATTAGCTTTTTAACAACTTCAACAATTAGTTCGTTGTGATTTTAATAAAATTACGTCCGTAAGTAATACAGGTTCCTTTAAGTCATGTCAATTTTAAAACGCAACTACTTTACAAACTCGAGGTAAAGCTCGAGGAGCTTTAGAGTTAATGCACCTGGTTTTCCATTTCCTATCATGTGCGACTCGATCTTGGTAACTGGCACGACGTTTCGCGTTGTGCTGGTGATAAAGCATTCATCTGCATTTAAGAAGTCGTCTTTAGTTAAACTTTTTTCCACTAGAGGGAGGGGAAGCATTTGACGCTTTGCCATCTCCAATAGGGTTTTGCGGGTTAACCCGTCCAGGACTCCGTCGGCCAGCGGTGGAGTAAAGAGAATATTGTTTTTGATGACCCAGGCATTACTCGTCGTCCCTTCAGTCACGTGTCCGTGGGTATTGACCATAAAAGAGTCGTAGGCTCCGCGGGTCGTGGCCTCGCGATTGGCGAGGATATTTTCCTGGTAATTCCCGGTTTTTGGCAGAGATCCTGAAGCTTCAATTCTTTTTTGGAAGAAAATCATGCTGACGCCTTCAGTAGTCCACCAGGCGGGATTAGGTTTAATTTCTTTAGTGAAGATGACCAGGTTATTAGGCCCTGAGAGTTCCGGGTCCAGTCCTAGGTCGCTGTTAGTCCCTCGAGTGAGGACAATTCTTATTGTGGCGTCTTTAAAAGGCGAAGCTTCGATGGTCTTTAAGACCTCGCTTAAAATGACTTCCTTGGAGTAAGTTGGCTCCAGAGAGATTTTTTCAGCGGATAAAAACAGGCGGTCGATATGCTGGTCAATCCTAAAAGGTCTCTTGTTAAAAGTGCGAGTCGCCTCGTAGACAGAATCGCCGTAGAGAAAGCCTCGGTCAAAGACGGAGATCTTAGCTTCTGGGCCTTGTAAAAGAGTGCCGTTAATGTTGACTAAAAAATCTTCCATACGAGAGAACTTATAGAATTTATTGGAAGAAATCAATTCTTAATCCATTGACGATGCATTTCTAAAAAAGGGATAATTTTTCAATGAGAAAATACATCCTTTCATCACTTCTTTTGATTTGGTCGGCCCAGCTTTTTGCGGGAGTTGCGACAACAATCAGGTTAAATACAAATAATGATCTCGTTGTAACAGGGCAGACGACCGGTTCAGCTTTTATTATCAATTCATCTGAGCCAAACGGTGACGGAAGCGCAGAAGGCTTTCCGGCAAAAATTTATGTGCCGATGGATGGACCTTTGTCCGGTGCTGCTGATGAGGCCAAGTATTTTATCGATAAAAATGCGGGGACACTTTTTGATGTGACCAGCACGAGTCAAAAGATCAATTTTCCTCTCTATGTTAATGCCCTGACGGTAACGAATCCTTTTTATATTTACGTTGCCCTCAAAGACAACTCTAACAATTATAAGATCGTCACTTTTTCTTCTACCACTTACAATGGAACGACAAATCTGGATGTCACATTCCCGGTTTCGGTAAAAGAATTTTGTGATCAATCAGGAGTCGATTGCTCTTCTTTTACTTCAACTTCTGGAACTGAAAAAACGTTCACAGCTTACTTTTTCTTAAACGATACTGTTCCGACATCTCTGCCTGTGGGAACGACAATTACGCCCTCATCAGCAGGGTATAATAACGGAATCTACTTTCAGCTCAACATGAGCAATAAAGTTTATACAAAAACTCAAGTGACTCTGGATATTACTAAGACCAGGCCAGGGGATAAGAGACTTATTCTTGAGTATAGTGGAAGTGCCGGGATCACAAATCCCAAAGCGATTCGTGTTATTAGTTTTGGAAGCACTAACCCTGGGTCAGCGATTGATGACGAGCCTATTGTGACGGCCCTGAATGCAGGCGGAAGTTTAACTTCTACGGAGTATCCTTATTCAACCTCAGGTCAATTGACTGTCACCAATCTGGCAAACGGAGTAGAGACCTACCTCTCAGTGGTGATGGTAAATCTTTATAACATCGCAACTGTAGTGTCTCCTGCGGGCAGTGAGACTCCACTTGAGATTCAGGAGCTACTTAAAAAAGAGGGCTGCTTCTTACTTACGGCCGGGTTCGGAGAAGACCATTACGTAATTTCTTACTTTAGACATTTCAGAGATGCGGTTCTCGCAAAGTCTTATTTAGGGAAGGCCTTCATAAGCTTTTATTATGATACGGCCCCTAAGTACGCCTTACTAATCTATAAGCATGAGACATTACGCGCCATGATCAGGGGAATGGCCTACGCGCTTTATTTTATTTTTAATAATATAAGCCTGATCTTGCTTTCTTCGCTTTTTGCAACACTTTTATTTTATTTATACAAAAAACGAGAAAAAATTAAGATTTGACGCGCTCTTTTCGACTATAATAGTTTAATGGTCGATAGAAAGAACTTAATGGTCCTCATCGTTGATGATGAACCAGATATTTTAGAATTAATGGAAGAAGAGTTTCGCTACTGTGGCTACCAAACGGTAACTGCTGTATGTGGAAACGATGCTATTAAAATCCTTGATAATCAACACGTAGATATTGTTGTCTCTGATTATAAAATGCCTAACGGTAACGGGATGGCCGTGCTTTCGCACGTAAATAAAATGAACGACAAACCAGTTTTCTTTTTCGTTTCAGGACAAGCAGACGTATCGACAGAAGATGCAGTGAGAGCAGGAGCGAAGAAGTTTTTTTCGAAGCCCTTTGACCTGGATGAATTGATCAAAGAAATAGAACAAGATTTAATTGAAGCATAAAAAAAGGCCCTCTTTCGAGGGCCTTTTTTTTAGTTAACTTTTAAGATGTCTTCTAGTTCACCATTTTGCATAAGCTCAGTGATGATATCGTTTCCACCAACCAGTTGCCCCTTAACGTAAAGTTGTGGGTAAGTCGGCCAGTTAGAGAATTGCTTTACGCCTTCTCTGATATCCATGTCTGAAAGAATGTTAAATGTCTTGTATCCTACATGGTAGTGGTTAAGGATTCTGATTACGTTCGCAGAGAATCCACACTGTGGCATATCCGGTGTCCCTTTCATGAAAAGGAAAATCGGGCTTGCAGAAATAAGGTTCTGGATGCGTGTGTTGATGTCTAAGCTTTTGTCTGTTTCTTCGATCGCTAAACCTTGAACAACTTCAAATGGGTTACTCATATATATCTCCTAATATTGATTATAGTTTAATGCCGCGTTTTTCAGCTGTGGCAAAATCCATTGTCTTTAATTGAACGGCGTGAATGTCCGCCTTTAAACTTTCTTTTAATAAATCCATGACCATCTGGTGCTGTTGAATCAGCATCTTTCCTTTAAAAGCATCGCTGATGATCACGATGTCTAAGTGATCAGCTGTTCCTGTCATATCGAGAACTTCAACGTGAGCGTCGGGAAGACCAGTTTTGATGATACTTTTTACGTTTTCAAATGCCATAAAATCCTACTTTGGTGCCACTGCAAAAAAGCTAGTGATAAGAGTTAAAGTTCTAAGTGCGAAGGCCGTCCAGCCAAAAAGGCGGTGACGTCCTCTGATTTGATTCTCACCTGCGAGAAGTTTTCTTCCAGTGATAACTAGTAAAATATAGAACACAACTGAAAGAACGGCAAAACTCACGTGAATGTTTAAGATCATAGGATTCACGATCGCTTTAGACGCCTTTTCTACGGCCCCGCGAGAGAGTTCAATTTGCAGAATTAAAATAACGTCCCAAATCAGGACAGCAGTCATTGTAGGAACGTGAATTTTCCTGTTCTTTCTTTTGAGGATACCAAAAACCATCATCGAATAAATAAGAATTGATTGGATTTGAAATACAACTGCACTGCTCATGAATGTTCCTTAATGAATGAGTGCCCACAATAATGGATTTAGTGCGTTTCTTCAAATTTTTCATGGCGCGTAAATGAATTACTTTTCGTTTGGAAAGTATTAAAGTTAGGAAAATTAGTGCTAATGAGCACATCAATCAGGACATTAATGGAAAACGACACATCCCATAGACTTGGAAAGTGGGCCGTCATTGACGTTGAAACGTCAGGTGCGGACCCTAGTTACGATCAGGTTATCGACCTGGGCTTTCTGGAATTTGAAGGCACTAAACTCGTGAGAAAATTCTCCAGTCTGGTTCAGTTTCCAGGGGAGTTGTCGTCTTTTATCCAAAAACTTACTGGTATCACCGACAAGATGCTTTCTAAGGCCCCGACCTGGAGAGAGGTTGAAAAAGACCTGCAGGAGTTATACGGGCGCAAGTTGATTGCTCATAATGCCGACTTTGAACAAGGCTTTTTAAAAAGATCATTTGATAAAATTGACGATGGCAGCACTCGCGAAGAGTACTGTGACACGCTTTTATTCCTGGGTCTTTTATTTCCCGAATACTCTTCACTTAAATTAGAGCACTTCATCCAGGACTGGAAAATTGCGGAGACAGAAACTCACCGCGGTTTTGAAGATTCATTGGATTTATTAAAAGTTGTTTTAATTGCTACGAAGCTGACTCGTTTAGATAAAGCGCTTTATCAGTTTTTAAAGTTGCAGATTTTGGAGAAAAAAATCTTAGCGGACGAATTCTGGTTAATGCAGTTTTTGCACTTAAGTGATGATGAACTTCATGAGATAGCCCACCAGATTGATTTTGATTTAGATGCGCATACCCAGATAGCGAAAGAAAAAATTTGGGCGAGACGTTTCCCGGAAATTGCCAAACCAAAACCTGTGACAAAAAATTTCCCGCTGGAATTTAGCGGGGCCAATATCAAAGGGATTTTTAACGACGAAGAGAAGATCAAGTCCCTTTTCCCTCTCTATAAAAAGCGCCAGGCGCAGATAGACCTTGCTCTAAAAGCAGGGCAATCGTTAAAAAATAACATTCACAGCTTGATTCAAGCGCCAACCGGAACCGGGAAAACTTTCGGTTATTTGATTCCTTCTGTTTTATTTTCAATGGAAGAAAAGAAGCCGGTTCTGGTCGCTACAGGAACAAAAACACTTCAGCACCAGGCCTTTGATAAAGATGTGCCTCAGGTGAGAGAGTTTTTAGGACTGACTGAAGATGAAGTGAAAATTAAACTGCTGGTGGGATCAAACAACCACTTGTGCGAATCGCTTTTTCGTCAGGAAGAAAGTGAGAATACACTTCTAGGGTATTCGCAGGATTTTAACGACGCTTTTACCTCGCTTTATTTTGAAACGGTCTTTTTCCACAACGCTCGTTCGCGTTCACATGAAAAACTTTTAAGGGATGATCTTCCTTACGTCTTAAAGAGAAAAATTGAGCCGCTCATGAAGCGCGAGCGCGAAATCGCCGTAGACTTTAGAAGCTGTTCAGGTAACAACTGTCCGTTTAAAAATAACTGCAGTTATATCACCGGACTTCGCGAGGCCCGCGAGGCCAATATTATTATCGGAAACCACTCGCTCATGTTCTCATGGCCCAAGGGGATGCCACGTCCTATGCACATCGTAGTAGACGAGGCCCATAAAATTGAAGAAGAGGCAACTAAGGCCTTCTCTCTCGAGATTGACCAGAAGAGTTTTGAAATTTTTGTCGGCAACCTTCAGCACCTTCAAGGGGTGGGGTCACTTTTTTATCTTCTTGCTCAAAATGAAACTGAGCCGGGAGAGTCGAGTGATGTGATTAAAAACCTGCGCGAAGAAACGCTTAAAGCTCACCAAATGCTGATGGATCATCTTGCTCCATTGGGCGAGAAAGTTTCGCTTTATTTTAAGCGCATGCCTAAGTACACCGAGCTTTTCTGGAATGAACTTCCAATGATCAATCGCGAGACTCATAAAGAGTCGATTGCTCAGGGGATTTTAAATTCGCTGGAGAGTGTGCATTTTATTTTGCAGACATACCTGGCGCATTTCCTGCCATACAGCGGGCGCTTTGATGTTAAAAACTTAAAGAGCGAAAATGAAATTATCGCTTTTACTCGTTTTGAGTCTTTTTTCTCACAACTTTCTGATTACGTTTTAACCTTTGATAGTCTTTTAAAAGATACGCCAAACTACTGCCGTTCGATGAAGTACATCGAGTCTGATGGGTACTTATTCTCGTCTTCGCCCATTGATGTAGGAAGAATTGTGAGTGATAACCTACTTAAGACTTCGGCATCAGTCATTTTTACTTCGGCCACTCTGGCCAATGGAACAGGGGACACTGGGGCCCGTGGTATTGAGTGGGCGACAGGATACTCTTACCTTGAACCTGAAAGACGTTTTAAGGCCGGAACGTATCTGCCATTTACTTTTGATTATAAGAAGAACACCAAAGTCTTTTTGTGTGATGACGGTCCGTCTTTATATCAGGCGAATTTTGTCGAACATCACTTAAAACATATTAAACCGCTGATTCAAAAATTAGGCGGACGCACACTTCTTTTATTCTCAGCGAAGTCGCGCTTTGAAGTGGCCCGCGAAATCCTTTTAAAGGAGTTTGAAGGGCAGATTCCACTTTTTATTCAGGGGATGGGAACTAGTGTGGTTGAAGACTTTAAACGCTCGGGCTCAGGGATTCTTCTGGGGATGGAGTCGTTTGGAGAAGGGATCGACATTCCAGGGGATGCCCTGCAATTTATCTTCATCGATAAAGTGCCTGACCTGCGCATGGATTTAGTGATTAATGAAAGACGCGACTTTTATGAAGCGAATTTAGGAAATGAATTCACTGATTATTACCTCGCTCACCGCACGCGCTCGCTTCACCAGAAACTGGGAAGACTTCTGCGTACAGAGCAGGATTTTGGGGGAGTGATCATCGTCGATAATCGCGTGAAGACATGGAAAGGAAAAACCATGGAGAAGCTGGTTAAATTGATGGAGCCTTATTCGCTAGAGAGAGCGACGATGGCGGAGGCGACGAAAGAGATTGAAGAGTTTATTTTAGGTAAAGGATCAGAGACGCAATTGTAGCTCTATTCTTTTTCCGTTAAGTCATTTAGGTACTTAATCTGAATTTTCGTCCCATCTTCTGTGCGAACCAAGTAGGGAATCCCACCGTGCTGACTTAAAAAGATCTTCACGTGCTGAGGTTCTTTCACGTTCTTAAAATCAGTTCCTTCATCGTACATACGGTACTGAGTGGCCTGGACGTTTTGTCCGTCGATATTCATTTTCTCAGTCGTCAGGTTCGCGCGCTCAAGGATCACGTTCTTAAAAACCGGCGCTTCTTTATATTCCCATTGATTAAAGCCCACCAAAATATTGAACGAGTTTTTCCCGCTGGCATCGAATTTTTTTGAGCGCATAAAGAGCATTGAACTGGCCGCCGTCGGCGTGGCAATGTGGTATTTTGGGGCCGTGGCGATCTCGGCGCTGTGGTCTTCGTGCTTTGAGCTGGAGAATTTATAGGCCAGGTGGTTGCGTTTCGAGTTGTATTCGAAGGTTTCCCGCGACGTTTCTTTCCCCATAACTTTCTCGATCAAAACGAAAGTTGGGATGTATTCTTTGTTGACGATATACTCAACGTGAATGTTTAAAATCTCACCAGTTGTGACCTTTACAACGGCTTCAGAAATGTAGTGGTAACTCTGGTCTTTTTTATCGCGGTAGACGTCGAAACTTTCTTCTGCATAAATATTTTCGTTGCGATAAAAATTAAAAGCGCCTCGATAAATTTTATCTTCTTTTTTATATGTGCGTGACGTCCAGGTTTGCATGAATTCATTATATCTTGAATTTGATAATCTAAAAGGCAAAAGATATACTGCAGTTACACACTCAAGTTTTATTAAGGAGCCTTTCATGATTACTTATGAAGCCTATAAGATCCTGCACATCTTTACTCTTCTAATGGTTTTAGGAACTGTTGGTGCAATCCTGGCCGAAGGGAAGTGGATTGCGAAAAAATCATTCAAGATTACAGTTGGTCTTTTAACTTTTCTGGTTTTTGTCGCGGGGATGGGGTTGATCGCCAGACTTGGTTTCAGGCATGGAGAACCATTTCCTCAGTGGATTTGGGTTAAAATGGCAGCTTGGGCAGTCTTTAGCTTTTCAGTCATCATGCTCTTTAGAGTTAAGCAAGGCAGAGCGCTTTTTGCAGTCCTGGGTGCTGTTGCGGTTTTAACAGCTGTGTATGCGGCCGTGACGAAGTTGGCCTAAATGACAAAAGAGTCGAAAAAAGATCAGGACAAATTAGGGGCCAAAGGATTTTCCAAAGAGTATTGGGACGTCAATTACGCTGAACCGGAAGAGATGGATAATATCGTCAACGCCAAAGAGCACGCTGAATATATGAAAGCGATTTTTGGCCTTGAGTATGTCGACATCAGCAGTGTTGTGGATTTAGGTTTTGGTTTGGGGATTCTGTTTAAAGAAGTTCTTAAAACATTTAAACCTTATCGAGCTTATGGAATTGAGCCTTCAAAACACGCCTTTGATGTCACCTCTAAAAAGAAATTAAGTCCGACTGAATCGACCAAACTTACACTCGAGAATATCGATCTGGTAACGTGGGCGAAGAAAGATTTAAAGAAAGATAAAACCTACGATCTTGGTCTTTGCACATCAGTGTTTCAATATTTATCAGACGAGGAAATTGAATTTATTTTGCCAATCATGGCAAAAAGAATTCGCTATCTTTATTTTTCAGTTCCGACTAATCTAGAACTCAAAAGACAGGTGGCAGATTTAGAGTTTAAAGATGAGTATGCTATTCATCGCACGAGGGAGAAATACCTCAAGATGATTCGTCCTCATTTCACTTTTATTTCCAGCCGTCTCTTAGAAAGCAAAGTGCATTTCGATGATGAAAGCACTTATTTTACAGATTTATTATTTAGATTTTAATTAGGGGTTATGACTATGCAAGCTTGTCCATGCGGATCATCTGAAAACTACAGCAACTGTTGCGAACCATTCATTAAGGGAGCTAAAAAGGCCCCTACGGCCGAAAAGTTAATGAGATCACGCTATTCAGCATTTGCAGTTGGGGAACTAGACCATGTGGAGAGAACTCACCATGCTTCAACACGTAAAGAACTGGACATGGAAGGAGTGAAGTCTTGGGCCCTAAACTCTGAGTGGTTAGGTTTAGAGATTCTTGGAACCGAGGCCGGAAAAGAGAAGGATTCAACAGGAAAAGTTGAGTTTAAATGCCGTTTTGTTTTCAATGGAGCTACGCAAACCCACCATGAACTAAGCACTTTTGAAAAAGTTGATGGAGAGTGGTTCTTTGTCGATGGTGTAATGAGAAATAACACTGTGAGAAGAGACGCACCTAAAGTTGGGCGCAATGATCCTTGTCCATGCGGCTCAGGGAAAAAGGCAAAAAAGTGCTGCCACCAATAGGCCCAAGAAGATAACCGAGACAAATCTTCCGCCTATGAAATAAAGCTTAAAATTTTGGTATCTTAGAGCTATATTAGGGGTACCAATTTTTAACTGAGTAAAACGTCTCACGTTTTACTTTTCATAGGCTTCTATCATGTCAAAAATTTTCGATTTTTCACATCTCTCGAGTTCAGACATCTCTTTTATTGATTCGCTTTACGACACTTACAGATCTAATCCTGAATCTGTCGATGAATCATGGCAGAGATTTTTTCAAGGTTTCGAATTTCAAGGCGCAGGCTTTGGAACTTCTGGAACATCTGGTGAAGGCATCAGCGATCAAAAACTTCGCGCAGAATTTAATGTCTTTAGATTGATTCAGTCTTTTAGAACAAGAGGGCACCTTCTTGCAGACACGAACCCAATTCGTCCAAGAAGAGATAGAAAGGCAAGAATTTCACTTGAAGAGTATGGGCTATCGGACGCTGATAGAAAAACTGTTTTCCAGTGTGGAGAGTTTTTAGGAATAGGGCCTGCCACTCTTGATCAGATTCTTGATCACATGAAAGAAATCTACTGCGGAAAAATTGGTTTCCAATATATGCACTCTAACAACACTGATGTTAGACGTTTCATGAGAGAGAGAATTGAATCAACTGCCAAGAAGATCAATCTTCCAATTGAAAAGAAAAAAAGAATTTTAGAAAAACTAAACGAAGCCAACGTTTTTGAAAACTTCCTACAGACAAAATACATCGGTCAGAAAAGATTCTCTCTTGAAGGGGGAGAAGCAACGATTCCAGCTCTTGATGCTATTATCAACAAGTCTGCTGAGCTTGGAGCGCAGGAATTCGTTATCGGTATGGCCCACAGAGGTCGCCTGAACGTTCTGGCGAATATCGTAGGGAAAACTTACGAATACATCTTCACTGAATTCGAAGGTGGATCAGAAGAAGAAAAATCTGGTCAGGCCGGAGACGTAAAATACCACAAAGGTTTTACTTCAATTAAGAAAGCAACGAATGGAAAAGAAGTTTTCGTAAAACTTCTTCCAAACCCATCGCACCTTGAAACAGTAGACCCAATCGTTGTTGGGTACTGCCGCGCTCTTCAAGACAACCACTACAACGGTGACATGAACAAAGTGATTCCTATCCAGATCCACGGAGACGCCGCGGTGGCAGGACAGGGGATTGTTTATGAAACAGTTCAGATGAGTAAGCTTAAAGCTTACAACGTCGGTGGATCAATCCATTTAGTTATCAACAACCAAATTGGATTTACGACAGATATCGAAGACGCTCGTTCATCTCAGTACTGTGTTTCAATCGCTAAGACGATTGAAGTGCCAATCATTCAGGTTAACGGAGATGATCCGGAAGCAGTGGTGTATGCAATTGAACTAGCTGTAGAGTTCAGACAAAAATTCAACGAAGACATTTTCGTCGATATTGTTTGTTACAGAAAATACGGACACAACGAAGGGGATGAGCCAAGATACACTCAACCACACCTTTACGGTCTGATTACAAAACACAAGAACCCAAGAGAGCTTTATATCGATTACCTTCTGTCAAAAGGGGAAATCGAAGCGAAACTTGCGACAGAAATGATGGATGCTTATAAGCAACTTCTTTCTGACCGCTTCAATAACGTTCGTCAAAACGAAATCCCGAAAAAAGGTAAAGGCCCGCACAAAGATTGGGAAGGTCTTGAGTTCGCTGGTCCCGATGCTTTTGATGAATCACCGGCAACTGGTGTAAAGCGCGAAGCCCTTGATAAAGTTATGAAGGCCCTTCTGCACGTTCCACAAGGAATGGAGCTGATGAAGAAAACTCAAAAGATCCTTGATGACAGGAAAGAGTTTTACGAAGGGGATAAACTTGACTGGTCACTAGGGGAGCTTCTTGCTTACGGAACACTTGCTGATGAAGGACACCCACTTCGTTTTACTGGTGAAGACGTTATCCGCGGGACATTCTCTCACCGTCAGGCAAAGATTTTCGACGACAGAACAAATGAGTCTTACTGTGGATTAGAGAATATTTCTCCATCTCAAGGAAAGATTTCAATCTATAACTCACTTCTTTCTGAGTACGCTGTTCTTGGATTTGAATACGGATACGCATGGGGGAACCCTAAGGCGCTTACGATTTGGGAAGCTCAGTTCGGGGACTTCGTTAACGGCGCTCAGATTATGATCGACCAGTACATTTCTTCTGCTGAAGCAAAATGGCAGAGAATGAATGGTCTGGTGATGTTACTTCCTCACGGGCACGAAGGAGCAGGACCTGAGCACTCGTCAGCTCGTCCGGAAAGATTCCTTCAGCTGGCAGCTGATGACAACATGGTTGTCGCTAACTGTACAACTCCGGCCAACATGTTCCACCTGCTTCGCCGCCAGGTGAAGTGGACGTTTAGAAAACCTACAATTGTTATGACTCCGAAGTCTCTTCTTCGCGACCCACGTGCATCGTCGACTCGCGATGAATTAGTTAACGGAAAATTCCAGGAAGTCATCGACGATCCAAACACAGGTAAAAAAGTCTCGAGAGTGATTCTTTGTACTGGAAAAATTTACTACGACCTATATGAGAAGAAGATCGCTGATAAACGTGATGATGTTGCTATCGTTCGCGTTGAGCAGCTTTACCCACTTCCAGAGAAGAAACTGGCAAAAATTCTTGAGAAATACAAAGGTGCTGAACCGGTATGGGTACAAGAGGAGCCAAAAAACCAGGGATACTGGACATTCCTTCTTCGTTACGACCAATTTAGAAACCTAAGACTGATCAGCAGAAAGTCTCTGGCAAGCCCGGCAACTGGATTCTCAAACGTACATAAAAAAGAACAAGCAGATATTATTGCAAATGCATTTTCAAAATAAGGACTAGAATCATGAGCGTTGAATTAAAAATCCCTGTAATCGGTGAATCTGTAACGGAAGTCACACTTTCATCATGGCTTAAAAAAGACGGCGACTATGTTGCTGAAGGTGAAGCAGTTTGTGAAATCGAATCTGATAAAGCTTCGATGGAACTTCCAGCGCCAAGTGCTGGTGTTCTAAAAATCATGGCAGAGGCCGGAAGTGAATTAAAAATTGGCGCAAAGATCGGTGAACTAGATACATCGGCGGCAAAACCAGCGGCAGGAGCGGCGAAAGCTGAAGCCCCTGCTCCAAAAGCAGAAGCAGCTCCAGTTCAGGCGGCCGTTTCTTCTGGAAAAGAAGTCAATGTTCCAAGCCCGGCAGCAAGAAAAATCCTTGATGAAAAAGGAGTGGACTCAGCTGACGTTAAGGGTTCTGGAAAAGACGGACGTATCACTAAAGAAGACGCGATGAACGCTCAAGCTTCTGCTCCAAAAGCTGAAGCAAAACCAGCGGCGGCACCTGCTCAAGCCTCTAGACCAGCAGCAGCTCCAGGTTCAAGAGGAGTTCGTCCAGAGAAAATGACTCGTCTTCGTAAGACAATTGCTTCAAAACTAGTTGAAGCAAAAAATACAACAGCAATGCTAACAACTTTTAACGAAGTTGATATGTACGAGCTAATGAATCTTAGAAAGAAATATAAAGATGCTTTCACTAAGAAGCATGGAGTAGGTCTTGGGTTTATGTCACTGTTTACAAAAGCAGTCACAGTTGCTCTTAAAGACTGGCCGGCAGTAAACGCGCAAATCAATGGTGATGAAATCATTTTCCATGACTACGCGGATATCGGTATCGCAGTTTCAACTCCAAAAGGACTTGTGGTTCCAGTGGTGAGAAATGCAGAGAGCTTATCTCTAGCGGAAATTGAAAAAGAAATTCTGGCACTTGCTACTAAAGCTCGCGATGGAAAAATCACGATTGAAGAAATGCAAGGTGGAACATTCTCTATCACTAATGGTGGAGTGTTCGGATCAATGCTTTCAACTCCAATCCTGAACATCCCGCAATCAGCGATTCTGGGAATGCATAATATTATCGAGAGACCAGTAGCGATCAATGGACAGGTTGTGATCCGTCCAATGATGTACCTGGCACTTTCTTACGACCATAGAATTATCGATGGCCGTGAGTCAGTAAGCTTCCTGAAGCAGGTTAAAGAGCTTCTTGAAGACCCTTCGAGACTTCTACTTGATGTTTAAATAATAAAGGCCGGGTATATCCCGGCCTTTTGTTGTGGAGAATGAGTATGAGCGAAACAACGGACAAAAAAGACTTTCCTTATTTGCATGGATTTTCACCGGTAGAGCAGGATCGACTAAGGCGCCAGGCCCGCTTTGCTGAACACACGGTTTACCAAAATGTAAACTTCTCTGCTCAAAAGAAGATTTTAGAAGTAGGTTGTGGAGTAGGAGCTCAGACTGAGATTTTACTTCGCCGCTTTCCCGACATTCATGTGACGGGAATTGATTTAAACGACAAGCAGCTTAGTGCTGCTAAAAAATCTCTGGCCGAACACTCATACGCTAAAGGGCGCTATGACCTTCACCAGATGAATGCCGAGAAATTAGCTTTTAATTCAGCTGATTTTGACGGCGCGTTTTTATGTTTTGTTTTAGAGCATGTTCCTGACCCAAGACGAGTGCTTTCTGAAATTAGAAGAGTGCTAGCTCCTGGAGCTGTTTTATACGCGACGGAAGTTTTAAATTCGTCGTTTTTCTTAGATCCGTATTCTCCCAATGTGTGGAAGTACTGGATGGCCTTCAACGATTACCAGTACGACCAAAAAGGTGATCCGTTTATGGGGGCAAAACTTGGGAACCTTCTGATGCAAATCGGTTTTAGAAATATCGAGACAGAAGTGAAGACCTGGTTTTTAGACAATCGTCATCCGCAAAAGAGAAAGGAGATGATTGAGTTCTGGAGTGACTTACTTCTTTCGGCCAGTGATCAATTAATGGCGGCAGGGTATGTGACGGCAGAAGTGGTGGAGGGAATGAAAAAAGAGATGAGTGTCGTGGCAAGTGACCCGAACGCTGTGTTTTTCTTTTCGTTTATCCAGGCCAAAGCAAAGAATATTTAAGTGTCGAAAACGTAGATAGGAGAGATTTTTAGATGAAAGAGTTTGATGTCGTAGTTATTGGTTCTGGCCCTGGTGGATATATCTGTGCAATCCGTTGCGCTCAATTAGGGATGAAAGTGGCGATTGTTGAAAAATACAAAACACTTGGTGGAACTTGTTTAAACGTAGGGTGTATCCCTTCAAAAGCATGGCTTGATTCTTCGGAGAAATACCATGAACTGACTCACTCATTTAAAAAACACGGGATCGAAGCAACTGGTGTAAAGCTGGACTTCGGAGTTATGAGAGACAGAGTGAAGAAAGTTGTTTCTGATGTTTGTGGTGGTGTTGCTTTCCTAATGAAGAAAAACAAAATTGAAGTCTTTACGGGACACGGATCATTTGTTGACGCTAATACAATCGCAGTCAAAGGCGAAAAAGAAACAGTTCAGATTTCTGGAAAGAAAATCGTTATCGCAACTGGATCAAAACCTTCAACACTTCCAGGTGTAACAATCGATAAAGAAAGAATCATCACTTCAACTGAAGCACTGGTTCTTAACGAGCTTCCAAAGAAACTTATTGTTATCGGTGGTGGGGTTATCGGTCTGGAGCTTTCTTCAGTTTATAGAAGACTAGGATCAGAAGTGACAGTTATCGAGTACGCTGATTCAATCATTGCAACAATGGACGCAGGTCTTGGAAAAGAACTGACAAAAGTTCTTAAGCGCGACGGAATTGAATTCCTTCTTGGCCACGGTGTAACGGAAGTTAAATCAACAGGTAAAAAAGTTACTGTTAAAGCAAAAAATAAAACTTCAAATGAAATTGTGACTCTTGAAGGGGACTACTGCCTGGTAGCAGTAGGAAGAAGACCATACACTGAGGGACTTGCTCTGGATAAAGCTGGTGTAAAAATGGATGATAGAGGACGTGTTGAAACGAACTCGCACCTGCAGACAAATGTACCTCACATCTACGCTATTGGAGATGTGGTTAAAGGAGCAATGCTTGCTCACAAAGCTGAAGAAGAAGGTGTGTTGGTTGCTGAGTATATGGCCGGACAAAAACCGCATATTGATTACAATCTGATCCCTGGTGTTGTGTATACATGGCCGGAAGTTGCGGCCGTTGGAAAAACAGAAGAGCAATTAAAAGCTGAAGGACGCGAGTATAAGTCAGGGTCATTCACTACAAAAGCTTCAGGACGCGCCCGCGCTTCTGAAGAGTCGGATGGTTTTGTTAAAGTTCTTGCTGATAAAAAGACAGATGAGATTCTTGGTGTTCATATGATTGGACCTCGTTGCGCAGATATGATTGCTGAAGCTGTTTTAGCAATGGAATATAGAGCATCAGCTGAAGATGTTGCGCGCACAAGCCATGCGCACCCAACGTATACTGAGTCACTCAAAGAAGCCTGCTTAGCAGCAACTGACAAACGTTCACTTAACTCTTAGACAAATGATAGCTCCATCATAAAAATGGTGGAGCTTTTCTTCAAAAATTCCTATCATTACTTGTCCTAACTCAATCATTAAAGAAGGAGATTTCCATGATTAAGGCGTTATTGTTTTCTTTATTAATTTCTAGCGGAGCGTATGCAAAGGTGAAAACTGAAAGAGTTGAATACAAATCAGGAGACCTGACATTTGAAGGATTCCTGGCCTACGACACTTTAAACCAAGGGAAAAAACCAGGGGTTATGATCGTTCACAACTGGATGGGTGTAACAGCGGAAACAGAATCAAAAGCGATTGAAGTGGCAAAACTAGGGTACATTGCTTTTGCTGGCGATATCTACGGAAAAGGAATCCGCCCAAAAGACACTAAAGAAGCAGGGGAGCTTGCTGGAAAGTATAAAGCGGACCTAAAGCTTCTTCGCGAAAGAGCAAACCTTGCGATTGAAGAATTAAAGAAACAAAAGAAAGTTGATACCAGCAAAATTTTTGTGACTGGTTACTGCTTTGGTGGAACAACGGCAATTGAAGTGGCCCGCTCTGGTGCTGACGTCAAAGGCGTAGTGTCTTTCCACGGTGGATTAATGCCATCTAACGATGACAAAAATATCAAAGGACAAGTTTTAGTTCTTCATGGCGCGATCGATCCATACGTTCCTCAAAAAGACATTGATGGATTCATTAAAGGAATGAATGAAGCGAAAGTTAATTACACAATGACTTCTTACTCAGGAGCTGTTCACAGCTTTACAGAGAAAGCAGCAGGAAACGATATCTCTAAAGGAGCAGCTTACAATGAGCAGGCCGATAAGAGATCGTGGATTGCGATGAAAGAATTTTTAGCAGAACTATCGAAGTGATTTTTTTTAAAGCGGAACTTCTTGCCCGGAAGTTCCGCTTTTTGATTAAAATACTCGGGCACAAATTGCCCCTTTTCCTAACACAATCCCAATAATTTATTTCTCGATTATCCTTAACGATAAGACTTCCATCAGGAGACTCTTATGTTAAAGATAACTACTTTAGTTGTAGCTGGATTACTTACGTTAGGTTCTGCATTCGCAAGCGGTGACCCTTTAGACCAAGACCGTTTTGAATTCCCGGAACCGAGTAAAGCTGATCTAGGGCAAAGTCTCAAACTGTGGGCGACTTATTACTATCTTCCGGAAATCGACGAAGACTCAGGGTCAATCCCTCTTCGCGATATGAAAGGGCAGGAGCTTGGACCGCGCTTAACTTTAAAGCACTGGTGTGACACTGCGATGGAAGGATCAGTTAAAATCAATTTTAAAAATGGCGATATCAAAACGTTCAACTACCAGGGAACGACAAACGATTATTTCGTCGACTGTAAATCAATCTATCCAAGACACACTGGAATCGGGAAGACAAAATTCCGTGAGGCCAATGGAGTTTATGGGGATGGGCTGGATGATTACATCCTTTCACCATACAGAACGCTGGCAACAGATGTGACATACATTAGGCCGGGAACGGCCCTTTATATCCCTAAAGCGCGTGGGGCGAAGATCACTCTGCCAAATGGAAGAGTCATCACTCACGATGGTTATTTCTTCGCGGCCGATAAAGGTGGAGCGATTAAGGGGACCCATGTAGATGTTTATATTGGGGTTTCGAAAAAAGCGACTTTCTTCCCATGGATTGGGAGTTCAGAATCTAAGACATTTGAAGCTATTATTGTAAAAGACCCAAAGATCATTGCTGATCTTCTGGAATTACACTCAATTAAGTAATAACTAGTTCTATGAAAACATTATTTGCCTTTATCGTATGCCTAAATGCTTACGGTGCCACAACTCCTTCGAGCTGTGGCACCTATGACGTTTATGGTGTTATTGAGAAAAATCAAAAAGCACCTGGTTATGTTTTCCTTGTCAATAAAGGAACTCTGTCTGAATACCGTTTTACCATTACTGATGAACAAGAGCTCAAGGCCGCGCCTTATATCGACAGGTCTATCAAGCTAAGAGGAAAGATAACTAAAAAGCTTGATGGGCAACAAGGTGAGTTTAGCTCGATTGAAAGCTATACTGATATTGTGCCGGATCCGGCGAACCTAAAAGGTTTAAATGGACTGACACTTATTAAGAAGGAGAAATGCAGATGAAAAAAATGCTGATGGTTTTATCATTAATTTCTCTTTCAGTGAAGGCCGCTGACAATAATATGCTTTTTATCGGTGGTGGTGGTGAGCCTAAAGGAGCTCAAGGCACTCAGTTTGATGGAAGTGTGCGCGCTCTGGGGGACTTCTACAAGGCCAATAAGAATTATTCGACAACTATTTCTTTTAATGGTGGGCACCCGGACACCGAGAGTCTAATTGCTGATCGGTTTAAAGGAGCAGCTAATTCAGGTCCATTTACCAGTTCAAACTACAAAGCTCTTATTGAAGATGCCATTAAGAAAATTGAAAATAAAGATATCCCGGCAGGAGGAAAACTCCTGGTGTTTATCAATAGCCATGGGGGAGAAAGCAGTGGAAAAACCCATAACATTTCAACTGCTGGATCGGCGATGACTAATATGAACTCGTTGAATGACACTTCATCAGTGAGTCTGGATACTTTGGAAGCGTTAACGAAAGCGGCCAAAGATAATAATATAAAACTTGCAATCGTTGATGGAAGTTGTCACGCTGGGAATTCATTATCGCTTGCTAATGCAAATACATGCGTGATTGCCGCTTCTGGGCCTAAGCATTACGCTTATTCAAATTTTGCAGATGTCTTTGCTGCCCAAATGAAAAAAGGGAAAAATCTAGAGGACATTTTTTTTGAAACCAAAGCTCAAACTCAAGGTGGGGGTTTTCCGATGATCTCAACTCCTGAAGGAGTTGAAGTCCAGGATGAGATTTATCCTTACCTGACACCTTATATGTATTATCACGATGAATACCGTGGTATGGCCTTAGATAAAATTGATGATTACATTAAAGACAATATGACAGATGAATTGATCTGCAGAAGAGAAGCTCACTATGATTCCCTTAAAAAAGTATTGAACTTGATTGAAGAGATGAATCAGATTGAAAAGAAAACTCTCTTTAGCTCTAAGCCTCGTCTGGTAAAGACAGTGGACCTGACTGATTTAAAAAAGAAAATAGATGAGTATAAAAAAACTCAAGATAATTATTTTGCGAAATTAAGAAGGCTTGATCTTGCAGGGCTTGAGACCAAAATCACGATCACGACTGATTATTATAAAAAGGGAACAACTTACACTCATCGCGAAGTTTTAAGCACTGATTACGATCAATTGATTGCCGGAAAAACAAAGGATTTAGAAAATACAAATCTGACACCTGCCAGGAGAGAGAACCTGGAGAATCTTCGCGATTTTTATCGCGCGGCCAGGATCGAAAAAGCGAAACTGATAAGAGACAATCCTCAGTATCTTGAGCAAAGAAACATTTTTGATGAGCTAAAAACCGATCAAAAAGTAGGTTATTCTGTGGCAAGTGCTATTTCTCAAGAAGCAAGTAAGGCCTATGATGCGTACTATAAGAGCAAGCAAAAAGAACTAAAGCAATATGATCAGTCGGCCACAAATCCTTGCAGAGATTTCATTCTCTAGACGTAACCTTAAGGAAATTGGGGAACTCATCAAAGATTCCCCTTAGATAGTGATTTATCCTCAATTTTAGGTTAAAATTAATATGTATCCTTAGCATGTGGTAATTCCAATTATCATATGCATTACGCTCAGTTATTTCACAGGATGTAAATTGAGTGAACCTCATAGGAAGGAGAGAGAAAAAATGGTTAATAAAAAGATCTTACTAGTTGAAGACGATCAAGACATCCGTGAAACATTGGTTGAACTTCTTGAAGGTGAAGGTTATGAAGTTCTCTTCGCTGAAAATGGACAAGTAGGCCTGGAAAAACTCTCTCAGGCATCAGATCTTCCCAACCTTATTCTTCTTGATTTAATGATGCCGATTAAAGACGGTTTCCAATTCTGCGCTGAAAAAGAAGCAGACCCTAAAATAGCTCACCTGCCAGTTGTTGTGATGTCTGCCGACGGACATATTAGAGAGAACCAACAACGTGTAAACGCCCGCGCTTATCTTAAAAAGCCGCTTGATATCTATGAGATCATCGATATCGTGGAAAAGTACTGCGTTTAATTCTTAATTTTTTAGAAACAAAGCTCGTCAATTTTAAGCAGATCGTCTGATCTGTGACCATACTCTTTTCCATGCCAGCTTTTTAAACTATCGGTTTTTTCCTGAATTTCCTGGGCGGATTTAATATCGTAAAAACGAAGAATGCCCTCGCATCTGTTTTTAATGGCCTTCTTAATAATTTTTCTTTGTGGTCTTTCAAAATGAGAAGGGTTAATCGCCTCATTTAAGTGGTCTGTGATGACAGGCCTTAGTAAGTTCTCAGGCGCCACCTGTCGCTCGTTATTAAAGCTCACAGAGTGGTCTTCATTAATCTTTAAAAGTGGGGCCAAGGTTTCATCGTCTAACGTAATAGGGTTAAGCAGGTTTTCGTAAAAATGGAACCCGCCGAAATTGGCCGCCAGGTCGCCGTTTGAATAAACTCCATCAACGACCATTCCGTACATACCATTTTCTGTTTCTTCGCCCCAGTCAATAACTGCTTTCATGGCCTCGCTGGCCGATTTTTTTTCGCTTAGAGCTTTGTGATAAAGCACATAGTACTCGTAACCTTGATTGAACATGTGACCTAATTTATCGACACCTAAGTACACGCCATACATTTTTAGGCTTGAGCAAAAAACAAAGTATGAAGGAGAGATGATTCTATGAAAGCCGGAAAAAGAATAGATAGTTTTTAATTTTCCTGGAAGATAAGTAATAGGTTTGTTGTCTTTTTTATTATCCGGATAAGGGATAATGGAAAGTGGCAAACCAAACACACCATCTCTTTGGTCTTCCCATGTGAAGGTTCCACCAAGTTCATCATAAACTGCAGCGACAACTCCGGCATCGGTTTGAATCGAGGCGAGGCGTGCTTCATCATGAGCGAGTTTCTTTTTGAGTTCGCGTCTTAATAATGGTTTTTCTAAAGCTTCTTGTGATTGAAGGCGTTTTTTTGTCTCTTCAATTTTAGCTGGAAGCTCTCTTAAATCGAGATTTAATTTATCTACCGCTAGCTTCGTTTGGCCGTAGATAAAGCTGGAAATATCCACACCGACGTCCGCCAATTCCTCTTTCGGAACGGTATGCTGGTCAGACTCATAGGCATATGAGTTCAGGGCCAGGATCATGGATAGGGCCAGGATGAGTGTTTTCATGCAGGGAGAATTTGCAAGGGAAGGGCCTAAAATAAAGACCCCTTTTCAAGGACTTCGCCAGGATAAGAGTGAGCTTATCCTGACGGGTGTTTAGCTTTTAAACAGTTTAAGAATTAAGAGCAACCATCGCTTCAGCGTAATTTGGCTCGTTGGCGATTTCTGGAACTTGCTCCGTGTAGATGATTTCGTTTTTCTCGTTGATGATAATAACCACACGAGAAGCAAGACCTTTTAGAGGGCCATCAATGATGTCTAATGGGTAATGCTTAAAAAAATCTGATCTAAAAAGTGAAGCAACAGTGACATTGTTGATTCCCTCAGCTGCACAAAATCTCTTTTGAGCAAAAGGTAGATCCATTGAAAGATTGATAACTGCAACGTTGCCTAACTCTGCTGCATTTTTATTAAACGTGCGAACGCTCATCGCACATGTTCCAGTGTCAATACTCGGGAAGATGTTAAGTAATTTATATTTTTCTTTGAATGATGACAGGCTTACTTCACTTAAGTCTGTTTTTACCATTGTGAAATCGTGGGCAAGGTCTCCAGCATCTGGAAGAGTGCCGCGGCTGTGAATGTAATTACCTTGTAGTGTTAGTCTTGTCATTGAAGAGCTCCTTTAAAGCGGGTTCGACTAGGTCTTCAAAAGAATACTCAAAACATCGGGCGATGAAAAGAAAACTACGCACTATTTCGTAGGTGTTTAAAAATGAAAAGGCCCAAATAAAGGAGCGCAAAGAGCGGGGCCGTAACCAAGAACCATTGAAGTTCGTTAGTAAAAAGATTTTTGGAAGCAAAGCTAATAAGAGTTAAAAGAGCGGAGAGTCCGACGAATTGACTAAGTCTTTTAAAAGGAATCAGCTCTTTGATAGGTGTTTTCATCAGTTTTGCTGAGAGTGAAAAACAGTAGAGCTTGGGAAGTACTTTAATGACTATGCTAATCAAAAGAGTCGTTCTTAAATCCATGTATTTTGCGGCCAAAAAAATAAAGAGAATAGAAAAAGGTGTAAGCCAAAAATAGACTTTCATAATAACTTTCGTTTCGCCCGTGGCCCTTAAAACTGAGTCGTGAGGAATCAAAAGAAGTAGGTAACTTAAAGCAAAGACCTGGAGATAAACGGCCGATGGCAAATAAGTTTTTGTATAAAGAAGCTCTGTAATGGGAGAGGCATAAAAAAAGAGGCCAAAGACAGCAGGAATGACCAAGTAAGCGATATCGCCAATACCTTTCTTGTAGTGATGGGCCATATTGAGCAAATGTTTTTCTGTGTAGGCATGAGCAAGTTTGGGAATGAGATTTTTTTGAACCGATGTTTCTAACAGGTAAAGGGGAGGAATAACTAAACACCCCAGTGAATAAAATGCAAAAGCTTCTGCACTTGTCAGAGTGGTAATGATCAATTGATCGGCCTTATCAATAATAAAAATAAAAAAGGCCGAAAGAGAAATAGGCAGAGAGTATTTTAATATCTCTTTGATTCTTTCTTGATTGATTTCAAAGGAAAGGCTGCCATCTCGGTACCCCAGGTATGTCATAAAGACAAAACTTCCACTCATCATAAAAAAATAAAAGCGAAAGAGAAGATCAATATCCTGGTATTTCCAGGCAATGAAGAGAAATCCTGCGGTCTTGATCACTTCAAAAAACATTGCCAGAGCTGCCCCTAGAACATTTTCACCGCGAGCAATGCAGACTTCGCTAAAATGACCGGCGGGACAAACAAGAAAGCCTGTCACGACAAGAATCAAAAGAGCTGGCATGGATAGGGTGAAGTAGTGATGAAAGAAAAAAGCGGCGATGAAGCCTGGGATTAAAATCAAAGAGGATAAGAAGAGAGTCGCACTCCAACTTGCCTTGATATACTCCATTCTTTCATCTTCTTTTTTTCCTATCCAAAAATAAATAGAATTCACCGGTCCGCCGGCCATTGTAAGAAACGGAATCAAGGATAAATAGAGAAAAAAAGTCTTATATAAACCCATATCTTCCGGGGAAAATAGACGCACCAGAATAATGGGAAGTATCAAATTTATAACGGAAGTAATATTACTTAGAAGGAACAGTGGCCAATGATCTTGAGATAGTCTTTTGATTGAAGAATGCATGTCTATATCATCGTCTTTTTTGATAAAAAAGTATAGCGCTCAGGAATTAAAGACGATATGAATTATTCCGATAGGACTGTGTTTTAAGAGGATATTAATTGAACAAGAATACCCTTCTCCACATTCACGAAGGCCTTAATCTTCTCTGGAAAAAAGTCCTGCAATTGGACTCTCTAGAGAACGATCAAAATTTCTTTGCACTCGGCGGTCACTCCCTCATGGCGATCGACTTATTAAGCGACATTGAAGAGACGTTTGGAATTAAGCTCAACATGAAAGACTTGGTGGAAGCACCAACAATCAAACAACTTGCTATTGTTATTTTGGATAAGCAAAAAACGGCGACGGTTGTAAATGTCAGTGAATATAAAGAGAGAGGTCTTTATCCTCTGACTTTAAATCAAAAACAAGTTTGGGGACTTAATGTTCTTTATCCTGATTCGATCACTCATAATATTTCGACGGCCATTAGAATTAAGAGACCTCTGGATATTAAGATTTTAAACGATGCGATCAACTTAATTGTCCAAAGGCAGGAGTCGCTACGCACTCGCTTTAAAGTTGAGCAAGGAGTGACTTTTCAGGAAGTCATTCCTGAATACATTTTTCATTTTGATTTTTTTGATATCAAAGAAAGTGAGTTAAAAGAAGATATCCAAAAAGAGATGAAGCATGTTTTTAATTTAACAGAAGCTCCTCTCATGAAGGTAAAGTTCTATCGTCTTGGACCTTCGGATTTTGTCTTCTTTTTCCTGGTTCATCACATTGTCTGGGATGGACTGAGTAATACATATTTCTTTCATGAGTTTATTGAATCCTATGAAGCTTTAGAGAAAGGACTCAGACCTGCACTCCCGTCCTTAGGGATGAGCTACAAAGAGCATGCAGTTCGCGAACTGGCCATGATGGAAATGGCCGACTTTCAGGAGCAAAAAGCATCCTGGAAAAACCTTCTGGAGGGGAGTCTACCTGTTCTCAATTTAGAAACGGACTATCCACGCCCTGAAAAAATAGATAACCGTTCAGGCACTCTTTATTTTGAATTAAGTACCAGACTACTGGAGAAGCTGGAAGACTATGTCCAAAAGAAACATATCTCGCTTTATAATGTCTTTTTTGCTGTCTATAACGTGCTTTTGGCCAAGCTTTCAGGGGATTGTGAGCTGATTGTTGGAACTCCTGTTCATGGCAGACTCCACCGCGAAAGCCGTAAGACTTTTGGATACTTTATCAATACGCTGCCAATTCGAACGAAATTGGATGCCCAAAAGAGTTTTAAGGATAATTTAGGTTTGACTCTCGAGTCTCTAAAACAGGCCTTCTATAACCAGAGTGTACCTTTGGATGTCATTTTAAAAACAGCAAAAATTGAAAATGATCCGGGAAGAACTCCACTTTTTCAGACGCTCTTTATTTATCTCGATGTGACTAAAGAGTTGGATGTGTTTAAAGAAAAGCAGCTTTCCCAGGTAAAAGTTGAGCGTTACTCTGTCCATACAGAAGTGGATTTTTATCTTTATAAATCCCGCGAAAAAGTTGAAGGGGTTATTGAATACCGAAAAGATCTTTACAAAGAAGAGACAATGGCCCGCATGGCACGCGAGTTTACTGATCTTTTGGAGAAGATCGTTGCAGATGAATCATTACTGTTAAAAGAGTTGGGAGTAAAAAGTCCAGAAGACTCCCGCCAGTATATTGAGCTGGATCAAAGAGTCTATGATTCTTTCTCAGGAAGAGTGCCTTTTTATCAGCTCTTTGAAGAACACGCCAGGACAACTCCATCCAGACCTGCACTGAAAACGCAGTATACGTCTATGACTTATGGAGAACTTGATCAAAGAGCAAATCATTTGGCCCTGAAGTTAAAAAGAGAAGGTGTCAAAAAAGGCGACTTTGTCGGAGTAAGCACCCAACGAAATGAGAAAATGCTGGTTTCTTTACTGGCCGTTTTAAAAAACGGAGCTGCTTACGTGCCGCTGGACCCGGGCTTTCCTGATGAACGCCTAAGTTACATGATGGAAAGGTCCGGTATTAAGGCCCTAGTGACTGAAAAGATTTTACTCGATCGTTTTTCTTGTGCACAAAACACTCTTATCTATGAAGATATTTTCAAAGAAAGCTTTGAAGAAAGTGAGTTTTATTCAGAGAATGTGGATCTTGAGTCGACTTGTTATATTCTCTTTACTTCAGGAAGCACCGGCAAACCAAAAGGAGTAGAGGTCACTCATAAGAATGTTCTAAATTTTCTTCTCTCAATGAAAAAAGAGCCAGGACTTCATGAAGATGACAAGCTTCTTTCAGTCACAACGTTTAGTTTTGATATTTCTGTTCTGGAGCTTTTTCTCCCGCTTATTAGCGAAGCGAGTGTGTATATTGGTAATGAAATGGAAGTTGTTAACGGCGAGCTTTTAGCTCAGGTGATCCGACAAGAAGAGATTACCTGCATGCAGGCGACTCCAATGACCTGGAGACTTCTGCTTGCTTCTGAATGGAAAGGAAGCCGTAAGCTTAAAGTTCTTTGCGGAGGAGAGGCGATGCCTCGAGACCTGGCCTTAAAACTTTTACCAAAGATAAAAGAGCTTTGGAATATGTATGGGCCAACAGAGACGACTGTATGGTCAACAGTTAAAAAGATTTCGGCCCAAGAGCGCAAAATTCTGGTAGGGCGTCCGATTGATAACACTTGTCTTTATATCCTTAACGAGCAGGGCGAACCTTGTCCGGTAGGAGTTGAGGGAGAACTTTTTATTGGTGGACTGGGAGTTGCTAAAGGCTACATTAAAGATCTTGAGCAAACTCAAAAACGCTTTGTTGCCAACCCTTTTCGTCCTGATGAATTGATGTACAACACTGGCGATATGGCGAGGTTTGAACCAAACGGTGAAGTCGAATGCCTCGGTCGAAGTGATGATCAGGTTAAAATTAGAGGCTTTCGGATTGAGCTGGGTGAGATTGAAACAAGAGTCATGGATATGTCTTGTATCCATGAATGTGCCGTAAAAGTTCATAACCAAAAAATTGTGGTCTATGCTGTGGCCAGCGATGAATATGATGAAAATGCAATGAAGAAGCATTTAAAAAATTCGCTTCCTCATTATATGGTGCCAGCTAAAATTATTCTATTGCCGGATCTTCCTAAAACAATGAATGGAAAGATTGATAAAAAACAGCTCAATGAATCACTGGGACAGACAGTTGTTAAGGAAGAGCTTTCAACTTCTTCTCACATCATTGAAGAGATAAGGAACATCTGGTCTCAGGTTTTGGGACATGAAGATATTGATATTGATGAGAACTTTTTTAATTTAGGTGGACATTCTCTTTCGGCCATTGAAATTTTTGGTGCCATCAATGAAAAGTTTAATTTAAATCTTCCACTTGCTTCTTTATTTGAATCAACAAACATCCGAACCCTAAGTGAGATTGTGGAAGAGGGGATCAGGAAAAAGAATCAAGACCTGGCCAATTTAAAATGTGTAGTGACGATCAAACCGGCCGAGAGCCACTGTGAAGCCGTATTTTGTTTCCATGGAGTAGGTGGAAATGTTCTCAATTACTACCGACTTGCCGATTGTGTAGGAAGCCGTGCTTTTTATGGAATACAGGCGCGTGGAGTAAACGGAGAAGATGATATTGTTGAATCAATCCCGGAGATGGCCCGTATTTATATTGAAGAGATAAAAAAGATTCAGCCTAAAGGCCCCTACATTCTGGCGGGAGGTTCGATGGGGGGAATGATTGCTTTAGAGGCCGCGATTCAACTCAAGAGACAAGGTGAAGAAATTAAATCCCTTCTTATGTTTGATACAATTGGACCCAATGTGGATTTTAAAACTTATGGAAATGTGAAAGTAAATCTTTTAAAGCGTACCAAGAATTCTATGATCTTTAAATTTCATAAGACCATCAATTATATGAAGGTAAAGTTTTATCTTTTTACTAAGGCCTCTATTCCTCATAGTGTAAGGTACTTTAGCATTGAGGCCAAAAACTATGTGGCCTTAAGAAGTTACACTCCTCAAATCTTTGAAGGCAATATCACTTTAATACGTGCACCTAAAGCACACCAGGGATGGTATGCAGATCCTTATCTTGGGTGGAGAAGTGTGATCAATGGGAAAATCGACACAATTGAAATTGAAGGGGCCCATGAAAATTTTATTGAAAGCCCTTCCATGTCCCATGCTTTAAAAATGGTGATGAAAAGGCTTTAATCATTATTCCACCGCGTTCTTATCAAAACGCCCCTGGAGATCCTTCTCAAAAATGCGTTTTTCTCCCTCTCTGTGATAATTAGATCTTTTTAAGTCACTGATGGCCGGCCCTTCAATCACTTTCCCATGGCAATCAAAGCGCGAACCATGGCACGGGCAGTCCCACGATTTTTCGGCCCCATTCCAAGAGACAATTCCGGCAAGGTGAGGACAGACAGCACTCATGTATTCCATTTCGCCATTGATGTTTTTATAGGCAGCCACCATTTTTGTTCCATCTCTAAAAACGACTCCCTCATCTTCTGGAAGTTGATCGAGATCCGCCTGAAAAGATGTATTGATCCAGTCGGCGTATTGTAAGGCCACGTTAGCGTTTTCCTGAACATAATTTTTAGTTGCACTCAATGAAATGCGAGAAGGAGTGTAAAGTTTCTCCCATTCATTTTCTCGCTCCATGATTTTGTCTGTAATAAGCATTGCTCCCACCGTACAATGGGTCATTCCATTTCCTGAGTCACCGGTGATGATATAAACATTTTTTTCATCCATTGGGTTGTGTCCCAGGTAGGCGAGTCCATCAACAGGCTCCATCACTTGCCCTGACCACTGATAAAGAGTTTCTTCAACGAGTGGAAATTTTCTTCTCGCCCAGGCCTCTAGGCGTTGGTAACAACTTTTTGGCTCAGCATTTTGCCCTGTCTTGTGATCTTCGCCTCCAACTATCAGAACATCGAAGTTCTCTCGTTCATAAAGACGCACATAATGGTAGGGATCGAGTGTGTCCCACAATAAAATATCAGGATAAGATTTTTTAGGAACTTTAAAACCTAAAACGTAGCTTCGGTAAGGGGCCTGCTTCGTGTGAATCGCCACCATGTCGTTAATGGGAGTGTTAGTGGCGACGACGATGTTGTCACAAAAGATACGATAGTTGTCTTTGGTTTTAACAAAAGAATTTTCTCCGCCTTGAACTTCAACTACCGGAGTGTTGGTAAAAATATGGCCACCATCTCTTAGGATGATTTCGGTTAGGGCCTTCAGGTATTTTATTGGATGCAGTTTTACCTGGCGGGGAAAGTGCAGGCATGGGCCAGTTTGGATATTGGGAAAAGGAGAGGTGGAAGAAATGGTGACATCAATTAGACCTCCACGATGGGCCGCTTCGAATTCGCGCTCCAGAATGTCTTCGCGCTTGTCTCCTTCTGCAAAGAGATAACCACTCACACGTTTTAAGTCGCATTCTATATGTTCGTTTCGCACAATCTCTTCGACTTTGGCAATGGCCTCGCTATGACTTTGAATGGCAAGCTTGAGTCCTTCTTCGCCATGGTATTTTTCAATGAGATAAAAGCGGTCATCTAATGCATGAGTGAAGTGGGCGGTGGTTCTTCCCGACTGGCCACTAGCTAAGTCCGAAGCCTCTAACAGGCAAACGCGTTTTCCTTCTTTTTGCAAAAGGTAAGCTGTTGTGAGTCCAGCAATTCCTCCTCCTATAATGCAGACATCGGTCTTAAAATCTTCTTTGAGCGCAATACGTTCTGGCATTGCAGCGTTTTGAAACCAAAGCGAAACACTTTCCCCATGGTGGCCTGTCATATTGAACTCCTTTTTAAAGAACACGTACTGCGTTCCTGTATTGCAAGAGAGCGACCAAAATAAATGAGGATTTTAGAGAGAGTTTTGTTCAACAATTCCCCAAATGGGGCAAAAAAAAAGGCCCACCGAAGTGGGCCCTGTAAGGTTCGTTAGACTTCTTATTTAGCTGGGTTCGCACCGTATAGGATACCGCCACCAAAATATGAGTAGTAGATCTTGCTTGAGTCTTTTGGATCAAGAGTCACACTTCTCGCATTTCTTTGTAATGGAGGAAGAGCGTTTTTAGACCATGTCGCACCACCATCTTTTGTGTAGAGCATACCACCGTTACCCCATCCACCTGTCAGGTCATAGTAACCTGAAACGTGAACCTGGTTAGGATTTTTTGGGTCGATCTTAATATCAGTAGCGTGAGTGACTTGTTTCATTCTGTTCCAAGTGTTACCACCGTCAGTTGTTTTCCAGGCACCAGTCATTAACCAATTTCCTTTGTTCTCGTAGTCAACCATCCAGATTGTGCTTGGATTGCTCCAATCGATAGCGAACGCTGTAGGGTAGTACCATAGCTTGTATCCAGCATCAGCGTCTTTAGGATAGTTAACAGTTCCTCTTAGAAGCTTCCATGTTTTTGAACCGTTTACCACATCAAGGAAATAGATCCCTGTGTATGGTTGGTTTGAGAACGTTGGAGCATCTCCAGTTAATAGAGCGTAGACGTTACCAGTGTTCGGGTCTACTTCGATTTGAGGAATGATTTTATTTCCTGCTGGAAGACCAGTGTTCAGGTAGGCCCAGCTTGCCCCATCGTTGTAAGAGACTGCGATACCAGTTTCGTGAGTACCACCGTAGATAACATCGTTTTTCGCATCGTAACCAACAGATAGGAACTGACGGTTGTAGTTCGTGTCTACTGGAGTTAAACGCTTCCAGCTTCTACCTCTATCAACAGACTTATAGATACCACCGTTACCAGTTACAGCGTTTGCGTGCCACTCGTTCGGGAAATCATGAAGAGAGCCGGCAGCAGAGTAAACAACTAAGTCATCAGCAGGGTCAAAAGCATAGTCATAGAAACTGTTGTACTGGTGAGATGGGATTCTAAAACTTGCCCCATGATCCTCAGAAACAACACCACCGATATCAGCTGAAGCTCCGTATAGAAGATTCGAGTTCGTCGGGTGGAATTTCATTTTATAAACAGAGATAACTTCAAGACCTCTTGTGATCCATTTTTTACCTGCTGTTGGAGTTCCTGCATCAGCATACTTTGTGAAAGCTGCTAACCAGTTATCCCCAGTGTTTAGAGAAGAGTGAAGGAAGAAGTATCCAGAGCCAGCTACGACCGCAGAGTTTCTTTGGTTAATAGCAAAGCTTTCGTATCCTGAATCCCACCATCCAACATCAAGAGCTACGGCAGAGTATTCAATTTTATCTTTTGACCATGGAGCATACGGAACAACATCGTAGTCGATCTGGTTCAGTTTTAATCCCCATGTCTGTCCTTTGTCTTTAGAGACGTGAACTTTTGTACCGTACTGACGAATCCATGCTCTACCACCAGTCGTATAGATTGTTGTTGAGTCGTTTTCCGCCATCTTTAAATGGTCACCAACAGGTTGAGCGTTTTTAGTGAAAGCCCCACCATTTTTAGAAACCCATACGAAACCACAGGCCGCGTATGTTTGGTCGATTGATGTTTGTCCCCAGTCGTTCAGGTATTTTCCTGCCCATGAACAAGCATTTGATCCATCGCTGTCTGACATCGCAAGAGTCACACCGCTGGCATCAGATCCACCGGCAAAAAGTCTTACTGAGCCAGCTGATGGAGTGTAGTAAGTAGAGAACGTGACACCGTCATCGCCAGAAACAAGAACTTTTGTTTTAGTTGCGTGGTAAACTTTCCCGTTAGTGTTGTGGTCAATGAATGTTCCCACAGCTTCTTCTGAGTTTACTCTCGTCCAAGATGTCCCTTTGTTCGTTGTTCTTAGAAGACCTTTTGTCGTACCAGCATACATGATGTTGGCATTTGAGCTATCAGAATAGAAGTATTTAATAACTTCACCAGATGCTAGACCCATATTGATGGCCGTGAATGTTTCACCGGCATCAGTACTTCTCTTAGGATTGATCCCGGCAGAAGCATGGAAAACTGTTACACCGTCAGCTGAGAAACCAACGCTTACAGCTTTTGTTAAGTCAGAATCAAAAACGGCCTGGAAGTGATTAACTGCATTCCAGCTCTTACCTAAGTCAGTTGACTTAAAGAGAGTTCCCATATCTGTTCCTACGAACCATAGGTTAGAGTAAGGGCTGATTGAAACACCACTCATCGCTCCACCGCCACCAACACCAAGAGGAATGTATCCTGTTGATGGAGCAGGGACTGGGTCTGGATCAGGAACTACAACTGGAGCAGAGGCCACAGTGATTGTGACAGTCGCTACGTTTGAGTCTGCTTTTCCATCATTTGCTTTATAAGTAAATGATGTCGTTCCACTAAATCCTGAAGCAGGAGTGAATGCACATGAAAGGGCAGAGCATGAAAGAGTTCCGTTTGCAGGTAGAGAAACGATTGAGTAAGTCAGCGCGTTTCCATCAGCATCAGTACCAGCGTTAAGGCTGAAACTAACAGCTTTGTTGTAATCAGTTGCAACAGCTTGAGATGAAGGAAGAACTGGAGCGCGGTTAGCTGCAGCTATTACCGTCACAGTGACAGTTGCTACATTTGAATCACCAACGCCATCGTTTGCTTTATAAGTAAATGACGTTGTTCCACTAAAACCTGAAGCGGGAGTGTAAGTACAGTTTTGTCCTGTACATGTCACTGTTCCACTTGCTGGTTTTGAAACGATACTATAAGTGATGTTTGTGCTATCGATATCAACAGCATCATTAAGCTTGAAAGAGACAGCTGTATTGGCCGCAGTTGAAACTGACTGAGCTTCCGGAAGAACCGGTAGATCGTTCACTGGGTTAACAGTGATTGTTCCTGTTGCGATGTTTGAATCAAGAGACCCATCATTGACTTTATAAGTGAAAGTTACCTGACCATTAAAGTTTGCTGCTGGAGTATAGGTACAAGTGCGTGAAGCTCCACCGTCGCAAGAAAGTGACCCGCTGGCTGGATCTGACACTTTTACATAAGTCAGAGCATTTCCTTCAGCATCAGTTCCAGCATTTAAGTTGAAAGTGACAGGAGTGTCTTCGTTAGTAGAGATAGATTGTGTGCTTAAAACTGCAGGAGCGCTATTAACAGGTCTTGTCGCTACATCCAGGCTTACCAGTGAGAATGCATCGACATACATGTAAGAGGAAGCTCCGGCCTCTTTGATAACATAGATTTCTGCAACAGTTGAGTTTGCCGGTACAGTAAAGGTTGTAGAGTATTGTTTCCACGCTGTAGAACCAACAATCATTCTGCTCTCTTGTAGGATCCCTCCGCGCGAGTTCTTAAACCTGATGCTAACCATAGAAGAGACTCCCATTGAGTCCAGCTTTCCATAGAAGCTCAAAGTATAGCGCCCGCCGATCGTCAATTTACTCATTACATCTTGTGTAAGAGTTCCTACAGCTGTACCACCTCTGGCCGCATACAGCCCGCTTTGAGCGGTTTTTACTGCAGAAAACGACCCAGACTTAGTCCAGTTGGTAAGGCTTGACTCGAAACCAGGATTGGTCACGAGGTTGTCAGCAGCAAACGCCGTGACAGAAGAGAACAAGCACAGTGTCGTCAATAATTTCTTCTTCAAATGCTTCGTCCTTGTTGAAAAGTTAATAAATAAAAAATTGCTTAGATCCAGGTCTTAAAAACATTGGGTAAAAATTTTTTCCGTATTCAAAATGTTATCGAACTACGGCAAAAAATCTTGATGGGGGCAATTTTCATAAGAGCGAATTATTCGGAAAAATTAAATTCAAGGAGTTAAGAAAAGCATCCGATAGAGGAATTATTTAAATACCGTTTGCCTCGGTTAACATTTTTTTGTGAATGTGTTTAGACACTGAGGGGATGGTGCCATTGTGACTTCGAGTTTTATCCATGAAAAACACGCGTTCTCAAATGCTGGTCGCCAGGGAAAAGAGGTCATATCTCTTTGCTTCTCTCTGTAGTGCGATTGCAGCGTTGTGCATGTTTTATAAAATGTTTCAGAACGATCTCTATTTGAAAATCCTGGAATACAAATGGTTTGCGATAGTCATAGGCCTGTTGATCATTGGTAATATCGTTCACGGTTTTTTTGCTTTTAAAAGTTACAACATGCTTGGTGATGAGAGTGATGTCGACACCATCAAAGCAGTAAAACGATCGTACTACCGTTCTTTCATTATCAATTTCCTTACTCCCTACATGTTGCTCATCATTCTCTTCATCCTGATGAAAGAGATAGCGATCGCGGCGATTGCTTTCATTTTGTTCTTGTTGATGATTGCACTATGTTATTATTTTGATCTGAAGCCGACGATGAAGTTAAAAAAATAATCTAGATCTATTCTTGAACGAATATTTTGTTTAGTTATAAATAAAAAATCCGATTTTTAAGTATGACCCACTAATCAGTTAAATGAGGGCTTACTTATGAAAACTTCTTTAAAGATTTTTGTTTTGATTCTTTTGAGTGTTGCTTGCAGCAAGAAAGAGACATCGAATGTTGAGAGATCGACGGCTCAGGTTTCCTGTGAGAAGAGTCCATTGATTGGAAAATGGAAGGCCAAGTCTGATGAAACTTATATTGAGTTTAAAAAAGACTGCTCTTTTGTCAGCAATGAGTGTGATTCAAGCGGAACCTATAGGGCGGCAAATGGAAGAATTGATTTTGACACCCTCTCTGTGAAGGCGGGAAGTGCCTGTCTGAAAGGAAAAAGCAATGCAGGCCTAAAGGTCAACGAAACTGCATTGACCTTTAGCTTTACAACAGGTGAGGAAGATTACACTAAATTATAAATTCTTCTTATGATAAAACGTATAAAGCTTCAACTGATCCGTCGAAGGCTTCTTACAACTTTCTTTACACGCATCCAATGATGCCTGAATTAAATCTTCGCGGATATTAGCATTGGTATGAAGCTTTCCGGCCAGATTGTTCATAAAAGGAATTTCTACATCTTCACCAACCGTCACTCCAATATTCCACAGAAGGCCAAAGACGAAGTCCGCATTGGCGTATTCACCGCGCTCAAAGGCCAGGTTGTACTGCTGCTTTCTTTGAACCTTCTTGCCATTAAAAAGGTTGTACTCTTTAATTTTAAGTGCAAGCTTTTTGCTATTGGCGATCTTTCCAGCAAAATAATCGGCCATCCCTTCGTTGACGGGAGTTGAATGTGAAAGCTCCATGTGGTTACTTAAAGCAACATGCGAAAATTCATGGTAGATGATTTCTGGAACAAGGGCCGAGTCGAGACGGTAGATCTTGCGCGAGAAAAATTCTGAAGCAATATCTGAACTCTGATAAACAGCTTCAATTAAGAGACTGCTCCCAACTAATCTCATAACACTACTAGGATCAGAGATTGAGCCACCTGAAAGTAGCTCAGTCATAAACTGCCTGAAGTTTGTCATATGGGTTTGATTTCTAAAATCAATGATCGCCCCTTTCACACTTGGACGCTCAACACTTCCTTGAAAGTCCTTTATGTTGATTTCTTTTGATGGCCTAAACCAGATTTCAATATTCCAGGGAGGAATGTTTTTTGGAGGATATCCTTTCCCAGCGGGAACTGTCAGGGCGTTGTTGAATTGTGGGTTTAAATTATCATTGGCAAAATGGCCAATCTCATTGAAGACGTTAATGAGCTCTACTCTCACAATAATTTGTGGAAGGTTTTTAACATAATCTGACTTTGCAGTGTCGACAAAGTATTGGCGTGCTTTATTTAGATGGTAATAAGTTGTCGCCGCTCTTAACTGCATATCTTCAGTGTCATCAAAGCGCACAGCTTCGTTATCTTTTCCTTTAACGATCTTGAAGTATTTTCCTTCAAAGGCCTCATCGCTGGTTAAGTTATCCAGTTTGACGTCTTTAATGACGGCATTGAAGTTGTCATCGCGGACAACTGCGCGCTTCAAAATGTCTGAAGCATGAGCGTGAAGGGTAAAAACCAGAAGGAAAAGGGTTAAAAGCGTTTTCATATCGTTGTCCTACATTAAGTTAAAATCTGAGTCCGGGTTTACTGGTGCTTCTGAAACTTGTTGGTCAATGAGCATAATCGCCATGACCGAAAGAAAGCCAAACGGAGGAGGAAGAAGCACTGAGGCCACTCCACCAAAAAGCTTGACCCAAACCATGACTTTTTCTTTCGTGGTTTTTTTCGGGTTCCAGATTTCTTCTAAGGCCGCAAACTGATCAATTTCATCAGCACTAATATAACCGACTTCATAAGCAGCAGTGATAATATCCAGGAAGGTTGCTTGTCTTCCATTGATCATCGTACTGTTATTGATAAGAGCGAGTTCTTTTCTTAAAAGTTTAAGAATGAATCTAAATTTCTCCATCGGAGAAAGATTGATAATCTCAGGTTCCTGATCCACATAATTAATGTGAATGGTGATGTCTTTAGCTTCTAGTCTTTTCTTAAGAGACTTTACAACATTGGCCAGAAGAATGATTTGAGTGGCATTAAACTTCTCGTAAAGGCCTTGTCTTAATGATGTTTTATTTTTAAAGCGTCCCGCATCTGTGACTAATTTGGCCGATTCTTTTTTTCTTGTAGGGAAGTTTTTGGCAACTGTATCCAGTGCGTTTCTATAGCTCGATAGAGTGATTGGCCACTCATGAACCTTTTTTGCTCTCATGCGCTCAAGAGTTTTAAAATCATTTTCTTTGATGATCTTCTTATCAAGCGCAAGCTTATTTAAATGTTTTAGGTTTTTGATGAACTTATATGAAGCTTCATTTAATTTTCCAACTAACGTTCTATAAGTGTCTTCGCTGCAAAGAGTTTTATTCTGAAGATCAGTGATCTTGGTTTTGTAGATATCTAAGGCCTTCGTTTCTTCTTCGGTCGTCAGGTCATTTTTCGCGATTGGGTGAGAAAGAAAATTTGAATCGGCCGCTTTGATTAAAATCCCGGCAGCAATGTCATCTATTGAATCATCCAGGCGTAGTCCTAAAATCGCCAGCTCTGTTTCGTCCTCAGAAGAAAGCGAGAGTTCTTTTTGAATCTCACTTACAACTTTAGTCGCACAACGGTTAATCGTTTTATCATTAATAATTTTTCTTAACGACTCTATCGCATGAGTGTCTTTATACAGTCTCACAACATCATCTTCTTTATGAGATGTGATGAGATGGGAATTTCCTTCCCTTAAATTCCTATAAGGAGAGTCACTCGCAAGAAGTGGTGTAATCTCACTAGCAATGAGGTTAAACATGAGTGACGAACATAGTGTTGTGATGATGAGTTTTGTTTTCATAAACACTTCTTATCGCAATTTATGAGAGTGAAACACCCCAGCTATAATAAATACAGAACCTTAAGGCTCTATCAAGGTTGGGGTGCCCAATGATAGGGAGAGCTAATTTCTAAGAATATCTCTGATTTCTTTTAGTATCTGCTTCTTACCTACGCGAGCGACAAGTTCGTACTGCTCACGACTGTATCCAGCTTCAGAAGGAATTTGATTCTCTGGAATCAAGAGGTGGGAAGGCCACTTCCATCTTCTATACCCATAAGGAGCGTAACCAAATTCAAAACGAGGGTATTTCACATTCACTTCAAGTGTTCTGACTTTTCTAGGAGCGTCTGAATAGTAGTAGATGAGCTCATGATCAGGATCAAAACCTTTGATCATATAAGAGTGTTGATTGTATTTCCCCATTCCTAAGAGTTGCCATTCTACAATATAGATAATGCCTGAATTGATTTCTTTGATCTTTACTGGAAATGTATCTTTTTGAAGATTGTAGGCCCCAACTTCATCGCCGATATAATTAATAAAAGCGCGCACGCGTTTTTTCTCATCACTAATAGAGTCGAACATTGAAGTGTCATTGCCGAATGTTTTCATTTGCGATGAAAGAACTTCAGGAGCATTGATAACAAAAGGAAGAGAGTGCTCGTAAGAAAAGAGAATGCGAATAGCATATAAAGCATCAGCGCAATCAGTAGGAAGACCAGTCAGAATAGTTTTTCCATCTTTAAAAATTTGTGTGGTGAGATTTTTGTTCACCCATCTTTGATATTCATTCTCCCAATATTCACTCCAGACTTGGTTGGCCTGCCATACTTCTGCCTTAACACTTGTTGTAAGAGAGAAAATTAAGAAAAACAAAAATAATAAGCGTTCCTTCATAGCACCTCCTTTAGGAAAATAAATTAAGTAATCAGTGACTTATGTTTAAAAACTAAAAATAAATTTAGTTAGAAAAACTTGCGGCCTCTAAAAATTAATATTAGTTTTTTCTAACGTAAATAAAAATTCTTTGGAGGAATTATGTTTAAGAAATTTACTGCCCTGTTACTGCTTACGAGTTTTACACATGCTTTCGCAATGGCACCAGTGCAAGAGACTTCTGCCATGGCCAAAGCTTTAGAAAGAACTTTCGATGAAATGAATTATTCGTTAAACGTTGAGTGGGATCAAAAAGATCAGCAGTTCTTTAAAACAACTGTCGACGGATTTGAAAAAGAGATTCAATCTCTTCAAACTCAAGGCTTAACTAATAAAGAATTAGTTGAGTTTACCTTGGCTAAAATCAAGGATAAACAATTGCAGAATGACGTAAGAGAGATTGCTAAAACAATCAATGACGAATCAATGTCTACTGATGAAGCAAGAAATTTTGCACTAGAAAAACTGAGTGGGGGATACTCTCAAGGAGCAAGTTGGTCAGGAAGCAGAATGGGAATTAAATTGGTTCTTATCCTGGGTGTGATCATCTTAATCTGTTGTGCTACAAAAGGGCATGACAATGATGATAACGACAGACCAGAGCGCCCACACTGCCGCGATAATGAGTGGGATTCTCGCTCATATCAAGGTGGAGGATGGGATCAGTGTAATAATGACGATTACTATCCATACCCACAAGCTGTTTAAGCTTTCAGGTAAAAGGCCCTCGCGTTATGCGAGGGCTTTTTTATTTTTAGAAAGGAAGTTTTAAGCCAATTTGCAAATCAATCTGTCCATCAATGCGAAGTTCAGTGATCTTAGGAAGAGCACCAATTGTGAGAGCTGGCCTTAAGATAATAGACTGAGAGTTATTTTTAATAAGATCAAAAACATTGCCATCAGCAATAGTGAAGTCAATACATTTATAGTTGCATCGGTTATTGGCCTTTTTGTAGTTGAGAAGTAGTGATTTATTTCTGCCAACTCGGTTTAAATCAAGACCACTAACGAAAGCAAAGCTGGCCTTGTTATTCACAGACTGATCAAATTCTTTATTGTATTGAAAGTAGACGCGTTTGATCTTGATGCTTTTGACAACATCGAAATCCAGGTTTAAATCTGGAAGATCTAACTCAATGGGATCGATTTCTACACGTTGTGGACCTTTTATACGCAAGAAGAGTTTCACCATCGTTTTTAAAAAGGCATTGCTTAATTTTTCAAAGCTATTAGGAATGTCGGCCGTTTCATAAACATCCATGTCTTTAATGTTGTATTTTATGTGCAGGTAAAACAAATCAGGAGCGTCTTTAGTTTGCTCTAATGTCGATTTAGCATTTTCTGAGAGTTCAGAATTTCCGGCCGAGAGAGCTGTCATCATCATGGCCTCTCTTTGTAACTCGGCCAGCGTTTGCACCTTCGCGATAGGTGTAATGGACTCTGTTTGCTTTAAACAAGAAGCGCAGAGGATGAGAAGACAAAAGAATGTCAGGGTTTTGAATGAATTTCGCATAAGAGAAAATCTTAATGCAGACTGAGCGTTTCTCAAGAGGGAAGAAATCTACAATGCGATGAAGCGATTTTTTTTAAATTAAGGAAACCAACACTTAGGTCTTAAAGCATAGAAAGAAGCACAGGTATTTTTTGAATCATCAAAAGGATGTAGCGACAGAGGGAGAACTTCTGAGCAAAGAGTTCCGTTAATTATTGTGTCTAGACGGCATTGTCTGTCCGGGTAAGAGTCGCGGATGAGTTGAGGGGCAATTGTTTTATCTTCATGTTCACATGAGATAGGGAAGTCGCGTACTAAGTTTAAAAAATCGAGGCCACCCAGAGCGCTTCTTAAGCAGGCCTCTAAATCTTTTCCATTTTTCTTGGCGATAGCCTGGCATTTATTTTTTAAAACGGGGCCAACACGTTTTAAGTCAATTTTGAGAGATTGTTTCTCTAGCGTGAGCATTCTTTTAAAACAAGCAGAACTCGCGTAATAATCGGCCTGGCCTTCACTGCTCATTAAACTCATCCCATCTGATCCAACAGGCCCATCCCATTCAGGTGGAACATTCTTTCTTGGAGCGCCTCCAAATAGATGTCCCAGCTCATGGCAAATGATCATTCGAAAAGAGTCTGGTGTAAGGCGAGTGCTGTTTAAAAGTCCAGTATTAATAACAACGGCGAGTTTGTCGAAATCATGACGGGCGCTGGCCGCGGCGGAGATATCTTCTTGAGTGATAAATTCGATGGGTTTATTAAATTCGCGGAGAGATTCTTCGGTATAGAGGTTTTTGGCATCTGCAATAATTTGTGATTTCCAATCTTCCAAAGCGAAAGCGGAAAGAGAGAAAAACACGCAAAGAGATATGGCCATAAGTTTCATCTATGTAGCTTAGCAACTCCTTGCTTCTTTGCAAGGAGTTTGTAGTTATTACTTGGGCAAGAGGGGCGCGATAGGCGTTGATATTACTCAACTAATCTTTGAAAAAATTTTCACAATAAAAAAACTTTTTTGTAATACAATCAGAATATTGAAAAACATAATCTGGTAGGATTCAAAATGGGAATTGATTACAAATCTCCTAAAGACTTTCTTTATAACAGAAAAGGTCCATGGCCTCAGCCATGCCCGGAACATCCTTTCGGTGAATCAGCGGGAGTCATTCATTTGCCATTAAGAGAGGCCGTTGATTGGTGGCTCAATATTGGTTCTCGTTACGTTTTTACTCTAGCTTACACTCCAGTGGCCTTCATTAAAGGGATTCTCAACCCTGGACTTGAAAAAGTGAATGATGAAGAGTTTGCTCAGATGCTGACACATACTATGCTGGCAAAATTTATTAAGAATGTTTTTGATTCAAAAGATAAAGAAATTTTTGGAGACATTCTTCTTCAAGACAATATCTGGATTTGTGACTTTGAACCGGTGAGGGTTGTAAAAACATTTCCGGGAATTTATGCTTCGGCCACTAAGACTTTATTAAAAAAAGACGGTGACCATTACACGGCAATCGAGATTTATGTCGATGAAACAAAGTCGATGTTTAGACCTGGAAATGGAGATGCCTGGGAGCTCGCGAAGTATTTCGTGCTTCAGGGAGGAGCTTTGTGTTCGACATTAGTCGTGCATCCATTGCTTCATTTTCCTATGGATTCAGTAAACGCAATTACAAAAACGGCCTTACCTAAAGATCATATTATTTTTCAACTCCTTTTCCCACATTTGCGTTTTACGCTTTATTTGGAAAAAGCGGTTTTAACTTTCAAGAGTTCACTTCTTATGTCTAAGTGGTGGATGCCGTATGCTCCATACCCGGGAGAATATGAAGGACTGCGCGATTTATTAGTGGAAGGATATAACGGAATTGATCACAACTACAGTTATCCACCTTTTAAGTACCAATTTGAACCAGAGTTTATCGTTGGAAAATACGGAGAGTTTCATCAGGCCTATTACCCGGTCTTCAGAAAATTTGTAACAAATATTCTAGTTGATCTCACTGAGACGGAAGTATTCTACCTTTCTAAATGGGCCGATTATATTTCGGGATGGGTGCCTGGGTTTCCAAAAGGAGTCGAACTGGTGCGCGATCGGGAGCTTCTCATTTCAACTGTTGCTTATTATCTTTTTGATGTGAGTATTGGGCACACCGTAGATCATTACAACTATGGGAACATGGACATCAGAAAGATTCCTTTAAGACTTCGTCATGCTCCTCCTAAAGCAGGAGAGAAAGTTAAAATTGACCGCAGTAAGCTTACGAAGTTTTGGGATTATGGAAAATATGAAATGGCCCGCAGACTCTTTTTTAAAGAGTCTACGAAGACCAGGTTAATGGATGCTGAGTATGATTTTGGAAAGAGAAACACTCTTCTACAAAAGCATGTTAAAGACTTTAAAAACGAACTGCGTGCAGTCGATCAAAAGTTAAAAGCGGACAAAGCGCAGTTTGCGCCTATTGACGATATCGCTGCGAGTATTCAGTTTTAGTTATTTTCCTTTAAAACGTACTTTTAGGGCCTCGCCAGTGTCGGCGTCTGTTCCTTGAAGCTCAAGATATTTACATCCTTTTGGGACTCCCAAGAGGTTTTTGTCTACTTCACAGAAAGTGCGTTTTAAATTCATTTTGCGATAATTTGCAGAAGCTCCAAGTTTAATCACTGATGTCACGTCACAATTACCGTTTTTAAGAGCGGCGAGAGCTTCAATATTAGTGTCTTCCAGGTCGTGTTTGATTTCACTTAGGTCATTAAGTTTTACTTTGAATGAATCGCGAGTCGCATTGATGCCAGAAAAGGCCACGCGTTCTTGAACTTTACTCCTGATCATTGGGTGTACTGGTTTTTTAGTTAGGCCATCCATTAACCAATAAAAGTCCACATAGCCATTTTCATTCGTCACAAACTTACAGCTTTCGTCCGTCTGCGTATGGATGAGAAGGATATTTTCAGAGTTTAAACTCTTTTCTAGTGTAAAAAGTTTTCTTTCAGTTTTTTCTCCGGCCATCGTAACTTGAAAGGTAAGAAGAGCAGCTGCCATAATAAGTGTTGATGATTTCATAAGCACCTCGTTTCATTAGAGTAGTGGCGGCGTTATAACTCGAAAAAAAACATTTAGGGGCATTCGTGGAAAATTTTCACGAAATCACCTTTCATTTTGTAGTTTGGTATAAGGCACTTATGAAAAAACTATTGGGAATTCTACTCTTTACGATTTTTACAGGTTCTGCTTTTGCGGCCACATGTCCTGCTGATCGCAATGATTACTTTTGTATCACGCCGGAGATGGCGCCTAATTCACCAATCAAATTGACTGATTTTTATACTATCCCGGCCAGAATCATGGGGCTTTTTAGCAAAGAACTTCAAAAAACTGGTTATCCACTGATACTTGATGCTCAATGGGAGAGTCCTTTTTTTGGGGCAGGTGTGAGCTTTTATAATGAGCAATTCCGCATGATGATTTTAGGTGGGACAACAAGAATTCAGGGGATGAGTCTGGATGCCTACGCTGCGGTTGTTTGTCATGAGATCGGACATATTGTTGGGGGAGCTCCTCACCAAACGATGACTGGTGCCGAGTGGTCTTCATCTGAAGGTCAGTCTGATTTTTTCGCCGCAAGCGTCTGCCTTCCTCGTTATTATAAAGCAATAGGAGAGATGGAGCACAATATTGCAAAGAGAGTTGAAAAGGCCGGTTTTGAGATGATGAACTCCATGAAAGAGTTTGATTCTAATTCTATCGGACAAGGAAGAAAGTTGGTAAGGCATGCGGTAAACGTCACGGTGGTAAAAGAGACCTTGATTAACAATTATCCTTCAATTCAATGCCGATATGAGACTTTTAGGAATCCAACAAAGAGAGCGAGCTGTTGGTATAAAGAATAGGCAGAGACCCCGGAGATTTGAAAGAGTCTCTGCCTAGACAATCATTTTCTAGTTGCAATTTCGTAGGCCACAAGACCCACAAACATTACAATAAAAACTATCAAGATAATAACTGCTTGGTAATTAGAGTTCTTTTTTACTTCTGGTTTTGAAGTTGTTTCGTTAGTTGGCAATTCGCTCATATCGCTCCCGTGTCCATAGTGGACAATTGATTAATGTCTTTGATTGAAAGAGAATCTTCTAGCCAATGACAGGGGGAGCGCGTGCTTTGAGATGAGAAATGTACTGGTCGTTGGAAGAAACCTTGATAAAACGATCAAAGTTTTCTTTTTTGAGAGAATAAAAAATCGGGGCAGTGAAATCAGGAAGGATAAAATCCAGGTGGTGTCCTGACTTTTTTACGACTTTGGTTTCAATCTGGGAATGATTAACGATTAAAAGCGCCGAGGTTTCGGCCTTGTCGATTTTATAGAAATTCGGGCGCTCGAGGCTTGCCATCTCTGCTTTTGGCAAACAGAAGATGAAACTTAAAACAATAAGTTTTAAATAAAAAAGAATTTGATAGAATCGAGTGGTTTTGTGCACGAAGGAAATTCTATCTTCTCCAGAGGAAAAACTCAAGGTTGAGTGCACTATTCTTTTGTAATAAGATTAATTTATGAACAAAAAAATCTTAAATCAAATCGCTGGAGTAAGTTTTAAACGTTATCGCCAGTTCTATAAACAGAGTCTCCCTGTCAGGGAGAAGAGAGCTATTCTTAAATCAATTGAAACTGCATATCAGGAAAATAACCTGGCCTATGGGCTTTTGCCTGATGGGAAGCTGGGGTATTTTTTTATTTTTCGCAAAACGTTTATGGGCGAATTTCATGAATATTTTTTCCATGTTTCATCTTGTTACTGTCTTCCGCCCGTAAGACGCCAGTTTTATGCTCATATTAAAAGATGCGCAAAAGCGATGAAAGAAGAAACTAAAAAAGTGGATAAGGTCCGTCGTATGGCCATTGAAATTTCGGCCGAAGATACTGTGTCTCGAAAGCACTTTGAAAAACAGGGGACATTGACCTATATCGAGCTTTTGGGGAATACCAAAAAGAGCCTGGCCATTTTGCGTTCAAAAAAACTCGATAATCCTGATATCAAAATAGCCCTTCTCGAGAAGAAAGATATCAATCGCCTGGTTGAACTCGACCGCGAGTCACACATCAAGGATAAAAGTAGTCGCATGCATGCTCTTTTTAAACGAGCAGATGCTAAAAAAGGAATGCGTAAGTTTTATCAAGGATTGCTGAAGAACAAGAGTTTGCTTGTGGCCAAAGAAAAAGGAAAACTCGTTGGAGATATCGGGTATTTTTTAGATAAAAAAAGAAAGCTTGGTTTGATTGCTGCTATTTTTGTGGCCAGGGACTCTCAAGGAAAAGGAGTGAGCAAACTTCTTTATCAAAGAGTATTGGCAGAGTTTGAAAAACAAAAGCTTCCATTTTATTTGGGCGCAAGTACAACCGAGAGAGTGCTGGCAACAGCAAAAAGTATTGGTCGAATGAAAACGAAGTGGGTTTATCTTATAAAGATTTAGTTTTGGGAGTCTCTTAAAATTTTTTTCTTAGGTGTTTGCATATGCTCCCATATTTTTTCAGCAAGCTCGGTGTTTCGAGCGTAAAAACTTTGTGAGAAGGCCAGATAGACGCTCGTGCTGGCAAAGAATTTAGGGAGTTTTACCAATTCCTTAAGTCCTTTTTCTTTGATGATTTGATCGCCCTGGGTTTCTTCTACAACTGCGGCTACAATGCGATTTAAATTGAGTTTCATGAGGTTTTGTTCGGCCGTCGCAACTAGGTCACCATCAGTTTTTACATTCAGAGCATTTAAAGCATCAATTGTGTTAAAACCTTTTTGCGCACCAATTGTCTTATCGTTAAGATTCATAAATTTTTTTCCATCCCAATCGAGTGGATTATTTTTTTTCTTGTAGACCCTAAAGACAAGTATATCCATCGCCTTATTAACGTCGTGCTTGCCATTTTTTAATTTCGGGAAGGCCATATAGCTGGCCCTTTTATCGGAAGGGGCTGCAAAGATAGCATCAATATCTCCGCGTTTCATTTTTAACAGACAGCGCTCGCGAGGAATGTATTGAAAATGAGCAGTGAGATTGAGATTGCTGAAAGTCTTTTTTACTAATGTTTGCCATTGTCCGGTTCCCTTTACATTTGTAAATGGAGGAAAGCCAGTATCGAGATTGCAGATTCTGATCGTTACATTTTCAGCGTGGGCCTTAAAACAGAAAGTAAAAACAACCAGGGTTAAAATTGTTTTTAAACTCATTTAATGATCTCGAAAAAAAGCCCAATGGCGATGACTGATAGACTCAAGAGACCAAACATGAAAATCAGGTCGGCCGCATTTTCAATGCGTGGTTTGTTTTGTTCCGAGCGCATGGATAGATACGAAAGAAGACTTGCTACAAAGAAGAGTACAATTGGCAAAATGACAAATTCATCCAGCAAGGTGACTTCTGATTTTTCCCCCATTTTAACGTAGCTTAAAATGAAAAAACAAATTCCCAGCAGGTTAGATGACGTGGGAAGAATGTGATGGGTAATGGGAGTACGGTTTTCTTTTTTCATAAGACCTAGTTGTCGATTTCAATAACAACCTGGTAGCCGTTAAAGATGGGGATAGAATTAATGAATGTGACCAGGACTCGTCCCCAACCGGCAGCCTTAATAGAGGGGTGGTAGATGGCCTCAATCTTAGAGCGTCCATTTTTTGGAAGAATTAAAACTTGATAAGCGTCTTTTAGACCACGCCAGTTCACTCTTTTTACGAACTGAAGCCTGGCCTTCTCAAGTTCAATTACACCTTTGGTTTCTAATTCAAGGTATCCTCTTTCGTCGCGAAACTCTGGCGGAAATTCAAAAACAGTTTCACCTTTTAATTGGTCTTCTGGAATGGGGACCAGGATTTTTTTCTGAATGTGGTAGCTGAGTTTGGCAACAAATTTCTCCGGAGAATTCTCCAGAACTTCAACCTGAGCGCTGCCACCTGAATGCAGTTTACCTTTTTCGATATGATAATTGGCCATAGGACCGGCAAAGGCTACTTTTACGGTCAAAAGAAAGGACAATAGTCCAGCTAGCAGTATATTCATAAGAAATCCTATCTTAGTTTTTCATAAAAGTTTATCGAAACTCTTGCCCTTTTTTAAGGAGAATCTGACTTATGTTATGTTTTTTTAGATGATCCAGGGATAAAATGAGGGTAACTAATCAAAGAGGCGAAGATGCTAAATTATGTCAGTGCCGATGAGGCCGTTCTAGAAATCAAATCCAACGACAATGTCTTTATTCATTCTGCGGCCGCAACTCCGCAAGAGCTTATTAAATCCATGGTTAAACGCTCAAAAGACCTCAATAATGTGCATATTTATCATATGCATACCGAAGGTGACGCTAGTTATGCTGGGGATATGTACCGCGAAAATTTTAAGGTTCACTCCTTTTTTAACGGCGGCAATATGCGCGAAGCTACTAACAACCATTTAGTGTCGAACTACGTACCGATCTTTTTAAGTGACATTCCCCATCTCTTTTATAACCAGAAAGTCGAACTGGATGTGGCCATGGTGCAACTGACACCTCCGGATAAACATGGAATGTGTAGTCTTGGGCCTTCTGTCGATATCTCTATCGCTGCCCTTAAAACAGCTAAAAAAATTATTGCACAAATCAATCCACGCTTGCCTAGAACTTTTGGTGACCAGATCCATTGCTCAAAAATTACGAAGGCCGTTTTAGTAGAGGCACCACTTTATCAAAGCAAAGAGCTTATTAGCTCTCCAGTAACAGATGCTATCGGGAAAAATATTGCGGGGCTGATTGAAGATGGCTCGACACTCCAGTTGGGAATTGGGGCCATCCCGAATGCGGTTTTATCTCGCTTAGGAAACCATAAAGACTTAGGGATTCATACTGAAATGTTCTCTGACGGTGTTATCTCTTTAAGAGATAAGGGCGTTATCACTGGAAAGTATAAAGTAAAGCACCCGGGAAAAATTGTTTCGAGTTTCGTTATTGGTTCACAAAAAATTTATGACTTCATTGATGATAACCCGGAAGTTTTACTTCTGGATTGTTCATACACGAACAATCCACACATCATCGCTCAGAACCCAAAAGTGGTAGCGATTAACAGTGCGATTGAAATTGATCTCACTGGACAAGTTTGTGCCGACTCAATTGGACCTAGGATTTATTCAGGGATCGGGGGACAGATGGACTTTATTCGCGGGGCCGCTCTGTCAAAAGGAGGAAAGCCGATCATTGCCATTCCTTCAAAGACATCAAAAGGGGAATCGAAGATTGTTCCTTTCCTAAAACCCGGAGCAGGAGTTGTCACAACGAGAGCTCACGTTCAGTATGTGGTAACGGAATATGGTGTTGCTTACTTGCATGGCCTGACACTGGAAGAGAGATCAAAGGCATTGATTAATATCGCTGCCCCAGAACACCGTGAAGACCTCTCTCGCAAGTTTCACGAATTGTGGTTGCGATAAACAGCAAAAGGTCCAAAGGCCTGCTCTGTCGGCATCAGTGAAATCACATTGATGTTGAGGTGAGCAGGTCTATTAATAACCCATTCAATCGTCTCAGCAATATCATCGGCACTTAAAGCATGCATTCCTTTATAGACAGCTTCAGCTTTATTCTTGTCTCCTCTAAAGCGCACTTCTGAAAATTCGCTCTCGCACATTCCTGGCTCAATATTTGTCACGCGCACTTTTGTTCCCAAAAGATCTGAACGCATGTTTAAGCTTAATTGATGAACAAAGGCCTTCGTCGCCCCATACACGTTGCCTCCCGGATAAGGGTATTCTCCGGCAACTGAGCCCAGATTGACGATGTGACCACGGTTTCGCTTGACCATTTCAGGCAGGATTTTGTGGGTGCAATAGAGCAGCCCATTGATATTGGTTTGGATCATGGTTTCCCAATCTTCTAATGAAGCTTTGTGAACAGGGTCTGTTCCTAAGGCAAGGCCTGCGTTGTTGATCAGTACATCGATATTTTTGAGTTCTGCCGGAAGAGAGTCAATGGCCGACTCAACTGCCTTTTTATCTTGAACATCAAGTTTAAGTGGATAAAGGTTTCCACCTAACTCTTTTTTCATTTCTTCGAGTCTTTCAATTCGTCTGCCTGTGGCAATAACAGTATGTCCTGATTTGATAAAGCGTTTAGTCATGGCAGCGCCGAAACCTGCGGTGGCACCAGTGATGAAAATAATCATGGAGGGCTCCTTGTTCATTGCCAACATCATACGCTAGAATAAAGTAAATGAAAAAAAAAATTGCTTACTTCATTGGCTGGATTCTCATCCTTGAGATCCTTTTGCAATTGACAGCTTTTGCTGTTCAGAGTTGGAATGAGCAATCAAAAAAAAGCGCAAACACTTCTGCAGGAACATTTAATATACTTTGCCTCGGTGAATCTACAACTGGACTTGGTGGAGAGTCTTCCTATCCTAAAATATTGGAGAAAAAACTTGCGATAAAAAGCAACTCCAATCTTTTTAAGGTCATCAATGCAGGCATGCCAAGTAAAGATACTAACGATATTCTAGAGCAAGCCGACTCTCTTATTGATAAAAATAATCCTTCGTTAGGAATCTTAATGGTAGGGATTAATGATTACTGGAATCTTCCAGATAGGGAAATGAAATGGTGGGAAAGGAGCTTAGAGTGGATGTCAGAGTATTCGAGGATTGCTAAGATTATTCGTCTAACGATAATTAATCTAAAAACTGAAAGCCCTGCTCCGATATCTCAGGATGTTTTTATTTCAACTTGCAATCAAGGCCCAAAATATTCGACCCCAGAGTATCAGTCGCAGAGAAAATTAGAATCTCTAGTGGAAAAAAAGATTACTAATTATGATATCTATCTCAATCTGGCAGAAATATATCGCAAAAAAAATCAAATTCAAAAAGGTATCGAAATATTAAATCTTGGAGTAGCAAGACTTAATACACAAGGATATTGTCCAGATTCTTATAAGCTTCAGGAAAAAGTCATAGAATATTATGAAAAAGATTTGAAGAATTCTCAAAAAGCACTTGAGCAGATCGAAGAGTATTTAAATCAAAGAATGATATCTTATTTTCGTTTTGAGTTAGTAAATATAAGGAAGGAAATCCGCAATAAATTGGGAATGCCTCCGGCCGAAGCTAAAGTTCTAACGTATTGGGAGAATATGACTTTTAAAAGGAATTTACAGTATTTAGTAAGAAAATTTCAAGCAAGAGGGATACCTGTTATTGTAATGCAATATCCATTAATGCCAGTTGCTCCTTTAAAGCGTATCCTTTTGAATGATTCAGGAGTGATCTTTGTTGAAAACATTAATAACTTTGAAGAAGTTTTGCATAAGAAGACTTACAATGAAGTCTTTACTGATAATTTTGCTCATGTCTTTGGGCACATGACTTCTTTGGGAGCACAAACCATGGCGGAAAATCTAGTTCCTGTTATACTTAAAATCTCAGGAGACGTGAAAAACCGTGAAGATTTTTAAGAAAATTTTTATTTTTTCTTTTGTAACATTGTTCTTTTTAGAGCTTTCACTTCATACCACGGCTTTTGTGCTTCAAAAGGTAATGCTGAAATCTCAAGAGAGTAGAGTCGTTGGTGCGAAATATAAAATTCTTTGCATTGGAGAGTCAACTACAGCTTGGGGAGGAGATCTCTCTTATCCTTCATTGTTGGAAAAAACTCTTAATCTGAGGTTTGGCGATAATAAATTTAAGGTAATCAATGCTGGGAAAACCGGGACCACAACTAAAGTTCTTGTTGATTACACTCCAAGACTGATTAATGAATATAGACCAAATGTGGGCATTATTATGACTGGGATTAACGATTTATGGTCGCTGCCAGACAATGATCCTGAACCTTGGGAAGCAGGGCTTGAATGGCTGTCTGAGTATTCTAGAATCGCCAAATTTGTTCGCATCGCTCTTATTAATAAGAGGTTTTCTCAAAGAGAAGGCTCGTTACATAATATTGCTTCAGGATGTAAAGATTTAACTCACTATAGCGAAGCTCAAACGAAATTTAATGATTATGTTTACCGCGCAGGTGAGATGGTCGAAGCAGGAAAAGTTAAAGAAGCCATTCATTTTCTAAAAATGAAAGCGATATATCTTAATAATAGTGGCTTTTGCATGGACTCATATCCATTATTGGAAAAAATTATCGAGATTCAGCGTGATGTTTTGAAAGATCCTAAACTTGCGTTAGAGACAGTTGAGATTTTTTTAAGATCGGATGTAGCTCCTTTTTACCGACAGATATTTGTAAATATCAAAAACAATCTACGAGAGGAATTAAAGCTTCAACCGGATGGGATCACTTATGCGACTCAAATAAATTATTGGGAAAACTCATCATATAAAATTAACATTCAGAGTATTGTGAGAAGTTTTCAAGAAAAAGGAATTCCAGTAGTTGTTATGCAATACCCCCGCTTACCTATAGCGCCATTAAAGCGAGTGCTTATTTCTCATGAAGGAGTAACCTTTGTCGAAAATAGTGAAAATTTTGAAAAAAGATTAGAAAAAAAGAAATTCAGCGACCTCTTCTCAGATGGCTTCGGAAAAGTTTTCGGCCATTTTACCCCGTTAGGCGCCCAAATGGTTGCCAATACAGCGGCCTTGGGAGTCCTCGAAGCACTCGATATCAAGCCTTAGTCCTGTAAAAAATACAGGATGCCCAGCTCTCTCATTCAATTATCGTCTCCCCATAGGTAAAACCTTGGAAATTTATTCTGAGGACTTTTTATGGCAAACAATAAAACATTAGTGGCCTTGGCCATTATTCTTTCGAGCACATCTTTTTCTGTTATGGCCGATAGTAAAAAACCAATTGGCTGGCAGATAAAAAATAAAACATGGAACAAGTCGTTTGAGAAATCTTATGAAGAGTTCGTAGCGACTTTAGGAAAGGGAAAAAAGTCAGGTGCTTGCCATACGACAAGTGACTGCTTAAAGAGCCCTGTGGCCAATCCTCGTTACTATAATTTAAATCCTGAAGGTCTTTCTGATGTGTATTCAGACTGTGCAGATCTTCCATACATTTTAAGAGCGTACTTTAGCTGGATGAATGACCTGCCGTTTACCTATCCGGTGAACTTAACACCAGCTCCAATTAAATCTCCAGAGCTGCCAGCGCTTTTAGCAGAGCTCGAAAGACTGAATCTGGAATTAGAGAAAGCTGGTTTTCTTAAAAAGGCCGTTATTAAAGCGCAAATTAGAAGCGTGAGAAAGAAAATTTACGGTGATAAAGACACTGATATTCGTTATAACAGCTTTGGAAACACTCTGATTAAAAAGCGCTATGTGAAAAACGGCGACAATATCAATACGATTCTAGAAGGTGTTGCCAATAGCATTTCGACAGCTTCGTTTCGAACAGATGCTTCTTCTGATATGACCAATGAACTTTTTAGAGACACATACCCGGTTGTGATTAATAGGAATGCGATTAAACCAGGAACAGTTCTTTATGATCCAAATGGACACATTGCTGTGGTTTATGAAGTCACAACTAATGGGAAAGTTCACCTAATTGATGCTCACCCGGATAATAGCTTAACGGCGATTACTTATGGTGAAAAATTCTCTCAAACGAATGTTGAAATCGGTGGAGGGTTTTCTAATTGGAGACCCTTTAGCGTTGAGGCCGGGGTAAGTGCAACTTCAAATGATGAGCTTCCAGATTATTCATTAGAGCAGTTTGAAAAAGGTAAGAAATTTGTTTTCAATAATACAGAAATGGACTTTTACGAATACGTTCGCAATAAGCTTTCTGTTGGGAACCTGGTTTATAACCCGGTAGTAGAATTGACAGAGATGATGGATGAAATCTGTCACGATGTAAAAGAAAGAGTGGTGGCAGTAGATGCATCGATTAAAGCAGGTCTTTCAACTCAGAATCACCCGGATAAACTTCCGGACAATATTTATGGAACAGATGGGGACTGGGAGAGTTATTCAACTCCTTCTAGAGATGCCCGCTTAAAAGCTTCGATCCGTGAAGGTCGTGCTCTTATGATTAAAATGATTGAAGGATATAGAAACTCTGATCCTGCCATTAAGTACACAGGCCATGATTTAATCGGAGACCTAAAAGCTACTTATGCCAAAGAGAGCAAAGCTTGTTCATTTGATATCAAGAGAACAAATGGGACAATAAAGTCTTTTAACCTGGACCATGTTTTAAAGAATATTTTTAAACTTTCATTCGACCCATATCACTGTATCGAGCTTCGTTGGGGAATGCTGGATGCTGAGTCTCTACAGTCATGCAATGCCAATAAGGATAAAATGGAATGGTATCAGGCAGAGCAGGGATTAAGAAACACGATTGATAGAAACTATTCATTGAAGATGGACTATTCTCTAAAAGAACTTCCGGGTTCTTCTATTTCACGAGTGAAAGAAGAGAATATTTCAATTGAAGATGCTTTAAAAAATTAAATACGCTCGAGGATACTATAACCTAAGAACTCTTTGGTATCCTCGATGCTCTTTTCCGGATTGTCTTTCACCCAGCCAGGAGTGGGAGGAGTCCTTCCAACTTTTTCAGATTCAACTCCAAAGAACTTTGTTTCTTTTTGTTTCCAGCCAAGCCCTTTAAAAAAATCAAACCAGTTTTCCGGATAAAAAAGAAAAGGAGCGTTTTTCATCTGCTTTAATCTTTTGGGAGTTCTTAAGAATTTTAAAATCTCAGGTGAGTAGTATTCAGTGATCCAGTAACAGAAGTTAGGATGACGATGAAGGGAAGAGGCAAGAGAGGCGGCATCTTCATTGGAAAGATAGGGCACAACTCCTTCTGTCATCACCAGGACTTTTTTGGATTCGCTGGCAACTTTAGCGAGAAATTCTTCGCGCAAATTCTCGATGGATAAATCGAGCTTTACTCTTTCTAAACGACAAAGAGGATTAACAGCTTTTAGTTTTTCTTCTTTAGTGTTGATGATTTTTGGGAAATCGACTTCAATCCAGCGCAAATCTTTTGGGATCAAAAGGCGATAGGGTCTAGTGTCAAGGCCAGCTCCTAAATTTAAAACGGTATCAATGTTCTGATCTTTTACGAGGTCAGTAATGAATTTATCAATGATGTATGTTCTGATGACAACAGACCATGAAGTGTAGCGCGACCCCTGAGTCCTGATAGCTACTTTTGATCCAGCCTCTCCTAAAAGAAGTGAAGCATAGGGGTCTTTAAAAAGAGCATCTTTTCTTTCTGATTCTTCTGCACGGTAGGCGGCCACCCACAAGGCAGTGTCAGTGACATCGTTAATTTCCAGGGTCTCGATTTTCATGCTCATTAGTTTAAACAACTGTGAGCAAGAAGTAATCAGATAACATTTAAAAGTTTAAAGCGGTGATTGGCGTATTGACGGGCCTCGCGGTTTTCACGCATTTGATGAGCGGTTTCTTTAAGATTATCTTGTTTTAAATAGCGCCTTTCTATTTTGGATTCTTTTTTTATGGCCTCCTGATTTCTCGCGTGCAATTTCCTGAACGGATCTTTGTAGGGGCTGACTTGCTTGGAGGGAAGTCGTTTGAATTGAAGAAGGTAGAGGCGTTCGCTAATCATCGCTTCATTATAATGAGAATTGAAAGGGATATGGTAGAGATTATTTAGGCGATGGAGTTTCGCAAACTTAAGTAACTCAATTAATCCTTTTAGTGGATCATAGGTTGGCCACTCTTTAAGGCATTTTGCCTATAGTACTAGAGCTGAACTTTCTAGTACGTCAAAAAACTTTTTTAGTCAGTGTCATTGGGCCTCTAATTCACTAAATCAATATTTTTTTTATCGAGCATAATGTAACCGAGCATTCTGATTATTTACTTTAGCTACTTTGTTATTTCAGTTTCTTATCAAAATTCTCATTATGGCATGCATACTGCTGAAAGACTTTTATAGATCATAACGATCAATAAACGACATTAAAATAAAAGGAGCCCCAAGGATGGAGCAAACGAAAAAACCTGCACGTTCAGTGCTTGTCTGGATGCTTTTAATTTTAACGTTCGCCCTAGGAGTGTCTTGTACTCCTCAGGATGGAACTGCGACAGGCGAGGAAACGACTCAAACTGAAGAACAAGGGACAGACCCAAATGGCGGGACAGGCACTGGTGGAGGATCGACAACAACTCCGACATCTCCAGAAGCGGCCGGTTATTATATTGACCAGATTAAATCGATTGCTTCATCTTCAACGTGCGCTAGTTACTCATGGGCAAGTCGCGGGAGAGCGCCTGCTGGATACATTAAAGGGATGGTGCTTACATACGCCAGAAGCTATTGCCGCTATAAAAAAAATCAGGTCTCACCAACAGCACTCGTCGATATTTTAACGAGGGGAGCAGGGAGTTCTTCAACAGATGCCCTGGCACTTTACTCATCAACTTTTTCTAATCTTGGTTTAGTTGTGAACTCGGCCGGAGAAGGGCCTGTAAGATCCCTTTATACTTTAGGAATTGGGTTAGGAATGAGAGAGAGCTCGGGGAAATATTGTGAAGGGCGAGATATGTCCGCTTCAAACACATCCGCAAGTACAGCGGAGGCCGGAATTTTCCAGACGAGTTACGATTCAATGAGTGCATCGGCAGAGTTAAGTAAACTCTATGCTGAATATAAAGCTGACACTTCCAAATGTTTTTTAGATACATTTAAAGAAGGTGTGAGTTCATGTGGCAACTCAAGCATCGCCGGCAGTGGGGCAGGAGCTGAGTACCAGGCCTTTAATAAATCATGTCCGTCATTTGCTGCTGAATACGCGATGGTCATGCTTCGTGTCCGTCGCAACCACTATGGGCCAATCAACAGACAAGAAGCAGAAGTCAAAACACAATGTAACCAAATGTTAAAGAGTGTTCAGGATTTTATTGATAATGATGTCTACGCTTGCGATGAGATTAATTAAGTGTCTTCATCGTGTCGTTGATCCAAGGCATGTAATAAAGAGCGTTGGTATAAACACCAACTTCATTACATAGAGCTGATCCTCGGCTTGTGACCCCAAAGAGGAATAGCTCGCCATCCTTCTTGATATAGGCCGGACCACCAGAGTCCCCGCTGCAAGTTCCGGCCTTCTTTTCATTCAGTCTCACTTCTGTTTGATGAATAAATGAAATAGGAGCTTCACCTTGTCTTAAAATACCGTCTCCTTCCATTTCAACTTTAAAGCACTTCACATGATTTCCTCTCATGTCGTCTTCGCAGTAAACTTCTCCGAATTCGATATCTTCGTCTTTTACTTTTTTCGGGTTGATCTCTTTAGAGATGTCGACATAGTTCACACCAAAGCCTGCAACCGTTACAGTGTTGCCGATCTTTAGAAGTGATTCATCTTTTAAGAATGTAGCTGGCTTAAATCCAGCCGGGATTGTCCCTTTGAATTTAACCAGAGCGATATCTCCAACATCCACTTCAATTGTTTCATTGTTTGGATCGTAGCTTGAGTGAGCTTTAAAATCTGTTGCTTGAAGAATGTATTCCGCTTTCACATCTGGCTCAAGTGAGTTCATGACTGAGTCGACGTCTGTTGCGAAAACAACTTTAAGATTAGAAATTCTATCAGGCTTGCAGTGAGCAGCCGTTAGAACAACGTTTGGAGCGATTAATGAACCTGTGCAGATGTAATTGGCCTTTACATCGTAAACAGCAACAATGCTTGAAGCGATAGCTTCACCGTCTTTTACACGGACACCGTTGATGACAGAGGCCTTTTTAATTTGAGTATGAGAGGCATCGTTTTTTACGCCACAAGATAGTAAAAATAACGCACTAAGACCAGTAACCATTAGTTTCATAATTTGATGCTCCATTAAAAAGGAAGGCTTATATATGAAGCAGGGGATAATTTTGCAAGACATAATATTGTTAAGATCTTTTATCTGAATAGATTAGAGACTTTAGAAGAGACTCGAGCTTCTTTTAAAGTGTAACAAAAAAGCGTTACACACATCAGCAAAATAGTTCCACCAAATAAAAATTGGGCGTATGGATTCATTTTCATCATGTCTCCTAAAGTGTTTCCCCAAGGATGTAAAAGATAGAACCAGTAGGTGATATCAGAAAGAAGTTCTGAATGCCCGAGGATGCCGAAAGAGAGGTCATCTAAGGCACCAAGCTGAACTATAAAGAGGCCAATTAAAAAAGCGTGCAAGTCAAACCCGAAAGAGTTGCGCATGATAAGCGGCAATGACGTCATCAAAGTGATCACAACCATCGTCATGAATACACTTAATTTATATTTAAAAGCGAGCTGACGAATTTTTTGGAAGAGAGAGCATTCGATATTAAAAGCAAAGAGTGCACCGATAAGGAAACAATCCACTCTGGTTTCAAAAGAGTTAAAGATATAGGCATTTGTGGCCAGGCCAAAATAAAGAAGAACAGAGCGATAGGTGATAACTGCTAAAATCGCAAGTGAAAGTGCGATGGTGATTTCTTTCAGCGAGTGACAGTAATTAACAAGGAGAAGAAAGACAAAGGGCCAGACTAGATAAAACTGCATGACCAGCGAAAGCGTCCAAAGATGAGCGAGTCCATTGTTGGGATGGCCATTGAGGGCATTGAAGTAATTAGTAGTGAAAGTGGCGACAGAGAGAAATTGGGTTTCATCAACTGGATGATGGTGCCATATTTTTATAACCAGATTGATTGCAAGAACTATTAAGAGGGCCGGAACTAATTTAGATAATCTTTTGCTAAGAAATCTTCTTATTCTTATTTTTCCAGTCTCGGACCATTCTTTAATAAAAAAACGTGTGAAGGTATAACCAGAGAGAACCATAAAAAAAATCGCCCCGTGCCCTCGACCAAATAATGTCTTACTATGCCCTGAAAAAACTAAGAGCACAGCAAGCAACCTCAACCATGAAAGGACAGGCGGAAGTCTTAAAGGAATGTCTGGTAGCGGATTAACTTTGGCATTCATTGTCCTGGACTATAATCAATTCAACAGGAGTTCGAAATGGATCATCGTAAAGATTAAACTTATTTTAAGTTTGAGTATCAAATCTTATTCATTCCTTTTAAGAATGAGTTCCTTTCTTTGAATTCTATGGATCTTTCCTGAGATAAGCTTAAGATGACAATGAGGAGTCAATTATGAATGACATCAAAGGAAACTGGAACCCAGACCAATATGATAAATTTAAAAATGAAAGGACACAGCCTTTTATAGATTTAATGAGCTTTATTCAACCGCAGGACTTTCAAAGAGCGGTGGATTTAGGATGTGGAACGGGAGAGTTGACTCATCTGTTTCACCAGACTTTTAGGCCCAAGGCCACCTTGGGGATTGATTCCTCTAGGGAAATGTTGCAAAAATCACAGCTGCATCCGGCTCCGGGGCTAGCATTTATCCAAGACAATATTGAGACCTGGAGGCCTAGTGAGAAAGTGGATTTGATTATTTCCAATGCCGCTCTTCAATGGTGCTCAAATCACTCGGAGCTTTTTAAGAATCTTTATCAATCACTTTCAGCTGGAGGACAACTCGCGGTTCAGATGCCGATGAACCACGATTACCCTACGCATGTGCTGGCCTACGAGATGAGTTTTGAACCAAAGTGGAATCAGCGTTTAAATGGAAAAGGCTACACGAAGTACGACCTATTTTCGGTGGAAGAGTATGCAGCTTTACTTTACCGCTTGGGCTTTCGGGAGCAAACAGTCGTTTTAAAAGTGTACCCCCATGTGCTTGGCTCGCGCGAAGAAGTTCTCGAGTGGGTAAAGGGCTCGATGCTTTCATTCTTTAGGCAAAACCTCACAGATGAGTATTATCAGGAGTTTTTACAAGAGTTTAGAGAGCGCCTCTTTAAGCGTCTTTCTGACGATAGGCCGTTCTTTTACCCCTTTAAGCGCCTGCATTTATGGGCAAGGGTCTAATAAAGTTTAAAGCAGAATTGTCCGATAAGGACCTATATGAAAGCACTACTTTTTTTCCTTGTGACGACATCTACCGCCTTTGCTCAAAACTGCCCAGAGCAGATTGGGAAGTATGGAAACGGAATTCAATACCAGGACATGTTTTGTCGTATCATGGTTGGTGCTGACCGCAAGGACTCACAGTCATACCGCAATTTAACTTTTACTGACTCGGGAGCGATTCAGGTTTTTAGTAATTTTCCGGGAACCACAAATTCTAATTCAACTGGGGCCAGAGTTTTTTACTTATTTCCAAAGCGCACGAAAAAAGGAATTACTAACACCAGTGAGTCGGGACTTAGTTTAACTCACTCTAGTGGCGCTACTTTTAATTTTGATAAAACAGGCAGAGTGAGCTCTCCAGATATGTCGATTAAGGTTGCCAGTGACATCAACTCACAAAATAAGAGTGGTGTTGAAATCGAAAGTTATTCAAAAGGAATTGTTATCGATATCGGTTACCGAATGGGAAGCACTCCACTGACAAAAAAAGATGGAGTCGTGACAGTTACGGACAAAAATAAAAAGAAGTGTACGATGGTTAACTCTGATCTTCACCGTTTTGTCGGTGGGGAAGCAGAGCTAATTTATAAAACCAATGAAGCACTTCATGGCTTCTTATCTAAAAAATGCCCAGGCCTTGATCTTTCAGATTTAATCAAACCGATGGCCCAGGATCTAAAAGTTGTTAAAGCGCCAGCTCTGTTAGGGCAAGCGCCATCAAAAGACTTATCAGGAGCAGAAAACGATTCGAAACGCGAAAGAAAACCGCAGGTCGATGAGTTGGAGTCACTGATTAAGAATTTGGATTCAAAGAGTTCACAGAAGTAGTTACTTAAAGAAAATGTCTGCTCTAACCTGAACGAACTTATCATCATTAAAATGATTTTCTTTTATGAAGTCAGCACCAACTGTCCATGTTCCAAAGAGCCAGTCTTTGTGCAGGAGTTGACGGTAGCTGACTGAGGTATCGTAGCTATTGTAATAATAGGTTGGGGTAAACTTGGCGTTGGCACCTACTGAGTAAGCGAGCCCTTTTCTGGAATTGATTGTTTGAGTGAGAACAAGAGCGTGGCGAAGAGCAAATTTTCCAGTTTCATGCGTCCATACGAGGGCATTGGTAAAATCAGTTTGATAAGTTTGATTCCATTTCCTGGTGAAAGAGACTTGAGAGACTTCTTCAAACTCTTCCTGACGATAGAGAATCAGTTTTTGTGAGAGTCCAATATTGACCCAGCTCAATTGATAAGTTTTTTGCAAGTCCGCTTTGACATAGGGATTAAGCGGCATACTGATTCTGATCCCGAAACTAAGTGAGCTTAAAAAATCCTGAGTTTTATCGAGTAAGAAGCTAGCCCCCGCTGTATAGCGGTTATCGTCTTGTTTGTCAGTCAAACGCCCGTTTTTAGAGAGACTACGATTATTTGAAACCGATGAATCGGTAAGAGCATTAGTGATTTCATCTTGTTGTTTCTCTACAACGATTTTTAACTTTTTAGATGTGTTAGGTAGACTGATTTTAAATTGAAAATCCACATCGTTTTCAATTTTCTGCCCTTCTTTTTTATATGAACTGAGATAAACCAAAATACTGCTTTTTTGCTCTTCTTGTTTAACCGGTTGATTGGTAAAAAACATATCTACACTGCGATTGATCTGATCCCATTTCGTAGCAATATAGGTGTTGGTCGCATCCACGTCTTTGTAGTGATCAGGTTTTTGTGCCCACGAAGGAGCAGAAAGAAAAATCAATGACAGAATAAGTCTTTTAATAATCCACCCCCAAAGTAATGATAGAGTGGGTTTTGATATATTTCACATTACTTAGTTGGTAAGCATAACGGATGAAGTACTTTTTATCGAAATAATAAAGCGCACCGACTTCCAACAGGAACATATTCTTTTTATCTTTACTGGATTCATCTCTTCCGAAAATAGGGTTTTTATGCAAAGCTGTTTTTGCATAACCAATACTTAGTGTGGCCAGAAGAGGCACCCATTTTTGGGTTGGAAGAAAAACTCCTCCCTTAAAACCAAGTCCCGCAGTTTTTAAATTGTCATTGCGTTTGTATGAGTCTTGAAAAAGAGAAGCTGTTACATAAGCATTATATTCATAACTCCAGGGCTTAAATTCCTTTTCAGTTAAAAAGCCAAACTCTAGGTTGAAAAAATTTTTGTTCACACCTGGAAGGGCCAGCATTAGAAGTGTGCCCTTGGGCATATCCATGTCATCGAGTTCATCGGCCATCGCGATATTTGTCATAAAGAGAGAAGAAAGTAAAAGAAGGTGAAGAAGAACTCTCATCTCGTTTGTTTCTTTTTGGTTTGAGGTGTAAAACGGTTGGGGTCTTTTGGTTTTTTGTTCCAAAGATAAATTTTCAAGTCTACTTTACCGTTAGTGAACTCTACGCCTTCGAGTTCCAGTAATCTTTTTTGTCTTAAGTACTCAGGACTCATTTCCGGGAATGAGAGTTTTCCACCAGACTTTATCACTCGTTGCCAGGGAAGACTATGTCCATGACTGCTAGAATGAAGAATCCAGCCTACGCCGCGTGAGCCTTGAGGTTTCCCCGCAAGCTGGGCAATGAGGGCGTAAGTGGCGACCTTTCCCTCAGGAATGGCCTTGATCATTCTAATAACATTTTTAGTGAAGTCGGTGCGAGAATCCATTGCTCATTATCCTCATAAAAGGAGGACTTTATCAATGGAGTTTTGCTTGAAAGACTATAATTCGAGAGGAAAACTCACACCCAGAGCGATTTCTGCATTGGCCTGTTTTGGATTCAGGTCGGTTGACGTGCCGTTGATCTTTGCTTTCGTAAATGTAGGCATACGGTAGTAGGCGTTAAGACTTACCTTTGGCGAAACCTTATAACCAAAACCAAATTCATATGTTTGCCCTCTTAGACTTGAATCCGAACCATAAGATGTGCTGGTGTAGTAACCAGCGGCCCATAGTCTGTAGTAATTCTGTGAGTTGTATCCAAGAAAAACACCAAAATCATTGCGAGTGAAAGTCGTCGAGGCCACAGTGTCACTGGCATAAGTGTAAGAGGTACGAGTGATGTCGACTCCGTAGTTTAGGCCGAATTCTTTTTCATAGTAACCAAATTTTGCACCATACATTGGTCCTGTGTATTTCTGACTTCCAGATTCATCGCTTGAGCCGCTGACGATAAAAGCTCCGTGTGGTTCAAAGAACATTTTGGCCGAGGCTTCGTTGGCAGAAAGAGCGATGAGAGCAAGGGCAAGAATTTTATAAGTGGCTTTCGTCTTCGTCTTCATATTCATCTACGGCCCCTCCTGGGCAAGCGATACTAAATCTTTGAAAATTTTAACATAGATTTATGGGAGGGATTGATGAATCAATTTCTGCCTTAATTCTGACTGACGTGCTTGGTTTATTTATTTTGAAGGCGGTGTTTTTTCTCAAAGATTGCCCAAATCCTTCTGGCAATAGGGCCAATAGGGCGAAGCCTTGGCTTCATTAAACAAAGTTCTAATTCATAAGGTCTGCAGATTTTTTTATCAATTAAGACCAAATCCTTTTCCTGTTCAAATTCACTCTGAGAAATTCGTCCCCAACCTAAGCCGTTGCAGATCAGGCGAAGCTTAGTAGAGTGATCGGGCACGTAAATTTTTGGCCCTCCACCATCGTATAAAGGATCGGGAGTGAGTTCATCTTTTCTTTCGTCGGTATCTTTGTTGTAAACAAAGATCTGAGGATGAGTTTTTAAAAAATCAGCATCAGGCTTTCTTTTTTCCTGAAGCAATTTTCTCGAGACAGCTCCAACGAGAGAGACTGTTTCAATCGTTATCTTTTCAATTCTCTCTTCATCAAAAGGGCAAGGGGCCAGCGCAAGATCGACTTTTCCTTCGATCACCAGACTATGACTTCCATGTAAAACTGTTTTTTCCATAATGAGAACGACAGGAATCACTGGGCGCGAACATTCATGGGCGATAATTTCAATGGCCTCAATAGGAACGAGAGGATCGAGTGCGACTTTTAGTTTCGTCTCTGCCTTATTTTGTCCAAGCTCTTTAGCAATCTTGGCTGTTTCGTAAGACGCTTCTAATGTTTTTCTGGCAGAGTTAATAAAGACTGAACCGACTTCAGTGAGTTTGGGCCTGTACTCACTACGATCAAAAATTTGAATTCCAAATTCTTCTTCCAGATTTTTAATACTGGCACTCAAAGCAGGTTGTGAGCGGTGCAAGTGCTCGGCAGCTGCCCTAAAGCTTCCTTTATCGATAATGGCCAAGACGGTCTCAAGTTGTTCTAAGTTCATAATATTCTTATAACATGATCCAAAATTCAGATCAAGTTGATAGTAAATGAATATTATTAATTATCATGAGTTAGGAGTATTCTTAGGGTGTAAAGAGGCAAACAACTTTAAAAAAAGGAGAAACATATGATCACACTAAGAAAAGCAAACGAAAGAGGAAACGCAGAACACGGATGGCTTCACTCAAACCACACATTTTCATTCGCTGGTTACTACGATCCAAAACACATGGGTTATAGCGCTCTAAGAGTTATTAACGAAGACCGCATCGATGGCGGAACAGGTTTTGATACTCACGGGCACAGAGATATGGAAATCATCTCGTATGTCATTGATGGGGCCCTTGAGCACAGAGACTCAATGGGAACAAAAGCAGTGATTATGCCAGGTGAAGTGCAAAGAATGAGTGCAGGTACTGGTGTAAGACACTCTGAGTACAATCATTTACAAGATAAGCAGACTCACTTCCTACAAATCTGGATTCTTCCAGAGAAAGCTGGAGTAGAGCCTGGGTATGCACAAAAATCTTTTGCTAATGACTTTGGTTGTAGCGATATGGTTTTAGTCGCTTCTAAAAATGGAAGAAATGGCTCAATCACAATTAACCAAGATGTAGATATGTATGTGGTGAAGGCCCAGGATATGGGAGAAAAGATTTTCAAAACTTATCCTCACCGTCACACATGGGTGCAAGTCATTAAGGGAGATGTGAAAGTCGAAGGTGCAACTTTAACAAACGGAGACGGAGCGGCGATCGATAACGTAGATGTGATGAAACTTGAATGGTCGAAAGGCTCAGAGTTCATCGTCTTCGATCTGCCATAAGGAAGATATATGAAAGTTAAATTAAAAAAACTTAGCCAGGCGCTTATGGATGTCCATAAGCGTTTCCTGGAGAATGAAAAAAACCAAGCGGAAGCTTATTTTGAAAAAAAGATTTCTTCGTTTGAGTTTGTGATGATGCTCACTCAAGACAAGGGCTTTGCCTGGCTTCAGCCTTTTTCTGCTTTAATTGCAGAGATTGATGCCCTGGCCGATTCAGAAGAAGAAATGACTGAAGAGGAGATGAAGACCATTGCTCAGAAGGTTGAGTTTTTATTAAAAGACCCGGCCTCGAGTGTGGTGAGCAGATACAATCATCACCTGGGGCAGGACCCGGCATTTATTATGTTCCATTCAAATCTTAAAAATGAGTTGAATGGGTTTTTAAAGGAAAGTGTTTAAAGCAAAAAGTAGGGAGCTTATATGATTACTGGAGTGAGAAAAGAAGAATTAGTAGCGCAGATGACGGCAAGAGGGCATGATATTATCTCTGGACTGCCGACAACTTTAGGTGGAAAAGACGAGGGGCCAACCCCTCATGAAATTTTTGAGGCGTCACTATCGGCCTGCACGATTCTGACGGTACAGATGTACGCTAAGAGAAAGGGGATCAAGCTTGAATCGGCGAATGTCGACGTAAAGATTGTGAAAGAAGGCCCTGAGAGTGTGCTCACTCGTGAAATCTTATTTGTTGGTGATTTGAATGAAGAAGAGAGAGCTCGCCTGGCAGAAATCGCAGAGAAATGCCCGATTCACAAGCTGATGCAGAGTCAGATTAAAATCGAGACAGTGATCAAATAATTTTTTTCATTTCTTTTGAGATTCCATTGTTGTTTTAATTCGTTTGACCTTTTGAGTTTTGTCCTTAAACTCACAAGCGAATTTAAAATGACACTGGGATCACATGACTTCAAATAGAGCGACAAGCAGAAAACTACAGATATTATCAGCGGCTGCGGAAGATCCACAGCAACTCGATCTTTTAAGTTTTATTTCTGAGTTTGCTCTTCCTGAAATTGAAGCGAAGGCAAAGGTTAAAGAAACGAAAGCACCTAGGCCTGTTTTGAATCCTCCTAAAGTCGCTTCTCTCATCTATTTTCATGGAAATGTTAACAGTGAAAAAAGCTTCTCTCGCTTTTGCGTAGGGAAGTCTAATCAGTTTGCTTTTTTGGCCATTAAAAGATTTATTCAAAATGAACGAAATGATTTTGGAATGGTTTTCCTAAAGGCCGACAGTGGTCTAGGAAAAACGCATCTTTTACATGCTTGTGCCAATGAGATGGTGAAACTCAAAAAATCTTTTTATTTCAGTTCTGCCCTTACATTGCCTTCAGATATATCTGGGAAAAATGTAGAGACCTTACTTATTGATGATGTGGAAGATGTAGAAGGGAAGCCTGATATGCAAAAGGCCTTTTGCCAGTTAATTGATTATGTTCAGGCAAAAAAGATCAAAATGATCATTGCTGGTTCGAAACTTCCTAAAAATTTAGTGAATTGTGAAGAGCGTTTAAAAAGAAAGCTCTCTTCAGCACTGATTCATCACATTGATGAACTTGATAGTGAATTGGCGCTGGAAATTGTCGAGCAAAGAAGCCGCGATCTCGAACTTGCACTTCCTGAAAATGTGAAAAAGCTGGTGTCACAACAAACAGGCACGAACGTGTACGGGATTGAAAGTCTTCTCTATAAATTTAAGAGCTCTGAAGAGATTAAGGGCCAAAAGATCACGATGGAATTGGCCTTAGAAGAAGTCAAAGATAAGAAGGCGATTCAGCAGTCATGTGACTTTGATTTTATCCTGGATGCGGTCGGGGAGAGTTTTGGCGTAAGTCGAAAAGATCTTCTGTCGGGAAAAAGAACGATGGCCGTTGCAGAGGCCCGTCATGTGGCGATGTATATCCTGAAAGAAAAAATGGAATTGAGTTTAATGAAAGTTGGAGAATTCTTTAGCCGAGACCATACTTCCGTTATGTACGCTGTGGCGAGAATCAAAAAGCAGTTAAATGAAGATCCAAAAATCAGGACTAAAATTGAAGGACTGATCTCGACTCCAGCTTAATAGATTCTAAAATGTTTTTTATAAAAACTATAGTTGAACTAATTTTTTAGATAACTCAACCGTTCTTTCAATCAATTCATAAGACTGCGTATGCAGATACTCGCTATCTCGCACATAATCCATATTCTGCTCCATCGCCTCAGAAGACCATCCTAATGAGTGTCCTACATAAGGAAACGGAGGGGCCATAAACCCAAGCTCTCCAAAAAAGTTAAGCATCTGCCCGGCCACAGACTGGATATTATCCTGCCCACCAGTAATGATCATTCCTACAACTTTGTTTTGAATCAGGACGCGGTCTTTGAGTGTGATCTGGTTTTGAACGCTATTGAGCCTTTCTGCCATCTTGTAATAAAGTGAGCTGGCATTTCCCCAGCGAATAGGCGAAGAAACGATAACGACATCGGCCCAATGAACCATGCCTTCATAAATTTGGGCCATTTCATCTGTTGGGTCCATCTTCGTAATCGAGCAAGGCCATGTGCAGGCCTTTTCTGATTTTGAGTAAAAGCCTTCGCAGTGCCTGAAGTTTAAGTCAGAGAGTTTAATCAAGCGTGTTTCGACATCAAGATTTTTAGCAGCACTCTTTAAAGCAGAGTTAAGAAGCTCTTCAGAAGTTGAAAAGCGTGGATGATTTTTATCCATCGCTGTTGTTGAAATCCCCAGGACTCTAATTTTTCCTTCTTCGCGTTTTGGCTCTCGGCTAAGATTCATGATGCCAGAATTATAAACTGCTTGGACGCGTTTGGTTTCGCCAGGGATGCTGATATAGAGTTGCCCATTTTCAATTTTCAAAGGAAATGTAGGAACGGCACCAGGATTAGATGAGAGAGGTTCAGCTGAGCCAGAAATACTTTCACCTGTTTTGTGATTGAACTCCCAATAGTGCCATGGGCATTCGATGCATCCTTTTTTTAATCTTCCACGCGAAAGTGGCCCACCCATATGATTGCATTTATTGTTGAGAGCGCCGAAGGCCCCGTCATGAAAAGTAAGTACGACTTTCTTTTTGTCAAATTCAAGTTCCTTTAATCCGCGAGTTTCAAGTTCACGAATAAGGTCTTCGGTTTTACCGATTAAAGTCCATTCTGAAGATGTATTTTCTTGATTCATTGCCAAAGTTCCTAAGTATGATTGAATGTCTGTCTGATTGTACCAGAAAAAGGAGGCGTTTGGGTGATGAATAGTTTTGATAAAAATTAATTAGTATGGATAATAAAGAATATATGAAAACTATACTTTTTTTCGTTTTGTTACTAAGCAGTTCTGTTTTTTCGCAGGAGCTTCCTGATCCTCTTGCAAAAGAGAAGGAAGGCTATTTTAAGCTTTTAGCAACGAAGTATGTTCTTTTGCCTCATAACGGCACCTTTCTTTTGCCGATTGTCTACAATACCAAGCCCCATGAAGATCTTTACTCAGGTATCAAAAGCACAATGAATCAGAAGAACGCTAAGTTTTATAAAAAAGAAGAAACAGAATTTCAGATCAGTTTCATGATTCCGATTCAAAACAGGATTTTCAAATCTAATTTTGACTTAAACGTCGCTTACACTCACCATGCCTGGTGGCAGCTTTATAACAAAGAGTACTCTAGGCCATTTAGAGAAACGAACTATATGCCGGAAATTTTCCTGCGCTACATAGACCCCTCAACCAGCGAGTTTGCTGGTGTTGACTTAATGGCCGCAGACATTGGTTTTGTTCATCAGTCCAATGGACAGATTCAAATCATCTCGCGCAGCTGGAATAGGCTTTATGGACGTATGTTTATGCAAGGATATGGTTTTAAGTTTATTGCGATAGGATGGTATCGCATTCCAGAGAAAAGAAATGAAGACGAAAATAGAAAGATCCAAGAGTTCATGGGGTACGGCAGACTCGAAATTATTAAAAATTTAGGAAAGCATACACTTTCACTAAAAGTTCCTCTGGCCGCTCGTTATCTGAGTACAGATTTAAAATATTCTTACCCATGGAAAGATAATTTAAGGTGGTATGTGAGTGTCCAGTCTGGTTATGGACACTCGTTAATTGAATATAATCGTTATACGCAAAGATATGGGGCAGGGGTCGTTTTAGATAGTTTTATCGATAAAGTGATCGAATAGAGCTAAGACTTGTGATTGATCATGTAGTGATTAACAATCTGCTTAGTCACAACTTTTAAACTCAGGAGATGCTCGAAGTCCTCCTTTTTAAATTGATAGAGGTTTAAGAACATATCAATTTCTTCGGGAGTATAGAATCGTCTTCCATTCTCATAATGGTCAATATCCATGGCCTTCAATTGAATTTTAACCGCTACATCAGTTAAAGAAAGTTTGCGAACCTCGCGTACGAAACGCAGGATTTGTCCTTCTTTGCTTTCACGGTTGTTGTGAACATGTTTACCGATCATTGGATTGTGTTTCATTTTAATTCCTAGTCTTCGTCGACATCGTAGTCATTGCCGCTTCCGTTGGCATATTCTTCGTCTTCATCATAATAGTCGCTATCTTCATCTTCGGCCGAATCAAAAAAGTCATCTGATTCTTCAGCGTCTTCTTCGTAGTAATCCTGTTCATCATCTTCCGGCCCATCAAGAGTCTCTTCTTGCTCTTCTTCGACCTCGTGGTATTGGCCAAATTCGTCTTTGTAAATGTCTCTGTTGCTCATCGTTTTTACCTTTAATAGTGATTGAGGGGGGCTTTATAACACAGGATTTATCGTTTGACACCCTTGAACCTCTAAGCGTTGTCTAATTGTTCTTTTGGTCTTTTGTTTTATATTTAGGTTATGAAAAAAGATTATATTATCATCGGGGCCGGTCTAAGTGGCCTAAATACTGCAAAAAAACTTGTGGCCCAAAACCTGGGAGAGGTGTTGATCCTTGAAAAGTCCCGAGGTTTAGGCGGCAGAATGGCCACCAGAAGAACTCTGGATGCCCGATTTGATCATGGGGCCCAATTTTATAGGAAAAAAGTCGATCTCTTCTCCCACCATGACTATTGGAGAGATCAGGATGTCAACCAACACTGGTTTTTATCAGATGAAGGGGATCATTGGTGTGGGAAAGCGGGGATGACCACGCTTGCAAAAAAACTAGGTGAAGGACTGACTATTTCCCTGGAAAAAGAAGTCCAAAGTATTCATTTTGAAAATGGATTTTGGAAGCTTTTATCAAAAAAAAACGAGGAATGGCAGGCCCGTCATTTAATTATCACTTCACCTATTCCACAAACCATAAAACTTTTAGGTCATGTGGAAAAAGAAAAGTTTCTTAATCCCGATCAGTGGAATGAACTTCAAGGGATCACTTATACAAAAGCTCTTATTGCCTTGGTGACTCTTGAAGGGCCGTTTTCATTAAAAAATGGTTATGTTGAATTCCAAGAAGGGGATTTCTTCTCTATCAGTGACCAGTATCAAAAAGGAGTAAGCCCAATTCCTGCGCTTACGGTAACGATGTCGGCCTTATTTTCAGAGAAAGAATTTGAAAATGAAGAAGCCGTAGTTCTCGAAAAAATCCTGACTGTCTTAAAGACGAGTTATCCTGAAGCTAAAATAAAAAATGCTGAGCTTAAAAAATGGCGATATTGTCGTCCTGAAAAGCAGCTCAAAGATTATTTTTTTGAAATCGCTCCAAAGCTTTATCTCGCAGGAGATGCTTTCGGTGGAAGTAGTCTTGGTGGCGCCGTCAGGTCTTCGGAGTCTCTATGCCGCCATCTTCTTGGAGAAGCTGATGAGAAATAAAATTGAGAGTGTTTTAGAATCACTGAGCACAGAAGAGCGAGACAGACTTATTCGCATGTGCTGGGAAGATAGAACGCCCTTTGAGGCGATCTTCCATCAATATAACCTAACTCCAAATGAAGCCGTCAAATGTATGAGAAAGATGCTTTCTCTCAGAGACTTTAAGCGCTGGCGAGTGCGCGCTAATAATTTAGGCCACCTCAAGCATTTGAAGACCAGGCCAGAGGGGATCACGCGTTTTAAATGTTCACGCCAGAATATGGATGGAAGCACTAAAGGGTATAAGTAAATAATCTTTTAGCGGTCCATTTCAAAATCTAGAATTCCACAATTATCTTCCTGGCAAACTCCACCAGCGGCCTTTAGAAGCTCGCTTACACGCTCCTGGCGTTTTTGTAGGTCATTCATGAATGCATCCGGGTCACCTGAAGACATTTTTAGTTGAGGGATCAGCGGGTAATTGTAGTAGAGGACACCATTGGCCTCAATGATTTTATCTTGCACTGACATTTTTGGATTGGCCGCTATTTTCTTTTTATACTTAAGAAGAGAGAAAAGACGGCTTTCAGATGAATCAAGTGCTGTTTCGCCTTCTTCATCGGAGAAGTCGGTAAACTTGTTGAGTTGGTTAACAGGGATTTGTTTACTTTGAATAATGAGGTCAACAACTTCGTCGGCCGCGTTTCCGGCCGCAATCCATAAGAGGTGAGGAGTTGTTAAGTCGATTCCTGCATTGATTAAATCAACAGCGATTTCTTGGTTGGTATAAATGGCCGTGTTCATCAGAGGAACGGCATTTCCAAGAGAAGTGTCTTCTACGTTTGGGTTTGCTTTATACTCAAGGAGAATTTTTACCGCTTCTTTATTGTTGTTTCTTACTGCGCGAACAAGAGGGAGCGGGGATTTGAACGAGTAAGTTGATTCATCTCTTCCGCTGCTATCAGGATCGGCACCTGTTTCAAGAGCAAGCTTCACACACTTGTTTCTCTCATCCATTTCGGCCTTGCTTGGTTTTGTGTCGTAACTTAAATTAGTGACATCAACAGCAGCGTTGAGGTAAATCGTAGCAACTTTTTTTGTGTCTTTTACATAATTAGTGTCGTACATGTAACCTAAAAATTTTTTGCATGAAGCGAATGGATCAGGTGTGACGACTGGCGGTTGGGTTTCCGCTTTTTTGGGTGGTTCTTCTGGTTTTTTCTCAGGGCCTGGAGTGTTGCCATAATAAATATCAATTTTTTCTTTCACTTCTTTAGCAATCTCTTTTGAAATCTTTTTTAGCTTCTGGTTGATTGAATCAAACATTGAGCTTTCTGCATGGGCAGGAGCGGAAATGATAAATCCAAGGACGAGAAGGAATGAAAAATGGCGTTTCATATTTTGCATAAATATATCCTTTAAAGGTTCAAATAGAAGAAGATATAGCACGTGAAATGCCAATATGATGAGGTGGAAAATCAGCAGGTTAGGCGATAGAGACGAATACAGGTGTTTAGGAATTAGACAATTAAGCGAGTATGGGAATTTAATCCGGATGAAACCAGCAAGCAGGCCTGCTCCATTTTAAATCATCGCACTCATTAACATTTAAACTTGAACAAAGTGTTCCTTTGATGAATGTCTCATATCTACAATCCAGCTCGGGATATTCTCCTACTAGATCAAGTGTCCTATCGCTGGCAGCATTTTCTGTCTTTGCAAAGAAGCTTGAAGGAATGCTTAGTTGTTCTAGGATTTGCTGATAAACCAGGATCGTCTGATGAGATGCCGTTAAGATTTCATTACATAATTTTACGTCTTCCATGTTCGTATAAGATCTTTGACATTCTTGTGCCGAAGGAAGATTTAAAAGCCCTGTGTTCTTAAGAAAGAGATCCGGGATTTTTGCTGCGAGCTTTTTAATACATTCACTTGTTGCAAAATAATCGGCCTGCCCTTCAGCTGACATTTTCTTAGGGGCCCAGGCGCGGACGGCCGGTGTCATCTGCTTGCCAACAACATAAGGTTTGCCTCCCAAAAAATGACCAACTTCATGGCATAAAATCATTCCAAGAGTAGGGACTGTCTGGTGCTCCAATGAAAGAAACGAGGAGACAACAGTGATTTCCCAGCTGTTTTCTGCTTTTTTAGCAGCATAAGCATTAGGAGCGGCCGGTTTTTCGGAAAGGATAAATTTTAAGTTACCACCTTGCTCTTGGATTCTCTCGGCATAGATTGAATCCAGGGCCTTGGTAATTCTCAAATAGTCGACTTTGTCTACTGAAGCATGGGCCACTTGTCCCAGCAAAATGAGAATGAAGAACCAGTATTTTTCCATGCCTCATTTATAACACAATCTAGGAGGCATTTTTCTTTACTATAACTAATACACACCTATCAGAAAGGCAGAGAGGGAAGTTGTTAATTTTAGATTTGGGCCGCCAAGGACCACAGCAGATTGAACCTAACTTCTATGATCCAGAGTTATCTGACCAACGCTCAAAACGTCTTTTTCATGTGGATCATCACGCCATTTTTCAGCAAGAGCGGAGTGGTACCAATCCTTCATTTCTGGCAAACTAAGCATTAAGTTCACATATTGTTTAGCTTCATCACTTACTGCGAGGTTGTAGGTTTGAATTCTAAAAACAACTGGAGCGAAAAAAGCGTCGACTGCCGAAAAATGCTTACCTGCTAAAAATGGACCTTGGAATTTTCTTAGTCCTTGCAACCAAAGATCATCAATTTGATTTAAATCACTTTGTAGTGCCGGAGTTATTTCATTCAATTTAACTCTCACTCCACAATTCATCCCACAGATATTTCTTAGCGATTGAAACCCCGAATGCATTTGTGCAGATGCACTTCTTGCCCAAGCGCGGGCCTCTTTGTTTTGTGGCCAGAGATTGGAATGGGGGTAGCTTTCGGCCAGGTATTCAACGATGGCCAGAGAGTCCCAAACAAGAATTTGCTCGTCTTTTAGGCAAGGCACTTTTTGATTCGGGGCAATTTGTTTGTATTCATCCCAGGCCTTATGGTCATGGAAAGGAATAATTTTTTCTTCAAAAGGGATATTGAATGCTTTTAAAACAAGCCATGGCCTTAGTGACCAAGAAGAATAGTTTTTGTTAGCGATATAGAGAGTGAACATATGTATCCTGTTTTTAGATTTTTAAGATGACTTCAATTTTATTGTTTAAACGGTAAATGCGAGTAGGGGTGATGAAGACTCGACCACCATTACTTTGAAATTTGGAATCGGCCTTATTGATTTTAGAAGCGACTAGTTTTAGCTCTGGCATTTTCTTTAAGTCTAAAACAATTTTAGCACCACTATGGTTTTCATGACTGGTCGTCACTGACCATTCATTCCCAGAAGTTCTGGTGAGCATATAGGTTTCTTCAGTTCTATAACGGTCTCTTTCAATTCCCTGATCAATAATCTCATCGCAGAGCTTTCGGTATTTACCGTCTACTTTTTCATTATTTTCAAAAGTAATGAGAGGAGTTTGGGCCCCTTTTTTAATTTTATAGACGAGAAACTCACTGATAAAAACCCTACCGCCTTCTTTTCTTATCTCTTTATCGATCTCGTCGATTTGTTCTGTGAGTTCTTTGAGAGCGGGCATACTGCTTAGGTCGAGTAAAGTCAGGACAGCTTGCTCGTGCAAACTTGGCTTTGTGCTCTTAAACCACTGCCCGTCAGGTTGTTTAACGATGTTATAGCTTTCTTTAAGGGAGCGAGGATCAATGTCTTTTTTGAAGCCTCGCGCGTGGAATTCAGCACAGGCATCCTGGCATAAATTTGTCATATTTAAGAGACCACTTTTTTTAATTCTTGAAAGAGAGAAAGAAATAGGTTGACTAATTTTTGAATGGCCTCTTCTTTTATTGAATCAATAAAAAGCTTAATTTCTAAACTTAAGTGAGACACTTTCAAAAAGAACATTTCCCGGGTTTTGTAATGGCGCTCTCCTGGAGTTGGATTGGCCTCAATGCTCGGGTCAATAAAACTATGCCATTTATGATTATTCAATATTGTGTCGAGATTTGTGAGGATCTCCTTTGAGACTGTTACAGTTTTGGAACTTAGCGAGCCGCGTGCTTTATAAAAAAGAGCTCCGGACTTAAACTCTATCGATTCGAATGAATCATAATCATTACCAATTGAACAAAATAATTCCATCATCCTTATAGTCTCTAAGAGAGTTGTACATTATTCAGAGAATTCTTTCCAGTAATACTCAGTTTCCCATCAGCTTCTAGGATCGCCACATCAATGTCAGCGATATCGTGAAAGCCTTGTTTACGCAGAAGAGTTTTTAGTTCACCTTCACTTAGTAATTCCTTCCTGATGTTTTGAGGAACGACTTTCCCTCTGTGGATGAGAATCGTAGGTGTCCCTTCAATAATGTGACTTGCGGTTTTACTTTTATAGGTAAGGTAGGCAATGAGTGTGCTCATAATAATGAGAACACTTGCCAGAAAGAGGCCACCGATGAGAGAGTTATCGCCACCATTCATCGAATTTTGAACAGCGTTACTGATTAAAAGAACGGCCACGAATTCCGTGGCGTTCATCTGACCCATCTGCCTTTTTCCCGACACTCTGAGCAGAAAGAGAATAAAAATATAAACGGACACGGCCCTGATAAAAAGACCAAGTAAAGGAACGTCTAGATGAAATAATTTATCCATGACTTAACTTAAACAGAGAAAAAGAGTTTTTTCCAGTTAAAAAATCAAATAAATAAGCACTTCTCATACCAGCGGTGAATGGCCGAGCTGGAATTAAAATTCTTCATTAAGTAATGACGAAATAGCAGCAGCTCCTGCCATATTTCCAGAGGCAACTGCAAAAAGTGTAGTTTGTACCATCGACATAGCGTCGCCAGCTGCAAAGACTCCCGGAATAGTGGTTTCATTTCTGTCTGTAACTTTAAAAATACCAAACTCGTTTACTTCGCTCCCCAGCTTTATACCAAGATCTGATTTCATGAGAAAGGGAAGCTTTGGTGCAATAAATAATCTGTCTATAACAATAGATTTACCATTTTCCATCATAACATTCTTTAAAACGGACCCATCGTAGATAAGCGATTCAATTTTTGTTTCAACGATTAAGACATTTTTTCTCAAAATTTTCTCTCTCATTTCAGGTTCAAGATTAAATCCATCAGTGAAGACAGTTAAATCTTTTGATAGTCCGTAAATTGAAGGTAAAATGTTATACGCCATCTTCGAATTCAGAATGAGCCCAAGTCTTTCATTCATTACTTCAAGGCCATGGCAGAAAGTACAATGTAAAACAGATTTCCCCCATAACTCTTTAAACCCATTAATTGAGGGGAGCTGGTCAATGAGGCCGTGAGCAAGAATAATTTTTCGCGAATAAATACTTTCTTCACCAACGATTGCTTCAAAAAAAGAACCATTTTTTTGAATGGATTTGACTGTTTGGTTATTCAGCTGGATTGTTTTATATTTTTTTTAATCTGCTTTAACTTTCTCTCTCCACTCAGCAGGATGGATTCCATCCTGCGAGGGAAAGTTGTTCAAAGAAAGTGAAGGTGCATTCCTAGGTCGATTATCATCACAAATGAGCGCAGTTCTTCCCATTCTGCCAACGGCCATGGCAGCACTAAGGCCAGCGGGGCCGCCGCCAATAATTAATACATCATAGTTAGTTGTCATAGACTATACCCAGCTTTTTCTAATCCTTGAGCGGCATCTCGAGAGCCGATTTCAGCTTGAGCAAGAATTTGGATTCTATTCCATAAGTTGATGAGGCCGATGGCGAATGTAAGCTCAGAAATTTCTGTGTCAGAGAAATGCTCTTTGACTGTTGCATAGATCTCATCTGAGACGCCATGTTTACCGAGTTGAGTAAGGGCTTCAGTAAGTTCAAGTGCCGCCTTTTCTTTTGCAGTGAAAAGGTGAGAGTCACGCCAGATAGGAACATGAAACATACGGATCTCTTTTTCACCTGCGATCTTTCCTTGCTTAACATGGATATCAAGACAGAAGGCACAGCCGTTAATTTGCGAAGCTCTGATTTCAACCAGGTTCTTGATCGTATGGTCAATTGATGATTTGTAAGAAGCAATACTTAAGTCAAAAAGCTCCTTCATTAGCCCTGGAACGGTTTCAAAGTGATTTAGACGAGCATTCATAATATCTCCTTAAAAGATTGTTTTCATGTACTCAGTATAGTTTTTTATGGCATACTTAAAAGTGACACAAATGTGGAAAATAGGTAGGTCATTAAGATGCAGTCGAAGGGCAATTTAGGGTATAAGGGAATATATAATAGAGTCAGGAAAAGTATCCAGAATGGCTCTCTCAAACCGGGTGATAAGGTTGCTTCTATCAGAAGTCTTTCTGAGGAACTTAAAGTCGCAAAGAGAACGGTTGAGGCCGCTTACGATATGCTTATTGGAGAAGGGTACTTGGTCACAAAGGGTCCAAGAGGAACGATTGTAAATCCTGATCTTGTCATTCGCGAGACTTCTCCTGAAAAACTTAATCGCTTAAACGATCCAGAGCTTGTTTCTATTGTAAAGCTTCGCGAATTAAAAGGCCTCTTTAGATTAGGGATTCCGGCCCAAGATCATTTTCCCTATAAAACCTGGCTTCTTATTTCTGGTAGAGTTGTTCGGAAAATGGATGCTGCCGATTTATTAAACCCACCAGTTCTAGGTTATCGTCCATTGAGGGAGGCCATTGCAAATTATGTGAATGTCTCGAGGGGGATTAGTTGTTCTCCAGAGCAAATTATCATCACCAGTGGATATAAACATAGCCTTTCCTTAATTCTTCATACGCTTGCTCAGAAAACGGATAAAGTGGTGTTTGAAGATCCTGGGTATATTTTTGGGCTAAAATTATTAAAGAGAATTGTTAATAAGCTTTATTTTAATCCGGTTGATTCTAATGGGCTCAATTTAGATTACTTTAAAAAATACAATACCGATGCGAAGTTTGTTTTAACGGCACCGACTCATCAAAGTCCTTTGACGGTATCGCTGTCTTTGTCTCGAAGACAAGAGTTACTGGCCTGGGCCACAGCTAGAAAATCTTGGATTATCGAAGATGATTACGATGGAGAATTTCATTATACCAAGAGAGTGATTCCGGCGCTCAAGAGTTTAGATGTAAATGACAGAGTTATTTATATCGGAACTTTTAGTAAGACAATCATGCCAGCGATTAGGACAAGCTATATCGTTGTTCCTGCTGCGACTGTCTCAAATTTTATGGAAACCTCGGAAATTTTCGAAACAAGTCAGCCGCTTATATCACAAAAAATTCTAGCAAGTTTTATCCAGGATGGACATTTTTACAGGCATCTTAAAAAGATGAGAGTTCTTTACCAAGAGAGAAGAAAATTTGTTATCAGTGCTCTTGAAAAAGCATTCCCTCGAGTTTTTAAACTCGAAACTACGGACGGAGGAATGCAATTGATTGCTTATTTGGAAAAAGGCTCAGATGATGTTGGTCTCGCAGACATTTGGCAAAAAAATGGTCTCCTTGTTTATCCCTTATCTAAATGGTTTAGCGGTAAAAAGAAGATGTTTGGTTTAGTCATCGGTTTCACTAATATCAGGTCAGAAGATGAGGCCTTATCAGCGTTTAAAAGTGTATCAAAGAAAACGTATGAATTTCTTGAGATTAGATAATATTCTCTGTAAAAGTTTAAGATTATTGATTATGTTTTTTTAGGTAATTTTCTAGCAACAATGCCTTGGTACCCCTTTGCATATATTTGTAGGCAAGCATCCATTCATATGGATCAGCGACCGGGATGTCATTCCATTTCCCTGATATTTTAACCGGAACTTTATGCAAAAACCCATCCTCGCGCACTACACGAAAGTTTCCGATGATATCGATTTCCGTTTGCTCATGAATCACTTTTATCAGGTAGTCAGATTTGAATTGGTCATTGTGTGGAATTTTTTCGTAACTAAGATCTCCCAAAACTTTAATGACATCTTCGAGAGGTGACTCGACGGTGATATCCCAATCTTTCACATTCTCAATAAGACCTAAACTATAAAGAAGCCCACTGCCACCGAGAGCGTGCTTAATCTTGTGATCAATAAAACGTTGTGAGAGGAGTTTTAGTATAGAAAGCGATGGAATCTTAGACGACATGATTCAATTTAGCAGAAGCAGAATAACTTTGAAAAAAAATAATATCTATGGATAATGAAAGATAAGAAAAAATGGTGCCCGAGACGAGACTTGAACTCGTACGACCGGTAAAGGTCGGCAGATTTTAAATCTGCTGTGTCTACCGATTCCACCACCCAGGCACATATTAGGTAAGTTCTTAAAACATTGATCGGAAGAACTGAGATTGTGAGAAATTTATGACTATCTGTCAATTACAAAAGGCCCTGATCGCAAGTTTTTTAATCTCAACACTCGCAGGTTGTGGAAGTGCACCTGTTGATGAAAAAAGAGACGAGAGAAAAATCCTGGGGCAATGGAATAAGTTACCTCCGAGATTCGCAGAGCGAGAAGACGACGAGTCTGTCGTCGCCAATCCATTCTTTGATGTAGACCCGAACATAAAAAACTTCGCACCTGTTGAGGCCAATAATTTTAGCATCAACTATGTCGTCACCACTCCGGAAGAGAGTAACTACCTTTATGACCTGGATCTTTTTTCAGGGAAGCTCTACCGCGAGCGTGCCTTTTGCCCGCAGGATGATATTTGGGAAAATTACAGAGCGGACTTGATGACTCCAAACTTCACTCAAGGGATTGTCCCGCGTGTATATGATGAAATGAAGCAGCCGATGAAGATCGTGATCATTTCTAATAAAGATAAGATTGAAGCTTTTAAAGAAAGCCCAACGCATTTTGACCAGGCGCGAATCTTGGGTTCGGTGGTGATTGATGAGTGTTCGAATTACCCGTGTGACTTAAAAGAGAAGTGGAAGTCGTCTCAGGTTTTATTCGGGGTCAACAGCCGCGATCCTCAATACAATTCAGTTAGTTCATTTGCTGATTTAAAAAGAAAAATTGATTGGAGCTATGCAAAAGGGATGTTGACCAATATGCATGGATATCACCGAGTGGGTGGAAAGATTTTTCCGGCCTTCAGGATTTCAAAGGAACTTAACTTAAAAGATACCTACAACTATTTTCAAAAGACGGCACAAGTAGTGAACACGCAGAAGTTCGTAGAACTCAACAATTGGCGTGCTCAGTGTATGAAGATGTACGACACTGTTTGGGATGAAGCGGAGAAAATCCGTGGACAAAAAAGTGGCCAGGCCGACAGCTTCCTTAAGTATTTTAAAGAATTTTACTCGAAAAGTTCCAATGAATTTTATGAGTGCCAGAAACTCGTTCGCCCGGCGAGCATCACTGATAACACCAGAAGATTTTGGTTTTTTACTTATATCCAGGCCTTCACACTGCTGGAGAAAAGTGGCTTTTATTACAGCTGTACGGACAACTCATGGGCCTACAATCCACGCGTGGATGAAGGGCACTTTTATGTAAGTCAGAATAAAGAACTTGAGCGTTGCCGCGCCAAGAATTTTGAAGGGGCCTTCGACCAAGCTATCAATGGATTGAGTTTAATGAAAAACCAGATCAACTCCCAGTACCGTTTCGTAGAATACGACAACGTCAGAGGGGGGAGTCACCAAAAAATCTACGGCTGGGTCTTTGATAAGATCCAGAATTTCGCTTGTAAATATGAGTCTAAGACACCAAACCAAATTCCTTTTGATGTTTTTCCGCAGGACGTTGTATGGGAAAACTTCAAGCAGGATGAGGCCGGTCTGGTCAGGTAAATTTACGCACAGAGAATCTCTCGTTTTCAATGTAAGTAATTGATTTACATTTCTAGGTGTTATCCCTAAAATATGACTTCGAACCCGACATTAATTTTTTTTGAATAGGAGACGTTATGTCGACTAATAAGAGACTCGTGAGCCCGATCAACAAAGTCACTAGCACTAGTGAAGAGGACTTTGCCTTAGATCGTTTAATTGTAACAACTAAAGCTGGAACATTCTTAGAATGGGCCAAGAGATGGGGACAAGCAAACTCGCTTTGGCCGTTTCCATTCGGGACTGCATGTTGTGCGATTGAGTTCATGGCTGTAGTAGGTCCAAAATACGATTCATCACGTTTTGGTGCAGAGGTTGTTCGCTTCTCTCCACGCCAATCTGACCTTATGATCATCGCTGGTACCATCACTGAAAAACAAGCGCCGGTCCTAAGAAGAATTTATGAGCAAATGGCAGAGCCTAAATGGGTTATCGCCATGGGTGCTTGTGCTTCTTCTGGTGGATTCTACCGCGCTTACCACGTTGTTCAAGGTGTCTCTCGTGACATTCCAGTAGACGTTTACATCCCAGGATGTCCTCCGACTCCGGAAGCTGTTATCCAGGGAATCATGCAGATTCAAGACCGTATTAAAAACGGTGTTTCTGCTTTTGATGAAAAACTAAAGCAAGACGATCAAAAACAAGCACTGAGCGCAAACGCGTAATTGGCAAAGGTATAATCAATGACTGAATCGACAACACCAACATCTAATTACTCAGCCGTTCTTATTGAAAAGTTCGGTGAGAAAAATTACTCATACGCCTTCGGCAACCATGTTGTATGGGCGACAACTGAAAACCTTGTAAGTGTCATGACTAAGTTTAGAGATGAACTTGGATTCAACATGATCCTTGATGTTTGCGGTGTCGACAATACTGGAAGACCAAAGACAGAATGGACTCACGGAAAAAGATTTGAATCTGTTTACCACCTACTTAATATGGAAAACCATGAGCGCGTCCGCGTTCGCGTTCCAGTTGATGCTGACGGTGGAGAAATGGTTCCCTCTGTTATGTCTGTTTGGAAAGGGGCGGACTGGTTTGAGCGCGAAGCTTGGGATATGTTCGGGATCAACTACGAAGGACGCAAAAAAGAGCGTCTACTCACTCACCACGAGTTCGTAGGTCACCCACTTAGAAAAGACTATAGAGCGGACCACAATCAACCGCTTTCAGAATCAATCGATATCCACTTTGATCCAGATCCAACGATCACTCACGAAGAATCACTAAAGCGTGAATGGATCAACATCGGGCCTTCTCACCCAGCTACTCACGGTACACTTCGTATCATGGCAGAGATTGAAGGAGAGGTAATCAAGAGATCAAAACTTGAGATCGGATACCTGCACAGATGTTTCGAAAAAATGACTGAAAACCACCTGTACAACCAGGTTGTTCCTTATACAGATCGATTGAACTACTGTTCATCACCAATGAACAACATCGGATGGTGTAAAGCGATCGAAGACATGATGGGAATTGAAATTCCTGATCGTGCAAAAGCTATCAGAATGGTTCTAGCTGAGCTTTCTCGTATCATCGACCACATGGTTTGTATCGGAGCTGCAGGGGTTGACCTTGGGGCACTGACATCTTTCTGGTACTGCTTTGAAATGAGAGAAAAAGTTTACGAACTTTTCGAAAAACTTTGTGGTGCTCGTCTAACAGTTTCTCTTACTCGTATCGGTGGGCAAGCTCAAGAGCTTCCAGTTGGATGGGTGACGGACTGTCTTGATGTTGTAAAACAAATTGAAAAGAGAGTTGAAGAAGTAGACGCTCTTTTAACTAAAAACAAAATCTACCTTGATAGAACAAAAGTCACTCCAATCACTGCTAAAAACGCAATCGACTGGGGATACACAGGTCCATGTCTAAGAGCTGCTGGTGTTAACTACGATATCAGAAAAGCTAACCCATACTACTTCTATAAAGATGTAGAGTTCGAAATCCCAGTTGGGTACGACGGAACTCCATTTGATAGATACGTTGTTCGTATGGAAGAGATGAGACAGTCTTGCCGAATCATCAACCAGGTTCTGGCAAACCTACCAGCTGGCGCAGTACAGTCTCTTGATAAGAGAGTTTGTATTCCACCAAAGAAAGAAGTTTACACAAACATCGAAGGTCTAATGAACCACTTCATGCTTATCATGAAAGGTGTTCGTCCACCTGTCGGTGAAATTTACTCAGCAACTGAAGCGGCCAACGGAGAACTTGGGTTCTACGTTATCTCTGACGGTGGACCAAATCCATTCAGAGTAAAGGTACGTCCACCATGTTTTGCAATTTATCAGTCGTACGGTGAAGTGGTTAACAACCACATGCTTGCCGATGCAGTTGCACAGCTGAGCTCAATGAACATTATTGCAGGGGAGTTAGACCGATGAGTTCTCACGGAGCAGAAAAATCACACAGCCAAGGGGCACCTTTTAAGTTCTCGGCTGAAAACTTAGCAAAGTATGAAGAGCTACTTACTCGTTACGACGATGTTGAGTCTGCACTTCTTCCGGTTCTTCACTTAGTTCAAGAGCAAAACAGATGGCTTCCAACAGAAGCTATCGAATACGTAAGCTCACTAATGAAAATCCCAGAAATCAAAATCAAAGAAGTTATTTCTTTCTACGATATGTTCTACGACGTACCGGTAGCAAGAAACATGGTTCACGTTTGTACCAACATTACATGTTCAATGTTCGGTGGACGCGAAATCTATCAAGGTCTTTTAAAGCACTTTGATACAGATTACTTAACTCCAACACGCGATGGAAGAATCTCACTTCAGAAGATGGAGTGTTTAGGTGCATGTGAAATGGCACCTTGTATGCGTATTAATAATGATTACGTAGGCCCGGTTGACCTGGTAGCTGCGATTCAAAAATTAGAGGAGCTTCCATAATGGATAAGATCATGGAAAAAGACACTGCTAATTACAAAGATTACACTCTTCTAAGCTACCACCATATTCCAGGTGTTCATAACATCGACGTTTTCGAACGTGCGGGTGGATATGAAATGATGAAAAAATGGGTTGGGGCTGAACCTGAAACAATTAAAGAAGAAGTAAAACAATCAGGACTTCGTGGACGCGGAGGAGCTGGATTCCCAACTGGTGTTAAGTGGGGATTCTTCACTAAAGACCGTGCCGCTCAAAAATACCTTCTATGTAACGCCGATGAATCAGAGCCGGGAACTTTCAAGGATAGATTCCTTGTGGAGAAAAACCCACACATCCTGATTGAAGGGATGATTATCTCTGCATGGGCACTGGGAACTCAAAAAGGGTACATCTACATTCGTGGAGAGTTCTACCAGCAAGCAGTGATCCTGGAAAAAGCGCTTAAAGAAGCATATGCCAAAGGATACCTAGGAAAGAACATTATGGGCAAAGGTTTCGACTTTGACCTATACGTTCACCGTGGAGCTGGAGCTTATATCTGTGGAGAGGAAACAGGAATGATTTCATCTCTTGAAGGTAAAAAAGGTCAGCCAAAACTAAAACCTCCATTCCCAGCGATCAAAGGATACCGTGGACTTCCAACGATGGTTAACAACGTTGAGTCTCTTGCGGCCGTTCCTTGGATTATGAGATTTGGGGCAGCAGAATACAAAAAATTCGGAACAGAGAAGTCAGCAGGAACAAAACTGTTTTCAATCTCTGGTGACGTTAATAAGCCAGGTGTTATTGAAGTACCACTTGGGACAACACTAAAAGAAATCATCGAAGTTCACTGCGGTGGTATGAGAAACGGCAACAAACTTAAAGCGGTCATCCCTGGTGGATCATCGTCTCCAGTTTTAAATGCAGAGGATTCATACGCTGTAAAAATGGACTACGAAGATGTCGCGAGCAAAGGATCAATGCTTGGTTCTGGTGCCATCGTCGTTATCGATGAAACAAGAAACATGGGTGATATCCTTAAGTACACTCTTGAATTCTACCACCACGAGTCTTGCGGGCAATGTACTCCATGCCGCGAAGGAACTGGTTGGATGGAGAGCATCTTTAAGAGAAGAGAATCGGGCAAAGCTCAAAAATCAGATATCGAACTTCTGGATAAGACAGCGGCTTCAATGAGAGGGCAGACTATTTGTGCTCTTGCTGATGCAGCGGCGATGCCGACTCAGGGGATGATCAAGTTCTTTAGACCAGAACTTGAGACCTATGTAACGACAAACGTAAATTCTAATAAGAGATAGTCATGACTGAAAAAGTAAAAATTACCTGGAACGGAAAACAAATTGAAGCAGTCAAAGGATCAAACCTTCTTCAAGCTGCTTTAGATAATGGTGAACAAGTTGCTCACTACTGCTACCACGCGGGACTTTCAATCGCTGGTGTATGCCGTATGTGTATGGTTGAACAAGACGGGGTTCCTCGTCCATTCCCTGCATGTAACGCTACTTGCGGAGATGGAATGGTTGTTCGCAACGACACTCCAAAAATCAAAGCTGCAGTTGAAGCTACACTTCAATTCCACCTTGTAAACCACCCGCTTGATTGCCCGGTTTGTGACCAGGCCGGAGAGTGTGGACTTCAAGATTATTACATGAAGTACGGACAGTACGACTCGCAAATGATCGACAAAAAAGTTCACAAGGATAAAGTTCAGGATATCGGTAAAAACGTAATGCTGGACGCTGAGAGATGTATCCTTTGTTCACGTTGTACGAGATTCACTGCTGAAGTGACGAAGACAAACGAACTAGGGATTTTAAATCGCGGTGACCACGCTGAAATCAACGTTAATGAAAACCTTAAAAACGATTACGCTCAAAACCTGGTAGACATCTGTCCGGTTGGAGCGCTTACATCTAAAGACTTCCGTTTCAAGCAACGTGTATGGTTCCTGGAAGAAGTTCACACGACTTGTATTGGTTGTGAAACTGGATGTTCAGTAAAAGTTTCTCAAAACAAAAACGGATCATACCGTGTAAAACCAGTATACGATGAAGCTGTTAACAAGCACTGGATGTGTGACGATGGTCGCTCAATCTACAAACACGTTTCAAGCCCGACACGTCTTCAGAACGCTTCTGAAAACCTAAACGGTCTATTCGTGCCAGCTGATGAAAACGCTGTAATCGAATTGGTAAAAGGAAGAAAGGCAAAGTTCATTCTTTCTACATCTCTGACAAATGAAGAATACGCTAAGTTCTTTGCTTCAATTAAAGGATCAAAAGCTGAAGTGGCCCTTTATACACTTCCAACTGTTGGGCCAGAGTTCGACGGAATCCTAAGACGTGGGGATAAAAACGCTAACCTTCGTGGTGCTCAAAAAGCTTTCGAAGCAGCTGGTTTTGACCACACTCAAGCAGGTCTTGATAAACTTCTTGGATCGATCTCAGGTAGCGACGTAGCTTACGTTGTCGTCCCTGAAATCCTATACAATGAAGACCACTTCAATACACTTTTAACAAAAATTGAAAAAGCTTCTACTAGAATTGCACTTACTCCAGGTGAAACACTTTCAACAATGAAAGCGTTCAACTACCTTCTGCCAGTTCCAAGCTTCCTTGAAAAAGAAGGCGAGATCGTGAACTTCCAGGGTGTAAACCGCAAACTAGCAGCTGGATTAAGTTACGGCGAAACAACTAAAGACGTAAGCTACTACGGGAAATGGGTGAACCTATGATTATCAACTCTGATCTATACAAAGCACACGGATATATCAAAGGGACAGTCCTTGGACTAAAGATCACAATCATTAAGCTTGTGAAGGCCCTATTTGGTATCGATAAAGTTATGACTTTAAACTATCCGGAAGAGAAGTATTTCTATTCTGATCGTTTCAAGGGAAAACACGTCCTGACAGTAAAAGAAGACGGAACACTAAGATGTACATCTTGTATGCTTTGTTCAACTTACTGCCCAGCTCAGTGTATCCATATCGTGGCAGCTGATGACTCTGATAAAGAAGTAGAGAAGGCACCAGTTTCTTTTGAAATTGAGATGCTTCGTTGTGTATTCTGTGGTTTCTGTGAAGAAGCTTGTCCAGTAGATGCTATCCGCTTATCAAGCGAGTATGAAATGGCCGGGCACGCAGAGAAAGAATGGGTTGCTGATCAGTACGAACTAGCGTTTAGAAAATCTCTAAACGGTGGGCGTGGGATTCAGTCGACAGTTGATGATAAAGACAGGCTAAAACTTCGTTTATAGTGCATAAAAAAGGCCTCCATTTCGGAGGCCTTTTTTTTTATCTTTTTTGATACATACAGCGGCTCGTTCTACTCTTTAAGTTCGACACTTTTGTCAGAACTCCATTATCAGCAAGTGTCAGCGTATTAGTGAAAGCAAGGTTGCTGCTGATGCGAACGATAGACGTCAGCACATTTCCTTTTTGAGTCACTTCCGGTTTAGTTCTATCCGGATTAGGTGGGTTTCTGTCTGGATTAGGTGGATTGCGATCCGGGTTTGGTGGGTTGCGATCTGTTTCACCACCAAGGTTTACGTTACAGAAGTCTTCAGCACCCATGTGGTTGTTGCTTTGAAGGCGATAGCCATTGCACGCGCGTGTGATCGTTAGGGCAGCACCGCAGTCGTCACTTCTCATATCAATGAGGTCATAGTTTCCTTCGAAATTAACCAGGGCCCCTGTAGCTAAGGCGTTTGTGCCTGAGACACTTCCCGAGTTTACTTTATTGCTAGAATTTCCGCATGAAGCACATAGTGCGAGCACGCTTAAAGCGAAGAATACATTTTTCATGATCACTCCCTAAGATAATCAATTTGAAGTTTAGGGGTATCATCTCTTTTTTTTTCGTGCAAATAAGAGTTGGCAAGTAGGGTGAAAATTACAATTTCATTGGGAAATGTGAGATTTTTGGGGCCAAAAAGGCACCGAAAAGGAGCGTATTTCTACGCTCCTCTATAAAGTTCCTCGAGTTTTTTTGCTTCTTCTTTTTCGCGGGCCAGGCGTGCTGCTTCTTCAAGCTCTTCTGGAGTCAGTTCTTTTTTGAGCTTAAATAATTTAGTCCACTCATCTTTATCCAGGTTTTGGAAAGTCCCACCTCTTTTATTTCCTTTTAAGTACAGTACGAACTCAGATTGTTCAGGGTTCGTCACTGAAAGAAGGGCCAGGTCATCCGGGCGAAGACTTAGCTGGAAAAGAGTTTTTGTTTCATGCCATTTGATATCGCCGTAGCTAAAAGTAATGAGCTCGGCACACGTGATTTTATCTGCTGTTCTAGCATCAAATTTAAAGTCATAGGCCTTTCCCGCCTGGGCAATCAGATCCTGAAACACTGTGGGCGCGCGGTCAGCAACACCGAGAACGCGAGTGACAGCGATTTCATCTAGGTTGATAAAAGTATCAAGACTCTGGAAACCCAAACCTGGTTTTCTAATTTCCATGATCTGATTTCCTGCTTCAACTTGCTTTCTTAAAAAAGCAAAGTACTCCTGATCCCAAACACCAAGTTCAATGAGTTCTTCTTTTGTTCCAAGCCATACTCCCACGTGTCCCCAGTGTCCTGGGATCGTGTAATTTGAAAGAACGAAAGTTCTTTTTTCATAAATCAAATCAAATGGTCTTAGCTTTGAGCGCAGAAGACTCTTGGCCTCTTCATTGTTATTCAAACGGCCCTGTCTCCATTTCATATGGTCAGAGATAAATCCCCACAGGCGTGCAACTCCGGCCACAACAGCAGTCGTGCCCTGGATGGCCTTATCGGAAATGCGGTACATATTCGGGTCGTATTGCTTTTGATAAAGATGAATAGATTTTACGTTTTGAGGAAGATCGACTTCATCGGATGCGACTTCATTTAAAACGCCTGAAATAAATTCATTGGAATTATATTTTTTGTAATCATTAAAAAAATCTTCTAATTGAAAGCCATCAAATTTTGTCAGCCCTTTAACAACACGTCTTAAATTAGTGTCACTAATAAGGAGCTCCCTAATTGTAGAAAAATCATAAATGGATACAGCATTGCTTAAGGCGAGAGGTTTACATCTGGCCATGGCACCAATGTAGTATGATTGGAAATTTAATAAACTTGAGTATCTCTTGGTTAAGGTTTTCTGTAACTGAATGATCTCATAAGAAGAGATCGTCTCTGAATGATCTCTGAGAGATTTAAAATAATCATCGGATGAAGTGACAATCTCCATGTGCTCCCTGAGTTTTTCCTGACATAGGTCCTCAGCTGCAAAAAGAGAAGTAAAGGCCTGGGCCGCCACAAATAATGTAAAAAGTAGTGTTTTCATCCCCACTATTTTATGAAGATTTTTGCCTGAGTGGGGGGGCAGTGCATTTTTTATAAACGGGTGTTTATTTTTTAGACACTAAGGGGTCTCAAGGGCCCCTATGAATAAAGTGACTTATGAAGCATTTTTAAATAGGTCTCTCGCGGGATAGAAACCCCGCCTAAGCTCTCGACCACAGGGGTGACCATCTGAGTGTCGATCCATCCAATCCCTTGCTGGTGAAGCTGGTATAAAAGCGAAATAAGCGCCACTTTAGAGGCGTTATCTTCGATATGGAACATACTCTCGCCGGAATAGAATTTATTGATACAGACCCCGTAAATTCCGCCCACCAGGCGCTCATCCAGGTAGGTCTCCACAGAATAGGCAAACCCATTTTTAAACAGGTTAATATAGGCATTAATAATGTCCTGAGTGATCCATGTGCCCTGGTTGTCAGAGCGCGCGACTTGGGCACAGTTCATGATGACGGCCTCAAAGTTAGTATTAAACTTCACTTCATACGGGCTCTTTCTAAGAAACTTTCTGAGACTTTTACTCATGTGCATTTTTTCAAAAGCTAAAATCCCACGGGGGTCAGGTGAAAACCAGGCCAGAGGGTATTCGCTTGAAATCGGCCAGGGAAAAATTCCCTTCGAGTAAGCAAGAAGAAGTGATTCCAGCTCCAGGTCTCCGCCTAAAGCAAGAAGGCCATGCTCATCGGCCGTATCGACTGGAGGAAATTGCGCAATCGCCATGGTTACTTGCTTCCCATTGCCTGAATTAAAAACGTCGAAAGAGAAGCGGCCACCATTAAAGTGGTTTCCGGTTCAATTTGTTTAACTGCTGAAGACTTCACCTGAGGGGCAATCTCCACCATGTCAGCTCCACCAATTTTGAAGTTTTCAAAAAGTGTCTGCATGATGAGCATTGGTTCGTGTGGAGAAAGTCCACCTGGCTCTGGTGTTCCGGTAGCTCCAGCATATTCTTGGTCGAGAACGTCGATATCAAAGCTGATATAGATTTCTTCAACGTCTAATTTTTTTAATTGGGCGACGATGTCGTCGGCCACAGCATTAGCTCCGCGGTCAAAAACTTCTTTGGCCCAGATTTGCGTATGGTGGAATTTATTCTCCCAGTGCATGCGCTCTTTTCCTGAGGCCCTGATTCCAATTTGCACCAAGTGTTTTGGTGATTCAAGGAAAGGGATCACTTGTGAAGTCCATGTGCCAAAACAAATATCAATTCCCAGTCTTTCTTCTAAAAGATCAGTGTGGGCATCAAAGTGAACTAGGGCCACTTTTTTTCCTTGAGCTTTCTTCGCCTCAAGATAAGCGCGCACGATCGGGTAACTGACCGAGTGGTCGCCACCAATCATAAACATCGATTTAGCAGGAAACTGTTCGTGAAAGCTTTTAGCAAAATCATAAGCGATAGAAAGGGGAGAAACTGGAAGGGCAATACCTTCGCTTCCATAAAGTGCCTGACGGCATTTTTTAATTGTTTCATCGTTGAGGTATTTATCGTGAAGTAGGTGAGGGATGACACGAACGTCTCCCACATCATAGGCCCTTAAATCATCTTTTGAATTAATCAATGTCTCGCGCAGAAAAAGTGGACCCCAGTTGGCCCCTCTTTGAATCCCACCACCAGCATCAGAAGCAATCCCGAAGATCACACACTTTGCTTGCGGAAGTGTGGTCTCTAAACTTTTCTCCCACAATTCGCGAACGCGTTTGTCTTTGACGGCATCTGGCCCAAAAAGTTTTCTCTGCAGGTTTTCTCTTTTGTCACTTGCCGTGTGAACAGTGAAGACACCTTCTCCCGGTGGCACCAGGTAGTGTTTGGTTTTGGCAAGAAATTCTGCTCTTGATGGCGTACTCATATAAGTCCTATGGAAGGGGAAAGCCTGTTTTGTAAAATCATTTTCTGGTATTTATTTTTAAAATCAAAATCGGTCATTTCAAAAAAGTTTTTAATCACTTCGACTTCAAAGTTAATAGTGTGCTGGTCAATATTTTTAAAAACACCGGCAATGTGCGAAGTGTGTTTAATGTTTTTTAAATTTCTAAAAAGACCGAAGTCTGCAGGCTCTTTTTCAAAAACATCTAAAACGGCAAAGGCTTCATCGTTGGCCGAAAGGAAGTTCACCAGGTCCTGAGTTTTGATAAGTTCTCCGCGGGCAGCATTGATAATAAGAGCGTCTTCGCGGATAGCGTTTAAGAAATTTTTGTCGATGATGTGACGGCTCTTAGCATTCAGACCACAGGCCAGGATCACGACATCAGAGTTTTTATTATTGAGTTGAGTGAAGTTTTCAAACGGGTCGTAAATTGAGAGCTCTTTTACCATAGGGGCCAGAGTCGCATTTAAGATTTTTCCGATATGACCGTAACCAATCAGTGTCACTTTTAAATCCGAAATAAGGCGTCTAGGCCATTTTCTATCCACATCCCAGAATGGTTGTTGAGGGATAGGGGAAAAGTGATTTAAAAGGGCGCTTAAGATGTATTGCGAGACGGCCTGGGCACGGATGGTGCTGCCGATAATGATCGGGGCCTTTGAGCCTTTGACGAAATCCACCGGGATATTGTCATAACCAGAATTTGGGTGCAGGACGAGTTTGAGTTTATCGACTTGCTCGCCGCTTAGAAGATCGAAATTGGTATGCGTGTTGGTGATGAGCATATCCGTGGCAGCTCCCGAGTCACTCGGGAGCATGTCAACGTATGGATTTAAAGATTCGATTTCGGTTTGGTTAAAGGCGCTCGAGAAGTAAGGCGATGTACTTGTTCTTTTAATCGTTAATTTAGATTCCCACTTCTTCATAATAATATTCTTTATAGGTCGTCTTACATTGACGAGTCTTAGTGGCCTGTTCACGTATCGGGCCTGGTTCATTTGACTCTGAAACCATATAGCACTTTGTCTCTTTTTTCCAGAAGCTATTCGTAGGATCTTGAGGATCCTTGATTTCTTCCCCGTTAGAAGCTCTCATTTCGTATTCGTAGATATCGGCCAGGTGACCAATATTTTCCATTTCAATTCTATGACGCTGAGTCGAAAGCATGTAATCAGTCATCTTGAATCGGGTATTCTTTTGGAAAAGCACTTCTCCAATATCGTCAGGAGTGATCGTAGGTCTTCCAATACGGTAGCGTGTCGGCCAGTTTACGTGGCCAAAAACGATGTAGATAAGCTCCGAACAAACGATTTTATCGAGAGTCGAGATATCGAAGTTAAAGTCGTAGCTTTTTCCCATCTGATCCAGACCGCGGGTGATTTGCTCCGAGATTTGAATCGGCGACATCAGGCCATCGAGTTTTCTCACAACTGTGAATTCATCGATATTCATGAATTCTTTAATTGTGTTTAAGCGAACACCCGGACGAACAGCTTCCAGGATCGTTTTTCCTTTCTCAATGTCTTCCTGGTAAGGAACAATCGATGGGTGATTCCACATTCCGATTTCATCCAGCTGAGCTTTTGTCCCGAGGTAAAGTGCCACGTGACCGTAGTGCCCGGGAATGAGTTTATCTGTTAAGACGAACGGGCTCTTTTCTAAGATGATATCCATTGGCTTAAGGCTTTTGGTTGCAATATCCAGAGCACTTTGATTTTCGTAAAGGTATCCCTTTCTCCAGTGAATACTGCCGGCGATATTGCCGAAGAATCCACTTAGAAAATTGGTGATCTTGTTAAAGAAGCCGATAATGGCATCGTTTAATCCAAACGCCGAGAGTTTAAACTCGCGTCTTCCTTGAGAGATTTCAATAGAAGAGCGGTTGCTCATAATTTCATCTAACAAGGCCAAGGCATTGGCATCTCTTTCCAGAGTGATTTTTAAATCGACAGCAATAGAGCGCACTAAATTGACCTGTTGAAAAAATTTGCTGTTTTCTACGGTCTCCACTGCGCGGTTAATTTGCTCAGTTAAGCTCTTTAATTTCTTTTCACCTTCAGCATCAATTTTTTTATCACCGATCGTGTTCTTGATAATGCGTCTTAGGCCACCGTCTTCCTGATAAAGGATCTTGTGAACTTCCTGCATATTATCGATAACCATCAGGTTTGAAGAAAGCCAGATAAGATGCGCCTTCACCATTGGAAGTTTAACTTCCGGTGAAGAAAAAGTTTTAGACATTGTCGACGCTTTAAATTGGTAAAGATCGCCAAATTCCATCATCTTGGAATTGATCTTATAAAAGACATCAAACGTGCGCTTGATTAAATAAAGATCATCGCCTGAGAAAGTGTTGTTCTTTTGGATTTTTTCTAAAAACTTGAGCGACAACTCCACATTGTAGACCCTGAAGCGGTCAAAAACACGCATTAGTTCCGTATAATGAATCAGGTTCTCGTCAATATCCTTAAGCGGGTTTTTCTTCTTGATCTCTATATGATCGACTTCCAGATCAAAGTTTTCCAGCTGATGAATGCCGGAAATTTCCAGGTGACCATCATCCAGATGGGCCGCCTTGTCGATTTCAGACATGGGAGTAGGTCTGATGCTAAATTGATCAGTGGAAGCTTGTACTTTAACATTGTAAAGCATAGCGACTGTTAGTATAACTAAGCTGATTGCCCTCATTCTCACTCCATTGGGATTTCGGGTAAAAGTGTATCACCTGTTGAACTTGACACAATGCAAAGTCGGTGAGAGTGTAAATTCTTTAGACTCCCTACTATGAAAGCTTATTTTTTTGGATATTGCTATGATTACTATTAAATCTTCACGAGAAATTGAATTAATGAGGGCCACAGGGCGCTTAGCGGCGCAAACCCTTGAGTATATTGGGCCTTTCGTAGTTCCAGGTGTAAGCACCGAGGAATTAGATAAGCTTTGTCATGATTTTATCGTCAACAATGGGGCCTACCCATCTTGTCTTAATTATCATGGCTTCCCTAAGTCAGTTTGTACTTCAATCAATGAGGTTATCTGTCACGGGATTCCAAGAAAAGATGAAATCCTTAAAGATGGAGACATCTTAAATATCGACGTTACCACCTACCTTAATAAGTTTCACGGGGACACTAACAAGACGTTCTTAGTTGGAAATGTTTCTCCTGAAGTTAAAAAGCTAGTCGACGTCACTTATGAGTGTACGAGAGAAGGGATCAAGACCGTTCGCCCAGGCGGACGCATCGGTGATATCGGAGCGGTTATTCAAGAGATTGCTCACTCTCACGGCTACTCAGTTGTTGAAGATTACTGTGGACATGGAATTGGTCGCGAATTCCACGAGGCTCCACAAGTTGTTCACGTTGGTAAAAAAGGAACTGGCCCGGAAATGAAACCGGGAATGACTTTCACCATTGAACCCATGATCAACCTGGGGAAAAAAGAAGGTCGCGTGCTAAAAGATGGATGGACTGTTGTGACCAGAGATAAAAAATGGTCAGCACAGTTTGAACATACAATTCTGGTGACACCAGACGGATTTGAGATTCTGACTCTCAGATCTGATGAGCCGAAAAACTGGCCATGATGGAAGGAGCGGCATTCTTTAATGCGAAGGCCACCATCAAAGATATCAGTCTTTTTTTAGACATCGACTCTAAACGCGATGTCATCAAAGAGTTCCATTTCGATGGACCTTGCGCTTCTTTATATAAAGTCGAAATGGAAGAACTCAAGTCACTCGTTTTAGGAAAAACCCTGGAAGAGGTCAAAGGTATCAACCGCGCTTCGCTTATGTTTGAGACCAGATTAAGCAATGGGCATAAGGCCGTGACTTCAACTGGGCTATGGCTTTTACGTGAGGCCATTGCTTCTTATATGGGAGAGTCGCGCTTTTTTAAGGAAGACCGCGATCTTTTATGCCTATGCTTTTCAGTCACTAAAAGAGACATCGTTCAGAAAGTTTTAAGTAACCGCGACTTTGAATTAAAAACTCTACTACAAGAGACGATGGCCACAAGTGCCTGTGGAAGTTGTAGAGGGCCAATTTTGTCGTTGATTGAAGAAACGAGAAATGCCCATGGAATGATTAAAGGACTCGATCACTCGAGGTCTCGTTTCGATAAAGACGGCAACTGGATTAAAATCGCTGGCCACTACCCGGGGCCACTTTTAATAAAGCTTGATGAGTTAAAAGAGGAATGGATGAAACGCGAAGGGATCGCTGGTCAATTCAGCATCGAACTCGTCAACATCGAAGGTTTTCATATCAGCGTGAAAATCAATTCTACCAATGAAAAAACAGTTAGTGGCCTTCTGTCTGCCTTAACTGATTTTTGGAAATCAAAGCTGGGAGTTTTGTTTTTTCTTCAGAGCGTTTAATCTTTTTTTAGCGATGATCGCGCAGTTCTTTTTGATTGAATCAAAATTCTTAAGTTTGTTAAAAACGGTTTCAATTTTATTTTTCTGTGTGATCAGTTGGTGGGTAGAGAGTTCTTCTTCCAGGTATTTAATTTTTTCACTAAAGCCCGAAAGCTCCGGAATGGCCTTTTCCAGACAGTCAGGAGTCGCCAGCTCACTTTGCAATCCGGCGAGGTATTGGATGAACATGCGCGGGACTTGTTTTTGGAATTCGTTAATATAGCCCATCTTAAAAGGTCGCATGCTGGCGTCGACCCCGCTTAAACTTAAATCATAGAGTTCGTGCTCTTTAATTAAGAGCAGGCGCAAAAGACCGACGGAAGGGGTGAAGTCTCTTGAGGAACAAATCTGGTCCACATAATTCTTTTTAAGATTGATATCGTTAGAGCTCGCTAGTTCGTTAACAAACTCCTGATTCAGGCGAAATAGGGCGTTTTGTTGCTCTTTTTTGTGAAGGCGTTCTTCTTCTTTTGCTAGGCATTGTAAAAGCATGTTTGGGGCCGCATAAACCTCCGCAGTATAGCCTACCACTAAGGTCAAAATGAGTGCCATAAACGAATGTCTGATCATAGATAGTCCCAACCATTTTTTTACAATTATCCTCTCTAAGTATATAGTTCTATCAATAGATTGCAAGAAACACTGGTGAGATTACTTTGAAAGAAATGAGTTTTTGGGAACACGTGGAAGAGCTCCGCAAAGTTATTATGCGGATTGTTTATATTTTAATAGCGTCGTTTTTAGTCACGACTTATTTTGTCGACGATATCACCGAGTGGCTTTTAAAACCAATTCGTCACTCTCTGGCAGAAACCCACTCGGGGACTCTGGTTTATCACAGCATTTTTGAGAAAGCGTGGGTTCAGGTAGATGTGGCTATCTGGTGGGCCATTATGTTTTCTTCGCCGTTTTGGTTTTACCAGATTTGGAGTTTTATCAGACCAGGTCTACATGAGCACGAAGTTCGCGCCGTAAAACCGTTCATGATTATCGGTTGGATTCTTTTTATCTGCGGGATGGCCTTTGGTTATTACGTTGCTTTCCCGGCCGTCTTTAATTTCTTATCAAGTGTGGGAGTCGGAGACATCCAGGCCAACATCAACCTGCGCGACTATGTTTCGACATCAAGCCAGATTTTGGTGTTCTTAGGGTTTATTTTCCAGGTGCCAAACATTCTGCTTATTTTAGGATTTATGGGGATTGTAACTAAACAATCTCTGCGCGCGCTTCGCCGCTATATCTACGTGGGGCTAGCTGTATTTGCAGCGATCGCTTCTCCACCAGACGTTATCTCAATGCTTGCCGTATGGATTCCATGTTGTGCTCTGTTTGAAATCGGAGTGCTTTTAGTGGCGTGGGTTGTCCATCCGTATTTACACCGCCACCACATGAAGGGTCACAAATGAGTACGTTTAAAAAAGTAAGACTAGAGTTAGTACTGCCAGTTGTTTTCGCCTGGTTTTTTATGTCGGTTCTAGTCGACATTATTACCATTCCGACAGTTTTTAGAAATTCATCAAGCATCGTTGATGCCGGGAAAATCGGGATGACGGTTTTTGGACGTTTCAATATTTTTGAAATCATTTTTGCCTTAGTCGTGATTTCTGGAGCGTGGGTAAAATACAGAGACTTAAAACACAAGATCTGGATGTTTCTGGCGATTCCTCTTGTGGCCCTGTCACTGATCTACAAATTCTATATGACTCCGATGATTACTAATACGACGTATGAAATTCATCAGACACAGACAAGTGACCCTCAGTATGCTGTACTTCAGGAAAAGCATGCCTTCTATCACAACTCATATAGAAAACTTGAATACGTAAAATTACTTCTTCTCTTAGGTCTTGGTGGAGCTGTCCTTGTCGACCGCGTGAGAAACAATAAGGAGATCGCATGATTTTAATTACTGGAGGCGCAGGCTTCATTGGCAGTGTGCTGGCAAAACAATTAAATCAATTAGGTCACACAGACCTTGTGATCGTCGATAAACTTGAAGACAGCATTAAATGGAAAAACCTTCGCGGGATTAAATACCTTGAGTACATCCATGCCGATGAACTCTTCGGTGGCGATTATGATGATTTAATCGCTGAGACAGATTTGATTTTCCACATGGGGGCTTGTTCAGCGACAACTGAAAAGAACATGGACTTCTTGATGAAAAACAACGTGGCCTACACTCAGGCCCTGTGGCGTTTTGCCGCTACTAAAAATATCCCATTCATCTACGCCAGCTCTGCTGCGACTTACGGTGATGGAGAGTTAGGCTACAGTGACGACCACGGCATGATCCCAAAACTGATGCCATTAAACCCATACGGTTACTCAAAACAATTAGTAGACGAGTGGGTTTTAAAAGAAGAACAAAAACCAGACCATTGGTTTGGCCTAAAGTTCTTTAACGTGTACGGCCCAAATGAGTACCACAAAGACGATATGAAATCGTTAGTGTGCAAGGCCCACGAACAAATTAAGTCTAATGGAAAAGTAAAACTCTTTAAGTCTCACCGTCCGGATTTCAAAGACGGAGAACAACTAAGAGATTTTATCTATGTTAAAGATGTTGTCCGCGCGATGATTGAACTAGCAGACCCGGACAAGGCCGAGTTCTCTGGAATTTATAACCTGGGAGCAGGGAAGGCGAGAAGCTTCCATGATCTCGTGAAGGCGACTTTCTCGGCGATGAATGTTCCGGCCAATATTGAGTTTATCGATATGCCAGAATCAATCCGCAACCAGTACCAGTATTACACTCAGGCCGATACAACGAAATTAATGAAGGCCATTCCAGAATTCCAGTTCACTTCGCTGGAAGATGGAGTGCGCGATTACGTTCAAAACTATCTGATGAAAGCAAACCCTCACTGCTAAGGAGAGAAGGATGGCAATGTTTCAAGGTGGAATCAAAGCTGCTGCTAAAATGCTGGCCGGACTTTCAAAGGCCGCGAGGGAAAAAGTTTTAGAAACGATTTCTAAAAAAGACCCACAGATGGCCGAAGCTCTTCATAAGAGTATGTACACCTTTGATGACCTTCAGTACTTAACTCCCATGATGCTGATTGAACTTCTTCGTTCAGTTAAAGTGGCGGACATGGGACTAGCGCTGAGAATTGCAGCTCCCGCTCTAAAAGAGCACGTCTTAAAAAACACTCCGCGAGTGATGAGACAAGAGATTGAGGAAATCCTGATGGGGCCACCACAGCTCGCAAGCAAAGTGGAAGAGGCACAGGAGAGAATCATGGCGATTGTGCGTGAGAAGATTGATAAAGGTCAGTTGATCATTAATAAAGATTCTTCAGAGACATTAGTCTAAATAAAAAAGGCCCGGTTTCCCGGGCCTTTGTTTTTATCTTATAGTTTGCTTAGATCCGCTGTTGTGACTCTATCAACACCACCTCTATACACGATGCTGTTTGTATCAAGGAATCCAAGACCTGCTTTTTCTACCAGGACTTCACCGTTAGCAAAAACCGCAAGGACTCTCATGTTTCTACCTGCTTTGGCGTTTGCTGTATTGATTCTTAACTCCATGATGTCACCTTTTTTCACTCCGTCGTGCTCTTCAACTTGAGCGATTACGTTTTCTACGTTGTTCACAATAAAATCCATACGTGTAGGAAGTGCGTATCCTGCGATTCTGTCTGCTTCAACAGTTGTATTACATCCAACGAATGCTTGTTTGTTTTCGAACACATGGAATACAGCACAGTAGCGGCTTACAGTTTTTGTTTTATCGTTACCTGCTTGAGTCGTCACAAGGATGGCCTCACCAGCTTTTACACCAGCGATTTCTTCTCTTGTTGATTTAGAAACTGCGCTCAGGTCAATATTTTTTCTTTTACCATCTCTATAGTCGTAAAATTCTGCTGTCTTCCCATCATCTTCAATCTCATTAGAAGCGATTTCGATAATCTGACCAGTTGCCGGGATAATGTATTTTTCTACGCGTCCAAAAAACGCTTTAGCTTGTACTTGTGAAATAAAAGAAATCGTCATTAGAGAAAGTAGAAGTGTCTTCTTCATAATATGCTCCTGTGTGAGATAACAAATTTTCTCCATAGTAGCAGTGAATGAGGCCAGCACTCGGCCTTTAGAAATTATTACAAGGGGGTGTTAAAAAACTGACAGTGTCATCTAAGCCCTGAAATATGGTGCTGGAGACAATTTGGCAGTGTCATTTCCCATCTTACTTCGCGTTGTTTAGTAGATTCCGTAGGACCAAGTAGCAGAAATCCCGTAGGACCACTTTGGCACGATCCTAGCTTTAGTAAATATTAAGAAAGATGAGAAATCTAGGATGGGTTTTTTATCAATTGGTCTCTTCTAGGATGGAGGGGATGGTTACAAAAGCATGGATGGCTAAAAAAGTGGATCTAAACCCTTTTGTTAGTAGGAGACAATCACATGGGTAAAAAAGGATTTTTCACACTCTCTACGATTACCAATTGGCTCAACGAAATGCTCATTAACTTAAACCCACCGCTCAGACGACTCGAAAGAGTGCCAGTCAGAGTGACGGCCCACAGAAAAGAACTCAGAAAATAATAACAATCATGGCCATCTAAATATTAGATACCTGCTATGAAAAAATATTATTTAACCTTTTGATCACCAGGGCGTACTTATAATCATCTTTTTGGAGTGGTTATGAAGTACGCCCTTTTTACATTTATCGCAGTTTGTTCACTAAGCTCATTTGAAGCATCTGCTCGTACCATCAATTCATTCAGAGACTCAGACGCCATCACAGGCATCGCACAGTTCATGTACGATGTTTCTGAAGACATGCCCTCATCATATAGACTAACAGATAAAAAAATTAATATTAAAGACTTCTCGAAGTGTACAACGGTTGGTGCAGATGCCGTTCTTGATGATGTTGAATCATCTATTAAGAAGGTTCTTCGTTATTACCCGGATGAAGATGTTCCTTTTGAGCAAGCGATTGTCGATCTTGAAGATTATTTAGACCACGCAAAGTTTAAGAAGTGCCAGTTTGAAAAAAAGAATGCGCAATCAAAAGTGCTCAGCACATATTATGTAGATGCAAGCGATAAGATTCATTTACGTGTGGACAATGTGCTCCTTACGGCAGAGTAATTTTGACTACAATCATCCATAAGTTTTTCTAATAAAGGGCCACTTTGGGCCCTTTTTTCGTTATTACCCTCACATAAAAGTTGGCACAAACAGTGCACTATTAAATTGCGAATCGCTCAGGAAGAGTGGTTTTACGAGAGAGGAATTTTCGTAACGTTCTCAGGGATTGAAAAAAATTGTCTATATAAGGAGTTTTTATGAACGCTGAAATGATGAAACAATTTGAAAACCTTTTCATTGAACTTAAGAAGAACACACTTAACGAAATGAAAATGATTGATCCTGTCCTTGAAAAAGGTGATGAGGTGGATCTATCTTCAGAGGATCGTCAAAGAGCACTAGAACTAAAACTTCTAGGAAGACAAAACTTCATGCTGAAGAAAATTGACAATGCTTTATTTAAAATTAAAAACGGCACATTTGGAATTTGTGAAGAGTGTGACGGAGAAATTGAAATGAACAGACTTCGTGCCCGCCCAGTAGCAACTCAATGTATTGCTTGTAAGGAAGAGGAAGAGAGAAACGAAGGTCAAATGCTGTATGAGAAACGCTCTCACACTCACGGAAAAACTCTTGGTGGAAACGTGATTCAAATGCGCTCTCACGCTCAGGACCTGGAGACGGTTTTGGCCGGCAATTCAGAGTTCTAAACATAAAAATATCATAAATAAAAATGCAGTCTTAGGACTGCATTTTTTATTTTCTCCAAGCTAAATTGGCACTTTTTTCACCAGTCTTTTTTTTGATTTTATCTAAGTCGTGGATATACTTTAAGAGTAGGAACTTTCGGCACTTTGCCTTATCTTTTACTATAATTGTTTGTGAGCCAAGCTCTTTTTAGTAGGTAGAACCATGGCCTTCATTCTCGTCATCTCACGTCCGGACATGCCGGAAGTAAAAAAAGAAATCACAGTGGACAGAAAACTTGTCCTGGGGAATTCTCTTTACTGTGATGTCGTGCTTGAAGATAAAACAATTGCAAGCATGCAGTGTGAAATTCTTCCGGTGAAGACGGGACACATTGTCGCTAAAAATCTGGACCTGAAAAAAGAAGTGCATCTCAATCAATTGCGCTTAAAGCGCTCGGCCTTAAAGCTCGAGGATACGTTAAAGATCGGGCCTTTCGTTTTAAAAATTGATCCAACCAAACTCACTCCTGAAGAGCTGGCAATCATCAACACTGAATACGAAGAATTCGTTTAATAGATGAGTTTCTGAAGCAGGGCTTCGCTTTTGCGTGCAGGGTCTATTGATTCCTGCGTTTCGATATGAGCGGATACAAATCCTTTTTTAGTAAGCCATTTCTGTAAGCGCTCTGCCGAGAGTTTCAGGTCTGTGCTTTTTTTCACTTCAGCTTCCAGCTCATAAGTTGTCACACCATTATTGGCCGTCTCACCAACTTGCAGGGTGAACTGGTCGCCATCGACAATCAGTTTAATTTTTGTGCGCACTTTTTGGTTCATGTGCGAAGAGAAGAATTGTTTTTCGCCTGTACACAAAGAGCACAGAGTGGGAAGAGAGGCGATGATACCTTTGTCTTCCAGTTCTTTTTGGATGTCGTGGGCCTCATCCAAAGCTTTGGGTTCAAGTTTTTCTAAAAGCTCGTGATAGTGTTCGATGTCTTTTAGCAGATGAGGGGCCTTAATTATTGATGATTCGGCCAGGGTCTCTTTGAAAGTGAAGATAGAGTAGGCCCAGCTTTTTTCTGTCTGCTGAGTCTGCCATTTTAAATCCAGTCCATCCCACATAAAACGCAGTTTAATGACCGGTTCAGATTTTTTAAGCAAGTATTGTCCGTCATCGAAAATTTCAAAGTAGTAGTCGCTTCTTTTGGTGCGCTCGCCTTTAAAGTCTTTTAAGAACTGAGTTTCTAAATTGCGATAGCCTTCTTTAGTGAGATTCACTTTAAGCTCAACTTCGCGCTTAATTTCGGCCTGAATTGAGGCGGGAGCCACTGCCGCCTGGGCAGAGAGCGAAAGAGTGAATAAAGCGCTTAAAAAGGCAAAAGTCTTCATGGCAAAAGAATGCCAAAAAGGTGAAGACACCGTCAAATTAAGATTAGGTCAGGGGGGCCCTGATTTCCCGAACTTGCGAGCTTAAAAGCTGTTAAAAACTTACTTGTCGCTAGCTGGGATGCGAGCTGAGTCCTCTTGAGAGGATTGTTTGGTTTGCGAGTAGGGGTATGAGTTGAAGTCGTTAAATGAGCACGAAGCCACTAGTAGTAAAGTTAATAAAGTTAAAACGAGTGACTTCGAGATCATATTTTTTTACCTTCTAAGTTTGTGTAGAGTCACCAAAATTAAAAAACTTGTATGACTCTTTTAATTAATCATTTCATTATAAATTCTTTTTCATTTTTTTCGGTTATTTCCAAAATAACTGAATTAAATCCAGACAGGCCATATCGCTTTTTTCAGTAATTTCTTCGGCCGCTTTTGCTGTCGGCATACCAAAGAGTTTCTTGAAGAAGCCAACGAACTTTCCATCTGGCTTTGGAGCGGCCGTGGCCACAGCTCCCGTTGTTCCACCTAAAACTGGCTTAAAGAATTTATTTGAGTTTAACACAATTCTGTCAAAAGTGGTGGCACCTTTTCCTGCGCCAAGTTCATGGTTGAGTTTTTCGATAGCCTTTTCTTTTAGGAATTTTTCAACATTGCCTGCTCCTTCCGGGTGAAGCTCAGAATCCCAGACAGCAGCAAGGTCATCAGGAAAACTCATGACGGGAAGAAGGAATTCAATTTCAGTTGCGTACTTTGAAGCATAGTTAAAGTACATCATACGAGGGTCGATGAAGTAAGCTGTGTTTCTTTTGTTACCAAAAGAGTTTGCGACAGAGAATTTTGGAGTGTAAGAAAGAAACGGACTTCCTTTTGGCTCTTTTGAGTGCTTCACGAACATCGTCGTGACTCGCGCAGCTCTAGTGTATTCACTTGAACCATTATTATCAGTTCCCATGAACTTCTCATACATCGCTGTTAAAGAGCGAAGACGTCTGTTCCATGTTCCTTGGTTTTTAGTCATCATTGTCGACATCAGGAAAATCTTTTGTTCTTTGATGGCCTCAGTGCGCGCCAGCTCTTTTCCACCAACTTCGGCAACTTGAACGATGTCGTCGTTGATCCCGCGGTAAATAAGCACGCGGTCCTCATAAGGAAGCGGGTCGACCATGATGGCCAGGTGGTTTTCCCAGAATAGTTTTTCAAAGGGAGGCATCTGCTCCCACGGAAGATATTTTCTTAAAAGATCAGCGGCCCCTTTGCGGTCATTTTTAGCAACGAGAGCTCTAAACTGCTGGTCATCAGAGGCCTTATCAAGAGCATCCATAACAGCTCTGCGGGCCGTGTCCTGAGCTTTTACTTTTTTATTATAGATTCGTTCCTCAGAATCAAACTTCTCGTTAATGTTTTTCCAGTATTCAGCGCGCTCTTGAGCGCGTTGAAGAAAATCGTTATCTACGCCATAGCCCGCTTCAGTAATGGCGGCTTTTCTTAATTTTGCCATGACCTGCAAGCTTTGGAAGTCTTGAACTTTACCGTTGTAATAAAGCTCAAAGAGAGAGAACTGGCTGATGAACTTTGTTCCCATCATCTGGTTCATGAGTGCTTTTAATTCAGTCACAGCATCTTGGTCTATTCTTGCTTGAGCTGAGTGAAAGATTTTAACTTTGTAGGACTGGTCTTCGACTACAGGGACAATCTTATAAGCTTCTGAGCTTGGCATTTTCGGGTCTTCAATGACTTCGAATTTAATTCCTTGGTATTGAAGAGAGTTGGGAAGGTACTTAATAAAGTCCTCTCCGTTTTTTGTCTGAGTCGTACTCTTAATCGTAAAGAGTTGATCAGCATTTAATGGTGGATTGACCTCATTGGCGATGTACCTGTCGGCCTGGGTTCCTGGAAAATAAGTCGTACAAGACGAAACAAAAAACGCCAGGATTAAAAGAAATGACATAGCTCTCACGGCAAAACCTCGTTGGTTTGGGAATAGTCCACAGGTCTTGTCGGATTAAAACTCTCAAATATTTAATTCAATTTTAGTGTCTGAATTTTAGACAGAGTAAGAGGCTGATAAAAGAAGGCCCGGAAATTTCCGGGCCTAAAAAGGACGTAAAGATATGAGAATTTTTATTTTTACAGCGCTAAATTCGTCAATTCTTGCATCAATTCCTGTGTGCGCGCCACGAAGGCTTCACGGTCTTCGTGTTTTAGGCCTTCACTAGAGATGTGAGCAAGGTCTTCTACATGGTGAGCGATTTTCTTCACTAGAGCATCGTTGCCTTTTTCATGTAGCTTCAGAGCGTTTTGAATTAACGGACTTCCTGGATTGATGACCAGGGTTTTTTTCACCGGGAACATTGCATCGTTGCCCATGTTTTTTGCCATCTGGTTCATGCGCTTCATTTGCTCATCAACTTTAAAGTAAGCAGGAGATTTTGAGTTTTTAATTTTAACGATCTCGATGTCTTTTAATCCACCGTGGTTAAGTGAGTCTAAATCTTCTTCCTCTTCCGTTTTGTTTTCTGTTTTGCCGATCAGGATGTCAGTGAAGAGATCCTTCACTTTAATGTCTGAATCCGTTGTTGCGTCCTGTTCAAGAAGAGAGGCAATTTCAGAATCCACAGAAACGAACTTGTAAGTTGCGTCTCCAAGTTTTGTAAACTCCACGTGCTGAGTGAAGTGTGGATCGATGTATGATTCTGTCTCCAGAGCTTGAAGTCCCTGAGAAAGAAGCTCGCGTCTTAGGGCGTAGTCAGACTTTCCTTTTTCAAAGTACAGGACTTTTCCTTCCATTTTTGTTTTGTAAGCTTCTGGAATAGAGGCCGTATACTCTTTAAGTGTCACATACTTGTTGTCTGAGTTTTTAAAGATAACGAAGTCTCTCATCATCTCATCAAACTTGTTATCAGAGATCGCTCCGTATTTAAGGAAAAGCTGGATGTCTTCCCAGATTGTTTCATAACGAGCGCGGTCGTTGTTGAAGAGTTTCTTTAAGCTCTCAGCAACTTTTTTAATAACGTAGTTTGAAATTTTTTTGATGTTCGGGTCACCTTGCAGTGATGAACGGGAAACGTTTAGTGGGATATCGCTTGAATCAATTGATCCTTTTAGAAGAGAAAGGAATTCAGGAACAATGTCTTTAACATTGTTAGAAACGAACACCTGCTTGTTATAAAGCTTGATGTTTGATTCGTTAAAAGGTTTGTTAGGGTTAAGCTTCGGGAAGAAAAGAACTCCGTCTAATGTAAACGGGTGATCTACTTTTAAGTGAATCCAAAACAGAGGCTCTCCGTCCATAGGGAATTGTTTGCGGTAGAATTCTTTGTAGTCTTCATCTTTTAGAGTGCTTGGGTCTTTTTTCCAGATTGGTTGAGTTTCGTTAACAACTCCTGGATGAGCAGATTCTTCTTTTGCCTCAGCGTCTTTAACGAAAATTTCATAGGGCATGAAATCACAGAATTTTTTTAGCGTTGAAGAAACTTTCCATGCATTCAAGAACTCTTCTGATTCAGCATTGATGTGCAGAGTGATTTTTGTCCCGACATCAGATTTTGTTGAAGACTCAAATGTGTAATCGGTTTCACCTTCACAGACCCATTTTGTTGGAGTGCTGCCAGCGTTCATCGACAGAGATTCTACTTCTACGCGGTTTGAAACCATGAAAGCAGAGTAGAAGCCCAGACCAAATTTTCCAATAATGTCGTTTCCAGGAGTGTTGCCTTCTGATTTCATCTTTTGGACGAACTCTTCTGCACCAGAGAAGGCCAGTTGAGCGATATACTTTTCAACTTCAGCTTCGGTCATTCCCAGACCGTTGTCTTCGATAGAAATTGTTTTAGCCGCTTTATCAACGCTAACCGTGATTTTCCCTGTAGGAATCTCTTGGTTTTGAGTGCGCGCCAGAGTGGCCCTTTTGGTAATTGCGTCAGTCGCGTTGGCCACTAGCTCTCTTAGGAAAATATCGTGTTCAGAGTAAAGCCACTTTTTAATGATAGGAAAAATGTCGTTTGTGTTAACGCTAATCGTTCCTTTGCGTGATGTCATGATTGCAATCTCCTGTAAGTATCCTTAAAATGTTTTGATTACAATATGGTTTTGAATGAACTCGAGTCAAGGTTATGCCACAAAAAAATAATGAAAAAAATGCTCCTAAAGACGTCCTGCTTATTACAACGGGCGGCACTATTGAGAAAACATACGATGAATTCGATGGATCACTGGAAAATAGAGGGACTTCGATTAAAAACCGCATCCTTTCCAAGCTACGTTTGCCGTACACAAATATTTTAGTTCACCCGCTTTTATCAAAAGATTCTCTTTATATGGATGATGCCGACAGGCAGCTGATTTGTGAGACGATTGCAGAAGACCTAAAAAGAGAGGCACCCATTGTCGTTCTTCACGGAACAGACACGATGGCCCTGACGGCGGAGTATTGTTTTCTTAGAATTAAAGATCCTGCCGTGCCAGTCGTTTTTACTGGTGCGATGGTTCCGATGGGCTTTGATGATACGGACGCTACTCAAAATGTAACGGAAGCACTCCTGGCCGCAAGACTTTTATCGCCAGGATTTTATATTTCTTTTCACAATCAGATTTTTAAAGTGCCTCACGTGCAGAAGAATAAAGAAAAAAGAACATTTGAAGAAAAATAGGAAAGAGGATCATGGGATCAATTGCGCGCTTTTTTAAATTTCTTAAAGAATCATGGCAGTTTATTTTAAAAAACTTCCGCGTCTACCTGGCGAGCTACATTGCCTTTTTCTTTGTCGATGTGATGGCCTCAATTCCTTGGCAGGCCTTTGGATTCCCGGAGCAGAGTGTGCCGGAAATTATTTTTTCACTTTGTGTGGGAATTGCCAGCTTAGTGATTATCGTCAACGTTATCCTGATTGAAAAATCCCGTTATAAACACCGTGAAAAAGAGCAGCTCCTTTATTCAGTTCCGACGTATTTAATTTATTCGCTTTATTCAGTTCTCATCATTCTTATTGGCCCAGGGTCTGTGCTTCTTGTCGGATCGATGGCGGGAATGTCTCAGCCTGTTATGATTGGTTTAGCCGTGCTAGTGGGTCTAATTGTTGCCATTTTTGTGGCGATGGTGGCGCTGGCGTCGGTGTTAATTGATAACGATAGTATAAATTATTTTAAAATAAGTTATCGCATGGCACGCCAGGATGTGCTCTTAATCATTTGTTTTGGGGTTCTTTCTTTCTTGGTAGAGCTGCCGTCATTTGCTTTTGACCAAATACCTGACTGGCGTTTTGTGGTAAGCTTTAACCTGCTGTATGCTTTTTTCGATGCCGCTGCGATGATCGCTCTCACTGTGACTTCTGTTAGAATTTTTTATTACCTAAAGCACCAGCTCAATGATCAAAGCCAGTAAAAGATTTACTGGAGCGTAAAAAAAACCGCAACCAATTTTGTTTATTCAGAGTAGAATGAAAGTAATGACAAGTCTTCATCACTTAAAGAGCATCATCGTGCGCTCGTTCGCCGATTTCCGGGAGTATTTTTCTCCTTTGGATTTCTCGTTCTTTTTTCTTTTAGCGATGTATTTCATTATCGATATCACTCGTATTAAATTTTTTCCCATGGCCACGAATGCACAGAAAGTGATTTTTCAAATCAGCTCTTCTTTCTTGCTTCTGCCTTTTTCTTCTATGGTCATCGCTGACATTATCCTGGTGAGAAAGTCGCGCGACCTGAGTGTGCCGAAAGAAAATCTTTTTAATAACACATTGACGTTTATGCTGACATCAATTGTGACCATGTTCATTGCCGGGCTTGGGTCGCTATTTTTAGTTCTGCCGGGAATCGTGCTTTTTGTTATTCTTTCCATGGCCCCTTTTATTGCCGTTTATGAAGAAGGTGAGGGCTGGTATCCAATTCGCAGAAGTATTGACTTAATTGGGAGAGAGAAATTTCTGATGGTGCTTGGAGGCCTTTTATTTTTATCACTAGTCCAGCTGATTCCGGCGAGTATCCCGTATTCTGATAATCTTTATCTCACATTTTTCATCGGAGTTTTTAAGGCCATTTTCTTTCCACTCAACATTATTTTCTCTTCGTTTTTGATGATCAATCTCTACCAACATTTGCGAGAAGAGCAGCTGGCCGCAATGGTTGCCAGCGAAGAATATGTTTAGTGCCCACTATCAGTTGCACTTTTTTGCCTAGGGGCCCTTTCCACAATTTTCCATAATTTAAGCTAAGCTTTGGAAATATCACTTCTTGAGCGAACTTGTCGGTCAAAACCTCCAATACGGACTCGTTTAAAATTAAAATATTAGTATCTAGAACCGAGAAGTTAAGTATGGGAACTAAGACTTTCTCTCACAATTTAATTAAGCGTTTTCCACTCCTCATGATGTTAGGGGCGCTTTTGCTTACATCATGTATTGAAAACTCTGGAGTCAGGGCCAAAAAAACTCTTACAGGTTCAGGTCTGACTGGGACAGGAGGAACGGGAAGTGGTTCAGGCTCTCTTCCAAATGGATCAGGTGTTGGATCTAGTGATACGACTCTGCAATCAGTGAAGGTTGAGCTTTCACACTTAGTTGACCCATTCGATGGTACATACAAAAAGAAACTAACAATCCCAAAAAACTATAAAGGGAATCTTTACCTGGCCGGACTAAACGTCGGGGCCCTTCAAAATAAACTGGTAAAGGTGCGCTTTAATTTTGGTCTTGATAAACAACCTGTCGTGCTTGATGCCACGATTGCGCGAGCGCCGGGGATTGTGCCACAAACTGACATTCAAGTTCTTGTTGTTGATATGAACTCAAAACCGTTTAGCAAAATGCGTTTGGGTTATGACCTCTTTGACTACAACGATTACACAGCTCTTAATAGCGATGGGACTGAAAAGGCCGTCGTTCAAAATAACCGCGATGGCGGTCTGTATTGCCGTGGTCTGTCTCTGGAAGATGACCCGACATTTGATTCATCAACATCGACAAACGCAACTTGTTCACAAGCTGGTGACAAGTGTCTATACGCTTACGCCAAAGTGACAGATGCAACGATGTATGACTCTTCAACTGGACTGACAACCATTCCAACTCGTCCGCAAATCTGGACAGTGGGAAGTGGAGTGACCAGAAGCCCGACACTGGCGACTTCTGCAAACTCAATGTGTCTTCCTGATTATGAAGACTACGTTGGATTCAATGATCTTTTTGCTCAAACACTGACTGGTCTTAACTACAATGATCTTATTTTAGGAATGAGATACAGAGGCCCATATCGTGCTATCAATCCATCGGCATGGAAGATTACAGGAAACGCGATTTTTAACAGCTCAAAAGGTCTCTTTGAAGTTTCAAACTCAACACTTGATCCATACACAGGTTTTAGGTCTTTATTATTCCCGCGCGCCGGGAAAGTGAAACTAAACCAGGATGTTCGTTATTTCGGATCATCATCTCGTTTTGGTTTAAGAAGTACATTAGTAGCAGATTCAACGGGGACATCAAAGTATGTCGACGGGTGTAACCTTCGTGTTATGCAATATGATGTGACTACAGCTGAAAACGTTGGCTCTTGTAATGTTAACGGATCAATTGAAGTCTTTTATATGAAAGATGGCTCTGAAGTTAACATCACTACTGATAGAACAATCAAGCTTCAGTTAGTAAAAGCTTCAACAGTTGATAGCGAAGGAAAAGAAGTTTTAACTTCAAACTTCAAGCGTTGTGAATCATCTTCAACATGTGGATCAGATGAGTGTTGTTTCAACTCTCGTTGTTGGTCTAAAGAACTCGTTACTCAGTGTGTGGACCAGACTCCGGTTAACGGAAACCGTCCAGTGGGTGATGTTTGTTCATCAGACTTTGAATGTTCAAGCTTATGTTGTAACCAATCAACTGGTTCTTGCCAGCCTCACAATCCAAGTGGAACAACTCCGGTTCTTTGTAGCAAAACAGCAGGTCAGCGTTGCGTGTCTCGCGAGTTTTGTAAGCCTGAGTATGTTGCAACTTGTAAAATCGTGAAGAACGGAACAAATGCCGATGGTACACAGGCCTGTACACTTCGTTGTCCAGCAGTGGAAACGTACGGTGAGTGTACTGCGGGTTACTGTATTCCGCCTGCAGTTCCGGCGATTCCGGCCTTTGACCCTACCGACTGTTCACAAGCAGTTGACCCATAGGGATTCACTCTCTAAAATAGAGCAGTCGTAAACAATGAAAAGGCATAAAAAATGTTTAATAAAGACTGTTACCTAGATCACGTGGCCATTGCTGTCTCTAACTTAGACCGCGCTCAAAAAGTGTGGGAAGACCTGGGCCTTACTTTTAATCCTGTCAGAGAAGAAGTTCCTTCACAACAAGTGACAACAGCGTTTGCTCACGTCGACGAACACGCTCATATCGAGCTGGTGTGTCCGATTAACGGCGAAGGGCCAATTCAGAAATTCATCGAGAAAAATGGGGAAGGAATTCACCACATGAGTTTTATGGTTCCTGATGTCGCAAAAAAAACCGAAGAGATGATAGCGAACGGTTACAAAATGATTTATGAAAAACCAGTTCCTGGTGCTAACAATTGCCTGGTGAATTTTGTTCACCCGAAATCAACTGGTGGTGTTTTAATTGAAATCGCCACAAAACAATCTTAGGATTTTTGATTTATGAACATGCAGTCTCAAATCTATCTTCCCAAACTTTCACTGGTCAATAAGGCCTTGATCATTTTATCAAGTGTGCTTTTCATCCTGGATTTTATCCTGGCAAGAGCTGGTGGAATTGGACTAGGAAGTATGCTTGGTCTTTCAGCGGAAAGAGTGTTTCACGGACATGTCTACAGCTTGCTGACGTATCCTTTTTTATCTAACTCAATCATCGAAGTGATTTTAAATTGCTTGATGCTTTGGTTAATGGGTTCAGAGTTTGAATCAAACTGGGGAACAAAGCGCTATTTAAGTTTTATCCTGACAACGATTTTAGGTGGAGCTCTTCTTTATCTTTTAGTTGTTGGAATCTTTTTTCAAAGCAGCGTGATTTTTTCTTTCCCACTGACAGGTCTTTCAGGAATTGTGGGCGCTCTGTGTTTGGCCTACGCTGTAATTTACCCGGATCGCATCTTTTCTTTCCTGATGCTCATCCCGGTTAAGGCCAAATACTTTTGCATGATCCTGGTTGTGATCTCTCTTTATCAGGGAATCGCCAGCCCGACAGGTGTTGGGGCATGGGGTCAATTGGGGGCCATTGCTTCGGCCTATGTGTTTATGATTGTGATCTCTCATCGCAATTTCAGAGCGCTTTCAGATAAAATGAGCCAAATGACGCAGGTGAGATCTAAGCCTAAGAGCAAGGCAAAGCTGACAATTGTGAAAGATGACTCAGAGAAGCCGCCTAAGTATTGGCAATAGGCTGATTTGGTGCTAACTTGTCGTAAACTAAAATTTTTTTAAAGACCATAAAAGAGGCATACATGAGACTAAGTAGAGCATTACAAGAAAAATTAATGGACGTTCGTTTAAGAGATAAACTAATTGCTGAAGGCAAAGTAACGAAAGAAGAAGTTAAGAAATATCTTGATGGAATGCCTGATGAAGCTAAGAACGCTACTTGGACTGAAGAAGATTCAGCAATCGACGACGAGTAGTTTGAATTTAAAATTGATATAACAAAAAGGCCCTCGTAAGAGGGCCTTTTTTATTTTACTGAACAATGAAACTTGCAAAGAATATGTTTTTTACGACAGGTCTCTTCATCGACTTGTTGATCTCTCTCTTGAGTCTATCCTCTAAAAGAATTTTTCCAGAAAGCGAGTTGAGTTCATCAGCTCCCATTTTTGAAGTGATGTCGATGATACGGTCTTGAACCATTGGAAGGTAAGCTTTCACTTCATCCAAATCTTTTGCTTCAAAAAGAACTAAATGCATTTCCACTTCTAACCATCTCATGCGCGAGTTGGCCGCTTCGTTTTTTGGAACTAAGCTGATAGTCATCTTGTCGACTTTAAAGAAGGTAGGAATGGCCTTAGAGTCCACAGTATTGAGAAGCTCAGCTTTCATCGCGGCCTCATCAATAGGTGGCTTCTTATAGACTTTTTCAGTGTAATAGAAGAGACCAACAACAGCGAGTGTTGCCAGAACCATTACGCCTAAGAGAATCATGTCTACGAGTTTTTTACCGGTCATATACAAATGATTTTAACACGTTTGGGAAAAATAAAAACATGGAAAAAGAAACTGGAGTGTCTTGATCGGAAAAGAGGGCAAAAAAAAGGGCCGCTTAAAGCGACCCTTTATCTTTTAAACTAGAAAGGAAGTTTTGTGTAAGTAAGTCCTAGGTCATTTGCTACTTGTTCGTAAGCAAGTGTCCCTTTGTAGATATTGATCCCTGGACGGAATGTTTTATCTTTTTGAGCAGCTTCTTCAACACCCATGTTTGCGATCATACGAGCGTACTTAAGAGTTACGTTTGTAAGAGCAAATGTTGATGTACGAGCTACTGCACCTGGCATGTTCGCTACACAGTAGTGAACGACACCGTCAACGACGAAAGTTGGATTTTCGTGAGTTGTTGGCTTACAAGTTTCAATACATCCACCTTGGTCAACAGCGATATCTACCACTACTGAACCTTTTTGCATTTTAGAGATCATGTCTCTTGTTACAAGGTGAGGAGCTTTCGCACCTGGGATAAGAACTGCACCGATAACAAGGTCTGATTCAAGAACAGCTTTTTCAATGTTATCTGGGTTTGAGTAAAGAGTTGTGATGTGAGATCCGTATAGAGCGTCTAGTTCAGCAAGTCTCTTAGTTGAGATATCGATTGCTGTTACAGAAGCTCCCATTCCCATTGCCATTTGGATCGCGTTTGTACCAGCGATACCAGCTCCAAGAACAGTTACTTTTCCGCGTTTAACACCAGGGACTCCACCAAGTAGAACACCTTTTCCACCTTTATCTAGTTGAAGGTAAGCAGCTCCGATTTGAACTGACATACGTCCAGCAACTTCTGACATAGGAACTAGAAGAGGAAGTGATCCGTCTGCGTTTTGGATTGTTTCGTAAGCGATTGCTGTACATCCTGACTTCATTAGACCTTTTGTTTGCTCTGGATCTGGTGCAAGGTGAAGGTATGTGTATAGGATGTGGTGAGGCTTAAGCATTGCGATCTCTACTGCTTGAGGCTCTTTTACTTTGATGATCATTGTTGATTTTTCGAAAACTTCAGCAGCTGTATCAAGGATTTTTGCTCCAGCTTTTACGAATTCTGCGTCTTCGATACCGATACCAACACCAGCGTTCTTTTGAACGTATACAGTGTGTCCGTCAGCGACAAGAGTTCTTACTCCTCCTGGAACCATACCAACACGGTTTTCATTGTTTTTAATTTCCTTAGGTACTCCGATAATCATAGTTATCTCCTTCATAGGTTTTAGGGCTCAAAAAATATCCCATGAGAATTCCACAAAATGAGGAGAAAAGGAAGGGGGTGGTAATGCTTTCAGGGGTTCTTTTTTCTGCGCTTGTGAATCATGACTCTGACCCAGATGAAGGCAACCAGGAGAAAAGGCAGCGTATAAACCACAAATTCGGTCTTATTTGGGCCTGGAGGGGTCACTTCCACAGGGACAGTGGTACTGGTTAAGGTATCGCCATTTTGTTTATTTTTGACGACTACGATAATGTCCCAGATTTCATTGCTGGGAAAAGGAAGTGTCGCAGTATAAGAATATCTGCCCTTATCCTCGGTTGGAATCAGGGCCGTACTCTTTAAAATGGGTTCCGGGCGCCCTTGTGGGTGGGCCTTGATTTCAAAATAGAGATCGTCTTTTTTTAGATTTTCCCCTTCAGGGTAAAATGTAAAAGTTCCATTTTCCGTATCCGGGTCTGCCCAGACAGAGAGTTTATACTCGCCAAATTTATGGTCGACTAAAATGGGAAAGGGTGGACCTTCATGGGCAAAAAGAGTTGAAGCAAAAAAAGAAAAAGACAGAATTAAAAAATATTTCATAAATCTTTTACGGGGCAATACCTACAAAAGTCCCGCGCATCTCCATCGGAAGTGACATGACCCAAAGGGCGAAAAGAAAAATCGCCAGGTGAGTGCCACTCCACTTAAGCTGCGCGCGTTTTTCATTTTTTCCCATCCAGACCAACGTCATTGATCCTAGAAATCCTAAAAGTAAAAAACCGTATTGTATAGGTGTCACAATGTGGGTTGGCACGCCCATCATGGAATTAGAGAGCTGGATTTTAAATAAAAGTGGGACAAAAGCAAAAAGGCCGGTGAGTAAATGGAAACTGTAGTGAGAAACCCAGATAAAAAAACCAAGAGGCAAGAGTGTCGGGATTAGTTTGTAATCTTTTTTAGAAATCAGCAGTAGAGGCAGGAGAATTAAAAAAGTTATAAAGAGCGACAAAAGTAGGACGAAGTTATTTTGGATGCCCGTCACATCAGAGAAAGTCATCGTTAAATCGTAAGCAGGGCCAGTCATGGCAAAGGCATTTAAGAGCGCCCCAAAAGTAAAAACAACAATGAGTAAAAGAAAATCCAAACGTTTTGTTAAGAGTCCAATTCCGGCGCGAGGAGAGTCTTCTTGTAGCTCTTCACCGCTCAGGACCATTTCAACTTTGACGTTGTCATAAGGGCAAGCCGCCACACAGTCCATGCAGAAAGTGCAATCGAGGTTCCCATTTTTTTTCGGGATAAATAAAAAGGTTTCGCATCCGCGTTTTAAAATCTCGCCGTCTTTTTCGACACCTTTTAAGCATTCATAGGTCGTACAGCTCTCGCAGACAGAAAGATTTTTTGCTTTAACTGTGGCGGGACTCATCGTGCTTGAGAGGAAATTAAACTGGCCGATAGGGCAGAGGTATTTACAAAAGCTTGCTTTTTTAAAAGTGAGATCCACAAAGACTGCAATCAGAAAGTAGCCGATGATAATCCAGGCGGTAAGCGCCGGGCTCGACCAAAGATGAAAATATTCATAGGTAAAAAGAATGGTGATTAAAAGAAAAATCCCCAACCACTTATTTTGAAGTTTTTTAGGCCAGAGTTTTTTAGGAGCATGAAAAACTCGCAGAGCGTTTCTCACAAAAATAAAAGGGCAGCTCATGCAAAAATAATTGCCGAGTAAAAGGAGAACAAAAACCAAAACTCCGCGGTAGTGAACCCAGACAAATTGTGTGGCCAGGTTTTTAGGCGCAAAGGGATTTCCCCAAAGACCCTCAGCAATTAAGAGCACTGAGGCCACGAGCAGAAGAAACTGAAAAATGGTTTTAGTTGATAAGAGGATTTTTTTCTGGGATTTCATTAATTGGTTTGCAACACGACTTCTTTGCTGGCCACTGAGCCATCAGGTAGAGTAATCGTCAGGAAAATAATCCATTCACCTAGCATCGTCAGTTTAAAACGGGTGCTGTAGATGGCGTCTTTTAAATAAGTCGCTTCAGTAAAAATAGGGATCATTCCACCGTGATTCATGGTCGCCTCAATATCGATTTTAGCGTTTTCGATATTTTTCCCTTCTTTGTCTTTTAAGGTAAAAGTGAAATTGACCGGAGTCTGCAGGTCAATGGATTTAGGATTATAATCCCAGGTTAAAACCACATCGGCCTTTTTAGCTTCGCCCCTGGATTTCAGGTTGAAATTTTCTTTTAAGAAGAAAAGTCCAAGGGCGATGAATAGGAATAAACAAACAACTGCGAGCTTTTTCATTATTTAATCGCACAAGTGCACAGCTGGTGTGCCTCTTCTTCTTTTGTCGGGAAAAGATGCATGTACATCGCAACGGCCATTGGGATGAAAACAATTGTGTTGTAGAAAAGGTGCAGTTCTACGCGTGGGTAAAAGAGCTGCAGAATACTTACTGGAACAGGTGAGCCCCAGAAATTGGTATGAAGAATCGCCTGAAGCTGAAGAAGAAAGTGTTCAATGTGGTGCCAGAACTGAATAGCAAAAGAGGCCATCCACCATTTGTAGCTTCTTCCTACAAATCCTTTTCTCAGAATCCAAAGACCCACTAACATGAATAGGGCATAAAGGTAGTGCATAAGTTCTGAAGAGACGAGCCACGGAAACCAGTGACCTAAAACTCCACGCGATTCAGGGCGAGGCCATCCAAGAGCAAAAATTTGAAACGCCTGAACTAAATGTTCTGCCCAGTGAGCAAGAACAATAAAAGCATAAACTCTTAAAGCGAATTCATGTTTATTCGTATTAATCAGATTAATAAAGTTTCTGTAGCGGGATTCTCCGGCAATCATCGTGTCTGTCGTCATAAAAGAGTCCTCTCAATAAAATAGCTTTTGACCATCATACAATGGAAAAACCGATTCTCCAAATTCTCTCATGGCCAGCTCCTTTAAAACAGAGTGGGAAAGATCATGCGAAATATGTATTAGACCAGTTTTCTCGGCCTTTATTTCCCGCACATACTCAAAGCATTTCTCAACAGTTAAATGCGTCGTGTGGCTGCCTTGTTTTAGGCAGTCAATGATCAGGAGTTTTAATTTCTTTTCTTTGAGGATTTTTACGATGTGATCAGGCAAAGAGTGGCAATCGACGATATAGGCGAGATCGCCCAGGATAAAACCCATTGTTTCCGCGTGCCCGTGTGGGTAGTTAAAAAAGAAAAACTCTTCTCCAAAAAGTGTCGTTGGTTTTTCAAGCTCCACGGACTGCAATTGCAGGCGAGGAATTCCTCCTCCTAAAACAGGCCCTTTGTGATGAAAGATATAAGGGAAGCGTGCCTCAATTGAGGCCTTAGTGCTGGCGTTGGCAAATACAGGAATCTCTCTGGGAGGAGGTCCAAAACAAAAAGGGCGAAGGTCATCAATCCCGTGCAAATGATCGGCGTGTTCGTGAGTGATAATAGCAAAATCAACTGCGGATATCTTATTGCTAAGTATTTGTGTCCTTAGGTCAGGAGTTGTATCGACGAGAATGCGTTGTCCATTTTTTGTTTGAATGAAGACACTTGTTCTCATTCTCTGATCGCGGTGATCAAGTGAAGTGCACACTAAACACGAACAACCTATTTGCGGTATTCCTACACTGGTGCCTGTACCAAGTGCCATTAACATATTTTTATTCAGAGATTTTTCCATTTAGGGCCCATTTTGTTCTGATTGTTTTTGGCCAGAGAAGCAGTATAATTTTAACTCAACTATAAGAGATCAAGGAACAAAAATTATGTTACCGAGAAAGTTAAAACTTTTGAAATCTCCACAATTAATTAAGGTCTTGTCGCTTACGGCAGTGGTCTTTCTTTTTGATGCATGTTCGAGCATGGGGATGGGTTCAAAGTCTGCGCCGCTTAAAGCGGGCTTCAATGTAAAAAAAGTGGTGTTAAGAAATGGTCTAACCGTTCTTGTTGCACCCAATCCAAAACTTCCAATTGTGTCTTATTACACACTCTTTGACGTTGGTGGAAGAGATGAAGGTGTTGGCACAACAGGGGCGACACATTTTCTTGAGCACATGATGTTTAAGGGAGCAAAGAAGTACGGCCCAGGTCAATTTGATACGTTGTTAGAAAAGAGCGGTGGTATGACCAACGCTTATACAACAAATGACATGACGGTTTACTATCAAAACATCCCGGTGGAGTTTTTGGATACGATGATCGACATGGAAGCAGACCGTATGCAAAACCTGCTTTTAGAGCCAGTGTCGTTTGAAAGTGAAAGACAGGTTATCTTTGAAGAAAGAAAAATGCGTTATGAAAACAGTCCGGATGGATTGATTTTCTTGGCGTTAATGAAAAAAGTTTTTGCCGGCACACCATACGGACAATCAGTTATCGGTGAAGAGGCAGACTTAAAAGCGCTGACTCGCGATCAAATGATGGAGTTCTTTAAAAACTATTACGTTCCAAACAACGCCATTATCGCTATCTCTGGTGACGTTGACCCGGATACAGTCATTAAAAAGATTGAAGAAAAGTACGGAGTCATTCCAAGATCAGAAAAACTTAAAGAGCTAAAAGATAAAACTTCAGGTGAAGAAGTGTTTAAGTCGAAAGCTGAATTTGGACAAGAGTACAAGTTTTACGCAACAAACCCGATTCCAAAATTTGTCATGGCCTTCCAGGGAGAAAAACTGGGGACAAGAAAGTCTTATGTTATGGACCTTCTGGCGATGATTCTTGGAAATGGGGGAAGCTCTTACTTAACACAGAAATACGTAAAGTCTGATGAACCGATGTTGACTGAAATCAATCTTTCTAACTTTAACCTGATTCACTCGGGTGTTTTTTACTTTGCCGGAGAGTTAATGGAAGGCAAAAAGATTGAAGACGTGAAAAAACAAATCGAAGGTGACTTAAAAGAGATGTGTGACCAGTCGATCAACCAGCGTTCTCTGCAAAAATCAAAGAACCAGATTCTGGCCCAAGGTTACAATCAACTTAAGACCAATGCTGGTGTCGCTTCAACGATTGTCCGCAACGAAAAGTGGCACGGTGATTTTAATTACGGTCTAAAGGAAATGGAAATTTATAACTCAATTTCAGAAAACGAAGTGCAGATTGCCTGCCGCGAAGTTTTAGAAGAGTCGAAGTCCATCTTCATTTCAACTTGGGATAAATACCCTAAAACCGCGGAGAAAAAATAATGAAAAAACCATTAGTCTTACTTGCGGCCCTGGGCCTTTCATTTAATGCTTTTGCCGCTTCGGGCGCTAAGCCTGTCGCGATTGAAGATAATATTAAACGCCTAAAGTGGAACGGCATTGATGTTGTTTATATTGAAGACAATCGTTTCCCAACTTACGATTTGACCATCTATTTTGCAGATGGTGCTTTAAGTGAGAAAAAAGGGCAGAATGGTCTTTCTATTCACGCTTTTAATCTTCTAGACTCAGGAACAGATAAACTCTCTCAAAAAGAAATTTTAGACCAGTTAGAATTCTTAGGAACAGAGTTTGGGGCGGACGTCACTCATGAATACAGTACAGTCACTGTTTCGGGTTTAACGAAGGATTTAAAAACATCAATGACTCAGATTTGTTCACTGATGAGATCGGCGACTTATCCGGAAAACGTCATTAAAAAAGAACTACAATTAGAAAGAAACGGACTGCAAAGTCTTGTGGCCTCACCTCAAGGTCTTTCAGAAAGAGTGTTTCGTGAAATTTCACTAGGTGGAACTCCATACTCTTACCCGGTTGCCGGAAAGCTTAAAGACCTGGCAACCTATACGCCGGCCGCACTTCGTGGGCAGATGAACTACTTCCTGGATAATGTAAAAAAACGCATCTACCTGACAGGTCCAAAAAGTGCTCTTGCATTGGAAAAAATCCTGGTTGATGAATGCCGCTTTAAGGGTTCAGATTCTGATTTTGTCAGAGCGGTTGATGCTCCCAAGAAAAAGACGGCAAAAAGAGAGTTTATTTTCGTTCCGGTTCCAGATGCTAACCAGGTTCAATTGCGCATCGGACGTTTCTTAAACTACGATGAAACAAACGAAAGAAACCTGGATGCTTTAGCCTCTGATTTCTTGGGTGGCGGTTTTACCTCTCGCTTAATGCGCGAAGTGCGTGTGAAGCGCGGCTTAACTTATTCGATTGGTTCGTTCATCTCTTCTCAGAAACAATACGGAAGAGCGGGGATTTCAACGTTTACTAAAAACCAGACGATTGACCGTCTCATTGAAGTTATTGATGAAGCAGTTACTAAGATTCACACAGAAGGAATTACCGAAGAAGATTTAGACCGCTCAACTCAAGGGATGATTGGCGCTTATCCATTCAAGTTCGAAAGCAACCCGGCCTTCTTGGGTCAGCTGCTTTTACTGGATCACATTGGAAAACCTTACTCTGATCTTTTTGACTTTAAAGATGCAGTCAAGAAGTACAATGCTAAAGATGTGGCCAAGAAGATTGGCGATATTTTTGGAATGAAAAAACAGACGATCTTTGTCCTTGGGGATAGATCAATTGAACCAAAACTAAGAGCGCTGACAAAAAAATACGGGCCGCTTAAGGTCGTAGACTACAAACAATACTTATAAAAATGAATGGGTGGTGGCGGAAGTCACCACCTTTTTTTGAAAGTTATTCTGCCTCTGTGTGAGCGTTCATGTTCACCACCGCTCCAGGAAGAATCTCTAAAGACTTAGCAATGATTTTACCGTTTACGACTGCCGTAGGGTAAAGAGTGACGTTGCCTGTTGATTTAATCTCACCCGTGAATTCACCATAAACTTCCAGGTCTCCACAAATCAAAATGGCCTCTGTGACCGAGCCAATTTCCAGCACAATCTTAGAAGGCGCTTCAACAGTGATATCGCCCATTAGTTTTCCCAGCAGGTGAGTCGTGCCGACAAAATGAAACTTTCCGTTTAAAACAGTTTGTTTGCCAATGGAAGTGTAAGTTTGATTCTGGATCATATCATCAACCTATAATTTAAGTGCGTACGCCATGCTTTGGTAGTGGATAAGATCGCCTGTGCGCGAGAAGATGAAAACAGTAAACGAGTAGTTTCCTGATTTTCTTGGTCTCACAAAACTTGCATCCACTGGTCTGAATCTTTGAGTTGCAAATGGTTCACCGGCTGCGTAGTTGATCTGGAAGTCACTTCCACCAAAAGCATTGTATGGGTAGGCCTGAATTCCAATTTCGTTTTTCATCAAAACAATAATGTGACCGGAGATTTTTGCATCGTCTGTCACGGCCGGGATGATGTTGAATTGAAGATTGACAGTGTCTCGGTTAACCAGCGCTTTAAATCCTGAAAGATTCAGGATGGCCGGGCGAGTGCGGTCTTTTTGTCCCTGGATAGGCTTAAAGAGAGAAAGTGTAGAGAGTCCGATCGTGTTTACTGTTCCACTTACGGGAGCAGGACAAGCGACAGGAGCAGGGCACTTGGCATCAGAGGAAGCAGTCGTCGCTGATTTTGTTTCGACTCCAGTAGAAGTCGCCGTTTTCCCTTGTTCCTCAAAAGCGAGAAGCTGATTTTTTAATTTAACATTCTCTTCCATCTGATCAGCGAGTTTGTTTTCTAAATCTTCACTCTTGGATTGTCTTTCGCGGATAAATTTATTTTGCTGGTAGTTTTGCAGCAGGCGAGCAGGACCGGCATTCATAAGGCCCACGACACCAATAACTAAAGCAACAAGAGTAATGGCCGGTAGACCAATGAAAAACAAATAAATCTTTGAGCGCTTGATCTCAAAGTATTTTGGTGAGTCATTCTTTTGGTGATAAATAATCGAGACACTGTCTTTTTTGGCAGTCTCAGGATTGTTGGGCCTTTGTTCGCTCACTAGTTATTGCCTTTTTTAATCTCAATTCCTTCGCGAGTTCCTTCTTTGAAAAATCTTAGAGAAGGCTCAAATGCGAGTTTGCCCATGTTTTCTAAACCGTTTTTCGTCCAGACTTCGCTGACGATTTTCCAGTTGTAGTTTTCATCTTGTCTTAGATAAAGAAGTTTTCTACCAGTGTCGTTGATTGTGTTTGACTGGTAGTTTTGTGTGAACGTTACAACAGCGTAGTTCTTGGCCTGTAGAATAGAAAGATTGTCCAGGTCGATTTTAGGTTGTCCAGGGTTAGAGAAGACGGCCTTTTTATAAGCTTTATAGGCAGCGTATTTTCCTTTTGAGTCTACGAAATCATTTTGATCGTAGTAGCTAATATAGCTTTCGATGTCCTTTTTTCTCCAGGCATCTAGCCACCCATCAACTGTTTTTTTCAACTCACCTTTTTGTGTTTCCCAAGTTTTCTCATTTAAGTAAATAAGATCTTGAACAACAATCATTGGTGTTTTGTTAAGCTCCAGGTATTTTGAAACATCAATCAATTCATTGTTGGCCGTGACAACACATCCTCTTGAATCAAGACCTTTATCAATTCTTGTTTCATCGTTAGTAGAGTGCAGCCAGATCCCTGACCCAGTCTTTTTGTTGATTTTATCTACCGGGTTTGGGTAATCAGTAACGAAGGCACCAGCTCCGTAAATAGCACCTTGAGGGCCAGACTGAGCAAGGAGTTGTTTGTTAGTCATGAAATCAACGAAGTTATAAACGCCTTCTGGTGTTCTGAAATCACCCTCAGCTTCTTTGTCGCCTGGTTTTTTCCCTGTGGCCATTTGGTATGAACGAACAAATTCAGGTTTTCCGTCAGCATTTTTGAAGAGGTGAAGAGAGTGAGTTGACTTTTCTGCAATCAAAACGTGGTGAGCAAAAAAGTTATCCATCATAAGAAGTGGAGCTGGCAGAACTTTTGTTCCATCTGCACTTGTGCCTTGTGCGAATGAAGATGTTAAAGGCAGAAGTGTAAGCGCACCAACTGTAAGAATCTTAGCAGCAATGTTTTTCATCGAAATAACCCTCTAAAACGGTCAGGTAAAGTATAAAATCTTACTTTATTTTAGACAAAAGCGCGCTTTCGATCAACTTAAAAGCATCACTAGGCAGTTAGTACTATGATTTTCGTAAGTATCGTCCGATAGGATAACTGATAAAATAGTAGAAAATAGTTGAACAAAATCAAAGGGACAACCATGAGTGGGGCAAAGAAAATTGAGCCAGTATTCGAAGACCCGTTGAATGCCAAAATTCAGCGCAAGTTTGATATTGTCTTTACGCCAATTGTTCCACAAAAGGCCAAAATCCCCAATGAAAATAATTCAAGTGTATTTAATGATGATATCGATTTTAATACAGGACTAGACGACGAGATGAGTATGGGAAATGACAATGGAAGTAAGGGTGAAAAAGACTCCGGGCTTCAAATTGACCTGGACTTTTCAATGGACGATGACACTCCGGCCATTCCGGAAAAACCAGTCGCTACTCAAGCGGCCGCACCAGCTGGCAGCAAAGAGGATGATGACTTAGGTTTTTCACTGGATTTTGATGTCGATGCACAGGAAATTGAAACAAGACCTGAGGCGACACAAGCAACATCTCCAATCGCAGTGGAAGAAGAAGGATTTTCATTGGATGACGTGATTGCTGATCACGACAATTTTGATGAGTCTACAAAAAAGACCGTTGTGGTCAATCCAAACAACCTGACGAATTCAAACCTGGCCGAGTTCGCTCTCGATTCAACTGGCAGCACTGGCTCTTCTGCTGATCTTATGACGACGGAAGAGGCAAAGGCGAATATGGAGTCGACGATTAAGGACATTCTTCGTCCTAAGTTTGACGATACCAAAGAAACAAATATTGAAGGACTGGAAAAAACGCATACCGGGGCACTGGATAATATCGAAGACAGCGTACTTGATTTTGGGGGCAATACTCCTTCTCAAGGTTTTTCGCTGGAAAGCGTGATTGATGATAATGAAGCTTTTGCTCTTGAACCAAGAAATAATACGCGCTCAGATTTTGCAGTTTCTTCTAACGAAGCAACCCGCGAGTTTGACATCAGCGATATGGAAGAGATTGAAGCAGTACAAGCTGAAGCTCCGGTAAAACCTGAACTTCCAAAAGCTGCACCAGTTGTGGCCCAATCGCAACCAGAACCAACTCGCCAGGCCGTTGTTGAGGAACCTGTTTCTTCCTTTGGCGCTGGTGCGGGACTAGGGACGCAGTCACTGAGCACCGAAGACTCGATGCGCTTTCAGGCAACGATCAGAGCGCTTCGTGAAGAAAGAGAAGAGTTGTTGTCGCAAATTAAAACATTAAAGGCCGACTCTAAAGAATTAGAACAAGACAACCTGACATTAAAGGCGAACTTAGATGAAGCTAAAATTGAAATTACGATTCTAAGAAAACGTCATATGGTGGAATTAGAAGACCTGAAGTATCGCTTAAGCATGAGTGAAGAGAAAAAGGCCCTTGCTGATGAGAAGGCACGCCAGGCCGAATTACGTCGTGAAAAGCTTGAGCAGAAAGTAAGGATTGACTTTAATCAGGTAAAACAAAGAGAAAAAGAGTTGGAAAGTAAACTTGAACTACTTTCTATGGATGTAGATTCCCAAGTTCAGAGTCGCGACCAGAAAATTTTAGAGCTGAGAAGAAAAATTGACGCTCTAGAATTTAACATGGAAAATGCTTCTATTAAGGAACAAAAATCTCTGGAAGATAAGAGAAAGCTGGAAGATCGATTAGGTAAAATAATGAAGACCCTGAGACATTCGATCAAGAACCTGGAAGATGATATCGACCATGTAGAAGAAGACGATGATCATCAAAAGGAAAAGAACTAATTTATGACACAATCTCTGACTGATTTTTTAAGTAGTTTTTCTTTTTTTGAAAATGAAAAGAATTTGATCTCTCATATAGAAGAGTTCCTGGCCCGCGAGTATTTGGTCAGACCGTTATTGGTGTATTCAATTCATAACAAAATACCACAAATTGATTTTAAAAAATGCCGTACGATTGTAGGGAAGGCCGACCGCCAGAAGCTCTACAGTACTAAGCTTTTAGATGATCTCTTTATCAAGCGCGATGATATTAAACATCTGCCTTGTTTGTCAGTTAAAGTAGAGAACTGCTTCTATTATTTTTTAAACCTGGGTTTTAAAAGAAGCCAGTTTCATTTCGCTGTTTTTTCTGCTCCGTCGGAAATCTCGACAGATGTGCTGAAGTCGTTGTCGCAATTTGCGGCCAGCCACTTAAAAATCATCCAGCGTTTTGAAGATCTTTATAAGACACATGAACTCATCCATATCGATGACGTTACAGGTTTATACAATCAGAGGAAACTTTATAAAGACTTAACGTTGCTGGTAGATAAGTTCCAGAAAGAAAAAGATCCTTTCTGCGTGCTTTTTATCGACATCGATTACTTTAAAAAAGTTAACGACACTTATGGACACTTGGTGGGAACGAAACTTTTAGAAAACGTTGCCCGCGATATTAAAAGCCTTCTGCGCGACAGTGATATTAGTTATCGTTACGGGGGAGATGAGTTCGTAGTGATCCTGGTGAACTCGGATGCTGTGGCCGGAAAAATTGTAGGTGAACGTATCCTGCAAATTATCCGTGAGCGCACATACGAAGTGGAAATGAGAAATGAAAAGAAGATGGTCAAGCTGAGTGTTTCTATTGGGGTGGCGGAATTCCCGACAGACGCCGTGAACTCTCAGGAGATCCTGGCGATTGCTGACCGTATGATGTACGAAGCAAAAGAATCGGGACGTGGAGTGGTCTTTAATACTCAAGACGTTTTTAAATCGAGCCTGCAAAAGGCGGTTAAAGCGAAATGATCATCCTGGTATTGAGTGATCTACATTTAGGAAAAGGAAAATTTCTTAAAAACGGGCAGCTCAACCTCCTGGAAGATTTCTTGGAAGATGAAAAATTCTTCGACTTCTGCGACTACTACTCAAAAGGCGATTACGAAAAAGAAGAGGTCCACCTTGTTTTAAACGGGGACATCTTAAATCTCATCCAGATTGATGTGGATGGTGTTTTCACGAATATCATCGACGACACTGTTACTGTCAGGGCCATTGATGCCATCGTTAAAGGGCATCCGAAATTTTTTGAAGGCCTTCGCCGTTTCTTAAAAATTCCCGGGAAAAAAGTCACATACGTCATTGGAAACCACGATTCAGGGATGGCCTTTAGAGAGGCCCAGCAGGCCCTTCGCCGCTATGTTGGTGAAGAGATTGAGTTCTGTTTTGAAGTCAATCTTTGTGGTGTTCATATTGAGCATGGTCATCGTTTTGAAGTCATTAACACTGTTCCAAGTGACAAGTATTTTATGGAAGGTCCCAATGGAAAAATGATTTTAAATCTTCCGTGGGGAACACTTTTTTGTATCAACCTTCTTCCTATTTTAAGAAAAGACCGCCCGAATATTGATAAAGTAAGGCCGCTCGGAAGTTATGTGCGTTGGTGTTTTTTCTATGACTTTGCTTTCTTTTTAAAGATGAGCAAGATCGTTTTAAAGTATCTTTTCCAGAGTAACTTCGACGAGTACATCAAACAAAACAGAAACTTTAAAACCACACTTTCTATCTTAAAGCAGATCACGATTTATCCGCTTTATGGAAAAAAGGCGAAGGGGATTTTAAAGCGCCACCCGGAAATTCATACTGTCGTCATGGGGCATACTCATGTGCAGGAGTGGTTGCGTTTCCCGGAGAATAAATACTATTTCAACACCGGAACATGGAACACGATTCCTCACCTGGATGCCGGGCAAATGGAAGCCTCTACGCGTTTTACGTATGTACAGATCAAAGTTGATAAAGAGAAAAGATCACTGCTGACGGGAACGATGAATCTATGGCAGGGGACTTGGAAGCCATACAGAGAAGAAGTGTCTGCCGTATAAAAATGATTTTAAAGTACCATCTACGTCGTTGCTTCGTCGTTCGGTCGTGCGACGTACAGTCGTACGTCTCCTCCCTTACTCCGGGCGCGCCTAGTATCTGGCACTTTTAAATCATTTTTGAATTAAGCTTTTTTAGAAACTTTTTTTGTCGCTTTAGCAACTCTTTTAGCTGGAGCTTTTTTCGCTACTTTCTTAGTTGCTTTTTGGGCAGCTTTTTGAGCAGTTTTAATTGTCTTTTTTGCTTCAGACTTTTTCTGAGAGATGATCTTCTCAACTTTTTTCTGAATTTTGTTCAGTTCTTTCTTTTGTTCAGTAAGGAATTTTTTTGCTTTCTTTACTTCATCCACTACAGTTTTTTCGATTCTTTTTTCAAGAGTCTTTTTTTCAACGTGAAATTTATCAACCAGCCCTTGAACAACATGTTTTTTTCTCAGGGTTTCGATTTCACCTTTTAATTCCTGGAACGATTTAAGTAACTGCTTCTTATTCACTATGAACTCCTTTCTAGGGTTAAAGAATCTTTTTGCTAATAGGGACTCTGTGGCCAAAGCCAAAACTTTTTGGCTTCACTTTTATTATAGGGCAAAATTGTTTTCGTTTATACTCTGATTTTGATAAAAGTGAATAAACTTTCAGGACCTCGTCCTTGTCATGACCGCGCTTGATCAAGTCCGCTGGGCTAAAACGCGAAGATAACAGGGCTTCGAGGATCGGGTCCAGCCTGTCATAGGGCGGAAGGCTCTGGCTGTCTTCCTGGTTTTCACGAAGCTCGGCACTTGGTGGGCGAGTGATGATGTCTTCTGGAATCAGCCCGCCGTAGTTGGCATTGATAAAGTGGGCGAGTTCAAAAACTTCAGACTTAAACAGGTCTCCCAAAACTGAAAGGGCCCCAACTGAGTCTCCATAAATCGTCGAGTAACCCACAGAGAGCTCTGACTTGTTGGAAGTGTTAAGCACTACTGAGTTTAAATCATTTGAGCGCATATAAATCAAAGCGCCTCTTAAGCGGCTTTGGATATTTTCATCGGCAAGACCTTTTAGTTCTGCTCCGAAGTTGTCGCGGTAAGCAGTTTTAATCGTCGAGTGGATAAACTTGATCGGCATAGTCGTAAGTTTTACACCGAGGTTGCGGCAAAGATCGTATGAGAGATCAAAACTCACTGAACTCGAATAAAAACCCGGCATAAAAACAGCTTCAAGTTCAATCGGCATCGTTTTTTGCAGAAGTTTGATAATGGTTAAAACGAGTGCTGAGTCCATCCCTCCAGAAAGAGCGATGGTAAATTTCTTCATGCCATTTTTAGTGATGTAGTCGCCGATTCCGAGTAAAAGAGCATCGAGAACTTCCTGGCAGCCTTTAGGCCCCATTGGTGTCAGCGACAATGTGTCGCTTGATAAACGAGTGGAGAAGATCGTGCTCCAGCTGTTAGTTGATGAGTGATAAGACCTGACGTTTCCTTTTTCTGGTTCCTGATAGACTGGCATTTCAAGTGAAAGGATCTGGGATTTAAAACCATGGGCCATCTTAACAACACTGTTGCCATCGACGACAAAACTATGGCCGTCGAAGATGATTTCATCTTCAGCACCCACGCGGTTGACGTACACAAAAGGAGCTTCCAAAAATTGTGAAATCTCCAGTGCGCGGTTGATTCGCGTTTCAATTTTTCCCAGGTGGTAAGGACTGGCACTGATATTGATGACCATGTCGCACTTTTTATTCTGTTCAGATAAAAGCTCGACCGGATCGACATCATGCAGGTGGGAAAACCACATGTCTTCACAGATCAGAAGTCCAAAGTTTTTGCCCTGGAACTCAAAAACCACCGACTGGTTGCCAGGTGTGAAATATTTCTTTTCCTCGTACAGGTCGTAGTTAGGAAGAAGTTGTTTAGTATAGAGGGTTCGCAGTTTCTTTCCCGGCTCCAGGATGTACATGACGTTTTCAATCTGGGCAGGCCAGCCAAGTCCGTCAAATTCATAGCGAAGACCACCAAAAAGGAGTGCCAGAGGGGATTTACTTTTTAATTGGCGCTCTGACCAAATAGAGAGATCCTCGAGGAAAGCGAGGTAATCATCAATAAAAGTCTTTTTGAGTGGAAGATCCTGCAGAGGATATCCGGTTAAAAAGAGCTCCGGAAAAATGTGCAAACCACTGTGACTTCCGTCTTGAAAAGTGGATGTAAGGTACTTAAAAATGCCTTCGAAGTCAGCAATTTCATGGTGAGTTTGGTGAAGATTTAATTGCATGAACGCATCCATTGATCTAAATTTACACTCTAGATAATAATACGGATTCATGGCTTCGTAAAACGGCAATTTTAAAGCGTTTCACCATGAGTTGAAGGATACCCATGATCGGTGTTGTCTTTGTCATTTTAGCTGGCGTTCTTTGGGCGATTGATACGTTGATTCGCTACCCAATGCTCTTTGCCGGTGTTTCAGCTGAAAGAATTGTGTTCACCGAACAACTTATTCTTTCAATTGTTTTTATTCCCTTACTTTTAAAAGACGCTAAAAAAATCGGTGCACTTAAGCTTTCGACCATTGCTTACTTTGGCGTCATTGGTGTCTGTGGCCAGGCCATTGGAACGCTGACTTTTACTAAGGCCTTTATGCTGATTAACCCTTCGCTGGTTATTTTGCTGCAAAAGCTTCAGCCTATCGTGGCCATCTCACTTGCCCGGGTTTTTCTGGGTGAAAAAATTAAACGCGAGTTTTTATTCTGGGCCGTCATCGCTCTGGTTGGGGGATTTCTAATTTCTTCTCCAGATATCATGCCAGGGTTAATGGGGCTTGATTTCTCAATGGCGCTTTTAAGCAAAAAGGCCATCTGGGGTTATACACTAACCATGATTGCGGTAGTGAGCTGGGGAGCTTCAACGGTCTTTGGAAAAAAACTTTCTGCTCAGGGATTCGATGAAATCCAGATTATGGGCGGGCGTTTTGTTTTAGGTCTCGTGTTTATGACCTTTTACTTATACTACCAATTTGGTGGACTAAGTTTAGATTGGAACCTTGCCACTTATGGTAAAATTCTGATTATGGTTTTACTTTCTGGTTTTGCCGGAATGTATTTTTATTACAAAGGGCTTAAGACTTTATCGGCAAGAGCAGCAGCGCTGGCCGAAATGTTCTTCCCGTTTAGTGCCGTGGTGATTAACTGGATTTTCTTAGGAGCTAAGCTCCAGCCAGTTCAGATTGTGGGGGCGAGCCTCCTGGTCATCTCATCATCGGTCATTCAATTAAAGAAGTATTAGGAGAATGAATATTATGAAAAAAGTAGTACTGCCAACATCAATGGAAGGAAAGACAGTTCTAGTAGCAGGAGCGGCGGGATTTGTTCCTTCAACTCTTTGCGAACACTATTTAAATCTTGGAGCGAAAGTTATCGGTCTGGATAACTTCATTACTGGCTCGGAATCAAACATTGAGCTTCTTTCAAAAAGCAAAAATTTTGAATTCCATAAACACAACATTTACGAATCTCTTCCAGATTTTAAATCACAGAAGATTGATTATATCCTTTCAATGGCCTCACCAGCTTCACCGATTGACTTTGGTTTAATCCCACTGGAAATCATGCGTGTAAACTCAGAAGGAACACTGAAACTTCTGGAGCTGGCAAAAGAAAAGAACGCGCGTTTTCTAGAAGCTTCGACATCTGAAGTTTACGGAGACCCGGAAATTCACCCGCAGACAGAAGACTACGTAGGGCACGTTAACCCAATCGGACCTCGTTCTTGTTATGACGAATCAAAGCGTTTTGCAGAAGCTCTAACAATGAGCTTTCATACAAAATACAAAGTAGACACGAGAATCGTGCGTATCTTTAACACATACGGACCGCGTATGCGTCCAAATGATGGACGTGTTATCCCGAACTTTATCACGCAAGCGATGAGGGGAGAGGATTTGACTGTGTACGGAGACGGGACACAAACTCGTTCTTACTGTTACTCTACTGACTTAGTTCAGGCGATCCACAATGTTTTAATGAGTGATGATGTCACTCCATTTAACTGCGGTAACCCTGATGAGTACACAGTAAAAGAAACAGCAGAACTAGTGATTAAAATCCTAGGAAGCAAATCAAAGATTAAGTATCTTCCACTTCCAAAAGACGACCCAAAAAGAAGAAGACCAAATATCGGCAAACTTCAAAGCATCTCTGATTACAAACCAGTAGTGAAATTTGAAGACGGTATCAGAGCGACAGCGGAGTATTTTAAAACTTTACTATGAAAGTAGCGATTACCTGTGATTATTTATTAGGCAGAAGCCACTACGTGGAGATCATCGAGAACCTTTGTGAGGTTTTCCCTGAAGCTCCGATTTATTGTTTTGCTCACAAAAAAGGGGCGATCTTAGGTCATATTGAACAAAGATCTATCAAGTCGACCTACTTAAGCAATATCGTCTCGACAGAAGAAGAGTTTTACCAGCACTCGAATAAGATTCCTTCGCTGGCAAAAAACCTTTTTGTTTCGTGCGAATACGATCTCATTATCAATGTTTCAAAAGGTTTCTCTCAAGGTCTGGCAAAGTGTGAGACGACAAAGATCATCACTTATCTTTACGACCTCGATTTGGATTCGAAGATTAAAAAAAGCTTTATGCAAAAAATCTTGTCTCCAATGGTTTTCTCCTGGATAAAAAAATCATTAGGGCAAGCTGATAAAGTACTTTTCTCAAGAGAGGATTTATTAAAAGAACTTCACGGCCTAAAAAATACAGAAGTGGTTCCTCCGCCATTTAGAGTGTCGGACTATGCTCTTTTCCCTAAAGACATGTTTAAGCATCACTTCTTTTTGATTGAGGCCAAAGGTCTCAATGTAAAAGAAGCAACAGATCTGATTGAATGGATGAAAGAGTGGAATTACTCATTTCAATTCATCGGGCCGGATGCTCACTTAAGTTCAATTAAATCTAACTTCCCTGAAAACACTTTCTTTGGAGACCGCTGTAGCGGGGAGCATGCTCCGGTTTTGGCCTCATCTAAAGCTCTAGTGACATTCAATACAGAAGATTTTCCGGCGCTGGCCCTTGGGACTTTAGCAACGGGAAGACCTGTTATTCTGGCAAAGCCTCTTTCAAAATGGCTTTCTGGTTTAGGAGTGGATTACATTTCTCATTTCGATAAAGCTGAAATTAAAAAGGCCCTAGACAATGTTATCAGCGACAATGTGCTTGAAGCACAGAAGCTGCGTGCCCATGTAATGGAGTACCATGACATTAAGTTTAAGGCGCAAATGAAGCGAACGTTAGATAAAGCGTTTCATGAGATTCACCCTCATGATCACGCTCACTCTAGCGACTGCTCTCAATGCAAGTAAAGAGCTTATCTAGGTTTGATCCCGTAGAATTTTGAAAAGGTCCAAAATGGTTGTAGGCCTTTCCCGCTTGAAAGTGAGGAGAGACACATCTTTGCTCAAAACCTTTAAGTTTTCCATTCACCACGTTTGATGGGTGAGTGGCGCTCGTTTTTGTGGTGTTAACCTGAATGGCAAACGTCTGAACCAGTTTATGAACTCCACAAAAAGCGTTGAAGCTTTGGTATGAACTTCCCAGTGCTTTAATTAAATCCGCCTGAGTGGCCTTTTGACTGATCTGGCAGCTTGCCTTGTTTTGGTTTAAAGAGTTCCATGCACGGATACAGGGCTGAATATTTCCTGCACTGTTTGGTGTGAATTGAAACATCCCAATATTTAATCTTGAAGCTGCATCCTGAGCAGGGTCTTCGTAAAATTTAACTCCCGCAGGTTTTCTGTATCCAGAAGGGCCAACTTTGGCGGCCACATTTTTTGATGTTGTCGTGTCTGCCGTGCTTAGTGATTCAGCGTATGCCAGGCAAGAAAACATTCTGGTCCACGTGCTTAGAAGTTCTTTTTTGGCCGATTGATCACCACTTAAAACTTCCTGGCGAAGCGTGTTTACAGTGTTGGCAAAACGATTAAGTTTATCAATCGTCGCTTGCCCAGGAACTTTACTCATCGTGGCCGAAAGAGTTGATGATGTCACATTACAAAGCGGGTGCCTGATAAGTGAAGTTGGAAAGTAAGCGTTGTCATCAGAGCTTGTGCCATAATAGCTTCCGATGTAGCCAACTTTTGCTGGAACATCACTGATCATCTCCTGCACATAATAGCTGATCTGATCAGCAAAATACTCATGTGGAGCTTCGTCGTTAAAGCACTGGTCAACTTGATCGCTATTGATGACTTGTCTTTGCGAGCCCACAAGCTCATTGTCATTTTGTGAATCATCTACTTGAGCACCGACTTCAGCACCGGCATTTAAGTAAGCGTCTTCTGAAAGCTCTGGCCCAAAATCCAACGTCGGTTTTGTCGATGGCGCAGGAGTCGGAGTGACCGGTGCCGGATTAGGCGCAGGTGTTGGCGATGGTTTTTTTGAACCCATGGCCTGGGCGTGAGTTGAAACAAGTGTGCACAGAAGTGTGGCTAAGATGATTTTTGTTTTCATAGGAGCTTTTTCGGCTCGCTATGGAAAAATCTTAGGGTATCCGTCTAATGCTTAGAAGGCAGGATTATAATTTCTTTAAGAAATCGATAGTTCTTTTCTCTTTTGGGTCACCAAAAACATCTTGTGGAGTTCCTTGCTCAACTATTACTCCCTTATCCATGAAAATCACTCGGTCGGCCACTTCGCGGGCAAACCCCATTTCATGAGTCACTACCACCATGGTCATACCGGTGTGAGCGAGGTCTTTCATAACTTTGAGAACTTCACCAACAAGTTCAGGATCAAGGGCACTCGTGGCCTCATCAAAAAGCATTACGTCTGGTTTCATCGCCAATGCTCTGGCGATGGCCACACGTTGTTGTTGCCCACCAGAGAGATCCCTTGGGTAGGCGTGTGCTTTTTCTTTTAGGCCTACACTTTGAAGAAGATCCAGCGCTCGCGTTTGCGCTTCATCTTTTGAAACTTTCAACACGTTCATTGGCGCAAGAGTGATATTTTCCAGCACAGTTAAGTGAGGGAAGAGATTAAAACTTTGAAACACCATCCCGATTTTCGTGCGGTAAATATCCAGCACGTGCTCTTTGGTGTTGTGTTCGATGATTTGGCCTTTGAAATTAATCTCACCGCTTGTCGGCAGTTCAAGATAATTCAGGCAGCGAAGGAAAGTTGATTTTCCCGAACCAGAAGGCCCGATAATAACCACCACTTCACCTTTAGTGATATCAGTTGAAATATCTTTTAGGACTTCATTGTGTCCGAAAACTTTTTTGATGTTGGAGATTTTTAAAATCACTTCATTGGATTTCATTACACGCCTCCTTTTTGCAGCAGGCGGTTTTCCACACGGGAAGCAATAAAGCTTAGGATCATAACAATGATTAAATAGCCCAGGGCTGCCCAGATATAAACTTCCCAGACGCGAAGATACTTAGCTCCCACACGTTGAGTGACATAAAGAAGTTCCCCAAGAGAAATAACCGATACCAGTGAAGTCTCCTTTGTCAGTGCAGAAAGCTCATTCACGACTGGCGGGATAATTCTTCTATAGGTTTGCGGAATGATAATTTTGTACATGGTCTGATGGCGCGAAAGCCCCAGGGCCCTGGCCGCTTCCGTCTGACCTTTAGGAATAGAGAGAATTCCAGCGCGAAAGATTTCTGCCAGGTAAGCAGCACTATTGAGTGAGAGCGCTAAAATCCCTGCCGGAAAAGAATCAATGACCATATCAATTCCATAAGAAGAGAAGATGGTCGGAAGTGCAAAATAGATAAAAAGAATTTGCAGTAGAAGTGGTGTCCCTCTAAAGAGAGTGATGTAGGCGATTGAAAACCAATTGAGAATTTTAAAAGAAGAGATTCTCATGAGTGCGAGAATCATTCCCAGCATCAGTCCAAAAAAACCACTGATGAGAGTGAGTTTTAGAGTGATGATTATTCCTTCCGCTAGACGCGGAAGGACGATTGTTTTAGAAAATGCCCAAAAGCCTAATTCAAATTCCATCTAGTACTTATAATGAAGGTTCAGTTTTTAGCCATTGCTTGTAAATGCGCGAATAAGTCCCATTCGCTTTGATTGTCTTCACCGCTTCTTCCAGTGCCTTTAAAAGTTTTGGGTCAGCTTTTCTCACGGCAATTCCAATTGGCTCTGGCTTAAGCGCGTTTCCTGAAACCTTAAACGTTTTAGCATCAAGACCAGTGTAGTATCTTCCAACAGCTTCATCTGTGACAATAACATCAGCTTGATTTGCTTTAAGGGCACTGAAGGTTTCAGTAGCACCCGGAAATGTTTTGATTGCTTTAATTTTTACACCTTTCTTTTGAATCGCTTCAACTGCAGTGAAAGAAGTCGTGTCTACTTGAACAGCTACTGTTTTTCCGGCCAGTTCAGTATCTTTAGTAACCGCAGCTCCTGTTTGCTTAACAACAAAAACTTGCCCCATTGAAATATAAGGAACAAAGTTTACCGCTGCCGATCTCTCTGGAGTGATATTCATTGATGACATAATGATGTCGTAACGGTTTGACTGAAGCCCTGCAAGGATTCCATCCCATGGCATAACGATAAACTCAGCTTCAACTTTTAAGATTTTTGCCAGTTCGCGCGCCAGGTCTACGTCCAGACCGATGATCTTGCCATCTGTCGCTTCAAACTCCATTGGTGGATAAGTTGTGTCCACGGCCACTTTAAGTTTTTTCGCCTTAACGACTGCATCTAAATCAGCGAAGGCAGAAAGTGAAAAAAGAGATGTAAGAAGAGTAGCTAAAACCAAAAGACGTTTCATAAAGGTCTCCGTAAGTAATAAACGATTATTTATGGTAACGGGAACGTTTACGAATTGAAAAGGTTTTATTGAATAACGGTTTCGCCTTCTTCATTTAAATTGCGAGGAGGTCTGAAGAAGAAAACAGGAACTGTAACCCAGAAGCGATTTCCGAATTCATCGATCATCTGGTATTTCCCACGCATATTCCCATAAGGAGAGTGGAGTGGGCAGAAGCTTGTGTATTCGAAAGATTCACCTGATTTAAGCATTGGCTGCTCACCAACAACACCTGATCCTTGAACGTCATACGTTTTTCCGTTTCCGTCTTTGATCTTCCAGTGGCGGTGGATAACGCGACAAGCGACTTCACCGTTGTTAGTGATTTTGATTTTATAAGCGTAAAAGTACTGATTGTTCTCTGGAGACGAGCGCTCTGGAACGTAATGAGGGTAGACTTCGATTAAGATATCTTGAGTTGTCTCAAAATAATATTCATTGGGTTCAATTGGATTAATCTGTTCCATGGGGCCTCAAAATGTGTTTTAGACGCTTCTCATACCAAAGGCGTCACGCTTTTTAAAGCTTTGCACCAAACTTTTTAGTTTGGAGCCTGAAACAAGAGTTTGGCTATAAGTAACTAAAATAATTAGGGTTTTCTGCCGATATGCTTTGAAATTGAGTTCCTAGGCGTGATAAAATGCGAGGAACTGATAAATATTTTGGAGATATATATGGAAGACAAAAACCTAAATCGTCGTTCGTTTTTCGGAATGGTGCTTGCTGCGGCTACTATCGTTCCTTTCGCCTTCAAGAGTGTTAAAGCTCAAGCTGCTGGATGCCCAACAACTCCTCCTGCTGGAAAGCAAGTAGCGAAAGTTGGAGAGGGAATGGCAAAGAGTTTAGAGTATGTTGAAGATGGAAAAACTTCGACAAACGCAAAACACAAGCCAGGACAAAATTGTGGAAACTGTAAGTACTACAATGAGAAAAAAGCAGAAGGCGGATTCGCTCCATGTACAATGATGGGGATGAAGTACGTAACAAACTGCGGATGGTGTAAATCTTATCTTGCGAAATAATTTTTAAATAAATGAATTATAAGAAGAGGAGTAACGAGAGTTACTCCTTTTTTTTGTCTAAATAGTTGGTCTGATAAACGACACGACCCATTTTCTGAATCTGTAAATCAATCATCTTTTGAAATGAAGCCACCGCTGAGCTTGTATCCAGCTTTGGTTCTAATATTTTTAGGGCCTCAACACTCGCTTCCAGTGTTGAAAGAGCGTTTTGTGCTGGGGCCTTTCTGATTCTGTAATCTGATTGTTCTTCAGGTGCTAATTTAATGGCCGGAAGTTTTTGTAGATTGGATGAAGAGAGATAAATCTTTTTAGCTTTTCTCCACGTCCCATCAATCAGCAATAGGTGAGTGATAGCTTCACTGCTCACAGGTGTTGATTCCAGGACTTTTGCATCCTGACCTGGATAGAGAAGGGCACAATTATTTTTTGGGTCACAAAGAAGTGTGTTGAGCTTTAAATCATTGGTGAAGTCTTCCCCCACCATGACAGTCATCTCTTTAAAACTTTTCTTCATAATGCGAACAGTGTTAAGCGGATGCTTGGTTTCACTCGGGTGCTGAAGCACGATTAAGTGAATGTTGTTTGGAATCGTTTTTAAAGTGTCACATAGGCAACGGGATTTTAAGAAATCACACTGCTGACAAAAGGCACGGCTTTCGCTCGTGAAAGAGTAATCTAAATTGTATTGTTCCATAGTTTTTACCTGCGCTTTAATTTCGTTTGAATGCAGCTTAGGAGTTTTTTATCCGGAGTCTTGTGAACTCTCTGGCAGTCTTCCAGAGACTGATTCACGAAGGCCATACATTTTTCTTCACTGTCTCCAAAACGGGCGTCTTTTCTGTGCTTCATACAGTAGAAGGCCAGGTTCTGGTTGATCTCAATCAGGCGCTCATCCATCGGAGCACTCTTTTTTGTTTTAGGTTGAGACTTCGGGATGATCGTCGTAATCGACTTTTCCTTTTGTGGTTCCTGGTAATTGATTTTTTCGTCAATGACGATTTCTTCTCTTGAAGGTTTTTCTTCACGTCTGGCCGGTTTCACCACGATTTCAGCAGGTCTTACATCTTCGCGATAAACCGGACGAGTTGCCGGACGCGTTTGATGAGGAGACTTCACCTGAGGTGGCGGAGTATTTTTCGCAGGCCTTTTCATGTAATAAGAATCACCGCGCTCAATTTGTAAAAAAGCGCGGTTGGTTTCATCAGAATAAGTTTTAGGTTCAGTTTTTTCTTCGGTCGAGCTACAGGCAACGACAAGGAGAAGAAAGAGGTAAGGGAAATATTTCATAATTTATTACAAGCGATTAACAAGTTCCGGGTAATCGACGAACGGGTTTCTGTTTCCCTGAAGCTGCATGATCTTTTCATTGCGCTCCATCTCAGCTTCATCAACCGGATCTTCTGCATTCCATTTTTTTAAGTATTTTGCCTGAGTGGCATCAATATTCATTTTATACCTTGTAGAGAAATAATAAAGAGCTCTCGCTACATTTCCGCGGTGTTCAATAGGCGGCTCAAACGATCTGATACTTGTTCCAATCGCATTTCCGATCATTGAGTCCTGGCAATTGCTATGCGTGGCCTTCCCATCAACTTCAGCAAAAGGGTTGTTGCTTCTTGTAGAGTTGGCCTTCATGTCTACCGGAAACAGGTGGTGAAGGTCGGTCTTTTGAAGCTCTGAAGGAAATTGTTTAGAGAATTTACTTTGAGGCCATGTGTGTTCACAGTTAATCACATTTGGATTAGGGATCTTTCCAGGACCTACGCCTTGGTTTTGATCGACTTCGATATTGCAGTAGACTTCTTTAACCGAGTATTTTTTATTCCCATGAGAGACTAAAAAAAGATCGCCAAACATCATTTGTCTGGCCTCTTGGTAAGTCATGTCTCTTTTTTGTTCTGTGCACTCACTTTCATCAGGGCAAGAGTCACTTAGAGTGTCACTTCCACCTTCATTCTTGATGTGAATTTTTTCAGACAGATTAAAAATTTCATTGCGCAGATCAGTTTGAGAAGTTTTCTGGTTAGTAAACTTCGCAACAGTTGACTCGGGATAATAGCTTACAGTTGCAGTAGCATTAATGGCCCAAAGAACAAACGGGAGCGCTAGCATCGTCTTCATAATTCTACATCCTTTTAAAAGTATTTAGACTGATTCGCTTTTGTATTTAATGTATTTTTATTGTCGTAATACTAGAGTGCTTTGACAACCTTTTTTCATTGGAGGAAATGACTCCAGTATAGATGGCAGAGTCATTACGTCAGAGAATTATTTGAATATTTACAGGATTTGATTAGAATAAAGAAATTAGTCCATTTATTAGAGGGTGTTATGAAATATAGAAGTGAAATCACCGGTGTCGGCTCTTATGTTCCACCGAAAGTTTACACGAACTTTGATCTGGAAAAAATGATGGACACGACTGATGAGTGGATTCAGCAGCGAACGGGGATTGTAGAGCGCCGTTGGGTTGAGCCTGATGTCGCAACATCGGATCTTGCTGTGAATGCCAGTCTTGAAGCGATTAAAAATGCAGGTCTTGAGAAAAAAGACATCGATATGATTATCTTCGCGACTCTAAGTCCGGATCACGACTTCCCGGGGACTGGATGTTTTTTACAGGCCAAACTCGACTTGCCAGAGATTGCAGTGCTTGATATTCGCCAGCAGTGTACTGGGTTCATTTACGGTCTAAGTATCGCAGATAAATTTATCCTAAGTGGGTCACACAAAAATATTCTTGTTGTAGGAGCGGAAGTTCACTCAAAGGGACTTGATAAAACTCCCAACGGCAGAAACGTTGCAGTTTTATTCGGTGATGGGGCCGGAGCTGTGGTTGTTTCAAGAAAAGACCTGAGCAATGAAAAAACAGACTCGCGTATTATGACGACGCACTTATATGCTGATGGGGCCTTTGCAAAAGAGCTTTGGATCCCAGCTCCAGGAAATGCTCTTGGAAAAGAGAGAATTAACCACCAGATGTTGGAAGAAGGTCAACACTTTCCGCAAATGAACGGTAAAACAGTTTTCGTTCATGCGACGAAGAGAATGGCAGAGTGTTTAATGCATTCTTGTAAAGAAGCAGGCGTATCGTTAAACGATATCGATGTTTTTCTTTTCCATCAGGCCAACCTAAGAATCAATTCAAAAGTAGCAGAGATGCTCAATATCCCGGAGTCGAAAGTTTTCAATACGATTCAAAGCTACGGGAATACAACGGCAGCGACTATCCCTCTGGGGATGAACGATGCAATTAAAGCAGGTGTTCTGAAAAAAGGAATGCTTGTGGCCAGCGCCGCTTTTGGTTCAGGGTTTACCTGGGCAAGCGCAGTGTGGAGATACTAAAAGTCACATTTGATTAAAACTTCGTCGGTCATTTTAAGACCGACGAAGATCTTTTCACTAGTTTGATAAATTAGTGAGCGTAAATTTTAAAGAAATGAAAAAAGTTAACATTAATCGCATTCCAGATGCGCTCAAAAAATCCTTCATTTTGGCTGGCAATCGCACGACCCTGGTAAGGGCGGACAACAAAGTCGGCAACCACTGGAGCATCCAGGATAATCTCACTTGCTTCAGCAGGAGAGATAATGTTTTTTTCCAGGGCCTCATCGCGAAGAGCTTCCCTGAATTTAGGGTGAGCGACGTTAATGAGCGCCACCGCTCTGTCACCAGTTGAGCGACCTTTTAAAACCGCTGTTCCGTATTCTGTGACAACGTAGTGAACACTTTCAGCAGGTGTCGTCACGTGTCCGTTATAGAGATCGAGAACGATGCTTGAAAGCTCACCGTTTTTTGCCGTCGATCTGATCGCGATAATTGATTTACCACCATTACTTCTTGCGGCCCCAGACATAAACTCAACTTGTCCACCTGGGCTTGAAAGACGTCCTTCCGGCCCAAACTCTGCGTTTACATCTCCGGTTAAACGGACTTGTAAGGCAGTGTTGACCGCATGGAATTTATCAGTGTTCTGAATGTTTGCCGGAGAGTTTACCGCTTCAGTCGTCACGAACTTTACGGCCTTATTCTTGTTAAGCCACTTGTAAAGGTCTTCAGAACCATAAGCAAATCCGGTTTCAGCTTTTTTAGCAATCCCGCGCTCCATGATATCTTTTAAACTATCACCAAACATCTCTGTTGAGATTTTAAGATTCTTCTTCCCGGCATTTTGAAGACCATCAGGAAGTCCGCCGAAAATATTACCAATACCAATTTGTAGAGTTGATCCACTTTCAATTAAGTTACCTAGCTCTTCACCAATAATTTTTTCAACATTCGTAAACGGAACAACCGGAGGACCGGCAAGGGCCGCCTTACTCTTAAACGAAGCCGTGATTTGGCTTGAGTGAATAATGTTATCACCTGTTGTAAAAGGAACGTTCTCATTGATTTCAGCAATGATTTTCACTTTCGGGTTACCTTCTAAGATCGCATGAATCATATCGTGGTTTGGCCCAAGAGAGTGGTTTCCTTTGGCATCGGCAGGAGAAACACGCACGACAATCGCATCGTACTTAAAGTCTTTCATTGCCGGGTCTTTCATGTAGCGAGGGAAGTCACTTAAATATCCCGGTATATACTTAACGAATCCTTCTCCGTGAAGCTTTCTCATGTTTGATCCCACGAAGAAAGACTTAAAGCGGATTTTTCCATCAGCAAGCTCGGCCCCTTTTCTTAGAGTCGACTCGTTGATCCCGTTAACTAGTAATGAAATTTCAAAACCTTTTTTTAGTTTTGGTGCTGCTTGAATTAAAGCACTCATGGCTTCAGGAGAAGCTCCGGCCGCGATAGGGAAGAAGATGCGTGCGCCGTCAGGAAGTTTTCCCACTGCTTGCATTAGTTCACCCTTTGGATCGTGCCCTAATCCCTTAATGATGTTTGAGTAAGGGATTTGTGGTTCAGGAGGAAGAAGACCGGCAAGATTTTTCTTAAAGGCCGCTGTTCCTTCTTTCCCATTAACGAAAACAACAACACCTGAGTGACGTTCACTCGCTGCGTGCATTAAGCGTCGGCCGATTTCGTAGTGGGCAGATGAGCGCGAAACTCCGAGCTCATTAAAGAGGTACTTGCGCTCTTCATCTGTTGCACCTGTTTTTGTTTTTCCTAACTCGATACTCGCCGTCCAGGCAACACAGTTGTCCGATTTACAAGGACCGCGCTCTTCAGGATTTTTCAAAAAGTGTTTTACGTTTTTTGCTTCATCAGGTTTTAACTGAATAAGGTGAGAGTAACCCCAAACCGGGTTTTGCTCTCTTTCCGGGTAGCGGTTGAATCCACCTTTGATCATCCATTCGCGGGCCCATTCATCACGAGTTAAATCTAGTTTACCCCAGCGATAGATCTGTGCTTTTGGATCGGCAGATGTACGAAGAACACCTGAGACGTATTCGTTAGGAACTTCAAAACCAAACTCTAAAGCAAGAGTGGGTTTATCTGCGCTATCGAGGTTAAACTCTTTTAAGTATTTCGCCACCAGTGCATCGTTGGTCATATCCACGGCGACAAAGAGTTTTTGCACTCGTCTTTCGGCCGGTCCAACTTCCAGGATCTGATAGGGAAGTTTGTTGGCATCGGCGAATTTTTTAAGACGTCCGACAAGTTCACCGGTTTTTTCCATTCCCGGCATGTCTTGTTTTGCGATTAAGCTCTTTACTAATTCCGTACACGGATCAGCGTAGACATTAAACGAAAGCAGTAGGGCCGTGATAAAAAATAAAATCTGCATTTTGTTTTTCATATTTTCTAATCCACTGGGTATTGTTTAGTTGCAGGCCAACTTACGAATTTACCAAAGTTACTATAATTTGCATTGTTAAAAGCCGTCGGGTCGGCACCTTCATCGTAGACGAAGATTGCACTGGCGCGCTTATTGATGGCATCATCAATTCCGTAGTCACCAGTCACTCCCAGGCCGTTGAGAACTTCACCATATCTCTTTGAACTGTCATAAGAGACTAACCAATTGATTAATTCTAATTTTTTCTGATCGCTTTTTAATTCTTTTGGATAAATGCTGCTAAAAAGAGCAAGAGTTTTCTTATCTGCGAGCATTTCAGAATGAAGCTCTTTAGGGTCCGTTTCATTGATAAGTGTTTGCACTTGAGCAATGGCCTTTTGAATTTTCGGGTCTTCAAGAGTGGCATCAGGATTCTTCACCCCTAAAGCACTGAGTCTCGTTCTTATTTCAGAAACGTGAGAGTAAACAGACTGGGCCTTACAGAAAATAAAGCAGTGCTCACCACCACCCTTTAAAAGGTTAGGATAATCGGGGCCATCGTGCCCTCCGAAAGTAAACTTAACTCTAAAAAGAGCTGCACGTCTGACTTTCTGGTAGTAATCGATGACACTTTTTTCATTAGGAGTAAGAAGATACGACACTTCTAGTGTTGGGCTTGATCCAATCGTTCTTCTTGTCAGGTAAGTTTGAAGGTTTTTCCATGCTAGACCCGTCTCTTCAATTTCACCAAAGCCACGGGCCCCTGGGGTGTCAAGATCGATAATGTAATTGCCTGCGCGCAAAAGACCGTGGTCGTTATTCCAGTCTTTTTGAAGAGCGACCTGAGTCCCAAAGCTATTTTCCAGATAGGCCTGAAGTTTTGGCCCGGTCTGGGCATTAAGTAGGATTACCGGAACATCCACTCCTTGGTCATTTTGCTTGAAGAAAACCGGAATTTTATTTTTCTTGGCAAACTGAGCGATGAAGTTCCTGTGATTCAGGTGACTATCGAGATCGATAGTCTTAGCGACATTAGCGTCCATTTTAGGAAGCATGGACTTAATGATCTTCATACAATCTTCGGCGTGAACCGAGGTTGGAAGAGAGTTAAAAAGGGCCAGTAACAGGACAAAAATAAAAGCTTTTAATTTCATTTTCACACCTATGAGAATGGTTCTCATTAATAAAATAGACGAAATCTAGATACTTATCGGAAAGTCTGATAAAAACATTAAAGTATTAAAGTTTTTTGATCAGGTATTCGATAAGAAACCAAGTCCTTTTAAGGAGTTTTAGGTGAAAAAATATTTTATAGCTTCAAATTTAGTGGTCCTGGTACTTTTAGGTGGATGTGCAACGACGACTCCTCATAAAGAGCGCGTAGTCGCTTCCAAAGAATACGAATGCCGTTTCAGTGAGACTATTGGTGGAGAGAAGACTGATTTCGTTTTCAATCCTGATGGGCTGAAGTTGCAAATCACTGCTCCTAAAGCAGGAACAGAGGTCGTATTTCTCGAGGAGGATAACTTTATTTCAGGTGGTTTTACTTATGCTCAAGCAGCAAAGAAGGCCACGGACTGGGATGTCTCAAAGGTAGAGTTCCTTTCATTTACCACTAATCCTAAAGTGACAGTGAACTTCAAACGCACACCAGCTTCAAAAAAGATGACTGTGACAAAGTTCTGTGCGCTTTAAACAATAAAAATTATTCAAACACCGGAGTCTTTTTATCGGAAAAAGACTCCGTCAATTTATTTACACCTGCTAACAAAAACTTTCATTCACAAGTGATCTATTGCTAATCAGTTTCAATCATTGCGACCATGAAATACAAACATAAATCAAGGATGATATATGAATTCGAAACTTTTAGTTGTTTCATTATTCTCGCTCGTTTTCTCTCTATCTGCTCACGCTACACCATTTAACGGTTACATCGTAAAAGTTAAAAAAGGCTCAAACTTTTTATCAAGCAAAGCGATCTCAACTTACGGACAAGTGACAAAGACTGCTGATACAGGATTTGGAACATTCGCTCGTCTGGAAACGAACAAAGGTCTTTCAGATAAAGCGATGCAGGCCCTTGCTAACAATCCGGACATTGAATACATCGAACCCAACTACATTATCTCTCTTGAGAGCGTAAAAGGGGAAGCGCCTAAAGATGCTTCTTTTTCTAAGCAATGGGGTCTAGCTAACAACGGTAAAAACGGCGGGATCTTCTCTCCGGGAGTTGCTGGTGAAGATATCAATGCAATGAAAGCATGGGACATCACTAAAGGTGCAACAGGTGACAAGACAATCAAGATCGCAGTTATCGATACAGGTGTTGAGTACACTCACCCTGATTTAAAAGCTCAAATGGACGTGAACCTTGCTGAGCTTAACGGAAAGCCAGGTGTCGATGATGACGGCAACGGATATGTAGATGATATCTACGGATACGATTTCGCCAACAAAGACGGAGACCCAGCTGATGGACACGGACACGGGACTCACTGTGCAGGTGTTATCGGTGCTAGCCACAACAACATTGGTGTTGCAGGGGTGATGGCCAACGTAAAAATCGTAGCGATTAAATTTCTTTCAGATAAAGGTTCTGGAGAAACTATCGATGCAATCTCAGCGATCGACTACGCTATTAAAAGAGGCGTAAATGTTATGTCGAATTCATGGGGTGGTGGAGATAAAGAACAATCACTTCTTGATGCCATTACAGCTGCTGAGCAAGCAGGGATTACCTTTGTTGCGGCAGCAGGAAATGAGTCAAACAACAACGATTCAACTCCAAGCTATCCGGCAAACTACGACGTTTCAAACGTTATTTCAGTAGGGTCATATACATCTGCTGGGGCAAGATCAAGCTTCTCTAACTACGGGGTAAAGACTGTTCACGTAACAGCTCCAGGCTCGACGATCCTTTCAACTTACAAAGGTTCATACGCTAACCTTTCAGGAACTTCGATGGCCACTCCACACGTTTCTGGGGTTGTAGGGCTTCTTCTTTCAAAAGAACCGGGACTTACACCTGCTGAAATCAGAGAAAGACTGATTAGAACGTCTACTCAGACGGCTAAACTAAAGTCTTCTTCTCTCTCTGGGGGGCGTGTAGATGCTTACCGTGCTCTAACGAACAACTAGTCATTTCTATAAAAATACGCTAAAAAGGGCCCATATTAGATATGGGCCTTTTTATTTTTAGGACGACAGTGACAGAACAAACCAGCAGACCATTTACCGTTAAAAAAAGTGTGAAAGAGGGAGACCCTCTTGTCATGATCGACTTCCTGGAAAAACACACCAAACTTTCAAAGAGTGTTTTAAAGAAAGTTCTCAATAACGGCGGAGTCTGGTTAAGAAAACTCAACAACTCAAAGAGATTAAGAACCAGAAGAGCAACAGCTGAACTCACTAATGAATCCCATGTAGAATTCTTTTTTGATCCTCGTTACCTTTCTTTAGAGGTTCCAGAGTCGCGCGAAGTTTTAGCACAGAAAGAATGGGGGATTTGGTACAAACCCCCGGGTCTTTTATCTCAGGGAACAGATTTCGGTGATCATTGCAGTATTTTAAGGCAAGTTGAGAAGGCCAAAGGGAAAGCTTACCTAATTCACAGACTGGATCGTGAAGCACACGGGCTTATGGTTTTTGCCTACACTCATCATGCGGCCGGCTCACTTTCAAAATTGTGGCAAAACAGCGATGTCGAAAAATTTTATAAAGTTGAAGTCGTAGGAAATATCCAGAAAAGATACCCATCAGGCGGCGAAATTAAATTCCAGATTGATGGGAAAAGCGCTTACACCACATTTACTATCCTGGAGCAAAAAGAGCACACGACCATTTTACTAGTGCAAATTCATACGGGAAGACTCCACCAGATCAGACGTCACTTTGAAGAGCTGGGTTATCCAGTTTTAGGCGACCCAAAATACGGAACAGGAAATAAAAACAGTGAAGGTATCCGTTTGATGGCCTACCAGCTAAAATTCACTGATCCACTTTCGAAGAAAGCTATTAATTTTGAATTGTCAGACGTAGCTTTCTAATTCTGTTGCGGTAGAAAGCAATCAGGAAAACACACATACATGTCAGACCGATCGCAAGACCGATCCAAAGGCCGCGTGCCTCCATGCCATTTTTGTAGGCGAGGTAAGCTCCAATTGGAAGACCGATCACCCAGTAAGAAATAAGGCCTAAGATCATTGGTATTTTGGTTTCGTTAAGCCCTCGCATGACACCCGATAAAACTACCTGCACACCATCCGGGATCTGAAAAATACCTACCCAGAATAAGAGTGCGCTTCCGTATAAAATAACCGGTTCATCTATAGTGGCCAGACCCATGACCTGGTTAGGAATTAAGAGATAGATCGTAGCGAAGATAACCTGAAGAACCAAGACAAGGGTAATAGAGCCCAGGCTGTAGCGGATAATTCCTTCGAGTGATTTTTTTCCAAATTGCTCACCGACTAAAACTGAAATGGCCCCACCAAGTGCCAGCGGAACCATAAAGGTCAGAGAGGTTATATTGATGACTAAGCTTTGAGCGGCCCCGGCCACCAGGCTCATTCCACCAACTAAAACAGTGACAACAGAAAAAATCAAGACTTCACATAAAAGAGCAAAAGCAATCGGAGTTCCGAGCTTTAAAATTTTTCTGATAGATTCCATGTTCTGTTGAGCTTTAAATTCAGTCACGGATTTCATGTAAATAAAAACGGTGATGGCCATAAGGAAACGGCAAAGAAGAGTCGCGATGGCCGCTCCTTTGATGCCAAAGCCTCCAAAGCTGCCATAACCAAACATGAAGAAAATATTTAAAAAGACGTTAACGACATTGTAGAAAAGAATAATCGCATTAGGCGCATAGGTGTGTCCCTGGGCCTGCAGATAATCTTTTGTTGCCTGAAAAACAAAGGCAGGAAAAAGTGAGATCGACGTGATTTGCAAAAAGGTGATTACATGAGGAACAATTTCCGGAGTCAGTTTAAAGTAACCGATATAAAGATCAGCAAAAAAAAGAATCGTGCTCAGAATGAGTGAGAGAAAAAAACTCACATAATAAGCATTGAAAAGGAGAGTCGGGTCTTTTTTTCCTTCACCTTTAAGCTGAGAGGCCAGAGGTCCTGTACAAAGAAGAATACCTACTCCAATCATTAAAAAAGGAGAGAAAATCGTCGCGGCCACACCTATAGAGGCCACCGCCAGGCTGGAGTAGCGGCCGGCCACCATGATATCACCCACACCAAATAACATTTGTCCGATCTGGCCTGCGATAATTGGCAGGGAAAAAATCAAAATTTCTTTAGCTGTGGCGATATTTTTTCTTAGTGACATAGCACAGTAGTTTACAAACAATCTTTTACTATAGACAATGAAATTATATTAAAAGAAAGGATTCTTCAGTGGAAAACAATAAATCAGCTGTGCGCGAAGACAAAGCGGACATCAACTCGGCTACTTCGACAAAAAAAGGGCTTCAGGCCGTTATTGAAAATGTGTTTAGACGCTTTTCGACTCTTGGATTTGTCTTGTTTTTACTTCCTATCGCTGCCGTTTTCATTTTCTGTATTGCTGTGGCCCTGACTCCGGGAATAATGCTTTTCCAGTGGGCTTCAGACGTCGTTGTGAATTACCCTTTTGTCCTAAAAGCATTCTGTTATGGATTGTGTGGTGGAGGGGCTTTTATCGGTTTTATTTTTACTCTGATCTTCATTGTTCCTTTGATGAATGCTCCATGCCTTCCTTTTGTTAAGTCATACAGAGGGGCCTGGTTTTCAATTGAATCAATCCCATGGTTTTATCACAATGCTTTGACTTACCTGGTCCGTTACACGGTTTTAGATTTCCTGACACCTTCTCCGTTAAACATTCTCTTTTTCAAAATGATGGGAATGAAAATTGGAAAGGGAGTTATGATCAACTCTTCAAACATCTCAGACCCATGTTTAATTAGACTGGGTGATTATGTCACGATTGGTGGTTCTGCCTACATGATGGCCCATTATGGGATGAAAGGATTTCTTATTATCGATAAACTCCATATCAAGCGTGGAGCGATGATTGGCCTTTCTGCAAAAATCCTTGGTGGTGTAACCATCGGAGAAAAAGCAGTAGTTGCTCCTAACACAGCGGTTCTGCCTAAAACCATTATCAAAGATGGTGAGAAATTTGGTGTACCAGTCTCTAATGGCTCAGCGACCGTCACCGAAGCTTCTTAAAATTATTTAACTGCTTTATACATTGCTAGCGCCCGGTCTCGTTGCTCTTTGTAGGCTACGATCGGGTGTGGGTAGTCTTTCCCTACAAAACAGCCTGCAGCTGCCTGCTCAAGTGGAGCAGAGTCGTGCGGGTGATGAATCGTCTTATTGGAAAAGCCGGCAAGTTCAGGGCACCACATTCTGATATAGTCCCCATTAGGATCAAATTTTTCAGATTGATTATAGGGATTAAAGATCCTGAAATAAGGCTGGGCATCGACACCTGTTGAAGCACTCCATTGCCAGCCCCCATTGTTGGCCGCCATGTCGTAATCGAGAAGCTTTTCAGCAAAGTATCTCTCACCCAATCGCCAGTCGATTAAAAGAGTTTTAGTTAAAAATGAGGCCACAACCATGCGCAGTCGATTATGCATCATCCCTGTGGTGTTTAAACACCTCATGGCCGCATCGACTAGGGGATAACCAGTTTCTCCATTACACCATTTTTCAAAGTCTTCTTTTTTCCCCAGCCACTTGATTTGGTCGTACTCCGTTTTGAAGCAGTGGGTGTCTACACCAGGGTAAGCATCGAGGATCATCTGATAGAAATCGCGCCAGATAATTTCTGAAAGCCAGGTTTGATGGCCTTCGGATTTTTTTTCAAGAGAGGCTCGGATCATATCGCGGATAGAAAGATTTCCCATGCGAATGTAGGGTGACAAAAGAGATGTTCCATCAATTGAGGGAACATCCCTTGCTGTTTTGTAATCTTCAATACGGTTTTTAAAATCTTTAAGACGTTTTTGTGCTTCCAATGCTCCACCTTTTAAAGCGGATTCAGTTTCCACAAAACAAATATCGTAGTACCAGTTATGCTCCAAAATATTCTTTGAGTTTTTATAAGGGGCCAGTTTTTTTAAGTCGCATTTATATTCCGGGACGCGGGATTCTTGAGCGTGAAAAATCTCCAGCCATTTATTTTTATAAGGAGTAAAAACTTTATAAATTTCCTGCTGGCCATTGAGCACTTCTTTTTTCTCGAAAAAGACGTGATCTTTATAATTAAAAACGTGGATGCCTTTTTTGAATAAGTCTCTTTCTACTTTTTGATCCCGCTCTTTAGCATAAGGCTCATAGTCGCGGTTGAAAAACAGGGCCTCAATTTTAAAATCTTCGATAATCTTGGGAATTTCCTCTGCCGGATTTCCGTAACGGACAATGAGGCTTGAGCCGTGTTTGTTTAAAACGGATTCAATCTCTTTGAGCGAGTCCATAATAAAAGTGACTCTGGAGTCATTTTTATTGTGGAGTTTTTCCAGAATATTGCTGTCAAAAATAAAAGCAACATAAGTCTCATCAGAATTCTTCAGTGACTCTGAAAGAGCATAGTGATCATGAAGTCTTAAATCGCGTCTTAACCAAACCAGGGACTTTTTCATTTTCTATTTCTTCTTGTGTTCAAACATTTTGGCAAAGGCCGCTTCAATTGTCGGGTATTGGAAAGTAAAGCCTGCCTCTGGAAGCCTTTTTGAAACCACGGCCTGTGAATCCAAAATAACAGAAGACATCTCGCCAAAAGCAATCTTAAGTGCGGTGGCCGGAACTGGTATTAGTGTCGGTTTATGAAGAGCATCGCCCAGGGCCTTCGTGAAATGAAAATTATCGATCGGCTGAGAAGTAGAGCCATTATAGATCCCACTATAACGATCGTCCGTGACGGCCTTTGCATAAAGATCGACGAGGTCATCAAGATGAATCCAACTCATGACGTGATCGCCCATTCCGATAGGGCCACCTAGACCTAGTTTAAAAGGAGGAAGCATTTTTGCCAGGGCACCTCCGTGAGCTTCAAGGACGACGGCCGTGCGGACAATAACTGTGCGCTTGCAATTTTTTAACGTATGAGCGGCGGCTTCCCAGTCTTTGCAAAGGGTGGCCAGGAAGTTGTTGGCCAGCTTTGAGTCCTCTGTAAGAGTTTCGTTAGTGTTAACGGGGTAAATTCCTACAGCAGAGGACGAAATAAAAAAGTCCAATGGGGTGCTACGATTATGGTTAATGACGCTTGTTAACTGGATTGTTGACTCGACTCGTGATGAGTGGAGTTTCTTTTTTTGCTCATCACTCCAGCGTTTTGCCGCGATGTTTTCACCCATTAGGTTGATCACTCCATTTATTCCGGAGATGCTCTCTACAGGGGGAGGAGTTGAAGTGTCTTGCCATGAGAAGGCCTTCACATTTGGGTGATTAAAAACCGGGGGTAGGTGGGAGGTATTTCGAGAGAGGATATGCAGCTCGTGCCCTTCATTGAGGAGCTTCTCGCTTAGTCTCGTCCCGACAAAGCCTGTGGCACCGGTGATTAGTATTTTCATCTTTATCTCCTCTTCGAAAGTTCTTTTTGTTGTTCTTTAAACAATTCTTGTGCAGTTTCTTAGATCATTATAGTTTTATGTTATATTTTTACTAGAAGGACGATGTTATAATTGAGTTCGACATTTTCTAGACGCGAAGGAATTAAATTGGTCAGTACTACTTACACTATTCAAATGGCGTCTAAGCTCTCGGGGGTTGGTGTCCATACAATCAGGGCCTGGGAAAAGCGCTATAAGGCGCTAGTGCCCATCCGTGATGCCTCGGGGCACAGGACCTATTCAAAGACAGATGTTGAAAAGCTGCAACTTTTAAGTGAATTGTGCTTGCTTGGCTATACCATTTCAAAAGTGGCCCCCTTATCCATTCCAGAACTCAAGGAATTGCTTATTGACCTAGGTAGGTCTGAGGCAAGTCTGGAGCAGGGGGATTTCAATTTAGTTAACGAAGCGAAGCCATCTGTTGACTCTTCACAGTCAATGGCCATTTTAACTTTTGCTTTAAAAAGTTATAAGCTAGACATTATTTCACTGGAGCTCACGAAGCTAAAGCAAACACTTTCACCCCGTGATTTTGCTCTGGATATATTACTGCCTCTTTACCGTTTAAAGCAGGAGTGTGTTTCTTCAGGAGAGTACACGTCGATTCAGGCTGAAGCCCTGCGCTCGCTTTTAAGATTTCATTTAGGGCATCATTTATTTCACTCACCGGCCAAAGAAAAAAGCAAGGTGCATATTCTGATTAGTGGAATGGAAGGAGACCTGCAGGACATCGAGTTGGGAATCATGGGATTGTTGTGCAGTCATTATGGACTCCCTTACACATACCTGGGAGCAGATATTGGTTATGAAGCTCTTGGTGAAGTGGCAAAGGCGCTTGAAGTAAGTACGGTCCTTCTTGGGCCAACTAATGTGCTGGCGCAATTAGGAAAGGGGCATTTTCAAAATTATGTTGAAAAACTTCTGATGAAATTAAATCCTGCTATTGAGTTAATTGTGGCAGGAAAATCTGAGCTTGAGATGGAAAAGATCTCATCAAAGCGCCTTTATGTTTTTAAAACCATCGACGCTGTTGATGAGTATCTTTCAAATATCGTTTACTAGAGAATCTTTTTAATATCTTTTAAAATTTCACCTGGTTTGTCATTCGGAGCGTATCTTTCTACCGGTTGCCCTTCTTTGTTAACCAGGAATTTTGTAAAATTCCATTTGATGGCCTGGGTGCCAAGAATCCCAGGAAGAGATTCTTTTAGATAAGAATAAACCGGAGCTGCACTCTTGCCGTTGACGTCTACTTTCGCGAAGAGGGGGAAACTTACATCATATGTGAGAGAACAGAATTTTTTAATTTCTTCTGCATCTCCTGGCTCTTGTGCTCCAAACTGGTTGCATGGGAAAGCAAGAATTTCGAGACCCTGGTCTTTGTATTCTTTGTAAATTTGTTCTAGCTCAGTGTACTGAGGTGTGAAGCCACACTTTGAAGCCACGTTGACAATAAGTAGAGTTTTTCCCTCGTATTGTTTAAGAGACTGAGACTTTCCGTTGATATCAATAACCTCAAAATCGTAAATAGACTTCGCCATATTTTTCTCCCTAAAAATAATGAATTTTCTTTTAAAAATCCTAGGGGAAGAATACCATAGAAGCTAGGAATTTTTATCGAGACTGAGGTTTAATATGGATATTATTCAGATCAAAGATATTTCCAAGTCCTATGGACTGGATTTCTCACTTCAAAATGTAACTCTTAACGTCCAGAAAGGAAAAATCTTTTCGCTTCTAGGCCCTAACGGTGCTGGTAAAACCACCCTGGTAAAGCTGATGCTTAATCTACTGCATAGCGACTCGGGATCAATTGAAATCAATGGTCTTTCTGTGAGTGATAAAAATTCCAGAATGGGCATTGCTTTTATTCCGGAAAAATTTAATTTCTTCCCATTTTACACTGCTCGTGGAGTCTTGGAGTTTTTTGGAAAGATGAAAGGGATTGAAGGAGCAGAGCTTACTTCTCAAGTGAATGCAGCCTTGGCCGAACTTCAAATTTCAGAGCTGGCAGAAAGAAAACTCTCAAAAATGTCTAAAGGGCAAGTGCAGAGAGTGGGGCTGGCCAGTATCTTGATTGGCAATAACGACCTCATCATTCTCGATGAACCTTTCTCTGGTCTTGACCCAATCGGGATTAGAGACTTAAAAGAGATCATCAGAAAATTAAAAGGGCAGGGGAAAACTCTCTTTATCAACTCTCACATTCTTCTAGAGATGGAGCAGCTTTGTGATGAGATTGCTATTTTAAATAAAGGGCAAGTCTTATTTGCCGGATCTGTCCCATCAGTTCTGGAAAAAGAAAAATCACTGGATGATTTCTTCTATAAGATTGTTAACGGAGAAAGAGCTTAATGAAACCACAATACAAAGCACTAATCTTAGATACGATTTTAAAAGAGCTAAGAAGTAAGACGTTGATCTTTATTTTTGTGGCGACAACTGCGGCCCTTATTCTAGGTCATATGGTCATGAACCTGGTCAACTCCCAGATGGGTGGGGATGCTAGTTTTAGTCTCGCAGGTGTAGATGTTCTTTCGGTGAATTTCCGCATCCTCAACAGTGTGAGTTTTTTAGTTGCGGCGATTTTTGGAGTGAGTGTTTTTCGCTCTGACTTCCAAAACAATATCATCTACCAATACCTGTCGTTTCCTATCAGCAGAGCAGAGTACTTTTTTGTCCGCGTGCTTGGAACGTGGTTATTAGTGTTAGGTTACTACGCTTACTCATATATCCTTTCGGCCATTCTTTTTTCTTTTGCTTTTAAGAAAATCGTTTTCACCGCGGGACATTTGGGTGGATTTTGTATCCTTTCACTTTACTTACTACAGGTTATTTTCATTTCTATTTTCTTTTCTCTATTGATGAATAAAATTGGAGCGCTGTTTGCGACTTTTATCAGTTGTATTGCTTCGGCCGTCGCTTATGCAACGTTTGCTAAGCTTCCATACAATGAATTTTTTGCCAACATGAGTGCTTTTAAAGGAATCGGGTTATTGGTTTATGGCCTTTTCCCACGTATCTCATTTCTAGCGGATACATCAAACAATATTCTTTTTAGAGAGGCCGTTTCTGTTAACCTGTGGGAGCAGATCGCTCACTTGATTATTATCAGTGGAGCTTATGTTTACCTGGCCAATTATTTTGTTAAGAAGAAGGATTTCTAATTGTATATTCTTGGCATCTCATGTTTCTACCACGACAGTGCCGCCGTCTTACTCAAAGACGGCGAGATCCTTGCTGCCGTTGAAGAAGAGCGCTTCACTAGAAAAAAACACGATAGCGCCTTTCCTGAGCAGTCAATCCTCTTTTGCCTGAGCACGGCGGGAATTGGACTGGGCGATATTGACTCCATCGTCTTCTACGATAAACCCATTTTGAAATTTGACCGTTTATTAGAAACGTATTTTGCCAGCGCTCCGAAAGGACTAAAATCATTTCTTCACGCCATTCCTATCTGGCTTAAAGAGAAAATCTATTTTAAGAAAATGCTTAAAGATGGATTAAAAAATATCTCAGCTGAAAAAAAGCATCCGCCGGTCTATTTTAGCGAGCACCATCTCTCTCATGCGGCCTCTGCTTTTTTCCCATCACCTTACGAAGACGCGGCCATTTTATGTGTCGACGGTGTTGGTGAGTGGGCGAGCTCGAGTGCTTGGGTTGGATCAAAAAATGAGATTAAGCCTCTTTTTGAAATCCAGTTTCCTCATTCTCTGGGATTATTTTATTCGACTTTCACCGGCTATTTAGGTTTTAAAGTGAATTCCGGTGAATACAAAATGATGGGCCTTGCTCCGTATGGAAAACCCATCTACAAAGATTTAATTCTTAAAGAGCTGATCGCACTTTTCCCCGATGGAAGTTTCCAGCTCAATTTAAAATATTTTAGCTTCACTAGCGAAAGTGGAATGTTTACAGAGGATTTTTGTAAGCTCTTTAACCACGCTCAGAGAAAATCAGAAGATAAGCTCGAAGAGTTTCATAAGGACATGGCCGCTTCTGTTCAAGCCGTGACAGAAGAAGTTGTTCTTCATCTGGCCCGTGCAGTAAAAAATCTTTCAGGCCAAAAAAATCTCGTCATGGCCGGAGGCGTGGCCCTTAATTGTGTGGCCAACGGAGTCCTGGTGAAATCAGGACTTTTTGATAAGGTTTGGGTTCAGCCTGCTTCAGGAGATTCTGGAGGAGCTCTTGGATGCGCACTGGCCTTCTATCACTTGCACTTAAAAAAAGAGCGGGTGATTTCGGCAAACTTTCAAAAGGGGTCAATGCTTGGGCCTAGCTTTTCTACTGAAGAGATTAAAAAGCTTTTAATAAAATATCATTTTTCTTTCCATGAATTCCCAGACAGCTCATCTTTGGATGAAGTGCTGGTAAAAGATCATTTAGTGAAAGAAAAAGTCGTAGGTTTTTTTCAGGGAAGAATGGAGTTTGGACCGCGCGCTTTAGGGTGTCGTTCTATTATCGGTGATGCCCGCGATACGAAGATGCAGTCGGTGATGAACTTAAAAATTAAAAAGCGCGAGTCCTTTCGCCCTTTTGCTCCGATTGTTCTAAAAGAAAATGTCGAAGAGTATTTTGACTGGAAGGCCTCGGATGAGAGCCCTTATATGCTTTTTACGGCACCTACAAAATCCAGGGAGCTTCCGGCCACGACTCATGTTGATGGATCGGCGAGACTTCAGGTGATTGATAAAAATATTCACCCGCGAGTTCACGCTTTAATTTCTGCCTTTAAAAAAGAAACCGGATGCGCAGTTCTTATCAATACTTCTTTTAATGTAAGAGGTGAGCCGATCGTGTGCACGCCTTTTGAAGCTTTAAAATGCTTCATGACTACAGATATGGACACACTTGTGTTGGAAAATTTCATCATTGCCAAAGAAAAACAACCTGAAGTGGTGATGAAAGCTAAGTGGGAGAGCGCTTATGCAGAAGACTAATAATGCGCCAACAGCTCATGAGCTAAGAGTCTTTTCATTGATTGTAGCGATTGGTTTTAGCGTTTTAGGTTGGGTTATTCCCACTCTTAGAGGAAAAGACATTCATGTGCCGCTTCTTTTGGTCGCGGGACTGGTTTTTGTTTTTGGAATGGCCACACCTAAACTGATGGTGAAGCCCCGTGAGATCTGGATTAAAATCGGAAACGTTCTGGGAAAGATCAACAGCACTATTATATTCACCGTGATCTACTTCACTGTCTTTGCGGGAGTGGGATTGATTTTTCGAATCATTAAAAGAGACAGGCTCTTCACCAGGTTTAAGAGCGTAAAGAGCACCCTCGTTATGAAAAACGAGATTTCACCTTTTACTGATCCTTTCTAATTTTTAAAAGAATGAATAAACAAAAGGCGCGACCGCACTTCCCTGAGCGTAGATAACCAGCGCTCCAAAGAGAATTAAGAATAGAAGAATGGGAAGCAGCCACCATTTCTTATGGCGTCCCAAAAAGCGAAAGAGGTCTTTTAAAGTATCAAGCATAGATTAAATTCTATAGCTTAGATCTTGATAGTCAACCCGTCCTGCAATGAATTGAGGTAAGCTTTTATCGCCGGGATAAGCCCTGCCAAAGTCCCCACGACAAAGATGCCTGCCAGGTAGTACCACTCTGTTTTTGAAAGCGGCTCAATTGGTAGGTACACTGAGAAGTTAGACTCAAGCCATGGACGTACGAAATAAAGAAGTCCGTACATTGAGGCCACACCAACGATACATCCCATCAGAACCAAAAAGCTCGATTCGTACAGGAGTAGGAAAAAGACATGGCGCGAGCTTGCTCCAAGAGACCTTAAAATGGCCATCTCGCGTCTTCTTTCATTGATAGAAGTATAAAGAGAGATAAGAATACTCATGACTCCTACCAGAAGAACACAAAGACTCACTAGAAAGAGAATTTGTTCAACATAGCCGATCGTCTCCCACATTTCCTGAAGAGAAAGAGCAGGGATAATCGCCATGACTGGCTCATTAGGGTACATATCGATATTTCTTCTCATACGAAGAACGGCGATACGCGATTTTAGCTTCACCATAAAAGAAGTGAGCTGGGTGATTTCGATATTTTCTTTTTTAAAGCGTTCAGGATTGATCGCTTCGCCACTTGGTACACCTGTTTCCCAGCCAAAGTGAATCGCTTCCATTCCTTGAAGAGTGATGTACACGCCCGTATCAATCGGCGTTTGGGTTGGCGCCATGATCCCTACAATTTTAAAAGGAGTGTTGTCGTGGGCCAAAACAGCTTCGCTTGAGAGTCCGTGAGAGATGACAATCGGATCGCCAACTTTGTGCTTAAATTTTTTAGCGACTTCAGAACCAAGCACTACATCAAAAGTATCAACAGGAAGAACTCCTTCCTGCATTTTAACTTCCTGGTCGCCGCGGAAGCGGTAGTGTTTGTAGAAATTTTCATCAGTGGCGACAACGCGGAAGCCGCGGTAAGCGTCTCCTAATGAGATAGGGATCGTCCACTCAACCTGTGGGTTGGATTTTATATCATTATAAGTCGTCATCTTGATGTTGTTGACCGCTCCACCGATATGAAAAACAGTGTAAAGCAGAAGCTGAAGAGAGCCGCCCTTGGCCCCAACAATCAAATCCGTTTTAGAGATGGTGTTGGTGAAGCCGTCTCTGGCCCCGTTTCTGATGCGCTCAATCCCTAAGAAAAGAGTGACAGAAAGAGCGATGGATAAAACACACAGAAAACTTGTGAACTTTCTGTTTTTGATAGACTTATAAGTTAAAAAATTAATCATGGTGATTGATCTCTGGAAGTGAAATGGATCTTGCAAAATACGATCTTAAGCGCTCGTCATGGGAAACAAAGATCAGGGTGAATTTTTTCTTCTCCCAGACCTTCATTAAAAGCTCCATAAACTCGCGGGTGTTTTTTTCATCGAGAGCACTGGTTGGCTCATCGGCAATGATCATTTCAGGGTTTCCGATCAGGGCGCGGGCCGCGGCCACTCGTTGCTGTTGACCAATTGAGAGGTCGGTGACCTTTTTATTGATATGTTCGCGCAGTCCAAGCGAGTCGACCAACTCTTCGGCCTGGGCGTGGAAATCGTGGTCAGCTCTTGTTTTATTGATCATGCAAGGAAGAACAATATTTTCTTTAACCGTCAGGTAGGGGATCAGGTTGAAGATCTGAAAGATGTAACCAATTTTTTCCCCGCGAAGGTGGTCGCGTTTACTTTGAGAAAGTTTGGTTAAATCCTGACCCAGGACACTGACTTCGCCTGAGTTAGCCTTGAGAACTCCGGCCGTTAAATTTAAAAGAGTGCTTTTCCCGTGGCCTGATGGCCCGTAGAGAAAGACTTTTTCACCGGATTCAATATCAAGCTGGTCAATGTTGATGACCAGCTTGTTATGATTAGGATAAGAGAATTTACATTGTTTAAGTGAAATGGCTTTTGTCATAAGACGCTTCTTGAAAGGAGAGCACTATAGTTTAAATTGCTCCACAGCTTTTGTTACATTGATAGTCTTAGTTTCTGAACCAACTAAGTCAATCTGTAGTTTCTTAATGTGAGTGAAATATTTTTTAATGGCCACAGACACTGTTGAACCTTTTGGATCTTGAGCGCATGTGATCTTAGCTTTAGCTTCGATGTCACTGTGGATACCAGCTTCTTTTTTGCTTGCGGGTTTTTCGTCGTGATCTTCCATTTCCTGCTCAAATGAAGCTTCTCCAATAGAGCAGCCCAGTTTTGCATCTAACGTGATTAGTTTAGTCAGTAGATCTTTTTTCCAAAGATTTTGAGCGTCAGCGAATGTTTTCTTTTCTTTGTCTGTTTTTGGAGCGTACTCAAATCCGATAAAAGATTCAGCTGGTCCATCAATGTCTAGTTCAATTGTTTTTCCATCTACGGCCATTTCTAGTTTGATTGAACCGTGTTCATGGGCCCCAAGACCTTTGCCATGTTCATGAGCAAATGTTTGAGAAGAAAGAATAAGGGCAAGTACAAGAGTTAGTTTTGTCACGGGTGTGCTCCTTGTGGTGACGGTGGTGTATAAGTTTTCAGTTCTTTCATCTTGAGTCCTTCCATTTTAAAAGATGACTCCAGATCCGCGTTTGTTTCCACCGCAAGCTTTCCCGTGAGCTCGATTGGATAAAACGAAGGTTTAACTTTTGATCCTTTTTTCATTTTCACCAGTACCAGTTGGTTTGGTGGTGGAGGTGGAACGTGCATGCATGCTGGCACGTATGGCATGAAGAGAAATTCCACAATTTCTTTTGCTTCATAATCAAGCGGCATCATAAAGCCCTTGATCGTCACTTCTTTGCCCAGAACTTTTTGTAGTTCTGGTTTAATGACGTTCTTTTTTGTTTTAGTGTCAAAGTCCAGGGTCTTTAAAGTTTCCCATGGGACATCTAGAGCAAAAGCACTCATTGAAACCAGTAATGTCAGTGCTCCCGTAAGCATTGTCTTTTTCATTTATAACCCCTAACTTTTTGCACATTGTTCACAGACAGCGAAGATCTCCAGCCTGTGTTGAATGTTGCTATAACCCTTTTTCTGCAGATTCAGTTCGATCTTTTCCATTAGACAATCGTGGAACGATTCGATTTTTTTGCAGATTTTGCAAATGATGTGGTGATGGTGGTGGTGAGGATCATTGTACTCAAAATGGGCCATATCTTTTTCCAGGAAAGACGTATTGACCAGCTGGGCATCAACGAATTGATTGAGGCAGCGGTAGATAGTGGCCTGGTCGCAAGAATTTTTTGGCAATTTTTTGAGGATATCCTCAGCAGTAAAGGGGCCGTGCTCTTTTATTAAGAGACCCAAAATAAGTTTTCTAGGGGCGGTTATAGAGAGCCCTTTTTCCTTTAGTAGCGAAATACAAAGAGCATCTCGCTCTTGTTCCTTTTTCGGATTTAAAATACCCATAATTTTACCCGTCCTTAGGCGATTTTATAGGGAAAATATTTGATTTGCAAGTGGTTTGCAAAATACATTTTTTACCCTTTTTTAGGTTTTCGTTTATCATCTATATTATGGAATTAAAGATACTTTTAGTCGAACCCAATGATTCGGTGGGGGAGCTCATAGCCAAGAACCTGGAAAGGGAATTTGGCGCAAAAACCATCCACTATAAAAGTGGCGCGGAAGCAGTTGAGGTCGTCAAAAAGGGCGAGTATTTTGATTTATTCGTCGTTCGCAATAATTCTGAAGAAACGGCCGATCATCCCAGCGAAGCGATCGCTGCCCTTTTTCTCAACGTCATTTATGATGACTCTTTAAGAACTCCATTGATTGTTATTGGAGAGTTCGAGCACACATATAAAAAGTTTGCCATGGTTTCTGACCGCTTGAGAATTGAAGAGCTCAATCGACTGGTGCTTAAAGCACTCAATCTAAAAAAAGAAGAGTTCTCGCATTTAAAACTTCCAGACTACATTCCTTTTCCTATCAATTATTTTTATCTCATGAACCTTTCTCCGTGCGATGTCTATATTAAGCTCGCTAAAAAAAGTGGGGACGAGTATGTCAAACGTTTGCACTTTGGTGAAAACTTCACAAAAGAGAGCTTGAAAAAATATGAAGACCTGGGGTTGCGCGAATTTTTCATCTTAAAAGAAGAACGTGAGCTTTTTATGAACGGTCTTCTGACTCAGTCCCTGAGAAATCTTAAAAAGCCGGTGACTATTGATGAAGCCGTAGTAAAGACAGGGGATTCTTTTGTTATTAGTAGCGACTTGATTAAGTCTTTGGGGATTACGTCAACTTGTGTGGCCATGGTCGATCAAACCGTTCACCAAATCAGAACGCAGATTACTAAGACAGATAAGCTGGGCTCACTGCTAAGAAAACTTTTAGACAATCAATTGAGTTATTCTTACCGAAGATCCTACCTTATATGCCTGATGTCCTACACACTTCTGCCAAAGATGGAATGGGGAAGTCAGGACCAACAATCAGTTATGCTGGAAAAACTCTCGATGGTGAGTTTCTTTCACGATATTTACCTGGATGATGAAAAGCTCTTAAAGATCATGGATAACGAAGCTCTAAAAAAGGCCAATCTCACTCCACGAGAAAGAGATGCGGTTTTAAATCACGCTCACCAGGCCGCCCTTTTAGTTCAAAGCTATCCGCGACTTCCTCAAGGTGTCGACATTATCATTAAACAACACCATGGAGTTTCTAATGGAGTCGGTTTTCCAGAAGTGATGACGGCCGGGATTTCGCCGATGGCGATTTTCTTTGTGGTGATCGAAGACTTTGTGACGACTCTTCTAGAACAGGGGAATGAGCCGAATTTTGCCGTGATTCTCTCACATCTCAAACTGCGCTATCAACTTCCGACCTACAGAAAAATAGTGGCGGAAATTGAGCACATGTTAACTAAAAAATAATCCTAGAAATTATAGTTGTAACCAAAGAGTCCACCGAACTCTAACTTATCGCCGTTCATCGTTGGTGAGTTTCTCACATCTTTATTAACCAACTTGGCATTCAGCGCCCCCATTAATGAAGACTTTTCTGTAAGCTTGTAGACCGGAAGCATCCCTATACTCGGTTGAACGTAGTTATTAAGATGGTATTCGCGGCGAGTGGCCGTCGCTTCATGAGACCTGACATTATAGTAGTACTCAGCGTACTTATCATCAAACCAGTCCAGCCCAAAGTTAGTTAAGAGAAAGAATTTTTCTGAGATTAAGAACATCTTTCCATAATTAAACTGCACCACTGTTCCTTTGGAGCGCCCGTGGATATCGTGAGAAATGTTTAAACCATAACTAAAAAACTTGGCAGAGATACCAGCAAAGGCCGAATCTTTTCGTGGGATCATTCCCGCGCCCTGGTAGCGATCACCATCGCGTTTAATAAAGAGGGTGACGTTTGCCATCTTGGAACCAAGGGCCATAAATGAGAGGCCTTGGGGCCCAAGAGAAACCCGACCATAACTCGCTTGCACAAGAGGAATGGGTTTGACGATCCATTTTTTATCCATGTTTTCGTATGTATTTCCCTTGCGCAAATTCTTTTTAAAAACAAATCCTGCACCAAGTGAAGCGCTCCAATCTCGGGCATCTTCAGCGAGGGCAATGGTTGTCGACATAAGGAAAAAAGACAAAAGCAGGGTTGTAGTTTTCATATCTAATGATCATAAAGGATTCCTTAAAAAAGAAAAGAGCACTTATTCACTCCGCTATTTAGACAAAGCTTCTGCAAGAAATTGACAGATTAATTTCCAACCGAAATTTAAAGAAAGTGTCAGGATAGAGTTACGTTTTGATTTTCATCGTTTGTTACGGAGGACATATATGAAAAAATCTCTATTGCTTAGTTCACTTGCTCTTACTATGACACTTTCAACTGCAAGCATTGCTTGTGACCAACACGGAAATTCTGGATTCTTACCTGAAAACAACCTTTCTATCGGTGTAAACGATAAAATGGCAGGGGACATGACAGAAGAGCGCTTCCTTTCAATCATCGGACGCGTAGAAGCTGTATATTCACCAATCATTTCTGAAATGGGTGCAACTCTAAAGATGAATAACCTTTGGACAAACAACACTGTAAACGCTTCAGCTCAACAGTACGGGACTACATGGCAAGTAAACATGTACGGTGGTCTTGCTCGTCACAAACTGACAACTGACGATGGTTTCATGATGGTAGTCTGTCACGAACTTGGTCACCACATTGGTGGAGCTCCAAGATACGACAGAAACACTGACTGGGCATCTAACGAAGGACAAGCGGACTACTTCGCAGGTCTAAAATGTATGAGAAGAGTTCTTCAAAACGACGATAACATCGCTATCGTTGCTGGTATGACTATCGATGCAGAAGCGACAAAACAATGTCAGGCCGTTTACAAGTCTGAATCTGAAGTAGCTCTTTGTCAGCGTATCGCAATGGCAGGGAAGTCACTTGGATCACTTCTTGGATCACTTGGTGGAAACGCTAACGTAAACTTCAATACACCTGATAAAAAAGTTGTAAGACAAACTAACGATGCTCACCCACAAGCTCAGTGTCGTCTAGATACTTACTTCCAAGGTATGCTATGTGATAAGTCGATCGATGAAAACGTTTCAAAAGACGACGCTATCCCAGGTACATGTATTAAAAAAGATGGATACGCTCGCGGAGTTCGTCCTCTTTGTTGGTACAAACCAGGCTCAAACGAGATCTAATCGTCAAAAAAACTACGCCAAAAAATTGACAGCAGGGGCTTCTTCGGAAGCCCCTTTTTTATTTTTTCCCAATGAAAAACGATCTCTGTCAGTATCCGTCCTGAAATGTCAGGTAATGAAAGAATATTTTCTTTTCCAGATTGTTTTTAAATCGCAAGAATTAACCCATTCCTAATATTTGTTACGGAGGACTTTATATGACAAAAGGGATTTTAGTTGCACTGATGGCAACGACTTTATCTTTCCAAGCATTTTCTTGCGATGTTCACGGAACTGGTGGATTCGCTCCAGAAAATAACCTAAAAATCGCTGTAGGCGACAAAGCTGCAAACAACATGACTAAGGAAATGTTCCTTAATGCAATCAGCCGCGTATCTTCTGTTTACGAGCCAATCGTAAAAGAAAAAGGCGGAAAGCTAGTTATGAACAACAGATGGGATGACGAAACAGTTAACGCGTCAGCTCAACAAATGGGTACTACTTGGCAAGTTAACATGTACGGAGGTCTTGCTCGTCACCCTCTAGTCACTGTTGATGGATTCATGATGGTAGTATGTCACGAACTAGGTCACCACATTGGTGGAGCTCCTAGAAAAGGCGGATGGGGATCTGCATGGGCTTCTAACGAAGGTCAAGCTGACTACTTCGCTGGTCTAAAGTGTATGAGAAGAGTTCTTGAAAACGATGATAACATTGCAATCGTTTCAAAAATGGAAGTAGATGCTGAAGCAACAGCAAAATGTCAGCAAATCTACAAGTCTGAGTCTGAAATCGCTCTATGTCAGCGTGTATCAATGGCAGGTAAATCACTTGCTATGCTACTTGGTGACCTAGGTGGAAACTCAAACGTAAAATTCACAACTCCAGATATGTCAAAAGTATCTAGAACTAACGACAACCACCCAGCTGCTCAATGTCGTCTTGATACATACTTCCAAGGATCACTTTGTGATAAAGCGATCTCTGATGATGTAGACGGAAAAGATGCACTTAAAGGTGTATGTCTTAAGAGAGATGGATACGAATTAGGTATGCGTCCTCTTTGCTGGTACAAACCAACAGCTGCAGAACTATAATTTTTCCTAAATAGAAAAGTCATATAAAAAAGGGTCAGATTATTCTGGCCCTTTTTTATTTTTAAGAGTTTTATACTGATCATGATGAAGACTCTCATTCTTACTGAAAAACCCTCTGTTGCACGTGACTTTGCCGTGGCCCTTGGTGCTCTGGGGAAAGGCCAAGATGGGTTTATTGAAAATGATCAATATGTCATCACGTGGGCCATAGGGCATTTACTTGCTCCTTATGATCCCGAAGATTACGATGCCGCTTATAAGAAGTGGAGTTTAGCGACACTTCCTATTATTCCTTCTGAGTTTAAATTCAAAGCTCAGCCCAAAACTAAAAAGCAACTTGATGTGATTAAGAGAATCCTCAAGAGATCTGATATTGATAAACTTATAGTTGCTACCGATGCTGGACGTGAAGGAGAGCTCATTGCTCGCCTGATTTTAAATGAAGGAAGGGCCAAGATGAAGGCCTTTCGTTTTTGGACGTCAGCGGCCCTTACTAAAGATGTTATTCACCAAGAGATGAAAAACTTAAAACCTCTTTACGAATACGACCGTCTTTTTATTGCGGGAAGAGCTCGCCAAAAAGCGGATTGGCTAGTGGGGATGAACCTTTCAAGACTTGCGACCATTAAACTCAACGATCTCTTTTCTATTGGAAGAGTGCAGACTGCAGTTTTGAGTCTTTTGGTTGAAAGAAGAAAAGCGATTGATACATTTATTCCTCAGGATTATTTCGAATTCAAAGGGAAGTTTAAGTTTAAAAATGGCATGGTCCAGGCCTATTGGTTTGATCCAAAGAAAAAGGAAGATGAGAAGAGACAGGATAAGCGCGATTTCTTCGACGAGCTCCTTAAAAAAGTTCAGAATAAAAAGGCCGTGATCTCGGTTTTAAATGAAACAGAAAAGACGTCTTACCCTCAAGGTTTATACTCTCTGACTGAACTCCAAAGACAGGCCAACATGCTCTATGGGTTTTCAGCGTCTCGAACGCTGGAGATTGCCCAGTCACTTTACGAAAAATACAAATGCCTTTCTTACCCGAGAACTGACTCAAAAGTTATGGCCACCTCTTCATTTGATATGGTCAGAGGCCTGGTTTTTAAATTTAAAGAAATCTATCCAGAACATTTTGAGAAATTTGCCGGCTTTAAAGTCAGTGTAAAAAATAAAACAGTCTTTGATGATTCAAGGCTGACGGATCACCATGGTCTCATTCCTTTAAAAGATTTTAGCGGCGATGAGACTTCTGCTGAAGGAAAGATTTTTCACTTAGTTTTAAAACGTTTTATTTCAAACTTCCTGGAAAATCACCGTTACCTGGAAACTGATGTGGAAATTACCTGCGAGAACAACCTGTTTAAGGCCCGCGGGAAAAAGATCATTGAGATTGGTTTTAAAGCGCTTGAAGGAAAAGAAAGCGAAGAGATTCTTACGGAAATCTCATTGAATGAAGAAGGTGTCTTTGCAAGTGGAGATGTGGAGTCGAAAAAGACAAAGCCTCCTTTTGAGTACACTGAAGCTTCACTATTATATGACATGACCAATCCAGCAAGACTGGTGAATGAGTCAGACCTGAAAAAAATCTTTAGAACTGAAATTGGTTTAGGCACTCAGGCCACTCGCGCGCAAATCATCGAGACACTTTTAAAAAGAAACTACGTTGAAAGAGCGGCAAAGAATTTAAAAGCGACAGAAAAAGGAATTCTTCTCGTCGATAGACTCAACGATATGCCAAAGACCCGCGAACTAACCAGTGTCTCGCAGACAGCGAAGCTGGAGCTTGCTCTGCAGAGTATGGCCGAAGGGGAAACGGACGACTTGGATTTCTTGGACAAGATTAACGACTTCATTCAGACGGCAACAAATGAATGGAAGGCGATTGAAGGAGTTCCTCGCGATAAATCAAAACCTAAATCTTACGGTGGAAAAACTTACGGGCCAAAAGTCCCGGCGAAAGTTTCAAACCTTGGCCCTTGCCCTGTCTGTGGCGCCGAGATTAAGGATTTTCCAAAATCATACAGCTGCTCTCGCTGGAAAGAAGGCTGTCAGTTTACGATCTGGAAAGTAGTAGCAAAGAAAAAGCTTAGTGAAACTCAAGTAAAGAAGCTTATGGCCGATAAAAAAACCGATTTGATTAAAGGTTTTAAATCAAAGGCCGGAAAACCTTTTGATGCTTATCTGACGATGAACAAAGAAGGGAAAGTAGAATTTGAGTTTCTTCCTAGGTAAAATAAGACCAAAAAAAGGCCCGCTTTAAAGCAGGCCCCTTTTTCCTAGATCTTCGTGCTCTCAGAGAAGAAGTTCAGTGGCTGGCGTACGTCTACCAGACCCCCTCCCTTCGGTTTTGGGAAATCAATAATTCGTAAAATGTTGGCCATACAAGAGATCCCTTTTGGAGAGAACTGTGTCTGTGCCGTTTTGATATTAACTGTAGAAACTTTTCCGTCACCTTCGATTCGGAAGTTCAAGTCGACTATCCCTTTGATCTTTTCCGAGTGTTCCTGAAGCTCCTGTTGGTAACAGAACTTAAATTGAGGCAAGTACTCCTGAAGAATTTTTCTTAAGACTTCAGGTTCAATTGATCCCATAACAACAGTGTCCGCCTGAACGAATGCTGTATCAATTCCTTTTTTGTTAGCGAGACCTCTTGTGGTTGTAGAGCGGTCGTAGTTACCGACAGCATCTTTCCCAAGAAGGTGTCCCGATCCATCACCGATTCCGGCAGGGGCGCGGTAGTCTCCGGTTAAATTAGAACCTTTGTTACCAATTCCCGTACCACTAGTTAGTCCGCGACTTCCCTCAGTCCCAGCTCCGGCAGCAATTGTCATGGTGGCACTGTTACCCATTAGTGCCTTCAGTCCTTTACCTTTAAATTCGTATCCCTTCTGAGCAGAGTCTCCGAGTCCTGTCGCACCAGCGACGTTTGGACTTGAAAGAGGTCCTGCTTTGGCCGATCCCTTTTTAGACTTCTGAACTTTTTGGTCCAGGGCCTGAGTAGGGTCTCCTGTTTTTCCTGCTTCGTTTGTTGTAACTTTTTGGACCCCAGGATCCGTCATCGTCGCAACTTTTTGCAGTTCTTGTTTTTCAATCTTCTTCTTTAACTCCTTATATGATTCAGGAGGAGTAATGAAGTTCATTTTAATTGCTGCAAGTTTTTCTTTCTTTTCTTCCTCGATCTTATGAGCGGGGAATTTCACTACAAACACTATCGCATGGAGAAAGAGAGAGGCCATAATCGCTTTTTTGATAAAATCGCGGTTGGACTCATCTTTGGAGTAGTGTCTTGTAGGTATGGCCAGCTTCGCGGCAACTTTTCCGCGATGATGGTTCACTTTTATTGGTCTTAATGTTGGTATCATGAGCACACCACCTACAACTTAGTTTTTCTTGCCTTCTTCAGCGGCGATTGAGAAGTTTTTAGCTCCTGCAACTTTCGCCATATCCATCAGCTCAACAGCTCTACCTAAATTCGCAGCAGTGTCTCCTTCAAGGATAACTGAGTCGGTTTTTAGGTTTTTAAGCTCGCTGGCGATTTTTCTAGTGATCTCTTCCGGTACTACGGCCTTTCCTTGAACGGCCACTTTCCCATCTTTACCAAGAGAGATAACCAGGATCTCGGCTTCTTTCTTTTCATTTGTCAGCGCTGTCTTAGGAAGTTCGATGTCCATTCCTGATTCCAATGCTGCTGTCGAAGAAACCATAAAGATAATCAAAAGTACTAACATAACGTCGATAAGCGGGGTCATGTTAATGTCTGCTACGATATCCTCATCATTATCATCATTTCCAACTTTCATACTCATAGTGAACTCCTGCGGTGAAGATTAATGCCTACTAATAATTATCTCTTGATCGAGTTGAACTGATCGGCCATGTCACCAAGAGAGTGTTTAAACTCTTTTGCCGTAGCAGCAACTTTTACGTTGAGATAGTTGTAGAACATAACCGCGATAACCGCGACCGCAATACCAGAACCTGTAGCGATCAGGGCCTCTGAGATTGATCCAGCTACAACCGAGAACCCGGCCTTACCAGATGAACCGATTTGTTTAAACGATTCCATGATCCCCCAAACCGTACCAAATAGACCTACGAATGGTGCAGAAGATGCGATCGTACCAAGCATCCACATATTTTTCTTTAGGTGGGAGTTGGTTTCATCCAGACGTCTTTGTAGTCTTTGCTCATAATCTTCTCTTGATGATGATTCATCAAAAACAGCATAGTGAGCTTTAGCGATAACTTCCGGACAGTTTTTATATAGGTATTCCATTTCGTGAAGTTTTTGTGTCTCCACGATTCTTGTGGCTTCATTCACATAGTGCTTGGCCTCTTTTTGAAATTTCGTCAGCTGCAGAATCTTATGGATTGTGATAACCCAGATCGCTACAGAGAAGGCCAGTAGAGGCCACATGATAAATCCACCTTGCTTAAAAATTTCAATAAAATGCATACGTACTCCTTTGGACATAGTTCTCTAGAGAATCTACTCTAGATCCGCGTTTAAATGTTTAACAGGTTCAACTTTGAGAGAGAGCTACGAATTACTTCTTGGGGACAGTAACTTCTTTTGGTGTATCCTTAATCTTTTGATTAACTTCATCTAGGATCAACTCATTTCTTTTATTGTATTCAGCTGCGTATGTTCTTTTTTCTAAAATGGCCTTTGCTTCTTCCAGGCGGTTTTTTCTCATCAGGTTGTAAGCGTAAAGACCTACAATGTCCGCGCGGTTTAAGTAGTCGCGCTGGATTTTTGAGATATATGAAAACGACTTATCCATATCGTTTTGTCTGAAATAGATCAAGGCCAGAGAGTAGAGAAGATCGATATCTTCGTTATTTTTTGCTTCCAGTTTTTTTAAGATATCCAGCGCCTTGTTGTTTTCATTGAACTCGATATACAGCTGGGCCATATTGAAGTCCGGAGTGAAATAACTAGGCACGATCGTATTGGCCTTCTTAAAAGCATCGTAAGCTTCATTAAAGCGTTTAAACACCAGGTGAATCAGACCCAGGTTGTTGGAGATGACCGCCTCAGCAAGTTTCTTTTGCGAGTCGTTCATATCTTTGTTTGAAGCTCTGGTGGCTTCCATTCCCAGCTCGTAATAAAAGATCGCTTTAGGGTAGTCCTTGTTAAGCGAGTAACAAGTCCCCAGAGCATTCCAGTAAAACGGGTTGGTTTTATTCTGGTGCATTTTTTCTTCCAGCATCCCTTGGCCTTTAGCGATTTTTTGCTGATGGCAAGCAACCAGCGCCAGAGAGATGAAATCGCGTTTTGGCGACTCCATCGCCTGAAGGCGATTGGTGTTATAGCGCATGAACGATTCTTCAGCTAAAAGGTCATACTGGTCTTTCTGGATCTGGTTATTAAAACTTGGCCCTGCACAACTAGCAGCTAAAACAGCGAGAGCAAGTAGGGCGAATGTTGTTTTGGTTTTCATACTCATTATTGTCCTGCAACCACTCTATTACTATTTGAAGTCCCAATGTCTAAAGTGTTCGAGAAGAGAATCGCCGAGTGAAAATTAAGTGCTTTTTCCAATGAATTATTTTTTTCTAAACCGACTATATCATTTTTTTGAACTTCGAAAAAATAATTATTTTTCTCTAAAAAGGCCATTTTTTCGCGATCAACTTGCAGGCCCTTAGAGATCAGTGACTCAGTAATTTGGCGCATTCCCTGCTTAAACCCCTCTAAATACTTATCATCTACCCCTTTTGGGATGTAATTTCTAACCGCTTTTACCAATGAAAAGTACGGTTTTCCCAGGACGTTTCTAATCATGATAACTTCCTGTGGTCCAGAGCTCTTAGAAAGGGATACGGCCTCGTTATTAAGCTCTCCAATCATGGCAAAATACTGCTCTAGTTCCGAGTTAAACTTGTCCTCGTTGAACTTTTCTTCCTCTGTGAAGACGAATTTCATCTCCAGGGCCTTTTTCGCGAACTCTGTCACGTACTCATATTGAGTTGTGATAGCAGAGAGGTCCAGGATAGGCTGAAGGTCTGCGATGTCTTTTTTCACAGCTTCAGGGTTCTGGTAGAATTTGTATCTTACGTATTTATCCATCATGTTTTTAAGAGTCATGTTTTCAGCATGGGCCTTAAAGTAAGTGATAGCTTCTTTGTAGTTATCAGCGTAAATCATGCGTTCCATGTTTTCGTTTTGAGTTCTCGTGATCAGTTTTTCACTCAGGTCACATTTTTTGAATTCTTCTTCCACTTTAATCAGAGTCCCGATGTTCATCTTGTGAATGATCGTGTTCTCGTTGATTAACTGGTAGAAGTCTTCTTTGTTTTTGTAGAGGTCTTTACAAAAACGTCTTGCTGTCATGAGGGCCACTTCGTTAGATGTCTCTACGTTTTGCAGAAGTCTATATCCTTTTGCCAATACGAATAGGGACCCCGTAACTTTGATCAAGTCTTTATCGTCATACAGGTCTAAGCTTTTCTTTAACCATTTGTATGAATCTTTCCCTTTATTTTGTTCAAGAGAAAGAGCAGCAATAGCGTAGGCCGCTTCAGCTTTTGTTCTTCTTGGGTATTGTTTTGAGTCGTAGATCGACTCATATCCTTTCATCGCTTCTTTTACTTGTCCTTTTTTCTCTAGTGCCTGGTACTTATTAAATAGAAGCCCTCCAAGAACCGCAATCGAGTTCTCGATGTATTCTTTAGAGAAATTCAGGTAACCCTTTTCAATTTTTCCAATCCAGAAAGCAAGTTTGTCCGTGTTCTTTTCTTTGATGTAGTAATCAAGAATCTGAGTCAGCATCTCGCGGTGAATGTTTTCATCGCTCTTATAGTAGAACTTATAGACCATCAGGATATTAACCGCTTTTTTGATACGGTTAAGTTCAAAGTACTTGTTAAACAGTTTTTGATAAATTGCTTGTGACTTGTCTGATTGAGGGTAGAAAATCACAAAGTTTTTGAAAGCAAAAATTGTGTATTCGTCTTCTTTGGCCTTTGGAAGTTTTGCTAGCTCAATTGTCGCGAGCATCGCATCCAGAGACTTTCTTGTCGTTTCATTTTTATCTTTTGTCAGTTTCGCATTCATTACCGCACGCACGTAGTACTTAAGTGCAACCTGGTAATCCTGAGCTGAAAGCGCAGTTTCCCCCTGGTAGTAGCGGTATAGTTTTTTGTTTGGACGGTCTAAGCTTGAGAGGATATCAAAGTATCTCATGATCTTTTTGTAGTCGTCTTTGCTGTAAACAACCGGGTCTTTTGACTTGTCTTTGATCAGGTTGATTTGCATGAACCCGGCAACTTCCTTGATCTTGTTTTGTGCCTGGAAAAGGTCATCTTTATCCAGTTTGTTTTTCTTGTGTAGCTCAAGAATGCTGTTGGCCGTATCAAAGTATTGGTCATCTTTTTTACTTTCACGGTAAACATCAAGTTGAGTCAGGCGAACTTTCATTTCACCGTTAGGGTCTTTTCTTTTTCTTGTATCTTTAAGCGCCGCTTTTAAAACTTCATCTGTCATAGAGAAGTTGTTTTTGTTCATTGATGAAAGTGCTAGTCCAAGGAGGTGAGGAGCTGATGGATTAGCATTAGCTTCGAAGAATTCAACCCCTTCATAAGTAGAATCGGCCTGAACGAAGAAGATCCCGATGGCAGTAAAAATCTGCTCCTTCATTGAAACGTACTTTTTATTTTTTGTCGTTTCATATGAAAGCTTGATGAGGTCCAGGGCCTTCTTGAAATTTCTTTCTTTAAGGTGACACCAACCAGCGTTGTAAAGGTGCTTTCCGTACCATTCATCGTCTGGGTTTTTAAGAACGTCGTTGTAGTAAACGACCGCTTCATGGTAGCGTTTGTTGTTATAGTAGTATTCTGCCAGAGCTGTCTTGGCATTGTACATTGTTTTAGACTCGCCAGTGCTGTTAGCAATAGCAAGCTTCAGGAAGCGTTCAGTGTCTGAAGCTGTCCCGTAGTCGCGAGAGTTAATCGCCAGGGCGTAGTAGATTTCGGCGATTCTCTGGTATTTTGGGTATTGAGAAATAATCGTTAAAGCGTAACTCTGAGCCGTTTTGTACTGCTCTTGAGATGCTTTAAAGAAAGTTTCTTTTCCATTCTTAATAACCACGCTGGCGTCGGCCTTAAGCAGGTTTAAGTTTTCCTTTTCTTTAATCAGTTTTATTTTTTCTGAGTAAAGCTCAAACAAACGGTGCTTAAGCTCTGGGCCTGAATAACGGTTTCCTTTAATCGTTTTAATTTCGCTGTCGATTAAGACCATTAGTTTTTTCCAACGTTCTTGATCAAACGCCGGAGCGGGCGTCATAGCTCCAGTTTGTGGAGCTTCTTGGGATAAAGAAACGTTAGCTGAGAGTAGTGTAAGAAGAAGTAGGAGTGTTTTCATGAAATGCCCTCTGTATGTGCGGAGGATTAACGTCAATATTAAGTACAATTAGCGTAGGTTTTCAATTTCTCTGCGGTTTTCAAAGTCAAAATTGTTTTTCTCAAGCAGTGAGCGTTTAAAAGATTGGCGCTCTCTTTCGTTAACTGTTAAGTCCCCAGGGGCCATGATCTGTCCTTTGATCTCTAAACTCCCAAGGTCGATGACTTCATATTCTTTATATTTATAAATAACGTTTTTCTTTTCCTCCTGGGCCATAAGCCCAGAAGAAAGAAGAAGTGATAGTGTTGCGACAGCTAATATTTTCATAATTTGTCCCTTCATTATTTATTGGCCACTTTTTTGTTATCGACACATGCAGACTGAAGACCAAAAGAGTAGTCCCCAAGTTCATCGGCCCAGAAAGAACCGTTGAAATCAAAGAAGTACTGGCTCGTCTTTCTATTGATGTTCACATCAGAACCACGAGAACGACCTGCTTCAGCAATCGCTTTAGCATTGTAAATGTCATCGCGTTTCTTAGATAAAAGCTCCAGTTTCAGGTTGAACATCGAGTAGCTGTGTTTGTGAATCTCGTTAACAAAAGTGAAAATCTCTTTTTTAATGTAGTGGTTGATCTTGGCGCTGATAAAACCGATTGTTGAATCCAGGTTTCCTTCTAGGTTTTCAGTGAATTCATTTCTGTTTTTTAAGCGCTTTAATAAAGCAAGCTCATCTTTAGCTGCTTTTAAGCTCGCTAAATCCAGGTTGAACTTAACCTGTTTTCTCGTTTGAGTGATCAGGTTTCTGATAAATGGGTTTAAGTTCCCTCTGGTTTCCGGGTCTGCATAATAAAGATCCAGGAAGTAAGTGTGAGACATTTTGTTTTTACCAAGAATGTCTTTTAGGGCCTGGGCCTTTGGTTGGTAGAACTCATAAAAGTGATCAACAACTTTTAGCGAGTCATCCCACAGACATAGGTTGTAGTAAGAAAGGGCCATTAAAACTTCCGCCTCTGGAAAGAAGTAACTTTCTAGTAGAGGAGCTTTGTATGTAACCGTCAGACCAAGTGCGCGGTTGTAGTCTTTTAGGTAATAGTGTGCCCAGGCCTGATCCATCAGGATGTATGGCCATTTGTAAGAGCGCTTGTCGATTTGTTCATAAGTTGTAAGAGCGTCTTCGTATTTTTTCTCTTCGATTTTCACTCTTGCAGTTCTGATGATACAAGTCTCTTTTAGGTAGTTGTAGTAGCGCTTAAGTTTTTCACCCTTAACGTTTGATTCTTGTGCTGTTGATTTTTTTACACAAGACTCATACAGGTTAAGAGCTTCAATGTTTTTGCGCTCCATATTTCTGATGGTCCCTTTAATCAAGGCGGCCTCAGCAGAGAACTGGTGAGTTTCTGGAATGCGCGAAAGGATTTCATAGGCCTTGGCATTCTGGTCCTTGTTAAACAGTCTTGTCCCCAGAATCAGTGAGATCGATGGAATGTTGAAACTTTCCAGACGTTTTTCATCCAGGTTTAAAACGGCCATTGTTCCGGTTTTTAGAACCAGGGTTTCAATGTCAGCCTCAAGTTCAGCGTCGATTTCATTGTTGGTTTCAAGGTAGTTATTGATGTAGGGGATCGCACTAAAATAGTAAGATCCTTCAATCAACTCGTGAGCAATTTTCTTGTCGCGGGTCTTTGATTTATCTTTTTGATAAAGTTCATAAGCACCTTTAGCAGAAGCATGCACCTGCGATGTGACTGTAAGAAGAGCGATTAACAGTGCTAAGTATTTCATATGACCTCTAAGATTTTATAGATTAGAAAGAGACCCCGATTGTCAGGATGGCATCAGTATTTTGTCTAAGCTTAGAGCTTGGAGTCTTACCGTTAACTGTCGGTCCTGGGGCCTTGTAGTTATTCATGATCAGGTCTACACCGATATGAATATTTTTTGTTGCATGGAAACTAAGACCAGTTTTAGCAATCACTGATGTGTACTTTTCATCTTTGTAGGTGTTGGCCTGTGAAGGAACGGCAACTGAAGTCGCGTTACTAGAAGTGTTGAGTTTCCCAAGCCCCAGACCTAAGTTCCAGTCAAAGTAGAAAATTTTGTTAAACGTATTGATCTTCCCGTAGAAAGGAGACCACTTCGCTACCACACCATAGTTGCTGTCAGTCTTTCTGATAAACGGAATAGAGCCATTTAAGCGCTTTAAGTTTTCCATGGCTTCGTTGTCACTGTTGCTGTACTTAGTGTACAGAAGTTCCACCGCCCATTCTTCCGTCAGATAGAAACCTGCATTGGTGTGAATCATTGAGGTGTCTTGGAAGTTTGATGATAGACCCATACCGTAACCAAGGTTCAGGTAAACAGTTTTGTCTTTTTTGTGAACTTTATTTTGAAGAACGTATACTTTTTTATCTGGGTCCAGCCACATAAAATCGTATAAGTCTTTCTCATCAGCCCTAAGCGCGGGTGCGCTTAGGGTGAATGAAACAAGTGAAAGAGCAAAAATATTTCTAAGTTCTAGTTTCATTAAATGGCTCCTAATACTGTCGCTTTAACTTTATAGCGAACTTCAACTTTAGATCCCTCAGCAGGTAGAGAATTAGCATCGAACTTTACAGTTCTTTGGGCAGCATTAAAGACATAACCAGAGCTAACTTTTACGTTGTTAACATAAACGTCAACTTTGTCTTCGTATGGAGATTCATTAAGAGCGAAACTATCCATTAAGTTAACAATTCTTCCCCCCATATCCAGAAGGATAGTAGAGAAGTCTTGCTTAATGTCGGCAGTAATACCAGCTGTAGCAGTGGCAACTTCTTTATAACGGTTACCGATAGTTTCCCATTGGTATCCATAGTTTTTCACTGTTACGATAGAGTAGGCCTTAACCATCCCTTTGTTTGTTTTCTGAGCTTGAAGCTTATCAAGATACTCTTGAACTTTCTTTTCTGACTGGTCTTCCTCATCAGAGATGTAAACCACAACTAAGAAAGCATCAGGTCTTAAGAAGCTTGAAGCGTAACGGTCCATAAAGCTTGCTGAAGTCTTCAGACCTTGCTCAATCCCTGATCCTGAAGTTCCAACCTTTACCCATTTCGTGAAATTCGAAAGGAAAGTCGCTTTATTTGATTTCGCAGCCGCACTTGTCAGTTTCGTACTGTCACCAACCATTTTTCCATTTCTTGTCGATGTCCCATCTGTCGTTGTGATGGCCATCTTGAAATCGATATCCTTTTCGATGAACTGGTTAATGAACGACTGAAAGTTTTTCCCTAGAGCATCCTGTTCATCCGCCATCGATCCCGAGTCATCAATAACCCATAGGATGTCAACGTCACCGTTCTTCCCTTTGTTTTGAGTGAAGATTTCTGAACGGTCGTTTAAGATCACAACTGGCTCAGTAATTGGTGGTTCAACTACCGGTGGGTTTACCACTGGAGGATTGACGACAACAGGTGGATTCGTAACTGGAGGGTTAGTCACCGGAGGAGTGACAACAGGAGGTTCTGTCACTGGAGGATTAACAACTACCGGAGGATTTGTTGTTCCACCGCCACCGCCGTTATCTCCTGTGTTTCCACCACCAGTATTGCCGCCACCAGTGTTTCCACCGCCAGTTCCAGTATCACCACCACCGGTGTTTCCTCCACCAGTGCTGCCGCCACCGTTACCACCAGGCACAATTCCGCCACCATTACCACCAGTGTCTCCACTGGGTGTACTGATTTCAGAAAGACCTTGTTTTTCGTAGAACTCACTTTGCTTACAGGCACCAAGAACGAGAAGGCATAGGGCAATAAGCAAATGCTTTTTGCCTCGAGAAAGATTTAATAGCATGAACGTCCCCATCTAACGTCAAAGACTTGATCTTTTCCGAAACTCTGATTTTGATAACAACAAAACGTGCAACTTCAGTAAACGAACTACTTCAAAATCAAAGGCTATTAGGTGGTTTGATTATAGCGATTTAAGAAGTGAGTTTTTCAGGGATTAAAGTTTTTCCGGGAATATCCGACAAGAATTGATGAATATTCATGACTTATTTGTGCTTTTTTTTCAAAAATTCGTGATAAAATTACTTTAAGCGGATCTTTAAAAAGTGCCAATTTCGGTGGACACCGCAAGTAGTAAGTATCTCAACTCTATAACAGGAGAAGTAACATGTGCCTAATTTGCGTAGAATTCAATAAGAAGCGCATGACTCGTGAAGAAGTGAAAAAAGCTTTACCCGAGATGGTGATGTTTGCTAAAACTGAAGAGGATAGGAATCATTATAAGAAGCTCCAGTCATTAGGAGATTCGTCTGACGAAAATGCACTTTCAGATTTTATCGATGATCATATAAGTAAATATGGGAAAAAAATTAGCTGATTTAGACTTCACCAACCGCCTTTATACAAAGGCCCCTTTTCTTTATGCCCAAGTTAAACCTACGCCGCTTAAAGAACCAAAAATACTACATTTAAATACAGAGCTATTTGAACGCATGGAGCTTGATCCTTCACTCAAGGATGCTCCATCGTTTCTGCGTTTTTTAAATGGAGACCTGGATTTTGAAGGACTCTTTTTTGGCGCTAGTTTTTATTCAGGTCATCAGTTTGGCCATTATGTTCCACGCTTAGGTGATGGGCGGGCCATTACACTGGCAGAAATAAAAAACCATTCAGGTGAACACTTTGAGCTGCAATTAAAAGGCTCAGGGCTGACTCCTTTTTCTCGCATGGGTGATGGCAAGGCCGTGGTGCGATCAAGCATCAGAGAGTACCTGGCGAGCGCTCACTTAAAGGCATTAGGCATTCCTACCACTGAGGCCTTGGCGGTGATTACGGGCGCAGATGATGTCTACCGCGAAGAGATCGAAAAGAGTGCTATCGTTTTACGTGTGGCCGAAAGTTTTCTGCGCTTTGGTCACTTCCAATACTATGCTCACTCGAATCAAAAAGAAGAACTCAAAGAGTTAGTTGAATTTGCGATCTCTCACTATTTTCGCGAATACGATGATCATCCAAACCGCTATGTGCTTTTTTATCAGGAAGTCGTAAAGAAAACGGCGAAACTTTTTGCCAACTGGCAAGCTGTTGGCTTTTGCCATGGGGTTTTAAACACTGACAACATGTCGCTTCTGGGACTCACTCTCGATTATGGCCCGTATGGTTTTATCGATCACTTCGATCAAGACCACGTTTGCAATCATTCAGACCACGAAGGGCGCTATAGCCTGGGGAATCAGCCGGGAATCGGGATGTGGAACCTGGAAAGACTAGGGGAAGCTCTCGCTGAATTTATCAATGAAGAAGACAGAAAGAGAACGCTCGAGACCTATCCGCCGCTTTTTTTATACGAGTATAGAAGATTACTTTTAGAAAAGTGCGGGCTTTATAAAATGCACCTTGATGATGAAGACCTTTTAAGAGGCATGCTCAATATGTTGGTGACAAGCAGAATTGATTACACTCAATTTTTCCGCGCGCTCTCTCGTTATGAAAAAGGAAGTCTCGCTCTTACTGGATTTGATAATCCAGAACTAAAAGAGTGGCTTCTTCGCTATGACCAAAGATTAGTGATCGAAGAAGAGGATGAGTCGTCTCGCCATGAAAAAATGCTTAATCGCAATCCTAAATTTATCTTAAGAAACTATATCGCTCAGATGGCCATCGAAGACAGGGCAATGATGTCTGTTGTTTATCAGGTGCTCACCAACCCATTTTCAGAGTGGGAGGAGTTCCACGAGTGGTCTAAACCTGCTCCAATGAAATATAAAAACCTGTCAGTGAGCTGTTCGTCATAATAAGTAGAGGTGATTTATGAAAGTTGTCGTTTTTGGATACTCTGAAGGCCCGGATCGCTACTCAAATATGGCGGCCAATCTTCTTCATGACTACAAACACGAAGTGGTGACAATCAACCCTCGTCAGGAAGAAGAACTCAAAAAGATTAACACTTCTTTTCACACCCTGACTCTTTATGTGAACCCGCAAATTTCTGACAAATATCAGGACCTGCTTCTTAACTCTAAACCCAAGAGAGTGATCTTTAATCCAGGGACAGAAAACCCGGCCTTAGAAAAGAAATTTGAGGCCCAGGGAGCGGAAGTGGTTATTGGTTGTACTTTGGTGATGCTTAAAACGCAGCAATTCGACTAGAGAATTCCCGAGTAAAAAACTTTCTTTCTTGCCCATCTAGAGATTTAGATTTTTAATTATATCTATCAATCAACAATGGTGATGGGAACATATGCAATCAAGAACACTTATTGGTCTTTCGCTTTGTCTTGCTTTAATGTCAGGCACAACTCTGGCCGAAAGCAAAAAGAAAAAACAATTTTTACCGGACACAGCTGTTCGCCATAAGATGAACACCATTTCCGGCACCATCAGAAATCTTGGGCCATATATTGCGTCTGAGCAGGAATTCACTAAAGAGAACAATAAAAAATTTATTGAACAAAACCTGTTGAATTTAACAGACCTGTTTAAAAATCTAAAAGTTCACCCGGTCATTTCAACTCAAGGTCTCTCCCTTAACCAACTGGTCATGACTGAACAACTTCAACAGACGGTGACTTACTTTAAAGCAGGCAAGAGATCTCTGGCACGCGCGAAATTCACCAGTGCCCTCAACCTTTGTATTGGCTGCCACGCACAGTCTCCAGGACAAGAGCTGGGAAAATTATTTGCTGATAAAGACATCCAGAAAATGAAGATCTCACTTTTTGAAAAGGCCGAGCTTTATTTTATTACCCGCGACTACGATAAAGCGATGGAACTCTACAACGAGTTCTTAAGCAAAGTGAAGAAGACTGATGACGATGAGTTTATCTATAAAGCACTGGAGCGCGAGCTCATTTATTACGTGCGTATTAAAAAAGATTTTGCCGCAGGAAAAGCACAATTTGATAAGCATCTAAAGGCGAAGCTCTTTAATGAAAAGATCACCGAAGAAGTCAGCGAGTGGAGCAGAACCCTTGGGGGGAAAACTCTTTGGGACGGCTTTAACCCTGAAGCGACAAAAGAAGAAGAGATGGAAAAGTTTATGAAAACTTTTATTGCCGATGATGAAGAAGGCCCGATCTTCACGGTGACAAACTCTTCTGAAGTTTACGACTTGAATCTTTCGACGATTCTTCTGGATTACTACAACGCTCATCCTGATACACGCCTGGGAGGAAAAATCCTTTACTGGCTGGCGATTTTAGATAAGAGAATTAACGATGATTTATTCTTCTCAATCGGCGACTTCTATCTTCTTTCTTGTATGGAAAAATACAGCAAAGACCCGATTGCAGCAGAGTGTTTTGATGCTTACCAGGAAGACCTGGAGATCAATTACCTTTCAAAAGATAAAAAAGAATTCCCTAAAGACATCATTGAAAAACTTAATTCTCTAAAGAAGAAAATTAATTATATCGATGAATAAAAAGGCCATTTTTATGACAAAATTTTTTCTGTTACTTTTTTTGATTTCTCACGTTTCCCTGGCGGCAGATGCTAAAAAAACAACGGGAGACCAAAAGACCGAGGCCCGTGCCATTATGGACGGAGTGTACGATTCTTTTGTTAAGGTGATTCCATACGTTTACTCAGACGAAAAAAATGGTGGGCTGCTATTAAAAGACTCTCAACAAAAAGTAGAGCTTTTAAAGAACCTGACAGATATTTCTGATTATTTTAAAAGTGCCCGTCACGTGGAGTATTTCCAGAGACCAGGATTTAGACCGAGTCTTGAGACAATCAATCACCACATGGATGACACCATTCGTTCGGTGAAAAACGACAACTTTGCCTTTGCTCAAAAGCGCATGAAAGCGCTGACTGCTCTTTGTATTTCATGCCACTCACAACTTTCTGAAAGCGCTTCTCAAAATGCATTTGGAGCGGCCATTAATAAGACTAAAAGAGAAAGTTTTGACTCTGACTTTGCTTACGCGAATTATCTTTTCTTAGTAAGACGTTTTTCTGAGTCAGAAAAATATTTTGACCTGGCAATTGAAAAGGCGCTTAAAGAAAATCAGGAGCATGAGCTGTACTCATCACTGAGAAAAGAGATCTCGATTCATACGAAGATTGATTTCAATGTTAAACAAGGCAACCAGATGATTGCCAGGTTTGAAAAGGACCCAAGACTTCCTCCACTGGCCAAGTCTTCATTAGTGAGTTGGAAAAAATCGCTTAATAAGTGGAAGTCGTTTAATCCTAAAAAAGTAAAATCGATTGACCGCTTTATTAAAACTTACCTGGCCCCGCTTGAGTCTGAAAAAGGGCAGACGGCCGGTGGTGAGCACGATGTGACTCTTTTAGTGGCAAGTGGTGTGCTTTCAAAATACTTAAACGATCATCCAAAAACTCCACTGGCGCCTGAAATTCTTTATTGGCTTTCAATTGCTGAAAGAAGACTTTCGAATACCTACTTTTTCTCACTTAGTGATCTCTATTTAAAGGACTGTATCAAGCTTTACCCGAAATCGCGTTTTGCTAAAAAATGCTACACAGAGTACGCGGAAAACATCGAATTTGGGTACAGTGGCTCGTCTGGAACGGATATTCCTATCGAGGAAAAACAAGAGCTTGAGCGCCTGAAAGGGTACTTGAAGTAAGTTTTTCTTGAAGTTATGGCGTAAGGCCATTAAGATGAAAAAAATAGAAATTAAAGGGATTGTATATGAGCGAAGCGGCTAAAGTTGAAAGTTTACCACAACCACCAGAGCCAGAAGTAAATGCTGACGGGATTAAGATTTACCCAACGTCATTTATTCCGGCAAAAGCACATATGGAACCATCTCGTGTTCCAACTGCAAAAATGACAGGTCTTCAGATCGAAGTACTTCACGTCGTGATTTTCTTCGTTTTGACTATTGGGCTTTTCATTAGCATGTGGAAAAAACCAAACGAAAGATAAGTTTTCACAAACATTTCAAAATAAAAAGGCCATCCATGTGATGGCCTTTTTTTTGTCCAAGTAAGCACCATTTTACTGACTAATATCAAAGTTTATTTATTTGAAACAAACCCATACCTGATATTAATGTTTTATTTATAAATTAATTATATGGGAAATGTATGGAGTGGTTCCAAAGAATTGGGCTAAGAGAAAAAGTTCTCTTAACTGTGGGCGTGACTTGTCTTATCTGCGCATCGGCGTCGTTAGGGGTGGGAGTGTATTTTAAAAACCGCGAATTTCGTGAGGGGTTAGTGAGTAAGGCCCAAACGATTCATTCGAGAATCCATGTTGCCAGCCAGTATGTGGCCAAACAAGGTGGTCTGGCGAATATGGTGGATTTTTACAAAAAGAAATACCGTAGTTCAGATGAGCTCACCGATGAAGATAAACAAATTATCATCCAGCAGGTGCCAATATATGCAGCGATGAGAATAGGTGCTGTGGATTCTGAAAAAGAGATGTACTCCTTTAGAGTCTTTTCTAATGAACCCAGAAATAAAGACCATCAAGCGACTCCTGATGAGATGAAAATCTTTGATCGTTTTGCCACTAACTCTGAGCTCAACGAAATCGTTCATGATGTTGGCAGGTATGTCACAGTTTATCGTCCGGTGCGCATTAAAGAAAAGTCGGGATGTTTGACTTGTCATGGTGATCCGTTGACGAGCCCATGGGGGAATGGGAAAGACATTCTCGGACACAAGATGGAGAATTGGCAGGATGGAAAACTGCACGGAGTTTTTGCGATCACTAGTGATGTGAAAATGATTGCGGCCGAAAATCATGATTCAGGAAAAATTTCGTCGACGACTTATATGGGAGGCTTTATTACTGTGGGGGCTTTTTTTGCTTTGGCCCTGGCCTACTTTATCGTGCGCTCTCCACTTGAAACGCTAAAGAATGTGACGATTAACCTGGAGAATTCGAAAGCTCTTTTAATGCATGCTTCGGAACAAATAGGCGAAGCTTCCACTGATTTAGCAAGCTCTTCCAAACAGCAGTCAATCTCACTTAATGACACTGCGACTTCCGTCAAAGAAATGAGTTCTATGATAGAGAGCAATTCGATGAATGCTCAGGAAGCGGCCAATGCTTCTATTCGTTCTAAGGCCAAAGCTGATAGTGGAAAAGCGGTTGTTAAAAAGATGATTGATTCTATGAAGGTCATCGACCAGAGTAACCAGGATATCGTTGAGCAAATTAACCAAAGTAATAATGAGTTAAAAAGTATTATTCAAGTGATTTCAGAAATTGAAAACAAAACGAAAGTTATCAATGAAATCGTGTTCCAGACAAAACTTCTCTCTTTTAATGCTTCAGTTGAGGCCAGTAGAGCGGGAGAGCATGGAAAAGGATTTGCAGTCGTAGCAGAAGAAATCGGCAATCTGGCGCAGATGAGTGGAAAGGCCTCGCTGGAAATTTCGACCATGTTAGAAGAAAGTATGGAGAAAGTTGATCGCATCATCGAAAAAACCAAGGCCAATGTCGACTCTCTCGTTTTAAGTGGCAATGAAAAAATTGAAAACGGGGTCATGACAGCTAAAGAGTGTGGGGATGTCCTGGAAGAAATTTTTAGGAACGTCTCCAATGTAACAAAGATTGCTTCAGCGATTGAAACGGCAGGGGCAGAACAGGCCGAAGGAATTAGTGAGATCAATAAAGCGCTGGATGAGCTTCATCAAGTCACCCAGAAGAATAGTCATACAGGGCTTGAGACAGCCAGTGCCGCAGAAAAACTCGCCAGCGAGTCCCGTGCCCTCAATATCATTGTGAGTGAGCTGTCGCTGACGATTTATGGTGATAAGAAAAAAAGTTAAGCAGCTTTCTCTTCGTGATAGTGACCGGCATATTGCATATCCACACCCATGATGTGACTGATCAGCCAGTTTCTTAAAAACGAGATAAGCTTTTGATCATCGAGAGTTCCTTTTTCAATCTGCTCGCCATAACGGCCGACTTGTTCAAGGAGCTTCTCATGAATTTTTTTGTGAGAGTTTAACTGAGGATAGCCAATAGACTCCATAAACTTTTCTTCATGTGAGAAGTGTTCACGTGTGTAAGCGGCCAGGTCTTTAAAAGAATTGTAGAGAGTAATCTTGTCTTTTTTCACATACTGAGCAGAAAGAGCATCTACCAGGATATTGATCTTGTTGACCAGGATCTTGTGTTCATCGTCCATCTTATCAACTCCAAGCATAAGCTTGTCACTCCATACGAATTGTTGAAGTTTTTTGACTTTGTTTTTATCTTTTGGAAGATAAAATTTCATGTTCTCAGTGAACTTGATGAGGTCTTTTGTCTGATCAGCAAAAGCGTGGGCGTGTTCAGTTGACTGGCTGGCCACTAAACGGTTTCTATCTGCAACTTCCTGAAGATTTCCAATCGCTTTATCCAGTAATTCTACACCTTGAGATTGCTCTTTTGTGGCCACAGAAATTTCCTGTACCATCGAATTGATTTCTGCAATCTGGCCGGTAATAGAGGAGAAGATAGTCTCACAGCTTTTTGCCTGATTGTATCCGGCCTCGCTTCTCTTGGCCGTATCAGATGTCAATCTCTCAACTTTGACTTTTGTTTTTTCCAACGCCTGATTAACAGACGTCACACTCTTTTCCACGATTTTAGAAATCTCATCAGCAGAGTTCCCACTTACTTGAGCAAGTTTATTGATTTCTTCTGCTACGACTGCAAAACCTTTTCCGTGCTCTCCAGCGCGGGCAGCTTCGACTGAAGCATTAAAAGAGAGTAGTTTCGTTTGAAAAACGATTTCATTAATAAGTTTGGTTTTTTCTGCAATCTCTTTAATAACCATGAGTGACTGAGAAAGCTCATTGATACTGTCTTGCATTTGCGACTGGAAGTTTTCACTTCCTACTTTAATTTCAAGACTTGAACTCACCATCTCTTGAACGATCTTATGTCCTTCGCTTGCCATACTCTGGAGATCTGAGGCCTTGTCATTAAGGTCTTTAGCGTTGTCGCTCGTTCGCATGATCATTGAATTGATTTCATGACTGGCCGATACAGTAGAGTTTAGTGTATCAAGCTGTTCTTCAGAAGCTTTAAAAAGATCTGAGCTAACAGTACTAACCTGTTCGGCCGATCCAGTGAGGTCAAAGCTGATTGTTGATACATTATCCAGATTGCTCAGGATATTTTTCCTGTCTCTCAAAAACTTGTACACAAAGTACGCAGCACAAGTGAGAAGAAGTGTGAGTAGTATCAATAAAAAATTCATAATCAGAGTCCTGCTTTTTATATTTGTCATGATATCGTCAGAGGAATGCTCCAACCTAAGAACATTCTTCGAATATGATAACAATCATACTTTTTGCCTATCATTAGATGTAATTGATTGAAATTTTAAGAAAGTTTTATTTAAACTTTTCCGCAATTTTTGGCAGCCTCGAGTGAAGCTTCGACGATTTCTTTGATTTTTTCCGGAGTGATTTTCCCGTCTTTTAAAAGCTCGAGGAATTTAATACGAGATGATTCTCCGGCCTTTGCCAGATAGAGAAGGAAGGTATCAAGTTTTTCCATACCAGCTTCGCCTAATACGCGCACGACATCTTTTACTCTTTTTGCCATCTGAGTTTGTCCCAGGTAACGCAGAATTTTTGTCGCTGCTTTGACTTGATCAGGGGAGATTTTAGCGTCCGACTTTAAGATACTAAAGAGTTTTCCGGCGCTGGCCAAACTTAAACCCACACTCGCTAGAGAAATACCAGCAGTCATGCGGGCGTCTTTAAATTCTACCAATGCATTTTTGGCCTCGATGATCGCAGTAGAGTCGCTATTTCGAGTTAAATACGCGGCCTCCAGGCGGTTCATTTCCTGGTACTGATCAAATGATTTTTTTCCGTAGTAGCCGGCACTGGCCAGCTCAACTGCACTTCCGGCAAGGGCAGTGTAACCCAGAATGCTTCCACCAATTGTTCCTGCGGCCACTCCGGCCGTCAGTGATCCAGTAATCATATAGGCCCCGGCCACAGTTCCCACACCGGTTAAAAGCAGAGCTCCCCCAATAACAGCTGTTCCAATGGCAAAATACTTATCAAAGTTCTCATCACTCACATCTTCTTTATTGATCTTATTGATTGAATCACACATCAGACCGGCGTACTCAGGTTTTTTCATCAGAAGTTGTCCGGCAGCAAAGGGGTTGATCTTTACCAGCTCAGCAATATCGTCTTCATCGGAAACGATTTTTCCCTTTGTTTTGGTGGCATCGTAGGCGATGTTGAGCGTATCGTGAGCTTGGGCCAGCATTTTACCTTCGGCCTCTTTAATGGCGTCTTTTACGTCGCTTGTTGCAATTTTTTTATGTGGGATAAACTGGAACTGTGTGGTTTTTTTATTTTTAGTCGTATCGTCGCTGTGAAAGCGCTTGATACTTCCAGCTTCATCTTTCATTGTTTTGGTTAAAAGCAGGGGACCAGCGTCTTTGGAAACTTCGGCCATGTACTGGTTGATGTATCCGTCAAAACCTTTTTTAGCATTTTCATCATTGGTCAAATCGGCCGAGTCATAAATGTAACCGACATCTTTTTTCACTTTGATTTTTGAGAGAGCAGAGTTCAATCGATCAATCGAAGCATTAAGGGATGTTGTCGCCGATTCAGGAGTCATTTTCCCTTTCGGGTCCTGCATTTTAGAAAAAGAAATCAAATCGTTTGCCAGCTCTTTTTTGAAGGCCGGGTCCATGTTTTTACAAACATCAGTACTTGAATAAAGACCTCTTCCCACCATTATTTTTTTCTGACAGACATCGCCGATGACGGTATCCATTTCTTTTTGTGATAGGTATCCAGCTTTCATAAAATCGGGATTAAATTTTTGCCTGAAGGCCATCAGTGACTTGGCCGTATTGGTGATAATTTGTTTTGAAAGTTGATTTTGAAAGTAGGGTTTAACCGTTGCTTTCATCGCTTTCATGACACCGTTATTAAAATCGAGAAAGCTTTTATTTGTGCTGTTTGAATTGGGAGGAAGACAGGGAAGGGCGGTATCTTCAAGTGTGTTTAGACTTTGAAAACTCGCACTTAAAACGCGCTCGTGCAGTTTTCTTTTTGCTTCTTTGTCTTTGACACATTTTTCAAAGTGATCTTTAACTGCAATAAAATTAGCGAGCATCTGCTGGTGTTTTTGTAACTCCATTCCGTCAGCAGAATTTAAATACGCACGATTTTTTGGATCGCCCATCATTTTGTAAGTCGCATCGAGAAGCGACTTGCCGTGTTTGGCAATTAACTCCATACTCCCCACGCCCGTTTTGATTTCACGGTGCTGGATCAGAAGATCGGCAAGGGGGTTAGAAACCAATGGCGCAGCAAATCCTTCACTCTGAAATAAGAGCAGAAACGTAAGAGTGAAAGTGAGTAGTTGCCGAATGATCATCCTATGGGTCTTTTCGGATTATTCCTTGAATTCCTCGAGGGCAAATGCTATAAAAAACCCATGAGCGAAACACCTAAAAAACCAAGTAAAAACGATCCCTTAACCATCCTAATGAAAGAGTCTGATGCCTACAATCACCTGGATCAGATTGAAAAGTACGTTGAAGGAGGCCAGGACCTCTCGGTTTTACCCGTCCAGCCAGTTTACCTGGCCCTAAGGAAATTACCTTTAGACAAGGTCGCTGAGTATCTTCCGAAATTCTCCAAAGAGCAGCGCGAAGTTTTTATGGACATCGATCTTTGGCAAAAAGATGAAATCGATGTGGAGCACTTCACGTATTGGTTACAAGCTTATTCCTTAGTGGAAGATGAAACAGTGAAAGCTGACTTTGTCACTAGCGAACAGTTCCTGCTATTTTTAAAAAGCCGCTTCAATGTCTGGAGCTTTGATGCCGAAGACCCAAATTACCCGGATCACGACAATTATTTTTTAACTGATGACAACCAACTTCTTTTTGAATTTGATGAGACATTCCCATACGTCGATGAAGTTCGCTCATTGATTCGCCATCTTTATTACGAATTGGGAGTGGAGAATGCTTATACATTCTTATTCAAGATGGTGTCTGATTCATTTTCTATTTTACAGGAAGAAGAGTATCAACTGCGCAAAGAGCGTATGAGAGATTATGGTTTTGTCGATTATATCGATGCGCTTGAAGCGGAAAATCCATTTATTAATATCGACTTCTTAAATCTTTTCATTCAGAAAAAAACGGCAGCGACTGGCAGAATTGATGAAGTTTCCAAGAATCAAAATCTGCACAATTCATCGCTGGTTGCTTTTAAAGATCACTTCAAAAAAGTCATCGATGAACTTTTAAAAGTTTCAGATCAAAAACGCGCAGACTTCTTGCAGTTTAATTTTGTCAGACTCATCAATGCCCGCCTTGAGTCCCAGGGTTCACTGAAAAAAGGTTCAGTGGCCATGACGAGAACTGGTTCACAGACAAAAAATCTTATTCTTCTTGGTTTTAATTACATCAAGTCGACAGACTTTTTAAAGGAAACACCAGAAGAAGGGCTCTTTACACTTTTTAGTTTCAGCGACCTTTATAAAATTGGAAACTCGCTGATCAAATTCAATTTAAAAGACTTAAAAAAGGCCCTGGCCACTCATGGCTTCGAAGGGGATAAAGAGGCATTCCTGGGAGACTACTGGAGTGATTTCCTGGATAACTCTTTTGATACTCCGACAAAATTCCATGCCCCAAAAGATGATTCTCCAAAAACAATTATCGAGTTTGAAGAGTATCAGATGTGGATCTATAAAACTAAAACCCTAATAGCGTTAATGCCATTTGCAAGCAAGTTCTATGAGACACTGACGACTCTAAAAGAAGAAGGGCGTTTAATGGACAGCTATTACTTAAACTACACTGTTGATGACATCAACTTTGAGTCGCTTTTATTAAGCAACTTTGCCAACTTCTACTTAAGTTCATTCAATGAAAATCCTTCGCAGAATAATGGAGCTAAACTGGGACTGACCGTTGATGAGTATAAAGCATTCTCTCAGGGAGTAGTGTCTCCTTCGGAAGGGAAGTTCATCCTGACGCCAGAACTCTTTAAAAAGATCCAGAAGTTCTCAGAGACTTATGGCCTTAACCAGGTGTTTGATTTCAATAATTACCTGCAGGACCTTCTCAAATCGCAGATGGAAGGCTACGACATTGATTCGATGTCGGATGAAGACTTTAAACACGTCGGTGGACCTATTATCCTGACGGTCGTTAAGCACTAAGCAAAATGTGAATTAATAAGCTGAGCGAGATTCTTCTGCAAAGGAGAGTCGAGCTTGGCCAGTTCCGTGCTCATCTTTTCTTTTAAGACTTTTTTCCTTTCCATTTGTAGCAGGATCAGTTTTTCAGTCTGAGAAAAATTCATTTTAAGCGGGATTTTTTTCGTAAGAAAAATCTCCAGCGCTGAAAGACGGTCGTTTTCCTGCTCCAGGAAATGCTGAAGTTCATATTGTTCGCCGACCTTGGCATTTTCGCGTTCTTTTCTTTCGTGGTCTTTGTACTCTTCACTTTTAACGTAGTCTTCAAAGACATCTTCAAAGCCTTTAAGGCCTGCCAGGACTTCTTTTGAGAGATTGGTGTTTCCGATTTTTTTACTCATTTATTTCCTACCTATCACGCCCTTTGGCCTTCGTGGGTTTTTCATAGAGCATGAAGTTTAGTGTTTCCAGAAAGTAGAGTTCTTTAGTCTCAACGTAGAGCTTTTTCTGGGCATCGGCAGAATCTTTCAGGTCCTGAGAGATTTTGTAGAGCTCGAGGTTTTTGATTTTATCAACTTTAAGTGAGAGCTTATTTAAGAGTTGAAGCTCTTTGTTGTTTGGTCTCTTAACTTTTTTAAAGTAATGCTCAGGTAGGTCTTTTACTGATCTGACAGAGGGGAAAAGACTCTTTACCGATTTGCTGGTGATGATATAAAGCGGGTAGGGAAAACGCGGATGAAGAGCGTTTTCTAAAATAACCTGTTCTAGGTTAATAATCACAGATTCTAGGTCGGCCGCTGCGTAGTTTGAGAGGTTGATATAGCAGGGAACCTTTCCAATTCTTGAGTCCTCGACCACTTCCTGTACGTCGGCAACTGAGGGGCCCTTGAGGAGGATTTCTTCAAAAATAGGGATTTTCATGGCACTTCCATTTCGTTATTGAGACTGCTCTTAACTCAGTATAAACTAAGTTGTAAGTGATCTCTAGAGAGAACAAATTCACGCAAGGATTGCATGATCAATTTCCCTTATGTTTCGCTGCCTGAGTATTATACTCGGTTGCTAGCAAGCAACATTCAAAACTCCACCGCGGCTAACACTAACCTCGAAATGTATATCAACGAGAACAAAGAGCTCAACGCTTTAGTTAAAAAAGTCTTTAAAGACATCGACCCCGATGGATTCCTGGGAAAAATTCTTTCGATCTCGGGCTGGACTGGAATCAGAAACCGCCTGGCCGCTGTGTTTTTAGAGCATGCGATGACGGGAAGATTTCCAGAGACTGCAAATTTAAATTTAGTTACCGATTTAATCAACGTCGAAAATAAACTCCGCCACTTTACACCTGCTGGATTTAACCGCGCTTTTCTTTTAGCTTTCTATGCCAAGATGTCTTTGATTCATATCAAGATGAGAAGTGACACCAGAGAGCTGACACCACTTTTAATTAAAGACGAGCACATTGAATACATGAAGCTTTCCAAAGCAAAATCAGTGCGCATTGATTGGCTGATGCTTCAGTTGATTCAGTTTGAACATTTCCTGGGGCAAGAGAGGCTCTTTACTCTGCTGCAAAGTGAGACGAGATACGCTTCACTTTTTTCTTTGCTTTCAAAAGATGAGCAGACTCAGATGATGAATAATTTTATGACTTACGGAGCTTCAATTAACGACTCCGATATTTTTACGACAGATGTTTCTACCCAATAGGAAAGGGCGATTATGAATAACAGTATCTGGAACTTAATCAACGATCTAAGCAAAAAAAACGGTATCACCGAGATCTTAATCAACGGGCCGAAAAATGTTTTCGTCGAAAGAGGCGGGCAGTTCATTCAAATCAATGCCAATCTTCCAGCTGCCGATATTAAGCAATTTATTAAAGATGTGGCCGACATGAACCAGAAGACGTGTGACGGCGACAATCCGATTCTCGACGGGAATCTTCCGGATGGATCGCGTATCAACATCATCAACGAGCCATTTGTTAACGGCTCACCGGCGATCTCAATTAGAAAGTATTTGAAATTTATTTCCAGCTTCGATTCTAATCAAGGTGTCTTTGGTCTTAGTCCTCATTGGGTCGAATTTTTAAGGGCCATCGTTCACTCGCGCTTAAATATCGTTGTTTCCGGAGGAACAGGTGTAGGGAAGACGACATTTTTAAATTTAATGATCAACGAAATCGCAAAACATGAAAGAGTGATCGCCATTGAAGATACGCCTGAACTAACAATCAATATGCCCAATGTGGTGAGACTTGAGTCTGGAGCGAAGGCCCTGATGTCGAAGTCAGCACTGAGCACCCGCGACCTGGTTAAAAACACTCTGCGTATGCGCCCGGATCGCATTATCATCGGTGAGACGCGCGGAGGAGAGCTCTTTGATTTACTGCAGGCGATGAACACTGGACACGATGGAAGTATGACTAGCGTGCACGCCAGCTCTGCCAGTGAATGTCTCTCAAGAATGGAGACACTCTTCTTACTTGCCGGGTTTGAAATCCCATTAACTGTCGTCAGAAAGCAGATGACGTCTGCTGTTCAATTCATCATTCAATTAGGCCGTGACAAAGAAGGCAATCGCGTGATCAACGAAATCATCGAAGTGTGTGGGATGGAGGGGCCAACAATGTTGGTTCAAACTATTGCCCGCAGAGAAGATGGCTTCCTGGTGTTTGAAGGGATTGCTCCTAAGTGTATGGAGAGGCTTAACCGCCAGGGCGGACTGCCACTTAACTTCTTTGAAAATATGTAGGAAAACATGTAGCCCATTTTTGTTGTCAAAAAAACAACTCGATTTAGCGGCCTAATCTTAAGGTCCCCCCTGCAAAAACAGCCACATATTTAATCCCCTGATAAGAGGAGTAAGATAAGTAAAATTTCTAAGACCTCGTAGGGAGAATAGCTTATGGCTTCAGTGGTGAAGATGGGCAGTGCCGTTTATTTAAAATTCAATCCAGACATGGATGAACTCTCAGATATGAAATTTACCTTTGAAAGAATTGGCGGAGAAGCTTTTGTGTTTGATCTCACATCACTTAAGAGTATGGGCCGTCATGCTCTCAATGAATTGATGAACTTCCAGGAAGAGGCGAGAAAAAAAGGGGATGTCTATATTCTTACTCCAGAGAGCAATATGCGTGAAGAACTCTTGAGTCTTCACGCGATTAAGGATTGTGAAATTTATAAAGATAGAAATGAAGTTCGCCAGGCCTTAAAAGAAAAGGCCAAGGGGCACTTTCCTATTTAATAGAAGTCTTGCGAGACAATTCCCTTAACGATCGACACACCTGCGCTTGTGCCTAAGCGGGTTGCCCCTGCTGCCAGCATTTTTTTGGCCGTTTCCAGGTCTCTGATTCCACCACTTGCTTTGACATTCACCGACGTTGAAACACTCTCACGCATCAGTTTAATGTCTTCTACGGTGGCACCACCGCCATTGAAGCCCGTCGATGTTTTGACAAAGTTTGCTCCGGCCTTCTCTGCGATCTGGCAGGCCTGGACTTTTTCTTCTTCAGTCAGAAGAGAGGTTTCGATAATCACTTTGACTACTTTTCCTTCGGCCGCATAAACGACTTCGCGGATATCTTCTTCAACTAATAAAAGTTTTTGTGATTTTAAGGCCCCGATGTTGATGACCATATCGATTTCATCGGCCCCGTCTTTAATTGCGTGAGCTGTCTCAAAGGCCTTGACGGCCGTAGAGCTTGCCCCCAGAGGGAAACCGATAACCGTACAAACCTGAACGCCTGTGCCTTTTAAAAGATCAGCACAAGTTGCCACGTAGGCCGGGTTCACGCAGACAGAAAAAAAGCGATATTGTTTAGCCTCATCGACTAGCGTGTGGATTTGAGCAAAAGTGGCATCTGGTTTTAGTAAAGTGTGGTCAATACTTTTTGCAATTGTGTCTTGAATGCTTGCTATTTCCATACGCTCCTTGCCTTATCATCTGTCTTCATTAACACTTTTAGTATGATTAAATCCCGGTGGTTTTACCATCCCTTATTTATTTTTATTTTCTCGCTTTTGGCCTTAGCGCTATCGCTGTTTTTGTACATTCGTTCGTACCTTCAGGTCAACGAGGCGCTTCAAGATGTGGTTATTAAATACAACCTTAATGCTAAGCAGATTTTCCAGAGCGAAACATGGGTATTGATCCTGACTCTTTCTCTGCTGGTATCAGTTATCCTCGCAGGACTTTTCATCATCTACATCTACTACCAAAAGATGATCCAGCTCTATAGATTGCAGCAAAACTTTATCAATGGTTTTACCCATGAACTAAAGACGCCGATTGCTTCATTGCAATTGTTCCTGGAGACTTTTTCCCGCCACGAGCTTGAGCGCCAGGAGCAGCTTCGTTACCTGGAATACATGAAGCGCGACACCAAACGTCTTTCAGACAACGTAAACCGCATCCTGCAATTGGGAAGACTGGAAGATAAAAACATCAAGGCCGACTTTAAAGATGAAGATCTCATTTCAGTGATTGGTCAGTTTATTAAAAACACGCCCCATCTTTTTGATGAAGGAAGAGTGGAGTTTGAAAGTGATGTAGAAAGTTATTTTATGCAAATCGACTTCGGTCTTTTTGAAATGCTTTTAATGAACCTGGTGACGAATGGTTTTATTTACAACAAGTCCCGTGAAAAATTAGTGCGTATCAAAGTCACGATGATTGAAAAAAGTTTAGTGATTGATGTCAGCGATAATGGGATTGGTTTAGAAAAAAGCGAACTTAAAAAAGTCTTTAAAAAGTTCTACCAGGTAGGAAGATCTACAAAGGGAAGCGGATTAGGGCTTTACATTGTCCAGAGTATCGTTAAACTCCACAAGGGCGAAATTACCGCTCACAGTGATGGGGTGGGCAAAGGAACAATCTTCAGGATTGTTTTTAAGGAAACGAAATAGGTTATGGCAGTCGTCACAAAAAATACTGGCAAAAAAATTCTTATCATCGAAGATGAAAAGCATATTGCTGAGGCCATTAAACTCAACCTGCGCATGCTGGGCCACGATGTCTTGCACGCTCTTAATGGGCTTGAGGGACTAAATTATTACGGAGAGTATGCTCCGGAGCTGGTCATTGTCGATTTGATGATGCCGGAAATTGATGGTTTTGGCGTGATCACTGAGATTAGAAAACGTGATCCGAAGATTCCTATCCTTGTTATTTCGGCCAAAGAGCAGGTTAAAGAAAAAATCAAATGCCTCTCTCTTGGAGTTGATGATTATCTTTCAAAACCTTTTGACCTGGATGAATTTCTTCTACGCGTAGACCGTCTTTTAACTCGCATGGAATGGAATACAGTTGCACCTGAGGAGCTGGCCAAACAAGAGGAAGATGAGATTGCCTTACTCGGCGAAAGCTATGAATTTGGTGATCACCAAGTAGACTTTAAAAACCTGAAGGCCCATTCATTTAAAAAATCTAGCCCACAAAATTTCGATTTAACTTTGCAGGAAATCAAGATCCTCAAAGTCTTTTTTGCTCACCCAAATATGCCCCTGACTCGCGAAGAGATTCTCGAGAAAGCTGTAGGCTATGACCGCGGCGTGAGTACCCGAACTTTAGACAATTTCATTGTGCGCTTTAGAAAGTACTTCGAGAGCGACCCTAAAGACCCGAAGTTCTTTAAAAGTGTGCGCTCAGTCGGCTATCTTTTTGACAGACAAGGCGAGTAAAGTTACTCTTTCCCCACTAAATTTTAGAGTTTAATTAGGAGTTAATGATGGGTCTTCTGACTGGAAAAAAAGCCTTAGTTTTAGGTATTGCAAACGATATGTCGATTGCATGGGGAATCACAAAAGCACTTAAAGCTGAAGGGGCGCAAGTGGCGCTTTCTTACTTAAACGAAAACCTACAAAAACGCGTTGAACCACTTGCTGCAGAAGTGGGCGCTGACTTTATTTTCGAAATGGACGTAACGATTGATGAGCACTACGAGCGCATCCAAAAAATCGTAGAAGAAAAATGGGGCAAGTTCGATATTCTTGTCCACTCACTCGCTTTCGGTGATAAAAATGACCTGAAAGGACGCTTCGTTGAAACGTCTCGCAACGGTTTTAAAATGGCCTGCGATATTTCAGCTTTCTCACTCATCGGTCTATGTAACGCTCTTAAAAACAATATGAACGACGACGCTTCAGTTATCGCTATGACATACCACGGATCTGTAAAGGTTCTTAAAGGGTACAACGTCATGGGTGTAGCAAAGGCGGCCCTTGAAGCTTCTACAAGATACCTGGCAGACGATCTTGGACCTCAAAATATTCGTGTAAACTGTATTTCAGCAGGACCAATCAGAACGCTTGCAGCTTCTGCAGTTCCTGGTCTAAAAGATTTCTTAAAAGTGATTGAAGAAAAAGCACCACTAAGAAAGAACGTTACTCAAGACGACGTTGGTGGAACAGCTGTGTACCTTGCTTCGAGATTATCTCACGGGGTAACAGGACAAGTTCTTTACGTTGATTCTGGTATCAATATCATGGCCCAATAATGATTTTTGGCCCCTTCTAAAGAAGGGGCCTTTTATTTTTAACTTCTCCTCTCAGGTTCTATGGCAAAAAAACAACTGCAATCAGGTCTGAAGCTTACAGGCATCGCACCCAATATTCTTTTAACCCACGTTCAAAACACGGCGCCTTTCTTATTCAACGGTGAAATCGACACTACCGGAAAAGAGCGCGCTTACTTAGCAAAGCTGGTTTTTTACAAAAAGAATTTAAACTCTCTAAAAAATATCGACCTGACAGAATACTTTCATATCTGTATGGCCGCTCACTGGAGTACAGCAGGAACATTTGTCCCAACCGACGTCGACAACCAAATCAGAAAAGGATTGTGGGAGCACGCTGAAATTAAAAAACACATCGAACGCATGGCCAAAATCACCATCGCATCGTGGACTTGGGACTACGAACAAGTCACTAATAGAAAGTCTTATAACCCGGAACGCGGCCAAGTCATGAGCACTCACGAAGGGACATGGCTTTCTGTGGCCATTGGTGGCTACTGCGCTCTAATGAGACACAAACACTTTGACCTGGCCCGCGAAATGGCCGACGTTATTCTTGCTGAAGCTGAAAAAGAAGAAAAACTTCTTTTAGAGTTAAGAGAAAAACGAGACCACGTAAACTTCTTAAGATCAACAGCGCTTATGGCCCACAACTTCGGCGACCTTGACCGTGTTATCGATCAATGGGAAATGCCAGAAGACGATCCCTTTAGAAAACGCATTTATAAATTAGGCCACAGACTCAATGAGGCCCAAGACCCGATCCTGGTTTATGCCGGACAGGTTAACAAAGCGTTTTTATCTGTAGAAAACCACCGTCACATGTCGATGAGACAACCAAAATGTCTTCGTCGCTCAAATAAATTCTTAATCCCGGTCGGTCCATTTATGGACAAGTGGGGAAGAGACTTAGGCGAAACCAAACTTTTAACTAATGATGAAAAAGGCGAAATCGTCTGCGCTTTCTTAGAAGGCTTCGGCCGTCAGGATGCGGCCCTAGGCTACGTGCGTGCTTACCACGGAATGATGAGCGTTCTTCCTCGCGGACTTGAAATCCTTGAACAAAACATTCCTTATGATGTTGTGGCCGAACTTAGAAACTCTCGCTTTGGGGAGCTTGCTAAAGTATCGGAAGAAGAGATGGTGACAAGTTATAAAAAACGCCTGGAAGAGTTTGTCTGCCCAATCACAAATTTGAAGTTCTAAATCATCTTTTTATTAGATTGCCGAACTCACGTTGGCTAATGGTAAACCCTAGTGAGATTTACCATTAGAAGAATTTTACCTGAAGGATGTAAGATCGTGTTATTGAAAAGATATTCATCGCAAATAATTTCAATCTTATTTGAGTAGTAATTGCAATAGTGGATAAGAATTAAAAAAAGTTGCAGGCATTAAGCAAATTAGAGACATAATATTTCCTATAACTATATTAGCATAATTTCCCGGTTCGACATTTTCGCCGAACCATTGAATTGAGTATATCTTTAAGTAAATATAGAAAGAACCTCCTATGGATAAAAAAATTGTCGCTAGATTGCCAAAAGTGTAAACATCAGACTTTATTACATTAAGTAAAAGTAGAATACAATGAATTGGAAGAATCCCGATATTTAAAAAAAATAAAGCAGTTATTATTTTTCTCATTCACAACTCTCTTTAATTTGCTTGTCCAAATCCTTTTCCCTATTCTTTAACTTATTAATAGTATTAAAAGTATCTGGATTTGCAAAAAATTGTAACGTTCCAGCAGTCTGCCCTAGAAGCATATTGGTCCCTGTTGTGAAGATATCAGTAATGGGACTTTCTTTCCGTACAGTTTGAAATGATTGTTCGAGGGTTTTGCCTTTGCTTAGTTCCATTATCAAGTTTGTTGTATCGTAAGCAATTTCATAAACCAAGGTTGGCATAACTAAAATGAGTACTGGATTTTTTCCATAAGGATCAGTGAATAGCAGAGGGCGATTGGAAACATATCGATATAAATTAGTATCGCCTCCTTTTAAGCCAATTGGATCTTTCGTAAGAAATCTTCCTGTATTAGGATCATAATTTCTAGCACGAAGGTAATATAGACCCGACTCTAAATCGAATTCGCGTCCAGTAAAGCCATAAGCCACAGGAGCTGAATTCTTATCAATGGTAAAGGCTTCCTGGTATTTATTATTTGTATTAATGTCACCAAAAGCTCCAAAGCTTTTCTGATCTACGCTTGGCAAGGAATTTATCACCGAACCTAAGTGATCTGTTATATAACTTTTAGCTGCAATGGATGTGACTTCGCCTAAGTGCTCATCAATATTTTGACCATCTACGTATTGAGTGATCTCACCATTGCCTTTCTTTGATAATAAAATATTTTCGCTATAAGCCAAATAGGAATATGATTGGGTGAAAGAGGTTATTTTATTATTTTTATTGATTTGTATGTTTTTAGCAACCCTTCTATTTAGAGCATCATAGTAGTAGGTGCTAAAAATTGAATCTTCATTGACGCCAATTGATAATTGGAATGTTGATAATTTATTATTTAAGTTATATTCAAAATCGTGCTGTAATTTTTTTTGTTCGTTGACAATTGTTGAAACATTTCCCAGGCCATCTAAATCATAAGCGTATATGGTACCAAACACGTGTGAATTTTTATAACCAGTGATTGAATCGTTTATAAAATCAATGAAACCATTGTAAGAGTCTTTAATTCTGTTTCCTGTTTGATCATAAAAAAACTCACGATTGTAGATTTGAGAGTTTTCACTAAGTAGCTGGTTAGATGAATCATATTTGTAATTACTTTTTATGTTTTCACGTTTAGATTCTGTGATGTTTCCGGAAAGGTCGTAATTTAGACTTTGTGAGATATTGTAAACGCTATTGGGTGTGATCAGATTCCTCCAATTTATATTAGTTATTCGACTTATTTGATCGAATGAGGTTGTCTGTGTAAAACCATCAGAATTTGTTACTTTGATTTTTCGTCCAAAATCATCATAGGATATATTACTTTCAAACTTCTTTGATCCATTTCCTATGAAATCGCCAGAGCTGATCTTCTCCAGTCTTCCAGCTAAATCATATTGAGAAGAGAGTAGTGTTGCACCGTTAATGCTTTTTAACGTTTTAATCTCTCCAGAAAAATCTCTTGTAATGACGAAATCATTTTCTATGAGACCTAACGGATTTTTAGAGTCTGTCGCTCTTGTTGAGTAGGCGATTACTTTAAATGGAGGAAGGTTCTCGTGTGTAAAACTAAGCTTTTGAACTTCGTTATCCGCTGTTTTTAAAAGATTCGCTTCAAGTATAGGGGCGTAAGTAAAACTAGAGGTTTTTGAGTCTTCAATAGTCCCGCTAACATTAATTTTTTGAATTGTTTTTTCAATAAGGCGATCGTGCAAATCATAGGTAAAGGTGGTTATAGTTTTCTTACCTAGTCCAGAGGCTAGGCTTTTCTCAACTTTTATTAAATTATCTCGGTTGTCATATGTGTAATAAACTTTTTCTCTGGCAGCTGTACTTATTCCTTTTTTATTTGTTAAGACTGTAGGGTTGTCCTGTTGAATCAAGTTTTTATTGCCATCGTACGAAAAGGTGGTTGTAGTACCTTTTGCATCTATAACTTTAATTAAATCCCCTCTAAGATTATATTCAAATTTCGTAGCATGGTTTTGAGCATCGATTTTTTTCACTAGTCTTTGCATTCTGTCATATATTAATACAGTCGTCTTTCCATCTGGCTCAATAACAGCAGAAGGTTTATCAATAACTAAATATGATGCTTTTCCAGCGTTATATTGAAATTGAGTTTTTCTTCCTAAGTTATCCGTAATTTGAATAAGCCTTCCTCTAATATCCCAAGCATATTTTGTAATTTCTTTATTTTTGATACCGACAACTTCTTTTATTAATAATCTTCCTAAAACATCATATGTGTTGTTAGTTGTTGGACCACTACTATCTTTTATCTGAATAATTCGATCATAATTGTCATAAGTAAAATTTAAGCGACGACCATTGGCGTATTGCCCGACTACGACCCTTCCTCGAATATCATATGATAACTTTAAGGGGTTTCGTGCATCGAATAGAATTGTCTTTAGCCCATAAGAGTTTGTTTGATCTGAATAAGTCGCGATACCATTGTTTGTTGTTACTATGTTTCCGAAATTGTCATATGTGTAGTTTAGAGATAAACCATCTTTTGATATTCCTAAGATATCTCCTGTTGATTGATCTAATGTAAAATATGTAGGAACTCCAGAAGGAGGCACGATTTCTATGGGCTTATTGAAGTTTAGATCGTAAGTAATGGTTGTCGGTTCAGAATCTTCGGGCCTCTGTATAGATGAAAGATTATCTTGGCTATCGTATTGATATTTTGTGACATAGCCTAGAGCATCCGTCTCATTTTCAACTAAATTTCTCAAGTTCCACTTTTTTTGTTCAATAGAACCATCAGGATTAATTGTTTTAACAAGTCGATAATTACTGTCAAATTCAAAATGAGTTACAGCACCATCAATCTCGGTAAGGGTAGTAGAGAGAACTCCATCATTTGAATTGTTGTAAGAAAAATATCTTGTTGCTTTTCCTGGTTCAGTTTCACTAATAGCGCGACCTTTTTCGTCATAAACGAAAGAAGTCGTTCTTTTTAACGGATCAGTGAATGATAGTAATAGTCCATCAAGATGGCCGATAATAGAGGATTGATAAGTATAGGATGTGACAAGACCATTAAAATCTTTAACAGTTAATAGATTGCCTTTTGAATCGTAAGTGTAGTTATAGCTAAGATTGTCTCTTTCTCTTAGGACTTGTCTGAGATAGTTGTTGGAATTATAAGAGAAAACAATTTTTCCAGCTAAGCCTGTTTCAACTGAGGAAAGCTGTCCTGCATTGTTGTATTGAAAAAATATTCTTTCTTTATGAGGGTCTGTAATTGTAACAATGCTACCGAATGGAGCAATATTAGTATTTTTTGTGAAGGTGAATTTAACTTTGTTTGCTTTAGTAAGTTCGTATCGATCAGAGAACTCTATCATAGAGCCAAAAAAACCAGGAGGGTTCTTATAAGAACCATCACTATTTTTTAAAAAAACATGAACTCCACCATTTTCGTCAGCCCAAAGGAGAATACTTACGTTATTTTCACTAGAAGGATATACTTTGGTTTGAAAGTTGTGAAACCAATGCTTACCAAGTCCATTACTTAATAAAATCGGCTGAGTCATATACGTTCGTCGAAAGTATAAGTCTGTTAATGTTGTTTTTCCCTTTAGGTGAAAATCGGTATCTTGATGCCACATAAGTCCTGTGGATACGTTTACTGGGTCACCACATGCTTTTTGTGAAGGACTGCATGAGTTCATTGGGCTACCGTTAACTACTGCAGGCAAACCGCTACTCGATGTAATTGTAAGACCGTCTGCAGAGACTTCAAATTCGTCCAGAACAGAATCATCTGTTGGATCAGGATTTGGATTTTCTGGAGTTTGGCATGGTCCAGCAGTTGCACAGACGTATCTATAATCAGTCGTATATAAATATTCTAATAATTCTTGGCCATTGGTGCCTGTTTTCCATGAATGGCTCACAACTGTACATAAAGGCTGATTATTTCCTCGGCAATAAAATGGCGAAATAGTTGCTTCGCACCACCATTCTGCACCGGCCTTTGCAGCTGCAAGAGTCGAGTAAGTCCCATCGGGAAAAACGTTGTTCTTATAGCACTCTTGAGTAGCATTTTTTCCAAATGCTTCAGAATTTATTAAGAAAATAAAAAAAAGTAGTGAAAAAATAATTTTATTATTCTGCATATACGACCTAGTCCCATCAATCTATAATTACTCAAAATTGCCATTATCCAAATTACTATTCAGTACATAAGATCCGTGAAGAGAGACTGTACCATGTGCAACTCCACCAGTTGTAACAACAGCATCTCCATAAACCTGAGCATTACCAAAAACTAATGCATTAGACTCTATTAGAGCATTCTCATAAACATATGCCTGCCCATAGACTTTTGCAGTTCCAACAACTCGAGAATCTCCACTAACTACGGATTCACCAAAAACCTGTGCTGAATTTCTTACAATTGCACTTTCTTTTATTTCGGCTTTTCCATAAATTTTAGAATCACCACTAATCAGCTTTGCACTCACTACGGCATTGTCATAGATTTTTGCATTCATAGAAACAATGGTACTTCCAGAAACAAGCGCATTTCCGTAGACTTGTGCTGAGTTCTTAATGGTGGCATTCTCAAAAACTATAGCTGAACCATAAACTTTTGAATTATCGAGCAAGAGTGCATTACCTAGTACTTTTGCATTATCGGCGACTATGGTATCTGTCCCTTTTAAGATAGCCGTAGAAAAAATCTCAGCATTGTGACTTAATGTCGCTTTTCCTAAGATCTGAGCAGATCCTCTCACTTTAGATAAATCAGACATCGTAACATTTCCATTAACTACAGCATCTTCTGATACAGAAGAGTTGTTATATAGAATAGAGTTACCTAGAACTTTTGCTGAGTTTGAAACTTTCGAGTTATCGTAAATTTGAGCATTGCCAGATATCTGTGCATAGTCAGACACAATAGTGTCAGTCCCTGAAATAAGAGCCGCTCCATAAACTTGAGCATTATCCTTAATTTTTGAATTAAGTTGAATTATGGCCGAACCATAGACTTGAGCAGAGTTTTCTACCGTCGCAGTATCTTTAACGTGCGCATTTTCATAAACAAGAGCATTGCCATTTACTAAGGCATTTCCTTCAACGACGGCCTCTCCTGAAATTCGAGCATTTCCAGAAATAATAGCATTCCCAAGAACTTCAGCTGAGTCACAAACGCTTGCATTGGCGTTGACTTTTGCAGTAGGGGCAACAAAAGCTGTAGAGGCCACAAAACCTCCTCCATTTGGATGAGGTGCTCCTGCGATAGATATACCTGGGCATATTGATGCTTCAGAGTGTGCAATCCCTGCAATGAAGACAAGGCTTAAAAGAGACGATTTTTTAATATAGTTGGCTTTCATGCTTTACTCCAATAATTTTTTTCTTGTTTTGAAAGTGATGCTCACCAGTGTCTAGGTCACTTGATACAATAACGGTTCCGTAAACCGTAACATTCCCATGAGCTCGACCACCGTTTGAGATAATTGCATCGCCGTAGATCTGTGCATTTTCAAAAACTTCACCGTCTGAGTTCGCTGAAGCGTTTTCATACATAATGGCCTGGCCGTAAACCTTTGCCGTATTTTTGATTTGTACATTATCAGCAAGTAGAGCTTCTCCAAAAACCTCAGCTGAATCTTTTACAATAACATTGTCTCGGATTTGTGCTTTTCCATAAACTCGAGCGTTGTTACTGATCAGTTGTCCAGTAACAATTGCTCTATCGAAAACTTTGGCATTGTTTTCAATAACAACACTTCCTGCCACAATTGCATTTCCAAAAACTTCGACAGAGTCTTTTAAACTACTGTTTTCAAAAATAAGTGCATGTCCGTAGACTTTTACAGTATTCATTAGAATGGCTGCGCCTAAAACTTGTGCATCGTCTGCAATATAAACGTCAGTTCCATTGACATAGACGTTTCCTGAAACTTGAGCACTCTGCGATAGAGTTGCTTTTCCGTACAGTTGAGATGAACCGCTAACTTTTGATTTTCCAGATAGTGAGATATATCCATTTAGATAAGCGTTTTCAAAAACACTAGCGTTGTTTGTAATGATAGAGTTTCCAAAAACTCTCGAGTGTCCATAAACGCGGGCACTGTTTTGAATTTGTGCCATTCCCGATACTTGAGCAGAACCTGAAACAATTGCATTGCCAGAAAGAGTTGCATTCCCATAAACCTGAGAATTATTTAAAGCTTTCGAGCTGTTTTGAATTAGAGCGTTTCCATAAATTTGTGAATTATGATCTATTACTGCATTATCTTTAATGTGAGCATTCCCATAGACTAAAGATTTTCCTTTGATAATAGCATTGTCTTCAACTAAAGCGGTTCCTCTAACTCTTGCTTCACCATCAATAATCGCATTTCCAGAAACAACTGCAGATTCGCATACACTGGCATTTATTGTTACGATAGCTGTCGCAGCCACTGTCGCTGAAGATGCCACAAATCCACCACCATTTGAATGGGGGTATCCACCTGTTGCCATATCTGGGCAAGATGATGCATGGGCTGAATGAACACTTAAAGAAAAAAAGGTGATGATATAAAATAATTTTGAATTAATTTTCATTTCTACTCCAACGCAGTTTCTTTTTGATATTTAGCTGGGCAGATGTAGGACAATTTAGTACATCTGTTAAAACTGAATTTGCAGGGTATTGTTTTACCGCGCAAATGTTCGTTGTTCCGGATGTGATAACATTTTGTCCTATTGATGCTACACCGTGAATTTTTGAATTTCCTTTAATTTGAGCATTCCCAATGATTGAGGCACTACCATAAACTTTGGCAGATTCATCAACTATTGCGCTTCCTGCAACTCTTGCATTCTCAAATACTTTTGCATTGGCTTTTATAGTTGCGCCTTCTGAAATTTTGGCATTCCCATAAACTAAAGCATTGTCAGAGACTCTTATCGCTAGATTTGGTGGGGAAGAGGTTAGGGAAGCATTTCCGAAGATTTGAGCATTATCAACAATAACAGAGCCATCGTTAATTCTAGCGTAACCATAGACTCTCACTTGATCATCAATTTGAGTGTTTCCTAAGACTGTTGCATATTCGCAAACTGAAGCGTTTGGTCCGACGTAGACAGCTGGATCAATGACTACAGTTAAGGCAACATTTCCTCCACCGTTCGTGTGAGGCACTGTTGGTGCTCCATTACAATAGACATCCATTGCTTGAGCTTTTGCCACAATGAAAAGAAGAAAAATGTAATTAGTTTTTCTCATAAATTATTTCCTGATTAAAGATGATTTCCTTGTTTGTAATCACCGGAAGTAAGTACAGCATTTCCATAAACTAAGGCTGTCCCATGAATGGAAGTTGTTCCAGTTACTTGTGCATTTCCATAAACTTGGCCGAATTCAAAGATTTTTGCGTCTCCACCGATAATGGCATTTTGATAGATTGCTGCATCTCCAGAAATTCTTCCTTGATCTGCAATTTGAGCATTATCGTAAATTTGTGCTTTTCCGAAAACTTGTGCACTTCCGCGAACAACCGATTGTCCGTAAACTTGTGAACTTCCAAAAATTTTTGCTAGCTGAAAGACTTGTGCCTGACCTTGAATGACTGCTTCGCCACTAATTTCAGCATTGTCATAAATTATTGGAGATTCATAAATTTTTGAACGACCACGAATTATAGCGTTGTCATAAATTTTTGCATTTCCTGCAACTTCTGCATGGCCATAAATGTGAGCTTCGCCATAGACTTGAGCATCTTCATAAACAAAAGCATCGCCAGTAATGACAGCGTCGTCATAGATATAAGCGCCATCTGCTAATTTAGCATTCTGCTTTATTTTTGCATTTCCCGCGATCATTACAACATCAGTGGCTTGAGCATTATCTGTAATTTCTGCAGTTCCTGAGATTTGTGCATCTCTGTCAATTAAGGCATTACCTGAAACTTTTGAATTTCCATAAACTTGACTTGCTCCTTGTACCAGAGCTTTTCCATAAACATCAGCACTGTCATAAATGACAGCTTGGTCAGCGATAGTTGCACTTTCACGAACTGTAGCATTCCCAAAAACTTGAGCTGTCCCCGAAAGTGTGACTGTACCGCTTACTAGGGCAGAGTTGTATACTTGCACTTTGTTATTTTCAGCAAATTGCACAAGTCCTTTAACATTGGCACTGTCAAAAATCTGAGCTTGTCCTCTAATCACAGTGTGAGTAAGTTGAGAGCCTGTAACAGATTGAGAAATGACTACGGCATTTCCATAAATTTTTGAATTCCCTTCAACAATTAATGGTTTAGTAAGGGTTGTAAGAGTTGCATTTCCAAAAATTCTTGAATTGCCTCTGATTGTTAAAGGTTGAGAGTTTGTTGTAGAAAGTACAGCTGATCCTAGCACCTGAGCAGTATCACAAACTTCAACGTTGATACCAACATAAGCCGTTGGCGCAACTGTCGCAGTTGCTGCAATAAATGCATCATTCTCATTATAAGAGCCGGGAACACCTCCACAGTCTAGAGCAGCTAGACTTGCGCAAGAGAAACCAAGAGCAGATAAAGCTAAAATATTTTTATACATATAAATCCCTTTTCGATTAATGTGCAATTAAAACGCTATCGTGAGTCCCCGTACTTATGTGAGCATCCCCACGAACCACTGAAGTCCCATAGACCTGAGCAGAACCATCAATAATGGCTGCTTCATAAATAACAGCTTGTCCATAAACCTTGGCACTTCCTGCAATTTCAGAATGATCTTCAATGCTAGATTCACCATAGATTTCAGCATTGTCTGTAACGGATGAATTGTCTCTAACAGTAGATTTACCATAGATTTTTACATTTCCAGCAATATAGGGAGTTCCAAAAACTAGAGATTGGCCGTAGATTGAAACACCTGTTGCTCCATTACCTTCAATTAAGCCTTCAGCTTCTAGAGCGACAACCGAATTTCCACGAATATTAACAATTCCTGTTGTATGAGTTGATCCTGTGACTAGAGCGGCGTCACTGATCGTTGTATTTTGATCAAGGACGCTCGCCTCACCGGCCACAGTTGATGTGCCTCTGACAATCGTGTTTCCTTTTACAATCGCATTTTCAGTTACAAGAGAATTTCCTCTTACTTGAGCAGAGCCCAGAACATGTGCAGTGTACATAACTCTGGCATTGTCATAAACTTTTCCTTGCCCATAAACGTTTGCAGAGTCTCCTAATTTAGCAGCTCCATAAACTTGAGCTTGTCCATACACTTGTGCTGTATCACTAATCATTGCTGTTCCGTAAAGACGAGCATTCTCCGATATAGAAGCATTGTTGTGAAGTACTGACTGACCGTAAACTTGAGCTTGGCCATAAGCTTGGGCCATGTCTGTAATAATGGCGTCCTCATAAATTCTCGCACTACCATAAATTTGAGCAGAACCAGATACTCGAGCATTGCCTTCGACAATTGCTTGATCGCGGATTTCCGCTGTTCCTGAGATTGAGGCTTGATCACAAACTACAGCTGTAGACCCAACGAAAACTGTTGAAGCAACAGTTGCAGTGCTATAGACAGTTCCACCGCCGTTGGTATGGGTATTTGCTGTGCCTGTCTGTGTATTAGTACAAGTCGCGGCGTAGAGATTGAATGAACTAAAAAGAGTTATATAAGCAATATGTTTCATAAAAATCCTTATTGTTAGTATTCGTCATGAGTCGGAATTGGTTTTCTGAAAGCGATTGGCCCTTGAGTTAGCAAAATTTCTCCCCACCAGTAGACAGCGTTAGTTGTTGTTACAAGTGAAGGGGTTAAAGAACTCATCCCGAAATTTAAAATTGGATCATCGGTAATGACTTCAGTTGGTGAAGGTACCGTAGAATCAATGGAATCGATCCCAACTTGACCTTGACTGTTATTTCCCCAACAAAATAATTGATTTGTTGTTGAAGAGTGAGCGCAAGCTGTTGCCATGCCGACATAAACTTTTGTTGTATTATCTCCTGTAATACTAGCAACTAAAGTAGGAGGTAATACGGCGCCTGTTGTGCCATTTCCAATTGCGCCAGCGAAATTATTCCCCCAGCAAATAACTTGAAAAGAGGCATCGACAGCACACACACTGAATTGGCCAGCTGAAATTTGTTTTAAAGCAAAGTTTCCGAACCCTGTTAATCCTGTAACTGATTGAGGTTCTAGAGCTGTTGGTGTTGAAGAGTTTCCAATTTGTCCTTGTGACAGCTCTCCCCAGCACTTAGCTTTCGCAGTTGTTCCATGAGTCCCACATGTATAATTTAAGCCACTGCTAATGCTCTGAAGTCCTTCAGATAAATTTGTTACGGCTTCTGGGGATGGGTGAGGGTCTGTATCTGATGTTCCGATTCCAAGTTGACCAAATTCATTGCTTCCCCAGCAGTAAGTTCCAGATGGAGTAATCGCACATGTGTGCTTGTTTCCAAGTGCAAGCTTAGTCGCTCCCGAAATGCCAGTAACAAAACCGCTTCCCGTTGGTGATACGGTACCTAGTCCTAATTGACCGACGTCATTTTTCCCCCAGCATTTAACCTGGCCATTAAACCTAATGGCACATGTATGACTACCTCCTGTTTCTACGAGTGTTGCATCTCCAACTTGCATGCTTGAAAAGCTAGGCGAATCAATAAATGTTTGTGAATCTGAAGAGATTTGATTTGAAGAATTGTCTCCCCAACATAAAACGTCCCCAGTTGTTGAAACGTCTGAAAACGACATGATTGCACATGTATGCTTAGCTGATGAACCTGATGAGAACTTGAAGAATCTATTATTACTTTGACAGTAAGCATTTCCTTTTGGGATAGCTGTATTGTAAAGAATTATGTCGTTACAAGCTCTTGCCATACCACCCATGGATACTGAATTTAGAACAATTTTACCGTGAGCAACGGCATTTCCTTCTAGGTGTGAGTTATTTAGTTGAGCATGTCCATATGCTTTCGCAGTATCTGACATTGTTGTGAGGCCCTGAAGTTTTGCATGGCCATAGATTTGAATGTTATTATTTAAAACAGCATTATCTAGAATAACGGCATTTCCTCCAACTTGAGAATTCCCTGCAATTTGTATCCCGTTTCCTGTCCCATAATTTTCGATATGAGCAAATTCTCCAATGTAAGCACTATCTTGAATAACAACTTTTCCTTTAATAGTTGCATACCCATCAATCTCTGCCCATTCATCAATAATTGTGTTACCTGAGATTGTATTCACCCCACAAACCTTCGCATTCGGCCCAACATAAACAGATGGCTCAACATACGCCGTAAGCGCAACGAATCCACCTCCGTTTCCATGTTTAAACCCTGGCATGTATCCACATTCGTCGGCCATCACTGGCGCTGACAGAAATAGGACTGCAGCCACTAATGACAGCCGATTTCTTAGACGTTTCATTCTTTTCTCCTCATAAAAAAAGTTCAATTGATATGTTTTATTTTTCATAGATTTTCCCAGCACATTTCTTGGTTTTTAATTGTTTTTACACATGTCTTCTTGTCTTTGCGGTAGAAGTCTTTTGCAAATTCTGTTGAAGACGGGGTTCTGTTTTGTGAAAGATTGAATTTTAATCCTGTATCCAGGCATTCAACCTGTCCGTTGTCAAAGAGCACACAGTTTTGAGCGTTACCTTTTAGAAGTTTGATTGGTTTGTAATCAACTCCTGGACCAGTCTTGCTTGAGTTTGTACGAGCAATGGCCATGACATCTCCGCCAATCTGACAGCTTCTTCTGATTAGAACAGAATGGCTTCCGATTGTGGCAACTGGAGCACTTGGAGCAATGGTAACCTTACATGATTCACCTGAAAGGTGAGTGTCTTCATTACAAGATGTCGAAACGATCTTAAAGGCTTTTTTACTTTCTCCGATGATTTCAGGAAGTTCACATTTTTCTGCATCTTCTTCACCTTCATTTTTAATCGTCAGTGAAAGCTGAGATTTTTGAAGTGAATCAAAAGCAAGTAGGGAAGGTTGCACAAATAATTGAGGTGGACCTGGGAGCACTCCGCGCGCATAAAGAGGTGCTGAAACTGATCCCCCAACTTGACAGCTAAAGTTTAAACTTGCGTTTTTATCACCTACAGAGCCAGCAGGAGCAGCCGCTACGATGACCTGACAATACTCGCCCGGTTGAATTAAGCTGAGTCCTGTACAAGCTTTTGCTAGTCCTTGGTAACTTAGATTAAATTCAGAAGCATTTGGTCCTGTGATAGCTGGTTCAGCACAAGCGCGGAATGCACCTGGGGACGTATTCTTCATTGTAAGAACTTTGTCTCTTGATTGAGTTCCTACAGCAACGTTCGTGAAATTGATTCCAGTTGGTGTAAGCGCTAGTGCCTGAGTTGCCGCAATACCTTGACCTTCGATGGCAATTTGAACTTCTCCACCAACAGTACAAGTGTATTTTAGAATACCTGTTCTCAGGCCAATTGCTGAAGCTCTAAACTCAGCCGCTTGGTTACAACTTTTTCCTGGGTCAAGTGTAGCCGTACATCCATTGTATGGGCTGGCCTGAAGACGGAAAGCATTTGGATTTGTTCCTGCCAGAGAAGGAGCACAGTTACGAACCTTACTGCTTGAATTGTTAGTGATCTTAAAGAAAGCGACTGCAGATGATTGTCCAATTGGAACTTGTAAAAAGTTGAAACTTGTTGTTGAAGCAACAATTGCTGACTTTCCGGCAATCGCCGTTGCGCTTAAAGTTGCATTTGCTGTTCCACCAGTCGTACAAGTTCTGCTGATTGTCGCAGCTTTTTTACCTAATGAAGAAGGGATTGACTCCAGTGTAACCTGGCAAGAAGTTCCGGCATTCATAGTTGCACTTGTACAGCTATGACTTGCAATGGAGAATTCGCTGGCGTTTGGACCAGTGATCACCGGATTCTGACAGTTAAGTGCTGGACCAGCTCCTAGGTTGTCAAGTTCGATGACTTTTTCTTCTGAAGCTTGACCTAGAGTTACATTTGTAAACTCAACTCTATCTGTTTCAAACTTAAGGTTTGGATCAAGCATTTTTCCAGCAGCATTTAGGCCTGCTGTTGCTTTTCCTCCAATCGCACAGTGACGACTGAGTTCGGCTTTTTTCAATCCTACACTTGTTGGTGTTGCCACTACCGTAATTCGACAAACTCTTTGCGAAGCGAGGCTGTCACTACAATTGTCTTCAAGGATTTTAAATTGAGACGCATGCACACCCGTTAGAGCAGGAGCGCTACAAGAGCTGGCAAGTCCGGCGCCTTTATTCAGGAGAATAAATTCGTGCGGTTTACTTGCCTGATTGACTCCGGTAAAACCAAAATCGAATTCTTTTTCAGTCATGGCCAGAGAGCTTTGAGCGTTTACAGCTGAAGCTTTAAGAGCAACTGAGCTTGTTCCACCTACAGTACACGTGAAACCAACTTGAGCATTTTTTGTACCAGGAGTCACAGGAATAGCAGAGATATAGGCTGAACATGAATCCTTCGCTCCTTTTAAAGAGGCTGAGCAATTCATAGATTCAATCTTAAATTCATTTGCGTTTGTTCCAGTGATTGCAAGAGGACTGCATCCACTAACTGGGCCAGGTCCTTGGTTTGTCCAAGTGATTAACTGGGCCTTCGTCGCCTGAGCGACATTGGCATTTCCGAAGTCGAAACTTGATTTATCTGCAAGGACTTGTGCTGTATTTGATGCTGTCGCTTCAGTGATTAGTGGCACATTAACCATGCTTGTACTTCCACATGCAAAGCTTAGTCGTGCCGATTTCATTCCTGGAGAGCTTGGAGAGGCAAAAACTTTTACCGAGCATGAAGAAGAGAACTCAGAAGAGCATGTGCTCTCAGCAATCGAGAACTGATCTGCATATTCACCTGTCACCTTAGGGTGTGAACAGTTTAAAAGAGCTTTCTTTCCTTGGTTGGCGAATGTGACAATTTCAACTTTTGATGAGTTTTTACTTGGAACTTTTCCAAAGTTAATTGATTTAACGTTGGCAATGATTAGACCTGGAGTTGCCGTCGCTGTTGCTGATAATGTAGCTGTCGCGACACCACCCACGCCACATGTACGTGTAAGAGTGGCCTCTTTTGCACCTGCAGATGATGGATTTGCTCTAAGTTTGATAACACAATAACCTTTTGAAGCTAGAGGTGATGTTCCACAACTGTCTTCTGTAATCGCGAATTGAGCAGCATGAGTTCCACTTAATGTGGCAGCAGAACAATTAAAGGCCTTTCCCTCTGTTTGATTTGAAAGAGTGGCATATAGTTCCTGAGAAGGTTGACTTTCAGGGATTTCACCAAAGTCGATAGTTGTGCGGGCAAAGGCAATAGCAGGAGACCCTGTAATTGATGTTGCAGAAAGTTCTGCTTTTGCTGTTCCTCCGATTGCACATACTCTTTTTAATCTTGCTTTTTTTGCTCCTAGAGTTGATGGAGATGAAACAATTGTGACCTGACAATTAGATTTTCTTCCCATTGAGGCAACACATGTACTGCTTTCAATTGTAAAGTGAGAGGCATCTGGCCCTTCAAGAACTGCAGAGTCACAGCTTGTCGCTCTACCTTCAGTCGAGTTGACGATAGTGAAAGTTCTGCTCGCACTTCCTGTTCCCATCACAACACTTCCGAATTCATTTGCAGTAGGGAAGATTGCCATTTGAGCAGTGATTGTTGTCCCTGTGGCCGCGAGAGTGCTTGAGAGAGTTGTACTGTTACACTGAAGATTTAATGAAGCACTAATCAGTCCTAGGGCCGCTGGATGGGCCCTGACTTTTGCGATACAGCTTTGCCCTGGGTTTAAGCGGCTTCCACAAGCATTTGGATTCTCAATTTCAAACTCAGAAAAGTTGAAACCTGAGATCGATAAAGGCTGACATCCAGAAGCTGATACTGTCCCGTTATTTTCAATTACAAAATCCTGGTAGTTAGAGTAAGCACCAAGGAAGATTTCACCAAAGTTGTAACTTAATGGCTGAACTGAAAGCACTGATTGAGTTGAGACAGCAGAGATTGTTGTACTTAATGTACCTCCAATCGAACAAACTTTTTTCAAGCTTGCTGTTTTGTTTCCGAGTGAAACAGGGTTTGCTTTTAGGTCAATCGTACAGGTATCTCCAACAGGAAGAGAATTTCCACATGTCTCAGATCCGTTAACGATTTGGAATTCAGCAGCGTTTGTTCCTTCAAGTGTAAAGGCGCTACACCCAGAAGCTGAACCAGTTCCTGTATTTGACAGAGTCACTGTTAGGGCTTCAGAAAGACCGCCATTTTCAATAGCTCCAAAGTTAATTGGGGTAGGAGTTGTTGAAAGAACTGGACCAGTCCCTGTTCCTGAAACGTTGGCAGTCATTGTTCCGCCAGACGAGCAAGCAAACTGAAGAGTCGCATTTTTTGCCAGTGTTGAAAGAGGTGAGAAGCTGACTTCGATGTCACACGTACCACCAGGAGTAAGGGCACTGTCTGAACAATTGATGTTGCTGACTGCAAAGTTGTTGCTGTTAGTTCCTGTTAAAATAGGGGCGGTACATCCGATCGCATTTCCATCACCATTGTTCGTGACGGTGAATGTTTGAGCACTCGATGTCTGACCAACGAGAATGTTGCCGAAATTGTGAGATGAAGGAGAGATCGCAAGTTCAGCTCCAATTCCTTTACCGTTTAGTGACGCAGTAACATTTCCACCAGTCGTACATGTTAATTGAATATTTGCTTCTTTTATTGATCTCGATGTTGGCGAGAACTTTACATCTACAGCACATGAGCTTCCTGTTTCAATTGAGCCAGTCGAGCATGTCGTTGAGTGAACGCTGAATTGAGCAGCGTCAGCTCCCGTAATTGAAGGCACTGAACATCCTGAAGCATTTTGGTTCCCGGAGTTCGTAATCGTTAATGTCTGAGCTGCAGATGTCTGTCCAACATTAACGCTTCCGAAATTTGAATTTGAAGGAGAGATGGCCAGAAGTGGACTATTTCCTGTTCCTGTCAGCGATGCACTTAGTGTTCCACCATTAGTACACGTTCTTTCTAGCGTTGCATTTTTACCATTTGACGTTAAAGGCGAGAATGTCACCTCTACACTACAATTGCCACCGGCCCCGATTGAACCAGCTGGACAGTTAACAAGGCTTAGAGAGAAGTTGCTGCTGTCTGCACCTGTAATGACCGGCGCACTACACCCTGTGGCACTAATGTCACCAGAGTTTGTCATGGTGAAGGCCTGAGGAGCAGAAGATTGCCCAACTGGAACGTTTCCAAAGTTGTGAGACACTGGAGCGATGGCCAGGACAGGGGCCACTCCATTTCCAGAAAGAGCAGAAGTTAACAGGCCACCAGAGCTACAGCTAAATTGCAGTTGAGCATTTTTAGGTAATCGATAAAGAGGACTGAAGCTAACGTCAATAGAGCATGTTCCTCCATTTGCAGGAACAGTTCCACCAGAACATGTCACATTACTTAAAGCAAAGTGAGCAGTGTCAGCTCCAGTGATAACCGGAGATGTACATCCAATAGCATCTCCATTCCCAGAGTTTGTGATAGTAAATGTGGCCGATGTTGAAGTCGCTCCAACCTGAGTGTTTCCAAAGTTGTGCGTTGTTGGTGTCATCGCCAACAGAGGAGCAATTGCTTGAGCACTTACAGAAGCACTTAGTTCTCCACCGTTTACACAGTTGCGTTTTAAAGTCAGGTTTTTATTTCCACTTGTTGCTGGAACAAATTTAAGTTCAACTGAACATGTTCCCATTGAAGGAAGATTATTTGTTGAACAAGTGTCATTAAGAAGAATGAAGTCGGCCGTATTTCCTTGGATAACAGGTGCGCTACATTGAGTTGCGTTTCCTAAACCTGAGTTAGAAAGAGTAAAAGTTTGAGAAGACTGACTACCAACAGCGACTGTTCCAAAGTTATGAGTCGTTGGAGAAATGGCCAGGACTGGTTCAACAAGAAGACTTTGTGCCGTGATAGCGTTGGTTAAAGTTCTAACTGTTCCACCAACAATACAAGTGCGGTTTAGCGTACTTTTAATTAATCCAACTTTGGTTGGTGTCGCTGCAATTTCAATGTTACAGCTTGCACCTGAGGCCAGGTTATTTTCAGCACACTGGTCGTTGATAATCTGAAAGTGAGAATAATCAGCACCTGTCAGGTATGGTTTCGAACAGTTCGTTGCTGCTCCTGAACCCAGGTTATCAATAGTAAAAGTATGAGATGAAGATGTCCCACCATTTGGAACTTGTCCAAAATCAAAGGCCAATGGGCTTAGTAAAAGATTTGGAGTCGGTCCAGGAACAACTGAATTGACTTCAAGAACTGCTGAGACTGTTGGAGTTGAAGCACATGTCAGATTTAAGCTCGCTGTTCTATGATCAATCCCTGTTGGATGAGTGCGAACGACAACCGTACATTGGCCAATTCCTGTTGGCAGATCCATTCCAGCACATGAATCAGAAATAATAGAGAACTCTGAAGCGTTTGGTCCAGTAATTGTTGGAACCTGACATGAAGTTGCGTTTCCACCACCAATGTTATTGAAAGTCACTACTGTTGAAGTGCTTGTTGTATTCATTAGGATATCTCCAAATGAGACAACTTCTGGGTTAACGGCAAGAAGAGGATTTGCATCCAGACCGAAAACACTTAATCCATTGATGTCAGTTGAGGCCAATCCGCCTTGAGAGCAGTTTCTTGTTAGCGTTGCTGAACGGGTCCCAATATCTTGTGGTGAAGCCGAAACGACAACCTGACACGAGTTTCCTGGAAGGAGAGGGCTTGAACCGCACGAATCAGATGTAATCTGGAAGTCTTCAGGGTTTGCTCCTAAGATTGCAGGGGCTGAACAGTATTGAACTGTCACTGGAGTGTCATTGCGGAAGGTGAATGTTTTATTTCCAGCAGGGCTTCCAATGTTTACACTTCCATATTGATGATTAAAAGGAATGACATTTAGAAGAGGAGAAATCGCTGAGTATGTGACTGCTTGAGAAAGAGTTTTAACTTCTCCAATCGTTTCGCATTTTCTTGAAAGGGTTGTGCGTTTTTGCCCGCCAGAAGTAGGGGCAGCGGCTAAACGAACTTCACATGCACCGATTAGGTTGCCAAAAGAAACCTCATCAAGAACAGGCGTTGTTGAACCATTGGCCGAGTGAAAAATGGCCCTGAACTTTAAATTTCCATTTGTTCCTAAAAGAAGAAGCTTATTGTTAACTAGGCTCGCGGTCGTTGATTGCAGGAATGAGCCATTGCTATTTGACCAGTTAGAACCATCCCAGTATTTCCAGTTTAGACCATTGTCATTAGAGATAACAAAGCGAACTTGATCTCCAGAGCCACCTCTTGTAATGGCCTCGAAATTTTTAAGTGCAGATGTATAAGGAATGGCCGCTAATGTTTCAATGTATGGATGATCCGTAGGGTATCTTAGCCATTCATTTTGAATCTGATAGTTACTTGTATGCTGAACGGTACTGAAAATAGCGAACTGACCAACTGAGAAGTTTGCAGTGTAGGCAGCATTGCGAGTGCTTCCGATGCGGATTTTAGTAATATTTGTTCCGATTCGGTTAATTTGAGTTGTAAGAGTGCTTCCAAGTTGAATCCCGTTAATAAAGAGTCTTGTCTCTCCATTTTGGAAATCCATATTGAGTTCCAGCTCAACCTCTTCACCTTGGACAGCATTGTATGATCCAAAGTTATAACTTGCGGCCGTCGCACCTGCCAGGTCGTAGGCAAGAAGAGAGACCAACCCAGTATTTGAATGATGAAGCTGAATGCGATTTAAGTTTGAGTTAGCATTTTCAAAGACAGTGAAAATCGCCTGAGAAGTTGCCGGAGACCCTTGATAGTTTGGAATGTAACGGAAGCGAAAAGTTGATACTTTATGGAAGTCACCTTTTCCTAAAGCTTCGTAGTCCACATAACGTAGATCGCTGGCATTAAGATTAAGAGCACCATTACTTACGCTTGCGCCTCCAACCTGTGTCGCAGTTAGATTTCCGTTTCCTTGATCTCCATTGATTGAATTGTTGTAAGATGCATAAAAAACAGAATCAGAAGTAATGGCCGATTTTTTCAAACGGGCCACTCCGTTAGCAAATTCAATTTTTGAGCTGTCAGAAATAGTGAAAAGGGCCGGATTGTCGAATTCATAGATTGAATTCGATCCAGCTAAAGGAGGAAGATCGTTTGTTCCACAAGTGTTTTTAACAATCGTGAATTCATCTGCATCTTCACCTTCAAGCACAACAGGCTCACAACCAAGAATGGGAAGCGTTCCAGTGTTTTGGAAAGTAAATTTTTGTGAAATAAGATTTGTTACACCTAAAGCAGTCGCTGGAAGCTCAGCACTCAATGGAGAAAGAGACATTTGTCTTGAAGCAACAGCTTCAACTTTTACACCATTTGTTTCAGTTGAAACACTACCGCCAGTACTGCACGATCTGGCGATCGTCAGTTTTTTGGTTCCTAAAGACAGAGGTTTTGCTCTTAGTTTAACTAAACACGAGCCACCCTCAGCAATAAGAGTTGAATTTGTACATGTGTTTTGAGTGACCTGAAATTCATTGATATCGCCACTGAACTGAAGAGCTGAACAGTTAGTTGCATCAACAGCACCATCATTTTTGATGGTGAAGAATACTTCATCTGATACGCCACCAACCGGAACGTCTGTAAAGGTTTTTGTTTTTGGAAGAAGGCTTAAAGATGGAGCGCTTGGAACGCTCTTACAAAGTTTCGTTGAGTTTTCAATAACACTTGTGCCACCAACAATAACTTCGTCACAGATTTCAGTCAGGGAGCTGGTCGATTTAACGATGGCCGAACCAGAAATCTGGGCCTTCCCATGGATCTTGGCATTTTCGATAGAAGCTTCGTCAATAACTCTTGCCTGTCCGTAAACTTGAGAAGAGGTAACTTTCGCTTTTCCTCTGACTGTGACCTGACCGAATACATTCGATCCTGAAACAGTGATGTCTTCAATGATTTTTGCATTTCCATAAATACGCGAATGGTTATTGATGATAATGCCCAACTCGCCATCTCTTGAATCAATGACAGCTCCACCTTCAACGATAGATTCATTGATTTCGACGATGTCTGCAATATGGGCCCTTCCTCTTACTTTAGATCCGTTGATGATTTTTACATCGGAACCATAAAGAGTGACGTACTCACAAACTTCTGATGTTTCATCAATGTACGGATCGCCAGTCATAATTCTGACTGTATCTGCAATGAATCCACCACCATTTTCATGAATTGTTCCACGTTGCCCCGAACATGGTTTTGCTTTCACTAGGTATGACTTGGCAAACCCCGTTGCTAGTATTGCAAATAGAATAATCGCTATCGACCAGCGGTAATAATGAGAAAAAGACAGACGACAACGCCTTAAGACAAAAGTAGTCCTTGATCGTCTTTCCATGACGATTACTCCCTGAAAAATGAGGTAAATAATAAATGTTCGAAGAGATGATCTAAGGCGGTAAAAACCTTGTCAATTACAAATGGTACACAATATTCGAAAAAGAATTAAATACAATAGCTTAGTCGTTTAATATTTATTTAAACTTAAAAAGGCGAGGAGTGACTTTGCAATCACTCCTGACAGAATCTTAATAGACGAAATTTTTATGAATATACTCAACCGTCTTTCTCACATTACTTTCCGGAGTCTGCTGAAGAACCCCATGCCCTAAACCACAAATCCAACGATCCAGGTTTTTCAGGTCTTTTAACGGCGCCCAGAATTGCTCTAGTTTCGCTTCAACAATCGGCCAGTCATAGTGCAGGTAACTTGGATCAAAGTTTCCTTGGATCATGTAATCGTTTCCAAGCGCTTTAAGCGCAGCTGATAAATCCATTCTCCAGTCAATTCCCAGAACGTCGATGTTCTTGTCCTGGATTTCCTGAAGGTAGTTCATATGAGTGAGCTTTGAGTAGTAGACCACTTTTTTCGTTGGGTGAAGTTTCTTAAATTCACTTGTTACTTTTCTAAGCATTGGCAGAACAAATTCTTTAAAGTCATTAAAAGTTAATTCACCAACTGCTGTATCAAATAAGCACACGGCGTCTGCTCCGCCTTCAGCTTGAACCGACATTTCTGTCAGAAGTTCAGGAAGAAGAATTTCACAGAAACCTTGCCATCTGCCATCGTAGAAACCTTTTTTTGAGCTCGTTAGGTTTCCAGAGTGTGATCCTTCAACTGCGTAAGTGTAAAGTGTCCATGGAGCACCAACAAATCCTAGAAGAGATTTCGTCTGAGGAAGTTCAGCGCGAAGAAGTTTAGTCGCTTCCTTTTGGAAGTTATAATACGCTCTTGATTCCTGAATCAGTTTACATTTTTTTACATCAGCTGGTGTCTCAAGTCTGAATTCTAAAATTGGCCCTGGGGCATAAGTTAATCCCAGTCCAAGTTGCTCAAGAGGGAAGAGAAGATCCGAGAATAAAATCGCGGCATCGAAATTAAAATCGCGGATTGGTCCCATGGTGATTTCACAGGCCATGACCGGGTTTTTACACATAGTCATGAAGTCAGAATCTTTTTTGATATTCTGATAGTGAGAGTGATAGCGACCCGCCTGGCGCATAAACCACACTGGCACTTGAGTCTTTCCATCGTTTGTTTTTAGTCGGTCGTTAAATAATCCCATGTCACATTCCTTTAATTCACAATTAATTTATATCCAATACTTCTGATACTTTGAATTTCGAGAGCTTTTTTTGGATCGCTCTCACACCACTTGCGAAGTTTTACAATGTAGTTGTCGACAGTGCGGTTAGAAGGAAATTTGTCTTCTCCCCAAATCTTTTCAATGATCTCTTCACGGTCAACGGCATTGTTCTTCTTGGTGTAGAGCAGCTCCAGGATCGCGCACTCTTTTTGTGAAAGGGTGATCACGTTTCCTTGGGCATCCTGAACTTCATAGCGCTTAAACCAGATTTTAAGCCCGCCGTGGGAGATTTCCTCCGGAAGCTTGTTGATCTCGCTTTGGCTTGAAAGGATGCGGTTTAACCTTAAAATAAGCTCTTTTAAAGCAAACGGTTTTGTTATGTAATCGTCAGCGCCGATTTCTAATCCTTCAACTTTTGTTTCAGGGTCATTCATTGCCGACAAGAAAAGAAGCACAAAATCTTTTCTTAGTTTTCTAAACTCACGGGCCAAATCTAGTCCGTTTCCGTCTGGAAGTCCGATATCCATCAGGATCACACTTGGATGCTCAGATTTAAAGAGCTCGCGGGCTTCTTTCGCATTTTTTGCCCATGTGCAACCGTGTCCTAAACCTTTAAGGTATTCAGAAAGGGTGATCCCTAAGTTTTCTTCATCTTCAACAATAAGAATATTAAGCATGGGCCTCCTCACTCTTTTTAAAGATCAAATCAAACTTAAGCCCATGGTTGGCCTTGGTGATTGAGAGACTGCCGTGCATTTTATCTAAAAGTTTCTGGCTCAGGTAGAGCCCAATCCCAGAACCCTTGGTTGAATTGTGTTTATAAAAGAGCGTCCCCAGTTTTTCCAGGTCACCTTTAAAGTCCCCGTGGTCAATATAGGCGAGGTGAACCTTGCCTTCTGTCTGTGAGAGGACGATCTGAATTTTTTTACTCGTCGTATGAATGCGTGTGTTTTCCAGAAGATTTTTCATAATCAATTCCAGCGCAAACTCATCAGCATCAATATTGATGTTTCCCTCTGGAGCAATGATTTCTACTTCATGTTCAGGTACCCAGGCCTTTGCCAGTTTTTTTATAAAAGGTAAAAGAGAGAGGCTCGTTAGATTTAATTCACCTCCGCGCTCGATGCGCGAAAGCTGCAGGATCTTATCCATTTGTGTCTCAAGCTTTGTCGTATCAGCAATCAGGCGCCCGATAAGCTTGTTTAACGTCGGGTCATTTTTTGATTCTAAAATCTCGTTAATCACTTCACCTTGTAGACGAATGCTTGCCAGTGGAGTTTTTAGCTCGTGAGTCAGGCTAGCAAAAAAGGCCTGTAGGGACTTTGTCTTTCTTTGGTCTTTTAAATAGAGAACTAAAAGAGAGATTGAAAGAAGCATTAAGAGTACCAGGAAACTTCCACCTTCCCAGGCGAGCATCTTAGTGATGCGCGGTCTGTCTGCGTGGCCTAGAAAACTCTCAAAGTTGATCATGATATAAACCCACCATGCCCCAATCATCAAAAGAACTCCGGCCCACAGTAATGAGAGGGTAAAAAGGAGTTTTGATGAATGGGAGAATGGGTTTTTAATGTTCATTAAAGTTTAATATCCAGTCTCTTGGCGATATCGGCCACGACTGTATCGTCGTGAGCTAAACTCACAAAGCCCACTTCGTAAGCGTTTGGCGCCAGGTAAATCCCGCGGTCTAATAACACTTCAAAAAGTTTATTGAAATTTTCAGTTAGGTTGGCTGGGATGTCAGCGATCTTTGTTACGTTCTCTTTTGGTACAATCCAAAATAAAGAAGAGTAGGTTGTGATCTGGAACATATTGAACTGACCGTTGTTATACGTCTTCATCCAGTTCGCTAAAAGAGTCGTGATCTTTTTTGTTTGTTCTTCAATTTTTTTGTAAGACTCAGGAGTCATCTCTTTAAGAGTTGAAAGTCCACCAACCATTGCTAAAGGGTTCGCCGAAAGAGTTCCCGCTTGGTAAACTTTTCCAATCGGCGCCAGGTGCTCCATAATAAATTTTGAAGCTCCAATCGCTCCAACCGGTAAACCACCACCGATGATTTTTCCTAGTGTGACGATGTCTGGCTTAATTCCTGTCACTTCGGCCATTCCACCGAAAGCAACACGGAAACCAGAGATAACTTCATCAAAAATGAGAAGTGCTTTATTGGCAGTTGTAATGTCTCTTAAAAATTGCAGGAATTCTTTTGGCTGAACCATTAGACCATTGTTTGCCGGAAGAGGCTCAATAATGATTGCCGCAATTTGGTCTTTGTGATCGATGAAGCATTGTTTTAATCCTTCAGTGTCACCAAGTTCAAGAATAAGTGTATCGTGAGCAACACCTTCTGGAACACCTGCAGATGAAGCTTCAGCTTCTCCAGCTAATCCCGAACCAGCTTTAATCAGCATTGAATCCACGTGTCCGTGGTAGCAGCCGTTAAACTTAATAATTTTATTTCTTCCCGTCACTCCACGAGCAAGGCGAAGGGCCGTCATAACAGCTTCTGTTCCAGAGTTAACGAAACGAAGTTGTTCAACGTGAGGAAGTTTTCCTAGAAGAAACTCAGCAAGCTCCAGAGAGTAGGGCTCACAAGCTCCATAACTCCATCCGCGTTCAAGACCTTCGTGCAGGGCCTTTTCAACTTTTGGGTGTCTGTGACCAAGAATGAGTGGTCCAAAACTCATACAGAAGTCGACGTATTTTTTATCTTCTACGTCGTAGATATAAGCGCCTTCTGCTCTGTTAAAAAAGCGAGGTGTTGTATGAAGACCCTTAAAGCTTCTTACTGGTGAGTGAACTCCACCAGGCACTAATGTTTTTGATTTAGAAAAAAGATCAGATTGAATATTCGACATATGTATTCCTTTAGACTCTCGTCCATGATTTAAATTCTTCAATTCCGGCCATCGGAAGAACTTCGATTCCATTTGCGCGGAAAAGATCGTACGTTTTGCCGATCCCACACGCGTGCATGCGCTCTTTGATTTCCGGGAAGTGATAAATATAGGCCTGGTACTGGAAGTAACTTGTCCAGTAGAAGACTTCTGTTTTTAAAATCTCTGCTTTAAACTCAGCGCTTAGGTTTTTATTGATCTCGCGCTTGTAGCACGCCACAACTTCTGCCGTCGTCAGTGTGCTTTTTGCTTCATCATTAGATAAAACAATCAGCTGGGCCTTGGTGTCGATCATGATTCCAGCCGCACGAGATGAGCGCAGGTTTTCGACTTCATCATCGCCAATGCCATCAGCAGTCCCATTAACCCAGAAGCCAAGAGCGGCCAGGTCTTTCATTGTTTTTGTTCCAGCGGCCCAAAGTGATTTTGGGTTACTTCCAGCGATCGCATCAAAGCAGTATTTGCTAGTGATATAAAGATGCAGTCCCTGGTCTAATGTAACCGGGATATTTTTTTTCGTAATGAGCTCATCATTTGCCGGATGCCCGTCAAAAACTTTTGGAGCAATCGCAAAGGCCGGAAGTGAGCGTCCTTCAAGTTCAAACAGCGCCACGTCTTCGCCATTTAAGTGGCCTTGGTGGCTATGAAGGAAAAATTCACCTTTAGAGCTGTGAAGTTTTCTGACGTTGATTCCAACCGCAAGGTGGCATCCGCCGCCGTATTCATTAAAGGCCTTTCTTTCGCGAACAACTTCTTCTTTCGTGCGCGCATCCTGAACCATCGCAAGCTTCTTTAAAAGCTCTCCGTTATCAGCGCGGTTGAGTTTGCACTCAATCGCCAGTGCTCCTTGAGAAGCAGAAGAAGGGAAGACTGTCTGAGGAAGAATCATAAAGTTGATTCCATCCAGAAGTCTTTTTAGTTCTTCATTTGAAGAAGGCGTGTGAGCCAGTCTTTCAATTCCCGGAAGAGCTAAGACGATAGCGTCGTATTCACCATCGCGAAGTTTTTGGATACGTGTATTGATATTTCCACGAAGCATCTTTGTTTTTACAACGACGTTTTTTGCTTTTGGAAGATAGTCGGCCAGTTTCTTTTCAATATTGACGATTCTTCTTGGCGAAGATGTCCCGATAATTAACTCAGCTCTATTTTTAATCGTAGGAATTGTTTCGTTCTTAATAAGAAGAATATCGTGAGCAAAACTTCTTTTTGTCACAGCGGCCAGCGTGATCCCTTCAGGACGAAGAGAGCCCAGGTCTTTATGTGAGTGAACCACCAGGTCTACCTGGTCATTTAAAAGTGCTTCATCAAGCTCTTTTGTGAAGAAGTTATTTCCACTCATCTGCCAAAGCGGCTGTGAGGTTTGAATGTCACCTTGAGTTTTAATGACAACTAATTCGAAAGTATCGCCGGTTAAGCGCTCTAGTTCGTCTTTGACTTGTCCACATTGAGTGAGGGCAAGAAGTGACCCTCTGGTTCCGATCTTATAGTGAGTAGGCAAACTGTAACTCCTCCCAATCAAATGGTGTGCTAGATAGAGTAGGCCTTGCGCGTTTTTCGGCAAGGGAAGCGATTGTTGATCTCGCCTTATTTACCTTTTCCATCTTTTCGATATTGAGCTTGGCGCTTTGTCTGAAAATATCTTCCAGACGAAGAACTCCATCTTTTTCTGTGAGACTAGTTTCTATCACAGAGGGAGATCCAAGATCAATAAAGAGCTTCATTTGTGCTCTGGGAGAAGTGTGATATTTGTAACCGAAAAATTGCAAGAAGAAGAGTTCATCAAAAAGAACTTCATCTGCTCCAATAGTGTTAACGATAAAAGGGAAACGAGCGTAAATGTCTTTTGCGCCCCACGCGATGCTCTCTAGCCCATAAGTCGACGAAAGTTCCGCTACGCGCGCGTCGTTTCTGGCAGAGATAAACACGTTGTGCTTTTTCTTTAAAAGTTTAATCAGGTCTTCGGCAAGAGTTCCCGAACCTAAAACCAGTACATCTCCGTCGCTCACGGCCGTATGAATGAGTTTTCTGGCGATTCCTGCGTATGTAAGCTGACCAATCTCAGTTAAATGGTCAGTTCTGACTTTTTTATTGTCCTGGAAAAGTTTTTCCAGAACCATCATGACGTGATTGTTTCTTTCAGGAGATTTTAGGAATTCCTGGTAAGCGTCTTTAAACTGGCCGACAACTTCGTACTCAGCAACCACTTCAGAGCGCAGACCGCAGATTGTTTCTAGTAAAAAAACGTAGGCGTCTTGACCTTCAAAAATGTCGGTAATGACATCTTCTCTAAGCGCGTTTTCGCGAAGGTGTAAAAAAGGTGCTTCACCAAGTCCCATAACTAGGGTACGCTGGCACGTCTTTAAAACGAACACGTCTCCCTTTGATGGGCTCGCGTGCGAATTTGCCTTTAAATTAATGACAGTTAAATTGGTAATCATAGTCTTAACTAGTTATAGCTCTCTAAAGCCTGTAAATTGTCATAAAAATGTAGGTTTTAATCTTTTTTTCTTATCATTTTTTCTGTGATAAGGTGCCTTTAATGAATATCTTTCAGACTTTATATACGCCAATAAAAGGCGCATTTTTGGCCTTCGACAAAAAAGTCGATGGATCAATCACCTTTTTCATTAAGCACTACGGAAAAAGCCGCTTTATGATCGCCATGAGCAAAAAGGCTCAGTATTTGGGGCTGGAAAAGCTCTGGGAAAAGGGACCAAAGGCCTTCGTATATTTCTTTCTTTTTTATTTAGTGCGTGACACCATCCTTTATATCATCCTTCCCATCGTTTTTGCCCGCATGGCCACAAATTAAGTTTTGCCAACAAGTTCCGTCGGTTTTATTCTCTAATGTACTCTTTTTTTTGACCCTTTAACGCTCATAGGAGAATCCATGGAACTAATGTTTAGTCCAAAAGAAATTTTAAATAGAGGAATCGGTTTAACATTTGATGATGTTTTATTAGTGCCTCGCTACTCAGAAGTTTCATCGAGAAAACATCCAGTTTTAAAAACTAAAATTACAAAAAATTATGAAATCGATCTGCCAGTGATCACGGCCAATATGGACACCATCACTGAAACAGAAATGGCCTGTGCGATGGCAAGTCTTGGAGGGATTGGCTCTCTTCACCGTTTCATGAATGAGACTGAACAAGTGGCCATGGTTAAAAAAATCCAGGAATACTTAAAAGAAAAAGGTCTTAAAACGCCAATCGCTGCAAGTATTGGGGTTAAAGAAGAAGGAATTAAAAGAGCAGATATGCTGGTGGATGCCGGCGTTCAAATCATCACTTTAGATATCGCTCACGGCGACTCTATTATGATGCTTGAGACACTTGATTACTTAAAAAAGAAACACCCAAAAATCGACGTTATCGCAGGTAACGTAGCGACTGCTGATGGTGTAAAGAGAATGATTGAGCGCGGAGCTGACGCGGTAAAAGTAGGGATCGGTCCAGGGTCAATGTGTACAACTCGTATCATTACTGGTCACGGTGTTCCTCAATTATCGGCCATCGCTCTAGCGGTAAGTGTTGCTGAAAAACACGGAATCCCGGTTATTGCCGACGGTGGATTAAAAAATTCTGGAGACATTGTAAAAGCACTTTGTGCCGGAGCTTCTTCAGTTATGGTTGGATCTCTTGTTTCAGGAACGTTTGAAACTCCAGGTGAGTTAAAAGGTGGAATGAAACAATATAGAGGAATGGCCTCAAAAGCAGCGCAAGTTTCTTGGCGCGGAGAAATGCCTCAAGGGATGGCGGCAGAAGGTGAATCGACAATGATTCCTTCTAAAGGGCCAGTGTCTCACGTGATTAACGAGCTGATGGGAGGTCTTCGTTCAGGAATGACTTACATTGGTGTCGATAACATTAAAGCGATGTCAGAAGCAGCGCTATTTATCCAGATGACAGCATCGGGAATGAGTGAATCAAAACCTCACGGAGTGAGATAATGGATTTTTCTAAGCTTGGAAACTTCGCCAAACTTGGCGGTCTCATTGGTGGGATCCCTAGTTTCTTTGATAACTTCAAAGAGATGGAAGAAATTGTTTTAAATTATCCCAAGCTTAAAGACAGGATTGCCAATAAGGAAGAAGAGCGCGAAAAAGCGATCAAAAACTTAAAAGAAATCAGAGCGGAGCTTTCGCTTCCATTCTTAAAAACTTTTGAAAAATTTCTCGATGCCTCTTTGTCGCAATTATATGATGGGATCAACTTCAACGATAACGGCAACAACTTAAAAGAGCTGTCGCTGAAAAATAACATCGTTTTAGTTCCCAACCACCAGTCGCATGCTGATTACGTGGCGATTAACTATATCTATTTTAAAAAATACCAGTCGCCACTTTTTGTGGCGGGTGGAAATAACCTGAATATTTTCCCGATCGGGCCCTTGTTTCGTCGTTCAGGATGTTTTTTCATCAGAAGAACATTCGCCAACGACATCCTTTATAAGTTAACTCTTGAAGCTTATCTTCACTACATGCTGGTGAAGGGAAATCCAATTGAGTTTTTCTTTGAAGGAGGAAGATCGCGCACTGGAAAGCTTCTGCCGCCAAGATACGGTCTGTATCAAATGCTGATTGAAGCTCATAATGCCATCCCGGAAAAAAACAAGATGCCACTAAAGTTTATCCCGGTGTCGATTGTTCACGAATACGTTCCTGAGCAAAAGTCCCTGGTGCGTGAGCTTGAAGGTGGAAAAAAGAAAAAAGAAAGTGCCGGCCAGGTTTTTGGTCTGGTGAGGCTTTTTTCATACCAGTTCGGGAATGTGCACATCAATGTCGGTCATCCGGTAGATATGCCACCTGTCGATATGGACAACCTGAAAACCCAGACTCAGAAGCTTGCTTTTGAATGCTTTTTAGAGGTCGGGAAAAATATGCGTGTGACTCCAACGTCACTTCTGGCGATGATTCTTTTAGATGAGCCGACAGGAGCGCTTAAGTGGGAAGAAATTCTCTCTAAGGCCCGCCACATCGTCGCTTACTGCCAGAAATTTAATGTGCCGATCACGGATTCAATCACTCCGGATAATTTAGAAAAATCACTGGAGAGATCAATTGATATCTTAATTGGAAATAAAAAAGTTGAAGCGATCGGAAACCCGAATGGAAACCACGTTTTTTATTCGATTAAAGACGATTCAAGAAAAGAGATTCTTTATTTCAAAAACACGGTTCTTCACCATTTCTTAGTTCCGTGGATTGTAAACATGGGATGGGTTAACCTGTTTTCAGGGCACATCACCAACGTCGATGACCTAAAGAAGTTCTTTATCTCTCAAAGAAAGCAGCTAATGCATGAGTTCTATCTTCCAACGGTAAAAGAGTTTTTAACATCAACTCTTGATATCGTTTCTGATGCTGTCGGAAGAGAAGTAAAGACGCTGGAAGAGTGTATGGAGCTTTCTCATAAGGAGCTTTATCAGATCCTGCAGAAAGTGAGTCTTTTCTCGCGCGCTTGTAACTACTTAATGGAAGCTTACTACGTTTGTGGTCTGACGCTCACGGCACTTTCTAAAGAGTATAAAGAAGGCTTCAAAATGGAGACTTTCTTAAAGAAGTATAAAGAAGTTTTCGAGAGTGAAAGAAAACTTAAGCGCATTATTAAATACGCTGAAAGTTACTCTGTTCCTCTTTCTAAATCGAGTTTGCAGTATTTCATTCACACTGGCATCGTCGCAAGCAACAGCGGTTATTATGCAGTCACGGATTCCCAGAAACTGGTTGAAGTCCTGACAAAAGTGGAATCGGATTTAAGCTCGCAACTCTCTATCAATCTTTTAAATTAATATGGCCGCCATCAAGCTAAAAAAAATTAATTGGCAGAGGCGGCGTTTTATCGCCAGCGGCGAGCTTTGCGACCTCGGCCTGTGGATGGACGCAGACCAGACACTTAAAAAAAGAATCCTGACGGACTCAACTTACCAATTGGTCGGGAAAAAAAGCATCGTAGAAATAAGCACCAAAACCGGAAAGGGTAGGCTTCTTTTAGAAGTCGTAGGTGTTCCCAAGACGGACCTGCCGACTTTTGACGTAGAGGCCCAGGCAACTCTGGTTTGGGAGTCGCCGGAGGAAGCCTTCAAGGTGGATTTTTCTGCCTTAAAAGTTCAGGCCCAGCAAGTCATCAAGGGAAGTAACCTGGCCATAAATGACACTTACCACATAGTTTTGGATGGCCCTAAATTAGAGCTTCATTTTTTTATTCAAAAAGATTATATTCATTCGTAGCATTACTAAAATAAAGGACACTCTAAATAACTAGAAGGTCTATATCCAGAGGTAAATTATTAAAGACAACCAGAGCCCAGGTTCATTCCAGAGACCATCATTCGACCGCGATCGCCAATCAAACAAAAACCAAGGTCCAAGAGTTAACGAGCAAATCAGGATTCCTGAATGCCGCTTACTAGGGGACGACGGTCACCAATACGGTGTTGTTTCTATGGCCGAAGCAAGAAGAATTTCTGATGAAGCAGGCCTAGATCTTGTTGAAGTGAGCCCTACAGCTCAACCTCCGGTTGTTAAGCTTATCGACTTCGGTAAGTACAAGTACGAGCTTCAAAAGAAAGCTCAAGAAGCTAAGAAAAAGCAAATTGTTATCCAGTTAAAAGAAGTTCAGCTACGTCCAAATATCGAGCAAGGTGACTTAGATACAAAACTAAATCACTGCCGCAAGTTCTTAGACCAAGGTGATAAAATTAAGATTTCTATGCAATTCCGCGGTCGTGAAATGTCATATCGCGATGCAGGAATGGAGAAATTTAAAGCTATCATCGGCCAAATTGTTGAAATGGGTGCAGTTATCGAGTCTGAGCCAAAAATGATGGGTAATAGAATTATCGCCATTTTAGCTTCGACTAAGAAGCCACCTGTGAAGAAAGCGGATGAGAAACCTGCTGCTTCGGAACAAAAAGCTAAAAAGGACTAAGAAAGTCTTTTACAAGGTATGAATTTATTGATATTTATACCTGCTTTAAAAAGCATTTAATGCATTATTTTATAAATTGATCGTTGATATAGCGAATGTTGGGAGTATTTCATGCCAAAAATGAAGACAAGAAAATCAGCTGCGAAAAGATACAGCGTAACTGGTACAGGTAAAGTAAAAAGAAGCAGATGTGGTCTAAGACACAAGCTTGAAGTTAAGAGCCAAAAAAGAAAGAACAGAGCAGGTGGACCAGCTCTAGTTCACCAATCAGAGCACGAAAAAGTTAGAAGAATGCTTCCATACGCATTCTAATTAGAAGATAAAAATATAAAACAGATGTTTTGGGCCTAAGAGAAGAAGCTTCCCCCAAAGATCGTTACAGGAGTAGAAAATGGCACGCGTACGTAGAGGATTTAAAGCTAGAAGAAGAAGAAACAAAGTTCTAAAACTTGCAAAAGGTTTTCACTTTGACCGTAGAACAAAATATAAGCACACAGCTGAAACTGTTAAACGTGCTCTTAACTACGCTTACGTAGGAAGAAGACTACTTAAGAGAGATATGAGAAAGCTATGGGTAGTAAGAATTGCAGCAGCAGCTCGTACACTTGAGACTTCATACTCAAAATTCATCGGATCTCTAAAAGCAAACAATGTTACTCTTAACAGAAAAATGCTTGCAGAAATCGCAGCTACTGACTTTGCTGGATTCACAGCAATTAAAAACGCACTTAAAAAGTAATTTTTAAATACAGTTTTAAAATAAAAAGGCCCTCGAAAGAGGGCCTTTTTTATTTGTGCTTTTTGAACATTGTTATGTCTGGTTTGCGAGAAAGATCCAGGTGGTGTTCATAGACCTTTTTACCATTCTCATAGTGGGCGCAAGTCCCGTCTTTATGAAGCTCAATCATCCCTTTGACTTCTGTTCCTTCAGGGACGCTGATGGCGTTAGTGCTATTAGCGCTCAGGCCGCTAATGTAGTTGTTGATGTAGATGTCTTGAATGCGAGTCCTATCAAAATTCTGAACAGTTCTTTGAGTCGTTGAATAGTAGGGTGCCATGATGGAAGGTTTTGTCGATTCATGACAAAGACCAAGTAAGTGCCCCATCTCGTGCAGGACAACTGTCGGAAGGTCCATATCCACTTGGTACATGGCATTTGCCATCACCAGGTCTGAAGCGTAGTCGCGGTAGTTAACGATGATATCTGCGTGAGTCAGCTGCACGTACTGGCCAAGGCCTGCGCTGCTAGTGACGACGCCGTAGTACTGAGTGATAGCGATAACGTTTGTCTGAACGTTTGAAAACCATTGAGGGGATTTATAGATTCCGATTTCACTGTCTCTGAAGGCCGATGTTGTTGAGTAGCCTGAGTTATTGGTAATTGGAAAAGGCACTGTAATAAGCGTTTTAGAGCCACCTACAGCATCATTCCACACCTTCGCCATCTGCTCGAGAGGGTTGAGCCCTCCGACCATCATACCCGCTGTAATATCGCCGGAAAAATCAGAAGACATTTTAAGAGTCAGAGGAAGGGAAGAGTCACTCCATTTCCCGATAAGGCATGCTGATCCACTGCTACCCAGGGCAGACTGAGAGGTCGTTGTCTGCTTTTTACAAGCAGCAAACAAGAGAGTGAATAAGGAGAGAAAAAGCAGGTTCCTCATTGCTCTATTATCGGGCAATAAGGGGGGAAACTTAGGGCAAAAACCTTAATTTTTGCCCCAGTTTGGGATTACTTAGTGTTGGCCTTCTTGTGGTCTGCTAAAAACGCCTCTAAACCATTTGTAGTTAGGGGGTGCTTATAGAGCGACTTGATAACAGAAAGAGGCATTGTGCCTACATCTGCCCCAATTAAGGCGACTTCTCTGACGTGTGCCGAGTGGCGGATAGATGCCGCCAGGATCTTTGTTTTGAATCCGTAGTTATCATACATTTGGCGGATTTCAGCGATCAGGTCGTTTCCGTTGTGTCCGATATCGTCCAGGCGTCCAATGAATGGAGAAATGTAAGTTGCTCCGGCCTTAGCTGCCAGCAGGGCCTGGTTCATTGAAAAACAAAGTGTGACGTTTGTCTTGATGCCTTTTTTTGTGAAGTGAGCACAAGCTGCGATTCCCGCTTCAGTGAGAGGAAGCTTGATCACCACGTTTTTGTGAATCTTTGCCAGTTCTTCACCTTCTTTAATCATACCATCCAGGTCAAGTGCTATAACTTCCGCCGAGATTGGACCGTCAACGATCTCAGAGATTTCGCGGATAACGTCTTCTTGTTTGCGTCCGGTTTTAGCAATCAGAGATGGGTTAGTTGTGACTCCGTCAATAATACCCAACGAAACTGCTTCTTTAATTTCAGCAATAATTCCTGTGTCTAGAAAAAATTCCATAAATCCTCCGGTTTAAAAAATATGCCATTAGAGTACGCTCGGTGGGTGTTTTCGGAAAGCTTTTTTCCCACTGGGGTAGAAAAAAAAGTAGGTTATAATCTTATGTATGAAGTCATTACTGCTTAGTTTTTTAATCCTTGGAATTAACGAATCCTTTGCTATTGAGTCGAAGGCGCTTCATTCTCTGACGGTCAGAGATGAGCCTAAAAACAAAATTAAAAAAGAGACGCTGGTAATTGGGGCCGATTCTTTTTACGATGTTAAGGCCGATTATACGATGTTTTCCGGGCGAGTGACTGACCGTGATGCCACAGCTTCAATCGTTAAGATCTCCAGCGAAAATAAGAACGTAAAATTTTTCCGCGCCGGGGATTTAGTAGAGTTTAAAATCCAAAACAACAAAGAAGGCGATTACTGTCAGGGCTACGTCCGTAGTATTGAGCCGGATTACTTTGTCATGTATGCCAAAGAGCTATTCCCGTGTTTTCCCAAGGAAGAGTACTTCAGACGCGGGACTGCGCTGATTATGCACTCTGAGAAGCTGGCAGAACGCGTGCGCGAAGCCTCTGTTTACCGCGCCAGTTTAATTAATAAGAAAAAAGATTTCATGGTTCAGCTCAACGATATCAACAATGGGATCTGGAACTTTGAAGAAAGAAAAGTGCAGACGGCCGCTGATTACGACCGCCAGATTGCTGAACTTGAAAAAGCGAAGATTAAAGCATTGGATGATTTACTCTCGCGCAAAAATGATGAGATTAAGCTTCAGCGCGAGCTGGCCTTCCGCTTAGATAATATCGACAAAGAATTAGATTTCTACCGCATTGATAAGAATGATTTGATGTTTGACCGCTGGCATATGGATCACGATGTGGGGCTTCCGGTGTACGATAGGCCGGAAGAAGTAAGACCTAGAAGAGCGAGTGGTGAAAAAGTATTAGACGATTAAAAAAAAGGGCCCGAAAAACGGGCCCTTTTTATTTTAGTGTTTTCTGTAGTTAGAGTAGATGTCTTCCAGGATTTCCTCGTTGTATAGGAAATTCGGAGCGTGCTCCAGGTAAAGCTTAAGGTCATAAGAAGGAGCAAGTCCTAGCCATTCCTTAATAAGTGTTACGCTCTTTTCTTGTTGAATCCACTTGAAGATACACGCCTGACGAAGTGATTTTGGAGTCAGAGTGATCATGAGTTTATTTCTGTAGTCTTCGAAAATGATCTCAATCCCTCTTGGCGATAATCCACCAGAAATGATTCTGTATGGGTTAGCGTAGAAGAGAAGGTTATCAAATGTGATTTGTGACTTAGCTTTCATTTCATCAAGGATCGCTAGGTAGTCAGCAAAAACTTTTTCAAAGATTTTTGGAAGAACAACTGTATAAGCATCTCTTTTTGGGTGACGGATAAGAACACGTGCCTCTCCGTTAGAGATCGTGATGTCGCTCATTTTAAGTTCTGAAAGATCAGAAACTTTTAACCCTGCTCCAAAGATAAGAAGGAAAAGAATCTGGTTTCTTTTAGAAAGAAGCTCCTGGATTTTATCCTGAGAGTGAGATTCTTCAACTAGGTAAGTCCAAAGAGTTTTTACGTCGATGAATGGAGTTGGTCTCGGGATATCTAAAAACTTCGGTGAAGTTGGAAGTTTTCTAACTGGGTTTGAAGACACCAGTGATTTGTTTAAAAGGAAATCAAAGAAGATTCTTAGAGCTTGAACTCTTCTTCTTCTTGAGTTGTCAGAAGAGTACTTGTTTTCCAGGTACTTTCCGTAGTTTGTCACTAGCGCTTGGTCGAAGTTCTTTACTTCAACTGAAGCGTACTCAGTGTTTAGGTAAAAATTAAAGCAGTCTAGGTCTGTTTTGTAGTTCTTAAGTGTGTTTTGGCTTTTTCCCTGAGTTCTAAGGTTGCGGTAAAACTCTTGTTGAAGCTCGAAAAGTTCTGGGTTTAGAGGGGCGCTTGAAACCGGGGTTTGGACAGTAGATTCTGTGGTGTTTGTGTTCATAGTTCTTTCGTCTCTCTCGGAAAAGTGTGTGTGTGAAGAGTCATTTCAAAGTGTTAGCGCGGGCATAGTATCTTAGTTGGTAAATATTAACAACCAAAAAAGAGAATCTTGATAACGCGTATGAGTAGTGATAAAAAACGCGCTGAGATAAAAACATTCAAATAATCAGTAGGCTAAGCCGTGCAAGAGACGACCTTTAATCAAGAAACTCAGGAAGATGGGAGCATCCGCTTTCCTGATACACATTCATGGCTTAATGCATTTTATTCCGAAGCGTCACTAAAAAAATTCGATCAATCGGAACTTCATCATATTATTTCTCACAAAATTTCTTTTGCTCAACTCGAAAAAAAAATTAATTATACATTTAAAGATAAAAAGTATTTGATTCTCGCACTCACTCAATCAACTTTTTGTTATGAGATGAAAGAGAGTACACTGCACTCAAATGAACGCCTGGAATTTTTAGGCGATTCACTCATCAACTTTATTGTTGGAAAAAATCTTTATCACCTTTATAAAGATCATCACGAAGGCGATCTCTCAAAACTGAGAGGAGCTCTAGTTAATGAAGAAAAGCTTGCTGAACTCGCTCGTTCACTAACTCTGGGAGAGTTTTTGTTCATGGGGCGCGGAGAGCTTCGTTCGCGCGGGTTTGATAAAGACTCGATTTTGGCGGACGCCTTTGAAGCTCTTTTTGCTGCGATTTATTTTGATTCAAATAATAATGTTGAGATTTTAGAGCAAACACTAAAATTTATTGTCGATCAGTTTGAAAAGAATACAAAGACTTCATTTTACTCTTTAGAACAATTGAATGTTTTTGATACTAAGTCCAAGCTTCAAGAATTGACGATGGCCGCCCACGGGGTATTTCCCACTTATAAGTCGAGTGAGCTTCCGGATCACACAGGGTTTCATGTCGAAGTGTGGCTAGGGGACAAGAAGCTGGCAGCAATGACAGGTCCATCAAAGAAAAAAGTAGAAAAGCAATTAGCGAAAAAAATTATAGACGAGAAGCTTTACTAAAATAAAGCGTGAATGAGAAAGGAGACGAGAATGTTAATCGAAGATCAGCACCCCCACAACAAATCCATCATGGTTGCAGTATTAGGGGCGCCAAACGTAGGGAAAAGTTCATTGATCAACTGTTTGATCGGAACAGACCTGTCAGTTGTTACTAGTAAACCTCAAACAACAAGAAATAAATTTCACTGCGTGTTCACAGTTGACCGCACTGAAGTTGTTATGGTGGACACTCCGGGTCTACACAAGTCAAACCAGGAATTCAACAAGCGCTTAAATGAACAGGCCAGAGAAGGAACTGAAGGAGCGGATTTAAACCTGCTTTTAATTGATATCTCTCGCGACATCTTAGACCAATTTGTAGATTTTAAAGAAAATTTCCAGCAAGAACTTGGGCCGACATGGGTTCTTTTCACAAAAGCTGACAAAGTTGAAGACTCGGAAAAACTTCCACTAAAAGAAGTTTTTGAAAGAGCAAAAGAAATCTTCCCATCACTTGAGAAGTACTTTTTAATTTCTTCAAAAGAAGGAATTAATATTCACGATTTAACTGGAGCTCTTTGTGATAAAGCTGAGCCGGGACCACACTTGTATCCAAACGGAGATGTGTCAAACAAGAACCAAAGATTCTTCGTTACTGAATACATCCGCGAGCAGGCCTTTGAACTTCTAAAAGATGAAGTTCCGTATGAAGTGGCCGTGGTGATTGATGAATATAAAGAAGTAAAAGGGAAAACAGACCCTAATACTTATGAATCTCATATTTCAGCTTCAATCCTGGTTAACCGTCCGTCGCAAAGAGCGATCGTAATTGGTTCATCTGGATCGATGATTAAAGAAATTGGGATCAGATCGAGAAAGAAAATTGAAGTTATGACTGGAGGCCCAGTGCACTTAAACCTACACGTAAAAGTGTCGCCAAAGTGGTTCTCAAATAACTTTGTTCTTGAAGAAATCGGTCTTCCTCGCGCTAAGGATTCTAACCGCGTTTGGAGAAAGAAGTAATGGAAACAAAACAATATCACCGCTCAATGGTGATCTCCCTGATCGGGAGACCCAATGTCGGTAAAAGTTCACTATTTAACAGGCTGATGAGAAAAGCTCATAAGGCCATCACTCACGATAAGCCGGGAGTTACGCGCGATCGCCACTACGGTATCGCGACTTTTGAAGAGCTTGCCGGAAAAGATGCGGCCGAAGCGATCCTGGTTGATACCGGGGGATTCTACCCGACAAAAATCGAAGAAAACGTTCCAAGAAAGAATGATCAGATCATGAATAAGTTTTTTAACATCATGACTGACCAGGCGAGAACAGCGATCAGAGAAAGTGACTTGATTCTTTTTGTTGTTGATTCACGCGAGGGAGTTTTACCTTTCGATGAAAGTATTGCTGATTATATCCGTGCTCAGAAAAAACCATTCTGGGTTCTGGTTAACAAGTATGATACTGACAAGCAGGAAGGCGAAGAGCTGGAGTTCTACCAATTAGGTATTGGCGAAGAAGAAATGTTTAAAGTTTCTGCTGAGCACGGCCTTGGGTTATTAGATCTTAAACAAAGACTGCAAAAAGAAATCATTAAATTCGAAAACTCACAAAAAGATGAGATGTCGAACTTGCAAAAAGGTGTAACTCCAAGAGAGAAAGTTGTGGCACGTCTGGCGCTGATTGGTGCACCAAACGCTGGTAAATCAACAATGCTTAACTTGCTTCTAGGAGCGGAGAGAGCACTGGTGAGTGATATTCCGGGAACCACAGTTGACCCGATCGAAGGCTTCTTTGATCTCTTCTTTGGAAAAGAGGCACATCTATTGGATGATGATTTAAGTTTCGCTAAGACGGACTCACTTTTATTCCAACAGTATGAAGAATTCAGAAACAACAACCCTGATGTTTATAAAGACCTGGCCGTTGCCTACAACCTGGAAGAAGAAGGGACACAAGGCGCGCCGATTTACGACGAAGAAGACTACATTGGTGAAGAAACTCCGCTTTTTGATGAAACTCTTGAAGCAGATGAACACAACGAAAATGAAATCGATTTCGACGATGCTCTTTCAGATGAAGAAGTTCAAAAATCGGAAGACGATCTTTATGAAACAGTTTTTGCTGTAGATGATGAAAACTTTTCTGATGAAGATGAAGAATTAACAGAAGAAGAGATGCTGGAAAATGAAGGATACTCTGAAGAGTATCTCCAGGCAGAAGCTCAGATGTTAAAAGAAGAGGAAGAAAAAGGATCACAGTGGCGCTCTATGCACATTGTAGATACAGCAGGGATCAGACGCCAGAAGGCCGTTGAAGGTTTTATCGAGCAGCAGTCTGTTTACCGCTCACTACGCTGTATCACAGAGAGTGACATTATTCTTTTTATGATTGATTCAACTATTGGTATTTCTCACCAGGACCGTCGTCTTTTAAATATCGCTCTGGAAAAAGGAAAATCAGTTATTGTTTGTTTAAACAAAGTGGATCTTTTAAAAGAGAAGCTTGTCGATGAAGCGGCCAAAAAAGAATGGATCGCCGATTTAAGAGCAACTGTCCCATGGTTAAATCACTGCGACCTGATTCCTATTTCAGCGAAGTACAACAAGCATATTGGAAGGTTAAGAGAGTCGATCAAGAAAACTGTCTTGATTAGAAACAGAAGCATTGGAACTGGAAAACTTAACCGTTATGTTTACCAGCTGATTGAAAAAAATCCAGTGGCGATTAAGAAAGCAGGTAAGAGATTAAAGGTGAAGTATGCTTCGATGTTAAAATCGAATCCGCCGACTTTCCTTTTCTTTACAAACCTTTCTAAGGACATTCCGGATAACTATAAGAGCTACTTGAAAAACGGATTGAGACGCGAGTTTGAATTCGACAACACACCGATTCACATTGTGTTTAGAACAGGAGAGGACTTAAATCGTCGCCTGGGCAAACGCATGAAAGAAGTTACCTGATTGATACTGACATTGTTCATAAAATAGGCCCGGAGAATCCGGGCCTATTTGTTTCTTTTCTTGTAAGTACGCCTAACTTTATGTGAAAACTTCTCACATTTTGTAAAATCTTTGTTTACCTAAACTATTTTCAATGTAGAGTTAAATTATTTTAGAAATAGTATTTATTGCGCATTAGAAGGAATGATTGCGTGATCGTAACTCTGATTAATCCACCAGTGCTCATGAGAAAAGGTAACGCCGCAACTGTGACGCCGTCACCTCCATTGGGTCTTGCGTATGTGGCCTCTTACATCAGGTCTTTTTACCAGGTCGAGATTGTCGACAGCATGGGAGAGGCCCTCGATCAAGTCACAGATATTAAAAACTCACCATATTTTTTTTACGGACTACAGATCAACGAGATCATTGCGCGCATCAATCCAAAAAGCCGAATCATTGGCCTTTCGTGCATGTTCACCAGCAACTGGCTTTTGCACAAAGAGATTGTGAGAAAAGCGATTGAGACTTTTCCTGATGCTCTTATTGTTTTAGGTGGTGAGCACGCCACAGCTGCTCATGAAAATATTTTAAGAGAGTTCCCAAAAAATCTGGTTTGTGTTTTAGGTGAAGGAGAGGAGACGCTTCTTGATCTTTGCCAGCAGCTGGAAAAAGAAGATGGCGATCTCAAAAAAATAAAAGGCATTGCTTATTGTGATGAAGAACTCGCTATTGTCTCGTCTCGCCGTGAGAGAATTAAAGCACTGGATGAAATCCCAACCCCGGCATGGGATCTTTTCCCAATGGAAAATTACCTGCAGCAAGGATCTGGGGCCACAGTTCATAACCGCCGGACGATGATGATGCTCACTTCTCGCGGGTGTCCTTATAAATGTTCTTTTTGTAGTGCCCCTTTGATGTGGGATAAATATGTTTTTCACCGCGCGCCTGAGGCCATCATTCAGGAAATCAGAACATATATTTCTCTTTATAAAATTGACCACATTGAATTTATGGATCTCGTAGGTCTGGTCAATAAAAAATGGACCATGGATTTCTGCGAGAAAATGGCCCAGGCCAATCTTCCGGTCACTATCACATTTAGTCCTGGAACCCGCAGTGAAATCCTCTCAGAAGAGATTTTACGCGGTTTAAAAGCGGCAAAACTTCTGCGCATCCAGTACGCACCTGATTCAGGCTCAACTGAAGAGGCAAAACTGTTAAAGAAGAATGCCAATCTTGATAAGATGACTATTTCCATGGCCAAAAGCGTGGAGCTCGACCTGCCTATTTGTAGCAATATTCTTGTAGGATATCCTGGGCAAAGAATGCGCGATCTTTATCGAACAGGGAAGTTTTGTTTGAAACTTGCCCGTTTGGGAGTCGATGATGTTCTCGTTCACAACTTTGTTCCTTATGATGGATCAGAGTTTCATGAAAAGCTGATTAATGACCCTAAAAAGAAATTTATTAAATATATCGGTGACACTTTTATGACCAGAACGACTGGGCCTTCATTGGGTTATGTGCAGTCGTATTCAGAAAATATCCCTTCATGGTTTTTATCAGTTTTTCGTTTTTCGGTGCTTGGTGCCTGTGTGATTGTGCACTATCTTTTTCACCCTAAACGCATTTTTAAATCGATAAAAAATGTCGCCAACAAACTGCCTGTGACTTATCTGGAGAATTTACTTTATCTCAAATTTTACCGCGAGGTAAAAGTGATGAAGAAAATGGAGGCCATTTCCATCGAGAGTTTTAAGGGGATTGGTTGATTACCAGTTAAAGATATAGCTCACCATCGTGCTATATGCATTTCCACCTAAGTCTTCAAACCCATACCCGCCAGTAGTAAGAGGGGCGTAGCGCTGAGTGTTTTTGTCGAAGAAGGCAACTGAGTGGAAAAGAAACTCAAGACCGATATAACTTTCTTTAAGTTCAATAGGGAATTCCAGACCAAAACCAACACCTGCCCCTAGACCACCGCCGGCGTCGTTAGGAAGTTGAGTTTGATCAGTGTATTTATTGGTAGTGTACCAGTACTCGAGACGCCCAATGAGGTAGGGGTTTGAGTATGTGATTGCTGTTCCTAAGTTCGCAGTATCGATGTAGTAGCGGTAGCCCAAAAAAACGCGAAGCATGCTGATTTCAACCATTCCCGGAGGACAGGCTTCAGTATTTCCATTACAGCGTTTATCGGGAAAAGCCCTTACAGCATCTTTTAAAAACATCGAGTGTTTTGAAAACTCGACACCTAATCCTAAGGCCGTTTGAAAATCTTTAAAGAAAGTAAAAGAAACACCATACGAAGGCGGAAGGTTTTCATACGCCAGACCGCGGTTGCCATCGAAAGTTGTTAATCCCAGCGACAGGTTGAAAGAAAAAAATCTGCCGTAACGATAAAAGCGCTCATCTTCAACCACTTTGGCGTTTTCAATGTCTTCATTGAAATCCGTAAAGATGTCTCCACCGACGTTCAAGTCATCATCGTCGGCCGAAAAAATATCGTTACTGGCCTCCTGAGCGCTAGTGATCGCTGGAGTTCCCAGTAAGAGAGTGAAGAATAAAAAGGCGCTTAAGAATTTTTTCATAGATAGAAGTGAATCCCTGCAACCACAAAGTTACTGCCAACAGTTTCAAAGACAAAATCTTTTTTCTTATTGGCCGACACACCAAATTCAAAGCTAAATCCAAGTGAGTTTAGACCTGTGAAGTGAAATTCACTTCCTAAGCTTAAATCAAATTGAAAACCTGAGTATGTTTTACCGTTAACTTTGTTGGCGATTAAAGCACCAAGGCCCGCGAAGTAGAAATTGAGTTGAGGCTCATCGAAGATATTGCGGTAGAGTTTAATTCCCGCACCGTATCCACCATCAGTGTCTGATGTTGAAACGCCCACCATTCCACCGAAAGCGAAAGAGCGGCTTTTTTGCATTTTAAAGGAAAGGGCCGGGAAATCGTTTTTGAGTTGGTTAGTCATTCCCACGCCAAGGCGGTTAGTTTTTTCTAACGCATAGGCACTTTGAAATGAAATGAGTAAGCATCCTGCAAGTAAAACTCGTTTAAAGAGATTCTTCATAAGGTCAAAATCCTTCTTACCTAAATAAATGTGGACTGCGCATCCTGTCAGCAGTGTTTTTCTTAATATATTTATTCTAACTAAGCTCTCTATTTTTGACAACTTAACAAAGGCTTTTTAGAATGACTTTGTTTAAAAATGTAAACTTTCAACCTAAGGTAATCAATGACGACTACAACGACTTCATCTTCAAACCGCGAAATTAACGAAATCCTGAACGAAAATAAGGTTCAAGGCTTTGTTGCTAAGAATAAAATTGCCGTTTACACGGTTTTAGGGGTTATCGTGGCCGCTGTTTTAGGCTTTGGAATGTTTAAGACATTCGCTGACAAGTCTAACGTTGAATACAACAATAAGATCCACGCTTTTGAGATCACAACTCTAAAAGACTACCTGGCAAACCCAACAGCTCCAAATGCAGCTAAAACTCTGGAGAGTGGAGTGATGAACCTTCACCTGGAAATGGGTGAGTATTTAGGACTACTACCTCTCGTTATCAAATCAAGTGACGCTTTAATGGCCCACGCTCAAAACACTGAAGCGCGTGCTGTTTTATCTGTTGGTGAAAAAATCGCAAGCGATGACTACGCAAAATATTTCATCCTAAGCCGTCAAGCAGCAGTGTTTGAAGACCTGGGTGAAGATAAACTTGCTATCGAAACTCTGGAAAAAATGACTTCTCAGTCAGTAAAAATCTTCGAAGGGAAAACTTACCTTGATCTTGGTCGCCTTTACATGAAAGCTGGTGACAAGGAAAAAGCTAAGAAGAACTTCACATACGTTGTTGAAAAAGCAAAAGGCGAAGCAGAGTTCGTAAAAATCGCTCAACTTTACCTGACAAAACTTTAAGCTTTAAAACTGGTTCATTAGAATGAAAAAATATTGTATCCCTTTGCTCCTTTCTCTGTCTGTACTGGCTTCATGCTCAACATTAAGAGAGTACAAACCTACAAAGGTGGTAGAGGAGCGCGCTCTTTTAACTCCGCTTTGGATTAAAAACCTTGATCCAAATTACGACAGCGGAAATTTACCCATTGGCCTTCAGTCTCCACTGGTTCACGAAGGCATCGTTTACGCCGGACATAACGGCGGATACATGAAAGCTTACGAGCTGGAAAATGGACGCGAGATCTGGAGTGAATTCGACGGATCTGCTTACCATGCAGGTGCTGTGGCCTACAAAGACCAGGTGATTTACGGAACAGTTCAAGGTCGAGTGATTTCTCGCCATGGAATTCTTGGGACTATTAAGTACTCAGTTGACCTTGGAGCTTCTGTTGAAACCAGAGGTGTGGTGAGTAATGGAAGAGTTTTCTTCCAACTTAGAAACCACCAGGTTTTCTGTTTAGATGTAGAGACTGGGAAAATCCTTTGGGGTTACAAGCGCTCAGTTCCTTACCTGACAACTCTTCAGCGCGCAGGAACTCCTGTCGTTTATAAAGACAAGCTTTTAGTTGGTTTTGCCGACGGGACATTTGCTGCTTTGTCTATTGAAGAGGGTGTTCTTCTTTACGAAACAAAGCTGACAACAGCTTCAAAATTTGTCGATATCGACAACGCTCCCTTTGTTCTTCAAGACAGAGTTTACATCTCTCCAGTTGGGGGAGCTCTAAGCTTAATTGACCCGAACACTGGAAAGGTTTTAAGAACATCTGACTTTACAGTTTCAAGACCACCTCTTGTCCGTGACGATCAACTGATCTTTGGAACGCCAAATGGTGAGCTATTAGTGACTGATAAAAACCTTAATCTGCAAAAGACTGTGAAGGTTTCAAGTGGTGTGATCACTTCTATCGTTCCTTATAAAACATACTTTGCAGTTTCAACGACAACTGGTGAATTAAAACTGGTTGATCAAAAAGGACTCAATGTAGTGGAGACTTTTAAATTAGGTCACGCTTACTCTGCGGTCTTTGGAGAAATGGTCTCGACTGGAGATAACCTGGCGGTACTGTCTTCAAGAAATCGTCTGTTCTTATTTCATTAAGCAATAAAAAAGCTCCCCGAGGGGAGCTTTTTTATTTTAAGCTTTCAAAATACTCTCTTGCCCATTCAACATTTAATCTCGTCATCACTTCGTTTGAGTAAGTGTTCGATGATTCTTTTGATTTACTTCCTATAGAAGCAATTGAGCGCATTGGAGTGGCCTGGATTTTATCCAGAGACGTCACCAGTGCAATGTTTGAAAAGATGGTTGTCTTTAAAAGAGTGTCCATGCTTTTTTCTGCAGGCGGGAAGCTTGAGTTTTTAATATGTGTGATCAGGTTCTCATAGATGTAGTAGTTGTTACTTACTCCGAACTCACAAAGTTCTCTGATTTCTGAATACGTTTTTGCCAGGTGAATATCCAGCGCTTTGTGAACCAGTTCGTTCATTTTAGCATCATTCATATCGCCTTTTTGTGAGCGGAAGATGTCGACAACTTTTGGTGTCACATCATCTTTTGCCAGAGGAAGAGAAAGCTCTGGTCTTTTTGAAACGTAATCGGCATCGTCGATCTTTTTATAGTCGTAGACAAATTTTTTGTTATTTTTATAAGTCACATTCCCGGCAAAACCAGCAGGTTTTCTTCCTTTGTGTTCAAGAAGACTCGTGTGGAAATGAGGACAGATGTTCACACTTGGGGCCTCAAAGTCTTGAGCGTATTTTTTCATGCTCTCGTATTGTCCAAAGAGAGTCAGGAAATAAAGTTTTTTATTTGAAAGAGTTGCTTCTTCACTTAGAGATTTTTCTACACTTGTCGCAGTCCCTGCACTTGCCGGCATTCTCGATTTTGATGAAGAGAATTTAAAACCACTTGAAGTAATTTCCGGAACCTGGTTTTGTCCCATATTTTTTGGAGTGTAGCGGTCCATCTTTTGCTCAAAGCTTTCAGGCCCTGCACATGAAACAAGAGTCGTAAGAGTAAGGGTAGAAATGATAAAAAGATTTTTCATAAAGGCCTCTCCATGGTCTCTGATAAATCAGAGGATGAAGCTTTATCGGGTTTTTATGAAAAAATGTGAGAGGGAAAATGCGCCTCGAGAAGCTTTTGGCCCTCGAGGCGTAAGATATGGATTACCAGTTTAAAACGTAGGCAAAAACTAACGGTGCAACGATTGTAGCATCTGATTCGATGATGAATTTTGGAGTAGAACCATCAAGTTTTCCCCAAGTGATTTTTTCGTTTGGAACCGCACCAGAGTACGACCCATATGAAGTTGTTGAATCAGAAATCTGGCAGAAGTAACCCCAAAGTGGAGTGCTACGCTCAAGATCTTGCTCCAGCATTGGAACAACACAGATCGGGAAGTCACCAGCGATACCACCACCGATTTGGAAGAAACCAATTGAGTGATTAGCTGAAACTTCTGTGTACCATTCCGCTAAGCGGATCATTGTCTGGATACCAGAATTAACTGTGTGAACGTTTTTAATTCTTCCTTCGATAACAGCAGCTGCGTACATGTTTCCGTTAGTCGAGTCTTCCCAACCTGGTGTGTAGATTGGAATGTTCTTTTCCATAGCAGCGATCATCCAAGAGTCTTTTGGATCGATCTGGTATTCTTTTTTGAACTCTGGGTTCTTAAGAAGTTGCCAGAAGTAGTAGTGAGGAGGATGGCTTTGTCCCGCTTTATCAGCGTTTTGCCATTCTTTATTTAAAAGACCTTCGATCTTTCTCATTGCTTCTTCTTCAGGGATACAAGTGTCTGTTACACGGTTTAGACCTTTTTCCATAAGCTTCACTTCTTCTTCAGCTGTCAGCGCTCTCCAGTCTGGAATGCGGTGGTAGTGATTGTGAGCGACAAGGTTATAGATATCTTCTTCCAGGTTTGCTCCTGTACAGCAGATCCCGTGAATTTTGTCTTGTCTGATCATTTCAGCAAGAGACTTTCCAAGTTCAGCCGTCGACATTGCTCCTGCAAGAGTGACAAACATTTTTCCACCTTTAGCAAGGTGAGTTTCCCAACCTTTAGCTGCATCAACAAGTGAAGCAGAGTTGAAGTGTTTGTAGTGAGTAAGCATAAATTCTGTAATAGGTCCGCGTTTCATTGTTACCTCAAAAAATTATTATTGCTTTAAATACGTATACGATTTTAAACAGCTCTCGTAGAAATCCACCAGACGAACACCTTCGCGTGGCATGATTTTTCCTTGAGCAATTTGACGGTCGATGTTCTTTTTCATTGTGTACGCCATCGCTTCCGGGTTGTACTGCATAGCTGCCAGTACTGACTCAGAAGATGATCCACGGATCACTTCTTCGATGTAGAAATCTGTTGGATCTTCATCGTCACAGAAAACGTGAACTTCGTTTAGTCTTCCGAATAGGTTGTGAAGATCTCCCATTACGTCCTGGTAAGCTCCAGTTAAGAAGAGACCGATATGGTAGTCTTCGTCTGGTCTAAGTTCGTGAAGTGGAAGCAGGTTTCTTGTTTCGTTGATGTCGATAAACTTATTGATCTTTCCATCAGAGTCACACGTGATGTCTACCAGTGTTCCCAGAACCTCTGGTTTCTCGTTTAAGCGCGTGATCGGAACGATTGGAAGAAGTTGTCCAATGGCCCATAGATCCGGCGCAGACTGGAAGATAGAGAAGTTACAAAGGTATTGTGGCGCAATCCCCTGGTCGATGTCGTAAAGGTTTTCAGGAATGAATTCCATTGTAGGAAGAAGTGCAGAAATCTTTTTTGTGATTTTCCAGAAAAGAGTTTCAATGCGTGCGCGCTCTTCAAGTTTAATGATTCCCAGACGGAAAGCGTTCATACACTCGCGCTTAAAGTCTAGAGCATCGTTGTAAACTTCCTGAGCGTTTTCTTCGTTGATTGTTTCAAGCAGGTCTCTCATGTTTTGAACAAGAGTGTGGTCGCCGGCAACAATATCTGTTTTGTAATCAGTAAATGATGTTTCGATTTTATCGACAACGTTCGTAATTACACACGAGTGACGGGCAGTAATCGCGCGTCCTGATTCCGAAACAATGTTTGGGTGTTTTACTTTTTCTGCATCACAGATTTCTTTTAAGATATACACGATATCTGAAGCGTAATCAGCAAGCTTGTAGTTCATTGATGAGTCACTTGTTGACTGTGATCCGTCGTAGTCAACACCAAGACCACCACCAACGTCGAAGTACTCAAGAGGGGCACCAAGCTGAACAAGCTTAGCAAAGATACGTCCACCTTCGCGGATAACTTCTTTGACTGTTCTGATGTCAGTTACCTGAGAACCAATGTGGAAGTGGAAAAGTTTTAGTGAATTGATGAAGCCTTCATCTTTTAGGATTTGAACAGCTGTCAGGATTTCAGCGATCGTTAGACCGAATTTTGCTTTTTCCCCACCAGAGTCTGCCCATTTTCCAGAACCCTTAACAACCATCTTCGCGCGCAGACCAATAACTGGTTCAACATTCATTTCGCGAGAAAGCTTAAGGATTTTGTGAAGCTCAGAGAACTTCTCGATAACCACGATAACTTTTCTTCCCAGTTTATTTCCAAGAAGAGCAAGGCGAAGGTACTCTTCGTCTTTGTATCCGTTAAGGACAGTCAGAGCATCAAGGTTGTCGTTATAAGCAAGAACTGAAAGTAGTTCAGGTTTAGACCCAGCTTCAAGACCAAAATTGTAAGGAGCGCCGGCATCGACGATCTCTTCAACAACTTCTCTCATCTGGTTTACTTTAATTGGATAAACACCAGTGTATTGGCCCTGGTAGCCAGCTTCGCGAATGACGTCGCGGAAAGTTTCGTTAATGACTTTAACGTGTGATCTTAAAATATCGTGGAAACGTACAACAATCGGAAGAGGAATATTCTGAGCTTTCATTTCTTCAAGGACTTCAGAAATATCAATGCGTGGACCATTTTCGTTTTGGTGTGGACGCACACATAGATGTCCTTCGTCGTTGATATCAAAGTATCCATCACCCCAACGGCTGATGTGATAAACGCTGTCTGCTTCTTCTTTTGTCCAAGGGGCCGGAGGGCGCGCTTTGTCGTTTTCCATGATCGTGTCACCTCATTAAAATTCAAGAATTAATAAGGCCAGAATTTAGCTTATTTGAAGTCTATTCACAAACTTAAAATGCTAAAATTCGAAGGTCGCCACCACTGGGTAATGATCACTTGGCAAGGCGTAGCGCTGGAAGGAGTCCTGCGGGTAGGGAACCAGGACCCCATTGGGATCGCGGTAGTGGTAAATGCCTGATTCTTCTTTTTGAACTCGCCCGTGGAGCTCGGGAGGAAGGAGAATGTAGTCTAGCTGAGAGGCTTCGCGGTTGTTTTCGCGCCCGAAATGGAAATAAGAAAATCTGCGCTCGGCAGGCTCTTTGATGACTTCGAGAACGTCTTCCAGGTCGGTTTTTTCATAGAGGGCCTGGAATTCCGGCTCCAGAAGTACCCTCTGGGCCTGGCCGTTCATGTCTCCGGCAACCACTACCGGGACATTGGGAAACTCTTTGCGTCGCTCGTTGTAGGTCTCAACTAGCGAGTGAAATTCTGCTTTTCTTCTGAGCTGTCCGTTGAAATCGATACCTTCTTTATCCAGTTTGGATTTCAAATGCACCAGCATAATGATGAAAACCACTTTCTGGTCTTTGATCAGTCTTAGCTCGGCAATATCGCGGGAAAAACGGTGAAGCTTAAGTTCACTTTGGTTTTTTTGATGGTCTAAAATTTCGTGCGGGTAATTGAAGTTAAGTACTTTTTCTTTATGGCTTAAAAGCTGGTGGAAAAAAGGGACGCGCTTGTGGATGAGATAACCCATCTCGATACCGCGGTCAGAATTTCCCGGTAAAAGTGCGGTGTAGTATTCGTGATTTAAATAGCGGGCGTTTAATAAATCGAGACTTTCTTTTCCGCCCACTTCACAAAGCATGACGATGTCGGCGTTGATTTCTCTAAGAGTTCTCGCCACCCATTCAGTTTTGTCCGCAGGTTTTTTGTAACCTTCACCCGGAGCTTGATTCATTAAAAAAAGATTTTCTACGTTGTAGAGACAAAGTTTCAATTACAGCTCCAGCCAAAGAGCATTGTCGTGTAGGCCTTTTTCGTTTTGTCCCAGACGTCTTTGCAGTGATAGCCCTGATAAAAAGTAGGCGATGGCGCCTCTCTTAAAAATGTGTCGATTTGCTCTTTTAAACAAACAGCATCTTTGGGTAATTCTTTGACGTTCTGGATTTTTGTAACTCTCAGGCTTCCTTCGCGGCCAACTAAAAGGCCGTAATATTTTCCTTCGTCTTCACGCAGGAAATAGTACTCGTTGTTTTCAATAAAAATAGGAATCTCTCCTCTGGGAATAGTGAGAGTGATTAGTTTTTTGTTGGCGTCCAGGCCAATGGCCTTGGCGAAATAAAGAGTGGTGTAATCTTTTATTTCCGAGTCCTTTAAATTTTTGCGAAAAATTTCGCTGATGTAGAATTTTGATGCTTCTTTTTTGTGTTGAGGGCAAGGAGAGTCCCACATGATGATGCGCGGGAGGACGCTGGCCTCTTCTGCGGCCCAGTTAGCAATGGGCATTCCGTATTCTTTTTGAAGTTCGGCATTGAGTTTGGCTTCGTTTAATTTTCCCGATTTAAAATCGTCGAGTTGGTTGAGCCATTTTTGTCTGATTTCTCCAGTGGCTTTCTGGCAGTAAGCGTTTTCAGGACAGCCAGCGTGTTCGATTTTTGAGTACTCCAAAGCACCGTGGACAAAAGTTGTCCAAAGGGCCAATGAGAGCAAAACAAAGTGTCTAAACCAAAGCATAGTTATTCCTAAAACTGATACTTAAATTTAACCTCATTTTCGATGGAATTTCTAAACTTATTTCGGCCTTCGAGCCAATTAATTTCGCTTCTCCAGCCCTTGAGTTTTGCATAGAGGCCAAAAGTTGAGCGATCGAGGAGGAGAAATTCCTGTCGAGGGGATTTTCTGCCTTTAAAGTCGAGATCCTTAAAAAAATCCTTGAAGAGGTCAAAGGGATTGATGGCCTCAATTGGATGTGTCCCAGACTTGGTATAGGGCGCATAAAGAGATTTAATCATCTCGAAGTGACGCTTGATCATATCTTCAGGTTCATCTTCTTTAAAGAAGTGTAGATGCTTGGAAATCACAACGTAGTGATCGAAGCGGTCTTCTTCCAAAGACATCAGGAGACCACAGTAATCGACGAGAAAATCCGGATCAAACTCACGGGTTGAGCCAAAGTCCAGCATGATGATTTTGTCGCGTTTAAAAAGGTAATTGCCGTTTTGTGGATCAGTGTGCAGTCGTTTTAATTCCCAGAGTGAAAAAAGAAAACTTTCATACAGGGATGTTCCCAGGAAATTTTTTTCTTCGTCGGTGTAGTGAAGGGTTTCTTCAAAGCTGTCGCCCTCAACCCACTCCATAGTGAGAACCTGTTCTGAGCAGTAATCAGGATAGACTTCAGGAATGACAATCATCGGGAAGCGTTCTTTAAATTGTGATTTAAAAAACTGGATCTGCTCCATTTCTGTGATGTAGTTGCACTCTTGGATCAGGGAGGTTTTGAGCTCCTGGATCATGTTGTCTACATTGGGCTTATTGGGATAGAGCAGGTGAATAAGTTTGTCGATTTTGTGCAGGTTTTGAAAATCGTGTTTGATCGCATTGACGATTTTTGGGTATTGAATTTTAACCGCGACGACTTCGCCGGAATGCAGTTTTGCCTTGTGAACCTGCCCAATACTGGCAGCGGCCACCGGTTTTAAATCGAATTCTAAAAAAAGCTCCTGAGGGGATTTTTTGAAATTCTCTCTGATCATGCGAATGACTTCTGCTTCCGGCATTGAAGGAGAATTTTTTTGAAGATTAGCAAAAAGGGCCGAGATTTCTTTTGGTAAAACCAAATCCTCTGAGATGGAAATCATCTGCCCTAATTTCATCATCGCCCCTTTGAGTTCTCCCATGGTTTGAATGATTTCTTTAGAGGCCTTGATTTTTAGTTCCAGGTCGCGGGCCTTTGGATTTTTATCAATGTAGTCCTGCGCTTTATTTTTAGCAGCATCAAGGGCGAGTTGGGCAGAAGCCTTGGTTAGACTGGTGCCCAGGCTTAAAAATCGGGAAAGTTTTCCTGATTTGAATTCTTCGCTCATAACTTATTTGGTTTTACTTTTTTTCATGTCTTCAATGCGCTTTTTTCCAGATTCAAAACGTCTTTTTTCTTCGTCTGTTTCTGGAATTAACCCTCTGGTTTGAATCGGGCGGCCGATGTCATCCAAAGCGACAAACGTCAGGTAAGCTGTCGTTGTGTGTCTGGTGATTCCAGTAAAAGGATTTTCCGCGATAACTTTTACACCAACTAACATTGATGTTTTTCCGACGTAGTTAATACTCGCTTGAATAAGAACGTGATCACCAATTCTAATAGGGGCCTTAAAGCTGATATCGCCTACGTGAACAGTGACAACGGGGCGGTTTGAGTGTCTCTCGGCAACCATCGCAGCGGCCATATCGATCCACGACATAACCACCCCTCCGAAGATAGAGTTTTGTGGATTGGTATCGTTAGGCATGACGAGATAGCGCATTTCAACAGCGCTATCAGCAACGGTTTTTGGCTCGTTTTGATTGTGCATAAATCTCTTTCCTTAAGATTAGTTTACTTAAGAAGAGTATAAACCTTTTTTAGGAAAAACGATACCACTAGCGCCCCAAAGAGCACGACGGCAAGAGTGGCGCCACTCGGAAGGCCAAACGCATTTGCTAGGATAATCCCGGTAACAGCGAAGATGACAGAAAAGAGTGTGCTGATAATGAAGGTTTGTCTGATGTTCGTTGCAAACTTCAGTGCAAAAAATCCTGGAACTAAGAGTAATGTTTCAACCAGGACGGTCCCGGCCAATTTGATGCTTGTGACAATGAGAAAGGCCAGTAAAACAAAAAAAGTGTAATGGAAAACCTGCGCTTTAATTCCCGAGGTGATTGCTCCTTCTTCATCGTAGGTTAAGAAGAGCCATTTTTTTAGCGGCACTAAGATAAGTAGAGCAGTGATAATTAAAATGAAAAGTGAGAGATAAAGGTCTTCAGCTGTTAAGAGCAGGATATTTCCAAAGAGAAAACTTAAAAGATCGCTTTGGTCTTTGGCAAAAAGTGTGTGGATGATAATCCCCATCGCCATTGTCGAAGTATAAAAAATCCCGATCATTGAATCGTTGGGTAGTTTCTGTCTGAAAGTTGAGTAGGCCAGAAACATCGTCAGAAAAATAGTGATGATAAGAGTTGAAACAAAAACCGGCAGGGCCTGTGTCGCTTCAAATAAACTAAGTGAAATGGCCAGTCCCAACAGTGTCGAGTGAGAGATGGCCGCTCCCATGAAAGCGTTTTTGCGGGCAATAATCAGAGGTGAGATCAGGCCGCAAGTCAGCGACAAGCATACTGTTCCTAAAAGAGCATAAAGCAGGAAATCATACTGAAGAAAATCATTGATGAAACTCATGGTTTTCTCCTGATAAACTGATGGCCGCTTTTATTTTTCTCATGAGCGTGATCGTGATTGCAGAAATGGTGGTCATGCGAGTGATCCACACCGTCGTTTTTTTCCAGGTCTTTTTCATGGATTAAAAGATGTTCAAACTCACAGTGATAAACGTCTTCAAGAATATTTTTTGTCAGGAAATCGCGGTGGTCATGCCAGTGAACATCGCGGTTTAAGCAAAGAATGTTCTGGCAGCTTTTGATAATCTGATTGATATTGTGGTCAACGATCATGACCGATGTCTGATCGCGCTTTTTAATCGTTTCAATGAGTGACAAAAGTTGATCCTGACCGTTGCTGTCGAGACCTTTGGTCGGCTCGTCTAAAAGCAGGATTTGCGGTTTTTGAATAATGGCACGGGCAATGAGCACGCGCTGTTTTTCTCCCCCTGAGAGTTTAGAAATCAGAGAGTCTTTTTTGTGGGCAATGCCCACTAAGTTTAAAAGCTCATCAACGAGATGAGGATTTTTAATTTTATGAAGAGAAATACTGAAATCTAAAAGCTCGCTGACTTTCACTGGCATGATCGGATTGAGTTCGCTGCTTTGAGGAACGTAAGAGAGCAGGTGATATGGGTATTTTTTTAAACTTGAAAGCGGCTCACCATTAAAATAAATCTCGCCGCTTTTTGCTTTTAAAAGGCCTGCGATGATTTTCATCAACGTCGATTTCCCGCCGCCGTTAGGTCCCAGGACCCCAAGGCTTTCACCTCTATTAAGAGAGAAAGAAATATCCTTCAGGATAGGCTCAAGACCTTCGTAACTGAAAGTAAGTTTCTCTGCTCTTAAAATGGCTTCGCTCATATGCTTAGTGCGCCTTAAGTTTAGTGTTTAAGCTCTCCAGCACCTGAAAGTAATTGAGTCCTTCAGAGTTTGCTGTATCCAGATCAATTGTAATATCAGTTGACCTTTTTTTGGCAAGAATATTAGCGGGAACTTTGATTCCTATTTCTTCAATCCAAATGACTTTTGGCGCTTTTAGAGCGTCGTAAAGTTTTTTAACTGAAGCAGGAGTTGCTTCCTGGTGATGGCCTGAGCCTTTTATCGCTACTACTGTTGCGTCTTTCCCGCCAAGTTTTGCCAACAGGGGAAGAAGAGCATCGTGAGTGAGCACCACTGGTTTTTTTATTTGAGCTAATGTGTTTGTTAACTCTTTTTCAATTCTCATCTCTTCGCTCTGGCATTTTTTAGGAGCTTTAATCACCAGAAGTTTAGCACTGACTAATTGGTCTTCTAGTTTTGTTTTAAGCGAACAGAAAATTTTTGGGTAAAGCCAGAAGTGCGAAAGCGCTTCGTGGTTTCCTCCCGGATAAAGATTGTAGTCGCGGCTATCAAGCGGAAGTGTGAATGTTTTTGTCCCCGGAGTTTTTGATCTTTGATAATGGATTTTTTTAATCCATGGGTTGAGCTCTCCTGGTCCAGTGATCAGGGTCTTGGCCGAAATAAGTGACTTCACTTCATTCGTGCTTGGCTCGTACTCGTGGGGGTCCCCAGAAATTTTAACCAGGGAAATAAACTCATAATCCTTCACCTGATTTTCAGTGAAGATGATATTGGCCAGGCGGCAGAGCTCGGGGTGAGAGCACGCGATGGTCTCGGCGGCGAAAGCACCTGGTAAGCTATTAAAATAAAAGAGAATTACTGCTAAAAATAGGGTAGTCTTCATAAGGGCCAGAATCTAGCAGAGAATTTGCGTCATGGGAAGATTTATTGCGGATTACTTGCAATAATAGTGGTGGTCCCAACGGTACCCGTTATCAAATGGGAACTTACCTGCGGCCGTATCACCTTCAACCGAGTCTACGATCGAGTCAACGATACTCATAGGGTAATTGATGGTTTCACCAGTTGTCGTGTAATACCCAGAGTATGGCTCAGGAGGGAACTGTCCGAACGATCCACCGTTTTGCACGACTCCTGACTGACAGTAAGCTGCACCCAGGGCCTCAAGTTTTTGGAAAGTAGAGGCGCGCATTTTTGGTTCACCAGTATAAGCGTTGAAGTCGACTTCTGTTTCTGAAGTTTCAGAAGAAATCAGAAGACCTCCACCAGGTTGGTCTGAACCAACACCTTCACTTGAGACGAACTTGTTGAAGTAAACGTTCAGGTCAGTTCCTGAAGGAAGTTTACATGTCAGTTTGCCGCCGACATTACTTGCTGTCCCTGAGCAACACTTCGCTGCTGAAGTTGTCGTCTTTCCAAGTGGCATACAACAAGCGAAGTCTTTAGAAGAGAAGATTGCTGCGTGAGAGAGTTTATCTTGATAAGTAAATCGTTTGGCCTGGTTACCAATACCAGCAGATTCACTCTCAGAGTTTCCTTCTTCATCATAACTTGCAATCGGGTTAAACGATGTGTACGTGTTGGCCACAGCATTGAACTGTGATCTCGTTTGAATTGATGAAGAGAAGATTCCCGGAACAAGCTTGTTTTGGTTTCCGTTACAATAGATTGGTTCATAAGTGATCTGTGGGATACCAATAAGCTCTAAGCGCCCAAGTTTTGTCAGGTAGTAGTATGGGTTACCTGGAGTTGTCACTGCACCTAAAGAAGCATCCAGAGTCTGTTTGTATTTTTCCAGAGGCATGAAATCGATAACAACAGCAGCATATTTCCACTGACGGTTAGCTGCAGCCCCAGTGTAGGCCTTGATGTTCATCATAGGACGATTTTGAGTTTTTGCGTTCGCTGAAATACACCATGCTTCGTAATCACCCGTTGAAAGAGCATCAATAGGTTGTCCTGAAGAACCACTCGGATAATTTGCAACACCATCACATGTCGCTTTGTTTAGGTTTCTTAAGTTTGTAATGTTAACCGCTTCAACACGTCCGTCGTCGTACATGTATTTCATATACACTCGCGAAATCGTCGGAGTCGCCGAAGCCAGGTTGGCATTGGCGTTTGCCGTGTTAAAAGGAATATAGGCCGGAAGATAAATACTCACACCGTAGTCAAGATCCTTGTCGACGAAGAAGATCAATGATCTTTTTGTTCCGTTAGCGTCAGTATAAAGATCGTAAGGAGGCGACTGAGTAAACATATAAGCAAATGGAGGATAAGGAACATCCTGATTCATTTTATATGTATAATTTCCACTTTCAAGGTCACCAACAGGTGAAGTGTCAAGGCGAGTGTAACCTGTCGCTGGCAGACCATTGTATGATCCTGTCGCAGAGTAAGGTGCAGATGTCGCCCATGATGGAACAGTCGTTGTATCATCAGGCTCAAGGTTTTCAGCATCAGATGGTTCGTACACGCGAGGAGGCAGGATCTGGTATCCACTTACATCGCGGTAAAGGATCTGCATACACCCATTTTGTCCAGGGTATTTACAGAAGTACTCATACTCGCGCTGGTATGTCGATTGAACGACCTGATCTTTTGCATCTCCAAATCCGTTGTAATCAGCGTTTACAAGTGGAGTGCGGTAGTTTAGACATGAAAAGTTTGATGTCTCAAGACTTAGACGGTTTTTTACTTTCCAGTCGTGTGTTCCGTCTGCGAATTTTCTGATCCATCCACCACCACAGCAAGTGAGTGATCCAGTTTCATTGATAACTTTCCACTGATCTTTTGCTGGTTCAGCGTTGGCCGAAACACTAGGGTAGTTTGCTGTCGTTTTAGCAATTTTCGAAGCCGTGTAACGAGAGTAACGGTAGTTTGCTTTTGGGTCAGTCACTGAAAGTCTTGATGTTACCAGGTTGACGTTTGTCCCCATATTTTCTGGGATAATCGTCGCAGGACCCGATGTGAACATCGTAAAGTCTTTTCCGATTTCACGGCAGCAACGGTTTTGGTTTAATTCATAATCGTAGTAGTTTGAGCTTCCCAGAGTTGGAGCTGCTTTGCCTTGACCACAAATCAGCGATTCTCTCCAATAGTTTTGCTCAGCTTCAGTTCCCCCGAAGTAGGCAAGGGCCATTGAACCAACAGCGTCTTCATGCATTTTGTTTGGACCACAGTCTAGGTCTGTATGACAAACAGAACCAGCTCTTCTTAAACAAGCATCTGCCGCCATGATTGGCTGAGTGATGTGTTGAAGAAGTTGAAGTGATCCACCTTCAATATTGGCGAAGGCCGAAGCAAAAGTTGATGTGTGTTTTGCTTCTCCACCGCAAGAGTTTTGCATTTCTCTTAACTGCGAAAGAGTGGTTGAAGAAGTGTTGTAAGGAACATAATCCAGGTCATCACCGATGGCCGGACAAGACACAGTTCTTGATGAACCGGTTTGAGTTGAATCACATGAACCAATTTGTGAAATGTAATCAGCTCTTTTTTGTGTATCAGGATTACTGTGGGCCGTTGAAGCAGTTGATGAAAGCGAGCGTCCTGGGCGACAGATACCCATATCGTCGACTTGTGAACTCGTTAAACCAAGAGCGTCTGTTCCACCATTGTATTTGATATTTGCGATAACTTCTGTCGTAAGTGACTTTGTTGCTGTGACATATTTAAGCGGTCTACCTAAAACGTTTGCGTCCATCCCGAAGAAGATATCATCAAACTCATTAGGAGAGCGAACCACTTCATCGTTAAAACGGTTTGTAGTTAAGGCCGCACAGTAGAAGTTTGGAGCACATGTTAAGTTCTTTTGGTTGTACTGGCCATTAAGGGCCGTGAAGTCGCGCACACATGGAGCTCCAGCACCACGGTACACACAACGTTTTCCGCTTGAACCTTGAGTTGTTGTCCCTGAAAGGATTTCAAAGATTGAACCAATTTTTTCCTGGTTATTAACTTCTCTTGCTTCAGTGTCGTAAATCGGCCAGCGAGTTCTCGATTGAGAAACGTCAGCACACATATACTCCCAACCTAACTGCGAAATACAGTCAGAGTCAGTGCTACACTGGTGGTACTGTTGACAAGTCCCGGCCTGGTTTTGTTTTGGGTCGCTGATGGCCAGAGTAGGGTCGAAGTCGTAATCAGCGGCCACCGAAGCAGAGATATCAGGAATGATGTTAACGACTGTATCTGTTCTGTCGGCCACATCAAGGAAAGAAGCGTTGATGGCCAGGTAAAGTTTCGTCGTTGTTGCTGTGATTCTTCTTCCAGAACCAACACCAAACCAAGTCACACCATCAAATGATCCGATGAGTGCACCTTTATTAAAGCCAAACCAGTCTTTCTGGTAGCCGTTAATAAAATAAGTGGCCTGAGTCTTAAGGCGGTTTAAGCGCTGAGTTTGTAGAGATGTTTCTTTTTTATGTGAGAAAGGAATCATCGTCACTGGCAGGTAACAAGCACGGCCAAAATGTGTGTCTTCGTAGTTACCTAGAGTGACGTTGGTAGAGTATGTATCTCTTGATGTCGTGTATCCGCTGGCGCGAAGACCGTTACCACCAGTTGTCGCCGGGTGAGCTGAGAAAGTCTGAAACCAGCTGTCTTTTGCACACTGAGTACAAGGAGTGAAGTATCCGCTTGTGGCCGATACGATATATGTTTTCCCTAATTCAACCGCAATCATTTTTGCTGGCTGAGTTTGAGAAAGGGCGACATTCATACGTCCAAGAATTGAATTGACGTTGTAGCTTCCGTTAACTGGAGCTGCGCGGTTTGCAGTGTCCAGGTAATAGAAGTCTTCACCTTCTTGAATGATGGTGCTTGAAAGTTTACTAACGTCATCATAGCTTGTTCCATCAACAGCATAAAAGCGGTGAGGGGCACTACGGCTAGGAACGTTTACGTTTAAGTTGGTAATCGGCCCGATCGGATTTTCCGGTGTCGGAGTATAACAGTAGAAATCGACAATATTAGCTGTCGTTTCAATCGAAGATTTATAAAGCGGTCTGACTCCCCAGTCCGGGCATCTGATCGCTCTTTCGTCATCTGTATAAGTCGTCGGGCATCCACAGGCGATGGCCAGTTTCTTTTTTGTCGCTTTGTAATCTGATTCAGCTACACCTGGAAGACACAGTGAGTACGAGCCTGAGCTTTGGGCCGTTTCAATACATTTCCAGTCAGCTAAATACTGGGCCACTCTTTTTTCAGCGTCACTCTGAGGAGTTGTTCCCGGAGTTGTTGTTGATGGTGGAGTGTGCGAGATATTTGTACAAATATTAAAGATATTCGGGAAATTAATAAATGAGAGAGGATTAACTGCATACTCACTCATGGCCTGAGCGTATTGCGAGTCACTTGTTGCAGAAGACTTAATACTAGCATCTTTCACACACTGACCTTCAATACAGCAGTCAAAGCCTTTAGCTTCACACGAAGAGGTAGAGCATGAGCTGACTGGAGAAGTAGAGTTTGAAGAAACATCTACTTTAATGGCCAGAGTTGAGAGAGTCACTTTTGTCGTGGCAATTTGTGACATAACCCCAGTGTTGATATTGCTTTCAAAGAGTTTCAGTGTTGAAGACGTAAGGTACGTTCCACCTGAACAAGTAGGGCAGATTTCAGTCAAAGCATAGGCCGCTGAAGTTCCAGCGACTCCGTCAACTGAAGCAACTCCACAGGCAGCAGCATTTTCAGAACGGCTTGGGACATCAACTCTAAAAAGTCTTTCAGTTGTTTTTGTAGAATAGTTACTGATGGAAATAGGCACAAGTCTCAAGCGCAATTGCTTATTGCTTGAGCCATAGTTACCAACCAGACAGAAAGATTTCCCGTTTTGATAGTAAGGAAGACCTGTTGTGGCGTCACTGCTGATCAGGAAGCTATGGATGTTTGATCCACGCAGGTACATAACTGTATCTGAGTTTTGATTAACCGTGATCGTTCCTGTGACTTTCAGTGAAGTAAACCAGTAAAGGGCCTCATCTGAAGCAAAAGTCGGAGTGGTTGTTCCTGTTGTTGTTGAAGATGATGAAGCCGTCGTCTTTTTTCTGTTGGTTCCAGCAGACTGAGGCATACAACCTTGAAGAATCAAGACTGCAGCGATAGTGAATATAAGCGAGTGAAGGGTCTTCATCACAATACTTATCGTCCGCTCTTTTTAATTGGGTTAACTCTTTAAATTATTAGAGAGTGATAGGTATATTTTACCGTGCAAACAGCAGTGAATTGATCGGTTTTTTAGGCAGCAAGAGCAAAATGGCAAGCACTTAGAATTAATAAAGAATTATGGCCCAAGAAATTTTGCTTTAAATTGTGGAAACAATGAGAATGCCCGTTTTCGGTGGCAGTGGACTAAAAAGATTGCCTATTGGCCGAAATTAAAGCCCGTTGATGTTGTGGAAGTTGCCGTTGTCGTGGCAAATGGGTTTCCGTAACCAAAGTAGCCATAATTATACATCCATGGGTTTTGGTTGTAGATATCAAAAGTATGCAGCATCTGTTTTTGGAAGATGGCCTGATCTGTCAGCATATTGATGTTTTGTTTTGTCTGGTAGTTGTTAAACCACATCGGAATGAGAGAAGGGGCAACTGGAAGCACACCTTCACCAAATACTCTTAAGCCACTTTTCTTTTTTGTTTTAATAACCGAGTTTGATTTGGTGTCGTAGTCGTAATAGTAGTTTGGATCTTTATAAACTTGCTCTTTTCTGTCTTGTCTTTCAACAACAGAGTTCTCTTTTGTAATCATCTCACAGACATCTTGGAAAGAAGTTTTTAAAGATCCCTGGCTACTTTGACAAGTTTGCAGGAAGTCTCTCATTTCATTTGGAGAGAAAGTCATCGTTGAAGATGCTTTCTGAGCGCTGATTTCTTTAGCAAAAGAGTTCCCGATAACGGCAGCAACATCAGAGCTTAATCCGTATACTTTATTTAAAGTGAACTGGGCCGGCTCTGTTGAGCATCCAGCGTTCAAGCGAATAGATTCGTCTTTAATCTCCATTCCTTTGGAGTCAACGTTACATGAGCGTAGGTATTTTTCTGCTACATACTTTCTCATGTTTTCAATGGCGTTGTAGTTGGCATTTGTCAGCTGGTTAATATCGTTTTGGATACTTCTGGCCGTCTGAGTGTATTTGTCCTGGAGATTACTAATTTTGTATGCCACTTCTCCAATAAGGTCTTTACATTCTTTGATCATTGAATTTTCAGTTTTTGCATTAAAAGAACTGCAATCTTTTCTAAACTGCAGTGATTTACTGTCTGCCACCTTTAAGGCCCCAGCAATTCTTTGTTCAGCTTCAACATCATCAAGTCCACCCAGTTCTGGGCATTGGAAGAAAAAGAGTGAAAGACCACTAAGTTTTCCCTTAGCTTCTTTACATGTTTTTTCTCTGCTGGCACTGGCCGGAGTGCGAGTTAAGCTCTCGTAGATATCAGTAGATGTTGCAACTTGGTCCATCTTTTGAATCTGAGTGACCATATCTGTTTCAACATTTGGTTGCTCTGGAACTGTGCGACCTGCAACGATGTTGTTAACAATATTCTGATATTTTTTAGTATTCTCTTCAAACGCTTGTTGTAAGATTGATTTTTGCGTAGGTGAGAAGTGCACCGCACTTAATTCTCCCGAAACTGATTTAATCAATGCATCTCTTTGAACTGGAGTGCTGGCGATTCCTTCACAAATACCAGCTGCAAATGGCTTTTTCTCATTCAGACAATCTAGGATTCTCTCTTTAGGAAGATCACTTTCCAGCATTGCTGTTGCTTCAGGTGCTTGTTCATTAATCATTTTTAAAATGACGTCTGGCTTAACATCTTTTGGAATAGATTTTAAAATGGCCTCGGCATCAATGCGCACTTCTTTTTTAGCATCAGCACTACGAATGCTGTCGTAAGCTTTTTTAAAAGAGGCAAGAACGTTATCGAGTTCACGAAACTTAGATTTCGACTTAAATGAAAATGTCTTGGTCACACTCTCAAAGAGAGTAGCACCAGGCTTATCTTCTTCAACGATCTCTCTACAGATTTCTGACTCTGGAGAATTTTTACATAGGTGGCTCATAGTGAATGTATCAGCTTTAGAAAAATCTGAATCTTTGGATTTTTCTAAAAGTGTAGAAAGAACACTTAAGATCATTCCATTTCTGATAACACCTTTTAAATCATCAATCGAGTTTTGAACTTTTACATCAGCTGCTTTTTGTTGTTGAGCTCTCAGGGCATCTTGCTGTGCTTTGGTTTTTTCAAAGCTGGCCAAAGACTCTTCATATTTACTTTTTAGTCCTTTGATCTCATCGATAATTTTTCTTTGTTTCTCAATATCCTGTAGACGTTCTCTGAGAACATCAATCTTGTCTTGTTGGTTTTTGTAATCATCAAGATTGTTTAATTCACTCATCATCTTGCCAGCGCCTTCTTTACAGAATTGACCTGGATTGTATCCATGAGCGGTTGTGGCAACAGTGTTGGGACGATTTGGATCGTACGCAGGTTTTTTTCCATCAGCACCAAACGCACTAAAGCTTCCAAGCGCAAGGCTTGTGCAAAGAGCAAGGTGAAGTGACGTTTTAAACCCTTTCATCATTGGTTTCCGTTAAGTTTCTACGTCAATCTTATCGGAAGTTTATCAAAAGACTAAAGTATTGATGGGGATTTTATCGAGTGCCCTAATGTTTCAGGGAACTTAAAAAGAAGGAGGAGATGCTAAGCTGTGAGATTTTCTGGCCGGTTTCTGAGGCATTACCCCTTTAACCGTGGCCAGAAGTCATAAACGAATCGTGGTCCTGAAGCCTCTTTCTTTGGTCTTTTAGTGACAGGAAGAAGTCTTCTGAAATTTTCATCGTGTCTTTTAGATCAGGCGTTTTAAAGATCACGTCCCTAAAGTAGCTCACGTTATTATAACCCGCGGCCATCCAGATTAAGTGTTTTCTAATCGACACTAAAAGGGTGTGGTCACTGTGCGCGTACGGCACAGAGTACTCGATAAGTTTATTGATAACTTCCAGGTGATCCTGAGGAGTAAAGAAGATGTCATCAGCTTCTGTCATATAGGGTTCTAAAAATAAGAATGGATTTCTTAAAGGGCCGCGTCCTAACATCAGCGCCTGGCACTTTGTCGTCTTCATTCTGTTTTTGACCAGAGTCGAAGTGTGGAGATCGCCGTTTCCAATAATATCTAAAGGAGCTTTTTCTCCCAGGAATTCCAGGTGATCCCAGTTGGCGTTTCCTGTGTATTGTTGCGCGCGCGTTCTGCCGTGGACAGCAACAAACTCAATTCCTTCTTCTTTGGCGATGTGAATGACTTCTAAAGCGTTGATAGAATCGTGATCCCATCCCAATCTGATTTTAATCGTCAGTGGAACTTTGATGGCCTTTTTTACAGCGCTAAATAGGGGAGGAAGAGCACTTGGGTCTTTTAATAAAGAAGATCCCGCTCCTGTTCCGACAACTTTTTTTACCGGGCAACCCATGTTGATATCGATAAATTTTGGATTGAATTCTTCAGCAACCTTAGCGGCTTCAGCAAAAGCTTCTGCGCCTTCACCAAAAAGTTGCAGTCCCATATTTTTTTCGCGAGGGTCAACTTTTAACATGTCGACTGTTCTGACATTTTTATAATTGATCCCGTGGATAGAAATAAGTTCACTGACCGTTCCGCCAGCGCCTAAGTCTTCCATTAAAAGCCTAAAAGGGGCCGTACAGATTGAAGACATCGGAGCTAAGAGCAGTGGAGAGTCAAAAGAAAGCGAGCCCATTTGAATAGGTGTGCGACGCGCTTTAAGGACGTCGATTTTTTTTTGAAGTTCTGGGCTAAATGGTGCATTCTTGGTCATGAAAATTTTCTCTAGCTCAATGAAATAATGACTCTAGGTAGCAGAGAGAGAAACCACCAGTCAATGGAATCGCCCTGATATGAAAAATATTTCCCAAGAAAATAAACCAAAGATGATCATTTTTGATCACGACGGCACATTAGTGTGCACCGAAACTCCTGAATTTAGTTTATTTCCGGGGATTAAAGAACTTTTAGTTGATCTGGTGGCCCAGGACTTTCACATCAGCGTTTGGACGGCGAGATCCCACAAATCCACAGTGGAGAGCTTAAAGCGCCTGGGGATTGCCGAGTATGTCGGAGAAATTTACGGGCACGACGACGGGATGTCTAAACCTCATCCGATGGGGCTTTTAAAAATCACCCAAGGGATTGAAAAAGAAAACTTACTTCACATTGGAGATAGTCTCGGAGATCTCGATGGAGCAAAAGCTTTTGGAATTCCTGTTATTGCAGCTTGCTGGAATAGCACAATTCAGGTAGAAATTTTCCGTGCCAAAACACCATATGTCGCAATGAAGCCGGCCGACTGTCGTCCGATCATTGAAGCGCATTTTAACCTCAAATTGGGATAAGCATGTTTGATACGTTAAGTGAGAAATTTTCGAACGCCTTTAAATACATTCAAGGCAAATCAAAAATCACTGAAGAAAATATTGAAGAAACACTAAAAGAAGTGCGCACAGCTCTTCTGGAAGCTGACGTTAACTTCAAAGTTGTTAAAGAATTCGTGGCCGCTGTTAAAGAAAAAGCTCTTGGTGAAAAAGTTATCAAGGGAGTTAACCCAGGCGAGCAGTTTGTTAAGATTATGCACGACGAACTGGCGCGTATCATGGGAGACGCCAACGAAGAAATCAATTTAGAGCGCCCGGGAATTGTTCCTATTCTGGTTGTCGGTTTAAACGGACAAGGGAAGACGACGTTTTCTGGAAAGCTTGCTCTGCACTTAAAAAATAAAAAGAAAAAAGATGTGTTGCTCGTTCCTGCGGATACATTCCGTCCAGCAGCGAAGGCGCAGCTACAGACCCTGGCAAAACAAATCGATGTAGATTGCTTCGACTCCGATTTGAATCTTCACCCAAAAGAGATTGCCAAACTCGCAATTGAAGAAGCTAAAAAACGTCACAAAAGTGTAGTGATTATCGATACGGCCGGGCGTCTTCACGTCGATGCTGAATTGATGGATCAACTCAAGGAAGTGAAAGAATCAATCAATGATTTAAAACCGGAAGTCCTGATGGTGGCAGACGCCATGACTGGACAAGCGGCCGTTGATGTTTCTAAAACTTTCCATGAAGCTATCGGTGTGACGGGAATTGTTCTCTCGAAAATGGACTCTGACGCTAAAGGTGGGGCGGCCTTATCTATCCGTCACGTCACAGGTGTACCTATTCGTTACGTTTCGATGGGCGAGAAGATGAAGGATTTGGAGTTATTCCATCCTGATCGTCTTGCTAAGAGAATTCTCGACATGGGGGATGTTCTTTCACTAGTTGAAAAAGCACAAGACAACATTAACGAGTCTGACGCTGAGTCGATGATGAACAACTTTAAAAAAGGAAAGTTCACTGTCGATGATTTCTTAAAGCAAATGGACATGATTAGTAACCTGGGCTCAATGGGCTCGATTCTAAAAATGATTCCAGGGATGGGCGGTATGCTTCGCCAGATCGGCGATCTAAGCCCTGCTGAAAACGAAATGAAGCGTATGAAGATCATCATCTCATCAATGACCAAGGCAGAACGCCAGGACTATAAAATCATCAAAGAAAGCCGTTTAAAACGAATCGCTAGCGGTTCAGGGACAACGGAAGCTCAGGTGAAGGACTTCCTTGGGAAGTTCAAACAAATGGAGCAAATGATGGGTGGGATGGCCGCTATGATGAATGGCGGAGGTTTTCCGGGAATGCCGGGATTTCCAGGAATGGGAGGAAAGAAGGGTTTTAGGCAAGATCCTAACGCTGTGAATCCTTTCGCTGGAATGCAAGGCAAGGACAAGAAAAAAGGTGGCAAAGGTCCTTGGGGCAAAGGATATTTTTAAGCATAAGCTTTTAATATTTGACTAATTAGACCGTATGAATTATTTAATTTAATCTGTTTTTTATTACTTTATGGAGAATTTTAGATGTTAACTGTTAGACTATCGCGTGGTGGAAGAAAAAATGATCCTGTTTACACAATCGTTGTAACTGACTCTCGTAAATCAAGAGACGGTGGTTTCCTTGAGAAACTAGGACAATACAACCCACACGACGCTACTTCACTTAAGAACGTAAAAGTTGACCGCCTTAAAGCTCTTGTAGCTTCTGGTGCAACTCTTTCTGATACAGTAAGAACTCTACTTAGCAACCAAAAAATCGCTCTTTAAGCTTTTGTAAAAAAGCTTTTTGAGATCCACGTTTTTGGAGGTTTGTTGTGAGTGAGTTGAAAGACCTTATTAGCTACGTAAGTAAAGCTCTAGTAGATATGCCAGAAGCTGTTACTGTGAATGAAATCGTTGGTGAGCAGACGACTGTAATCGAACTAAAGGTAGATAAAACTGACCTTGGTAAGATTATCGGAAAGCAAGGCCGTACAGCGAGATCACTAAGAACGATCCTAAACGCAGCGTCGACTAAGTTAAAGAAGCGCTCGGTTTTAGAGATCATCGAATAGTAAATGAATAAAATTGATTTAACTGCCAAATTTTTTGGGGTATGAAAAAAGGAAGTTTTCGGACTTCCTTTTTTTTTACCTCTTTTAATCTAAAGACTTAGCTCCTTTCCCCAAAATTTTCCGATGATTTGTAATACAATATATTCTTATGAGTATAGTGCCGATTCTATTAATCGTTGATGACAATAGCGACCTCCTTGAAATGTATGAAGAGATTCTTCAGATACCAGGCGTAAAAACTGTTGGTATTGATTCAGGGGCGTCTGCATTGGAATTTTGTAAAAACAATCATGGTGTCCAGGTCATTATTTCTGATTCTAATATGGGAGAGATGTCCGGAATGGAGCTCCTCTCTAATCTAAGAAGCTATTATCAAACTATGCCAGTCTTCTATCTTTTTACTGGCGCCTTTGACATCAGAGAAGAAGAAGTTAAAGAGGCCGGAGGCCATGGCCTTATCTTAAAACCATTTGACCTCGATGAAATTTTAGAGAGAATTAAAAAGGACATTAAATTCTAATTTTCTCTAGAGAGAACAAAGTGGTCATGGAAGACAAACAAAAAGATGCCCTTTCCCGTCAGGGAGCTGAAGAGTTTTTAAAAATTTGTGAGCAGTTTAAATTGGGAAGTCTTCCCACTGAATCACCAAATCCACGTTCAATGCATTTATCAGATGAAGCGAAAACGGATGTCAGTCGTGCGATTGCAACAATTAAAGACATTGATTACGACGTCTTTTTAAAGGTGCGTGAAGTGCTCCCTCAAATCAAATTTCTCCAGGAGAAAGTTGAGGCAACACTTAAAGCTGGAAACAATATTTTCCTTTGCGGTTGTGGAGCAACAGGAAGACTCTCTCTTGCTCTGGAAACAATCTGGAGACACAAATACGACAATCACCCTGAGTATCAAAACCGCATTTATAGTTTTATGGCCGGAGGAGATGTCGCTCTTATTCACGCCGTTGAGAAGTTTGAAGACTTTCCGGAGTTTGGTGAGCGCCAGTTGATGGAGCTTGGTTTTAAGGAAGGGGATTTACTTATTTCAACAACGGAAGGAGGAGAGACTCCTTTTGTGATCGGGGCCACTGAGGCCGCTTCGAAAAAAAGCAGCAATTCTCCATTTTTTCTCTATTGTAATCCCGATGATATTTTAAAAGTCACCGCTCTTCGCTCAAAGAACGTGATTGAAAACCCAAAGATTCACAAGATCAATGTGACAGTGGGGCCAATGGCCTTGACTGGAAGCACGCGTATGCAGGCCACGACGATTTTAATGTATGCAGTGGGGCTGGCGATGTGGTTTCACGATGAGAGTTTTAAAAAAATTGAAGATGAAGTGGCAAGCATCATCTCTTTCGTGGGAAAAACAGATTTTAATTTCTTAAAACCTTTCATTGAAAAAGAAAGCGACATTTATAAAAATGGTGAATATCTTCTCTATGAGACAGACTCTTATTTTGGGATCAGCATCCTGACAGATACGACGGAGAGATCGCCGACATTTAGCTTATACCCGTTTGAAAATCAAAAGGAAGAGCATAAGAATCCTTCGCTTTCTTATATGTATTTTTCTCAGGCAAAAACCAATGAAGAGGCCTGGAACTCTCTTTTAAAGCGCGCTCCACGCACGTTTTACTGGCCGGAAGTCACAGCGCAAACCACTCATGAACGCTTGATGGGCTTTGATATCAGCCAGCACTTTCCGGCCATGAGACAAGAGTATTTAAAAAAGAAAAATCACCATTTCAAAGTGCACTTTAACCGCGAGCTTAACCAAATCCATTTTGAACTGGATTACTTAAAACATACGCTGGATTTAGGCGGATTGAATTTCCTTTCAGCTCACCTGGTGCTTAAGATTTTACTTAACAATCTCTCGACGACGATCATGGGGAGAATGGGGCGCTACGAATCTAACCTGATGACCTGGGTGCGTGCGAGCAATAATAAACTTATCGACCGCGCAGTGAGATACGCTACAACCTTACTTAAGAAAAAGGGAATTGATGTCCCTTACGATCAATTAGTTCATGCGTGTTTTAGATTAAAAGATCAGATCCCTAGGGATCAGGCGCTGGTGCTTAAAATGGTAGAAGAATTCGAAGGCAAGAAGCAGTAGTTAAGACTGCTTCTTGTTATTGTTGTCTTCTTTTTTCTCGTCTTTATTGTCTTCTTTCATTCCTTCTTTAAAGCCCTTGATTGAAGCTCCCAGAGTTTTTCCCAGCTCTGGAATTTTCTTTCCACCAAAAAGAAGTAGGGCGATGGCCGCAATTAAAAGGCCTTCTGTAAATCCAATTCCCATAACAGTTTCCTAGTATAGTTTTGAAAGCTCCATCGAGTATTTTCCCGGAGCATAATTCATAAAACGTTCGTCTTTTAGTTTTTCAAATTTCTTAGAGCTGTAGCTCGCGAATGGGAAAATCGCAATCCCACCACGCGGAGTGAACTCACCGATAACTTCGATGTAGTGTGGGTTCATTAACTTCACCAGGTCGTCACAGATTTTCTGAACGCAGTCCTCATGGAAGTCGCCGTGGTTTCTGAAGCTAAAAAGATAGAGTTTCAGCGATTTTGATTCCACCATCTTTTTATCAGCGATGTAGTTGATAAAGATTTTTGCGAAGTCTGGCTGTGATGTTTTTGGGCATAGAGAAGTAAACTCAGTGCACACAAATGTCGTCCAAGCAGTTTTGCCCGGGTTTTTATTGTCGAAGGCCTCCAGAGTCTCTGGAGAGTAAGTTGTTGGATAATCAGTGTGGCTTTCGCCTAGCGAGAAGCTTTTTAGCTCGTCTTTTCTCGTCTCTGACTTCGGGTTTTGTCTAGCTGATTTCGAAGCAGTATTCTTGCTCTTTTTCATAGGGTTTCCATAGTCTTAAAGTTCTTCTTTTGATATTACTCTTATACCATTTTAAGCCTGAGGAATAAAGCCGTGAGTGAAGGAAAAACAAAAGTTGTTTTCGTGCAGCTAGGTTCGCCTAAAAGCCCTAAAGTCAGTGATGTCAGGGCCTTTTTAAGGGAGTTTTTAGCTGATCCCCGTGTTGTGGACATCAATCCCGTCCTGTGGAAGATCATTTTATACCTTTTTGTCCTGCCATTTAGGCCCAAGCGATCGGCCGAACTTTATTCTCGTATTTGGGACGGAAAGACTTTTCCGCTTCTTTCAATCACTAAAAATTTCACTGACCGCGTTCGTACATTCTTGACTTCACCTAAGGTGGAGGTCAATCATGCTTTTTTACTTTCAGAGCCTCGTGTAAGTGCGGTCTGGGATGACTGGGAAAAAGACCCGAATCCTGCAACTAAACTAAAAGTGATTCCTATGTTTCCCCAGTATTCGGAGTCGACGATTGCTTCCGGCCTTGATGGCCTTGCCCATGTTTATAAAAACCGCGTGAAAATTCCTGAAATCAGCGTGGTGACAAATTTCCATACAACAAAAGCATTTATTGATAACAGTGTTCTGCAAATTGATAAGTATCTTGAGAAGTTTAAAAAAGAAGGCGTGCAATTAGACCGCCTGCTTTTAACTTTTCACGGAATCCAAAAAAGAAGAGTGGTGCAAAAAGAAGATGTGTATTACCAACACTGTTATGAAACATTCTTTTTAATCCGCTCGCGTTTAAAAAATATCTCCCCAGATAAAGTGACGATGACTTTCCAGTCGCGTTTTGGTTCTGAAGAGTGGTTGACTCCTTACACGGAAGACACAGTCGTGAAGCTGGTGCAAAAAGGTGAAAAGCACCTAGCAGTGTACTCGCCAAGTTTTGTGGCCGACTGTTTAGAGACCCTGGATGAGTTAGGGCATGAGCTTAAACACACAGCTCAGGAAGAAGGGGGAGACATTCACTTTATCCCTTGTTTAAATGACGATGAAAAATGGTGCAAAGACTTCGCTAGTTTTGTTGAGCACCAATGTCTTTCAGATATCGAAACACGCGAAGCCGACTTTTATACATTAGAAAAAAATGACTATAAGGAATTTATTGAAATGAGTGCTCAGGAATTAAAACAAAAATCGACACCACTAACGCCGGAAGCGAAGAGCTCAATTGCTATTGTGGCCTTAACTATCTTCCTCGACCTGGTTGGGTTCTCTATTATTTTCCCATTGTTTCCTAGTTTAGCGAAACACTACCTGACAGTTGATGCCAACAACGTTTACTTGCAGGCGATTTTTGGATCGATCCAATCGATTTCAAACTACACGGCCGATTCAACGAATGCTTTTTCAGGAATCGTTTTATTTGGTGGGATGTTAGGGGCGATTTACTCGTCTTTACAATTTTTCGCCGCTCCACTTTGGGGGGCATGGTCAGATAAGATTGGAAGAAAGCCAGTTCTTGTCCGCTCAATGGCCGGGATGGCCGTTGGATACGCCATCTGGTTTTTCTCAGGATCATTTACACTCCTGATTATCTCTCGAATTATCGACGGGATTATGGGTGGAAACATTTCAACTGCAACAGCGGTTGTGGCCGACGTAACAACCAAAGAAAACCGCTCAAAAGGGATGGCGATCATTGGAGTGGCCTTTGCTCTAGGATTTGTTGTTGGACCGGCATTTGGTGGGATTCTTTCACTGATTGATTTAACGAAAATTTACCCGGAATCAGTAGCATGGGGAGTAAACCCATTTTCTGTTCCAGCTGCTTTTGCTTTTATCCTTTCAGTTTTTAACACGGTATGGATTTCTTCAAAGTTTAAAGAAAGCTTACCTCCAGAAAAAAGAGGTGAAGCGAAAACTGAAAGAAGTGCCAACATCTTTAAGCTTTTCAAACCTCTTCCATACCCAGGTGTTAACTTAGTTAACCTTGGATACTTTTCATTCTTAACAGCGTTCTCGGGAATGGAGTTCACTCTCACGTTCCTCGCAGCTGAAAGATTAAATTACACGTCGATGCAAAACGCTTACATCTTTATTTACATCGGCTTTATTATCGCCTTTGTTCAAGGTGGATACGTAAGAAGAAAGGCCGCTGTTGTGGGCGAAAAGCGCATGGCCTTAATGGGAATGGTGTCTTTAATCCCTGGTCTATTGTTAATCGCTTTAGCTTATTCGTCTCCAATGCTTTATGCCGGATTATTCTTCCTGGCGGTTGGTTCTTCGATGATCATGCCGTGTTTAACAACTCTGGTGACGTTTTATACGCCTAGTGAAGAGCAGGGAAGAAGTGTTGGTATCTTCAGGTCAATGGGAGCTCTTGCTCGCGTTTTAGGTCCCATTTTTGCGGCCATTATTTACTACAAAGATGGCTCAGCAGCTCCGTATTACATTGGGGCCGTATTCTTATTAATCCCAATCATCATGGTAATGAAGTTACCAGAAGTAAAAGAGCAGGCGGTCTAAAATGAAATTAGGATATGTGATTTATTATGTAGAAAGTGTTGAAGCAACAGTCGCTTTTTATGAAAAGGCTTTTGGGCTTGAACGCAAGTTTGTCCATGAATCGGGTGAATACGGCGAGCTTTTAACAGGAGAGACGACTCTTTCATTTGCGAGCTTAAACATGGCCGAAATGAATGAGATTGGTTTTTCTGGCAGAGCAAAAGGTTTTAAGTCTGCTGATATGGAAATTGGATTAGTGACTTCTGACGTTCTTGCTGCTCATAAAAAAGCAGTGAGTGCCGGGGCAGTAGAAGTTAAAGAACCAACACAGAAGCCTTGGGGACAAACAGTCAGCTATGTGAGAGACCTCAATGGATTTCTCATCGAGATCTGCTCACCAATTGGCTAACAAAGAAATGGATTGTACTTTTTCTCTTCATAAATGCGGGTCTCATCACCGTGGCCCGCAATCACTCTGGTTTCATCCGGCAAATTAAAAAGCCTTTCTTTAATCGACTTTATAATCAATCTGCCATCGCCTCCAGGAAGGTCACTTCTTCCGATTGAGCGTTGGAATAGGGTGTCTCCAGCAAAGAGCATCGGCTCATCAAAATACTCTGTATAAAACGAACATGAACCAGGAGTATGTCCTGGAGTGTGAATGGTTTTTAGGAATGTTTTAATTTCCGGGTCTTCGAAGGAAAACTCTTCATTGTCTTCCAGGTAAGAGTCAATTGGCTTCGGAGCACCAACGACTTGCCTGAAAAAAACACCCTGTTGTGGAAGAGCGTCGTAGAGAAACTGGTCACCTTTATGCAGATGAAGGCTTGCTCCTGTGGCATTGGCCACCTCTGTGCTTCGCCCGATGTGGTCAAAGTGCGCGTGAGTGTGAATCAACTTTTTGACTTTGATATTGAGGTCTTTTACTTTTTGCAGAATAAACTCGTGGTCATTTCCCGGATCGATGATAATGGCCTCGCGGGTTTTATCCGAATAGAGGATAGAGCAGTTACATTGGTAATTGCCGACAGGGAAGCTTAAGAGCACGAGTGAGTTTTTCTTTAGTGTATTCATGAAGAGATCGTAGCATAAAAAAAAGGCCCTGATAACAGGGCCTTTAGTCTGGTATTAGTTGTAGAAAAATACTTAAGAATCTTTTTCCATCTCGATTTGAGACTGGATGTAGTTCTGGATTCCCACTTGCTTAACAAGTCCAACCTGAGTTTCAAGCCAGTCCACATGCTCTTCTTCACTCTCAAGGATGTGAAGGAAAAGGTCGCGGGTTACGTAATCAGATTCGCTTTCAGCAAGCTTAATGCATTTTTTTAGGTGAGGGATAGCTTCGTTTTCAACTTCAAGGTCAGCTTCCATCACTTCCTGAACAGTTTGCCCGATTCTAATGCGGTCAATTTTTTGTAGGTTTGGTAGCCCTTCAAGGAAAAGAATGCGCTTGATAAGCTCATCAGCGTGTTTCATTTCATCGATTGAAGCTTTGTATTCCAGGCGGCCTAGTTTATCTAGTCCCCAGTTTTGTAGCATTCTTGCGTGAAGAAAATATTGGTTGATTGCTGTTAACTCTTTTGTAAGAACAGAATTAAGAGCATCAATGATTGCCTGACTTCCTTTCATAATAAGCACTCCAAAAAAAAGTAATGTGTGAGGTGCCTAAGATTATGAGTCGGATTTTTTGGTTTTGGAATCTAAATTGTTCTGATTATCGAGGATTTTTTTGACAGCATCGACTACGCATGCCCCGCATGAGTCGCCAATCCCAAGATTCTTTAGAATCTGGTCCTGAGAGTGGTTGTGTGTCCCGATTTGGTCCATCAGCATTTTCTCAGTTATCCCTTTGCAAATACAGATATACATTTAAAGTGTCCTCTTGTTGCCATTCTAGTTCAAAAGTATGCCTAGTCAAACTAAAATATCTGTCTTCTAACAACTGGCTGAATTTACATGATTCTCTTGGGTAAAAAAGACCTGTCAATAAAGCTGACAGGGGCTGAATTCTTTACAAGCTCACTCCTTTGAGAGGCCATCTGGTCGTATTCTTGGGGGACAACAACTTTTAGGACCAAGAGGCCATTATGAAGTCTAAGAATCTTTTATTAGCACTTTCTTTGTTAGTAGGTACGAATGTATTTGCTGCCGATATTGAAGGTAAAGATCCATTCAGCTTAAGCATGCAAAGACCACATGATGTCGTTCTTCTCAATCACGGTCTCGCTTCATTAGAAGAGCGTCTGCAGATGATTGAGAGAGCAGAGAAATTCATCGACGTAGAATACTTCATTTATAGAACAGATAAATCGGCAAAACTTTTTACTCAGGCCTTAGTGAAAAAGGCACGCGAAGGTGTAAAAGTTAGAATGCTTTTAGACTGGTTCATGGTTAAAAGTGACCTTTCTCCATTTTATGCTCACGAGCTTGAAAAAGAAGGAATTGAAGTTAAGTACTTTAACACAACTTCAACTCTAAACTTATTTTCAGGTCAGTATAGAAACCACAGAAAACTTATTTTAGTAGACGGTAAAGAAGTGATCACTGGAGGAAGAAACATCGGTGATGAATACTTTGACCTTCACGAAGAATACAATTTCCTAGACCGTGAAATGCATATTGAAGGCGATATGGTTGCGGCGATTCAAAAGACATTTGATGAAACATTCGCTGCTAAAAAGAGCGTGCGCGTGGCCCGTGATAGAATGCCTGAAATGGATGATGCTAAGTACAGAAGAGGGGACAACGACGATACAGCAGGATACGAATACGACCTGAAGAAATGGAAAGAAAAAGTAAAGCTTGCCCAGGATTTTGTGAATGCCCCAATGGATGCAAAACGCGAGCAGGACATCAGAGCAAAAGGACAGGATGAGTTAACTAAAGAGTACCGTGGTTCATGTAATGAAATTACTTTCATGTCAGAGTACCCAAATATCGGAACGAAAAACAGAAAAGAAAACCGCGTAATCAAGCACAACCTTTTTGAGCGTATTGCTAAGTCAGAAAAGTCAATCTTGATTGATTCACCTTACTTTATCGTAAACAAGGAGCTTTCTGAGTCGCTGGATAAGGCCCTTGCTAATAAAGTAGAAGTTAAGCTTTTAACAAACAGCCTAAACTCAACAGACGCGATCTATGTTTATGCTAACTTCGACAGCAACGTGAGAACGTGGTTAAACAAGGGATTAGATTCATACATCTTCAAAGGAACAAGACCAGAGACGTATGAAGTTTTAGAAAACGAATCAGGCAAAGCGCGCTTTGGAGTGCATGCAAAGACTTTTATCTTTGACGATAAAAACGTGATCATCGGAACATACAACGTAGACCCAAGATCAGCTAACTACAACTCTGAAATGGTGGTGGCGTGTGAGAACTCACCAGAGCTGGCAGCGGAAGTAAAAAAGGACGTCGAGTCAAGACTGGCCGGCAGTATTCACCTTGACTCTGAAAAGACGATTGCTGATGCTGAATTCTACCAAACAAGTTTTGGAAAGAAGCTTCTGTATTACTTCACAAAAATCCCGGCAAACATCTTCGACTACCTATTGTAATTTGACTATAAGCTCTCGGGCGATATTAACGCCTGAGAGCTCTTCTGCCTGCTCAAAACCTGGAATCGGATTCACCTCTAAAATCTTAATATCACCTTTCTCAGGCAACAATAAATCAAGTCCCGCATAATCAAGCCCGCTATGAAGGAAAGCTTTTTCGGCAATAGACTCTAAGTCTTTTGGAAGTTTCTTAAGGATTTTTCCATTTGAGCGCTTTGCATTTCCGCGGAAGTCATCTTTGGCGATAGTCTTTTCAATGCAGGCGAGGACTTCACCTTTGAGCATAAAAAGGCGCCATTCTTTTTTATGAGGAATGTAGGGCTGGATTAAAAAGCGCTGATCTTTCATGGCATGGAAAGTTTCAAGCACACTTTGAAGTGACTTTTGACCTTCCAGAAAGTTGACGCCAATGCCCTGGTTACCGCGGTTCATTTTGAGGATGTACTGGTGCCCAAGCTTCGCGATGGCCGCTTCTAGTTCATCAGTCATTGTCCCTCTATAAAGGAGAGTCGGGATGGCCGGCAGATCGTACTTCTTAAAAAAAAGTGACTGAAGATCTTTTGAACGGAATGTCCCTAGAGCATTGTAAGGGTTTGAAATTTTCATCCCTAGATTTTCATGATGCTTTGTGACCACCAGATCAAAATCGTCATAATTGGTTCCGGTTGTCCTGTGGAGGTAGAGTCCGCTTTTGTCCTTTTCCACGGGAAGAATCTGGTGCTGATAGGGGTTTAGGTACAAAACGGAGTGTTTTTGTTTTCTGCCTTCTTCAATCAACCTCTTGGTTGTATAGAGATTAGGGTTAAGACTGGCGATAATAAGATTATTTTTTCCCATGGGGACTCACTAAGTTTTGATTGAATTCCTTAAAAGAACCTAGGTATAATATCATCCATAATGAAAGCCCGTCATGTATTAATTCTATTTAGTATGCTTTGCACTTTTAGTGCGAGTCATGCCCAGTCGACTCCAACAGCTCCTGCGCCAGCAGCGGCACCTCCGGCAACGGAACTCGGAATGACTCCGGCAATTAAAAATTATTGTGATAAATTAGAAAAAAGCTTCAAGCGCTATGGTTGGGATAAGAGTGAGTGTGAAACCTTTAAATGGAGTCACTACAGAAACTCGGTTCTAGGCGATCCATTAATGTGGACAGTTTTTGGCGATGTCAGTGATGAAGAACAGCCAAGCTTTAAAGACAAAGACGTGACGATTGTGATGTGCGGAGTGCACGGAGATGAAATCACGCCGGTTAAGTTTTGTTTTGATTTAATGTACTACCTGCGCGAAGCCTACTCAAACCCAGAGAAGCTAAAAGGTGAGTTTCATAATAAAGTTGTCCTCGTCTCTCCTTTAGTTAATCCTGATTCATATTTTAAAGCGCGCCCGACGAGAGTTAATGCCCGCGGAGTAGACCCGAATAGAAACTTTCCGACAGCAGACTGGCAAAAAGAAGCGAGAAAAATCTGGCTGACGAAACTAAGAAAAGATAAAAGAAAAAACCCAGGTGAGAAACCAAACAGTGAACCGGAAGTTGTCTTCCAGGTTAACCTGATTAAGCGCTACAGCCCGGATAAGATTGTTTCAGTTCACTCGCCACTGACTTTATTAGATTACGATGGTCCAAGCATCGCCGCCAACAATGGTCTTGATGGTGTGAAAGCTCACGAGCTTTTAAACCAGATGAGTAAAGATGCTTCCGGATACAATATTAAAGACTATCCTTTTTTTCCAGGTTCACTAGGAAACTGGGCAGGACAGGAAAGAAACATTCCAACATACACATTAGAACTTCCCTCTGCTGACCCAAGAAAGAGTAACGAGTACTGGAAGCTCTTTGAATCGGCCATGCACAAGGTGATTGTCCACAGTCTTCGTCAAGATTTGGCGAAAGCTCCGGGAGTGACAGACACGCATGAGCCAGGAAAAGAGGGTGTTCCTGCGATTCCAGGTACATCGGCAAACTAAACAATCGTTTGCAAATTAAAATTGGCAAAAATTCAAGTTTTGAAGAAAAACGTCGATAAGACTCTTGAGTGAATCTGTACACTTTAGGAGAGAGCTTATGCTAGCGAGTTTTTCTGAATTTAAATTCTATCAATCATTCAGAATTCCAGTAGAAGAGGCCGACGACCTGAGATTTCTTGTTCAAATGTCAAAGGACCGAGGTCCAGAAGAGTATATTGATGATGCCAAGTTAATTGATATTTCATTAACTGGGCTTGGATTTGCTACCAGCGAGCGCATTTCTGTTGGCCAGGAAATCACCATTTCTCTTCAATATAAGAAGCACCACCTGGATTTAACCGGGAAAGTTGTGCGCGCTTTTTCGCAGTCGCTTGATGATCAAAAAATCATTTATGGGATTGAAATCGAAGAGGAAAAGGGGATTGCAAAATTCCTTGAGCACTATATTCTTGGCTTCTCGGGAGAGAGATTAAAAAACTGTCTGATCGATTCAGCGATTAAAGAACGCTACACTAAAGCGACGGATGGATTTGAAATCTTCTCGCTTTTACTTTCACTCTTTAAAGACATCACTCACTTTGGTGACAAAGAAGGGTTCATTGAATCAATGCTTGATGAAGTTATCCGCATTTTAAATGCTCAGAGAGCTTCGTTATTTTTAATTAATCCAGAGACTAACGAGCTTGAAGCCGTGTGTGCTCTTGGAGTGAGAAAAGAGCAGTTAAAATTCGATTACCGCATCGGGATTGCCGGATCAGTATTTACTACTGGTGTGGCGCTAAACATTGATACAGTTCATGATAGCACGCGCTTTAACGAAGCCTTTGATAAGAAATTTGGCTTTGAAACAAAGTCGATTATCTGTCACCCGATCCACAACCGCGAAGACAAGATCATCGGTGTTATCGAAGTTTTAAACAAGAGAAACGAAGACCGCTTTACGATTGAAGATGAAAAGACAATGAAAGTTCTTTCACTGATTTTCTCTTCTGTGTTTTATAACTTTACGCCAATGTCGGACAAGTCTTTAATCAGAAGATTTTCGAATCCTTTTGACAGAAAGAATGCTCTGATTGGTAAGGTGCCTCACGTCGCTTCTTTAAGAAGCACGATCGTGAAACTAAAAGACATCGAAGCTCCAGTGCTTATTTACGGAGAGCGCGGAGTTGGTAAATCACTTTACGCTAAGATTCTTCACGTTGAAGGTCAGCGTGGATTAAAATCTTTTGAAGTGGTTCACTGTGCTGAAAAAGATCAGGAGATGGTAGGGAGACTGCTTTTTGGACCAGAAGAAACTGAAAGCAAGTTCATCACTTGCCAGGGGGGAACTGTTCAGCTGCATGAGGTTTGGGCCCTTTCTCCAAATAACCAGAAGACACTTTTAGAAGTGTTAAAAACTCGCCATATCCCGAACACAAAGTTTAGTCTTGATGTTCGTATCGTAGCGACAACGACCAGAGATCTTGGTCTCTTGGTGGCCAACGGAGAGTTTGACCGCGAGCTTTATGAGTTCATCTCAAAAGCGACTGTGTTTATGGAACCACTAAGAAGAAGAGGCGATGATATCGAGCTTCTTGTGGATTACTTCCTAAAAGCTGAATGTAAAAAAGAAGGGCTTCTGCTGAAGTCGTTTGCTCCAAAGTTAATGGAGAAATTAAAGAAGTACGACTGGCCAGGAAACATCAAAGAACTTCGTCTTTGTGTGGAAAGGGCAGTGCTTTATAATCCAAAGGCCCACGTGATCACTGATATCGAGATTGAAGATTCAGCTTCACCACTAGTGGATCTTTCAGAAAAGAAGAGAATGTTTGGGGACCTTCCCTTTGTTGGCGACCACAACATTGCGCTTAAAGACCGTCTTTCATTGGTAGAGCGTGAAATGATCCATGCCGAGATCAGACGCTGCAATGGCAATAAGTCCAAAGCTGCAAAGGCGATGGGCATTAGCCGCGAAGCTTTAAGAAAGAAGCTTCTGATGAGTACAGATATCCTGAAGTCTCTGAACTTAACAGAAGATGAACGCTTAAAATTCATGAAAGAAGATGACGAATTCTCAAATGCGGCTTAAAAAGGATAGGTATGTCCTTTTTAAGTCCATTTTTTAACCATCTCAACGTAAAAGATTTCATCGACATCCTGATCGTCGCGATTCTTATCTATCAACTGCTGTTGATCGTAAGAGGAACGAAGGCCGCTCAGATGATCGTGGGTCTGGGGTTCCTCTTTGGCCTTTTTTGGCTGGGGATTACTTTCAAGCTTTACTCACTCAACTGGGTGCTAGCTCACTTTTTTGATTCATTCTTTATCATCGTCGTCGTTTTATTTCAGGACCAGTTCAGAAGTGCGCTGGCTTCCGTTGGGACGAAGAGAAATATCCTGACAGTCTTTTCAAAAGATGAACACGATTTTGAAATCGATGAAATCGTCGAGGCCTGTGGGGCCTTATCGCGTGAGAAGATCGGGGCGCTGATTGTTATTGAACGCACGCACGGTTTACTCAACTATATCAACACCGGGACGAGACTGGATTCAAGAATCCATTCGGATATTATTTATTCGATTTTCGAATCGAGCTCCAGCCTTCACGACGGGGCCATCATCATCCAGAACTCAAAGCTCACAGCTGCGGGCTGTTTTTTGCCCCTATCAAAGAACTTTGATATCGAACGCCACTTAGGGACCCGCCATAGGGCCGCTCTGGGGCTGACAGAAGTTACCGATGCATTAGTTATTACTTGTTCTGAAGAAACTGGTAAGATTAACTTATGTGTCGAAGGGATTTTCTATCTGTGTAAAACAGAAAAAGAGCTAGGGCAGTATCTTCGTCACATTTGGAGCAATGAAAGTTTAGACAGTGCTCTAAGACCGATTAAGACCAAGGACATTGTTCGTTGAAATTAGAAAAGGCCCAAAGACACACGCTCAAAATCATCGCGATCTTTTTTGCAGTATCGCTGTGGTTTTATGTTTTAAACAGTGAGCCAGTGGAAATAGAAAAAAAGATTCAAATTGAGTTTCAATTGCCCAAGGGCTACGCCATCTCCAGTCAAACCGAACGACAGCTTACTTTAAAACTTAAAGGCTCAAAGGCCTTCATTGGAAATGTTTTTTCCAACAAAGAGAAGCTGGTAGTGGATTTGAATCCTTACTTTAAAAAGTTCGGCAAAAGCTTTAGAGTTCAATACCATCCGTCGCAAATTACGGTGCCGTTTGGCGTGGATATTTTAGAGATGCACCCGAAAGAGGCGAGCATTGAAATCGACCGCCTGGTGCAAATGCAGCTGCCGGTCAAGGTTCTGTACATTGGCAATATGGCCTATGACAAAAAATTTAAAGAAGTACACGTTGAGCCAGAGAACGTCATGGTCAGTGGACCGGTTGACGTCATCAGAAAATTGTCTAGAGTAGAGACCACTCCGGTGAACCTTTCAACTGTAGACAAAGAAGAAGGGACACTGACGGTTCCTTTGGATGAATTGGACTCGCGTTTGATGTATGAAGAGAACCCAAGAATTAAATTAAAATATAAAGTACAACTGACGATTCCTAAGCGCGAAGAAGTTAAAAAAGAATAGCGCTTAGAAAGTCACTGCTCTTAAAGGATGAGGTTATGTCGGAGAGAAAACTTTTCGGGACAGATGGAATTCGTGGTAAGGCGAATGCTTACCCAATGACAGCAGAAGTGGCGACGGCCCTTGGTCGCGCAGTAACTCACTACTTTCAAGCAACGAATCCCAACAATGCTAAACCTATCATCATCGTCGGAAAGGACACCAGGCTTTCATGTTATATGCTGGAGATGGCCTTTGCTTCAGGTGTGTGTTCTCAAGGTGGAGAGGTTATTTTAACTGGTCCTCTTCCCACTCCGGGAGTTGCTTTTGTCACTCACTCAATGCGCGCAGACGCAGGAGTTATGATCTCTGCTTCTCACAATCACTTTGAAGACAACGGGATTAAAATCTTTGATGGAAAAGGAAATAAACTTCCAGACTCTGTAGAGCTGGAGCTTGAAAGACTTGTGCTTAACCCGGAATTAATGCCGGCCAAATTCGGAGGCCTTTTAGGGAATGCCGAAAGATTAAAAGAAGTTTACGGGCGCTATATCGTTCAAGTTAAATCGGCCCTGGGGCACGACTACGACCTGGATGGAATGCGTATCGTTTTAGACTGCGCTAATGGCGCCGGTTACAAAGTGACTCCGATGATTTTCCAGGAGCTGGGAGCAGAAGTGTTTTCAATTGGGATTTCGCCTAATGGAGAAAACATCAATAAGAACGTAGGCTCACTTCACCCGGAAGCGGCCCGCGCAGAAGTTTTAAAGTACCGTGCAGACATCGGGATTTGTATCGACGGTGACGGCGATAGAGTCAGTGTTATTGACCAGGAAGGAACAATGATTGATGGGGATAAACTCATCGGTCTTTTTGCTAAGCTTCTTCTTGCTCGTGGCGAGCTTAAAGCGGGAGATACTGTCGTCGGAACAGTTATGTCGAATCTAGGGCTTGAGCTTTATATTAAGTCTCTTGGACTAAATTTTTATCGCACAAAAGTAGGAGACCGCTATATCATCGAATATATGCGCGCCAATAACTGTATCCTGGGTGGAGAGCCTTCTGGACACATCATCTTCAGCCGCCACTCGACAACGGGAGACGGATCTCTAGGTGGATTAAAAGTTATTGAGGCGATGAAATACTTCAACAAATCGCTCAAAGAGCTGGTGGAAGAAGTTGAACTTTTCCCTCAGTTTATTAAAAACGTGATGGTGAAAAATAAACCACCACTAGAGACAGTTAAAGCGATTGAAGAAGCGACGAAAGAAGCAGAAAAAAAGCTGGATGGAAGAGGGCGTGTTCTTCTTCGTTATTCAGGAACAGAGCCTCTTCTTCGCGTCATGGTTGAAGGTGACAATGCGGAACTGGTTGAAGCAGAATGTAATCGACTGGTCGCTGTTGTGAAAAAAGAGATTGGTTAGTTTAGTTACTTATTAGGAGTTTAGAATGATCCCTCGTTTAGGCGTTAACATTGATCACGTGGCCACTTTAAGACAGGCCCGTGGAGAAGATTATCCAAGTGTCGTAGACGCCGCTCAAGTGTCGTTATCAAACGGTGCTGACCAAATTACAATTCATCTTCGTGAAGACAGAAGACATATTCAGGACACTGACGTTGAGACAGTTCGCCTGGTGACAAAACGTTTCGGGAAACCACTTAACCTGGAAATGGGAGTAAACCCTGAGATCGTAGAGATTGCAATTGCTTCAACTCCTGAATGGATCTGTTTAGTTCCAGAAAAACGTCAGGAAAAGACAACAGAAGGCGGTCTGGACCTTTTAGATGATGCTAACTTCATTCGTATTGAAGAAGCGGTTAAGAAGCTTAAGAGCTCAATCAAAGACGTTAAAATCTCTCTTTTCCTAGAAGCTAAGATTGAAGTTTTAATCAAAGCGACTCAATTAAATATCGACGCAGTTGAAATCCACACAGGAGAGTACGCGCGCGTTTTCGCTAACGGTGATGATGTCGGCCGCTATATTGAACAGTACAAAGCGGCTAAAGAATTTTTAACCAACAATAAAATTGCCACACATGCAGGCCATGGTCTGACGGAAGAAAGTGTTGTGCCGCTTTTAGAAAATAAAATTTTCGAAGAGTACAACATCGGTCACTGGATCATTTGCCATGCTCTTTTTAATGGGCTTTCAAATACAGTTAAGAACCTAAAAAGCGTTTTTGAAGCACATCCTTTAAAATAGAAAAGGTGACACATGAGTTTAGTTCGCGCCTGGAAAAAAGTCCTCGAGTCTGACCTTGCCAATATCGCTCTTGAAATGAAAGAAGTGATTGAGCCACCGAGTGTAATTATCCTCGATGGCCCCGTGGGTGCGGGGAAGACGACATTTACTAAGATCTTCTTAGGAACGACTAAGCAGACGACGAGTCCGACTTATTCACTGATTAATGAAATCGACAATCTTCTGCACGCTGATCTTTATAGAATTGAAAAAAGAGAAGAGCTCATTCATTTGGAAATCCCGATGTATTTAGAAGAGAAAGATTATTTCTTGATTGAATGGGGAATGCCCTACCTGCGCGATCTTCAAAGAATTATCGGTGATGAATTTAAATTTTATCAATTAAAAATTGAGATCAACGAGAACAACTCACGCAATTTTTTACTTAGCAAAATTGTTTAAAAAGTGGTCCTACGTAGGCAATTTTTTCCGATCAAAATACACGGATAAATTATTTTTCCATCAATAAATTGCATCGAATCAAGTGACCTAATTAGGCGGTTTTATTAGGGATTCACCCGATCTTAACGCTTTAGATTACCTTAATTTCAATACCTTACAATCAAAAGATAGAAAATAGTTTGTTGACTTCTATGTTTCCCACACGTCATACTATTCTTGTTAGATTGATTCTTTTCGAAGGGAATCAAGTCAGACTAGAAAGAAGGGCACGGATGAGCACTTCTACCAGTAGACGACACACGCATCTCTCGAAGAATTTTCTAAAACACGGTTACGATCAATTGGATTTTTTATGGAGGAAGACCAATGAGACTTACATCAAAAGGGCGTTACGCAGTTAGAGCAATGTTAGACCTTACTACTCATTCAAATGGGAATCCAGTAAGACTACAAGAAATCTCAACAAGACAGAACATTTCTCTTCATTACTTAGAGCAACTTTTCAGAAAGCTAAGAAATGGCCAAGCAGTTAAGTCTGTTCGTGGACCAGGTGGCGGTTATGTACTAGCTCGCAACATGGACCAAATTACAATTAAAGACGTACTAGACTGTGTTGGAGAAAACATCAACCCAGCTCGCGATATCGTAGGAACTGAAGCTGAAGCAGCGAACTCTCTAGAGTTCCACCTGTCTAAGAACTACTTCATGAACCTTGGTATCATCATGAAAGAATACTTAGCAACTACTTCACTTGGTGACCTAGTTCGCAAGTCTAAAGAAACTGAAACTGAAGCTGGTATCGCTGGTGCTTCTAATGACGCTGGAATTATGACTTCAGCAATTAGAAACCCGATTGGAGAGATCAATCAGTAATCGTTTCTACTTTGATTATAATGCAACATCCCCGCTATCGAAGAGAGTCGTAGACTTTCTCCATATCGGGGATTTTCTTTTTGGCAATCCGGCCTCACTTCACCAATCCGGAAAAAAATCCCGCAAGTACATCAACGAAAGTATTGATTACATCCAGCACCTCTTTAACTTAAAAGACCACAAACTTTTTTTTCATTCGGGAGCTTCCGAAGGAATCAACTCGATTTTTAAAGGGCTGGCGTTTAAGTTTTTTAAGGAAGGAAAAAAAGCGAGCTTCTTCTTTTCAGAAGTCGATCACGCTTGTGTTGTTCAGTTAAAAAATGACCTTGAGGCCCTGGGCCACGTGGTGCAGTTTTTTGGCGTTGATAAAAACGGGCTCTTTGATAAGGATGAATTGATTAAGAGTCTTCTGAATGAAGTGAGTGAAGGGCGCGAGTGTTTTATGAATTACACTTACGTCAATAATGAATCCGGAGTCGTCTGGCCACTTGAGTGGGCAGCGGAAATAAAAAAAGAAACAAGGTGTTTTGTTCATGTGGATGCTGTTCAGATCGCAGGAAAGATTCCCAATTGGGAAGTGCTAAACGCCGACCTTGATGCCTACACATTTTCAGGTCATAAGTTTGGTGCGCTTAAAGGGATTGGTTTTACCTTTTTTAAAAAGGACCTGGAGTTCAATCCACTTATTGTCGGTGGGACTCAACAAGAAGGTCTGCGTGCAGGAACGGAAAACGCACTTGGTGTTTATTCTATTAAACTTGCCCTTCATGATATGAAAGAGAACTTCAATCCAGATGAACTCTCATTGGCAAAAAATGAGCTGGAAGAGGCACTGGTAGAGTTTATAGGGGATCGTGGTGAGGTGGTTGCGCGTTCATCTCCATACCGCAATCTCAACACTATTTTCCTGGTGCTTTACGGGCAAAAGGCAGAAGTTTTAAGTGCTAAGTTTGATATGATGGGAATTGATCTCTCTACGGGCTCAGCTTGTTCATCAGGTATTATCAAAGAAAACCGCATTCTCATGGCCATGGGTTATAGTTACGAAGACTCAAGGGCCGCGCTGAGATTTTCATTTTCGCCGCATATGACATCTAGTGAAGTGGGTGGGTATGTGGAGAAGATTAAGTCGATACTAAAAGGATTTATTTAATAAAAAAAGGCCCTCATTATGAGGGCCTTTTTATTTTTTCTTAACGACGTCTATCGCCAGTGAATCTTAAAATAATCAAGAACAAGTTAATGAAGTCTAAGTAAAGAGTAAGAGCACCAAGAACAGTGATCTTTGATCTTTCTTCTGCGTTGATTGCGTGTTGACCCATTAATTTAATTTTCTGAGTGTCGTAAGCCGTTAGCCCGGCAAAGATCAGAAGACCAATTAAGCTAAACACTAACCCAGCTGTTCCACCCATCATCGCTGGGAAGAAGATTGCTAGAAGCGAGTAACCAATAAGTCCAAAGAGACCCATTGTACAGAATGTCCCGATAGGCCCCAGGTCTTTTTTAGTGAAGAGACCAAAAGCTGAAAGCCCGGCAAACCCAATCGCTGTTGTAAAGAACGCAGACTGAATGCTTGCTTGAGTGTAGATCAAAAAGATTGTCGAGAATGTCACCCCTGTCAGTGCAGAGTAAAGCAGGAAGAGACCAGTGGCCATCACTGCACTCATTCTTTGAATCATTGCTGATAGTCCTAGCACAACTCCGAATTGAGCAATAATTACGGCCCAGAATAAAAATCTATTCTGAACGATAGTCATCGCCATTTGATCGTTGTTTCCGATGTAAGTTGAAATCCCAGCAGTCAGTAAAACACCAATGGCCATCCATTGATAAACTCTGGTCATGAACCCGGCCATGACTTGTGAACGTGTCTCTACGTCCAGGCCGTTATTGTAACGTGTGTTTCTTTCCATATAACCATCCCTTAAATAGTTGATAGGGAAATTATACTCCTAAAAATTCTTGAGTCTAAGCTTTTTTAGGTCCTCTAAGTTCTCGAGATTCGCCTTTCGACGCATTTCAAGAAGCGTCCAGGTCTCCTTAGTGTCGTGTTTGACAAACAGTGAAATCAGTCGTTCTAAAAGATCGTGTAAACGCTTCCACATAAGTATTCCTCCATAAATAATCTTCAGGCGACATACTAATGAGAAAGCTGGCGGTGAGCCAGTCAGGAAATGGTTAATCTTTGATTAGGCCAGGATTAAAACACGCCTTTAAGAATCGGCATGATTTCTTTAATACCATAGGCAATCATTTCAATCGACATTGAAAGAAGAATTAAACCCATGATTCTGGTCATAACGTTTAGACCAATCTGGCCTAGTTTTTCTCCGATTTTTTCAGCGTAACTTAAAATGATTTTGATAATGAAGCCGACAACGAGAACCATGACAATACCAGCGATCCAGTGAATAGAGCTGGTGAAGTTTTTTGCGTGAATGATAGAAGTAGAAATAGCACCAGGGCCTGAAAGAAGTGGAATCGCCAGTGGGATGATTCCAATTTCTCGCTCGAAGTCGATAGACCTGATTTCATCATTATTGATTTTTGAATTTGATTGCTGTCCGGAAATCATACTGAAGGCCGTTGTCGTTAAGAGAATTCCACCACCGATGGTGAATGAGGCAACAGAGATCCCGAAGAAATTTAAAACGGCCTGGCCGCAGATTAAGCTGATTAAAATAGTGATGGTAACAGCTGTGGCCGTGTGGTTGGCGAGTTTTTTAACGTTGATAGAATTGTGATTTCTCACAAATCCTAAAAAGACGGGAATCGCGCCAATCGGGTTAACGATAGAAATCAGTGTGATAAAAAATTTGAGCACATCAGTGATTGCCGGAGTAAATTCCATTTTATGACCTCAGTACCTTTGATTTAATTTTATTAATAATTGATCGCGACTCTTCAATGCCAATCAAATAAGTAATCCCGAAATACAGCACACCATAAACACCCAAGATAATCACTGCGCGAGGGATCGGGTGCTCTAGTAAACCTAAGTGAATAAAGAATTTAATCGAAAGACCTACGGCGCTGGCGATTAAAGCACTTCCCCATAACTTTGATTGATAGCGGTATTCAACACCGGTTTTTCCGATGATTTTGTTGAGCTTTTTTTGAAGCAGGACAAATTCAATCCAACCACTGATTCCCGCTGAGGCCGTCAAACCTGCTGTCGCATAAACCGGATCACTGCTGATCATTGGGGCAAATTTAAAAGCAAATAAGTACCCAAGGATAGTCGTGAAGAAGATACGAACGATCGCAAAATTGAGAGTTGTCTTTGTATCTTTAAGTGAGAAGAAAGTTGAAGAGTAAAGTCGCCCGATGGTTGAAGCGAGAAGCCCGACACTTGAACCGATTAAAACCATCCAGACCACATGAGTGTCTTTTTCAGTGAACTTTCCCGTCTGGAACAGGGCCGCAACCAAAATGTCCCCCAGGATTAAAAAAGCACAAAGAGAAGGGACGATGAAAAAACTAATGCGAGCAATTCCTCTTTGCAGGCGATCGCGAAGCTTGGCATAAATTTCTTCAGGAGAGCCGGTGATCGAACTCATCTCCGGAAGTTCACTGGCCGAAATACTCATTCCGAATAATGAAACAGGAAGAAGATAAAGTGTCTGGGCATAGGCCAGGTTAGAGACCGCTCCCGTTGGAAGAAGTGAGGCCAGGATGTTGTCGATGTATGAACTCACCTGAACAACTCCGCGAGAAACAATACTTGGAACAAAGTTCTTTAAGATGATTCGTACGTGGAGGTTTGCTGTCTCCATGGAAAAGCGAAAAGTTCTAAGAAGTTTAATGGTTGTTGGAAGTTGAACTGCCACTTGTAAAAAACTTCCCGCCACAAGACCCCAACCAGTGTAAATGGCCAGGTCGTATTGGCTTGAGCCGTTACCGAACATTAAAAGTGTGGCAATGATGGCCACGTTCCAGATAACTGGGGCGACATATGAAAGAAAGAATCTTCTATGGCTGTTAAGAATCCCCAAACACCAGGCCGACATAACAACCAGTCCTGTACCTGGGAAAAAAATCTGCACAAGTTTAATAGTTAGTTCGCGCTTTGGGCCTTCAAATCCAGGAGCGATTGTATCGATGAGAAAAGGAGTGGCAACAATTCCTCCGACCACTAAAAAAGAGGTCATCAGGAACATTAAACTTCCGATGGTCAAAGCGACACGCGAAGCTTCCAGGTGATGTTCTGGATTTTCTGTTTTTTCGTTGTGCTCGCGGGCCAGAAGACCGGCATACACTGGAATGAAAGAAGCTGAAAGAACCCCTTCGCCAAAAAGGTTTTGTAAAAAGTTAGGGATTTTTAAAGCGGCCTTAAAGGCATCACCAGCATCAGAGTTACCGAAGTAGTGAGCGAAAGCTCTCTCTCTTAGAAGACCCGCAATTCGGCTTAAGAAAATTCCAAGCCCGACAAATAAAGCGCCGCTTTTTTTATTGTTACTCATATAGATCTAATTAAAGGAGAGGTTAGATGAAAGATCAACGACTATCTTAATTAAGACGGAAGGTTTTTTAAGACAAAGGCCCCCACATTCATCTTGATCCCAACGTCTTTTTGGAACTCGGGGATAGGGGCAACATTCCAGTTCCATTCAGTCACAGGTCTTGGCAAATTCAGGTGGGCATAATTGTGATCTGTCTGAATCACTGAATCCTGCTTGTTGTAGTAACTAGTGATAGTGTCGGTGATTAAGAGCACCGGAGCATTAAAACTTTTTAAGTACAGGAAGTGATGGCGGGTGACGTCTTGAAGATAAGTCTCAACATCTTCCTTTTGAAATTTATTTTTGAATGTCTTTTCAATATACGCTTCCAGGTGAAGAGGAAGCTGAGACATGATGTTGACTGAAAGAACCAGCCCCCAGTCTTGGGTCAAGAAAGCTTCAGGGATTTTTCTTGAGAGCTCTCCCTTAATCAGCGCACTTTCAATCTCAGAAATATCGTGCTCAACAAATTCAATATTAGTGAAGTGGGCGAGTTCGCGTTTGACACTTTTTAAATGAACGATATCGACCAAGGTCACTTTTTTAAAAGTACGGGCCAGGGTTTCTATAGGGATTTCATGTAAAGGACCTGAGCCTAAAACTAAAACTGAATCGCAATGTTTAGCCTCTGATAAATGTTCGGTGATAAAAGATTTGCACTGGGTGCGATGGGGAAGCCAGGCCTTCTGGCAGCGCTTTTCGCGGGCCAAAAGTGAGATACTCTCGGCGAGGTGTCCTAGCTTTTTGGCCGAAGCAAGCTTGGGTGACTCAGATATATAAGTGAAAATTTCTCGTATCAAAAGTCATGCTCCCAAAGGATATTCTTTTGATACGAGTATAAATCTTAAGCTGCTTTTTTACTAGTCTTCAGTGTTTTTGCATTCACATAGTTTACGTATGAAGGAATTCTATGGTGGAGTAGGTCCCACACAATTTTCTCTTCAAGACCATCAACCTTAGCACATCTCATGAGTTCTTCGACTTTTCCATCAAGCATCTCATAATCAATAGTTGAACGGTAAACATGCTCGCACTCAACGAGAATTTCTTCGATTTCGTCCTTGTATTGAGCAATTAAAGTGATAACAAAACTGTCGCGATCCATATAAGCCCCTTATGTACTTCAGCGATTAGACACTGATAAGGGGCTATTCGGGTAGTTGAATGAAATACTTTAGTATTTTTGTTAAAGTCCTAGAAATTTCTATGGCGAAGGACAAACTCAACCCTGCGGTTAACGTTAATACCTTTTTCTTCCTCTTCAGAAGACACCGTAGCACTTGATTGGGCCACAGGGATCAACTTGTCAGGTAAGACGCCAAAGTCCTTAATAAGTGAATTTCTGATGGCCATGGCACGCTTAAAAGAGAGGTCCCAGTTGGCCTGCTCAGTTGCGCCTTCACCTTTTTCAGTATGACCTACAATCGAGACAGTTCCCTCATAGTCTCTAAAGACGTCAGCGAGTTTCTTCAGATACACTTTTCCTTCAAAGGAAATTTCTGTTGAGCCAAATTGGAAAACAATATTTCCAGGGATGGCGAACTTTAAGTAATCCGAATTGTAGTCGGCGGAGAAGGCATTACCATCAAAGAGCTCATCCACAAGTTTTGATAAAACTTTGTGCTCCTGAAGATAAACGGGGCGGGGACGAGCTGGCTCTGTTACATCTGCCTGGTCGAACCCGCCTTCTTGTCCGTTAAGCACTGAATACGAAGTATTCGGCGTACTACCGATTTTTCCTACTGAATCTGATCCACCTTTAAAAATTGTAGCGGTGGTAAAATAATCGGCGATTGCCGCTTTAGTCGACTCGTCGGCACCCATCAGCCACATTACCAGGAAGAAGGCCATCATCGCAGTCATGAAGTCCGCGAAGGCTACTTTCCAGGCACCACCGTGAGCACCACCGTGTCCTTTATTAATTCTCTTAATGATAATAGGCGCTTTTTCGTCTGCCATAATGAAATTCCTTTTTCAGTATGATTTAACTTTTAATTACTAAACTACTTTTTCCCAGCGTTTGCCGTCGCTTCATCCACTTCTTTGAATGTAGGGCGGAATTCCGTTGGAATACTTCTTCTACCAAACTCAGCACAAACCTTCGCGTTGACTCCTTTAGAGAAAGCGAGAAGACAAATTTTTGCTGTGATCATAAAACGCATTTCTTCTTTTAAGTTCGATTCAACCTTTGCAGCAAGTGGTTGCAGGTAACCGTATGAGAATAAGATCCCCAAAAACGTTCCTACCAGAGCGGCCGCAACCGACATACCGATAACTTCCTTACCTTGAGTCAGCTTACCCATGGTGATAACAACCCCGAGAACCGCGGCAACGATCCCCAGACCTGGCATGGCATCCGATACACGGTTAATACCACCAACCAGAACGTGCTCTTCTTCAGTTACGATATCTAAGTCAGCATTCATTAGATCTTCCAGATCGTAAGGAGACAGTGACGAAGCAATCTGAACTTTTAAAGTATCGCAGATAAAATCGATCGCATGGTGATTGTGTAAAACAGCAGGGTAGCGTTTAAAAATTTCTGACCCTTCTGGATTTTCAACGTGAGGTTCGATTGAGATCGGGTTTGCTGAGGCCATCTTAATAAGTTCGAACATACATTGAAGAAGTTCGATATAAGCGGCTTTTGAAATCCCGGTTCCTTTTAAAGCTTGAATACATTTTGCAAGCATGGCCTTGATAACAAATGGATTGTTGGCCATAACCAGAGATCCAACAGCGGCACCACCGATGATGAGAACCTCAGTTGGCTGCCAAAGAATCGCTAAGTTACCATGGTGAAGAACGTATCCCATGATAACACAGACTGTAGTAACGACTGCACCCACTATAGTGAACATAAAATCCTCCAAATGATTTGCTATCTTATCGAAAGCTCATTTTGAATCTTTAGTTTTTGTGCACTTAGGAGATCTGTTTAGGCAAAAAAGAGTAGAGTCATTCAAGTTTGGTCAACTAATTGCCGATAATAATCTCGGAGAATTATATGAAAATAGCACTTTTAGTCTTTTCCTTAGTGATTAATTCAACTTTTTTGCCCGTCCTGCATGCGGCAGAAGAGAATAAAACTCAGCTATCAACATCCTTTGATGTTTTTAATAGCAAGTGGAATTACACACCGACGCTTGAGCGAACGGAGGGGAATTCTAAAATACATACGAAATTTTTTAAACGCATTCTTTGGATTGAAAAAACTCCAGTCACGATTGTTGATACCAGCTTTGTGTATTTAGAGAATCCACAAAAAGACCCTGATGCAAAAAAGAATGAACTTGCTTATATCGCTCAGTCAATTAAAAAAAGTTTTGGGCCACAGATGGTGATTAGTGGTCAGGGAAATTCACTTACAGTTGAAGGGAAAGTTGAAAAAATTAACCGCACAGTCAAAGTGAGTCTCCTTAAAAAGAGCAATCATGTAACCATCATCACCTCGATGATCAGAACAGGGCTTTACCCAAAACTGCGTGCGGAAGTCAATGAGCTTCACAATGGTTTATTGGACTATGATGGAGAGTTTAAAGTAAAAAAAGAAAAGAAGACTACATGGTTTTCTCTGCCATTTATGATTGATGAAGCCCACGCTGCTCCGGGATTTGATTTCACAAGTCTCTTTACCGGAAGTAATGCCAACTCTAGTGCAGGTGCCTTGGGGGGATTTAATGTCAACTTAACAGGAGACATTCGCAATCTTGAAAATAGTGTCAACAACGTCAATACCAATTTAGGAAAACTCAACACAGGTATCGATGCGGCCAATGTGAATTGGGGAAATACGAATACTCAGCTTGGAGGCGCCAATACGAATTGGGGCAATACCAATGTCCAAATCGGAAACGCCAACACCAATTGGAACAATACAAATGTGCAGATTGGGAATGCCAACCAAAACTGGTCTGACACTAACAAGCAAATGGATGAGTTTAATAAAAACATCGATAAAGTTAATGCCAATGCCACTCGTGCAAATGAGAACTGGGCCGATACCAATAAAGAGCTGACCAAGGCCAACGCCACGGCAGACAAATTTGCAGATGAATACAAAAACATGAACACGAACTGGGCGGAGAGTAACAAGCTTCTCTCAAAAGCTCTCGACCCAAATCACATGGCAAAAGTTGCTTTTTATACGGCCGCCGGAGCTGCTCTGGGTGGGATCGCTGTGAGTTTAGCGATTCAAGGTGTGAGTGAAGGGATTAGTTTTCTTCATGAGCTTTTCACGGGAGCTAAAAAGAAAAAGTTAGAGTGGGAAGATTTTGAGAAGGCCATGGCCGCTTGGGATAACCAGCTTAATGATCTGGTTAAGATGGAGCAGATTGTAGACAATTACATTGATGCTTTTAATTTCTTTGAAGGGAAAAACCTGGGGAATGACTACGTCAAACAATTATCAAACGCCAGCCGCGACATGCGTTTTGACCGCGATATGTTTATGGAAAAATTCAAGGATCAGAACCTGGATATTTCTTGCCGTAAAATGTATTACGATGCCGCTGATGAATTGGATCAGAAAGTGAAAGAGTACGACAAGATCATCCAGTATGCGACTAATAACAGTATGTCGATTGCCAATGGACCTGCTTATTTCTGTAATCAACTAAAAGAGCTTCAAAGAAGAATCCTTTCTGCTGAAACTCAGATGCAGGATCTTCGTTTAAAAATCCTGGTGGCCGAAAATCAATACTACGGCAAACAGTCAGATGCCCTGGATAAGCGCGATGATGATATTGAAAAAGTAAATGATCGCATCGCTAAGACGATGGATGAGAAAAAAGCTTACGATAAAAAAGTGATGGAGCGAATTCAGGAGGCCCATAAGCAAGCGCGCACTGATTGGCTGGCCGCTTGTATGGATGCTAAAAACGAAGAAGGTCTAAAGATTAAAGAGGATCTAAAAGACAGCTTTTTTCTATTTGCTTATTTTAAAAAGAAAAACCGTTGTAATGACTCTTACGCCAAAGTTGAAGAATCTGTAAAAAAACGTACCGAAGAGAGTATTAAAACCCTGGCTGCTGAGGAGACGCTAAGAAAAGATTTAGTGGTAAGGGCCAACAATACTGTTGAGATGAATCTTTCAGAAGAACAAATGAACTGGATGTCGAGAGTCCACATGGATGCTTACTGCTATCAGTATGCCCATGGAGGAGAAGATAAAATCCCGGCAAAATGTAAGGAGTTCCCTGAGCTTCTTTACTCTCTAAGCCTCTCAAAAGGTTATGAGAAAGCTAAAAACGCTTACCAGAACAAATGCCAGGACCGTTACTTGAATGGTATTAAATCTCTGGCAAAGACTCCGTGATGAGTGAGGATTCGGTATCAAACTGTTAAAGACCCTCTTCATTATTTCGTCCTTGCTTTTTTCCCAGCTGAGCTGGGGGATAGATCTTTCTAAACTTTCTGAATCAGAAATGGAGGCCGTAAAAAAACTCGGCCTCTCTGAAACGGAAATTAAAAACCTCGATACCGACACTCTAAAGGCCACCCTCGAAGAAAAACTCGATGCGGAAAAAGAGGCCTTAAAACAAGAGGCCAAAGAAAAATTCCAACAAGTCGTCGACGAAAAAATTGAGCCAAAACTCAATGAAATGCGCGCGAGCGTGGAAAAAGAAAAGGCCGAATTAAAAAAAGATGCGATTAAACTCGGTGCTGGTTACATCACATCAACGATTTCTCTTTTTGCTGCTACTCTCATTGCTCCACAGGCCATCATGGTTTGTAAGACAAAACCTTCCGCCGTCATTTATGCCGGCAGTGCTGCTGTGTACGTGCTTCAGGAAATGAGAAACATTAAAATTCTTAAGGCCTCGCAGTTAGCTGAAATCGAAGTGGTCAACAAGATCGATATCGATAAAACTAAGAGCGTAAAAGAAAATGCCAAAATACTGGAAGCTAAAGTCGATGAACAAGTCGGCTATATCAAGGCCTATAAAAACACCATTGATCATGCTGTCAGTGCTCTTAAGAAAAAAGCGAAAAATGCCAAAATGGTAAGTATCGGCTTCCTGGCCTCTTCGGCCACTGCGGCCGCTGAGCAAATGGATTGGATTAGCGGAGGAGGCGCTTGTGTGGCCTCGGCACCCGCTTCACTAGAGCAACTTAATTTCTCACCAAAGCTTGATGCTCGTTACGCTAAACTCATTGATGAGGCCCAGAGTGCCCAAGATAAATGGGCCTACTACTACGAGTGGGAATCTTTAAAATTTGGTGTCGACCGCACTCTTTCATGGAGTGAATACGAAAAATTAAAAAATGTTCCAGTGAGTTCAGGCATTTTAAAAAATGCCATGAGTTTTATTCACTCGACACTTTTAAGCACGGCCCTTGCAGCAGAAGAGACAAAAAAAGTCACAGTGGCCGGGTCCCTTAAAGACAACAAAGCGGCCGACTGGATCGGGGATTTAGACAAGCTGGGAATTGTCGGAGGACTTGCCACAAACGTCGTGGCCTACATGGCCGGATGGCAAATGGGCTTTTTAAAATCCATCATTGCCAGCGGAACTTCTCGCGCGATTACCTTTGGTGCCCAAGGGGCCCTGGCCTTTACAGCAGGCAAACTCTTTGGTGATGCCGCAACCGATCTGGAGAAAAAACTTGCGCGCATTGAGCGCTTGATTAATGATGTTCAGTCCGTTTCCAAAAAAGGAATCAATATGCTTGTTCCAAGCGACGCCGATGCCCGTCGCTTTCAGGAAATCGCAGCTAAAATGGGTGTGCCATCGGATAAATTAATTACGGAAATGAGTATCAATGAGGCGCAGGCCTATTTAAAAACAATCAAAGCAAAGGCAGAAAACCTGGATGATGAGGGCCGCGCCTTGATTGACAAATACGAAGAAGAAATCACCACTAAGCTTAAAGCAAAAGGTAGTGAACTGCAGGAGAAAGTAGAAGAAAAGGCGCAGGAAAAAGTAGAAGAGAAAACCTCTTTATTGCGCTTTTTTATTCCCGATGTTCAAGCGGCCAATGTTGCTCCAGTGTATGTCCTGACGAGGGTAAAAGACATCTCATGCGTCGATAAAAGATCATGTCCGCCGCTTAGTTTCCCCCGCGGGACTAACGCCAACACAAAAATTTTAAATCAATACTTAGGGCTGTATGAAAATTACTACCAGGCGGTTAAAACCAAAAATCCAGAGCAGGAAAACTCGGCAATGGCAGCTCTCGAACAATATAAACCTGTCGTGACTTCTTTTAGAGATCAGGTTTTTAAGAAAGGCTTGGAAAAGGGGCGAGTTCAAAATACGAACTATTATGCTTATGAGCGCGCCAAAATTAATGAAGAGGTGAATAACTTCGCTCGTTTTTATGCGAAACTCTCACCTGAGGATCAGGCCGAAATGAGCGCGCGTTTTAATCCGGCATCCCAGGATTTTAGCGCTCCTCAGGGGAAAAAAGCGCTGAAGATTAAACTGAAGGCAAAAATCAATGAAGCTGAGATGAGAATTTTAGATCAGTTAATTGCCAAACTTGAGGCCAGCGAAGTTTCTCATAACGGGCCTGATATGAGTTTTGTGGAAAGAGACAGGTCGCAGGACGGAGAAGACGAGTTTAACTTTGGAAATACGAGTATTCACCCGAAAGAAAGCGGGCTCTTTGACATTATCCATCTTCGTTATCAGCGCTATATCAAAAACACTTTTCCAGATTTATAAGAAAGACTAATCGTCCCACTCCAAATCAGTGTTAATCGTCACGCCTGAAACCGTTTTTTCTTTTTCTTTTTTAATGAATGGGAAAGAAACAGGAGTTGTTCCATCGAAAGTTTCTTCGAAAGCAATAGTGATTGTACGAGGAACAAAATCCATCAACATTTTTAGGTAGTCGTGGTTTTTAATTGTATCAATAACCGAGGTGTCGGCTTCGCCATCAAGGTCAATTTCCATCATCGGTTTTGATGATGTGTTTTTAACAATAAGCGCCGCTTTAACTTTATCGCGGGGAAGTTCGCTGGTCAGGTTCCAAGACCCAAGGTGGAAATAGTCCAGGTAGAAAAAGGATTTCTCGTATTTAAATTTGCGGTTGATCAAAAGCTGTTGCATGAACTTTCTAGTCGACGGGTCTTTTGATTTTTTCGCTAATTTTTCGGCAAGATAGCCGTCTTCAACGCGGATAATATAAGCGCCAGGTTTTCTCGTAGACTCAAACAACATGTACTGGAAGCCCACGGAAAAGAGGGTAAAAAGTTTTTGTTGGGGCAAGTGGACGTGGACAGCGTCGGTTTCGATCAGGGTTTTAACGCCTTCGTATAGGTCTTGTTTGCTGAGGTCGCCGCTCATAGGGAAAATGCCTTTTTTTTATAATTGGGTTAATTTTGGGAAACCCGAAAATTTTTAGAGATTTTTAGTGAAATTGTCAATTTGTTTGATGCTCCTTGTTCAATCTTTTTCCCTCTTTATAGCTAAACTTCCATTGACTCATCCCTCTAAATTTCTTATTATTCACCCTTAAATTAAGTTTAAAAAAGTTCAAAAAATTTTTTAGGGTAAATAAACCTTTTTGGAGATGAATTTATGAAATTAATGGCGAAGACCAGAAACATCGGGATCTCTGCTCACATCGACTCAGGAAAGACGACGTTAACTGAACGTATTCTTTTCTACTGTAACAAGATCCACAAGATCGAAGACGTTAGAGGTGGTGGTGCCGGAGCGAAGATGGACCACATGGAACTTGAAAAAGAAAAAGGGATCACAATTACTTCTGCAGCTACAACTGTAACTTGGGAAGGTCTAAATGGTGAAGGTATCAAATATGCTGAAGGCATCGATAAAGAATGTCGTATTAACATCATCGATACTCCGGGCCACGTTGACTTTACAGTAGAAGTAGAGCGTTCACTTCGCGTTCTTGACGGAGCTATTCTAGTTCTTTGTTCAGTTGCTGGTGTTCAGTCACAGTCAATCACGGTTGACCGTCAGATGAAGCGTTACTCAGTTCCTCGTATGGCCTTCCTTAACAAGATGGACCGTATGGGTGCTAACCCACATAAAGGTGTTGCGGCACTTAAAGAAAAACTTTACCACAATGCTGTATTAATGCAGCTTCCAATCGGTGCTGAAGAAAACTTCAAAGGTGTTGTTGATCTAATCACTAGACAAGCATACTTCTTCGACGGAGAAAACGGAGAGAAGATCAGAGTTGAAGCTGTTCCAGCTGATATGGCAGACGATGTTGAATCATTCAGAGAGAAGCTTCTTGATGCAGCTTCTGAATTCGATGACAACATGGTTGAAAAAATTCTTGGTGGCGAAACTGTTACTGAAGAAGAAATCCACAATGCAATTAAGAAAGGTGTTCAATCACTTAAGCTTACTCCAGTATTCATGGGATCAGCTTTCAAGAACAAAGGTGTTCAACTTCTTCTTAACGGTGTTGCTAGATACCTTCCATCTCCGCTTACATCAGCGAAGCCAAAAGCTATCGATAACAACACAAACCAAAAAATCGAGCTTGAGCCAGATAACTCTAAGCCACTTGTTTGTATGGCGTTCAAGATTACTGACGAGCAATTCGGTCAGTTAACTTACACTCGTATTTACCAAGGGACTTTAAATAAAGGTGACACGATCGTTAACACAAGAACTAAGAAAAAAGTTCGCGTAGGACGTATCGTACGTATGAACGCTAACGACAGAGAGAACATCGAAACTGTTGGTTCAGGTGACATCATTGCTCTAATCGGTATCGACTGTGCTTCAGGGGATACATTCGTAGCAGAAGACGGACCAACGCATTTATCATGTGAAGGTATGCACGTTCCTGCAGCGGTTATCGAGCTTTCGATCTCTGTTAAGGATAAAGATCAACAAACAAGACTTTCAAAAGGTCTTTCACGTTTCATGAAAGAAGACCCAACTTTCCACGTTTACACAGATGAAGAGTCTGCTGAAACACGTATCGCAGGTATGGGAGAGCTTCACCTTGAGATTTACGTAGAAAGATTAAAACGTGAATACAACTGTGACGTTCAAGTAGGTGCTCCTCAGGTTAACTACCGTGAGACAATCAGAACTGAAGCGAAGTTCGATTACCTACACAAGAAACAAACAGGGGGTTCTGGTCAGTTCGGTCACGTAATCGGTATGATCAAGCCACTTGCTGAAGAGAAAAAAGCGAACGAGGAAGAAGTATTCCAGTTCCATAACGAAATCAAAGGGGGAGCAATCCCTAACGAATTCATCGCTTCATGTGAAAAAGGATTCAACGACGTTATGGACAAGGGACCTCTAGCTGCGTTCCCACTAATCAACGTAGAAGTTTACCTACAAGACGGTCGTTACCACGATGTAGACTCTTCTGACCTTGCTTTCCGTATTGCTTCTCGTATGGCGATGAGACAAGCTGTAAAAGCTGCTTCTCCAGTTATCCTTGAGCCAATCATGAAAGTTGAAGTTGAGACACCAGATGAGTACCAAGGGGGGGTTATTGGTGACCTTTCTTCTCGTCGCGGGATCATCCAGGCTTCTGAATCAAATGAAACAGGTGACGTTATCATCAACGCTCTTGTTCCACTTTCAGAAATGTTCGGTTACTCGACAATTCTACGTTCTATGTCTGCTGGTAAAGCTTCTTACACAATGGAATTCGCGAAATACGCTGAATGTCCAAACAACATTGGTGAGAAAGTTATGGCAGAAAGAAAAGAGAAACTTGCAGCTCAAGCTGAATAGTTTCCTTCCAAATTCTCAAAAAAAGTGGGGCCCTGCAAATGGGCCCCTTTTTTTTTGCCTTTTGAACTATCTCTTTTTTAGATAGGAAGCATTGAGTAATATCATTTCCAATCTCCATCTTTTTTGTCTATAACCCCGGCATTCAAAAAATAATCTTGGGGGATCTATGAAGGCAGTATTAAGCGCAGCTCTTGTTTTCTCGTTAACCATTTCTTCTAGCTTTGCTGGGACAACTAGGACAGTAAACGCAGACGTTAAAGCTCTAGGTCAATTGGCCATGGGTTGGGAGGAGCACTCTGTAAAAGGAAAAAATGCTGAAGAGATCCTAAAGAATTACTTAGAAGAAAACTATGGTGAAGAACGCGAATTAGTGTTCAAAGAGTATGGTGAGATGGCCTACGGTGATGAGATTGATGAAGGATTTACTTCAGTGAAATCTGCTATTCTTATGTCTGGCTTTGCTGAGAGTGCTTTAGAAGAAATGCTTGAAGGCCTTGATGAATCAAGTGAAGCAGAAAGAATTAAAGAAATTAAAGCGAACATTTACGACCTAAACCACGGCTGGGCACCGGTCATTAAAAGGTTAGAGCGCCAAGGCGTGAAGTTTGGTTACAGTGGAAATGGCCCAGGATACTGTGGGATTTCTTTTGTTGAATTACTAATCGTTGATGAAAAAGAGCAAAAGGTTTACGAGGTTTACCTTTCAGAAGGTGGGTCTTGTTAGTTTTTTGTTAGCTTTCATAAGTTGAATAAAGGCGGTCTCTCCAAAGGCCGCCTTCTTTTTACATGGTTTCTTTTCTTTTCCAGTATTATTAGGTAAACCTAATACATTATGAACGCTCTATTACAAAGTAATACTCTATTAAGAGTCGAGCAGGATGCGAGACAACCTCTGCGTCTAAATAAGCACAGGAGTGCTAATTGATCGAAACATCGCAACTCCAGACATTAGTGGCCGTGACCCGTGCCAAAAGTTTTTCTAAGGCCGCGGAAGTCTTAGGTGTAACCCAATCTGCCATCAGCCAGAGTATCAAAAATCTTGAGTCTAAATTAGAGATCAAGATCTTTAAGCGCTCGGGAAAGGCGGTGATTTTAACGTCTGAAGGCGAGAAGCTCTACCGACTGGGAACTCAGTTTTTGGAAGAAATGGAAGAGACTCTGACAGAACTTCAGGGGGACCGCGATCAAATGCAGGGGAAGGTGAGAATCGGAACCCTGACTGGTATTGGGAAGACGTGGCTTGCTAAAGAAGTCGTCTGGCATGCGAAAGAAAACCCTGAACTTCAACTTTCAGTCCGCATGGGCCATCAAGAAGACCTGCTTCTTGATTTCGAGGCCAACAAAATTGATATCCTGATTTTACCTGAAGACGATGTGCCTCTTCATGGTGAGAAAGAATTCTTCATGGAAGAAAAATCGACTCTGGTTATTCCACGTGAGATGAAGGATGTGTATTTCAACACAAAGCTGACGCTTGAAACGTTGGAGAAAATTCCGACTATTTTATTTGAACAAGATGATCTGCTCTTTTTAAAATGGTGCAGAAGTAAATTTAAATCGACTCCAAAAAAATTGAATGTGCGCTTTTCTGTAAACTCACACGGTCACATGCTTCAGGCCGTAAGCGAAGGTCTGGGAATCGCCGTTGTGCCGAATCACGTTTTAAATCGTTCGTATTTCAAAGATAAGGTTCTAACGCTTGGTAACGAATATGAAGTACCGAGTGGAAAGCTCTATATCGTCTATCATAAAGAATCAGAAAATCTTCTGCGTATCAAAAATACTATTGATAGACTGCTCTCACATCGTGATACATTTAATACATGATGATTCTCTCCCTATTTCCGGCCGACTTAAAACAATTTCTTAGTGAAGTTGAAAGTGTTGGTGCGCGTCTGTGTCTCGTCGGTGGCGGAAGCCGCGACTTTTTAAGGGAAGGAACTCTGTCTAACGACCTGGACTTTGAAGTCAGGGGAGTGGAGATCAGTGCACTGAAATCTTTTTTTAAAAAAAGAGGACTGACTTACACTGAACTTCCTTATGACATTGTCCGTGTGGGGCTCAAAGGTTTTGACCTGGAGTTCTCTTCGCCTCGCCTGGAAAATCCACTGACCGGAAATAAGACCCATCACCATTTTGAAGTGGTGCTTGATAAAGAACTTTCTTACGACCGCGCTTTTGCCAGAAGAGACTTCACGCTTAATGCTATTGGTATCGAGTTTAATTTCACCCAAGACCAGGCCCGTGTCGTCGACCCTTATAAGGGAGTGCAGGATTTAGAAGAAAAAACACTCCGTGAAATCAGCGACTATTTTTTTCTTGATTCAGTCAGGTTCCTGCGCCTGGTGCGCTTTCAGGTAAAATACGATTTTAAAATCAGTGAAAGCATTAAAAACCAGATGGGACTTTTTGATTTGAGTGAACTCTCAATGCATCACTTTAAAACAGAGATGAAAAAATCAAAAAAGGCCGGGGCCTTTATTAATGAGTTCTCAAGTTTGGTGAAAGATTATCATTTGCCAGTTAAGGAAGTTTATAAGATTTGGGAAAATGTTCATTTTTCTCCTGACCTGGAAACGATTGAAGATTTACTTGTGAGTGTTTTCTTAAAAGATCCAGGTGCAGCTAAAGAAGTGGCCTCTTTTTTCTCGATGCCGGATAAAATTTTAAAAGACCTTAAGTCTTTTTATGATTCTTATCAGGCTATTTTAAAATTAAAAAAAGAAGACCTGATTCCTTTATGTCAAAACGAAATGGATGCACCGGAAGTAATGGCGGTTCTTCGCGATTTAAAAAACCTGGAAGATAAAAAAGAGTGGAGAAGGTATTTTCCAAGCCATCTTATCATCTCGTGGGATGACTGGGCCGATGAATCTGTGGATGCTGAGTTGATTCAGGTAACGCCAGCACCTCTGCGTTCATATCTGCGTTTTTATCAGACGATGAAAAGGGTTATTCAATGAGTTTTTCTATCGTCACTTTAAAAGAAATCAATTTTAATTCCGAAATCCTAAAGCAAGTTGAAGACATTTTTTTTCTTTCAACCTCAGTTAAGAGTTTTGCTTCCGAAGAAAGGCGCCTGACGTTTTTTAAACGTTGGTGCGGCGACTACCAGACTCACTATCCGCAGGAGTTTTTTGTGGTGATGGAAGAAAAGAAGGTACTAGGTTATCTCAGTGGATGCCAGGACTCTTTTGCCTCTTTGAAAGTGCTCGATGTCCCAGGGCTCGCAGTTTTTGAGGAACAGTTTGAAAAATTTCCGGCCCATCTGCATATCAATTTTCATCCGGATGCCAGGGGGAAAGGACTGGGGAGTCTTTTGGTTCAGCACTATATGAAAGTGCTTAAAGACCAAGGAATTAAAGGGCTTCATCTCACAACTTCGCCCGATGCTCAGAACGTAAATTTTTACTTACGCCTAGGTTTTACACATACAGTTAAGCGCGAGTTTAAGGGCTCCGAGCTCTACTTTATGGGCGCCATACTTGAGTAACACTCACGGTTTTAATACTAGCCATTTTCCATTTAGTTTTTTTGTGTTATACTTTTTATGTAAGGTTTAATGCATGGATCGCATAGAGGCCTTATCAGGAATGGAATATGGTCGATATACATTCAATTCTGGCCGATCACCGCTCAAAAGGTAAAGCTGAAGACACTCAAGATGTCGGCGGCTCTAGTATTGAGTTAGGCCCTTCTACCTCAGAAATTCCGGATATTTTTTTCGATAAGATCATTGTGGATTATAAATTAAGCCGCATTGAAATTCTCGTGCTTATGTATATCTATCGTAGAGTCTGGTGTTTTCCCAACCTTCACAGGTCGCACGGGATCTCACAGATGATGTCCCACACTGAAATGGCCAAAAACCTGGGGCTTGCTATTGAAGACGTTTATTCGTCTTTAAGAAAGCTTGAAGAGTACGATTTCATTCGTACCATTAGGGCCGGACAGTATTTTTCGCGTCGCTTTTTTTCCAAAGAATTGGACGCAATTTTCAATCAAACATACGACGATTTCGAAATTTAATGGTATGACCTTTCTATAGTTTTTTCTATAGGACAGGTTTATGACATCCATTATGAATCACCCCGATCTCATCGCTCACCACGAAGCACTGGCCAATCACACTCTATACAATAAAATCAGGTCTCTCGATGAACTCAAAGTTTTTATGGAGACTCACGTGTTCGCCGTGTGGGATTTTATGTCGCTGTTAAAGAGGCTGCAAAAAGACATTACGTGTGTGGAGTTGCCGTGGAGACCAAGTCCTTATCCAAAAGAAACTGTGCGCTTGATTAATGAAATTGTTCTAGGTGAAGAAAGTGACAAAGATTTAGAAGGCAAGGCCTGTGATCATTTCACTCTTTATTTGCGTGCAATGAATGACGTCGGTGCTGATCCAAAAAGACTGCTTTCATTTATGAGTGATCTTAATTATGAAGAGTATTGCACGAAGGCCGAGCATGACTTCGTAAAATTTAATATCGATCTTTCACTCAATGGAAAAATTCACGAAGTGGCAGCTGCGTTTTTCTTTGGAAGAGAAAAACTAATTCCCGACATGTTTACTTCTATACTTGGTGATCTTTCAAAAAACTTCGACCAAAAAACTCAGGAATCATTTCCCAACATGCGCTACTACCTTGCTCGTCATATTGAAATTGACGGAGGTGAGCACTCACATGCAGCTTCAGATTGTCTTCAATCTCTCTGCGGAAATGATGAAAAGAAGTGGGAAGAAGCAAGAGCGGCCGGAGTTCAATCGCTTAAATTAAGAAGCGCGTTGTGGGATGAAGTCGAAAAAAAGATAGTGTCAAAATCTTAGCACTTCCTATCATATTTTCTTACATTCATCTCAAGTGAAAAATTTCATTTACCATTAATCCTAGTTCACACATTTTTCAACTAGGAGGAAAAATGAAATCATTCTCACTTATGGTGGGGCTACTGTGTTTGCTCGCTGTAAACACAAACCAAGCTTTCGCTAAATCAGCAGATGCTTTTCATAAACGTTTTCAAGTCATCCGTTCAGACGACGGTAAATTAGTAGGGATCAGGGATAGAACTCTTCCGGTAAAATTCTCGGTTGTTCCTTATGTAAATATGATTAAGTCTCAGCTTAAAGCTGAACAATCACTAATGTCAGAGCAAAACCTGGCAAGCGGTGAGTACGAAGCGAATGTACGTTCTGTTTTGGATGAAGACCGCGAGCTTCTTCTTGCTCAGGGATACACTCAAGCTGAGTACGACCGTTATGTGCAGACAGTTGTTGATTCACTAAAACAACTTGCAGTTGTTAACGTTGATGGTGTTTTCACAAACCCAGCGTTTAATGAAGTTGTTTCAAAGTTCGAAGGTAAAATGACTGATGCTATTTTACTTCTAGACCCGACAATCCTTTCAAACGTTCAAGACCCGACATTCTTCTATAAGAGAAACGTGACTTATAAAGCAGTAAGCTGGGCGCTTGATTTCGCTAGAAAGAGACTGAGCAACATCCCAATGCTAAACACAGCTAGCTACGTGGTTGTTCAAGTTGAAAAACTAATTACTGAAAGAAGAAACTTCCACCAAAACATGCTTCTTCACTATCTTGAAAGCTTCGATGAAAAAGAACTTGGTTTAACTCACGACGAAGTGAACATGATCTGGTCATCTATCTATGAATCTCGCATTCCATGGTACGCTTTCTGGGAATCAAGTGCAGCGAAGTCTAACTGGACGAAGTATGGAGTGAATAACTTCTACGCTAACTTCAGAGCGGGAACAGCTAAGCTTCAAAAAGCTGGCGGCCTTTACTCAGAAGTAAATGATCGTATGAACTACGCTTTCCAACGCGTAACTTTTAACAATGAAAAAGTAATTGTTAACCTGTTTGATAACGAGTCTATGCTTCAGTCTCGTCCAGCGGTTGCTTACAACTACGACCGTCCAACTCAAATTGCAAGAAAGCGCATTATGCTGACTCTTGCTCAACTGGGACTAAGTTTTGTTCCATTAAGCGCTACAATTAAAGACACTGCAGGAAACTTCATCAAGTCTTACTATGCTAACCAGAAAATCACTGAGGGAGCACTGTACGGATACTTTGAGTCAATGGGTGAAGACTCTGGTATGAGACAAGTAAAAGCTCAATACCTAAACCCTTTCGATGCACTAGCAATGTAGTTTTCCTCATAACAAGGCGGCCAATTAAATGGCCGCCTTTTTTTTATTTAAAATTCAAAAATAAGGACATCCTATGAAAATTTTCGCTTCTTGCCTGCTGTTGGCCCTTTCATACAATGCTTTTTCTTACGATAAAGTTATCTACGGTGTAGATGACAGAAAAGATATTTTCGAATCAAAAAACACTCTTTATAAAACTCTTGCTCAGTCAACTGCAGCGATGATTCCGACAAATGCACTAGAAGAGCGCGAAGGGAATTTACTGGAAATTACCGGAACAACTCTGGAAGACGACGGGATCTGTTCAGACGCTCGTTTTGCCAAGCAATTAACAGCGGCAAACTGTTCAGGATTTTTAGTAGGAGAAGACCTGTTAGTGACGGCCGGTCACTGTATTGAGTCGCTAAGTGATTGTTCGCGCTACTCATGGGTTTTTGACTACGCCAATACAACTGAAGAAAAGAAGACTCACATTGTACCGAAGTCAGCTGTCTACACATGTACGCAAATTATTTCGCGTGCACTGGATAGAGCAACTGACAACGACTATGCTCTGGTTAAACTTGACCGCAAGGTGGAAGGACGCCTTCCTCTAAAAGTGAGAACGTCTGGAAAAATCGCTAATAAAGCTGACCTGGTTGTTATTGGTCACCCGTCTGGGCTTCCATCAAAAATTGCTGATGGTGCAGCTGTGAGAACAAACAAAAATAACTACTACTTCCAGGCGACTCTGGACACGTTTGGAGGGAACTCTGGATCGGCGGTTTTTGACTCTAAAACAGGTGTCGTAGAAGGGATTTTAGTACGTGGGGAAAGAGACTACGTAAGCGACCCGGTAAGAGGGTGTTCTATCCCTAAGGTTTGTAAGATGACAGAATGCCGTGGGGAAGATGTGACAAGAATCACAAATATCAAGGAACTGAAGGGTTTTCACTAAGTAATAATTTCACGTTTTAGGGGGAAACCTCTTAAAAATGATAGGATCTGGCGACTCGTTTTCATAGGAGAACATGTGCGCCAGGTCCTTTTTTTATGCCTATTTTTGACTGCGATGAATGCCCGTGCTGCTGTCAATATCGACTTGAGCACAGTTGGGTCGATTTATGGAAAAGACGACCGCGAACTAGTTACCACTCAATCAACAAAAGAGATTCAGGAATTAAGCCGCTCAGTGGCCTTGATTGTCAGCGCAGACCTTTTAGAAGAGAACTTTTTTAAAACCACTATTAAAGCTCAAACACTGCAGGAAACTTTGCAGATGTGCGTGGATGAGCGCTTTTCAAATAAAAGTGCACTTCCGGGATGTACGGGCTTTTTAATTGGACCTGATCTCATGGCCACGGCCGGACACTGTTTTCAAACCAGTGAAGACTGTATGATGAAAAAAGTCATCTTCGATGTCGACAGTAAAAAGCAAACAAAAAAAGGGTACAGCGTTTTAAATAGCAATGTCTTTAGCTGCAAGTCTATTGTGGCGCAGTCCTTTGATGGCGAGAGCGATTTCACAATCATCAAACTAGATCGCGCTCCTAAAAAACGCCCGGCACTTAAATTAAATTTGAAAAATAAAATTGCGGATAACGCCCGCGTTTTTATGATCGGTCACCCATTTGGGCTTCCGCTAATGCTTTCAAAAAGTGCCAAAGTAAACCGCAACACCAGTGATATCTCTTTTACTGCTGGGCTGGATTCATTTGAAGGCAATTCGGGCTCTCCGGTTTTTAACGCCAGCACTCTGGAAGTTGAAGGGATTCTAGTCAATGGACAACAAGATATTGTTTTAGATTCAAAAAATGAATGCTATCGTAATGCCAAGTACGAAGAGGACAACGGCGCCGAAGGCATCTTCAGGATCAGCGGGCTTCTGCCTTTTCTTCATTAATTTATACATTCAGGGATCAGTTTCATGGGACATGTAGGATTTGGATCTTACCGCGTAAGTATTAAGTCAAAAGTGCACAGAGAGTCGTTAGTTAAAGCGCTAGAGGCCGGCTGTACATTAATCGATACATCTTCAAATTACACCAACGGTGAATCAGAGGAGTTGATTGGCTCTGTCTTAAGTGAAAACCCACAATATAAACCTATTATTGTCACGAAAGCTGGATATATCCAAGGGCACGCTTTACGCGTTTTAAAGGAACTTAATGAAAAAGGACTGGCCTTAGAAGACCTGGTGGATTTAAGTGAAGAGCTAAAACATTCTATTCACCCTGAATTTTTAAAGAGTCAATTGGATCAAAGTTTAGAAAGACTAAAGCGCGATTCAGTGGATTACTTTCTTCTGCACAACCCGGAATATTATTTTCAGACAGAAGGCTCAACTCAAGACGAGTATTATGCCCGTTTAAAGAAGGCCTTCATTTACTGTGAAGAAGAAGTGAAGAAGGGAAGAATTAAGGCCTATGGTGTGAGTTCAAATAATTTTGGGCTTCCGCTTAACGATCCACAAGTGACAGACCTTTCACGCATCCTTGCTGTGCTTAAAGAAATGAACGGCAAAAATTTTAAAATGGTTCAATTCCCATTTAATCTGATTGAGATTGGAGCCCTGGAAAAACTTGGCGATTACGGCGATGAGAGTTTACTTGAACTCTGTATGGCCAATGGTCTTACGACAGTGGTTAATCGCCCTTTAAATGCGTTTACACAAAATAAGCTGGTGAGACTAGCGACCTATGAAGAACAGACGAAAAACCTGGACGACAAGAAGGCACAGGAGCTTTTTGATCACGCCATGGGATTAGTCAAAGCAAAGTGGGATGAAGCGGCCGATGAAAATACAACGGCAGATGATTTTCATGAAGTAGAGATGATTAAACAGTTCACTGATCTTTGGAATAACCTTCCGACTCCGGATGCAGTAGATCAGGTTTATTACGGACACTTCTTTCCTTTTATTGCCCGCGTATGGGGAGGCCAGGGTCTTTCTGCTGAGCAGGCACAACCGTTTTATCAATTGATGGAAACCTCATATCTTTATTCCCGAAGAAATCTCTCAAATAAAGCGCTCGAATTTAAAAAACAAGCGATGTCTGTGGGGCTTTTACCAGATGATGGCGATAGACCTTTTTCAGTTATGGCGGTTGAAACTTACCTAGACTATGGTTTTGATTACATTCTTGTAGGGATGAGAAAACCTGAGTATGTCGATCAGATGAAGGCCCTTTTCTAAAATCATTCAGGCTTAGGGAAATTTTTGCCGATGAACCCAATGTTCAAAAACATATGGGGGACTCATGCAATTATCCAAAATCGTGCCAACGGCACTGGCCATCTTCATGTTATCAAGCATTCTAAGCGCCACAGAAGCAGCAGAAAAAGTTCTGTGTGTGGTTTCAAGCGACGTTGATAAAAACACCGGCAGAATGACGTATGAGATGGATGAAGACGGACGTGGGATTAAGCACATTTATATGGAAGCTTATGAAAACGGAAAACTGACAGAGAGAAAAGAAGTCGATATGAGCGAGATCAATGGAGATGGAATCATCCTTCACCAAAAAGATAAATACGTTACAGTCCGACTTTATAGCCATAACTTTGATGAAGAGCGTGGTGGAGTGCTTTATTTAGACACTTTATACAATGCGGTTAAAGGTGAAAGAAAAGAGTATCAAATTGAAGTGGCCAAAAATGCTCAATCAGAAATCGTGATGATGAATAATAAGAAAGAATTTAACAATATGAAGTTTATTGGAAAAAAAGCGCCGATCATTGGTGTGATCGGCATTGAAAAAGTGAATTTTACAAAGAATTAATATGGTTAAGAAGCTGAACCCTAAGCAGGTTCAGCTTCTTTTGTTTTTGAATAATTTTTCGTGATAACGAGAATGATGATCTGAATTAAGAAGAATGAGCCTAAGAAGACTGCTCCACCTTCACTGAATCCATAAGAGTGAAGTCCCGATGCCAGGATGTAGTTAACACCGAACCATGCCATCATAACACTTAAGAAAGCAGCAGCAGTGACTGTCATAAAGCGGTCGTTTTTAATCCATGAAGTGTAACGCCCGTGAAGAATCGCAGTGTAAAGACAAAGAACGATTAACGACCATGTCTCTTTTGGGTCCCATCCCCAGAATCTTCCCCATGAATAGTCGGCCCACACACCACCAAGAATAATCCCGGCAGCAAGCATCGTCGTTCCCCATTTAAGAGTTGTGTAGATGATATCGGCGTTTGTATTTTCTTCTTTTTTATCCATCTTTCCAAGACGGCGCTTGATAAGAACAGTGTTGGCAAGAATCCAGCTTAAGGCCAGAGCTCCGTAAGAAAGAATGATCGTTGTTACGTGAGTTGATAACCAGAAGTTGTCGCGAAGAACTGGAACCAGGGGCGAGATTGTCGCTGTTAGCATCCCGTTAGCGAAGTTGATCATCATTAGCGTACAAACGTTGTAAGCAAGACCCATGTAAACGAAAACTTTTTCGTTCTTAAAATGTCCTAGGATCAGACCCAGTAAAAGGGCCCCTGAACCAGAGAAGAGAACTGTTTCATACATATTAGTGATCGGAGCTCTTCCAGAGATGATAACTCTAAAAGTGATCAGAGTGATCTGAGCAACGATTGATAAACCGGCAAGTCCAAGAGTGATTTTGAAGTTTTTAAAAAGAACCATTGAGGCCAGGGCAAGAATTGAAAGGAGCATCGCTACACTTGCCAGCCCGGCTTTAGCATACCAGTACTCAACCAGGTATTTATCACCGAAGGCCGAAATGTAATCAGCTTTTGATTTTAGTAACACTGGAAGAAACGGGTCGCCTGGAGTCACTGCTTTTTGGGCCACAACTTTATCTTCGGTTAAAAAAGTTGTCAGTGGAGACCAGTTTAAACTTTTGCCTTGGATGTCTGCAAAAAGCCAGTTGTTTCCGCTTTTGATTTCTTTATAAAGGAAAATATTGTCAAAAAGTTTTCCCATGGCCTTCTTATAAGAATCGTTTCCTTTTCCCATTCTGGCCTCATTTCTGATTTCATCTTCTCTAGTGATAAGAGTTTCGTAATCAATTTCGTGAGTGTCATTAGGCAAACCTAAAAACTTCATAGCATCGACATGGTCAATTCTCGCCATAAGTTTGAGAGAGGCCGGAAGGCCCATGCCGTTTAATGAAAGAAGGCAGTAAGCTTCAACCGCAGAAAGGTCGTCGACTTTTGCTTTTCCCGTTAAGGCCTTCATCGCTTCTGAGGCGTGAACATAAAGAGGTTTAATCCTTCCGCCTTGTTGAATAGGTAGAGTTTCCAGTTCTTTTTTACAGAAGTAAGTCTCCATTCCGTGGGCGCTGGTAAAAGTGAGTGCCGAGAGCAGGATTAAGATGAGAGTTTTCATTAGGCATCAGCTCCTTTTTCTTTTTTTCTTTTGTTCAGATTGTAGTGCCAGATTCCACCGAGCACGAGCATCAGCGATCCTAAATATTTTAGTTCGCGTCCCTGATCGACGTTTACTGCCAGTGTTGAGTGATAGTTTCCACCGCTGTCTTGAGAGTAAGAGGCCTGGTAGAAAGTGTACCCAGAATGTTTTAATGGATTGTTCATAAAGACGTGGTGATTAGTCATCTTGCCGTCGTCAAAAAGTTTGACGAAAGATTCGTAACTGGCCGGGTTGTCTGTTCCCGGGTCTTTGTCCATTTTAAACTGTGAGAGTGCCACTTCAAAAGGAAGAGTTAAACTTTCTTTGGTCACTTCGATAATAACTTTTTTCCCGCCAATAATGAGACTCAGTGGAGAGTAGTTGGTCGCCCAGTACTCTTTGCCCATGATCTCAAGTTTCACCGCGCGGATGTCACCTTTAATAACCTGTCCATTTTTCTGAATAGGAATGGTTGAAACTGGGAGATTAAAAGGAACAAGTTTATCCTGGTGGTCGACTAAAGAAATTTCGGCCCCCATCCATGGAAGACCAACAGTTGGTCCCTTTAATTCGATATTGTGAACTAACCACTTCTTGTCATCTTTAGAATAGAAAGCGAGCTTCTTTCCAAAAAGAAACAGGTTGGGTTTCTCTTCAAAGATTCTTTTAGAAAAAGAGCGGATGATCGATTTTTGATCAACCTGAAAATTCGCATCAACCGGAAATGGTGAGAAGTCCGGGAAGAATGTTAAGAGTTTTCCGTCAACCGGATAAACTAAGAAACGATTATTGGCACTTGTTGTTTTAACCGGAAGTCTTTTTTCTTCTGGTGTAAAACACTCAGCAGTTTCTGAATTCCAAATAATAATCCCAGATGGATTTTCTTTTTCAAAACAAGTCGCCAGGTTGGCCGGCATGTAGTTAAAGGTCAAAGGACCCATGCTCATTGTCGATTGAAATTCCGAGCTCGATTCAGGGTGAAGAGTCAGGAGAACTTCTTGCTCAGCAAACGGGTTTTTAAAATAGTATTTAGAAGACTGTACAGGAGCATTGGCCGGGTATGAGTTGATGGCGTCAGTCCAGACGAATTTCCCTTCGGCAAAAGGGATGTACTCAACAACATTAATCCCTTCGTACTCTTGATTGATGTTGGTAGAAAAAGCACTATAAGGAAGCTCTGTCGTGACTTGTTTTCCTTCTTCAGGATAAGTCATTTTCAAAACATCTTTAGAAAGAATAACCTGACGGTTAGGTTCATTTGGAGCAAGGGTGATACTGCCGTCAATTCCGGCAATATAAGTGATCATTGATCCTACACCTATAATGATAAGGCCCGCATGAATGGTGTAGAAACCGTAGAGTCTTTTTTTCGGCGGCAGTCTTAAGAAGGCCGCAAAGATAATTGACATGAGCATCCCGAATTGGATGAACATGAAGTAAAAAGTTTTGTAAACGGTGCGGTTAGCGAAGTCTGTTCCGTAATACGATTCGAGAAATGTTCCGATGATCATAGCTAGGGAAAAAAGTAGAATGATGATGACGGCGAATTTCAGGCCGCCAATAGTGCGCTCAACTCTGTTCCAGTCTACGTTCCAGTCTATTTTTAATAGTCTTTTCACAGTGAGTCCCTAATTGAATGTATGCTTTTTTATATCACAGTCGATATGGGCTAGGAACGAATAACTTTCACAACAAGCATAAGAATTCCAAAGAGTATTGGCTGATGAATCAGGTAAACAAAAAGGGAGTGCTTGCCTAAATAGTTCAGAGATTTAACTAGTGGATTTTGAGGGAACTCAATTCGCTGAATGCCTTTGTGCGCGGCAAATATCCCGAGTAAACTAGCTCCAACCCAGGGAAACGGTGAGATATAATCCCACGATGAGTGGGGAAGTTGAATCCAGGGAATTGTTTTATCCATAGTGATCGATGGGATGAACAAACATAGACCTATAATGAGTGCTTCCCGCGGACGTTTTAAAAACGGCAACGACATGACAGAAACAACGGCGATCGAGTGCAAAGTGCCAAAATAAATCCAGTTCTCAGGGAAGAATTTGTAAGTAACGACGCTGATGACGACGGCCCAAAAAACGATGAGTAAAAGGCGTTTTAAAAATGGTTTCCACTTAATCCCATCGCGATGAGCGAGAGTGAGTGCCACTCCTACAGCAAAAAGAAAAAGAAAGACAATTAATCGCGGGAAAAAATACCAGAACGGGTGATGAACGATATCAAAACTCACGAAGCCAAAATAATCCAGGTCAAATGAGAAGTGAAAAATGATCATTAAGACGACAGTAAAGCCGCGAAGGACATCGAGAAAGAGCGAGCGGTTTTTGTGTTTAACTTCTTCCATAATTATGTTTAGATTATTTCATGATTATGAATAAAAAGAAAACGCTAAAGATTGCTCTCTTTATCTTCGCCCTTATTGTCTTGTCAGCTATTGTGGGAGGCTACGAATTCTTTCGCTCTCGCGTACCACAGATGAATGGAGAAGCGGCCCTCTCGGGTTTAAGTGCACCGGTGGAAGTTGTGCGCGACAGGCACGGAATCCCGCATATTAACGCTCAAACATCAGAGGATGCTTTCAGGACTCTGGGTTATGTCATGGCCTCTGAAAGGCTTTTTCAAATGGAAGTTAGCCGCCGCCTGGCACAGGGGGAGTTGGCAGAACTTCTCGGGGAAAAACTCCTTCGTTCTGATAAGCTTTTTAGAAATCTTGGACTCAAGTATGAGTCGGAAAAACTTTTTGCCAGAAAGACAGCTGAAAAATCTTTTGATCCGCAAATGTTAAAAGAGATGAATGCCTTTTACGACGGGATCAATCAGTTTGTAGAAAAGGGGCCGTTGCCGATTGAATTTAAAATCCTGGGGATTAAGCCTCGTCCATTTACGATGGTCGATGGTCAGAGTTTCGTAGGACTCATGGGTTTTAGTTTTGGTATCGCTATTATGACTGAGCCACTATTGACTGATCTTGCAAAAAGAATTGGCGGCGATTTAACCAATGATTTGCGCAACGAAAAAATCCCTAATGAGGCGACACGTGTAGTGGACACTTCCAGCGTCGTCTCAAAAGAAGTGTTAAAAGTCATCTCGAGTCTAGAGTCTGGATTCCCACTTTTTGAAGGATCAAATGGCTGGCTTTTATCAGGAAAGAGAACTTCTTCAGGAAGTCCGGTTCTATCTAATGACCCGCACATTTCTTATTCGCATCCCGGGATCTGGTTTGAAGCTCATATAAAGACACCAGAGTATGAGTCTTACGGTCACTTCCTCTCACTGATTCCTTTTCCTATTCTTTCCCACAATCGCGATCGCGGCTGGGGTCTAACGATGAGTTTGACTGATGACATGGACATTTATCAGGAACAAATCAACGAAAAAGACCTGACCTACCGTTTTAAAGGAAAAGATCTTCCGCTGGAAAAGCGCGAAGAAATCATCAAAGTAAAAAACGCGCCTGATTTTAAAATGACTGTGTTAAAAACGCACCACGGGCCGATTCTAGATTACGCCTTAAGTGAGACGACAAAAGAGAAATCACTGAGTCTTCAGTGGCCTTTTTACAGCGAGAAAAACGACCCGTTCACCACTGTTTTCCGCATGGGACGAGCTAAAAACATGCAGGAGTTTAAGGACGCCGTGGCCACGGGGATGGCGCCAGGTCTAAATATTCTCTATGCCGACAAAGAAAATATCGGTTGGTGGATTTTTGGAGAAGTTTGGAAAAAACGTCCGGGAATTAAAACTGATTTTATTCTCGATGGTCAGAGTGGAAATGATGAAATTCTAGGTGTGCTGGCCTTTGATGAAAAACCTCATTCAGAAAACCCGGAGAGTGGCCTTATTGTGTCGGCCAACGCCAGGCCTCTTGGCTATCCGGCGCACTTGCGCGGAGACTGGCAGCCAGATGACCGACAAAAAACGCTGGAGAAAATCCTCTCACAAAACGACAAATGGTCGCCTGAAGAGTTGATGGAAGTTCAGGCCTTGAACATGAATTTTGAAAACAAAATTCTGCTTCACGCTTTATTAAATGACTTGAGCTTTAAAAATAAGACAGAGGAAAACCGCTATGAAAAATACGTGCAGATTTTGCGCGAGTGGAATTTAAGCTCTGAGATTACTTCCATTGCTCCTTCAATTTATTATAGCTGGGCCCGCGAAATCCAGAAGAAAATGCTGGCGGATTTAACTGAGGATGAAAGAGAGATTTTTGCCAAAGTTCCCAACGGATGGATCTTTTTTAAACGCGTGATTCAGGAACCAACGTCGCCGTGGTGGAAAAAATTCGATCGCACTGCTCTTTTAAAAGAGACCTTTATCGGTACAATTACCACCCTGGAGAAGCGTTTTGGCGAAGACACCAATGACTGGAAGTGGGGAAAACTGCACACGCTTGAATATGTTCACCCCGTCGGAAGAGTGAAGCCGCTCAATTATATTTTCAACCTCGGCCCTTACCCGGCCCCGGGTGCGACTCAGGAAGTGAACAACCAGAAAGTGACTTCATATAAAGGAGATTTCGCAGTGACGGCCGGCCCATCAACCCGCAGGATCATCGATTTTGCCCGTCCGGAAAAAGCGTGGGGAATTCTGCCAATTGGAAATTCAGGGCATCTGTTGTCGCCTTTTTATAACGATCAGGTCCAGCTCTTTTTAGAGGGGAAATACCGCGAAGAGCTTCTGGATTTAGATGAAGGTGATGCACGCTTTAAAATGACTTTTAAATCTTTATAGGCCCGGGAAAAAAACCATCAGCGGTTTTTTTGTCTGGATGACCACCTTGCCTTGCCCCTGGTTGCTTAGACCACGAGAACTCAGGGGCCCGATCTTAAGCCACTTTTTTACTTGATAGGCACATTCTCCGCTCACTTTTATGTGGTTGTCCTCTAATGAGGCGATGCTAAAAATTCCATCAATTAAGAATTCATGGCGTCCGGCCGCTAAAAACTCTACCTTATCTTCAAAACACAAGCGCGGAAGCGGGGATTTTTTCTTCCAGTTCTTTATATAAAGGATCATTTCACCAAAATTCACCACTTCATGATCCACTCTTCCCCCGAGGAAACCGGCAAAAACAAATCTTCCGATATTATTCTGGCGTGAAAATGTTTTAAGGAAAAAGCTTAAGTCGGAGAGGTTTTGGTCTGTTTTAGTGATCGTCATCTGTTTTTTACTGCTGTCTCCATCGCCCACGGAGATGGAGCCTTTGCATAGAAGCGGGGCCTTTTTTAGAAGTTTCCCTTTATGTATCAGACCGCCATCAATAAAAACCAGACGGGTGTTTTCGTCTTTTAAGAAAGGGGTAATCGATTTCATGGAAAAAGGCATGGGGCCGATCACCAGGAAAGTCAGTTTATGATTTAGGGGGTGTTTTTCATTTTTGATCATGTTAATGTAGGTCTCCAGCATCACTATATAAGAAGGCGATAGCATCTTGAAAGTAAATTTAAGCTCTCTTTCCCAAAGGGCCCAGGCCCTGATTAGCGCTCCAAGGTTTTACCTGGAAGGGGAAAGTCGTGAGCTTGATTTTGCCATCGAGAATGTAGGTGACAAGATTTTGACGGCCAGGCACCGCGGTCCTCGCGATGAAATGAGCTTTCTTTTTGCCGAAGTCCTGTCCCAATTTTCTGAAGGAAAAACTCTGCGTGAAATCTGGAGGATCTCTTTTAGGGAGATTGAGAGTTTTTTACGCGACGAAAATCACCTGCCATTTTCTCCTGAAGACGCGCTTAAGCTGGAGAATCTCTTTGTAAAAGTGAAGCTTTCATTGATGGGCGCCCTCTTTAGAGTTGTCCATGCTTTGGATTTTTCGGAAGTGTCTAAGGCCTCTTCCCGCTGGAGTGAGCTCTCTTTAGTAGAGAAAAATAAGTCTTCCCAAGTGCTTTTTTCCGCCCTTTCCTGGGATTTTATCTACTGTGATGGGGAGGTTTCTTACGTCCGTGGAGTTTTCGAAGGGCTTTCAACAGAGGCGATGGAGGCCTTTTTGGGTGAGATTTTTCGAGGAGCGGGCAAAGTTCTCCCTATGAAAGTGGTTGCCGTCTAATAATCTTTTAGAGTAAAATTCTAAGCAGTTTAGTTAATTCCATTCTATTTATTACTTTACGAGGTTTCGATGAAAAGTACTCTTTCTTTAGTCTCTGTCTTTGTTCTATCTTCACTATTGTCTACAGGTTTTGCTCAAGACGCAGCTAAAGGAAAGGCCTTATACGCAACATGTATTCAGTGCCATGGTGAAAATGGGGAAGGAAACCTTGCTAAAAAAGCACCAAAGCTATCTGGTCAGCATGACTGGTATGTAGTGAAGCAAGTGACAGAGATCAAGTCAGGAGTGAGAAAAAACCCTGATATGCAACCATACGTAAAAGGCCTATCAGACCAGGACATCAAGGACCTGGCTGCCTATATCGTGACTCTATAATCGTTAGAAAGTTTACTCTTATTGCAAAGGATTGCTATGAAGCTTACTTTTAAGAAGGCCAAGACAGAAAAGGACATCAAAGAGATCTACGATCACAACATCGACGCATTCTCAGATTCTCCTGACTTCAAATGGACATTTGAAGAGATTAAGAAGGAAGTCTCTGAAGGGTGGGAGCTGTTTTCCCTGATCGATGACAGCGAAATCGTTGCTGCCGTCTTCTATAAGGTAGAAGATGACTCCCTTTTAACTAAAAACACCGCTATTAAGATCGACCATCAGGGAGCTGGGCTCTCTCACTCTATTAAAGAATTCTTTGAAAAAGTGGCACGCGAGAAGAAATTAAAGCGCATTTACCACTACTGCCGCATCGATAATTTCAGGATGTATTCTTTAAATGAATCACACCAATATAAGAAAACCCCAAGGAAATTAGGGCCGGAAGGACTGGTCGTCGAGTGGATGAAGACGGTAAAATAGGTCATCTCCCTAGGGAAAATCATCAATCCCCTAGGGAAAAATGATAAAAAAAGTAAAAAAAATTGTTTTTTGCTATAGACATGATGAAAATTTTCGAGCAATAATTTATCTATAAGTGAATTTCTCGAGGGAAAACGTAAGATATAAGAAAATTTCCCCTCGGAAAAAATGAAAAAGAAGAAAAAAGAAAACGTTTCTTTAACCATAAACAACTTTAGACAATCAACAACATGTCTAATTTAACGGAGGAATCTCAAATGGCAGTTAAGAAAAAAGCAGCTACTAAAAAAGCAGCTCCAAAAGCAAAAGCTACTAAAAAAGCAGCTCCAAAAGCTACAAAGAAAGCAGCTCCAAAAGCTACTAAGAAAGCAGCTCCAAAAGCTACTAAGAAAGCAGCAGCTCCAAAAGCTACTAAAAAAGCAGCTCCAAAAGCTAAAAAAGCTCCAAAAGCTAAGTCAGCTCGTAAACCAAACGCAGCTTTCATGAAAGCTCTTACTCCTTCAGCTGTACTTGCTGAAATCGTAGGAAACAAGCCACTTCCACGCACTCAAGTTGTTTCTAAAATTTGGGACTACATCAAGAAGCACAACCTTCAAAACCCAAAAAACAAAAGAAACATCATTGCAGACGACAAACTAGCTAAACTTTTTGGAAAAAAAGAAGTTACTATGTTCGAACTTGCAGGGATCGTTGGAAAGCACCTATCTTAATTTTTATTAAGTAAAAGCTCCATAAAAGGGCCACCTTCGGGTGGCCTTTTTTATTTGGGCAAATGAAACACAAAATAGAGTTGGATTTTAAGGGGAATAAAGAGGGGATTAAGGCCTTCTTAGGCCAGAGTACTTAGATTCAACCGAGTCGCTAACCCATTCAGTCTTATCCGTTTTTCTCACTTCTCTGGCCGTCTTTAAGAATTCGTTACATTGAAAGCTTGAAGAGATATTGCTGGAAGTCTCACTCTTATTTTCCAGGTAGGCCACACAGGACTCACCATAGTAGTTGAGGAATTCCGGGAAATTTTTGGCAAAAAGGTTAATGATGGCCTTATGTCTTGGTAGATTTGGGTCTTTAAAGATTTTATCCGGGATAATGGGCAGGTTTTTAATCTGCTCCAGGATCTTCTGACGGTTTTTAAAACTCGAGCTCAAATCCTCAATGCGCTTCCAGGCAAGATTCATTTTATCGCCCACTACTGGGCCATCCAGAAGATAAATCACAGCGTAAAGATCTTCCTCTTCTTTAGTTAAGAGTCCCTTGGCCGACAATAAATTCATCGCCAGCTCTTTTTGCAGACCATTGGTAATGCTTGATTGCAGGCTTAAGCGCAAGGCCGGGATAAGTTTGGTAAAACATTTATCCGGGACAACTCGCGAAATAAGATTTTTGTAGTTGTCGTCAAAGTCTTTATCAAAACTCTCTTCAGTGAGTTTTCCAATGACCGCTCTTTGGACATCTGGCTTTTCACAATAAAGATTGGCGATGCTGTCGTTTACAGCACGCTGGTAAAAAGGCCAGGTCTTAAGTGTAGAAGGGTATTTTTCGATTAAGGCGGCCAGCTCCAAACCAATGTCTGGGTCTTTTTTTGAAAAGAACCAAAATGAGTTTAGTTCAGTGTCACAGGCCTTAATGGCGTCTTTTGCAGTCTCTTTTTTTTGCTCTGAAGCCTGAGAGTAGCATTCGCTAAAAAACTTCTTAGCATAAAGAGCGCGCTTTAATTGAAAGAATTCGTCGTTGGCCAGAGCGCTTGAGCGTCCAATGTCTTCGATTTGTTTAAAACTCTTTAAGCTGAAATCGCGGGTTTTAAGCTTGTAGTCGACCATTTCCATGGCCATGGACTGGTACATGTCTTTCCAGAGCTTCATGCGCTCGCTTGGGCGGATGTCATTAACGTGGGCCAGAAATTCTTCGAAGTTCTTTTCCTGCTCGAGCGCAGAGAGGTCCTTTAGCGTGTAAAGGGTAGTGCTTTGTCCGTGAGCAAATGAATGGGCCAGCAGCAGGGTTAATAGTGACATCATAACCAAATTTTAGGGAGGGAAATGCTATTAGTCAAACTCCAAAAATGGTGGTCTTAACGAGGCTTTTAAGATACCTTTGTGGCACTTAAATTTTTAAAAATTTCATCCCCTTACGGAGCTTTATTTATGCCTTTAGTGCCAGAGGATTTTTTAGTTACAATCCAGAGTGTCGACCATGCGTTTTCTGGAGCAAACTGGAAGATTATTTACTACAAAGAGTTCAGCAACATTATCGTTGAAAAAGATCATACGCTACATGCCGACATCGCATTAGTGCTGACGCCGTACTTAACGAACCTGAAGCAAAACTTCAGAGCGCAGATGGTGTTTAGGTCAACTCCTTTCCTGGTTGGTTTTTACTACGACAGAAAAGAAGTGCGCTTTTACACTCCAAAGCTTTCTCAGGAACTCTTTATTCTACAACAAAGTGAGATCCTGGATTTAAACATTCCTCAGGTTAAAGACCTAAGAGTGCACACGGAGCTTGCCGCTTCACTACAGGCAAAGAACTTCCCGACAGTGGTGGAAAACCTTATCAGTGTTGAAGGGCTTCCTGATTTATTAAATGACCCAAAATACCAGGCGATTGAAGAGAGATCTGCTCAGATCGTAAAAAAGCTTCTTAGCTTCTTAAACGAATACCGTCCGACTCTTTTTGAAGATGTTTCAGACTTCGGTTTAGGGCTAACAGCTCAGTACGCACTTCTGCGCATTCACTTATTAAAATTCCTGGCGATTCTTCCTTCTCTAGACCACGATAAAAGAGGGGGGGAAGTTAAACGCATCCTGATTGAAGCACTTTCTCGCTTCCTAAAAGACAACAGAAAGGCCAGACGTGCTAAGAAAAAAGGACAAGAGAGAGCTCTTCCTTCAACTTACACTCTTGGGATTAAAGCTTTTTATTACCTGGCCAAAATCATGCCAGCCTGGCCGCTTGCTTCGATTATTAGAAGCGCCGTTAAACTTATGGCCAAGCGTTTTATCGCCGGCGAGAGCATTGAAAAAGCAGACCGCTCTTTGCGCGCCTTAAGTGAAACAGGAAGAGATGTAACTCTCGATCAACTAGGAGAGCTTGTTGTTTCAGAAAGAGAAGCAGACCACTATAAAGACGAAGTTTTAAAACTTGTAAGAGGATTTTCTCTTCACGTTAAAAAAGGTGAAATGAACGTTGCCGGGATTAACCGCGCTCACGTTTCAATTAAAGTGTCGGCCCTATGTTCTGACTTTAAACCTCAGGCCTTCGATTACACTTATGACCTGGTTGCTCCAAGACTTAAAGAAATCCTGCTTGCGGCAAAAGCAGAAGATGTCTTCATCAATATCGATGCCGAACACTATCACTACCGCGATGTGGTTTTTAAAATCTACCGCCGCGTTCTTTTAGAGACAGCGGAACTAAGAGATTACAAATCAACTGGTATCGTTATTCAGGCCTACCTGCGTGACGGGTACCAACACTTAAAAGAGATTATCGCCCTAGCAAAAGAAAGAGGGCTTCCAATGCCGGTTCGTCTGGTAAAAGGAGCTTACTGGGATGCTGAAACAGTTGAAGGGGATGCCCACAGTTTTAATGCTCCTCAATTCTTAAACAAAGAAGAAACTGATATTCACTTCAGACAGCTTATTCTTAAAATTTTAGAATCTCACCCGCACTTAAAACTGGCCCTGGCCTCACACAACTTTTCTGACCACGGGTTTGCTGAAGCAGCTAAAGAACTTCTTTACCCACAAGTGGGAGAAATTGAGCACCAGTGTCTACACATGACTTATGAAGCTCTTTCAACGGCATTGGCAAAGATGGGATGGGCGACAAGAAACTACGTTCCAGTGGGAAGCTTACTTGTTGGGATGGCCTACCTGGTAAGACGTATTATGGAAAACTCTTCGCAAGTAGGGGTTTTAACCATCATGCGTTCTCACAAAAAGCACTTAACTCTTCAGTCGCCGTACGCGATTCACGAAGAAAAGAAAAAAGCGGGAACAATTGCCCGCGATCAATCAGTGTCAAAACTAGAAGACGAATTCTTCAACGTGTCTCCACTTCGCCTGTATCTTGATGATGAAAGAGCGTGGATGGAAAAAGCACTGACGTCGTTTGAAGAAAAATCTCTTGGAAAGGACTATCACAACGGTTTTGACCTAAAAGGTGACTGGGTAGAAATCAAAGCGAGTTCAAACCCGGACATCCTGGTTGGACGCATCCGTTTTGCTAACCTTGAAGATGCAAAAGCTGCGATTGAAACAGTTGACCGCTCTTATAACGAAGGTTCATGGGCCAATTCAAAATGGCCGTTTAGAACAGCGACACTGGTCAAAGCTGCAAGCTACATGCTGGCAAAAAGAAATGAGCTGTCTGCTCTGATCGTTTACGAAGCAGGGAAGTCTGTTGGTGAAGCTCTGGCAGACGTTGATGAAGCTATCGACTTCTTAAATTTCTACGCAAGAACTGAAGCTTACTTACAAAGAAACCTGACTGATCTTTCAAGCCGCGGTCCTGCTGTGGTTATTTCTCCGTGGAACTTCCCTCTAGCTATCCCATGTGGGATGGTGGTGAGTTCACTGGTTTGTGGTAACACTGTTATCCTAAAATCAGCTGAGCAGACTCCACTTATCACTCAGCTTCTGGTTGATATTCTTCACGCTTCAGGAGTGCCTAAAGATGTTCTTATTCACCTTCCAGGTGAGGGGGAAACAGTTGGTGACTTCTTAGTTAAAGACGAAAGAACATCAACTATTGTTTTCACTGGTTCAAAAGCCGTTGGGACATACATCGCCGGTGTGACAAGAAAGAGACTTTATAAAAATAAGTTAACGAATAAGTCTTACCCAGTTAAGGCCATCACAGAAATGGGTGGAAAAAATGCGGTTATTGTTACTCAGAATGCCGAGCTGGATGAAACAGTTTCTGGAATTCTGTACTCCGCTTTTGGTCACGCTGGACAAAAGTGTTCAGCTTGTTCACGTGTTATCGTTCACAACTCTCTAAAAGATAAACTGATTGAAAGACTTCGCGCTGCTGCTTCTGATTTAAAAGTAGGAGAGTCGTTTAAGTTTGATACGACAGTAAACCCGGTGATTACGGCCTTTGACCAAAAACGCCTTCGCCAGTCGGTGAGAGAAGCTTCTAATGAGGCCACTAACTTTGGTGGATCAGTTGTTATTGACCGCTCTAACGACAACCTTCCAGGTTACTGTGTTGGTCCGGTAGTGATTGAGCTTCCATATAAGCGCGCTTTAGATAAAGAAAGTTTTGCTCAAAGAGAGCTTTTTGGGCCAGTGGTTCACATTATTGGTTTTGACACTCTTGATGATGCTGCCCGATTATTTAACAGCACTGATTACGCTTTAACTGGGGGGATTTTCTCTCAGTCGCAAAACGATATCGATTACCTTCTGACAAAACTTGAATCAGGAAACCTTTACATCAACCGCACTATCACTGGTGCCCGTGTTGCCATTGAACCATTTGGTGGATTTAAACTTTCTGGGACAGGGCCTAAGGCCGGCGGACGCCACTATATTCTAAGTCTTCACCAGACTCAGGATCAGACAATTGCTGCGGCAACTGAAGTCAAACTGGGCGTGGAAGAAGGGCATGATTCTCCAGTCACTCTAAAAAAACCTTCTCGCCTAACAGCTGAGTCGCGTTTAGCGAGAATGGAGAAATTCCTTGATGTCTTTACATCAAGCTTTGAAACTCACTACCAGGGAATCTACAGCAATTATAAAGAAGCGCTTCGCGATTATAAGAAATGGCTTTCAAAAAATTACGTGGGCTTCGTGGAAAAAGAACACAAAAACCGCGTGATCCCAGGCCAGTTAAGTTATAACGATTACCGCTTAAGCACTGAGCACGCTTTGGTTGTTTCTGTGACAGATAGACCTGAGTTAAAAACACTGATCCAAGTTTTTTCGAGTTTAATCTCGGGGACAGGTCTTGCGGTTGCTTGCCGTAACCGTCAGTCGTTCCAGTGGTGGATGAATTTAAGAGACACTTTGATTGAAGCAGGCTTCTCAAAAGAAAACCTGGAAGTGTATTTTGCTAAAACTTCTGAGTTGGCAAAATCAATTAATGACCCAAAACTTTCAGTGATCATCTACGATGGGCCAATGGATGAATACCATCTGCACATTGGGGATTTCCTGAACGATGCTAAACATGACGAACGCATGAAACTGATCTTAACTGTTAATGATCATTTAAAAGCATCAGATTTTTATCACCAGGCCCTAAACTACGTATGGGTACGATCTCTTGCCGTCAATACTATGAGGCACGGAGCTCCGCTGGATCTGGAAATTTAAGAGGTATACTATGCGCATTGGTTTTTTTGGTTGTGGAAATATGGGAGCAGCACTAGCGGAAGGTTTTAAGAAAAACCATCCTGGTGTTGAGATGTATTTTTTTACTCCTTCAAAAACCAAGGCGCAGCAGCTGGCCGACAAAACCGGAGGCCACTTTGTGAGCTTTTTGGTGGATATGCCAAAAGATTTGGACTGGTACGTCCTGGGTTTTAAGCCACAATCTCTTTCAGAGTTCACTTTCCAGTTTAATGAAAATGCCAAAATCCTTTCGGTCTTAGCTGGAACGGGGATTGATACTTTAGAAAAAAAATTCCAAGTCAAAAACATTGCCCGTCTAATGCCTAACACTCCATCGAGTTTAGGAATGGGGGCCAATCTTTTTTACGCAGGTTTTGAGACAGGTGAGTTTAAAGATTACCTGCGAGCTTTAGGTAAACTTTTTACCATGAAGAGCGAAGCCGAACTTGATGCCATTACCGCCTTTAGTGGTTCAGGCCCGGCACTTATTTTTGAATACGCCCGCCTTTTTGAAAAACACCTGACGGCCATTGCCGGAAGTAACCCTGAGGCCCGTGAAATTATCGCCCAAACTTTTTTAGGTTCTGCTAAACTTATGGAAAGTGCGATTTCAGAGGGAGTGAGTTTTGAAACTCTTCGCGAGCAAGTGACTTCTAAAAAAGGAGTGACTTTCGAAGCGCTGCAGATTTTAGAAAAAAACAACCTGGAAAATATCATGGGTGGAGCTTTTACAGCGGCCTATAAAAGAACATTAGAAATTAAAAAAGGAATTTAATATGCTTCAGGAAATTCTAAAAAATAATGTACCTAAAAAATACCAGGACACGATGTTTGTTCGTCTTTTTGGTTTGATGAAAGTGCCACTTATTTTCTGGGTTTCTCCAAGTGTAGTCACTTTAAATGACAAAGAATGTATCATCAAGATCCCCCTTAATAGACGAACAAAAAACCACTTAAACTCGATGTATTTTGGAGTTCTCTGCACAGGTGCAGATATCGCCGGTGGGCTAGTGGCGATGAATGAAATCACCGCTTCTAAAAAGAAAGTGGCCCTGTCGTTTAAAGATTTCAAAGCAGATTTCCTAAAGCGCGCTGAAGGCGACGTGCATTTTATCGTGACTCAGATCCCGGAGATTAAACAGTTTGTTGCTGATGTGATTAAAAGCGGCGAGCGCATGAATTTCCCAGTGGAAATTAAGGCCGTTGTCCCAAGTATTAATCCAACTGAAGAAGTGGCAAAATTCGTTTTAACTCTTTCTTTAAAAGTAAAAAACTAGGCCGGATTTTCCGAATCCATATACTCGCATGAAAGCCCAGGGTAAGTTTCCTGGATTCTTTTCATGAGCGATTGAATCCCAAATTTTTCCGTTGCGTGATGACCGCCGGCAAACATGTGAATGCCGCTTTCGCGCGATTCATGATAGTCGTGTTCACTCATTTCTCCAGTGATATAGGCATCAAGCCCCATTTTGTGGGCCTCACGCCATTCAGAGTTTGCTCCACCGGTAATGATACCGATGCGTTTGATCTTTTTAGCGTCACTTGGATTTGAGTAAAGAACAGAGTGAGAGAGTTTCTTTTCTAAAATACTTTTTAATTCACTTCCGCTGATTTCAGTAGGCAAGGCACCACTAATACCAGTGAAGGCCCCCTTATAATTTCCAAAAGGCTGAAGCTCGCTCATTTCAAGAAGTGCGGCCAGGCTTTTTGCATTTCCCACTTCAGGGTGAGCATCCAGAGGAAGGTGGTAACCAAAAAGATTGATATCATTTTTTAATAGGGGGGCGACTCTCTTATAAAAAGGGCCGGTCAGAGTTCTGGTGCCGTGGAATTTCCAAAAGAGTCCGTGATGAACAACGAGAGCGTCAGCTTTGATTTTTTCGGCGTACTCTGCTGATTCTCGGGTGGCCGAAACGGCAAACAGGACTTTTTTAAGTCCTGTTTTTCCTTCTATCTGCAGTCCATTGGGACAGTAGTCGTCAAAGAGTTCTGGTTTTAAGAGAGTCTTTAAAAATAAATCAAATTCGCTTCGTTCAACAGTCATTATGAGTTCAGGGGACTAGGCCCTCTCCCTTCGGTAAAAGTTGGTTTGTTTTTTTCCAGGCTGTTTTTAAGTTTTGCCACTGTTTCATGCAACTCATGGTGGTGAGGTGCAATCGTTAGCGCAAGAGAGAACTCTGTTAGGGCCTGGTCAAAATCTTTTAAAAGCACATAAGCTCTTCCTGCATTGATGTATGGATACTCGCGGTTTTGGTAGTTGTGAGCGCGTTTAGCGAGCTCAAACCAGCGAAGACTTTCTTCCACCTGACCTTCGGCCAGGATGTAGTTTCCAAAATCGTTATAAGCAGGGCCGTATTGTGAATCTAATTGCACCGCTTTTAAGCAGTACGCTTTCGCTTGAGTTCTATCATCAAGCAGTGAGTAGCTCCATGCCAGTAGTGTAAGCACTTCTGCCGTTTCTTTGTAGTTTCTTGCGCGGTAGAAATTCGCTTTAGCTTCTTCATAGTTTTTTTGAGCAATGAAGTAGTGTCCTTTGTGAAGATAGTAGTCGTATTTTTCTTCACGTCTCATTTGTAGGAAAACCAGCTGAGAGTTTTTCTTTGTGTTTTCTTCTGCCAGTTCATGAAGTCGTGCTTCGTCGAGGAAGAAGAGAGGAGCACGGTTACTTTCTTCGGCCTGAGTGATCGTTGGAATATTTTCTTCCTGAATGAGTCCTAAGCGCGGAAACTGCACGTCCAGGTTTGTTGTTTCAATCACAAAGTTATGGATTTCAAAACTGTTGCGGTAAAGCAGGTTGATATATCCCACGACCATTGTTTCCATACGAGCGCTCTTAAAAGGCATCTTGATCACGCTTTCGATGAAGTTGTGGTAGCTTCTGATTTGGTTTTTAAACTGCGGCCATTCTACGGTTGTTGCAGTCATTTCAAACTCTTTAAACTCGCGGGTAAAAAACACGCTGGTGTCGTTTAAAAGTTTTTGAATTTGGTTTTTACCACGAGGACCATAATGAAGTCTTTCTAGCTCTGTGAAAGCAAAAAGCAGTCGATCCAGGTAGCCGGTAGCGGTGAAAAATTCTGCAAGCAGTAGGGTGTTGGTCGTTTCCATGCAATCTTCCTTGATATGCGAGGTATTTGAGCGAAAAGAAGCCGCTCATCTTGAGCAGTTCTCTCTTAAGAATATTTTATGATAATCAGATTTTCTTTTTCAATGAAATTCGGCGGATTGAAAGAAAGTGCCCTATAATTTCTACTATAGGGCCATTATGACTGTGTATTAATTCTTTTATTTTCTTACTTTAAAGTGGTTAGCTGTGTTTTATTTTGCCATTTCGTATTCGATCAGGCGTTTATCAGCGGCCACACTTGTATAACGCTTAGAAATCATATCGAAGAGATTATCTCCCTTTTTACCCACTGAGGCGATATCGCGGAAGTTGACTACACCAGTCCCTTTAGGAGCGTCTTTTCCGAAGAGTTTTCCAAACGGGTTTTCACCATCTTTTTCTTCTGCTTTTTTCTTGTTGATACCGAATCCTCCCATGACTGAGATAGATCCACTACCACCACCGTAAGAAGGGGTTTTCCCTTGAACAGCAGCAGCTACACCACCTTGAGATCCAGCTTGTGATCCTGGGCCGCTACCACCGCCGCCTCCGCCACCGCCGACACCACCACCGCCTCCGCCACCAGTTGAGCCTGCGCCACCTTCAGTGACTTTCGCTGCTGTAGAAGCTTCGATGCTGTTGTCTTTGTTTGCTGCTGCGATAATGCTACCAACAGGAGTAACACTCGATGACGTTGTCCCGCCTTCAGTTCCTGTTGATCCAGATGAATTGATTCCTGAGTTTGTATTTGAATAAACTGTTCCTGTTCCACCATCACCAAAAGTGATGATGTTGTCATTCATTGTATCAAACGTTCTTTCAAGACCACCAGTTAAACACTGAGCGAGTCCTGGGTTTTGCTTACAGAAAGTTGTCATCGCTTCATCTTCAGAAACAGTGAATGGGTCAATCGGCTTGTAAGCATCGATCTTAGCGATGGCATTGTTGACATCATCAGCACGTTTTCCCAGAAGGCTGGCAAGAAGCCCGTTTGCTCCCGCACTTGTAGCGATAGCAATCAGTTTACTTCTCATCGCATCTCTTTGGGATTGGTTCATTACAATTTTAAATCCATTGGCCTGAACTCTTGCGGCCTCAGTACAGTCTTTAGAAGTTACACCGATATCAACACCTTTAGAGCCAATAGAGCTACATTTTCCAACGATATCATCTGTTTTTGGGAAATCAGTATAGATCGAGTAAAGATAGGCCAGTTTACCAGAGTCTACGGCCATTCTTTGATTGTACATATCTTGTTGCATTGAAAGCGATTCACCTTGTGCTTTTAAGGCACCTGTCGCTGCATTTTCTTCATTCGCGTACTTTAACTGAGAATCAGTCATTTTATCTTTGTACACTAACTCTTGAGTCGCATATCCAACTTGAGTGACGCCTTCTAAAAGATCCAATGTGACCTGAAATTTTTTACAAGCATCGTAGTCCAGAGTTTCAATACCTGCTGATTTACATTTAATGGTAGCTGCAGAAGCAGAGATTTGAGAGGCCGATGCATTTTTTTGAGTGGCCGCTTTCGCTGCATCCGCACTTCCTCCAGAACTTTCAGACGCCATAATTTGTTCCTGGTCATTCCAGTCGCGTCCGTAAACACCGATTAGGTAGGCGATAGATTCACAACGTTTTGCGATCTCTGTTTTCTTTTCAATACATTTTGGATCAGACTTTTTTTCCTTACAGCAAGCATACTTTACGTATGGCTCCCATTGAAACTTACTGCGCGAACCTTCTTTGCTATAGAGCTGACGGATATGACTACGGCTTAAATCTTCACATTCATTTAATGAGGCTGAACCCGGAAAGTTCTTTCCTTCAGAGGCTGCGTGAAACGCAGGAGCTTCAGTTTCTGAACAGGCAGCACCACTTTCATCTGCTGCATAAACAGAAAAACTCAGGCCGGCCAGAAGTGCAGTTAAAAGAATTGTTTTCATAAAATCACCCAATATTTTTTTGGTCGATAGAGAAATTATACGTCTACTTCTCGGCTAACCCGTGTAGTTTCTTGAGTTTATTGGTCAAGTTGTAGTAATCTCGAAGTAACTCCTTGGAATGTGATGGAAATTCTATTAAAGTAGGGCATAAGAATGACAGAAGAGTTGCCCGATTATTGGGGCACATTTGAGAGTGAAAATTATTTATGGCCAACCCAATTTACGAATATGAATTAACTATTTTAGAACAACACCTTGATACCTTCGGACACGTTAATAATGCCGTTTATTTGGAGTTATATGAAGAGGCCCGTTGGGATTTCATTACTAAGAATAAACTTGGTTTAAAAGAGATCCTGGAGACCAAAGTGGGCCCTGTGCTCTTAGACCTAAACCTTACTTTTAAAGCGGAATTAAAAAACCGCGAGAAAATTAAAATCGTCTCTCAGGCCCGTCCGGAAATGAGAAACAAATTTGTCATGATTCTCGATCAAAAGATGATTAAGGAAGATGGCAAAGTCGCTTCGACATTAACTCTTTCTGTTGGAATGATGGATCTTGCTCAACGAAAACTTATTTCACCAAGTGCAGAGTGGCTACATGCTCTGGGGCTTGAAGAATTCAAAGAGCCTTAGTTCTTTTCTTCATCAAAAAGTCTTTTTAAGCCTGACTGTACATAACGATTTGAGATGATCTCAAAAATAGAGGCGGTATTATCGGTGACGATATCACTGTTTTTGTATTTGTAGTTTTTATCACTCTCATCAGCAAAATTCTGAACCATTTGTCCATTTCCACCCGGAGAAGCTTCAGCAAAATTTAGGTTGAGAGAATTCTTTTTTTTCTCAGACTTGCCGTTCGCAAGACCTTTTCCGCCAGAGACTTCGATCCCAACTTTTGCTTGTGCTTGTTTGAGCAGGCTTTCAACTGCAGAGTTTTCACTTCTAGAAGATGCGATATTTGAGGCCATCGATCGTGAGTTTGCAGCTTTGTTGATATTTCCTTCTCCAAATGTGGCCTTCGCTAATCTTCCAACATTTTCTTCAGTGATTTTTGGAATATCTCCCACTTTTGAGGTATCGATTTTAGAGATCATCTGATCACTGAAGCTTCTGGCATTAAGGGCCTTATTGGCCAGGGAAGCTGAGTCCAGACCATTTAAATAAGGATTACCATTAGCAGCGTTTGAAGTGGTTGCTAATAAATCTTTTAGGCCTGTCGAAGTGGCAAAACCAGCGGTCGCTGTTTCTGTAGGAATAGACACCGTCGTCTCTTTTTTACAAGCGTTGTTTCCTTTTGCATCGATGAGCTTTTTACATTTACAGTTTTCATCAAACTGACCATTAATCAGGATACATCCGGCCACGTCGGCAGTATAGGCTTCGTTGGCATAACCAGAAGAGTCTCCGGCAAGCAGGTAAGTGTCCTTGGCCCATAAATCAATACATGTTTGTGAGTTTGTGCGATTAGTGTTTTGTTTTCCTGCTTCAGTATAACAGTAACACTGCGGCTCAGTGATTGAGTCCCTGCCATTAGGGCAGTGATTAGCGTATGAGTCTTTAAAAGTCGCAATCATCTTATCAATCTTTTTGATATTTTCCTGCGATTCTTTTTCTTGTTTATCAGCATTCTTATAAAGGATTCCAGAATAGATTGTCCCGATACCAGAAACGATCAGAACTCCGGCCGAACTCCCTAGGATTTTTTTATAGTCAAAACCGCTGGCACTAGCTGCATCAGCAGCTTGCACTGGAGTTAATCCCGCTTGCAAAGCAAAGAGAGTTAAAAATAAAAATGTCAGCAGCCCTTGTTTCTTCATATTTATCTCTAAGTTCTTATCTGAGGCGGATTGACGGCCGGAGCTTCTTTTACCGGTGCCGTGGCAGGTTGTGAGACCTTTGTTTTGCCTTCTTCAGCTCCTTCTTCTGCTGGTTTCGAACAATCCGGACTCTTTGCCGGCCAGATAAGTTCATAGGCCGCAAAACCAGCAGCAAGGGCGTACCCAGCTGTTAAAAGCATGTTGCGCTTTTTTTCTAGCTTGGCAATTTCCACAACTGTCTGTTGTTCTTCTTTTAAATACTCGAAGGCCTTTACTTGCCCTTGATAACCATTAGTCGTCGTTTCAAGTTTATATTTTCCTTCAAGAGCTTTTACTTTATCTTTTGCTTTTTTCTTCAGGTAAAGATCGCTCGCCAGTCCTGCCGCGGCCGTAACTCCCAGGATATTTTTTGATGTGCAAGAACTCCCTTTTAACTCAAAACCATTTTCCATAATCAAGCTGCTAACAGCATAAGCTGCGGCCGCACCGTTCATCACCATTGAGCCAGTAGTGTTTCCTTGATTAAGTTTTGAAGCATCTGAAGAGAGCCCTGTCTTTTTTTCTACGCTGGCCAGGTGACATTTTTCTTTAGCGGCAGCATCTTTTAAGGCACCACAGTCTTTGGCCTCATTGCGAGTCTCTCTGGCCGCTGCTTTTCCTACGCAACGATTGAGGGTTGTATTCCATTCCATTGATGTGTTTTTGGCACACGCCGCTTGTTGATCGGCGATATACTTATCAGCGCTAGCATCATCCATGGCCAGAGATACACTTTGGGCAAAGAGAGAAAATGCGATAAGTAAACAACCAAGTTTCATCATATTTCTATTATAGGGTTTAATTGTTTTCACCATTTATCTTTTCGGTCTAAAGCCTTCCGGGCCTTAAATTTTAATAGGATAATCGGGGTCATCAAAAATCATTGTCGACTTAAAAAGTAGGCAATTTGAAAGGGTTTATGTTAGGGTGCGCTCATGAAAACAATAATTTTTGGACTTCTTTTTGTAGTCTCACTAAGTGCTCATGCCCTGACTGCTTCGGACCTTAAGGCCGGAGACGTCGTGCTCTTGTCGCTTAACTGTTATGAGTGCCGAATGATTGAATCTGAGACTGAGTCTCTCTTTTCTCATTCTGGAGTCGTGGTTGTCGATGAAGAGGGCCGCACCCGCATCGCTCAATCCCTGGGAAGACTGGATCATTTCTCTTTTGCTGAATTCACAAAAAATATTACGCCGGGAACATTCGTTCACGTTTATAGACCTAAAGAACTTAAAAATCTTACGAAAGAAAAGCGCGCTCTTTTAGAAAAAGTGATGCTTGATGTGTTCAACGAGAAATTTAAAAACGCTCCTTTTGATTCAAAATACATCTGGAACAATTTTAATGCGAATGGAGTCGAGTATCTTTACTGCTCAGAATTCATTGCTAAATTCCTGGATCATTTCCTTACGAAAAAAACAATCACAGCACCAATCAGTTATAAAAAACATTACGACTATTGGAGTAAGTATTTCAAAGGCCAGGTTCCTGATGGAGAATTAGGAAATTCACCGGCCTCATTTTCAAGAGATGACAGATTTGAGTTCGTTGGAAGAATTTAACCGCTATTATTCTACTGGCGGCAATCCTCCTGTGACCAGAAGCCTGCTGGACTTCTTTCGCACATGTGTGAAAGAAAGAATGCCAGAAAAGGCCCGTATTCTGGAGCTGGGATCGGGGACTCGTTCACTTTTTGAAGAGGTCTCACTTCCCAGAGAAAGAGTGACGGCCATCGATTTTTCCTCAGTGGCCATCGAGCGCGCAAAGGCGCTGGGTTCTCCTATTGAGTATAAAAATCTCGATATCACTTTTCCTGACGCCCTTGAGGGAGAAAAGTTTGATGTGATTTTTGATTCTCACTGTCTTCATTGCATAGACAATAGAGCGGCGAGAGTGAGTGCTTTTAAAAATATCCACGATGCCCTAACTGAAGAAGGGATTTTCTGTGCAGAGATGATGGTTCAGCCGGCCCATAACAGTGTGAGTTTCCCAATGAAATTCATCCCGACGGCGCGAGAATTAGAAGAGGAAATTTTAAAACATGACTTTCAGATCGTGTATTTTATGATTGGAAGGGGTCTTAGTTTTGAGAATGGAAATCAGGAATGTGATCTTCTAAGAGTGATAGCAAAAAGAAAAGTATCCGCTTAAAAATAAAAAGCCCGCTTTCGCGGGCCCTTCACACAACAACAAACACTATCCTTTCGGAGGATTTTAGGGTTGGCGCCCTAAAAATTAATTATAATCCTTTGGATTCGGTCTTTTCTCAGTAATTCTGGCCTTTGTCAATTTGCCCACTACCACCTCTGAAACTTCTTCAGGGTAGATGATTTCTTCGCGAAGCTCGATGTTCTCGCCAGCCTCTAGTGATTCTAGCACTTTAGAGCTCTCATGCAAGCTTAAATTGCGAAAAGTTTTTCCTGTGTGCGTCTTAATTGCGATAACGTCCTGCGCCTTAAGATCTAGTGAAGCGTGAGCTCCAAGTGACAGAAAACATAATGCTAATAGAATGAGTCCCTTCATAAATGACCTCCTGATTAATTCGATCCAATCCTTGATCGTTATTCTGACAAGAGGTAATACAGGATTCATGCCAACTAAAATGCTCAACTTTTCTCGGTTTTGGTGTCAAAGGGGACTGTTTTGATCCGTTTTGTCATGGATGGGGTGGGGCCACTCTAAATCTGGGGCCAGAATGAGTCCGGCCCAGAGTTTAAGTGTAAGGTTGGGGGTTATTTAATAACCGAAAGGCATAAGTCTTCACTCTCGATCATTTTTTCAATTTCTTTTTGAGTGTATTGCCCAAGATGTTCAGCAATCAGGTTGAAGAGGGCCTGGTCTTCGTGGTGGAAGCGATCCAGCGAGGTCTCAACCTTAAAAACTTCACAGAACCTCTGCCAGAATTTTTCTTCAACAGCAGCGAGGGCCACGTATTTGTGATCCTTTGTCTGGTAAAGCGAGTAACAAGGATAGACTCCATTGTGCAGGAATCTGTTTCTTCCAAGCTTTCTGTCGGCCTCTGGCCAGAAGATCCCCAGGACTTCTTCAGTTACTTGATCGAGGTATGTTTTTACGAATTGAGTTTTGTTTTCTTTTGTCGCCTGGATATAGGCCGCTAAAAGATCTGTCGCTCCCTTGTGCCCAAAGCTGATTCCAGCGATCGGTAAAAAAGGAGGATCGATAATTTTTTCTTTTTGTCCTGCCACGTAGAGAGATAAGAGACCAGTCATCGCCATGGCATTGAGATCGTGCATTGATTTCTTTTCAGTTGCGCTGGCAAGAAGTTCAATGACGACCATTGGTTTTTTTAATGTTAAATCACTATCACTGATTCTTAGCTTCTCTCTCGTCTTTGGAGGAATCCCGACAATCACAGCATCGGCATTCACCACTAACTGATGGATTTTTTCCTGATCAGCGCTCGAGTTAAAATCAAAGCGCTCGATTTTTTTTCCGCGGTTTAAATTCTCATACCAGGAAACAAAACTTGAATCGAATTTAGCAAAGAGTCCTGAGAGAAAAGGGTCCTGGAAAACGTGGTCTTCAATTTTTACGACGTCAGCACCTAAATCTGTCAGAATTTTTCCACACAGAGGACCTGGAAGCCTGTGGCTTAGGTCGACAATTTTCATTCCTTTAAGAGGTTTAAAAGCACTCATTACGACGGCTCTCCCGGAGTCAGAACTTTTACAAACTCTTCGAAACCATCGCCTTTAAGTTCACACGCATTCATCGTGCAGATTTCAAACATCTCTTTTCCGTTTTCGCCATTGTGGTAATCAAGGACAAAGCGCGGAAGGAAGAATGGGATAAATTTTAAGTAATCTTCTCTTTGCGCCCACGATTTTGGAAGCTTCATCACTCGCATTGCTTCTACTGGATAAGTAAGCGCGCGCAGTGATTCACCAGCTGAAACCGGGTTCACTTTTAAAACCGTGTGAGTGACAGAGTCTTTTAGTGCCAGCATCGTATCCAGGTAATCGCGATCAGAGAATAAAACAGCAGCTCTTCTCATTAATTGAATGTAAGTGGCCACTGGAGATTTAAAAGAGGCATCGAAGTAGTTGTAGTCCTGGTTTGGATACAGTTCAAAGTGCTCTGATAATTTTGCTCTCGTTCTCATTTGGTCGCCGTTTAAGAACTCTTTTGAAATAAAGTTCATAGCATCCTGGAAGTTTTGCTTGAAAACTTCATTTGATGAAATCTCATACAGTCTTAGTTGTGATTCAGCAAAGAAGACGAAGTCTTCAAGGTAAGGATGAGAGAACTCCACAGTTGTTGTGTGTCTCATCTTCATGCCGCCTTCAGCGTTTGTTAAGAACGTTTTAAAGACTCCTTCAATCGTTGTATTGATCAGGTTTGAGGCCATGCGCTTGATAACGTCAATTTGCGAGTATTGAACCACATCAACTAGAGCTGAAATCAGCATAAAGTTCCAGCTAGCGACACCTTTGTTGTCAGTTGCTGGCGGCATGCGGTCTTTTCTTTCGTTAAGGACTGCACGTCTTACTTTTCTAATGATGTCCCAGTTTTGCTGTTGGTAGAACTCTTCTTTTAATTCAGGATTTAATGAAACAACATTCAGGTTGTGCTCAAAGTTTCCTTTCGAAGAAATCTGGAACCACTTTTTGATGGAGTCCATATTTTTAGCAAGCGTTTCTTCTTCATCGTCATTTCTATTGAGCAGGTCTTCAAACTCTTCTTCCGTGAATGTGAAGTAAAGCCCTTCAACTCCTTCACTGTCGGCGTCTTGGGCCGAGAAGAAATGGCGAAGTCCATTGACGTCATCTGAAAGCATTTCTTGCTCTAAATAATCAAGCGTGTTGATCAGTGTATCGAAGACCAGTGGAGAAGGATAAACTAAGCTTAACTTAGTCATCGTTCTTAAGAATCCCGCCTGGTCATAAAGCATTTTTTCAAAGTGAGGCACTAACCATTTTTCATCCGTTGAATAACGGTGAACTCCACCGCGAGCGTGGTCGTTTATTCCACCCATCAGCATGCGCTCAAGAGAGTTGACGATAAATTCGCCGTGCTCTTTGGCGATCATCCCTTCAAGCATTTGCTCCAGGGCCCATTCATAATAAGCAAAAGTTGGGAACTTCGGAGCTGCTCCGTATCCACCCCAGGTTGTATCGCGGAATTCTTTAACCGCTTCTAAAATCCCATTTGGGTGAGGGAAGTGCCCCTCAAACTGCACGTCTCCCGGAGGAATAGATCCTTTTTTAATCGCTTCTGTTACTTGAACAGCATTTTTTTCGACTTGTTCTTTTTCATGATCGTAAGCGCGCTTAAGTTCCATGATTAAAGCAGGGAAGTTAGGAGCGTTGTCCTTAGAAGTGAGTGGATAGTATGTCCCCACATAAAAAGGACGCGTGTCCGGCATTAAAAACGCTGATAGCGGCCATCCGCCAGAGCTTCCAAAAAGCTGTGCGGCCTTCTGGTAGTAGTTGTCGATGTCTGGAAATTCTTCGCGGTCTACTTTAATAGCGACGAAGTTATCATTTAAGAATTTTGCGACTTCATCATTAGAGAAAGACTCATGGGCCATAACGTGGCACCAGTGGCATGACGAATACCCAATCGATAAAAAGATCGGTTTATTGTTTTTTTGAGCGTACTCCAGGGCCTCAGGTCCATAGGTCCACCAATGGATAGGATTGTCCTGATGTTGTCTCAAATAAAGTGATTTTGCATTTTTCAAACGATTAAAGTTTAGGGAAGAACTCATTTGTTGGCCTTTGTGATAAAAAACTAAGACCTTAATTATAGGACAGGCCCTCTCATAAAGGGAAGAAATTATTGATTATGCACATCAGTGAAAAAAATTTAGGATGACATCTATTGTCTAGACGGGAGTTGGACCTTTTGGATAAAGATCTCTTCATGAAATTTTTAGGCGTGGTAGGCATGACCCTTATCCTTGGAGGTCTTTGGGGACTTTCGGGTGTGATTGCTGAAAACAGATTAAAAGAATTAGAGGCCCAGGGGCACATTACTTACGGACCACTTCCGGCAGTAGCACCTCAGAGTTACTCTTACGAAGGTCTTCACCAGGCCTTTGACCCATCTTTACCGCTTAAGCGCGCGGGTGAACTTTCAAAAGCAGAATTTGAAGAACTTATCCTGACATCACTAAACCCTGAGATGCAAAAAGGACTGAAGCCTTATATTGGTTCAGTGCTTAACTTCTCTGTTGAATACCAAATGGACCCGTTTTGGATTATTTCCATCATTATGGTGGAGAGTAATTTTAAACTTGATGCCCTAAGCCCGAAAAATGCACGCGGTTTAATGCAGATCAAACCAGACACGGCCCAACATCTTTATCAATTAATGCAAAAAAATTTAACAGAAGATCAGGTGGCAAAAAATCTTTATCACCCGGAAGAAAATATTGAAGTCGGTGTTTTTTATTTAAAAAAGTTACTTCAGAACTTCCGCATGAACTATCGTTTTGCGACAGTTGCGTATAACATCGGGCCACAAAAACTAAGAAACCGTCTTGAAGAAAAAAGTTTAGATGTAAACAACTTCTCGTATCTAGTTAAAGTTAAAGACCGTTACGTGACTTTAGCGCAGAATTTCTCTGCTACAATTAAAAATCGTCCTCATCCATACGAGGGAACGTACGTGTATTCTGAGCAAGGTTTAAAGCTTGAAGAGAAGATCGTAGATCTCTTCAGCAACTCTACTTCAGAGACTCTTACGGCTTCTTCGCACTAATATAATCTCTTTTAATTCCTTACAACTAGTTCATAGCGTCTTTTTTTATTACGCCGGTCTGCTAGATTTATACGATTGAAATTTTCACTTGGACGATTAACCCTATGTCTCAAAATAACGAGTTTGCAAAGATCATTGCGATTGATGGACCTTCTGGTTCTGGAAAGTCTACAGTTGCGAAGGAACTTGCCCGCGCCCTAGGCGTACTTTATATCGACACTGGTGCCATGTTTCGCGCACTGGGATTCTATGCTGATCAACAAAAGATTGAACTGGTTGAAGGCGTAGGCTTAACTCATTTTTTAAATTCTATCAAAATGGATTACGGTGTTTCATCGACATGTCTTATTCGCATCAACGATGTAGACCTGACTGAAAAAATCCGCGAGCACCATGTTTCAAAACTGGCCTCAATCATCTCTCAACTTCCTTCAGTGAGAAAATACCTTCTGGATTTCCAGCGCTCACTGGCGATGAATAAAGTTTGTGTGATGGAAGGCCGTGATATCGGAACAGTGGTTTTCCCGAATTCATTCTGCAAGTTCTTTATCACTGCTTCAGTTGATATCAGAGCAGAAAGAAGGCTTAAGCAACTTCAGCAAAGCGGAGATAACTCCGTTACCCTTGAACAGATTAAAGACGACGTAAGAAAGCGCGACGAAACAGATATGAACCGCGTGGTTGCGCCGTTAAAAAAAGCTGACGATGCTATGTTGCTTGATACAACAGAACTCGACATCAATAACATCATCAATATCCTATCTAATGAAGTGAAGTTTAGAGCGGCCCACTTGGGGTTTTCTCTGGGTTCTAGCACATGAACGTATTGATCAATAGATCAGATGCCATCGGCGATTCAATTCTCACGATGTCCATGGCGAAAATGATTAAAGACAAACATCCAAATGCGAAAGTTGTTTTTATCATTTCCGCCAAAACGGCAGATGTATTTAAAGATCACCCTTACGTTGACGCTTATAAAATTTATCATCGCAATGCCCGCTTTTACATCAAGATCAATGAGATCTTAAAGATCTTCCGTGAAGTAAAACCAACTCATTATTTTTTTGTGGGCGGTGGTTATCTGCCGAATTTTGTCGCCTGGCTTTTAATGATTCCTTTTAGAGGTGGATTAAAGTCGAGATGGCACACTTATTTGTTTTTGAACAAAGGTGTTCGCCAGAAGCGCTCAATGGTGACCATGCATGAGATGGAGTACAACTTAAATCTCCTGGCGCCAATGGGCATTGATTACAATTACCAAGACAAGGAAAAGTACGCTCCGGAAATCTCGATGAGTGAAGACGAAAAGCGAGAGGGGATGCTGGACTTTTATAAAGACCTTGAGGCCGAGGGAAAAACCACCGGACTTAAAATGGTTTTTATCCACCCGGGAATGACTGGCCATACACTAAATTGGTCGCCAAGAAATTACGGGCGTCTGGTTTTAAAACTGGAACAAAAATTTCCAGAAAAATTTCTGTTTGTGATTTCGTTTACACCAAGTGATGACCTGTATGTAAAAGGCATGCGCGAAATCCTGGATCAAAAAGAAAACGAATCACTGCAAAACCGCATTTATTATTTTAACGGTGTTAAAAAAGGTCTTCGCCATTACATGAGCATCCTGAGTCAGGCGTCTCTGTTTGTCGGACCGAGTACCGGGACAACTCACATCGCGGCCGTTTTAGGTGTGCCGGTTGTGGGGTTATACTCGCCAATTAAAATTCAATCGGCCCTTCGTTGGGGGCCATTGTCAAAGAATTCTGAAAAGACCAGAATCTTAGTACCCGATGTTATTTGCGGGGAAGTTAAAAAATGCGCTGAAAGGGCGTGCCCATACTTTGAATGTATGAGGAAAATTGAAGTTGAAGATGTGGTCAAGCAGGCCACAGCGATTATGGAATTATAATGAAAAATTTAATCACTCTTGAACGCTTTAACGAAATCACCCAAAAATTTAATGCTCTTTCTCCCATCATCGTTGTCGGAGACGTAGGGATTGATAAATACACTTTTGGAGAAGTTAAAAGAATCTCTCCAGAGGCACCAGTGCCTGTGTTAGAAGTAACCAAAGAATGGCTAAAGCTTGGTCTTGCAGCCAACATCTCACACAACTTAAAAACGCTTGGGGTTCAATCAACTCTTTGTGGTGTAGTTGGAGAAGACACGAATGCAGCTGTGTTCGATACTCTTCTAGAAGACGAAAAACTTAATACTTGGGGAATCGTCAGAAGCTCAGGTCGCCCGACGATCTTTAAAGAGCGCGTGACAACAAACACTCAACAAATTTGCCGTATCGATTACGAATCGAGCGAGTATGTTGATGAGGCCACTGAAAAAAAATTAATGAGCCGTTTTGATGAATTCTCAAAAACTCACTCGGCCGTCATCATTGAAGACTATGCTAAAGGGACGCTGACAAAAAATGTTATTGCCCACCTGATTGCTGAATTTAAGAGCAAAGGAAAGTTAGTTGCTGTTGATCCGGGAAGATCAACACCTCCGCTTTTTTATAAAGGCGCCAATCTTTTAAAACCAAACTTAGCTGAGGCCCGCGCCATGGTTGAGAGCCTTGGTTACAAAGAAAAGAAAGTCGAACAAATGGCAAAAATCCTGGTTGAAAAACTAGAAGTCGATAAACTCGTCATCACTCTTGGTGGAGACGGGATGGCCTTGATGGACGTAAAAAATGGCGGAGAGCTTACAGTGATTCCTACTGTGGCCAACGAAGTTTTCGACGTATCAGGGGCAGGAGACACGGCCATCAGTGCTTTAACATCGGCACTTTTAGCAGGCGCTACACTCGAAGAAGCGGCCTGGATTGGGAACTGTGCTTCCGGCGTTGTCGTTGGGAAAAAAGGCACGGCCACTGTTGATCTTAAAGAACTCAAAGAGTTCTACGATCAAATCAAGGCCAAAATCCGCCACTAAAAAATCGTGTAAAAATTACTTGACAAAAATGATTCAAGGCGTTAGATTAGACCTGTCCTTAGGCTGTATGGGTCTTTAGGATAAACCCGTGGAAAAGGGCGATGATTTTCGAAAGGGGATCAGAGCAAAGCTTAAGACCTTAGGGGCATTATCATGGTGCTTGATGGTTTTTTAGGTTGCCGAAACGGTAAAGACGGCTTTCTTCGTTAGACGAACGGGTCGGCGGTGTGTGGCGAGCACATTTAGCTGGAAGAAGGTGTTAGGTCTTTGGGAGGAGTTTTTGGGTCCGTAACGACGTTCAATCGTTTTCTAGCTTTCTAAACCGACATTCATTGATGATCGGGCAAGCACCTCAGGAGGACTGGCCAGATGACGAGAGACAAAGGTCCTTGAGTGAAAGGCCTTAATTAAAAGTTGTTAGACTAAAAACTTTAAAATTTAAAAAAATTCAATTTTTTATAGAAGGGCGAGACTAGAGTTTCTCGCCCTTTTTTATTTTGTCTTTTAAGCTGCATGCCTTGCCAAATTCGCGGCGTCATGGAAAAATTTTGCCTTTAAAACGACCCTCTTACATCAAAGGTAAAAATTCATGGCCCACGATCTAGAAAAAGCGAAACAAGACTTTCTTGCCAAGCTTGCCCCACTTACAAAAGAAGCAGACATTCTCAATTTAAAATCAGAATTCGTTGGAAAGACCGGCGTTGTTTCTGAAATGCTTAAATCGCTCAAAGATATGAACCCGGAAGAAAGAAAAACTTTCGGACCAAGAGCTAACGAACTTAAAGATTTTATCAACGATCAGTGTAACCTTCAGCTTTCAAAAATCGAAGTTGAAGAGATCAATAAAAAATTAGCTGAAGATAGAATCGATATTTCTTTAACTGACAACATTCAGGTAAAAACAATAAAGAGTGGTGGCTTCCACCCAAGAACAATCATCCAGCAGGAAATTGAAGACATCTTCCTTTCAATGGGGTTTGATGTTTTAGATGGCCCACACATCGAAGATGAATTCCACAACTTTGAAGCTCTAAACATTCCGGCAGATCACCCTGCCCGCGATATGCAGGATACTTTCTGGTTCCACGACCCGCATACAACTCCTGCTGATACAAAAAAATATTTACTAAGAACTCACACATCAAATATTCAGGTGCGCGGGATGCTTTCAAGAAAGCCGCCTTTTAGATTCATCGCTCCGGGAGTGGTATTCCGTTCAGAGAGAACAGATGCTTCTCACGAAATGGTGTTCACGCAGCTTGAAGGGATGATGGTTGGAAAAGACATTTCGGTGGCGAACCTGATTTATTTCATGAAGACCATCCTAAAAGAAATCTTCAAAAAAGACGTTGAAGTCCGTCTGCGCCCGGGATTTTTCCCATTCGTAGAACCTGGATTTGAGCTGGATATCAGATGCCTTATCTGTGAAGGAAAGGGCTGTTCAGTTTGTAAGCAAATCGGATGGGTAGAGCTTCTTCCATGTGGAATGATTCACCCGAACGTTTTAAAGGCCGGAGGAATTGATCCAAACGAATACAACGGATTCGCTTTTGGTCTGGGGCTAGATCGTCTAGTCATGATGAGATACGGAATCGATGACATCCGCCACCTGCAAAGTGGGGATCTTCGTTTCAACTCTCAATTTAAATTATTCTAATTTTGTAAGGAAAACATATGTTAATTTCTCTAGACTGGATTCGCGATTTCACTGATGTCCCAAATGTTTCAAGCAAGGACATCTATTCTAAATTCACGCTGGCAACTGCCGAAGTTGAAGACGTGCAAACTGTAGGCGAGCACCTTGAAAAAATCGTTATCGCTGAAATTTTATCATTCGAAAAACACCCTGAAGCCGACAAGCTTAACCTGGTCACTTTCACTATCGGCAACAACGATGTGAGAAAAGTTGTCTGTGGAGCAAGCAACGTAAAAGTGGGAATCAAAATCCCTTACGCTTCAATCGGGGTTAAACTTCCAAATGGCCTTTTACTAGAGCCAAAAAAGATCCGCGGCGTTCTTTCTGAAGGAATGCTTTGTTCTGAAGAAGAACTAGGATTCGCGGAAGAGTCAGAAGGAATCATGGAACTACCGGCAGATGCTCCATTAGGGGTAAACATGCTGACGTATTTCAAGATGAAAAAGGACACCATCCTGGATATCGACAACAAGTCACTGACTCACAGACCAGATCTTTGGGGACATTTCGGGATGGCCCGCGAGTTCTCAACGATTTTTGATATTCCTTTAAAAAACCGCTTCACAAAAGAGTGGAGTGACAACCTAAAGAAAAAATACACTAGTGAAAAATCGCCAATTGGTGTCCGTTTTGACGGTGAAAGTGCCGGGATCTCATACTTTGGTCTTTCAATGAAAAACGTGACAGTGGGCGAGTCTCCTGAGTGGCTTAAAAACCGCCTGAAGGCCACAGGTCTTCGCTCCATCAACAACATCGTGGATGTTTCAAACTACGTGATGCTGGAGCTTGGTATGCCTCTGCACATCTTCGACCGCGACCTGATCGCTGGTGGCGAAGTTGTGATTAAAAAACTAGCAGGTGAAACAACTTTCAAAACACTTGATGAAGTCGACAGAAAACTAATCGCTGGTGATACAGTGATTTCTGATTCAAATGGCCCTCTGGTTCTTGCCGGAATCATGGGTGGTCTAAATTCAGGTGTAAGTGAAAAAACAAAAAACATTTTTATCGAAGTCGCTAACTGGAAACCGGCCATGGTTCGCCGTACATCGACTCGCCTGGGGCTTCGTTCAGACTCTTCTCAACGTTTCGAGAAAACTCTGGACTCAAAGCTTACAGAAAGAACGCTTCTAAGAACTGTAGAAATGATCCTGGAGCTTTGCCCGGGAGCAGAGGTTGTGGGGAAAGCAGAATACGCTGGGATTGATTTAAACAGCATTCCGGTTCTTAAAATCGAGACAACTCTTAAGAAAATTAAAACAGTCCTGGGGTTTGATTTGACTGAAGAGCGTCTGCTTAATATTTTTTCTCACCTTGATTTCGAAACGACAAAACAAGGCGATAAATTCTTAGTCACAATCCCAAGCTACCGCTCGACAAAAGACATCGAACAAGAAGCTGACCTGATTGAAGAAGTGGGCCGTATTATCGGTTACGACAACATCACTCCAGGAAGTCCGCTAGATATCATTGCTCCAGTGAAATTAACTGAAATGCAAAAGGTTCAGCGCCGTGTGCGCGAGTTCATGGTGCTTCAAGCGAAAGCTTTCGAAACAATGTCATACCCGCTTATTGGAGAGTCTCTTCTAAAGAAAGTTTCATGGCCAGCGTCTACATCTCTAAAGCTGGTAAACTCGCTTTCAGTAGATCACAACTTAATGAGACCAAGCCTAATCCCAAACTTACTGGAAGTGTGTGAAACAAACGCGAAGAACTTCGATCGTTTCCGTTTCTTCGAGCTAGGGCGCTCTTATACAGAAGACCAAAAATCATTTGCGAAAGAAGCTCTACAACTAGGCGCTGTTTTCGCTGATAAAGAAAAGAATCCATACGTAGATATGATTAACGTCGTTAACAATCTTCTTTCTTCTCTTAATCTTTCTGCTGAATTCGTTGAGAGAAACGCAAAGTTTTCTAACCCGCTTGTTCCTACAGAGTGGATTGGGAATCATCCTTTCGAATTCCAAAACATCAGAGTGATGGGGAAGTTTGTAGGAGCTGTTTTCTCTGTACACCCAATGGTTCTTCGCGCTCTTAAAGTGAAAGGACACGTGTGTATCTGCCTTTTTGATCTATCTATGTTTGAGAATTTCTCAGCAAAAGATAAAACTAAATATAAACCACTTAGCAAATTCCCATCTTCTACATTTGATTGGACTGTAGTTGCGTCCCCAGAAACATTAGCTTCTGAGGTTCTTGGAGCATGCAAAAAAGTGAAGCTTAAAGAGCTGAAAGAAGTGCAAATTTTAGACATTTTCTCCAATGAAAATAAGAAATTTGTAACTATTCGTGCGACACTTGCCGATGAGGCCCAGACCCTAACTTCTGAGCTACTTAAGCAGGCAGAAACGGCTTTAATTGACGCGACTTCAAAGGCAGGTTTTAATTTAAAATAATTTTTTTAAAAAAAGATTGAAAAAAGTATTGACGATCTAATTGGGTGTCTATATTATCGCCTCTCACCAGCCAAGCAAACTGCTTCTGAAAAAACGAACGAAACACTTCGTTGCTGGATTTTGTTCTTTAAAAATTTAAATATAGAAAAAAGATTTTGAAGGCTCTGCCTTCAATTCAAGATGAGAAAGGTCCCAAACAAAAAATATCTGACGTAACTATTCAGTCACGCTGTTAAAAGCTCAAGTTGTAATAAAGTTGAAAGTGATAAAAAGTCGGAGCCAGTACATTTCCTGTCACTGGTAATTAATGAATAGATCAATCCGTATAGTAGTTTGTTAAATTAAATTTAAATCAAATTTTATATTGAAGCTTGGAGAGTTTGATCCTGGCTCAGAACGAACGCTGGCGGCGTGCCTAACACATGCAAGTCGAACGTGAAAGTCCTTCGGGATGAGTAAAGTGGCGCACGGGTGAGTAACACGTAGGTGACCTGCCTTTTAGAGGGGAATAACCAGAAGAAATTTTGGCTAATGCCGCATACGAAGCACGGTTTTAAGACTGTGCTTGAAAGAATGCCTCTGCATATGCATTCGCTATTAGATGGGCCTGCGGGACATTAGCTAGTTGGTGGGGTAAAGGCCTACCAAGGCGACGATGTCTATCCGGTCTGAGAGGATGATCGGACACACTGGAACTGAGACACGGTCCAGACTCCTACGGGAGGCAGCAGTGGGGAATATTGCGCAATGGGGGAAACCCTGACGCAGCAACGCCGCGTGAGTGAGGAAGGACTTCGGTCTGTAAAGCTCTGTTAATGTGGAAAAATGGTAGTTGGTCTAATAGGCCGATTATTTGATGGTACACATAGAGGAAGCACCGGCTAACTTCGTGCCAGCAGCCGCGGTAATACGAAGGGTGCAAGCGTTGTTCGGATTTATTGGGCGTAAAGCGCGCGTAGGCGGACCTGCAAGTCAGATGTGAAATCTCGGGGCTCAACCTCGAAACTGCGTCTGAAACTACAGGTCTAGAATCTCGGAGGGGGAAGGGGAATATCGCATGTAGGGGTAAAATCCGTAGATATGCGATGGAACACCAGAGGCGAAGGCGCCTTCCTGGACGAGTATTGACGCTGAGGCGCGAAAGCGTGGGGATCAAACAGGATTAGATACCCTGGTAGTCCACGCTGTAAACGATGAACACTAGATATTGGAGGATTTGACCCCTTCAGTGTCGTAGCTAACGCGTTAAGTGTTCCGCCTGGGAAGTACGGTCGCAAGACTAAAACTCAAAGGAATTGACGGGGGCCCGCACAAGCGGTGGATTATGTGGTTTAATTCGAAGCAACGCGCAGAACCTTACCTAGGCTTGAAATCCTACGAATCCCTTTTAAACGAGGGAGTGCCCTTCGGGGAATGTAGTGACAGGCGCTGCATGGCTGTCGTCAGCTCGTGTCGTGAGATGTTGGGTTAAGTCTCGCAACGAGCGCAACCCCCATTTTTAGTTGCCAGCATTAAGTTGGGCACTCTAGAAAGACTGCCTGGGCTAACCAGGAGGAAGGTGGGGATGACGTCAAGTCCTCATGGCCCTTATGTCTAGGGCTACACACGTAATACAATGGTCGGTACAAAGGGATGCGAACTCGCGAGGGGGAGCCAATCTCAAAAAACCGATCTCAGTCCGGATTGGAGTCTGCAACTCGACTCCATGAAGTTGGAATCGCTAGTAATCGCGGATCAGCACGCCGCGGTGAATACGTTCCCGGGCCTTGTACACACCGCCCGTCACACCATGGGAGTTGTTTTTACCTGAAGCCGTGGCCCTAACCGCAAGGAGGGGAGCGTCTACGGTCGAAACGATGACTGGGGTGAAGTCGTAACAAGGTAGCCGTAGGGGAACCTGCGGCTGGATCACCTCCTTTTAAAGGATCCAGCTCTATAGGAGCTTTATCCGGTCAAATTGTTTGGAAGACCTTTCTTATTTTTGAATTTATAGATTTTTATGTTCTTTAACATTGACATAACAGGATCAGATAGAAGACGAGAACCCATGTAAGTAACGAGAGTAATGCCCTCGTTATTTGAAATTAAATTAAATATAACTTAATAACAAAATGAAAAAAGCTATTAAGGGTGTATGGGGAATATCTTGGCAGCAAGAGGCGAAGAAGGACGTATATTAGCCAGCGAAATGCATCGGGGAGTCGGCAAATAGACTTTGATCCGGTGATGTCCGAATGGGGAAACCTTCACACTTGAAAGAGTGTGAACCATGTAATGAGTAAACTAGTTACATAGGAGCGAACGCAGGGAATTGAAACATCTTAGTACCTGCAGGAAGAGTAATCAAACGAGATTCCGGCAGTAGCGGCGAGCGAAATCGGAAGAGCCCAAACCAGAATACTTGTATTCTGGGGTTGTAGGACTCACATACGGAAAGGCAATTATAGGAGAACGGTCTGGGAAGTCCGGTCAAAGAAGGTGAAAACCCTGTATCCGAAATGATTGTCCTCTAGTGAGTATCCTGAGTAGGACGAGGCACGTGAAACCTTGTCTGAAGCTGGGGGGACCACCCTCCAAGGCAAAATACTACTTGCTGACCGATAGTGAACAAGTACCGTGAGGGAAAGATGAAAAGAACCCCGATGAGGGGAGTGAAATAGATCTTGAAACCATACACTTACAAACAGTCAGAGGGTTATTGTAAAGCCTGATGACGTACCTTTTGCATTATGATTCAGCGAGTTATGATATGTTGCGAGGTTAAGCCGTTGCAGGTGTAGCCGTAGGGAAACCGAGTCTGAATAGGGCGATTAGTAGCATGTCATAGACCCGAAACGGGATGAGCTAGCCATGAACAGGTTGAAGCGGGGGTAATACCTCGTGGAGGACCGAACTCGTGACGGTTGAAAACGTCTGGGATGATTTGTGGTTAGGGGTGAAAGGCCAATCAAATTCCGTGATAGCTGGTTCTCTCCGAAATGCATTTAGGTGCAGCGTCCGACGAATACCAATGGGGGTATAGCACTGACTTGGCTAGGGGGCTTACCAGCTTACCAAACCATATCAAACTCACAATACCATTGAGTACTATCGGGCAGTGACACGGCGGTTGCTAAGGACCGTCGTGAAAAGGGAAAGAGCCCAGACCATCAGCTAAGGTCCCAAAATCGTCGCTAAGTGGAGAAGGTTGTGGAATTACTTTGACATCCAGGAGGTTGGCTTAGAAGCAGCCACCCTTTAAAGAAAGCGTAATAGCTCACTGGACTAGTGATTCTGCGCCGAAAATGTAACGGGGCTAAAGTGACGTACCGAAGCTATGGAATATGTAAATATTGGTAGGAGAGCATTGTGTTTGCCGATGAAGGCGTACCGTAAGGAGCGCTGGAGGTCTCACAAGAGCTGATGCTGAAATGAGTAGCGATAAGAAGTGTGAGAATCACTTCCGCCGTAAATCTAAGGGTTCCTGGGCCAGGTGACTCCGCCCAGGGTTAGTCGGGTTCTAACATGAGGCCGAAAGGCGTAGTGGATGACCAACAGGTTAATATTCCTGTACTTAGTAAAAATCGTTTGACTAGATGGAATGACGGAGAAAGGTAGTGAAGCCACTTATTGGTTGTGGTTTAAGTATGTAGGGGGTCGATTAGGCAAATCCGGTCGGCGTTAACTCTGAGATACGAATACGAGCGCAAGCGAAGTTCATGATCCTCGGCTTCCCAGAAAAGTTTCGCTAGGAGATTTTTATTAACCCGTACCATAAACCGACACAGGTAGATGAGGAGAGAATCCTCAGGCGCTTGGGAGAACTCTTGTTAAGGAACTCTGCAAATTGGTGCCGTAACTTCGGGAGAAGGCACGCCTTTGATGGTAAGATCACTTGCTGGTCAAGCTGTTGGAGGTCGCAGTGAAAAGGGGGTAGCGACTGTTTATCAAAAACACAGGTCTATGCAAACACGTAAGTGGAAGTATATGGGCTGACGCCTGCCCGGTGCTGGAAGGTTAAAAGGAGAGGTTATCGCAAGAGAAGCTTTGAATTGAAGCCCCAGTAAACGGCGGCCGTAACTATAACGGTCCTAAGGTAGCGAAATTCCTAGTCGGGTAAGTTCCGACCTGCACGAATGGCGTAACGACTTCCCCACTGTCTCAACAGGAGACCCAGCGAAATTGGTGAGCGCGTGAAGAAACGCGCTACCCGCGGAAGGACGAAAAGACCCCGTGAACCTTTACTGTAGCTTGGCATTGGGTTTCGATTAACATTGCGTAGGATAGGTGGGAGTTTTTGATCCGTGCATTCCGGTGTACGGGGAGACAACCTTGAAATACCACCCTATGTTAATTGGAATCCTAACCTACGATCGTAATCCGGTCGGGGGACAATGTCTGGTGGGCAGTTTGACTGGGGCGGTCGCCTCCTAAAGAGTAACGGAGGCGCACGAAGGTTCCCTCAGGCCGAATGGAAACCGGCCATAGAGTGTAAACGCATAAGGGAGCTTGACTGTGAGGCAAACGAGCCGAGCAGGTGCGAAAGCAGGTGTTAGTGATCCGGTGGTTCCGAGTGGAAGGGCCATCGCTCAACGGATAAAAGGTACTCCGGGGATAACAGGCTGATCTCCCCCAAGAGTTCACATCGACGGGGAGGTTTGGCACCTCGATGTCGGCTCATCGCATCCTGGGGCTGGAGCAGGTCCCAAGGGTTTGACTGTTCGTCAATTAAAGCGGTACGCGAGCTGGGTTCAGAACGTCGTGAGACAGTTCGGTCTCTATCCTCCGTGGGCGTAAGAAATTTGAGTAAATCTGACCTTAGTACGAGAGGACCGGGTTGGACGAACCTATGGTGAACCGGTTATGACGCCAGTTGTATCGCCGGGTAGCTAAGTTCGGAAGGGATAACCGCTGAAAGCATCTAAGTGGGAAGCCTATTACAAGATAAGATTTCTATTAAGACAACTTCTAGACTAGGAGTTTGATAGGTTGGGGGTGTAAGAGCAGTAATGCTTTGAGCTGACCAATACTAATTTGTCGTTTTGCTTTTTTTTGATTACATGGGTTCTGCTTTTATTTGGTCTTGTTTTGTGAATGTTAAAAATGTTCAAAAATGAGGTTGATTTGTAGTGTTGAAAGACATATAAACAGCTTCGAAATTATAAGTTTGTTAACGATATATCCAGTTTGGGTGTGTTATTAGCGAAGAGGAAACACCCGATCCCATCCCGAACTCGGAAGTTAAGCTCTTCAGCGCCGAAGGTAGTGCCAGGGAAGCTTGGTGTGAGAAAAGGTCAATGCACCCTCTTATTTTATAAAAAGGCCCAAGTTTATCTTGGGCCTTTTTGTTTTTTGGAGTATCTAAAACGTCATGACAAAATCAACAAATATTCACATTGGCCACTGTACGTCCCCGCATGGGATTAAAGGTGAGTTTTCTTTTGTTCTCTATAATTTTGATGATTCTGTATTGGAAGATGGGATGACTTTAACTCTCACTCCAAGATCTCCAGAGAGCTCTGTTCCCCAAGATGGGAAAGAGTTTAAGATTAAAAGTATTCGCATTGGTAATAAGGCAATTGCTACGCTGGAAGGTGTGAGTGATCGCAATACTGTTGAGGCGATGATTCCATTTGATATTTATCTTGCTCGTGAAGCGTTTCCGGAGACGGAAGATGATGAGTATTATGTGAATGATCTTTTGGGTCTGGAAGTTTATCACTATTACACTAAGAGTCTCTTGGGGCGAGTGATGGATTTTTATGAGAATGGGGCACAGATTGTTTTAAAAATTAAAACAGACAAAGAAATTATCGAAGTGCTTTTTTTAAATCAATATATTCCAGTAGTGGATATTGAAGGTGGGCGATTGGAAATTATTCCTCCCATTTTCGTTGAGTAGTGAATGAAAAAAATTTGGATTATTACATTGTTTCCGAATTATTTTGATTCATTAATCAATTTTGGAATCACGGGGTCTGCTCTTAGAGGAGAGCGTGAGGCAAAGATTGAAATCAAGACAGTTCAGTTAAGAAATTACACTCCTAAAGATTATAAAGGCGTTGATGATTCTCCCTATGGAGGAGGTGTCGGCATGGTTATGCGTGCTGATGTTTTAAAAGAGGCGCTTTTAAAAGGTGTTGTTCAAGACGGTGGTTATGGTGAAGATTTTCGCCAGAAGCTGCACATAGTGTTTCCTGGGCCGCGCGGGAAAACGTGGAATAATGACTACTGCAAAGATTTTGCGGCGAGATTTTCTGTGCCGGATTCAAAAGACCTGGTGTTTATCTGTGGCCGTTATGAAGGCATTGATGAGAGATTTTTAAATCTCTACGTTGATGAGCAGATTTCTCTGGGGGATTTTATTTTAACCGGGGGAGAAATCCCAACGATGGCCATTATTGATTCAGCCTTGAGATTTTTTAATGGGGTTCTTGGGAAGCGTGAAAGTGCGGATCAGGAATCGTTTCAAAGTAATATGCTGGAGCATCCTCAGTACACGCGCCCGAAAATGTTTGATGGCGTAGAGGTTCCTGAGATTTTAACTAGCGGGCATCATCAGAATATTGAAAAATACCAAAGGGAAGAGGCCATGAGGATCACTAGACTTCACCGCCCTGACCTTTTAGAGAAGGATAAAAAATGAAATTGTACTTAGGACTGGTTCACCACCCGATTAAAAATAAATTAGGGGAACTGGTGACCACATCAGTAACCAACCTGGACATCCACGACATCTCGAGATCGTGCAGAACTTTTGGGGTGAAGAAATACTTCATCATTACGCCTTTTGTGGCCCAAACAGAGCTGGTTAATGAGATTCTGGGGCACTGGGAGCAGGATAAGGCCAACGCCTTTAATCCAGACCGTCAGGATGCTCTGGCGATTGCGCAGGTGGCTAAGTCCATCGACGATGCAGTCGCGGAGATTGAGAAGATTGAAGGGAAGAGACCTTTGATCGCAGTGACTGGGGCAAACTTTGATAGTTTTGACGGGGATGTGAAAGAATTGACAAAAAAGATGGAAGTTCTTAATATGCCTTGTTTTCTATTATTCGGGACTGGATGGGGGCTGCATCAGCTGGCGCTTGATAAAGCGGAGTTTAAGCTTTCACCAATTATCTCGAAAAATTCTGATGGGTACAATCACTTGTCAGTAAGGTCTGCGGTAGCGATTTATTTGGATCGTCTATTCGGAGAATAAAAAATTTTATCACCTACTCGGTTAAGAACAACACGGTGTTGGTCCTCTGGGAGTAGCTCAAAAATTGAGGAGTTCATATGAACTTAATCGACATTGTAAACAAGGATCACGCGAATCCTAAAGTAAAAGATCTTCCAAATTTCCAATCGGGAGATACAATCGCAGTACACACAAAAATCACTGAAGGGACAAAGTCTCGTATCCAGATTTTCGAAGGTGTTTGCATCGGTTTTAAACAAAAAGGCGACATGAATGGTCACTTCCGTGTTAGAAAAGTTTCTAACGGTATTGGTGTAGAAAGAGTTTTCCCTTTCCACTCACCAAACGTAGAAAAAGTTGAAATCGTTCAAAAAGGTAAAGCTCGTAAAGCGAAACTTTACTACCTACGTGAGAGATCTGGTAAGTCAGCTCGTATCGCTATCGATTACGATCGCAAAGAAGACTAGTTCTTATTTAAAAAATAAAGATCTTATAAAAAGCCCCTCGAAAGAGGGGTTTTTTTTTGTTAAATTTTCACCATGTTTGATTTCAAGTTTATGAGTAAAAAATCCCAGGAACATGAAGGCGCTTTTTTTATCGCTGGCTGTGATGAAGTGGGAAGAGGTCCTTTAGCGGGGCCGGTAGTGGCGGCGAGTACTTCAATCGAAGTTTTAAACTTTGATGAAAAGGAAATCAAAGCGCTGCTTAGAAAATTAAAAAAACTTGGGGTCAACGACTCAAAAAAATTATCGGCAGAAGCAAGGCTTGGCATTTTAGGCGAGCTCTCATTTAATGAGCTGTCGGCAAATCAAATTTATACGTTTCAGTATTCAAAAAACATCACTCTTAAAATTTTAATTAAAGAATTATCAGCAGGTGTGATCGATGAGATCAATATCCTGCAAGCATCTCTTCTGGCCATGAAGCAGGCACTTCTTGAAAGCGCTCCAGTGCATTTACCGGGAGTGATCCTGGTGGATGGGAATAAAAAACTTAAACATGAAGCTGATCTTCATGAGCAACATGCAGTTGTTGAAGGAGATGCAAAATCTCTGCTGATCGGGCTTTCATCAATTGCCGCCAAAGAATACCGCGATCAATTGATGAAGAGTTTGGGAGAAAAGTATCCAGGCTACGGATGGGAGCAAAATGCTGGTTATCCGACCAAGATGCACTTGGAGGCGATTTCGCTTTTAGGAGTGACTGAACTTCACAGACTGACATTTAAAGGAGTCAAAGAAGTTTATGCAGAAAGGGGATATGGTAGAGGCACAAGTCTCTAGAGAGTTTCATCGATTGGGCGTTCCGGCCCTGGTCTCTTCGCTCGTTCTTCGCGCACAAAACTTAGGTCAAATTGATATCGCTTATCTGGAAAGGACAGCGAAAAAAACATGGGTTCTTAAAATTATCGAGACAAAATCTTCTGTCTATCCTGCGCATTCACAGTTATTTCGACTTTTAAAAACACAAGACTATTTAAGTAGGGTTTTAGATGTCGAGTCAAAACTTGAAGTTAAGTTTTGCCAAAAAGCCGATCCTCCATTAACCTTTTAGTATGAAAAAAATAATTATCTCAACTGTTGTTTGTTTTACACTTCTCTTTTCATCTGTTTCACAGGCCGCTCTTGATCCAAAACTAAAAATGTTAGGGACAATGGCCGGGTATGGAGTTGTTGGGGGAGCACTTTTAGGAACTGCAACAATGGCCTTTGGAGCTAATGGACGAGCGATTGCAAAAGGAGCGTCACTTGGTCTTTATGCCGGGCTTATTTTTGGTGGGTATATTATTTTAAACTACGAAATGAAAAAGCGTGGTTATGGGCAAGAGACTAAAGAAAATTATTATCCAGACAGCTCTGGAGAATACGAAGACCCACAAGGGAATCTTTCTTTTCAATTTGATGAGTTCCGCCTGGCGCAGGTAGAAAATAAAAAGGACCCAAAAGTGGATCCTTCATTTTCTTGGAATTTTTTAAGTTACGAATTCTAAACCTGGTAAGTTTGTTTTCTGTTACCAAATTTCTGGTTTAGGTTTTCAGTTTCATCAGTATCAAACTGCTCTTCAATTAATTTGAATGCGTCGAAGTTATAAAGCTTAAAAACTTTTAAGAATTCTGTTTTTACGTTTGAAAGTTTTACCTGATCTCTGTTTTTATTCAGAATGTGAAGAGTCTCAACGAAGATGCCAATCCCTGAAGATCCTACGAAGTCCAGCGCGTGCATATCCAACGTGATCGTGCATGTTGGGTTCTTTTTTGAAAGTTCCTGCAGCTCTAAACGCAGTGGCAGTGAGTTTTCATAGTCTAGACCTCCAGACATATGAACAATAATATTTCCCTGCGAATCAGTGTGGATTTGAGCTTTCATGGCCATTTGTACGTTCCTTTTTAAAGGTTAGCTGTGCTAGAATGATTTTAGCATTAAATCAAAAGCGATTCTCCTGGCGTTAACTTTTGCCCTTTTCGAGGAGAACTATTTACAGGATTAATTTTGTCGGAATTAACACTCGTCACACTTCCCATTGGCAACACCGGTGATATCACAAGAAGAGCGCTGGCCGCTTTAGAGTCCGGACGCACTTTTTATGCGGAAGACACGCGCGTTTTTAAAGACCTCCTGAACTCTCTGGGGATTTCTTTCCAAGATAAATTTATTGATTCTTTTCACGACCAAAGTGTCGGGAAAATTGAGGTGATCGTCGGAAAAATTAAAAACGGCGAATCAGTTTATTTAGTTTCAGATGCAGGAAGCCCGATGGTCTCTGACCCGGCCTATCCGCTTTTGAAAAGACTTTTAGAAGAAGGCATTGAGATCAAGACTCTTCCAGGTGTCACTGCGGTTATTACGGCGCTGGAGCTCTCGGGTCTTCCTCCGCACCCATTTCACTTCTGGGGTTTTCTTGCGCGCGGGAAAGGTGAGAAGAAAGATTTTTTTAAAGGCCTTAACCGAGTCGTGGGAACGCATATTTTCTTTGAATCTCCTCACCGTATTTTTGAAACGGTTGAGCAATTTTTTGAAGTGAATACAGACAAAACCTTAGTTATTGCCCGCGAATTAACCAAAACGTATGAGTCTGTTTACAGGCTTTCAAAAAGTGATTTACCTAATCTCAAAACCATCGTCGTAGATAAAGGCGAGTTTGTTGTTCTTTTTCATAACGAAGTTGAAAACGGAAGCTCGGTTAATCAAGACGAGGTTAACGAGCTCATTAACGACTATCTGGAAAATGGTGGAAGCACTAAGAAGCTGGCGAAAATTTTTTCTAAGGTTCTCGGCAAGGACACCAAGAGTGTCTATGACCAACTAAGCCGGTAAGGTTAAGAAATAATTTTCCGCTGGAAGCATTCTCCTGTAAAATTATTTAAACTAATCATGTTAATAATGAAATTCATGGGACGCTTATGCTAGTTAGGATTATTGGCGGCCATGGTGGGGTATCACCAGGCTTTAAAGCAACTTCTTATCTGATTGATGGAAGACTTTTAATCGATGCAGGTTCAGTTGCTTCAGGTATCCAGATTGAAGAGCAGTCACATATTGATTACGTGCTTATTTCTCACTCACATCTCGATCATATTTCTGATCTTGCTTTCCTGGCCGATAATTGTTTTGGCATGAAGGGGAGACCTTTTGAAATTTATGCCAACACTCCAGTGAGAGAGGCGATTAAGACTCACTTGTTAAACGATGTGATCTGGCCTGATTTTACGGCCCTTCCCAATAAAGAAAATCCGACACTGCGTTTTCACGATATCAAACCAGAGATGTCTTTAGTGTTGGGAGATTACCGCATTCTTCCGGTGCCGGTGAATCACTCAACAGGGGCCTTAGGGTTTATTATTGAAAGAAAAAATGCTTCAGTTGTCTTCACACAAGATACGGGGCCAACTGATGCGATTTGGGAATACGCTAAACAGGTTAAGAATTTAAAGGCCATTTTTACAGAAGTGAGCTTTCCTAATGCGCTCTCGCAAGTCGCGCGCGACAGTCAACACCATACTCCGGCGACGATGAAAGCGGAGATCAAAAAAATGCCTCCTGATGTACCAATTTTTCTGGGGCACTTAAAACCGAATTTTCAATCGCAACTTTTTAAAGAGATTGAAGATTTAAAAGATGAACGTATCACGATCCTGGGATCGAGTGATACGTCCTATGTTTTTTAATCGTTGGTGATTAAGGCATACCAGGCAGGATAAACATCTGACGAGTTGGGATGTTTACCGGTGTGAAGCGGGGAGGTGCTTGTTTTGGAGTTCCGCTTAAATCCGGGCCAGATGGAGTTTCATCTTTTTCTTCTCTTCTTGATGATCTCTCTTCGCGTCTGTCAGTACATGTTTTCTTTTCAGAGTCCCATGCGTATCTGATACCAGGGCGACCGTCATTTGAATCCTGAATCCACTTGTCATTTTTATCATTACATTTTTTCTCTTCATCAGCAGATGAATCTTTTTTATTGCTCGCTTTAGGGTCTTCGATACAAGATTTCTTATCTTCAGAAAGAACCAGTGTTTTTGGAGGGCTCATCGCCGCACCTTCTTCACTACAGTTCGCTTCTGTTTTTAGGACTGAAGCTTTAGGGTCTTCAATACAAGATTTTTTGTCTTCAGATAGAATCAGTACTTTCTTTGGATCCATGGCCTCGCCTTCTGCTTTACAGGCTTCAGCTGTTTTTAGGCCCGCTGCTTTATCTGCGTTAGGGTCTTCAATACATGCTTTTTTATCTTCAGAAGGGATAAGCGATTTTTTAGGATCCATCGCTTCGCCTTCGGCCTTACATACTTCTGCTGTCTTTAGGGCCTTAGGGTCTTCAATACATGTCTTTTTGTCTTCTGAAGGGATAAGTGATTTTTTAGGATTAAGGGCCTCACCCTCGGCCTTACACATTTCACCGCTCTTAAGACCTGAAGTGCTTGGGTCTTCAACACATGTCTTTTTATCAGTAGAAGGGATGAGTGCCTTTTTAGGGCTCATGGCCTCACCTTCGGCCTGGCACATTTCTCCAGTCTTCAATCCAAGAACAGCAGGGTCTACACATGATTTTTTATCTTGAGATGGCACAAGGACAATCTTAGATTTTTTGTTTTCACTTTCGGCCTTACAGATCTCCGGTGTTTTTGGAGAGAGCGTTGAAGGGTCAACACAAGATTTATTATCTTGAGATGGGAAGAGAACCATTGCTGGTTTTTTATTACTTCCTTCTGCCAGACAGATGTCTGGTGTCTTAGGAGAGAGTGTTGAAGGGTCAACACAAGATTTTTTATCTTGAGATGGGAAGAGAACCATTGCTGGTTTTTTATTACTTCCTTCGGCCAGACAGATCTCTGGTGTTTTAGGAGACAGGGTTGCTGGGTCTACGCAGCTTTTTTTATCTTCTGATGGCACAAGGGTCATTGCTGGAGTGAGTTTCTTTCCTTCTGCTAGACACATTTCAGCTGTTTTTAATGAACCATCGCTGCTTAAAACACCATTTGATGGAGTCAGGTTCTCACAGCTTGAACTTCCCGAAATAGAGAAAGTGACGGCCTGGCCAGTTTTGTCTTTTTGTCTAAGTTCCAGACCACGTCCTAGTTCATCTGAAATCAATTCAATTTTCTGTGAACATTCAGAAGATTTTAATTCTCTATCTTTTAATTTACAGACAACTTTCGAAGTATCAAATTTGTTTTCTCTATATGGAAGATTTCTTACAAAAATACGTTGTTTATTGTTTGGTCCATCGATTTTAGAACAGCTGACAGCATTGCCCATTCCTGCAAATGTACTGTCAATGACGCTTTCAAGTTTTAATTCATCCAATGCCGTCTCAGCTTTTGCCTGAGCGCGGTTAAGTAGTCTTTCATTAGCATTGATAAAGTGAAGAACGCCCTGGATTTCATCCAGGTTTTGTTGATTAAGAACTTCTAAAAATTTGTTAAAGTTACAGCCTTGAATATTTTCCTGAAGGAATGCCGGATTAGCGATGGCCTTTCTACAGGCTTCATTTTTTTTCATCCAGTCTGAGAGCTGTTTCATATGTTCAGACATCGCAGAAGAGATCGCGGTTTTTTCATCAACTAAAAGCTCTGACTCAGAACCGATCTTGGCATTTTTAAGGGCGCCAATCAGACGATTAAGAGGGGCATTTCTTACTTGTCCCAGGTAATTAGCATCAAAAAGTTTTGTGCCTTTTCCTGTTTTTTCAAAACTCTCAACACTACACAAACGGTCTTGAGCGTGTGTCAGAAGTTTTTTAAGCAGGTATTTATCGTTTGCATTGAGAGCGAATTTTTTATCAGAAGAGTTTCCAAACTTAGCGTTACTCGCTTTATAGAGATCATCGATAACATCGCCGATTTTACTTTTTTGGATATAAGCAGAATTGTCGCCATCATCAATGGCCTTTAGAAAATCAACTAAACCAGGAGTGCCTTTTTTGATGTCGTCAGCGTCGCTACCAAACTTTGCTGCTTGATAGAGTTTTGCTACTTTTTTAAGAGAGTTTTGGTATTCCTGATAAATGGCCGCTTCAAAGGCTTTTCCTTCGTATTCCTTTTTTGGATCATGGGGAACAAGCAGCATGTTGCCCTTAGAATCGACAACGGTGTCTTTGCCTTCGTAGTTTAAAAATTTTGCTTGAAGCTCTAAATACAGTCTTTTGAATTCTGCTTTTTCGGCCACGCAATTAACAGAAGCGGCCTGGGCAGAAGTTAATGAAAAAAGCGCAGGAATGAGAATCATTCCCAGAACACGCGACCATTTTTTTAAGGTGGTTTTCTTCATTTTTTCCTAATCTAGCTTCGTCTAATCATCGGTCAAAAACATATTGTTACAAAGGCTAATCGGCTTATCCTTAATAAAACTTGAGAAATTGGATCAAGTGATTATGTTTTATGTCTTTTCAACTGCCAAAAAAAATGGCCAAATAGGGATCCTCAGGACCAAAACATGACTAATCAAGCGATTACCAAAGAAACAAGTGAAGATTTCGATCCCCAAAAAGAAAAGGAGATCATGGACTTCCTTACCCTGAATTTTGGCTTCGAGGTTTTTACCCCAGGGCTTGAGCGCACCCGAGCAGTGTATGCACCTTTTATTGCGAGCTTTAAAAAGCAGGGAACTAAGGTTGTGATCATTGCAGGGACCAATGGGAAGGGGCAAACGGCCCACACTCTGGGGTCGCTGCTTGCTAAAGAGAAAAAGAGCTTCGCCCTTTGGACTTCTCCGCATATTCTAAGTATTCGCGAGCGTTTCTTATATTCTAAAGACGGGCATTCAGAAGAGGCCAGTTATGAAGAGTTGAAAAACTCTATCGAGAGCGCCCAGGAAAGACTTCACCAGGAATTGCCTGGGACGAAGGTTTCTTTTTATGAGTTTTTATTTTTGGTTTTTTTAAGAGAGGCCTTGAATCGAGCACCGCTAGATTATCTTCTGCTTGAAGTGGGGCTTGGTGGGAAACTTGATGCTGTTAACCATTTTGATGCGGATTGTGCTTGCATCACTTCTATTTCCCGCGATCACCAAAGTATTCTAGGCAGTCGTTATGAGCAGATTTTAGGAGAGAAAATTGCGGTGTCCCGGGCCAATAAAGTTCTCTTTACTCATTTCTCTCTGAATTACTTAAACGAGCTGACCAGTCAGTACGTAAAGAGTCATCAGGTCGACTGGAGAATGATTCCAAAAAATGAGAAATCGGATAATTATTTTCTGGAAAATCAGCGTCTGGCCTGGGAGATGTTTTACTATTTAGAGCCAAAGACAGATCTGACATTTGAGACGGGAATCTCGCACCTGCCGCTCTATAAAGGACGTAGAGAAATAATGACATTTAGCGGGAAGTCCCTTATCTTTATAGGTGCCCATAATATTGATGGCGTACGCAGAATGCTCGAGAGTTTTGAGGAAGATAAATCTTTAATCATGCCCGAGAGTTTACTGATTAGTTTTTCAGCGAGGCCTTTAAATGAAGTGACTGTGATGCTGAAATCACTGATCGATTTTTTTAAAGAAAGAGCAGAGCTCTCGCTTACAACTTTTGACCATCCAAAAGCACTTCCACAGGAAGCACTTAAGGAAGCGGCGGAACTTGTTAACAAAGGAATGTTAAATTTTGTCTTCGACTGGAAAAGAGAACTTCAAACGACCAAGTCGCAAACCATTTTGGTATGCGGGTCTTATTACTTTATTGGTGAAGTTCAGCGTTTTATTCGCTCTTAGTTTTTCTTCATCTGTTTTTGCCCGCGAAACTTTTGAGTTCGATCTGGGCCAGAAAATCAACGTGCTTTCAGATAAAGCTTTTAGAAAGTCTAGCACCAACGAATTTGAAGCTGTTGGTAACGTTGTTATTACTCACTTAAAAAATTCTATTTACGGGGAAAAGGCGAGAATCAATTTCACGACAGGTGAAACTGAAGTCATCGGTAACGTCCGTTATATTGCACCAGAGATGACCCTCTATGGGACGAAGTTGAAGTACAACTTTCTCACCAAGATTATTGACCTGGATAATGCCCGCGTGCTTTCTGATAACTATGTTGTCACTGGAAAGAAAATCATTCAGACATCAAGTGACAAAATTTACGCCGAGGAAGCAGAGTACACGACATGTAGGGATTGTCCGGAATCGTGGAGTATCTTTGGAAAGCAAATCACAATTACAATCGGCCAGTACGTCACTTTGAAACATGCCTTTATTAAAGTCAACGGTGTGACGGCCATGTATGTGCCGTACATTGTTTTTCCTATTAAGCAAAAAAGAGAAACAGGACTTCTTTTTCCTTCAATTGGATTTAGTTCAGATGAAGGCTTCCGTTACCAGCAGCCTTTTTTCTGGGCGATAGATGATTATAAAGATCTCACGCTGACTCCTTCCACCTTCGGGGACAGGGGGCTTGGGGGAGAGTTGCAGTACAGGCAGAATGTCAAAGAGAAGAGTTGGTTTGAGTTAAACACTTTGGGGATCAACGACCGCATTTATGAGCCTAATAAAATTGATAAGAGTTTAAGTGGGAAAAAAGAATTCCGTCAGTTCTCTGACCTGGAAGCGCATTATATTTATAAGCACTACTTAAACGGACATATTTATTTCAACGACACTTCAGATCTCGACACGATCAGGGACATGGACTTTTTTGCTAAGGAGCGCGTCCGTGGAACAGAAGTTGGGGGCGGCGGGTTTCTGGAAGGAAGAAATTCTCTTTTTTCTCTTAGCATGCAGAGCTATTACAACAAAAACATGCTGATTAGTGACCCGAAGAAATTTGATAAACAGTATGTTCAGATGTTGCCTAAGCTAACTCTGTCATCTGTGCCCTATAACATCATTCATAGCCCATACCCGTTTCTTAAAAACGTCTCTTTTGGTTTTGGTGCTGATTACACAGTCTTTAAGCAAAACACTGTGGATATCAACGGACCGATAAGAAACGCCCGTCGTCTTAACTTTGCTCCCTATTTAGATTGGCAATTAGGAAACCTAGGGCCGGTTTTTTTCTCTCATCACTTAAAGCTGGATTACCAAACTTATCATTTACCAACTGAGCAAAATAAGAGTTTTGCAAAAAAAGGTCTGATCTATGAAACAGAGGCCAAGGTAGAGTTGGAAAAAATTTATGGGCTTTCTTATATAGAAGAGAGACCGATTAACTTAAATTCAGAAGAAGCGGCCCGTGCGAATGCTGCTAAAAATGTGACGACAATCGGAGTGCTTCCAGAAGTTAAATCGGGGAATTCTGAACAGACAACACTGGTTTACAACAACAGCTACCGTCACTCTCAGGAATTTAAATTAAAGCACTACTACCTGGGTGAACAGAAATTTAGCGGGAATAAAAATTTTAGAAACCAGATTGAAAGCGATGACGGTCAATTTGATTACCTGGATGCTTTAAGAGACCGCGAGCATTTAATCAACCAGACGACGGCGCAGGATTCACTTCCTCTAAGTAACACACTTGAGTTTCAGTGGAATAACAACCTTATTAGAAAAACATCTAATAAGTTTGATCCCTATAAAGACAACCGTTACTTAAAAGACAATTTCAGCTACAGCAATATCACTTTCTTTGATGTCTCTCAGGGGATTGATATGACGGTTGATTCTGAGCGTCCGTGGGTCGACAGGCTAACCAGGCTTTACATCAATACCGGCATCGCACTTGATCGCTTTACTCTTGGAGTTCAGGAATTTTATTTTCATAAGTCAGGTGAACATAAACTGACGTCGACCATTGGTTTTAATTTTGATCGCCTAAAGCTTAATGGGGACTTCACTTACAACTCGTTTAATTCTTCAAGCACACCTATTACTAAACTTGTGGGTTATGACCTGGAGTTAAATCTTAACGATTTGATCACGCTTAAAAATGAACTCGATTACAACATCGAAAGTAAACTCATTTCACAAAGTAGTTACTCGATTCTCTATGCGCCGATTAACAATTGTTGGAAGCTGGAGTTTAATTACACACGCGACTTAATTGATAAAAAATTTGGTCTGCTTCTTTACATCAACTACAACAGCAATAACTTTACATCTATCAATGTTAGATAAAATCCTGATCATCGATTTTGAAGACAGCTTTACTTACAACATTGCCAGTGTTTTATACGCTCACGAAAAAAGTGTGCAGGTTTTAGGACATCGAGAGTTTTTTTCGTCTTTCTATTTTGATGAACTGATGAAGTCATCACAAAAGCACGCCCTTATTCTGGGGCCAGGTCCTGGGCACCCGGATGAGTACATCCATTACCAAGAGAAAATAAAGTTGCTCATGAATAAAAAAAATCTTTTTGTTATGGGGATCTGTCTTGGGCATCAGCTCATGGGGAAAATCGCCGGCAGGAGAGTCGATTATTCAAGACATCAAGTTCATGGTCAAAGTGAGCTTATCGTGTTTAAAGGGCGAAAAATCCCTGTTCAACGCTACAACTCGCTCTCTGTCTGGGAGAAAGAAAAGGAAGTGGACATTCAGGAATTTCCAAGAGGAGTGTCTTACCAATTTCATCCAGAATCCATCGGAACAGCTGATAATGACATCTTCTTTGAAGACCTGCTGGGTTTTTTAGGCTAAGGAAGTAGGCAAGATCAGTCCATTGCAAAATACTTGTCCCGTTTTGGGTTATCATAAAATCTATGGCCCAGGACTTTAAAATTGAAGGCATTTACGATCAAAGAACTCTGAAACTTTTAAAACAAAAAGGGCTTCGGGACTTTGGATTTAATTTTTCACCAAGAAGTTTTAACTTCATTCAAGAATACGTTTTTCTAAATGACTTAATTCCACTTTTAGATCCACTCGATAGAATTCATCTGCATTTTGACCGCTCCAATGATCCGATGATTAAAAAGGTGTTGGAAGACTTAAAAAAGGCCGGGTTTAATTTAGAGAATGTTTATATCGATTGTGATGAATGGAGTGAAAGGCCAGAAACAATGGGAGTGAAGTATTATCTCACTTACCATCCTGAGCTGGATATTTCTCTATGTAGAGGAGAAAACTTTTCGGGAATGATTTTTAATTTTTCTTATTTCGAAGAGCTTCACCAGCGCAATGTCTTAAATAATTTTATTTCTAATTTTTACACTCACTTTTCAAAAGTGCTCACTGACGACAAGAAAATCGTTTTGCGCATGGATTGGAACAGCAATATCATGCCATCGCTTTTTGATTATTTTGAGTTCGACCTGATGAGTTTTTCCATCAACTCAAAAATTGAGGTCTGTTACCGCAACGTGGACTTAAAGAAGCTTACGAGCGAGATGGATTTAATTAAAAAGAATACACATTCATTAGATAATTTTTAAATTAACTAGAGAGAGAGGCCTATGTTAAATATCGTTCTGGCAAACGATGATGGAGTTCATGCTCCTGGGATTAATATTTTAAAAGAAACTCTACAGAGTATCGCTAATGTCATTGTTGTTGCTCCCATGAATGAGCGCTCGACGACTGGGCATACACTAACACTTGATACGACTGTGAGGCTGGAAGAAATCGCAGAAGATGTTTATGCTTGCAATGGTTTTCCCGCCGATTGTTCATTGATGGCCATTGGCCATTTGTTTAAGAATCCCCATTCAAAATACTATGGGCAAAAAATAGATTTACTTGTTTCGGGGATTAATCGTGGGGCCAATCTCGGACAGGATGTTTATTACTCTGGTACTGTCGCTGCCGCTAGAGAAGCTGCCTTTCATGGCATTCCTTCAATCGCTGTGAGCTCGTGTATGGATTTCAAAAATCCCGACAAAAACACTCACTACTATTATAGTGCTTCAAATTTTATAAAAACTCTTGTACAATCAAATATATCGAAAGCGATACCGCAGATGACACTATTGAATATCAATGTTCCTTGGTGTGCAGAAGCGGAGATTTTAGGAACTAAAGTCACCCGAACCGGACTTAGAAAGTACTCCGAAGATATCGAAGAAAGACTAGATTTCAGAGGAAGAAGGTACTATTGGATTGGCGGAGTCTATAAAGGCTTTGAAGAGTTTCCAGATTCTGATTGCCAGGCCATTGAAGATAAAATGATTTCTGTTGCTCCCGTTAAACTCTGCGATTACGGACGATCACAGATGGAAATAATAGAAGACTTAAAAGGTTTTCTAGAAAATATTTTTCCTCGCTAGCCGATAAGGTGATGTGACGAAGGATTCAAGGAAGATATTGGAATAATGACCATTACGAAAAACGCTCTATTACTTATGATTTCTCTTTTTGCTTTTGCCTGTGCATCAGTGAAAAGTGGTCATTACGTTATGGTTAAGCCAACTGACACTATCGAAAGCCTCGCTAAAGAGTTCAACGTTCCCAAAGAAAAAATCCAAGCATCAAATACCGGCAAGAAGATTAAAAGCGGAGAGTGGGTCTTTATCCCTCTTAAGCGCGGAATCCTTGAGCAAGATATCGAAGCTCGTCCATTTGATCCTAATCACCTTTTACAGAGTGGTGAGTTCCTCTGGCCAGTTCCTTCAAGCAATCGCCTAAGTTCAAACTTTGGTGCTCGTTGGGGAAGAAAGCATGAAGGTGTGGATATTCCTGCGCGTGTTGGATCACACATTGTATCAGCAGCAGAAGGCGTCGTGGTTTATTCTGGAAACGAGATCGGTGGATATGGAAATATCACCGTTATTGCACATAAGAATGGGTATTTTACTGTTTATGCCCATGCTAAAGAAAATTATACGAAACAGGGTCAAAGGGTTTATCGTGGGCAGGTTATCGCACAGGTTGGGATGACGGGGCGTACGTATGGGCCGCATCTTCATTTTGAGGTTAGGAAGAATGGGCAGGCCATTGACCCAACTGACTTCCTAGCAGCTAATTAAAAAAAAACTTAGAATTGATTCTGAATGGTATCTACGTCGTTGCGAGCGTGCTTAGTATCTACCATCCATAATCAATTCTGTGCGGATTGGTTTGGGGGGAGTGGTTTGAGTTAGTTCTTTCTTTGGAACATTTCTAGGAGTTTTAGGTACATTAGGGCGGTGTTTTTGGCGTCTTCGAGGGCGGTGTGTTTGACTTCGCCCATGCCGAGGAAAGACATTAATTTTGAGCCTGAAGAGCATTCTGGGGGGATGAACTTTAGGTCAATTAATGTGTTGGCAGTTGATGAGAGGTCGAGGTTTCTGTGGTGGAAGTGTTTGCGCATGAATTCCCATGAGAGGTCGCGGTTTAGGAATGGGAGGTCGATGGCGCTCATTGATTTTCCAAAGAGGATAATCTTTTCGTTCTTTTCGTTTTTAAAGTAGTTTTTAACTTCTTTGCTGATGAGGTAAGTCTCAAGCTCATCTCTAAAGCTGTCCAGGTGCAGGCCTGTCACATGGGCCTTGTGAATAAGCATTTCATTGTGTTCGATAACCCATTTATCTAGTCTTGGTTTTAGCGTTTCGAAAGATGGGCATTTGATATAGAAGTTGCGGGCAAGTGAGTCTTCAACTTTTTTAGATTCTGTACAAAAAGGAATCATTCCGAACTCGATCATGTAATCGTTTTCGTTTAGGCCAGTGGCCTCGATATCAATAGATAAATAACGCATATTGTGCCAATCGTTTAAGGGTTTTTTTCAATGTTAGAAGAGGAAGTGATTTCTGTCTACAAATAAGAAAATGTGAGCTCGACTAAGTCGGCCTCTCTAAAGAGGTCGCGGACGCTTTTTTGGCAAGAGAGGATGCTTTCTTCATTGATAGTGACAACGCATTTTCTGCAAATGCCGTCACCCCCACAGCTGGAAGCGACAGGGATGCCATTTTTTAAAAGTAGGTCCATTAAAGTCATGTCAAAGACGGAGTAAGAGATATCCAGTGAAAGGACGAGCTTTTTAGAAGCAAGGCCTGTGACTGTGAGTTTTTTCATTGTCCGCACCAGAGTCTGGCGATACTTCTATCGTCGATATGCAGACTCGATTCTTGTTTTTTCTCCCCCCTGAAGCTGGCATGTCCAAAAATATTTCCTAAGTTCTCTACGTGATAAATAGGAAAATTCATTGCCAGGAAAAAATCCAGTTGGGCCTTTCTTCCACGTGTTGATTCATAAAGAATGCGATCGGGGCTTGAGAGAAAAAGATGGCGTGAGAAATTGAGAAGTTCATTAAGCGTGTAAGATGAATCGATTTGATCAATTTCATAGGCCACTAAGTGCTGAAGGTGTTGAACCGGATTTCTTCCGTCGCTGGAGAAGAGGACGATTTCCTGATTCTTTCCTTTGAATTCACAAATAGGCATTGGCAGTGCTGAAGGGCGGGCCTTCATAAAATAAGAGAGTTTTGGTTGAGTTGTATAAGGTCTAAAGAGAGTCATGGAGCTGACTGCAAGGAAATAGTCCTGTCCGTCGCTCATGCCAATAGAGTGAGTTCTCTTAGGTTCTCTACCAAACATTTCATCTCTTAGTGTCGGCTCTTTAGAAAGGTCGTAATTGCAGTTGGCCTCGAAGTTTCCTTTAGGTGACTTGTTGGCATCAAGCCCATTCTTTTCGTATTCGTAATCAGAAAGCTTAGAGTAAGTAGGCGACATGTATTGTTCTACAATTCCTCTAAAGCTTTTGCGCTCAAACGTTTCATAGCGAGTAAGTATGTCATCACCTTTTAGGAATCGTTCATTGAGTTCATCACTTTTAATTAAGTCTTTTTGATTCTCGCGCAGGAAGTTTTCCAGTCCCACACTTACACCCAGGGCAGTTGGGGCCAGAGTGTCGAGTTTGGTGGCCACTGAGAGCAGGTTTTGTTTTGGTAGAAATTTTTGTGCCAGGAAATCAAGACCTCGTAGATAAGGCATCTTGGTGTCATCTTCCAGGCGTTTTGGCCTGAAGTCATAATAGTAACTCTTGCCGTTAACTTTTAAATAAATCTGCAGGCGTGAAAAGGGAGAGGCCTCATCAGGTCTTTTTGACATCTCAATCAATGAAAGCATGATAGATCTTTCAATAAAAGAAAGGGACTTGTTTTCAAAGATAGGAGTATTGAGTGTGCGATAAAATTTGAGTGTGTGTTCATCTTCACTAATGTATTGAACACGGCCTAAAGGAGCGCAGTAATTTATTTTGGCATTTTGAACTGGTAGCGGAGATGTGTTTTTATTCTCCGCCATTGATTCAAATTTTTTTGAGATGTAAGCGCAGGAACTAAGTAAGAAAATAGAGCACAGTAGGAGAGATTTCCTCATAGTTCATTGGCCCTATCGTCGATGTAGTAAAGTCCTTCGATTTCTTCTTTAACCTGAGATTTATTTTTTACTTCTTCAGCTAAAATGTCGTTTAAGTTAAGCTTCTCAGCTTCAGCGTTAGTCGCCTGTACCACAAACATGACCCACATTCCCGAGTGTTTCTCTCCGGCAGAAGATGCCTGGGTCGTGGTGCTCAAAATTTTATATCCGCGGTTAATGAACTCGTAAAAAAGTTTATCAAATTGCTTTTCTCGATACCCTGAAGACCTTGGTGGAGGTGCTGGGATGAAGTAGGTAAACGACTGGATCTTATAGTCCATTTGGTAGTCTTTTTGGGGCCTTAATAGGGCCTTTAGGGCTTCTTTGAGACGATTGATCATTCTATATGCCTTGTCGTAATGAGTGTTACTAGTTCAATATTAAGACTTACTGCCTATGATAACCTCAATAAAGTTTTATGGAAAACTTTACCCACAAAAAAATTTAAAGCAAAAAATAAAATAGCGGTTATAATCATAAGTGTAAGGGATAGGATGTCCACTTACTAGTGGCAGGATGCCAAAAAAAATGGGGCCTTTGCAGGGGGCCCCTTTTTTATTTTAGAGCTCAAAAAATTCTACAAACAACTTTCAATCTTCATATCAGTCGGCATTTTCTTAGCAATAGTACACAAGTGATTGTGAAGCGCAGAATACACATCCCAATTATCAAAGATTGTCGTCGCTTTTCCTTTTACTACCGCAAAGACTTTCATCTTCCCGTTGATGTTGACGAAGAGAGGGGCTCCGCTGTCGCCTTCTTCAACGCGCGCAGAAGATTTTGAGTACACGTACCCTCCGCTCCATTTGTAGTTGTTTAAATCGGCCATGCGTTTTGTGTCGTTACTCATTTCGCTAAAGAGATTGATAGAGACGGCCTTTAATGGGTAGGCCTTGATGTTTTTAATAATCTGATTATGCTCGGCCAAAGTCACAGGAGTTGCGAATTTTAGTTCGTCAATTTCTGGAGTAACTTCATTCCACCAAAGAACAGCGAAATCCTCATCTGGACCGATCTGAGCTTTTTCTCCGCGTGAAGCGATTTTATCCGCAAGGGATTTGGGAAGTTCGATATTGATGTGGCGATCGAAGTTGTTCTTTGGCACATACCCGATGCGCACGACTTGTCCGTCCGGTCTCTTTACGTACTTATAGTAACCAGTCTGGATGTTGAGTTTGTTGTCTTTAGAAATATAGGCGAGCTTTACACAGTGAGCGGCCGTAACCATGATATTTTTAGCGATAAAAGTGGCATTACAATAACCAGGAATACTCTCGCCGGTTGAATCGGGTGCTTCACTTTTAATCTGCACTACAGGACTCCATTCAGGAGAGTCGGCAAACACTGAGTTTGTCAGGGCAAAAAGAGGTGAGGCGCCAAGAAGCAGGCATAGGGAAAGAGTGAATTTAAGCATAAACCAATCCTTTGATTTTTTCTTAAATCCTATCCATCCCCGGGATTCTTTGGGAACTTACATTTTATTACTATAGAGTTTATTCCAGTGGGGCTTCGATCTTAAGATCTGCTTTTTCCACACCGGGAGCAAGCTTGATGATCTTAAACGCATTTCCTGTCGGTTTAAATACACCCATCTCTGTGACAACCAGGTCGACAACTTCTTTTCCCGTTAGAGGAAGCACACATCTCTTAAGAAGTTTTGCTGTGCCGTCTTTACTGAAGTGATTCATCATGATGATGACCTGTTTAGAACCATTAACTAAGTCCATAGCTCCGCCCATTCCGGTGACCTTTTTCCCTGGGATCATCCAGTTGGCAAGGCTTCTTTCGCTATCGACTTCCATACCACCAAGAACACAGTAATCAATGTGTCCACCGCGGATCATTCCAAAGCTTAGTGAGCTATCAAAGAAGCTAGCTCCTGGAGCAACACTGACTGTTTCTTTTCCAGCGTTAATTAAAGTAGGAGAGACTGATGATTTAGTAGGTCTGCCACTCACACCAAGCACTCCGTTTTCAGAGTGAATCATGATGTGCAGGTCTTTGGGCATACGCTCGGCGATGATCGTCGGCATTCCAATTCCTAAGTTAACAGAGCTGTGAGGGGTAAAAACTTTAATGACCTCATCTGCCATTTGTTCATTTGTCCAGGCCATCTTAAACTCCTTCCGTCACTAGAAATTCAATTTCATTTTTATAATTTTTCCCTTGGAAAATCCTTTGGACGAAAAGTCCTGGAAGGTGAATGTCTTCTGCCGGGATTTGTCCGACTTCAACTAACTCTTCGACTTCTACGACAGTGATTTTTGCGGCCATCGCCATAAGAGGAGAGAAATTTCTAGCGGTTTCTTTAAACCACAGGTTTCCATAGGTGTCGCCTTTTTGCGCTTTAATAATAGCGAAGTCGGCGTGAAGAGCAGTCTCTAAAATACAAGGGCGGTCAAACATCTTAACGTCTTTTCCTTCGGCGATAAGAGTTCCGTATCCTGTTGGCGTGTAGAAAGCGCGCACACCCATTCCGGCCGCACGGATCCTTTCAGAGAATGTCCCTTGAGGCACAAGCTCCACCTCAACTTCTTTTGAAAGCATTCTTTTTTCCAGGTCAGGGTTTCCACCGACGTATGAGCAATAAGCTTTTTTGATTTTATCTTGAACTAGGATTTTAACTAAACCACGTCCAGAGTTTCCAATATTGTTGGAAATAACAGTCAGGTCCTTTACGTCAATGGTCGTTAGTGCATCAATGCAGTTTTCAGCGATCCCGCAAAGGCCAAAGCCTCCGCTCATCAGAGTCATGCCTGATTTAATATCGTGTAGGGCCGCATGGGCATCTTTGTAAACTTTAGGAGATTGTGTCGTCATTATTCGAAATCCTTTAATGCTCTTTTAAAGCGGTTCATTCCTTCTACTAACTCTTTTTCTGAAATAATCAGAGGAGGAGCGAGAACGATTCTTTTATTTTGTGTCGCCAGGTGGATGCCATTATCAAAAAATCTCTTCCACTCAATATCGACAGTTAAATCAACTGCGGCCAGCATGCCGTGGTATCTAATGGCCTCAACTTCTTTCATTGAGCGCAGTGATTCCATTTCGCGTTTAAAGACCTGGCAAATGTGCTCCAGGTGTTTTTGGAAATCGAAATCCTGGCAAATTTCTAAAACGCCTTTTAGTGCGGCCACGCCTAATGGGTGAGCGTAATTTGTCAGACCACAGGCAAGGGTGTTGTTCATGTAGTAAGTATGAATAGGCTCGCTGGTCCAGACAGCTCCAAAAGGAACCATTCCTCCGGTGATGGCCTTAGCAAGACAGATGATGTCTGGCTTAACATTGTAGTGCATGTATCCGAATGATAAACCTGTGCGCCCAAAACCACAGATGACTTCATCCATAATTAAAAGAATCCCAAATTCGCGGCATAATTCACTGATGCCGTCCCACCATTCTTGAGTTCCGGCGTAAACTCCGTTTCCTCCAGTGATTGTCTCGAGAATAAAGGCCGCAATTTTTTCCGGGCCCGTCTGTAATATAATTTCTCTGGTGCGTGCGATAGCATCAGGTTCCGAAGGTTCTGGGATACGCACAACCCAGTTTTCTGGAATCATGTGTGCTTTGTTTCTCCAGTCTCCAGTGGCCGCTAGAGCTCCAAGGGTCGCGCCATGGTAAGAGGTCTGTCTGGCAAGAACGACTTTTTTCTTGGTGATATCTCGGGCGATTTTAAGGGCATTTTCGACAGTCTCTGCACCACCAGTAGTGTAGAAAATTTTTCCGTCTTTTTTGTCCATGTATTTTAGGAGTTCTTGAGTCGTTTCGGTTTTTCCCGGAAAAATTCCGCGAGGAGCACTCATGGGAACATTATCGAGTTGCTCCTTCATGTGTCTGATGATGGTTGGGTGATTGTGCCCAAAACTAGCTTGATAGCTGATAGAGGACATATCGATTAACTCGTGGCCTGTGTCAGTGATGATTTTTACGCCATCAACAGAGGCAATACTAAAGCGCAGTGGGTTTTTCTGTTTTACCCAGGTAAAGAAAAAGGGATACTCTAATTCTTCCATATTTTTATTTCACTTTTTTAAAATCGTGTCCATCGTTAAAGAATTCGTACTCGCGGTAGTCGCTGTCGTGGGCCGGGCATCCTCTCCAGAAGATGTGGTGGCCGCGTTTTAAATCAGAAGCTCCACCACCACAAGTAAATGATGGGTCTTGAGCACCGTTTTCAAAGTGAGAACAAATTGATTTAGGGAATTCTTCGTGGTCTGAAAGAAGGTTTTTAAAATCTTCTAAGTCAGTTACCTTATATGTTTTCTTTGACAGAAGCGCCCAGCGGTTAAAAGTTGTTGAGCTCATAGAGCTTTTGTCTTCTAACTTCTCAACATGAAAGCCTACGCAGTGGTTAGTGTGAAAAACACTCCCAACTTGTCCGGCCTGAAGTCCTGAAACTTTTTCAGCAACAGTTGGAGTGATTTCTAGATGCTCTCCACCTTCTGGAGAAGCAATCAGGTAATTGTGTCCAGATGTCACTGGCGCTTTCATCAGTGTGTCTCTCATGAGACCAAGGCTTTTTTCTTCAAGCACTCGTCTGACAAGTAAAGGCCAGATAAGGCCAGCTTTAGCATTGGCCGTATTGATGTTGTTAACACCAATTAGAGTATTGTCTGTCGTCACACCCATTAAACCTACACAGCCAACCAGTGTCAGCACCAGCTGAGCTGTGTGGTGATCGTTGGCCGGAACATGGATAAGTGACATATAGTTTTTTGCCGACCTGTGCATGTCCCATGTCTGTCCTGAAAGAATTTCATCAGGAGTTTGGATATGAACAGTTGAGCATCCTTCTTCTGGAAGAATAATATCTCTGAAGTCGGTGTAGTTGTTTAAAACAACCAGGTCGGGAAGAGTCAGACCCGCACCTTTGGCGATACCTTCAATTTCGCTGGCGATATTGGGAGCAAATTTCTTTGAAAGATTAAACTGCTCCATGGCCAGCTCATCTAGTTTTTTTGCCAGTGCCGGGTTTTTTGCCAACATCAGATTGCGCCTGATTTCTGTCAGCTCTCCGATGGCCGTGCGGAATTCTTCTCCATGGGAAAGGCCCCAGTCGTAGTTACTTTTCCCTGCTTGGTACTTGATATAAGGGAACATACAATTTGTGCTCATGATTCTAAATACTCCTTCATCGCATCGAAGCTTGGGCAGATCAGGTAGTGGCCAGTGTCTTTATTGAGCACAAACATTTTGCTCATTGAACCTGGGATTGAACCTTTGAAGTACCCAAAGCCATTGTCGACTTTAATAGCATCAATTTCATAACGAGAAAGCTGATCAACCAGTTTATCGTGGAAATTCTTAGTGGTTTCTCTATAGTCTTCAAGATTCGCCATCACATTTTTAAAAGCATGGTAGTAGCTTAGGAAATGGAATTCATCTCCATCCCAAGTACTGATCATCATCAGCGGCTGCTCCAGGAAATACTTCGTTGAAGTGTAAGCGATCCCTGACTGCCCAGAGAAGTAAATCATCCCGGCATCTGGAGTGATTTCACTAAAACACGAGGCCATAAATTGCTTTTGTGAGTATCTAAAAAATTGTGAAGCTGTTTCGTTGTAAATGAGAGCAACATTGTATTTTGTTGCCAGCTCTCTTACACCACGAAGGAATTCGTAAGGAACTTTTTCCATCGTTTTTTGTAGCACCGGCTCGATCCAGGTCGCCAGGTATTCACCTGTGGCGAATTCTTTTTCTACCGATTTTAAAACTTCTTTATAATCATTTTCATTCGGGTTTGGCAGGTGAGTGACCTTGAAGTATGGATCGTTCTCTAAACTTAGAGATCTCGCCAGCATTGAGCCGTTTCCAAAGAAATGGTTTTTAAACGTCAGCATTTTATTGACGTTTTTCTCTTTGATTTTTGCGTCCGATTTTACCCAGATTGCCTTTGCCACTTTATCCACACACTCAGACTGGCCTGATGTTGTGTATCCATGGCGAAGATCTTGAGGGAGAACAGAAAGGAAATCTCTGACTCCTTTTAAGAAGGCCTCTGAAACGAAGTTTGAAAGACAAACTTTGTTCACCATATAAGGAAGTTGGAAGTCTAAGTAAGCTTTGTCTAAACTTCTGATTGAAAGCGGGATGTTGACTCCACGGCTTAAATGAATCTGTGGTTTTTTCCAGTCGACTTTTGTCGTGTAGTAGAAAACGTCTCTGTGGTTTTCGAAATCAGGATAGTCTTCTCTCATGTAGTTTTGCTCAACCGCTCCCAGAGACAGGTTGATGTTGATCATTCCACCGGCAAGACGGTCGCGGTTTCTTCCCTGGATGCGTTTAGCTCCTTTAACAATGGCCATGGCCGAAAGAGCGTATTTAAGTGCTCTTCCCAGTCCTGATTTTTGCAGGCTTGGGTCAATGGTTAAATCCAGCATATAAAGACAGTCATGGTCGTTGAAGTTCGGGTCTACACGCACTCCACGCTCAAGTGGATACAAGTGAAGAGGGCCAGCAAAAGCAATCCCCATGAGCTTTTTCTTTTTATTTAAAAGACCAAGGCATAGAGAGCTCTTATCTAAAACAGTGTGTTCAAATTTTTCAATATCTGTCTGGCGAGCAGGCTCATAGACGGCCTTTTGCATGTTCATAATTTCCTGACGGAAGCTCAGGAAATTTGTCGCGTTGATTTCTACCAACTCCACATGGGCCGCTTCAGCTGTTTTTGAAAGAAGCGCATTCACGCGGTCAAAAACGGCCTTGATATCCAGTTTTTGGTTAAGAGCGCGGGCAAGTTTTGTTTGAATTAAAAGATCATGCCATTCGTAGTTCTCTGTCGCTTCAGTCGCGTCTGTTTCAACGTGAGTTGGAAGGTTGGCGTGCTCATTTAAAAAGAGCTCGCGGCAGATAGCATCTAGTCTATCAAATAGGAAATCTAAGTCTTTTGGGCCAAAAGCTGTCGAGAGCCTAAAGCGCAGAGTTTGTGCTCCCGCCGGGTAGTAAAGAAGACCGTGCTTAAAGCGCAGGTCGACAAACTTATTCATACTCGCTGAATCTGGTACGTCAAAAGCAAAAGCAAGACCGTTGATTCTCGGTCTCTTGATGTATTGAGAGTGCTTCTTTAAAAGCGCCTGAAGTCTTGGGTAAACTTGTTTTTCAAGATCTAAAATGCGCTGTTGGCACTGATCAAGGCTGATAGCGTGAGCGTATCCTCTTAATAAAGAGGCCACAGAAAACTCTTCGCCTTTAAAGATATTTTTTGTTTCCTTATGTGAAAGAACAATCCCTACCTGTGCTTTTTTTGCACACACAACGTAGTCTGGATTGATTTGTTCACCGTTAAGACCTTTAAGGTTTAATTGTCTATGCCAGAAGAACTCGCGCCCTAAGTGAAACCCAGTTTGAACTTCATCGTGGATCACGGGAACTTTAAACGTTTTTGCCATTAAGAGCAGGGCCGTGTGGAAGCGGTCAGATGAATAACAATCTCCACCTTCACACTGCATAGGTTCGATTAAAATAGCGAAGATTTTTTTAGAAAGAAGCTGCTCTCTTACTTTTAAAAGAGTCTCAATTTCTTTTTTTACCATCGGGTCTGAGTGCCACATGCTTGGAACCATGAAGTCTTTTAGGGCCGCTTCGTTCCATGTCTCTCTCCATAGTTCTGGAAAGCGCACGTTGATTTTTGAGTCTTCAAGCTCCGGGTACTTCACGTATTCGGCCAGGTAATTCTTCCACTCAAAAGGCTCGCGCTTACTTTTGTTCCAAGTCGCCGCCAGAGTCACCATCATGCGCCCGTGGAATGATCCTTCAAAGGCAAGAACCTTGTTGGCCTCCGGGTTTACGCGTGAAAGATAACAGTAGCCAAGGGCCACTTCGTTTGCTTCCGCTCCCGAGTGGGTGATGGTCATGTGGGTTTTTTTCCACCCTAATTTTCTATTGAAGAACTTAGTGTATGAAAGTTTTGTGTCTTTAAATTCTTTAGTGGTAGCATCGTTAATCCAGCTCTCTAAGAACTCTGCCGTTCCAAAGAAAACAGACGGGTTAAAGCCGTGACCAAGTGTCGCGATTTGAGAGGCCGCATCCAAGAGGTAGTGAGTTGTCCCATCACTTGATTCAATCCCCATGTAAGGCCCGATAGAGCTCTTAAGTCTTGTCAGGTAAGTCTTTTTCTCCGCAGGAATCATATTGTCTGCGTAGTATTTTTTTAAGATGTCATTTCCAAATTCAGCGTCTTTACTGTTGATGATAGGTAATTTCATATCGCTCTCACTCTCTAAAGGATGTCTTTTTTAATAATATCGCCGATAAATTTAATATAAGGGTGCCCGTTGTTTTCCATCATTTTTGGGAACATGGAAATCGGAGTGGCCCCCGGGAAAGTGTTGATCTCGTTTAAGAAGATCTCGCCGTCCTTTGTGTAGAAAAAGTCGATACGTGATAAGTGGCGAAGCTTGAGCGCTTTAAACGCTTTAATCGCGTAGGCGCGCATTTTTTCTACCACTTCTGGAGATAATCCAGGGGCGACAACTTCAGTTGTCGTTTTTGAATTCGGGTCATATTTTTCTTCGTATGAGTAGAAGCTGCTTGGGCAGTTGATTTCTCCCGGCACACTGGCGTGGATTTTTCCTTCAAACTCGTATGTTGAAATTTCAAGCTCACGGGCCTCGACCATTTTTTCGACCAAGACGTACTCAGAGTATTGAAAAGCATTTTTAAGTGCGTTTTCCAGTTCGTCTTTTTTGAAGACCTGGTAGCAGCCCACACTTGAGCCTTGAGAAGCGGCCTTCACAAAAACTTTTCCGTGTTGATCAAAAAGCCTGTGTGCTTTTGGGGCATCTTCAATGCTGGTTAGGAATTCAAACGGAGTGTTTGGGATATCCAGGGCATTAAACCACAGTTTGCTGGTAACTTTGTTGAAGCTGATAAGACTCGCCTCAGGTCCACAACCTAAGTAGGGAAGAGAGATCAGGTCTAGGTAAGTCTGGATTTCACCTGTTTCACCAGGAGGCCCGTGAATACATGGAACGACGTAGTGGATTTCTTGTTTAAAAGAGGGACCTACGAGTTCGCGTTTAAAGTTAAGCTCGACGCTCTCTCCACGAGAGCCGTCGGCATTAACTAAATAGAAATTTTTATCTTTAGATTTGGGTTGCCCGATTTCAACTTTGATAACGTTGTAAAGGCCAATCTCCAGGAGATTTTTCTCTATGTATTTTGAAGAGACAACTGAAACTTCGTGCTCAGTTCCACTTCCACCAAAAAGAAGAAGTACATTTTTTTTACTCATAGTTTTCACCCCATCCTTAAGGCGCTTTTTTTACTAGTAGAGAATTATCTTAATTTCGCAGGGACTCTCTCTAGGTTCAGTTTTGTAAAAAGTTCTTTTAATTCAGTAATCGTTAAGTTCTTTGATCCTTGCTCTCCGTATCCACGGATACTGACAGCAGCATTTTCCATTTCACGGTCTCCGATAACCAACATGAAAGGAGTTTTCGATTGCTGGATCTGGCGAGTTTTGTAACCCATCGTCTCGTTTCTTTCGTCAACTTTGACTCTGAAGCCCAGGTGCTTAAGCTCGCTTGCCAGGTTTTTAGAGAACTCTAAGTGTTTTTCAGTTGAAACAGGAACGATCACCGCTTGCTCAGGAGCTAGCCAGAAAGGGAAGACTCCAGCTACGTGCTCAAGGTAAACTCCAAAAAATCTCTCCAGAGATCCGAGTAGGGCACGGTGGATAACAACCGGACGCTCTTCTTGACCCTGATCGTTTGTGAAGTTTAAATCAAAGCGCTCTGGAAGTTGGAAATCCAACTGGATTGTTCCCAGCTGGTGGTATCTACCGATAGCATCGGCAATTTGAATATCGATTTTTGGCCCGTAGAAAGCTCCATCTCCTTCGTTGATATGGAAAGCTTGTCCTGACTTTTCAAGAGCGCCTTTGAGTGCGTCTTCAGCGATATCCCAAGTCTTGTCATCTCCCAATTTTCCTTCTGGACGAGTTGAAAGGCCTACTTTGATGTCTTTAAACCCAAAGTGGTCATAACAAACAAAGAACATATCCATAAGCTTAATAATTTCGGCCTGGATGTCTTTTAGGGCGATAAAGATGTGGGCATCATCCTGACAGAATGTGCGCACGCGAGTAAGACCCGCTACAGCTCCAGCAGCTTCAAAACGGTGAAGACGGCCAAAGTCCGCGTATCTCATCGGTAGGTCGCGGTAAGAGTATTTGTAGTGCTTGAACATCATCATGTGACAAGGACAGTTCATCGGCTTAATTCCGAATTCCTTCTCGTCAGCGTGAGTTAAGTACATATTGTCTTTATAGTGAGCGTAGTGCCCAGAGGTTTTCCAAAGTTCAGTATCAAGAACTTGTGGAGTGATGACTTCATCGTAGTCGTATTTTTTGTAAATGCGTCTCATGAAATCAATCAGCTCGTTATAAACTGTCGTTCCCTTTGGCATAAAAAATGGCGAAGCAGGAGCGATTTGATCGAAGTGGAAAAGTTCCATTTCTTTCCCTAGCTTTCTGTGGTCGCGCTTTTTTGCTTCCTCAAGGAAGTTTAAGTAGTCTTCTAATTGTTTTTTTGTCGTGAAGCTTACAGCGTAAATACGTTGAAGCATTTTATTTTTTGAATCACCTTTCCAGTAAGCTCCAGCGACACTTTGAAGCTTGAAGAATTTTGGCAGGTGCCCAGTGTTCTCTACGTGTGGCCCTCGGCAAAGGTCGATGAATTCACCTTGTTCATAACAAGAGATCTCTTCGCCTTGAGGGATTCCTGAAACCACTTCAACTTTTAACGGTTGATTTTTTTGTTTCCAAAACTCTACTGATTCATCACGCGAGAAAACTTTTCTTTGAACCGGAAGTTTTTCATCGATAATTTCCTGCATGACTTTTTCGATCTTTGCTAAGTCTTCATCGTGAATCTTCACATCTAAATCAATGTCGTAGTAAAAACCGTTTTCAATAACAGGACCAATACCGAATTGCGGGTTATGGGTCTTATAAATACGAGACACAGCATGTGCCATTAAGTGAGCAGTTGAGTGACGGATGGTGTCAAGGTCGTATTTGGCCATTTAAGGAACTCCGAATAAAAGGGGATTTAGTTACTTTTTTACACAGTTATTCTACCGCCCTCTCTTCGCCAAATCAACGACTTGAATCTTACATCCGAAAAAATCTTACAATGGGCTTTTGACGCTGTAAGAATCGCGTGATATGACCTTTGGGCCGAAAGCTTTAAGAAGGGTTAAAGCTCGTTCACTATTATGGAGAAATGCCATGGTTACAAGTCAAGATTTAGGTTTATCTATTGGATCAAACCCTAATGAAATCACGCCTTATATTGGCCTTTTAGAAGAAGAGGTTAAGTTAGAAGGTATCGTGACAAAGACCGAGGTGGCGAGGTCGTATTATCAGCTTGGAAAAGTCTATTATGACAAGGCCGATTTAATTGGAGCAGAAGAGTCTTTCGTTAAAGCTCTTACATTTGCTGATCCTATTAAAGATGGATTCTCAGTTCTTAAGACATACGGTTTCCTAATCCGTATAGCTTCAGAGAAGCTAGAGGACACAAAAGCACAAAAGTACATCGGGGAAAGTGAGAAGCTAATGGATGCTCTTTCACGTGCTCTTCCGACGCTAACATCTGAATTTTTCTACAATCTAGGAGTTGTAAAAAACTATAGCGGTAACTTCGAAGAAGCTAAGACAAACTTTGAATTAGCTTACAAAAAATCAAACGAAGAAAACGAGCCGGAGCTTCTTTCTAAGTGCCTTCTGTCTCTAGCGACAAATGCATTCTACAGAAAAGATTTAGAGCTTTCTTTAAGATACCTAGACCAGCTTAATGACCTGCTAAAGATCATTAAGAAGTTCTACCTTTCGGGGGCCATGTACACGTATTATGCGAAGATCTTTATCGAGATGAACGAAAACGATAAAGCGCTTAACTACTACAAGCTAGCTAACGAATACCTTCAATCAAAAAAATGCTGGAACCTTTACGGGTACATCCTTTTTGGAAAAGCAACTGCCCTTAAAAAGGCCGGAAATTTTGATGAGGCCCTAAGCATGTTCCACCTTGCTCAAGAGTCAATCGACACGACCATTTTCAGAAGATTAAACCACTTAATTGAAGCTGAAATTGACGATGTAAACGACTCAACTGTGGATCTATACCTTGATAGAACAAACAGAAAAATCGTTGAGAGATCCCTTGGAACAATCGATTTCAAACACAGATTCGTTCTACTTGAAATCCTTTTCCTTCTTTCTAAAAACCCAGGAACTTACTTTGATAAGGAACAACTGGCGAAGATGATCTGGAAAGACGAGTACAACCCGTTAATCCACGATAAACTAATCTATACTTCTGTGTCTCGTTTAAGAAAACTAATCGAGCCGACAGATGCAGACTCAAAACGCAAATACATCATCCGTGGAAAAGACGGTTATACGTTTAATCCATTGGCAAAAATCCGCTTCCATATGGAAGTGAAGACAAACTCTGAGCGCTCAATCGGTAACGTTGATTTGAGTTCTCCTGTTTAATTTTTAAGTGATGACTAAATTTAGTATTATCGACAAAGCCTCTGCCTTAACACCAGAGGCTTTGTCGTTTTTAAAGGACTACGATCAGCGCTTTTTCCCAACTCCATGGGATGAAAAGTCTTGGGAACAAGTTTTTGACTCGGCGAGTGAGAGATTTATTCTACTGGCCGACGATGGGTTTGTTTTATTTGATATCAATGGCGCAGATTCCTTTGCTCATTTACTTAAAATCCTCGTCAATCCAGACAAAAGAGGCGCAGGTTTAGGGAAGGCCCTTTTAAGTGAAGCTATTGAAATATTAAAGAGCAGAGGAATGAAAACATTTTTCCTTGAAGTCGAAGAAAATAACGATTCGGCCATTGGTCTTTATCAAACAGCAGGCTTTAAAATCATTCATAAGAAGAAGCATTTTTATAGCAATGGGGCCACGGCCTTCATTATGACTCTTAGTGTTTAGTGATCTCTGCAGAGGCTAAATGTTTGCATTTGAAAGAATTTTTGCTATAGTCATCGGGTAATGATTTTTATTTGGGGTTATTTCAAGAATTTCTTGGACCCAACTCTTCTAATCATTACCTCCGAAATACGAGTATTAAATGTACCGAATATAGTAAGGGTGGATTTTTTAATTCCGCCCTTTTTTTTTTATTAATGGGATAAAAAAGATGGTTCTCAAAGGCCCACGCCAGGGAATGGAATTAAAACTTTTTGAGTTAACTCAAAAAATCGTTAGCGAATGCAATCTTGAATTGTACGAGATGGAGTGGAATCCCACTTCAGGCAATTTAGTTGTCTATATCGTTGATCCAAAAACAAACACAGCTGTTCTTGATGATTGCGTGAGAGTTGACCGCGGTTTCAATCCGTACATGGAAACTGAAACGTGGATCCCGGATAACTTTACATTAGAAGTCTCTTCTCCAGGTCTCTATAGAATTTTAACGACAGTTAAGCATTTTAAGAGTGTTGTCGGTGAAGACATCATGCTTAACCTGGTGAAAAAAATCGACGAAGAAAAATACCCGGATTTCCCGAAAGCTCTTCGCAACAACCTAAGGTTAAAAGTGAACCTGGTGAGCGCGAGCGATGAAGGAGTGGTGATTGATGCCAAAGGCGTAAAAGTTGAAGTTCCTTATGAGCAAATTAAAAGGGCAAACTTAGAAACCGACATCAATAAAGTTAGAAATACAAAAGACGCTGAAGTGGACTCTGAACTGGAAACAGATGATGAGTTTGTCGGCGAAGACGAATAAAACAAAGAATATAAACGTTAACTAAGAACAATAAGGTAAAGGGAAGGTTCAGATGAATTTTTCAGAATTAGGCAGAATGATTGAAACTCTAGGAAAGGACCGTGGAATCGATAAGCGCGTTGTCGTGCGTGCTATTGAACAGGCCTTCTTAGTCACAGCTAGAAAGAAATTTGGAATTCAAGGTGAATACGAAACTCGTTATAACGACGCAGACGATGAAATTGAAATCTATCAATACAAAAACGTAGTTGAATCTGTAAAAGATCCAATTATCGAAATCACTCTAAAAGACGCTAAGAACTTAGACAGCGAAGTAGAAGTTGGTGACCAATTAGGGATCAGAATTGAAAACCCTAACTTCACACGCGTTGACGTTCAGACAGCTCGTCAGATTATCTTCCAAAAAGTAAGAGATGCTGAAAGAGAAATCCTATTCTCTGATTTCAAACACAGAGAAGGTGAACTGGTAACTGGTATCGCTAGAAGATACGAAAGAGGAAACGTTATCGTTGACCTTGGAAAGTCTGATGCCATTTTATCAAGAAAAGAAATCATTCCTGGTGAGAACTTCAAAACTGGGGATAGAATCCAGGCTTACTTATCAGAAGTAGTGATGACAAACAGAGGGCCGGAAATCCGTCTTTCTCGTACGTCTCCAATGTACTTAGTAAAACTATTTGAAGTTGAAGTTCCAGAAATCCTGGATGGAAACATCGAAATTAAATCAGCAGCAAGAGAGCCAGGACAACGCGCGAAAATCGCCGTGTTCACAGCGGACAGAGAAATCGATCCGGTTGGAGCTTGTGTTGGTATGAAAGGGTCTCGTGTACAAAACGTTGTAAACGAACTTCAAGGTGAGAAAATCGATATCGTTCGTTGGAACTCAGACATTGAAACATTCGCAAGAGCAGCCCTTGCTCCTTCTGAAATTTCAAACATCCAGGTTGACCACGCTAACTACTCAATGGACGTTGTTGTTGAAGAAGACCAATTATCACTGGCCATCGGAAGACGCGGACAAAACGTTCGTCTGGCGGCGATGTTAACTGGTTACAAAATCAACATTATTTCTAAAACTAAACTTCAAGAGAAGATTAAAAAGGCCGTTGAAAGTCTTATGCAGATTGTTTCTGTTTCAGACGCCCGCGCTCAAATGATGGTTCAAAATGGAATCATGTCGATTGCTGATCTTTCGGCAATGGATGCAGAGACTCTAGCTGGGATCCTAAGCGGAAACGAAGCAGATGCTAAACAAATCCTGAAAGATACACATGATGCTATCGAAAAAGGAACTATCAGTCTTGAGGACGATGAAGAAGAATTAATTTCAGCTTCAGCTGTTCCAGCTTATAAAGGACTTCTTGATAAGCATAAAGAAGTATCGGCTGATGGAAAAGATAAGTTCTCTGAAGCAGAAAGACGCTTAAGAGAAGAACTAGCAGCTTTCAAACTGAAGTAAGTTAAGAATGTAAACGGAGTTAATAATGCCTAAAAAAGTTTTTGAACTGGCAAAAGAATTAGATATGGCGCCACTCGACCTCGTCGAAGCGCTAAAAGCGAAGGGGTTCGCAGTCAGAAACCATATGACTGAATTATCTGACGCTGATGTCGAAGGTTATCTTGCCGCTGTAAAAAAGGAAGAGGAAGTCAAAGAAGACACGACTGCCAAGAAAAAAGTCGTGCGCAAAAAGGCCCCTGCCGCAGCAGTGAAGACTACTGAAAAGAAGACTGTTGTAAGAGCAGCCGCTGAGACTTCGGAAGGAGAGGAAGCTGAGAAGAAAACAACGAAAAAAGCTTCGACTGTAAAAAAGAAAGTGACTGTAATCCGTCGTAAAACTGATGACTCTGAAATGGATGAATCAGAAACAATGCAAATGGATGCACAGGACGAAGAAGAAAGTGCAAGAGAAGTAGCTCACGAAGCTGTTGAAGTAGAAGCTCCAGAGGCTGAAGTTGAAACACTGAGTGCAGAGACTGAAGAGTCGACTGAGCAGGCAACTGGTGGTCTTCGCGTGGTTTCAAAACCTGTGAAGAAAGACACTCCAAATGAAGCGGGTGTTATCACGAGAAAAGCGGCAGACAGAGAAGCTCATAAAGAAGCGCAGAGAGAAGAGAAAAAAGCTCAAGCGACTTCAAGCATCGATCGCGTTCACCGCTTTACACCGGTCTACACACCTTCTAAAGATCCTAACTTCAAAGAGAAGCAGGAAAAAGAAGAAGCAGCTAGAATTGCGGCGGCTAAGGCCCAGGCAGCAGCTGCAGCAGCTAAGAGCTTTAGTGCTCCGGGTGCTGAAGGTGATGACGACGAAAATAAAAAAGAAGAAGAAAACAAAAAACGCATGGGTGGTCTCGCTTCAATGATGAGCGGGAAAAAGGCAATTGCGAGCAAAGCGCAAGCGCTGACTATGTCTCGTGCGGAAGAAGAACTTAAATCATACACAGCTTTAAGTGGAACCGGTCGCCCGATTTACACTCAAATCTTGAGAAAGAGAGATTACGTGGGGCCAACTCAGCAGACAGAAATTACTGAAGTAAAAGATTCTAAACGTGTTGTTCAGATCCATAAAGGTGTTGTCCTGGGGGATCTTGCACATAAGCTGAGCGTGAAGTTTAAAGACCTTCTTGATGAATGTTTAAAACTAAACCTTCTGGTTAAAGAAACAGACTATGTAGGTCCAAAATTAGCAGCGGAAATCGCGGCACTTTATAACTACAGAGTTGAAGATAAAGCTTTCAACGAAGAAAAAATCATTGGAAAAGCTGCTATTTCAGAAGACCAAAAGAGCAAGTTCCCGGTTCGCCCACCAGTTGTAGCGATCATGGGACACGTTGACCACGGGAAGACAACTCTTCTTGATACGATCAGAAAAGACAAAGTAGCAGCAGGTGAAGCGGGTGGTATCACTCAGCACATCGGTGCTTACCAAGTTAAAGTTGATGGTGGAAAAACTGTGACTTTCCTGGATACTCCAGGTCACGCGGCTTTCGGGGCCATGAGACAGCGTGGAGCAAATGCAACGGACATCGTAGTTCTTGTCGTTGCTGCAGACGACGGGGTAATGCCTCAGACAAAAGAATCAATCAAGTACTGTGAGAACGCTGGTGTTCCAATCATTATCGCAGTTAACAAGATGGATAAGCCGGGTGTAAACCCAGATAGAATTAAGCAAGAGCTGACAGAGTTTAACCTTCTTCCAGAAGACTGGGGGGGGACAACTCAATATGTTCACGTATCGGCACTTAAATCTCAAGGGATCGACGATCTTCTTGAGGCCATCCTTCTTCAAGCGGAGATCTTAGATCTTCGTGCAGATCCAAAAGGAGCTGTTGAAGGTGTGGTTATCGAGTCGAAGATTGAACAAGGAAGAGGGCCAATGGCAACCCTTCTGGTTCAAACGGGAACTCTGAACAAAGGTGATTATATCGTTGTGGGTGAAACTTATGGACGTGCAAGATCGCTTAACGATCATGCAGGTGCTCAGCTTCAATCTGCAGGACCTTCGACTCCGGTTCAGGTTCTGGGACTTGAAGAAGCTCCAGCTCCAGGGGATCGCTTAAACATCGTTAAAAACGAAAGAGAAGCTAAGAAGATTGCTGAAAACCGTGTAAACGAAAGAAAGCTTCTTCAAGCAACTCCGGAAAAGAAAAAAGTATCTCTGGAAGATTTCTTCTCGAATGCTTCTAAAGAAGGTGAAGAGCAAAAAGTTCTTAACCTTATTATCAGATCTGACGTTCAAGGGTCATACGAGGCGATTAAGTCTGCTGTTGAGTCTCTTGGGAACGCAGAAGTTACAGTTAAAGTTATTGCTGGTGGTGTTGGGCCGATCACGGACTCTGACGTTCAGATGGCAAGTACAGCAGCTGGATTCTTGATCGGATTTAACATGAGACCAGTTACTTCAGCTCGTAAGCTTGCTGAAGATAAAGGTGTCGATATTAAGAACTACTCGATCATTTATGAGCTAATCAATGACGTTAAACTTGCTCTTGAAGGTCTTCTTGACCCTGAGTTCGTGGAAGAGTTCATTGGTCGCGCAGAAGTTCGCGAAGTCTTCAACATTCCAAAAGCAGGTGTTATTGCCGGATCTTACGTTATCGACGGCAAGATTGCTCAGGGATGTGGTATCCGTCTTCTTAGAAACGGGAAAATCATGCACGACGGGAAGCTTTCTTCTCTTAAACGTTTCAAAGACGATGTTAAGGAAGTTAAGAATGGTTACGAGTGTGGTATCTCTCTTGAAGGATACGCTGACATTAAACAAGGTGATATTTTCGAGGCCTATATGATGGTGCAAAAGAAAAGAACACTTGAAGATAGCGCCGGAATGTCTCAGTCTGGAGCTAAAGCGGCTCAACCTGTACTGTAGTAATTATGGCAAAGAAAACGAACAATTTTAAAAAAGAAAAATACGAAGAAAGGCTGTTGAATGAAATCAACGGCCTTCTACGTAGCTCTATTAGCGATGCAAGATTGCAAAGAGTTTCAATTACAAAAGTTGAACTCTCTCCTGATTATGGCTATGCTACTGTTTCATGGGACACCTATGATTCAGGGACGCGTGGAGATGCAAAAAAAGCACTTGATTCTGCCACTGGAAGAATTAGATCAGAGTTGGCAAAAGTTTTAGAAGTCAGGCACGTACCAGCGATTTCTTTTATCTACGACAATCAGTTTGAAGAAGAAAAGAAGATCATGGATCTTCTAAAAAAAGAACAAGACGGCTCAGACGAATAAAATCCCAGTGAAAACAGATTATCAGAAAATCCCACTTGTCTTTAATGTCTACAAGCCGGTGGGACCTTCTTCTTTTTCTATCGTTCATCATTTCAAAAAAAATTTAGGATACGACTTCGGAAAAATCGGGCACTTCGGAACTCTTGATCCCTTTGCAGAAGGGGTGCTTTTAATCGGCGTTCAAGGGGCCCAGAGGCTCAATGATTACATCCATGAGCTGCTTCCTAAGACCTATCGTGCTGTTGGAATTTTCGGCGGAAAAACGGACACAGGTGACCTGACGGCGCTTGTGAATGTTGAAAAACATATTGCTGTTGAATTTCAAAAAATGGCCAAAGAAGTACTTGAAGAAAAATTGGCGAAGCATTTTTTAGGGGAGTACTGGCAAGCTCCCCACAGTGTGTCTGCTACCAAGTTTGAAGGTAAGAGACTTTACGAACATGCACTGGCCGGGCGATTGATTCAAAAAGAAAAAGTAAAACGTGAAATTTTAGATTTTAAAATAGGCCGTTATGAATACCCTGAGATGGAGTTTGAAATCACGGTGAGTTCAGGAACTTATGTTCGTAGCTTCTTTGAAGAAGTGGCCGAGCTCTTAGGCGGATATGGGGCCTTGCAAATTCTTGAGCGCACAGCTATTGGAGAAAACACCTCTGCCAATGGAATCAGGCAAAAAGATTGGCCAATCAAAGGAGAAATGTTTGATCTGGAAAAATGGGGAAGGCCCCTAGATCAGGTTCTTCGTCTTAATAAAGTTCGTTTAACCAGTGAACAAACCTCTAAATATCTTCAAGGTCAGAGACTAAAATTGGATCTGATAGAATTGGTTTATGATCCAGAACAGGATTTAATTTCATCGCAAAATATATTGTGGGTGTATAATCAGGACTCACATCTTTTAGGTTTGGCGCGTCCTTTGAACGAAGAGCTGGCCGCGATTTTTAACTTGCAATTGGCCATTTCACTTTTTCTGTAATTCATTTGCTGACTTATTATGACCGTGTAAAACTAAGGGATGATTACGTATTTAAATACGTAGCAGAAGGTAGTTTCTTTGAAAAATTTTACTCTGTTGTCTGCATTATTCGTGCATCTTTTTCTCAGCATCGCTCATGCTGAGATGGTGTACTACTATCATCCACCAGAGTCACCTCTGGATGTTCGCTACAATTATCATTGGAGTATTCTTAAAGCATCATTAGATGCGACTACTAAAAAATATGGAACTTATTCACTTAAGGCCTCAGTCTTTATGACTGAGGAAAGGCAGCTGCGCGAATTGAGTAAGCGCGATAGCAAACTCAACATCATGATTCGTGAAACTAATAAAGAGTTTGAAAAAAGATTTCTTCCCATCAGAGTTCCAATTGATCGCAGCCTGGTTAGTTACCGCGTGCTTTTAATCGATAAAAAAAATAAAGATCTCTTTAAAAATATCAATACTCTTGATGAGCTTAAAAAGATTACCTTCGGCCAGGGAGCTGGTTGGGGAGATGTGCAGATTTTGAAGTTGGCGGGCTTTAATGTGAAAACTGAGGTCTATTATGACAAAATCTTTGAAGGCCTCTTAAAGGGGGATTTCGCCGCTTTTCCTCGTTCGGTAACCGAAGTGATCGATGAAATTGAAAAGCGCAAAGAGAAGATGCCGGACTTGATGATTGAAGAAAATATTTTACTTTATTATCCGCTGCCAACTTACTTCTGGTTTCCTAAAAATGAACACGGCAGAAAACTGCGCACCCGCGTGAGAGAAGGAATCGATATTATCCAGCAGAATGGAACTTTTGAGAGCCTATTTGACCAGTATTATAAGGCCCAAGTCTCGGCGCTGAAGCTAAGAAAGAGAAAGCTTTTTAAAATTGATAATCCACTGCTTCCAGATGCGACCCCCTTGAGCAATAAGAAGCTTTGGGTAGACATCAATAATTTTTGATTTGGGTTTTGCAACGAGTCGAAAGAGAGGGTGTGAAATCACTCACATTTTGCTAAACATCTCGCAATCTTATGTTAAAATAAGCCCATACAATAACTGATTATTTGACTGGAGTTTGAGTGAGCACAACATACATTGCCATGACTGTGGCGATTTTAATGGGAATCGGGCTATTAGTAGGAATTGGAGCACTTAGTTTACTATCTGGTGCCCTGAACTTTCTTTTTGTAAGACCGAAGATTGAAATCCTAAAATCAACTTTAGGGGACAATGGTTTTGCATTCGCTTTCAAATGGGACCAGGATGCTGAGCCGGTAAAATTCGACCGCGTTCGCGTTCACTTATTCAACCCATTTGGATCTCCAACAGAAGTAGATATCACTCGCGAATTCGACGGATCAGACTTTGATTTTGCTCGCGACGTAGACATGGGTGAGAACCTTAAAAAAATTCTTTCGGCTTCTACGCTTGATAAAGCAACGATTGAAGTTGAAGTAACGGCAACAAAAGACAATGTCACTCATAAGCAAACTTTCAAAGCAGTGGACTTCGTAACAAAGAGAAACGAATCTACACAAACTGTTGAAGATGTAGCGAGCAAGTTTGTTGTAACAAAAGAAAAACCAAGATTTGAAATTCCAGAGAGAACTTTCATTTCACCTCCACTTCCAAAGACAGCTAAGCAACTTAAGATGGCGACGAATCCAATGTTCGCTGGAGAATTTGCTGGTGCAGCTGCTGGCGGTGGTGCGGCCGCTCCTGCTGTTGAAAACTTTTCAGTTTCAAAAGTATGGATTGAGCCAGGGTGTATCGTTTGTGACGCTTGTGAAGCGATCTTCCCGGAAGTTTTCGAAGTCACAGATTCAACTTGTATCATTCGCCCAGGCGCTCCTTTGAACGACGGATTAAAAGTTCAAGAAGCTGCTGAAGCTTGTCCGGTTGAAGTTATCAAGTTTACGAAAGTAGGCTAACTTTTTAGATTGAATATTATAATGAAAGGCCCTCCATGTGAGGGCCTTTTTTTTGGGTGAAATTATGAAAGGATTCATTTTTATTTCTCTCTTTTTCTCTCTGTTTTTTTCGTCAGCTTTTGCCTGTGAAAATTATCAGGGGCAGTCTTTTTGTGTTGGCGATAGAGCGATTGCAGATAATGCCGATGGAAGTATTGTCGGAGTCAGTAAAAGTAAAATCTCCATTGATTTCACCGGTGGATCAACAACTAAAAAGGGTGTGGCCACTTTTGATATTTCAAAAGTCTATTTAGGCAAAGAGTGCTCGGGGGATTTTTGTGTCAATGACAAAGCTGTCGGGGGAAACCTTGAGGGTGTTATCGTCGGTGTTTCAAAAGATGGTGTGGCCATCAATCATAAAAAAGAATCGGATAAATACTCGGTGATTAAAACCTATCAACAGAAAGACTCTCTGGTGAGAAAGGGGTGTGTAGAAGCTTATTGCGCCAATGACTCTGCCGTCTATAAAAGTTTTGATGGAGTGATTGTAGGAGTGAATTCTAAAAGCTCTCTCGTGGCCATTAGCTTCGTTGGAGGCACGAGCAAGTACACTGGTGTCGGAACTTATGCTCTAAAGACTGTAGGAGTCGCTAAGGGCTGTTTCCAAGGCTATTGTTATGGTGATCGCGCAGTTAGTGGATCGTTGGATGGGGTGATTGTGGCAGTGAATCCTTACCGCGGCCAAGTGTCTGTTCAGGGGAAAATCAACGGAAAGACAGCGATTGTGACGGATGATTTAAAAAATGTAACGATGAGATCTTTATCTGAAAATGTCCACGCCAATGATTCAAAACGAATGATTAACACCCTTTCGGATTTTAACCATTCGTTTCGCTAAGTCGTAAATTATGCTTTAAAAGTTTCGATGGTGTTGGTCGTAAAAAGCTTCTTGAAAGCTTCTTCGTTTTCTTTCCATACACTCTCAAGAGTCACTGTCTCTGAAAGCACAGGACATTCAAACGTTAGAACTGGAGACTTAAACTCTTGAGGTCCGAATTCTCCCAGTGAACCTGGAGTCGGGTGAGTTAAGAAATCCGCTTCGATTGGATACTTGTTATATTGGGCCAGGAAATCCGCCACTTCTTTACAGGCACCGTTATAGTTAATAACCGGGTACCATGAATGGAAGCTGATGATGAATTTTGGTGGATACTTCTTAAAGAGTTCAACCAGGAATCTGTTTTCTGGTTCTGAAAGAGGCTCTTTTCCAGGGAAGTATTTAGCTTCGCGCGCCTCTGGAGACCATTGAGCTGAAGGGAGGTTGCGGTTGAGGTCGACACCGTTAGCGTTAACACGCGTTCCAGCTTTATAACCATCAACGTTCACAACGGGAACAACAACAACTGGCATATTCAGTTCGTCGTTTTCTTTAAGCCATTTAAAAAGTTCTTTAGCGAGGTGAGCACCTTCGACTTCGTCGCCGTGAACGGCGCCTAAAATGTAGTTGTACTTTGGAGCATCAGAAGACGTCTTCCATGCTTCGATTTTTTCACCCTTAACACTCGTTCCATGTGGCAGTTCGATGAATTTCATTCGTTTTCCTTATTCCTTCAAAAGTGTATACACCGCTGATTGTCCCGGTGTTTCTTCGACTTCGATTTCCAGTTCGTTGAATTCAAATTTATATTCTGCAAAGACCGCGCTCTTAATTTCTTGAGCAAGGTAAGCAGCGATTCTTTCTGCTGAAGTGTTTTCAATCGGCATTAAAAGAACATCTGTCTTTGGAATGCTGAAGACACTTTCATCAGGAGTGATAATATTATAATTCTTTTCTTTATCTTCGATGATAATTTTTGGGTGATTTTTTGGGATCAGTAGTTTGTGGTCCAGCGAATCACAGATTCTTCTCACTATCGGCTTGATGTTTAGGAAATCAAAAACCATATCATCATCAAGTTCAGGAGCGTTTCCTCTTACCTGGACGCGGTAATTGTGACCGTGAAGAGGCTCTCTTGTTCCATCCTTAAAAAGCATGAAATGCGAAGAAGCGAAGTTGAAATACTGTTTATAGACGCGAATGGAAAATGCTGTTTTCATCCCTAAGTGATAACATAATCGCTTTAAAAAGAGTATTATTTAAACTAGAATTTAAACCTATGAAAAAATCAGAAGTCCTTAAAACTCTTAAAAAATTGCGCCCGCTTTTTGACCAATTCCCAGAAGGTGTGGAAGCAATAGATAAACTTATCTCGTTAAGTGACGACCTACCGGATACCAAAGAGGCCAAGACCTTAAATTGGGACTCAAAATTCCCGCTTCCAGATGAGATGAGAGAGCTTAAAAGTGCTTATGGTGTTTTTGCCGATGGGGCCTGCCGAGGTAACCCGGGGCCCGGGGCCTGGGGTGTCTTGATTCAGGACGCTCAAGGGGAAATTATTTTAAAATCTTCGGGAGTTGATGTTCCTACAACCAACAACAAGATGGAGCTTGAGGGAGTCATCAGAGGTCTTAAGGGACTGATTGAAAAATGGATTGAAGAAGGGGTTTCAGACCGACTGAGCCCGGTTTTTGTTTATAGCGATTCAAAATATGTCACAGAAGGAATTACGAGCTGGGTGACAGGCTGGAAAAACCGCGGATGGAAAAAGGCCGATGGAAAAGAGCCTGAGAATCTGGAGCTTTGGCGCGAACTCGATCAGCTTAAATCGCGTTTTGACACTATCACTTTCCACTGGGTCAAAGGACACGCAGGCCACCCGCAAAATGAAATGTGCGATCAAATGTGCAACCACGCCTTGGATGAGGCGGGTTTTTAGTTTTATAAGGAGATAATAATGAAAGTTCTGACAGGGTTATTGCTTTTAACTCTACTGAGCGCTTGCTCAGGACAGCCAACCAAACCTAATCCACGCGAGTACCAAATCGGTGCTTACTTGTGGCAACAAACAAGTGGCGAGTACCGCGCGCTTACTTACCAAGCTTACAACATTGCTAAAGAAAAAATTGAACGCGAGCTGGAAAATAAACACAACAGAAAACGCGCCGTGGTTTTTGATATCGATGAAACAATCCTGGATAACTCTTACGGTGGAGCAAGTGAAATTAAGGAAGGTCTTTCTTGGAAAGAAAGCCATTTTGCCGACTGGGTAAAATTAAAAAAAGCGGTCGCGATTCCAGGGGCCCTTGATTTCATCAAATTCCTAGTTGATCGCCAGGTCGAAGTTTTCTACATTTCAAACAGAAGAGTTGATATGTATGACGATACAATGACAAATCTTGTGGCACAGGGTTTTCCAGTTAAAAAACAAAACTTAATGCTCATGGGAACTGAGCACACTAAAGAACCTAGAAGACAAGAAGTGCTCAAGAAGTACGACATCGTGATGCTGGTTGGGGACAACCTGACGGACTTTCACCAGGCCTTCGAGAAAAAAAGCGTTGCGGAGCGCAATGCGCTTGTTGATCAAATGAGAAGCGAGTTTGGGCAAAGATTTATTATGCTTCCCAATCCTTTGTACGGAGATTGGGAGAGAGCTCTGCCTGCGGACAAGACAAGAATTGAGCTTTTAAAAGATGAGCCTTAGCTTGATCTTTAAGCGAAGGGGCATTAACGTATTAGAGTAAATAAAATCGTTCACCATCATACAAAGGAATGACAATCATGAAAAAGGTGCTATTACTCGCTCTAGTTGGGGCAATGGCCTTTGGATGTTCTAAAGGAAAGGATCCAAAGACTGAAGAAGAAAAAACGTTCTACGCTATCGGGACAATGTTCGGATCACGTTTAACTCAGTTAAACATGACTGACGCTGAAATCGATTCACTTACAGCTGGTCTAAGAGACGCTGCTAAAGGTGAGAAACAAAAAGTTGATCCAATGGCATACCAGCAAAAAATCCAGGATATGTTCAAAGCTAGAATGGAAAAACAAGCTGGCGAAATTAAGAAAAAAGGAATTGAATTCCTAAATAACTTCGTAAGCAAAGAAGGAGCAACTAAAACTGCTTCTGGTCTAGCTTATAAAGTAATCAAAGAAGGAACAGGGCCATCTCCAAAAGAAACTGACGTTGTAAAAGTTCACTACCATGGAACTTTAATCGACGGAACAGTATTTGATTCTTCTGTTGAAAGAAAACAAGAAGTGTCTTTCCCGCTTAACAGAGTTATCCGTGGATGGACTGAAGGTCTTCAAACTATGAAAGTTGGTGGGAAATCAAAATTCGTTATCCCATCTGAGCTTGCTTACGGCGACGCTGGTGCTCCACCGAAAATCGCTGGTGGTGCAACTCTGATTTTCGAAGTTGAACTTCTTGGAATTGAAAAAGGACAAGAGGCTGCAGCTCCAGCTGCTCCAGCAATGAAGAAAAAATAATTTTTAGATTCATCTAAAAAATATAAAGAAGCCTCCCTGATGTTCTCAGTGGAGGCTTTTTTGTTTTTGGAGGAGAAACTCATGCACAAGTTAACTTTTTATGTACCACTAGACTCAGCAGAAAAAGTAAAGTCGGCCTTATTTGCAGTAGGTGTCGGAAAGATTGGAAACTATGATTCATGTTCATTTGAAACCAGAGGTGTCGGCCAATTTAGGGCCCTCTCGGGAGCAAATCCAACTATTGGAAACGTGGGCGTTGTTGAAAAAGTTGAAGAGCTTAGGGTTGAAATGGTGATGGATGATACTATAGTTAAAGAAGCAGTTATGGCCTTAAAAAAAGCTCATCCCTATGAGACTGTGGCCTATGATGTGATAAAATGTGTAGAGGTCTAAAATGAAAAAATGGATATTACTCTGTGCCCTTATGAGCGCCAATGCTTTTTCTCAAACATCTGCCGATGATCAGTTTCAGCGCCAGATTGATGAGATTATGAAAGCGCGCGAAGAAATGCTTAAGTCGCTGATGGACGATTCTAATATGGGTGAGTTCGAAAACCGCATGCGCGAAATGATGAAACGTTTTGCCGGCCCTGATTTTGACATGTCTGATTTTGAATCACCTGTCATCGGGCAGTACGACTGGGTGGTGACGGACACACAAAAAATTTTAAAACTTAAAGTCCAGCAGGCCAAAGATCATCCACTCGATATTAAAATTGAGCAAGGTATGATCAAAATTAAAGGGGACGTTGTTGCCACTCAAGGGACAGGGAAAAATAAGTCGACTAGAAAGACCAGCTTTGAGCGCAGTTTTTCTTTACCTGATGATATCGATCAAACAAATCCAGAATTTGAAAATAAAGATGGTGAAGTTTTGATTAAGTTCAAGCGTTTAACTGCAGGTAAGAGCTCTTCTAAGGCTTCAGCGCCCGCTGGAAAGGTCAAAGTAAAGGAGACTCAAGCTCCAAAGAATGACCGCATTCCTGTTGTGCCCGGGAGTGATGACCTGAAAATCTAGTCTTTTTAGGCGCGATAAGAGGTGTCCATCTATTCCTACTTGAATGGTTTTCCATTTAGCGGATAATAGATGGATGACCAGGATTTTAATTGCAGGGCTTATGGTTTTTCTCTCGGCAAATGTCTTTGCTGAAGATGTCTATTATCTCAACAATCTCAAAAGCTGTGAGCTAAAAATTTTAAACAATGGCAAACTCGAAGTTGTCGATAGCTCGCCATTTTCTGATACCGTTTTACAAATTAGAAGACTTCCAAAGAATCCTGCGATGGTCGCGTTTAAAAAAGACGAACGCATTTATGTGACTAAAGAAAGTTGCGTGGTTTCAGTGGATGCCAGACGAGTCAAAAATCGTCTAAATGGTCACGAGTTTAAAAAAGAAGCTCGCCAATACACTGAGCAAGAAAAGTTTAATTCCTATAAATTTTATCTCGAAGTAGAAAGTGGCATTGTGAAAATGATGGACGATGCTCCGGTCGGTGAAGACTACAATAGTATTTTTCCGACTTCATCCTCAGGCAACCCGGTAAGCTGGGGAAGTGCGAATGAGAGTTCTTATAAAGCAGGAATGCTTTTATCTTTAGGGTTTGGTTATAAACTTAAGCAAGAACGTTTCCTGGCCTTTAAGGTTCGTTTATTGAACGGGCAAAAATCAGATACGCTCTCACTGACAGATGTAAACACGGGGATTTCACAAAACGGGTCGTGGACTTATGAAGACTCGTTTAAAAATTTCTATGCTGGCTACAAGTTCTTATTTGACTACGGAACATGGAAGCCGATGGTTGCTCTTTACCTGGGTGTCTCGATGATGACGTCGACGATGACGGATGAGATTTCAACTTATGAATTAAAAAGCTCACTTTCTCCTGCGGCCTTGCTGGAAGCGGGGTTAGAGTATCACTTAAATTCTCACTGGGCGATTGCCGGGATTTTAGGATTTGAGTACATGGGGAAAAAAAGCATGACGTTTTCTGATTCAAGTGGATCAGATTTTAAGACGGGAATGGGTTACAACAACAACTACCTGAGCTTTGGCGTGAAATATTATTTTAAATAGAGTGTTTATGAAAAATAATTTTCTACTATTGACCTCACTCATTATACTTGCGGCCTGTAAGCCGGAGACCACTAAACTTGGTGGTTTTACTTTTAATACCCCTGGAGGATCGCCGATTAAAGCGACAACGGGGACGTCGATGACTTTGGTAAATCCTGCGAGCTCGCCAGGATTTGTTTCAACTCCTACGGTGCAGGTTTCTGGCGTTGTCTCGGGCGAGACGGTGCAAATTTATCGCGATTCATCTTGTAGCGCTATCGTTGGTTCAAGAGTGGCTTCGGCCTCAACTGTCTCTGTGACGTTATCTACGTTGAGTGTGGGAACCTATTCTCTTTATACAAAAAGCACGAATCAATTTGAAAGCAGCACATGCTCAGGGGCCCTTTTGACTTATCAATACCTGGGAGTGGCGCCTAAAACGGCAACGGGTATGACTCTTCTTTCACCGGCCTCATCCCCAAGCACCGACTCAACCCCGACGATTCAGTTGACTGGGCTTTTATCTGGAGAGACGGCCAATATTTATATCGATTCGGGCTGTACCCTGTCTTATGGAAGTGCAGTGGCCACTGGAACGAGTGCCACGATTACTACGAACCCTCTGGCGCCTGGAACGCATATGTTCTATAGCAACAGTACAAATTCTTTGGGAACAGGGACGTGTTCGAGTGCGCTTTTAATGTATGAGTACACTGGAGTTATGCCAAATACGGCTTCAATGCTTTCTTTGTATGCTCCAACGACAACACCAAACTATTCGGCAACTCCAACTATTTTGGCCAATGGTGTGGCCAATGGAGACACTGTTTATCTTTATACTGACGCCGGTTGCTCGAGTGTGGTGGGAAGCGCTTATGCCACGACAACGTCGGTGCAAATTACAGTTTCGACCCTGGCGGTAGGAACTTACAGCTTTTACACGAACTCATCCAACATCATTGGAACAAGTGCATGTTCATCAGCTTTAGTTGCTTACACTTATGCGGGCCCTGCGCCTTCAGTGGAAATTAGCTGGAGTGCTAATCATGAAAAAGCAGTTAACCAAGCAGGTGGGGGATACCGCGTTTATTACAGTCGCACTTCAAGCTTTGATGTGGGCACGGCGACTTATGTAGATGTCCCTTACGTTAGTGGTCCGCTTTCACCGACCTCAGTAGTTATGACGAATTTATTAAAAGGCTCGACGTTCTTTAAAGTTGTCGCCTATTCAAGTTTAAATGCACCAGGATCAAGCAGCGGCTCTCAGAGCTTGCCTTCGGTCGAGTTCTCAGTGAACTTGCCGTAGGAAGGATGGACAAGATGAAATTTAAAATACTGATGTGCCTGTCATTGAGTTTGTTAAATGTGAACGCTTTTGCCAAAGCGCCCAAGCTTAATTACGTCCCAGGGGAAATCCTGGTGAAGTATAAATCTTCAGTCTCTGCCAATAATCAGAAAATCTCTATTGAAAGAGAAGGGCATAAAAGACTGGCCCGTTACAATCGCGGTCTGGCCAGAGTCAAACTAGTTAGTAAAACAGATATGAAGCAGGCGATTCTAGATTTTAAAAATGACCCGGATGTCGAATACGCTCAGCCTAATTATATCTATAAAGCGCTAGCTGTTCCCAATGACCCTCGTTACGGTCAACTTTGGGGATTAAAAAATACTGCGCAAACAATTACAACGGCCGGAGGAAAAGACACACCTTCAAGCACTAATAACCCAGGAGTGGCCGGAAGAGATATGCAGGCGGAGTACGCCTGGAATACAATCACAGATTGTTCTTCTGTCACAGTGGCCGTTTTGGATACGGGAATCAATTACAATAATTCAGACCTTTCATCGAATATGTGGAATGGTGGAGGTGCATACCCTAACCATGGTTATGACTATGTTGATAACGACGATGACCCAATGGATTTAAACGGACACGGAACTCACGTGGCCGGAACGATTGGGGCGCGCGGAAATAATGGTGTGGGATCAACCGGAGTGTGCTGGCGATCAAGCCTGATGGCCGTGAGAGTTTTAGGAACTACTGGAAGTGGTACATCGGCTGGCATTGTGGCCGGAATTTATTTTGCGGTTGATAATGGGGCCAAAGTTATCAATATGAGTTTGGGTGGAGATAGTTATGATGCTGCTTACAGTGCGGCCATTGATTACGCTCAAAACCATGGAGTGTTAATTGTAGCGGCAGCAGGAAATGATGGGACTAACAACGAATCACTTCCGATGTATCCATGTAACTTCACTCAGGCCAACGTTATTTGCGTGGCCGCTTTAACTCAGAATTATTCACTGGCCTCTTTTTCAAACTATGGAACAACAAGTGTTGATGTCGGTGCTCCCGGCGTGAATATTGTCAGCACATGGCCGGGAACAAATGCTTCAGTGTCAGATTCATTGACCAGCGGATGGACTTTTACCAGTACAGCAGGAAGTCCATGGGCCTACAAATCGCTTAACTTTGGTTCGCCGACAGCGTGTCTGGTGAACCCGTCAAACTATAATTACTCGAGCGCTAGATATGCTAACAACAATGATGCCAGAGCATGGAAAGCGTTCTCTATCAGCTCATCTGTTTCAGCAGCGACAGTTAATTTCTATGCCATGTACGACTTGGAAAATAACGCTGATTACGTGACGATCAATAAAAAATCGGGCTCAGGTGATCCTATGTCAGGAGGAACTGTTCTCGACTCTTTTACAGGGTCTACTGATGGTTATGCGCTTCCTCAAGAATACGACTTGAGTTCACACATCGGCTCAACTGTGAGTGTGGGTTTTAATCTTTTAACTGATAGTTCTGGAACTGATTTAGGTGCCAACATCAGTGTCTTTTCAATTGATACACTGACGTTAAATACGACCAGCTACAATGTTATCAGCGGGACTTCGATGGCCGCACCTCATGTGGCCGGTGTGGCTGCAATGATTTTTGCTTACAATCCTAATTACACTTATGAAGAAGTTGCGAAGTCTATTAAGATGGGCGGAACAGCTCAATCATCACTGACTGGAAAAACAGTGACTGGTCGATCGGTGAGTGCTGTGGGGGCTTTAAATTATATCCAGGCGCCTCTTGGTGGAGCGGCCAACATTCTTCCATAAAAATGAAAAAAATAGTTTTTAGTTTTATTCTCCTTCTATTGTTTGGTTTTAAAAAACCACTCGAAGGAGAGTATATTGTGACGATCAAGAATGCGAAAAACAAAGAGGCCTTGGCCTTAAAGCTTGAAAAACTTCCCCCGCAAAAAATGCAGCCGTTGGGCCCTGGTGTTTACCTGATTAAGTATGAAAAAGACCCAGGTCTTAAAAAATTAATTGAGACTCTGGGCCAAGATATCAGCGTTCAGCCCAATCTTCCTTACAAGGCCCGGAAGTAACTCCACAGAATGTGGGCATTTTATCCGACTAAAGTTATCCACTCGGATACCGATAAGCTTCGAGAGAATTAATAAACGCTCGAGGTTTTTATTAAAAAGTTAACTTATTTAGGATTAGTCGCCGTCATGGCCGTTTTTTACCAAAGGGCCTTTGCTTTGGAAGAGACGTACTTTAAAGGTAATAAACTCGATGTTCCTTACCGTGAACAGGCCATTATCATTGGTAAAGAAGGCTTTTATCCCAACCGCATTGTCGTTTACAAGGGCGAGAAAGTTCGCTTTTTTATTACGGCCGTAGGGGTGGATTCAGCTTGTTTTAGTATCCCGGATAAAAATGCATTCTCGACTCCAAGTAAAGATAAGATTGCTGAAACAGAGGTCTTTTTTGATAAAGTTGGGGTTTTCCAGTTTAATTGCCCGAATCTGACTTTCAATGGGAGAGTCATGGTTTTAGAGAAAGCTTCCGATATGGCAGAGACACAAAGACGAGGACTTGCCTCTGATGTGGTGAAGGTCTGGCGACCAAAAGATACACCTAGTGAATGGGTGCAGATTAAGCGCGAAGACTTAAAAGAAGATATAATGGATTTAGACCGCGACCGTCTCGAGTATCGTGAAACTCCCAAGGATCAGCCTCGCGAGGTGATTGATTTTGGCAGCAGAGATTTAGCGACGGTTGAAGATTAGGACGAGAGTAAAGTATGTCAGTATTTAAGGACGCCATTGACCAGTTTCTCTATCCCATCAAGGATCTCCTTGAGGATGCTGGCGTTTCCGAAGTCATGATCAACGGGCCCAAAGAAATTTTCATCGAGAAAAAAGGTTTGGTCTATAAAGTTGAAAACCAATTCCACAATGAAGAAGCGCTTGTCTCAGCGATGAGAGCGATCGCTCAGTCTGTGGGACGTCGTATTGATAAAGACAATCCTCGCCTTGATGCCCGTCTTCCAGATGGGTCTCGTATTCACGTTGTTTTGCCTCCTATGGCCAAAAACGGAACGACGGTAGCGATCAGAAAGTTTTCAAAAGAAAAATTAACACTGAATGATTTAATTACTTTTGGCTCTCTTTCAAAAGAGGCCGCCAGGTTTTTAGATATCTGTATTTACCTGGGGAAAAACATTATCGTTTCCGGTGGTACGGGGTCAGGTAAGACGACGATGCTGAACGTTTTAGGCTCACGCATTCCTAAAACACAACGTCTGATCATCATCGAAGATGCGGCCGAGCTTCAGGTAAAAGCTGAACACGTTGTAAACTTCGAAACAAGAAAAGCTGATGCTGAACGTGGAGTGACGGAAGTCTCTATCCGCGACCTGGTTATTTCGGCCATGAGACTTCGTCCCGACAGAATTATTGTTGGGGAGGTTCGTGGAGAAGAAGCACTCGATCTTATCCAGGTAATGAACACTGGTCACGACGGTTCAATGGGAACTGTTCACGCTAATAATCCAGTTGATGCTTGTACGCGTTTAGAAACACTTTGTCTGATGGGTGACACCAAGATTCCACCTGATGCCGTAAGGAAGATGGTTGGCTCTGCCATGCAGATTATCGTTCAGTGTTCGCGCTTTCACGACGGGGGAAGAAGAACTTCTCACATTTCAGAAATTACCGGTATCGATAAAAACGGAAACTACATCTCACGCGATATTTTCAGATGGGTGCAGACAGGAAAAGACCCGGACACTGGAAAGTATATCGGAGAGATGGTTCCATGCAACTACGTGCCGACATTTTTTGAAGACATTGTGGTTAACAAACTTCCATTTCCAAAAAGCAATTTCCTTGCACCTGAATGGTACAACCAGAAACTAAAAGGTGATAAGGGAGAAGCTGCCTAAGAACTAAAATTCGATATCAATTCCTTCAGGCCCGATCTCGCAGGTGACTTCGGTTGATTCTTCGTTTTTAGCTTCATGGACGATATTCTTTAAGTCTTCCACGGTGATTTCCGGGTCCAGGTCAAAGTCCAATGAAATGGCATTAACCAGGTTGTGAAGAACTTCGTAATCGCGCAGTGATTTGAATTGGTCGATTTTGATAGTCAGGGTGTAAGTGTGGTCTTTAGCATCTTGGACAACGTCGATTTTCACAAGCTTCTCCTCATAGCGTTTGTGGGCCTTGCCTATTCTTTGATTTCCTTAATCGTCATAGAAGGTATTATAGCAACGACTTTGATTTTTTGATCAACTTTTTGAGCTTTTTCTAACTTTGCTTTAATTTCCTTAAATTGCGGGTGTTCTTTGGTTATCTTATAAATGGCCGCATGACGGTGAAACTTGACCACTAAATCATGACCTTCCTCAGAAACGGATTTCACCTGGTCAGTAAAAGAGTCGGTAAGTTCAGTCTTATTCATAGTTTCCGCCGAAAGGTGAGTTGAAAAGAGCATTGAGGCGACAACGACAAGCAGTGATTTCATTTATTGTCCTTTTTCCTTGTTATCCATGTATTCAAACATATGTCCTAAGCGCGAGAAGCCTTTGATTGCGGCCTTCATGTCTTCGACTTGTTCTTCGTTATATTGATCTAGGTCATCATGACGGGCATCAGGATCGTAGTTAAACCTTTTTGTGAAGTACTCACTTTGAAATGAGGATTTTGAATCTTTTAATAAAAGGGCTTTCCATTCTTCAAAAGGAACCGGGTGATCAAAAAGTCCCGGGTCAAAAACAGTCGGGACAAGTTTCCCATCTTTTTTCACCAGCACTAAACTGGCCACGTGATAAGTCCAGCCAATTTCACCCATTGAAGTTTGGACGTAGAGTTCACCTTCAACAAAAGCTTTGCCCGAAACCACACCCATCTCATCCATCACCATGGCCATGCGGTGAGCTCTGGCATAACAGCCATCGGCCGGGTAGTTAAAAGAGTTGTCCTCATCATTTTTTAACGTATTAAAAATCTCGCTTGCTCTTTTTGGAGAGAGCACAGTGAGTTCGATATTTTTTCTATTGTGAGGGGAGTAGAGAGTGGAGGTTTCACTTTGATTTTCCAGTGAACCACTACAGTTTAAATCAGCAGGAGGCAAACCAGCTTTTTTTAAAACGCTCGGGAGTGACTTGATCTGACGAGCAAGAGTTCCAGCAGAGGCCGCTTGAAACGTGGTGCTTAAAATCAGGGTCAATAAAAGAAGGACCTTTATCATTCAACTATTCTAAACCAGATAGGGAATCTTTAAATATCTAAGTATTTCTTTCCGCAATTTTTTTACTTATTCCGGAGTGTATTTGGCCGGTATTTGGGTTTACAGGCAATGGGGCTTTTGAAATAATCATTCCATGAGTTTAAAACAAGATAAAGCAGACTACATCCTCGAGAGATTAGAACAATTATACCCAGAGACCCCGATTCCTTTGGACCACAAGGATTCTTATACTCTTTTAATTGCGGTTTTACTTTCGGCCCAGTGTACGGATGAGAGGGTCAATAAAATTACTCCGCTTTTGTTTAAGCGTGCAGACACTCCAGAAAAAATGGTGAAGCTCTCAGTTAAAGAAATTGAAGACATCATCAGGCCTTGTGGGCTTTCTCCAAGAAAATCAAAAGCGATTCATGAGCTTTCTCAAATTCTTTTAGACAAACATAACGGTGAAGTTCCGGCGAGCTTCGAAGACCTAGAGGCCCTGCCTGGCGTCGGGCATAAGACGGCATCGGTGGTGATGGCCCAAAGTTTTGGTGTCCCGGCCTTCCCGGTCGACACTCATATTCACCGCCTGGCCCAGCGCTGGGGACTGACGTCGGGAAAAAATGTCGAGCAGACAGAAGCGGACTTAAAAAAAGTTTTTCCTAAAGAAAAATGGAACAAGCTTCACTTGCAGATTATTTTTTACGGAAGAGAGCATTGCACGGCCCGCGGTTGTGATGGGCTCACGTGTGAGCTTTGTTCGTCACTGAATTTCCTTAAAACAAAACCAGTGAAAACAAAAAAATAATTTAGGCGTGGATTCCAGATCTCAGAGCTGAGAGAAGTCCAATGAACTGGTCGAACATCTCGCGTTTTCTAAATGAATAATCACCCATTAATGCTGGTTTTAAGTCTTCGGGTTTATCTGTTGGTTTTTTGTTATAGATTAAAATGCGTAGGTTGTTGTCGTCTAAAAGCAAAAACGTCATATCGAGATTAAAGGTCATTAAACGCATTTCTCTTCTGCCACTCTTTGGGTTGATGCCGGCAAAAAAAGTGGTCTGAAAAAGAAACTCAGGATTAGTTAAGCTCTCCATCACAGCTTTTGTCAGCACTTCAAAACTCACGCGCATCCACTCCAATGCCTTTTCTTCGGCCTCAAGTTGCCTTGGAGAAAATTCACTTTTATTCATGCTTTCAGAAAAAAATTTAATTTCTTTTTCGATGAAGGCATCGAGAAGATTATTAAAAAGCACTCGCGTGTTTTTAATTTCATCGTCGTTTAACATTTCGCCGTTGTAGATTTTTTTGCTGCCAGAAAAAACGTTGTGGACGATTCCTTTTTCCAATTCGGCCAGCTGAAGGGCACAGTTAGGCGACTTTGGGTTTTCCTGGGATAAAACCAATTCTTTAGTCAACATGCTTCCACCAATGGTTCTCTGGTTTACTGCCAGGGCCAGCCAGGTGTAGTTTTTTAAGTTTTCGTGGGAGTTCTCTTTTAAATAGAAGGACTCAAGCGCCTTATAGGAGTTTTTCTTAAAAAGGTTCGATAGCATGCAGGGTTTTCCACTTAACAATAATAAAATCTTTGTTTAAGATAGTCCGAGTGAAGGAGATTGTGGACAAAAAAATGAATGCACCTAAGCATAAGATCGGCGTTTTTGACTCTGGCATCGGTGGATTTAGTGTCCTCTTCGAACTCCTTAAAGCTTTCCCAGAAGCAGAGTATTTTTACTACAGCGATGATGCTCATGCTCCCTATGGTCCTAAGACCGATGAATACATTACCGAAAGAACATTTGTGATTACTGACGAGCTGATTTCCAGAGGCGCGGAGATGATTGTTGTGGCGTGCAATACCGCAACAGCAGCTAGTATCGATGCCTTGCGAACAACTTATCCGCAGATGCCTTTTGTTGGTGTAGAGCCTTACCTGAACGCTTACTACAAAGAAACTGGCCCATCAAAGATGGCAGTGCTGACAACGGTTTCAACCGGAAAATCTGAGCGTTTTAAGCGGTTAAAAGAGCGTCTTGACCCAAAAGGTTTTATTGACCATTATTCTCTACAAAACCTGGCACGCATGGTGGAAGAGCTTTATAAGCATCCCGAGTATGAGGGAGAGTTCGATAAGCTTTTAGTGAGTGAGTTAGAACCCCTTCAAGGCAAGCACTACACGCATGCCATTTTAGGGTGCACTCATTACCCGTTGGTGAGAAACAAAATTGAAGATATTTTAAAACTCAAAGCACTTTCACCTTGCCCTTATGTGGCCCAAAGAGTGAGAGAGCTTTCAGTGAAGCCGGGAGAAATTCCTGGTGATATTAGTGAGACTTTTGAATTTTATTCGAGCAGTAAACCCGAGTGGGTGAAAAAAAATCGCTCTGATTTTTATTACCCCTTCAAAAAATAAGGATTTTTTTATGTCAAAGATTAAGTCTATTAAGGCCCGCCAGATTCTGGATTCACGTGGAAACCCAACGGTAGAAGTTGATGTAGTGACGGAAGCCGGCAACCTTGCACGCGCAGCTGTACCATCAGGAGCTTCAACTGGTTCAAAGGAGGCCCTTGAACTTCGCGACGGCGACAAGTCTTACTACATGGGAAAATCTGTTTTAAAAGCAGTTAAAAACGTCAATGAAATCATCGCTCCAAAAATTGTGGGGATGGATTCAACGGAACTAAAAAAGATCGATTCAATCATGCTGGAAATGGATGGGACAGAAAACAAATCTAAGCTTGGAGCAAACGCTCTTTTAGGTGTGTCGATGGCCGTTTGCCGTGCAGGTGCAATGGATTTAAATATGAGCCTGTTTAAATACATGTTTGAAAAGTGTAAAGCGCCAAACTCGCACAAAAAATATGTGATGCCTTCTCCACTAATGAACATCATCAACGGTGGATCGCACGCTTCAAACAACCTGGACATCCAGGAGTTTATGATCGTTCCTCACATGAAAAAATCTTTCGGCGACAACCTTCGCGCAGGTGTAGAAGTGTTTCACTCGCTTAAGAAAGTTCTTTCTGAAGGAAATCACTCAACTAACGTAGGTGACGAGGGAGGATTTGCTCCGGATCTTCAATCACACGAGGAAGCTATTGAACTTATTTTAAAGGCGATCACAAATGCCGGGTATAAACCGGGTGTTGATATTTCTATCTCTTTGGATGCAGCGGCAAGCGAGTTCTACAAGGATGGAAAATACAATATGCAGGGGAAAGTTTTTTCTACTTCTGACATGGTTAAATACTATTCAGATTTAGCAGCTAAGTATCCGATATATTCCATTGAGGATGGTCTCGATGAAGGGGATCACCAGGGATGGATCGAGCTGACTAAAGCTCTTGGTTCAAAAGTCACTCTTGTTGGAGACGATTTATTCGTAACGAACAAAAAGATTTTTGAAGCGGGGATTAAAGCAGGTGAAGCAAATGCCATTCTGGTGAAGGTAAACCAGATCGGAACAATGAGCGAAACTTTCGAAGCAATGGATCTTGGGTTCAACAACAACTACAAGGCCATCGTTTCACACCGCTCAGGGGAAACCGGCGACTCTTTCATTGCTGATCTTGCTGTGGCCACAGGTTGTGCGCACATCAAGACAGGCTCAGCGAGCAGATCTGACCGTATGGAAAAATACAATCAGCTTCTTCGCATTGAAGAAGAGCTTGGGGCAGACGCACTTTACATCCCGGTAAAATAGTCATTGTCACAGGGTCTTCTCAAAAAGCGCAAAGCTTAAAGAGAGGATCCTGTGTTTACTTTAAAAAAGAAATCTCCACCAACTGCTCAGAATAACCCCCTTCCTCTTGAAGGAGATTTAAAAGAGCGCCTTTTTTTCCACGATGTCATCAATCACACTCACGGGCTGCTTCTTTATCTAGGACAAAAAGAAATTGAGAAAGAAGATGTTCCTGCCGCTGATCTCAAGATGTTGGTAGGAGAGATTAAAACTCTTCAGAGCCTTATCCGTGATCACTATAACTTCAGACACAAGAATCTGGCCGTGACGTTAGACTGGGTGCCTTTTAGCGTGGCCAAACTCTCTTTTGCTCAGCTTTCTGCGACCTATATGGGGGACATGAACGTCAGTTCAAGTTTTAAGATGGAAGGGCCATCAGTTGAGAGCGCACAGATTTATTACCCATGCTTTTATCGCATTATGAACAACCTGGTTAAAAACATCGCCGAAGCACGCGTGGAATCGGTGGAGTTTGAGTTCTTTTTAAAAGAGACCGGGCTATTTATTAAAACCAAGAATTACATGAAAAAAACTGATGAAGGAAATTTACCAGAGTATTTATCACAGGTAATCCTGGCCGAAAACGTGACTCCAATTCAAGGGTTGGGGTTAGAGTCTATTCATCATCTCGCTGAAGAAAACGGCGGGAGTTTTTCTTTTGAGATCTTCGAGAACACGTGGGTGAATCGTCTCTTCCTTCCAACGAAGGCAGTAAAATCCGAGAAAAACGCTGCTTAAGGCTTGTCACCAGTCTAAATTATTCTTAATCTATTAAGTATAGAATCAATCCAAGAAGGAGTGAGCATGGAATACTTTATCGGATTAACGTTTGATCCAGGCTCTATCCACTATAAAAAGATCGAAAGCTTCAGGAAGCGCTTTGATCCCAAATTCGAAAAAGCTGAAGTCCTTCAGCTGACGATCCTTCCGCCTTTTTCAGTCGACTTTCAAAGAAAAGAAGATGAGACAAAATTTGTTGAAGAGCTCACGGAGCTGCTTGAAGGGCACCTTTATGGACTGGATGCTCTTTCGCAAATGGAGTTTAATGGCATCACTTTTTCTATGGGGAAAAAAGGAGTGCTCTCCCTGACTCCGATCATCTCGCCAGACATCTTACACTGTCAGGAATCGCTCTATTTTTTTCTAAAAGAATATGGAGTAAAATTTAATAAAAGTAAAAATGCCGGCAATCCGCTTTTACCTATCGGTCGATTTGAATTCACCGACAGTATGGAAGCAGCGATTGAAACGGCCAAGATCGAATTTTCTTCTCCCTTTGTGATGGTGGCCGAAAGCTTTGTGCTTTTTCTTAAAACTCCCAGAGAGTGGAAAAACAAGAATAACCTTTTTGATTTCGATAACCGGAATCATTTTTTTTTCGTGAACCAATTGTATGCGTAAATTACTTTGTCTGATCTCCCTGATGTCTCTGCCTCTTGCTGATGCTTTTGCCCTGGCCGCTCACCGCGGGGGAGCAGAGCTTTTAAACCCTAAGGCCTATTCTATTATGACCAGTGCAATGGTCTGGCAGACTTCTGCATCCATTGATGAAGAGGGAGTTGAAACAACTCTTGCTGACGGATCAGAGTACCGTCTGATCGATGTGGATTTTGGCGTGTCTTATGGGATTAGTAAAAATCTTGAGGCCACTCTTTTTGGGCGCTTTAGAAGTGTTACGTCGACATTAAATGATGTCACTGCAACTAATTCTGGCCCTGAGTCTGTAGCGATTGAAGGAAAATATGCTTTTGATCCTATTGGCAATCTTCGCTACGCCATTGCTGCCCACTACCGCCAGACACTTTATTCAAATGCTACTTATGATGGAACGGCCCAGCTTCCAACAGAAGAAGTTATCTTAGGAGATGCCGGAAGTGAGTACGGTGTAGACCTCCTGGCCACTTACTCATCACCTTCATGGAAATGGGATATGAAAGTGGGTTACAACAACCCGGCCAACGACAACTCAGAAGAAGTTGTCTACAAGCTTGAAGGGATGTACCGCTTTACGAAGCTTGGTCTTCTGGCCGGTGTAGAGGGGATTTATTCACTTAAAAAAGATCAGTTCACTGAGACACCGCTTTTAAAACCAGTTCAGTCCACAGGGGCCTCAAAACTTTTCTACAGCATTAACCGCGAAAAGCTCGCGCCTTATGTCGGGGCCAACTATGCTTTTGATAAAATCCTTTTTGGGATCAAAGGGCAGACCGTGGTTTCGGGGCGCTCGACAGATAAAGGAAGCTCGCTTTTGGCAAGCCTTACGTGGAACTCTGAAGGGGTGACACCAGAGTCGGTGAAGGTGGAGTCGTTTAAAGAGTATATTGTCGATGGTTCCGTCTTAAAGGTTTCAGCCAGAGGGAATTTCATTCGTATCGACCAGGGTCTATCGACCGATGTTGAAAAAGGGATGAAGTTTGATATCTACCAGACAGATTATTTTGGCGGTAACGTCCTGGTAGGAAGTGGCATCGCTTATGAAGTCGGGGCAGATTGGTCAATTATTAAGCTAGTGAAAAAGTACAAAGAGATTGAAATTAAACCGGGTTTCGCCGCTCGCGGGTACTAGGAAAGAATTTAACTGTTTGATAATAATCAGCATGGTGATAAAATTAAACTATTATTATTAAAACTTGAGGAAACGGCATGAAAAGCTTTCGTTTAATGTTTATCGCTCTATCCCTGGCGCTTTCGGCAAATGTTTTTGCTAAGACATTTTCTAGCCAGTTCTCAGAGTTCGAACTTCCCAATGGTTGGGACTGTGCTCTGGAAGGATCTGAGTGGGTTTGTCAGAGTGAAAATAAAGACCGTAAGAAAGAGGCCATCATCATTTTGGCCGCTAAATATAGAGGAGAGCAAGACTCTCTTGATGAATACCAAGCTTACTTAAAAGCGCCGAAGTCATTTACACTTCCAGGTGGAAAGACGCAAATTTCAGAAGCAAAATCAGTAACAGTAAGAGAGATCAACGGACAGAAATGGGTTGACTCACTTCACTTAGCTTCTGAAGTTCCAGGTTTCTATACAAGATACCTAGCGACGGTAAAAGACTCTCTAGGGATCGCTGTAACGTTCTCAGTTGCTAAAGATCACTACGATGCTTACCAGGATATTTTTGAAAAGATTATTGCCACTCTAAAAGTATTCGATCAAAAATCAAATGCTCAAGGAGCAACGAGAGCTAAGCAACAAGAAGGTGACTTAATTGGAGAAGGAACATACATTCCAGACCAAGGGACACAAGCTGACATCTCAATGCAGAAAAAAGGTAAAGATGGCTCTGGTGGTGATGAGACGACAACGATCATCGGAATCATTGCAGTGGCAGCGATTGCATTCTTCCTAATTAAGATGAAAAAGAAAAAAGGTAAAAAGTAGACATAAAAAAAGGGACCTTCGGGTCCCTTTTTTGTTTTTAGATGATATTTAATTTTTTGAGATTTTCTCTGGAGAGTGGAAGAGTTTTATCATGGGTCTCTTCATAGCTCTTAACTTTCTTCCAGTCGGTCTCTTCGGCCGAGCCTAAAAGAACTCCCTTTTTTTGCCAGGATTGATCCTGAAGATAAGGCGAACCAGTAGCATTGGTAATCTCTACTTCTTCCTCTGCCTTTAATTCATTGGCGATTTTAAGTTCGTTTGCGATCTCTTTGAGTTCGGCATTCTCACTGCCTGAGGCGCGGGCCTGGGCACGGTAAAAACCTCTTAATAAATCGAGCTTGCGAACTCCATCTGTCATACCTGAGCGTATCGGTCGGAAAACGAAAAAGCTTTAATCGTAAAGGTTTTTTAGTTAAGATAGCGAAGGTATGGATTACAAGTCATTCAACGGGCCACATTTAATGCAACAGTTCCAAGGGGATGAGGAAGTCCTCCTGGAGATGATTTCTATTTTCCAGGACACCTACCCAGACCTGCTGGGCCCAATCCGCGACTCAATCCAGGAGCGCGATGCAGATAAGCTTCGTTTAAACGCCCATACTTTTAAGGGAGTGTTTAGCAACTTCTTTGCTGAGGATGGAGCGATGCTGGCGTATGAGTTAGAACTGCGCGGGCAAAAAGCGCAGTTTGATGATTCTCACATACTGCTTAATCGCCTGGAAGATCAGCTGATGCTGTTTCTTTATGAAATTGTCGTGTTGAAAAAATCTCTAGATAAAATTTCTTAAAATTGTTTTGATGTCGCTCAAGTGCGTTTTGTGTGGATTGTGGCCGGCACTTTCAATTTCATATAAATGAAAATCGGCCAGTTGATTTTTGACCTCATTAAAGTGCGCCTTGTATTTACCATCCAGGCTCCCGATAATTCCCACAACTTTTAAGAGCGAGAGTTTTGCCATGACTTCCTGATAGAAATAAGGCGAGCTTCCCGGAGAGTTAAACTCCATTGAGGCCTGCCATTCTTTGGGAGAATGCGCGAGTTTTTTTTCCAAATCGATTGGGTAGTGGGAAGTCTGGTTATAACCGGTAAAAATCGGATTTTTATACCAGCTTTCAAAGAATACTTTCAGGTCACTCTCATCTTTGACATCTTTAAAAAGCATGCGGTCAGATTCAAGCCTCATCCTTTTTTCTTCGGCCGTCTTAAACCCAAAGTGTGAAGACTCCAAAATCAATTGCTCCGGCCTTAAATAATCAAGGGCCAATTCAAGAGCAACCCTTCCTCCCATAGAGTAGCCATAAAGCGTGTAAGGGAGTCCCTGAGCTTTAAAGAGAATCAACTCGCTTAGGTAGTAGAAGACATCTTCGCGCTTTTTAAAGGCCCCTGCACGGCTTTTACCGTGGCCTGGGAAATCAATAAAGAGATAAGCGCACTGATGGTGAGAATCCATTAAAGGAATCATATCGGTGTGATCTTCCATAAAACCATGGAAGAACACGACAAGCCTTTTAGCATCGGGGTGAGGAATGTAGAGATAGTGTAGAAGATTTTTAAAAAACTCTTCGCGGGCAAAGTTCGCCACTTCAAAACGCTTTGGCTTCATTCCTTCTTTTACCAGGTCTTTTCCTGCCGGATAAAAGTAGCGAGGGATGAGATAAGGGTGAAGTTCTTTTTTTAAATGGGCCTTAATATCATCAATTGTTTTATCGGGGTCCGTACTCTTAAAAACCAGGGCCAGGGCCTTGGTCCATTCGTGGTGATTAACCCCGACAGAGACGGCCTCTGCGATCCATGGGAGTTCTTTAACTTTCATTTCCACTTCAATGGGATTGATGAGTTCGCCACCGCTTTTAAAAAGAATATCCCCACGGTGAGAGAAAGAAAATGTGCCATCGCTATTTTGAGTACCAATATCTTTGGTATGGAAAAAACCTTCATCATCCACAGGTGCGCCCGGAGAAAGAGTCGGCCCTTTAATTAAAAAGTATCCGTTTTCATCGAGTTTAACCGTCTGACCTTTTAAGGGAGTTCCATTGAGCATGACCAGTGAAGAAGTCTCACTCATGCCATAGGTTTCAAAAACAGGAAGATTTTCTTTTTTCGCTTCTAATTTTAGCTCTTCACTTAAAGGAGCTCCACCAATGAGAATTCCGCGGCACTTTTTTAAGTTTGAAAGTTCCTGGGGCTCAGTCAGAGCGCGCTTAAACTGCAGCGGCACTAAGGAAATAAATTGAAAGTCATTTTCTCGCACATTGGTTAAAGAGCCCATGCTAAAAAAAGCTCTCCATAATATCATCATCCCGCCAATGTGGTGATGAGGGAGATTCATAAAAGTCGTGTCGAATTTATTCATCTTAAAAAAATCAATCACGCTCGAAGCAGATGAGTAGACATTTTTTAAAGAAAGAAAAATTGCTTTTGAAGGCCCGCTTGAACCAGAACTCAAAATACTAAAGGCCATGGCCGATTCAGGGATTTCCAAGTCGGGAAAGGAAGTGTCTTTTTTTCCTGATCCGATAACTCCGGTGATGACCCTTTTAAATCCCAGGACCTTTTGATAATCCAAAAGAGCATTGTCCGGTTCTTTAGAAGAGAGCACCACTACATCTTTTTTGGCAAAGATAGAAGCGAGTAAATGGGCAAAGAAAAAATAAGGGGAGTCGATTTTTAAAGCGTAATAATGGTCTTCATCTTTAAGAGAGTCGGCCAGTGACAATGAAAGTTCAATAAGATCGCGGTAATTTGAGGTGTAGTCTTCTTCTTTAAAAAAAGGAAGGTCCCCAAGACGATCGTCTTCCAAAAACTGGGCGCAGTAGGCTCTTAAATTTAAATGTTCCATGATTAAGCACAGAGAGGAAGCAGGCTTAATTGAATGGGATCAGCTTCTTCTCCTGTTAGAAATCTTACTCCAACACCAAGAAGACGTACAGGGCTACTTTTTTTTGCAAGGCTCACATTGAGCAAGCGGTAATAACTTTCGATATTGGCCAGCTTGTCGAAATGATTTTCTTCAAACTCAAAGGGCATGAGTGTTTCTTCTGAAGTCGACTGCTTAAAGTCTGAATACTTCACTTTGACAAAAATCTTTTTTATTTTCTTATGGGGCTCATCTTCAAGGTGGCGCTCGACACGCCCTTTCATTTCAGAAAGAAGCTCTTCTAAATAAAGCTTCATTTCTTCCGGGTTCGTCATGTCTTTTAAAAAAGTGTTTTCCACACTCAGAGATTTTCTCTCCCAGTCTGTGCAGACTTCACGCTCATCAATACCTTGAGCGTAGTAAAAAAGATCCAGGCTAAACTTGCCAAAACTTAAGGCCAATACTTCTGGAGGGAATTGCCTTAGGTCTTGGCAAGTTTTAATGCCTAGACTTTCTAAAAGCTGGTGTCCTTTTTTACCGACACCAGGAATAAGTTTGACTGGTAGCTCTTTAATAAAGCTTTGCACTTCGTGGGGTTTGATGACAAAAAAACCATTGGGTTTTTTCCAGTCGCTGGCGATTTTTGCCAGAAACTTATTAGGTGCAATCCCCACAGAGGCCGTAAGCCCTGTCGCTTTTAAAATATCATCTTTAATCATGCGGCCTATATCAGTCGCGCTCACATGATCGCTGACGTCGATATAGGCTTCATCTAAAGAAACAGTTTCTACCTTGTGAGAGTATTTCAGAAAAATATTCTGAATGATCTCTGAGGCCTTTTTATACTTTCTAAAATTAGGTGGAAGGATCACCAAATTTGGGCAAAGCCTGACGGCATAATCCGTCGGCATTGCCGATTTCACTCCAAACTTGCGGGCAATGTAGTTGCTTGTGCAAAGGACACTGCGAGTTCCCGGTGCCCCGCCAATGGCCAGAGGAACATTCTTTAATTCTGGACGATCACGCATCTCAACTTGCGCATAAAAACAATCCATATCGACATGTATTATTTTTCGAACCATAAGACGTAACTATCCATTCACGCAAAATTGCGCGTTCAATTTATTTATTTTTCGCTAAAGATTAGTAAGAGCGAAGAAGCCCTACTAAGTTTCCTACAATTTTAAAATCGGCCACATTCTCGTCGACGACGATAGGTGAGTAGTTTTTATTTGCAGGAAGGAGTTCAATTGCTTTTTTCTGCTGGCTGAAGGTTTTTACCGTTGCTTCACCGTCGATAACCGCGACAACGATCTGACCGTTGCGCGCTTCTTTGGTTGAACGGCAAACAATAACGTCTCCTTCAAGAATTCCCGCTTCAATCATCGAGTCCCCTTTAACCGTCAGGGCGAAGTATTTGAAGCCACCTTTAATAAAGGTGCGAGGAACAGAGATCATGTTGGTGGCGTTTTCAATGGCCTCAATCGGGTTACCGGCCGCAACCATACCCAGCAGTGGGATGAGGTCTGAGTCGGATTCGACTTCGTCATTTTTGATTTCCAGGCTTCTGCGCTGGTTCCATTCTCTTTCAATCAGTCCTTCTTTATTTAAGTACTGGAGGTACTTTTGAACTGATCCAAAAGATTTCAGACCGAAGTGATCTTTGATCTCTTTTTGAGTTGGGGAGTGGCCATATTCTTTGTTGTAGGCCACAATAAAGTCATAGAATTCTTTTTGTTTTTTTGTAATCGCCATAAAATAAGCATAAGCGTAACTTTTGCGTAAGTCAACAGCTCGGCAAATTTTTTTCTAACTTATTATTTTTGCTCCACCCCAGAACTTTCATCGCGACTTAGAACCTCGGCCAGTTGGGCCTGGGCCTGATGGTAGACAGAGAGGAATTGTTTTTCATCGTTGCGCACTTTATGTTGTTCAGTGATCATCGCTAAATCGTGGGCCGCAAATTTTTTAATGAGCGCTTGCACTTTTTCTTCTTGTTGACCCATTTCAATTAAAAGATCACTGGCAAAATTTAAACTTGAATCAAATGTCTCGCGCTTAATTCTGTGCACTCCCATATCCATCATATCGAAGGAGTGACCGCGGTTTCTTGAGCGGGCAAAGATTTTAACGTGCGGGTATTTTTCTCTGATCGTCTTGGCCGCTTTAATTGAATCTTCAACGTCATCGATGGCCAGAACAAAGTATTTTGCCTTGGCGATTCCTGCGGCCTCGAGAATATCGAGTCTCGAAGCATCTCCATAATAGACTTTGTGGCTAAAGCGTCTCACCAGTTCAATTTGGTTGGGGTCGCGGTCAATGGCCGTAAAAGGAATTTTCTGCGTGCGCAAAACGCGCGCAAAGATTTGTCCGAAGCGACCGAAGCCGGCGATGATAACTTCAGGGGACTCATCCTGAATGGTGTCGTAGTTAGGCGTATTGCTATTTTTACAAGCGATGGCCTCGTACTTATCGTTTAGTAAAATTAAAAGCGGGCTCATCGCCATTGAGATAGTGATCACCACAGTTAAAAGAGAAAGAATGTCTGGATCGGCCAAGTTGTAAGTCAGGGCGATACCAAAAATAACGAAAGCAAATTCTCCCCCTTGTCCGATAGCAAGCGACATGAGTTTTGAATTCATCTTGTCCATCTTAAATGACCTGGCGATGAAGAAGAGAAGAAGGTGTTTAAAGATCAGGTAGGCAATTGAGAGACCAATAACCAGTAGTGGTTTTGAAATCACCAGGTCCAGGTTAACGCTCATCCCGACACCGATAAAGAAAAGACCCATTAAAAGATTTTTAAACGGCCCTAGATCTGCTTCAAGCTCGTGGCGGTATTCAGAGTCGGCAAGAAGAACGCCGGCAATAAAAGTCCCCAGAGCTGCAGAGAGACCAATTGAGAGCATCAAAGCGGCAACACCTAAAACAATGACGAGGGTAACTGCAGTAAAGAGCTCTCTGATTCTTGTCGCGCTGATGACGCGAAAAATCGGCCTGATCATAAAACGGCTGGCAAAAACTAAGAAGGTGATGATCAGAACGAACTTGAGGAAAGTCCCCATATTAAGCGAACTCGACCCGGTGTCAGCGAGAGTTGGGATGATGGCAAGAGCTGGGATTGCCAGCAAGTCTTGCATGAGTAAAACAGCAAATGAAGACTGACCGAACTCAGTTCCAAGCTGGCTTCTTTCACTTAGTGTCTGAAGCGCAAAGGCCGTTGAAGAAAGAGAAAGGGCAAAACCAATCACTACAGTTGAGACAGTGCTAAGGCCAAGCTGTAATCCAATGCCCATGAAAACCAATGTACAGACTAAAACCTGAAGACCACCAAGTCCCACAAGTTTTGTTCGCATCTGCCAAAGTTTTTTTGGCTGGATTTCTAAACCAATGATGAAAAGAAGAAGGATCACTCCCAATTCAGAAAAGTGTTTGATGTTCTCTGTTTCATGGGCGTGGTCAAATCCAAAAGGACCCACCAGGATTCCGGCGATAAGATAGCCGAGAATAGACCCCAAACCCAAGCGGGTGAAAATGGGGACGAGAATAACTGCTGAACCGATTAAAACGAGGGCCTGATTGATAAATGAATTCATGCCCTCTATTAAACTCTGTGCGATTTATTTTTACTAGCTTTTTATTCCTTTAAGGCGCGCTCAAAATGAGGCGAGTAGCGGGCAAGCATTTGCATATAACCTGTGACATCGCTTTTTTGTGGTGCAGGCAGTTCCTTAAAGGGAATTATGTGCTCTTCTGGTACGTATCTAAAGGTGAAGTTAATTCTTCTCGTCTCGAAGTTTTCCACATTCAGTTTGAAGACCGTCTTAAGTTTATTTTCTACGCGCTGAACGCGGTGGAAAGCTTTGTCTTTATAAAGTTCCCCGCCAAAGATTTGCAATGAAGAATCTTCTAACCATTGCTCATAGATCACATTGTTTTTGAGATCTTTTTTTCCGAGAACAAATTGGAAGAAGGCCCTCTCTCCAAAAGAGATAGAGGCCACGGGCCCAAGTTCAAAGTCTTTATGATCGCCTACGCGAGCAGTGTCGATTTTTTTCCCGGTCTCATCAATAGACGTCCCATAGAAATTGATCAAACAGGTGTTGAGTTTCCATCCGCGAGGGACTTCGTGCTTTTTAAAATGCATCTTAGTAATACCTTCAATGGTCTCGATGATTTTTTTTAAGACCTTCGGGTAATCTTCGGCCTTAATGCATCTATTATGGATGCCCTTTGGCGGGTGATAGTAATTAAGACAGGCAAACTGCCAGTTTCCGAGCCAGTACACCGGACGCAGAAGCTGTCTTTGGGTGTCGCCTTCGGGCGGAGGGTTGTTTTCAGAGTAGCGCATCTCCCAGATAGGGTGAAGGGTACCCAGCCATTCCAAGATGGCCTCTTTTTCGTCTTTCTTAATAAAGGTCGGATGGTAGAAAAGCCCATCCTTTCGTACGATAATTTTCTTGCTCATAATTAAAGAAGTTTTAGTTTTGCTTAACCCTGAATGTAAATTCAATGCCCTTTTATATGTAATTTTTACTGACTTTAGAAGACTTAATTGTTCTTTGACAATTTGGTTGCTAAACCGTGCTAACGAAAATTGTATACCGTGGGGGAATTACAACATGAAGACTTCTAAATTAACTAAGACCGCTCTCGCTGTAGTTGTTGTTGCTCAACTTCTATCAGTAGAAGCATTTGCTGGAACAGTTAAGGTAACGAACCTTACAACCAACAAAATGGCGATCCAGGATCCGTACTTCCAGTTAAGCAAGCCAAGCATTACTGAAGTCACAGAAGAAGAGGCGTTGGAATTCATTAACGATTCAACTCTTGGCCTAACTGTAAAGAACGTCACAGTTCCAAACATTCCACCAAGACCACCTGAAGAAAAGGGTATCGTTAACAATGGAACAAACAAAGGGCTTGCAGCTGTAACTGCTGATGGGACAACACCAACTCCTAAGTCTGGAGTTCTTGACGGTGTCATCATGGTTATCGACAAGCTAATCGCGATCGGACAAAAAATCATTCCTACAATTGAAAAAGGAAAAGCGGTTGTTACTAACAACCCAATGGCCGCAGTATCAGTTCTTCCAAGACTAGACTCTAAAGACACTGCAGTTCACGACATGGGTGGATGGTCAATTCCAGTTACTAAGCACTACAAAATCTCTTACACAAACGGATTTAACTCTGAAGTTGTGGCCTTCGTTTACAGCATCACGTTCCAACACGGTGGACAGTTCGAAGGAAAAGGTAAATACCTAACAGGTATCAGGGCCTCTGCTAGAAATATTTCTGTAGCATGGGGATTTGACCTAGATGCAAGCTCTCAGCTAATCGCCATCTCAAACGTAGGGACTCCTGCAAACGTAGTAGCTGGTGCTACAGTTGAAATGTCTTACACAGTAAAGAACTGGACTAAGACGCTTACAACGAACACATCGTTCTTCGTTGCTGGTGACGGAAGATTGTACAGACTTGATTAATTAACCCACAATTTATCTAACTCTTAAAAAGGGCCTGCATTTTTGCGGGCCTTTTTTTTTGACCTTGTTTCTTTTTTTCGTTGTCATGGGATTAAGTTTGAAGTATCAAACAAATGTTGAAATAGACATCCATGTATACAAACAAAGGAATCATATCATGTTTAAAAGCCTTATCTGCCTGGTTTTACTAGGTTCTTTTTCGGCCGTGTCGGCCCAAAGTCTGGAAGAAGCTCAAACTAAGAGTATTTCAGGATACTCAAAACTCGTTTACAAAACTTATTCAGACTCACTCAAGAGCGCGCTCACTTTAAAAGAAGACATCGCTAACTTTGTCAAAAATCCAAGTGTCATGACAATGGAAGTGGCAAAGAACTCTTGGAAGCTTGCGCGCGCACCATACGGACAAAGTGAAGTTTTCCGTTTTTACAATGGTCCAATCGACCGCGATGGAGGACCTGAAGGTCTACTAAACGCATGGCCTCTTGATGAAGCTTATATAGACTATGTTGTTGGAGCTCCAAATGCAGGGATCATTAACAACCTTGCAGAGTTTCCAGTGATCAACAAAGAGCTTCTTGAGTCTCTTAACGAACTTGATGGAGAAAAAAATATCTCGACTGGCTACCACGCAATTGAATTCCTTCTATGGGGACAAGACCTGTATGTTGATGGCCCGGGAAGAAGATCGTACGAAGACTATGTTAAAGGAAAAGGACTGAACGCTGAAAGAAGAGCGGCCTACCTTTTAATTGCTGCTGATCTTCTTGTTGATCACCTTCAAGGTCTAGTTGATGAGTGGGCACCAAATAAAACAAACTTCAGAGCTGAGTTTGAATCACAAAAACAAACAAGCACACTTAAAGACATCCTTTCTGGAATCATCTACATGACAGGAGATGAGCTTTCTGGAGAAAGAATGTACGTGGCGTACGAAACAATGGGACAAGAAGATGAACACTCGTGTTTTTCTGATATGACCCACATGGATATCCAGTGGAACTTTTGGGGAGTAGAAAACGTTTTAAGAGAAACAAAAATGCTTGAACTCGCTCCACTAAAAAACACTGAACTTGCTAAGAGAGTTAAAGCTCGCGTGGCAAAGGTTCACAAAATGCTTGCTGAGCTTCCGGCCCCATTTGATCAGGCGATTCTTTCAGAAACATCTAGACCACTTATCCTGGCGTCCATTGAAGAAATGGAAGTCCTTGCTAAGGATCTAGTAGAAGTATCAGAGGCCCTAAACGCAAAAGTAGATTTTTAATATGCACATACTGCTTTATCTTCTTCTTTCATTTTCTGTTTTTGCTAACGAAGAGTTCCCGGCCGGCGCCGGGAGCACTTCGGATTTATCAGTGGGGGCCTTTAGTCATCCGCTAAGTGGCGCCCGCGGGCAAGAGCGCAGAGACTTTGTTTTAGGCAATAGTTTCTTCCAGTCAGTCTGGGTAACATCACCTTCTTCAACTCCTATTAGAGACGGCCTTGGTCCAACTTACAACGCGACTTCATGCACGGCCTGTCACTTTAAAGATGGACGTGGAAGAGGTCTTCCTGATCAGGATGGCAAAGTTGATATTTCTCTCTTGTTTAGATTGAGAGTGAAAAATGCAGACGGCTCGGTGAGTGAACCAGACAATTACGGCGGGCAATTTAACCCGCAAGGAATTGCTGGAGTCCCAGGTGAAGGAGAGGCTTTTGTAAGTTTTGAAACAGTCACAGGAAAATTTAATGATGGAGAGGTTTATGAATTAAAAAAACCTCGCTACTCATTTTTGAATCTTGCGTTTGGAGCTTTTCCTAAAAACACAATTTTTTCACCAAGAGTTGGCCCACAGATGAGTGGTCTTGGATTAATTGAAAACATTAAAGAAGAAGATATTTTAAAGCAGGCAGACCCGGATGATTTAAATGGCGATGGCATTTCGGGAAGACCTAATATGGTTTACTCAATTGTTGAGCGAAAGATGATGCTTGGGCGCTTTGGTTGGAAGGCCGGAAAGCCAAGTCTTCTGGAGCAAAATGCAGCCGCTTTTCACGGCGATATCGGAATTACGAGTTATCTATTTCCAGAAGAAAGTTGTCCTCTGGTGCAGATTGACTGCGCTAAAAATAGAACACCAAATGACATTTCTCCTGAGCTTTTAGGGAAGGTGACCATCTACACTCAGCTTTTATCTGTACCAGTTAAAAGAGATGTCGGTTCAAAATCAGTAGAAAATGGCAAAGCTGTTTTTATGAAGATGAACTGCCAAAGCTGCCACACTCCAAGTTATGTGACGGGAGTAAACTCAGAGTTTGAGATTCTAAATAACCAGAGCATTTATCCGTATTCAGATTTTCTTCTTCATGATATGGGCGACGAGCTCGCCGATGATATTGGCAATTATAAAAATGAAGAAGACGCTGGTACCCGCGAATGGAGAACTCCACCTCTATGGGGATTGGGTCTCGTTCAAGTAGTCAATGGGCACACTCGCTTAATGCACGATGGGAGAGCTAGGAATTTTAATGAAGCTATCCTATGGCATGGGGGAGAGGCCCAAAAATCAAAAGAGAAATACTTAAGTTTAACGAAAAAAGAGCGCGATGATGTCGTGGCTTTCTTAAAAAGTTTATAGGGGATTTTATGAAATTATTTTTAGCGCTCATGCTACTTTCAACAACAGCGATGGCCGAAGTATTTAAACTTCCTGCAGGGATCACTTTCCGTGCTAAAGGAGTAGGTTATGACTGTGGTGAATTTTTTACTGAGTACAAACCAGCTCCAAAAAAATACGCTGATCAAAAAATCACTTTCCTTCAACTGGCCGCAGATAAAGACCTGAACACTTTTTTAGTTGAAGGGACTTTCCCTGGAACAGATGGTGGACTTTGTACATTTGGCCTTTTCTTAAATCGCTCGCGCGATACGAAGTCGATGGAAATTGACCACACTGAAGTTGTTTCAACGGGAAATGTAGAAGCTTGTTTTGAAACTAAAAACTGGATTGACGACAATATGAGTTCAATGAAGTACTACGCTTCAAAAAGAGGAATTCGCTTTATTGCTTTTGAAGTAATGAATGAAGAAAACGATGTTTGCCCAAACAATACGGTGAGAGCGGTTTTTGATAGAAGATAATTAAAGCCCGAAGCGCTTAAAAAACTTCATAATCATCGCACTTGCATCCGGACCTTTCGGCTCATTGTACGGAAGGTCTGGAACTCCGCCGCTCCAGCCATGAGAGAGATTATTGATCATGTAGCGCTCGATAAAAATATCTTTATCTGAGTTAGTCGTCGTATAAAGTGTGTAGCCATAAGTTTTTGTATCGGGAACACTTACGACATTTTTTTCCAGGAAGTAAGAGTTGTCTCTGATTCCGTTATCAAGAAAGTCATTAAAGATTTTAAATTCAGTTTCTACCTGAAAAGCATGAATGGGGCTCATGAGAGGCGAGTTCATCCCGTGGAAAATAATAATCGGCATGACTTTTGGTCTTTCACTGACAAAAAGTGAGCAGTTATTTCCGTAGAAGCCCGCAATTGATGCCGGGACATTTGCTCCACTTAAAACGACTTCCGCAAAATCCATTCCCATATAAGACGAATAGAATTGAGAGCCATCGTGAGAAGCAAGGGCCTTGAATCTTTCCGGGTAACAGTTTCCTAAAATATTCACCATCGAAGCCCCAGCACTCATGCCGGCAGCAAAAACTCTTTCTTTATCAGCGTCGAATTTTTCAATCACTTTATCGAGCATCTCGACAATGACTTTCGCTTCACCACTGCGACCGTTGTTGGCCGGCATGATCCAGTTCCAGCATTTAAAAGAGTTGTAAGCGATATTTTGCTCTGGAAAAAGAGCGATGAACTTTTCTTTGTCGGCCCATTTTTCAATGCGCGATCCTTTGGCAAAATCAGCGGCATTCTGCTGGCAGCCGTGAAGCATGACAACAATTGCGGGTTTTACTCTCGAAGAAAGTGTATCAGGGACATAAATTTTATAATTTCTTGCGCCGTAGATTCCTTGATATTTATCAGTGGTCCATGTGCCTGCAAGAGCAAATGAAATTGAACAAATGTTTAATACTACGAGGAGATAAAGTCTTTTTAGTGTCATAGGGGGCCTTTATAAAGCAATTGTGAAACAATTTGTAGCCTAATGCGTAGATGTTAGACAAAGTAAGTTTAAAAAAAGTTCTAAATATCGGCTTTTTCATGGCCCGCATGATCTTGACAGTTTCGTTGTGGCGCGCGAATTTTCACGTGCAAATTATTTTTCCTTTTGTTTTTCATTAGAGGACCCCTATATGAAATTATCAAAAATCACTCGAGATTTTGGCGATATTGCTTTTTATACAGAAGGCTCAGGTCCATTCCTGCTTGGTCTCTCTGGTTTCACATGCAGTCACTACAACTTTATTGATTTAGCTCCAGAACTTAAAAAGAACTACACAGTTGTTTTAATCGATAATCGTGCGACAGGAAAATCTTCTCGCACATCACAAGATTATTTAATGAAAGACCTGGCCGAAGACGCTCTTGCGGTGATGGATTCATTAGGCGCAAAAACTTTTGGACTGATGGGAATTTCAATGGGGGGATTTATCGCTCAGGAAGTTGTCCGTTTAGCTCCCGAGAGAGTAAGTGCTCTTTCACTAATGTGTACAACATCAGGGCCTCCAACGTTTGATCACCCGAAAAAATTAACAGAAGCAGACCTTCGTGCTTCTGGTGCATGGCCCGCTCGCGACTACGCAGAGTTCATGACAAGATTTACCACTCATCCAAACCTAGAAAAAAATGATCCGGAAAGATTTCAGCGAATCATCAACCTTCGCTTAGAACACCCAATGGACCTGGAAGAAAAAATCCGCCAGAATAAAGCGGCGGTGACGTTTTTAGAAACGCCAAATCACCTGGCCGATATCAAGTGCCCAGTGTACGCGATTGCCGGAGAGACAGACCGCTTTGTGAGTCCAGAGTCTCCAAAATTATTTAAGAGCGTGATCCCGCAAACGGTTGTTGAACTTGTGCCGGAGACAGATCACTACTTCTTCTTAGAAAAACCAGTTTTAGTTGCTGAAAAATTACATAACTTCTTTCAAGGGAAAGTTTAAATGACTTATATCAATCTTAAAAAAGCTGCCGTTTGGCTTCCAGAGGGCTTTGAAGATGCCGCTCATATTGCTCGTGAATCAGGTGTTCCTGAGCATGTTGTGTCTCAGAAAATGGGGATCGTCAGAAAGTGTCGTGCAGATAAAGACACTCACCCAGGGGACATGGCCGTTAATGCTGCTAGAAAAGTTTTAAAGGATATCGATCCTCTTTCAATCGACATGGTTATTTGGACAGGGTCTGAATATAAAGACTATATCGTTTGGACTGCCGGGATTTATGTTCAAAGAGAGCTGGGTTTAAAAAATGCCCGCGCTTTTGATATCTCTGCTCGTTGTTCAAATAAAATTTTAGGTCTTCACCTTGCAAAATCACTTATGCAAACAGACCCAAAACTAAAACGCGTTCTTCTTTGTGGCGGACACAAGACAGGTGATTTAGTTAACTATAAAGATGCCAACACAAGATTCTTATACAACCTTGCTGATGGTGGATCTGCTATCCTTCTGGAAAAAAGCGATGTCGCTTCAAACCCTTTATTAGACTCTTCAATTATCACAGACGGGGATTTCACGACAGACGTTATCGTTCCAGGTGGCGGGACAAAACACCCGTGGAGAGATGGATTAGATGTAAGCATGAGCTATCTTCAAGTTCCAGATGTTGATGGAATGAGAGAGAGACTTGAAAAAAGATCGATCACAAATTTCCTTCAAGTTATCCGTGAAGCAAGCCAAAACGAACTTAAAAAACCAATCGATTATCTAGCGATTCTTCACATGAAGAAATCTGCTCACGATGCGATTTTAGAACCAATGGAATTAAAGCAAGAGCAATCAATTTACCTAGATCACTACGGGCACTTCGGAGCTCCTGATCAGGTGCTTTCTCTAGGGTTAGCAGAAAAACGCGGGAAACTTAAAAAAGGTGACCACGTCGTTCTTGCGAGTGCGGGAATTGGTTACATGTGGTCGGCAATGTCACTTCGTTGGGACACAAATACTTTTGATACAAATGAACTACAAGATTTAGGATAAGAAAAATAATTAGGAGAAATTAAGATGAAAGGACTAAACAACAAAAGAGTTTTTATTACAGGTGCAGCTTCAGGAATCGGTCGTGCGACAGCTGAGAGATTCTACGCTGAAGGATCAGAACTAGTTCTCGTTGATATGCCAACTCTTGAGCAATCAGAGCTTAGCGCACTTTTTCCAACTCGTATGACTTATATTTCTGGAGACGTTACTAAGACTGACACTCTGGATGCAGTTAAAGCTGAAATGGCAAAAGGTGTAGACGTTCTTATCAACAACGCTGGGATCACTCGCGACTCAACAATGTTAAAAATGACTGACGAGCAATGGGATCAAGTTATTGCTGTTAACTTAACGTCAATCTTCAAGCTTTCAAAAGCGGCAGCTGAAGTGATGAAGGCATCTGGAAAAGGTGGATCAATCACTCACGCAGCTTCAGTCGTTGCTCACTACGGAAACTTTGGACAAGTGAACTACTCAGCAACTAAAGCTGGTGTTATCGCTATGGCAAAAACGATGGCCAAAGAACTTGGAAAAGATAAAATCCGCGTAAACGCAGTTGCTCCAGGATTCATCGCCACTCCAATGGTTAAGAAAATGCCAGAAAAAGTTCTAGCGATGATGGAAGAAAAAGCTTCTCTAAGAAGACTTGGAAACCCTGAAGATATCGCTGCAGCTTACGCTTTCCTAGCTTCTGATGATGCTTCATACATCACAGGAACATGCCTAAACGTTGATGGTGGTACAATATTAGGCTAGAACTTTACTCACAGTTAGAAGGACAAAAAGCTAAAGACTCTGATCCAACACTGGTTCTAGTTAATGGTCTTTTTGCTGACACCACATCATTTGATGGGGCGTGCTTCTATCTTCGTGAAAAGTTCCAATACCTAAGATACGATTGCAGAGGGCAGGGGAAATCTCCCAAGCCTGATTCAATTTATCACTTAGAAGACCATGTGATGGACCTGCGCGGCCTTCTCGAAGACCAGAAGCTTGGAAAAATTTTACTTATTGGTTTAAGTAACGGCGCTCGTATCGCTATGGAGTACGCAAGAAGATACCCAACAGATGTTGTGGGCGTCGTAGCTTGTGACACTTTCGATATTCCGACGCCAATGATTAAAGCAAAACTTGGCAGCTGGCTTATGGCCCATGAAACAGGTGGACCACTTCATCGTTTTGATATCGCTACCCCATGGATATGGGGCGAAGATATTTTTAATGAAAAAAGTGAACTGTTTTTAAGCTACCGCGAACGCGCAGGCACCATCGAAAGTCATGTGGTTTCCAATCTTATATTGGGGGCCATGCAGACTGATATTGATATCTCAGAGATCAATTGCCCGATCCTTTTTGTGGCCGGGAAAGAAGATCTTCTGACTCCGCCGTTTCTGCATGAGAAAATGCAGGCGAAAGCAAAAAACGCGGAATTTAAAATGGCCCAAGGCGGGCACGCAGGTTTGATTGAGAGACCTGCGATAATGGAAAAACAAATTCTTCCTTGGATTGAGAAAATAGTATGAGTCATTGGATTGATTTTTTAGAAAAAAACGCACACGTTTACGACGATAAAGTGGCCATCATTGACCAGGAAACAAACCGTCGCCTGACATATGCTGAGTTAAACCGCGAAGTGGACCAATGGGCCGCTGTGCTTTCTCATCATGGCGTTTCTAAAAATGACCCGATTGCTTTTTTAAATACGACGAACTGTCTTTTACACGTAACACTTATGCTTGCGTGCTCGAAGATCGGAGCGTTTTTCGTTCCGTTAAACTTCCGTCTTTCAAATCCAGAAATTGAAAATGTAGTTAAGGCCCTAGGCCCAAAACTTTACGTTGGTGTTGGTGAAAAAGTTCTCAATGTTGATGTGCCATATTTAGATACGAAACAAATCAATCTCAACGAGTACACAACTTACCCTGAAAACAAATCAACTCTCGATGACACTATCTTGATGCTTTATACATCAGGATCAACAGGTGTACCTAAAGGAGTTATGTTCCATGGGAATATGCTCTTAACCAATCAGATTGAAACGTGTAAAGGATGGGGACTGACTCCTGATGATATCACGTTGGTGGAAACACCATTCTTTCATACAGGTGGATACAACGTTTTACTTCTTCCGCTTTTATATTTAGGTGGAACGGCGATTCTTGCTCAGGCCTTTAATCCAGAAAACGTTTTTAACTGTATCGAAAAAGAAAAAGTCTCGGTGTACTTTGGTGTGCCGACGATGTTTCAAATGTTATTGGAAAAACCGCGTTTTAACGAATGCGATTTTTCTTCAATCCGCTTTTTTGTCTCTGGTGGGGCCGCTTGTTCGATCCCGATGATTGAGGAGTACCAAAAGAAAGGATTGATGTTTAAGCAAGGCTTTGGTCTTACAGAAGTCGGGCCAAACTGTTTTCTTCTGGATGAAAAAGACGCTATCAAAAAAGCAGGATCAATTGGAAGACCGATGCCTCATTCGCGTGTGCGTGTGATCAATAAAGAAGGTAAAGATGTGGCGGCCAATGAAGCAGGAGAGCTGCTTTTAGCTGGTCCACATGTGTGTGTCGGTTACTATAAAAACCCCAAGGCCTTTGAAGAGACTTTTAAAGATAATTATTTCTACACAGGAGATCTTGTTCGTTTTGATAACGACGGGTTTTTCTACGTGGTAGGAAGAATTAAAGATATGTATATCTCTGGTGGTGAGAACGTTTATCCAGGTGAAGTAGAAAAACAAATCACGACCCATCCAAAAATTTCTGAGGCAGTGGTAGTGTCAGTTCCCAATGAAAAATGGGGAGAAGTAGGGTTTGCGTTTTTAAAGACTGATGGAGAAAATTTATCTTCTGAAATTCTGCGCGAGTATTTAAACCCATTACTTTCAAGATACAAACACCCGCAGCATGTTTACTGTATGAAGGAATTTCCGCTTTTACCTAACGGTAAAGTCGACAGAAAAGAGCTTAAGAAAAAAGCACTGGAACTAGTGTAAAAACTATTTTCTATTTGCTTTAACTTTTACGCGTACGCGGGACTTATCAATATTTGTTCTTGTAACAAACACCATCATGACTAAGCTTGTAGCTAAAACAAAAACTGTTGCATCCATAAAGCTCATAAAAATCTCCCAAAGACTGGGTCAAAACATCTGACCGGTAAACTTCTTATCGGGTTCTTTTTAAACTACTTTAGTCGAGCGGCTTCCTCGGTTAATTTGGCAAACAGTGTATCTTCGTCTTCCGGGCGAAGTCTCAGATTCCATTCACCTTTAGGGTAAAGGACGCTGGCGATCCCAGCTTCGCATTCGCCAAGGCAAGTAGAGGCGGATACGCGTACTTCGCTCTTTGAAAAACATTCGCGGGCGCGGTTTTTAAGGTTTTTCCTCATGGCCACGGCCTCTTCGGGAGAGCTTTCTGTGCCATCGGGGCGGTTGTATGTGCAGCTGGTGCAGACAAATAAATGGGCCTTTAATTTACTCATAAAATCCTCTTCACACTGATCGGTAATTTCTCTCCCAGTGTTTTCTTATGACTATATTATAGCTATCATTAGAGAGAAACAATTCATTCTTTTTTAAGAGGTAACCATGGGACTGGGGCAGAGACAAAAAGCTCTAGAGATCAATCTCAATAGCAAAATTTACGGAACATTTGCCGAGATCGGAGCAGGTCAGGAAGTGGCCCGCCATTTTTTTCGTGCAGGTGGTGCGGCAGGAACAATTGCCAAGAGTATTTCTGCTTATGACATGACTATGAGTGATGCCATTTATGGCAAAGAAAAAACCGGCCGTTACGTTTGTGAAGAGCGCTTACAGAAAATGCTCGATACTGAATATGAAACGTTAGTGTCACGTTTAGAAAATGTCAGAACGACTGAGACAACTTACTTTGCTTTTGCCAACACTGTATCGGCAAAATCATTTAAGGGAACCGGTGAGAACCACGGCTGGATCGGAGTGAAGTTTCAACACGAGCCAAAAGCAGAACCTTCTCAAGTTATCATGCACGTAAGTATGCTCGATGCTGAAAATGTTCAACAGCAAGAGGCCTTAGGTTATATCGGTGTGAACTTGATCTATGCTGCCTATTATTTAGCTCAAAATAGTGAAGAGTTTATCGCAAGCTTGATGGACAGTTTAACGACGTCGAGAATCAAGATTGACATGATCAGTGCCAAAGGTGCTGCTTTCCACGGTATCGATAGCCGTCTGTTATGTCTTGAACTGGTGAAGAGCAAACTTTGTGAAGCTGTTATTTTTGATGAAAACGGAAACGTGCTTCAGGCCTCTGAAGTTCTTTATAAAAAGAACGTGTTGGTTGTGCGCGGAGGTTACAGACCTCCAACTAATTTAAGTTTAGATATGCTGGAGTGTGGACTTAGAAAATTTAAGGCCTCGCTTGATAAGAGCGAACAGGAAAATATTATCGTGATTCCGGAAATCAGTATGTCGCTTTTACTTGACCGCGGTACTGTCGATAATGAAGATTTCCTGGCGCGTGTTGACCTGCTTTCAGCGCTAGGGCAGAAGGTTTTGATTTCCAATTCAGAGTCTTACAGCGACCTGAATATGTTCTTTACAAAATACGCTAAGAAAAAAATCGGGTTTGTGATGGCCTCATATAATCTTGAAGAAATCTTAAATAAGAGTAAATATGATGGCAACCGATGTGGGTTAGGCTTAGTCGGATCAATTGGGAGATTATTAGAGCCAAACACAAGGCTTTATATTTATCCTGCTCGCGATGAAGAAAATAGTGAGATCCAGACTATTGAGTCCATCCAGGTTAGTGACGATATGACGTTTCTTTTAATGTATTTAAAAGAAAATCAGTTGATTGAGGACATCGAGGACTACAATCCTGAAGTGATCTCAATCTGGTCAAGAAGAGTGTTAAAAATGATCCAGGATGGGACAGAGGGTTGGGAAAAATTTGTTCCTGCTTCTGTTGCTAAGACTGTTAAAAAGAAATGTTTATTTGGAGCAAAGTGTGACATTTAAAAAAGTATTATTAGTTTGTGCAGTATTATCGATTTCACCAAAGGCCTTTTCTTGGGGAAAAACAGGACACAGAATTGTCGCTGAAATCGCCCAGAGAAACTTAAATAAAGACGCTGAAAAAGGTGTGAAAGAACTTTTAGGTGTAGAAGATCTCTCTCGTGTGGCGACTTTTTCTGATGAGATCAGGTCTAATAAGGCCTTTGATTACACGGCTCCATGGCACTACGCCAGCATTCCTACTGGGAAAACTTATTTCGATCAAAAACGCTCTAAAGACGGCGACGTGATTGAAGGGCTTTTTCGTATGGAAGAAACTTTAAGAGATCCAAAAAAATCAAAAGAAGATAAGGCCTTTGCTCTTAAATTCATGGTGCATATGATGGGAGATCTTCATCAGCCTCTTCATGTTGGTATTGCTGAAGACCGCGGAGGAAATACTGTGCGCCTGAGATGGTTTAAAGGTGAGACCAATCTGCATGCGATCTGGGATGAAAGCATTGTTGACTTCGAACAGCTTTCTTACACAGAATACTCGACTTATTTGAATCATTTTACTAGTGACGAAAAAAAGGACTACAGCAAAGGGACTTTCTTAGACTGGGCCAAAGAGTCACAGGATTTAAGAGGCCTGGTTTATGACACTGGTGGGAGTGAGAATCTAACATACGAATACCATTTTAGAATGAAGCCAACAATGGAGCTGCGCTTACGTCAGGCGGGAATCAGGCTTGCAAGCATTCTTAACAGTATCTTTAAAAGAGAGCCGCTATCAAAAGAATACGAAGCATTAAGACAAAAAGTGAAGGACAACATTTAAAAACCAGGTGAGAAGTGTATGACAACCCCTCTTGAAAAGAAAATGCAAAGAGATGTTTTAATTTGTGATGATGACAAAGCTATTTGTGAAATTCTAAGGGAGTACTGTGAGCATATGGGATGTTTTAAAAACATCGTCTTTGCTCATGATGGTATTACGGCAACTCAAAAACTACGCAATCAAAAATTTGCTTTAATCTGTCTGGATATGAGCATGCCGAAAAAAACGGGTTATGATTTGATCGGTGAATTTGACAACAACAGCATCAACAACAAAGATAATATTCTGGTCGTGTCAGGGACTTTGGAAAAAGACCTGATTGCTAAAATTCTCCAGAGTGGAGTCAAGAGCTTCATGGTTAAGCCTTTTGATGAAAAACAATTCCAGGAAAAAGTTTTAAAAATTTTAGGTGCTCAAAAATAAGGATACTTGTATGTCTAAAGAGTCCATCAGACTTAATCCTGGAGATTACCTGTTGCGAGAGGGTGAAGAAAGTACAGAAATGTATTATCTTCAGTCTGGGACTCTTTCCGTTTTTAAAAGAAAAGGTGATAAAGAACACCAAATCGGCTCGATCATTTCAGGAGAGCTGGTTGGTGAGATGTCCTTTTTAGACAAACATCCACGCTCTGCTTCGGTTAAGGCCGTTACAGAATGCGTTCTTGTTATTGTTCCTCATGAGAAGCTGGAAGCGACTCTTAACGGGCTTCCTAAGTGGTTTACAGCGCTCTTACACACGCTCTTGGACCGTTTAAGAAAGGCCAACGCCAGAATTAAAATCTAAGTTAAAAAGTAATTTTGAAATTGCGTTCGATGCTTTCTTTTTCTTTGATCGGGAAGGGATTGTTTTCCACTGAAAGGTGATGCAGGTTTTTTAATTCTTTGAGCTTAAGTGGCAGTTCATTGAGTTTATTATTTTCTAAGTTTAAGCGCCTTAGTTTCTGCAGGCGATAAAGACTATAAGGGATTTCTTCGATTCGATTATTCCCCAAATCCAGGTAGTGAAGATTAGGAATCTCGTTAAAAAAGTTTTCTAAAGACTTCGCACTTAAGTTGTTTCTTCCTAAGATAAGCTCTTTTAAATGAGACCTGCTTTTTAGTTCAGGAAGTTCTGATAAACGATTATTTTTCAGGCTTAAATACTGAAGCGCAGGAAGTTCGAAAACTTCTTTGGGAATTGTGGCAATCTGGGTGGAAATCAGGCTGAGCTTTTTTAGTTTTTTTAAGATGCTGATATCTTCCGGGAAGTAAGTGAATTTTCCGCCGATAATCTCGAGCTCCGTCAAGTCCCAGAGGTTTAAAACCTCAATAGGAAAGCGCGATTCATTTTCATCGCACTTTAAAACTAAACGCTGAGAGCTTCGCGATTCAAACATCAATTACAAATCCTGAATATACTTGTTGTGAGCATCAACTAAAATACATTTTGGGGTAATGGCCCTGTCACTTAAAGCGTAACTGAAAATGATAACTTCTTCACCTTTTTTTATTAAGAGAGCAGCTGCACCATTGATGCAAACCATTCCCGATCCACGCGGTCCAGAGATAACGTAGGTTTCCAGGCGGTTTCCCGAAGTATTGCTTACCACTGTGACCTTCTGTCCTGGCCATAGGTCAATGCGATCCAGAAGATCCTGATCGATGGTGATAGATCCGATATAAGCAAGGTCAGCTTCTGTCACAGTCGCTTTATGAATTTTACTTTGTAATAGTTCTCTTAACATTGATGTCTCTTTCTCTTAATTGCTGTTTGGTCCCGGAATACCCAGGAAGTATAAAATCGAAGTCATTGGCCCGTGTGAAAGATGTTGTTGGGCCTCTTTTCTCACCACGTCTTTAGCGTGGAAAGCAATCCCCAGTCCCGCAGTCGCGAGCATCGGAAGATCATTGGCGCCATCTCCAATAGCTACGACTTGCTCTAGTGAAATATTTTCTTGTTGAGCGATCAGTTTTACCAGGATCGCTTTTTGGTTAGCGTTGACGATGGTCCCTGTCACGTTACCAGTAAGAACTCCATCTTTGGCTTCAAGTTCATTGGCAAAAGAGTAGTCGAGTCCCAGTTTCTTTTTTAAAGCATCGGCAAAGAAAGTAAATCCCCCGGAAATAAGCGCAACTTTGTATCCTAGGATTTTAATTGTTTTAATAAATTCTTCTACACCTGGAGTAAGTGGAAGATTTTCTAAAACTTCCTGCATGCGAGAGACTTCAAGACCTTTTAGTTTTGAAACGCGAAGGCGCAGAGACTCATCGAAATCAATTTCACCATTCATTGCTCTATGAGTGATCTCTTTAACTTCAGCTCCCACGCCACAAAGTTCTGCCAGCTCGTCGATAACTTCTGCTTGAATCAGCGTCGAGTCCATATCAAAGACGATCATGCGTTTGTTTCTTCTAAAGACATTGTCTTTTAAGAAAGCGACATCGATTTTGTGATTAGTAGAAACTTGCATCAGCTCAGCTTTTAGGGCCTTGCTATCCAGAGTTTTTGGGATCGAAGTCGAAATCTCCATTGAAGAGAATTCTTTTGGGCTTACTTTATCAATGCGTTCGATGTTGATTTTATAGTTGGCGAGGATTTGTGCTAAATCAGCAACAAAACTCGCTGTCACTTTTTGTGGAGACACGCACGTTACGATAAATTTTTCGCCTTCCATTTCCGGAGTCACGACTTGTTTATCAACGACTTTGTAAGAAAGAGAAAGCCCCATCAGGTTGGCATCAAAGAGCAGGTCTTTAAGTACGTTACCACTGTGGTTGTTTTCGTTTCCGTTAAAACCTAGTACGAAACTTAGAGAAAGAAGCCCGTGAGTTACGGCCTGTCCCATGTCGAGAACATCGACATTGTACTGGCTGATGATTCTCATTAAACGCGCAGTGATCCCGGGACCATCTGGCCCACTAACAGTAACAAGAATAGTTTTTCCATTAAGTAGTTGGTTCACTCGCATCCTCTATGTTTTTTTTGCGTTTTTTTTCTTTTCTAATTTTTTGGATTTTACCTACCAGGCCTAATGAATATTCAACGGCCGAGTAAAGTGAAAATATTGAAGCTAAATAAATAAGAATCGTTCCGATTAATGGCATATCGATTCCCCATGGGACATCGTAGGCCATAAGAAGTGGAACACCTACCATCTGTGTAGCTGTTTTCCATTTACCTAAAGCACCAACTGGAACACTCAATCCTTTTTCAATGGCCAGCAAGCGAAGGGCAGTGATGTACATCTCGCGCAGAACGAGAATCAAAACAACTAAAACATTCACGCGGTTCATCGCCAAAAGCATAATCAGTGCAGAGATCACCAGAAATTTATCAGCAATGGGGTCTAAAAAAGATCCAAAAACAGTAACGATATTTTTTCTTCTGGCGATAAAGCCATCAAGGAAATCTGTGATTGAAGCTGCGACGAACGTCCAGGCGGCAACATAGTTGAGAAGTTTTGTATGCTGACGTGCCCACTCGTAGTTGACCAGCACGGAAAACATAGAGAAAACAATAATAGGGATCAGAATCACTCTGAACATAGTTAAGCGATTTGGAAGGTTATCGATTTCCCACTCGTTACTCATTTTTTTCCTTCTTATAATAAATGTAACTCTATTTTAACCTAAGAGTAGTGAAGCTTACTAGGAGAAAAAATTGGAAAGACACTTAAGTTTAATTAAAACCGATTACCAAGAACTGGAAAAAAGAGTTTTCCCTCGTTTTCCCTTTGGTTTCATGATTTTCAAAGAAGCTTCAGGCGCTAAAATGGTGTTTGAAGTTAAAGATATTTCGCTTACAGGGATGCAACTATCTTTCAAAGACGGAACTCATGATTATAAAGTGGGCTCAAAGATCGAAGGTGAGCTGCACTGGAGAGGAATCAATGTTTCTATTAAGGCGAGAATTCAATGGGTGCGCGAAGCTTCATTGGGGCTAGCATTTGATTCGAGCATCAGTTTTGAAGAAAAAATGCGCTCGTTTTTATCTTTCGACAATATTGTTTCGCATATTAAGCCACTTCATAAAACTGACATGTCTATCGACCTGCCAAATAACCTGATGTTCTGGCTTAAGGCCGATGGCGTTCTTGATCTTTATGTCTGGGAGCACGCGAGTGCCGGGATTTCGCGCTTTCAAATTCTTATGATGGAGCATTTCATCGAATGGGAAGAAGGTGTGGGTCTAAAAACAGGTCGAGTTATGACTCAAAGAGACCTAGATACTCCGCTGTCACTGGAAGATGAGTTTGTTTTCCAGATTGACGACTCTGTTGTGGCAGAAAAAATCGAAATGGCCTTAGGCGTTGTGAGAAAAGTCTCTGACGATCACCTGCCAACTGACGCTAAAGAATTTCTAATCTATAAACTTGGCGGATAAACCAAGAAAAGTCACCTAGCACATAGGTGACTTTTTCTTTCCTAACTCCCAGAACCCTTTTATAATTAAAGGGCATTTACCTCTTTTATTCAAAATTGGAGTTCAATCAATGAATCGTAACCTTGCTTTGGAATTTGTCCGTGTAACTGAAATGGCCGCTATCGCTTCGGCCCGTCTAATGGGTCGTGGTGATGAAAAAGCTGCAGACCAGGCCGCTGTTGATGCCATGAGAGCAATGCTTGATTCTGTTGAATGTGATGCTATTGTTGTTATCGGTGAAGGTGAGCGCGATGAAGCTCCAATGCTCTACATTGGTGAAAAAGTTGGAACAGGAAAAGGAGCAGAATTAGAAATCGCCCTTGACCCTCTTGAAGGAACGACAGTGTGTGCGACTGGTGGTTACAACTCAATCTCAGTCATGGCCATTGCTGAAAAAGGAAACTTCCTACACGCACCAGACACTTATATGAAAAAAATCGCTTGCGGTCGCGAAGGAAAGGGATTGATTGATATCAATGAATCACCAAAAGAAAACCTGCGCCGTCTTGCTGAAGCAAAAAAATGCCGTATCGCCGATTTAACAGCTATCGTTTTAGATCGCCCTCGCCATAAAGAACTTATTCAGGAAATCAGAGATGCTGGAGCACGTATCCAGTTAATCGGAGACGGTGACGTTTCTGCAGCGATCGCGTGTTGTGATCCAAACTCTGGGGTAGATATTCTCTTTGGTATCGGTGGAGCACCAGAAGGTGTTCTTGCAGCAGCAGCGATGAGATGTATGGGCGGAGACTTCCAGGGAATCCTTCAGTGGAGAAACGATGAAGAAAAAGGCCGTGCTAAAAAAATGGGAATCACTGATCTTAACAAAGTTTTCAAACTAGACGATCTTGCACGCGGGAATGTGATGTTTGTTGCGACTGGAGTCACAACAGGAAACTTCCTTCAAGGTGTAAAATTCAAGTCGTGGGGAGCAATCACTCACTCAATCGTTATGAGATCAAGCTCTGGAACGATTAGGCACATTGAAGCTGAACACCACTTTGATACAAAACCTCGTTATTAATTTACTGACTAATATTTTACGGAGAAAATGTTATGGCAAGTGCCTCTAGAACTGAAGTTGTCGATGTGGATATCAACAAGCTTTACGACGTTATCGTCGATTATGCAAAATACCCTGATTTCGTTGATGGCGTAAGCTCAACAAAAGTTTTAAGTCAGAATGAAACAAGCGCGAAAGTTGAATACTCGGTAAACTTAATTAAGAGTTTCAAATACACTTTAGCGACAACTCAATCTCGCCCGACTAAAGTTTCATGGGTTTTAGAATCAGGTGACCTGTTCAAAAAGAATGATGGTAACTGGACACTTAAAGACCTGGGTAACGGCAAAACTGAAGTGACTTACAGCTTAGAAGTTGATTTCAAAATGTTTGCACCAAACGCAATCCTTTCTGCTCTAACAGAAAAGAATTTGCCAGTGATGATGCAGTCATTTTTTAAACGCGCTAAATCTGTTTAAGACTAAGGAGCGAGTGTTATGAGTGATAAAGAAAATAAAGGCTCACCTATCGAAGGCATTATTAAAAAAGTAGTGTCGGTTGGTGTTGGTGCTGCATTCATGACGGAAGAGTCGGTAAAGAAAATCTTAGAAGATCTTCCTCTGCCAAAAGAAATCCTCTCTGGTCTTGTCCAGAATGCCAAAGGCGCTAAAGAAGATTTCACCAATGGAATCAGAGAAGAGATTAAGACTTATCTTTCGAAAGTCGACGCTTCAAAAATTGCCACAGATATTTTAGACCGCTACGACGTTGAAGTTGAAGCGAAGTTTAAATTCAAAAAGAAAAATGATCAAAACTGATTTAGACCAAAGGCTCCGCTCACTCAAAGCGGAGCTTGGTTCTTCAATTCTTGTCGCTGTTTCTAAGTATTCACCAATTGATGATGTGGCCATGGCCTATGAGCTGGGGCAAATGGATTTTGGTGAAAACCGCGTGCAGGACCTGGAAGAAAAAGCAGCAGCTTTTGCCACTCGAGGGCTTAAAGATGTTCGCTGGCATTTTATTGGAAACCTTCAATCCAACAAAGTTAAAGAGCTTTTAAAAATTCCTCATCTCTATAGCATTCATTCTGTGAGTTCAAAAAAACTCGTGGAAGAAATCATCAAGAGAGAAGGAGAGTTTAAAGGTGACGAGTTAAAACTTTTCTTCCAGCTCAACACTTCTCATGAAGATGAGAAATCCGGATTTGAAACAGTTGAAGAGATGCTTGAGAGCATGCTTCTTTTAAAAAAACACGGGAGTGCAAAACTCGCGATTCATGGACTCATGACCATGGGGTCTGTGCGCGCTGATGACTTTGAAGCTGCCGCTTTAAAGTGCTTTCGCGACTTAAAAAGCGCCCGCGACCTGGCCCAAAAAGAGCTGGGGCTTTCAGATTTAAAGCTCTCAATGGGCATGAGCCAGGATTATAGAATGGCCCTCAGGGAGGGGGCGGATTATATCCGGGTGGGCTCTGCTATCTTTAAATAAGGCCGACATTCCTCATGTTTTTAGTGTTTTAGACCCTCAAAACCTATAATATTTTCATGACTTAAGCACCCTTAACCAAATCCTGATATATCTAAAAATCAGATACAGTAGCTATGGCTTTTCTATGAGGAGAAAACGAAGGGCTTTGCTATAGTGCAAGAAACGAAATTTGAGAGGGATTTATGAGAAAGGTACCAGAGCTTAGTCTTTTAAGTTATGTTCACGGGACACAAAACGACAAAGTAAAATTTGTTAATGATATCTTCGGCGGTCTTAAAGACTACGGATTCATTATTCTAAAAGACCACACAGTTGAGCAAAAGAAAATTGACCGCGCTTACGAGCTGGTAAAAGAATTCTTTGATCTTCCTCTTGAAACAAAAATTAAATACAAAGGAAATAACGGCGGACAACGCGGATACACTCCTTTTAAAACAGAACACGCTAAAGACAACAAGAACCCGGACCTAAAAGAGTTCTGGCACGTTGGACGTGAGCTGGCAGCAACAAGCGCATACAAAGGTGTTTACCCTGAGAACGTCTGGCCAACAGAAGTGGCTGAACTAAAAAAGACATTCATCGAGCTTTACGAAGCCATGGATGCAACATCAGTGACTCTACTTGAAGCAATCGGGAAAGGTCTTGATGTACCAAGTGATTATTTCTCAAACATGATTCACGACGGAAACTCAATCGTTCGTATGATCCACTACCCACCTACAAAAGGGCAGGATACAAAGAACTCAATCAGAGCTGCTGCTCACGAAGATATTAACCTTATCACAATGCTGGTTGGAGCGACTGATTCAGGACTTCAACTTCTTGAGCGCGATGGAACTTGGTTAGACGTAGAGTCTCGCCCAGGTGAAATCGTCGTTGATACAGGGGATATGATGTCGAGAATTACAAACAATGTTCTTCCTTCGACAACTCACAGAGTAATCAACCCTTCTGATGACGGGTCTGCAAGATTCTCTATGCCGTTCTTTGTTCACCCACACTCAAATGCTATTTTAAAGTGCATTCCTTCTTGCGAGAGCGCTGGTGGAAGAACTCCAGAGCCAGAAATCACTGCTGGGGATTTCTTAACTCAGAGATTGAGAGAGATTGGTCTAATTAAGTAGCTTGAAAAAAGGCCCCAGTGGGGCCTTTTTATTTTGTAGAAAGGAAGAAGAGTCGTCTTCGCTTTTTAAGAGTTCAAGCTACCGTCGAAGGAAAATCTATTTAGTTTCTCTCCTAATTCCTTAAAATTACCAGCTCCATAATCTTTTAACATTCCCTTACTAAACTATTTCTCGAGGGGGATTTATGAAATACATTTCGTTTCGTTTAGAAAATAATTTTTATGCGGTTTCGATATTAAAAATTAAAGAAGTGATTGCAGATAAAAATATTACTCCTGTTCCTCTCAATCCAAATCATTTAAGCGGTATTATAAATGTTCGCGGAATAATTATTCCGATTGTTGATCTATGTCTTAAGTTAAACTTAAGATCGGACGAAAACAATTATAGAAAGACGATCATCATATTAGAGATCAAAGAAAAACTCATTGGAGTCTTAGTCGATTCAGTCTCTAATATCCTGGACGCCGAAGCAGATGAGATCAAACCTGTTTCTGAGAATCTCATCGCATTCAAAAAAAATTATATTGAGGGAGTCATCAGTGACAACGAAAGACTACACCTACTCATAAATCTCGAAGAGATGTTGGGCAGTGGTGTGCATACTCACGAGCTAAAACTCGTCGCTTAAAAAATTAATAGGGGTTTACAATGAAGAACTGGAGTTTGAATGCCAAGGTTTACTTAGCCATGGGTTTTCTCGTCTTTGGAATTGGCGCCGTTGCTTTTAACGGCTTTTATCAAATGAATAAAATTAATAATGTTCTTCAGGACATTAGTATTGTTCAAATGAATAAGGCCAATAAAACGCAAGCACTGTTAGAGAAGTTTTATCTGCAACAGAGTATTGAGAAGAACTATATCGTCAATGTTGAAGAAGGTGCTTTTAAGACGGCACAAGAATCAATTGAAAAGCGCGATGAAGAAATTAAAGCGCTTATTAAAGAAGGAAAGAGTGTCTTAAAAGGCGAAGAGCTGCAATCTCTTCTTTCTTTTGAGAAAATCTATCAAGAATGGTTTGTCTTGGATCAAAAAGTTGAGGACCTCGCCCACGATAAAAAAATCAAAGAAGCGGCAAACTTGATTGAAGAACATGGCCGAATATTAAGAAAAGAAGCAGAGACCATTTTAGAAGGATTAAGCACTCAGGTAGAAAAAGATATTGATCAGGCGGCGCTTAGTGCACAGAAGGACTATGATGAAGCAAAGATTTTCTTTGTGGTTTCAAGTCTTCTAACAATCGCTATCGGATTGGGGGTTGCAACTTTTATTTTAAGAGCGCTTTCAAAGTCAATGAACTCGATCATTGAAAACCTTTCAGAGAATTTTCTGCAGGTGACTTCGGCCTCTCAGCAGATTGCCGCTTCGTCTGAAGAGCTCTCAACTGCGGCCACTGAACAGTCAGCTTCTCTGGAAGAAACTGCGGCCTCAATCCAGGAAATGAGCACAATGGTGCAGAAAAACTCTGACTACGCTAAACGCGCCAGCCAGATGGCCTTAGACAGCCGTGGAAGTGCTTCTAAAGGGAAAGAAGTTGTCGACAACATGATTATGGCGATTAACGAAATTAATGACTCGAATACTGATATTATGAAGCAGATCAATCATAGTAATGCTGAGATCTCAAAAATTGTTGAAGTGATTAGTGAGATTTCTAAGAAAACTCAAATTATTAACGACATCGTTTTCCAGACAAAACTTCTCTCTTTCAACGCTTCAGTTGAAGCGGCCAGAGCTGGTGAACATGGAAAAGGGTTTGCGGTTGTTGCTGAAGAAGTTGGAAAGCTGGCACAGGTTTCAGGGAATGCTTCGCTAGAAATTTCTAAAATGCTGGAAGAAAGTATTCATCAGGTAGAGAGCATTGTAAAAAACACAGCGACTCAGGTTGAGGGACTGATTGGTAAAGGAAAAGAGAAAATTGAATCGGGGACAATGGTTGCTAAAGAATGTGGAGATGTCCTGGAAGAGATCGTTCATAAAGTTTCTGAGGTTACGAGCATGACAGATGAAATCGCTGTGGCCTGTGAAGAGCAATCTAGCGGTGTTTTAGAGATCACAAAGGCGATGAATGTCCTGGGTCAAGTGACTCAGACAAATGCGGCCACATCGGCCCAGGCAGCGGCTGCCGCTGAGTCTCTTTCATATCAGGCGAATTCGCTGAAGTCAGTGGTTGATACTCTGGTGGTGACAGTTAAAGGCGCACAGGAGGAAGAAGCACAAAAGGAAGAGCTTAAGGATAACGTCAGGACAATGAGAAGACCTGAAGTTAAAGCGACAGTGGGATTTATGAAAAAAGTTTCTGGAGAGTCTTACTCACTTCCAGGAAACAATGACCCTAGATTTGAAGAAGTTTAAGAAAGATACTTTTAAAAGAGGCGCCTTAAAAAGAGGCATAAAGAGCGGCCATTAGAACCTAAGTCCTATGGTCGCTCTGAAGTTTAAAATGTTCGTTGTTTGTTCTGTGCCGTCTGAAAAAGTTTCTGTAGAACTCAGTGATTCAACAGCTCCTTCAAAAACCATGGCCAGGTTTTTTGAAAAAGGCATCATATATCCCAAGCGGGCCTCTGGTAAAAGAGTGACACGCCCTGAACTCTTGTCGTCATCGACAGTCGTTTCAGATTTCCCAAGGCCTGCGGCCACTGTGAGATAAAAATTATTTTTGTTATCAGAGAAGGTTACAAAATGATAAGTCGCTGCCACCGTTCCCATGATTCTTCTCGTCGGGATATCCAGTTCAGGATTTTCAATCCTGTAGACCTCATTGTCCATTCTCGCGCCAAAACTCATCTCAAACTCAGGCAAGAAGCGGTAGTTGTATTCCAGCGTCACGTTGTAGCCCGAGCGGCTCGAGTTTTTTTCATCGGCAACAGAAGACGAGGACTGAGTCAGACCTTTATTGTAGCTGGCCTTAATGGCCCAGTTATTCTGCGCTCTGAATTTTTTGTAAACTTCGTTGTAGTTAATATCAGGAGTAAGGCCTGGATCGCTGGCGATTTCCAGGGCCACGTTTCCGTAGACAGTAGAGTTGGAGCTGACGATATCTTCTTTGTTAAAAGGAATAGTGACTGTGCGGTCAACTGGAACCCAAAGAGAAAAATCGCGGTTAACTTCAGCGGCCTTGCAAACCACACTGACGTTATCGTTGGCGAAAATAATTTCCTGGCCTTTCATGACTCCGTCTTTAATCCCTTTGGCCACTACAAATGACCTGCGGTCTTTAGAGACTGTTTGAATAACGGTCAGTTCTTCTTTTGCGTAAGAATTATTTACGGGAGAAAAAGTGAGAATTCCAAACAGAAACAGTAAGGTAGAGTGTTTTTTCATACTTATATTCTACCATGGGGCCCGCCAATAAAAAGACACACTTTTTTTTCCACCCCTTAGGAGAGACTGTCCGGAACACTCGGTTTTTATAGGGGGTTCTCCAATGGGAAAGAAAGGTACCTGACAATGGATGTAGGAGATAAAATAGTAAAGGTCACATCATATTTTGCGATAAGTAGTTGAGGAGTTACGACTAGATGCTACTGAAAAGAAGTTTTATCAACACTTTTAAGCTCGCCACATTGATGATTGTGGTGTCTGCCTGTGTGCCGAAGGCCACGGAGAAAAAAGCTGTGTGTGGAGAGAACGAAGCATTTAGTACGGTGACGAGAAGTTGTTACAGTATTGAAGAGCAAAGATATAAGCCGGTAGGGACGAAGTCGTCTGATACACTGGCCGAAGAAACTCCAAAGACAATTACGCTGACATATACGGATGCAAATAAGGACCAGGCCATCTCTTGTAAAGTGTTTGCGATTTCATCGAATGTTGAGGCGGTGTCGCCGTTGCTTTTAAATAATGGTTTAACTAATAAAGCTGCCGATGTTTATGCGGCCTTTTATAATTTGGCCAATAGTATTCCTGTTCCAGATACAGCAACTGCTGCTACGTATAGAGCAAATATGCTGGATGCTTTAACAATAATGAGAACTAGTTTCACTCAATCTAGTATTGATAGTGCTATGACAGTTTTCTTGTCATACGCTACAAACCTTTTATCTCTAGCAACTAACCATCCTGGTGAAGCTAATGTCCAAAACTTTTATACCTTAGGGCAAACAATGCTTCAGGAGTTTGCGCCGTTTAAGGCTCAGGTTAACAATCGCTGTGAGTGTTCTGCTGGTGTTTGTACAACAACTATTTCACCAAAACTTCACAAATCGGGAAGTGCTGGCTTCTCATATACGATTACTGATGTGGATGGGGAGAGTGCTACTAAGGCCGTTTCTTTAACGATCACTCCAATGTCTACGGCAAGTGCCCATTTACAGCCTGTGGCTAAGTCACTTAATGTGACAGGAGCTGAAAGTAATACATCAACTGCAACTGGGATTAATTTTACGATTCCTGCTGCTGGAGATATCAATTCAACTGCGGCCGCGAGTTTTCAATATACTTTTGTTTCAGCAGCAAAAGGGACAGTCACAAACTGTATGAATCTCTCAGGTTCTACTAATGGCAAATATGATACGACTTGTACTTATACTCCTGCAAATGGAGATGCCTATACGACGTCAACTCCAGCGGCGGCGACAGTTTCAATCCCAAATGTAGGGCCTAATCCTGCAGTATTTACGGCCGTAGCAAACGGTACTTATGCAAATAATAAAATCTCTATTGAGTATGTAGACTTACAGGATAGCAATTCACCAGTTAGTAGAGCTCAAGCATTCGGTTTAGTTTCCTCATACCAAGATAGTTTTGTAAGAGTTAATGGGGATGCTATTACTGTTTATATTAACCTTGGCATCACTTCAACTCTAAAGGTCGTTGAGCTAATCAACAACCATCCACAGGCCAATAAATTAGTTGTGGCAAGTGGTGGATCGGCGAGTAATAATGCAGTACCAACATCAGGAGCAATTTATTTAACTGGTGGTGTAGATGCTTTTGATACTATTAAATACACAGTGAGCAATGGGATTTCTAGTTCTACAAATACTGGAACTATTCAGATCAATGTGACTTCGACGAATGACCTTCCGATGATCGCCAGAGATTATTTAGGGTCGCCATATTCGCATACAGAGACTTTTAACGAAGAAACAGTTGGGCACTCTATCACAGTATCATTTAAAGATGTAGACAGTTATACATCTCCAATGACAATTAGTGCAGTTGTGAACGAAACTCTTTTAGCTTCGACGACGTGTCCGGCAATGACGACAGCAGACATGCCTTTTATTTCTCCTAACTCTAAAGTTCATGTTAATGTTCCTGCGCCAGCGGTTGCAACTTGTGCGGCCGATGGAACATGTACAGCGACAATTACTGTAGATACAGATTTAGATTTCTATGGTGATGTATGTCTTTATTACTCAGTGACAGATTCTCTAGGCGCTTCATCAGTTAATGCTCAGGGAGTTAAGCTCTCGATCACGGGAGTTAACGATGCACCATTATTAAGTAACGCTGCACTTGCGCTCAACAGTGCTTCTGATACAGTTGTGACTCCTCTTTCGGCCATGAGCATTGACGAAGACTTAGCAGGGGCATCGGTTAGTTACAAAAATATTTATGTAAGGCCAAGCGGTAGTTCATATGAGGCAGCACAATTAACAACAGTATCTCTGTTGAGTTCGGCTCCGACTTTAATTCCAAACGTAGCCTGTGTAAATTATAGGCCTGGAACATCAACTCCAATTGGGAGTGTTGTGCCAAGTGGAGTTGGAGCGCTTTATTTCGATATCACAAATCTTCGTTGTTACGTTGCGACGGGAACAGGGACTTCGGATTGGAAATTATATCCATCACTAACGGCCTATCCTGCCAATTGTAATATTAATGTTACTGACTCAACGACGTTCGGTACAGTTGCACCAACAGGTACGCCTTCTGCAGCTAATAAGTACTATCTGAATACATCAAACAATAAATGTTATAAGTCATCTGCCACAAGTTGGGCATTAGATCCAGCTATGACAAATTATAAAATCTCTTATATTCCGACGACTGATAAGTCGGGAACATCTACAATTACTGTAACTGTTCAAGATAATGGTGGAGCAACAGCACCAAGTGTCGATACAACAGTAGGAACATTTGTTTTAACTGTTAATTCAGTTGATGATCCGCCAGTTTTCAGATCATTTTTTACTTCAATTCAGACAAATGAAGGTGGAGACGTTCAAACAGAAGGCTTCCTTATTGATGAGGACAATGGCGCTACAGCGGATGAAGATCTGCAACCGATGAGCATTTCCAGCATTACAACAGACAATGCCAGCGTACTGCCAGTTTCTTCAATTAGCATTTTTTATGACCTAAATGACAATGGTGTTGAAGATAGTGGTGAATCTCGTGCTATTGGCGATATGCTTGAAGCAGTAGCAGCTGACGATGCGAGTTTACATAAAGTTTACTTGAAATTAGATCCTGTTGATGGAGTTTCTGGAAATGCGAATATCAGTGTAACGATTAGTGATGGTACAAGTGCAGTGACAAAAAGCTTCGCTTTTATTGTTCACCCGATTGCTGCCCTTCATGGGGGATGGAATAATATTTCATCTGTCGGTTTAAAAACAAATAAATCTGGTGCACCTGTCGCGGCCACTGATATTTCTTGCGGCTACAACGTAACGACTGATAAAAATAATTGCAGTTCAAGCAATGTACTTAAAGATTGTAAAGGCACAACAAGCCCTAACGGATCTATTGTTCCAAGTGCTAAAAATACAATTTATTGGGATGAAACTAATCTTCGTTGTTATAGAAGTACAGGTTCTACGGAATTTACTTGGGTAGATCACAATACATCTTGCCCTATTACCAAAGCGATAGCTATTACTACTGTTGATATTGCGATTACTTCATCGGGGACAGTTTTAAATGTTGTTTCTACTACAGGATTTCCGGAAGCGGGAACAATTACAGTGGATACAGAGCAAATGACTTATACGGCGAAGACTGCGACATCATTTACAGGTCTGGTTCGTGCCGTTAATGCAACGACAGCAGCAGCTCATTCAATTGGAGCAAAGATCACTGCGAAGGATGCGGCTCCGTTTATTAAAGATGCAGCATCTGACCCGGCCCCAACTCCAACGGCAGTTAATCAATTCTATTATACAGTAGAAGATAAAACATGCCGCCAGAGCGTTTACAGTGGAACAAATCTTGTTTGGGACTCAACGCTATATCAGCCATCGAAAGTTACTCTAGCATGGAAACCTTTTACCGTTGTTGGTTCAGGCCCTGAAAGCGGAGTTCAGATTGTAGGTTGGAACGTCTATCGTCGTGAGCACGGTACTGATTATAACTTTAAAGGTGGACACCTAAAAAATACAAATTCAACATCTGTATTTACTATTGCTGATCCAAGTGTGAGAACTTTTACTGACACGACAGCAGTTGCAGGAAAAGTGTATTTCTATGTTGTCCGTCCAGTTGAAAATAGAAGAAATTTCCCGACATATACGCCAGAGATTTTCTCTGAAGTTCGTGTCATGGCGGCACCTAGTAATTATGCTTTTGTTCATCGTTGGATCGTCAACCAAGAAATTTGTAACGGAATGAATATTACAACATCAACAAGCCCTAATTATGTTGATACATCTAACAATTTCCGTTGTCCTTATATCGGGCCAGGTACTTCATCGGGTTATTATGATTATGGAAGAGACCTGCTTGTTGACACTCAAGAGTTAGGATGTCCATATGCGGCCGCACCAGCTTGTACAGCTAACGGATGTGTTGGTATTGGAGCTCCTACTTACAATGCGGCAGCAGTAGGACATGTTGTCCCTGCTAATGGACTTTATTATGACCGTGGAACGGGGACATGTTACCGCAGTGCTGGCGGTTCAACATGGGAAACAGTTGAAGCAACAGCTGTGGCCAGCATTGCTAATATTTTAAACTCTGCTTTAAATGCTCCTCTAGTTAATGTGACTCAATCAAAAGCAGTCGCTATTTGTTCAGCAAGAACGGCCCCTACTGTACCAACAGTAAAGAATGCTGCTAATGCAACCGTTCCAGGACTGACTTTTGGAGCTGTATCACTGCCAGATAAAAAAGATTACATGGGGTATGCTTCTCATAAACTAAACATTACCGATCCAGAAATTACAGAAATGGAACAAGGTTTCTCGCTCAATGTAACATCTCGCTGTAACGGAAGTGCAGCAAGCGGATTGGAGACGGCCTATACAGATTCGGCCATTCCATCGACAAGTTTTATCTACTCACTTCCAGGAACGGCTTCATCAGGAATTAAGTCGCTTTATACTGGTTCCATCGCATGGGCAAGCAGTAGAGGTACTGAAGCTTGCGTGTCTCGTTTTGGAATTCAGGATTTATATGGAAACGTTGCGGAGTGGACAAAAGATCAAATGGACTGTTCTTCGGCCTATGTTTGTACTCCAGTTACTGGTTCATCGTATGAGGCTTATGACTTCGATGGAGCTGGAACACCGTATGCCTTTGATTTAAAATCTGGTCCATATAACGATGCAGATGGAAGTGGAACGGTTGCGGGAACAGACGCATGGTTAACTCAATGGACATTCTCTGACCAACTATTTGGAGCGACAAAATTCTCTTTCCCGTTAGCTCTACCAATTAATGGCGATATTGATAGCATGACGGCCTATGAAGATTCAGCGGCCCTTCCTTGGATTTTAAACATTGGTCCTTCTTCTGGGATTACAACAAATAAACTTCATGAGGATGGTATTATCGTCAATGGTGCAGCTGTTAATGCGGGCACTGGAATTGGTTCTTTCGCCGTTGGTGGTAGTTACCGTTCTGGAAATCTGGCCGGACGATACACTTCGGAGCTTGTCCCTGAAAATGATAAACGCTCAGACATCGGTATGCGCTGTATTATCCCAGTCAGCGGCTATGCTTCGGACGCAAAACACACATACCCTTATTAAGCATTGTCTCCCCACTTTTTCTTCGCTAAACTATCCTTGTTAAGACACAAGGAAGTTGTTTAATGTTTCAAAGTTTAGGCCTTCTGGTTATTTCTAACCTCTTTATGACGTTTGCCTGGTACGGGCATTTAAAAAGCAATCAGCATTCAAAATTATGGATGGTTATTCTCGTTTCATGGGGAATCGCTTTTTTCGAATACTGCTTTCAGGTTCCGGCCAACAGGATAGGAATCCAGCACATGAATATCGCCCAGCTTAAAGTCGCTCAGGAAGTTATTACGATGACTGTCTTTGGGCTTTTTGCCGTTTTATATATGAAAGTTCCGCTGACAAAAAACTTTCTCTACGCCAGTCTTTGTCTGGTGATGGCGGCGTTTTTTATGTTCAGGGACAGAGTCTAAAAGAGGGAAGAGATGGGAAAAATTATTAGTTTCATCAATCAAAAAGGTGGCGTTGGTAAAACGACCATGGCCTTCAATACAGCCTTTGCGTTGGCGCAAAAAGGAAAGAAGGTCCTGGCAATCGATCTTGATCCTCAAGCGAATCTCACTCTTTTATTTGAAGCAAAAAATAATTACAACCTTCACCACCTTTTAATCAACTCGATTAAAGAATTAAAGATGATCCACGTTCCGGCGATGCTCTCGGAAATTCTTCATTACTCAAAAGGAAACGCGGTTGTCGATTTGATCCCAGGAGGCCAGGAGCTTTCAGGATTTGATTTAACAGTGGCCGGAATCAATGCTCCAAGACAGCTGATTCTGAGAAAATTTTTAGAGATCAACACGCTTAAAGACCGCTATGACTATATCGTGATTGATTGCCCGCCGACACTAGGGCTTTTAGTGATCAACGCTCTTTGTGCCAGCGACGGGGTGATCATTCCATTTAAGGCGGATGATTTTTCACAGAAAGGGCTAGAGCATTTCTATCAGGTATTGTCCGACATCTCTGATATGGGAATCGTAAAATCTCCGGATATCGTTCTTCATGTGCCTAATTTGGTTGATTTGAGACGAAAACAAGAAAATGATGATTTGACAAAAATTATTGAGATCGTAGATCAGGAAATTGGAGAGGGGAAAGTCTTCTCGCCTTTTTTAAATAAAGCAGGTCTTGTAAAATCACTATCAGGAAGAAAATCCGTTTTTGATTTTAAGGGGCAGGATTTTAATGAGCTTCGCGAGAAGTTCACGGGAATCGCCGATAAGATCGAGGAGTGGGCAAATGTCAGACAACAATAAAAAAAGTTCTAATCCGCTATACGTTGTCAGCAACAATGGAGTTGACGTGGAAGCAGCTAACAGTATCTTAGATTTGATTTTAAAGAAGACTGGTCTTGATCAATTAATTCCTATCTTAGAGAGCATCATGCAGATGTTTTTATCGCAGGTGACGTCGTACCCGATGTTTCTTGAAGTGAAAAAAATCTTTGATGCTATTTTCGAAAAAGCTATTGAGCTAATGTTTCAAGCTCAGCAGTTAATGCAAAAAAAGAAAGCTTAATTTTTAAGGGCGATAAGTACAGCGGAATCCAAATTGCTCGTAGGCCAGAGTTGGATCGTAGAAACTTAGGTTGAAAATACCCCCGACTCCACCATTATACCAGGCCCCGCCTCTCATGACGGCTTCTCTATCTGTCAATGAAGCTGGGTTATAAGAGCCGACGTAATTATTATAATTATAAGCTGGATGGGCCGAGAAGGCCGTATTGATGTTGATGACATCACTTGAGCTGATTTTTGTGTCGAGCTCAGCGTAGTCGCGCCAGTAATCGACAGTGTCGCCATTCTTATAGGCCTTATCACAAGTTGTCCCGTTACAAGTCACACTCCAGTCAACCCATTCTTCAACGTTCCCTGAAATGTCCCAAATATCTTCACCCGTTGAAAGCCTGTGAGTTCGCTTGTGCACGAATGTTCCCGCTCCTGCACAAGTGTTGGCGGCAGTATTATAAAGACAGTTCGCGGCACTTGAGGGTGCAGTGGTGTTATTGTCAAATCCATCAGACCAGTTGCTGGCACTCCACCCACGATTTAAATAATCTGTCCCTTTTACACCGTTGAGCCAGTTGCTGCTTTGGTCTTCAATGTTTCTGGCCACTGCTTGCCATTCAGGATTGGAGATCAGGCCGTAACCACTTCCAAGAGCTGCACAGGCGGTGCGCGCATTGATTTGTGAAATGTAATTCCAGGCCGCACCTGCACTGCCTGAAAAAGGTTTGTTGTTATAAATGCGTGCTTCATATTTCATGACACAAAAGTCTGCCGAGACACCAACGGTATTGTCAGCAGGGACTTGAAGGAAGTCACCAAAGGTTTGCGGGCATGTTCTAGTGAATGTCGCTGTGGCGGTCGAACAAGTTGATAAATTCCCCAGAGAGTTTTCAATCTGAACAGCAAAAGTAGCAAGACCCAAAGGAAGAGTACTTGAGACTAAATCAATGCTTGATGATGTGGCCGTGCCTGTTGCGACTTCATTTGTACATGAAGAATCAGAAAACAGGTGAACGATCTCGCCTGATTTTATGCCGGCAACTCTAATAGTTGCTGTACTCGCTGAACTTGAAGCGGCACCTGGTGCAATTCTTGTCAGAGAGCTTGGCCCGGAGCTTTGGGTATCAAGAGTTGCTGATTGGTTGTTAGTGTTGGCATCACTTGTCCCAACATTCGTGCGAAGTCGTACGCGGTATGAATATGTGTTCCCTGGAGTCAGACCACTGATCGTGGTCGTATTTGAAGCCTGGCCTACGACTGTAAGTTTTAATACCGGAAGACCTGCTACAATGTCGTAGACATCATAAGCGATAGCGCTGGCGTGTGCTGTCCAGTTTAAAGTCACAGTTGAATCAGTGTGCGCGATAGACGTGATCCCTGCAAAAACTAAAGATGAATCGACTCCATTAGTGGTAGTGCCACCAGAAGTTCCACCGTCGGTTTTTGCATCGGTTTCAACCGGCTTGCGGTCAATTTTAATAGGGTTCTCCACGCAACTTGAAACAAGCAGCATGGTGGAAAGAAAAAATAGACTTGTGGCCGTTTTGATTCCCATAGTGATGGTACTTTATCGGCAAAGTAAGTATTTACTTAATATTAGGGGAGAGGGTCACTCAGGTGAGTGTCCCTCTTATGGTTAGGCGTTTATTTAATGGATAATACTGCATCTTTTGCGTTACTGAAGTAATCTTGTCCATAATTGCGGTAGAGCTCTTTCATTGATACTTCTGAAATACCTGTCAGTGCCAGAAGTGCTTTCACATCGTATGAAGTGTTGTAGTAATTTGATTCGTAACTATAGGCGTGATCGTATAATTGTTTTCCTTCCTGAGAGATCATAAAACTAGTGTGCTCCTGGTAAGCAAGGGCGACATCAAAAGAAAATTTGCTCGTTGAAATCGTCGCAGCTTTTAAATCTGAACGCACGACAACTTTAATTTGGTTAACTTCCTTCACCGGAAATTTGTATTTATCGTAAGCGCTTTCAAAGAGGCCTAGGTCTGTTTTATTCTTTTTTACGGTAATCTGGAAATCATCCCAATGGCCGTCAGCCTGTCTTTCGATAATTGAATCAGTTAATGCTTTCCTAAGAATATTAGAGACGTTTTGTGGAGAGTAATCTTTGTTTAAGTAGGCAGACCTGACGATGTTGACGCCCGGAATGTAGACGTAAAAGTCTTTTTTCATATCAATGGCAAAACCATTTCTGGCGACAGTGACAAACACCAGTTTTTTATTCATCCATTCGTTCATTGATTTCTGAAAGTTTGTAAGAACGGCCTGCTCTTTTAGTGAGAGTTTTACTGAGAGCTCTTCTAGCTCTTGCAGATCGCTGTTCATTTTAGCGATCTGGTTTGACAGCTGATCGGCCTCTTTAAAAGTGATATACCTTTGGGCCTTCATTGAATACTCAATGTATTTTCCAAGAATTCTACTGACACGGTCTTCTTCGTTAAGTGTTTTTTTTAGTTCTTCCTGTGCTTTTTGGAAAACTTTTAAATGATCAGGATTAACCACGGCCAATGAGTAAATTTTTTCTTTAGCATCGCGGAGTGCGGATTCTTCTTTGTAAACGGTTGAGCTGTTTTTAATTAAGCTGGCCATCGCTTCGGGGCCAAAGAAGACATTTTCTTTTTCTCCTTCTCTAATGGCAGCGAGTGAGACTTGTCGAACAACAGAGGATGCCGATTGAGTGTAATTTTCGTTTGGAATAACATGAGCGCGGTTAGCAAGCAGATTATCGATTGAGCTTTTGCTTTTAACCAGGCTTGTCTGAAGCTCTTTAATCTCTTCTAAGGGCGTTTTTTTAGCGGCCAGGACAACTGGAGAAAAGACCAGTACAGAGGCAGATAAAACCCATGTTTTCATAAATGGAGCTCCGATTAAGTGGTATAACTTATCAATGCTTTAAGCAAAGCGGATGCCTAGTCCTGGGGGATGTTTTATTGTGGTATTGCCGGGGGAACTTTAAGAAGGGTGTCTAAAGTTTAGACAGCTGGCCGTTTGGATTAGTGACATTATCTCGCTCTGATTCGGCGAGGTTTAACAGATGTCTCAGGAGCTTTTTTGGCCTCTAAAACGGGTTTTAGGGTCTCTTTTTGAATTCCGGCCTGTCCGGTCGAGACGTCATCGCTAATGAGGTCGCTCTCGTTTAGAACGCCCGTCACAGCATCAACGTTTCTCATTTGGAGTTCTTCAGCTTTTAGCTGATTGGTCTCCAGGGCGCGAAGCTCGGCCTCAAAATCCGGGTATGGCGCCTCTGAAGCGATGGCCCCGAATGAGATAATGAATGTTAAAAGTAGTCTTTTCTTTAACATACAATTATTTTTTCACACATTTGGATTTTTTAAAAGGGCCAATGGAAATCATTCATGCTAATTAATTATTCATGAGTTACCCAGAGAATTATCCAGAAGACTTGTTATTATCGTCGTACCACTACGATCTACCTCCAGAGTTGATTGCCCAAAGACCCGTCGATGGTGTTAACCGCCATCAGTCGCGCCTTATGGTCTATAATCAAAAGACGGACACGGTTACTCATGATTATTTTTATAATCTTCCAAAGTACCTTCCGGCCGATTCATTGATCGTGTTTAATCAGTCCAAAGTTTTTCCTTCAAGGCTTTTAGGAAATAAAAAAAGTGGCGGCAAGGCCGAGCTTTTTTTCCTTTCACATGAAACCAATCAAAATGGAAGTTATCCGGCGTTGATCAAAACCAGATCGAAAAAAAATATCGGAGATGAATACACTTTTGCCGCTGAGATGAAAGTGGAAGTTTCTGAAATCTTCTCCGATGGAACGTTCGGCGTAAAAGTCAGTCTTCCTGCTGGATTTAAAAATCTTCTGGATTACCTTGAGACCCATGCGCTTATTCCTATTCCTCCTTACATTAGAAAAGGGGAAAGTGATGAAGAAGATAAAAAAAATTACCAGACGGTTTATTCAAAACACACCGGCTCTGTGGCCGCACCTACCGCAGGATTACATTTCACCAATGACCTTTTGGAGAAATTAAAAGAATCCAATGTTGAGCGCGCGTTTGTCACTCTTCACGTTGGCCTTGGGACATTTAAGCCGGTGACGGTGGCCCATTTAAAAGATCACGTCATGCACTCGGAAGAGTATTTTGTTGATGAAGAAAATTTATCGAAAATCAGAAACGCTAAAAACGTTTTTGCGGTAGGGACGACTAGTTTAAGAGTGCTTGAGTCGAGTTATGGGAAAGATATTTCTCCCAATGAACACTATAAAACCCAGATCTTTTTGCATCCAGGCGTAGATGTGAAGAGCGTCAGTGGTCTTATCACTAATTTTCACCTCCCCGAATCTACCCTTCTTATGTTAGTCTCAGCTCTTATTGGAAGAAACAAGACCCTGGAGCTTTACGAGCTTGCGGTTAAAGAAAAATACCGCTTCTTTTCTTATGGCGATGCCATGTTGATTTTAAGGTAATTATGACAACAGAAAAAAAGATATTTAAAAAAATCGCTCAATCAAAAAAGGCCCGCGCAGGTGTGATTACAACTGCCCACGGAGAGATCGAAACGCCGATTTTTATGCCGGTAGGAACGCGTGCTTCAGTTAAGACTATGTGGCAGGAAGAACTAGAGGAGATGAACGCTCAGATCATTCTGGGAAACACGTATCACCTGTATCTTCGTCCGGGTCATGAGCTGATTGAAAAAGTAGGCGGAGGCCTGCATGGTTTCATGAAATGGGACCGCGCCATTTTAACCGACTCTGGTGGATACCAGGTTTTTTCTCTTTCTTCGATGAACAAAGTCACTGAAGAAGGAGTCACTTTTCAATCGCACTTAGATGGATCAAGACACTTAATTTCTCCAGAGAAATCAATGGAGATTCAAAGGGCCTTAGGTTCAGATATCGTTATGAACTTTGATGAATGCCCAGCGCTTCCAGCGACAAAAGATCGTTTGAGAGAAAGCATGGAGCTCACTCTAAGATGGGCCAAACGCTGCCGCGATTATCAACTTAAAGACCATCAAAATCTTTTTGGGATTATCCAGGGTGGGTTACATCATGATCTGCGAACTGTATGCATGGAAAGACTCAAAGAAATGAACTTCGAAGGCTTTGCTCTTGGTGGGCTTTCTGTCGGTGAAAAAAATGAAGAGATGGTGAGCTTCCTAGATAATTTTGTGCACACGATGCCAGAAGATAAGCCGCGCTACTTAATGGGCGTTGGAAAGCCATTAGACATCTTAAACGGAATCCGCGCAGGGATTGATATGTTCGACTGCGTTCTTCCAACAAGAAATGCCAGAAACGGGCAGTTCCTCACAAAAGGTGGCCCTCTAAACATTAAAAAAGAACGCTTTAAAGAAGATCTTCTTCCACCAGATCCAGAATGTAATTGTAAGGTTTGTCGCAAATATAGCCGTGCGTATATTCGTCACTTGTTTACAGTCGGAGAATACCTGGCCGGCAACATGATCACGTATCACAACTTGTATTTTTATTTGCAAATGACTCGTGATGCAAGAGAAGCGATTAAGGCGGATAAGTTTGACGAGTTTTACTCATCGTTTTATAACTCTTACACATCAAATATGTGGAACTAACCACTTAAAAGTTTAAGGAATCAAAATGTTAAAATCACTTTTAGCTATCGTAGCACTTTCGTCAACTAATGCGTTTGCTCAAGCAGCAGGTGCAGCTCCAGCGCAAAACCCAATTATGCAATTTCTTCCATTAGTTGTTGTCTTTGTTATTTTCTATTTCTTTATGATCAGACCACAGAAGAAAAAATATGAAGAAGAGCAGGCCCTGCTAGAAAAACTAGCTAAGGGAGATGAAATCTATACTAAATCTGGCCTTATCGGGACAGTTCACGGAATTACTGATACAGTAGTGACTGTAGAAGTTTCTGAAGGCGTACGTTTCAAAGTTTTAAAGAACCAGATTGGTGGTCTTTATAAAACTCTTACTGAGTCTGCTAAAAAATAAAAACATGGAGTTTATATGTTTGGATTAGGTGCTGGTGAATTATTATTAATTTTTGTGATCGCGATCCTATTTCTAGGGCCGAAAAAGATCCCAGAACTAGCAAAAGGTCTTGGTCAAGCAGTGCGTGAATTTCAAAAAGCACGCGACGAAATGATGAACGAGATCAACAAGCCTCATACCCCAGCTGAGCAGGGGAAAAAGGCAGACGTAGAAGTTGTTGCTCAAAAAGTCGAATCACCTGAAGCCAAAACTGACTCATCTGAATCTACAAAGCAATCATAAAACCGTTCTTGCAATTTCATAAATATATCAACTATACTTTCTGGTACATCCAGAAAGTATAGTTACTTTTGTCTATTAAAAGGGAGTTTTTTGATGAAGACCAACTGGTGGGTACGCTTCAGTGTACTACTCGTTCTTATTGCCGCAGCGGTAATCGTATTACTACCAACAGTGATGAAGTTTGATGAAAATGGATCTTATCCGGTCAAATCAAAAATCAATCTAGGTCTAGACCTTCAAGGTGGTCTATACATGGTTCTAGGGATCGACTTTAAAAAAGTTTATCGCGATGAAATCCAGACAAGTGCCAGAAAGATTGAATCACTTCTAAAAGATGAAGAGATCGGTGTAACAATCGGTGCTCTTGATGCCACAGACCCAATGGACCCAAAACAGGCCATTGCTCTTAACAAAGCTTCTGACATGGAAAATGCCAAGAAAAAAATCAAAACGATTTTTGGCAATACAATCAGAATCACTAAAGAAGAAGGTGAAAAACTAGAGATTGCTATGGCCCACGCGGTTAAGACTCAAATTGAGCAGCAGTCAGTAGGTAAATCAATCGAAGTTATCAGAAACCGTATCGATGAATTCGGGGTTACAGAACCAGAAATTATCGCTCAAGGTGAAGATAGAATCGTTGTTCAGCTTCCAGGTGTTCGCGATATTGAAAGAGCAAAAGAGCTTATTGGTAAAACAGCTAAGCTTGAATTCAAAATCGTAAACGACACAATCCCTCCGCAAACTCTTCAAGCATGGATGGAAAAAGCAAAAGCAGCAGGCATCGTTTATAAAAAAGGCGAGCGCTTCTCTGAATACATCAAAAAAATGAACGAATTCCTGGCAAAAGACATTCCTGAAGGACATGAACTTGCTTTCGAAAAATCTCCAACTCACGACGAGTCTCTTAACATTCCTTACGTGATTGAAGCGACTCCAAGAATTACTGGGGATGACCTGGCAGACGCCCGCGTTCAAATCGACCCACAAAAAAACCAGCCATACGTTTCTATGGAATTTAAAACTCAAGGCTCTAAGCGCTTTGAAGAAACAACTGGTGCAAACGTAGGCCGCAGAATGGCCGTTGTTCTTGACGGTAACGTTTACTCAGCTCCAATGATTCAGGGGAAAATTGCCGGTGGACACGCTCAGATCACTTTAGGTGGTGGAGCAAACTTCAATAAGACAATGACTGAAGCCCGCGACCTTGCTCTTGTCTTAAGAGCTGGTGCTCTTCCTGTTCAGCTTGATTTCCTTGAGCAAAGAACAGTTGGTCCTAACTTAGGTAACGACTCAATTGAGAAAGCAAAAGTTGCTTCTTATATTGGTTGTGGTCTCGTATTCCTTTTTGCTCTTGTTTACTACAAGTTCTCAGGTGTAATTGCGATCGTGACACTTTTATTAAACGTTCTTTTCACCGTAGCTATCTTAGTTGCGATTGATGCCACACTTACCCTTCCAGGGATTGCAGGGATCGCGCTGACAGTAGGGATGGCCGTCGACTCCAACATTATTATCTTTGAGAAGATCAGGGATGAAGTCAGAAAAGGAATCAGCAGCTACAAAGCTTTCGATATGGGATACAACTCGGCCCTTTGGACGATCCTTGATGCCCACATCACTCAAGCAGCAGCAGGTTTCTGCCTACTGAACTTCGGTACAGGTCCAATCAGAGGTTTCGCGATCACGCTTCTCATCGGTATCGCGGTTACGGTATACACAGCGTACTATGTTTCAAAAATCCTATATGAACTATATATGGAAAAAACAGACGCTAAAGAACTGAGTATTTAATTTAAAGTTTGGAGTAATTCTATATGATCGAGTTAATTAAACACGGTACGACGATTGATTTCATGGGGAAACGTAAATACGTAATGACGTTCTCTCTGATCATCACGCTTATTTGTCTTTATGGGATTTTTTATAAAACAGAATACGGTGTAGACTTTAGAGGGGGAGCGGAAGTTCAAACGAAGTTCTCTAAAGAAGTTCACCTGGATACGGTTCGTGATGTTCTTGGTAAAGCAGGCTTCCACGATGCCAGCGTACAAACTATCGGCCAGCCTCAGGATAACGAAATCCTAATTAAGGTTTCAGCTGATGAAGCTTCACTAAACGCAACAACAGAAAAGCTAACTCAAGCTCTTCACACATCTTTTGCCGATAACACGGCAGAGATTAGAAAAGTCGATATCGTTGGTCCAAAGGCCGGAGCTGAGCTTCGTATGTCGGCTGTAAAAGCGATGTTCTGGGCGATTCTTTCGATCATGGTGTACATGGCGATTCGTTTCGACTTCCGTTATGCTCCAGGAGTAATGGTTTCACTTCTTCACGATATTATTATCGTTGCCGGGGTTTTATCATTTGTTGGCTCAGAGTTCTCTCTACACACGGTTGCGGCCCTTCTTTCAATCATCGGTTACTCAGTTAACGATACCGTTATCGTTTACGACCGTATCCGCGAGCACGAAGATCATGGCGACCAGACGAAGAGCTTAAGAACACACATCAACGACGCGGTAAACGACACGCTTTCAAGAACGATCCTTACTTCGGTAGCGACTCTTCTTGTAGCGGCTTCAATGTACTTCTTCGGTGGTGCTGCTCTAAGAGATTTCTTCCTTGCGATGTCAATTGGTATCATCTTCGGTACATACTCTTCTGTTTATGTTGCCGCTTCAACGACTCTGTTTATTGATGAACTGACAAGAAAATCGAAAAGTGGAAATGCACAAAAAGCTACAGCTTAATCTATTTCATCTTCTTATACTGACAGGCCTCCTCTCATGGGGAGGCCTGTCTTTTTCTCAAGACTCCAAAGCACAAGATTCAAATCCTACAGCAGAGACCCAGGAAATAGAGGAGCACGACACTCAGGACCTGGAGAAGCTTTTAAAACGCTATAACACTGATTCTGAGAAGGTTCTGGAAGACTCTGGCAAGATCCATAATATTCAGCAAGACGCCGCTACAACGGAAGTTAAAGAGGCCGACATTGAAGAAATGCGCCCGAGCGATGTTCTGGAAAAGGCCAAAGAGGAATCAATCCAAAGGGCCCGTCACTATCAGGCCAAAAAAGAAGAAGAACTTAAGAAGGCCAATGCTTCTTATGCTGAGTCTGTCAGAGTGGCCCTGGAGCCTTTACAGAAGCTTTCTGAAGCAGAACTTTTAAAGCGCCTGGATGAAGGGACAAGAGAGTCTCCAGTTCGTCCTTACATGGACCAATTTCCCAATATCACCCTTTATGCCGTTCGCTTAATTAAAGACAAGGAGAGTATCCCGTCTGTTGTTAAGATCGTCGAAAATAAAGAGCGCCTCATCCAGTTTGGAAGTGTGATGCTTTTTACTGTTATTTTTGGATTTATTTTAAAACGAATCATGCACCGAGAGGGCAGGTCATTTATTAAGGCCGCTTTTTACTTCTTAATCCGTGTGACTTTTATGATGGCCCTAAGAATAGGAGTGGTTTACTACTTCTACGCCAAAGAACTTACGCCAGCGGCGAAGGTTTTCAAAAAAACATTTCTTTAGAATTTAAGATTTAGGCACACAACCAATGCGCTTATCAGTCGTCGCTTCAGTTGTTGCTTGCCCTGTTGGAACGTTCCCGTTAAGCGTGCTTGGCGTGCGCACTGTAAAGAGCTTTCTTCCCCCTTGAGTCAGAGGATCAGCTGTTGTGCTCGTTGGCCAGTAGAAATAAATCGTCTTCGTATGCATTGCTGCTGCGTTTGCTTTAATCTTAATTCCGTTTTCAATGTAGAAACCGTAATTATTTAAAGTAGTCTCGCGAACAAACATTGTTCCGTATAGTGTTTTGTAAGTCGATCCATCTTGAATAGTCTCAGCTTCTTTTTCTGCCAGGTATAGACCTTCAGTATCGTCCATAAACTCGCCCAGAAGATTTAAGAGCGGCTGAGTCCCGTTAAACTGAGTAGCTGTCGGACAGTATGTCTTTCCAGTTGTCGCATCAGAGAATGGCACCATGATGTATCCAAGTGGGATATTAGCACTTGAAGTTGATGTTGTTGTCGGACGGTTAGGGTAGCTTAGAAGCCTGAAGAGATCGATTGTTGCAGTGATGTTGTAATCACTCAGGAGACGCTCTTCTAATGTTTTATTGATTGTTAATTTGTTGTTGTTTTCGGCCTTCGCCACAAAACGAGTGTCGGCCTTATCCCACATTGAATAGGCCCCAGGAATGAGTTCCAGGCGATCCCATTCAGCAGAGTCGGTTACACCGTGAAGCTGCTCATCGTGACAAACAACTTGTGATTGATTTGTTCCACCAGCAGGAGGAATAGGGGCCGGAGTTTCATTGGCCGCAAAGTAATAGAAGATGCGGGCAAATGTTGTTCTGATAATGTTACCAGAGTTATCGACCTTTCCACCGTAAGTCATACAAGTGTATTGATTGATCGGTGTAACTTTTAATACACCAGTTGTCGTATCAGACGCTTGATTGATTCTTCTAATCTGGAACTCTTTAGACTGAGCACCTGAGCCCGCCTTTGTTTCCTGAATCTTTAAAAGCCATGTTTTATTTCTAGTAAGAGTAGAAACGTTCGCACTAAAAGAGTTTGAACCTGCAGATGTTGTCATTTGAAGACTGACAGTGTTTGTTCCATCAGTTGCAATTAGTGAACACCCTGGAGTTGTCTGGTCTTCTGTCAACTGGACTGTACACCAGTTGTGAAGGTTTCCGATTTTTGTGTTAAGAGCGATATCAGTTCCCATGATGGTATTAACATAAAGGATTGGCTGATCTGTAGGTGTTTTGGCCGCACAGAAAGAATCACAATTGTTGATAATATCTGATTTACCGTTAATACATGAACAGAAGTCACTCTTGATATCGATTGCGTTTGTTGGTCTTTCGTCTTTAATGACATCGGCCACACAAATGTTTGCTGAGTTGTTGATTCTTGCCAGGATGTCTGTCGCGCTTACACCATCAATCGTATAACCTTCAGAGTCCACCAGTTCTTTTTTTACTTCAGAGAGTTCATCAAGGCTCGCCAGGTGGTAGCCATCAGAACATGCAGTTGTACAAGTGTCATAAGGTTTAGAGTAGATAAGGTAACTAGAGTCGCAACCACTGTTGCCTGTCGTAGTAGAGAAGTCTTTTACATATCCTCTTCTTTTTGCCACAGACTGATCACCAATACATGAGCTCACAACCACAAGAGTTGCGGACATAATCAGGACAGATAAAAAGTGTGCAGGCAATTTTATCTTTTTCATAAACGGATATTAAAGTTCTCCAAATTCCTAGTTAGTTAATCGACTTCTGCGTTTCAAACTTTAATGCTTTTCATTACCTCTATTTTAGTCCTCTGGAGGTGATTGCCTTAATAAAAACGAAAACTAAGGATTGATTCTATGATTTTAATAGGTTAGCCTATTTGTAGCTGGCAGTGAGATATTGGAAGATGCCTTAATTTAGAGGCTAACTAAAGTTTCTTTTTGATCTAACCGATAGAGATCACATAGCATTTAATTACTCTAAGGAGACAGGCCATGACTAAGGCAGATTTGATTGCAGCTCTTGAAAAACAAGCTAACCTTACTCACAAGCAAGCTGAGACAATCATCAATATCACATTCGACAGCATGATTAAGGCGCTTTACGAGGACGAGAGAATCGAAATCAGAGGCTTCGGGTCATTTGCTAACAGAAACTATAAAGCGTACGAAGGCCGCAACCCTAAGACCGGGAAAATCGTAAAAGTTCCACCTAAGAAAGTACCATTCTTCAAAGTTGGTAAGGAACTTAAAGAGATGGTGGATGAAGGCAAGGATAAGTACGTTATCCGCGAAGCATAGTTTTTTCTTTAAAAATCATTGACATATGAGGGGTGTTCTAGCAGAATGCCCCTTATCTTTTTAATTCCAATGGAGACGTGCCAGAGTGGTCCAATGGAACGGTTTGCAAAACCGTAAAGCCGGCGGTTCAAATCCGCCCGTCTCCTCCAATTTTTCCAGAAATCATCCATTTTCGTCGTTGCTCGGTTGCTCACAATCGGTCACATACATTTGAGTATGCTCCCTCTTGCTCGCGCTCTCGCGCCTAGAAACTGAATAATTTCTGAAAAAATTGAATTCTAAAAAACATATTACAATCATCAACATTTGCTCTTTAGCATTTAGTGGAAAATTCCGATTCAAATATATCATTAAGAGGAGTTTTTATGAAGGGACCATTTATTGTAATTCTTATGTTGGTATTTGTATCGTGCGCGCAAATGGATGAGCATATGAAGTATTTGACTGGGGAAAAACAAGAAGAAGCAAAGAGACAAAAGGAAGAAAAAATAAAAGCAGAGGCATTGGCAGAAAAAGAGAAGCAAAAAAATATTGCTGAATTAAATGCATTAATTGCCAGTAAGTTGTCGCTGTCGAATACTATTAATTTAAAGATTGGTCAGAAAAAAGATGAAGTCATAAAGATATTACTAAAACCTGATTCTGTGTCAGCGAGTGAAAAAGGAGAGTTTTGGCATTATCGACTATATGAAAACTATAATCCGCAAGCAACCTATAATAAAGTAGTTCCTTTTAAAATTTCATTCAGAAATGAGAGAATTATTTCTTATGGAGTAGATCAAGAACAAGTTGAAAGAGATAAAGCCCAAGTCGTAATTCAAAAAGAAATGACAAATCAAAAATAAAGGTATCGGAAATGGATAAACATCAGTTATGGACTTATATATTAACGGTAATATCTACTCTGATTGCGGTTGTTTCTCTAGTCGCAACATTAAGAAGTGATTGGAGAATCGCTGAGCTTTCAGGGGCATTCGATAAATCAAAAATAGGAGTGTATATAGGAGATTATTTATTACCAGAGAATCAACCTCTGGAAGTAATAATAGGCGCTAGTGAGCTTTCTGAAAAAACTACTCCAGTAATTGCAAGTATACCTTTTATCTTGAAATCAGAAGGTGAAAGAAGTTCAGAATCACTAATCTTAACATTTCAGTACAAAGATATCTTTCAAAGAGAAAAACTAAATGATCTAGAAATGGGAGTTACTGGCAGTTTTGATAGAGATGATTTGAAAAAAACGTTTTCAAAAACGGATGAAATGTCATACGTGAATTATAAAATAAAAGCTCTAAATCCAGGCACGAAATTCATGATCTTGGAGCCACTTTTCTTAGGAAATACAAAAATTGAAGGTAGTTCAAGTGCTAAGACTAAGGATGGGTACGATATGAAGTTTAAGTTCAGCGCAAATGTGATGTATCGTTTTAATATAAATTTCCAAGCAAAAGATACATACATCAAAAACTATCCAGTAAGTATTTCTGTGGACAAAGCAAGTACTATTCAAGATCTTTATAAGGGTAGATTGCAAGAGTTGATTGAAGTTAAAAGAAAAGAAATACGTGAACAAGTAGGTTTTTTTAAGTACTTGGTTTCGCTTGTTTTTTCGAAACCTAAACGAAACATCTTTTTAGTATATATTCCATTGAAAGAACAGAAAATTGGTAGTTCTAAAATCTACCTTGGGATAAGTGATTTCCAAGTAGCAAAAATCGAATATGATTTATTGTTGTTTAGATTCCTTTTTTTTTAAGTGTTATGAAATATTACAAATAATTATTAAAAAAAAACCTGATGGAAACTGCTTTTTTTAGCAGCCTTTTTTCACAAAACCATCAATTGCTTCACAAACCAACAAACTCATTTTACTTTCTTAATCCCCTTTGATACCAAGCTCGCAAAACAAAGGGGATCATATGAAAAATCTAGTATTGATTGCTGCATTTCTATTTTCGACATCTGTCTTTGCAGAAGGCTTCCGTGCTTTTGAGTGTGAAGTTTCTCGCTTAACTAAGAATCAAAATGAAGAATTAAGTTTAAAGATGAATTCGAAACTGACTTTTGTTGAAAAGGTTCGTTCGTGGAGTCTTAGTGTTGAGGAACTTGAACTTAGTTCATATGATCAACATGGGCCGGCGATGAAATATGAAACAGAGCTTGTGGGGAAGAGTGAAGTTGGGTATTTTTTCTACCTGGATCTTTCTCTTGAGTATGAGCTTGATATTGATGTGAAGACACTAGAAGCGAAGCTTTACTGGTGGGGACTAGGAGAGCGTGTGAAGCTTGCTGATCTTGGGTGTACGCTGGAACAATAAAATCTTTTGTAATGTCTCAATGAAAAGGGCTTTCATTGAGACATTTTCTTGTCAGTTCTCATAGATGTGAATGTGACAAAAATATTCTTTTGTCACACATTCTTATTATTCTTTGTTTAGGTCTCTCTCATCACGCTTTCATTATATGCAGAATAAGCATTCGTATTTTGTAAAATTCAAAACACACGCTCAATAGAATTACTGAACATTCTCTTTTTTATTTGTTTAATACTCCTTAAGGAGTAGTCCGGAAGAGGGTGTATTCTATGGCAAACTGATTCAAGCTCTCCGGTATTTCAACGATAAGAAAGTTAGTCGGTAATACTTAAGGTCGGGGTTTTAAAGAAATGTTCATTCGATACAGATTCAATTTGTTTAGCATGCTTTTCATTCTTTTAATTCTGTCTGGGTGTAGCAGTAAGATCAGTGTTGATTTACTTTCAAAATTAATTGGCAGTGGAAATGAAGACTCTTCATCATCGAGCTCTGAATTCGTTGAATATAAACGTACAGTCACTAAGAATAATGATCCAACTGTGTCGATTACGACAGTTGATTCAAATTATACAACAAGAAAAATAGATCTTGGGATTAGTGCAGAAAAAATTAAGACGATCGTTTACGATGAAAATTTTTGGGTTTTTAAAGCATATACTGAACAAGAAATAAAAGAAGGCAAATACAGGACATATTATTTAAATTTAAATGACGCCAATCCTACTCCTGTCAATTTTATAGGTCAGACAAATCTTCCATGTGTCACTCAACACGCTAGAGATCCGTGGATGGTTATTATCCGTGGGTATTTATACTGTGCCAATACGACAGGATCAAGATTAACGAGAATTAATCTTTCTAATTATAGCGATAAGACTGTTTTTAATTCTGTCACTCTTGATTTGTATTATGCGGATACCGAATTGCCACTAGCTTGGACTCATTTTTTTGTAGGAAGTGATTTGTACTTAAGAGTAGGTGTCTGGGGAAACATAGGATATGTTCGCATCAATGGCAATAGTGTGACAGCGAGCTGGATAAAAAATGGAGATGATTCAGTTGGGATTAGGTGGTTAAATAATGAACTGGTGAATGTTTCTGGTGATGGAGAGGTAACTATCTACACGGGGACTTCTACATCTGAAATCGTCACTTTACCAGGCTATGATCGATCATCAAATAATGTGCCTTTTAGTAGATATCGATTTTTAATTGATAAGGATATTTATTATTTTATGTGTTCTCCTGACAGTTATGCAGGAGCTTTAGGGTTGTATAAAACAAATCTGGACGATATTCGAAATGCAACGACAGAGTATTATGATTTTGGAACAATTAGGTGTGATGAATTCTCAAATTTTCAAGGATTCAATCTAAATGGTTCATTGTATTTTAAAGCTTATGATACGGTCGAAAAGAAGGTCAATCTTTACCGCTTTAGACCAAACGAGAGTGAAAAATTTCAAAAAATAGTGGAACTGGCCGATTTGGAGTTTGATACATTTTTTGCTTATAATTTTAAACCTGTGGAGTATTCATTTTATTCTGATTCAGAAAATCTTTGCTTTTCTGGAAAGAGTGGAAATACCTATGTACCATATTGTATTGATCAAAATCATAACTTAAATAGAATGGGGCAAGTCTCTGCTGAAGAACCATTTTTAGCGCCGATTAAATTTAAAAAATATGGAAACGATCTATTGTATTTGGCAAAAGCAGACAGAGTGAGGCTATATAAAGCTGATCTCACGAGCCATGTATCATCTGAAGTCACTTCAGTAAATAGTCTTTTGAATCTGGATTTTGCATGGGAACCCGCATACGCCAACTTTACAGGAACTAAGAGTGATACAGTACTGACGGGAGAGAACTCATTGCTTGGAATTGTGACTTTTACTGATAAGGATGTAGATGTCACGATAAAAGATATAAAAGGGAATGAATATAAGCATGCTTTTACAAGAGTTAATAACAGCAAAATTTATAATTTATATGCTTATAAAAACAAAACACTCTTTGCTTACGGACAAAATGATTATTATGACCTAGTTATTTTTGAACAAGATAAAGAAAGAAAGATTCCTCTGACCCGACGTATTCTTAATGGCGATGGAACTTTAATCACCAAATATCATGATCGTTATTTTTACTACTTAAATGTTAATTACGAATTAATGAGAATTGACATGGAGACAGAGAACGTTGTCTTGGTAGATACGTCTGTTCTGGAATTTGAAATCGTTGATGGAAATGTTATTTATAATAAAGACGAGCCTGGTGCAGTGTATGTGGTAGATAAAAACCTAATAAAGACACTTGCTACAAATAAATTGTCTGATTTTGGAATAAGGACAACTTTTACAGATTACGTAACTGTCTTCAGAAACAACATTTATGCGGCCGAGATTGATTCTAATACGGGGGAGCCTCATTCTTATCTTGTTGGTGAAAACGGGGTTAAGACGGAAATTAAGGATGTCCAGGGCAATCGAATGTTCACTGAATTGGTGGTATATGGTGTTGCTAGTGTAAATGACAGATATGTTTATTTCATAACTTATGACGAAAATGGTGATGAGTTAATGCATTTGTTTGATAATCAAACGGCAAGCACTTTGGCGACTTATCTAATGAGTAATAACAATTTCTTTTTGCCTAATATGATACCCAATAAAAATGATGCCTCTAAAATGATTGTTGAAGTTGATACTTCATCTGCCCCATTCGTTGCCAAGTTCTCAGAGTATATCGATGGCAGTTTTGAGGAGCATTTATACAATCTGCCAGCCATTATTGATGACACCTCTATATCCGTAGAAAATGCTAAAGTTATTACAGTAAAAGATAAAATCCTTCTTGCTATCCAACGTAGTGATGTAGATCGAATTTACCTTTTAAAACGTACTCCGGAATTGCCTGAGCTTATCTTTGAAAATAGGCACGATACTATCATTAATGCTGTTAGTAATTCTTTGTCCATTGATTTGCAATCGACTTTTTATTTTTTCTCAGAGTCAAAGGATCAGTTGGCAATTCATTATTCAAAGCTGATCAATGGAAATCTGGGGAGTGCCTATGCAGAATTTGACTCAAATACAAATCGCTTTATTGAAAAAAATATTGTGGCCAAAGATGCGATGGATATCAGGTCCGAGATTTTCCTTAAAGCGAAAGAATTTTATCCAGATGGTGTTAATGAGCAGTTTTTTTACGACAGAGGGATAATTTTAGATCCAAGTAAAAAATATTCAGTTTTTAGGTACTTTAAAAATTCTAACTATTGTTATCGCGTCACTGAGTTCATGAATTTTGATAAGGTCATCTTTGATCTTGATATAGAAGAGATTCCAAGATAATAGTGGTTGATTTTTAGCGTCTGGTATTTTTATTGTTGTTTGCCCTTTGGAAAAATGTGAAAATCTTTTGAGATTTATCATCAACCAAAGGACGAACAATGAACACTTTTAAACTGCTTGTCTGCCTCCTATGCCTAAGTTTAGCTGGCTGTGCAGAAATGGGCCTAAAGCCACATAAACCTTCAACAAAGAACTCTCTTGAAATTGCTAAAACAGCGGGGATGTTTCAGATCCTAACAATTAAGGGGGCCACTCCTGAGATTACAAAAATTTTAAACAGTGACCTGATGAGCTGTGGGGCAACGACATTCAGTATGCCTAGAGGAAATACAGTTGGAACATTTGTGAGAGAGATTTTCGAGCAAGAGTTAATTTCTGCTAAAAAATTATCAGATCATGGAACACCTGTTGAAGTCGTCATCAAATCGATGGATCTTTCGACAATTTCAAAAGAAAATGGAGTCTGGACGATTGAAATTGCTTATACGGCAAATGATAAAACGACTAATGTGAAAACGATTACAGAGTTTGAGTCAAAAGTAAGCTTGCTAACTTCTTGTACTCATACTGCTTCAGTGTTTGAGGATACGATGGCAGATAACTTAGTGGAATTTTTTAATAAGATTCGTTAATTGAATTGATTGATAGTGCCGGCCTTTGGGGCAGGCACTATTAAAACTGTTATCTTGCGGCCTTTGCAAAACCTTCTGCTAAACACGCCTCAACTTTTTTCATCCCTTCAGGCATTTTTGAACATTTTAGTGGTGCCTGAGTTTGTTTACCTTTCCATTCAAGGTAAATCATAAAATTCCCGCGCTCATCCACGCCAGGGTAGATTTCAATTCCAGATCTATTCTCTTTGTTTCCAGTCATGGCATTAAGGGCAAGCTTTGTGATTAAGTGGCCAGCAACAGCTCCAATAATAACATCTGAGGCCCAGTGTGCCTGATCGTGCATGCGTGCATAGGCAGTAATAGCGGCAATACCGTAGGCAACGTAAGGAACAACCGGATAGTCTTCTTTAAACATTTCAGAGATCACAGTTGCAACTGTAAAGGCCTGGGCCGTGTGGCCTGAGTAAAATGACTTATTACCGTCTTTAAAAAATTGGTACGGTCCATCTCCTTTATTTGGTCTCTCTCTTCTAAAGGCCTCTTTAGCTGCTCCTGTGGCAATTGATGAGGCGAGAGAGGCCCCAACAATAAAAAGCCCGGCCTTCTTTAATTTGTTGTTTTGGAAATACATTCCAAGAAAATATGAGCCAGCTGCGATTCCTAGTCCTGCTTGTCCTGTTCCAAGAAAATTACCAACTGTTGCCAGAGGCTCCGTGATATTAGATTTATGTGACTGAACAACATTCATGATTTCCTGGTCGTTGGAAAAAGCAACAATCCCTAAACTTGTCGCCGCTGCTAGAGTTAAGAGTTCTGAGTTGTCTAAAGCTAGCGGAACGAAGATGGATTTTTCTTTATCTTGTGAAAGATAATTATCTAATGTGTATGAATCAAGAACTGTCCCCCTGAATCTGGCAATCTCGAGTTCTTGCTCAACTGTGCACCCATAAAATGATCTCTTACATGACTCTAGGTCTTTTAGGATGGCCCCGTAATCCAGGTTGAGAGTTGTCCCGGCCATCGTTTGAAAAGAGATGAGAAGAGCAAGTACACATGTTGTAATTTTCATCCGGGGTCTCCTTAAAAGTGATCTAGGAATAGGCTAACAGAAGAAACTTTTTGTACTTGCTTCGTGAAAAAGTTGCAGAGGGAGGGAAAGGGTAATTATTTAAGTAGGTTAGAGTATTTATTGGAAGAACTTGAACAATCATAAATGTTGTAAGTGTGCTGAAACATTAGTTGGTATTCCTTCCTTTCTTTACTTTCCTAAGCATGGTGAAAGGATTAGTCTATGCCATGGCCTTAAAAGCAACAATTCACAAAGTCAGACTCTCTGTCGCCAATCTCAATATTCATCACTATGAAGATTACAATCTCACGATTGCTAAACATCCTTCAGAAACCAACACCAGAATGATTTATCGTTTGGTGGCCTTTGCTCTTCTTTCACAAGAAGGATTAGAGTTCACTAAGGGGCTCTCCACAGATGAAGAGCCTGATCTATGGAAGATCAATTATGATGGCTCCATTGATCACTGGATTGAGTTAGGTCTTTTAGAAGAAAAGCGTATTAGGCAGGCCTGTTCAAAGGCCAAAAAAGTTTCGCTCTTTACTTATCATGGTAATCAGGCCGAAGCTTGGTTTGAATCGATTGAACCGCATATCAGAAGATTTGATCATTTAAACATCACTCATCTTTCAGTTGTCGATGGATTTGATATTGAAGAGCTGGCAGAAAGAACGATGAATTTCGACATTAATATTGATCACGATGAACTGTGGTTATCCACTGAGAAAGAGAGAGTGCATTTCCATTTTCAGAATGTCGTCAAATCCCAAGATCGTTAAGATGAAAAAGAGAGCAGGAAGCCGATGGCCCCTGCTCTTTTGGTATTTGAATTATTTTTCCAGATAGAAAACTTTTGATTGCTTCCAGGTGAAATCCTGAATTTTAGAGAGAATCATTTCACCAGCATCACTATAGTTTTGCGTGAATGAAACATTAGTCATAAATTCAGTTTTAGCTCCTGTTAAAATTGACCCTACTTTTGCCCCTTCGGCCTTTAGATCGACAGTCACAACAGTATAGTTTCCATTGGCAACATACTCATATGAAATATTGCCTTTGCTGATGACCTTATCAATTTCAATAATATCTTTACGAGTGATCTTTAAAGCAAGGGCCACTCTTTTTGGATCAATCTTGCCATTTAAACGGAAAGAAAAAGAGTATTTTTTCAATGTCCCTTCAAGACTTGAAGTCGTCAAATACCCAAGCTCGCGGTTGTAGTCCATCATCAGCACTTTGTAGTTCGCCTCGATATTATTTACATCTCCTTCTTCTTTGGCCTTGAGACTTTTCTTAACAAAGACAGCGGCCTTCGTGCCACGGTTATAGTACTCACCATCATTAGACTTCGCTTTAATTGTGACATTCCCTTTTGTGTCCAGGTCAACTGTGAAGTCTGGCCCTAAGATTTCAGAGAGAGCACTGAATTCAACTTTGATGGCAGCCTTGTGAGTCTTAAGCAGTTTTTCCTGCGGAACCTGGATTACTTTTGTACATTCATACTTTTCTTCTTTGTACTTAGTTTCCATCTTACAAACTTGTTCTTTATAAGGAATGTTTTTACATTCTTCTTTTGCCGGCACCATTTCACACTTCGTCTGATAGTTGTCTTCGCAGACTTCGCGCTCGCGAGGAACTTGTTGGCAAACCTGATCACCTGGGATGGTTGTACATTCTTGTTTTGTTTCATCGTGACAGACGTACTCTTGTTTTGGTTCTTGTTTACATTCGTAGCGGCCAGGAATGGTTGTACATTGCTGACGGTTAACGTTTTCACAAACGCGCTCTGTTTTTGGAACCTGACGACACTCCTGACGAGATGGGCCTTGAGAGCATTCTCTTTCTTCGTAAGGAACCTGACGGCATTCCTGGCGAGAAGGTGCATTTGTACATTGTTGCGTAGGAGGAATTTTTGTACAACGGTTTTCACCGTTAACAATTGAGCATTCTACACGTCCCGGGACGGTCGTACATTGCTGTCCACCTGGGACTGTTGAACACTCTTGTCTGTAGCGAACGACAACACGGCATTGCTGCTCACCAGGAACCGTTCTACATTCATTTTCATAACGAGTTTCATTGCGGCACTGTTGCTCTGTAACGTTTCTGCATTCCTGACGGTCTGGAGTCGTCCCACAAACATTTTCATATTTTGTTTCATAACCACAAACGCGGTTAGGAACTTGACGGCATTCTTGTCTGCTTGGAAGCCTGTGGCATTCAGTTTCCATTTGAGTTTCTGTGTGGCAGATCGGATCGTTGACTTGTCTACATTCTTCGTGGGCAGGAATGGTTTTACATTCTTTTTTGTATTTAGTGACATCACGGCAGACGTTTTCTTCATAAGGCACTTTTTTTGTACAAGTGTCTTTGACTTCCTGATCAATCATCTTAATTTCTTTTAGATAATTCTCCAGGTTGAAAACTTCTTCTGGCTGGTTTTCATAGTTAAAAGTTTTAGATGTATCAGCGAAAACGAAACTGCTTTGAAGCAGACAGCACAGCAGACTGGCCTTGATGAACCGGTTCATTTTATCCCCCCCCTCGAGATCTTTGAATTAAGTACACGCGAGGGAGCAATCGCTGGGCCAAGAAAATTTTTAATGAGCTATGCATTAAGAGAATGAAATGCTGTTTAGGAGAAAAATCTTGGGGCCAGTTAGTCACTGATCAAAAAGGTCAAATAGCACCTTTCATTGCAGCAATTTAGTGGGCAAGCCCCACATCCTGTGCCCCTGAAACTTCAATTTTATTTTTAATCTGTCTCATACCAAGGGCCAGGATAATAAGTGCCAGGGATGAGACAACGACGAATAAAATAGAAATTGGCAGAAGAGTCTGAGCTTTTAATAAACTCACTCCTAATGAGGCCAGAGCGCCTAAGACCATCTGTAAAAATCCCATCAGGGCAGCGGCACTACCGGCCTTCTTTCCAAAAGGGGCCATGGCCAGAGCTGCAGAGTTTGGGTTGGAGAGACCAATACATGCAAGAAATAAAAAGAGGGTTAAAATCACTGAGTAGAGATTGTAGTAACCGTGATAAGCGCAGAAGCAGAAAACAAGGCTGACCGTTAATAGCGCAAGGAAAGCACCGATTAAGATTTTCTCGCTTTTAAATCTTTTAACTAAAGGAACATTGAACTGGCTCATGCCAACAATCCCCATCGCAATAATAGCGAAGATCCATCCATAGGCCGCTTCAGTCACTTTAAAAATTTCCATAAAGATCGTTGGTGATGAAGCAAGGTAAGCAAAGAGTCCTGCAAATGCCGTTGCACCAGAAAGAGCGAAAGCATAGAACTGCGGCTCTTTAATAATAGAAAGATAATTTCTAATAATCGGCATTGGTTTTAAAACGTGGGCCTTGTCTCCATGGTGAGACTCTGGCAGGAAACGGGAGATCACTAAAAGAATAGTTAGAGCAATTCCAGTCAGCACATAAAAAATCACTGACCAGCTAAAATGCACGGCGAGGAATCCTCCAATCGTTGGAGCTAATAAAGGTGAGACACCTAAAATAAGAATTAAGAGTGAGAGAACTTTGGTACTTTCTTGCGGTGTAAATAAATCTCTTACCATCGCAAAGGCAGCGACACTGGCCGCACAAGCACCTAACCCCTGCAGGAATCTAAAGAAGATCAGGATTTCAATATTAGGAGAAAGAGCGCAGGCGATCGAGGCGATGATATAGAAGATAAGACCTGCATAGAGCGGTTTTTTTCTTCCAAAGCGATCCATCAATACGCCATAGATTAATTGTCCAGAGGCAAGGCCTACGAAGTAACTTGAAAGTGTCATCGAGACTTGGGCCACACTCGTTTGAAAAAAATGCGCCATCTGCGGGAAGGCCGAAAGGTACATATCAATTGTAAATGGACCTAGTGCTGTCAGAGAGCCGAGCATGAGAATGAGGAAAACATGATTTGTTTTTTTCATGGCGAAAGATGTCCTTGTATGAATGGAGTCATATTAATGGAATCTATGCTTACTTACAATGAAAGCTTTAAAGAGATACCTGCAGAGAACCTGGTTACGTTCAGGGATTCAGAGGGAATGTTGGGAGACGAGATGGGGAAATTTTCCAGCTAGGGAATCTGAAGGTGAGCAAACATTTGAAAATAATTGAGAAGAGCGCTTTGGCATTGAAATTGTAAATCACTAGCGCAATGAGGAGGCATGCAATGGGCCCAATTTTTAAGATTTTATTAGCTGAAGATGATGAAGGGATTAGAGAGACAATCTTTGAAATTTTAGTGGAAGAAGGACATGAAGTGACGGTGGCCAGGGACGGGGAAGACGCACTGACTTGTTTAGAGAGAAAAAAATTTGATCTTATTATGACGGACTATAAGATGCCAAAGATGACTGGGGCACAATTGATAGAATGGTGTAAAGATCATAGTATCCATTCACAGTTTGTCTTTATAACGGCCAATATGAAGGCCTTACTTTTAGATGAAGTGATTAAAAAATTTCCGGCAAGGATTATTGAGAAACCAATGTCTTTAGACGATATTCTGGATGCTGTTAAGTTTGCTCAGGATAATCGCAAGGAAGCTTTTTCTAAATTTATTCAAAGAAATTCATTACCTATGAAATATGCCTAAATAAATTATCAGCGAATCAGTTATTTAAAATTCTTATGATAAGTATTTATGATTTGAAATGGAAAGATCCCTTGAGTTCAGATAGTGTTAGGTATGAACTCAGAATCACTTCTAAAACCTAAATCATTTACTGACTCCAGAGGCTTTGTTGTTTTACTTGGTGCTTTGACGGCGTTTGATCCGCTTTCAATTGACATGTATCTGCCGGCCTTTGGAGATATTCAGAGAGAATTTCATACATCATTTGATCAAGTAGAACTGTCGATGTCGTCCTTTTTTATTGGGATGGCCTTAGGGCAGCTTTTTTATGGGCCACTATCTGATCGCTATGGAAGAAAGCTTCCTCTTTTAGGCGGGATGATTCTTTATTTCTTTGCCACTATTGGGTGCATGTTTGCTCCGAATATTGAGATCTTTATTCTCTTGCGTGTACTTCAAGCTTTAGGTGGATGTGCCGGGATGGTCATCACGAGGGCCATTTTAAGTGATCTCTTTGACTCAAGAAGAGTTGCTGACTTTATGTCTTCAATGGCCTTAGTCATGGGACTCGCTCCAATCCTTGCTCCTACAATTGGTGGATACATTAATAATTATTTTGGTTGGAGAGCAATCTTTGGCCTTCTCGCTTTTTCAAATCTCTTTTGTCTGGCGGCCATCATGGCCTTACTTCCAGAAACTCATTTCAAACGACTGCATAGCTTAAATATCTCTTCGACCTTAAAATCTTACGGACAACTTTTAAAAGACCGCATGTTTGTCGGTTACCTGATTCCGGTGACGGCCATCAGAGCAGGGATGTTTGCTTATATCGCCGGCTCGCCTTTTGTTTTTATCGAGCTCTATGGCATCCCCAAAATTTATTATGGATGGATCTTTGGTCTCAATGCGATGGGCTTAGTCATTGCTTCGCAAATTAACCGAGTTCTTTTAAAGCGCTATTCTATTGATCAGGTTTTAAAATACACCATTGCGATTGCTGCCGCAGCTTCATTGATCGTTTTTCTGGGGCCGATGGTAAGTTCTCTGGCCTTAGTTCTTTTGATTTCCATTTTTATTTTTATATCGACTTTAAACTTTGTCACACCCAATGGAATGGCCGGGGCACTTTCAATGCAAGGGCATAGAGCGGGGACAGCTTCTGCTTTATTCGGATGTTTACAATGGGGACTGGCCTCGGTGTCATCTTTTATGGTGAGCCATTTCCACAATGGAACATCACTTCCTATGACCGGAACTATTTTTGGGTGTGGGCTTCTCTCTCTAATGGCCTACCAGGTTTTAAAACCAAAGCTGCAAACTACTTAGCCACAGATGAGGAATTTGTATTAGAGTTAGGGTGAGGAAGATAGTTAATCGCTTCTGCTTCACGTTTTGTATTGTTAACAAAAAGTGAGAATTCTTCGCTGACCTTAATTTTCTTTTGCACACCTCTTGATTCCAGAGCTTTTGCCACTAAGTATTCATTCCCAGCACCAAGCCCTGCTGCAAGTTGATCCATGATTGTCACTTCACCGCCTGGCTGCCAGGTCTTTTTAGGAGGAGTAGCCTCTGCACACGTTTTTCCTTCATAAAGACCAATTGGGGCCCCAAGAACAGTGGGGTCGTTAGAATTATTTTTTGGAGCGAGCACATTCTGACTAATGGCCCCAGTTCCGAGTTCAATCGAGCCATGGGTAATAGGAGTTTCCATTTTTATTCCACTTCCCCATGGAATGCTTCCCATGTGCTGAGCGCGCGCATCTAAATCAGAGCTGTAACCAGCGGGGTTTGGATCAATGAAAACCATATTTTGACCAGCATCTTCAGGCTTACAGAAAAATTCAGTTTCTGAAGCTGCGTATTTGTATTCATCACAAAGACCGAGTGAGTGCATGTATTCATGCACGGCCATTGAAGCAGGAGAGCTTGAGGTCATGACTGGAATACTTCCACCTGTTCCACCGTATTCAGGGTGATCTTTAACAATCATTGCTTGATCGATATTATTAGCGGCAGCATCGCGAGCGATATTTCTAGACTGACAAGTCATCGCGCGATCAATCCCAGGAAGAGGAGCGCAATTGAGCTCTGAGGCCTCAACAAGTTTTATGTCAAAATCAATTTCATATTGATTGAAAGGATAAGTATTTTTTAAAGTGTTAATCACTTCCGTGGCCTTCGTTTTATCTGCCTGGTCTGTGTAAACAGTAAATTTATAAGCAAAGGCCGGAGCACTCATGCAAAGTAATAAAAGAGTCATAACTTTCATTTTATTTCTCCTTCGCCATAAACCTTTTTATCCAGGCGGGAAACGATTTTGTAAGTGAAAGGGTGAACACTCGTCGCTGGAATAGAAAACTTCACAACTCGAAATTGTTCATCTTCAATAAGTTTAGTATTCCCCAGAACCATGGCCTTTTTACTTTTTGATCCTTCAACAATAGTAAACGTCGAAATAAAAATAGATTTCATGGCCACTGGCTTTTTGTATTTATCGGTAAGGATTAAATCGAAGTTGGCATTCTCTTCTTTTTTCCCCTGGTCACAAAACTCTTCATTAAAAAAATGCCCTTTTTCAATTTCAGCTTTTTTGGTTTTTGGATCGAGTTTCATTACGACGCTAAGGAGTTTTCCGCATTGGGCGGAAGCTATCTGGGAAGATAAAATAAGAGATATGAGGAGTAGGGCCTTCATCTAAATAAGAGTAACATAATCTTATTTAAAACCTAGACTTTTGGACTAAGCCTTTCTAAGTTGTTAGAATTTCGTTAAAGGGAGAAGATTTTCCCCAGGGGACCCTAGCAACAAAAGCTGGTGTTGTGATAGCTAGCTCCCTATGAAAATACTTATTGCTCTCACCTTATCATTCTTTAGCTTAAATCTTCAGGCCCAAGTGAGTCTCCCTGAGTTTAAAAAATTGGTCGATGTTTTTCATCAGGAGTTTGATCAGGAGCTTCGTCAAAAAAACTCTTTGATGATTATTAACAATCCCACTGGTGGTGATGCGGATTTTTGGTGGAAAATGGATCAAAGGCACGCTTCTTATAGTAGCTACCAGGACCCTAATGGTTCACTAACTCATTTTCTTTTTCTCTTTGGTGGATACGCCCGCATTCCGGGAATGACTATTGAAGGTGTCGCGATGACTCTTTGTCATGAGCTGGGCCATGGGATTGGAAGTGCCCCATTAAAAGAGTGCGGAGAAAAAAGATGTGCTTCGGTTGAAGGGCAAGCAGATTATTTTGCAGCAAGGTTTTGTATTAAAAGAATTTTAAAAAGACTTCCAGTGACTCTTTCAACTCCACTTGATTCTTATACAGAACAAAAATGCCAGGAACGTTTTAAAACAAAATCAGAGCTGGAAATGTGCTACAGAAGTTTTCGCGTTTTAGAAAACGAGAGATTGTTTTTTAGGACAGAAGAAGGAAGTGCCGTTGAGACTTATTATGATCGCCCGGATTTATCAGTTGTCGACAAAGTTGAGTTAGACCCTTATTTTTATCCCGAGGCCCAATGCCGTTTGGATACAATGGTCAATGGAATTTTAGAACTTGAACGTCCACTTTGCTGGTGGAGGCCCTAATGTCACAAAAAGAAAACTTGTGACGTATAATGAAAAAAGTATAGTCATGGCGAAGACTTTTTAGTTATAATTAATAAATATGAAATCAATTTTAGGAAAATGCTTTTTAGCTTTAACGCTCATATTAATGGGTGTGAGTGTTTGTTTTCCTAATGATATTGATTGCTCAGAGGAGCACTCATCGTCTTCCATCTCTAAAGAGCAGCCGATTAAGAATGCTCAAAACCAGAAAGACCAACAAGAAGAGCACCACTGCATTTGTTCACTTTCTTGCCACAACTTGTTTGTGCAAAAGCTTGAAGCAAAAACACTTTCTTCACATTTTATCATCAAGTCTATTGCCTTAGTTTACATTCCCTCATTTTATCCAAAAATCACCCTTTCTTTCGAAAAACCACCGACAGTCTAGTCCTTTTGTTTTTCCTGTTTAGACATTTAATTTAAGACATAAAGGATTCACTATGTGGAAATCAGCGTGCCTAATGGCATTACTGCTTTCCTTTGAAGTCCAGGCAAATTCTTGCGGCATCACGAATGTTGAAGGACTTGTCGTATCTTTAAAGGACACAGCAGAAGAAAAAGAATTTAAAGCAGCAAGCTCTCGTTATACCCGCGACTGGAAAGAGCGCTCACTTTATAGGCCAAGACCCGAGGTTGGGATTGGTTTTGAAGGCAATAAAGATGATTTTGGTAAAAACGAAATAACGGCCGAAATTCTCTTTAACCTTGATGAATACCGTAAATACTCTTTGCTTAAAAAGAGCGCAGAAGCAGAGGGTGAATTAAAAGGGATCGAGTTTAAAAATAGTCAAACTGAACGCTTAATTGAAGGGGCCAGTGCACTTTTTAGGCGCTCGCAAAATGCTTACTTTCTAAAACGCATCGACAGCATTCTTCTGGCCTTGGATTCTTCTTTAAAAAATTATGAGCGCCGAAGCTTACGCAGCCGCGATGAAGAGATTTCTTTGACTTCATTAAAGCTTATGAAGAAATCAATGCTCTTAAAGCGCAATGCTTTGGAAGACGAGATCTCTTCGGATAGGGCCTTTCTTAGTAGGTGGAATAAGCAGGACTGTGAACTTAGAAATGATGAGCTTCTGGCCTTGTTAAAAGAGGCCAAGGGGCGCACAAAAGATCTGTCACAAGGCTCACTTAAAGAAAATGAGCTTGCCTATAGAGCTGAGTTTCAAAAGGCCCAAAGTGATTATGAAAGAAGGCCACGCATCTCTAATTTAAAAATCGGACCGACATTTGCCAGAGAAAAATCAGAAGGATCTTCAGAGACCCGCATTGGAGTTGCTGTAAGCATGGATTTCCCTCAGTTTGGAAAAACTTCAGAGTCTTCTTTTAATGAAATTTCAAGAGAGCTTGCTCAGGTTGAAAAGAAAATTGCAGAGCGAGAGCTTTCGGCACAAAAGCGCATATTAGAAGAGCGCATTACCCGCAATTTAAAATTGCTTGAAGACCTGGGACAAGAAAAAGAAGAGGGCGAACTTCAGAAGATGAAAAAGAACTTTGATCAAGGGCTTATTTCACCGCTGGTTTACCTGGAGTCTTACCGCAATTATGTGGACTCATTAGAGTCTATGATCCAAGCACGCAATCAAATTTTTGAAAGCGACTTAAAACTAAGAGGTTTTTATGAAAACAATTCTTTTTTTTAGTTTGATGAGCTCATTGACTCTTTTTGCCGGTGAAGGTCATGGGCATAAAGAAAAAAAAGAAGAACATGCTGAGCACAAAGATGATCATAAAGATGAGCACGGCAAGGAAGAACACAAAGACGAGCATAAAGAAGAGCATAAAGACGAACACGGCCACGGCGATGACCACAAAGAAGGCATGAGCGAAAATGGCTTTAAACTCAACGAGAAAAGCACGAAAAAATTCGGGATTCACACAGTCACGTTAAAGGCAGGCATCGTGGAAGTTCCACGCGAGGCTATCTTTAAAGGACTTAATGAAGTCAATGTTTACCGCTTACGCGAAGGATTCTATAAACGCATCGATTTTAAAACATTAGAAAACAAAAAAGACGTTTTGAAAATTTCCTCTTCTGAATTAAAGAGCGGAGACCAGATCGTCATTCAAGGAGTCGGGTTCCTGCGCATTGCTGAGATTGCAGCAAGTGGCGGGATCAGTGACTCTCACTCGCACTAAGGATGAGAATGTATGTTAAATAAAATAATTCATTTTTCGGTTTTTAACCGCTATAGCGTCCTTGCCTTGACTCTCTTGGTTGCTATTGCGGGTGTTTTTGCCTTTCAAAAACTACCTATTGATGCTGTCCCTGACATCACTAATAATCAGGTTCAAGTTAACACTCCGGTTGAAGGCCTTGCCCCGGAAGAAATAGAGCGCACGATCACTCAGCCCGTGGAAGCAGGTTTGCGTGGAATTGCTGATGTTGAACAAATCAGATCAATCACGCGTTTTGGACTTTCTCAGGTCACTATTGTTTTTAAAGATAAGGTAGATATCTATAGAGCAAGACAACTTGTCTCTGAAAGGTTGCAGGGAATTTCTTCAGCTCTGCCGAGTGGAATTACGCCTGAAATCGGGCCGATTTCTTCTGGGTTAGGAGAGATCTACCAATACATCATTGATTTTGAAAAAGTTGACCCGACTAAAGAAGGCAGGCTTAAGCAGTTAATGGAGCTTAAATCAATTCAGGAATGGACAATTAAGCCAAGACTTTTAAGTGTTGCTGGTGTTGCAGAAATCAATACCAGCGGTGGTTTTGAAAAACAATTCCACATCATTCCGAATATGGCAAAGATGGCCTCTTACAATATCCATTTTGATGACATTACCGAGGCCCTGGAAAAGGTGAATCGCAATGTTGGTGGGGGAAGTGTAGAGCAAACCGCAGAGCAATTTTTGATTCAGGGGATTGGTCTTTTAAAAAATGAAGAAGAGATCCTGAATGTTCCGGTTAAAAAATTAGAATCACTAAAAGTGATCCGCATTAAAGATTTTGCCAGCGTAAAGCTGGGCAAAGAAATCAGAACGGGAAGTGCAACTCACAATGGAAAAGAAGCTGTCCTTGGGACGGTTATGATGCTCATTGGAGAAAATAGCCGTACGGTTTCATTGCGTGTGGATGAAAAAATTGAAGAGATTAAAAAAGCACTTCCAAAAGGTGTTGCTTTAACGACTGTTTATGACCGTTCGGTACTGGTTAATGCGACACTGGGGACAGTTGAGCACAACCTTATGTTTGGTGCGATTTTAGTTATTGTCGTTCTCTTTATCTTATTAGGAAACGTTAGAGCAGCTATTATTACGGCCGTCACAATTCCCCTCACTTTACTTGCGACCTTTTTAATCATGAAGCCACTTGGGCTTTCGGGGAACCTGATGAGTTTAGGGGCCCTGGATTTTGGGATCATTGTAGATGGAACAGTTATCGTTCTCGACAACTGTGTCCGCTATATTCATGAACTCAAGAAAAAGTATGGACGAAAACTTACGAGAGCTGAAATCATGCAAGCAGTTTACGATGCAACAGTTGAGATTCGTCTTGCCGCTGGTTTTGGAGAACTCGTTGTTGTCGCTGTGTTCATTCCAGTTTTTGGGCTTACGGGAGTTGAAGGGAAAATGTTCCTTCCTATGGCCTTGACTTTTGCGATTGCAGTCTTTTGTGCGCTTATTTTTTCATTTACGATGGCGCCGGCCCTGGCCTCAATTATTTTGAGCGGAGACGCTGAAGAGAAAGAGCCAAAGTTTATGGAGCTTTTAAAGAAAATCTATCGCCCGGTCCTGGATTTCTCAATCTACAATCCCAAAAAGATTATGGCGATTGGGGCCTTGAGTGTCGCTCTTGGTGTTGGTCTTTTTATGACCAGAGGCTCAGAGTTTCTTCCTCAGCTTAGTGAAGGGTCTTTTGCCTTTCACATGATTAGACCTGTTAATATCGGTTTGGATCAATCAATTAAGTTTCAGGAAAAAGCAGAAGAGATTATTAAAGAGTTCCCTGAAGTCGATCACGTCTTTTCGAGAATTGGAACCAGTGAAGTGGCGACTGACCCAATGGGTGTGAACGTCTCGGATACTTATATCATGCTTAATGATGTTAAGAGCTGGCCTAAAGTGGTCAACAAAAAGCAGACTCATGAAATGCTGGTTCAGAGAATTATTGCCCGCTTACAAGAAGAATTGCCAGGGCAGAATTATCTTGCCTCACAACCAATTCAAATGCGTTTTAACGAACTTTTAGAAGGAACAAGGGCCGATGTTGCAGTCAAAATCTTTGGGCCTGATATGAAGACATTGATGAACTACGCGAAAGAGACCAAAGAGATTATTGAAAAAGTCCCGGGTGCCGGAGACGTTGAAGAAGACCTGGCAGGAACATCTCCTGTTCTTCGCGTGTTTCCTAAAAATGATGTACTGGCCTCGATTGGTGCTTCTACAGGGGATGTTCTCGACTCAGTCGAGATTGCTCTTGGTGGAAAGGAAGTGGGAGTTCTTTATGAAGAGAATAAAAAATTCCCGATTATTGTCAGGCTTTCAGAAGATGAGCGCAGCGATTTAGATGTTATTAAAAAAATCCCGGTGGGAGTTTCTGAATCTTTAACTGTGCCTCTGAATCAAGTTGCACAAACTGAGTTTTCTGAAACCTATGGAAGCATCACTCGCGAAGACTCTAACAGAAGATCTGCAGTTCTGGTTAACCTGCGCGGAAGAGATACGGAGAGTTTTGTTCATGAGGCACGTGCTTTAGTAGACGAAAAAATTAAACTTCCAGAAGGCTACTATTTTAAATGGGGTGGAAACTTTGAAAACCTTCAGGTCGCTAAATCGCGCCTGCTTGTTCTAACTCCGCTTGCCCTTGGCCTGGTGTTAATGATGATCTATGCGGCCTTTGGAAATGTAAAAGAGACATTTCTTGTTTTCTCATGTGTGCCGATGGCATTAGTAGGAGGGGTTATTGGTCTTATCGCCAACTCATTGCCGTTTAGTATTTCAGCAGGTGTCGGCTTTATTGCCCTTTCGGGGATTGCCGTTTTAAACGGAGTCGTACTGGTGAACTTTTTTAATCAGTTAAAGAAAGAAGGTCTTATCGGTGTTGAGATCCTGCGCACAGGTGCAATGGTTAGGCTTCGCCCAGTTCTTATGACTGCGATGGTTGCGGTTTTTGGTTTTCTTCCAATGATGCTCTCGACTGGAGTCGGTGCCGAAGTGCAAAGACCTCTGGCAAGCGTTGTTATTGGAGGAATCATTTCTTCAACTCTCTTAACTCTGGTGGTTGTTCCATCTTTATATGGGGCCTTTATTTTAAAACTAAAACCTTCCCACCGCGAGCACTCCTCGTCAACGGTGGGGGAAACAGCGGGGTACGAGGTTTAGGCCTCGTACCTTTTATTAATTAATTTTTATCAAGGAGACTTATATGTTTAAACAATCTGCATTTTTTCTAACAACTCTTGTTTTTTCTTTTAATGCTTACTCATTTCATGCGGTTTCAGAAATTCTTCCAAGTGGAAAACTTTTAATCTGTCAGGATTTTAATCAAATTAAAAAAGGTGGAATCGTTGAAGTTTACGAACGATTTAGAACTGATACGGACCGAAACGTAAAGATGGTTAAAATGCGCGAGATAACTTTGCCTAAAGCAGGAGAGAAAGTTAAGTTGACTCACAGTGATTTTCATCAAGTTGGCACCACGTCGGTGAATGAATACCACTCTGAAGAGTCTGGTTCGGCCACAATTGTCTCGAGTGAGACATTGTTGGGCGAAAAGCGTCTTGTAAGGAAAGCTCCAGATGAAAGAGCACGTCCAAATTTTAATCAAACCTACGAGATAACTAAAAAAGATATTGAACTCATTGAGCAAAAATGTCTTGTGGCCATCCCAGATAACGGGCTTAATGTTGATGAATTAAAAAAAGTAAGCTGGTAAAATAAAACAGGGCCGGGAAACCGGCCTTTTTTATGCTGTCAGTTTGATATCCTTTTTTTGTTTTCTTGGAATCTCAATTGTAAATGTCGTATTTTTAAATGATGGATCGTAGTAGAACTTGCCTTGATGGCTTTCAATAATCCCACGGGAAATAGAGAGCCCCAGTCCAGTACCTTTTCCGAATTCTTTAGTCGTAAAGAAAGGTTCCATAATCTTCATTTGAATATCAGATGAAATCCCAAAGCCACTGTCTGAGGTTCGGATGATGATATATTCCTTATCCTTTGATTCTGAGATATTCATTTTTATCCATTTTTCATCCAGCGATGAAATGGCGTGAACAGAATTATTAATAAGATTAATGAGAACCTGAGTTAGTTGAGGGGCACGGGCCTCAAGTTCAAGTGAAACATTCTCAGGACACTCGACACTAAGTTTAATATCTGAAGTTCGGAGTCTTTCTTCACAGAGAAATTGGGCATCTTCTATAATACTTACCAGGCTGATAAGGTTCATAGGGTCTAAGTCTGCGTTGCGAGAAATATTTTTTAAACCTTTGATGATTTTTGCAATTCTGGCAGCAGTCTCATTGATCTGAGTGATGCTCTTTAAAAAAGCTGGTTGATTATACTCATTTGCCATGAGTTGATTTTTTAATTTACTCGAGCGAGAGAGGATCACTGTCAAGGGATTGTTAATCTCGTGGGCCATACTTCCTGCAAGCTCTCCGAGTTCAGAGAATTTTGAACTTTGAGCAATTGTCAGGTTTTGTTGAGAAATAAGTGCTTCGTTACGTTTTCTTTCTGTGATATCTCGGCCCATGATCAAGAAATGAGAGACTTCGCCATGGCAATTGATTTTAGGAGAAATAACTGACTCATAATGAGTTTCAACGCCATTTAGATGAGAGGTTGATTCAAACTTCACACTGGTTTTATGGGCGATAACTCTAAGGAAATTTTCTAATGTCACCGGAATAAGAGAAGAAGAGATAATTTTTTCAACCGGCTTCCCAATAATTTGCTGGGCGTTTATATTGACCTTTTGACAAAAGGCCGGATTAACAGCTTCTAGTGGCCATCCTTTTTGCTGATCAACTCGCACAATCCCCATCATATCGGTAGAATCGTTAAAAAAAATGTGGGCCCATTCTTCAGATGTTTTCAATTCCTCTTGAGTCTTTTGCAGAAGTTTACTTTCAAGTCTAAAAGTGAGGAGATGTTCTGATTGACGGGCCAATCTTAAAAGGGCCTGTCTTTGATCATCTGTCAGCGTTTTTGGTTGAGTATCTATAATACAAAGAGTTCCCAAGTTACAGCCGTTTTTTGCTTTTAATGGAACACCGGCATAGAAACGGATTTTAATTCCGCTTGTGACTAAAGGATTATTTTTGAACCTCTCATCAAGCAGGGGGTTCTCAACGAGAAAAAGATCATCTTGTTTTATAGCATGATCGCAAAAGGCCACTTCTCTGGGAGTCTGGTTCATTTCAAGTCCTACTTTGGACTTAAACCATTGACGGTCACTATCGACAAAACTAATAAGAGAAATGGGGGCATTACAAATTGATGCCGCAAGAAAAGTGATATCGTCGTAACACTCTTCTTTTTCAGTATCCAGGATTTCTAGTTCATGGAGACTCTCAAGTCTTGTCTTTTCATCTTTTAAATCGGTCATACACAATTCTTCTCGGCATATGTAGAGATTTTGAGATTAAGATAATATTAATTTTTTTTACCGGGCACGGAATGCCCGGTAAGTTATTGATTTATACCTTATGCATATTGTGTGGATGATGATGGTAGCTGTCTTCGCGGTGAATGACATAACCATAATAACCACCGGCAATGGCAAAGATACCATGGGCAAAGATTTCAAAACCAAATAATGGCCAGTAACCAAAAAGAGTATTAGTCATGGGGATTATCCCCAGAATGGCGAGTGCGCCCATAACCCAGAAAACAACTTTAGCATAAATAATCGAGTAGTGTGTGCTGCTGCTTTTTGAGAAATAACAAGCGATTCCGGCAATCCCAAAAAGAATTAGTGCAATTTTGTTAAAGATATTAAGTGGGAATACATCAAGAAACATTCCGTAACTGGTGTTGACTTTTATCAGAGGAAGACCCTCTGTTACATTTAATGTGGGGACAAAGGCGATTAGCCCCATCATCATCATTACCAGTCCTGCAATCAGGGCAAAATTTCTGGTTTGTAGATTGTTTGTCATAGTTATCTCCTTGATAAAAACCTCAAGAAGATAATGTGCAAGTTTTGGGCTAGATTAACTTAGCTTAGTTCTTTTCTAATGTATCTTGGGTCACTTGGCGCTCTTTCACATTCTTTTTTACTTCCAAGAGTTGAGAGGCCATCTTTATCGCTCATTAGCAGATAAGTTCCAAGATCAGTATCGAGAAGGATATAGGTATTGTTAATCTTTTTTGTCTTCTTATTTCCAGTAGAAATTTTGTACATTAAGCTTGCCGTCGCTCCGTATTCCATCGCTGCGAATTCATAAACCTCATCACGCAACTGCCCTGTCAGGTGGCCTGATTCAATAACATCTTCAGTGAGTTTTGAAACAACCAACTTGCCTGTCTCTGTATTATAAAAACGAAGAAGTGCACTTTCATTTTTTACGATAAACTCTATCTGGGCAGGAATTCCACCACAAACGAGAACGTTAATGTCATCACCAGCGGCATAAGCTGAGCTTAGAGTTAAAGACATCATAAATGCCAGGAGAGTTGCCTTCATAGGTAATCCTTCTTTTATAGTTTATAGGGTCTATTTAAAGGCATTTTTTGTTTGGAGGACAGCCCTCTGGGTAATTCCTATAAGGCCGTCAAAACTTTTGACACTTTTAAAAGGCTATTGCCCCTGATTACCGGTAAAGAAAAGGTGGGAAGGTTGTAGGTTTAAAGGTCTTTCTTTACGGACTTTTGCCATCAGATTTTTTTCCTTAATGGCCTTCCAGATGCACTCACCGGGAAGTGAGTCTTTTCCATCTACTAAGTGGATATAGTCGCGAAAAACTTCTTCTTTGGATTCATCGTAAATCCCTGTGCAATCGGCGTAGGGAAATTTTTTGTGAGAGAAAGTAAAAAGAATGTTCCTTCGTCTTTCCTCCTGAGTATTAACTTGTTCTGTATTTTGCAGAAAACTTTTTTCAACTTCACTTCCTGCATTCTTTTTAAAGTAAACCATTGGTTGAACGACGCTCAGAAAATTTATTCCGAAGGATTGGGAAATGTGATTCATGATCTCCATATTCTGGGTATAGGCCCAGAGGCGAAGCTCTTCGGTTTGATTGGCCGCAGGTGTGGCAAAGCCACTATCAGCAAAATCTCTTTTTTTAATGTCTTCAGTAAAAAGGTCTCGATAGATCTGGCTCCCAAGAAGAATGCTATGAAAAAAAGGATATTCTCTTACACTTTGTCCTTCCCAAACTTTTTTCTCATATAGAGAAAAGCGATGAGGGTAATTAACTCTTGGATCAACGACAGCAAAGACATCATTGCCTCCGCCATAGTGAATGACGAGATCGGGATCATATTCAATCACATCTGTGACGAGTCTAACTAGGTCCTGCTGGCTGACTGATGAAGCAATACCAAAATTGTAGGCCTTAAGATTTTTCCCGATGGCTTCCTTGTGAGCGGCCGCTTCAATATACCTGGGGATATCGACTTTATTGAAGTGAACTGTTGATCCTCCAAGAACAATCACTCTGAATTCATCAGAGGGCTTTGGCAGGGCCGGCAAATGCCCGCGGTAACCTAATTCATTATGAAAGTCATTATAGATAGGAGAGCCCGGTCGTCCTGTGGCCATAACATAGGGACGGGGAACATGATTGTCATCGGTGAGCATCCAGGCGTCTTTTAAAACCTTCTCACGCACAAAAGTTCGGTAGATGATTTCAGCGCTCGTCAAACATAAAACAGAAGAAATAAGCACCATAAAGGTGCGCGCGAGAAAACGTTCTATCTTCTGATTAGAGTCATGCATGGATTTATTCTATCAAAGTCTAAGATGCTTTGACAGGCAAGATCTTGGAAATTTTCTGTAAAAAAATGTCTTCATCAAAAGGTTTAATTAAAAAGTTTCTCACTCCGTGGTGAGTGGCAATCGTAAAGATGTCTTTATCCATAGATCCAGACATGGCCAGGACTTTATCAACGCTATTGATGTTGAGTTTATCGGCCTCAAACTCTGTTAAGAGATCGTAGCCAGTCTTTCTAGGCATAACCATGTCGAGGAGAATGAGGTCAAATTTTTGGTTTCTAAGTTTAGTTACAGCACTCTGGCCGTCGTGGACAACGATCATATTTTTGATGGAATCCATACGCCCAATGTAGGCCCGGATTAAATCGCAAATTTCTTCATCGTCATCAACAAGAAGGATACTGTACTGGGCGTATCGATTGAGTATTTCCATAGATCCCTCCATTATAAAATGGCCATTAGGATTACGATAAAGATTCTAGTTTGCTTATTCTTAATCTAATAATATTGCCAACTTTACCTCTGTAAAGAGAGATCATTTATGCCAACATTTCTTGGAGATGAATGATTGTATAGCCGACTAAAACTCTTTGATTCAACATTCTTGTTGAAGTGCCGTTAAGGCTTCCAAGGGAGGCCCTTGTGCTATCTAAAATCCTTACCACCATTTGTCTTTCATTCATTCTTTCCTCTTTTGCCTGGGCGCAGACGCCGAAGCACTATGTGTTTTTAGTTCATGGAATTGGCGCGAGTCCAACGACTTTTGGAAAGATGGGTGAAACTTTAAAAAGAGAATCACAGGGATTTGACCCACACACAGACTGGCAGTTTATTAACTTTGCCTATCAAACTGGAAGTGCCACTAAAGATGTGGCCATTTTTTCTAAAGAGCTGAGTGATTATATCGCTGAGTCTTTTAGAAATGCCGGAGGTCTAAATCCCGAAGACAAATTTTCTCTGGTGATGCACTCACAGGGAGGATTGATCGGACTTAACTTTCTTCTTAAGTCATTTATGGGAGATAGTAACTATCACCCGGAATTAAAACATCACCTGGATGCATTTGTAACGATGGGGACTCCTTACTGGGGAGCAAAGATTGCTATTTTTGCTAATCGTATGATGCCAATTCTCTCTTACCTGCGCATTCCACTCTCGGAAAAATTTGGTGTTGAAGAATTAAAAGACATGGAGCTTGCTTCTGATTTTACCGCTCAAATGCGTGAGACTCTTATCGATCCTAAAAACCAGGAAGTGGTTAGAGAAATGACGACTCAAGGTCGTTTTTTGGTTTTTGCGGGAGTTACAGAAAGGCTAAATCTACTGGCCCCTTTTGTAACAGGGAAAAACCGTTATGAAGACGATACGGCCGTGCCGATTCCTTCCTCGAAATTAGATTTCATCTATTACAAAGATCCTGAATTCTACAATGATTACGTCACTGCCAACGAGTTTAGTGAAACTCATATGGTAGAAGCAGAAAACAATATTGTAGTGAATGCCTTTCATGCTTCGCCTTTTCCTCAAAAATCGAAATTCCCGGGGATTGCCAAGGTTCCTGATCGTTGCGCCAATATCAGTTACCGAGACTGTGATCATCCGACATACCCAACATTAGTAGAGCATCTTTTTAAATTGCAGAGAGAACCGGCCTTTGTCCGTGACCTGACAAGTTTTGCGATTGATTTAAAAATTAATTTAAAAGGAAAGAGTATCGACCGCAAAAAAATGTCTATTGCTTTTAAGGGGCTGACAACTGGACTTAAGATTGGAAAAGATATTGAGCTTTATAATAAAGTCAGTCGTTGGAGTGATGAAGGGGATTTTCGCCTCTATCACACAGGATACATTGATTCTAAAAAAACCACATCGACAGTCGGAAGAGTGGAGATGATTATTACGGCCCCTGGCTTTAAAGACCGAACGGTAATTGTGCCGGTTAAAAGTGCGCAAAGCACCTTTATTGAACTCAACTGGTAACTCACTTGAAACTTGGCCGTCCAAAACTCACATTGAGAATGCAAACATTTATTGAAAAGGCCCTGGATCACAGTCCCTTTTGGGACGTGTGTTGTGACCACGGTTATGTGGGGATTGGTGCCCTCTATACTAAGCGCTTTTCTCACGTGCATTTTGTCGATCAAGTGCCACACATTATAGAGCGTCTAGATCAACTCATTAAGCAGTCCCCAGATTTTAAAGAGGATTTTCCCTATAGCCTGCATACAATGTCAGGGGAATCTCTGGATGGCGATATCACCGGAACCTTTCTTATTGCCGGAGTCGGAGGAATGACCATTAAGAATATTCTTTCTGCGGCCTTAAAAAAAGAAACGCTTAAAGCACAACGCTTGCTGCTTTCTCCTCATACAGATGAAGCTGTGATGAGTGCTTATATAATGAGTGAAGATTTTAAAACTTATTACTCTATCAAAGAGCGCCTGATGCTGTTAGATGGAAAAAAACACCGTCCGCTTTATATTCTCGATAGAAACTAAACTTCAATAAATTCGTCGTAAGAGTTTTCAATAAATTTAATCAGCCCCACGATGCGCTCCATCTCCAGTGGTTTTTTGAGCAGGTCCAAGGCCCCACGTTTGATTGCTTCTTCGCGGGTGATATCGGCCTGGCCGGTAACCAGGATGACATAGGGGATAACCCGGTCAATCTTTCGAAGCTCGTCTAAAAGGAAAAGACCTCCACCATCAGGCATGCGGATATCGCTAATGACAAACTCGATTTTCTTGTCTTTGACCATTTCCAGTGCTTCTTTTCCGTTTTGTGCTTCAATTGTGTTGTAGCCTTCAAGTTTTAAGTAGGCACAGATCGCTTCGCGGATATCAATATCGTCGTCCACAACCAGGATGGATTTTCTTTCTTTTAAAAGGAGCTTGATGGTAAAACAGGTGTTCTGATAGTGTTCATCATAATAAATCTCTCCACCGTGTTTAGTGATAACCTCATAGGCAAAACTCAATCCCAATCCCGTGCCTTTTCCTACATCCTTAGTCGTAAAAAAGGGCTGGAACATGCGATCTGCAATGGCGCGGTCAATGCCTTCGCCAGAATCAATAAAATGCAGGAAATACCATTTTTTATTTTGTGAAGCTTCAATCTTAATCCACTTATTTGCACGCTTTTCCAGAGCATCAAAAGAGTTGTTAAGCAGGATTAAAAAGACCTGGGAGAGTTGGATTTGATAACAGTTCAAGTGGGTTTGAAAATATGGAGCATTTAAATCACAAATTAAATCAATATTGTGATTGCGGATTTTTTCTTCGCAGAGATTGAGGATGTTTTCCAACAAGTCCCGTATAACGGTGTCTTTTTTCTCCTCATTGGAAGCGTCTTTAGAAATATCTTTTAATCCCTGAATCACGTTAGAGATTTTATCTACTGTCCCTATAATAGATTTAGTATTCTTTAGGAAAAGTTCACTGTCGGGAATCCCGCGCTCAATCATCTTTTCCATGATGCGGGTCTTGGTATGAATAACTGTCAGAGGATTGTTAATTTCATGAGCAATTCCTCCGGCCATTTCACCCAGAGCTGCCATTTTCGAACTATTGATGGCCGAGACTTTTTGCATCTCTATTTTCTTTTCCTGCTCGCTTATTTTTCGTTCTTTTTCAACATTGAGATGCCTGATTTTTTTTACCATGCGGTTAATAGAGTCTTCCAACAGGTCAATTTCATCTTTGTATTTATTTTTCCTCTCTATATGCAGGAGGTTTTCATCGACTGAGTTTAAGTTGAAGTTCTGGATAAATTTTACGATCTGTTCCAGGTTTTTGTTGATGTAGTAATGGAAGACCAAAAGAATAATCCAGGAAATCATAAAGGTTTTAATAAATTGGGCCAAAACGAAAAAACCAATTCGTTTGTAGAGGTCAGCTTTGATATAACTAGTGGTGGCCGTGATTTCCAGGTATCCCAGGTACTCGGTGCCATTGTCGTAGGTGTGATTATAGTAAAGCGGGTAGCGGTAAGTTCTCACTTCATCAGAAGGAGACTCCTGTAAGTTGGTTTTGATAATAATAGGGATGTTGTCACTGTTGGTAATCGTGACTTTTTCAATGTCCTTAATCGTGATTAAGCTCTCGGCCTGAACATTCAGGTACGAGCGGTCTTCTTGCCAGGAAGCACTGACCATCGCCGGAATTGTTGAGGTTTTTATCTGTTGAAGCTTTTTGTCGAGGTTGGAAACTTCATCTTTATACTCATAATTAAAATGAAAGAAAACGACGATGGATGTGAAGATTGTACTGACAATGATAACCACAAAAAGTAGTTTCTTTTTGAGAGGTCGGAAGAGTTTTTTTTCAAAAGCTTGATCGCTTGCCATTTGTCTTGCCTTAAAAAAAAGAAAGAACCCATCACTACTTAAGTTAATCACTATCGAAGTCTTAAAACAAGAAAGTGTATCCTAATAATTTTTTAACATGTTCTTGATTCGGAACGCTCACAAAACGAGAATAAAACGTCTTAAGAATAAATTAATGTTGAATGTTTTTTGCGCATCAAAATTATTAATTACGACAGTTTGTTCGTTTTGTGCAAAATGTTCATTCAACACTTGTAGCGTGACATTTTGTGAATAATGTTTTTTAAGTTTGTGAACGAATTTGACAGCAAAAAAGTCGGGTTTTATAAAAAATGCAAGATCAACGGCAAGACGTTCTTGCTACAAAACTTACAGGAGATTTTATGAAACTTTTAATCGTTGCTGCATCTATGATTCTTTCTGCATCGGCCTTCGCTCTTAGCTCAACAACTCACGATTACTCTCAAGTATTAGGAGCAATCAAGTTAGACAACGCGTGTATTACTGATTCAGAAGTTAAATCAATTAACCCAGTGAAGGTTTGTACGAACCTTGAAGCACACACGACTAACAACGGTGGAGAAATCGGCTCTCACACTGACTGGGTATGTACAGCATGGGAAAACCAAAACCTTGCTTACTCACGTGCTTTCGAAAAGACTGTATGTCTTAAGTATGCACCAGTTAACGAAGCATCAAGCGGAGAATGTCTAAAGTATGGTAAGGTTGCTGATTTCCTACCAGCAACAATTAAAGTTAGAACTGTGACAACTCACGGAGAAGCTTCTACTGAAAGAACATCATGGTTCTCATTCCCAGCTTGCGAATAATTATTAGCAGGATTTGGAATATGGCCGGCGAAGAAGACTTCGCCGGCCTTTTTAAGTTTTTAAGGATTTCATGAGCGAGTACAATTTTACTGAATTTAAAGATTTTTTTGAGTACAACTTAAAGAAATATAACCGTGACAGCGAAGGAGTAAAGATTTTTACTCTCAATGACCTGTCAAAGAGACTGGGCTACAAATCTCCAAGTCTTTTGTCCATGATTGCAACAGGCAGGCGCCTTCCTTCAAATGAGATTTTAGAAGTTTTATTTGAAGAATGGAAGATTGAAAAAAACCAAAGAGAGATTATCCGCATCCGTTTGGAGATTGAAAAACGTATGCGTAAAAATAAGCCGGCGGGTCTTTTACTAGAGCGACTGGCAAAGATTGATAAAAAATCCAAATACCAAATGATCGACCTGGATGCTTTTAATTCTATCAAGGAATGGCATAACCTGGTTTTACAAATGCTGGTATCCACTCCTGATTTCAAAGAAGACTACACTCAGATAAGTTATCTTCTAAAACGTAAAGTGACACCTTCCCAAGTAAGAAAGGGGATTGAGACGCTTTTAAAAGTTGGCCTGATTAAGCGCGACCCAAAAACGGGAGAGCTTGAGTCGGCGACACCCGATTCAAGTAATGAAACAACTCATGATATTCCAAGTGAGGCGATCCGCGAGCACCACAAAGGGATGATTGCCCGGGCCCTCGAAGCAGTTGAAGAGCAGAGTGTCCATGAAAGGCACTTGAATGCTCTTACACTAAAGTTTAACAAAGATAAAACAGATGAGGCCAAGGCCTTCATTCTCAATTTCGTCAAAGATTTTAACAGCAAATTTTACGATCATGCGTCCAATGACATTCATCAGCTCAATGTACAGTTTTTTGGACATACAAATAGCAACCATGTCTCAAGTAAGGAAACACTCCAATGAAAAGATTCGTGTACTTAATTGTCTGTGGGCTTTTAGTAGTAGCTGGTGCTTTCGCTAAAGAAGGCGGGGGAACTGTCGTTGGTAATGGAGCGGGGATTGTTGAAAGTAATTTCCAACAAGGTTACTTATCCCTTTCTAAGATCATAGCCAATTGTGAAGCTGCACAGAACTGTGGTTTAGATCTCGAAGAAAAAAATATATTAAAAGATATTCACGAGGTACTGACAAAAAATCTGCAGAATAAAAATCGCCTGGTATTCCTGTCAGAGAAGGCCAATCCTGGTTTTTTTACCACTGGTGCAAGTGAGTCTTATCGCATTGCCAAGACTATGCTTGTTCCCAATTCTCCTATTTATATCAATACCGATATGCTTTATGACAAAGATGGAAATCCAACTTTAAACTTCAACGGGATTGTGCGCATCCTGGTTCATGAGTTGGGCCATCAGACAGGGATCGAAGGACATAGCACTCTGGATATTTTAGGGGCGAAGATCGCGACCTATGCAGAAGAACATACAAGCTATTTTCGCTACAATGTTGAAGAGACCCGCGAATCTGTTTTTTTCTCCGTGGCCAATTACAGTTACCCGATCAAAACAACACTGGTGATGTTTAATTGGAAAAATTCATCGTCGCGCGATCTCTCATATGCAATTATCGCAAACTCTGAGTGCCCTTACGATTCTGAGAGTTACGCCGGGATTGAAGTCTTAAATGGACATTATTCATTTGATCGCCGCGGGCAACTTTCATTCAATGCCTGGGTTAAGCTCTCGTGTTTTGAATCTTTCTCTGGGAGCACCAACATTTATCGCAAAAATCTGCATATCGCTTTGGATAGTGACCTGCAGATCACTGGGCTTACGGTAGAGTAGTTTTACTGGTGAGACCACATCATTTTAGAGGTGTGTTTTTTACTTAAGTAATTTATATTATTGACTTTTTTGTTAAATTTTTTGACACTGTTTTTTTTACTTAGTTCGCTTAAGGACTATTCTTTTAAGCATAATTAGTATATGAAATGAGTATGCCTAAAGAGATAGTTATTTTATTCGGATTTTTTGCGGCGTTTGTTTTTATAAACTTCGTCATCTATCTTTTTCTTTTTTTTAAGATGAAAGAAAAGCTTTTCCGTGAGCTTGCTGTTTACTGGTTATTAGTTCTTCTTGTTTTTATCATTGAAGGAGGAGTTAAGACTGGTGAACTGGCCTTGAGTCTTGTTTTCATTGTTAATATTCTTCCTATTTATATTATGTCTAATTTTCTGATCCGCTCTTATGACATGAATTTAAATGCCAAGAAGTATGTTATCTCTTCTTTTGTTGTTATCGTTCTGGCAATTATTAATGATCAGCTGAACTTTCCATTTTTTGTTCTGGCCTTCCCCATTGCCTTTGTTTCGGCCATGCCGATGATCGAAGCCATTTATCACACTTTGAAAACCAAGAAGAAGGAAGCTTCTTTTGTGCAAAAATTTATGGCCGGAGCTGTTTTTGTACCCGGGATTTTTTGCTGTTTTCATTATGCTATCGCTCGCAATATCCCAGGGACAGAGATGGTTGGCTATGGTTCGGCCTTCTTGAATTATATTATTGCATCAATCGCTTTACCGGTATTTGTTATCCAGGAACTCAACCGTGAAAAAACAGAAAAGCTTGAGCTTTTAGTCGCAGAAAGAACTAAGGAACTCTATGCTTCTAAAATACAAAAAGAGAAGCTTCTACGTGTTGTGGTTCATGATATTTCCAATGCCCTTCAGGCCCTTATCCTTCAGACCAGCAGGCTTTCATTGTCTCGCGATGAGAAAGTTATTGAAGCCTCTATTCGCATGATGAAAAACTTAGATGCAATTAGTGATCTTACTAAACATGTAAAAGAAATGGAGCACCTACGGGCCAAGTCCGGGAAGCTTCATCCTGTATCTATTGACGAATGTTTTTCAGAGATCAAAGAGCTCTTTTATGAGCGTTATCAGCAGAAAAATGTACATCTCCATTTTATAAACAAGGTTCCTGCTGATATTGTCATTTATGTAGATAAAGTGAGTTTTATTCATTCAGTGGCATCGAATATTATTTCTAACGCTTTGAAATTTTCTTACCCTAATTCTGAGGTAGTGGTGACTGCGACTGAAGATAATGGACAAGTTCATTTTGTTGTTCAGGATTATGGTGTAGGGATGAGCGAAAAGTATTTAACTAGTTTATTTGAATTTGAAGCCTCTTTCACCACTTTAGGTACGGGTGGTGAAAGAGGAACAGGATTTGGAATGCCATTAGTTAAAAATTATACAGAAATTTTTGGTGGAACAGTATCTGCAAGTTCAAGCCAGCACAAGGAAGCAAGCGGGACGCGCATTCAGGTGAGCTTGCCTGCAGTTGTTCATAGAGATCATGCCACCAGTCTTAATTGAGAGTATAGTCGTCCATTGAGCCTATCCCAGACTGAATCAAATTTTGGGTGATATGGATTTTTTAAATACACTGTTTCAACTTCTTGATGAAAAAAGGCCACGAGGTCGACGGCTTCCCCTTCATGATCAGGGCAAGGAACGTTGAGGGAAAGAGGGGTTGCACCCGCTTCTACTGACATTCTTCCCATGCCTTTACTGACTCTCATTGTTCCCGTCATTGCATCTGCAGTGCTTTCCAGAAAGCGTTTCATATTAAATCCAGACAAGATGTATTTCCATGGTATATCAGTCTTTTGTTGGCGGAATTTTTTAGCGACGGTAAATTGACTGCAAATCAAAATGTTGTCGCCTTTTTGGCGAAGGCCTAAAAGGGCCTCGGCGCTCCATGAATTGAAATATGCATCCAATGAAGCAGTCTCATCGCCCCAGTTAACTTCTTTGAAAAAAGTCACAGCAAAACATTCACCCTGGTAGAACAGGGCCAGGATTTCGTCCTGGCGGGTAAATTCATTTGAATTTAACTTTGCATTGAGTTTGTATTCATTGTTAAAGTAATCAGTCCAGGTTTCATGCCAGCAACGAAATGACTTCTGATAAATCGAATGAAGATTTTTTGGGTTATTTTTCATGTTGCCAAAAAGTAAATAGGCATCAATTTTATCAAAGTCGATAATTTCTTTTTTATCATTCATAAATGTCCTCAAAAAAATTTGCTTTAAAATAATTAAGCTATTTTTTTCAATGGTTGGAATGCCACAGAGTCTTCTATTTCTTTCATCATCCAGTTGAATGCACACGAGGATTGCAGAAGGTTTTCGGTGATAATTTCGAGAGTTTGTGGTGGAAAGCTCGCCAATAGTTTTTGGGCCTCTTCAACGTGGTGAGGATCTTCTTCTCCGTGAACAAAAAGAAAAGTAACTGCCTTTTTGCCATAAATGGTCGAAAGCTTTTTAGAAAGAGGTGGACAAATTTTTTGTGCCAGAACCTCCAGATAGAGAATATAGCCCATAAGCGCGAGCGGATCTTGGTGTTCAATCTTGAAATACTGAGGTTCATAGAAAAAACGGGTAGAGTTGAGTTCTTTAAAATCCTCGATTGAGTACCCTAGTGCTTTTAAGTCATTAAGTGCCAGGCGTTCATGGTTGGCCTCTTCTCCTAAATGTTTTAAAAATCTAAGGTGTATCATTTGTTGTTGTTCATAATTAAGTCTTCCAGCACTAAGAGCAAGCATTCGAGTCGAATGTCTGACATAAAAAAAAGTTTGCGCTATGTAATTAGCGTAGAAATCTTTATTCTCCCAAGGCATGCTCTCATAAGAGTTTAAGAGAATGCTTACGGAGTGATTTAGGGCCTCTTTTAACTTATCCATTAAGTACCTCATGTAGGGGAAGGTTTCTGCTAGTATTGAATGTTAGATCTTAATTCTTTCAGGAATAAGATAAAAAAAGGGATTAGAGAAAAATCAGTATTTTAGGTTGGTTTGTTCAATGTTTCTTAAGGTTGAGGTGCCAAAAAACTTGTGCATTTTTTATTTATAAAGGACACTTAGATCATGAATCCAAATCTTATCTACTACCCGTGTTTTGCCTTATTACTTCTTTCAGCAATGGTGCTTGTGCGAATGTTTTTAACCCGTGTTCAAGGCATTAAAAGCGGCCAGGTCGACTTCAGGTATTTTAAAACCTATAACCATGCCGAAAAAGACCTACCGACACAGATGACCCAAGCTTCACGCAATTTCACCAATCTTTTTGAAGTGCCGACACTCTTTTATATGGTCTGTGCATTCTCGCTGATCACACAACAGGTTGACGGATTTTTTCTGTGGCTGGCGTGGATTTACGTGGCCCTTCGTTATTTGCATTCTCTCATCCATTTAACCAATAATAAGATCATGCCTCGAATGGCGGTTTACGGGTTAAGCTGGATTGTTCTTATCATTATGGGAGTTATCCTGGCGTTTAGAATCGCGGGGAGTCTTTAAGCGACTTGTAAGCAACTTGTAAGCTACTTGGTCGACTGCTCGCGGATTTTATGACGGCCTTTTAAAACTAAAAACAGACACACTAAGGTGAATGCTGCCGCTGCAATATAAGGAGCGCCAGGAAGCGGGTAATGGTCTTTTTTCGTAAAGAAAGAAAACAACCCCGTATACACTAATGGGCCAATAATAGACGTCAGGCTGGTAATGGCCACCAGTGTTCCTTGTAATTCACCTTGCTCTTCAGAGGGGGTGCCTTTAGTAATCATTGACTGCAACGAAGGCATAACGATACTGGTGAATAAAAGAAGTGACGTGGCCGCATAGAGCATCCACGACTTGGTGACTAAAGCATAAAGAAGAAAGTTGGCCACTAAAACAATGAGTCCATAGATCACTGATTTGAGCTCTCCAATTTTTGGTGTGACAATTCTTGTGGTGAAGCCTTGTCCTAATCCAAAGGCAATTCCCACGACGGTCAGAGAGATTCCGATTTCCATTGAGTTCCACTGGAACTTGTAGTGAGTAAACAAGGCCCAGATGCTCGGATGGGATTGACCGGCAAGGTTGGTTAAAAAGAAGGCCCAGATTAAAATCGCCGCTGGAGAATAAAACATTGCAGTGATGACGGATCTAATCGGGTTGAGTTGTGATTTGTCGACTTTTGTTTTTCTCTTTTCTGCTGGCAGAGATTCAGGAAGAACAAAAAGACCAAAAATAAAGTTCGTCAAAGACATGATGGCCGCAAGAATAAAAGGCCAGTTGTGACCAAAGCTTCCTATGATTCCTCCAATGGCCGGTCCAATCACAAACCCCAGACCAAAGGCTGCACCAATCATTCCAAAATTTTGGGTGCGGTTTTTATCAGTAGAGACATCGGCAATATAAGAAGAGGCCACGGTAATGCTTGCACCGGTCAGACCCGAGATCACGCGTCCAATAAAAAGGATGGTGAGGTTAGGAGCAAAGGCCATTAAAAGATAATCGAGTCCGGAGCCACATAAAGCAATCAATAGAACAGGTCTGCGGCCAAAGCGGTCAGAGAGAGAACCTAGTAGAGGAGAAGCAAAAAAGAGCATGAATGAGTAAAGAGAAATGAAGTACCCATAGAACGTACTGACAAAAGCTTCATCGCTTCCAAATCTTCGGATAACTTCCGGCAAAATAGGAACGACGAGACCGATGCCGATAGCGTCTAAGAGTATAGTGACAAAGATAAATGTCATTCTGGCCTGTGAATTTCTCATTTCATTATTATGAAAGACAAAGAAGTAAATGTCATAGATAATAAAAAAAATATTCCCTTTTTTCTCAAGGAATTGATTATGGAAAATATTAAAGGTCTCTGCACTAATCCTGATCCAGTTACTCAAAAATATGTTTTTAACCACACTATGCTTCGCGTGCGCGATCCCGAAGTGTCGCTGGACTTTTACTCGCGCATCCTAGGCATGAAGCTTTTAAGAAAAATCGATTTCAATGAATGGAAATTTTCTCTTTATTTCCTGGCCATGATTGAAAATGAATCTCAAATCCCAACAGACAGCGATAAATCGCGTGCACGTTTTACAGCAGGTCTCAGTGGTGTTTTAGAGTTAACTCATAATCATGGGACAGAGTTGGAAGAAAAGACTCCGTACCACAACGGGAACACTGAACCTCGTGGGTTTGGGCATATTTGTTTTTCTGTCCCAGATATCAAAGCAGCTTGTGCGCGTTTTGAAGCACTTGGCGTGCCTTTCCAAAAGAAATTGGGAGAAGGGGGAATGAAGGATATTGCCTTTATTAAAGACCCGGATAACTATTGGGTGGAGATTATCGAGGCCTAATTGAGACCACTCCGAAAAATGAATATTACATTTATCCAAAAAATCTTACAATCACCGCTTTTTTAAGCAAAGTCGACCTTGGCCCGTCGCCAAGGTCGACTCATTTATCCTAATTTCTCCCTCGCTTTATTTTTTTAGGGGAGATTTTTATGAACGCAAAGTTTTTGCATGTGAAGTATCTTGCCATCGTTTTGATGGGGATCGTGATTCTTCTTCTTGTTTCATTTGATGCATTCTCTCAGTCCGAAGTCGATATGGGCGCAGGTGATACCTTCTCTCTTAAGGCCTCTCAAGACATTTTAAAAGAAGTGGTTTCATATGAGCCGTATGAGACAACGTGTTCGCGCGAAGTTTACGATGGCACTCACCGCGTGTGTTCGGCAGGAAGAACAGAAAGGCGCTGCCGTAAGATTTCAGGTGTTGGAGAAGAGTGCTGGGATGAAACAGAAGAAGTGTGCAGCGATGAAGCTTCTTATAGAACTGAAACTTATGACTGTACCCTGCAAAGAAGAGTTGTAGACTACGTTTATGATTACTCTGTAAATGCCTCTATCGAGGTGACTAAAACTCTTAGGTCAAAAAACTATGATTTAAACTCATGCCTCTTTGGTGTGAAGCTCTCTGCAAGCTCTGAGGACTATTATGCTCGCTGTAAAAGTGCAGTCGTGAAGGCCTTTGTTGTTGATCGCAAAGAAGTGCTTAATGGCCGCAATAAAGAGCGTACAATTAAACTCGATCTGGATTTTTTCCCCATTGAAGGACTAAGTGCTCTGGCGGAAGGTTTAAAGGATTTGACGTATAAAGATGGGGTGGTGTCTTTTAAAAGCGCTAACCTGGCCGCCGCATCGAATTTTAAGCTGAATGTGAAACTTACAAGAAATCGTTTTCTCCTAAAAGATAAGGTGATTTTTAACCGTGAAATCAATCCTTCGGAGTTTGCGACGACGGCCCTTTCCGGCGGCAAATACCTGGTAACCCTTAATCTGGGGAAACTCTCAGGTGGCTTTGATTCAACCAAAAAGCACACTCTTAAGGTGGATTTGAGTACTTTAAAGGCACAAGACGTAAAGGATGCGATTAATACGCCGACTCTCTCTAATGCACTTTCAGAGTCTTTAGTGATTAATGACTAAATTTTGTTGGGCCTTTTAATGTAAAAATTTCAAAAGGCCTAATCTCTTATGAAAGATTTGAAAAACTCCTTTATAACTGAGCCCATGAAAAACGCATTGAAAATCACCGCGGCCCTTTTTATTACTCTTATCTTTGCAGGAGAGATTTCTGCACAAGATTTCCCGACAGGACCGGAGCTCTCAGAGACTCCAGGTAAACTTTGCGACCAACCATCTAAGCTTCGCTATCCAGAAAAAATCGCTTACTGTGATCGCGATGTTTCTTACGAAACAAAAGAAATCATCATCCACGAGTATGATCAGAAGTTTAATTATTCTATCGCTAAGATGCCGCGTGGAGAGTTCAAGATTGATCACCTGATTCCACTTTGTGCAGGTGGATCAAATGACATTACAAACCTCTGGCCTCAACATAAGTCAGTCTATGCAATCACTGATCCGCTGGAGCCAGTCATCTGTTCAAAAATGGCCCAAGGCCGCCTGAAGCAAAAAGATGCGGTTTCTTTAGTTATCGAAGCTAAGACCCACTTAGAGCGTACGAAGAAAATTATTGAGTACGTCAGTCGACTTTAATAGCACTGGCCATTTCGCCCTGCTTTGTTAAGATTAATTATCTTTCAAATGTAAGTCGGAATAGTTTTAATGACTCGGTTTGGTGCTGAATTTTTCAGACATTCACCTGAAATGTTGTGTGTGGCCGATTTTAACGGACACTTCGTCGAGCTCAGCACTCCATGGACCGAGACACTTGGTTATAGTATTGAAGAACTTCTCCAACTTCCTTTTTTCGCTCTCGTTCACCCTAATGACATTCAAAAAACCAAAGATGAATATTATAAATTTGTTGGTGGAGAAGATTATAAAACGACCAATTTTATAAATCGTTTCCGTCATAAAAATGGCCATTACCGCTGGCTGCAGTGGAGTGCTTCATCTGATAAAAATGAGAAGAAAATTTTTTGTATTGTCCGTGATGTGACTGAGGAGAGGCGCGAGATTAACGTTCTTTTAGAGGCCCAGGAAGTCACACAGGTTGGAAGCTGGGAGATTGATCTCTCTACAGGTGACCTTTTCTGGTCAAAGATGACTCACAAGATTCATGAAACTGACCCGTTGACCTATCATCCTAAACTTGAGGATGGAATTAATTTTTTTAATTTCGAGGCCAGAGACATTCTCGAAGGAAAAATTAAAAGCCTGATGGAAAATGGTAATAGTTATGATCTCGAATTGCCTTTTATCACCGCGAAAGGGAAAAAAACCTGGGTTCGATGTGTAGGGCGTGCGAGCATGTATGACAATGTTGTTCTTCGCGCGTACGGAACGATTGAAGATATTGGTCTTAAGAGAAAAGAGAAGTCTCTCTATGAACTTATCATTGAAAATGGAAATTATGGGACTTGGGATTGGGATTTGGAAACAAACCAAGTGCACTTTAATGACCGTTGGTGTTCACTGGTAGGTCTTGATGTCACAAAAGTGAAACACGATCTGGCCACTTGGGATGCCCTGGCACACCCTGATGATAAAATTATCGCCTATAAAGATATCGAAGATCATCTCAATGGAAAAACACCTTACTACCGCAATGTCCATCGAATGAAACATGCCGATGGCCATTGGGTCTGGATTCTTGATCAGGGAAAAGTGGTTGAGACCCGTGATGGAAAACCTGTGCGTTTTTCAGGAACACATACTGACATTACCTATGTAAAAGAGCTGGAAAACGAACGCGGGCTTTTAAATGACCGCTTTAAGCTGGTTCTTGCCGCTATTAAATTCGGTGTCTGGGAATGGAATATCAAAACAAATGCTCTTGCTTGGGATGAGAGCATGTATGAACTTTTTGATGTTTCTCCAAATGATTTTTCCGGTGATTATACTGCTTGGGAAAAAACAGTACACCCTGACGATAAAGAGCTGGTAGCAGCGGCCCTCCAGGCCTCTATTGTAGATGGGATAGATTTTGATACTAGTTTTCGAATTGTTTTGAAAAATGGTCATATCAGGCATATTGCGGCCAAAGGTTATGTCGAGCGCGATAGTAATGGAAAAGCACTGCGCTTTAGCGGTATCAATTGGGATATCACCAAGAATGTAGAGCAGGAAAGAATTTTTGAAACCATTTTAAACAACATTCCCATCATGATCACTTTTTATAATCATAAAGGTGATGTTGAGTGGATCAATCCTCATTGGAGCGAAGTCCTGGGGTGGACACTTGATGACATGAAAAAAGTCAGAGACATGGCCATCAATCTTTTTGCCACTGAGCGCGAACAACAAGAAGCGATTCAATTTATGATGGAAGCTCCACCGGAGTGGAGAGAGTTCACTCTCGTTAAAAAAAATGGAGAGCTGGCACATACGACCTGGACAAATGTGCGCCTGGAAGACGGACAGATCATCGGCATTGGTCAGGACATTGGAGAAAAGCGCATGCAGGAAGAACTGATTAAAGATCAGCAGGCACGCATGATTTCTTCAGCGAAACTTTCATCTCTAGGGGAGATGGCAAGTGGAATCGCCCACGAAATCAATAACCCTCTGGCGATCATAAAAGGCAAGGCCTACCAGATTTTAAAACGTCTGGAGAATGGTGAAGTGAACGTCGATTTTTTAAGTAGAGAAATCTCTAAGATTGAACAAAACAGTTTAAGGATTGTAAAAATTATTAAAGGGCTAAGAACGTTTTCTCGTCACGGGGAAGCTGACCCATTTAAGGCCGTCGCTTTTAAATCGATTCTCGATGATGTTTTAGAATTGTGTTATGAGCGCTTTAAATATCAAGGTGTGGAGTTAAAAGTCTCCGGTGACTTAAGCACCGAAATCCGCTGCCAGGAAACTCAACTGGCCCAGGTTGTATTAAATCTTATTAACAACGCCCACGATGCTGTTGTAGACACTCCTAGGCCTTGGGTGCATGTGCACGCTGATAATGATGGAGAGGCCCTTCGAATCACTGTGACGGATTCAGGCCCAGGAATTAGTGAAGAGATTGCTCAAAAGATAATGCAGCCTTTTTTTACAACGAAGGAAGTAGGAATGGGGACTGGTCTTGGTCTTTCAATTTCCAAAGGAATTGTTGAAATTCATGGAGGAAGGCTTTTTCTTGATCGGAATTGTCCGAATACTCGTTTTATCATTGATCTGCCGCTTAAGAAGTAAGATCTAATAATTTCCATCTTCTCATAGGTCAAATAACGAAAGTGTTTTATGCTTATAGGGTTGAACTATCCCTGGAGTTTATATGAAACACTTATTATTTTCTTCTCTCTTATTACTTTCTCTTTCAGCGTTTGCAGACGTAAAACCAAAATCAGATGCACCTAATTTTAAATTGAATGATCTTGCAGGCAAAGAGCATGCACTTAGTGACTTCAAAGGTAAATGGGTTGTTCTGGAATGGTTTAACAAGGATTGCCCTTACGTCAAAAAACATTACGGAAGCTCAAACATGCAATCACTACAAAAAACATTCACAGACAAAGGAGTTGTGTGGTTAACGATTAATTCATCTGCTAAAGGTGAGCAAGGTTACCAGGAAGCTGCTGATGCTGAAAAAACAATAAAAGAACTTAAAGCAAACCAATCCTTTCTTTTAACTGATGCAAGTGGATCGGTGGGAAGACTTTATGGAGCGAAAACAACTCCACACATGTTTGTTATTTCTCCTGAGCAAAAAATTGTTTATGCAGGAGCAATTGATGATAACAGTGCCGCTGACCCGGCAGTGATTCCTCAGTCGAAGAATTATGTCGCTGAAGCGCTGAATGCGGCCATGGCCGGAAAGGCCGTTGCTGTGGCGACTTCGAGACCGTATGGATGTAATGTGAAATACAAATAAAAAAGGCCCCGTTTGGGGCCTTTTTTTATTTGTAGTCTTTTAAAAACTTATTTAATTCTTTTGATCCTTCCACAATCATCTGTGTGTCACAGCTAAAAGCAAGTCGGATAGACTGCAAGCTCTCTGGTGAATCACCAAAACAGCTTCCAGGTGCGTTTCCAATTCCTTTCTGTGCTAATTCTTCAGAAAGTTTTTCGACGTCAATACCTGGCTTCACTTTACACCATAAATAGAAAGCAGCTTTTGGAACATAAGGAGTCAGGATATCTTGATCCTTTAGTGAGTCTAAGAAAAGATTTCTTCTCTTTAAGTACTCAGCATTCATGTCTGCATACCATTGGGCAGGAGTGTCTTTTACTGCGTGGATCGCACCCCATTGAGAGATACTGTTAATTCCATTGACTGTACAACGAAGAAGCTTAGCTGCACGGTCATTAAAGAGTTCATTCATTGAAGCGAAGTAACCTAAGCGCAGGCCGCTCATTGCGTATGATTTTGAGTATGAGTAAACTGAAACGGTTTTGTCGTAAGTAGGAATTAAGGAAGCAATAGAAGTGTGAGTCCCGCCATCAAAAAGAATGTGCTCGTAGGCTTCATCACTGACGATCCATAAATTATTTTTTACCGCCAGATCGGCGATCTTTTGCAATTCTTCTAAAGGAATGATTGCCCCCGTCGGGTTTTGTGGAGAGTTTAAGAAAATGACTTTTGTTTTTTTCGTGATCGCTTTTTCAATATCGGCCGCACGGTAAACGTAGTTGTGTTCTGGTTTTAATTCGATCCCAATTGTTTTTGCTCCCGCCAGGCGCGCGTTTTCTACGGCCTCTGTCCACATTGGATCAGGAACAATGACTTCATCGCCTTCTTCAACAATACATTGGTAAGTAACGTATAAAGCATGCATGGCCCCGTTAGTGATAGAGATGTGAGCTGGTTTAACCGGGATTTTATTTTGAGTGTTTAACTTTTGAGCAAGAGTTTCTCTTAGCTCCGGAATACCGTTGTTAGGAATGTAGTGAGTCTTGTTGGCCTCTAGGGCCTTTTCGATGGCGCTTTTGACATTCGGGTGAACATCAAAGCTTGGATCTCCCGATTCAAAACGGTAGATCTTTTGACCGTCCTTCTGTGCTTTTAAGAGTTTTTCCCTAATAACAACAATCTTTCCCAGCGAGATATTATCCAGTCGGCTCATGAACTTCTCCTGAAGTGTGGGGTGAATGAATTTGGTCGGGTTTATTGTGCATTCAAAATGACGCTTTTCCAAGGAGATTGTAATAGAATGATGGTTTTTTCCGACTGACAGAAATTGTAATTTTTTGAGAAGATACTCTTGTATGAAAGGTGTAAAACTTAAAATTTTAAATGTACTTATTTGGTCGGCCATTTCGACGGGAAGTGTTTTTGCTGAATGTATTGATGGAAAAGTGAAGTTCATCCAGCAGAATAAAGAAGTGATAAATAACGAAAGTTATTGTTACGATCTGGCCTCAAAACTCTTTATCTCATCAAAACCCTGTGCCCATAACAAGGTTTGCCAGAGCAAGAATCTTGGAACTATTGAAATCAAGATGAGTGAAATGGCCGGAGTCACAGGCTCTTTGGGATTTAAAATCTGTGAGAAATACCACGGAACTCCACAGATTATGGAGTACCAAGTTCAAACGAAATGGATTCAAACCAGCCGCTGTATTTTCAGTGACGGCTCTTTTATAGACAATGCGACTATCGCACAGAAAGTAAAATACGTGGATTAGTAAGATCTGTGATTAAGAACAGGATGTTGATTTTTTTATCAGGACTTCTATGCCTTGGGCAACATGCTTTGGCGGCGCCCTTTTGTCCGAACGCAGGCCTTTTTGATAAACTTACAAGGCCTGTCGATCTAACCAATGAAATGCCTCCCATTAGAGACCAGGACAGCATTGGTTGGTGTTACGGTTTTACGGCCGCAGACCTTTTAACCCATTATCTTTATAAAACTAAAGGCTCAAGCGTTGTCGGTGGGGTGAGAAACGCCAATTACCTCACTAAAGGCCATAGTGTGTCGTCGATTGGTATTTCGGCGATGTATAATCAAAGTAAAAAAAGCTCGTATGGAAAATCATTAAAAGGACTAAGTTCCGAAGACCTCTCAAAGCTCAATAAGAAAGTTGTGGCCGAAGGAGGAAGCATCTATGAGGCCTTGGCCGTAGTTAAAGAAAACGGTTTTTGTTATGAGCGCGATATTTCGAGCGAAGATTACTCTTATGTGGAAGACTATCGTTGTGCTGTTAAAAACCGCTGTAATATCGGCGAGATTTTAAATATCATTTACGATGCTCCTAAGGCCCGCCTGGGTTGTGATGACCTAAAAACGATTAATACAGTCTTTAATAATCTTTCTTTAAGCACGATAAAAAATGTCTTAGTGAGATCAGCTAAGCAAAATGCGCTGGCCAACTTAGTGAATGTGGCCTGTGATAAAAAATTCACCAAAGGCTTTTTTGCTGACCGTCCTACTTTTGAAACTAAAACCATTGCAATAGGGGATTCTCCTAAAGAATTGATGAACTCTCTCGATGCTCATTTAAATCGCGGGATTCCTGTCGGGATTTCTTATTATGCTGATTTTTTAATCGGTGGAACGGGAAGAACGATGGCCCATGCTTCCAGCATTGTGGGAAAGCGTTTTAATAAAGACACTTGTGAAGTTGAGTATATCCTGCGCAACTCATGGGGATATGGCTGTGGTTATTATACGAGAGAAAATCCTGACTATAACAAATGCAAAAGTGCTTTAAAAACTGAGGGAAGTCCTAAGGCCTATGTTGATAGTTTGATTGATTGCCGCAAGAAGAATCCAGCATTGCCGAGAAACCCTCGCGTTCGTTGCGAGGATTCCACCAGCTATGTTTATGTGAGAAAAAGTGATTTGGAAAAACAAGTCTACAATATCACGACCATTGAAGAAGACAGTCTGTTCTAGTAAATCCCGAAACCACAGCGACCTTTTAAGAATTTGTCGAAGGCTTCATTAGAGATAAGTTTTTTGTTGAAGAAAACGTTTCCACCTTTTGAGTGGTCAGTAAACCACAGTTCTTTTCCTGGGATTAAACAAGTTTTTTGTCCTTTCTTTTTAACTGAAACGATCTTGCTTGCTTTGTCTCCTTCAAATCCAACTGGCCAGTCAGCTACAGCAGCAGCTTCAACGACAACGCCTTTACCATTGTACTGAACATCTGGAGCGATGGCCGTGCCGTTTGATGTTTGTTTAATCGGCCCTTCTGTTAGAGCACCGCTGATGATTTCTTTTGTTTTACCGTTAAAGACAACTTCTTCTTCTGTTGGAAGAGTGACAATCACCAGGTCTTTTTCAGCATCTGATTCATAACGAATCGCTGGAAGAATGTTTCTAGGAAAGAAGTACATCATTTTTAAGTGAGCGTGGCTTTCAACTTCATCTGGAGAGTCCCAGACTAAAAGCCCCAGGTCTGATCTTGCCATATCCTGGAATTGGAATTCAAAATCGCGACCGACACCAAAACCTTCCATCGGAACGATTCTATTAACTCCATTGTTTTGGAATTTAAAACTTGTTTCATTGTAGTTGTTGTTTCTATCAATGTCGTAACAAATATCCCAACGATTGTGGTTGCGTGTGCGGCAGCTGATGCCGTTGAGTTCAACTTCGTTAGATTCTTTTAATGGCGCTTGGATAAGTGTTTCGTCGAATTCAGCATAAGCAGATACAGACGAAAGCATAGCAAGTAGAACAATAGACTTCATAAAAACTCCTATGGATAAATTCCATTAGATTTGATCGGACATTCTATTGTTGATTACTTTTTGAAATTAAAAAAGTGAAAAGCCACATTTTTTCTTTAAAAAACTGTCAAGGCCTGCGTCAGTCGCATACTCAGGTCGGATGAGCACATCCTTTTTTTCAGCATCGTTATACCAAATATCTTTTGATGGAATCTTACAATCCTTGTGTCCTTTTTTTGACACTGTCGCAATTGTGACGGAAGGAGCGCTACTTCCATCTCTAAGCTCAATATCACCATAAGGAAGATCGCCAGATTTATCCGCGCGGATCACTACGCCACTGCCGTTGTACTTCACAGCAGGAGGGAAAGCTTTGTTTTTATTTTTTGGGTCCTGGGCCATTTTGCCTTCAGTTAATACACCGCCAATAATCTCACCGGTCTTAGCGTTATAGGTAACAGCTTCACCGTTTGGCAGTGTCACATGCAGCTCATTTCCTACTTGGTTAATAGAAGGCAGAGTTGTGCGCGGGAAAAAAAGCATAATGCTATAAGTAGTGTGGCTGGTTGTATCGTCAGGAGCATCAGAGATCATCAGTTTCATATCTGACTTTGCTCTTCCTGGAGAATCAAAATCAAATGTGCGGTTGATGTAGTATTCATTGGTAGGAACGATGGCATTTGGGCCGCCGTTAAAAATTTTAAACCCATCTGGAGGAGAGTTGTCTCCACCGATTCTACAGACGGCGAAAGTTGAATTGGAAGAGGTGTTTCTGCAGCTAGGGTAGCCGTCTCGAACTCCCGGTCTGTCCCTGAAGGGTGCTACCAAATCAGAGACCTGGTAGTTAGCTTCAGGAACAGATGAGAGAACAACTTCTGGTTTTGTTTCTACTTTTGGAGGGCAGTCTAAAACCGGAGGTGTTAGCGTTTCATTTACAGTGCTGGTTAACGTTTGTGCCTGCATTGATGTTTGCACCAATGCCGATTCCGTTAGATCGCGAACTGCGGCAGTATCTCTTAAAGTCTCACTTCGAGGAGAGTCTTTTAAGTTCAGTCTCTCAGGAGTTGTTGAGTCTTTTTGTTTCTTATCTGTGAGTTTAATCGCCGGATTGTTTTTGTTGTAATAAACCCAGTAAGACTCACCGGCATGAGTACCACTTGTGACTTTTATTTTAATCCCAGAATTGCCGGAAGAGAATTTTTTTATTTCTAAAATATCGCCAGTCGTGCCTTTTTTTAATGTGGTCTTGATATTTGCGGCCGAGCGTAAAAAATTTGGGTTAGCGCGTGCATTTAAAAAACTATCCAATTCAATTTCGTCACCAGCTTTAAAAGCAAGCATTGTTGAGAGTGATAAACCGAGTAAAAAAATTGGGTAATGTTTTTTCATACTCAGAGATTATACAGGAGATTAAATTAAAATCAGATAGAGATAATTATTACCGGAGCAAAACGCTTTTATGAAAAAATGAAAACTAAGCTAAAATATTAATTAAATTAGCCGTAAAGGTTTTATAATCGAATGAGTCGAATATAAATTACGATACTTACAGATCAAGGAGTCTGCAAATGGAATTGATGCATTTATTTAAGCAAGGTGGCTTTATCATGTACCCGCTACTTATTTTCTCAGTAGCCGTGTGGACAGTTGCCATTCAAAAAATCTGGTTCCTAATGAACTTTAATAAACAAGCTAAATATTTCTATGACGAAGGAATGAGAATCATTCAATCAAAACGTTTCAATGAAATGGAATGGCTATACAAAAACTGTCCTGAACTTATTGCTAAGCCACACTCTGCAGTTTTCGAAGATGCTTCATCTTCTGAAGAGTGGGAAGCACGTATGCAACGTCGTCTTAACGAAACATCAATGGGTCTAAAGAAAAATATCTGGATCCTTGGTACTGTTGCTTCATCAGCTCCATTCGTAGGTCTATTCGGTACGGTTTGGGGGATCATGGGGTCATTTAAAGAAATCGGTGCTGCAGGTAAAGCAGGGTTTGCGATTGTATCAGCTTCAATTTCAGAAGCTCTTATCGCAACAGCGGCCGGGATTCTTGTAGCGGTAGTCGCTCTACTTTTCTACAACTACATCCTGGTAAAAATCGGTGAATCACTGGCAATGTTTAAAAACGGCATTGGTGATTTAGCTGAAAGCTTTAACTCTGCTAAAAAGTAAGCGAGAACGAGAATCTTTAAACTGTAGGAGTGCCTTATGGCAATGAACGTAAATAACAACAACGATGGTGATGACAACATCATGGCGGAAGTAAACCTTACTCCGCTTATCGATATCATGCTCGTTCTTCTGATTATCTTCATGGTAACGTCGACAGCAGCCCTTGAATCGGGTCTGGATATCGAACTTCCAAAGACTGCGATCACCAATGAAAAAAAGCAGGATGAAATTTTAATCATCACGCTTAATAAAGAAGGTAAAGTTGCTCTTCAAGGAAAGTATGTTGAAGAAGCAAAACTTGCAGAAGAAATGGTGGCCAAACTTGCTGAACTAAAAACAGAGTCAGTTATCCTTGAAGGTGACACTCAAGCGTTTTTAGGAAAAGCAGTTGAGATCATGGATATCGCAAAGAGTGCAGGAGCTAAAAACTTCTCAATCGCTGCGGAAGAAGATGCATCTAAGAGACTTAAGTAAAAACAGCAAAGGGTAGTAAAGTATGAGTGCTGAAAAAAAACCATTGTACACTCCCGGCGAAAGCAATATGGAGCAGGAGACGAAGCGCTTTAATAAACGCGCGTTCATCGGAAGCTTCATCATTCACTTGTTTTTCTTTTTGATTAAAATGCCGGAGCTGCACCTTGAGCACAAACTTAAGGACGACCCGAAGCTAATCCCGATTAAGATGGAATTAGTGACTCCTCCGGCAAAAAATAAGATCGTTAAAAACAACGTGACTGCGGCCGAAAGTGAAAAAGTTGTGCAGCCAAAGCCGGAAGAAAAAGTGAAGAATGGAACTGACAGAGTGGTAAAAAACTCTGATCGCATTGGTGATAAAAACCAAAAGAAAGTTCAGGACGTTCAAAAAGGTGATCCGGCCTCAAGAAAGAAAGAAGCTTACAAACCGGGAACTGATGTAAGAAAAGCTCCAAGAACAACAGTGGGTTCAGGCTCAGCACCTAGCCAGGTGAAAGCTAAAGACAACAACACTGGTGGATCGGGAGACACTTACCAGGGTCTAGACATGACTAACGTCACTGATTCAATCAGAAAAAGTGGTCAGGGTTTAAAAAGAGCAGCAGCTAAAGGTGCTAAAGACGACGGTGGAGCTGGTTTTGGTACTGGTGGCGGTATCGGTAACGGTGTTGGTGGTGGAGGCGGAGACGGCTTCATTACAGGTTCACCAAACGGTACAGCAAACATGGCCAAGGTGGCAACAAACGTTGGTAGCTTAACTGGATCAGCAAAAGGAAAGATCGATTCTTCTCGCGGCTTCGACGGCCTTGCTCAAAAAGGATCAATCTCTGTTGCCGGTGTTCCGGTTGAAAAAGTAGCTGTGTCGACAATTAACCCGGATGAGATCAGAAGAATTCTTCGCGATCACATTCCACAATTTAGAAGCTGTTACCAGTCAGAGCTTGAAAAACAAAATAAACCAGACGGCCTTCAAGGGGTCATGCTGTTTAACTTTGTGATCGGTGGCGACGGTGGTGTGAAGAAATCTTCAATCACGTCAGAAGAAATCACTTCTGATAAAGTCCGCGACTGTATGAAAGATGTGCTTCAAGGGATTCGTTTCCCGGCACCGGGTGGCAACAGAAATGTTGAGGTTAACCAGCCGATCAACCTGTATCCAAGAAGAATGTAAAACAATAAAAAGGCCCTCGCGAAGAGGGCCTTTTTTTTATCTAAATAACCAGGACTGCGAAGATCCATTCTTAGGATTGTAGTGGCCGGGATTGTGATGGTGGTTTTTATGATAGTAAACACCACTGCCAAAAAAGTTCACCAGCCTATAATAAAGATTGTTATCCATGTTGTAGATCTTCACATCGCCATCATCCATAGTCTCATGAGTGATGTAATTGATATGAGCAAAAACAAACATATGAAAAGCATATGAAGGGATAAAGAAAAGCACAAATAACGATGGCCCTAAAAGCATAAACCAGAAGGCCAGGCGCATCGGCACGGCCAAAAAGTGCATAAAACAAATCAGCTTAAAAAGAGCATGGTTTGTGCGAGTGTCACCGTGGTACTTTAAGTATTTTGCTAAAACCACTTCTGTCCCACCAAAATTGTTAGCGAGAAGAAACTTAAAAAAGTTTTTCTTATGTGGATTGTGCGGGTCCATATCCGTATCGGCGTGAGCGTGGTGCATAGTATGGTTGAGTTCAAAGGCCGCAAGCCCCAGGAGAATATAAACACCCGCGATTTCGCCCATGATGGTATTTAAAAGAGGTGGTCTTAGGTTTCTGTGAACACAGTTGTGCATCAGAACTGGAACCTGAACACCAATGATAAGTCCGATGGGAAGAAGGGCCAGATGCCATGGATTCATTGGTAAATTTGAAAGCGCTTTAATATCTGTGAGCTGATACTGAATGTATAAAATGATCGCCGTCACAATAAACTGCACGCTAAAGTACTTAATCAGGTAGTATTTATCTTTTCTAAACTTTGACCAGCTTGTTTTCATAAACCCCTCATATACTTTGGATTAAAGAGATGAGGCTTTAGGTGATGGTTCTTATGATAGTAAACACCGCTGCCAATGAAATTAATAAACTTATAATAAAGATTTGAGTCTACGTTAATGATTTGGATTTCACCGTGTTCGTCTACGACGTGAGTGATATAGTTAATGTGAGCGAAGGCCAGAGTGTAAGCGATAATGGCCGGGATAAAAAAGAAAACAAACAATGTTGGCCCTAAGATAAGAAACCATAGAGTCAGCTTTAAAAAGATACCAGCGTAATGCATAAGAGTTGCGGCCTTAAAAATTCGTTGATTCTTCTTTGTATGGCCGTGGAACTCATAAAAGGTCTCTTCAATAACCGTGACTCCACTAATAAGCGCAGTAAAGAAAAACTCCATAAAGCTTTTATTGGCCGGGTTATGTGGATCGTTTTCAGTATCAGAATGAGCGTGGTGAAGAGTGTGGTTAATGGCGATAATACTCTGGCCCATTAAAACGAAAAAGCAGCAAAGCTCGCCGATGATTGTATTAAGAGGTTTGATTTTTAGATTCCCATGCACACAATTGTGCATAAGTGTCGGGACAAAAATACCAAACATCATGGAAAAGGGGATTAAAACGAAATGCCAGGTTTCTGGTTTAAAGCTTAAGTCAGTCGGGAAGAAGACCAGGGATAAGACAATGAGCACGCTTACAACAATAAGGTGCATCCCTAAATAGTTAGGGAGAAAATAAGGGTTAGTCTTAAATTTTTTCCAGGTGGCCTTCATAATGGACCTAGTTTAATGAAAAAAGGCTTTGGGGATAAGCCAAGGGGGGAATATCTACAGTGCTGTTTAAACTTTAGCCATTTTTCTTATTTAGTTGGTATGATAAGTCTATGGTTTATTTATATGTGGGCTTTACGCTCTTATGGGCGCTTTTTTTAGCGATGGTCTTTTGGGGCCAAAAGAAGATCTTATCTCTGGATAAGCTCACAGCCCGTCCAGAGGGAGATAAGCTCTCGGTCAGTGTGGTCATTGCCGTAAGAAATGGCGAGTCCGATATCGGAGAAACCCTTAAACCACTTCTGGGCAATCTTGCCTTAAATGAAATCATCGTGGTTAATGACCGCTCAAGCGATAAAACTCAGAGCATTCTTGCTTCCTTAGAAAGAGAAAATAAGAGACTTAGAATTATCGAAATCACCGATTTGCCGGCCGGCTGGCTAGGGAAGGTTCACGCCATTGATCAAGGGATGAAGGCCGCGACAGGGGACTATGTGCTCTTTACGGATGCCGATGTGATGATTGATTCTACCGCTATTAAAAAAGCCCTGTCAGCGTGTCTTACTTATAAGCTCGATCACCTGGGTGTTCTTCCGCGCATTGAGCGTGGAGGATTTTTTTACAACATGATGATGAGCACTTCTGTTTTTCTTTTTACTGTTTCATCAAAACCTTGGGTGAGCGTAGAAAAAAGAGACAGCGCTTACGTTAAAGGTGTTGGGGCTTTTAATTTTGTTAAGCGCGAGAGCTTTTTAAAAACTGCTGGGTTTGAATGGCTTAAGATGGATGTCGCCGACGATGTGGCCTTAGCGCAACTCATGGCCATGAATGGCGGGCGTTCGATGTTAATGAGAGCTGGAGAGGGAAGACCTTCCCTTCATTGGTATGAGAATTTTAAAGGCATGGTTTATGGATTAGAGAAAAATATTGTCGGGGGCTTTACCAACTATCGCCTTTCGCTGGTTATTCTTATTCCTTTTATTTCACTGCTTGTTTCACTTCTGCCTGCTGCCGGACTTTTTATTCCTCATCCGGCCGTTTTTTATTCTGCTGTTGTTTGTTTTTTCCTCACGATTCTTTTTTCTTTGATGGTTAAAAAACACTCGGCCTTTAGTTTTTTTGAAATTCTCTTTTTCCCATTGGGAATAAGTGTTTTGGGTTTGATCCTTGTCAGGTCTTCAGTGATTTGTTTTAAAAATGGCGGGATTAAATGGAGCGGAAGCTTTTATCCGCTAAAAGAACTCAAGGCCGGAACCCGTGTGAAGCTCGGCCTTTAAGTTTTATCTTAGATTAGAAATAATTTTAAATTCTTTCTCTGTGACTGGATTAATAGAAAGCCTTGAGCCTTTTTGGACGACCGGCATACTCTCTAATCCTTTAGTGTCTTTTAATGTTGAAAGAGTTACGACCTGATCGAATTTTTCGACGAACTCCACTTCTACCATAAACCAGCGAGGGTTTTCTTTTGTGGCCTTCTCGTCGTAATACTCGCTTTTAGGGTCAAACTGCGAAGGGTCTGGGTGAGAGGTTTTTGAAACCTTTGCCAGCCCGGCAATGCCTGGGATTTCACAGCTAGAGTGATAGAATAAAACTACATCGCCGATTTTCATCTCATCGCGCATATAGTTTCTAGCTTGGTAGTTGCGGACACCATCCCATCCGGATTTTTTCTTTTTTTTGAGATCATCAATGGAAAAGACATCCGGCTCACTTTTCATAAGCCAATAGTTCATGATCAAGGACTCCAATCTTTGAGTGAATACTTGGTAATGATCTTACCTAGAGTTCCGTCCTTTCTCAAATCTTCTATGCCTTCTGTAAGGATTTTTGCGAATTCCTTGGAGCGAGGGTTCTTGGGAGAGAACCCAATATAGAGCGGATCGCCTTCGGTGCATCCGGCCTCTTCATAATTGTCGCGGATTTTTTTGGATTCTGTGAAGTAATTAAAGACGAAAGGGTTTTCGATAATCGTGTCGATTTTATTTTCCTTCATATTCTCAATGTTGGACATGAGAGGAAGGCTTCCGGTCCCTTTGACTGTCTGTTCAGGGTGATCCATCAGGTAGCTGGTGAGTTCGGCGGAATAAGCGTAGGATTCGACAATGCCGAGTTTGCGGCCTTTTAAATTACTTAAGCTCACATACTCCCATGGGTCCTTTGCTTTGACGTAAAAGCACTCTTTGTTGCTTCCCATGCTTTTTGCCGGATAGATGAAATCGGGAGCATCGGGCATGGTAGTTGAAACGAGACCTGTGGCCTTCCCGCTTCGCACACTCTCAATAGAATTGGTCCAGGTATCCACCTGGTAGTCGATGTTGTGGCCTTTTCTTTCAAAGACAAGTTTCGCCACTTCGACGATGTAGCCTAACTCTTTACTTTGGGCAGATGTAGGATCGCAATTAAAAGGGCACCAGCGGTCCGCTTTTAGGATGATGGTTTCTCCCATAAGAGACAAAGGGACACATGCCAGAATAAATGTGGATAAGAGCTTTTTCATATCTATAGTAAGTTTAATTTTTTTAAGTTTGCCTGTTTAATTTCGGCATCACTTTTTACCGGCGCCACTTCTTTGGTTTCTTTTTGTGTTGCTGTGGCCTCTTTATTTTTTTGTTTCTTTTTTGATTTTTCGTTTGGATTCTTTGAATCGCCATCCAGGTTTAAATCGACGTTGTTTTTTTCGCTGCCGGCAACGGCCGATTCATTGAGTGTGGTCTTGATGCCGCTTTTACCCAGCTTGTTTTCACTCAGGTAGCTTTTGAGATTGAGGAGCTTGTTATCAATGTTCATCCCTCCATTATAGTTCAGATTTTATTTAGTAAAAGATTTGTTTAATCTCTAAAGGATTACAATGTCTTACAAAAGGCCCCGAGGGGCCTTCTTGAATGGAAATTGAATAAAAATCGACTAAAAAAGATGGCTAAGTGTAAGCTTATTTAATGGCCTTACATTTTAGGGGTTGTCTGCCTTTGACAATAAGGAAGTAGTGATCGCGTTTTTCGTGGGACTGCTTAAACATGGCGGCCTCCACTACCGGGATTTTTTCTTTTTTATCTTCGAAATAATAATCGCATTTTTTTAATTTTAAATGCCATAGAGTCTCATTGACCTGAGCGCGTGGATTCCCCATTTGAGTCATTGGAGTGTTGTCATACTGACAAGTCGCAAACTTTGACTTCTTGTGAAACAGACTCACGCTTGGTGTGTTTTTATCCAGGAGAGAGAGTTCAACTCTAGATTCCTTATCCACATTACAGCTGAAGTTGTGTTCATCTTTAGCGTGCACAGAAAAAGAAACGAGTAATGAGAGCAGTAATATTTTCATAATTATTTCCCCGCCGGACGACAGTGTGGGATTGAGTGGCTTGAGCAGTGGATATTTCCAGCGCCAAGGTGAGCATAATCCCAGCTCGAGATAAAATCAGATTTGATTTTTCTCTTTTTCATTTCGTCTTTTAAATAACCGTTAAACAGGTTGTTGCCAGTGTCTGGAAAGACGACTGTTTTATTCATGAGAACTGAGTTGGTAGGGTTAGGAAGAAACGAATTTGTCGAGCCCGGTTTTGCCAGTTCAACTTTTTTCGTCTCTGGATTCTCCATCGTATAACCACCATAGAAAATATTTGGGACATCCAGCTCATCGTAGTATTTAGCACACTGAGGAAGGCGAGAGAGAATTTTTGATTTAATCAGCGCCTTATCTTTTTCAATTGATTCATTAATAGCATCGTTGAGAGTTGTGAAGCGTTTATCCAGTTTCATCACTTCCTGGATTTCGTAGTTGCTGACCTGGTCAATGTTGTTTGAGCAGTTGTTTTGCAATTCAACGAGCATTTTTTCTTCGTTGCTCACATCTTGTGCCTGGGCATTTCCGAAGATGAGCTTTAGTAAAACGGTGCGTGCTCCAGCTGGAAGCGTTTTGATTCCACCAGGACGTTTTTTGACAATATCGTTGATGTATTCGCACGTTACATAGTTTCCACCAAAGCGGATATTTGTTCTGGTGTTTCTTGATTCCGCAGCATCTTTATCTGGATTGTTGATATCCAAATCCATAAAAGGGATTTGCCCTTGTTTTGGATTGCTCATGAGTTCCAATGCTTTTTTCGGACTAGCGGCCATTAAAGAGAATTCACACTCTTTCGGACGGCCATCATTGTATTGTGTAGGAATGATTTTAAAAATCTCATCCACGTGCCCAACAGCAAGCCAAGATGTCTGCAATTGGATAACGTTCTCTGGGCTTCCACAGAATTGGTTGGTAAATACTGACCCCTGGTTGTCTCCAACCAGGCAGAAGCCACCTGGGGCCCCTTCAATATTTCCTCCCATTTCTCCAGAGCCAAAAGAAACATCTTCTAAATTTCTGGCGCTGGCATTGGGAGAGTAGGCTTCCTTAATATTGGCCCCCTGACTTATTTCACATTGGGCCCCGGCCTTACTTAGCTTTTCTCCAGAATCTGGCCAGACACGGTTATAACTATCAATCTGTCTGATTGAAGGTGAACCGGTTTTTAAGTCAACAAAAGATTCAAACCAGTCCTGTTGCCAGGTATAACTTTGAATCGGAGTGTAAGTGATTTGCCCGATGATGGCGTTGATTTTTTCTTCGGGTAAGTTTTTTTGTGTCAGTTGGTTTTTTATATCGGCAACCAGCACATCAAAATCTTTTTTATCAGTCATTGGCAGAATGATCTGCGGAACTTTTTCATAATCGTAATTTGCAATAACCTTGCTGACAAAGTTGCGGGTTACTTTCTTTGCATCTTTTGTCGGCATGTAAGGTTGATTGGAAATAACGAAGGCCTGTGTGGGATAAGTTTCATCTAAAAGTGTGGCACCACTTGTAGGGCACACCGGAGCTGAGTTTTTATCCGGGCACTCAAGTGCCAGGGCCTCATGAAAAGTTAAAGTCATAAGCAGAGCGGAACCTATAAGATTGATTTTTTTCATAAAGAAAATTCTAACACAGCTAGGCCCGGGAGAAAGAGAACCTTAGGGGTGAAAAAAATGCCCTTTTTATTTAGAGGAAATTCTCTAGTCCTTTCAAGGAGTTTATCACCTCCATAGTTTTTCAACATTCTTCCCTTACCTTTTAGGGAAGGATCCACTCCAAATAGGGAGTGACCAAAATAGGAGTGATAGCTATGAAACACGTTCTTTTATCGGCCCTTATCCTCACTTCCATCCCTGCCTTTGCTCAAGAAGAGTCAACGGATACGGGGGCAGCGACTACGACGACAGACTCCTCCGCGGGATCAGAGTCAAGCTCGGATACCAAGACTGATGAAACAGTCAAGAATAACGACAAGACTAAACCTACGAAGGAGCGTTCGGATAAGTCTGATCGGGCAGAGGCCAAGTCTGATTTAACGGAGGAGCAAAAGGCAAAACTCGATGAGCTTAGAGAAAAACTAAAGGCGGGAGACATTTCCCGTGAAGACTTCTTCTCTGCTTTAAAAGACCTGGACATTAGACCCGAGAGACCACCAAGAAGGGATGATGAGCGAAGAGACAGAAGAAGGGAGCGAGGCCCGCGAGAGAGAGATGACAGAAGAAGAGATGAAAGGAGAGAAGACAGAGAAAGAAGAAAAGAAATGAAAGAAGACAAAGAAGAAGCAAGTGACGACGCCAAAGAAAATAAAAAAGAGAATCAGAAAGAATCCCGCAGCGATGCTAAAAGTGAAGCCAAAGAAGAAAGAAAGGCGATAAAAGAAGAGAGAAAAAATGAGAAGAAGGAAAACAGCAAAGAACAAAGAAGTGAAAGGAGAGGACGAAAGGACTAATTGGACACTCTTTGTTTTAGCTGTTTTTTTTATAGCGACGATAACCCCTCAATGGGCCCGCTCCGCTGATTTTGGAGCGGGCCTTTCTCAAACTTCCACCGGGACAATTGGCAAAAATTACAGCGTTGGTTTCGGGATGACTCAAAAACTTTCTGTCTCACTTTATGCCAGTCAATCCAATCAGGAAAGTAGTGATTCAGGATCAGATAACGAAGCTCATTCTTATAAAGGCACATTGATTTATAGGCCTGATCAGAGTGTGAGACTGGCCGTAGGTTACAAGCAGATAGATGACTACAACAATTACAAAGGGTCTTCTTATAGCGGTAAACTCACAATAAAAAATAATCCTTCTGCCAGCAAGGAGCACTCCCTTGGTGTAACGAAATTTTCAATTGGCCTGCAAAGCGATTCCATGAAGTACTCCAAGCTTGAGAGTGAACGTTATGAAAAACTCTCAGTGACTATCGGGTTCTCTCAGGTGATTGGAGATTTTTTTACCTTTGGGATCGACTGGAGTAAAAACACTTTTATTCCCAAAGGGGTGAGCACTCTTAAGGCCTTTAAAAACACTTCCATCGACAACACGGATATTTCAGACACTGTTGGCAATCTGTCTGATTCTTCGGCGGGAGGATATATTGAGTATAACGACTTGAGCTTTTGGTCAGTAGGAGTGAATTACTCTCATGGAAAAAATCTTCTGGATAAAAATGATACTTCAAACACGATTGAAGCTTATGCAGATATCGATCTTTGGGAGAATATAACTATTTCTCCTTCCTACGCGGTGACCAGGTCAAAGTCGAGCACTGACCCCAAAGTCAATTCAATGAGTCTTAATATCGGGATTAGTTATTAAGAAGCGGCACGAGATTGTGTTGGGAAAAAGTTCCACCATTCACTCGGGTCTTCATCGGAAAGTCTCAGGCAGAGCTCTGGAGACCAGCGCGGTTTTTTGGCCGGGCGAAGAAGGTTCATTCCTGAGGCATGCAAACTCTTTGATCCTTTTTTTCCGTTACAAGGCCTGCAACAAGTGACGACATTCTCCCAGCTCGTTGGGCCTTTTTGGGAAACAGGAATAATGTGATCGAAAGTAAGTTCAGAAGCAGGAAGTTTAATTGAGCAGTATTGGCATTGGAATTGGTCTCTGAAGAAAACATTCATGCGGGTAAATTTGACGTTCAGAGAGATTTTATGATTTTGAAATAACCGGAGAACTTTGGGGAGACGATAAGCGGTGGAAACGGTTCGTATGAGTTTATCTTGATATTCATCGACAACTTCCGCCCGACCAGTCAGAAGGAGTATCATGGCCTTCTGCCAGTTTATTATCTTTACGGGAAAATAGTTGCAGTCCAAAAGCAACGTTCTCATTCTTAAGATTATAGCATGAAATTTTTTTTGTAGGGGAAGCGGTCAGAATTTTTAATATTTTTTGCCGGGTCGGGGTCAGAGTGCCACTTCTAAGTCATTTATTTTTCAAATGTTAGATCAGTTTAAGGGATTTTTTATCAAGGCGCAGTTGATAATTGAATTCCTTATACTTTGTAGGGCTTAATTCTTTACCCTGAGCGCTCAGAATCTCTTCCAGCTCAAAGTCTTCCTCGCCTTTGATATAAATGGTGATCGCCATTCCCGGTTTATCGTGACGAGCAGTTCTTCCCACACGGTGAATGTAGGCGTCGCTATTTTGAGGAGGCCCGATATTGATGACGTGGGAGACGTGAGGAATATCTAATCCACGGCTAGCGATATCTGTCGCAACCAGGATGTTGATAGTTTTTTCTTTTAGACCCGTAAGAGATTTTTTTCTCTGGTGAGTCGTCATATCACCCTCGAGCACGGCTGCTTTATATTTATCAGCAACTAAAAGGGCGTTGAGGCTTCTGGCCTCTTCTTTTGTCTTAGTGAAAATTAAACACGATTTAATCTTGTGTTCTTTAAGTAAAAAGCGCAGAAAAGGGTAGCGAAGATCATTGCTAATGGGAGCAAAGATTTCAGCAATGGCCGCTTTGGTTTTGTTGGCCTTAAATTCAATTGTCTCAGCGTCTTTTAGGAATTCTTCCGTAAGGCCCTTAACTTCTTCACTCATCGTTGCTGAAAAAAGCAGCGTTTGTTTGCGGTTTGCAGTCGCATCCATCGCCACTTTGATATGGGGAAGAAAACCCATATCCATTAACTGATCAGCTTCATCGAGAACAACCGTTTCCACTCCGCTTAAATCAATAGTTTCTTTTTCGATATGATCTTTTAATCGCCCCGGGCAAGCGACAATAAGGTGCACGCCATTTTTTAACTCTCTTACCTGAGTATCAAAACTTTTTCCGCCGTAGAGGCTGATGCTGATAATGTTGGTAAAACGCGCGCATTTTTTGGCCACAGCAAGGATTTGCTCTGAGAGCTCCTTGGTGGGAGTGATAACTAGCATTTTAGTCGGTCTTTTGGGAGCACCGATAAGTTTAGTGATAATCGGAAGAACAAAGGCCAGGGTTTTTCCACTTCCAGTTTCGGCCAGGGCCACCAGGTCGCGCCCTTCCAGGATTTTAGGAATAGCACTTTCTTGAATCGGCGTGAGCGATTCAATTTTCATTTCACTTAGGGCCTTGGTGATTGCTTCCGGGAAGTGATTCATTAGGCCTTACCTTTATGAGTGATCTTAAAGCAGTGGTGAACTTTCTGATCGCGGTAGTCTTCTGGAATTGTTTTTCCTGTGATGTCCTGAATGTTGTAAGCACTCATTAGTTCTTCGGCCATTTTAAATTTTCTTTTGTTGTTAGAAAAATACAGGACACCTTCAGGAGCTAAGAGACGCATACAGTGCTTCACTAAGAACACCTGGTCTTTTTCAACTTCAAAATCCTCTTCCATTTTTTTTGAGTTAGAAAAAGTCGGAGGATCAAGGATGATCATATCAAAACGGCTTGAAGCCTTTTCCAGGTAATCGAGAGCACTATCGACGATAAAGATGTGGTCTTTAAGAGCGATTCCATTTTCTTCGAAGTTTCTTTTTGCCCAGTCCATGTACGTTGCTGACATATCAACACTCGTCACCTGGCGAGCGCCACCAAGGGCGGCCATTACACTGATTGAACCTGTGTATGAAAAAAGGTTCAGGACTTTTTTTCCTTCAGAGGACTTTGTGACGATTTGTCTTAGAGGCCTGTGATCCAGGAATAACCCTGTGTCCAGGTAGTCGTGAAGGTTAACCAGGAAGTTTGCTTTATATTCTTTAACCGGGAAGAATTCATTTTTTTCTTCCAGCTTCGTGTATTGAGTTGTGCCTTTTTGTCTAAAACGCGATTTGATAACGACTTTTTCTTCGCCAATTGAAAGCAGGTCTTTAACGGCACTGATAATGAATTCAAAATGTGAGAATTTATCCGCATCGATTTCTTCGTCGCGTTTTTCAAAAATAACCGCATTGTCTTTGTAGATATCGACAATAAAAGGGAATTCAGGGATGTCTTTTTCATAAAGACGGAAAGCTTCAAGGCCTTCTCTTTTGGCCCATTTTAATCTGTGTTTATAATTTTTTTCCAGGCGGTTTTTAATTGTGTTTAAATCAGACATTAGTTCTTACCCATTAGTTTCTTTTCTTCTGTTATAACATCTTCCAACGTCTGGTTGTGAAAACGAATACAGTACTCACCAAGTCTAAGGGTAATGTCAGCATTGATTTCTTTATTGATCCCTTGAGTTTCAAAAGAACACGTTGGATTGTTTTCTACAATTGAATGGAGAGACTCAGTTGCCACAAACTCCACATGCTCAAGTCCTGAAGCATAAGAGTGTCCTGGTTTTGGAGCAGGAAGTTCCAGCACATCAATTTTTCTGCCTTTATACAAAATAGGAGAGTGCAGTTTATAAGTTGCGATTAAGCGCCCGTTAACCATTGATTCAATCAGCATGTCACCATGGTGACTAAGCTCTGATCTTTTTTCCTGATACTCTGATTCACTTCCTACGCGGTAGCAAATATGATCCAGGTAGTATTTTTCAACATTCATCCCGGCCTTTTCAATCAATGAGAAAAGCTTATCTAAAAAAGGAATCGGGTCAGTGATGATGTCGTTTAACGATTTCATTAGCGGTAATCCGAGTTTTTAAAGAAGTGAACAGTTGGGTTTTTTTCCATAACCAGCTTCAGGTCCCATTCAGAGCGCACTGAAAAACACATGCGTTTCTTGTGGTCGTAAACAACGTTTGAAGAGTTGTTGGCCATGAACTTGTCCTGGTCTTTTTCGTTTTCAAACTTAAGCCAACGGACACCAACGAAAGAGTATCCTTCGTAGTCAGCGTTAACGTTGTATTCATCTTCTAAACGGTATTTTACAACTTCAAACTGCAGGGCCCCAACCGCACCCAGGATTTTTTCTCCTGTCGTGTGGCGAGTAAAGAGCTGAACAGTTCCTTCTTCTGAAAGCTGTTGTAAACCTTTTTCAAGTTGTTTTGCTTTCATTGGATCTTTTAGAATAACTTTATTGAAAATTTCCGGAGCAAAGTTAGGGATACCCGTAAACATGAATTTTGATTTTTCAGTAAACGTATCACCGATCTGGAATTTTCCAGTGTCGTGCAGACCGATAATGTCGCCCGGGAAAGCTTCTTCAGTGATCTCTCTATCTTGTGCCTGAAACATAAGTGGAGTCGGGATCTTTAATTCCTTTTCGCTTCTTACGTGGTAAATTTTTTGGTTTCTTGTAAATTTTCCTGAACACACGCGCATGAAGGCCACGCGGTCGCGGTGTTTTTTATCCATGTTTGCCTGAATCTTAAAAATAAATCCAGTAAACTCAGTTGTCGATTGCGGGTCAATCATTTGAGTTGGTGAATCAGACTCAAAGGGAGCAAGCTTAACTTCGCGAGGCTTAGGGCCTGGCGAGTTTGTGGAAATCATATCCAGTGTTTCTTTGACTCCGAAGTTATTGAGGGCCGATCCAAAGAAAACCGGCGTCTGGATTCCGTGCAGGAACTCCTCAATGCTGAAATCGCCAATTAGTGAACTTACTAATTCTAATTCCTCTTTTAAAGTTTCTAGAAGTCTAGCTCCCACGAAATCAACAACTGCTTTTGAATCTAAATCAGAAGCTTCAATGATGATTGGGTTAAAAGGATCTTTAGCGTCTTTAAACGACATGATTTGTTTTGTGCGAAGATCGTAAACTCCTTTGAAGTCTACACCTGAACCAATCGGCCACGTCATAGGAACACATTGGATATTTAAAATTTTCTCTACGTTTTCAAGAAGAGCAAACGGGTCCATGGCCTCGCGGTCGTATTTATTCATGAAGGTAACGATCGGCGTATCTCTCATACGACAAACTTCCATAAGTTTAATCGTCTGTGCCTCAACCCCTTTAGCAGAGTCGATCATCATCAGTACCGACTCAACAGCTGTGAGTGTTCTGTAGGTATCTTCAGAGAAATCCTTGTGACCTGGAGTATCTAGTAAGTGCATTGCTCTTTCGTTATATGGAAAACTCATCACAGAAGATGAAATCGAAATCCCACGTTCCTTTTCAATTTCCATCCAGTCCGACTTTGCATAGTTGCCGTCTTTTGCTTTGACCTTTCCGGTTTCACGAATAACTTGACCAAACCACAACAACTTTTCAGTCATCGTCGTTTTACCGGCATCGGGATGGGAAATAATGGCGAATGTGCAGCGCGGAGCTGTGTTCATTGAACTAAGCATGAATGATCCTAAATAAAAGGTAAGTCTCGCATTTTTAACACATTGAGACCAACGGGTGAAGCACTATTTTCCGGTCTGATTTAATCAGGCGGGAGCTATGATAGAAAATATTTAGCAACGGGTCAAGAATCCGAAAAGTCAGGCATAAAAACAAACTTAACCTAGTAGGTCCTTATGCTTAAAACATCATTTTTAGCTCTTTCTCTAGGGGTCAGTCTAACGTTTAGCGATGCTCATGCAAAATTAGTCCAGATCCTTCACACTAATGACACTCACTCGTTCTTAAATAACACCAATCACGACTCTGAAGTTGGCGGCTCTTCAAGACTAAAAGCACTGATTGACTACTACAAAGATGCAGCAAAAAAAGAAGGGATCTCAACTATCACTCTTGATGGTGGAGACTTCCTGGAAGGAAATATTTATTACATGGCCGACAAAGGTCAAAAGAGTTTTAACGTCCACAATAACGTCGGCTACGATGCTGTTGCCCTGGGAAATCACGATTACTTGATGGGTGCTCAAGGTTTAGATGACATCCTAAAGAATACCGATTTAAATTTCTCTTTTCTTGCGGCCAACGTGACATCGAGCTCGAAATACCCAAATATCAGGGACAAACTGCAAGCTTATAAAGAACTGGAAATCGATGGAATTAAAATTGCGATTCTAGGACTGACAACCAGTGATTTTTTCTTTAGCTGGACGCTTGATGGCAGCACGATTGAAAGTCCCTATAAGACTGCTCAAGACTACGAAAAAATCTTAAAGAAAAGAAACAACGACTTCATTATTGCCCTTACTCATATTGGAGTAAACCGCGATCTTAAGCTTGCTAAAAAAACCAGCAATATCGACTTAGTTGTCGGTGGACATTCACACACCACTTTATTTGAACCTCTTTATGAAAAAAACAAAAGAGATGTAAAAGTTCCGGTTGTTCAGGCGGGATTCCACACTAAATACTTAGGAAGAATCGTTGTTGATTTAGAAAAAGGAAAACCTTTAAAAGTCGTTTCCTATCAACTTGTTCCGGTGAAATATAACGGAGAAGACCAGGAAGTAAAATCACTGGTTGAAGACGCTGATTATGAATTAGATAAGATGTACGGTCGCGAGTGGCTCAATGAAAATGTAGGTTACTCTGACTTAAAAGAGGAAGATAAATCTGGATCGAGAAAATGGGCCTACTTTATCGCTGATGCTCTTAGAGAAAAAGCGGGAACAGACCTGGCGATGCACGTTTCTTCAATGAATGGTGAAAACTACCCGATCGGAAATATTAATAGACGCGACATTATGAACTCAATTCCTCGCGTGTTTGACATGAAAGACACTCACGGGTGGTCTATTTACACAGTAAAAGTAAATGGACTTCTTCTTAGAACTCTTTGTGAAACACTGGCACATTTTGGGCAGCCTCTAAGTTTCTCAGGGATGACTTTGGAGTGGGTAAAAACTCCATTTGGGCCAAAAATTGCCAAGGCCTTAATCAATGGAAAGAGAATTAATATCTTTAAAGACTATACAGTGGCCTTAACCGAAGGGATTGTAAGAGGGGCAGTGGAAATTTCTCCAAAAACAAAAGTGATTCTGAAGAATCCGATGAAAACTCAGTTTAAGATTTGGGAAACATTAGAAGAGAAAATTGAAAGAGATATCAAAAATATCAATAAAATGACGGAAGCTAATCATGCATTTTTCTTCCCTGATGTAGATTAGTTTGCACTATAAGAGCAAAAAAAAGGCCCTCATTAAGAGGGCCTTTTATTTGTTTAAGCTTCAACACACTTTTGGTGCGCTTTTTGGATTTCCACACAGATTTCATTGATGTTCATATTTGATAGAACAGTCGGCTCAATCACATTGTGATACAAGTGAGGAAGGTGTTTTAAATCTTCCATAAACGTCAAATTCTTGTTGGCGTCTACTTCGTCTACTTTCTTTATCGGAGTAAAGTGAGGTGCCGTTGTTAACACGTGTGGTGTTTCATTGATTAGACCATTGATGGCCTTCACAACTTCTACGAAACGGTCAAGTTCAGCTTTTGAGTAAGACTCAGTCGGCTCAATCATGAGTCCGTAAACTTCAGGGAAAGCAACCGTCGGAGCGTGAAGACCGAAGTCTAAGAAGAGTTTTCCGATTTTAGCAATGGCCTGAGCTTTTGGAGTTCCACCTTTTTCGATTCTCTCAAAAGTCTCTTTTGAGATTGTTAAGATAAACTCGTGCATACGTGTTTCGTTTTCACAGTTTTCTGGAAGCGAAGGGTAGATTGGCTTTAGTCTGTCGTATAAGTAGCGGGCAGCAAGAACCGCCACACCCGACATCTCGCGGACGCCGTTTCCACCAAGAGCTTTAATGTATGTGTAAGCGCGCACTTTATGAGCGAAGTTCCCTACGTGACGGTGGAATGAACCAATTGATTTTGGAGCTTTTTCTACGTCAAAGAAGTTTCCTTTTTTCACAACCTGAATCCCTGGAAGGTAATCTACTAGGCGGTGAGAAACGGCAACAATCCCGTCTCCAGGACCACCACCTCCGTGAGGGATTGTCCAAGTTTTATGTAGGTTGTTGTGAACAGCATCGACACCCATTTTGTCTAAGTCGATCCATCCGGCAATGGCGTTCATGTTCGCGCCATCCATATAAACCAGACCACCAACTCCGTGGATTAAATCGGCCATCTCTTTAAATGATGTTTCAAATAACCCAGATGTATTTGGGTTCGTTACCATCACACCGGCGATGCGAGTGTTGTATTTTGCGATTTCAGCTTTTAGCTGTTCAAAGTTGATGTGACCGCGGCCATCAGCTTCAATGATCACGATACCGTATTGAACACCATCGATAGTTTTTGTTTCAAACCCTGCCATTGTTGCAGTTGCCGGGTTTGTCCCGTGAGCTGATCTTGGGATTAAAACGACGTTTCTCGTGTCAGCTTCACCGTTATTTCTGTGGTAGCCCTGGAATAGTTTTAGACCAACTAGTTCTCCTTGAGCTCCCGCAACCGGTTGAGTTGTTACAGCTGGAAGACCAGTGATTGATTTAAACATTTCCTGGATTTCATAAAGAACTTCCAGAGACCCTTGCACGTCTTCAATTGGTGCCTGAGGGTGAACGTCTGTAAATCCTTTTAGTCCAGCTGCCCAGTCGTTGATGTAAGGGTTGTATTTCATTGTACATGAACCAAGAGGGTAGATGTTGTCATCCGGACTTACGTTTAAGTCAGCTAGCTTTTTGTAGAAAGATTTAATCTCTTCGACTTCAAGATTTGGAAGACCAACCGGAGTTGTTCTCAGGAAGTCTTCCGGGATTTCCGGAAGGAATTCATCATTTTCTTCAGCTTCAAAGTTCTCTGCAAAGAAGTTTTCTAGTTTTTCCAAGTCTTCGTCGTTATGCACGTCAAAGAATGAAAGAAGAAGAAGGTTTCTGCCATCGTGAAGACGGTTAGAGACATCAACTCCAAGTTGAATGTTTGCTTTAGAAGCTTTTGCCTGAAGGTCTTTGACTTTTACTGGAAGCTCAAGCACGAACTCGTTGTAGAAAGGAGTTGAAGGGAAGGCCAGGTTAACACCCTTGTACTGAGTCAGGATTTGCGCCATTTGAAGAGCGTAATCGCGTCCAGCTAGAGCTGCTTCCGTCATCCCGTCTTCACCGCGAGCTAAGATCGCTGCTCCAGCGGCACTTGCTACGAAAGACTGGTTAGAACAGATGTTCGATGTCGCTTTCTCGCGACGGATGTGTTGCTCTCTTGTAGAAAGAACCATACACAGAGCATCTTTACCATTGATATCGCGGGCCCTTCCTACGAAGCGACCTGCTGTTTGCCTGATGTCGTTTTTATTTTTGTCATTGTAACGAATCCCGAAGATCCCAAGACCTGGGCCTCCGAAGTTCGGACCGATTGCCAAGTGTTGTCCTTCACCAACAATCATGTTGGCCCCTTGCTTCTGGCTTCCGAATTCTGATGGCTGAATCAGCCCCTCAGTTGCCAGTAACATTGGATCAAAAAGAGCAATTGATTGAACCTGAAGTTCTGAACAAAGGTCAGTAAGCGAGTGAACGTCTTCAAGGTTTCCGTAGTTGTTGACTTGAGGAAAGACGATACACGCTAATTTCTCACCTAGGTCTGTGGCCATCTTGTGAAGAGTGTCGCGGTTAGTGATCCCTGTGTCTTTATCAGTTGGAACAGTGATGATGTTGAGTCCCGTCTCTTTTGCTTGAGTTTTTAGAACTTCGATATCACCAGGGTAAATTGATTCACATACCAGAGCAGTGTTAGATCCTTTTACCAGTCTTGTCGCTGTTTGAATCGCTTCATAAAGCGCTGTTGATCTTTCGTAGAAAGAAGCATTGATCGCTTCAAACCCTGTCAGCATTGAAAGAGTTGAAGAGTAGATCCAAAGAGTTTGTAGAGTCCCTTGAGATCTTTCTGGTTGGTATGGAGTATAAGCGGTAGTTAAACCTCTAAGGTCACACACGTAAGGAACGATGTCTTGAACTTTATAATTTTTTAATCCATCGCCGATGAAACAAGTTTTTAAATTGTTTTTTGCAGCGAGAGTTTCCATGTGAGCAATCAGGTCGTTGTAACCTAATTCTTCTGTTACGAATGGAGCTTTGTCGAATTTCACATTGTCCGGGATGTGCGAGAATAAATCCTTTAGCTCTTTTGCACCAAGGGCCTTAAGCATTTCGCCTTGCTCTTCTTTTGATGAAGAGATGTAGTATTTTTTAAGCTCGCGTGGAAGCTTATTCGGGTCATAGGGAAGCTTTTTGAAATTCGTAGTCATTTCATTTCCTTTTTGGATGGTTCTTTTAAAACGCAAAATATGAGCCTATAATAGCCAATAATGAATGAGTTGATAAAGATAAAAATGAGCGATGAGAACGCTTCTTTGTGGCCGGATTTTCTAAAGTCCGCCTTGCTGGAAAATGAACGTTTCTCATTGGTAGTTGAACCAGAGCGTAAGTTATGTGATCTCTGCGATTATCTTTATTACCGTGAGGAGATTCTCTCGTTTCACTCCAATGAATTAGGGGAGATGAGTTTTGATTTTGAAGAACTCATGAAGTATCACCAGAGACAAAACTACGCACTTTCCAAGGAACCATTGGCAAAAGCACTGGCCATTAAGGGAAGTGGGGAAAAAAGAGTGATTTGGGACACTACTTGTGGCACGGGTAAAGACAGTTTATTGATCTCTTTTTTTGGAGCAAAACTCACCAGCTTTGAGCGAAACCCGGCCGTTTATCTTCTCTTAAAAGACGCTTTGCGAAGATTCCCGGTGGATTTTCATTTAGAGTTCGGCGATGCCCGCACGCTCACGCATTCTCATAAACCTGAAGTCATCTATTATGATCCCATGTACCCCGCCAAAAAAAAATCGGCCCTGGCACGCAAGGAGATGCGCATCTTTAAGGAAATCGTCGGAGATGATCCGGACTCAAAAGAATTTTTAGAGTGGGCCTTAAAAACAGCAACCGAAAGAGTGGTGGTAAAGCGTCCGCTTGAAGCAGACCCTATTAAAGAGAAGCCGACAGCGAGTTACGTTGGCAAGAGCACTCGCTACGATATGTATAAGATTTTTTAACCGCCGCTGCGTTTAGTTTTAAACCCAAGTTTTGTTAATAAGGCCTCGGCCTTATCTCTTTGATCCCCTTGAAGTTCAATCTGGGGCTTGGCCTCTTTTTTATAAGTTCCACCTGTTCCACAATGATTCTTTAGCTTTTTGGCCAGGTCTTCAAAGTAGGTCGGGTTAAACGGGAAATCGTGAATCACTGTCACTAATTTTCCACCGCGCTGGTTCTTTTCTAGTTTTAACTTCAAAGTGACTTTTGCCGGATCAATCGGCACTGATTGGAGAGGTGAGTCAGCGCAAACGCATGGGTCTTCACCACATTTTTTGCAGAGTTTTAAATGGGAGCCATCGCTGGAGTAAACAAGGCGGGTGGCGCTTTCTTTGACAGGTTTATTTTGTTTCATTTTTAGCGGTTTTTCATTATTCTAATTTAATCAAAAAAGAGATTTTATATTAAAAGGAATGAGTAGGTTATGGCAAAGAAATTTGACGTTTATGGAATTGGAAACGCCCTGGTCGATATGGAATTTGAAGTCACAGCGGACTTCTTAAAAAAGGCCAATATTGAAAAAGGTCTTATGACCCTGGTAGATGAAAATCGTCAAACAGAAATCATTAACACTCTTCATGGAACTCAACATAAAAGATCTTGTGGAGGCTCTGCTGCCAACACAATGATTGCTGTGTCTCAATTTGGTGGAAAAAGTTTTTACTCATGTAAAGTGGCTAGCGATGAAACTGGGGATTTTTATTTTAAAGACCTGATGGACAACGGTGTTGAGACCAACCTTTCTTCAAGCTCACTTGAACCAGGCATCACTGGAAAGTGTATCGTTTTGATCACTCCAGATGCCGACAGGACAATGAATACATTCTTAGGAATTACATCAAATTTTTCTACAAAAGAATTGATGGAAGAGCATATTAAAAATTCTAACTATCTTTATATTGAAGGGTATTTAGTTGCGAGCCCGACAGGGAAAGAAGCGTCTGTTAAAGCAAAAAAAATCGCTGAAACTCACAATGTAAAAACAGCACTGACGTTCTCAGACGTAAACATGGTGAATTTCTTTGCTGATGGCCTAAAAGAAATGATCGGTGATGGGGTTGATTTACTATTTTGTAACGAAGCTGAAGCTTACGCTTACACAAAATCAAATGACCTGAATGAAGCGGTCAGCGCACTAAAGAAGATTGCTAAAACTTTTGCTATCACTCTAGGGCCAAAGGGAGCTTTAGTTTTTGATGGAAAAGAAGAAATCCAGGTGGTCACGATGCCGGTTGAAGCAATCGACACCAACGGTGCGGGAGATCTTTTTGCAGGCGCAATGTTATACGGTATTAATAACGGTATGACGTACGGGGAAGCCGCTAAGTTAGGCTGTTTTGCTTCTTCAACACTGGTCACTCAGTTTGGGGCCCGCTTACGTCCAGAGCAAGCAAAAAAGATTAAAGAACAACTCGCTTAAAAATTATTTTATATAGATAAGGAAATATATGGACCGCTTAAGTGTAAAAAAAATTTTAACAGAAGAGATCGTTGATACAGACGCCACAGTAAAAGGCTGGCTGAGATCTGTTCGTAACTCGAAGAAATTTTCATTCCTGGTTTTAAACGACGGCTCTTCTCAAGAGAACCTGCAAATTATCGTCGATGAAGTCCTGCCAAACTATGCTGAAGTAGCAGGTCTTCTTTCTGGTTCCGCTGTTGCTGTGACTGGACGCCTGGTTCGCGGTGGTGGAAAAGTTCAATCGATTGAAATGCAGGCAAAGTCTGTTGAAATCATCGGTAAAACTGATGAAACATACCCGCTTCAAAAGAAAGCGACATCGCTTGAATTCCTAAGAGAGCAAGCTCACCTTAGAATCAGGACAAACACGTTTGGAGCGATCATGAGAGTTCGCCACCATTTAGCGATGGCCACTCATGAGTTCTTCTCTAATAGAGGATTTTTCTATTTAAACTCACCGATCATCTCAGGCGTAGATGCTGAAGGTGCAGGTGAAATGTTTACTGTTTCAACTCTAGCTTCAGACGTCACAAAGTCTCCAAAGACAAAAGAAGGGAAACTTGATTTCTCTCGCGACTACTTTGGAAAAGAAACTTTCCTGGCCGTAACTGGTCAGCTAGAAGGTGAGTGCTACGCTATGGGGCTTGGAGCTGTGTACACGTTTGGGCCGACATTTAGATCGGAGAACTCAAACACAACTCGCCACCTTTCTGAGTTCTGGATGATTGAGCCAGAAGTTGCTTTTGCTGATTTAGATGAAATCGCGGGCCTTGCCACAGACTACATCAAATACTTAATTGCTTACGCTTTAGAAAAAGCTCCTAAAGAACTTGAGTTCTTAATCAACCGTGAAGATGCAACTTGTGAGAAAAACCACATGGAGATCTTAAAACACGTTCGCGATTCAAAATTTATGCGCATCACTTACACTGAAGCGATGGAGATTTTAGGAAAGGTTGATCCGGCGGTGAAGAAATTCGAATACCCGACAAACTGGGGAGATGAACTACAAACTGAACACGAGCGCTACCTGGCAGAAGTTCACTTCAAGATGCCGGTTATCGTAACAGATTACCCAAAACAATTTAAGGCCTTCTATATGAAGCAAAACCCGGATGGAAAAACAGTCCGTGCGATGGACATCCTGGTTCCAGGTGTTGGGGAGATTATCGGTGGTTCTCAACGTGAAGATGATCTTGCAAAGCTTGAAGCGAGAATGGATGAAATGCACATGCAAAAAGAGCCGCTATGGTGGTACTTAGACCTTCGTCGTTTCGGGTCTGTGCCTCACGCAGGATTTGGTCTAGGGTTTGAAAGAGCTCTTATGTACATCACTGGGATGAACAACATTAGAGACGTGATTCCGTTTCCAAGAACTCCAAAAAATTGTGACTTCTAGTCGTCAAAATAAAAAGGCCCTCTATTAAGAGGGCCTTTTTTTTGTCTTAAATGAAAATTTAAAAATTAACGAACAGCTTGTCCTGAAACATCCACGACAATGTGGCTGTCTTGGTCAAATGAAAGCGTGAATCTTCCAGTGTGGTATCCTTCAAAGAATGGACGGTAGTCAATTCTAAAAGAACATCTCTCACCCGGTTGAAGTGTACGGCAGTTTGTGCTCGCACCGTAGTTTGTTCCACCAATTGTTGCGCGGATCATGTTCAGTGGAGTTGTTCCTGTGTTTGTTACACGATAAGCGATCGATGAGTACGAGTGCACTCTTTGAACACCAAAGTGGTAGTAGTGTCTCTCAACACCTTTTTCAGACGACAGTTCGATGTTTCCTTGAACATTAGTCTTGGCAAATACCGGCAGGGATAAAAGTAGTGAGCAAGCAAGAAGTAATTTTTTCATAAAGGCCTCTCCTAGTTTTCGGTTTTCGGTTTGTTATTATTATCACGTGCTTGTGATTGGTTGTTATTAGGAGTTCCACCTTCGCGGTTTCTGTTGCGGTTCCTATTTCTGTTTCTATTGCGGTTGCGCCCTTGTCCTGGTGGGCGTGGTTCACCTGGTTGTCCTTGTCCTTGAGCTTGTTGAGCTTCGCCTTGTGGACGCGGAGGTCTTGGCCCTTGGTTTTGTTGATTCTTGTTGTGCTCTGGACGTCTTTGTTGCTGCTGTTGTGGACGTTGCCCCTGCTGATGTTGTTGCTGTGGGCGACGTTGTTGATTTTGGTGCTGGTGAGATTTTGTAATCTGCTCAGCTTCCGCTGTGATTTTTTCTGAAGCGTTCATCACTTCAGCAATTTCCTCAGAGTCTTCTTCGTCGAACTCTTCAAAGTCAGCGTTCTTTTCAGCGTATTCTAATTCTTCACCTTCAAGGTTTTTATCAAACGTCTTAAGCGTGTTGTGTTCCATGAACTGATCAGCTTTTAGCTTTTCTTCTTTTGAAAGACCAATAACTGTCGATGTCTCGTTAGTGATATGTTCAAACGTCTCAGGGAAACGGTAGTCTCCTGGAAGTTCTGAATCTTTGGCGTGGTATTGGTTGACTGCGTACGTTCTCTTGATTCCCGTGTCTGTCAGCATTTCAAACTGCTCAACCAGAATGTGAAGTTTTAAAACTTTACCTCTATCGCCGTTAAGCGCTCTGATAAATGTTCCTTCTTTCGGAAGATTTTTTCTTTTGTCTGAGTAAACATCGTCTTCGTACTTGATACAACACTTAATCTGGCCGCAAACACCGTTAAGCTTACTTGGAATAAGTGCCAGGTTCTGGTTCTTGGCCATCTTAATAGAAACGTTTCCATAGTTCTTTAAGAACGATGAACAACATGTCTGAAGACCACAGGCCCCAATGGCCCCGATAGCAGCAGCGCGGTCGCGCACTGAGATCTGGCGAAGTTCAATTCTCATTTTTAGTTCATACACCAGGTCTTTAACCAGGTCTCTGAAGTCAACTCTTGCTGGAGCGTTGAAATAGAATACGGCCTTTTTACCAAACTGCGTGAACTCCACGTGAGTGAGAATCATATCCAGTTTGTATTTTTCAATTAAGTGTAAACAAATAACTTCAGCGCGCTTTTCAGAATCGCGGAATTCAATCTGCGCTTTGATATCTTCGGCCGTTGCCACTTTAGCAATCGAGCGGATAGGGAGCATTGATTTGTTGAAAGTCACATCGTAAGGAAATGAGTTGATATAGCCAACAGTCATCCCTCTATCACTCATGGCCACAACTTTCTGACCGTAAGCAAACTTGCGCTTTCCAATTAAAAAAGGAAACGAGCGGGCGTTGCCGGGAAAGCGCACGCGGATCATGGTGATGATTTCACCTTCTTTAAAGCGCGAGTTTTCTTTTTCGCTTTGATCGATATTTTCCTCAGAAGCTTCGCTGTCTGATTCATCAATCTCGATGGTGTCGTTTGAAATTTCTTCGTTTAGCGTATCTGCATCTTCGTATGTCGATGCTGTATCTTGAGAATTGGGTTGCATTAAATTAAATTCCGTAAAAATTAGCACTAGCCTTATATTCTAGGGAATTACGAACGGAAGTCACTGCACATAGCAGTAAGTCAAAACTAAAAAAACAGGGATAAACGCGAGAGTTTGGTGTTGTTGAAAGCTTCACTTTCTGAGTAGTGCTTTAGCTTTTCCAGTTCTTCTGAGCAGCCTTTAAAACTCGCACTCTTAAGGGTTTTGTTTAGACGCTCTTCAATAAACTTTTTTTCTAAAAGAAGTTCATCCTCTGAGGCCTTGAGTTCTGCGAGAAGCTCCTGAGCAGAAGCAAACTCCAGTGGGGGAGCATCATAATCAGTCTTGTCTTCACCAGAAGGCAGAAGGACTTTAATAGCACGGCTCTCAACCGTGGCCAGAAGGTTTTCATCTTTAGGAGCAAAAAGAAAGAGGCAGAAGTCTTCTGGAAGTTCTTCGAAAACTTTAAGCAGTTTATTTGAGACAACGGTGCTTAAAAGATGAGCATCCATGATGAAAATAAATTTCTTTTTGAGTTCAAAGGCCTTGTAGTTAAGAAATTTTAATAGATCTAAAATTCCCTGAGACTCAACCTTGTAAGAGTTTTCTTTTTTATCTAACTCCACCCATAAAACATCCGGGTGGTCTTGAAGAGGGGTGATGGCCTTTAAAAAATCATGGCCCCATTCTTTGGGATCAGTGTGCACACCATACCTGGCGAGATACACCGATCCCAATTGGTTTTTTTCATACTTTAAAAGTAGAGTTTGGGTAAGAGAAGACGACACTTATAGTTCTTCTTCCAGATTAGCAGACCTGCTCTGGCTAATAAGTTTATTTGTCGCTTCAAAAATCTGCATCGTCATCTGATCAAGAGTCACTTCTGCATCAAGCTTTAAAATCCTGTTAGGGAAAAGCTCCGCCATAAGATCGTAGCCGACGACTAGTTTCTTGTAGAAATCCACACCTTTTGATTCGAAATAATCCTTAGGAGCATTTCTCATTTTCTGGCGCTTTTCCGATGTCTCCACATTGATTCTTAAATAGAACGTCAGGTGAGGAACCAGGTTAAGCGGGAAAACGTTGTGAATGTTTAAGACTTCAGCAACACCTAAACCTCTTGAGTGCCCCTGGTAAACCAGAGAGCTGTCGATATAGCGGTCACAGATGATAACTGTGTTAGGAATAGCTAGTTCTTTTAAAACAACTTCAGAAAGAAGTTGAGCGCGTGAAGAAGCAAATAGGTGAGCTTCGGCAAGAGGCGTGATCTCAGTTTTTGTTTCTAAAATTGCCTGGCGCATTTTTTCGCCAAACGGAGTTCCGCCTGGCTCGCGCAGAACGAGAACGCGGAAGTTTTTTTCTTCCAGGTAGTTTTTTAATTTAATAATTTGAGTTGATTTACCCGCGCCTTCAATTCCTTCAAAGCTCAAAAAGAATGAGCCGGGAAAAGCGGGTGCTCTAAATGAATTCAGTAATTCTTGGGTGATTTCTTTCATGTTGTTGTCCTCACCCTTAGAGTACCTAAAATATTCGAGAAGTTAAAGGGTGTTTTTAGTTCGACACTTCACTCTCAAAAAGGTTGTCACTCGAAGGAATTGGACCGTCTTCTGACCCAGAATTGTCGTAGTTTTCCTTTGAAACCTGCGATCTAACCGGGTCTAATTCCATGGCGCTGGTGTTGTCGTAGAAATAATTTGGATCGTCTTCACCTGCGTTAATTTCCTGGAATTTTGAAGATTCCATGAACGATTTTCTTTGATTTGGCCTGATTGGATTAAGGTTTCTTGTTTCAAATTTTCCCGAGCGTCCCTGGTCGTTGACCTGGTTATTTTGACGTCTTTCACCCAACTGACTTCTTGCACTTGGATTGGTTTGTGGCGGCATTGGCTCGTTCATATTTACTGGATCAAGCATTTCCGCTTGTTCACCCACTGACTTCGCTTCTTTATTCGAAAAAGGTGAGCTTAGTTGGTTTTTAATGTGGAATAAGAAATAACCAATTCCCACAATCGAAACCACTAGAAGCCACTTATAAATAGTGCTGCTACTTGTGCCTGGTTTTGAATCAGCTGTAAAAGATGTATCGATTTTTTCTCTCTCAAAAGATTTCCCGCGCTTGACGTTGCTTAGGTAAGCAAGGCCTGAAATCGCTTCTGTCTCTGGCGAAATGGCCATGACTGATTCTTGTTGCTGCATTAAAACGTGAGAGGGAACACCTGGAAGTTGGTCAGATTCTTTAAGCGATCTGCGGTCAAATCCATCTACCTGATAGAGCTTCATCCACGTATGACCGTGGTTTGTAGAGACCATATCTGTCAGAAGAATTTCTTTATCTTCCAGCATTGTTGTCAGTTCATATTTTTCAAACGGACCAGTTTTTTGGCCGTTTCTTAGCATGAAATACTGTTGTTCATCATCTGTGCTTAAAGTTGTTGCTGAAACTAATTGCGGTTTTCTTCTCTGGAAATAAGGGTGTTCAAAAAGAGCAATCCACTCGTTGCTATCGATGTTTCTTACCTGGTAGTCTTTGACTTCATCGTGGTGATCAATCAAATAGTTTTTTAAATCATAGAGGGTGATATAACCAAAACTTGAATCAGCTTCTGCTCTTATTTCAAAAACGTGCTCGCGGGCATCGACGTTTTGACAAGCTTCTCCTTCGCTATAAAGGAAATCCTTTAGTGTCACAGTTTTTAATGCTTGATTGGCCATAATCTCGAACCCTGGTTTGTGCTTAAAAAAACACGGTTTATCAGATTATTTATCGGTTATTAGGAGAGATTATTTAGGGAGAAAGTGATGGGATTAGGAGACAAAAAGGGTTGGGCAAAGGCCCAACCCCATTGATTTTTGATTAAAGAGCAACGTCGAAATAAAGAGCGAATTCTGGGTATTTAACTTCTTTTGCAAAAAAGTCTCTTCCGTCTTTAGCTCCGAAGATCTTCGATCCAACTTCGGCCGTTAGGCTGACTTTTGGAGTAAATGAGTAAGTGTGACCAATGTAGTACTCGAACCAGTCATCAACACCAGGTGCCTGAGCAAATGGAGCGCCTGAGAAGTGAAGGTACTTGAATTGGAAGTAAGCACTGTTGTTGTCGTTGAACTGGTAAGACACAACCCCGATGTTCATCTCGTGAGAGATATCGAAGTCCTTAGCAGTTCCATCTTGCCATGGAGTGTTTAGGATGAAGTCATCGTTAAAGAAGTAAGATAGTTTATCTGTGATCTGGAACGTGAACGATGGAATTAGCTCTAAGCTGTGTTTCCATGTCGTCGCTTTTACTTTTCCTTTTGCAGGGTCATTGTATAGGTACTGAACCAGCATAGATGTAGAAAGGTTATCACCGAATTTTTTGCTTAAGCTTGTGTTGATACGAGAGTTACCGTATCCAGAAGCAGCACCGTGGTTACGGTCGAAGATACGACGGCCAACACCGACGTCCATTTTTAGACCATTTTCTTTTTCAGTTAACACGTTTTCGCGAGTTAAAAGTAGAAGTGATCTGTAGTGACGGTTGATGAATGTTCCTTTTGCTTCAGCATCTGTGTATTTAAATTCAGATGTAGCAAGGAATTTCCAGTTTTGTACTGGGCGGTAAATGATTGTCGGGTTGTGCATGATCTTTAGATCTTGGATGTCGTGGTCATCTTTGTTTGCACTGTTAACATCTTTTCTCGTGAAGTAATATTCACCGTGGTATGAAGCACTAAAGTGAGATTTTAGGTATCCCCAGATTGGGCCTTGGTCTTTTGCAGCAGCTTTTTCAGCAGCTAGTTTTGCTTCTTCAGCTCTTTTAGCTTCAAGCGCTTTTTCTTCTTCAGCTTTTTTTGCAGCTTCAGCAAGACGAGCTTCTTCCGCCTTTTTTGCCTCTAGGGCCTTTGCGTCAGTCGCTTTTTTCTTTGTCGTTGTTGTTTGCGCCATAGCGTTACTAGCAAGCATTAAGCTCATCGCCATTGCTAGACTCATAGTAAGTTTAGAAAACATCTCTTCCACTCCTCATTAGATAGTTACTTCAGTGTACCCCGTGCAATCGGATTCATTATTCTTTATTAGTTTACTCAAGATTACAATGACATTTTAATTAGTTGTCCATAAAAGGGCCAAGAGTAAGAAAAAGTAAGAAATGTTTAGTCGAAAAGCTCGTAGCGGAGCAGCTGTCAGAATATTAAGTGACAAGCTGGCACTGGTTTGAGAATCTGAGAGTCGATGTCACAAGTTTTTTTTATTTTTCTCCTATTGCAGGCCACTTTAATTCGTTTACCACTGTCGATTTTGATCGTTGTGTTAAGACCTTTGGTTCCTTTTTTCAAAAAAAGACTCAACTTTGAACGCCTGAACTTTCTTGAGGAAGAGTGCCGCTCATTTAAAAGAGACAATCTTAAGGCCGACTACTGTTTTGAGATTTCTTCTGAGGGAGAATTAGAGCAGGTCAGGCCGTTAATTGAGGCCGTGCTCGATCAGAAAAAGAAGGTTGAAATTATTTATTCATCTCCTTCGGTTGAAGTGAAATGCCACAACCTTTATAAGAGTCACCCTGAACTGATCCGTCTCTTCAGGCTTCCACTTTTGTCAGCTTCGCCTTTTAATCTGCTCTATTTTCAAAGTGTGTGGGAATGGGTGAGTGCGCCTGTGGTGGTTTTTTGTCGCTATGATTTTTTCCCTGAGCTTCTGACGTTAAAACTCTTTAAGAAAAAATTTATTCTGGTCTCTGGTGCATTTAAAAAAACATCGTGGTTTAAGCTGCAGAGTTTTATGTGTTTTGATGTTGTGATTGCGGCGACTGATAAAGAAAAAGAAAACTTCACGAAGCTTTTTTCGGGAACACCTAAGAAAGTCTTCTCATGCGATTTCCGCGTGCCAAGAATTGCGACGAGAATGCAGAAGGCCCAGGAAGTGCTGGCGCAAAAAGATGTGCTCACAACTTATATAGATGTTTTAAAAGCACTGCCCGCCGATCAAAAGATCATTCTTGGAAGTGCCTGGCCTTCAGATATGCCGATTTTAAAAGATGAGAAATTGATTGCGGCGGTAAAAGATAAGAAGCTGCACCTTTTGATTGCTCCTCATAAACTCGACGACGAATTTGTTTTGAGCTTAAAGCAAAGCTGTATTGAACTTTTTGGACAAGAGAATGTCGGAGTGGTTAATAACCAGACGACCTACACTCATCATCCTGTTGTCATCTTGCAAATGGGCGGAGTGCTCTGTGAGCTTTATAGTTTATTTGCCCTTAGTTATGTGGGTGGCGGATATGAGCGATCAATTCACTCGGTTTTAGAACCCTTTGTTTCGAATAATGCTGTTGTTGTGGGCCCTAAGGTCGGCCGCTCGACAGAATACGACCTGGCCTCTTCCTTACTTCCCGACGAAATTCATGTACTCAATCGAGCAGATTCCTTTTATACTATTAAAGAGTCGATGAATTTAGAGACTTTGAATCGATCAAAGCGCGAAGAGCTCCGCAACGAGACGGCGCGTGAAATGAAAGCAGTGATTGCTGAACTTCTAGGGTAAGGATGCTTAATAGAAATCTTGATTACGCACTTGTCGGGCACAATTTTTTTGCCTTTTTACTCTCTATCGGTTTGTTAAACCGTGGCAAAAAAGTTTTAGTTCTCGATGATGACCGTTTTAATTATGGTGATTTTTTCACGAACTCCCTGACGAGCCTGGATGTCGAATTCATTAAGGCCTGGGGAGAGTCGATGGATTTGGCCCCTTTAAGAAATATTGAAAGCTACCTCTCGCCCGGAAAAGTGTATTTTTACGTCGGAAAAAAACAAGTGGTGCTTGGCGATGTCCCTCACCGCAACTTCCGCGAGCTTTGCCGTAAATTCCCTTCGCTTTTTTACGATGCTCAAAAACTCTCAGGCACTTTCTCCCATGAAAACGAAATCATCTCTTTTGACTCCGTTTATAATGATTTCTGCCAGAAGGTGAGTGCACTTCTTTTTAATGAAAAGAGTGCTGGAAAAATGTCGCTTCTTTTTGAAAGCTCAATCCCGGAAGATTTAAAAGGGCACTTTAATCATTTCTTTTCTCACTTCGCCCAAAAAGAAGGGATGATTGAACAAGAACTATATGACTTCAATGCCCTGGTTTTTATGATGCGTGGTTTTTTCCAAAACCGCTTAAGTATTACTGGCAGTAAGTCGGAGATCATGCACCTCTTTTTCTCTTTGGTCTCTCCTTATTACAAGCTCGACCACGAACGATTGATTGCTGATCTTTTAAGTCATCACCTTTCTATTGGTGGAGAGTTTAAAAAACTAAATCTGCAGGACTTAAAATTCCAGAGTGGGCTTGTGAAGAGTTTTGAACTCGAGAGCTTTGATGGCCTTATTAAGCCACAGAAAATGGCCTTTATTGGGGGATACCCGGTAGGGCTGCCGATTAAACTTCAGGCCACTCAGTCGGCTTCTTATAATTGCCTCAATACAGTTTTCCATTTTAAGAATGAGGTTCCGAAACTTCTTCAGGGGAAAAAATGTGTTTTCACTTCACCGATTAAAATCGGAACGGAAAGACCATTCTGGGAAGTGTACTTCGAGGAGAAAACGGCCACCTTTAATATGATCATGGCCAAAAAAGAAGGGACAAAAATCGATTTTATCCGCGAAAGAGTCAAAAGCATCCTGATGGATGATCTCAATTTTCTTTTTCCGGAGTATACATTTGAATTAGTGGACACAAAAATGAAGTTCACTCTCGATGTTTTTATCGAAGATAAGGATTACAACGCTTATAAAAGAACTGAAGCGGGCTTTAGAAAAAAGATCACTGGCGTCTTAGAGGACACCGCTCCTTTTTTAATTTCCCGTCTCAAAAACGTGCTCTATTTTGGCCCCTATAATGAAGATTCTTTGGGGACTTTTTCGTCTCTTATTGAAATCAAGCGATGGCAGGAGTCCCTGTGAGAAACCAAAAAGGGCAGACAGCGGTGGAGTATATCCTGCTTCTGGTGGTGGTGACGGCCATTGTAACCTCGCTTTTTGGCTATATAAAAACCAGGTACTTAGGTAATATCGACCAGTGCTCTAACCCCTCGAATAAAGGTAAGCTCCTTTGTAAAATCAATAGTTACGTTCAGCCCACCGGGGGCAAAAAACGTTACCAATATTTCCCGTTTAAGAAGTAAACAACCTTCTGTAATCTTTTCACGCTTTGCATAAAACTAATGTGATTCATCCTCAGTCTGCTAAACTCGTGGCGTTAAGTATAATTTGGCATATTAATGATTAAGGCCAGGCTACCCCCGAAGTGCTTAGGTCTATACATGAGGAGAAGTTATGAAACTTAAGGTGGAAAACAAAAGATTAACGTTTATGAGCTTGTTTTTAGCTACGGCTTTAATTGCAGCAACAGCTCACACTGCTCCACTACGCGCTCAAGACGATGTTCTTGATGATGCAGAAGATGCTTTAGCTAACGGTGACGCTCTGGATATGGACCAGATTGAAATCGAAGGAAAGTTATCTCCTTCTGAACTTCTAAAGAGAAGAAGAGAAAAGCTAGAAGAAAGAAATAAGCTAATGGTTGAAAAGAAAATTGAAGATATCCGCGTGAAGCAAGAGATTGCTTTAACAAATAAGCTTCAAGGTGCTTTCAATAACAGCTTAAACAACTTAAACGAAGATAAAGTTCAAACAACTCAAGCTGCACCGGCTCCAGTTGCTCCGGCACCTGTTGCACCGGCTCCAGTGATTGAAACAAGAATCGTTGAAGTACCAGCTCCAGTAGTAAAAGAAGAAAAGAAATCAAAAGTGATTCCTTCTCTTGGAATCAGCAACATTAAAGGTGACAGAATTGACCTTCAGTCAAACGTATCTTTTGGTGTTAATGCTGAAACAATGCTGACTTCACAAATTTCAGCAGGTCTTGGACTTAACTATGCAACAATGGATCTTTCAGATGTTGCTAACGAATATGTAAACACAGGTTATAACAACGTTTATAACACTGGTTATTACGGAACTTATGGTTCAGGAAGAGCGATGAAGTTCACAAAGCTTACAATTGAAGCGACAGGGAAATTCTTCTTTACTGAAGACTCGAAATTTAAGCCATATGCTGGAGCAGGTTTAAGCTTTAACCGTACAGGTCTAAAGTATGACAACAACACAGCATATAACACTGGATATGTTAACTTTGGTAACGAAGAGCTTTCTTCATCAGCTTTCGCAGGATCTGCTAAGCTAGGTGCTGAATTCGATATCTCTGACACGATTGGATTAAACCTTGACCTGTCATACACAAAGAACATTACTTCAGGGATTTCAAAGTCTGCTGGAACGGTTTCAACTAACCCAGACCAAGGGCGTTTAGAGAACATCTCTAAAGAAATCGAAGATGGTGATGTAACTGCAGTTCAAGCTGGTCTAGTTATCAGATTCTAACCAACAAACTTCTGATGAAAATCTAACAAGAGCGGGCTTCAAATGAAGCCCGTTTTTTTTGCTCCAGTATTAAAAAATTCCCTCTGAAACATTCCTTTCTAAAATCCATAAGACGCTATAGAATTATTAGCATATCAATCTTATTTGCCGCCAATTCATGGAGAGAATTTTATGTCAATGAGAGATGTCTACATCGTCGATGGAAAAAGAACGCCACAAGCAAAAGCAGGCCTTGATTTAAAAGATGTGCAAGCGCCATACTTAGGAGCTTACTTAGTTAAGCACTTAATTGACAACACAGACATCCCGACAGACCAGGTTGATGAAGTGATCTTCGGAAACACTGGAACTCCAGCAAAATACCCAAACGTCGGACGCGTAATCGCTCTTGAAGCGGGTCTTGATAAAAAAACTTCTGGTTATTCAGTTCACAGAAACTGTGCTTCAGGAATGGAGGCCGTTGCTCAAGCGTATTTAAAAATCGCTTCGGGAAGATGTGATGTCATTGTTGCCGGTGGTGTTGAATCAATGTCGCAAATGCCACTTATGTACAACAAAGAGATGACTGAGCTTTTTGCAAAACTGATGAAAGCAAAAACGATGGGAGAAAAACTCTCAGCAATGAGTACTTTCCGTCCTAATTATCTGACTCCAATCGTGGCCATCGAGCAAGGTCTGACAGATCCTTTTTGTGGATTAAATATGGGGCAGACGGCGGAGCTTCTGGCACGTGAATTAAAAATCACTCGTCAGATGCAGGATGAGTACGCTAACAACTCTCATGCAAAAGCAGCAGCAGCGACAAAAGAAGGAAGATTTAAAGATGAAATCCTGCCAATCACTATTGGTGGATCACTGAATAAACTTTTAACTGATGACGTTGGTCCTCGCGCGAACTCAACAGTTGAAGGCCTGGGCAAAATGAAGCCATACTTCGATAAAAAATCAGGAACAGTCACTGTTGGTAACAGCTGTCCAATTACTGATGGTGGTTCAGCTCTGCTTTTTGTTTCTGAAGAAGCAGTAAAAAAATACAACTTAAAACCCATTGCTAAAATGACTGATTACCACTTCCACGGCCTTGAGCCAGAGAGAATGGGGATGGGTCCTCTTCTGGCGATGGACGGTGTAATGAAGAGAACAAATCTTAAGCTTTCAGACTTCGATCTGTTTGAACTTAACGAGGCGTTCGCGGCCCAAATCCTGGCAGTAGGAATTGGTCTAAAAGATAAAGAAGTGGCCGCACGTTTTGGATTAGACCACGCGTGGGGAGAGTTGGACTGGAGTAAAGTCAACGTCAACGGCGGCGGGATCGCTCTTGGTCACCCGGTTGGATCAACTGGATCGAGACTAGTGGTGACGTTAATTCACGAGCTAAGAAGAAGAAAAGGGAAGTACGGTTTAGCGTCGCTTTGTATCGGTGGTGGTCAAGGTGGAGCTGTTGTTGTCGAAAACCTGGTTCGTTAATTAATAAAAAGAGAGAAGTATATGGCAAATAATAAAATCAGCTTAGAGTATAAAAACGATATCGCTTACATTGGTTTTGGTTTCAATAGTACAAAATCAATGACGACACTTGATATTGAAACGATGATGGAGCTTATGGAAATCGTCGAAGAGCTTCACACTAAAGGGACAGCTCTAAAAGGTGCGATCTTCTTTTCTCATAAAGAGAATTGTTTTCTTGCCGGTGCAGACATCAACCTGATTGCCAGCATGAGAACAGAAGCAGAAGCGGCCGACGGAGCAGAACGCGGACAAAATATTTACAACCGTATTGAAGATCTTCAGATCCCGACAGTTGTCTGTGTGGATGGTGTGTGTTTAGGTGGAGGTCTTGAGCTTTCACTTTCATGTAAGGCCATTATTGCTTCAAATTCATCAAAGACTTCTCTTGGACTTCCAGAAGTTAAGCTGGGACTTATCCCGGGATTCGGAGGAACGTATCGCCTGCCAAGAAAAATCGGTCTTCCAAACGCTTTAGATATGATCCTGACAGGTAAAACTCTTCGCGCTGAGAAGGCAAAAAGAATCGGCCTGGTGGAAGAAGTTTACCCACGTGAAAATCTCTTAGCGATGGCGCCGAATTTCTTTAACAGAAAAGCAAAACCTCAATCAATTAAAGAATCAATGACAGAACTTGCGACAGAGAACTTTGTCACAAGAAAAATCATTTTCCAAAAAGTGCGTGAAAGCGTTTTAAAGAAAACAAATGGCTTTTACCAAGCTCCGCTTAAGATCCTGGACGTTATGGATTCAGGGATGATGAAAGGGCGCACGAGCTATCTGGCAAGTGAAGCTCAGGCCTTTGGTGAGCTTGCTATTAGTGAGCAAAGTAAAAACCTTCAGCACATTTATTTTATGTCGGAAGCTGTTAAAAAATATAACGGCCCAAAATCTTCAAAACCTCTTCCAGTTCTCTCTCGTGGAGCGGCCCTTGGTGCCGGGACAATGGGAGGAGGGATTGCGTGGCTGATGGCCGAAGCGGGCATGCAGCCGATCATGAAAGACTTAACGACAGACGCGCTGAACTTAGGTCTTAAACAGTCTTCACAAAACTTCCAGGGAGCTCTTAAGAGAAAGAAAATCACTCCTGATGAGTTTGAAAGAAAACAAAGATCCATCACAGCTCAGCTTGATTACTCAGGTTTCAAAAAAATTGACCTGGTGATTGAAGCGGTTGTTGAGAACATGGATATCAAGAAGAAAGTTTTTGCTGAAACAGAAAAACAAGTTCACCTTGAAACTCTTTTAACAAGTAACACGTCTTCACTATCGGTGCAGGAGATGTCAAAGGCCCTTGAGCGCCCTGAGCGTTTTGCGGGACTTCACTTCTTTAACCCGGTTCACTTGATGCCACTGGTGGAAATCATTATCCACGACAAGATTGCTCCAGAGACAATTGAAGCTCTTCATAAGTGGGTTTTACGAGTCAAGAAAACTCCGGTTATCGTTAAAGACGGTCCGGGATTTTTAGTTAACAGAATTCTTATGCCATACCTCAATGAAGCAGGATACCTGTTAGAAGAAGGTGTGAGTGTTAAAGACCTTGACCAGGCGGCACTAAATTTTGGTATGCCAATGGGGCCAGCAAGACTTCTGGATGAAGTTGGTATCGACGTTGCGGTTAAGGTTGGTAAAGTTATGCACGACGGTCTAGGAGCGCGCGCTTATCCTTCAAAAATGTCAGGGAAACTTTCTGAGAAAAACTTCCTTGGTAAAAAGACATCAAAAGGATTTTACCTCTATGATGAAAAAGGAAAAGTGACAGGTCCAAACCCGGAAGTCGAAGAGCTTCTGCCAAAAGAAAAAAAGAAAATGAGCGAGTCTGAACTTCAGATGAGACTGTTTCTTCCAATGATCAATGAAGCAGCGGCCATCCTAAAAGATGGAATCGTTGAAACCGCAGCTGATGTAGACTTAGGTCTTATCTTTGGTATCGGTTTCCCTCCATTTAGAGGCGGGCTGTTGCGTTACGCTGACAGTGAAGGATTGGATAAAATCCTGGGCGCTTTAAAGAATTTTAGTGAAACAGTAGACCGCGAACGCTATACTCCTAACTCATATTTAACGGATCTGGTGGAAACAAAAACCACCTTTTATGAGAAAGCGAAGTAGTGTTTGTAACGTATCTTAAGTATTTCTTCTTTTATATAATTTCTGCTAAAAATCGCCAACGATTGCTGATTCTCTCAGTCGTTGGCCTTTTTCTTTCTTCTTTTGCCTTAATTGTTCTTCAAAGCACGATGGGCGGACTTCAAAACAGTTTAATGGTGCGCTCAAAATCCGTTTTAGGAAAGGCGACGCTTTATTATAAGGCCCCAAAAAACGACCCTGGCTATGAGAAGCTTTTTAAAATCTTAGACGCTAAAAAGGCCCTTTATAGCAAAGAGTATGAAATAGAACTTCTTCTTCGTTACCAAACCTTTATTACGCCAGTTCTTGTTCATGGAATTGATCAGAGTGGGTATGTCCCGGATCTTTTGCGTGCTGATCTTCAAAGCAGTATAGATCAAAAAAAAGTTGATGCGATCATGCCGATTGAACTCGCCTATAAAGTGGGTGTAGCGCCTCCTGAGACTCTGACCATGATTTCTCCGGCCCATGTTGATGATCTTCTAGGGGATGTCCCAAGAAGTCAGTCTATCCAGGTTGAGCGCACGATTTCTACTGAAGTCCCAGAAATTGACCTCTATCATATTTGGGTGAGGCTTCCTCTTGTTCAGAATTTAATTCAATCGCACCTGATAAACCGCGTCCGCATTTATAGCGACATGGACTTTAAAGAGCTGCGCTCACTTCTTCCTTCAGGTATTGAGCTTAAAACATGGGAAGAAGAGAATGCCACTCTAGTGTGGGCCTTAAAACTTGAAAGCACAGTGATGATTTTTCTTTTTGCGGCCATGAGTTTACTTGTGTCTCTTTGTATCACTTCAGGGCTTCTGATTTTCTTTAACAAGATTAAATCAGACCTGGCGAGTTTCTGGATTTTAGGAGCATCGTTTTCTAAGATCGACCGCGCGACGAAATACTTCCTGCATCTGATGAGCATTCTTTCTATTGGAACTGGAGTAGGTTGTGGGCTTATTTTCCTGTGGCTTTTTAATCATTACGCTCCGGAAATTATGCCGGATGTTTTTGTGGATAGAAAGATTCCGATTTTGATTACAGGAAAGGGGCTTTTGATTTCTTTTTTAGTGCCGTATGCGATTTCGTCAGTGTTTTCAATCTTTGCGCTTAATCAGTTTAAGCGCGAACATGATCTTTTGGATCATGTCCGCTCTGTCTCATAACTTAAACGTCTTCAAATCTTGGATCATCATAAGCAGGCGTAGAGTTCGCAGCTACTTTTGTTTTTGTCGTAGCAGGAGCTTGCTTCACTTCTTTTTTAGCCACCATTGGCAGCACATTATCCTTTTTAGGAGCTTCAAAAGATTTCTTGGGCTTTGGAACTTCAGCTTTTTGGGCGGTCTTTTTAGGCATATCTAAGTGTTTTTCAGCCTGCTTTTCTGAGCGAACTTCAGTTTTTACTTCAACTTTTTTCGCCACTTCTTTATAAGCTTCAATGTCTTTAGGCATCTCTTTTTTAGGGGCTTCCTTTGGAGTCTTTTTTGGAGACGCTTCAACTGTCATCTTCCCGCCAAAGATTTCTGTCTCGAGATCTGTAACGGCAATTTGAAGAGAGTTGGCGTGAAGTGAAAGATGTTTTGCATTTTCAGAAGACTGGGCAGCCGCCTTGTTGTTGCTTAAAGTGGCCTGGTCAAGCTGGTTCATCGCGGCCGCAATGTTGCGGACACCTTCGGCCTGCTCTTTAGAGGCAATCGAGATCTCGTTAAGCATATTTTTTACAACTGTAGCATTCGTTACGATGTCTTCTAGTACAGTCCCACAACGGGCTGCAACTTTCATCCCATCTTCAACTTTCAAGCTTCCAGCTTCGGTTAGGGTTTTAACGTTGCGGTTAGTTTCTTCAATAACTGAATTAACTTTTACAATACTGTCGCCCAGGATGTCGGCGATCTCAGTTGAAGCTTTACCAGATACCTGAGCAAGTTTTCCCACTTCCTCAGCAACAACAGCGAACCCCTTTCCGTGCTCACCGGCGCGTGCTGCTTCAACAGAAGCGTTGAATGATAGAAGTTTTGTCTGGAAAACGATATCGTTAATGACTTTGGTTTTTTCAGAGATCTCATTGATGATCTTGACGATTCCACCAATGCGCTCATTTCCACGGGCGATCTCTTCCATAATGTCCTGATTACTTTTTCCGATGGCCTCCATTGAGCCAATCATTTCATCGACAACTTGTTTTCCTTCGGTTGCGATTGAAAGTGATTCTTCAGATTTTTTCGTCGAGTTAGCGACACTGTCTACCGTTGTATTAACTTGTGAAGTGATCTCATCAAGTGTGGCCACCGTTTCTTGAATAGAAGCGGCCTGTTCGTTAGCTGAGCTTGAAACTTCGTGCGAAATTCCTTCTAGTTCAGTAGAGCTGTCTCTTGTTGCAATTGTAATTTCTTTTAGTTTATCAGTTGTCAGGTTCATTGCTTTTAGGCTGCGTGAAAGTGTCCACCACATAACTAAAGCAAGGATGATCTGAGAGACGATGTTGGCAACAATCCCACTAATGATGAAGTCTTTTTTGATGTCGACAATTTCATTGTGGTTGTATTTTAAAGTGATGTAACCGACTGGACCTTCTTTTTCTTCTCCCAGTTTAATAATCTCGCTGTCTTTTTGGAAAAGCTTATCAACATGCTGATGAACTGATTCATCTTTATTCTTTGCTGTCGCAATAAGCTTTTTATCTTTGTCATAAAAAAAGACTTCATTGACGCTTGAATCGACTGTCATGCTGTTGGCGATAGATTGAATGTTACTTATATTTTTAGTTTTTACATATTCTGCAGTTGTATATTTCACAGATTGAATAAGCGCTTCAGCTGCATCATCAATCTGCTTTTCAACTTCCATTGTTGTTTTATTGAGATTGAAAGCTCCCATCGCAATTAAAATAATAAGGGCCGAAAGATTAATGGCCGTCATGAGGCGAAACATTAATGAACGTTTTGATTTTGTCATAAGTAAGGCTCCAAAAGGGACTTGTGCTTAAGTTAGTCAAAAGCTTTATCGTCAAAACCCTTGGAAATGATAAATTTTTTATAAATAATTATTAAATGACTAATGTTATTTTTTTGATGATGTTCTAAGTTTGGAAACGCCATATGGACTAAACCATCCATCCTCAATCATAAAGAGATGAATGATTAACATAACAATTGATAATGAGGCGAACTTGAGAGTGATGAGGATTCCTAAATGCATAAGTGAGTTCAAAATCCAGAGTGTTTTTCTTCCTTTTGGAATAAAAAGGGCCAGAAAAAAAGTTCCTTCAACCGCAATAACTGACCAATTAACTACTTTTTGAATAAAGAGTGGGAGCCCAAAATAGAGCTGGGCCAGGGTCTCAAAACGCGTGGCCGGGTAATCAAAAACATAAATTAAAGCGCGACCTTCACGCCAAAGGGGAGAGAAGAAGAGTTTGTGAAGTCCACTGGCGGTGTATCCGAGAGTGACGATAAGCCAGAGCCCCCAGAATAAAACCGGAGGAAAAGAAAACTCAGGGGATTTATTCTCCCAGAAGAATCTCTCTTCATTATCTGGCACCAGAGACAGCGCCAGCAGCATCCATCCAACGTAGGGAACTCCCGGGTTATAACTAAGGAGATCTTGATGGAAGAAAAAGACCCAGGTGAAAAAAAGAAAAAGGCAATTAAGTGCTCTTTTAATTTTTAGGGTAAAGAGAATTGAGCTTAAAAGAGAAAGCACCAGCAGCACCGAAATCCCAACAGGAGAGCGCAGAGGAGCGAGAAAATCTTTTAAATAAAGAGCGCCTCCTGCCACTTTCATCCCTTCAGAACTATAAAGCTCTCTCCCATAAGGAATAAGAAAAAAGAAATGCTGAATCAGCCACAACCCAAAGAGCATTCTCACCAAAGAAAAAAATTGTGAGTTTGTTAAGGAGCGCATGTAAAGCTCTCCTTCCAATGCCCTGATGATTTCTCCAGGTGATGGATATTAATTTCTACACTCGCAATCTCTTCGGCTTCATTCATCGCGCGCGCCAGAGTTCCCTGATGGCAAAAACCATAAGTGAGCGCCGGCCTCCAGAGCATTTCTGGAAAACGTGGGAAATAAGCGATGGCCACTGAGTATGTCCCCACTAAATAAATCGGGCCTTGAATGTTGGAGTAGAACTTTTGATCAAAGACGGTGCTTTTTTTCAAACCACTTTTTGTTTGGTAATCAACTTTAATTAAATGAGCGAAGTCTTCAACACCCTGACGGTCTGAAAAAACCAAGGGAAGAGGAGAAAAACCAGAAGCAAATCCAATCTGGTCCAGTGTTTTAATTCTAAAGGTGTCGCCAACAAGTCTTATAAGACCTATGGCCACAACAAAAAGTTGCAACCATAGGATAAGATTTTTTTTGAGTCGACTGGATGTCATTACAGTTTTAAGTTTTTTAATCCTGCAAAAGCATTGTTCTTAAGCGCAGGGGCCGGAGCTTGAGCTTTTTCCATATCGCGCTTAGAAGGTCCTGAGCGCTGTGGTCTCTCGCCTGGAGTCGCCTGGGCACTTCTATTAACTTGTGCTCCTTGCTTTGCTGTCAGAGAAATTCTTCCGCGGTCGTAGTCGATGTCCATTACCTGAACTTTTACTTCCTGACCAACTTTTAGAGCAGTCATCGCATCTTCAACAAAGTTATCTGAAATTTGCGAAACGTGAAGAAGACCGTTTTCTTTAATACCGATATCAACGAAGGCCCCAAACTGAGTGATGTTTGTCACTAATCCCGGATACCATTCTCCGATTTTAAGATCGGTGATTTTTGAGACGTCTTTTCTATATTCGAACGACTTAAATTCTGTTCTCGGATCTTGAGAAGGAGCTTTTAGGGCCTTAACGATATCGTTAAAAGTTAATTCTCCAAGCTCTGCTTTTAAAGAAGAGTCTCTTTCAAGTTTTGCGATGAGTTCTTTATCGCCAACCAGCTCTTTTGTATTGACGTTATTTTTCTTTGCCCATGAGGCCAGGAGATCATAGCGCTCAGGGTGAATGAATGTTGCATCTAGAGGCTCTTCTCCGTTATAGATACGAAGAAATCCTGCCGCTTGTTCGAAAACTTTTGGCGAGAAACGAGTTACTTTTAAAATTTCTTTTCTGTTTTTAAAAGCACCGTGGCTGTCTCTGTATTTTACGACGTTACCAGCAAGCCCAGGTCCGATCCCTGAAACGTATGCAAGAAGGGGAGCAGATGCCGTGTTGATGTCAACTCCTACGAAGTTTACACACGATTCAACCACACCTTCTAGTGATTTTTTTAGACGAGCTTGGTTTACATCGTGCTGGTATTGGCCAACACCGATTGATTTTGGGTCAATCTTTACAAGTTCAGCTAGAGGGTCTTGGAAACGTCTAGCAATTGAGATGGCCCCTCTTACTGTAACGTCTTTATCCGGGAATTCTTCGGCCGCAATTTCACTTGCTGAGTAAACAGAAGCACCAGCTTCAGAAATCATTGTCGCGTTGACCTTTCCTTCTTTAACTAATTTTACGTTTTCCTGGATGAAAGCAAGTGTCTCACGTCCATAGGTTCCGTTACCGATAGCAATGTGGTGAACTTTAAATTGCTCAATAATAGCGTCTAAGATCGTTGCCGATTCTTTAACTTTTTTCATTGGCTCATGTGGATAGATTACACAATCAGCTAAAAACTTACCTGTGTTATCAACGATAGCGATCTTACAACCTGTTCTTACCCCAGGGTCAACACCGATAACTGCTTTTGGCCCAAGGTAGGGTTGAAGCAGAAGGTTTTTCAGGTTAACACCAAAGACGTTGATGGCCGTTTCATCAGAAATTCTTTTTAATTCTGATTTCACTTCCAAATCAAGAGAAGGGTAGATGTAGTTCATGTAAGCTTTTTTAGAAGCTAGCTCTAAATCAGCAAGGCATCCTAAGTTTCCAGCGTTGAAGAATTTCTTTTTTAGTAACCCGAGTGCCACTTCTTCCGGGAAAACAACATCAACTTTTAGAGTCTTTGATGTCATCCCTCTTCTCATTGCCAAGAAACGGTGGCCTGCTTTTGGCTCTTTAAGTTCAGAAATTTTTTGTGAGAATTCAAAGTAGTCTTTGTATTTCATCCACTCTTTGTCTTCTTCTTCGGCCTTATCTCTTTTTGTCGATTTTAAAACAGCATCTTTCCAGAAGTCTGCACGAAGAATGTCTTTAACTTCTGTATCGTGGGCCATTGTTTCGATGATGATATCGAAAGCTCCAGAGTAAGCGTCTTCAAAAGATTTGATCTTAAGATCAGGCTTATTGAATTGATCGCCAAACTCAGCTTTAAGTTGCTCTTTTGTTTTTGGCGTTCCAAGAATGATGTTTGCCAGTGGCTCAAGCCCAGCTTCTTTAGCGAGCATCCCTTTCGATTTTTTCTTCGCTTTGTAAGGAGCGTATAAGTCTTCAAGCTGGTTGATCGTGTCGGCCGCCTTGATTTTCTTTTCCAGTTCTGGAGTCATCTGTTCCATTTTTTTGATGGCATCCAGAATGTATTCGCGGCGCTTTTCTCTTTCTAAATAATTCTCATAGGCTTCATGGATGTTTCTGATTTGTACTTCATCCATTCCTCCAGTAGCTTCTTTTCTATAGCGTGCTACGAAGGGAACCGTTGATTGTTCTGTGATCAACAGGTTTAAAACGGCCAGGACGTTTCTTGCATTGATCTGCGTTTCCTGAGCGGCAAAGATGACAGCATTTTGTTCTAGTGACATTTCGTAATTCTCCAATAGTTTCTGTGTGGTCTGTGATCCTAAAAGTTGTGAAATAAAACGATAATCATAATAAAAAGTGTTGGCAAATGAATAGTCTTTTTCATATTGTGTATTTATGGAAAATTCATCAAATCAAACAATTTTTGACTTAGCAGTCATTGGTAATGGCGTAGCGGCACAGAGTTTTCTTTGGAATCTCTCACGCTCTGAGAGGAAAAGTCAGAATTTTTCTATTGCCCATATTTTCTCCAATGAGATTGCACCTGCGTGTTCACTGCGCACATGTGCCACTGTTTCTCTCAATGGAATCGAAGAAGATGTCAGCCCACTTGGCAATGATATGCGCGAAGCTTTTTTTCTTTTTGATGAACTTTATAAGACCTATCATCCAGAAGGAGTGGAAGAAGTTAAACGCGTGGTGATTTCGACAAACGAAAACGACACGAAAAAACTTTTACGCCGTTATAAAAAATTAGACACGATTAAAAACCCCAGAATTCATGACGAACATCAGGGAACAGAATATAACTCGTATATTATTTCACCTGAAATTTTTTCTTCATGGCTTTCTTCGCAAATCACTGTCGCTAAAACAAATTTTCCTTTTTTTGCCAAAGACCTGGAAAAAAAAGGTGAGTCCTTCGCCATTAAGCTGGCCGATGGAAGAGAAGTCCTGGCCCGCAAAGTTCTTTTTGCAACTGGTGCTTTTGCTAAAATTTTTGAACGTTTTCACGCACCACCTGAAGCAGAGTCTATCGAAGATAAAAATACTATTAAGGCCGGAAGCTTTTTAGAGCGAGAGATTGATTTAGGAGAGAAATCTTTTTATATCTCAATCGATGGCCATTACGTTCTCTATAGAAGAAATGCTTTAGAGAAAAAATTAATTATCGGAAGCCTGACGACTATTGGAGCTTACGAAGCTCCTGATGTTTATGGACTGTCGAAATTACTTTTAAAAATGAAAAAGATTTTAACTTTTGATGTGGGTGAGATGAAAGATTATAAAATCACCACAGGGCTTCGCCATAAAGGGCCTAAGCGCCTTTTAATTACCGGCGCTCTCGATGAAGAAAAGAAGCTCTTTAGAGTCAACGGACTCTATAAGAACGGCTTTACGATGGCCTTTTTAGCGGCCAAACGTTTGGAGAAAATGATTTTCTAAGAGGCCTAAACGTCTTGAAGCTTATCTTTGCAAGCGCCTTCAGTGTACTTCACACCAGCGCAGTCCGCTTCACAAGCATTTCCGTAAGTTTTGTTGTTTTCCCCACAAACTGGCATCCAAAGTTTTGTGCAAATGCACTCTTTTGCTTTGTTTTTCATTGAAGGAGCTGACTTATCTGATTTTTTCTCGCTGCTTTTTGCGACAGGTGCAGCAGCAAGAGTTGTTTCTTCAGCTTTTGGTGAAGTTGATTGAGAAGGAGTCGTGCAGGCCGTTAAAGCAAGAACCATTGACGCAAGAACTAGATTTCTGATCATAACATTCTTCCTAAAGTAAAAGTCGGGGGATTTATTAAAGATTTTTTTTGGTGGCTTGGGGCAGAATCGAACTGCCCACCTATGGGTTATGAATCCATCGCTCTAACCAACTGAGCTACCAAGCCATAAAAAAGTTTTCGGTCATACTAAATTTAAGGGAGTTATCTGTCAAGAATCCTGTCAAAAAAAGATCAAACAGTTTAGAATTAATTTTAAGTATGAGTGAATTACGCCATAAAAAACACCATCTCTTTTGCCTGAATTTTAAAGAACACGTAAGGGGTTTTATCCGCGAACACGAGCTTATTCACCCGGATAAGAAGATCGTGATTTCCATCTCTGGTGGGGTGGATTCAGTGGCCCTGGCCGATGTTTTGGGAAGTTTTAACCAGGACTTTGAACTCATTCATTTCAATCACGGCACCCGTCCTTTAGAAAATAAAAAAGAAGAGGAGCTCGTCACAAAGCTCGCAGATCAGCTCGAAGTGAAGGTCAATATTTTTCATTTTAATTTGTCGTTAGATGAAAAAAACTTTGAAGAAAAGGCGAGGGCCGAAAGAAAAAAAATCTACAGCGATTTTATTAAAAGGGGATACTGGGTTTATACCGCTCATCACATCGACGACTCTTTTGAATGGACGCTGATGCAGTCTTTTAAACAATCGCATGTGAAATCCACATTGGGGATTCCACTTTTTAACAGAGGAATTGTCCGTCCTTTTATGTGCGTGAGTAAAAAACAAATCCTGCGTTATGCCCGTGCAAAAAAACTTTCATGGCTTGAAGACATGAGTAACCACAGCGATAAGTTCGAGCGAAATGCCCTGCGCTTGTCAGTTACTCATCAAATTTATGCAAAATACCCGCAGGCGCTTAAGCATTATGTCTCTCGCCACAACCAACTGGCGATGATGAATAATCTTCATCACAAATGCAGACAGTGCGATCTCTCGGTAATCGAAGAAGCTTCTGGAGGTGCACTTTTTGTCTCAGAAGATCTCTCGCTTTATAAAAATGAAATTAAAGACGCTATTCATCGCTTTTCAAAAAGCACACGTGGTGAAATTGATCAGGAAGTGAACAAGCTTCTAAGTGCCCACGTAGAAATCATGAAAAACCCGGCGACTTTTCCTTTTAAAGGCCCACTGAACCTCTCTGGAGGCGTCAGCGCATACCTGATGCGCACCCATTTGCTCATTTTAGGGGAAAAACACAGGGATTTTTACCAGGATTTTGACCTAAAATTAAGGGATTATATTTCTAAAAAGACGCAGATTCCTGAGCTTTCTGCCTCTTTAAGCTTCCCACTTTTAGCGATTGACCCCCAAAAAAAACTCAAAAAGAGTTCCAAGTTCATGCACCCATTGCTTCCGGTAACGTGTGAGTGGCTAAAGAACCATGGAATCTCCTACACCTTTACTCCATTACTCTCCGCGCGCGATAGACAAATGTTAGCGAAAGCCGCTCTCATACTTGATTCTTCTGTCTTGGGTTTATAGAATAATAAGGCCTATTCAATTTTGAATAGACCACACGACTAAGAAGGAATTTAAATGAAACCTCAGCAAAAAACTCTCACACTTTGGATTGTCGTAATCCTTTTGATGGCCCTGGTTGCAAAACTAGCGACTGTTAATAAAAACGATATCAAGCACATTGAATACCCGGTTTTCGTTCAGGCCGTGCAGGAAAAGAATATTGAAGAAGTTACTTTCAAAGGTGATAAAACAATCCTTGGTAAATTCAAACCAGGATACGAGAATGGCTCTCGCTTCACTTTAACTGGAAGCACAGGAGATAACACTTTTAATATTCTTCGCGAAAACAACATTGTTCCTCGCTACGAAGAAGAAGAAAAACAAACATTCTTCACGTCACTTCTCCTTAACTGGGGACCGATGATTCTTCTGATTGTTATTTTCTATTTCTTCCTGAGACAAATCCAAGCAGGTGGCGGCAAAGCGATGAGCTTTGGGAAGTCACGTGCAAGAATGCTAAACCCACATGAAAAGAAAATCACTTTCTCTGATGTCTCAGGTGTTCAGGAAGCAAAAGAGGAACTTGAAGAAGTTGTCGACTTCCTAAAAGACCCAAAAAAATACACGGCACTTGGTGGGAAAATTCCTAAAGGGGTTATCCTTGTTGGTCCTCCTGGAACTGGTAAGACTCTTCTTGCAAGAGCTGTTGCTGGTGAAGCGGACGTTCCATTCTTTTCAATCTCAGGATCGGACTTCGTTGAAATGTTCGTAGGGGTTGGGGCGTCTCGTGTTCGCGATCTTTTTGAACAAGGTAAAAAACACGCTCCATGTATCATCTTCATCGACGAGATCGATGCAGTTGGACGCCACAGAGGTCAAGGTCTTGGTGGTGGACACGATGAACGTGAACAAACTCTTAACCAGCTTCTTGTTGAGATGGACGGGTTTGAATCAAACGAAGGTGTTATCCTTATTGCAGCTACTAACCGTATTGACGTTCTTGACCCAGCTCTTCTTCGTCCAGGTCGCTTCGACAGACGTGTAATGGTTGGTGCTCCGGATGTCCGCGGTCGTCTTGGAATCCTTAAAGTTCACACTAAGAAGACTCCACTTGAAGATGATATCGATCTAGAAACAATCGCTAAAGGAACTCCAGGATTTACTGGTGCTGACCTGGCTAACCTTGTTAACGAAGCTGCCCTAAACGCTGCTAGAAACAATAAGAAGAAGCTTTCTAACGAAGACTTCGAGCAAGCAAAAGATAAAGTTCTCATGGGACCTGAAAGAAAATCATTAGTCATTTCTGATAAAGAAAAACTGATGACAGCGTATCACGAAGCAGGTCACACACTGGTAGGTATGAACCTTCCACACACTGACCCTATTCACAAAGTATCAATCATGCCACGTGGTGGAGCTCTTGGGGTGACTCAAACTCTTCCAAACGAAGACATGCTCTCTCTTACAAATGACCGCGCAGAAAACTTCATTGCTTTCTTAATGGGTGGGCGTTGTGCTGAAGAAATCGTTTACGGACAAATGACTTCAGGTGCTTCGAACGACATCGAAAGAGCAACAGGGTTAGCTCGTTCAATGGTTTGTAAATGGGGTATGAGTGAGAAGATGGGGCCGATCAACTACCATAAGTCGGGACAATCTGCTTTTACAGGTATGGGTGAAAACGTTGATTACTCTGAAAAAACAGCTCAGGAAATCGATGAAGAAATCAACCGCATCGTTGAAAAGAACTACCGTCAGGCCATCAATATCCTTAAGTCAAACCGTGATGGACTAGATCGTCTTGCTCACGCTCTGATGGCATGGGAGACAATTGACTTCCAACAAGTCAAAGATGTTGTGGCGGGAATTGATATCGGTGTTCCGTTAAAATCGGATAAAAGATCTGACTCTTCATCAAAAGATGAAGGGCCAAAAATTTCTAAAGGATTGGACCCAGTACTAGCTTAATGAATTTTGACCAATATAAGAGCTTGGGAGTCATCAACAGGACTCCCGACTCTTTTTCTGATAAAGGCCACTCTCTTAATCAAAAACATTTTGAAGAACAACTCACATCTTTTCTCGCTGATAAGAGTGTTATTTGTGATTTTGGTTTTGAGTCTACCGCTCCCATGAATAGTTTTGTTCCACTTGATGAGGAAGTCGCGCGCTTTCGCGATTTTTTAGATGCGAGCCGTGACTACAATTTCCAGGGGCGTATGGTTTCTTTTGATACCTATAAACCGCAAAGTTTTCTGATGATGAGTGAGATGTTCGGCGCTCTTCATGACGATGCCCGTTTGATTTTTAACGATGTCAGTGGCGTCTTAGACGACAAATTAAAAGCAGCTCTTTTAACTTTTAAAGGAAAGAAGTTCGCTTACATCTACACTTTTTCGCATATTCCTTCCCGTCAACAAGTTCAAGATCACATGAAGTTTCTGGATGAATCAAAAGACATCATCGCCCAGACTGCGGATGCTTTTCATAAGGCCTATAACTGGTTTAAGGAATTCGGGATGGAGGAGCAGCTTCTCTTTGATGCCGGGTTTGGGTTCTCTAAGACCTATGAGCAAAACTGGGAGCTGATTAATCGCTACAGCGAGCTTGAAGGTGAGCTTCTGGCCCGTGGGCTTAAAAATCCTCATGTCATTGGGCTCTCTAAGAAATCCTTTCTTAAAAAGGCCTTAAACACCACTGACCCAGTCGCCCTGGAAGAACTTCACAAAAAACTCATTCAAAAAATCCAGTCAGAGGCAAAACTCAAGCTTTTGTTTAGAGTCCACGATCCAAAAATCCTGTAAAAAATACCTGTCTTTCGATTGTTTCTTATCAAAATGCGGCCCATTCTATAAATCGTAGGGCATGAATTTATTATTATCATTGCCATTATTGTTGGTATTGGTTCAGGCCGATATCACTCACGCTAACACTATTGACGCTTTCAATGACAAGGTCATTTATGGCGAAGACAACCGCACGCTCGTAAGCGATCTGGATGTCACGTACGATGCTGAGGCGATTACTTTTTCTCGCTCCATCCTGGCACAAATTCCCAACTGGCGAATTACATCTAATGATAAAACAACGATTGGGATTGAGACCCGCGATTTAAAAACCGGGCTTAATTTCTGTGATGGAGAGCGCTTTTTAGACCAGCCTCTCGTTTCTGCCTGTACGGCCTTTATGGTGGCGCCTGATTTAATCGTGACGGCCGGCCACTGTGTAAAAGACAAATACGACTGTAAAAAACAGACCTGGGTTTTAGATTACGACGACCGCATGGATTTTCTTCCGCCAAAAAGCACGGTGAGTTTTTCTAAAGAGAAGGCCTATGCGTGTAAAGAGCTGGTGAGCTGGTCGCAGAACGCAAAATTAGATTACGCCTTAATTCGACTTGAGCGTCCAATCACGGACAGAGCTCCATTAAAAATCAGAAGGGAAGGAAAAACGGCCACCAATGAATCACTGATGGTCATCGGGCATCCGTTAGGAATGCCAAAAATGCTTACTTCTAATATTATGATCAGAGACAACACTCTGGACTTTGTTTTTAAGACTAATGCTGACACCTTTTCAGGAAACTCTGGTTCTCCTGTTTTGGGAATCAAATCAAAAATGGTTGAAGGAATTCTGGTCCGTGGTGATGACGACTTTAAAACCGACTTCCAGTTAGGGTGTGACCGCCCGGCAAAGTGTGGGGATAAAGAGTGCCGCGGAGAAAGTGTCCAGCGCTCAACTTATTTGCCGCTTAAATATATTCCCAAACTCTAGAAACTTTCTTACCATAAACATATATGGAATATGTTTGTGGGCCCCTTATTCTTTACAGTCAGGATAAAATCCGAATGATGGATTTTCTCTCCGACGTATTTGAATTTGAAGTGGACCCCGAACAAGACCTGGTGATCAATGATGGGCTCAATCTAAAACTCATCGAACTTCCCGAAGCTGAAAAAGAAAATTTTAAGTCTCTCGGGATTAAGTTTGCTTTTAAACTTAAAGAAAAGGAACAGATCCAGGAAATCAAAAGTAAATACAACTTTTTCCTTTACCGCAAATCCGACCAAAAAATCAGCGAAGAGATCGCCTCAGAGAGCGAAGACGAAAAAAGTCTTTCTATTAAAGACATCGATGGACGCATCTGGCAGTTTGACGTAGAGACCATGCAATGAAAACCATTCAGGCCAATTGTGCCACTTCAAAAAAGATCGCAAGACTCGATATTACTTTTGATGAAACGACCGGGCTTATTACCGGAGTGACAGAAGCAAAAAAGACCCGCACTGAAGTGGACTATTATTACGGTGATGAGTGTTTATTATTTGCCGGAATGGGTGATATTCACATTCATGCCCGCGAAGATGTTTCAGGGAAAAACACTTATAAAGAAGATTTTCATTCAACGTGCTGTGCGGCCTTAAACGGAGGGGTGGTCCATGTGGCCGATATGCCCAACAACCCGATTCCGCCCATTGATGATGAATCCTATTTAAATAAATTCAAACTCACTAAAAAAGTCGATGTGCCTATTCTCCTTTATGCAGGAATTGGCCCATCAACCAGACCTCTGACTTTCACTGTGCCTTACAAGGCCTACATGGGGCCTTCGATTGGCGAGCTTTTTTTTAAAGACAATCAAAGCCTGGATGATGTTCTCGTTCACTACAAAAATCAGCATGTGAGTTTTCACTGTGAAGACCCGGAAATTCTGGAGGCCCACAAAGGTGAGGCGACTCATGGAGCGAGAAGACCGGTGAGTGCAGAGCTGATGGCCACCGATATCGCGCTTAAACTCATTGAGAAATACAACCTTAAAGGAAAGCTCTGTCACTACAGTGCTGGAGAAGGTTTAAAAGCGATTATCGCCGCTAAAAAAAGAGGTGTGAACGTCACGTGTGAGGTGACTCCACAGCACCTTTATTACTCGATGGAGAGGCTTTCAAAAAAATCTCCACAAGAGCAAACCTTCTTTCAAATGAATCCACCCATCCGTGGAGAGTCGGATAGAGAGGCCTTAATCAATGCCGTTAAAGAAGGGCATATTGATTACCTGGCCACTGATCACGCTCCTCATAGCGAAGAAGAAAAAATCAAAGGAACCAGTGGGCTTCCTGGTCTTGATACCTTTGGACCTTTTGTGACTTGGCTTATTCTCGATCAAAAAATTGACCCAAAAACCATCGCTCAAATCGCCAGCGAAGGGCCTGGAATCTTTTTTAACCAATTTCTTTCATCACTAAACGATCGTTCAGATATTTTCAAAAAATGGGGAAATGGCTTCGGGTTTCTCGAAGTTGGATTCAGTGCATCTTTTACGGTTTTAGATTTAAAATCCCCAATGAAAGTAGAGAAAAAAGATCTCAAAACAAAGGCCCAGTGGTCACCGTTTTTAGGTGAAACATTCCCAGGATCTGTGAAATCCGTCTACCTTTGCGGTAAGAAAATGTAAGAAGATGTTGATTAAAATTGTCAAGAAGTAAGTTTTTGTAAGTGTAAAAATTTCAGATAATAGCAGTATAGTCGTCGGACGAAAAAAAATCCTACACAAGGACGTTATATGAAATTCATCGCTCTACTTGCTCTTACTCTTTCTGTTTCAGCTTTCGCTAAAACAACTCCAGTTGATAAAGTTATCTACGGACAGGACGATCGTCTGGACATTTTCGAATCTAACGACAACCTGATGAAAGAGCTTTCTCTTTCAACAGCTGTTCAAATCCTTAACAGAAACCTAGTTGAAACAACTCCAGGTCAATACACAGTTAAAGCTGAAACGCTTGCTGAGTCTGGAATGTGTAAGAATGAGCGTTTCGCTAACCAACCAACTGCAGGTAACTGCTCTGGGTTCCTTGTAGCTGGAGATAAGCTAGTGACTGCTGGTCACTGTATTAACTCTGACTTCGACTGTCAGGGGCACTACTGGGTATTCGACTTTGCTAACAAAGAGAAAGAAGAAAAAACTTTCACTTTCAACAAAGACCAAGTTTACCGTTGTTCAAAAATCATCGAAAGAAAGAAAGATTCTATGACTCAAGCGGATTACGCTGTTGTAAAACTTGAAAGAGTTGTTACTGGACGCACTCCACTTAAGTACAGAACAGAAGGAAAGCCAGCTGACGATGCAGTTTTCACTGTAATCGGTCACCCAACAGGTCTTCCAACAAAAATCACAGCTGCAGCTGATATGAGAAACAATACAAACCCAACGTTCTTCGTAACAAACGCAGACACATACGGTGGGAACTCTGGTTCAGCAGTTGTTGACTCAAGAACTGGTATCGTAGAAGGAATCCTTGTTAGAGGAGACCAAGACTACTCTCGTACAGAAGAAGGATGTCTTGGATCAGTTTACCGCCCACAAACTGGTGGACGTGGTGAAGACGTAACAAGAATCACTATCATTAACGATCTTAAGCACTAATTAAAAATCAAAAACAAAAGGGCCCTAACTGGGCCCTTTTGTTTTTTGTGACTTATGTCTCTATGAAATAGACTCCAAGGATGGGCGTCTTTTTCTTTCAAACTAAGAAAACGCCTTCATAATATTTTCCGCACTCATAATCGACATTGCTCTTCTTGCTTCATATGTGGCCGAGCCAATGTGGGGAAGAATCATAACGTTTGGTAATGAATAAAGTGGGTGAGTCGGCACTAGTGGCTCTGGTGTTGTCACATCTAATCCAGCTGAAAAAATCTCTTTATTTTTTAGCGCTTCATAAAGAGCGTCCTGGTCGATGACGTCTCCGCGGGCGGTGTTGACAATAATGGCCGTCTTTTTAAGAGCGGCGATTTCTTTTTTCCCGATGATGTGGTGGCTTTCAGGTGTAAGTGGAATGTGCAGAGAAAGGACGTCGATATCTTTTAAGAAAGCGATTAAGTCTTCACCTCTTTTATAACCTCTGACTTCCATTCCAAACGCTCCGTGGGCCATTTCTCCCAGGCGTTTTCCAATGCGCCCGTATCCAACGATGCCGAGGACCTTTCCTTTAAGGGCATGCCCTAGGTGCCCCTGGGGTTCAAAGTGTTTCCATTTTCCTTCTTCAGCGTTTCTGATGGCCGAACGAAAATTTCTGGCCGCACAGATCATAAGCCCAAAAGCGGTTTCGGCCGTCGCTTCAGTGAGAACATCTGGAGTGTTGCCGATGATGATGCCCAATTTTTTAGCGGTATCCAGGTCGATATTATTCACTCCGACAGCGTAATTGGTGATGATTTTTAAATGGGTGTTTTTTTCAAGGAAGTCTTTATTAATGGCATCGGCCATGGTGCAAATAAGGGCGTCTGCTGCCTTTGATTTCTCCATTAATTCGGACGGAGTAAGGGGTTCGTCTTTAGTTGTGACTTCCACTTTAAAACCATTTTTGGCCAAGAGGTCTAGGCCTTCAGGCAGTATTTTTCGAGTAACAAAGACTTTTTTCATGGGGTTATCCTTTGGCCAAACAAAATGAATTTCTTACAGAATCTTACATTTAAAATTAAAGCCTATAAAAAGTAACATGGTCAACTATTTTCTAGGAAATCCTTGGGTTTGGTGCTATTTTCTGCGCCGATTGTGACATTTGGGTCGCAAGACTCTTACATTTGAGGAGCACTTGATGAAAAAATTAGTAACTCTAGCAACACTTCTGCAGTTAGGTACAGCAAGTGCATCTGTCGTTGCCGTTATGGACACAGGGACAGATATTTCTCACAAAGATCTGGCGCCAAAAGCATGGACAAACAAAAATGAAAAAGAAGGAAGCACAACTGACCTAGACGGTTCAGGACTTCCTGGTGACATCCACGGGTGGGACTTCACTGAAAATTCTGCAAAGGTTTTCAATGACAAGTACAACTACCTAATCAATGACGACGTTAAAAAATTCTACACGCTATACGCTAAATATGAAACGAAGACGATCAACGCGACTGAGTTTGATTGGTTAAAAAAAGCAGTAGAAAACAAAGCTTTCATGAACCAAGCTAACTTCGTAGGAAGCTACGCTCACGGGACACACGTTGGAGGGATCGCCGCTCTAAACAACCCGAAAGCACAAGTCATGTCGCTTAAAATTCTTCCAACTGTATACCAAGAATACGTTGCTCCAGAAAAAAGAGAACCAGTTCAACTAGAGTTCGATTTTGCTCCAGCAATCACTTTCGATCAGTTTAAAGAAGAAGTGCAAAAAACGGCCATTTCTCAAGTTGAAGAAATGATTCCTCTAAATGGATACCTAAAGTTCCATAAAGTAGACGTTGTTAACCAATCATTTGGTATTGGATTCGAGCAAGCAGTAGGATTCCTACACTCAGGATTCGTAGAAGCTATTAAGAGAGAGCCAACTCAAGATGAACTTCTTGAAGTTCTTCAAATCTACTACGGAACTCTTCTAACTGTTGGTCCGGAAATGTTTAAAGCGGCTCCAGATACACTATTCGTAGTGGCAGCTGGTAACGATAACTCTAACAACGACGCTCTTCCTGATTACCCGGCAAGCATTGCAGCTGCTAACAAGATCTCAGTTGCAGCTACTAACGGATACTCAGAAATCGCAGATTTCTCTAACTACGGACAAAAGACAGTTGACGTTGCAGCTCCAGGTGTTGCGATCCAATCAACAGGTCCAGCGCAGTCATACCTTCATATGAGTGGTACGTCTCAAGCAGCTCCGTTTGTTACAAGTGCAATCTCTCTTGCTAAAGATATCAACCCAGCTCTAAAAGCGGCAGATATCAAGAGCATCATCCTTAAGACTGTAGACGTGAAGTCATGGTTAAAAGATAAGGTTACAACTTCTGGTATCGTTAACAAGGCCCGCGTTCAAAGAGCTGCGGAACTTTCTAAGACGATGAACGTTGAAGTAGCTATCACAAAAGCTCGCGCGGAGATTGCTGATGTTGCGACACCAAAATCTTTTGCTAAACGTCTTCCAGGGATGAACATTAAGTACAAGCCGCTTCGTCCAAGCCTACTTGTAAAAATGCCAGCTCTATAATTTCAAAGAATAAAACATCTTTTGATAATGAAGCGCCTCGTAAGAGGCGCTTTTTTATTTCTGCCTGTAAGAATAAAAGACTAGCGCACTCGTGTTTTTAGGGATCATAATTAAAGCTTGTAACTAAAACACACCCTTTCATAGGAGAGTGAGATGAAGAAATCTCTTTTATTAGGCCTTGGACTGGCAATGACTATTGGATCTGCAAACGCAGCTAATATCGCTATTGTTGATTCAGGAAACGATTTTAAACACAAAGACCTTGAAGCTAAAGCATGGGTTAACCCAATCGAAATCCCGGGCAACGACCGCGATGAAGATAAAAACGGATACCCGGACGACATCAACGGATGGAACTTTGCTGAAGCAAACAACCAGTTGATTGATTACTCTTACGAGTGGTCAGACACAGCTGACGTAAGAAGATTCTTCGACGTTCAACTAAAGTCTTTCCTTGGAACACTTACAAAAGAAGACAGAGACTGGGCAAACGCAAAACTTAAAGAAGAAAAATTCATTAAGGACATCACAGTTTTTGGTAACTGGATGCACGGAACTCACGTGACAGGTATTGCAGCGAAGTTCTCTCAAGACGCTAAGATGATCGGCGCTAAACTTATCCCAACAGAAGTAAAACTTCCGGGACAAAAGTCAAACAGCGTGACTATTACAACTGGTGATAAGAAAGAAGAAATCTCTCTTGCTGATAAAGGCGGAGTTAAAGATTTCCTTGTTAAGCAGGCCCTTGGTGCTCTGGCAAAACAACAGTCTACTGTTTATGGAGAAATCGGTGGATACCTAAATGGTGTTAAAGCTGACGTTATGAACGGATCATTCGGAACTGGTTATGATCAAATCGGTGGAGTGATTGCTCAACTTTATCAATCAATCTTTAAAAAAGCTCCAACTGAAGCTGAACTAAAAACATACACAGACTACTTCTTTGAAGTCGCAGTTAAGGAATCAAAAATTTTCTTAACTTCAGCTCCAAAAACTCTGTTCATCTTTGCCGCTGGTAACGATGGATCAGATAACGATCTTAAGCCAACAACTCCAACAAACGTTGTAGGGGAAAACAAGATCTCTGTTGCAGCGACATTAGGTGACCAGGCCCTTGCAAGCTTCTCTAACTACGGTGTGAAAAACGTAGAAGTAGCAGCTCCAGGAGTAGGGATCCTTTCAACTTCTCCAATGAATAAATACATCCACGTTTCTGGAACAAGCCAGGCAGCTCCATACGTTGCTGGTATTGCTGGAGCGGTTAAAGATGCAAACCCATCTCTTGATTTCAGAGGAATCAAGAAAATCATCCTAGAAACTGTTGATGTAAAATCATGGTTAAAAGGAAAGGTTTCAACATCAGGACTTGTAAACGCAGATAGAGCAGTGAGAGCTGCAGTTCTTTCAAGATCAATGGATTTAACAAAAGCGATTGCTCAGTCAAAGCTAGATGTTCTTCCAAAGTCTGAAGGTGAGAAATCTGTGAACGCTTACTATCAAGTTCCAAAGAACTGGGTACAGCCACTTCCTTCATCAATTATCTTAAAATAATTAATTTTATTTAGATTTTATAAAAGGGGCCCTCTAAAGGGCCCCTTTTTTGTTCAATATCCCTTCAAGAACCTTGTCTAGGCCAAAACTATCTTGTTTAAAATCCATTTGGATTCTATTTTTAAGTTCAATGAATGCAAAAGAATTTATTTCGGAAATATCACCCGAGCGCTGCGAAGAGGTGGAGTTTAGAAGGCTTGCTCTGGAGTTTGCAGAGGCCTTGAGCTTTTATAATATAAAAGTCACGCCCTATCGTGCCCATGCAAAAATGCATTTTAATAAATGCTCATTAAAGAAAAAACGCGAAGTCATTGCCTATTTGGATTTAAATATTTCTTTAATTAAAGAATGTATCCGTGCTGGAGAGACGCCAAGTAATAAAACACTTCTGTGGCGTCTTTTGCAAAAAACACGTTTAGTTCCTGATGATGAAATCTTCGACAAGATTAGCGATGGAGATCTTGTTGAAGTGTACTTTACAGATCACACTCCCATGTTCAGGAGCCTTGAGTTCTACCGCGATTTCACATTCACTGTCGATGAAGCTCTTTGCTTAAGATGGTATCAGCTTTGTAAAAGAGATTTTGTCATTACTTTAAAATTCATGAAATTTATTTTTCTGGGTCTTAGAGGCAATAATCCAAAGACTCAGGTCATTCCCATCGGTGAGCATTATCTTGATGAAAAAAACACTGAGAGAAAACTCAGGTTTTTAGTCCACAACAAATACCTCTCGGGTCTTATGAAAAACGGAAGTATTCATGCCGGCATTTGCGTGACAAGAGTCAGGCCAGTAGGTGAAAAAATGCAGTTATGGAAATAAAGAAGACCCATGGGCCTTCTTTATTCTTCCAGGATATCAATAATCCCGGTTTCTCCGTTTATCCTGATTTTCATCCCGCTTTTTAATTTCTTCGTTAGCCCTTTGATTCCTACAATCGTTGGAAGGCCCATTTCACGAGCGACAATCGCCGAGTGAGACAGAAGCCCTCCGCGCTCAACTAAAAGTGCTGAAAGGGAAGGATAAAGCGGAATCCAACCCGGGTCAGTTCTTTCTGTGACCAGGATTTCTCCATTTAATGTCATGTCGTCGTTTGTATCGATAATGACTTTAACTACACCTTCGATGATTCCAGGTGAACAAGGGATACCACGCATTTGATTTGGCCCAAGTGTCGATTCATCAAAGGTCACTTCCTCTTCTTTAGGCATGTGTTGGTTGTTCCAGTAGACTGGGCCACGAGTGGCAAAGCGAGCAGCGGGTTCGAGATTTTTATAGAGCTCGTATTCTGATTTTCTGACATCAATAACTTTTCTTAAATTCTGGATGCTGTTTGTTCCTTCCAGTGCGCCTTTTAATTCATCAAGTGATAAAAAGAAAATGTCGTCTTTTTTGTCGATGATATTGCTCTTGGTGAAATCTTCGCCAATAGCGTAGAACATAGCGCGGACGACTCCGTAAATGCGAGTGCGACAAAAGCGCGTGTTCTCTCTGTTCATAACGGCCTTACGAGCATGTTTGAGAGACCACTTATAAATGACTTTTTTAACTCCAGAGATATTTTTTTCTAAAAGTGCTTCAGCATTTTCTCTGATTTCTTTTTCGCGCTTTTCATATTCATGCAGGTCCGTTTGCCCGCAGTTGATTAAGTTCTTTAAGAAAACAAAAAAGAGACCTGGTTCCTGGTGAAGGTCTTTTTGTTCAAGCTTCATTTCACTCATGCAACGGAAGCCGTATTTATCAATGTATTCTAAAACCATAAAGTAGAATTCCTGAAACTCCGACTGATTGATGGCCTCAAGGCACATATCATTTGGAGTCGAGAGAATCAGCTCCTTTAGTTTTGGTTTTTTTGAAACATAACCCGACATAACAATGAGGCGTTTTGTAGGCTCCGCCGACTCCAGGTTCCCGTTTCCGGCCAGGAGATCATTATGGAAAGAGTCCCCTAAGTGCCTCAGCCATTTGCCGGTGAACTTTTTAAAGAGACCGTAGTGAACCATACATAAGAAGTCGTTAATGATGGGCGCATGCCACTTCCAAAGCATCTCGCGCTCCAGTGCCTGGTAGTGCTCGTAGATTTTATCTGCCGGAAGGCGAGAGTAATCAATGACTCTGAATTTGTTATAGATAATGTGAAACTCAGTTAAGAAGTCATCTACAACGTTTTGGATATTTAAATGGAAATAGAAAAACTTTAAACCAGTGAGGGCCGATCTTGCCTTCGCCAATGGCCCGTGGTGAAATTCGGGTGGTTTCACACGCTCGGCGATTTCGTCTTGGAGGGCCTCATTGGTCCCCATCATGGTTTCCATGAAGGCGCGGTTGTATTTGTATCCTGGAAGAATACTTGTCAGCTTATACCAGTTTAAAAGGTTGTAATAAACACGCCCGTAAAAGAGCCCCAGCATGTTTTTTAGGAAGTAGTCCATTTCTTTAATACGAGACTGAGGGACGAGAAGGATCTCGCAGAATTGAACGTAAACCTGGTGGTAGACATAATGAGCGAAACCAAAAGTCAGAGGCATGGTTAATCCTCCATAACTCTCTACGATGTTGGAGTTGTCCCACATGTATAAAATCCCGCGGCTATTTTCAATTCCTGTTGTGACCGGGCGAGACTGAAGAATAAAAAGCTCTCCGTCTTTAATGGCCCATTCCACGTCCTGAGGTCTTCCGTAGAAGTCTTCAATTTTAAGAGCGATTTGGTGAAGTGCTTTTAGGTCTGAAGCACTTAATGATTCAGCGTTTTGTTCATTTAATGAAACCGCTACTTCTAAACACTTTTGTTCTTTTTCGTCGCGGATGAGTTTTTTAGTTTTTTCAACGATATTTTTTTCGCTTACTGATCCATCTTTTTTCATGATGGTGTAAGTGTCAGCATCTAAAAGTCCTGAAACAAGTCCTTCACCAACACCGTAAACTGAGTTGATAACGATCTGGTCATTTTTCCCATTGATGGGGTTACAAGTAAAAAGAACCCCACTGATATCCGGGTCAATCATCTCTTGTAAAATAACTGAAACCTTAATGTTTAAAATATCCAGCTTATTAATAGTTCTATAGGCCAGAGACCTCTCGGAATAAGCAGAGGCCCAACATTCTTTAATTGAATGAATCGTCATATCGAGGTCAGAAATATAAAGGAAACTTGAGAGCTGACCGGCAAATGAGTGAAGAGCGCTGTCTTCATCGTGGGCACTTGAGCGCACCGAGATTAAGTCTCTTTCAAGCTCTTCATAGGCCCTGGCGATTTCTTCAAAGATCACCAGTGGCATATTGGTTTCAACAATCTTATGTTTGATTTTTTCCGACACTTCCTGCATTGAGAGGTGTTTGTCTTCCAATATGGTGTTGAGGTAGTCTTCAATTCCACTTTGTTTTTTGAACTCTTCAAAAAAGGCCGGAGGAAGTGTGACGAATTTTGGAACCTTGATGTCGTTTTTACTTAATAAATAAAGATTGTGCCCTTTTCCACCTGATTCTTTTTTAGCAAAGTGGTGAGTACTGTCTTTAGAGACGATGTAGAGGTTGTGTGGCTTCATAAAACCCTATGGAATAATGTGAGAAAAAATTAATAAAACGTAAAATAAAATAATATAGACCGAGCTAAAGAGGCGGTAGTGTTTGGCCGCCACTGGACTGTCAGTCATGATGTATCTTAAAGAGAGAACCCCTAAAATACACAGCAGGACTCCGGAGCTCCAAAGAGAAAAAGCATGATTAGCGCCTCTTAAAGAGAGAGTTAAAAAGTGCGCGATCACTGCTTGTGAAACGACCAGAACCACTGCTCCAGTTCTTCCAAAGAGGCTGGAGTAAGTGTCTACACTTGGGCGCTCTTCGGAGCTTGCGAAGGTTTTTCTTCCAAACTCAAAAATATTAAAAAGAAGCCAGTTGGCCATGGCAAATGAAACCAGGGTCGTGTTAGTGACAAGTTTTAATAAATTTTCAGTGCTTAAAAAACTAAAAATGGCAAAACTCAAAAGCACAGTTACAACTGTGTGAATGAGTGCATATGTCGTCAGGTAAGGTCTGATTTTTTCGCGGATAAAAAATTCTTTATACATCAAAAGCGAATAAAGGATGGCCACAATCATACTAATGAGCGAGTTAAGCCCCATTGAGGCAAAAGTGACAAGCTCAATAAGAATGCAAACCACCATACCGGTGTACATGTCTTTGTGGTTTAGCAGGCCTCGAGGAAGCGGGCGTGTTTTATTAATCACCACGTCCAGCTCGTAGTCTTTGACTTCATCATAAAGGCGCAGCTTAAAATAAAAGGCCACCACGCCAATGAGCATTACTAAATCGTTTAAAGACGTCGCAAAGATAGACTCTGTCGCATTGACCACCAGAATGTGGGCAAAAATAAAAACCACAATCATGCTCAAGTGAGATGCGGGCTCGAAACGCTCTTTAGTAAACTGCCACCAGGCCCCTGCCTTTGTCATTAACTTATCCTTGGATCTTCTTTTTTAGAATTTCGTATTCAACTTTACTATGGTGACGAGGGTCCATTGGGATATCGTCGATATGAATGATTTCATCCACCACAAAATCGTTTTTTTCCATCACTCGTCTTATTTCAGCTTTGGCCTCTTCGATGTTGAGATTTGGCTCCTGGGTAGAGAAGACAGCGTATGTCTTTTCGATTAAATCAGGGTGAGCGATTCCCAGGAAAGCTGCCTTATGAACGAATGGGAATTTTTTAAGAATGATTTCAGCGCGCACCGGGAAGAAGTACTGGCCTTTGCGGTTGATAGCGTTATGAACACGGCCAACGATCCAAAGGTTGTTGTGTTTATCTAATTTCCCAAGGTCTCCCGTTCTGTGCCAGACGATTTTTCTTTCATCGCGAATTTTCGCGCGGAAGAAGGCCTCTTCGTTATTGAAGTATTTTTCACAAACGTGCTCACCGGCCACGATCAACTCTCCAACTTCTCCCGGAGGAACTTCTAGTTTTTTCCAGTCAGAAGCGTCTTTGACATAAACCGGGTCTTTATTGATGTGGATGAATTTGTATTCAAGACCACTATCAAGACCTCCAACGTTAACTCCGGCCTCAACGATCTCATGGTCATCGTGTGGTTTTTCAGCAAGCATTTCTACTGCTTCAATGTGGGCCATTGGTTCAACTTCTGTTGATCCGTAAAGAACCAGGATTTCTGCATTTTTAGCGACACTCTTCATGCGGGCAACATCGTCTCTTGAAATAGGAGCTCCACCTGTTACGATGCGCTTTAAGAAATCGAGGTTTAATTTCTTTTCGATACAGAAAGCTGAAAGGGCATTAAAAAGTGAAGGAGATAAAGTCGTGCACGTCACACCACTTGATTTCATCTGCACATAAAGAACCAATGCATCTGTTGGTGCAGGTGAGCCCACATCAATGGCCGGGATAATGGTTTCAACTCCCGCGGCCAGGTTATTGAGTGAAAAAATAGGAAAGACTGGAAGGTCTTTATCGCCATTTTCATATGGAAGGTGGCGGTTAAGGGCGTAGTGTTGAGCGGCCAGGAAGCGGTGACTTCTATCAGCTCCTTTTGGAGTTCCTGATGATCCTGTCGTAAACGTAATCAGTGCCGTGTGCTCTTTTTCTACCGGTACAATTCCCAGAGACTCTTTTCCTTGAAGGAGAACTTCCAGGCGAGCGTTGTATTTAATTTCGCTCTTAACTTCTCCAGCGACAATTTTAATAGGGATAGAAGCGATTTCAGGAACGTCTGCCAGGTAAAGAAAAGCTCTATCAGCACTAATCATTGCGCGTGGGTTAGCAACCTTGGCACTCACACCCATCTGATCGCGTCTTGCCCATGAGTCAAGGAAAGTGGGAATCGCTCCCATCTTTTGAAGCGCAAACATCGCTGCGTACATGTAAAGTGACATTGGTAAAAAGAGAATCACGCGATCGCCAAAAGCAATGCCTTGGTTTTGGAATTCTTTAGCGAGGATTCCTACTAAGTGATCGAGCTCGACCACTTTAACTGAGCGGTGTGGAAGTGGAGTGTTGATATCTCCATTCCAGCTCTTTAAGTCTTCCGGGTTAACCCACGTTAAGATATTTCTTGTTGGGAAATTTTTGGCGTGCTCTCTAAGAAAACTTGCCACGTTATTATTTTCATCTTTTCCAGGGTAATAACCCAGGCGTTTTTCTTTATTATCATTTGCCATATATTTTCCAATTGATTCATTAATCAGAGTCGAAAGCTCTTTCGTGTGAGTCCACAGGAGTGCGTGTCCTGCTTCAGGAATAGTTTTGATGTGAATATTTTTATAGATTAAAAGAGGATCAAACTGTCTTTCTTTGTTGGCACCTTTATAAGACGTCTGATCGCCTTCACCCATGATGACAATGACCGGAATGTTTTTTGCTTTTAATTGCTCTAAGCGCTTGATGACTTTTTCTTCAGAAATATCTTTTTCTAAAATAGAGTGCGCAAGTCTTTCGGTGTTGAAATACTCTTTAGCATCTTTTTCATAAATCTCAGGAACGGGGTGTGGGTGAGAGCTTTCTTTTAACATTTTCTCAATACTCTTTTTCGCCAGCGCCGGAAGAGCGGTGTTTCGAAAAAGATCGAACATCAAAAGGCCTTTCATTAAGGCACCTGGTTTTTTTGTTGGAAACAAATAAGGTGCTACTAAGATCACCAGTTTTGTCCTGTCGCTTTTTGCAGCATATTTTAAGGCCTTCACACAGCCAAAAGAATACCCCATTTGAATCTCGGCCTCGAGATCGCCCTTGCGTTCTTTTTTTACGCGGTCGTAGAGATGAATCTCCATGTCCGGGAAATATTTTTTAATGTGAGAGAAATCTTGTGGTGCTCCTGGTGAGCCGTGGTGAAAAATCATTTTCATAGTTCAATACCTTTTTGCAGCATCTTTCTGATGGCAAAGAAATCGGGGTTCTTTGTGTACTCAGTTTTAGTTGAAATATTGTCTTGTTCTATCGGAATTTTCTGGGTCTCTTTGATCATTTTTACAACTTTTGCCATCTCAATGCCCTCAATTTTCGAACTCTCCTCAATGAGCCTTGCAAAATTCTTGCGAAGTTTGGAGTCTTCGGGAGTACTTGTGACGATTCGTCGGATAATGGCACCGTTGTCGATTTTTTTCTCCATCAGGTGAATGGAAAAACCAGTGGGGCGATCGTTGTAGAGGGCCCAGAGATCACACATGGTTCCGCGGAATTCGGGAAGAAGCCCGTGATGGATATTGATGGACCCAAGGCGCGGGAGTTTTAAAATTTTACTTTTGTAAATGAACCTGGTGCGAGCATTGATCAAAAGGTCTGTCTGGTGATTTTTTACAAACTCGAGGAAGTCAGAAGAATTTGGATTGTCGAAAAAATGCAGACGAATATCATGCTTTTTGGTCAAGGCCGTGCGGTCTTTAAAAGCGGCCTTGATAGTGTTTTTCACCAGAGAAAAACCGATATTTCGAGCACCCATAAGCCCCAATGCAAACCCCTTGAGAGTCAAGGCAGGGGAGTTATTCTTTAGGATTACGAGGTCGATTGTGAGGTCCTTTTCGCCCTGTAATTCCCTAAACAAACCTTCTAAAAAGTGGTTGTAATTTCCGGGCACAAAAGTGACTTCGCTAGTAACTACTAGGATTTTCATCAGATCTCCAATCAAGCGTTATTTATAGTTTAGACAAGGAATGTATTTTTTTCAAAGGGAACCACAAAAACTCCCTAGGAATTTTTCCGGGAGTATCATTGAGCATTAGCACAAATGAGGAATTATGCAGAACATCTCTGTTTATCTTAACCAGCGAGCTTCTAATGGGGGTCATGATTGGCAAGGCCAAATCAATAACGCTCTTTTTAGAAGCAAGATCGAATACCCGGTCTCTTCGACTATGGAAGAGCTGTATGCTAATTTAAGCCGTGATATTGAAAACAACGTAGATGCTGTTTTATCGGTTGGTGGCGACGGGACTGTTCATTCAATTATTCAGATGCTGGCCGGAACAGATATTGGACTTTTGGTTGTTCCCGGAGGAACAGCAAATGATTTTGCCAGAACCATGGGCTCAAGTTCGAATATTAAAAAAATCGCTCAGACCATCAGGCTCAATACCAGAAAGAAGATCGATTTGATCAATATTAATGGCCGTTTTATGGCCACTAACGGAGGCCTGGGCTTTGCCGCTGAAATTGCTGGCGATATCAATGCTATCCGTTCTGAATTCCCGCAGTTTAAAAAATTCATGAAGCTTTCAGGGAAAAATATCTATTCACTTTTTGCGGCCAAAAGACTTATGGCCCGCGAAGTGGTGAGCTATAAATTTAAACTGGAATCAGCGGAGCTTAATGACGTTTTTTTTGCTCCTCTTGTTTTAATCAATAACCAGCCGATGCTCGGAGGAAGCTTTGAAGTTGCACCTCATACGAATCATCAGGATGGAAAATTCAACCTGACAATCTTTAAGCACCAAAACAGGCTGGAGCTCATTGCCTGCGTCCTTAAAATCTTAAATGGGAAATTCCCGACAGATGACCCGAATATTGTTGTCCTGGAGACAACCGAAGCAAAAATTGAGCTTCTTGATGGGGCTGAAGAGTTGTCATTTTTTGGCGATGGTGAGATCTTCCCTAAGAGTAAAAGCTGGCACATTAAGTGTTACCCGAATTTTCTGAATGTATTTTCACCAAAAGACCAGGTGGATTTAGAGAATTTTAGCGGGCAAATCGTAAGCTTAACATAATCATGAATGTATTAATCACAGGTGGCACAGGTTTTTTAGGCGGGTACTTAGTCCGTTTATTAGCTTCACAATTTGAAGTCGTCTATTTGCTTTCTCGTCAGGGAGAGCTGGCGAAGTTCAGCGATCTAAAAAATATTATTTACCTCAAAGGGGACATCACCAACCTTGAAGTCATAACTCTTGAAGGTGAGGAGAGAAAGAGGCTTTTAGATGATATTGATGTCGTCGTTCATGCCGCTGCTCTTTATGACTTGAGTGCGACTTATACTGCGTGTTTCTTACAAAATGTCGTGGGCACTCAAAACATTCTGCACTTAATAAGTGGAATGAAAAATCTCAAGTCTTTTTATTATGTATCAACAATCGCAGTGGGCGATACGGACACTTTCTTTTTAGATGAGAATGTCCTGCCAAAGAGAACATCATTTAAGGACAGTTATTCAGAGACAAAATACCTGGCAGAACAAATTGTCAGAGAGAATGTAAACGCCAAATACGTCACTAGAATCATCCGTCCGGCCATTATTATCGGCGACTCACAAACAGGTGAGATGCCAAAAGTCGACGGGCCGTATTTTTTCCTGCGCGCTTTTGAGAAGTACTCGAAGGCCTTAAAGTATGTGCCGATTGCTCCTTTGAGTTATAATCCAAGGGCCAAGCTTCCGATCATTCCAGTTGACCATTGCGCTCAGTTGATTGCCCATTTAATCGAGCGTGAAAAATTCTCTCCTGAAGTGAAGACTTATCACCTGGTGAGTTCTGAGCTGCCAACACTCCAGGAATTTTTAAATGACCTCAATGAAAAATTTGGACTTAAGACCTATTATCTCCCGGTAAAAGAGAACCCTATTCATAATTCCTTATTAAAAATATTAGGTATTCCAGAAGAAGTGCTTCCATTTATGTTTTCGCGTCTGTCATACGATAAGACCAGTACTTTAGAGGATTTGCCTGAGATCAACAAAAGTACCTATGGTACTTTTAAACACATTCTTTTCGGCAAATCTTAAAAACATTAGTTTTTGAGGTTCGTTTGAAAACCATTCTCTCACTTGCCTTTGCCCAGGATCAATACAACTTTGATGAAGAAGTCGAATTCTTTGGCGAAATCTACCGCGTGATTCAGTACTCGACTAATTTTGATGTTGAGCTCACAGAAAAACTAATTAAAAAATACGACGGTCAATGCGACGTGATTTGTATCACCGGAATCCCTCAGAAAATTAAATTTAAAAAAGGATTCTTTCTTCACCCGGACACTTACCGTTTAAAAACAGCGGCCAAGTACACGCCGATTGTCGACGGACAGATTGTTAAAGACGTTTATATCCCTTATGCCTTAAGGCTTTTCTACTTAAAGAATCCACAATTTTTTAATAAAAAGAAAATTGGTTTTTACTCTGCGGCCCTGCAGATTGGTTTTGTTGAACCGATTGCTGAAATTACCAGTGATATCGTTATGGCCGATCCCTTTTTCCTTTTGAAACTTCCGTTTAATCTTCACAGCGCAAAGTCGCTGGAGAAGTTTTTAAAAGCATTAAGTCCGGTTTTAAAAGCGATGAAGGTCCAGAAAAAATTTGTTCCTGACTTCGATGATGACTCGATTTTTAAAAACCGCGCTCTGATTGAATTTTTAGGCTGCGATATCCTGGTGGGAAATGAGGCCAATATCAATTTCCTGAATCTTTCGCACTTAAAAGGTCGCACACTGATTATTGATATCGTTTCCAATCAACTGGAAGAAAAACTAAAAGAAGCAGGACTAAAAGAGGCCTTAATCTGTCTGCCTCAGCTCTCGATTTATCCGAAGATGAACTATTCTATTTTGGAAGGGATCATCCAGATTAAAAAAGGGGAAGGGAACTTTGTTAAGCAAGACGACATTATTAAACTGGTAGAGGAGTTTAAGCTCTCTCCAGAAATTAAAACATTTCATGAAGACAAAGAAGAAGTGACAAAATTCTCTTTTGTTATCCACCCGCTTTCAACCAATCATCTTTTTAAGCACCCTTATTTGCGCTTTATCAAAAAATATTCAAAGCCATTAGAGAAGATCACCGAGGAAATCATGAGTTTTCCTCCGGGTTTTTACTACGGGAAAATTGAAGGGATTGTCAGTGAAAAAAATGGGAAAAAAGTCGAAGGTCTCATTTACACCGTGACTGAAACTCCTAAAAAACTAATGGAAGCAGAGCCAGATAGTATTTATCGCAAGATTTTAAAACTTTGCGATAAGGCCCAGGATGCCGGATCAAAAATCATGGGCCTTGGGGCCTATACAAAAATTGTCGGTGATGCTGGTGTAACGATTGACCGCTTAAGCCCTATTCCAGTGACCACAGGTAACTCGCTGTCGGCCGCCTCTACTTTGTGGGCCGCCAAACTAGCTGTTGAGAAGTTGGGTTTTGTTCAAAAGAAAGGATCGATCTTTAAAGGAACGGTGATGGTGGTTGGAGCGACCGGAAGTATCGGTGCTGTGTCGGCCAAGATCCTGGCATTGACGTGGGAGAAAATCATTATCGTCGCCCCACGAGCTTATAAACTGATGGAGCTTCGAGAAGAGATTTTAAAAATTAACCCGAAGGCCAAAGTTGAAGTTTCAACTGATGCAGATAATTTTACTGGCGAATGTGACTTGATTATCACAACCACTTCAGGCCAGGGAAAAACTGTTTTAGATATTATGAAAGTTAAAGCAGGGTGTGTGATCTGTGACGTTTCCAGACCTTTTGACATTAAAGAGGAAGAGGCGATTAGAAGACCAGACGTTTTAGTTATTGCCAGTGGAGAAGTGACTCTCCCTGGGAAAGTCGACATGAATATCGACATCGGCCTGGAAGGAAATATTGTCTACGCCTGTCTGGCGGAAACTGCGCTTTTAGCGATGGATGGAAAGTTTGAATCATTCACACTTTCTCGCAACATTAATTACGAAAAAGTTATTGAGATTGACCGCATGGCCAACGAACACGGCGTAAGGCTCTCTCAGATTATGGGGCATAATGGTTTTATCACCGATGCCGAATTCGACCTGTGCCGCGAACACGCGGTGAGTGCAATGAAGAAAACTAAATAAGTGAGAAAGATATGACTCAAGAATACTTTAAAGGTTTAAATTATACTTTAGGAAACGAAGACACGACGGTTGAAGTGGAACTCATTAAGAAAATCAAACCGAAGAATATTTTTTCTATCTGTGGTTCAGGGGGGCGCTCGCTTCCTTTAATGCACAAAGAAGCTAAAGTGCTCGCACTTTCTGATCTCTCTAAAGAACAGCTTTTTTTAGCAGAGCTTCGCCTGAGCACTTACCGCGGTCTCGATCACGACAAGTTTCTTCTTTTCTGGGGGTATTATCCTTACTCGGAAAAAAACAATGCCCACGAAAGAAAAGAGCTCTTTCATAAAATCCATTTAACTCCAGAGTGCCGCGAGTTCTTCTCCAAAGTCTTTGAAGAAGTTCACTTTGAATCACTTTTATACCTAGGAAAATGGGAGAGGACTTTTGCTGTTTTTGCCAAAGTTTTACAAGTCCTTTTAGGCCTTGATTACGACCGCATCCTACGCTTTGATAATTTAGAAGAACAAGTGAAGTATTACCAGACAGAATTCCCCATGAAGAGATGGAAGGTTCTCATTCATATACTTGGAAACAAGGCGATGTTTAATGCCCTTTTATACAAAGGGGACTTTATTACCAAGAACTCACCCCTTTCTCATTTTGATTATTACTTCCAGGCCTTTGACAGGCTTTTTACCCGCGACCTTGCCCAGAAGAGCTTCTTTCTTCAACTTTGCTTCTACGGGCGAATTAAATCGCTTTTGGGCGTTCCTGTTGAGGCGAATAAGGAGAGTTTTGAGCGCGTCCACGAATCTAAGACCGAAGTGGATTATGTAAAGGAAGACTTTGTGAGCTATCTTTCAAAAGGCACAAAGCAGTTTGATTTCCTTTCCCTAAGTGATGTCCCGTCGTATTTCCAGGGGGAGATCGAAAAGAATTTTATGCAAAAAATTAAACCAGGGCTCCTGCCTGGTGCCATTATCGTAACCAGGTATTACCTTCGTAAGTCAGACTGTGATTTAACGGGATACCTTGACATCACCGATTCCCATATTAAATTAATTGAAATGGAAAAAGTTCAGATGTATGACATCAGAGTCTATCAATATCAACCGTAAGTAAGAAAAAGGATCATTATGCAAAGACTGAAAGCTTCACAACTTCTAGAGGCGATGGAATGGCGTTACGCTACTAAGAAATTCGACAACACAAAAAAAATTGACGAAGAAACATGGGCCGCTCTGGAAAAAACCCTGGTTTTAACTCCGTCATCATACGGGGCCATGCCTTATAAATTTATCGTTGTTAAATCTCAAGATATCAAAGACCAACTGACAGCAGCTTCATACGGCCAGCAACAGGTCTCTGACTGCTCTCACCACGTGGTGTTTGTGGCCAAAGAAAAAATGGATGCCGATCACTTAAGAAAATACATCGAGCAAACAGCAAGCGTTCGTGGGATGAAGCCTTCAGACCTTGAAGGGTTTGAGAAAATGATGGTGACGAATTTAGTTGAGCGTATGACTCCGGAACAAAGTTTTAAATGGGCCTCAAACCAGGCCTATATTGCTCTTGGAAACTTCATGACAGCAGCTGCCGTTTTAGGCGTTGATGCTTGTCCATTTGAAGGGATCAATCCGGCAAAGTACGATGAAATTCTTGGGCTAACTGGTTCAGGATGGAAAACAGTTTGTGCATGTCCAACAGGTTACAGAGCAAGCGATGACAAGTACGCGACAGCTAAAAAAGTGCGTTTTGATACAAAAGATCTTGTTACTTATAAATAGAAATTAAATAATATGCCACTCAAACTAATGAGTGGCATATTTTCTTTCCACTTAGCTTTCTACTAAGTATGCCTGCGCTTAGCTAATCTATTAAAAACTTATAAATTAATTTAGCTTACCGATATGACTCTAGAATAATCAGAGGGGTTTTTATCCCTTTTCGATGAATAGGTGTCGTCATGAAAAATTGCATTCACATTCTGCTTTTATCGGCCCTTTTATTTTCTTTTGGTTGTTCAAAGCCAGAGGGAAAAAGTGATGCAAAATTTAAAATTGGATTGGCCGCTTTAGCTGACATCAATGCTGTTGGTGCTGGTGGTGCGATGTTGTGGGGGCGTTCAGACAAAGGTGACATGTTTGGTGCTGTCATTACTCCTGGAAGTGGATTTGAACTTTCATTAGTCAATGGACAATGGACTTTTTGGAGTGTGGCCTGGGAAGGAGATGGCTCTGGTGCCTCTTTTACCGGAAGCATTCGTTGTGCAAAAAGTGCGGCCACATTAAGTGGAACTGATGCCCAAGTTTCAATGAGTCTTTCAAATGCCAAGTGTGACCTGCCGGATTTTACGCCTTCAGTGGCGGTGAATGCCGGTCTAAAACAATTCCCGGACATTGCAACACATGAATGCCAGAAGATCACAGATCACAATGGTATCAGCTGCGGAAAAGGTGCGGCCGCTGCAAAAACATCAAGCCGTCGTTTTGTTTTATCAAGTTTTATTAAGCCTGCGGCCGGAGTTTTTCAAGCTCTTCCTGGAAGGCTGGTTTCTCAATGTAAGGCAACAGGTGTGCCTTTTACAACTGAGCATTTGCCGCTAGGAAACGGAATTCTTCCAGCGATGACTTTCTTAGAGTCTTTTTATTCAAGCAGTAACTGTAATGAAAATGATCCCAAAGGATTTAGAAGGGCCGTGTATGAATTTGGATTAATGGGGACAGCAAGGCTTGACACTATTAAGTTCGTCAATGAGGGGTCTTGTAATGCAACTGGTTTTACCAACGCTGCCTGCACTGAGTATAACGGAATGTGGAGTTCTGGTTGTAGTTTAAGCAGTAATCAGTATGCGATTTCTAAAACGGCCTGCGAAAGTAATGGCGGAACATACACGACATTAGCTGGGCAAAAAAGTATCCAACTCATCACTTCTATTCCTGATGGAGAAGTTTGCTCTGGGGTAAGAATGAATCCAAGCAACAACTCTCCTTATAGTTTTGCTTCAGGAAACGGGACAATGTCTGCTCCGTATACAATTTGCCGTGAATACCAGTTCAATGCCATTAGTGAAACGAGTGCGGCGGCCTCTGCCAACTCTTCATCTCATTTCTCACTGCAGGCCGATTTAGATATGAATAGAACATCAATTATTGGTTCCGGAGATCAACCGGTTCCAACGTGTTTGAGCAATAGGCCAGGGGCCAATATTATTCCTATCGGAGGCCTTTATAATGGAAGCTGTAATGTGGATGACCCGGCATTTTTTAACGGATCTTTTAATGGAAATGGACATACTATTTCCAATATCCGTATGCAGGAAGACAATGCTAATGACTTGGGGCTTATTCGTTTAGGCGGAGCTATTTCTAATCTCACTTTAAAACATGTAGATATTGAAGGACACGACTATGTCGCAGCAGTTTCAGGAAGAAGTGCTTCTGCTATTAATAACGTTCAGGTTGTTGATGCAGAAATCAGAGGAAACTCTAATGTTGCCGCCATTGCCGGAAAGTATTCTTCTATGGACTTGGAAAACTTGCATGCGATTCGCGCCAGACTGGAAAGTGATGCACAAACAGGGGCCGTGATTGGTGGTTTAGTTTCGGAATTGGATAGCGCTTCGTTGACCCTGAAAAAATCTTCTTTTGAGGGAATGATCCGCACACATGCAACTGCTGAAATCATCGGAGGACTCATTGGTAAAGGAACTTCCGGTATTAATATTTATGTAAAAGAATCATTTTCAAATGGAGTGATTCTCTCTAGCGCAAGCACTGGAGCTTATGCCGGCGGATTAGTTGGAAATGTGAGCGGATTTCTGACGGTCGATGACAGTTACTCTCAAATGAGTATCGCTCATACTTCTTATGGGCCAACTAATGAGGGCGGGAAAGTCGGAGGTCTTGCTGGTTATGTAACTAGTTCTTCAACTTTTAACAATAGTTATTATTATGGTTCAATCATGCTTCCTTGTTTTAAAGATGCGACGACTTATTGTTACGTCGGAAATATTCTAGGAAGTGGAACTCCTACCGGATCAAATTATGCAGGATCACTTCTTGCGCCAAATTGGTACGCCACACTTCCCGGCGATAATCAGGCATTAAATAGTATCGAAGATGGAGCTTTGAAAGCAACATTGATCAGTGGTGGAAAGTTTAAGGATGTAGGAACACCTTTACCTAAACTTTCATGGGAGAGCTCTCCTTGTGCTCTCAATGCCAATAATGCCAGTGTTGGTGTGCAGGCAACTTTAGGTAGAGGACAAGTGGCCACGAACCCAATTATTTTATGTAATAAAGAGCAGTGGAAACAAATCGCGGCCAATCAAGGATTGTTTTACTCTCTTGGAGGCAACCTTGCTCTTGGGGATCTTGGAATTAATGATATGCCGTCAAACTTTACCGGATCACTTGAAGGAAATCATTTCCTCTTAAGTGGATTCAGGTCTTACGTTACTACGGGCCCAGGTGGACTCTTTAAAGTGAACTCTGGAAAAATTGCCAACGTCGATTTTGCGGCCGGAGCGATTAACGCTGTCGGGACTGCTCAAAACGTGGGGATCGTAGGATCAAATGCTGCCACAACTGGGGTGATGATTAAAAATACATTTCAAGGTCTTTATATCAATGGGACCTCAACTAAGATGGCGGTGATCGCTGGAGAAAATAGCGGATCTATTTCTTTATCTAAAGTGGATGCTTTTAAAATAGAGACTAGTGCTTCTGGCGTTGGGGCCATGGTTGCACTCAATAATGCCAGTGGTTCAATTGTTGGTGTAAGAGCAAATGGAATGATTAATTTATCCAACCCTTCATCAGACTTGATCGTTGGCGGTGTCGTCGGAAAGAATTTGGGAATCATTCAAGAGGTTGATTCGGGAGTTAACGTTTATAATTCAAACAATACCTCGGCCAATACTTATATTGGTGGTCTTGTTGGGATTAACGAAGCGATAGTGAAGGATGCTCTCATTCGTCCTTATGTTTCCCTTTCATCGGTGAATAGCAATCCAAAAGCCGGACATGTATTTGGACAAACGACTTCTACATCGCAAGTCAGCCGCGTGGTTGCAACGAATGAAATGATGAAAGACAACGGTGTGACCCCTTACGGGAGCCATTTTGTGGCGACTCATACAGCAGGGGCGACTTACAATAACTCTTTTGCTTTAACTGGTGCTGTATACACGTTTGATACGTCTATGCCGCTGACTGTTTCAAATTGTTCTGAGACATCAGGAACATTTACTTACACAATGACAGCCGCCTTTAATACTGATGCCACTTTTCCAGACGGGTATATGCTGGCGTCCTCATCTGGAGGCGATAGAATTTCAAGACGTATCACCGGGGCCCATACAGATGCAACTGATACGCTTGACAGTACTAGTGGCGTTCACTTTTCAATTCCATGTGGAACTGGGTTAATGACAGCAGGGGAGACATTAAACTCTGTTAAGAGTGCTTTGGATTTTGTAGCAACTGGAGTCACTAATATTAAACCAGAAGGGTTTTCAACTCTCACAACTTTCTGTCCATCGGCCTCTGCAGAGGCCGGAAATGGAACTTATAAATGTAATGCCAGTGAGTTTGATATCGTTGAAGACGAAATGGGTGGGATAGGTTTTGAGCGTTTAAAGGCCGCTTACTCGGCCGTAGTTAACGATCAACCTATGCCGGCCAATCGTCCGGTTTGGACACTGGAAGAAGATGGTTTTCCTCGTCTATTCTTAGCAGATTAGCCTTTGCCTCAAATACTTGCCACTTTTTAAGAAGGCCCCTTCCTGGGGCGTTTTTAAGTGTCTAATTCTCAATAAATATCTTTTGAATGCCGATAGTTTATTAGAATACTAACTAGTCAAAAGTATTAATAAACTGGTGTTTGAATTATGATGAAAAAAACGATGATTCTCTTTTTGTTGGCCGCTTTTTTTTCATATGGGTGCTCTGCTAAAAAAGACACATCACAGGCCAATTTAAAAATCAATCTTTCAAACATTACAAACATGACTTCAGGGATTGGCTCAGGTGGGACGATTCTCTTTGGTAAATCATCTACTGGTGAGCAGTTTGGAAAAGTAATCAGCTCGGCGGAAGAGACGCTGGAGCTTCCTAATGGTGATTGGAATTTTTATGCTGTCATGTGGACGAATACTTCCGGCAACATGATGAGTGATATGGCCTACTGTGGAAGATCTTCACAGAAACTCACAGGAACGGCCGTGACAGTGTCGCTTAAGCTGACAAATGGATCTTGCGCTGATAACGATTTTTCGGGTGGAAATGTTTATGAGGATACTTACACTCAAAAAAAATATTTCTCTAAGCTTTTTGTTGAAGAATGTGAAGACATCTCTTTAGCGGGAGCTTATGGTTGCAATGCTGACAACCAGGGAAGTGCAAGATCATACCGCATGGTTTTTAGAAGTTACAAGGGCGCTCTTGGTGCTCCTGTATTTGGGCCTGAAAAAATTCAAAGTGCCTGTATACCTTTTAGCGGTGGAACTAATCTTCATTCCAATGGTATGGGGATCAATTTCCCGGCGGGTTCGGGATCATCTATGCCTTTTGTCGTTTCTGTTGAAATGTTTCTTGGTAGTGATGATTGTAATTCTAACGATCCTAAAGGAATTTATACTCAGGTTTTCAAACTCGGTCTCGGAGGCTTTCAGACGGGAGTTAATAGATTTGTATCTTCGAATGCAAATACATGTAGTACGAGAAAAACAACTATTAACGAGCAAGATTGTGTTAATTATTTAGGTGACTATTCTGGAAGTGCTTGTTCAAGTTATTTTCCCCCTATCATGAGTCTCTTTCTTCCGGATTCAACTTGTCAAAGTGGGCTAGCGGCCAGCAGTGTAAAGTCTATCAAGCAAATGGTTGCTATTCCAAAAAATATTATCTGCACGGGAATCCTAAGTACATCAGTGGGAACGGGAGATAATCCTTATGCTGGTGGAAAAGGGGTTTTATACCGTCCTTACAAAATTTGTAATGAATGGCAACTCAACCAGATTGGAGAAAGCAATACACTCCTAGGTTCAGCATATGATAGTTCACACTATAAGCTGATGAACAACTTAGACATGAATAAAACTTCCAACATTCCTGGGCTTTCTGTTTTTCCAGCGCCTTCGTGTGCGGGTGACTCTACTTCAAAGACAGATTATTTCCATAATCTAAATCCGCTTGATGGCCACCTTTGTGGATCTGGAGTCGTTCCTTCCGAGGTTGGATTTACCGGTGTTTTTGATGGGGCCAATTATGTTATCTCAAACGGAAGAATTTCAGCAGAGAACTTATCTCAAATGGGCTTTGTACGTTTATTGGGGACCCGAGAAATTTCAGGTGCAGCAGGAAAGATCAAGAGACTTTCTTTTAAGAATTTGTCTGTAAGAGGACTAAGTTATGTTGGTGGTATTGCCGGCGATAGCAACGGTCAGGGCCAGATCAGCGATGTGCGAATTGATGAACTTGATATTGAAAGCAACAATAACTACGCTGGTGGGCTTGTCGGTCAAAATCAAGGCTCAGGACTGGTGATTTCCAGAAGCAAAGTGCTTAAGGGGAGAATCCGTGGACAGGATTACATTGGTGGCCTTGCAGGACAAAATGAATCTACAATTTCGGAATCTATGTTCTCTGGAGTCATCACTTCAGACAACTCTTCTTCACCTTATTTTGCCGGAGGAATTACCGGGATTAATAACGGCGCAGGTGTTATTTCTTCGAGCTTTTCAGAAGGTTTTATCTCTACCTACACATCATACACTGGTGGTATTGCGGGGAAAAATTTAGGATCGATGAACGATGTCTATTCTACAATGGGGATGTCGAGTTTAAGAAATTCACCGGGAACGGTTTCGGTTGGAGGAATTGCTGCTTATAACGGTGGAACTATCACAAATTGTTTTTCTGATACCAGACAAATGTATATGGGAGGGGCCACTTTTAATTATTCAGGAACGATCCAAACGGATTCGGGAACTGTAACGAACTGTCTCACTGATGTAAATAATGTTACGGCCTTTTTATCTGGAACTTATACTCAAATCAGAACCAATTCTTGGCTTGGAGCTAATTTTATGGCCCCTGGAGGGAATTGGAAATACGGTGCCGCCAACGGTATGACTCCGCGTTTATCGTGGGAGAATAGAGAATGTCTTTTGGCCAACAATCTTCTTGATGTTTCCTCTCAGGTTTCGACACTGGGGCGAGGAACGGAACAAAATCCAGTTATCATTTGTAATAGCACTCAATTTTTGAGTTTAAATGCTCGTAGCTCTTCTGAATACTACCGCCTTGGAGAATCAATTAACCTTTCTTCATTAGGTGTTACTGGACCAACTGCTGATGGGATTACTACTTTTAACGGTAAATTAAATGGAGATGGGCATGCCTTGTACGGTATGGACATTAACATTGATAACGTCATGGACGGAGGAGTCGGGATTTTTAAAACAATCTCATCTGGGGCCGTCGTCTCTCACTTAAATCTTTTTGCCAATAAAGTTTATACTTACAGTGATACTGTAAGTCAGGTGGCCATTTTGGCCAACACTAATATGGGAGAGTTAAGTCATATCTCTTCATACGCTTCTTCTATTACTGCTGACTATCAACTCGGAACAATTTCCTACGCCAATGCTGGAGTGATTAAAGATGTCCAACTTCATGGTGCTCATTTGGTTGGGAACGGTAATATGGGCGGGATGGTTGCTGATAATAGTGGAAGACTTGAGCGCGTATCGGCGATGGTCAATATTGGAAGTTCAGGTTCAGCATCTTATGTCGGAGGTATTCTCGTCAATAACAATACGGGCGGAGTTATTGACCAGGCAACTGTTCGCGGTGAGTTTAATCTTACTTCCGGCCCTCCATCATATGTTGGAGGAATGGCAGCGACTAACGTTGGGACTATTTCCAACTCTTATATTCCGGAATCACTTTCTATGAATCTCGCGATTGCGGGTTCTGCTGATGCCATCGGTGGATTGGTTGGAGCTAACTACTCTGGCTCTAATATTTTTAAGACCTTTTTCCTTGGTAAAATTATCGGTACACAAAGCTCTGCGGACTTAATGAGCAGGCTTGATACAGACTCAACAACAGATGAAAGAAAGATTGGCCCAGTCGTTGGTAAATCTGTAGGGGGAATTGTTTCGAGTTCTCTTGTGGTTAATGATTTTCTTTTATGGGGGCCTTCTTATAGTGTCGTGCAATCTTGTGATGATTCGACAGGCTCGATTACCTTTGCTTCTGCACCTTCTTTTTCGAGCGGAGCTCTCTCTCACCATTCATTCTCATTCCTGGTGCCTTTTTCAGCTTCGGGATCAACCATTACGGTCTCTGGGGTTTCTTTGCTTAATAATTGCCCGAGCAATGGCGAGACTTTAAATCTGTATGAAAGTCATCATAACTATGCCGAGTACGGTACAGTCTTAACTCCTAATGACTTTAACTCTCTTGCTACTTTTTCTACTCGAGGTTTTTCGATTGCTTTAGGAGACTCTTCTGGAGTGATTGCTTATCACATGGCCAAAACATATAAGACGGCAATGCCTTCTAGCGTTCCTCTCTGGGTTATGGAGCCAGGTGAGGATTATCCAAAACTATTACAACTTGAACACTAATAAAAAAGGCCAGCATTACGCTGGCCTTCTTATTTGGTAGATTTTAGTTACTCATTAAAATCAAAATTAAGAACCGCACATCTCACATGATTCCGGGTTATCTAAAGAACATACCATTGCGGCCATGTTTTCTTCAGATGTCTTTGCAACTGGAGCATCGTTTTTAACCGTGAACTGAACTGCGTTTACCGCTGCTCTTGTTCTCAGGTAGTACATACCAGTCTTAAGACCAGACTTCCAAGCGTAGAAGTGCATTGATGAAAGTTTTCCAAAGTTTGGATCTTCCATGAATACGTTAAGCGATTGACCCTGGTCGATGTATGGACCACGACCAGCTGACATATCGATAACAGCTTTTTGCTTAATTTCCCAGATCGTCTTGTATAGTGCCTTAACTTCATCAGGGATTGATTGGATATTTTGAACTGAACCATTGTTAGCAATGATTTCGTTTCTCATCTTATCGTTCCATAGGCCCATAGAGATCAGGTCATTTACCAGGTAACGGTTAACAACTGCAAATTCTCCAGAAAGAACACGTCTTACGTAGATGTTTGAAGTGATTGGCTCGAAACACTCGTTGTTACCAAGGATTTGCGACGTTGAAGCCGTTGGCATTGGAGCAACTAGAAGAGAGTTTCTTACACCGTATTGAGCGATATCAGCTTTTAGAGCGGCCCAGTCCCAGTTTCCTGAGTTTGGTTTTACTCCCCACATATCGAACTGAAGGATTCCCTGAGAAACAGGAGAGCCTTGGTATGTTTCGTATGGGCCGTGTTTCATCGCTAAATCTTTTGAAGCTGTGACAGCTGCAAAGTAGATTGTCTCGAAGATATCGTTGTTTAGTTTAAGCGCTTCTTTTGATTCGAAAGGAAGCCTCATTTCGAAGAAGGCGTCAGCTAAACCTTGAACCCCTAGACCAATCGGGCGGTGTCTCATGTTGCTGTTTCTTGCTTCAGGAACAGGGTAGTAGTTGATATCGATAATGCGGTTTAGGTTAACCGTCATTTGATAAACTACATCGTATAGTTTTCTATGGTCGTACTTAGGAGTTCCAGTTGAGTGATCAATGAATCTGTTAAGTGCAACTGAGGCCAGGTTACAAACAGCTACTTCATCTGGAGCTGTGTACTCTAGGATTTCTGTACAAAGGTTAGAAGACTTGATTGTCCCAAGGTTCTTCTGGTTTGATTTCTCGTTAGCTGCATCTTTGTAAAGCATGTAAGGAGAACCAGTTTCAATTTGTGATTCAAGAACCGCAAACCAAACATCCTGAGCTCTTACCGTTTTTTTCGCTAGTCCTTTTTCTTCGTAAGACTTGTATAGAGCTTCGAATTTTTCACCTGAACAATCAGCAAGTCCTGGAGCTTCGTGTGGGCAGAATAGTGACCACATTCCATCTTCTTCAACACGCTTCATGAATAGGTCCGGAATCCAAAGAGCGTAGAATAGGTCTCTTGCTCTTTGCTCTTCTTTACCTGTGTTTTTCTTCATTTCAAGGAAGTCGAAGATATCAGCGTGCCATGGCTCTAAGTAAACCGCGAAAGCACCTTTTCTCTTTCCACCACCCTGGTCAACGTATCTAGCTGTATCGTTGAATACTTTTAGCATTGGAACGATACCGTTTGATGTTCCGTTTGTTCCTTTGATGAATGTCCCTTTCGCTCTGATGTTGTGGATCGCAAGACCGATACCACCAGCAGATTGAGAGATTAGGGCCGTCTGTCTAAGAGTATCGTAGATACCTTCGATCGAGTCGCCTTTCATCGTTAGAAGGAAACAAGATGAAAGCTGAGCTTTATTTGTTCCTGAGTTAAATAGAGTAGGAGATGCGTGAGTGAAGTATTTTTCAGACATAAGGTTGTATGTCTTGATTGCCGCTTCAATATCGTTTGAGTGGATACCCACAGAAACTCTCATTAGCATTTGTCCCGGACGCTCAACGATCTTGTTGTTCATCTTAAGTAGGTAAGATTTTTCAAGAGTCTTGTATCCGAAGTAATCGTAGTTATAGTCGCGCTTGTCGATAAGTGCCTTATCAAGAGTTTCAGCGTTCTTCATTACAGCTTCGTACAATTCTGTCGATACTAATGGAGAAGGCTCACCAGTTACCGGGTTGTGGTAGTGGTACATTGCTTTGATGTTTTCAGAAAAACAACCGCGAGTCTCTTTGTGCAGGTTAGAGACGGCAATTCTTCCGGCAAGGGTAGAGTATTGCGGGTGCTGAGTTGATAAGTAAGCCGCTGTTTCAGCTGCTAACTGATCAAGTTCTTTAGTTGTAATTCCATCGTAAATCCCTTCGATTACTTTTTTAGCAATCTTCATCGGGTCGATGAAACTTCTGTCCAGGTCAAAACAAAGTTGCTCAATTCTTTCCGTGATTTTGTCGAACTTGATAGGTTCTTTTTCGCCACTTCTTGTGATTACGTACATCTTAAAACTCCGCGTCTAGTGTGAATGTGTGTGATTGTTTCTCGCCCAGAATCCCAGGTCTTTGGTATTCTGAAACGCGTTTTTCAAAAAAGTTAGTCTTCCCTTCAAGTGAAATAAGTTCCATCCACTCAAACGGGTTTTTCGTGTTGAACGCTTTTGGTGCTCCTAATTGAGTTAACCAGTGGTCCGCTACGAATTCAATGTACTCAGACATTGACTGCGCGTTCATACCGATAAGTGAAACTGGAAGAGATTCAAGGATGAATTCTTTTTCAATTTCTACTGCTTCAGTAATGATCGCTGTGATTTCTTCCGCTGAGATTTGCTCTTCTTTGTCTAAAAGAGAGTGCATTAAAACAGCGAACTGGCAGTGAAGACCTTCATCTCTTGAGATGAATTCATTCGATGTACACAGACCAGCCATCAGTCCGCGTTTTTTCAGCCAGTAAATCGCACAGAAAGATCCAGAGAAGAAAATCCCTTCGATCGCAGCAAAAGCAATCAGACGGTGAGCGAATGATTTTTTAGAAGAGATCCAGTTAAGGGCCCACTTCGCTTTCTTTGCAACACACGCCATGTTGTCTACAGCGTGGAAGAGCTTATCTTTTTCTTTTGCATCTTTGATGTATGTATCAATTAAAAGTGAGTATGTTTCAGAGTGGATGTTTTCCATCGCAATCTGGAATCCGTAGAAGCAACGAGCTTCAGGGATCTGAACATCTTTCATAAAACGGATCGCAAGGTTTTCGTTAACGATCCCGTCACTTGCAGCAAAAAACGCCAAAACGTGAGAGATGAAATATTTTTCATCTTTGTTAAGTTTTGTTTCCCAGTCGATTAGATCTGGAACAAGGTCTAGTTCTTCTGCTGTCCAGAATACGGCCATGTGTTTTTTATACATGTCCCATACTTGGTGATATTTAATTGGAAAAAGCACGAAACGATCGTCGTTTGGTGCTAAGATTGCTGACTTGGCATCCTTTACCATGGTGTGTCTCCTGAATGTCTAAAAGCTCGTTGTGTGTGTGTTTATAGAGTTTTTTGAGGCAACTTTTTCTTTAGTCTTAAAGGCCGGTATTGGACCTTTTTGAACCGTAAAATGATTTGATCAAAACACTCTATACTTTAAAAGATAACAAGATCGCGTAAGTTTACAAATATTTTATTGGCCAGATGAGGCGCAGAAATATTTGACTATTTTATTTTATCACTGTTCGTGGATTCATGAAATCATTTAAATTTTAAGTACATGGAGCAGGCAAAAATGGTCCTATGAATCTATTTTTTACCATCTAATTAAAACTTACTGCTAATAATTTGAGGCCTGTTTAAATAAAATCAATTTAAAAACAACCATGACCACCACTATATATAGTGCAGAAACCCTTGGAATCTTCATATATATTGTAGTCGCACCACGTAAAAATGGCCAATTTTGCGTAAGTTGAGGGCCCTCATTGCCTTGACAGGGTTTTTTTCAGGGTTCCTAATTCTACTTAGAATGAGAGGTGGATAGTCTTATGTTTATCTCGAAAATCAAACACGTCTTTATTGGTAATCCACTCACGATGGATAAGCTCGAAGAAGAGAAAATCCCCAAGTGGAAAGCTCTCGCCGTTTTATCATCCGATGCTCTCTCATCAGTAGCGTACGCCACCGAAGAAGTGCTGATTCCTCTCTCATTATTTGCTCTCACTGCCATGGCGTGGTCGATGCCAATGGCCGTTGGAGTTGCCCTCTTACTTTTAATCATCACTCTCTCATACCAACAAACCATCACTGCTTATCCTCACGGAGGAGGAGCGTACACTGTTGCCAAAGAAAACCTAGGGGAGAATGCAGGCCTGGTCGCTGGAGCAGCTCTCTTAATCGATTACATCTTAACAGTGTCAGTATCAGTCTCAGCAGGACTAGAAAACATCGGATCGGCCTTTCCTTTTATTGCCGAACACAAGGTCGCCATTGGTGTCGCAATCATTTTTGCCATTATGATTTTAAATCTTAGGGGACTTAAAGAGTCGTCAAACTTCTTTGCTTACCCCACGTACTTTTTTATTTTTTCTATTCTCGCCATGATTGTCATGGGCGCTTATAAAATCATCACCGGACAAGCTCCGATTGTTCATCCGGTGCTCCATGAAAGTTATCCGGAAGTGCCACTCTTTTTACTTCTGCGCGCTTTTTCTTCAGGGTGCTCAGCACTGACGGGGATTGAAGCGATCTCTAACGGTGTGCCGATTTTTAGAAAACCTTCACCGGTTAATGCCAAAATCACCATGATCTGGATGGCCGTCATTCTCGGAGGGTTTTTCCTCGGAATAACACTTTTAGCACACATCTATGGAATCGTTCCGGCCCATGGAAAAGAGACCGTCATGTCGATGCTTTCAAAACAAGTCTTCGGTGAAAATTATTTTTATTATGCCACTCAAATTGCCGTTGCTCTTATTTTACTCTTGGCCGCCAATACTAGTTATGCCGATTTCCCAAGACTCACATCTTTAATTGCCCAAGATCGATTTTTGCCAAAACAAATGTCGAGCATCGGAGACCGCTTAGTTTTTTCCAACGGAATTATTGGTCTTACGACTGCGGCCGCTTTATTAGTTGTGATTTTCGGCGGATCAACCCACGCCCTCATCCCATTATATGCTGTCGGGGTTTTTCTCTCCTTTACCATTTCTCAAAGCGGAATGATTGTTCACCATGTGAAAAATAAAAACCCGCATTGGAAAAAAGGAATGGTGATTAACGCTCTCGGGGCCACGACCACTTTTGTCGTTTTAATCGTTATCGCCCTCACAAAATTCACCAGTGGCGCATGGATGGTTATCATCCTGATTCCAGCACTTGTGTTCTTTTTTAAGAAGGTTAAAAACCACTATAGTCGCGTTTCTCACACCCTTGCCCGTGAGAATTACCACCAGGATTTAAAAACGGCCCACGCGCCTTATATCGCCATTGTTCCTATTTCCGGGATTCACCCGGGAGTTGTCCGGGCCGTTAAATACGCTATGACTATCAGTAAAGATGTGCGCGTCTGTTATGTCGACGTCGATAAAGAAGCCACTGCTAAAATGGTTAGGCTTTGGGAGAAGTGGTCGGATGGGTTGCCACTTAATGTGATTGAATCGCCTTATCGCTCGGTCTTAGGGCCGCTTCTTTCTTATATTGATAAAACCCACATCGAAAGCGGACGAGAGATGATTTCGGTTGTTGTACCGGAGTTTGTGACGAGGGAGTGGTATCAGCAGTTCTTGCACAATCAGATGAGTCTCGTGCTGAAAGCGGCGCTTCGATTTAAGCCGGGGAAGGTTGTGACGGCGATTAGATATTACATTTAGAACATCAAAGTGGATTTGTTATTTTGAAGTAACTTATTCAGTCGCAATTATTGTAGGCACTAGTGGCCTTGTTTTTCTCATTTTATAAATCAGATCACTCAACTCAAGAATATACTTTTATTCAAATTGGATTAAGTTTGATTAATTCTTGAACCAAAATATGCCGAAAGGAATTTTGAAAAGTTGTTATAGCTATGAGGTTTTATGAAAAAGATTTTTTGGCCTTTGGTTCTCTTGGTTTTTGGCTGTGGGGTGAAGGTTCCTGATGATAATTTTTTTTCATGTCCAACGAGTGAAGATTTTACGGGTAATGGGGCAATCTACAACATGAATGCAGGAGAAAAAATAGCGAACAGGTTTCATTTGAATGGTTTGAACACAGCTACCCTAAATTTATCGTCAGTAAGATTGTATATGTCTACTGACAATATAACATCAGTAACAGCGAAAATTTATTTGGGTGATGACAATGATCCAGATTCTGGAACTCTTTTGGGAACAGGAACCGGAGTCGTATCCACTCATACTTCAAATCCAAATACTCCTGTGGATATTTATTTTTCTAATCCTGTAAAGTTGGCAGTTACAACACCGAATTCTGATAGCTACTACCTAGTTATAGAATCTTCTTCTGGGGCTTACGATGTGACTGTTTCTACAATTTCTAAAATTTCTAGGTCTCGAATGGATCAATATACTAGTGGGAGTTGGAGAATAGGCGCACAAGGGGTGGAGAATATTTCAATGGTATTCAATTATTCTGGATGTTCAAAATAAAATTTTTGATTCTAGGAATGGGAAGAGATCTTTATTATGTTGCCGAATAACAAGAAAGGTGTGTTGGAGCCTCTTTTGTAGAGCTGTAGGGATTGCCGCAGATCGCGGAAAGGAATCTTGCCTGAAGTGAAGAGTGGGATATGAAATATACTATAATTTTCTTATTATTTTTATTATGTGAAAGAGTTTATCCATATGATTATAAAAAATGTTCTTCTCAAGGGTTAGGATCATTAAGTTTTTTTGGTGTCAGTACTTCTGCAGGACAATTTACATCTTCAACTGGAGGTTGTTCTATGATTGGCCAAACTGCATATGATAAAAAAGTATTTCTAGTGAACAATTCTGATCCTCTGAGAATAGATATCTCCCGTGGAAACGGTGAATATCTTGATGCATATGCAATTATTTCAGGTTGTGATTTAAAGACAAGAGAATACTTACCTGTGTTATTACAGAAGAATTATGTGGAAATTTGGGGAGAAGAAGAAAAAGAGACGAAAGCTGTCTATGATTCCTTAGAAAAGATCATGAATAATGACTCTAAAATAAAAAGTGGTTGCTCTTTAAAAACGTAATTCCTAAAGAAGTCCTAGCACACATCTCTTGTTGCCGAATAATAAGGCAAGTGTGTTGGTTGGAAGCTCTTTTTTCAATGCGACTCACCCGGAAGCTGTGACGTCAGTCTTTGCTTACGATGCTCTCGGAAATAGAGTGACGGATGAGAAGGGAAATTACTCTTATGGAAGCAAGAAGCAACGTTTAGAGTCAGATTGGAGATTTAATTACCTTTATGACAACAACGGAAATATGGTTTCTAAGGTTCAAAGATCAGATAGCAGAAAGATCACGAACTATGAGTATTCATCAGAGAATCAGCTTTTAGCGATTAAAGAATACGATGGACCTACGCTCTTAAAAGAAAGCTTCTATGGATACGATGCCCTTGGAAGAAGAGTGCTTAAAGAGCATGTGGACCACTTAGACGATAGCAAGTCTTTTACTAAAAAGTTTGTCTATGACGGTCAGAGCATTCTGTTTGAAGTGAATGGAGATAATGATTTGCTTGCGACTTATACACATTCATTAAATAGGATTGATGATGTTTTAGCGATGGATAGAAATAATACAAGTTACTTTTATCTAAAGGATCATCTAGGAACGATTAATGAGATTATGAACTCTTCAGGAAGTGTAGTTCAAAGATATGTGTATTCGGCGTTTGGAGAGATCTTAAAGACGGAAGATGGAAATGGGCAGGCGTTAGCAAGTCCAGCGGTGGAGAACTTCTTTACGTTTACGGGAAGGGAAAGTGATTTTGAGAGTGGGCTGAATTATTATCGAGCGAGGTATTATGATGCTTCAGTTGGGCGATTTGTTCAGTCTGATCCTGATGCTGGAAGTATTTTAAGTCCAAATTCATTTAATAATAAGTATAGCTATGTTGGAAATCACCCTTTAAATTATGTAGACCCAAGTGGTAAAATTAAGCTGAAAACATTTATTGCGGGATATTTTTTAGGGGTATTTAATTATCTTTATGTAGCTGCACGATCAACTTTTTTTAATGGGAAGATTGGAGATAGGTTTGATAATTTGGTCATTTCCTCAGCTGCTCTTGTTTTTGCTTTTAAAACTGCCCCGATTACTGCAGGAGTAGCTCTTTTGACAACGGGAGTACAGAATAGAAATAAAAAAGGAAATTTCTTTGATAATTTAGATGATTTCACGATGGATTTTTCAATGAATTTTTCAATTGCTTTAACTTTAAATGCAGGCTGGGATATTGATCCAAAAAGTGCAGGTGGATTATTTGGCTATACTTTACCTGTAAATGCTTTATATAAAGAGATCGGACAAGGTGCTGCTGGTGTTTTTGCCAAAGAAATTTTGTGTAATAATAAAAAACATATTCCATTAGGTGTAAAAGAAGCATTAGATGGCCTTGGACTTGTTGCCAATCGTGGGAGAGAGCAATGCAGGTAATTTTGATTATATTATTGAGTGGAATAGGTAAGGCATTTTCCTTTAATTGGGAAAAATGTAAGGATGTATATAAAGGAAGTAATAATCTAATAACTTCATCAACGGCGGCGAGTGGTTCGACAAGTAGCTATATTTCGTCAACAAGGCAATGCTCGATGAATGCGAGTACGGTTACGGAAAAAAAAATATTTTTTGCTTATAATGAGAATTTTATTCGAAAAGACATTGCAAAGGGTGCAGGGGAATATCTTGATGCATATGCAATTATTTCAGGTTGTGATTTGAAGACAAGAGAATACTTACCTGTGTTATTACAGAAGAATTATGTAGAAATTTGGGGAGTAGAAGAAAAGGACACGAAAGCTGTCTATGATTCCTTAGAAAAGATCATGAACAATGACCCGAAAATTAAAAATGGGTGTAATTCTAGGTCAAATACATAAGATATGCTTACCAACGATTTGATTCAAATTAGAGAATAAGGTTCTTCAATGATTTCATTTTTTAAAGTTATGTTTTACTTTGTTTTCTGTGCAGATCTATTTGCTTTCGTCGTAGATTCTCCACTGGGTACAATACAGCTCACTACGGAAGAACTTGTAAGGGCTAAAATAAACTATGAACAGGTAGTTGTTTTCTTTGATTCATTGAAAGTAAATAATTGCAAAAAAATTGGTCCTGTAAAAAATTTAAAAAAACTAGAATTTTGGCAAAAAAGTAAAGCCTGTGACTTGAGGCTAGTAGAGCTGAAGAAGGATGTTGCCCTTTTGAAGGGGAATGCATTGCTCATTGGTTCAGATAGTTTATTTTGTGAATTTTCACTCGAGGGCGTGGCATATCAATGTTTAAATAGCGATCGGGAGTAATATTGTTCAAACTTATTTTATTACACGAAATTTAAACTTGTCTTAACCGAAAAAATAAAGGCGTGAGTATGTTGGAACCTCTTTTATTGGAGGTCCCATTTTTTAAGAATCAATCAGGATGCTCTGGCAGATCAAATGATAATAAATAGAGCAAAAGATTTTACAAAACAAGCTAAAACTGGCGGAAATTACTATAGTGCATATGATTTAGGTGAAAATGATTACAACCGCATTGTAGCTGCAAGACAGGTCCAATGCGGTGATAAGTGTGGTTTAAAATGAGAGAGAATATTATTTATATGCTCAAAGGTCTTGCTTCGTTTAGTTTAACTCTAGGTCTATATCAATTTCTAGAAGCATGTAATTTGTTTTCGTCCATAGATGGAAATATGACATATATCTTATTAGTAATTATTTTTGGTTTCTTTTATTTTTTCATTTCTCTCTTATTAAAAAAAATAAATAAATTTCAAATCCTAATACTTTTAATATTAACAGTATTTGGTTTTGTTTCTGCTTCTTACTCTGGTCATCGAACAGCATTAAGCGAAATAAAAATAGATAGACGAAAATAATTGATTGATTTAAGAGGTAGAAGTTATACACATGCAAGGATAAAGAAGTTCTAGTACACATTTCTTGTTGCCGAATAACAAAGTAAATTTATTGGTTGGATTCTCGTTACCAGTGCAACTCCTGACGATTTAGAAAAAGGATAATATGTTTCTTAGATATCTAATGCTTTTTTCTTGCTTACTGATGTCCACTCAATCCTATTCTTTTGATGAAAAGAAGTGTCGAAAAATATCATCAAGCGGAAATGGAGTAGGGCTTTTTTTATCTACAACGAGCTTTGTTTCATCAACTGGGGAATGTGCGATGATTGGTATGGGCGAGAATGATAAAAAAGTATTTTTAGTGAATAATTCTGATCCTCTTAAAGTTGATATGTCACGAGGTAGTGGCGAATATCTTGATGCTTATGCCATTCTTTCAGGTTGTGATTTAAAGGCAAAAGAATACCTACCAACTTTATTACAGAAAAATTATGTAGAAATTTGGGGAGAAGAAGAAAAAGAGACGAAAGCTATCTATGATTCCTTAGAAAAGATCATGAATAATGACTCTAAAATAAAAAGTGGTTGCTCGTTTAAGTCATAATTCTTTTTATATCTTACGATATTCTCGGAAACAGAGTGACTGATGAGAATATAGATGCTGATTCCAACAGGCTTTTCTGGTGATAAAGCAATCAGAAAGCTCTATTGCGGCCGGAACGGAAAATTAAGTTTGTGTCGATATGGGAAAATAATGAAGAGAAATCTATACTGTAAGAAATGCAATGCTGAGTATGAAATGAATTATATTTCAGTTCAAAAATTAATATTTAACAATCAAAGGCATTGGGAGTGTGAAAACTGTAAGGAACAGAATCAAAATTTGATAAAAGTAGAATCATTAACTCTTTTTTTATTTTTGGGACCATGTATTTTTCCATTAATAGCCTTTTTTAAGCTTGATTCATTGTGGGGTATTTTATGGATGATTTTCTTGATTGTAATAATGCCTTGGGTTTATGACTTAAGCTATATTTTAAAAAATAAAAGAGAAAGTAGTTTTTTTGTATTAGAGGGGGTGTCTTTTTTTATCATCGTTATGATTTTTTCTAAACGGTTGCTAGAACTTTCTTTTATTGAAAACACAATATCTTCATTTGTTTTTTTTAGAGGAGATTTTGTAGAAAATTTAGCGATGTGTTTTTCTATATTCATTTTAGTGTATCGTTTTATTGCAAGTAGAAAAAAGGCCCAATGAATTTTAGTAAGGAAGTGTTGTACTGGTTTCGGCCAATTCATCTTAAAGCTGGCGAGCGAAGTTCTAGCACACATTTCTTGTTGCCGAATAATAAGGTAAGTGTTCATGTAAAAAGAGATCACAAAAAATTAACCTTAGGTGTTTATGGATTTTAGAAGGTATTTAATTATTAGTATTTTTGCTTTTACATGCTCATGCTCAACTATATACAAAAATGAGCATCAGCATTATCTTGGGATTAAGTCGGCGATGGCAAAAGACCGCTATTCACTGGCCGTAAAAGAAATCATGGAGTTCAAGGATAAATACCCTGAGAGCAACTATCTTTGTGAGCTTTTGCCTATTCAAATAGCTTGGAAAAAAGATAGGAATATGGATGCTTCGAAGGAAGAGAGTGAATTCACAGTAAAATGTAGAAAATAAAAAGGCCCTCTTTCGAGGGCCCTTTCATTTTTAAAGAATAAAATCTTAAGCTGCAGGCTGATATTTTTTCATTTTCATTTCAAGCTTCGCTTGAGTAATTAGTTTTTCCTGAACTTTCTTCAGTTCACTCGTCCAACCAACAAATGAAAGCGTCTTAATCATCCATTTTGTCGGATCGAAGTGGTACCACTTAATCCCGTTTCTGTAATCAACTGGGAAGTAGTGGTGGTAGTTGTGGTAACCTTCACCATAAGAGAAAACGGCCATGATAGCGCTGTCTCTTGCTGTGTTTGTATCAGTGTATGGACGAGTCCCTACAATGTGGCAAAGTGAGTTGATGAAGAATGTACAGTGGTGAACGAAGACGATGCGGCCAAAACCAGCAAGTGCCAGACCACCAAGAGCAGACCCTAAGAAGTATCCGATTACTGTTGGAAGGATCACTCCCATAACCACAGCAAGCCATAGGTAGTTTCTATGCTGCCACATAACCAGTTTGTCGTTTAAAAGATCTTTTGGGTATTTTGGTTCAACTTCTTTTTCCTGGAAGAAGATCCATCCGATGTGTGCCCACCAGAAACCTTTATTGATATTGTACGGGTCTTTTTCGTCGTCTACGTGAGTGTGGTGAATGCGGTGATCGGCAGACCATTTAAGGGCCGAGTTTTGGAAAGTCGCTGCACCAAAAATCAGGTAAAGGAATTTTACCAGGTTGTTTGCTTTGTAAGCGCGGTGAGAAAAAAGTCTGTGGTATCCGCCAGTGATTGAAAGTCCTGTGGCGAAGTAGAAGATAACCGCTAGAGCGATTTGCGACCACTGAAGACCGTTTTGCATGAAGTATAGTGCGCTTAAAGCGATGGCCACTATAGGAGTTGTTGTTAAAAAGATTGTATTGACCCAGTCAATTTGCTTTTTCTTTTTGATTGGTGTGTTTTCAGAGCTAATGTCTAAATTGTTTTCTAAGTGTTGTGGTTTCATGAGCGTCCCCCAAAGTATTCTGTCTGGTAATAGAATAACGAGGAAAACGCTCATGAACTGTAAAACAATTGTCACAATGTGGTGACAATAAGGACTTGTAAGTTAGCGAAGGAAGTCTTCAAGAACTAAAGAGGCCTCACTTTTTTCGTCACGGTACTTAACAATAATCGCACATTGAAGTGTTAGCCCCAGTTTTGTGGCATATTCATTGTCAGACTTAACAGGTCGGTTTCCAGGAACAACAATGGCATTTTCCGGAATAGGTTCGCCTTTTTCCAGCATACGGTTGTTGACGATATCGTAGACAGGAATCCCTTTTGAAAGGACGACTCCAGGAGCGATAACAGCTCTTCTTTTAACGATAATCCCTTCAACGATAACAGCTCCAGCACCAATGAAGGCTTCGTCTTCAATAACCACTGGATTGGCCCCGATTGGCTCTAGAACACCGCCGATTTGCACCGCTGTTGAGAGGTGAACTTTCTTTCCAATTTGGGCACATGAACCCACAAGCACATGTGAGTCAACCATTGTTCCTTCGTCTACGAAAGCACCAACATTGATGTAGCTTGGAGGCATGATAATGACACCTTTAGCGATGTAAGCTCCACGGCGAACAGACGTTCCACCAGGAACAACGCGGATTCCTTGCTCTAAACGAAAAGACTGTGGCATTAAATTATGTTTATCAACAAAACCGTTTTCTTCTTTTAGAACACCAGCTTTAAAAGCTTCAAGGATTTGAGCTTTCACTTCAGTATTAGCAACCCATTTTCCATCGATAAAATTCGCAGCGCGAACTCTTCCGCTTTCTAGGTCGTTAAGATTTTTTTCCCAAATTGTCGTTGTAACCATTAATTGTTCTCCTTAAACCATGACATAATATTTTTATCAGCATTTAAAACAGGCGAGTTGTCGGCCAGGTCTAAATGGTGAAGAGGGGCGCGAAGGACGTTTGTTTTAATTTGTCCTTTGGCGTGCATTAGATTTTTAACCGGTACAGGATTGGCGGCGATAAAAAGTGTATCACACGCTTTTTTCCACAGGTCTGCTTCGGCACTTGAGAGTTTTCCCGCCAGCGTTTTTTCAACGTAAGCGCGAGTTGGAGCGGGCCAGGCGTTACTTGCTACAGACACAAGCCCCACGCATCTGTGTGGATAGAAATCAGGAACCATTCCATCGTCTCCGCTGTAAAGGCGGGCATTCGGAGCAGCTTCACCGTATTTTTTAAAGTCTTCCACTGAACCACTGGCCTCTTTAATCGCCCAGAAATTCTTGTGGTCTTTTAAATTTTTAATCGCATTGAAATTCATTTTTACACCCGTTCTTCCCGGAACGTTGTAAAGCATACAAGGTTTATTGGCTAAATCTAAGATCGCCTTAAACCACTCAGTCTGACCGTGCTCACCTGGTTTTGCGTAAAGGGGAGTCACGACTAAATAGGCATCAAGACCCTTAAGAGTGTTAAGGTATGTAACGTATTCAAGAGTGTCTTTTTGGTTGAATCCACCAATACCAGTCATCACCGGAACTTTTAAATTAAGTCCTAGACCAAAATCTAAAATCTTTTTGCATTCATCTTTATTCAGGTTTAGGGCCTCACCTGTTGAGCCTAAAATAACCACGGCCACGTTAGCGGCTTCTTGCTCTCTTAGGATTTTTTCAAATGTTGGGTAATCGACAGTTGAGTCGGCATTCATTGGAGTGACGATCGCTGTCCATAAAGGATAGTCGTTAAGATTTTTCATGTTACTTAATTCCTTTTAAAAGTTCCTTCTGAACGACGTCTTGAAAAAGATGAAGTCCCGGAGTGAGTGTTGAAATAATATTGGCCGCATAAAGAGCGCCTTCAGCAAAGATTTTGCGATCAAGCGCCGTGTGTTTTAGGGTGATTTCTTCAGTGGCCGTTTTTAGTGTGAGTTCGTGGATTCCTATCACATCTCCAATTCGCTCAGAGGTGATATTCATTTCATGCCCGGCCCAGTTTTTCCACGACAGGGCCGTTCCACTTGGAGCGTCCAGTTTTTTAGTGTGGTGGATTTCATTCATTGAGAATGAATAGTCTGAAAGGATGCTGCCGGCATTTTTCATAATGAGAATCATCTGGTGAACCAAATTCATGCCCAGTGAAAAGTTTGTGGCGTAAATCCATTTGATATTATTTTTTTGGAGAGTGTTTGCTAGCTCATTTCCAAAAGAGATTCCCGTGCTTCCAGTGACGACCGGGATTTTGGCGTCGATTAAAAGGGGCATGTACTCGCCAAAAACGTCGCCGGTTAAAAAGGAAATCACCACATCATGGCCTTTTAAAGACTCAAGTGTCGGGTGGTTTTTAGAATCAAAAACAGTGTGTGGGATTTTTTTCTCGATTAATAGCTCGAGAACTTTTCCACCTGTTTTACCTTTTCCTAGAAGAGCGATTTTCATTTTAAATTAACCTTCGATAAACGTCTTGTGTAGTTTCTTAATCGCTTCTTCACCAGCACTTCCATCAACGATGAAACAGAAGTTATGCTTACTTGCTCCAAGACAGATCATGCGCACGTTGATGCCATCAATTGCGTTGAAGATCTTTTTAGCAAGGCCTGGTGTGTGGTTGATGTTGTTGCCGATTAAAGAGACCAGTGAAAGGTTTTCTTCGACTTGAACGACTGCAAGTTCTTCTAAGTCGCGAATAAGATCTTTATTTAAAAGTGCCGAGTCATCAAGAGTCATAGAAACCGAAATTTCCGATGTCGTGATGGCGTCGATACTCACTTTGTGGTCATTAAACACTTTAAAGATTTGGTATAAAAACCCGTGAGTGTAAAGCATTTCCGGTGTCGATAATGTCACCAGGACTTGTTTTTTTCTTAGGGCCATGGCGCGGATTAAAGGAGCGTCGTCGACTTCTTTTTTAATCCATGTCCCGCCTGCACCCATTTCAAAACTCGATCCAACAAAGACCGGGATTTGGGAACGGATGGCCGGCATAAGAGTCGCCGGGTGAAGAATTTTTGCTCCAAAGGTCGCAAGCTCTGAAGCTTCTTTAAAAGAGATTTCTGAAATCGCACGCGCTTCGGGACAGATGCGTGGGTCAGTTGTGGCAATACCAGCAACGTCAGTCCAGATTTCTAAAATATCAGCTTTAATTCCTTCAGCTAAAATGGCAGCCGAGTAATCACTTCCACCGCGGCCAAGAGTTGTCGTCATGCCATCTAGTGTTTGCCCGATAAAGCCTTGAGTGACATAGACAGTGTTTTCGTGTCTGATGGCCCCTAGTCTCTTGTCACATGCTTTGATAATTTCATTTGTCTGTGGACGAGCTTTCCCAAATTGGTTGTCTGTCACTAAAACATCTCTGACATCGAGCCAGCTTGCTTTGTGATCAGAGTTTGCTTTTTTTAAGACTAAGTTCATCGCATGAGTAAAAAGAATGGAAGAAAGTCTTTCTCCAAAACTTTGCATTGAATCCATTGCTTTAAGCGAGCAGTCTTTTAGCAAATGAATCCCGCGCGACATTGATTCAAGTTCGCCCAGCATTTCATTCATGATTTTTAATTCTGATTCAGGAAGTTCTAAATCGCGGGCAATCTTCTCGTGTTTGTTTTTAATTTTAGTGATGATAACTGAAGCTTTATCCCAGCTGCTTTTTTCAGCAGTGCGGGCCAGTTCAATTAAGTCGTTTGTCGTTCCTGACGTTGCAGACACGACTACCATTTTTGAGCCTTGTTTAAGCGAAACTTCGGCAGATCTAATCATGCAGCCGGCATCGCCCATTGAAGTTCCACCAAATTTTGAGACCACGAGTTTCATAGAATTTTCCCTGATAGATTTTTTGAATTGGAAAATGTTTTACAAAGTATAGTAAAAGATAAAAAATTGAGTGAAAACATCAAATACAGGAAAAATGCATGAAGTTAGGTATTGTTGGATGGCGAGGAATGGTTGGTCAGGTTCTGATGGCAAGAATGCTGGAAGAGGGTGATCTTAATCATTTTGACACGACTTTTTTCTCAACCTCAAACGCAGGTGGGGAACACCCATTCAAGCAGCTTACAAAGGCAGATCCTAAGCTTAAAGACGCCCATAACATTGATGAACTAAAGAAAATGGACATCATCGTGACTTGTCAGGGCGGAGATTACACAAAAAAAGTCTTTAAAGACCTAAGAAGCGCTGGTTGGAAAGGCTATTGGGTTGATGCTGCTTCGGCCATTCGTATGGAAAAAGACAGCACAATCATCCTTGATCCGGTGAATCTTCACGTGATTAAGAAGGCCTTAAAGGAAGGTAAAAAAGATTTTATCGGTGGAAACTGTACGGTTTCTCTGATGCTTTTGGCGTTGGGAGGACTTTTTAAGGCCAATCAAATTGAATGGATGACGTCAATGACGTACCAGGCGGCCTCTGGTGGTGGTGCTCGTCACATGAATGAGCTTCTCTCGCAAATGAAATACTACACTGACCGCGTGATGGATAAAGGGACCAATCTTTCAGAGCGCATTTTAGAAGTTGAAAAAAATGTAACGGGATTAATGAGCGACGCTGCTTTTCCCAAAGAAAATTTTGGAGTGGCGCTAGCTGCGAACCTGATTCCATGGATTGATTCGGATCTTGAAAACGGTCAAAGCCGCGAGGAATGGAAGGCGAGTGCTGAAGGAAATAAAATCCTGGAAACGACAAATATGATTCCTATTGATGGGACATGTGTGCGCGTGGGAAGCATGAGATGCCACGCTCAGGCGCTGACTATTAAACTTAAAAAAGACATCCCGATGGATGAAATCGAAATGATTTTGGCCGAACACAACCCGTGGGTTAAAGTTGTGGCCAACAATAAAACAGATTCGATCAAGTACTTAACTCCACAATACGCCAGCGGAAAGCTGGAAGTTCCGGTGGGGCGTCTTCGCAAAATGTATATGGGCAACGACTATCTCAATGCTTTTACAGTAGGCGATCAGCTTCTTTGGGGAGCGGCCGAACCGCTAAGACGAATGCTGCACATTATTTTGGAAAATAATACCTAAGGACTTTCATCCCTAGAGTTTTACCCCACCTTAAGTTAGACTAGTAACATAATTGTTGCCATCGGACGGCAATATCAAACGATCAGGAAGATTTGAATTATGCTTAAAAATCATAAGAATTTTTTGGGATGTCTTTTACTGTCTGTGGCCGCGACAAGCTGCTCATCAATGTCAGGAAGAAATCCATCCTCTGATGAAAACCCATCTCTTGCTCAAATCATTGAAGATGTTTCCGATGCCTCTCGCGGAATTAAACAAGACCCGGTTGCTTGTAAGGACCGCTATGACAGCGCTTATCAAAAGCTCTTTAACCTGGCCGGCGACCCTGCACTGGCAGAGTTAACCGATATCAAAGAAATTGATGAACAAATCAATGCTTCATTTTCCGCAAGACTCGCGCTTAAAGACGCTCTTAAGGGTTTTGAAAGCGATACTGAATGCCTAAGAAGTGCCACTGATGTTTTCCGTGGGCTTCGTTATGTGGAAGATTATCTGATTGAAATGCGCATGGAAAAAGCGGCCAATGCTCCTTCTGAGTACGTCAGCATGAAAGGAGAGTTTCCATACTTTCTGATCAACCCAAAATATGCGGCCGAATTTAAATCCTATGAAGACCTGCAGTCCGGAGACGTGATTTTATCGCGTGGGAATGCTTTTTCTTCTGCGGCCATCGCCCGTATTGGTGTGAATGATTATCAATTTTCGCACTTAAGTTTTGTCTATAAAGACCCAGAAACAAAAGAGCTCTCTACAACTGAGGCCCATATTGAAATTGGAAGTGTGGTTGAACCTTTAATTGAGCACGTCAGTGCTAAGAATGCTCGTTCAGTTGTTTTTAGGTATAATGATGCGCAGATTTCTGAGCAAGCTTCAAAAAGTATTCACGACCGCGTTTTAAAAAATCAATTAGCAAAAAAAAATGTCGAATACGACTTCTCAATGGATTTCAGAGACAACGAAAGGCTGTTTTGCTCTGAGATCATCAGTTCTGGTTTTAAAGCAGCTATGCCAAATGAAGACTTTATCCCGAAGTTTAAATCAAAATTCTCTCCGGGAATTATTCCGTTTTTAAATACGATCGGTGTACCGGCCAATAAAGACAATATTGCCAATATGGAAGTCTTCGCTCCAGGAGATATCCAGTTTGACCCGCGTTTTGACCTGGTTGCTGAATGGAGAAACCCAAGAAAAATGGAAGAGTCGCGTTTAAAAGATTTTATCCTGACAAAGATTTTCGAGCGCATGGATAAGGCCGGTTACAAGTTTGATCCTAGTTTTAAGATGGATGCCGAGGCCCGCACATTCTGGCTTTTAAGAAGGCTTCCGGTTGTCCGCAAATTTCTTCAAAATAAGTTCCCGCTCAACATGAACCCTGGGCAATTGGAATTATTTATGGCCCTGGATAAAGTGGGTGAAGCGATTTACAAAGAAGTTGAAAAGGCTTCACTAGAGTTCGATCGTCCAATGACACCAAAGGAAATTTATGCGGTGTTAGATGGGTTTTTTAAAGAAGACTTTGAGCTTTATAAGCGTTATAAGAAGGGTCAGGATGTAGTGAAACCGGTGTTTCACACATATTTCCATCCGTAAAAAGGACCTCCTGTGAACGATTCTCTCGCTCGTGCTCTACATGAATTAAAAAGCGGACGCTTTATTTTGGTGTGTGATTCTGAGTCCAGAGAAGATGAGGCCGATCTTGTAATGGCCGCGCAGTTTACAGAAACTTCCCACGTTAATTTTATGATCAACAACTGCCGAGGCCTTATCTGTGTGCCGATGGCCGCTTCAGTTGCTAAAAAACTAGACTTGCCCTTAATGGTTCGCGAGCACACTGGAACATTTGAGACGGCCTTCACTGTGTCGGTCGATGTTAAAAAAGGAACGCACACTGGGATTTCATCTCACGATCGTGCGCTTACTATCCGCGCTTTAAGCGATCCCAAAGCTGCCCCTCAAGACTTTGCTCGTCCAGGACATATCTTTCCTTTAATCGCCTGGGAAGAAGGCGTTTTAGTGCGTCCAGGACACACAGAAGCTTCTGTGGATTTAATGAAACTAGCAGGTCTTTTACCGGTTGCCGTTTTATGTGAGACGCTGGATGAAAATGGTGTCGCTTTAAAAGGCGCGCTTCTAAGAGAATTTGCAGCAAAGTTCAACATTCCCATCATTACGATAGAAGATTTGATCGCCTACAAAAAACAAAACTAATTAAGGTTTATTAAAGCTGTTTAAATAAGCATGAAGGGCCGGGATATCATCCTTTAACTGAGGAAAATCCGGCATAACTTCAGTGTCTCTTTTGGGTTTGTACCCAGGAGGATAACTGCGAGTAAGCACTCTGGCCGTCACTAACTCTAAGCTTGATCCGGCAATCGCAGGCCCAATACTTCCATCAATCGTTGGATTGGGGTTGTGGCAAGCGATACAGTTTGACATGAATGTGGCCTTCCCACGCGCTTCAAGAGTTGAAAGCGGTTTTTGTGGCTCACCTTTTTGACAAGAAACAAGTGAGAGGAGCATTGCCCCTCCCACCACGAAAGAAAATTTTCTTTTCATTGATCTCTTCATTGATTTCAATATTACTTTGTTAGAAGTTCAATCGCCACGTAAAGGATCGCTGTAAGGAAGATCCCCATGTGAACTACACCTTTAACAGATGTAATTTTGATTGTGTCTGTTTTCCCTTTTAGTGCGTTTAATTCAAGTAGACCAACGATTAGGATGATCACTAGAGCAAGAAGTTTCCCGTTGTATTCAGGGTTAACGTTTGCTGGAAGGTGAGAAGCAGCTCCCATGAAAAATAGCATTGGAAGAGAAAAAAGAGTGTTGTGTCTTGAAGCTAGACCTGCTTTTGCTCCTGCTGCAGCCGCTTCTGGAAGAGCTTGTCCACCAGCTGCCACTTGTTTTGCTGAAGCGATAACGATCTTTTGGTTAGGCCAGATAACAAGCCATACGTTTAAGAACATGATTGTCCCTAGAAGAGCTCCTGTCGCGATGAATGCCCACCAAGAAGTCTGGAACATTGCTGATCCAAATCCGTGTCCTTTAAGTCCTAATAGAGTTACCCCTGAAAGGAATGTGAAAAGGGCCCCGTAACGAAACCATGCAAGTGCACGTGGAACTAGAGTTCTAACAGCTACACCGCGAGATGATTTGATTTTTTCATCAGCGTCTAGTTCTTTGAACCATTCACCTTGGATGAAGTTAAAGTAATAAAGAACGCCAATCCAGATTACACCCGCAAAGTAGTGAATGTAGCGAAGGAATAGCTCAGCTCCTGGTGCTGTGAATAGTGAGAATGTCAAAGGTTACCCCCAAGTTAACAGTTAGAATTTATAAAGATTGTGTAAGTCCTATTCAAAGGGAATAGCTGACTAAAGTCAATGAATAATCATATTTAAATAGATCGTAGATTCCTGAGCCTTTTTTAAAAACTAAAAATAAGACTTGAGCTTAATAAAAAAGTCATTGGGGCGGAAAGGCTTGGTCACAAAATCATTCATCCCAATAGACTGAAGACTCGATACACTTTCAGTCATAACGTCGGCCGAAAGACCAATGATAGGGGTTTCTTTGTTGAACTCGCGGATCTTTTTTGTGGCCTCAAACCCGTCCATTAATGGCATGTGAAGATCCATCAGGATCAGATCGTACTTAATGGCGCGGACGTGGTTAACGGCTTCAAGACCATTAATAGCAACATCGACTTTAAGGCCCCATTTTTCTAAGAATTTTTTCGTTACGATAATGTTCACCTGGTTGTCTTCAACTAAGAGCACACGCTGCCCTTGGAAGCTTTCCTGGATTTTTTGAGGAGAATTTGAAGTAACACTCATAGGCTGTTCCGATTTAATCGCGAAATGGATCGTAAAAACGAAAGTCGTTCCGGACTTAGGTCCGCTGGTGACATCGATTTTACCGTTTTGGATCTCCACCAGGCGTTTTGTAATCGCTAATCCTAGACCTGTTCCGCCATATTTTCTAGTATGATCGCTCTCGGCCTGGGTAAAATCTTTAAAAATCTCGCGCTGTTTTTCTTTATCGATACCAATACCGGTATCAGACACTTTAAATTCAATGATACACGAATCTTCTTTTTTCTGTTTTAAACGTACATAGAGATTAACTTCGCCTTCGTTGGTGAATTTTAGCGAGTTACTTAGAAGATTATTAAGAATCTGGGTATTGCGGTATTCATCACCAATCACCAGGTCTGGCACCTTGTGATCGATCTCCATAGAAAGCTTCAGGTTTTTTTCCATGGCCTTCGGGCGATGAATCTTTAAAACGTTCTCACAAAGTGACCTAAGGCTAAAAACTTTTTTCTCTAAAACGATTTTTCCCGATTCAATTTTTGTGTAATCGAGAACTTCGTTTACGATGTGGAGTAAATTGTCTGCCGAATATTTAATCGTTTCTAAGTCTTCGCGGATCTCTGATTTAGGATTTTCTTCCAGGATAATATTAATCATCCCGATAACTCCGTTTAATGGAGTCCTGATTTCATGGGACATCGTCGAAAGGAAATTTGATTTCGCTCTGGCCGCATCTTCAGCAAGCTCTTTTGATTTGGTTAAATTCTGCTCGATTTTCTTTCGCTCAGAAATATCGCGCACAACCGCTTGATAGATGAATTTATCGTTTACTTCAATGTAGTGAAGATGCATTTCCGCAAAGAAGGGGAGTGCTCCACGTAAGCAAAAACACTCAAATTTCACCATTTTTTTATACTTTACTTCGCGGACCTTGTTTCTAAAGAGCTCTTTATCTTCTGTCGAATCCAGGTCGCGGATGGCGAAAAAATCATAAAGGGGAGAGTTGAGCAGGTCTTTTTTCGAGCGCTTTCCAAAGAGAACTAAACTCTCCGGGTTACAGTCAATAATCTCATTATTGTTGAATAAAATAACCGCATCACTTGAGTTTTCAAAAAGCGATTTAAAACGTTCTTCGGACTCTCGGAGCTCCAGCGTCTTGCTGCCGGCAATTTTATTGGCCTTCTCACTGATGAGTTTTAAATTCAAAATAAAGCCGGTGATTAGAAGACTAAAAAGAGAGCCGACTAAAATCAGCATCGAGTTTTGCGATCCATGGCCGGTGATAAAACGGATTGTTTCATTCCAATCAATAGTGAACGTGCGATCGGCCAGATTTAAAGTCGAAAACTTAGGATTGCTATTATCAGAGCTTCTCAAACGTTTATCGACAATCTTTGTGTAAACTTTTCTTTCAATAAAACTGTTGTCGCCATCAAAAATATCAATATCAATCTGCTGATAGCGAGATTCGGCCAGCGATTTAAAAAAATACTCCATTTCGACAGCGGCCACGACCCAGCCAATAAAACGCTCGCGTTTTTTTATAGTCGTAATAAGAAATGAAGTGAAAGCCTTTTTCCCACCGAAAAGATCAATTTGAATGGCCGGCGTCAGTATAGGACTATTGCGGTAAATAGATTGTTCAAAAAGTTCGCGCAATTCCGGGTGATAAATGATTTTTTCAAAATTTCCGGTGGCATTTAAATGATCAGGGTAAATCAAAGCAGGGCGATTGCTCATTGATTTAGGATAAATAACCCCTATACCTTTTATTCCGTTAATTTGATCAATAATGGAGATCGACTTAGCGTAGGCATCCCATTCATCAGGCTCTACTTTTTCTGAACCTGATACAAAACCAGATGCACCTTTGATGGCATTTTCGTAAAAAACCATTTTTTCAACTAAACGGTTTTCAAAATCATCAATAACATTGGTGATGATTCTCCCATTATCTACTTCTTTTTGCGTGTAATAGTAGTAATAAACCGAGCCGGTTAAAACCCAGAAGGCCAAAAGGGGAGCAATCGCACTTTTAATAAGCCTTGTTTTCTTAAATCCTTCCAATGCCAAGGCACTAATTCCCAGAGCAAATAAGAAGAACTGAATTGAAGTCATGTTTTCTTGGTAATTTCCCACTGAAAATGGGCCATCATGACCAATTAAAAACCAATTCAGCACCAACGATACGGTGATAAGCGCGTAATAAATTCCTTGAATTGTGCCTAATAAACATGGCAATAAAATCGCTAGGAAAATGAAAAAAAGATATGGGCCAAGGGTATGGAACTTAAAAATATACGTAATTGTGACGGCCACAAATGGCGCTATGAAATCAAAGAATCGATGTTTGGTGTCTTTAAAACTTAAAAATGCCGGCAAAATAATCAGGATGCTTAAAACATCGCCCGTATACCAAGTCGCAAAATGAGAAAAATACATATCTTCGGCGATGACACCCAGGTAATACAAATTCGTCACACCAATTAAGGCCGAAAAAATCGGCGCAAATAAGGCCACGATAGAAACACTTATCAAGGTCGACTGATACTCGAAGTATTCTTCGGCCATGTCTTTAAACGCCTGATACAGATACAGCCCGATATAGGCTTCAGAAACGCTGGCCAAACAACTAATGAGGTTTTGGTAAAGGCTTCGGTCATTAACCAGGCCCAGGATAAATTTTGCGATAAAAATGACCGGTAGATAACGGGCGCCAAAAAACACCAGAATTCCCACGGCCAGGCCAGACGGGATAAAAAACGCCGATGATTGCCCGGGAGTTTTAGTGATAATAAGTGAAAACTGGGCCACATAAAAATAAATCGCGGTCAAAACAAACGAGATGACTGTGTATGAAGAAATGTCGCGGATACGAAGGCCTGATTTCATCCCAATATTGTTAACTTATTTTCTCAGAAATGTTAGCTTTTTTTGTTTATGAGGGATTTTAAAGGCCCCCAAAAGGGGTAAAATCTGCCGGAAACCGTCTACCCGATAATGGAAGTTATCGGGTAGAGCCCCAAAGCCAAGTGACCAGAAGCACAAATGTGCGGTCCTGACAGGTCTCTTAGCCTCGCTTTAAATGCTTATCTAAGGCATATGTAATTTTATCTTCAAATTCGTTAAAATCAAACGGTTTGATAATGTGGTCTTTTACACCATATCGAAGCAACGTCATAATATCATCCACATCATCACGGCCGGTAATAACCACGGTTAAAGCAGATTTCGTGCGCGGACTAATGGCGCTGGTTTTGATGAATTCAATCAAATCGATGCACGTTCCATCGTCTAGGTTCCAGTCCAATAAGAGCATATCGTAGTCTTTATCGACCAGGTTGATTTTGGCCTCTTGAATGCCTTTACACAGGTCGTATTTAGCATGTTCCAGTTCGCCCAAATGCATGGAAATCAGCTCTAAAATCTCAGGGCTGTTATCCAGGACCATGACGTTAAAATCTTTGGGAATAACTGGCGTTAGTTTTTTATAGATCGCTTTTTTTAAATGACAGCTGACTTCATTAAAACTCGTCATCAGGTCAAAAATATAATCGACACCAAGTTCGAGGAATTTACTATTCACTTTTTTAAGGTTTGAGGTACATACCGACAAAACGGCCTTTTTATAGCGCTGACTTTTTTTCAATTTATCGACTAAATCTACAGCTGAACATTCTTTAAAAGTTTCTTCGATAACAAAACAATCAATTTTAGGCAGGCGAGCGATAGATTTCAAAAAATCATCGAAGTTTTTACCAATAACAAAGTTAACTTTAGGGGAGATCTCCCCTAGCCTTTGGCTAAAATTCATTGCTTCCATGGGGTCATTAAAGCAAAGAGCGATGTTGATATCTTGAGTATGCGGCATAACTCTCTCCTACTGACAATTTTGCCTATTTTAAAATTTCTTTATAAACATATCGACTGGAATATAATTAAGTTAACTATGAACGTTCCAGCGAAAAAAAATAATGGTTCTCTTAAGCTTTACCAAAGTGAATCTTCATTCAACTTTGAATTGGAGTACGAATTCTTCAACAATTTTGAATCGCCTCACACCCGCAAATCTTACCGTCTGGATATCACTCAATTTTTTGAATTTTTAAGAGACAATTTTAAAGATGTTAGCGGCTATCAAGACATCAAACGCGTGCATGTTGTGGCCTTCAGAAACTGGCTGACTGACAACAATTTGGCACCCAAAACAATTAATCGCAAGATAGCGGCGAACTCAAGTTTTTTCGATTTCCTGATTGAAAAGAACATGATTCAGTTTAACCCGTGTTCTTCAATCAAGCGCCCGCGCCAGGAAGTGATCCAGCCGACAAACGACTTAAGCGATGATGAAATCGGAACTCTCCTATCACTGGTTGATGATTTAAAAGGTCCGGGGCTTTTACACAAAGCCGTGATCTACACACTTTTTACGACCGGAATTCGTAAAGCGGAATTAATCAATTTAAGACGCAAAAATTTCTACACAAAAGACTCTCATTACATTATCGAAGTCCGCGCCAAAGGTGGAAAACAACTCACTAAGGTTGTGCACCCAAAATGCGCTGAAATTATCCTTGAATACATTTCTTTTCTGGAGAGTTCAGGTGAAGCCGTTCACCCGGAAGACTGGATTTTTAGACCTTCTAAAAACCCATTAGAGCCAGAACACATTATTAAGCCACTCAATCCAAAGTCTGTGGATTACATCATCAAAACATGGTGTAAAAAGGCCGGAATCAATCACCGCATTTCTCCTCACTCGGCCAGAGCAAGCTATATTGGATCGGCCCTGGATGCGGGAGTTGACCTGTATAAAGTTTCAAAAGATGTGGGCCATGCTTCTGTCAGAACGACTGAAGAATATAACAAAAGACGCCAAAAACTCTCTGAAAGTCCGGTGTTTGGACTGGGATTTATGAAAGGTAAAAAAGAATCCTAGAAAGTGCCATCATTAATGGGCAGCTCCCATTGAATTTCCCCCTAAAAATACAGTTTTTACAGGAATAGCCGATAGGTTTGGTACAATAACCCCATGGGGACTATGAAAGTATCAATTCTTCTGGCATTCACTCTCCTGAGCTCATTTGCCTTCGCCGCAGATCAAGAAAAGACTGTGCAAAAATCCGGCGTTCAAGGCGACATTGTGGTGAATGATTCTCTTCAAAAACTGCTTGATGTTCCGGGCGTAAAACCAATCTACGAAGAATGCAAAAAAAACAACCAGGCCTATTCTGAAAATATCCCGACGTGTATTTGGGATAACGTCAAAAATAAACCTGATTTAAAAAAGATGGTCATGCAGACCTATGCCGACACCAATAAAAGCGCACCAACTGACGGACGTTCTCCGGCCAGCAGTAAAACGAATATGGTAACCAGCGCGCAAGTCGCTTCAATTGACTACAGCAGCGATCCAAGTGTGCAGGCACTGAGTGAATTCTATGGGAAAAAACTCGATGAAATCCTCGACCCTGACAAAGCGCTTAGCGCTGCCGAAAAAGATAAAAACGTTATTGTAACTGTCGATCACAGAAAATTCATCGACCTTTATAAATCAGAACTCGGTAAAACCATCATCAACGCTTTTACTTCTTACTGTCTGGATACAGACCCAAAAAGCTGTGACAAAGGTTTATGTCTTCTAAGAGAGAAAATGGACGAAGTCAAAGAAGACCGAGACACCAATCTTAAATCTATTAAGAGCACGACCTTTGACCTTGCTTCCGGCACGGCCAGTTCGAGAAAATGGACGAGCTGTATTTTTAATGTGGCCCAAGTCTGTGAAGGAAATGCGGGTGACTCTGGACAGACAATCAATTCACGCTCTAAACAGCGCGCTTGTTTAATCACTGACTATGTAAAGACAGCGAGAAAAAACATCCAGATCGCCGACAAACAAAAAGAGTTCTACACTTCTTTGGAAAAAGAAGGAACCACTCAGATTGCCAGCAATATGAAAATCGTTACAGATGGTGAAAAAGCATCGTCTGACTCTATTTTAAAGATCACTAAAAAAGAAGTTGAAGACTCTTTAAAAAAACCAGATGAGGCCAACCTCGCTGAAATTGATCAGTGTATGGACGTTGAGACTAAGACCATTAAAAACGTCGAAGCTTGTAAGAAGTTTTTAAGCACCAACAAAACAGCTAATGAAGTGGCCTTTGCCGAATTGGGGATGCGCCAGCTTGCCCAGGAAGAAATGCTTACCGAAGAACTAAAAGACGATGAAAAGGTCCGCGAGTACCTGAAGGAAGAAGGATTTAAAGACGAAGAAATCCAGAAGCTGACGGCCAGTGCTGAGTCCATTGAAGAGATCAGGTCTAAGATTTTAGCGCGCTTTAAGAATGAAAAAGAGGCCATCATTGAAGAGATGAGAAAGAAAATCGAAACGAAAACATCAAGCAGTGATGGGAAAATCGACAATCAGGATATCAGTAAACTGGAAAAGATTAGAAATGACCTGGCCTCGCGAACATCAGATCTTTCAAATCTAATGCAGTTTAACAACATCGTGTCTTCTTACCTGGAAACAAACGACAAAAAGAGCGGCACAAACGAAAGAAACACGGCTTCCCTCTTTGCTGAAGCAAAAACAATGGATGGAGCCGAAGGCAAGGCCTTACAAGAGCAAATCAAGAAGGCCGATCTAAAGGAAAATAAAGGCAACAGCACCATTGACCTGAACGTTAATGAGATCAACAACAGCTTCATCAAATACAACAGTAAGTTGCAAGAGCAGCAGCAAAAAAAGAATTAATTACTTATTAAAACCAGTGAAATACTGAAAGAGCTCGGCTGCTTTATCGGTGCCTGAACAGGCCTCGTAGCCGGCGTAGACTTCATCCATTCCCAGGATTTGCCCCGGTTGAATGTTAAATTGGGTCCTGACTCTAAAAGTCTCTGCACCCACTTGGGCCATCTTGCCTTTATCCAGAGAAAAGTACTTGATCGTGTACCCATCCATCGTGTCTTTAAAGAAGTTTATCTGAACCTGATCAGTTCCTTCTGTAGCGGTGTTGCTGATAGATTGATTGTTTTGAATTTTAGTGCAAAGACGGGCCAGGAATCCTGAGTTGTTGGTTTGAATATTTGGCTCAAAGACCTGACTCGTTGATGACTTATAAATTAACCCCGAACCAGTATCTTGCAAAATACCGCTGACGGCATAAGTTTTCCTGGTCTGTGAGCAGTCTTTATAGTCCACACTAAATTTAAAAGTTCCACCCGAATAAAGAGACGAGCGGAAATTAGCACTTTTGGATTGATAGGCATAACAGATTCTTGTTGCGATTGCCCTCTGATCTGTGGTCAAATCGGCAACACTAACCATTTCTGCCGACGATGAAAACGTCGAAGCCGGGGTTCTTCCCGCTTGCCCGCCACCACATCCAGAGAGGATGAGTGCGAGTGTAGAAAATAAGTAAAGCTGTCGATTGATCATAGACTTCCTCATAAGATATCTATCGACATTTTTGACAATTAATTAATGGATGCTCATGGACTTTAAGGGAAAATTAGGAAACTACAAAATCATTGAGACTGAGGATAATACTCTGACAGTTTACTCTGAATATTTCGATGAGGCCTGCCACAATCTCTCAGGTGCCTACAACGAAACTCTCTACAACTACATTTCAGGGTGTTCTATACCTGAACAAATAACTCAAAATAAAAATGTTCACATCCTCGATGTCGGTTTTGGAATTGGCCTGGGTTTAAAAGCGCTGATTGCTACGGCCAAAGAAACCCCCTCAATAAATCTTAAGGATTTTTCTTACACGTCGATGGAACTTGATGAAGACCTCTTTCTCTGGTCAGTCCAGACAAACTTTCCAGAACTCAACTTTACTAAGTATGAAAACACTTACCAGGCCCGCATCCCTATTGCGCCTGAGCTTTATTTATCAGTAACCGTCTATATTGGTGATGGCCGAAAAACTCTTCCCCACGCCTATGAAATGGGTAAACTCCCTAGGATGACAGCGATCTTTCAGGATGCTTTTTCTCCTAAGAAAAACCCGACTCTCTGGACGGCTGAGTGGTTTGAGGACCTAAAGAAAATGTCACACCCGGAAGTCTATCTTTCCACTTATAGCTCTTCTGTCAGTATCAGAAAGACCCTTTTGGCCACAGGCTGGCAAATTGAGAATGCAAAGGGCTTCGGTCAAAAAAAGACCATGACCAAAGCGCGCCTCATTGGCACGACTGACCCGGTCCTCTCGGCAGAACTCGCCCGGTCTAAAGCACTTGAATTAAGAGACATCTAAGTTAAAATAAAAGAGAGAACTCAGTTATTTTTTAAGGATGTTTATGGCCCAGGTTATTTTAATCGAAAGCAACAAAACGATGAACGATCTTCTTTCAGTCAACCTGACGACGTATTTAGGTGTGGATCTCATTCACCGAAAAAACGCACAGGAGACTTTAAGCCTTCTGGCCATCTTGCCAAGTATTGACCTGATCATCACCAACTCACAAATCGAAGGTGAAGACACGGCCAATATCATCAACGACTACCTTATCGAAAACAATTTAGAAATCGGACTTATGACTTTAGGTGGAGCAGTGAAAAAAAGCACTGACCACACTATCGCCATTGCCAGCGATAAAGACTGGGAAAAAGTGATTCAGACTTCGGCCAAGGTTTTGGGAATCAGTGAAGAAGTCCTGGCCAAAAAAGTTGTTCCTGATTACGTTCCTGTTCCAGTTCGTTACTTTTTAAACCTTGAGACAGTTAACTGCGACGTTTTTATCCGCATAAAAAAATCGCCGACAGAATTCCAGTACGTCAAAAGAATCCATAATGGCGACTCGTTTTCTAAAGACTCTATTCAACGCTACCTGGAGCAAGGACTTGAATTCTTCCACGTTCCCAAGGACCATCATAAAAACTTCGCTATTTTTCTCTCTAACCGACTGGTAGACAAGATTGATTCCCCTCATCTGGACGAAACTCAAAAGATTCAGATCATGGGAGAGTCTTATGATATTGCCACTAAAGAGATTATGAAACTGGGCTTTAACAGCGAGACTATTCAGCTGACTGACACCATTATTGAAAATATGGTGAAGAACTTTGAGAAGTCGCCAGAGATGTCTAACCTGCTTCATAAAGTTATTAACTCTAAAACAGGGCTCCTCTACCAAAGAAGCCACATGACTTCAGTTGTGGCCTGTGAAGTGATTAAAAACTTAAAGCTGGTCGATTCCAATTCAAACGAGAAAATCGCTTTTGCTTCTTTCTTCCATGACATTATGCTGACCGACCGCGATGACCTGGCCAATATCAATTCGTTTGAAGAACTGGAAAGGGCCCATTTGAATGAATCCGACTGGGACCTGGTGTTTAACCATGCTAACGAAGCGGCGCAATTGATTAAAAATCACCCCGAAGCACCCATTGGGGCCGATGAGATCATCCGTCATCACCATGGGGCATTTAACGGAAAAGGCTTCTCTAATGCTATTGAGAAGCTCCCTGACCTCTCAAAAATATTTATTGTCGCTCACCACTTTGTTCTGGAATTGATGCGCTTTAAGGAAAACGGCGGAGAACCTAAACCTATCACGGAAGAGTTATTCAGACGTTACCCAAGCCCCGATGTGGCCATTATCATTAAGGCCCTTGAGCGCACCTTAAAAAAGAAGAAATAATTACAAAAGCCTTCCCTAAACTGATTCACAAAGGAATAATAGCCTTGGGTAATCATGCCCAAGACGGAATGTTTCCTTATGAAGAAATTTACGGCCTATGGACAGTCTATTCATTACGTTGAAAAAAATGAATCGCAGGAGCGAACTCTCCTTTTTATTCACGGGAACTCACACAGCCTCAGGTCCTTTTCCAACCAAATGGATTCCGACGAACTAAAAGATTTTCGTCTTATCTTTGTAGACCTTCCAGGTCATGGTGAGTCTTCAAAAGAAGGAACTTATAGTTTAAGACAGATCGGAATAATCATCTCAGAATTTATCCAGGCACTGGGCCTAAACAATATTATACTTATAGGACACTCCTTAGGTGGCCACGTAGCAATTAACGTATTAAAAAATTTTAATCCAGACGGACTTTTTCTTTTTGGTACGCCTCCACTGAAAAAACCTTTTGATGTTAGTGCTTTTACAGGGAATACTAATGGTGTTGCCCTTGCGTTGGAGAACCCATCTGAGGCGGAAATCGAACTTTTAATGACAGAATTAAACTATACCGGAGCTCAAAAAACTCTGGCGACAGAGGACTTTTTAAAGAGTGATCCGCGTTTTCGCACTGGTATTTTGGCTGACGTCATATCTAACATCCACGAAGACGAAATAAACTTGATCAATTCTTTTTATGGCGATGTAATGTTTTTAGTGGCAAGTAAAGAAAGCCTGATTAATAATGATTATATCCGACGCGAGTTTTCTAGTGAGTTAACAAACACTCAGATAAAAGAAATCGATGCAGGTCATTCACCTCAGATTGAAAGAGGTGTAGTGTTTAATAAAATGCTTTCGGATTTTGCTAAAAATGTTTTTGAGAAGAAGTATATTTTAAATAATGTGAATACTAAACAACACGAGAGTCAGTTATGGTAAGTAAAGAATCAAACTACAGCATCGCAGCCCTTTTTAAATCAACAAGAAAATTCCACCGTCTTCAACAGACAGAATTCTCAGCTATCCTAGGCGTTACCCAAGGAACGATTTCTAAAATTGAAGCCGCAGCTATGAGCCCGGAGCTTGGCCTTTGGTTTAGATTCCTAAGGGCCTTCAACATCCAGGACCCGTACTGTTTTACATACAGTGGCGTGGAATTCGATGAGGCAGCTTTTCAAAAGCTAAAAACTGAAGGTTCATCACTGGCCCCAGGTTTTGACTTCTCAAAAAATAACTACATCTTCAATGTAAGAAAGATTCGCCCTCTTTATGACTTCCTGATGAAAAACCACAGCAAATCATTTGAGTCGTTTTTAAAAGACAACAAAATCTCAAAAGAGATCTTCTTTATTTTAAACCACCCGCTGACAACTGAGTTTGCTGATACTTTCTTCTCTTTCCTTGAAGAAAATAAAATCAACGCTAAGTCAGTAGCTCTTCTAGACCTGAACTTCGAGCACGCGCTTGGAAGACAAATGAAAGATCTTATGGCCTTGGATTCATCTGATGGCATCTTCTCTATCATCAACAATGACAACGATAACATCCTTGAATACGAATTCGGAAACAAGGGTGAGTACTTCATCAACCTAAAAAAGAAAAACCTTCCATACGTCAAATCGCTTGAGAAGTCGGACCTGGTTATGAACTACAACTTCCTGTATCCGTACCACATCATGAAAGCGACAAAAAACGTAAAAGTTTCAGCTCCGCAAATCACGGAAGTGAAAAAAGATCAGAGATGGCAAGTTCTCTATGCTTAATGAGAACCAAGTCTTCTGGAGCAACCTTGAGAAAATAAAGGACACTCTCCTTTTAGATGATCTTGGTTTCGCCGGAAGACTAGGACTGACTTATCAGGAGTATTTAAAGTACCGCCGCGGAGTCCACTTTCTGCCTGTTGATTGTTTATATGAGCTGGCAGAAACACTCAATTTCCATTTTATGGACTTGATGCAACCTAACTTTGTGCTGAAAAATCCTTTTTCACCAGAAGTTCCTTTAGTTGATCGCTACACACTTGCGGCCCATAGCCAGACAAGACCGATTAACAATATCCTAAACTATCTTGAACTCTCTAAAGGCACGAGAGCAAAAACGAACCTCATTAGAAAATTTCAACTTGATGAAGATTTCATTACAAATGAAAAGAATAAAGCAAACATCCTTTTAATCACTGATATTGTAAAATATCTTTCAAGAACTCATGGTTTTACTGAGCAGGATTTTTTAAAGATCGGCCAGCGCATGCCTTTTCTTGCAACCAATACTATTTTGAGAGACAAGCTTTCAAATCATAAAACCGCTATGGCGACACTTGAATGTTTTGTTTATGAATGCACCAGGCTTTTTGATACAAACTGCACATACCGTATCAGCGAATTTAGTGATGAAGCTGCCGTTGTAGAAGTTGTTCCAAATAAAAGCGTTGTAGATGAATTGAAAATAATGCCTCACGAGTTAGGTAGTGAAGAAGTTTGTTTAACCCGAATGGGTAATATTTCTTCGGTTACCATGTATAAATATGGGCGAAATGCCAACATTAAGAAGGTAAGCTCTATCCATGATGGTGCCTTCTCAAACAAGTACGAGTTTGATCTAACCGCCTTTAAAAAGGTCGATCCTTCATCTTTCCCCGAAAATGTCATCCCTCTGCGTCCATTTCTTCAGTAAAATAATCCGATACTAATTGGCATTTCGCTATTACAATGGGAATATTTTCCATTCTGAAAGTTTAATATTCTTTGGAGGCATCTGTGCGATACGTACTCGAACACCAGGACGAAGCAGATCGTTTAGAGTTTCAGGCAACCATCCCTCAGTATTCTATTAAAGATGAAACTGCGACTCTCGATATCCCAAAAAATGCCAAAGTTCTCGACGCTGGTTGTGGAACAGGCGTACTTGCAAGATACGTCAAACATCAATTCCCGGATGCTGAAGTTCACGGTTTTGATTATTCTGAATTGCGTGTGAGTGAGGCCAACAAAAGAAATAAAGAAACTCACAACAAGATCACTTTTTTTCACGATAATATTGAAAAACTCGATATTCCGGAGAATTCATATGATGTCGTGGTCTCTCGTTATGTGATTGAACATCTCCCTAATCCACAGGCAGCAATAAAAGAACTCTACCGAGTGCTTAAACCTGGTGGAAAACTCTTTATCATTGATTTCGACGGCATCTTTATCAATCTTTTTTCAACCAATGCCCGCTTCAATGAGTTACTGGAACAAATTAAGTCCGGATTTAAAAGTGATTTATATGTCGGAAGAAAACTTCCTGCTTACTTTCATCAGGCCGGTTTTAAAAACATTGATTACGATGTGACGGCCGTGCAATTTAAGGGTGAAAATGCAGAGATGGAATATGAAAACAATCATAAACGCTGCCTGAATTGCCAGGTTGAGTTTGCTCGTATTTTGGGCTCAGAAAAATTAGCAGAAGAATTTGCGGCCCTTTATCTTAAAGAATCAATTAAACCAGGGAGTGTACTTTTTTATAACAAGTTCATCGTCAGCGGCATTAAATAATTAACTCTAAGGAGATACCTTATTATGTTAACAATTAACGGACTTCCCGTAGAAATTGTCATCCTTCGCTGTCCTTACATGAATCTTCAGCACCCAGAAACCCGCGATCTTTTTTCTAAAATGATGCATTTAAAATACCTGGGCTATGGCAATCGCCATAACCTTGGCTCTCTTCCACTAGATACCACTGACTATATCGCCGATCATCCGCTTATTTGTGTGCGCGAGAAATCAGGAGAGTTGATTCCTATCAGTGGATCAAAAGTGATGACTTATGAAACGTGCAAGTTCTTCAATCTGGAATTTGCGATGGAATCTTGTTTTAAAAAAGGAAATAAGCCAGAGCATCTTGATAAGCTTTATCACATTATTGATGAGGCCCATAATAAAGACCGAGTGATTGCTTACCACGGCGGATACACCATTGACCCACGTTTTGGCACAAATCCTGAGGAGCGCGAAAAAATCCGCAATCTGTTTATGGGGATTACAATGCTCTACTTTCAAGAAAACCAAATCGCTGAGCTTCTTGGCCTGGGTGTCCCTGTCTTTAAAACGGAGCATTTCTTTTACCAATGGGGCTATGAGAGATGCACTGCCAATAACCAGGAACTCTCGCCTTTCCCACTTCATTTTCTCCCTGGAGTCGATGGGGTTATGATGCATTTAAAAGAGTACTCAGAAGACATTCTGAAACTATCTGACGGATATAAATTTGTCTGGAATAGAAAGATCGAATTAGGTGAAAGAGCTCCGGGCCAATTAACAAAGAAGGCCGCGGCATAAATCATTTTTACCATAGGCAAAGATAGGTCCCCTCTTGACTCATTCGTGGTGGAATAATAGCTTGGATATTAAGACATATATGGAGCTTAATATCCAATGCTAACTTATTTACACGATATCAGAAATAAACTGACCCTGATTTCAGGCCATACTGCGCTTTTATCCAAGAAGTATGGTGAAGAGGAGTTCTACCCGATCAGAACTAACCTTGTGAGAATTTCTGAACTCATCAACGATGCCTACAGAGAGCTCCAGCAGACAAATGAGTATCCTCCTTTAATGTACACTCCTCAGGAGCTCATCCGACAGATGGATCTCCTCACAGAGACTGCCCAGCTTCTTTTTCCTCTGCAACTAAAAAACGAAACCCGCGACTACAAACCACAAAATCTCTTCCATATTGAACTTAACATCCAGCAAGTCTTTCAGGTCATCGAAAACGCTCTTGATAATTCAGTAAAAGCACAATCAACTAAGGCCATCATCAGGCTCTTAGACAATGGCACTCACTGCATTTATGAGATTGTTGATAACGGGACAGGCAAGGAGCTGCAGGATGAATACACATCAGTCAATGATGTCTCTATTATCCCGCACGGAATCGGCAAAGAGATCATGATGCAAAACATGAAGAACCTTCACGGCAAGGTTGAATGGGCGCGCCGCTTAGACCAGCCGGGAATGATCGTCAGATTGTATTTTCCTAAAAAAGTTTAATCAGCTACTCTAGATCTATGAAAAATAGAATCACTGACCTCTTTGGTATCCAATATCCTATTATCCAGGGCGGAATGGTCTGGGTCTCGGGCGCAAAACTCGCAGCGGCCGTCTCAAACGCCGGAGGATTAGGTTTAATTGGCGCGGGCTCTATGAAGCCTGATCTTCTTAAAGAACACATTTTAAAGGCCCAGGGACTCACTCAAAAACCTTTTGGCGTGAATGTCCCACTCTTGTATGAAAAAGCTCAGGAACAAATCGACTGCGCTTTGGATTTAGGAGTGAAAATCTTTTTTACTTCGGCCGGGTCACCAAAAAAGTTCACTTCTTATTTAAAACAAAAAGGCGCTATCGTTGTCCACGTGACTAGTTCACCGGAACTCGCCCTTAAATGCGCTGAGGCCGGAGTTGATGCCATTGTAGCTGAAGGCTTTGAGGCCGGAGGTCACAACGGGCGCGAAGAAATCACTACGATGACTCTCATTCCACAAGTCAGAGAAAAGATCTCCCTGCCTCTAATGGCGGCTGGAGGAATCGCTTCTGGAAGCTCTATTGCCGCTGCTATGGCCTTGGGAGCTGACGGGGTTCAGATGGGAACGCGTTTTCTTATGACCCGCGAATCAAGCGCTCATGAGAACTTTAAAAAACTTGCTCTCGAAGCTCTTCCCCATTCTACGCAAATCATGATGAGAAAAACTGTTCCCGTCAGGCTTTTACAAAATCAGTTTTCTACTGAAATTAAAACCATCGAAGAAACGTTCACCGGCGAAGAGTTAAAAAATAAACTCAACGAACACCTGGGCAAGTACCGTGCAAAAATGGGAATGCTCGATGGTGATTTAGCGGCCGGAGAGTTAGAGATTGGTCAGATTGTGAGTTTGATTAAAGACGTTCCGAGTGTGGAAGAAGTCATGAAAGAGCTGATTAGCGATTACCAAAAAACTCTCTCACGACTTCCGTTAAAACTAGATTAAACAGATCCTCTTCTTAAAGCTTCAATTCTCACTTCTAATGGAGGGTGAGTTGAAAACAACGCCATAACACCGGCCTTGCTTGAAATCTGCATAGACCTGAAGTTCGGGTCAGCTTTCCCATCGCCATTATTTCCTTCAGCGGCAAGCTGAGGGTAAGCTCTTTGAAGAGACTCAAGAGCAGCGATCATTTTTTCACGTCCAGCTAAATCCGCTCCACCTTTATCAGCACGGAATTCTCTGTAGCGAGAAAACCACGCTACGATTGGCATTGCTAAAAGACCGAAGATGATGTCAAAAACAAAAACCAGCGCCATGTTCACGAATGGATTTGGAGCTGAGTCGCGCTCGTCATCATTGTTTCCTCTTAGGGCCTGAGAAATAGCGAAGGCCGCAATTCTTGAGAAGAACATAACGAAAGCGTTCACTACACCTTGAACAAGAGTCATCGTTACCATGTCTCCGTTAGCGATGTGGGCAACCTCGTGAGCAAGAACACCTTCAACTTCAGCATCATTCATTCTGCTTAGAAGCCCGGTTGAAACTGCAACCAGAGATGAGTTTCTCGATCTACCAGTAGCAAAGGCATTTACTTCCATTGATTGATAGATACCTACTTCCGGCATTTCTGTTAAACCTGCACGGCGAGAAAGGCGGTGAACTTTCTCAACAATTCCTCTGTGTGGCCCTTCAAGTGTTACGATTTGAACACCCATAGTCCACTTTGCCATTTGTTTTGAAAGTAAAAGAGCGATAAAAGAACCACCCATACCCCAAAGAAGACAGAACGCCATAAGAGAGCCGTACTGAATTCCCCCTTGAGAGATGTAATGACCAATGCCCAGGGCTGACATGATCACGCTAATTGTGATTGAGATCGCTAAAGATACGGCCGCAAAGATGAGCCAACGTTTCATAAATTATTTTCTCCAATAAGTTTTAATGTTTATATTTTGGGAGCAATCTCTCTACTGTCAAGATTGCCAAGTCAAAAATAATAAACAATTCTTCACCCTAAAATGTAACAGGACTACTGGAAAAATCTATTAAATAAACCCGAAGGAATACTTCGCTTAAATCGTACTGAAATTATGGAATCTTCGCTAATTCCGATAAAAGCCATTGGGGGTCGTCTAGAGGCAGATCGTGGCCAGCGTCCGGGTGCACAGCTTTTGAGGCGCCTAAGAGCTTTACCAGCTCCTCCGAGCAGCTTGAGTCCACCAGTCGGTCGCCTTTTGAGTAAATCACCATGACTGGCACCTTAGGCCGTTCGGTGATTCTAAAAGTACTGGCAGCGTAAAGCTGGTTGAGGCTTGAACGGATAGAAACTGGTCTTTCACTTTGAATGCGCACAAAGAGTTTTTGGATCTCCGCTTTTTTCTGACTGTCTAATTTATTGGTTGTGAGATTGAGAATCAGCCCTTCTTTTTTCTCCACTGTTTTAGTGAGAAGAATCTCTAATAGAACTCTCCATTCTTTTAAATTAAAACGCTTCAGTGGGCCCGAGAGATTTTTTGCCGACGAATTGATAGTAAAAACCGTGCAGACTTCATCTGGATACAACAAAGACCAACGAAGAGCGATCATTCCCCCCATCGAGATCCCAATTAGAATGAGCGACTCTCCCTTGCCAACTTTCTGGCGAAGAAATTCCACATAAGAGTCCAAATCGCGAGGTGAAGTCATTTCATGAAACATTCCGGCCCCGGGAAGATCCAGAGAAAGAACCGGGATTTTTGTTTTTTCAAAAAACAGTTCAGGCAGTCCATTCCAGTGGGCGATTTCGCGAGTGAGTCCTCTTAAAAAAAGAGCGCGCATTCTACGCCTCCTCTTTTTTAGTCACCCAGGCATCCGTGTTTTGCATCAGTCTGGTAATAAATTCAATTAAGATATAGTGGCGTCTCATAGTTCTTTGAAAACGGTGTTCAACGACCGGGTTGAAAAAACCTTGTTTAGAAAAAAGCTGAATGGGATTTTTCTTAAGCCAACTCCACGACCCCATTTCCAGTGTCCATGGAATAAAAATATTTTCCGGATGAGATTTTCTCGATTCAAAAAATAAGTAATCCCACAAATCTCCGTGAGTCGTATAAGAATCGGATTGCTGCTCAATCTTATAGATATGATGTGGGTGGGTGTTTTCGTATAAGTCCACCGCGCGATCGACGATGTCTCTAAACATAAAAGGTTCTGCACTTTTGGCGTAAGGAAACCATAAACGGTCTCTTAGGCCAAAGCCCGAATGAAAATCGAGACCCATAGAAATTTTTGCAGGAAACATTTCACGTCTCACAAATTCTGAGACCGCGTAATTTTCAGCTTCAAGTTGCCCGGCAACACCTCTGTACCATGGGTACTTAGGCCCGTAACGATGGCCGCGGTACATTTTATACCAAGGTCCTTTATCAGCTTCGATCGGAGAGTTTCTCATTAAGTCGACGCCGTTGCCGTTTGAGCGGCGAAGGAGCTTCATCCCTACAGGATTAATAATGGGAATAGAAACAATCCTAAAATGTTTAAGAGACTCTCTTAAAGAAGTATCCCACTGGCATTGAGTGAAAAAACTTTTTAAAAAACCCAAAAGCACATGTGTGCCTACGCGCTCTAATCCATGGACTCCGGCAAAAAGCCCCAGAGTTGGTGCTCTTTTATCCTCTGATCCAATAACAAAAGCGTGAATGGGAAATGATTCGTTTTGATAAGTGATGGTAGTGAGAACTTCTGTCCTGACCAAATCCTGACAATCAGGAAGGCATTGCTCAACCTGTTGGATGAGCTTTGCGACTTCCTGAAGTTCTTTAAACATAAGTTAGAATCCGGCCTTCTTTTTAGCGTCGGCAATCATTTGCTCGCGCTTACTTGGATCGGCCCAACGAGCTTGAGCTTCCGGAGAAAGCTTTCTGATTGGATCGAAATAGAAGAAGACTTCACCCGGTTTTACGTTTGGAGCTGTCCAAACAGAAATCCCGTTTTCTTGATCGTAGTATTCGTAAGAAGCGATATGGCGTTTACCACCACCACCTGGAGCATCACACACGAATGTTGGTGTGTTAAATCCAGCTGTCGTTCCACGCATTGCTTTTTCCAGAGCTACAGCTTCAGCAATTGTTGTTCTAAAGTGCTCGCATCCTGGAACCATATCGTGAATATAAACGTAGTATGGTTGCACGTTCATGTACTCCATCTGACGGATCAGAAGAACCATGTCGTTGATGTTATCGTTAACACCTTCTTGAAGAACCGCCTGGTTTCTTACGATGATGCCGGCCTGGAATAATCTATCCATCGCCATTTTTGAGTAAATTGTGATTTCTTTTGGAGAAGAAAAGTGAGTGTGAACAAACACAGCTTTCCCCATCGCTTGACCTTTTTTATGAACAGCGGCCAGGGCCTCGAACCATTCATTATCAGATGTGATTTTCTGAGGGAAAATCGCAATCCCTTTTGTGGCAAAACGGATACGTCTAATGTGTGGGATATCGAGAAGTGACTCACCAATTAGCGTGATTTGTTTGGCAGTTAACATGAAAGCGTCACCACCAGAGATAACAACGTCTTCAACACGTGGAGTGTTTCTGATGTATTCAAAAGCAGCTTCCATTCTCGCGGCATTGACCCCGTACGTTTCTTTTTCAACTGTCTCAGTCGATCCACCAATGAGACGTGAACGCGTACAGTATGAACAGTAAACCGGACAAATCGTCGTTGGAAGGAAGAGAACTTTATCGTAATATCTGTGAGTCAGACCCGGAACCGGAGCGTCTACGTCTTCGTGAAGAGAGTCTGCTTCGTAGTACGGGTGATCTTCTAAGAATTGAGAACCAATTGGAAGGAACTGCTTTCTAAGCGGATCATTGACCGGGTCTTTCCAGTCAATCAGCGCGAATACATAAGGAGTGATCCTGATGTTCATCGGTGTTTTATGTTGTCCAAGAAGCATGTCCTGGTAAAACTCTTCAGAACATAATTCACCTAAAACAGTTTTTACCTGCTCTACTTTTTTAATTGAATTTTTCAGCTGCCACATGTGATCGCCGAACTCTTCCTTAGAGACGTCTTTCCAGGCCGGAATCACTCTCCAGAAATCATCTGAGCGGAATTCGCGGTGGACGCCATCCTTTAAGGTTAGTCGTAAGTCAGCTTTAAGTGCGTTTGGGCTCTTCATCAAATCCCCTTGATTTAACAGTTCTACACAATAAATATTTTATGATTCTATTATCGCTTATTCTTGAAGAATTTTAAGAAAAATGGCGAAATAAGCAAAAAAATCAACAAAATGACAAAGTAATGGAAGTACTTTGTGATGTCAAAGTCGACTGTTTTACCAAGGTAATGAGCTCCCCCAACGATCCCCACAACCCATATGATGGCCCCGGCCACTTCATAAAGAGTGAATTTAAGGTAGTTCATTTTACTAGTCCCCGCGATGAATGGGGCAAAGGTACGGACAAATGCGATAAATTTGCAGAAGAGAATGGTCTTCCCGCCATGCTTCAAATAGAACTGATGGGCCATCTCCAGGTGCTTTTCCTCCAAGAGAATCTTGTTCATATTTCTTCTGGTCCAGTCGGCGAATTTGCGGCCCAGGAAGTAGCTAAAGTGATCCCCTAAGATAGTGGCCACTAGAAGCGATGGAATCAGGACATTGATATCGATATCCCCTTTGGCCGAGATCAGACCAAGGGTCAAAAGGAGAGAATCCCCAGGTAGGAAAAACCCAAACAGGCCAACCTCCGCAAATAAAATTGCGGCCAGTCCCCAGTAGCCGAAGAACTGAAAAAATGCTAAAGGATCGGTGGCGATCGCTAGAAGTGGGTCTAATAAACTCATGACTTCAAAGATTTTAGCAAAAGACGCTCGCACCACATAGTAAAAAATACATACTCCTCCCACAAGCGTGGCACACAGCACTGCAAAGAGTTAATATGCCCTATACATTCGAAGGAAAACTTTATGAAACAGCTTAAATTAGCTCTATTTTTAGCGTCGATTCTTACTGTCACTTTCGCCCAAACGGCCAACGCCGGACTTGGCGATTATCTTGAGAAAAAAGATATTCCCGGAAAAATCCGCGAAGAAGTCGCTGATCTCGATATTAATTTCAGTGCAGACTTGGGTGATTTTGACCTTGTTCAAGGTGTAAACATCGCCGGTAAATACCGCTATGAAGTTGAAGCTTCTTATCAGGATCAATACTACACAAGAATTGATAAATGGGATTTAAAAGCGAACATTAACGTCGGCGATATTGTCGAGAATTTTGTTGAACTTCCTTTTTCATTCTCAGTGAACCGTCAAAACAGCTTTTTCTTCGTCAGACAATTCAAAGAAAAAAAGGCCGCTCTAAAGGCCCTGCCATACAGTCCAAAAAGACTTCCACTCTCAGCTGACTTAGCTCTTAAAAATCTAGAGCCAGGTGATTTCGTTTCGATGCCAGCATCATTAAATATCGCTGTTCAAGCGGGTGCTTCAACTTCAACTGTAACTCCAGTTGTAGTGAGTGCAAATGCAGGTGTGTACTGGATTCTAAGTGGAGAGTTTATCGTTCAAGTCTTTAAAGTTGATGAAACTCACGTTCGCTTAAAAATGATTTCTCGCCGTGGGTACGACCGCGGAACAACTGCAGGCGCAGGTGTTTCATTTAAATTCTTCGGTGTGAGAATTCTTGACCGTCAAATCGACCGCCTATTTGACCGCGACCTGGTCCAAATGGGATATTCAGTGAATCCTGGAGCGCAGTTTATCGTAGACTACGTTTTCGATTTAAAAAATGCAGAAGCAAAAGAAGCTTACGACCAAATCCTAAAGACGACTCTAAAGTTTAAAGACGTTGTTGTAATCAACAAGCTTGATGCTTCAGAACTAAAAGACAAACTTGTGTCTTCATTTGAGAAAGCGGAAAAAGTTTTTGAAGCAGACAAGAAGCTAGATCCAAAAGATCGTCGTATCACGAGAATCTTCAAAGGATTCACGGACTACCAAGGGCACACAAAAAAGTTAAAAATGGCCCTTTTATTTATGAGCTATAAAAAAGATAAGGCCTACACAGAAAACAAGGTGACGTTCATCGATAAAAATGAAAACAACCTGGAGTTCTTCTACCCTACATACTCAAAGTACATGGAGCAGAAGTTTGGAAAATGGATCTTTGATCTTAAAGACCAAAGCTTCCAAAACAACTTTGCCCTTATCCCGCGCCTGAATGCTGAAAACACAAAAGCAAAAAACCCGGACTACGGTGTAACTTTTGAGCGCAAAGATAAATTCCTAAGCTCAAAAGAGCAAAGACTTGTTCAAAAGTTCATGATCGGACAAGTTCCTACAATGTTTGGTGACAAGATCGATCTTGATGCATGGAAATCTGGCGTAGATAAAAAAGATGCCCGCATCTATATGCAATTGGTTCTTAAGGCCCAGGGCTTTAACTACCTTAAGAACTACAGTCTTGCTGAAATCGATAAGCGCTTAATCGCCTACACAGTTCAGAAGAAAAAAGAGCACATCTTAGATGACAGTGAAGAAAACACGGCATGGGAGCGCTTAAAAGACTTCCTATTTATCGGTCGCTTCATTAAACAAGAGCGTCTGCATAACTTGGCTTCAGATATCTACACAATCCTTCAGAACAAAGAAGACGATTCTGAGATTATGACTAAGAAGCTTGTAAAACTTAACGAGCATGGAATCTTCGATAAAATCGGAGTTGGATTCCTGATCTCTCTACTCCCACAAGAGCAATTAGAAGAATTGATGTATTTAAAAATCGAAATGACGGCAAAAGATATCAAAGCTGTTGATTACGAATATGGGAAATTAAACTACCGCGCTCTTTATAATGAATTAACTCGCGTTCAATCGAGAATTTCTGACCGTTCATACGACCTGCGCGTGACAGATGCTGACCACGACATGGAAAATGCAGAAAATACTGATGCGACTAAGGATTCACGCGACTCAGACACAGTGTTGGACGATATTTTGGGCTTAAATTAGCCATTACAGGAAAATTCAACAATATCTTTGACTTAAATTCCAAAAGCTACATATAATATAAATTATATGTAGCTTTTTTAGCTTCTGGACGATCATTTTTAAAAGGATTTAAAAAGATTGGAACTGACGACGACCACTCAAAATAAAGACATCATCCCTAAAAATCCATCGCATCTTTTGATGGAAGAATACCTGCAAAATCTTCGTCGATTAAACAAATCGGAACACACGATCAAAAACTATAGAGCAGATTTGCTTAAATTTTTTCAGTGGCTGGAACACGATCAGAAGCTCAAAATTGAGAAAGTTAATGGCGAAATCATCGGGAAATATAAAGAGTTTTTAGGAAATGGGGGCCAAGTCCACCAGGAGATCATCAGAAACCCTGACGGATCGACAGAAAAAAACGGCGGGTTTTTAAATTGGTTTAAAAATCTAATCGGGAAGGCCGTCTTTAAAAAAAGAACCGAAAGATATCTCCTCTTTTTTCAGGACGCCATGAGTGTCTCATCCAGAAGACGCCATTTATCGAGCTTAAAAAACTTTTTTGAGTATTTGAAAGAATCCCACGAAGACTCTTCCAATAAATTTTTAAAAAACCCTGTTAAAAGTAAAATCCACGCAATTACTCTTAAAGAAGTCGACGTCACTCCGACAACGATGATTACTAAAGAAGATTTCAAAAAAATTGAAGAGCAAACATTTAGAACAAACGAGCGCCTGATTTTATATCTTTTATATTATGGTGGAATCCGCTTAAGTGAGCTTTGCAGTTTAAAAATTTCAAATTTCGATAAAACATCACGGACCATCACCTTCGATCGCAAAGGTGGATACGTGCACACATTAGTGATTCAAAAAGATGAACTGATTTTTAAAAATTTAAATTTTTACCTGGAAAACACAAATTTAGTCGGAGATTTTTTATTCCAAACCAAAGAGGGGAGGCCTTACTCTTCCAAGGCAATGTATAACAAAATCATAAAAATCATTGAACGAGCTATTCCCGAAAACCAAACAACAACTAAAATTACACCCCACAGTTTCAGAAAGGCCTGTGCCACTGAGCTCTATATGAAGTCCAAAGATTTATTGTTTGTTCGCGATTATTTGAATCATAAAGACGCAAAAATCACCCAGACTTATATTGATAAACGCACACTCTCCCTGAAAACACGCCGTTATCACTAGGGATTTGACGAGATCTCCCCTTTAATTCGCGTGTTTTTTATGCAAAAATGCCCTCTATGTTAAAAATTATTCGCCTTACTCTTTTTGCCATTTGGGTGGTTATTGCGGCCACGCTTGGGACACTTCGTGCACTTTTTAAACCCTTCGACACTAAAAGCTTGATGCTGACAGCGAACCTGATCAAACACGGCGATAAAATTTTAGGTTTAAATATCATCGTAAGAAACCGCGATATTTTATTAAGAGAGCGCCCATGTGTTTTTATCAGCAACCACCAGGACAACCTGGATATTATTTTAGGTTCTAAAATGATTGCTGAGCGAATCGTGACGATTGGAAAAAGATCGATTCTCTTTATTCCATTCTTTGGAATTTTCTACTGGTTATCAGGAAACATTCTGATTAATCGCGGGAATAAAAGAAGTGCTTTTGGAACAATGGATACTGCTTCTAGAAGTATTAAGGAAAAAAATCTTTCCATCTGGATCATGCCGGAAGGAACGCGCTCAAGAGGACGTGGGCTTCTGCCATTTAAAAAAGGTCCATTCGTGACAGCGATTAAAGCACAAGTTCCTATCGTTCCAGTTGCCTGGAGTAATTACATCCAGACGATGGATTTAAATAAGTGGCGTGCAGGTGTTGTTATTGAAGAAGTTCTTGAACCGATTCAAACTGCGGGCATGACTTTAGATGATGTTGATCGTTTAAAAGATCACTGCTATCAGGTTCTAAAAACAGCGATCGAGCGCATCGATGCTGAAGCTAAAGTTCTTTATGAACAAGCGTAGATCGACACAAGGCAAGCGCTGCTTACGTTGTAAAATTCACAAGTCATTATGTTTTTGCGATATCATCCGCGAGGTGCCAACGAAAACGCGCGTCTCGATCATCATGCATCACCGTGAAAGGCATCTGACTTCCAACACTGCCAATCTCGCTCAACTTGTTTTACCTAATTGCCAAATATCTTTACGTGGCTTTCCCAATGAACCTTTTTCAATAGACTCATTAAAACTAAACGCTGAGGAATCCCCGATATATCTTTTTCCCCATGAAGATGCGATTGAATTAAACGCTGAATTTATGGAGGCCAATAAAGATAAAAAGTTTCATCTTATTGTTCCCGATGGGACATGGTCTCAGGCCGTAAAAACTTACCGTCGCGAACCAGGACTCGCGGGCATTCAGTGTGTGAAACTTCCACCTGGTGAGCCTGGCCGCTACAAGCTTCGCAAATCAAGTGATGAAAATAGATTGTCCACATACGAAGCGATTACCCGCGCTCTACATATTCTGGAAAACCAGGAAACGCTAAAGGCCGATATGGAATTGGTGTTTGATACGATGGTTGAAAGAGTTGTCAGAGGAAGAACGGCCTTCGAAAATTAACTCTTCGAAGGCGCCTGGAAGTCATTATCTAAAAGTGTCTACAGTTTTGCAGTTTGAACGGTAAGAGAAGTTATCGATCGTCGAAATTCTCGAAGCGATTTTCTCTTCAAAATCTAAAAGTAAGTTAAGATTTTTTAAGTACGGCTCGTTTGTTTTTAAAACTAATTGATCAAACGGCTCTTTTGAAACTTCACCGCCATTAAAATGACGAATGTATCCTTCAACGCGAACTTCTTCGAAGCTTTGGATTGATTGAGTTGCACCTGCTTTTTCAGTCACAACATTAACGATTCCTTCCACGCGGCTGAAGTCGTCAACAATCACGACACCAGAAGCATCAAATTTATGAACGCCTTGAATGTCAGCAGATTTACAACGGAAGCTGATAGTGTTGGCAAAAACAGTCATTGGCATTGCCACTAAAAGAACAAGTAGTGTGTGTTTCATTCTTATAACCCCGGTTTTGTCTCTACAGAGTTGACTCCATTACCTGGGGCCTCTGTAAATTCTGTATTTGTTGGTGACTCGGTTGTTAGAGCGCGAAGGTCTGGCCCGTTTCCAGATCTTTTGTATCTTCTAGCTTTTCCAAGACGAGCTTTTTTCTTTTTATTTTTATTCTTCTTTTTCGAGTTCTTATTCTTTGACTCGGAAACGTTTGTTTCTGATTTCTTCTTTTTAGTCGCGGCCTCTGCATCAAGGCTGAAGGCATTCCCAAAAAATAAGACGAGGCCAAGTAGTGCCGTCACACAAGTCTTTAGCATAATCATCCTATGAACATTGTTTATAAAGCCTCGGTATTTTTATGGACTCTACCTGATGTGGCAAGTTTTAAAAGCACTCTCCTACTAATTTTCGGAGGTTATAAGATATTAAGCTGGAGTAATCTGCGACATTAGTAGACATAGAGCATTACCCCTTTTAAACTGGGCCTCTATGAATGACGCTCTTTATATAGCCTTCTACAAACCCTATGGGATCTTAAGTCAGTTCACTTCTGATGACCCTAAGGAGACGTTGGGTAACTTTAATCTGCCCAAAGGGGTCTATCCCGCTGGTCGATTGGATAAAGACTCTGAGGGGCTTTTAATCCTGAGTAATGACGGGGCCTTTATCGACCAACTTTTAAATCCTAAATTTGATAAAGAAAAAATTTATTGGGTGCAGGTTGAAAACATCCCGAGCGAAGACTCTTTGAATATTTTGAGAAAAGGCGGCATTCAGATCCAAGATTACAAAACTAAACCGGCCAAAGTTCATATTATTGAACCCCAACCTGTGATGCCAGAGCGCGACCCTCCTGTGAGATTTAGAAAGTCTATTCCGACGTGTTGGTTAGAAATTAAAATCAGCGAAGGAAAAAACCGTCAGGTGCGCCGAATGACAGCGAGTATCAATCACCCGACTCTGCGCCTGCTTCGCCAGCAAGTAGGAAAATATAAGCTCGGAGAACTAAATCCCGGGCAATGGGTGGCCATTAAGAAGAGCGATATTCTCTAATCTTACTTTCATTTTGTTCATTTTAAGTGAAACTTTTCGAAATTTATCTCGTACAATTTTGTAGTAAATTTACACAGGATCACAAATGAACCTTATCGACCTTTCCATTAAACGCCCCGTCTTTGCGTGGGTTCTCATGTTCTCACTCATCGTCTTTGGAGCAATCTGTGTTAACCGCATGGGTATTTCACAGCTTCCCGATGTCGACTTCCCGATCATCAACGTCTCGATCACTTATGAAGGGGCCGCTCCTGAAGTTGTAGAAAGTGAGCTTATCGATCCAATCGAGCAGAGACTTCTCAACATCGAAGGGATCAAGGAAATGAGATCAAGTGCCCGTCAAGGTGCCGGATCAGTGACACTTGAATTCGATATCAATAGAAACGTCGACGTTGCTCTTCAAGAGGTTCAGTCGGCACTTTCACAATTAAGACTGCCACAAGGGATTGACCCGGCCGTTATTAGAAAACAAAACCCGGAAGAAGATCCGATTCTTATTATCTCAGTTTTCAGCGATGCAAATCTAAAAGACATGCTCGCATGGGCCGACAACTACCTGCTTGACCAAATCCGCTTCCTTCCAGGAGTTGGTGAGGTTTCCGTTGGTGGAGCTTCAGAGAGAAACCTTCGCGTTTGGATTGATACAAAAAAGCTCGAGCGTTTTGAACTCACCATTGATGACGTTATCGCCGCCCTAAACTCTCAGCACGTTGAAAGTGCTGCCGGACAATTTACCGAAGGAAAAAGAGAACTTCGCGTAAGATGGTTAGGTGAAGCTGCCGCTTTAAGCGAAGTGGAAAATATCCGCATTCTTCGCCGTGGTGGAGAGAGAATTTTTAACCGCAATATCTATATTAAAGACGTCGCTACCGTTGAAGACGGTCTTTCTGATATCCGCCGCCTTGCCCGCGTAAACGGACAGGAGGCTATCGGTATCCAGGTCAGAAAGCAGCGTGGAACCAACGAGGTTCAGGTTGCTGAAGAAGTTATTAAAAAGTTTGAAGAAATTAAAGGCAATTTTCCTAAAGGATACAACTACCGCGTAAACATCAACTTCACCAAATCAACTGAAGCAACGGTTGGGCTGACGATTGAAAAACTTTGGGTAGCTGCCCTGATCACCATCGTGATCTGTTTTCTTTTCTTAGGAAGTTTCCAGGCCGCTTTAAACATTCTCTTTTCAATTCCAACTTCGATTGTAGGGACGTTTACTATTCTCTACTTCTCCGGCTTTACTTTAAACCTCTTTACTCTTTTGGCCCTGACACTTTCGATTTCTATCGTTGTTGATGATGCCATCATGTTACTTGAAAACATTGTCCGTCACTACCGTTTAGGAAAAGACTCAAAAACGGCCGCTTCTGAAGGAGCAAAAGAAGTTCTTCCTGCTGCCGTGGCCGCAACATTAGCGGTTGTCGCCGTCTTCCTTCCAGTTGTTTTCATGGACGGGATCATTGGTAAATTCTTCTTCCAGTTCGGTGTTACAATGTGTGCCTGCGTTCTGATCTCCCTTCTTGAAGCTGTGACGATCACGCCAATGCGTGCGGCCGCTTTATTAAGCACGGAACCAGAAGTTTCTAAATTCGAAAGATACCTAGATGAAGTTTTCCACAAGTTTGGAGACAAATATAAAGCAGTGCTGGCAAAAACACTTGAGTGGAAATGGGCCGTTGTTTTAGGCTCAGTTGTTTTCTTCGTGGTCTCGCTGGTTCTCGTCAGTAAAGTCCGCCAGGAATTCGTTCCTTTACAAGACCAGGACATCATCATTATGCAAGGGATGACTCCTCCGGGAACTTCACTTGAAACAACCAGTGCGAAAGCTCAAGAGCTTGAAGCGATCTTAAAGAAAAATGAAAATATCGAAGGCTACTTTACCTCTGTAGGTGGTTTTGGTGCCGGATCAAATACAAGTATGGTTTTCCTTCCAATCTCACTAAAACCGAGAGCCGAAAGAAAAATGGGTCACATCCAGATTATGGAACAACTCCGCGAAGAGTTTAAGGCCGTAAAAGGCATTCGTGTCACGTTAAGAGATAACTCTGCCAGAAACCTTTCTTCTGGTCGCCAGAACCCGATTGCCATCAACTTGCGTGGACCGGATTTAAAAGTGCTGGAAGCAAAATCAGCAGAATTCATGAAGCGTATTGAAGATGAAAAAATTGGTGTGGATATGGACACGGATTACCGCTCAGGGATTCCTGAACTTATCTTAAAACCAAATAGAAAAGCGATGAGTGACCGCGGGGTTTCGGTTGAAACTGTAGGTGCCATTCTCGCTGCCGGTGTTGGTGGTGTGAGACAAGGTAAATACACTTTCGATGGAAAACGCTACGACATCCGCTTTAAGATTAAAGATGAACAAGTGCGCACTCCGGAAGACTTTAAACACTTATACGTAAGAAACCAGGCCGGAAACTTAATTCCTTTTTATGAACTAGTCACAATTGAAGAAGGAAACGCGATTCAAAGTATTTCCCGTGTAAACCGTCAAAGAGCGATTTCTGTCTACGGAAACTTAGCTCCAGGACAATCACAGGCAAAAGTTCTTGAGCGTGCAAAACAAATTGCGCAGGAAATTCTTCCTCCGTCATATTCATTTGCCCTTGAAGGAGCTTCGGCGGGATTTGCTTCGTCATTCTCAAGCTTATACTACGCCCTGATGATCGGTATCTTAGTTGCCTACCTGATCTTAGCTGTGCAGTTTGACTCTTTCATTCACCCGGTTTCTGTTCTTGTCGCCCTTCCATTCTCGGTGACGGGGGCCTTGATTGCCCTGTGGATGTTTAACATCTCACTAAACCTCTTCTCATTTATCGGTCTGATCGTTCTTATGGGTATCGCTAAAAAGAACTCGATCATGCTGGTGGAATTCACTAACCAGGTTAGAAACGGTCACATGGACAACCGCCATGAGACACCGTTAAATGCCCTTTTATTAGCTTGTCCGATCCGTCTTCGTCCGATCATCATGACATCGGTAGCGACTGTTGCAGCGGCCACTCCGCTGGTTCTAGGTTCTGGAATTGGGGTTGAAACCCGTATCCCGATGGGTCTATCAATTATCGGGGGAACGATTATTTCAACACTTCTAACCCTGTTTGTAGTTCCGGCCCTTTACCTGATTTTAACTCCGCTTGAGCGTTCAGAGACTTACGTGAAGAAAGTCCCAGCTGAAGGCGCTCCAGCGAAAAATGTCCCATCAAACGGGCATGAAGCGCTTTAAAAAAGAGTATAATTTCTACAACACCCCCCAAAAATTCTCCAGTGCTGGTATAAACGCCAACACTGGAGAATTCTTATGAAAACCGCGCTCACCTTTGTAAGCTTTCTGGCCCTCCTTATGACATTGGCCCAGGCCCGCGAACTCAGTCCGGTAGGTTATGGCCTGCAATGCTCAGGGACATCGAGTACCGACTTAAAAAACTGCCTTAACCGTGAATCAGATAAAATTGATGAGGCCAATCTTCCTAATGAAATTATTATTTCCACAGAGGCCAGTGGAAAAGAATCACTTTTAAAAATGGTGACGACTATCTCGGAGGAGCGCTCAGATAACTACGCTCTTAGCTTGGCCGCAAAAATCCCAATGATTGAAAAGGCCATCGCGACAGCTCTGATCATTCAATATGAAGATGAGCCGCAATTGTATTATTATATCGTTGATCAAAATGGCCGATTGGAAGTGATTTTTGATGGACTCAACAGCGTTGATGTCTCTGAGAATATGGCCGAGATTTTCCTGAATGAACCTGATGTTTTCTCTCTTAAATCAGACAACGTTTCAGCACAATTTAAAAAGTGGATAAAGTATTTAAAAGGGCAAGAGTAAAAACCTGGCCCTTCTTTAGCCCTTTTTCCTGTCTTTATACTCAGCTTCGCGATGAGACCCATCAGAGAGACCGTATTTTTCTAAAACTCCGATGTGTCCGATGATTTCTTTTGTGAGTTCCACATTCTGATTCGTCAGTAGATTTGCGTAACCCACAATCTTCTTTGAAAGCTCTTCGCCTCTTTCATATAGGGCCTCAAATCTAAATTCGCTTACACCTTTTTCCAGAAGCTCCGGGATAAGTTTGGCCGCAGACTGAGGGATGGCATTGAACATGGTATTGCGGCATTCCTGATCTGCTTTAATCTGGTGGTGGTTTCCAAACTGATCTTTTAATTCCAGCCTGTGCTCTTCACATGGCTTTCCACAGTCTCTAAAACTCTTTCCATCACTTAAGAAAGCGGCAAACACACAATGCTCCATATGAAATGAAGGCATATATTGGTGAGTAGTCACTTCAATTCCATCAGTGTTTTTAACCATGTCAAAAAGCTGCTGAGAATTTAAGTCGTAAGAAGCGCACACAGAAGAGAGTTTTTTCCCCAGGAAATACTCGGCCGTCACAGAGTTTGTCACGTTAAGGCTAAAGTCCCCTTTGAGTTCAAAATTCTTATCCTGGAAATAATAAACCGCTCCTAAGTTGCGGCATAAAATCACATCTGGGTTAGCGCGTTCGATGATTTTAAAATTGTAGTATTCATTTGGCTTAAGAATTCTCGTTGTCGCAATCCCAACCTTGATTCCTTTTTCTTTTAAAAGCGCCACACTTTCAGCGTAGCCTTTACCAAATTCGTAATCCAGGTAAACAACACCCAGTGAATCAATCACTTTTTCATAAAAACCCAAGAAGTCATGAACTTGAGAGATCTCTCTTAAAAGGACATTGAGTTTCGGTGCTTTTTTCTCTGATTTTTTAGATGAATGAAGATCTACCTCGCGCATCTCCAGTGGAGCTCTCTCTATGCGCTTTTGCATTAAGAGTTCCGTAAACTGGCGGCGGATTTGTTTTAATTCTTTCTGGTGAATAAAGAAGTCTTTATCTTTTGAAAGAGTGAGTCCATCGAGGATAAAACACGAATTCCCCAAAGCTCCAAGCTCGGCCTCGAGTTCTGCTCGCCCGACTGGTTTTGAAGAGGCCTCTTCTAAAGAACCTTCAGAAAAAACGGTTACAGAGCGCTCCCCGTCACTTGCTTCAACTTTTAGTGGTTTTCCAATCTCAGCATCCACACTCAAGTGAATCGGGATTCTCTTCTTTAAATTTTTATCGGTATAAGACATTGTGAGTTTCTTTTCAACCACGGCATCCGAGTTGAAGTACACGATAAAATCCAGAGCGACTTTTTTAAAATCAAAACTCTTATCAAAGGAAAGTTCAAAAAGGTTTTCTTTTAATTTTTTAACACCGTAGAGTTTTCCCCCTACTTCTGTTTTTTTACCACGCAGGCTTCCAGCGAGTAAAACGCCGTCACCATTTTTTAAATGCGGGTAAGAGATTTCAACAGTCACTGACTTTGGGTCAATCTTTTTAACTTTACCGATGGCCAGACCTCTATGCGCTCCATAGGTTCCATCCACCAGGTCCTGGTGATTCACACCATGAAGCCATCCAGAAAAAAATCCACGCGAATACGTTAAACTCATTTCTGTTTTTTTTGCTTCGATTTCTTTTTTTGAAAGTTGTTTGCCATAGGCTTCAACCAGGTCAATGGCCTCGCGGTAATTGTGAGCGGCACTCGCTACATATTCGGGCGTCTTTAATCGCCCTTCGACTTTAAAGCTTTCGATCCCTATGTTTACAAGCTCAGGAATCTCGGCAATTCCGCATAGGTCTTTTGGTGAGACTAAATACTTGTAATCGCCAAGCTCGTACTTCTTCCCATCGACGATCATCTCGTATTCTAAGCGACAGCTTTGAGCACACTGGCCTCTATTGGCGCTTCTTCCTCCGATGCTCTCGCTGGTAAAGCACTGGCCGGAATAGGCCACGCAAAGAGCACCGTGAACAAAAACTTCCAGCTCTTTGTCCGTCTTTTCTTTAATCGCACGCATTTCTGGAAGACTAACTTCTCTTCCTAAAACGAAGCGTTTAATTTTGAGATCGTCTAATAAACTCATCGCCTCGTGATTGGTCACGGTCATTTGAGTTGAGCCGTGAATCACTTGATCAGGGGCCATATCGCGAACGAGTTTTGCCAGTCCCACGTCCTGAACAATCAGGGCGTCTGGTCTTAGTGGTAAAACTTCTTTTAATAATTTTATGACTTCGGATAATTCATCTTGAAAAATAACAACGTTGAACGCGAGGTTGACTCTTACACCGTATAGGTGGCACAACTCGATCATTTCTTTGAGTTCACTTACAGAGAAATCGGTAGTTCTTCCGCGGGCATTAAAGTGAGGCATACCGACATAAATAGCGTCAGCGCCATTATGAATGGCGGCCAGGCACATATTCATGTTTCCTACTGGTAGAAGCAGTTCACTTTTCTTATTCTTTGACATAACCTTATTCTAATTCAAAAGAGTTACCCTAGGAGTTACTTATGAAATATTTATCACTATTAGTCATCATGCTTTTTACGGTTTCTTGCGGGATGCAGAGTATCCCAACTGCCTTGAATCAGGTAGACGCTGACTGGGCGGAAGTACAAAACCAATACAAGAGACGCCAAGACCTTATCCCTAACCTGGTAGAAGTGGTCAAAGGCTACGCTAAACACGAAAAAGAAACTCTGGAAGGAGTCGTTTCAGCTCGTGCAAAAGCTACACAAGTTAACTTTACAGCTGATCAGTTAAACGCAGAAAACCTTAAAAAATTCCAGGACGCTCAAAGTGGATTATCATCTGCTTTATCGCGTTTAATGGTAGTAGTTGAAAAATACCCTGACCTAAAAGCAAACCAAAATTTCCGCGACCTGCAAGCTCAACTTGAAGGAACAGAAAATAGAATCACAGTAGCAAGAAACCGCTATATCGCTGCTATTCAAAACTTTAACAACCTGGTGACTGTACCTCCGACATCTTGGTACAACTCTCTGTTCTTAAAGCACGAGAAGAAGCCACAATTTGCAGTGGAAAATTTAGAAAGAGCTCAAGAAGCTCCAGCAGTTAAATTCTAATGATTAAAAAAACTCTCACTTCACTTTTATTATTCTGCCTGTGCACCCTGAGCGCTTTTGCGCTTGAGGTGCCGGCCCTTACAGGCCCAGTGGTGGATGAGGCACAGTTTCTTTCTCGCGATGCTTTTCGCGCGATTGAAGGGGCCCTTTTAAATCTTAACCAAACTGAAGGCATCCAGTTTCAAGTTCTCATCATTGATAAGTTAGTTGATGAAACAATTGAGTCCTATTCGATTAAAGTCGTCGATGAATGGAAGCTTGGAAAAAAAGGCGATGACCGCGCTGCTCTTTTTCTTATCTCGCTAGATGATAGGAAAATGCGCATTGAAGTGGGACGTGGACTTGAAGGCACACTTACCGACTTAACCACCAATAGGATTCTCGATGAAGTAAAACCTTTTTTCCAAAAAGGTGATTACGACAACGGAGTCGCTCTAGGTCTTGCCCTGATGGCCCAGGCCGATGGCAAAAAACTCGATTTCAACGGACAAATTAAACCGCGACACCAAAGAAAAGGAAGTGCGCCGATGGTTCTTATTGCCATCTTTGGTCTGATTTTCTTTCTGCAATTCTTCTTCCCTAACATTCGTGGTGGTGGACGAGGTGGTCGCGGTGGATACTACGGCGGCTGGGGTGGCGGAGGCGGTCTCGGTGGAGGCGGTGGCGGAAGCTCGTGGTCCGGAGGCGGCGGCGGATTTTCCGGCGGTGGCTCGAGTGGTAGTTGGTAAAAATAATTTTAGAGGCATATATGATTTCAGCAAAAGACAAAGAGCAGATTAAAAAACTTATCACTGAAGCAGAGAAAAAATCTCACAGTGAATTGGTGCCGATGATTGTATCGACATCAGATAATTACCCTGCGGCCCACTGGCGAGCGGCAATTATCGTGTCCTTTCTTTTTTCTCTAGGGCTCTACTTTTCTCCGCTAGCGATCATTAACCCAATTTATTTTTTATGGATCCAAGTCCCAGGACTTTTTATCGGTTACTGGCTGGGGAATATTCCAGCTGTGACAAGACTCCTGATCACTAAAGAAGAAATCGAATTTGAAGTCACTCAAAGAGCGATTGAAGCTTTTTACGAGCACAACCTGCACGTGACAGACAAGCATAACGGCGTTCTTATTTTTATTTCTCTACTAGAGCGCAAAATTAAAATCATCACTGACGTCGGCGTAAAAGAAAAAGTCGATCAGAAAATCTGGGATGAAATCACTTCCGAGTTCATTGAAAAAGTAAAAGAAGGCGATTTTGTTCTTGCCCTAAAAAACACCATCAACGCCGCAAGCGACATCCTGGAAAACTATTTTCCAAAAAGCGAAGGGGCCAAAAAGAACGAACTAAAAAACGACATCATCATTGAGTAAGATTATCCGACCTCTTTAGTCGTGATAGTTTTTTTAAGTAGTCACTCTCCTTTTGATTCTTCATTCTTTAGGAATGAAAAAATCAATTTTTATCCTAGCTGTGCTTTGCTTTTCTTTTTACTGTGCTAATACTTTTGCCGGCACCCTGCCTACGACGAAAAACGAGTTCTGCGCCCGTTTTGAAGACGACAGCATCCTTGCCACCTACACAGACGATAGCTCCAACCTGATGGCCTTTAAAAATCAGGGAGGACTATTTAACGGTGGTGTGTGCTGGTGGCACTCGCGTTTTCAGCGCAACATCTTTTATCTTTCGATTTTTAGACCAGATCTTCCTCGCCCAAAGGCCTCTGAAGTGAAGGCCCTGATTAAAGAAATCAGAAGCGGACAAAAGGTTTTTACCATTCCAGGCTTCTCTAATTTCTCTGACTTCAGTGAAACTTATAAAAAAGAAATCCTAAGCGAGCTGGAAAGCTGGCAGCTTTACGATGGCGTAGTTTTAGGAAGCTGGATTGATGGACTAAAAGGCGACACAAAAGTTAAGCCAGATGTTTTAAAAGGCATGATGGATAAAGTTTTTGACTATGTGGTGGTCAATAAAAAGATTGCTTACCAAAAACTCCAAATCAAAGGCATCACGTCTCATGCCTGGCTGATTACGAACATGAAAAAAGTCGATGGTGGCGGATACGAAATTGGGCTTATTGATTCAAATAATCCCCGCCAATGCGAAAACTACTCATACAAGAATGGTGATGAAAGCTTCTTTGAAAAAGGTTATGGCAATTTCGTGCCTTACTTAGAATTCACCAGAGAAGAAGAACGTTTAAGTTATGCGGCCAAGACATACTGTGGAGTGAAGGCCTTTGGAAACTCGCACCCAGAAAACTGGGCACGAGATTATGACTTAGACTTAAAGGAAGCGAAAGCTCATCGCTAAATCTTAACGACAGAAAGAGTTTTCGTCTTTTAGAACTTCAAACGAAAGTTTTTCTGAGTACTCTCTCCAGTTGTCGAAATCAGCATCGAGGATTTCTACCACTAATCCATTTTGGATCACGTCGTTTCTTACCGATTCATATTTAAGAGTGATCGTGTAATAAACGTCGATGATCCCTTGGTCTACTCTGTGCTCTCTTGTCTGAACGTTTGTTACTGTGAAGACTTCATCAGCATATCCCAGTGAACATTTAGCAAGTTTTGTATTTAGGTATTTTTCGATCTCTACTTCTCCAAACTTGTGGTTTGAAACAAGAGTGTAAGCATTTGCTTGTGCAGTCATGGCCAGGACAAGGGCAAGAATCATTTTTTTCATAAGTGCCTCCATAGTTTTTTATGGGGCACTTTTATCTTAAATTAAAATGGGATTCAATAGATGAATGGTTAGGATATGGTCAGGATTTAAATGCGATCCAAAATCTTAAAAGTAAAATCCTTGAATTCTTCTTTCTTTAGAACTTCCCATTCCTTGTAATCCACCGGAGGGAAAAACGCATCAGCAGGCCCTTCATAAGGCACTTCTGAGAGATAAATTTTCTGCGTATATGGCAGGAAGAAATTAAAGATCTCTCCTCCGCCGATAACCACCATTTCGAAGTCATCGACTTCCAGGTCTGACTCAGCTTCAAGAGCGAGATCGAAGGCCATCATGGGGTCATGAATAACAATGACCCCATCTGGTTTAAAAGTTGTATCGCGGGTAATAACCACGTTTGCTCTATCTGGCAATGGACGTCCGATTGACTCGTAAGTCTTTCTTCCCATCACAATCATTTTTCCAACAGTGAGTTTTTTGAAATTCTTCAAATCTTCCGGGATATGCCACAGAAGTTTATTGCCTAATCCAATCTCACCTTTTGGCCCGTGGGCCACTACCATAGAAACATGCATGATTCTTTATCCCTTAAACTGCAATGGGAGCTTTAATTGTTGGATGCGGATCGTATCCTTCAAGTTTAAAGTCCTCAAATTTGAAATCAAAAATATTTTTAATATCAGGATTGATCGTCATCTTCGGCAACATTCTAAAATCGCGAGAGAGCTGAAGTTTTGCCTGCTCAATGTGGTTTGAATACAAGTGAGCGTCTCCCATAGTGTGAACGAAGTCACCTAACTGAAGTCCAGTTACCTGAGCAATCATCATCGTTAGAAGTGCGTATGAAGCGATGTTAAATGGAACACCTAAGAAAATATCAGCTGATCTTTGGTAGAGCTGACATGATAAGCGACCGTCGGCCACGTAGAATTGGAAAAAAGCGTGACAAGGAGGAAGCGCCATCTTTTCAATTTCGGCCACGTTCCATGCTGAAACGATAAGGCGTCTTGAGTCCGGGTTCTTTTTAATTTGGTTAATCACCGATGTGATCTGGTCTACAGTTTCTCCGTTAGCGCCTTTCCAAGATCTCCACTGAGAGCCATAAACAGGCCCTAGGTTTCCATCTTCGTCTGCCCATTCATCCCAAATCGTTACACCATTGTCTTTTAGGTATTTAATATTGGTTTCACCTTGAAGAAACCATAGTAGTTCGTGAATGATTGATTTTAAGTGCAGCTTTTTTGTTGTGACTAAAGGAAATCCTTCGGCCAGGTTATAGCGGCATTGGTATCCGAAAACTGAAAGTGTTCCCGTTCCTGTGCGGTCTTCTTTTTGGTGTCCGTGCTTAAGAACATGATCCATCAAATCGTGGTACTGTTTCATAAACTTGTCCTTTGTGTGTGTTGTGTTTCGTGAGTGTGTTTCTCTAGAGAAAATAGTATCTTTTTCTCCAGGTGTTTTCAATGATGAGATTCCCGAAGAAGTGACATTAATGCTTTGCAAATTCTTTCATTATCTTACTTAAGCATCTCTCTCGGATATTATCTTGTTTTTTCTTTTATCTTTACAAAAATTCAGCTCACAACCAGAATTAAAGTATTAAAAATCTAAGCAAAACTGCAAGGAATCTAGGAAGTTTAACATGACAAAAGTTGTGACTGGTCTTGAGCGATTAGTGAATGAAAAATCCCTTCAAGATAGCATTAAAGGAAATATCGGTTATCTCTGCCATAGCGCCTCGATTGACTCTCATTTCAACACAGGGGTTATTCTCCTGCAAAAACTTTTTGGGTCTCGCCTGACAAAACTTTTTGGACCTCAACACGGATTCGTGACTGACGTTCAAGACAACATGATGGAGACGGCCCACTACGTTCATCCGTATTTTAAAATTCCTGTGTACTCACTTTATTCAGAAACAAGAATTCCAACTGATGAAATGCTAAAAGGTCTCGATACACTCATTATCGACCTACAAGACGTTGGAACGCGTGTTTATACCTACATCTCAACGCTTTCACTGATCATGGAAAAATGCGCTGGACGAGACATCAAGCTTGTCGTTTTAGACCGCCCGAATCCAGTGGGTGGAGAAATGATTGAAGGAACGGTTCTTCAACCAGGCTACGAATCATTTGTAGGACGCTACCCTATTCCTCAACGTCACTCGCTGACAATGGGAGAAGTGGGAATGTTCGGAAAAAATGTTTTAAAAACAGACTGCAACTTAGAAGTTGTAAAGATGACCAATTGGAAAAGAGATATGTACTGGGTAGACACAGGTCTGCCATGGGTTCTTCCTTCGCCAAACCTTCCGACCATGGAAGGGGCCATCACTTTTGCCGGGACAGTTCTTTTTGAAGGGACAAATGTTTCTGAAGGAAGAGGGACAACCAGAGCGCTTGAAATCGCCGGATACCCGGGAATTGAAGCCTTTTCATTCTGCGAGCGCGTGATGAAGCGCTTTCATGAAGAAGGGCTAACAGAAGGCTTTAACCTGCGCCCTATTATCTTCCTGCCGACATTCCAAAAGCATCAAGGCCAAAACTGCGGCGGGATTCACATCCATCCGACAGTGAATTCAAAATTTAAGTCGTGGAGTGTTTCTCAAATGCTTTGCCGCGAATTTAAACGCGAGCTGGGAGATAAATTTGAATTCCACAGCAAGCCGTATGAATACGAGTTCCACAAACTGGCCATCGATTTAATCAACGGTACAGACACGATCAGACACTGGGTGAATAACCTGGGATCTTATTCGGAATTGCAAAAGCTTGAGACAGTAGGACACGAAAAGTTTTTAAATCAAAGAGAAGGAATTCTTCTCTATAAATAGACAAATAAAAAAGGCTCCCGAGGGAGCCTTTTTTTTGCGAATTATTTTGGCAAATTACTTTGCGAATCTAACAACAAATCCACCGTAGTATTCAAAAATATCATTTAGGACTTCACCAGTTGGAAGCTCTACTGAGTTTTTAAATGTAGCGCGGACAAAAGCGCTATCGATGTTTTTATCAATTGTATAAGTTAAAACAACATCGTCTAAATTTAAGTTGATGTCAGATTTACCAAGAAGTTTTTCGTTTTTATCCGTCAGGAAAAACTTTGCCCAGATAACAGTATTGTTTGTCTGTCCCAGCTCTCCGTTTGGAAGAAGAACATAACTGTGAGTCACTTCAGAAGGAGTTGTCTTTACAAGAGCAAGACCCTTATCAGTTTCAGCACATTTGTATAGGTGGATTCTAAGAGAAAGTTCACGGTTGTTGTCGACCACTTTTTCAGATTCGATTGTCGCCGTGTAAGCGCGTCTGCCGACATCGCCTTTAATTTGGCAAACAGCATTTTTTCCATCGAAAGTTCTCTCGATAGTTGTGTTAGCAAAAGTATTAAATGAGAAAGCAAGAGCTAATAGAGTAAGAAATTTCATAATAGTGCCTCCAAAGTATGGTGGAGGCACTATAAGAAATTAATTTTGAAATGTTAAGGAATTAAGCAGCGATTTTAGTGCCGTAAGATGCACTCATGGCGAAGTTGTAGTAATCAGGAACTCTTCTTTCTAAAATATCCCAGATTATGCCCTCTTCAAGGCCGTCGACTCTAGCAGCTTGGATTAAGCTTCTGACTCTGTAGTCTAGCTCATTAAAATCCAGTTGAGACCTATAAACTGATTCACTTTCAACAATAATCTCCTCAATGACCTCGGAGTACTGTTTAATCAGGGTCTGTTTGAAATCCTCTTTATTCATCATTCGCTACCATCCTCGATTTCGTTAAAAGGCCTTCTCACCTTTTAAAACATAGACTGAGTATATTGCTGGTGGGCACCTCTCTTAATCTTTATCAAAAAACTCAGACATTTTAATGAGTTACGTTATCTAAATAATTGTCGTGTAAATTTCTTTACAACATGATCCTGTATGTTACCGTATTTATTGTTAAATAATTAATCGACAAAATGCATCTACTTCATTTTACAAAGGAGTGCTTAATGAAAATGAGATCGGGCCCACACAGATTGTTGGCAACATCAATGTTCCTACTGCTTACGACTTCTGCCTTTGCTGCTGACCTTAAAATCGGAGTTGTTTCACCTATGACTGGTGCAACTGCTACTTTCGGCCAGGAAAATGCAAATGGTATTAAACTAGCTTACGAAAAAATGAAAAAAATGGCGGGCGGAAAAAAATTCGACCTGATTATTGAAGACGACAAGTCTGAAGCTATCGAGTCGACAAACGCGACAAGAAAACTTCTTTCTGTTGATAAAGTTTCGGTAATGATCGGAGCTCCAACTTCTTCTCTTGCTCTAGCTTCTGCTCCTATTGTTCAGGAAGCAAAAATCCCATTCATCACTCCAACTGCAACAAATGCAAAAGTAACTCAAGTTGGTGACTATATCACGCGCGCTTGTTTCACTGATGATTTCCAAGGTGTAGTTATGGCGAAATTCGCTGTTGAAAACCTGAAGAAAACAAAAGGTCTAGTGCTAATTGAAAACACATCTGACTACTCTAAAGGTCTAGCGAAGTCTTTCACTGAAGCTTTCACAAAGCTTGGTGGAAAAATGGCCTCAACAGAAGAACTTACTTACGCTGCTAAAGACACTGACTTCCAGTCTCTTTTAAGAAAAGTAAAAAGAGCTAACCCAGACTTCGTATTCGTTCCAGGATACTACGTTGAAGTTGGTCTTCTGCTAAAACAAGCTCGCGCTCAGGGAATCAACGTTCCATTCCTTGGTGGTGACGGATGGGATTCTCCAAAACTTTTCGAAATCGCTGGTGAAGCAGTTAAAGGTTCATACATCTCTAACCACTTTGCTCCAGATGATAAATCTCCAGTGGTACAAAACTTCGTAAAAGATTACGAAAAAGCTTACGGTTCAAAACCAGGATCGTTCGCGGCCCTTGGATACGACTCTCTAGGAATTGTTGCTGATGCTATTAAAAGAGCAAAATCAACAAAGCCTGCTGATATCCGCGCTGCTCTTGTAGCAACAAAAGGATACCAGGGTATTACTGGGACAATCTCTTTTGATAAAGACAGAAACCCAACGAAGTCTGCTGTAGTTCTTGAAGCTACACCTTCAGGGTACGTCTTCCACTCAAGAGTGAACCCGTAATAATGAGTCAGAACACAATCTATTTTTTATGGGATTGTCTTCAATACTTAATCAATGGTATTGCCCAGGGCTCGCTCTATGCGATCGTGGCCCTGGGTTACACCATGGTGTATGGGATCATCCGTTTAGTTAACTTCGCCCACGGCGAGTTTCTTATGCTCGGGGCCTTCTGCGGTTACTTCGCTTTGAAGTTAAACCTGCCGATGCCTGTGGCGATTCTCGCTTCCATGCTTGGAGCAGGAATTGTCGCTCTGATTGTCGAGCGCATGGTGTATAGGCCCATTAGAAACGAAGGAAGAATCCCGGCGCTCATTACGGCCATTGGGACTTCACTTTTTTTCCAGTACACAGGCCAGTTAGTTTTTGGTGCTGATCCAAAAACAATCCCTCCAGTTTTTACTGAAGTGGTTTATAACTTTGGTGAAATCAGCGTCTCTAATATTCAGATTTTTATTTTTGCTCTGACTCTCTCAATCCTCGCTTTCCTCTGGTGGCTTACTCACTTCACAAAAATTGGAGTGGCCATGAGAGCGACGTCTTTTAACTTAAAGGCCGCTGAACTCATGGGGATTAACACCAACAAAATTATCGCATTCACTTTCTTTCTGGGAGCTACTCTTGCGGGTCTTGCCGGAATCCTCATGGGCTACACGATGTCTGTTGAGCCTATGATGGGAATGAGTTTAGGTCTTAAGGCCTTCGTTGCTGCCGTTGTCGGCGGGATCGGAGTGATCCCTGGTGCCGCTTTAGGTGGATACATTTTAGGTATCGCTGAAAACATGGTGGCCGGGTTATATAAATCGAGCTTCAGAGATGGGGTGTCGTTTTTTATTCTCATTATTATTCTTCTCATTAAGCCAGGAGGAATCCTTGGTAAAAACGTGAAGGAAAAGGTTTAGGGAAAACTAATGGATTATTACTTACAGATTCTCACCCTGGTAGGGATTTTCATTACGCTGACATTAAGCCTTAATTTAATCAACGGATACTGCGGCCAGTTTTCACTAGGGCATGCAGGTTTCTGGGGCGTAGGCGCTTATGCCAGCGCTGTCTATGGTGTTTATTTTGCACTTCCACTTCACCCTGCGATGAATATGGTTATCAGCATGGGGGTGGGTTTTTCTGCCGCTGCTCTTTGTGGGCTCTTAATCGGAGTGCCATGCCTGCGCTTAAAAGGCGACTACCTCGCTATTGCCACTATTGGGTTTAGTGAAATCCTGCGCATTATTATCATGAACACTGAAAGCATTGGTGGGCCTCGCGGTTTTACCAACATTCCTAAATGGACCAATGGAATTTGGGTTTGGGGTGTTGCCGTTATCGTCACCATCTTTATGTTGAACTTAAAAAAATCGGCCTTTGGCCGCGCTATTATTTCTATCCGCGAAGATGAAATTGCCGCTGAGACGATGGGGATTAACCTCTTTCGTTTTAAACTTTTCTCTTTCATCATCGGTGCCGGTATTGCCGGGATCGCCGGAAGTTTAGTGGCCCACGACCAACAATTCCTTCACCCAAATAACTTCAACTTTATGTGGAGTGTTTGTATTTTAGTTATGGTGATTTTAGGCGGCCAGGGATCTGTGACTGGCTCAATCGTTGGGGCCGTGATCCTGACTCTTCTGCCGGAAGTTTTAAAATTTATCGGCTCAGACATCTCGACATGGAGAATGTCGATTTACTCTGCGCTTATGATTATCCTGATGCTGACACGCCCTCAGGGGATTTTTGGGCCACACGAGTTTTCTTTTAAAAGAGGAAAACTAACTAAAGGAGCAGCTTAATGTCTCTTTTAGAAGTTAAAAATGTAACGATGAGATTCGGCGGATTAACGGCCGTTAAAGATGTCACTTTTTCTGTCGGGACCAATGACCTGGTTGCCGTCATCGGGCCTAACGGCGCGGGGAAAACAACACTCTTTAACACTATCACCGGAATCTACACTCCAACAGAAGGCTCAGTGACTTTTGATGGCCAACTGGTCAATGCAAAAAAAGCCTCGGCCATCACTGATTTAGGAATCGCCAGAACTTTTCAAAACATCAGGCTCTTTAACAACCTGACGGTAATCGACAATATTAAAATCGCCCGTCACACCAGAATCAACTACTCGTTCTTTGATGGGATTTTTAAAACTAAAAAGTACCGCGAAGAAGAAAAGAAAATTGAAGCTGACTCAATTGAGCTTCTAAAACTTTTTCATCTCGACGATAAAAAAGATTACCTGGCCAAAAATTTACCTTATGGGGCCCAGAGAAAACTGGAAATGGCCCGCGCACTGGCGACAAAACCAAAACTTCTTTTACTAGATGAACCCGCGGCCGGAATGAACCCGACAGAGACAAAAGAGCTCTCAAACCTCATCCGTTTTATCCGCGAGCAGTTTAAAATTTCTGTGATTCTTATTGAACACGATATGAATCTCGTCATGCAGATTGCTGAAAAAATCCACGTTCTCGACTACGGGAATCTTATTGCCAGTGGAATGCCGGCAGAAATTCAGAACAATAAAAAAGTTATCGAGGCCTACCTGGGTGCAGACCTGGAGGGTGTATGAGCATGTTAGAGTTAAAAAACATCAACACGTATTACGGCAACATCCACGCTGTAAAAAATATTTCTCTTTCTATTAATCAAGGCGAAATCGTCACGATTTTAGGAAGTAACGGTGCGGGAAAAACCACGACCCTGCACACGATTTCTGGACTCTTAAAACCTCAATCGGGCGAGATCATTTTTGACGGCCAAAAAATCGACCGCGTTCCTGCTCATCGCATCACGGCCCTAGGGCTTGCCCAGTCGCCGGAAGGCCGCCAGATTTTTGCCAATCTTTCCATCAAAGAAAATCTGGATATGGGCGCGTACTTGCGCAAAGACACAGCAGAGATCAAAAAAGATTTAGATTTTGTTTACAACCTCTTTCCTAAGCTTTTGGAGCGCAGAAACCAGCTGGCCCAAACTCTTTCCGGTGGAGAACAGCAAATGCTTGCGATTGCTCGTGCTTACATGAGTAAACCAAAGCTTCTTTTATTAGACGAGCCTTCACTCGGAATTGCGCCTATTCTTGTGGGAACTATTTTTAAGGCCATCACTGAGATTAATCAGCTGGGGATGACCATTTTGTTGGTTGAACAAAATGCCAATCTTGCGCTAAAAATATCTCACCGCGCTTATGTTCTTACCAATGGCGAAATCACTTTGCAGGGTGCTTCGAGTGAATTATTATCTAACCCTGAAATCAAGAAAGCCTACTTAGGAAGCTAAGGGCCGTTAATTTTTAGGATAAATCACATGACAACTATGTCTCTGGATGAAGCGGTAGCGCTTCTTAGAAAGGCCGTTAAGTGGTCTGAAGTTAAAAATCAAAAGCACATCGACCTCTCACTTTGTATCGCGGAAGAGCGTCCAACGTACCAGCGCGCTCTGGTTATCGTGAATACTGAAGTTGAAAAAGGAACTCTCACACAAGACGATCTAAAAGCTCGCCTTGGACTTGAATAACAAAAAGGACAATAGACTATGTCTCAAGCACTAAACGACGCTGTTCACTGGGCAGATCTTACGGCCGATAAACTTATCCGCCAGGAAGACAAAGAAACTTACACACTAGCATCGGGGATCACTCCTTCTGGTGTTGTTCACTTCGGGAACTTCCGCGAAGTAATGACAACTGAGCTTGTGGCCCGTGGATTAAAAAAGCGCGGAAAAAAAGTTCGCTTTATTTTCTCTTGGGATGACTACGATACTTTTAGAAAAGTTCCAGCAAACCTTCCAAAACAAGAGGAGCTGGCAAAATATTTATTCCAACCCATCGTTGATACTCCAGATCCATTCGGCGAGCACAAGTCATACGCTGCTCACCACGAAGCTTCGTTTGAAGCGCAGTTAAAGAAAATGGGAATTGAGCTAGAGCCGATTTACCAAGCGGACCAATACCGCTCTGGAAGATACAAAGACCAAATCAAACTTACACTTGCTAAAAAAGATGTCATCGCTGGCATCCTAAACAAGTGGAGATCAGAGCCGCTTCCAGAGTCATGGATGCCGGTTTCTGTATACTGTGAAAAATGTAACAGAGATAAAACGACAGCAACAAAATACGATGGTGTAAAAATGCTTTCGTACCGTTGTGATGCTGAAGACTGCAAGCACACTGGAGAAATTGACCTCGACACAACATCGAGAGCAAAACTTCCATGGCGTATGGACTGGCCGATGAGATGGTCAGTTGAAAAAGTTGACTTTGAGCCAGGTGGAAAAGACCACTCGTCTCAAGGGGGATCATTCACAACAGCTAAAGACATTGTTGCTGACGTTTACGGATGGAAAGCGCCAATGTACCTGCAATACGACTTCGTCTCTATTAAAGGGATGGGCGGAAAAATGTCATCCTCTAAAGGAAACCTGGTCACGGTTAATGACGTTCTTGACGTTTATGAGCCGGAGATGGTTCGTTGGATTTTTGCGTCTTATAAGACAAACATCGACTTCGGTCTATCGTTTGACCTAGACGTTATCAAAAACTACGAAGACTTCGATAGAATGGAGAGAATGGCCTACGATCTTGAACCAGGTAATGAAAAAAAGGTCGCGATGGCAAAGAGAGTTTATGAACTTTCTCAAATTGGTGAGCGCCCGGCGACGATGCCGTTCCAGCCAGCATTCCGTCACCTTTGTAACGTTCTTCAGATCAACGACCTTGACGTCAAACGCGCACGTGGTTTCTACAACAACGAAATCAAAAACGAACGCGATGAAAGACGCTTCCAGGAGCGCGCTGTCCGCGCTGCTTATTGGATCGAAAACTCTGCACCAGACGAATTTAAATTCTCACTGAACAAAGAACCAGTGAAGATGGATTTAACTGCTAAAGAAACAGCGTTTTTAAACGATCTAAACGGCTATTTAAAAGCAGAGTTTAACAACATCAGTGAAGATAAAGCTCTTCACGAAAAAATGTATGAAATGATCCATGCGCACGAATTAGAGCCAATGGCCGTCTTCACACTTCTTTATAAAAAACTGATCTCGCTCGAGAAAGGTCCAAAGCTTGCGGGCTTCATCAGAACGATTGGTCTTGAGAGAGTCTCAAGATTGCTGGTGCCATAAGGAAACTGATTCCCTAAAAGCGTGAAAAAAATACTTACAAAGGGCCGGGAAACCGGCCCTTTTGCATATTTTGTGCTGACTCAGTTTGTAAAATCCCAAATACTCAGATAAATCCCCCTGTAGGAATCTTACTTTAGAGGAGTAAATAAGATGAAAGGGACACTAAAAACATTAGTGCTGACAGCACTATCACTTTTTTCAGCAGCAGCAAGTGCAGACTACTGTACAACTGTTATTCGCGAATATTCTGGAAGCTACACTTATGAGTACGACACTTTCACAAGATCGTCATACTCTACAAATGCAGCTTGTGACGATGCTATGTATGATTGTTCAGTTAGACTCTCTGACTATCAATCAAGAGGCTACTATCGTTATGCTCAATGTGCGGTGAAATCTACATCGACATCATACCCGAGCACACCGAGCTATCCATCGTATCCGTCATACCCAAGCTATCCTTCTTATCCATCGTATCCAAGCTATCCATCATACCCAACGTACCCAAATCCACCGCGCGATCCTCACTACCCACGTGAGCCACACTATCCGCGCGACCCGAGAGAGCCAAGTTACCCTCGTGACCCACACTATCCACGTGACCCGAGAGAGCCAAGCTACCCTCGCGACCCACGTGAACCAAGCCGTCCAGTGGACCCAAAACCACCAAGACCGCCACGTTTCCCAAGATAATTTTTTAAGTAGAACGACAACATAACAACAAACAGGAGAAAAAAATGAAAGCACTACTAGGATTATTTCTTCTTTCACTAGCAAGCCTAAGCTTTGCAGGTGAAACTTGTACTTTCGTCATCAAAGACCGCTATGGGTATGAATTCGAGACACACACTCGTTATTCTTCATACTCTAAAGACGCTGCTTGTAGCGACGCTAACTGGGCCTGTAGCAATGCCCTTTCAAATGGAAGAGCTCAAGGCAGATACTACGATGCAAACTGTGAAATGAAATACGACGGGCCAGTTAACCCACGTCCTCCATTTCCACCAACATCTGTGATCATGTGTACAACTGACCTGGTAGACTGGTACGGAAACACTGTTAGAAGTTTTTCTGGTTCAGGAAACAGTGAATGGGAAGCTTGCAGACAGTCAGAACAATTCTGTCAGTATGAACTTCAAAGAGGTGATGCTAACGGACGCCGTTGTGTAACAAGAGGAATTGGCGGAGGAAATCCATACCCACGTCCTCCACGTGAAACAACTGAAACTTGTTCAGCTAACAGATACGACCCAGCTGGATTTTTTATCCAGTCATACAATGCTTCTCACACAGGTCCAATTGGATCTGACGTTAGAGGTGAAGCTTGTAGAAAGGCGCTGAACTACTGTTCACGCGACATCAAAGGTCGCCAGACTTGTAGACTATAAAAACAAAGCACTTATAGCACGAACGAGGCCCGGGAAACCGGGCCTTTTTTTATTGTCCGACTCTTTTAATCCTTCCTCTAAACAAACCGATAAGATCCCTATGAGAACGCTTCTCTTTAGCCTTCTATTCACTTTAAAGGCCCTGGCCTCTGACTGCACTGATGTGACGGTGGAGACGAAGTACATGCCTAAAAACAACAACCAGGGCAATCTCAACTGGTGTTTTGCGTGGACAGCTGCGGATCTGCTTTCAACTTTTGAAGAGACTCCCCTTTCTGCTTATGATGTGGCCTTGCAGTATCACAATCACCCGGCCATTCGCGATGAAGAGATCAAAAAATACACTGACGTCGGTGGAAACGACGGAGCAGCTCTGATTGTTTCACTTCAAGGAAAAGGGCTGTGCCTCGAATCACAGACCAATTACACCGGTGGTGACTGGGAAAAACTAAGTGCGATGGTGGAAGAATTATCTGATCCTGATAAAACATTAGTGCAGACCATTTGTGAACACGGGCTTCGCGATCAACAACCTTTTAAAGATCTTTCCAATAAGGTCATTAAAATTTTAAACAAACTCTCTGGCGATAAAAAAATGGCGGCACTTCTGGATGTCACTTGTGGTGAACGCCACCAGTTTAAAAATAAATACGGCGTGGGAACAAGAGCGATTGAAAACTTCTCTCAAACACAGATGATGGATAAACTGGATCAACTCCTAACTCAGAAATCTCCAGCGGCCGTGGCCTACGATGTGGATCTTATCATGAGTCCGGCCGATTACCAGGGAACTGAAGCAAACCACTCTTCAACTATTATTGGCCGAAGAAAAAATCCAAATAACGGTCAATGTGAGTATTTAATCAAAAACAGCTGGGGCGACCGATGCCCAAGGCGCGCGACGGTGGAATGCACTAGTGGAAACTATTGGGTTCCAAGAGACACATTAAAAAACAATATGTACGAGATTAATTGGCTACAAAAAAGATAATTAGTGCTGTCTTAGGGCCATGAAAGAAATGATTAATTCAAGACCATTGATTCTTTCTTTTAAGTCATTCGCATTATTTTTATACTCTGCTTTTTCTTTAAGAATCACTTCAAGCTTATCAAGAATATTTTTGGCCTCTGCCAGGTGGGCATGAGCTTCGTGAGAGATTTTTTCAACGTATGGATTAAAAGCTACGCCATCAACGACGTCTTTTAAGTTTTCTCCCGCTTTGAAACGAGCGAATAGTTCCGGGTTATTTTCAAGTAACTCATAAACAACGGCGTTTACAATGCCATTTTTTAAATCCAGCTCCTGATCTTTGAGTGAATCTCCTGAGTAATCAAGAGTGTCGTCAATCAATTGGAAAGCAAGACCTAAACGTCTTCCAAATTCGCGGCAAAGTTCAACTGTTTCTTTAGAAGCACCACTTAAAACGGCCGGGGCCACTGAGCAGTAACTCATAACTGATGATGTTTTTTTCTCAGCGACTTCGCGGATCACTTCGCGGGTGTAGTTGCGCTCATCGATTAAATCAAGCTGCAACCATTCACCTTCAGAGAGATCTTTAATCACCAGAGACATTTCGCGAACAAGCTCCAGGTTCCCAGCATTCGTCAGGTCAACAATGACCGAAGAAAGGAGATAATCCCCAGCTAAAACAGCTTTTTTATTGCTCGCAAGAATATTTATTGAAGGGCTTCCTCTTCTCATTGTCGCATTATCAATAACGTCGTCATGAGAAAGTGATGCGGCGTGAACTAGTTCAGTGGCCCTTGCATAAGGGGTAACTGTCTTAAAATCCACTCTAAATAAATGGGCCATAAGGAAAGTTAAAAGCGGACGAAGTCTCTTTCCGCCTCTGAGAACGGTTTGAGATAGAACGGCGTCAATCGCCCCGTGAGCGTTCACTGAGCGAATCTGCAAATCCATGTTTTTTGAACCCTCAAGGGCTTCCTTCGGGAGCGCCTCGAGAAAATCGTTAATCATTCTAACCTACAACTAACCTTTTAGCTCCCCAGGGAAATGGAGAGGTCATACCGTGTGGGCGACAGCCTAACAAATGTCTAAATTAAAGTAAATCCTAAACTTGCTATGTGCATGAAGTTTAAGGTAAAAAGGACACCTAAATAAGGGGAGAGAATGAACACAAAAACGAATCCGGAACTTGGTGCGAGAAAGAAAGAGTCTTACAAAATTTTTGATGAAATTGCCGGGACCTACGACCTCTTAAACCACACCCTATCGATGGGAATTGATATTTACTGGCGCAAAAAGATGCTTAAGCATCTGCCAAAAAAAGATTCCATCAATGCTCTGGACCTGGCAACAGGAACGGGAGATGTCCCCTTAACTTTAGTGGCCGACCCAAGAGTTAAAAAAATCACAGGTATCGATCTTTCAAAAGGAATGGTCGACATCGGAATTGAGAAAGTTAAAAAGAAAGGCCTGGATAAAAAAATCTTCCTGATGCTTGGAGATGGAGTGAACATCCCTTCAGGTGACGCTGCTTTTGATTTAACAACCATCTCTTTTGGGATCAGAAACTTTTCTGACCCACAAAAATCCCTTCATGACATTCACCGCGTACTAAAAAAAGACGGACGCGTGATGATTATGGAATTTTCAATCCCAACAAACTTCATCGTAAGAAACGTTTACTTCTTCTACTTCAGACACCTGCTTCCGTTTATCGGAAACATCGTTTCTAAACATAAAGACGCTTACACTTACCTCAACAAAAGTGTTGAAGACTTTCCTTACGGAGAAGAATTCTTAAAACTTATGAGAAACGCTGGATTCCAGGATCTGAAAATGATCCCACTGACGTTTGGAATCGCGACTCTTTACATCGGTGATAAGAAGTAATGAGTGCTCATAGTTTCTTAGACAAGGAACTAACAAATATCGATCTGGGAGTGAGTCAGAAAAAAACTCTGTTTTCATTCCCGGAGTTTCCGCTTATCGACCTGCTGCCTTTTGCCGCCACAGAAGAGATTTTTTTCTACGAATCTAAAGAAGAAGACTTCACTTTTCTTGGGTTGGGAAAATCTAAACTTTTCCCCCCTTCAGAGATTGACCATTTTATTGCCACCCACCCCAAAGAACACCTGGTGTATCAGGGGCTTTTTGAAGAAGGACTGGATGCTTTGGTTTATTTGCCGGAGTGGTGCTTTGTAAAAACGAAAGGTATTGTCACTCTTACGGTCTACAATTCTCTAGAGTACCAATCCCCTAGTCCAAGCAACATTATTTTCAACCACAACGTCTGGGAGTCTTTTGTCGGTCCCTGGACTTCGTATGAAGAAAAACCAGAGAGTGATGAATGGTCGCAGATGATCTCAGCGGCAGATCGTCTCTTTTTTAAAAAAACGCTCGATAAGATCGTGCTCTCAAGAAAAAAGATTTTTTCTTACGATGAACCGATTGAAATGCTGGTGATGTTTAAAGAGCTTTATGAGGCCAACAAACAAAGCTCGCACTTTTCTATCTTCCACCAGTTTCATTACCACAAAGCTTTTATCTCTTTTACGCCCGAGAGACTTTTTACTCTCAAAGGAAAAAACCTCGAGACCATTTCTCTTGCCGGCAGTATTGCCAGAGGAAAAGATGAAGCTCACGATAAAATTCTCGAAGAAGAACTGCGCTCCTCTGATAAACTGATCCGCGAACATGGAATTGTGACAGAAGAAATCTCCAGAAGGCTCTCTCCCCTGTTGTGGAATCTGGATATCTCTGATCTCTTTACGATGAAGCTGCCCTACATTCAACACCGTCAAGCGACGATTAAGGGCGTTTTAAAAGATGACACCAGTCCTATTCGAATCATCTCACTTCTACACCCGACTCCTGCAGTCGGCGGGCTTCCCTACAAAGAGGCCCAGGATAAGATTTTAGAAATTGAAAAAGACCCAAGATACTACTACGCCGCTCCTGTCGGCGTGCTTTCACAAGAGTTTTCAGAAATTGCCGTGGGCATTCGTTCTGCCTTGATTGAAGAAAAAACCATTACTGTCTACGGCGGCGCTGGAATTGTTCAGGGCTCAGTGGCCGAAGAAGAATGGATTGAAACAGGAGTGAAGATGCAGCCTTTTATCAAGGTCATCAACAAGAGTGTCATTTAGGAAAGAACATTTATGGAAAAACTACTTTCACAAAACATCAACCGCGTCTGGGCAAGCTTAATTATCGATGAGTTTTTAAAAAACAACATCACCCAGTTCTACCTGTCACCAGGAATGAGAAACGCTCCACTGATCGCTGCAATGACTCACCTTCAAGGTTTCAACAAAGACCTCTCGATCATCCTTTGCATGGATGAAAGAGCGGCGGCCTTCCGCGCTTTAGGATACTCTAAAGCAACAGGAAAACCTTCTGTCCTGGTTTGTACATCGGGAACTGCCATGGCCAACTATATGCCTGCGGTGGTTGAAGCTAAAAAATCAAACCTACCACTGATTGTTTTATCTGCAGACCGTCCGATTGAGCTGACTTTCTGTGATGACAACCAAACAATTGATCAGACAAAATTCTACGGCGATTACGTCCAGGGTGAAATGAACTTCGGGGCCCCTTCTGCGGAAATTAGCCCGCTGGCCATGACTTCGAGTCTATCAAACCTGATTAATAAATCTCTTTACCCACAAAAAGGGCCGGTGCATTTTAACTGTGCTTTTAGGGACCCGCTTGAAGATACACAGACAAATATTCCTGCGGAATACATTAAACTTGCCAACATTCAAATCAACCGCGAAGGACCATCAACTCGCTATGTGAATCTGGAAACGGTTCCGGATAAAAATGCCATTGCTGAAATCGCAGGCATCCTGAAAAAATCAAAAACAGGATTGCTGGTTATCGGAAGTCTTGCTCCTCACGAGTCGACAGAAACAGTCAAAGAGTTTGTTAAAACACTTAACTGGCCGACCTACTTTGATGTTTCAAGCTCACTTAAATACGCATTCAACTTAACTGATGATGCCCTTCCGACTTTTGATCACCCCGAAGTGCAAAGTGAATTGATTAAAAATCCACCTGAGACTGTGTTTCATATCGGTGGACGCTTGACTTCAAAACACTATTACTCTTTCCTAAAGCAAGTTCCTCAGATCAACCTGGTCACTCTGAACTTAAATTTGGAAAAAGAAGACCCTTCTCACCATACAAAAATCAGAATCAATGCTCATATCAATTCGACACTTACTTCAATTATGAGTTTCTTTGAAGGTGCAACACTTCCAAAGAAAGAATTGAACCTGAACTTTGAGTCTCTTTCAAAAAATAAAATTAAATTAATCGATGAAGGCCCGCTTGCTTACCCGAGCATCTCAAAAACAATCATCGATCACATGCCGGACAACTCAACACTCTATATTGGAAACTCGACAGTGGTGCGCACTTTTGATGCTTACTTCTCGTATGAGAACAGAAAAAATATCAAAGTCGCCACAAACCGCGGAGTCAGCGGGATTGAAGGTTTTATGGCCTCTGCTGCCGGCTTTATCGATGGAACTCAAAAAGAAGTTTACCTGGTAGTGGGTGATGTCGCTTTCATTCACGATTTAAACTCACTCTATTTCCTAAAAGACTTAAAGACGCCGATGAAAATCATCCTGGTCAATAACGATGGTGGAGGAATCTTCACTCTGCTTCCCATTCACCGTGAAAAATCAGTCCTGGATTACATCACAAGTCCACACGGGCAAAATTTTAAAAAGACGGCCGAGAGCTTTGGCATCGACTATGTCGGTGTTTCAAACCGCGAAGACTTCCTGTCGGCCTTTAAAGACATGCAAAAGAAAACAACACACACGATGATGGAAATCTTCATCGATCACAACACTAACAAATCGGTCTATGACCAATTGAGAACTATCAAACTATGAAAAATTGGATGCTGGCGATTCGCCCGAAAACTCTCTTTGCTTCCCTTGCACCAGTTGTGCTGGGTCTTGCTGTTGCCTATGTTGAAATTAAGTCTATCAACGTGCTGATTGCCGTTTTAACAGCATTGTGTGCACTGACTCTACAGATTGCTTCAAATCTTGCTAACGATTACCTGGACGCTTTAAGAGGCGTAGATAACGACACTCGCCTGGGGCCAACTCGTGTGACGAGCTCTGGACTAATCAGCTTAACCAAAATGAAAAACGCTCTGATTTTAACATTGGGTATTGCTTTTCTTCTGGGAATCTACCTGATGTATGTCGGAGGCCCGGTCATTATGGTCATTGCCCTTCTTTCCCTTTATTTTGCTTACGGGTATACCGGTGGACCATTCCCACTTTCTTATAATGGTCTTGGTGAAGTGGCAGCTTTTATTTTCTTTGGTGTGATTGCCGTCAGTGGGACGACTTACTTGCAGACTCATGAGATCTCAAAACTTGCTCTCATCTCAGGAATGGGCCCAGGTTTTATCTCTGCCTGCATCTTGGCAGTAAATAACCTGCGCGACATCATCTCTGACCGCGAGACAAATAAGCGTACACTCGCTGTTCGCTTTGGAGAAAAATTCCAGCGCGCTCTTTGCATGAGCACTATCTTACTTTCAACGCTGGTTTGCCTCTACCTCATGGTGGCCTACCATTTAAAATGGATTTTCCCGGTTTTATTTCTGCCGCTCTTTTTCCACAAGACGTGGCTGCAGATTCTTTATCACCCAATTGATTCAAAACTAAATATGGCCCTGGCAAGAACAGCTCAATACAATCTGCTTTATTGCCTCCTGGCCGCAATTGGAATGGTTGTAAGCTTTAACCTATGATGGATGTAAAACTTTCTTTTGAGACACTTTCCTACACCAAACCGGTTCCGGTGAGAGGCAAAGTGATCTCAAAAAACAGGTTTTTAAAAGTCACTCTTTTAGAAAGAGATTACTTTATCTCTGTCCTTCCAGGATTTCATGAAAGTTCACTGGAAGAACTCTCTTTAAAAATAAAAAGATTCTTCACAAGCTATAGTCTTAACTTTTCGGCGATTGATTTCGACAAAAAGTTTTTTAACTTAGTGGGTTCAGATACTTTTTTAGACTCACTAAAAGCAGAAGCGCTTTTTAATATTGAAGCGATTCTTCTGGGAATGATCCGCACCACTCACCCACAGTTATTTTCTCATGAAGAAATTTTGATCAACGATCTTTACCGCCCAGGTGATGAACTGGAAAAGTTCAAAAACTCTCAGTGTGTAAAAATTAAAATTGATCACAATTTGCTGGCAACAAGAAATCTTTTGATTGAGCTTCATCAAACAAATCCTGAATTAAAATTCAGACTTGATGGCAACCGCCAGTTTGAGCTCAATGAGATGATTGAATTTTACCAGATTCTCAAGACTCATATTCCAGAGAGAGCTTTTTACAATATCGATTATATTGAAGAGCCTTTTAAGAATTTCTACGACACCCTCGTTTTTGAAAAACGTGCGGAAATCCCAGTGGCCATCGATGAGTCCTTTGAACAATTGGCAGCTAGACCGGAATTGCCGTGGCCCGCGGTCATTAAACCTTCACTTTTTGGGATTAGTTTTGTTAGTTTTTGGTTAAGAAATCATCCCGAAAACCGCGCCGTCATCAGTTCGAGCTTCGAACACCCAACTATAATGGAAGGTCTTTATTTCCTGGCCCGCAAGCGTTCAATGGAATTTCACGGACTTTCTCATTTCCTTTAAAAAATACATTGGAAAAATTCGCTAAAATCATTTTAGACAAATCTTATAAATGTCGACTAGGCAACTATTCTTAGCTTCACCCGTATTAAAAACGGGAGTAAAATAATCAAAAGGAGGATGATATGAAGAAATCTGTCATCACAATGGGCCTAATTCTTACACTTGCTTCAGTACTGGTGTCATGTTCACACCAAACCACGGAAGGGTCTCCAAAACGTTACGTAGCTTCAGACTCTTGCCCGGTTAAAGGTGAGTACCATGCATATTTTGACGAAGTCGAAAGATGTATAGAAAAAGAAAGCAATAGATGATATAGATCCCCCCATCTAATTTATTGATCCGGGGGGATTATGAAAAAGCTTCTTTTCACGCTTATCCTAGCGCCATGTTGTCTAATGCCACTCAAGGCACATTCATTCGACGCTTCCGTACGCGGCTTTATCGCTCTGGATGCATTAAACTTCGAGAAAGTTGCAGGTTCTAGAGGAGCTTCAGTTATTGGTATTGGAGTTCTGGATCTAAAAATCTTCGCCGAACAAGACGATATGTCTGCTGCTATCAAGCTAGACCTTGATGGAAAACTCGACAAAGAAAATAACATCTTTGAAGAAGCCTACGCGACTTACAAAGGGATTCCAAACGTAAGACTATCGCTTGGTAAAGGTGTTGTTCGCTTCCAAAACCTTCACTGGGGTGCAGTTGAAAACTCATACCAGGATGGCGGAACAGTTATTCAATCAGACAACAACTACAGAAAAGTAAGCCGTAAAGCTTTCCTTGCTGCTTCTTATGGTGGACGCTCTCTGGGCTTCATCAACCAATTCACTCTTTGGGGTGATAGCACTGAGCTTTATTCAAACCAAGACAACAAACTTCAGTACGTTTCTTCAACTGCTTCAGGTGGAAAGAAGACAATCACTGGATACAGAACAGAAGAAGTCACAGCTTTCAACACAAGCAAACAGCTGGGTCTTGCTAACAAGCTTGAACTTTTTGCCACTGACTCTCTTAAATTAACGTTCGGTCAGTTCTACTACAAAAATAAATACCACAACAAAGCAAACTACGCGGTAGACGTTGGTGCAAACTACGAAAGCAGCGTTATGGAAATCTGGGTTGATGCTCTATACGGATTCTCTTCAAAACTTCCATACGAATCTTATTCAACAAAAGCTAAAAATGAGTACTTCCTTCAAGTGGGAATGGAATACTACCTTAACGAAAAATGGTCTCTTGTTGAAAACGTTGAAGGCCTTTACGTAAAAGATCTTCAGCACACATATGCTGACTTTACAGAAGTTGATGGAACTTTCACAAACAACTACACTCCAACAACTGCTCAAAAAAATAAGAGTAACGTGACTAACAAGATCAAGACTTACAAGATTGAATCTGCCATCAAGTACAAGATCACAAAATCTGCTCAAATCACATTTGGTGGTTTATACGAGAAGAAAATTGTTGAGAGTAACGGTGTTAAAGGACTGAAGTTCGTTCAAGACGTAAGAAACGCTAACAGAGACGCTTATAAACTAGCGACAAGCATTTCTTTCTGGTTCTAATCACTGCCTAAGTATCGAAAATACCTAACAAAAGGCCCGCCTCCAAGCGGGCCTTTTTTATTGGGAAACTTTTACAACCTCCATTGCCTCTCTCTATCTCGGGACGTATCTATGTGCTGGGGACATTCTGCTACTAGCCTTGGGGGGCCTTTATGGGGAGATCTTTTTTAAGATCACTAGGGATAACATCTCTGGTACTGACTATTTCATCACCACTACTTGCTTTTGACGAAGCTTCACTTCCAGGAACTGACCTGATCTACGGCAATGATGACCGCGTAGAAATCGATCAGTACTCTGATGCTTCATACATCCAAAAAGCTCAGTCAATCGCTCTTCGCGTGCCAAAGAGAAGATTAACTGAAGATAGAAACAATCCAAAAAGGATTCTCTTCCCAAACATTCCCTTAAAAAGCTCTATGCCGCAAATTTGTGGAGATGAGCGCTTCTCTGAACAAGTTTCACTTGGAAACTGCTCAGGATTTTTAGTCGGTCCAAAAACACTAGTGACGGCCGGCCACTGTATGCTTAACGAAAAAGAATGTGCTGATAATAAGTGGGTCTTTGGATTTAAAGACAACACAACAGAGTTACAATCATCTCAAGTTTACTCTTGTAAAAAAATCAACACGCAAAGATACGTTTATAATGAAAAAGAAGTAAGCGACTACGCGGTGATTGAATTAGACCGCAACGTTGAAGGTTATGTTCCACTTAAGACGAGAAAATTCGGACGTGTTTTATTAAACACTCCCCTAGTCGTTATCGGTCACCCGATGGGTCTTCCAATGAAAGCGACAGATGGTGCAGTGGTAAGCCGCATGAATGACATTGAAAGAGAAACAAAAATCAGGTCATTTTTCCTTCGTTCACACTACTTCACAGCGAACCTGGACTCATATGGTGGAAACTCAGGATCACCGGTTTTTAATAAGAGAAATGGAAAAGTTGAAGGGATCTTAGTTCAAGGGGCGGAAGACTTCGTTTATAATCCGCAGAAAGAATGTTTAGAGTCGAGACGTTTAACCAACTCTCACCTAAACACTTACGAAAAAGTCATGAGAATTAACAAAGTACCAGGTCTATAAAAAAAGGGGAGCTAGCTCCCCTTTTTTATTTGTTCAATAATCTAGCTGCATCTTTAGCAAAATAAGTCAGGATCATATCACTTCCCGCTCTCTTAAATGACCAAAGCATTTCAAGGATCGCCTTTTCTTCATCCATCATTCCCTGAGCGGCCGCGGCCTTAATCATCGCATACTCTCCACTTACGTTGTAAGCAGCAATCGGCAGAGTCGTGTTGTCTCTTAGCGTTTTAATCACGTCTAAGTATGGCAGTCCCGGTTTTACCATCAGGATGTCTGCGCCTTCTGATTCGTCCAGGTAAGCTTCGCGAAGCGCTTCTCTGACGTTAGCGTAGTCCATTTGATAAGTTTTTTTATCGCCTTTTTTTGGAGCTGATCCCAGGGCATCTCTAAATGGCCCGTAAAAAGCTGAAGCGTATTTAGCTGCATACGACATGATTGTGACATTGATATGATTTTCTTCATCCAAAGCGTCTCTGATATAACCAATGCGTCCATCCATCATGTCTGAAGGTCCAACAATGTCGGCCCCAGAGTTGGCCTGAACAATGGCCATCTTTGCCAGAACTTCAAGTGTCTGGTCGTTTAGGATCTCACCTGTTTTCGGGTCTACTAAACCATCGTGCCCATCGCTTGAATAAGGATCAAGAGCAACGTCAGTCATAACCATTAAATCAGGAAGAGCGTTTTTAACTTCCTTGATCGCGCGCTGATAAATGCCGTTTGGATTGTAGGCTTCACTTGCCTTTGCATCTTTTAATTTATCTTCGATCGCTGGAAATAAAGACACACAAGGAATACCCAGTGAATAAAGTTCACGGCATTCTTTAACCAGCTCATCCACTGACAAGCGGTGAACTCCCGGCATCGTTTTAATTTCTTCGCGAAGGTTTGAGCCTTCTTTCACAAAAAGCGGTGCGATTAAATCCGCAGGCCCTAAGTGAGTTTCACGCACCAGTCTTCTGATGGCATCGGTTTTTCTGTTTCTTCTTGGACGGCTGATATTTAACATAAATAATCTCTCTCGTTATTTTTGCATTTGCATTTTAGCTTTGTAGGCCATAGCAAAAAAAGAAATCTGTTTCATCATTGAGTTTAATCCATTGGCCCTCGACATCGATAGATGCTCGCGAAGCCCAATATCTTCTAAGAACGTTGGTTTCGTCATCAAGATTTCATCTGGAGTTGAGCCAGAGTAAACGCCCACTAAAAGAGCGACAATCCCTTTAACGATAGAAGCATCGCTGTCGGCCTGGAAAAAAATCTTTCCATCCACTAAATCAGCGTGCAGCCAAACTTGTGACTGGCAACCCTTCACTAGATTTGCGGGGATTCTATTACTTTCATCCATCGCAGGCATCTTCTTTCCAATCTCGATAAGATGCTTGTAGCGCTCTTCCCAATCGCTAAAGCGTTTAAAATCGGCAACCAGCCCTGCAATTCTCTCGTTAATCATTCCTGACTCTTTTGGTTTTATTCTTAAGTGGGTAATACCCCCTTCTTATAGCATGGGGAGGACGGAAAAACTATTCCTACAAACTCAAAAGATTCCTAAATAATCTAGGTATGTTAGAATACTTTTATGAGTCAAAACACTATCAAAAAAGGCCGCATTTTAGTTTACCGCGTTTACGATATCGGAGAGGAAATTGACCTGGAAAAGGCCGAGAAGCTCCTCCAGCAAGAAAATGCCGCCCGCTCCAAATTCAAACTAAAAAAGATCAACCAACAGGCCGTGATTGTATCCAATGACCCCTTGAGCGTGTCGTTAGGAAACTACACATACACTGATCACGATATGAATTTTAACCCGGAAGTCAGCGCTAAAATCTGGGAGTTCGGGGCCCTTTCTATAACTTTTGATTTTCCGATTCCTGAAGGGACGACGATTGATCAATTGCGCGGGATCTCGGATCGCATTCAAAACTACGACCTTCTCGACGTCTACGCCAGAGGCAAGGCCCGCGAGCTCTCACTGCAGATTAAAGACTCCATGGCCAAAATCAATGAGTGGGAAGTCAACGAAGACTACATCCTCTACTACATTGAAAGTTTTGCTAATAACTACCAGGACGCTTCGAGCATTCTTGTAGAAGAAGACATTGCGGCCCTTATTATCAATGAAGAAAAAGACCAGCTCGCTCCGCAAATTAAAGAGCGTATCTACACTTCAAAGCTGCAATACTATAAAAACGACCTGGCCATCATCGACTGGAACTCGGCCTTTATCATTGAGCCAAGCGGCTCGATGGACATCCCGGACGTCATTGAGTTTGCCCTCAACCAGCTTTTAGAAATGCGCTACTACGATGATCTTCTGGATAAAAAATTAAAGGGTCTTTACTCGGCAGTAGAACTTAAGGAGATGAGCATCTTCTCGTCACGCTATACAGACTTAGCACTTGAAGCGGGTCAAAGGTATATTGAGATCGCCGAGATCGTTGAGGCGGTAGAAAACTCCCTTAAGGTTATCGGGGATCTTTATCACTCGACCGTTTTTAGAATGGCCTCAAATAAGTTCAGGTTCTCCGACTGGCAGAGTTCAATCGACAATAAGCTCGATAACATGGCCGAGCTGTGTAAACTTCTCTTGGACAACGTTACGTCAAGACGAAGCCACCTTTTAGAGCTCATCATTATTGCGCTTATCTCTATCGAGCTGATCCCTTTTGTGAAACAGCTCATAGATTATATGAATCGCTAAAATGTAATGGATTAGTTAAGAACTGGTCTTACTCTTACCGACATTCCACGGAAAGACACGCGCGAGTCTTGGTTAACTTTCGCGATGATTTCTTTTTTGTAGAACGCACGTGAACCACTCGCCTTATAGAATTTCATCTCAAGTGCGATTTCATCGGCATTTTTCCCACGGCGTGGGTTGATTTCGACAAGTACGTTCTTGTCGCCGACTTTCTTTTCTAGTTCCGCTGTCTGGTAAAAAGGCATTGTGAGGTCAGAATTGACCGTTTTGTTCTTTGCTTTAAACTGCAGGTTTAGGTTAACCATCTGGGCACTCTTGGCCCCTTGAGCATTCATTGCTCTGCCGTCGATAGCGGCACTTGCTCCAAAAGAAGCCAGTAATAGAAGTGATAAGCACATTGTTTGCAAACGTGATCCGACCATTTTTTTCACCCTCATAGTAAAAAAATTTTTGTTATTTTTTTTAGTATAAAGATTTTCGAAACACGCTGGCAATCTAAAATTTTTTAATCTCTAAAATTTCTGGAAGCAAAAATTCTCTCGCGCGAGGAGCTTTGGAAAAATCAATTTTAAAAGCGCGAAGAGCGATTCCTTTTTCAGAGAATTCTTCGCTAGACGAGTATAGAACGTCACCGATGATCGGGTGCCCGTGGCGGAAAAGTTCGTAGCGAAGTTGATGAGAGCGCCCGGTGATTGGGTTCATTTCCCAATGAAAAACCCCATTTTCAACGCCTGCTAAAAAGGCCGTCGTCAGACTCTCCTTTCCATGAGGAGCTTCATAGGCGCGCTTTTTCCCGCGCAGAAGTTTGCACTTCCAGTTGTAGCTTTCGCCAACTTTAAAAATCTCGCGGGTATCGGGAAGTGGTTTTGTCAGGGCCACATAAGTCTTATGAACTTCTTTTTTTTCAAACCAGGCGTTGCCAGCTTTATGGGCGGCGGGAGTTTTGGCGTACATAATGAGCCCCTGAACTTCAAAGTCCAGGCGGTGAACCGGATAAATGGTAATTTTTAAATCATGCTCCAGGATTTTTCCCAGGACCGGACGCCCGTCATCTTCGCCCATGCGGCCGGGAACACTTAAAACCATGGCCTTTTTGTCAACAATAACAAAGTGTTCATTCTCTAAAACGATGTCGTAGAAACTCATTTCCCGCTGGCCCCATAATTTGGAAGAACGCGGGCACTTGGGTCCGTCACTTTGCAGTTATCCCAGGTCTGATTTGGCATCCAGTAGTCCTTGATCAAATGAGCGCGACCGGGATAAAACTCTTCAAAGATCTCGCGGTATAAAAGCGATTCTTTAGTAAATGGTGTTTTGTACGGATATTTTTTGTAAGCGTTTTTCACGTCTTCGTCAGTGTATTGTTTTTCGGCATAGGCCTTAAGTTCGTCCACCATACTGTGTCCGACAGCATCTGAAAAGGCTGCTTTGTCTCGCCAGAGAATGTGATCTGGAAGAAGTTTCTTTTCTCCATCACCCGCTTTGAAGGCCTCTCTTAAAAGAAACTTTCCCATTCCCGTCGTGTTCATTTTTAATTTTGGGTCAATCCCCATAACAAATTGAACGAAGTCTTTATCTGAAAAAGGCACGCGGGCCTCAAGTGAATGGGCAGAAATACAGCGGTCAGCGCGAAGAACATCGTAAATATAAAGCTCGTGGATTCTTTTTGCGGCTTCCTTCTGGAACTCTTCCGGACTTGGGGCAAAGTCGGTGTACTTGTACCCAAAAAGCTCGTCGCTCACCTCTCCACTTAGGAGAACTTTGATATTGGTTTTTTCTCCGATGTGTTTGCACACCAAATACATTCCAATTGAGGCCCTGACAGTTGTGATGTCCCAGGTCTCAAGGTGATAAATAACATTTCTTAATGCGCCTAAAACATCGGCCACAGTCATCGTGACATTGGTGTGATGAGCGCCGATATAATCGGCCACATCTTGGGCGTATTTCGAATCAATCGCATCGTCAGTCATGCCGATAGAAAATGTGCGGATCGGTTTTCTACTCATCTCCTGGGCAATCGCACACACCAGACTTGAATCCAGACCTCCACTTAAAAGAAATCCGATTTCAGCATCTGATTGTAGCCTCTTTTTAACTCCTTCGCGCAAGCGCGAGTTGATGCCTTTTAAAACATCTGGAGTTGAAAGCTTGTGGTAACTTTCGGCCTTTGAAAGATCCAGGTATGAAATTAATTTTTCGCCGTCATAATAATGCCCAGGAGGAAAAGGAGTGACTTCAGAACACACATCTACCAACGCCTTAACTTCGGAAGCAAAAGCGATTTTTCCTTCTTTAGTTTTTCCGTAAAAAAGTGGTCTGATCCCCATTGGATCGCGGGCGGCAAGCAGTTTTCCTTTTTTTTCATCCCAGATAACTAAAGCGTACTCAGCATCAAGGGACTGCACCATTTTTTCCATTCCCCACATTTCATAAAGGGGAAGCAGGACTTCACAATCTGAGTGAGAGATAAAATTATGATTTGTGCATTTTGTTTTAAGCTCAGGGTAATTATAGATTTCGCCATTACACACCAGCATATTTCCCGATGAGGTAGAAAAAGGCTGCGCACCAAGTGGTGAGAGATCCATAATGGCCAGGCGATGAAAACCGATGACACCTTTTTTAAAGGCCACAACTTTGTGATCATCAGGACCGCGGTGAGTGAGTTTATTGTAAAGATTTTTAAAAGGACCTAAGACGCTAGAAGACTGAGAAGAATCGAACTCTCCTTCGATTACGATAAAACCGCACATCTACCAAACTCCCTGGATTAATGTTTTTTGTGAACCAAAAAACATCCTTCCATCATAGCATGGCGGCCTAAAATTTTGGAAGAGTGTCCAAATGGAACATATGAGTGGCAGATTTGGCCTTTTCTTCAAAGAGAATCTGGCCTTGAGAAAGAACAAAAATACCGCCCAATTGCATGCCATCACCCTCGAGACGTCCAACGCCATGTCCTTTGAAAATTCCGGCATAAACATAGCGAATCCACGTCATTGGTCCAAAAAGCTGGTAAAGGCTCCCGCGCTTTAGATTTAAACTTCTGTATAAAACACGAGCGGGGTCAGAAACGTGATGAACCGGATGGTCGTAGTAGTGAGAGAAGAATTCGTTACCAGACTCCAGATCACTCATATGCACAAAAACAAGAGTCAGATTGTGGCCTTTGACGACCGATTCAATTTTAGACATCTCCGCTACAGTTTCACGACAAAAAGTGCACCCGAAATGGCGGACAAACACCAAAAGGACGTTTTGATTGCGCGATAATTCTAAGAGAGAAACATTTTGGGAAGTGCGCACATACTTAATCAGGTCACTAAACTTCTTGGGCTCACTGTCTTCCGCAATCTCACTGTCGTAAGCGCAAAGTAAAATATAGTAAAAAGGAAGCAGCCAGATGGCATGACTGAGCAACATAAATAAAGAAAACGAGGCCGGAAGATTGTGAGTGATCAAGGCCTTAGCAAAAACAAAAGTGCACAAGAGTGATGAAAGTAACCCGACCATAACTATCGGCCAATATCTATCCGAATCAAAGCTGGCGATATAGTAACCTATCCCCATGACTGCAGCCCCCATTCCCAGGAGTTGCCAGAATTCAACACCTGAAAAGAGCTCAACTCCAAAAAGGCGCAAAAATCCTTGAGGGAATAGCGTTACAATCAAACCCCATAGCAGGCCATAAATGGCACTTGTTCTTAGGATTTTTTGATTAACATCAACAGTAAAGAAATTTTTCATACCAAGATTCTAACCTGACTTTTCTTCCTTGGGAAATAAGACCGCGTTTAGACAGGCCTAAATTTTAACAATAGAAAGGTCGCCACTGGCACTTTTACCATTAATGAATACTTGATATTCTTCGGTTTCTCCGATCGCATTAAATAATTTTCCTGTGGCACTCTTAAAATCAACGCGGATCTTGCAACTTGATGGCAATGACAGAGTGGTCTTGCCAGTGGCACTCATAAAATCCAGGTCGGCCCTTCCTGAGCAAGTTTTATAAGCAAATGACATGGCCCCGGTTGCTGTTTTCGCCGAGATATTTTTTAAAACATCCCCAAGAACGCTCACGCTCCCTGTTGCGGTTTTAACGTCGAGAACTCCATTAATGTCTTTAACAGTAACTGCAGCTGTGCCTGAAGAAATATTCATATCAAAACTTTGAGAGACGGGAACTGTCACTGTCACATCATAATTGCAGTCAGCTTTTTCAAAGATAATATTCTCGCTCGTGATCTTGACGTTGAGTTGAGTATTTTCCAGACCAATAGTCTTGATGCATTTGCTGTTTTCTTTAGCGTTTTGTTCCGCCACATGCACACTGATATCTTTTTGTGTCTTCGATGAAACCAGTACAATTTTACCTTTTGGAACCGATACACTTAGCGACTTAATTCCGTTTGAAGGAAAACGAAGGGGGTTGGCCACATCAGCAAAAGCATTTCCAGAAATAAGTGCGATAAAAAGAGATAAAACTAATGACATAAATCACCCGTTAGTTAAAATGAAGTTGTTCTTCAATCCTAGCAGAGAAAGCTTTTAAAATGAACTCTCGAAACATACTTTTATTCTCCGTTTGCTCTCTAATCTGGGGAACAACCTGGTTTGTCATTAAATTCCAAATTGACAGCACCGGCCCTATTGCTGGCGTTTTTTTTCGCTACGTTTTGGCGGCCTTGATGATGTTTGCCATCAACATCTTTTTTATCAAAAAGAGTCTCAAATACCCGCTGGCCAATCACAAATTTTTTATGCTTCAGGGCCTTTTTAACTTCTGTTTAAACTACATCCTGACTTATGTTTCTGAGCAATACATCAACTCGGGTCTCGTGGCCTTAACTTTTACCGTGCTGATCTACTTCAATATGCTGGGGATGAAACTCATCTATAAAAAAGAGATTTATAAAAACGTCATCTATGGCGCTATTATGGGATTTTTTGGAATCATCTTTTTGTTCTGGAGAGAGATTGCGAATTTTAGCGCCGATAAAGTCACGATCTTCGGGATTGTGATTGGAATCGTCGCAACGCTGTTTGCCTCTATTGGAAATATGTTTGCTTATAAAAACCATCAACTCAAAGTTCCGGTTATGACCTTTAATGCCTGGGGAATGTTGTATGGTGCCTGTTTTAGTTTAATTATCGGGCTTATCCAGGGTGAGAGTTTTCACTTCCCGAGCACTCCATCATTTCTTCTATCTCTCTCTTACCTGAGTCTTTTTGGGACAGTCGTGGCCTTCTGGGCCTACCAGACATTGGTGGGAACGATTGGAGCAGACCGCGCGGCCTATACCAGTATTATTTCTCCGGTGATTGCGATGCTTATTTCTTCAGTGTTTGAAAACATCGTCTTTACTCCCCAACTTTTTATTGGGATTCTACTTTGCTTCTTCGGGAATTTACTGGCGCTTAAAAAACCTCAAAAAAGCGATGTTGCCCCGAGACCTGCATAAAGAAGAGCTCCGCCTTTTAAGCGGTCAATCAGGTCCTGGTGATAACGCATCTCCAGTGCCGGGCAGCCATAACTTCTGCCGATTTTCTTTCCTGGTTTCACGTAATCTGCTCCATGAATAACGATGGCGCGAGCGCGGGCATTGGAATTGGTGCTTGAAAGGCCATCGAGCCTAAGCGAATAACCATTTTGACCATTATAGGTTTCGGCCGTCAGGTAAAAACCAAGGGAGCTCATTAATGAGTCAGGAGTGTTGGAAAATTTTGTCGCGTACCCATCATAATCAGGGTCAGAATTTTTTCCGTGAGCTGTCAGATAAGTTTCCACTCTCCCTGATTCCATATCAATGATATAAAAGCGCTCTTTTGAATTGTGTTGTTTGAAATCAATCACCCCCATCAAGCGCTGATTTTTTATCTGCTCGAGATGAGAATCAAAATAGGCCACGGCCTCTTTTAATAAATTTTTAGGAACAAGTCGATCGGGATCAAGGTGTGAGTAGTCCCTAAAACTTTGCGCCTGAGCGATTTGAGTGAACAAAAGAAAAAGGCCCGCGAAGAGTCCTGGATAAAATGAATTTTTCATAAATCCATTTTATCGCTCTCAAAATTTTTCGCTTTCGCTGGGAAAAAAGTGCGTTTCTGACTAGTCTTTTAGGCCTCTAGCCAAGAAATCAATTGATCAAAACACCCCGCCACGCCTTTATAAACACGGCTTTCCGGCGACATTGATTTAAGCGCAGAGATAAGTTGATCCCTTTGATAGGGATTATTTTTTACTTCCAGCCCCGACATAAAAGTCACGCCAATAGTAAAAAGGGAAGCATCGACATGAGGAAACCCCCACATGACTTGTCTTTCAATCCTGAAGTAAAAAGGAATAGCGGCGTCTTCGTTAAAGCTTCTTCCCTTCCACGCCACTGGGTCAATTCCTGGTGGAGGTGTCGGGTGGTGATTGAGTCTCTGATCAGTCACGAAACTCCAGATAAAGCGCACGTAAGGCCCTTTATTGATCATGGTCTCAACCAGCTTGTCGGCCACGCGGTTGATTTTATCAATGCCGGGAATCGGCACGTGAATATCAAAAAAGTTCATCCCGATTTTATCTTCTGCTGACCAATGGCTTGGGCTGCATAAATGCAGTAGACCGAGATGATCTTTTACCACATCACCCTCTACACTTCGGCAAACCATAGCGATGTCTTCTTCCACTTGTAATGAAAGCGCATCGAGAATGTGCTCAACCGGAGGAGAGATTGGGTTCTCCGAGTGAAAGCTTACAAAATCAAAATTGTTATCGACGATCAAGCGATCACCTGTGTGCACGCACTCCAGGACTTGCTCTCTAAAAATAAAATACTGTGGGTATTCTTTGACTAATTCTTCGATTAAAAATCGCGCCAGCACATTCACGCGCTCAGCACTTAAGTCTTTCATGCAAAAATACTTTGAAAGCCTCTCAGCACGACACTCTAATTTATTTTGGCGGTATTCTTTAAATTTAGACGAAATGAGAAAGACCTTCTGGTCGAAATCTCCGTTGCCAAAGTCATGGCCTAACGAGCGTAGTCCGGGAGCGACAACATATTCGCCTCTTTCAATCGGGAAGAATTTGGGGTCATTAGTGCTCATATCCTGATTAAAACATGAAGTTATTAATTTGAAACCAAGTATTCTCAAATTTTTTACTTTATATCTATTGATTTTCTGAATGAAGAGATTGATTTTATCGAATATCACGCAGCTTATAAAGGGACGATACTAAGGTTGTAGAACAAAGGAAAAAAGGAGAATTTTCTATGAAAAATCCTTTAGTAAAAGCGAAAGCGATCAACCTCGATAAAGAGAAAGTCTTCCTCGCTGGAGTGGCCCTTCTAATTGCCATTATCAGTGCGCTAGTAATTATGCCAATGGCCCACGCTAAGGACTGTGAGCAAGCTAAATTATCTGCCCAAGAAGAAGTTATTTTACCTCCCTTCGAACTAAAATCGCAAAAATTAGGGCACTAACCCTTAAGGCCCAGTGAAAAAAATTCACTGGGCGGCGCTTTTCCCCTCTCCCATCTATACAATTTCCCCCTTTTTCTCTAATCTCCCCCCATGACTGAATTAAGACCCAACCAATCCGTAAAACTGCTCCAAGAGCTGCATATTCTCACGAGAGACGGCAAGCTTAACCAGGACAGCCGAAGAAAACTCAAGCAGGTGTATCACTTGTTTAATTTTATCGAGCCGATGCTAAAAGAATTGGCAGAAAAAAAGGACGACTATACGCTGGTTGATCACGGTGCGGGAAAATCATACCTGGGTTTTATCATTTACGATTTGTTTTTTAAGAGTCAGGGACAAGGGACTATTTACGGGATTGAAACCCGCGATGAGCTGGTAAAAAAATCCATTGAACTTGCCCGCGACTGCGAATTTCCGCGCATGAAGTTTCTCAATCTATCTGTCGAAGCTTCGATGAATGATTCATCACTGCCGGAACAAATTGACATGGTCACGGCCCTGCACGCTTGCAATACAGCGACAGACGATGCGATTAAATTTGCCCTTCAGAAAAAAAGCCAGTACCTGGTGCTTGTTCCTTGCTGCCAGGCCGAAGTCGCTTCTATTCTTCGCAAAAATAAAGCACAGACAAAAACATCTTTGAGTGAAATCTGGAGACACCCGTTGCATACCAGAGAGTTTGGAAGCCAGCTGACCAACGTTCTTCGCTGCCTGCAACTTGAGGCCCACGGTTATCAAGTGACTGTGACTGAACTTGTAGGTTGGGAGCATTCAATGAAAAATGAACTCATCATTGCTAAATTCAATCCAGATACCAATAAGAAAAAAGCGGCCCAGCGTTTAAGTGACATCCTAGGCGAATTAGGACTCACTGAACTTTCTGAGCGCTTCTTTCTTCCACAATAATTAAGCGGCCCCATTTACTGTTTTAAGCAGGTCAGAGACCACTTTTTCTAACTCAATGGCATCGTTGTTTAAGTTATCAGCAACGTTAGAGAGCTCTTGTGAAGTATGCGAGTTATCCTGAGTGACAACGTCCAGCTGTCCCATTGCTTTTGTGATTTCACTAATCCCTTGAGACTGCTCAACGCTGGCATTAGAAATTTCCAGGGCCATATCAGAAGTCACTTTTACGTTAGAGACGATCTCTTCTAAAATCTCTCCACAGTCGCGGGCCACAGAACTTCCGTACTCCACTTTTGTCTTTCCTTCCGTCAGAAGCTTATCAACTTTAATTTTTGTATCATGAACAATGCGCTCAACAGTCTGGATACTGTTATCAAGCATGCCGCTGATTTCAGTCGCGGCCTCTCCGCTGACTCGGGCAAGGTTCCCAACTTCTTCGGCCACCACCGCAAAACCTTTTCCATTTTCTCCCGCTCGCGCCGCTTCGACAGAGGCGTTGAATGAAAGCAGTTTTGTCTGGAAAACAATATCGTTAATCACTTTTGTTTTATTTCCAATATCGTGGATGAGTTTTACAATTTCTGAGAATTCCTGGTTAGAGTGATCAATTTCACTCCTGATGTTTTCATTTGAGTGATTAATCTCTTCCATTGAGTGAATCATCTTCTCTACGATGTCACTTCCCTTTTGCGCCTTCTCTCTTGAAACAGACGAAGCTTTTGACGTTGACCCGGCATAATCTGAAGTTTTCTTAATCATCGCGCCTACTTCTTCCAGCGAAGCAGCTGTCTGCTGCAGGGATGCCGTCTGCTCAACATTGGACTGAGATAAATCCGTTGAGTTTGACTTCATCTGTTGAGAAGTGCTGGCCACATTAGAGCTTACTCCAGAGAGAACTTCAGCCACTTTTTTTAAATTGTCCAAAGGTCCTTTAATTAACGTAAAGGCCAGAGCAATCGCGACCACAATCGGAATGAGTCCAAATAAGATCGTTTTAAGGTTATTTTTATCGACTTCGCGAAGAGCTGCAATTTTATTAATATCGGTTTTAATGGCAAAGACACCATGGAGCTTACCATCGCTCCAATTCTCCATTTTATAACCGAGAATATCTTTTCCATTCCCCCATGGGCTGGTCGCAGGGGCGCCATGACAAGTCATACATCCTTGAGACTCTGAAAGCCTGACTGGTTTATAAACAGTTATCGACTCACCGTCATCGTGAACATATTTTTGAAGCTCTTTGTTTTCCTGGAATTTTTTAAAAATAGAAAGCTCAAAATCAGTGGCCATATTTTCTTTTTTTCTTGGCTCATCCGAAAAGACTCTAAACGAATACCCTTCCGCTTCAGCATCCTTGGCCCCAATTTTCATGGCCGCAAAAATAGGAACCTGTTTTAAGACTTCTAATTTGTCATTATCGCTCATTTCAGAATCCGACTTGTACTTGCCCTTCATGCGCTCAACAATCGGTTTTAAACCGCCTTGCAGGGCCACAAACTCAGTAGCGGCTTCAAGTCGCGAGTGAATGGTCGCTGCTTTTTCTTCAATTCCTTTCTTTAGATCCACATGGGCAAAATACAAGGCCATTCCAATGGAAGTCCCTGAACAAATCAGACATGAGATCCCTACGATTAAAAGAATTTTTGTGCTAAATTTGAAGTGCTGGTAGCTCTTCATAAGATGTTCCCCTGCTTTGTTTAACATCTGTTCGAAGAAGCATTGAACTTTCTCGACATGACAAATATCATGTTTCCATAAATAAGCTTTACTAACTAAGATTCAAATCCAATCAATGTTAGTGCTTAGAGAACAAATATAAGGACAAGCTTTAGTTAGGCCTAGAAAAAATTAAGTCATCAGGTATGCAAAATAAACTAAAAGACTATTTAAAAGAAAAAGGATTCAATATTTGTTTAACGGCAAAGGCCGGCAATATCTCCTGTCTGCATTCTTTGTTATCCAGCGAAGAAAAAGAAAAGACCCTTGTTCTCATCGGCAGCGGAGGAAAAACTCTCTGGGAAAAACTGCCGCAAAAAAAAGGAGAGCACCCCATTGACGAGTACACTCTGCAAACGATGCGAGAGCTTTCTCAACTTTTTAATTTAGATCACGAAGTGCTCTACCCTGATAATCAAAGAATTCTCCCGCTTCAACAAATCGGAAGGCATTTTAATCTTTCTCATCCATCACCTTTTGGGCCCGATCTCTCTTTTCTATTTGGACCTTGGTTTGGTTTTCGTGGAGTTTTTCTCACTTCACTAGCAATGACTGAAACAACCCTGGCCCCATGGGATTCACCTTGCACTCCATGTCCAAGGCCCTGCTTGCAGGAGAAAGAATTCTACCTTGCGCGTCGCTTATGCCCATTTCGTATTGAACACCAGTATACAAATGAGCAGCAGGAGTATCATTTAAAGGTATTAAAGGCCGAATTATCAAAGTGGCAGAATGCGTAATCCTATAAAATTCATTGTGATTTAACCCTCACCAAGGTAGAGTTCACCCAAAGATATTAGTCCAGAGGATCAATCGAAATGACGACCGATAAAAAGACAGTGCTGATTATTGAAGACGACATGGACATCCGCGAGCTAGTTGCTGAAATCTTAACCGATGAAGGGTATATCACTAAAACGGCCGAAAATGGTCGCGTTGGACTAGACTACCTTATCGCTTGTCCGAAAGATTCTCTTCCAGATTGTGTGATTCTCGATCTTATGATGCCCGTTATGACTGGACTTCAAGTGATGGAATATCTTTTAAGCAATCACGCCAATGACCTGGCGAAACTTCCCATTATTATAACAACGGCCAAAGGAAATCCAAAAGAAGACCTGGTCAATATGCCTGCCAATGTCACTAAGATTAGAAAGCCGATGGACGTTAATGAGCTTATCGATACAGTGGCCAAGCACAGCCAAAGATAGTTACCATGACGATTGAAACCAAAGAAGACATTGAAAAATTAAAAGTGATCGGAAAAATTGTGGCCGATGCCCTAAAGCTTATGATGAGTGAAGCTAAAGTGGGAATGACGACAAAAGAGCTTGATGATATCGGAGCGAAGTATTTAGTCGATCACGGGGCCAACTCTGCTCCCCTTATCACTTATAAATTTCCAGGCGCGACTTGTATTTCAGTCAATGAGGAAATTGCTCACGGTATTCCCGGAGAGCGCGCTTTAAAAGACGGCGACATCATCAATATCGATGTCTCTGCTGAAAAGGACGGCTACTTTGCTGACACAGGTGGATCATTTGTCCTAGGGCAATCGAGCGCCGATCAAAAACGTGTAATGAAAGCGACAAGAGAAGCACTCAATGCGGCCATGGAAGTCGCACGCGCAGGTGCACCTTTAAACCTTATCGGGAAGGCCATTGAAAAAGTCGCGCGCAAACATAAGTTAAAAATTATCGAAAACCTTGGTTCACACGGTGTCGGCCGCGCCCTTCACGAAGAACCAGGCTTTATTGCCAGCTACTACGACCCGGATGACCGCCGCACTCTTCATGAGGGGCAGGTTATTACGATTGAGCCGTTTTTATCGACGAAATCAAACTGGGTTGAAGAATCAAGTGATGGCTGGACACTCTACTGTGAAGAAGGAAACATCGCTGCTCAATATGAGCACACGATGATTATCACGAAGCACAGGCCTCTGATTGTCACGGCGTAAGTTTTTTTTTACCAGCTAAATCCCTGTCCAAAAGCAGAACTTTCATTCGAGAAGAAAACACGGTTGTAATGAGGAACTGAATCGATATCTTCAGGCGCAAAAAGTTTTTTCGTCTTAAAGTTCCCAATCATATTAGTTCCCGGAACTCCCTTGCCTTCCTGACGGAAGATATAAGGAAGCGGGTTGTGAGAGAATTTATCAGAGTAAATCCCCACTTTGTTTTCTGAAGCGATGAGAGCGGCTTCACTGTATTTAACAAAGATTTTTTTATCGTATGGATAAATGAAATAAAGAGCGCCCCATCCCGCCTTTAACATCTCCAGGTTTAAATCCACTCCATTATAGATAATTTGCCCGAGGTAGCGGTTATTGGAATCCATGTTTTTGTCAGAGAGTTCAATTTGAATAGTTGAATTAAGTGGCAGCATACTCTTTAAGTAGTCGCGGGCCATCTCTGCACTCTCGCCTTGAGTCGCGCCGTTAAAATCAATTTCCGGAGTATCGACACCCATCAGGCGAAGCTTCGCTTTTTTGGTTGGAGTTTCACTTGGCAGAAATGTCAGTGTATCGCCATCGTGAATGCTGATAACTTTTCCGGCGATCGTTTTTGCTTCGATCGCCTGAAAAGATAATAATAGAAATAATGAAAAGATGATTTTCAATGTAATCTCTTAGAAAATGTCTGAGTATTCGTCTTGGATGCGAACTGGGAATTCTGAATCGTATTCACCTGTTCTGTTGTGACCGAACTCATCACTCACTTCATCAGGGTTTCCGCTTACAATCACATCGCGAGAGTCGCTCTCGTATGAGTCACCAGCGATTTTCTTTGAACAAGACACTTTGTTGTTTTTTACTTTGCATGATTCATAAGTTGCAACTCTTTCGTAGTCAGTTAACTTACAAACGTTTTTAGTGTTACAAGTATAGTAACCTGTCACCACTTCAAAAACCTGAGTTCCCCATTGAGCTACTAATTTTCCACGCACGACATTTGAATTCTTTACTTTTTTTACGTCTAAACTTTGGAAGATAACTTTGTTTTTCATCACTCCAAGTTCTTTGACTTTCACAAGTCTTACTTCACCAGCAAAGGCCGTTGTTAGTGTTAAAAGTGCTAAAAGCCCCATGATCTTTTTCATTATAATCCCCTTCTCTAAATTTTCCCCTGTAATATCGTGGTGTTTAGCTCTCGTCAAAGATTATGAATTATTTTCATGGTCCAGGGATTATCCAAAAGTGACCATGGTAAGTTGAATCCCTAATCTTGGGGGATTAAATGAAAAAAACGGCGATTCTTACACTGCTTTTTGCTCAATCTGTCTTTGCCTTAGAAACCGACCAATTCCACGCGGCCTCACATGTGCTGGCGGAATCTTCTCTCCACATTAATAATTATATCGACGATAAATTTGAGAAGGCCCTGGCCCAGGCCAACAATAAAGATAAAGAAGTCGCCTGCCGCGATCTCGCTGATGATGTCATGACGGGAATCGTAGGAAAATTTTCAATTAGTAAGATCAGCCAGTTTGCGAAAAAATCTCCAGACATCGAGCGCTACCCTGGAGATGAACTTTCTCAATTTGAATACATCAATCAGTCCATTTATAAGGATGCCGGTTTTCCTTTTTATTTTGGAATTATCTCTAGAACAATTAATGTCGGCGGCGTTTATATTGGAACAGATAAACTTGGGCACTTTGCGCTGGTTGGACGAAACTACTACCGCCGTTACTTAGAAAATTTAGATAAAGGAATGAGTCCTGAAGCGGCCAAAAAAGATTCGGTCTTCACCGGCTTTAAACAAGAGATCCACATTCTTGGTTACACACTTGGTGGAGTTCTCTCTTTTGGTGACCTGGAGGCCAACTACCAAGGGATGACTTTTGCCATTTCAATGTGTGATGGAGAAAACCCTTATCTTATTAAAGAAAACGGCCAATGGAAGAAAAATCCAAAGCGTGTTTTTGATATCAAAAACTACATCAACCCAAAGATGGATGAGTCTTACAAACCGGCCTTCTGGAAACCTAAACTTTGGGAAAAAATTAAACCGACTATTAAAGAAGTCTATTGTGAGCTTAAGAAAAACCCACTTTATATTGAGCGTGTAAAGAGCTATCAATCAAAAATCACTATGAATCAAAATGATGATTTCATCAAAGAATTCTTTAGTGAACGTCCAAAATTCGACCGCAAGCTCGAAGATATCGATTCTCTTTGCGAGTAAATAACCGAGCACTTTAAATGGTGGGCTTTTGTCACTGACAAATTCCCACCAGCTTAAATTTATTTTTCCTGCTTTAAACTCACCAAAAATTCTTCTATTCTATAATCCTTAATGACTAATCTTTTTTTCAGGAAGAAAAAATGAATCTACTTATGCTTGGTGCCCTCGCAGGCGGCTTCTCTGGTGCTTTTGGTTTTTTCCTTGCCGGAAAATTTCATGGAAATGACAAAGGCGAAAGACTCTACCCGATTTACTCTGCCACATTTTTTGGGCTTATTGTTTTAGCGACAAAGTTCCTGACCTGAGGAAAAGTCAGACCAAACTTGATTTATTTTGGTTCTGATTTATCCTTTTTGTATGACTGAACTTACTAAAAAGAATTGGTATATCCATGGCCATAAAAGCGACATCGCTTTTATTATCCTTTGCCCGCTCATCGCTCTTGTTATCGTCGCTCTGATTTGCGAGCCCCGCGATGGAAATTATATCTACAGCAACCTGACACCTATCTGGTTTACCGTGGCCGCCTCTGTTTTAACTCACGCCCATGTGCTTTTAGTTTTTGCCAGAAGCCATTTAAATGTCACAGTCTTTAAACGCTATAAATACCGCTTTACCGTCATCCCATTAATGCTTCTTATCGCCATGTGGGTTTCTCCCATTGTTTTTGGATCGATGGGGATTATCGGTGTCTACTGGGACGAGTGGCATTCACTTATGCAGACATTTGGCTTTGGTAGAATTTATGACGGGAAAAAAGGCAATGACCCACTCGCTGGAAGAAAGCTTGATATGGGGATGGCCTTTGTCGCTGGCCTTCTTCCCAACATTATTCTTCTCACCTATCTTCCAGACACTCAAGTTAACGGTGCTTTGGTTGAGTATTTAGAAATGCCTATCATGGTGGTTAAACAACATGGATGGCTGATCACTTCGGCCCGCATTCCACTTATTCTCTTAGGCGTGGGATACACTCTGTTTTATATCTACTCTTATAATAAACTCATTAAAAATGGTTACCAGTACTCTAAAGCGAAGTTTGCTCTTTTTGCTGTTACTGGTGTGACCACTATTTTGATCTCATGCTTTTATACGATTGCCGATGGTGTATTCTTTGGAAACATCTATCATGCTCTTCAATACATTTATATCGTCTACGCCAGCGAGAAATCAAACCTGACAGAAATTGCTGTCAAAAAAGAAGAGGCCGGTATTCGCCTGGAAAAGAAAGATCACCGAGTTGGAATTCTTATTTTCTTTCTCTTGATTATCCCTATGATTTTTATCTTTGCAGGCCTTCGTCAGGTCACCCAAAAAATGGAGTATGTCGCTGCCTTCTGGCTTTTAACATCGCTGATGCACTTCTGGTTTGATGGGTTTATATGGTCTGTCAGACGCCAGGATATCAAACTTAATTAAATCCTTCTTGACGAAGTTTGCGTGAAAAAGGTATTCGGTAATTCCTTATAAAACTCTTTATAAGGATCAAACATGAAACCTCTTTTGCTCTCCTTGCTTCTTATTAGTTTCAATCTTCAAGCACAAGAACCAAATCTCAAGATCTCAGACGACTCTGGCGCTGTTGTGACACTTGCAAAGGGCGAGAGCATGTCGAACCTGCTCCTCTATTCTGAAAACAGCGTAGAGAGCTGTTTTAGTGGCAATGCTGACGAGTTAATCAATGAGATCAATGGGCGTCTCTTTGAAGATAGTGATTGGGGCCTAAGTGATGGCAAGGTACTTGATCAAAACCATATCGGTTTTATGTTTTGGGACTTAGGTGGAATACTTAACTCCTTCATAGTAGAGCGTTGCCTCTAGTCCAGCGCTTGTCGAATTGATCTGTTTTTATAAATTCGGGTAGAATGAAGTTATGAAAAAAATCATTCTACTCAGTTCACTCATCTTCACTTTTTCTCTTCATGCTGAAGTCGCGACTTTTGCGGCCGGATGTTTTTGGGGAACAGAAGAGTTCTTCAGAAAAATCCCGGGAGTACAAAAAACAGAAGTTGGATACACCGGCGGAAAAACATCTAATCCAAAATACGATGAAATGCACGATGGTCACACAGGACACGCTGAAAGTGTTGAGATCACCTTTGATCCAAAAGTTGTGAGTTATGAATTTCTCCTGGATCAATTCTTTAAAATGCACGACCCGACAACTCTTAACCGCCAGGGCAACGACGAAGGAAACCAATACCGCTCAGCTGTCTTTACTCACGGGCCTGAGCAAATGAAAAAAGCGCTGGCCTTTAAAAACAAAGTGGATCAATCAAAGGCGTGGAAAAAACCAGTGGTGACAGAGATCACAGAAGCTAAAAAGTTCTGGCGGGCAGAGGAGTATCACCAAAAATACCTGGTTAAAAATCCCGGAGGATATGACAACCACTACCTGCGCCAGATTTCCTTTGAGCCTAAAAAGAAATAATTACTTTAAAGCACTCTCTATTGCGTGAGCGATGGCCGGGTCATCTGGCGTGATGTCCGGAGCAAAACGATTGACGACGTTTCCTTTTTTATCCAATAAAAACTTTTCAAAGTTCCACATGATGTCGCCGGCCTTACCGTTTAAGAGTCCGTGCTCGCGAAGTTTTGCTTCAAGAGTTCCACCGACCTTCATTGTCGCTACTGGCTTTTCTTCTGTTAAGAGTTCAAACAATGGGTGCTGTCCTTCACCTTTCACGACAAGTTTTGCGGCAACTGGAAATTTTACACCAAAAGTACTCGCACAGAATTTTTGAATTTCTTCATCTGTCCCCGGCTCTTGTCCGGCAAATTCATTGGCCGGAAAACCAACAACTAAGAAACCTTTGTCCTTATATTTTTCATAAAGATTTTCTAATCCTTCATACTGTGGAGTTAATCCGCATTTTGAAGCGACGTTGACCACCATGATGGCCTTGGCACCGAAGGCAGAAAGCGTCGTTGCTTTACCATCGGCCATTTTGAATTCGATTTGAGAGATCTTAGAGTCCATGCTTCTTCCTTGGGTTGAAGTTTAATTCATTCAAGGATAACGAAACTCTCCATTTGAGGGCAATCATTTTCCCTTATACAAACACTTCTTTTCGCTGACTCATAGTTTAAAAATGGTGTTTATTCTCTCGGGCGAACTTCTAAAAGTTCAATATGAAAAATAAGATTAGAGTTCGGCGTAATAAAAGCTCCAATCTGCCTGTCGCCGTAGGCCAGATGTGCAGGCACATGCAGTGTGCGCTTTCCTCCGACCTTCATGCCAATAAGACCTTGATCCCAGCCCTTAATCACGCGACCAACACCAAAAACAAATTGAAAAGGCTTTCCCCTGTCATGAGAAGAGTCAAACTTAGTCCCGTTTTCGAGGAAGCCTTCATAGTGTGCAAAAACCAAAGCGCCCTTTGAAGGCTCAGGCCCTTCACCAATCAAAGTGTCTGTAATAACAAGTTCACTAATACTCACGCCTCTCTCCTATTTCTGATTGCGACAGTCGGAAATGTGAAATCTTAATTTGTTTAGATTTACCTAAAATATCCGAAAAGACTTACTCTAGATAGTGTAAACCACTAAGGGAGTCAAAGTGAAATTTTTAATTCTTGTAGCTCTTCTCTTCGGAAGCGCTCAGCTTAGGGCCAGCGAAGAAGTGTGCGCCAAAAAATCCGTCGAATTAAACGGACAGTTTGGAAAAAATGAAGCTCCTCTTTTAAAACTGTGGTCTGAGACTGCCGGAAATTTTACGAAGCTCAATGTGACTAGCAAAGAGTCTTTTGCCAAGGCCCAATTTATTTTAAAAGATGAAGAAGGAAAAGAACTTAAGACTCAAACTCTTTCTTTAAAAAAAAATACAACGCCTCCATTTGATTTTATGAAAATGATTAATGAAGCCGTTATTCGCCCTAACATGCTAACCGTCAAACTCATCACAACAAAAGGTGAAATTTTCTGCTCGCAGGATATGACCGTTGTAGAAAAAGACGGACAAGGTGGAGTGTTAAAGAAGCTATGAGAAAAATACTAATTATTCTTTCTATTGTTGTTTACTCTAACACCGCTTCAGCGGGTATGCTCTCTCAAATCTGGGACAGTTTAAGAACATTTTTGGGTCTCGATATCACTCGCACTGTTAACGAAAGTGTGACTCCTCCGGGAGAAGTTTGCTCTGAAGCTCAAGGAGACAGACCGACATCGGATTATCCAGAGCAACCACAAATGGGTGCCTCCCCTACCTTTGATGAAGTGCCAGAAGAAGGTGAAGAAAAAGAAGTGGGCTTCTCACAAAAAGATGACACCGATGCTGACGAGCTTCGTGAACAACTAAAAAACAATTATAAAAAACTAGGTGGTGACCCGATTGCTCTCGAGCAGGCCCTGTGTTTTTATGACAAAAACCGCGGAGTCAATTTCGATGCGGCCGGCGATCCTTCAAGAAAAAAAGGAATCAAAATTCAAAACCAGAGATACATCACCATCAACGATATGAACAAAAGCTATTTCCAATCGCGCATGTTCATTCTTGATTTAGAAACGGGAAAAGTAAAAACCTACTATACATCTCACGGCTCTGGCGGGAAAAAAGGTGTTCCTGAAAGTGACGCCGGAACAGTTGAAACATCAAACCTCGATGGGTCTAATGCCTCTCCACGCGGTTTTTTTATCACAGGTTCAAGAATCAACGGCTCATCAGATCCAAAACAGCGCTGGAAATTTTCAATGAAACTTCACGGTCTCCAAGAAGGTGTTAATGACCGCTCATACTCAAGAGCTGTCGTCATGCATTCGTTTCCTGATGTGACCAACGATGTGGCCTCAAGCGATGATACAAAACCAAGTTTAAGAACTGATCCCTATCCTTTTTACCTGAGCCAGGGTTGTACAATGATTGGGCCAAAAGTAGCTGATGAGATTGTCGACACAATTAAAGCTCCAAATAACAGCTCAGGTGGAAGTCTATATTACAACTACTCGAGTGTTGAAAAAAACCGTGGTGAAGCCTATTGCGGTGATGAGAGTCTAATGAAGAAGTAATATTATAGAATTTCGTTCGTTATTGTTAGAGGCTTCCGATTGACACACTTTCTAACCTCATTGAACAGAACATTTTAAGTTTTTTATTTAATTAAACCGATCAACAGGAATCTTTAAGAGAAAACTTCTTTTAGGAGGACTGTTTATGACTAAAAAGATGTTGTTAATTATATACTTTTCACTAACTTCTATTCGTGCTTTTAGTGATGACATAACGATTGCTCAAAAAGAGTTTTATAGAAACCAATTACGAGAAAGCTTTCAACTTTTTCGGGACAGAAAAGACTTAACTTCTGCCGAAAAGCTGATCCAATCTGTTACGAACGATCAAATCGCCGAGTTTGGATCCAACGGAAAATTATTTGATTTAAAATACTGTGAAGACAGTTGTGCAAAAAAAGGGACAAGTGAAATTAGAACAGTTCTTGTAAAAAAAATTCCTTCGATAGAATTAAGTAGCAATACAAGAGAATGTAAGCAGTATTGTAAAGGAATGCTAAAAGAAGAAAGGGCATTTCTTAATGGCTTGACCGTGGGGTCTGCGAAGGCAGTCTCTAATGATTGCATCGGAGCAGTTAACTCATCAACTCTTATAAAATTACCTGATACAAAAATTGACAACCTCTCTCACAAAATACCGTTAACTTCTCCGAAATAATTGGTCTTGTGAGTCGTGGTGCGCGGGACTGGACTTGGCCTTCTCAAAAATGAACATCACGTTCATTTTCTTCAGGCCCTGGTCGCTCGTTTGTCAAAGCTTCCTGCTTTGCCATCACATATCAAATGTTCGCTTGCTCACATTCGACATGTGAACACTCTCTTCCTTCAAGTCCAGTCACTCTTTTAAAAAGACTGAGCTGCTTAAATTTTTGTAGATTTATTTTAGAATGATTGTGGTGCGCGGGACTGGACTTGAACCAGCACGCCTCGCGGCGCTACCACCTCAAGGTAGTGCGTCTGCCATTTCGCCACCCGCGCATAAGATGAGCGAATAGAATAAATAGTTAGCGTCTTCTAGGCAAGAACATTTCAATTTCATCGAGGTAAAATTTGATTCTTTGCTTAGCTTCAGCAATGGCCTCCATGCGCTCATTGATCAGCTTCACAAGTTTGTCATCTGGAGTAAGTGTGTCATTAGACTGGTGGCGGTTCATGAAAGCTTCTAAGCTTCCAAACGATGTTTCGTCTTCTAGTTCATTTTCAAAACGGTCATCTAAATGATTCGGGATATCGGCGTCAGTCATGTGCGAGTATTCATTTAATAGATCGAGCATCGGATCCTGCAGATTCTCTTCCAGCGGAAAGTTCTTGGCCGATGGAAAGAGCACTAGATTGTCGGTTTCTGTGGTTAGGGTTGTTGTCTTCATGGGTTGCAGGATCCTCAATTAAAAAAGCCTATTTTAAATCCAATACTTACAGTGCACTATGGGTGCCAAAAATCCTAAGTTATTTCAGCACGTTATACCTTGTTAGGTGACCAAAGATCAGCCACATCTAAAAGGCCTAGACAGTTGCCTGCCTTCTTTCCCCCAAATCGTAGCATGTGCAAAAATGGACTATTAAAAAATCTGGGCCTTATGTAAGATTTATAGTAGGTGTCGATAACCCTGACATGTGGAGATTTGTTTTTATGGACGAAAACACCAACCATCGAATCCCCTGTATGCGCTGTAAGCACTACTATTCTACGTTTGACCCTAAGATCCCTCGTGGATGCAAGCTCTACCAATTCCAATCAGCGACAATGCCTTATATCCTCGTTAAACAATCAACGGGCAAGGACTGTCCTTCTTTTGAAGAGAAAGCTAAAAAAGGCGGTGATGATGAGGGCGGGAAAAAGGATTTTAATGATCCGAAGTACTGGTAAGTTCCGGCATAGCTAAAGGTTTTTTCATCTCAAAATAACTAGGTCCAGAAGCTTCAATCATCGCTCCCCCTAAACAGATGTCTCCATCATAAAAGACCACCGACTGTCTTGGTGTAATGGCCCTTTGAGCTTGGTCGAACTCGACATAGATTCTGTCGCCTTCAATTTTCGTCACAGTACAGGCCTGGTCTTTCTGACGGTATCTCACCTTCGCTGTACATTTAAACGGCAGTGGGCGATCCCAAACTCCGCCAACAAACGAAAGATCCGTCGCCGTTAGAGTGTCAGCATACATATGTGGGTGGTGGTCTCCGCGCTCAACGATAACCACGTTTCTCTTCATATCTTTTCCAACCACAAACCAAGGCTCCCCTTGTCCACCAAGGCCCAGACCTTTTCTCTGTCCTAAAGTGTAATAAGTGGCTCCCGTGTGGCGGCCGACAATGGTCCCATCTAAAGTTTCAAAATTTCCATCTTCAAACGTCACATAGTTTGAAAGGAAATTTTTAAAATTTCTCTCACCGATAAAACAAATACCAGTCGAGTCTTTTTTCTCTTTCGTGGCCAGGTCGTATTTAGCGGCAATTCTTCTCACCTCAGTTTTTGGAATATGACCGATAGGGAAAAGAACTTTCTCTAAGATTTCTTTTTTAATTGTGTAGAGGAAATAAGACTGATCTTTAAGAGGGTCAGCACCCTTAACCAGGCGCTGTTCACCATCAACCATTAGACTTTGGCAGTAGTGACCAGTGGCCAGGAAGTCTGCTCCAAGCTCCATTGCTTTTTCAAAGAAAACTTTGAACTTGATTTCGCGGTTACAAAGAATGTCAGGATTAGGAGTGAAGCCCATTTTGTATTCTTCAACAAAATGCGAGAAGACTTGCTCTTTGTATTCTTTGATAAAATCTACCGAGTAGTATGGGATGTCGAGTTTCTCACAAACCTTAACGACGTCTGCGTATTCTTTTGATGACTGGCATACACCGTGTTCATCAAACTCTTCCCAGTTTTTCATGAATAGACCGACGACATTGTAGCCTTCTTCTTTAAGAAGGGCCGCACTCACCGAGGAGTCTACGCCTCCGCTCATGCCGACAATGACCAATGTTTCTGATTTAGGTTTATTCATAACGGGGGGTTTTATAGCACAAGGCCCGTTATTTGACTATGTCATAATTCCACGAGAGGACGGCGTAAGTGACGTACTTAAACACATTGGTGTAAGTAGCTATATTCAAGGTCTCCGCAAAGTCATTAGCGGTCATATAGCGGGGATTTAGGTCCGTTTGGCGGTTCTGGGTCAGTGTAATTCCTACAAACCCCGCTCCCCAAAGGTTCTCGGACGTGGCCGGAAAGCCAAGGGTGCTTGTCCCGTCGTTGATCTTTTCTTCTTTAAAAGAAATCGAACTGTACTCTCTTTCCCCCAATCTGGTGATGAGTTTTCCAAAGGCCGAATCCCCTTCTGTCCCGCTGGTGTAGAGTTTTAAATTGTTCAATTTTTTTTCTGTGTCTGTCGTTCTGCTGTCGTGGCCAAGCATCGTCAGATTAATAAAACCAGCAAGCTTCATTTCCGAGTTCAGGGATTTAACAAATTCTTTTGACCCCTGGGCCCCGAATTCTTCAGCATCTAAAAAAGCCAGGACAACAGTTTTTGGAAGATCGAGCTTGTTGTAAATTTCCATCATTGATAAAAGCATCGACACTCCAGAGCCATTGTTGTCTGCGCCCGGCATCTCACCTTTTAAAATCACTTTTCCTGTCTTGGGATCTTTTAAAAGTGTATCGTAATTGGCCATGAGGACAATCACCTCTTCTGGTTTTGTTATACCTTTTTTCTCCCAGATAAAATTCACACCTTTTTCTTTTGAAACACTCTCGTCTGAAAGAGTGAACTCCTGGCGTTTATAAGTGGCAGTTGTGTTATTGGCCGCTTTTAATTTTTCTTCGAGATAATCTTGAACTTTTTTATGACCTGCAGTTCCGATTAAACGCGAAGGTCTTCCGGCCGATAAAAACGAGCGCAGGTTTTCTTCAATATCTTTGCGAGGCATTTTTTCAACTAAGCTTCGCACTTGATAAGGATTTTTAACTTTCTTTTCGAAGTCCTGATACTCAAATGACCAGGCAGTGGCAGATGAGAAAATAAGAGCGCCAAATAAAAGCTTAGAAGCCCAATTTGACGACGTGACCTTGGTTTGTTTCTTCTTGATCTTCATCAGATTCCTCTTTTTTATCTGGAAGTGTGTTGTAATTGAATTCATCAAACATCCCACTATTTTCCACTAAACCTGAACCCACAACTTTTCCTTTGTCGTGTTCGCGATTGTAGAAAACCAAAAACTGACCAGGAACCAGAAGACCTTCTCGAGGAGTATCAAATTCCACTAATGCCTGAGCATTATTTTTAAAAAACAGGCGGCATGGAATCTTTTCCCCTTTGGGCGACATCTTCACATAACAAGACATCGGCAGTGACATATCGAGGTTAGTTCCCGGAAGAAACGCCGAAACCAATATCTGCTGGTGCTTTAATCTTTTTGGGTAATCAATGAAGATGTTTCCCTTAAAAGGCACGATGGAGATAATTTGTTTTAAGGGATCAATTTGGATTTCATTTTTTTTGTCAAAAATCAGTCCTGATTGACCAACGTAATAGTGGTGAATCCCCTGGTGCTCACAAATGGAAGCATCAGAGACATAGTCATAGATATTTCCCGTGCGTCTTAAATCCTTAGACGAGCGGGCCTCGACTAACTTTGCCATGCGCGGGTCATGCATAATGTGTTTGTAGTTGCTTTTTATTCTTGGGATGAAATCGACTTTGATGAGTTCGCCGATTTTTTCGACTTCTTTTTTTCTAATTTCAGACAGTGGAAGAATTAAATTCTCCAGGTGTTTTTGCTCTAATCTTGCCAATGAATACGACTGATCAAACTCCAGGTCGTTGGCGACCATAAGTTCATACGCTCCGGTTTTTTGGTTTTTTAAAACCTTTGCATAGTGAGCTGTCGCCACCAGTGTCGTCTGGAATTTTTTTGCTTTTTCTAAAAGCACATCAAGCAGCACTGAATTTAAAAACACCAGTGGTTCAAAAGTCTGTCCGCTTAAAACTCTCCCGACTAAAGGGTCTAAAACCTTGTCAGTGAAAATATCAGCAGCATTAACGGCGTAAAAAGGAATGTCGAGGTAATTGCAAATACCTTTGATCTTATTTAAATCAAGGACGGCCACATCGGCAAACGGGCCCGCTTCTTCACCGTCAGCAAAAAGCTGAAGTCCGATTCCAATGCAACGATAGCCCTGCTTTTTAAGAAGGTACGCGGCCACAGTGGACTCAACTCCTCCGGTCATCGCAATAAGAACTGTTTTGGAACTGGTCTTTTCCTTCATAAAAATAGTATATCCGAAAACTTTTATTTTTAGGCATTGTTTTAAACAGTGGAAATAATGAATCCTGACAACGGAACTCGGATACTCTTTTTTTCAAGCTCGCCCCTGACTTTTCCGAAGAGACAACGATGACGAAGATCAACTTCGAAGAAAACTTCGAAATTTATTTATTCACTTATCCAAACGAAGAGGCCCAGGGAGCATCAAAGCTCAATGAGTTCCTTTCGTTTTTGAAGTTCCACAAGGTGGCGCTTCCGTATAAATTTTCGTTCGTCGCACGCGAAGCAAGTCTGATTCCGGAAATGACGTTAAACCAAAATATCCTGATTGATTTCACACCGGATTCATTAACTGAATCAAAAGAAGTTCAGTTCCAGGATTTTTTAGGCACTCAAGGCAACCGAGCTCTTGAGGCGCTTTATAAAAGTATTGAACTCCCTCATGAACTCCCGGATCAAACTAATGCGCAGATGAAGAAGGCCTGCTCATTGATGAAATCTCTGCTTTATGAAGGGCAATTCATCTTCCTGGAAGAGCCTGAAGTCGGTTTAGATCCAGAAACCCTGAATCTCTTCATCAATGCCTTAAAAGAGCACGTGAAGTCCCGCCAAATCAATGTTTTTATCTTCTCGCGAGACCTTTCGCTTTGGATGCCACACGCCCAAAAAATGGTTCAGAGAATGAAAGACTATAGCTTCCTAATCTCTCCCGTCTCTCGCAATTTCCTATGGGACGAAGAGCGCGAGCGCTTCTATGCTCCACCTGAGCTGGAACAATCTTTTGACAGCCTGAAATTCACCATTCCAAACCGTACAAGAAAAAAGAAAGCGGCCTAATTTTATCTTTGACAAAATCTCTCAGGAATCGAGATAATTGTCATACTATGACAAAAACAACACCTACTTTGAATTTCATCGACCTATTCTCTGGCGCCGGCGGGCTTTCTTGCGGGCTTGAATTAGCGGGGATGAAATGTGTTTTAGGTGTGGACATGGACAAAAATGCGATTGAAACCTTCAAGGCCAATCACCATTATGCCAACGCTCATTGTGGATCAATCGTCGATCTTTCTGCGGCCAAAATCAGAGAGCTCACAAAAGGTCAGGAAATCCACGCAGTAGTCGGTGGGCCTCCTTGCCAGGGCTTTTCAACAGTCGGTCTGGGCAACCCGAACGACCAAAGAAATATGCTTTTTAAAGAATTCATCCGCGTGGTGAAGGTCACTAACCCACTTTACGTCGTCATTGAAAACGTAACGGGTCTTCTGGCAAAGAAAAACGAAAAAACAATCCAATCAATTTTTAACATCTTCAACAAAATGGGATACACGCTTGACGTACAAGTGATGTCAGCTGAAAACTACGGTGTTCCTGAAAGAAGAAGACGCACTATCATCATTGGTTCACGCGTTCACCAACATATCACGTTCCCACAAATGACGAACAAAGTGATGACAGTTGGAGAAGCATTTAAAAACCTTAAAGCTCCAAACGGCAAATACCTTAACCACGATATCGAAGCCGCTAAAATCAAGTCGCCTATCGATCTTGAGCGCATTGCCTGCGTTCCCGAAGGAAAAGGTGTTCGTTACGAAGCTGATGAAAAAGCTTATTTCAAAAAGAAAAAATTAAAACTGGGTGTGAACTGGAAAGAGCTTCGCGAAAATAGATTCAGACAGACGAAATACCAACGTCTGGATAGAAAAAAGCCAAGCCCAACGATCATGACTCACAGACATAATTACTTTCACCCAACTGAAAACCGCTACCTGACTCAAAGAGAAGCAGCTAGCCTTCAGAGTTTTCCAAACGACTTCACTTTCCATGGACCGCTCTCAGCTCAGTGGAGACAAATTGGAAATGCAGTTCCGCCATTATTAGGAAAAGCAATCGGCTCAGCGATTCTTTCTATGCACGCTGAAAAGTCAGCGGCAAAAAAGAAGACTGCTAAAAAATCTGTTGGAGCTAAAGATTTAGTTCTTAACGTGAGAAAGAAAGCTTTCCTTTATAAAGAAGCCACTATTTCTTAAGTTCAACCACAAATGTTGTGTGAGGAGCGCTATCATCGATAGTGAGACTTCCACCGTGTGCTTCAAGGATTTTTCGGCACAACGACAATCCCAGTCCTGAGCCCACTCCGCGGTCTTTCGTGGTGAAAAAGGCATTGAACATCTTCTCCTGAATCTCTTTGGGAATCCCGTTACCAGAATCCATAAAACGCACCTGAATGCGCTCTCCAAGATCCCTGGCGGTAATTTCAATAGATTTTTCTGGAAGGTGGGAAATGGCATCTATCGCGTTGGAAATCAGGTTAACGAACACCTGAAAGATTTGAGTGAAATGGCAAGAGACTTCCATTTGGTTGATCTTTGGATCAAAAGTCACTGCGACCATATGTTCTTTGAGTTTATTTTCACAAATCACTAAAGCATCATCGACAATTTTTCCCAGGTTTTCTTTTACGTGTGGCTCAGCTGTTCCGTCCTGGCGGATGTAAACCTTAATCCCTTGCACGATCTTGGAAATTTTTTGTGAGCTCATTTCTACTTTTGTTAAAAGCTCCAATGCTTCATCATCATTTATTTTCTTTTTTGCTCGTCTGACATTGCCTTCAATCATCATGAGCGGATTATTAATATCGTGAATAATTCCTGCGAACATCTCCCCTAAATTAGCTAGCTTCTGCGTGAAGGAGACGTGGTCTTTTAGCTTTGAGAGTTCAGTGATATCAACGCCAATGACAACTGCTTTTTCTTTGTCTTCAAGTTTTGTTCCCGTCACCAGGTAAGTGTGATCAACACCGGAAATGCGGGCCTCTAGCTCGCGGTAAATCGTATCGCTCTTTGAGCGGAAAAGTTCTGTGACGAATTCGTAGAAGAAGCGCTCTTTGGTGTAAAAACCAATCGTCTTTCCGATGAAATCATCCGGAGTCACATTGCATGTGTCTGCTAAAGCGCGGTTGACGCCAAAATAAGTCATGTCGCTATTGACCCATGAAATAGTATTGGGGATTAAGTCGATAATGACTTTAAGCCTTTCATAATCATTTTTCATATGGGCCACACTTTCTCTCTCACGTGTCAGGAGTTCATCCATGGCACGCGCCAGATCGGCAGGCGATAAGTTTTGGTCAACAAGACGTTTGATTTCTGGATTATTAAACTTCATGAATTTAGTTTAACAAACGTTTGAAAATTTAAAAGAGTCTAATGAACCGATTGAGCATTATGCAGGCGATAGAAGTAATTCCCCTGAGTGAGAAGCTCGGATAAAGGCCCTTCTTCCACCAACTGCCCTTGGTTAAAGACCAGGATGCGGTCACACTGCTTAAGTGTTTCCAGGCGGTGAGCGATCATCAAACACGTTCTTCCCTTCATCATTTTCATGACGGCTTCGTGAATGATTTCTTCGTAGTGAGGGTCGATATTGGCCGTGGCCTCATCTAAAACCAGAATAGATGGGTTCTTTAATAAAACGCGGGTTAAACTCACCAACTGTCTTTGCCCGACAGAAAGGTTTGTCCCACCTTCTAAAACTTCCATATCAAGATTGAATCCTTCTTTTGAAAGAGCACGCACGAGTCCTGTGGTCTGTGAGGCCTCAATCAAGTATTGGTCTGTCTGCGTTTCATCACATGAGAGATTCTCTCTTAACGATCCTTTAAAAATAATCGCGTCTTGAGAAACAAAACCAATTTTATCTCTTAGAGCGTGGCGGTCGTAATTTCTAATTGGGATATCATCAATTAAGACTTCTCCTTCCTGGTATTCATATAAACGCGATAGAAGGGCCACTGTAGAGCTCTTTCCACATCCCGTCTTTCCTACCAGTCCGATTTTTTCTCCCGCTTGAATGTGGAAGTTCAAATCTTTTAGAACCCAGCCACCTTCAAGGTATTTCATAAAGACGTTTTCAAACTTGATATCACCATGAAGTGAGTTGGTGATCATCTTGCCGTTATTTTTTAACACTTCGTCTTCATCTTTTTCATTAAGAAAACTCATCACCCTTTCTGTACTTGTGAAAGCCTGCTGAACCACGTGGATTTCGCGCGATAAAAGCATCATCGGGTTAAAAAATCTTTCATAATAACGAACGAAGGCCACAAAAAGACCTACAGAATAAACACCGGTTAAAACTCCGTGCCCTCCGTACCAAACAAGTCCGATCAGAGGAATCGTTGCACAGAAAGACACCAGAGGCATACTCCATGCAAAAAGAGTGTTCCCTCTTAATTGAGCATAAAGATAATCATCAACTGTGTGGGCGTATTTTTCCATCGACCATTTTTCCAGGCCGTAATTTCTAATCGTCTCCACCCCGTTTAAATACTCTGAAAGTTTAGCGTTGATGGCCGAAGAGAATTTAGAAACTCTGCGGTTAGAGTTTTTTAAGAAGTCTTTCGTTTTAATAATCAAAATGATCGACGGAGTGATCGATAACGTCATGACTAATCCCAATTTTGGATTAGAGACAATCATGGCAGCGACAGCGAGAATCGTCATCATTGAAGCCGAGATTAAGTTTCCAAGGCCTGAAGTGAAAAATTCTTCAATCCCTTCAACGTCATGAGTGATACGAGTTACGATGCGCCCCTGAGGCTGGCGGTCATAATACTGCAGAGGAAGTTGTTGAAGTTTGGCAAAAAGATTTTTTCTTACTGAGAAAATAACTTTTGAAGCAGCAACGGCCAGCTTTTGTCTTCCCACCCAAATAAAGAAAATGCTTCCAATTTCTAAAAGCAGGATACTCACGGCATAGACGATAGACATATGCATGTCTCTTTTCATCAGCCCCTCTTCCAGTAAATCCCCCATCAGTTTTGATGAGTAAATCGCCAGGAAAGAACTCGAGAAAATAAGAGAGAGGGCAAACATGATTTGCCATTTATAAGGTTTTGCATAGTGAAGAAGAACCATGAAAGACTTTTTGTCTCCCATCCCTTTTTCCCCAACCTGACTTTCATCCTGGTCATCGGCCATTAAGTAAGTGTGCTGATGCAGGGCCAGTTGGTCCGGCAGGATGCGGTTAGAATTCTTTCTTCTGAATAAGGTTTTAAATCGTGCTTTCAATGGTGCGCCTTTAATTCAAAAGTGTGATTGCAGTATTTCAGTGTCGACTTTCTGTGGGCAACCCAAATAAGAGTGACATCTTTTAAATGCGTATCTAAGTTTTTCAAGATGCGCTCTTCAGTGATGGTGTCCACCGCACTCAAGCAGTCATCCAGGAAAAGAACTTTCGGTTCTCTGGCCAGTGCACGGGCAAGCGTTAAGCGCTGCTTTTGCCCACCTGAGAGGTTAATTCCCCACTCTCCTAACTGAGTGTCTAGTTTATGAGGGAAGGCTTCCACATCATCTTTAAGACCTGCAAGATCCAGGTATCTCCAGATGTCTTCGTCGCTGATATTTCTATCCATTGCCACGTTCACTTTAATCGAGTCAGCAAAAAGAAATGGTTTTTGATGAACGTACCCAATGTAGTTTCTTAAATCGTGATGACCGTAATCCGAAAAAGGTTTTCCAAATAAACGAACCTCTCCACCATTTTGGCGGTCAAGCCCGGTAAGAACTGAAAGGAGTGTTGTCTTTCCAGAACCAATAGGCCCCGTGATTCCCAGCCTGTCTCCTTTTTTTAATTTGAAGCTCAAGTTTTGAAACAGTGGCGCTGAATCTCTAAAAGCATAACTTAAATTCTCAACATCCAAAACGTGTTCAGATTTTGCATCATCAATCGGCGAGCCAATCATCAATAAAAACTGCTCTTTTTCATGCTGATAAATTTCTGCCAGACGCTCAAGTGCCGTAAAGCCTTTTTTCCATTCAGAAATAATAAACCCAAGCGACATTAATGGATCATGCAGAAGAAAAATTAATCCCTGCATAGAGATAAATTCACCAACCGTCATCTTGCCGTTAAAAGTAAAATAAATCCCCATCGCAAAAAGGACAACGTAAGAAATAATCGTCGCTGCTCCCATCACCGGGATGTATAAAAGAGAAAGCCAGATTCCTTTTAATCTTTTTTCACGGTGCTCTTCTGCGACACCCATTAAACGTCTTTCCCAAAAAGGGCCTGTCTGAGTTAGGCGCTGAAGCTTAATCGTTGAGACGGCCTGAGAAGAAAGGTCGTTAAAGTGCGAGAGTGTATCTTGCACCTGGCGGTACTGCTCGACTTCTCGTTTAGAAAGTTTGCGGACAAAAATCGGAACAAAAAGCAGAACCAAAAAAGAAAGCAGTGCCATCGGCACATGGATGAAGGCCATGGTGATAAAAGTAAAGGCCCCCAAGAAGGCCACGTCAAATACGGCCACCAGTGTGAAACCAAAAATAAAACGCGCACTCAAACTATCAGAGGCTGAAGCACTCATCAGTACACCTTTAGTGAACTTTCTATCTAAGTCTTCTTTCTTAAAGTAGCGAACGTGCTCCCATACATCACGGCGAAGATCGGCCGCCGCATAGTGAGTTTGTCTCCCCAGCGTAATCCTCCACATAAAGCGAAAGATATTGATTAAAATTCGTGACACGGCCAGGACGATAAAAAGAATAAGGAAGGTTTCCTCATCCGTCTTGCCCGTTAAATAAGTTGGGATAGGTTTTTTAGCAAAGAAGTCGACGATCCATCCGATGTTCTTCGGCGCCAGGATCTGCATAAGGTTTGTGAGTAAAACAGAAAGGGCCCCAAGTGCATACGTCGGCCAGCGGTCTTTTAAAAAAGACTTCCAGATAAAATAAGCGTGATCGTGAAACTTCGTGTTTCTCATAAAAAATTAAAACGGGAAAATGTTTTTGGTTTTAGCTAATCTCTTTCACAATCCAGCTTTCAAATTCCTGTAGGTAATCCCCAATCATCGGAAGATCCGCCGCCACTTTTCTAATCGCTGTCTGGAAAGCTTCCTTAGTATAAGGAATCTTAGTTAAAGAGGCCATAAGTTGTTCGATCATTTCTGGGTGAAGTGAGTCCGAAAAAATCTGCGCCTTTTCCACTGTCGCTTTGTGCACATCAAGGTGAACATCCACCAATCCCCAATCAAATCGCTCAGACATTTGGTGATTAAATTGTGGGGCTTCCCCAAAACGCCAGTTCCAGTCACTCATTTTCTGGAAATGCTCGTTTAGGGCCGGGATATTTTTTAGGTATTCGTGGTCTAGGATTTCAATTGGCGCCGTGGTCTGATAGTGATCGAAAAACTCTTCGATAATCTTTTTACAAAGAGCATCGTGAGTCACTTCAGCGTTTAATTCCTGTAAATTCACCACACGTGCACGCACAGAAGTGATTCCTTTTGACTGAAGCTTTTTAACGTTTGGGTTTAAGTACAACCCAAGCTGAGTCATATCGGCATTGATAAGCAGCGTCCCATGGTGAAACGAGCGGTCCTTGGTTTCTTTAAATGCACTTCCCGAGATTTTCTTTTCCCCGTCTGCCGTGTTGACCAGGATGTCGTTTCGTCCCGATGGAAAGGCCTCTAAACCAAAAGAGTCTAGAGCACGCGTGATAATTTTATTATTTGCGGCCTTATCAAAAGTCGCTTTGCTCGATAAAAATGTGAAGTTGGTATTTCCCAGGTCGTGAAAGACGGCCCCACCACCACTTTGACGGCGAGCGAGTTTAATTCCATTTTCTTCCATTTTTTGTGTATTACATTCCGTCCACGGGTTTTGAAAACGCCCGATAACAACAGTCTTGTCGTTTCTCCAAAGGAAAAGCACTTTGGTTTCCGGGTCCATGTCGCGGAAGATCCAGTCTTCCGTTGCCAGGTTAAACCACGGATCAAAAGTTTCCGAGATCATCACTCGAAGCTTCGGGCTCGAGTTGGTTTGGATCGATGACGATTGGTTCGTTTGGTTCTGGTTCTGCATGTTTCTCCCACGTAAAACGACTGTCTAAATTGTCGTAGTACTCTTCAATTCCGATATATCCACCCTGAAGCATTTTAAAAAGCACAGACTGGATAATCCTGTTGGCAAATGAAGTTAGTTGTTTTTTTCTAAACGATTGAGCGTAGCGCTTAGGGCTTGGTAAAAGCATTGCTAAAAATGCACTCTCTCTGGCCGTAAGTTTAGCTGGCTCTTTGTTAAAATAAAATTTCGCCGCATCTTTAATCCCATAGAGATCTTCACCATACTCAATCACATTGAGGTAAGTCTCAAGGATTCTATCTTTTTCCACATGGTCTTCAATCCATAGTGTAAGGGCCATCTCTTTGACTTTTCTCCAGACACTGCGGTCACTTTGGAAATAAAGATTTTTAATCAACTGCTGAGTGATAGTTGAAGCGCCACGGACTTTTTTCTTTTTCTTCACCACACCATCATTGATCGCGTCCTGAAGCTCTTCGATGTCATAGCCTGGATGAGTGTAAAACTTCCCGTCTTCGCTTGAGATAATAGCTCCACGCAGGCGTTTAGATATTTTATCAAGAGGAACCCAGTCCCCTGGCATGGTCGTGACTTGTTTATAAATGGCACGGTGATTTTCTTTATCAACTTTGATTTCAAAATAAGTGTGAGGGATTTTTGTAATAGAATACATCGCTCCCACAAACGGAGAAACGAGATAGCCTACATAGATAATGGCCAGGACCCAAAGTGCAATAAACACTTTTCCTATAATATTAAATATCTTCGCCCAACGCGGAGGCGTGGGTTTTGCCTTTTCTTCCATCGCCCTTAAATACCAGAAAAGAGGCAAAATGATGAGCTGGTTTTTCGTTTTTTTTGGCATTTAGATAATTTTTACAAGGCCCATGCCTCTGGGGGTACCTCTTGTGATAAATAAGCTTCACGAAAATGTCATTTTGAGGGGTATTTAATGAAAAAACTTATGGTCGCTTTATCAATCGCTGCAATGTCTCAGGCTTCTTTTGCCTTTGATGCTACTTCTCAAGTGACGGCCATTACGGCTGCAGAGATTATTTTATCAACAGCTGTAACAGTGGCAACGTCTGAAGCCGCTTCTATTTCAACTTCTGAAGGACAAAAAAGAGAAGCACAAAAAGTATTGATGGAAGTTCAAGAATACTACCAGAGTGGTTCTGTAAGTGTTTACCTAGAAAACAAAATCGAAGCTCTTAAGTCTCTGGATGAATCACTTTCAGTTGATGAGTCGGTAGATCTATTAACTGAAGCTAGCCAGTTAATTTTAACAAAATAGATAAAATGAAAAGGGCCGGTTTTCCCGGCCCTTTTTTTATACTTGTTCTTGAATTAGTCTTCTTAGTTTTACATCGAGAATTTCTTTATCAGTCACCAGGTCTTTTCCAATCAGCTCTCTTACTTTCGTCAAGCTCTCTTTATCACCTTCGGCCGCTTTAACCATTGTCTCTCTCGTAAAGTCATTGCGTGCCAGGTTTTTTAGAACTTGATTTACATATTGATCCAGCTTCGTTCTGAACTCTTTTCTTACCACTAGAGATTCAGTGTTATAAGTCTTCACGTTAGCGTTGATCTTTTCAAGTGTCGCAAATTCGTTTGGCATGATATCTCTTAGAACTGCTTCAGCTTTTGCCAACGCCTCTGTTGAAGCTTCCGCTTTTCCTGCCAGGTCTTCTCTTGTCACCATCTCTGTATCAAACGGAATCCCGTAGCCTTCTTTTGAAAGATCAGAGAATGTCTGAGCAAAGGCCGCTCCTGTTTCTTTTACCATTTCTTTAATTTTTTCATCTTTTGTATTCATGAACATATCGGCCGCTTGTTTTCTGTACTTAAGCGCCAGTGTTCTTAGAATTTGTTGCTCCATTACCGAGAAAGATGAAGCTTGAACTAGTCTTTCTTTTAATAAATTCACCTCAGCATTCAAGTCCGACGTTGGAAGTTTTGTTTTCTTGAACTTTAAGAAGGCCGCCATTCTTTCGTCTGCCGTACTTTCATCCATAAACTTCTGCACAGCTGACTTGTTTGATTTCTCGCTGCTCTTTAATTTAAAACCGTAAGCTTTATTGTAAGCTAAAATAATCTGTTCTGTTTTTGCTTTATAAGTTTCAACTTCATTGCTCTTCATAGATGTGAAGTTTAGCTGGTCAAGGTCTTCTAGTACCCCATTCGGGCTGATTGAAGACTTCGAGTCTAGTTGTGAGCGATCCAGGGCCGACTTTAAAAGGTCGTAGCTTTCTGTCGCACAGTTAGCGTTGATAAACTTATAAGACCCTCTATAGTTCCAGTGCTCTTCTCTTACGCGGTTAACGAATTCTTCGCGCTCTTTTGCCGTTAAGTTAAGCGGGTATGAGATAACATCACGAAGCTCATCGCGGTTGTACTCATCAAGAACGTCGCTGAAGTTCAGGATAAAAAGCATTGAAGGGTATCCACCAGTTAAACCTTTAAGGTAGTTCAGGGTTGCATCTTCAACGTTTGCTCTATAGCTTACAACGATGTGGTAAAGCTTATCATCTAAGCATTTTTTTCCAAATGGAGTTGCTGGAACAACACGGTTAGTGATCGGGTCAAAGCGCTCAGGAGCACACACTACAATTCTAAACATTGAGTGACCAAATCCACTTTGAAGCCCCTTTCCTGCTGAAGCAAGAAGGTAATCAACGCGGTAAACTCGGCTTGCATCAAGAGCTGTCGGGATGAATCCGTTCATTGTCGTCATCATCACCGTTTTATTGATGTTACAGTTTCTATTTGGGTATGGATCAATTCCAAATTGTTTCTTGAAGTATTCAAACATAGATGGCTTTCTGCACATGAACTCCGGGTCCATTGTGAAGTATTCCATGTTAACAGCAAATGATTCAGCAATATTCACCAGCTCGTAAGCATCGGCCGATCTCATCGCCTCTACGTTCTTATTTTTAATCTTTAGGAGACCTTTTTTAAATCCTGCGCGGCGGATGTATTCCATTGAGTTTGAAATGCGTCCATTGTTTAAGTCGTATGAGTGCGTGAATTCGTGAATTAACGTCGCAACGGCCTGGTCATATAATGACTTATGCTGACAGTTGATACGTTTTGAATTATCGCGACCTTTTTGCAACTCCAGTAAAACTGGTGCATTGATCGTCAGGATGTTTCTATAGCTGTCGTATTGACCGTAGATAAAAGGTTTTTCCTTCTTCTTATTGTCATCTTTTTTAGTCTCAGCTGCGTGCGCGCTTGTTGAACAAACTTCATCTGGAATGAATTTGTGATTAGAAAGTGCGGCCACTTTAATTTCGATGTTTTTAGGCATCAATTCTTTCATTTTTGGAGGCAGGTACCCTGCGACTTCTTCCATTGTTTCTTCTAGGACTTTTTTATCCGAGGCCTTTGTGTCGGCCGCGTACTTAAGACTTAAGTCGTGGGCCTGCGCACTCGCCAGAAGGGTCAGATTAAGGAAAAGAAAGCTAAAAAGCGTCTTTTTCATAGAAACTCCAATGAATAATGATCACTGGGGAATGTGCAGGATAGATGCCAGATTCTAGGGTTTGATATCGGGGGATTAGGGATGCGGGACTGTCTAAACTTTTGACATAGGTTAAGTAATGGACAGTTTAAAGACTTCCGGGCACTCCATTAGACCCAGTTCCTCTTTTTTAGGTAATGTATCCGAAGAGATATATTTAGTGATTTCCGGGAGAGATTTGCAGAATAAAATATCAAAAGCAAAACGGCTTTGCCCATAGAGTCCTCTATGGATGATGTTGGCATCAAAGATTAAAAGATCTCCTTTTTTAAGAGGGACTTGCTCTGAGCCTTGAAGGTCGTTGAAGACGGATTCTCCATCTCGTTTTAAGCGGACATTTAATTCTTTAGGAGTATCCCACCTAAAATGGCTTCCAGGAATAAACTCAATGCCATTTTCATCAGCGAGCGCAAGACGCAAATGGATGACCTGAGAGTCTTTGGCCTCAATGACTTTGCGTTGCTGATCCTCAGACTGCCCAGTGTATTGGATATCTCGATGCCAATAGTTTTTTTGTTGTTCACTGTAAGGATTAAAGAAAATTTGAGTATTGAGAAAACAGATATCATGTCCTAAAACTTTTCTGGCCTCATTCACAACTTTACTAGAACTAACAAATTTTAAAAGCTCTAAACGCTCGGCCGGAGATAGGAAATCACCGTTAGTAATATAGGCACTATTGATAGCGCCATTTTTAAATGCACTTTCGTTTTTAACAAGCCATTTCTGGTGATAGTTACTTAAGATTTTTTCAATTCCAGCTAAATTCTCTTGTCCGAAATTCTTTTTAATAAAACCATCTTTCACAAGTCTTCCTTAGCAAATCGATGAGCATTTATAAAAGAGCCATGAGCTCTCATTTACTTTAATATACTCTATTCTCATTATTAAAGAGACAAAAAAAGCCTGGTTTTTCACCAGGCCTTTATACTAGATTATTTTAAAAGACCTCTAAGCCTCGCCAGTTCATTTTTCTCTGAAGGTGGAATGTCCATCCCTCCTGACCCCGAAAAGGCACTCTCAATGTTATTTTCATAAAGGTTGTAGCACTTTCTGGCAAAAGGAGATTTTGAATACAACTTCACACAATCTTTTAAGTACAAATCACTTATAGTGAAAAAATAAGTGTTGCTCAGCCTTCTTTCTGCCACTGAAATCCAGTAGAGAATTTCAGGAGTGTTTTTTGTTTTTGGGTGATCATTCAAATATTTTGAAAGAACTCCAGAAGCTACCAGAAGCGTGATATCATTTTTCCCTTCTCCCGCCAGCTCTTTGACTTCTTCCAATGGAGAAAGATGAGTCTTAATGAACTTATCGATACTCTTAACTTCACCAGGCTTAAATGTTTTCCATTCCTCTAGCCCTAAGTCCCATGAAGTCACCATCTCTTTAGCAAGTTTTGGCATCCTTTCATCCGACTTATATTTGCCGGTAAAACTCTTGGCCTTCTCGTAATCAAAAGAAATTTTCGTATACATTGAAATCATTCTTCTCAGTGATGAGTAAAGCTCGTGACTTCTGGATTCCTTAAGCGCTCTTTCAGTGGCAAGGTCTAGGAATTTTTCTGATTCATTAAAATTTCTAATCAAATAAAGGTAGTTCCCGTAGTCGTAATCGCTCTTAAAGTCTTCTCTTTTAGACTTATTAATAAGCGCACTAAAAGCATTCTCCTGCCCTTTAGGAGAAAGCTGCGAGTGGCATGAAATGCACAGAGAAGTCAGAGCAGATAGACGCTTTTGAGCAAAAAGAAAGTTGTTGCTGTTAACAGAGTTAATCGTGTCAGCAAGATGATCATTCATTGTATCTAGGCTTGGGCGAAAGCCTGGCCTTTGAAAATACTCCACGTGGCGGGCACTTTTAAAAAAGGTCGAAAGATCGCCTAAGTTTTTTAATAGCTCTTCTTTGGCCTTAGGGTCTTTTTTTAAGATGAGTAGTGACTCTTCATCGGAATAAACATAAGGGATGACTTTGATAAAAGTCTCATAAACCCCTCCCATCACAGCTTTGGCCTGGATCTTCGTTTCATCTTCTTTTGAGAGTTCAGCAGAGGCCTGGGCAAACGATGTACTTAAAAACAACAGTGCTAAAATTAAAGTGCCTTTCATGGGTCATTCCTTAGTGTAAGTATAATGGTCCTTAATATTAAATTAGCTCATATTATCATTAAGAAGAACATGAGCTTGGTCACGTTTTTCAAAAGACGCAGCGCTTGAGGATAGAAAAAGATTAATACGGAAGAAGAGTGATCAACCAAATCCAGATAGCAAGACCTAGAAGCATATCGATCCAGTATAATTGATGCTCTTTGAAAAAAACGGGGAATTTTAAATGGCGACCGACGAAGATCCATCTGATGAAGGAGCCGGTGCCGATAAGAAGGACTTCGGTGATGAATTCAAACATGGGCGAGTCTTCGTTCCACGTTTCTATGATGCTTATGAAGCGACATCACCATCTGCGGATAAATCACCCACTTCACCATCAACTCATTAACTAGCCCTTCCTTATGAAAGATCACCAACGTCCTATCAATATGAACATGGTTGCCATCAGCATGAAAAATCCAGTCTTCTTTAAAGCCAGTCAGAGGATTGGCGAGTTTTTCCTTAAACCCATTCATCTTGATATTGCTTAAAGTAAGCGAATACCTTTTTTCCGGCTCTAAAATATCAGTGCGTGACTCGTGAGAGCTATTGTCGGTGTTGGTGATTTTATCAATCGTCCCAACTTTGCGAATAGGATCACTTGACTCAACTTTTTTTATTCCTGGAACCAGGAAATACCCTTGGTAAAGAGGCATATTCTCCGGCAAAACAATAAAATCAAAAACTTTCTTCGCTGAAAAAGGCAGAGAAAAATGGATGTCGATTTTTGTTTCTTTCATTAGAGAACCTTTTTTAATTCTTCGAGAATTTTGGCGTGGTCTTTAAAAACTTTCACGCGCTCTTTAGTGTGAGCGTCTTTTAAATCGTAATTGCCTTCCACTAAAAGCGTTGATGGCCCGATAAATTTCCCGTCTGTTTCAAAAACGTCTGAAGGTTTATCGCCGATCATAAAAGATTGCGTGAGATCAATGTCGTGTTTATCACGGGCCAGAATCAACATTCCCGGACGAGGCTTTCTTAATTCACTGTCCATTTCAGCACAGTAAAACCAGTCATCGACCTTTAAATTTTTTCCGGCAAGAAAAGCATGCATTTTCTGATGAAGTGTATGAACATCTTCGTGCGTGTACATTCCGCGGTCAATCCCCGACTGATTAGTCAGGATGATTACTTTGTATCCTCTTTCGTTGGCAAGTTTGATCATCTGAAAAATCTCTTCGATCCAAATGATATCTTCCCATTTATAAACATAACCTTTGTCGATATTGACGATGCCGTCGCGGTCCAGGAAAAGGGCCTTATGCATGGGAGTCCCCTTTCATTTTAATTGAGCAGTTAATTTTATAAGCTGCTGTGGTGAATTTGTTCATAGGTTTAACTCTAATCTGTAAGACGAATTTTTTAAAGGAAATATCAAACGAGGCCACTCCTGGGGAAAGCTCTTTCACAACGATCTCATGATGATCGCCGCTAAAAAGATCCGAGTGAGTCTTAATGAGTATATCCTTTAACTCTTTATTGTGGTGAAAACAGCTCACCTGGATAATATCTTGGTTGCCAAAACCACAAAGGGCATGAAGACACAGGTAAAACTTGTGCGGGTCTAATTTGTATAATTCGCCCAAGTACTCGCGCACCTTAATTCCTACGCGGAAATAATTGGCGTGAACCACTTCGCGCATTTCAGGAGGAAGCTCTCCGGGAAGCTCCGTATGGCCATTACTCCAGCGAGTATCAAAACTTCCTTTAAATTCCTGGTCGATCATGGAATAGAGCTTGTGGCCCATCATATGGAAAGACTCATCGACTTCTTCATTGAGCTTTTTTTGAAAAGCGGCGGCGTGATTTCCAAAAAGTGCGAAATACTTTTCAATAAAGCTCTTAATCCCTGCACTTTTTGTATTGGTGTAGCTGTGATCTTTGGTGAGTTTTAAACTGATGAAGTGCTTTTTGGTTTCGCCAGAAGGCAGTTCTTCTAAAGCGACGATGTCCGTTTCGTTCCAAAGTTCGTTGTCATTAGTCGCCACCATTTTTCCAATGACGGTAAAACTAAACTGGGATTTATTTTTAAAAATCGGGTGATTTTCAATCTCGCTCGCTGCCCTTTCAGCTAAGAGGGGGAGATTCTTTAGGAGTTCCGAGTCAAATTGGCGAATCGTCTCTTCGTAAAACTGCAGTCTTCCGCGAAAATCGCGGGGTAAATTCAGCAAAAACACATCTTCTTTCTTAAAACGGCGAGAAAGTGTTTGTGCGACAAGAAATTCGAACAGATTGCCCTTGCACTCATTAAGGAGTGATTCAATTTGTAATTGATTATTTTGGTCAATCTTTTTCATAATAAAGTTCTTTTCAAACAGATTACTTTTTTTATAGACTATTACAAATCTAAAAATGAGCTCTTTCTTATGCCACAAGCATAACAAGACTTAACAAGGAAGAAAATGACTTCATTTCCTTCATTACTTGAAAGCATAGACGATCTAACGAGGCCCCAGATCGATGTGCTCCTCTCCCGTGCAAAGCACTTTAAAGATCATCCTGAAATTGCCCCTTTTTCCTCGACTCCGAAACCTATCATTGCCACTTCTTTTCTCGAAAATTCAACCAGAACAAAACATTCTTTTGCTGTCGCGATCAGAAGACTAGGCGGGCTTTATTTAGATTTCAATGCGGAGACATCGAGCTTAAAAAAAGGTGAAAGCTTAGAAGAAACTTTCCTGACTCTTTTTTATCAAGGTGTAAATCTTTGCGTTTTCCGCACCAGTGTTTCTCACCAACTTTCAGAGTTCAGACAATCACCTCCTATAAAATTAGTTAACGGCGGAGACGGAATCAACGAACACCCTTCTCAAGCGCTTTTAGACCTCTATACCTTACTCAGTCTTTCTAATGGTGATGTAAATGGTAAAACCATCTCTATCATCGGAGACAATATTCACTCGCGTGTTGGGCACTCCCTGATTAAGCTTCTTCCAAAATTTGGAATGAAAGTGATTTTGAGCGGTCCAAAAGACTATCTTCCTGATCCAAAAACTCTGCCAGCTCAGGTGGAGATTTCAACTAATAGAAATGAAACTGTTTTAAAAAGTGATTTCATCTATCTCTTAAGAATCCAGAAAGAAAGACACGCAGGAGCGGCCAACGCTCACTACGACAATTATCTTGAGAACTACGGCGTGAGTTTAGATTTACTAAAATCGCTTAATAAATTAATTCCGGTGTTACACCCGGGCCCGGCCAATATTGGTGTGGAATTAGACCAGGCGCTGATTAAATCATCGCTCTATAAAGGTTATCTGCAAGTTGAAAATTCAATCCCAATGAGAATGGCCATTATCGAGGCCATGCTCTTAAATAACGATCAGAACGTAGGAATTATTAATGGAGAAAAGTTTTAACAGGAGTCTCAAGCAATCTATCGCCTATCTTCATTTTGAGGACGGCACGACTTTTAAAGGCTACGTCAATCGCAAGAACTCAGACCCGGAAATCACTAACGGGATTTGGGGAGAGGCCGCTTTCACTACAGGAATGAGCGGTTATCAAGAAACCATCACCGACCCATCTTTTCTCGGCCAGCACATTATCTTCACTAACGCTCACATCGGAAATTACGAACACAATGAAACTGTTATGCAGTCAAAAAAGACTCATGCCACAGTGATCATTGCCAGAAACTTTTCTCACAACCACTTTTTAGAAAATATTGATGTCCCACTTTTTTCAGGTGTCGACACCAGAAAATTAGTTCGCTACCTGACAAGCGGGAAATCAAAATCCCATAAGTCGGTGCTCACTTTCAGTGAACAAGTTCCAGCTAAATCAGTTTTTGAATCAGCAAGATTAAAAACAGATGATCTTCCTCTTGTTTCACAAGCATCACCAATCGTTCATATCACAGGGGATAACCCAATCGTGGTGATGAACTACGGGATCAAACAAGCAATCATTGATCAATTAATGACTTTAAAAATGCCGCTTGTGAGTCTTCCTCACAACGCAGATCTGGCGACGATTAAAAAATATAACCCACGTTTGATTTTTCTTTCAAACGGTCCGGGAGACCCAAGAAACTTCACCAAAGAAATCGAAGTTGTCCGTGAGATGTTTACTTTAAACATTCCCGTGCGCGCGATTTGTCTTGGACACCAACTCATTGCCCTTGCTCTGGGAATTAAAATCATTAAGCTTCCTTTCGGCCAGCGTGGCGCCAACCACCCGGTAATTGACCACATCACCAATAAGATTGTGATCACATCACAAAACCATGGTTATGCGATTGAAACGGAATCGTTTAATAAAATGCGCATGGAAAACCCGCTTAAGCGCGAGCTTTTTGTTCAGCACACTTCTCTTTTTGATGACTCGATCGAAGGGATTGCTTCAAGTGATCACTTTGTAAAATCAGTGCAGTTTCACCCAGAGGCCAATCCGGGGCCCCACGATGCTCACGAGTTCTTCCATGAAGTGAAAGCTTTCTTAGAAGAAAAGAATCAATACCCGATTGATACAAAAAGACTACACCCTTTTAATAAGCTGACTAACAGAGTGAAGAAAGCAACTCCGTATAAGAGAATCCTTCTTATCGGTTCAGGCCCGATTAAAATCGGCCAGGCCTCTGAGTTTGACTACTCTGGAACACAGGCCCTGAAATCGCTAAAAGAAGAAGGCATTGATGTCGTTCTTCTGAACTCAAATCCGGCGACGATTATGACTGACCCGGAAATGTGTGCACGCACTTACATTGAGCCCATCACTAAAGAGACGATTAAAAAAATCATCTTAAAAGAAAAAGTCGATGCGGTTCTCTCGACAATGGGTGGTCAGACTGCACTTAACCTGTGCGTAGAATTAGAAGAAGAAAACTTTTTAAAAGAACATAATGTAGCTCTACTTGGAGCGAACGTTGATACGATTAAGAAAACCGAAGACAGGGCACTCTTTGCCCGCGAACTAGATAAGCTGGGCTACCAAACAGGGAAGCGTTTTACGGCAAACTCTGAAGCTGAAGCTCTAGAGATGGCCAAGTCAGTGGTGCAATTCCCGCTGATCATCAGACGCGACTTCGCGCTTGGTGGAAAAGGTGCGGCCCTGGTTTGGAACACAGAAGAGTTAAAAGAAGTTTTCACTTCAGATATCAAATTCCCGGTCACAATGGAGAAATCTCTTGTCGGGCAAAAAGAAATCGAACTTGAAGTTATGGTGGACTGCGAGAGAAACGGAGTCATCATCTGTTCAATTGAAAACGTCGACCCATGTGGAGTTCACACAGGAGATTCGATCACTGTCGCTCCGGCCATGACGATTAGTGACCGCTGTATGCAACAGCTGCGTACGATGACTCTGACCATTGCTAAACACATGGGAGTTGTCGCTGGTGGGGCCAACGTTCAGTTTGCCATCAATCCAGACAATGAAGACGATATCGTAGTTATTGAAATGAACCCGCGAGTTTCAAGATCATCGGCCCTTGCTTCAAAAGCAACAGGCTACCCGATCGCTAAAATTTCGGCCCTGCTTTCAATCGGCTACACACTAAAAGAAATCTTAAACGATATCACGAAAGCTTCCCCGGTTGCTTTCGAGCCAACGCTTGATTATGTGGCACTAAAGATTCCTATTTTCCCATTCAGCAAGTTCCCAAGCTCTTCTCAAACGCTTGGACCGCAAATGCGCTCTGTAGGTGAAGTTCTTGCTCTTGGTGGAAGCTTCAACGAAGCTTTTATGAAAGCTCTAAGAGCTCTTGAAATGGGGCTTGAAGTTCCATCATTATCCCAACTAAAAACAGTTCCGGTAGAGCTTTCTCGCGAGTACATCGAAGGAAGACTAAAAACACCAAGTGAACTTTCTCTCTTAACTGTGCTTGAAGCACTTCGCATCGGCATGACAAGAGAAGAAATTTTCTCGCTTTCAAAAATCACACCTTGGTTTATCGACCAAATGGCCTTAGTGGTTGAAGCTGAAAAAACATTAAAACACGAAACGACGAACTCTCACGTCCATAAAGACATCAACATGGAGAGAGAAGAATTCTTAAATCTTAAAAAACTTGGGTTCTCTGACAAGCATCTTGCTTTCATGATGAACCGCTCGCAAAAAGAGATTTTAGAATACCGTTTTAAACAAAACATCTTCCCGGTTTATAAGGCGGTGGATACATGTTCAGGTGAGTTCCTGGCAGAGACACCTTACTTCTATTCAACTTATGCTGATGAAAACGAAGCTGAGTCATTAAGTAAAAAAGGAAAATCGGTCGCGATCCTGGGATCGGGACCAAACAGAATCGGGCAAGGGATCGAGTTTGATTACTCGTGTGTTAAGTCATGTGAGCGCCTAAAAGAAAAAGGCATTCAATCAATCATGATTAACTCAAACCCTGAAACGGTTTCAACGGACTACGATAGTTCTAACAGGCTCTACCTGTCTCCGCTTTACTCTGAAGACCTGTTTGATATCTTAAAAAATGAAAACCCATTTGGAGTGATCGCATCTTTTTCAGGACAGACGGGAATCCAGCTAAGAGAGCATCTTGAAAAAAGCTTCCGTCAGGATTTTTTCAAAATCAATTTCCTGGGCCCTACTTGGGAAATTCTGGAGCTGACAGAAGATAGAAAACTCTTTGGTGAAGTGACGAGAAAAACAAAACTCGCGCAAACTCAAAGCCGCGAAGTTTCTGGATACAAAAACCTGGTTAATGCCATGGTTGATATTGGCTTCCCGGTCATCATCCGCCCAAGTTATGTTATCGGTGGTGAATCGATGTACATTTTCTACGGCCACGATGAATTAAACGAGCTGCCAAAAGCTTTCAAAGATCAACTGCAAAGTGCAACTGCTGTTTTTCAGGTAGAAAACTATCTTGAAAATGCGATTGAGTACGATGTGGACTTAGTGCGCGACCAATACGGAAACTTCTGTTTCACCGTGTGTGAGCACATTGAATACGCCGGCGTTCACTCGGGCGACTCGGGAATGATCACGCCTCCGGTTATCCTGACTCAGAAAAACTATGAAGAGCTAAAAACCATTTCATATGCACTTGCTGATGCTTTAAAAATTGTGGGGCCGATTAACTTCCAGTTCGCCATTAAAGATGGAAAAATCTACTGTATTGAAGCCAACCCAAGAGGATCAAGAACACTTCCTTTCTTAAGTAAAGCCTACAATATTTCTCTGCCAAAAATTGCCACAGATGCAATGCTGGGAGAAAGAATTGAAACCATCGAGCAGCCGCTTTCTGGTTTCTTCTCGGTGAAACAATCGACTTTCCCATTCGACCGTTTCGTCCAGGACAACATTCTTCTTGGGCCAAAAATGAGATCAACTGGTGAGACCATGGGGATTGACCGCGATAAAGAAACGGCGATCTTAAAATCTTACCAAGGCAATTACCCAAAACTTTCGGAGAAAGGATTAATTCTTATGAGTCTTGCTGACAACAGCAAGGAGCTGATTCTTCCTTACCTAAAGTCTCTGCATAAAATCGGCTACAAGTTTATCGCCACTCGCGGGACTTGTGACTACATCAAAAAACAAGGAATCCCTTGTGAACTGGTTATGAAGCTCGATGAAAAAGGACTTACGATTTTAGAAGCGCTAAAAGATGAAAACATGAAAATGGTTTTCAACACTCCTCAAAATCAGGGGCAGTCGCAAAACGATGGAGAGCACATTAGAAACTCGGCCATCCAGTATGCGATCCCATGTTTCACTCGCCCGGAAAATATCCGCGCAGTGGCCATGGCCTTAATTGGAACTGACGACTTAGAGGTGAAGCCACTAGCATTGCAGGAAATGAATCATTAGGAGAATGCGTGAGTAGACTGGATAAAATTATTGTGGCCCTGGACCAGATGTCATTAGATGAGATCGACCAGTTTTTAAAACAAAAAGAAAACGACCTGCCCTTTGTAAAAATCGGCCTGGAGCTTTTTGTAAAATACGGCCCGGATTTAGTTCACAAAATCAGCCTTGAGTACAAAAAGAAAATCTTTTTGGATTTAAAGCTGCATGATATTCCAGTGACTGTGGCCAAGGCGATTTCATCGCTAAGAAACCTGCCGATTGATTTTCTCACTGTTCACTTAAGTGGTGGTGAAGCGATGTTAAAGGCGGCCATGGCCGAAGCTCGCGTGAGCATTCCTCACTGCAAAGTCCTGGGCGTGAGTTTTTTAACCAGCCTCGAAACAAAAGATTTAAACGACCTCTTTGGTATCACTAATACCGAAGAGGCCTTCTTAAGACTTTTTAAAACAGCTTCTGACTCAGGGATAGACGGGATTGTCTCAAGCCCTCACGAAGTGGGACTACTTAAAAAACATTACCCTCACCTCTTATCAGTGACTCCAGGAATTCGTTTCCGCGATGAAATTGAAGGTGCACAAGTGCAGGATCAAAAACGAGTAATGGACCCAAAAGAAGCTTTTAATGCGGGATCTGATTACCTGGTGATGGGAAGATCGCTCACTAAGAGTCAAAATCTCAGTGAGCGTCTGCGATTACTTAAGGAATAGGTTTTTAGCTTTTAAGCGAGTTCTCAACTCACTTGCCGAGTTTGCTTTGAAACATTCATAGTCTGAGTATTTCATCGGCACATGAAAAGTTTTTCCATCAACGTCTAGCGCTAGTGATGACTTTACGTAAGCGTACTCTCCGGCAAAACTTTTTTCGACACTTTCAGATGTATGAACGGCCCATAGGCTCACTTGGTGGCCTCCCATTTCAACTGCTGGCTGAGTTCCAAAACAATTAATCAGCATTCCATCCATTTGCTCGCAAGCTTTAGCTGGCATTTTGAAATCAAGAACACTTCCCAGGTCATAAAGCGCATTGGCCGCTTCTTGAATGTTTGGAAGGTCGTTAGGAGTGATGATGTTGCCCCAGATCGGCATGTACTTTGGTCCGTTGTGGTGAATCAGGCGGATCATTGTTTCATCCCCTTCCGTCATCGCGACAAAACTTGTCGTAGGAATTTCTGTCACGCAGGCCATGTTGATGCCGGCAAAAACATTGGCGCTTACTAAAAGAGAAGCGATGGTTAGAAACTTTTTCATTAAAACATCCTTGTTAACAATAAAATTATAAATCCCAATAGGCGTCTTCTAAACTTTCCTCTCTATTTGGCAGACCCTTAATTAGTCTTGGCGAATTCTGCTTTAAGACTTCAAAGCTTGCGCGGTTACAGTACTTACTCACCTGGTGAATAGATGAGTACGTTAAGTAGCGCGTGTTGTGCTTAGGAGAATTCGGTGTCACCTGACGGTGATATGTGTTGGAAGCAATATCATGTAAAACAGCTGAAAGGGCCGCATCTCCGGCGCCGTTAGTGTTCTTAATCACCCCTGGTCCACCCATATATGGATTGATATGAGTGTAAATTTTAAACGGGTGCTTGCAGTCTTTCTTTAAAATCGCACGCGAGTACTCATACTTGTTGTACTCTCCGATTGATTTTGAATGGATCATATCTTTTGTTTCGCGCTTATATTCTTCATCTGCATAAGCTGCGATATAAAGCCCTCTCGGCCCCACCGTTAAAAGCACCATATCCGTGTAATCCAGGACTTTTTCACAGGCAAGAAGCGGGTCATTTTCATTCACCAGCGCATGGGCCTCTTCTTCGTTCATTGCACAGACTGAAACATACTCTTTAATAAAATTTAAAAAGAACTCTCTTTTTGCTGCAATCAATGAGCTGGTTCCAAGCGATAAAATAACCGGAACATTATTTTGTTTGGCGTATTGGCAGGCCTTTAGATTCGATTGAAACATTGATGAACTTTCATCGCGAAGTGAATAGGCCGACACTAAAAGGGCAGCAGCTCCCTTGATCACATCCCCTGGAACATAATCAGGAGAAAGCTCATTCATTATCCCTTTGCCAATCAAAAACGATCTCTCGTGGTCGGGAGTCAAGAGACAAAGGGCCCTTCCCATTGGACCGTCAACCGGTTTTAAGTAAGAGAAGTCGACAAATGAATTCGTCGTACAAATGTATTTAAAAGCGTAGTCACCTACAGAAATATTTTTTGAAATAGCTCCCAGGGCCACTGAGCGCGAATCAGAAAGAACACTGTAGTTATGAAGTGTGTTTCCAATCGCCCCTCCGGCGTATTCACCGACGATGCATTTGTTGGCCTTCAATTCTCGATAAATTTCTTCAACTATTTTATCATCAAAAACAACTGACTCACCTTTTTGAATCTTGTATTTCTCCAAAAACTCAAAGCTCACATTGGCCTCGATATCGACAATCAATTGATCAATACCTACAACGTACACTGAGCTTCTCTCGGAGAAATCCGGATCAAAAGGAATACGTCCTGATTCATTGACTGGAAAGTAATGCTTCGTCTTTCTTTTGCCTGGAAATTTCAAAGGATTCCCCTTATAATTTATTTAATGCTAAATTTTAAAATTTATCCTGTTATTTTAGGACTTCTTTTGTCGTTCGTCACTATGGCAGCCGACAATTCTGTTATCAATGACCACGGCACAGTCGTCCTGACTGGTTCGACCCATAAGGCCCGTGTTATCACCAGTAAAGCTATTGTCTACGCCGATGAAAATATGCTGACACCCCTTGGGTATATTGCCAACGGGAAAGCGATCATCGTTGGAAATCCAAGACGCATGAACCGCGACCTCGTACCATTAGTAGTTTACGGAAGAATTGCTTATATTGAAACCAAAGACATCCGCTTTGAAGACGGCACCGAAGAAGAATACAATACCAAGCGCGGGGCACCAAGAGAGCACGATGTAGACATCACTATCCAAAAGCCAGAAGAGCGCCTTTCTGAAAATAACTCTTTTTACTTTAGCCTTCACCGCTACGGCGCTGGAGATGAGATTAAGCAACTCTTTCTCACAAACGACAATACTGAAAAAGATGTGATGACCGGGTTTAACCTCCAGTTCATCCACCGCCAGACGACTTCAAATTTCTTCTGGGGTGCTGCTGCTGATTACAGTGCCGTTTCAACCGGCAATATGAAATTTGGCTACTGGCTTTTTTCACCAACAGTTGGTTACAGCATTTTTAAAAATCCACTTTTCTCTGTTGATATCTACGCTTCACTCGATCTTGGTGTGAACCTGGAATACAACATTGAAACCAATTACGAAGAAGAGCCGGCCGGATGGATCTGGGGAGTACAAGGAAACGCGCGTGTTGTGTTTTTCCCGACAGCTAAGTACCACGCTTTTGCCGGAATGGGTCTTCGCAAATACAGCGTCACTGACCTGGCCACCGTTAAAGACCTCAATGGCAACGCCATTCCGGGAGTCAAAGACATCACAGGCGTGAGTCTTTTTATTGGTGCAGCAATAGAGTTTAGATAAGACTATTCAATCGAGAGCACTTTATCACTGTCATCTGAATTGACCTTATTGTCTTTGGCCTTCTGAAGATTGTATTCTATTTTTTCTTCAGGTGTACTGAACTGTCCTTCAAACTTCGGCTTCCCATCCACAGACTCTTGATTGACTTCTTTATCAAGGTCTTCATTGATCTTGCGCTTTAAGGCCTCTGCTGCCGTCTCATTTAAATAACCACTGGCCGATGAAAGTGTTGAACCGAATTTGCGGTAAGCAAACTCATAAAACGGTTTTAAGTATTTCAGGTTGAGTTTCCCGCGCTCAAGAAACAAAATAATGACACGAACAAAATCGCGGTTATTCAAATCGTGCGACCACGCCGAATAAAGATAAATCATCCCTTGCTGGTCCAGGCGCTGATTGTAAGAAATTTGCTTATAACGGGCGTAGATCGGGATGGCCGAATCAGTGCTTGTGGCCTTGTATTTAATTTCGCGGATAAACTTAGTCCTGAAATTCATCGCGGCCAGTTCATTGGTCTTCGTCTTGATAAGAATGGGATAGATCAATCCTTTTTCAATGATAAATAAGCGCTCTACTTTCATCTTGTCGCTATCGCTTGGAAGCTCCACAATCCCCATATTTTGTTCAGGATAAAAAGAAAACTTTGTCGTCTCTTCTGGCAAGACAAAATGGCGGTTGTAGAGAATATAAAGATTGTAAACCAGCTCGTAGTAGCTCACGTCCTGCAAAGTCACCAATGATTCAAAAAAACTTTTCCCATCGTTGGATGGAAGCGAAAGTTGCTTTTTAAACACATCGGCCCAAACATCATCACTGCTTTTGCGATTGATGTAATTTTTAAAAATCGGCAGAATGAAAATCTTCTGGTCACCGGAAGTTGTTTCAAACTTATAGGGTCTCTCTATCATAAAACTAAAAAACTCTGAGTTTTTAGAGTTTTGAAAACTCGCCCCAAGTCTTGGGCCTGCAGCTTCAATACGAATAATAGGAATTAAAGAAAAGAGCGAATGATTAATCGGTATCGGCATTTCAAAATGCCCAAAATGAACACTCTGGTAGAGTCTTTCATCATCCATTCTCTCTGGCATTTTAACGTCGATAGTTTCACCGTCATAAAACACAGCTTTAGTGGGCTTCATTTGTAAAAACTGCGTGTTCACCCCTTCCGTCAACGTCAGAGTGTAGATGTGGTATGGAGCGATCGCCACCAGGACGCCGGCACCACCCAAAAGGGCCAGTGTTATGATCAGGTAAATAATCTTTTTTAACATAACCCCTTATCGACTCGTTAAAGCATTAAGATTAGGGGGTGCCTCGATTTTGGCTAAACTATTTAAAATAATAGCCGAAGAGTTTAATGAACTAATAGGCCCACGCCTTCTTGGGGTAAGGTAATTTTATGAAAAAACACATTCCAACACTTGTACTGCTAGTCGCGACCAGTATCTTTGCAACCTCTTGTGACTCACCTAGGTCTGCAAGGTCAATCATTTCATCTCAAAGCGGAAACTCATTAACTGGCAATGGAACAACTTCTGGCAATGGTATTGATCTTGGCGGAACAACGACAGACAATACAACAGGAACAACAACCAACACAAACATTCCTTCAGATGCTTCTCACTGTAAGTTCTCTACTGACGGTGTAAATGGATTTGAATCGACAAGCACTCACCTTGGTTCATACACTCTATGCCAAAGTAGCACTGATAAAAACAGCTTCTACATGCAAGTTAAAACTCCTCCTGTCGGAAGTTCTGGGGATGTGAGTATTTGTTTTATCCCACACACGACAAGTGGATCTAACTCGATTTACGTTGGTAACCCAATGTGCGGGACATTCTCTGATCCAAAAACTGTTAAGAAAATCACTTTCGTAAAATACACTCAGTATAGCAGCGCGCTTATTAACTCTGTTATGTTCTTTAAAGACACAAGCTACTACTACTCATCACCCTACAACCGTACGATGATGACATTAGATGCATATAAGACTTGTATGAACGCTTTAGCGTACAACAACTCTTACTACTGCCAGGCCTTCAAAACTGTTGGCCAGTACGTTTTAAAATCTTTTTAATTAATTCTAGTTTTGTAGAGGGCCGGTCAATCTTGTACCGGTCCTAAATTCCTGACACATTTCCATATCAATCGTCGGCAGTGCCAGAATCGGGTAGACATTTGTCATGGCATTGTCTGAATTTCTCTTAAGACAAATAACAATGTAGAAAAAGCTCTCATCTGCACGAGTGCCCATCGAAAATGATTTGATGTAATGAAAGAGTTTGTCCCCTTCATTGTCACGGGTTTCGAAGACTTCATCCGGTTGATCCAGAGTTTCCTGAAAACAAGACTCATAACCTGAATAGTCTTCAAAAGGTATATCGTTGTCTTTTCTTTTTATCAGAATATCAGCAAGGACTTTTGATTTTTTACTTTCCAAAAGCTGCAGAAAGATCATGTCCTCGTCTGCATCGGCCTCTTCCATCCCGGCCGCAAATTCTTCTTCTGAAACACTCATCATGCCCGTAGGTGCCTCTTCTTCATTTAAAGAAGAAAACCAATCGCGCACTTCCTCTCCAGTTCTAAATTCATTAATTAAGGCCTTAGAGCTGGTTCTGGTTGTCAAAAAGACAAAAGACGCTTCTTTGCGATAAACACTAGAGACCACAATCACAGAAGAATGCGAGTAGTGTTTTATAAAATTGTAATAGGTTTCATGAAGCTCATTGCTTTGGCGGTAAATCTCATCGGGAGTGGCCAGCACTTCTTCCACCATCTCTTGGTCCACGATCTGATTGATGGCCTCATCTAAGAGATTAAGTTTTTTCCGAAGAGAGTTCTCCATCACTTCATAATACTTAATAAGTGGAAAATAAAAGTCTTCAATGCAGTCTTCAGAGCAGAAGCCTTTAAGGGAGTATTCATCAACAAAGAGCAGGTCATCGAGATGACCCACTACTTTTTTGCATTCGTTACAGAAATAAAGAGGTTTTTTTAATGTTGTCACTAGATTGTTAAGTTAAGTCCCGCAAAAAGAGAGTTTGAATTTGCGCCGTGAAGGTCAAACACTTTGGCCGACATCAAGTCAGCTTCACTCTTTGCTTTTTTCATTCTGAATCTCGCTCCCAACTCCAGGTTAACGGCCGGTGCAAGTCCCAGATTGACTTTAGGTGATAGGGTTGAAAAACTCACTTTCTCGCCCAGGCGTGCTGCGCGGTTAGTGTCCTTAGCTTTATCGATTGTAAAACTTTCAGCTTCGATTTCAAATTGAATGTCATTAGAAACCATCCATCCTCCACTGATTGTCAGACGGCTGATGTTTCCAATCGCACGCTCTTCTGTATTCTTTGGTTTTCCAACCAAAGTCACGTCATATCCGATCCCCAGACCGAATGTTCCAAAACGTTTTGTGGTTTCAGCACCAATGATTTTATCGGTGCGCGAGCTTCCAAGCTTTGAACTTGAAGAAAGTTTCGCTCCACCATAGATGTCCACTCTTGCTTCTTCGCTTGGGTTTCCAAAACGAAGCCAATTAAATCCTAAAATAAGTTTTGGGTTACCGCTTGATGAACCTTCGTCACCATTAGCGTGCCAGTAAGAAGCATCAAAATAAACATCCACCGGTGTTTGAATATGAGTGGCGAAGTTCATCACTCCATATTTATTGCCGCCGACTTCAAGCGATTCATAATTGGTTTCGAGCGACATATCCGCCTTCCATGAAAGACTTCTTCCCGATCCTGAACTTTGTGGTTTTGACATTTTTTGAACTGATCTGGCAGGTGATTTATCAGCGGGCTCGTTTACTGTTTCCGAATAATCCACCAAGGCATGTGCATTTAAAGAAATAAGAGCACACGATAAAAGCAGAGACTTCTTCATTCAAACCTTCCTGGTCAATTTTTGCCCAAATCTTATGGGCAAATGGTTACTCCTTAATAGTATACTTAAACTTTTTTTAAATCCATACCCTGAAAATTTATCCGACCATTCCGGGCAAATATCTTAAGTTATGAGAATCCTTCGGGCAAAAAAAATAAGGACAAAGTTACCCTCTCCTAAAAAGTCGGGGGTGCCCATTAAAATAAGAAGTACTTGCTTAGGATGAGCGAGCGACTATTAGGAGGATTGTTTGGACATTACTTATCGCCCTGAAGAATCAATGAAGGCCCTGATTCACCTTGGAACAACGGGACATTTCCCTCTATTTCACGACATTTGGATGAATGATCCGGACATGAAAGAAAAAAGATTCCAGAAAATTACAGGGATCGAGCGCGCCAGAGCGAAAAAACTATTTCAACAAGTCTCTAAACACCGCCAGCTTGAACACAAAAAAACAGTGCTCCTTTCAATGTGCGACGAAGACAGAAAACTTTTCATGAAAGCTTTCTTTAAACTGGTTGAAGGAAAAATCCTCGATCAAAGGCCGGAGCTTCACTAGAAAATGAAACGCGGATCAATCATTCTACTTTTAACTCTCCTTTCTTCGCAGGCCTTCGGCGAATACAGGGTTTATCAGTATTACGTCCGCTCAAAATTAAAAAACATCAACCCCACTAACGCTCAACTGGTGACTTCAACCATGAACCCTACTGCCTACGCCGTTTATCATGGAGGAAAGGATTCAATTGAAGTGAGCCTTTTGCGCTCATGGGTTTGCATGGGTGATACGAGCAAAAAATCCATCTGTAGTATGAGCGAAGGGCGTGAGCTCGAAGGAAGTGCCCAATGAAAATCCCTGCCAATTCGGAAATGGCCCAAAGATTTAAAGACAATGAAGATCTGCTAAAACGCATGAACCAAGGTCTGGAAAAAAAGATCGCCGGAAAAGAACAGGAAATCAGGCAAGTCGACGAACTCTACGACAAAAAACTCGCTGCTGCTAAAACAGAAGGCGAACGCGAATACATGCAAGGATTAGATCGCAACAACCAACGCCTGGTTGGTGAAACAAAAAATTACGAAGAAAAAATGCAGGGCTACAAAGACCAGTTAAAAAAGGCCCAGGATACTGTCGAAAAAGAACAGGAGGCCCTTAAAGGCTCTCATAAAGAGAAGCTTGCTGACTTAAAAGATCAGATGGAAACCAATTACCAGGATCAATACTTAAGCTCTGAAGAGTCTCAACGCGAAATCCAGAGCTCTACTCAGGATGCCGTTAAAGAAATCGCTACCAAGTCAAAGATTGAAAAAATGGCAATGGAAAGCAACGCTCAATACGAAATCAACGCCCTCTCAAGTGAATTTAATCAAAAGGCCGCTACAGGCGAGCGCAATTTCAGAGATAAACTCGACAACGACGTCCGCCTTCACAATGCGGAAGTTGAAAGACAAAAGAGTGAACTCAAAAAAATGATGACCATGGATGCGGAAAAAAATAAGCGCTTAAGCGATGAAAAAAACCGCGTACACAAAGACCAGCTTTCTTTCCAGGACAAGCACCAACAAGAAATGCTTAAGCAGCGTGAGAGCGATTTTAAAGTGCGATATGAACGAATGGTTAAAGAGCACGATGAAATTTTAAACCATCTGAAAACAACATTTGCTGCTGACGTTAAAAAAATGGTCGATCAGACCTCAAGTGAGAAAAAACAGATCTCTGATAAAGTCACTGATCCTTTCTATCGCGTTGATAAATTAAACCCGAGCATGGTTGAAGATTTAGAAACAGTGACCATCAGTCTGCCAGTGGCCGACTACGAAAAAGAAAACGTGCACCTTTCAACTCAAGGGCGAAATATTAAAATCACCCTCTCAAGAAAATACTCCGATAGCACCAACGGTGAAGATGGAAGCATGAACAGGTCAACTCGCAGTGAGCTTTTCTCAAAAGAGTTCAACGCCAAAGACCTTTTAAGTCCAAAGCACATCACCCAGAACTATCAGGACGGGGTGCTGACTTTTAAAATCAAAAAAGCTTAATTAAGACTAAGACTCGCTCGTCGTGCTCTTGCTTTCAATCTGGTGATAGTGAACGCGGTCGACCTGAACGATGTCGCGAAGTTCATCCCCCATAATACGCATTTTTTTCGGGTGCATGTACACGTAGAAATCAATGTGTCTCTTGTTGGTTTCCTTGTCGACAATCTGCTCATGAAGCTCGTCAATTCTATCTGTTGTGTTGAAGACGATTTCTTTAACCAGGTTTTTAATATCCCCGTGTGAAAGAACTTCAATGTGATAGTATTTGTGGTTTTTTGTCGACTCGAAGCCTTGGTAAATTGGCCCAAGAAGTTTTAAAACCGAAAGAATTGTAATGGTAAAAATAGTGGCAATAACCGGGAATCCATACCCGATCGTCATCCCGATTGACGCCACAACCCAAATAGTCGCTGCTGTCGTTAGACCGATGATGTTACCTTTGTCTTTCATGATGGCACCGGCACCAAGGAAACCGATCCCTGATACGATCTGAGCTGGAATCCTCGCAGAATCGTACTCAATCCCGCCGCCTTGAACGTGGCCGAGCATTGAAATAGCAGTATAAAGCGTCGCTCCTAAACAGATCAAAACGTTCGTTTTGATCCCCGCGTTCTTCATTTTCTGTTCGCGGTCATAACCAACTAAGCTTCCCAGAATCAGACCTGTGACAATCTTGATTCCCATTCCTAAATAAACGTCAACGTTTCCTAAATATTCAATATAGACAGTTTGTTCGACATGCCCCATCTGCAATAATCCTTTTTAACTATTTCTTAATTCTGCTATACTTCATCTAAGAGAGCAACAGCGTTTATGAAAAGACCTCACCTCGTACATTTTTTGGCCATTGTCACTGATGATTCAATCAACATCAAGGCTTCCATTACAATGAAAGAGAACCTGATGGCCCAAAACCTGGACTTCGACATTGTGACGAAGAAGCTTCCCATTCAGGCCCTGCGTCTCTTGAATGCTTACCAGTTCACCATGAAAATAATTGGGGTCTCAAAGGATCAGCGTGAGATTTATAAAAAATCTTTTGAATCTGATTCTTTTGGAAACTTCAACTTCAAGATCCCGCTGACCAAAGAGCGCGAGGAAATTGAAATCCTGCAAATTTACGAAACCAAAAAAAGACCGGGGCTGGAATTGCATCTGGGGACATACATCCCTCTGCGCATCTTTTCGCCGAAAAAACTCATTATCTGTGATTTTGACAAGACTCTGGTTGATACAAAGTATTCAACAACCAAAGAAGTCTACCGCTCACTGACCCGCTCGCTGGAGGAAAACCCAACAGTGGCAAGCTCGGTAGAAATTCTTCACCGCTATATCCGTCGTGGGCATCACCCCTTTATTCTTTCGGCCTCTCCGCATTTTTACGAAGATGCGATGAGAGACTGGTTATATAAAAATAATATTTTCTCGGCCGGGATTTTCTTAAAAGACTACCGCCATTTCTTTTCTTTCCTCGACGGCGAATTGACCACGAAGGATTTAAAGCTTCAAGGTCTCTACAAGCTCAATCACCTTTTAGATATTCTGCTAATGACCGGGATTCCTGATGAGCTGGTATTAATGGGCGATAATTTTGAGTCGGACCCGACGATTTATTTAACGCTTACAAAAATCCTGCGCGAAGACATCGACCCGTGGGTTATCTGGAATGAAATTAAAGAGCAGGATATTTTCCAGCTTAAGAAAAAACAAAACTCGCAGTTTTTAAACAAGATCTATCAGCTGGATAATCTTTTAACCAGAAAGAGAAAGGAAAACCGCGGAAAAAAAATCGGTATCAAAATTTATATCAGAAAGCGCTTTAAAGCTGACGAGCTCCAGCTCTCACCTATTTTTGAAAAGCAAAAGAGATATCTCGAGATGATTGAGATGTACGACGGGCTTTACCAGGATGAGTTCCAAAAAATGATGGAAGAAGCTCAGGCAAAAAGCGTAAAAGGCGCAGAAAGCACAATATAGCCCAGACTCAAAAAAAGTCCGCTGCGGTGAAATTGACGGGCGCGCTCTTCATCTCCTTGAAACATTCCTTTGGTCAATGGAAGAGCTGCAAAATCAAATTTAATAATCTCTAAATACACTCTGAAAAGGGCGGCGATCAGAAGGAAGATATTGAGCCATTGATTGCTTCCAAGGTCATTTGCATTTACAATATCAAACATACATCACTCCACTTTTAGGACCCAACAAAGATATGGATCTACTTACTTTGATCGGTGACATTGACGAAAACTTTTACCAGCTGGGACTCAAAGACCGCGAAGTAGGAAAACTTGTTCATCAAGACGTCAAGATGATGCTGAGAACGCCCTGGAACTCCCTGAACTTAGTGATTCAGGAAGTGGGAAAGGCCGTTTTAAAGAACTCTCTTTTAAAAAACACCGAGCAATTTCGTCACCTAAAACACTATGCCGAAGGCATGGGGATTGCCGTCGATGAGGCGGCCTACGTGATGCTGATTCCGGAGCTTGTGAGCTCAATGAGCAAATGGGCGCCAGGATTTATCAAAGGAAACCTGGGCTGTTCGAGTTTTATGCTAAGAAACCCGGAAGGCGAAGTCGTTCACGGGCGCATCCTCGATTTCCCTCTACAGGGCTCGTACGATCGTTATGAGCGCGCTATCTCCTACGACCTGACTGGCATGCCTAAAATGTTAGGTTTTGGAGCAAGTGGCATTCCCTATCCTTCCATCACCTTGATGACTGAAGATGGAATCACCCTGGCCCTGCACCAAAAATTCACCAATACCTTTAACCCGAAAGGGATGTCGATTTTTGAATACATCTTTGCACTGACAAAAGTGGCCCGCGATAAAAAATCGGTCATGGAGTTTATCAACACCCACCAGACGATTACGACCTGGTGTTTATACATGACTTTTAAAAATGGTGAAGTTCTCGCTTGCGATCTTCACGGCGATAAACCTTTTATCAATGAACTGGAAGTGCCAGAGACAGGAATTCTTTATTTCTGCAATCACCTGGAAGATAAATCACTCAACCAAAGACAATTCCTTCCCTTAGGTTTTGACCAGTACAACCTAATGAGAGAGAGCATTGCGACGAAGAAGATTCACAACTTCTTAAACAAGAAAAAAACGCAACCGACAGAAGCTGAACTTATCCAACTCATGTCTACACCTCTGGATCAAAAGATTACTTCGCGCAATTTTAAAGACTATGAACTCGACAACGTCACTTCAACCAGTCTTTCAATTATGACGATGAATCCGACAGCTGGGCGCGCGCTTTATTTAGGCGGGCCAGCTCCCAAAATTTTTAACACCGATATTATTGAGATCAGCGATTCTTTTGGAAGAGCTAAGCAATCCCCTCATAAGCTTAAAAAAGCGGTTAATTTCGATCCTGAATACCACACAGGTCTTCACCTAATGATGGAAGCGCAAAAAGGATTTGATGCCCATGATTCGCAGGCGATTTATCACTACCTGCAAATGGCCATTGACCACCTAGAGCACTACCCGGAAAGAAAAATTGCTGAGTTTTATTTTTTAATCGCCCAGTACCTATACGAATCACATCCTCAGGTCCTGGCGAATTTATTGGGTGAATTTAAGAAGTTTGAAGATCACCTGCCGCCTTACCTCAACGACCAGTGCCTGCTTTTTATCGGGCGCCTGGAGAGGATTTTAAAACTTCCTCCGAGTTTGGAAGAAGATAAAATCCAAACGAAAAAATTAAGAGAGATTTATAACCGCGAACTCATGATTCCAAGAGCGGTTTTTCATGTGGCCAGCAAAGGGATGATTGTCCCGCGAATAGATATTTTAGATGTGATTTACGTTTTGACGGCATAAAAAAAGGCTTCCTTTCGGAAGCCTTTTTTCTTTGGAAGAATCATTATCAGTCAATTTATCACTAAAGAGAACATCTTCTCCATTGTAATTGGTATAAAATCCCCGCTTTAAAGTCAGCAGAGTCCACAGTCGCCATCGCTTCATCCAGGTAACGGTTTGTCTTTACCAGCATCGCTGCGTTTACACGTAAAATCGTGTCAGCTCCACATGGCGACCAAACCTGAGCGTTGATTCCAATCACGTTCTTAAATGTGTAATCAGTGTCTGTGCGGCCTAGGAAAGTTTTATCGAAGCGAGGTCCCAGAGATCCGGCCAGGAAGTATTCAGCAGTAAGGCGCGCAGAGGCCTGTGCTGGAAGTGAAACGTACCCGCGGTAGTCGACATCGATAACTGAAACGCTGTAGCCTTGTGGCACGTGAACTGGAATGGCAATATTACAGGTTTTTCTTTCTGTCTGTTTGTTCATCCCCCCAGCTTCAACAATAAACTGATCAAAGATGATTGAAAGTGATTTTGCATCTTCACTTAATGTAACAGAAGCAGAGTTTGCTGGACATCCGTTCCCACCATATCCTGGAACACCAAGCTTGATGTCGTTAAGATCGGCCATGGCCACAGATGAAAGAGTTAGAAGTGAAAGACAGAGTCCTAGAAGTTTCTTGTTTGTCATAAATTTTTCCCCCTCAATGGAAACGAACTTTTTTGTTCGTGTTTAATTTTTTTAATGGATATTTTTTTCGAAAGATAGTTCAAAATGCATGAGCTTTGAGTTTGACCGCCACGTGGTTTTTTAGAAAATCATGTCATCGCCAGCTGGCGGACAAAAAAGATTCACGCGCAGTTTGGTATTGAAAGCAACTCCTGCATCCGTTACATATAGAAACATAGGGGGGCCTATGAAAACATTAATCACAGCACTATCTTTTCTTTCACTCACGACTGCCACATCTTTATATGCGGCCGACTTTAAACTGCAAAACATCCGAGTAGGTGGTGTTGGTTGCCCAAGTGAATTGACAACCATCATCCTGGCACCAGATGCCAGCAGCGCTAGTTTAATTTTTTCTCAGTTTGAATCGCGCGTTCCGGTTTTAAATGCCGGTCCAAAAGTCTCGCGCAACATCTCAACTCTTAACTGTAATATTTTTTTAGATGTTAAAGTTCCGGCGGGTGTGAAACTTGATGCTTTAGAAGTCGCTTACGATATGCGCGGCTTTACGACTTTAGATAGAGGGGTTCAGGGAAGCTTTAAAAGTTTTCTCGTGAGTAAATCAGGTCTCGGCACAGAATCAGTGGGCAGCAGAAACCCAGAAACGCTGGCCGAAAGATCGTGGTTTAATACTTTTTCTAACCAGGAGGAAGATTTTACAGTGTCTGCTTTAAAGTCCATTGCCATTCCTTCACAGTGTGCCCGCGGATCAGCGACAGATGTCGTCTCAATCAGGCTGCAACATACATTAACTAGCCAAATCCTCGCAGGTTTTGAATCCCAATCACAGGGAAGCATTACAATGGATACCTCTGATATTAAAGGTGGGCTAAGACTTAGAGCACTCACTTCAGCATGTGGTTCGCAGCCGCAAACTCAGCCGGGGAGAAACTGTCGTTTGGTTAGAGTTGACGGGCGTACACAACAAGTTTGTATCTAAAACTATTGATGATCAGCTGGTGTCTTAATGGCGCCAGTTGATTCTCTATACCTAACTCTTTCCTACTTCTCATTGAATTTTGTTTTGCTTTTTTTATTCAACTGTTACAACCAAGAAATATGAATGAAACAACTTCAGAACAATCACATTCATCTTTCTCAGTTAACCAGGAACTCAGACGCATGACTGCTGCTTACCTGGATAAACACCCAGGCCTTACATTAAATGCCCTGGCACAAAGAAGTGGAGTTCCGGCCACGACCATGAGACGACTCATGCAGGAGGAGCAACGAAGCGAGCTTGCTCCCCACACTGTCTTGGCCCTTACCTCTTACCTGTTAAAAGAAAGAAAAATCTCAAAAATTTTAAAACTTGTTGAAGGCCCAATCGCCGATCTTCTCAATAAATGTTTTGATCAGTTCATCTTTGATGAAAAGTCTTCAACTCATGAAATGAGCGCAGATTTAAATACTGTGTTTCAAGATAAGTTTTGTTACTTGATCTATAAAATGGCCGCCAATAAAAATGGAACGAGCATTGATGAAGTTAAAAATGCTTTTGGCCTGGTTGGATTAAGAAAGCTTATTGACCTGATCGATAAAAACTGGATCTTAAAAAACGACAAAGACGAAAGACTTCACGCCAGAGAAAAAAATTTTTCAGTCGACCTTGCCCTGGCCCACGAACTAAGCCACGCCCTGGTTGATCTCTATAAACCATGTGACGTAAAAAGTGGTTTAAACCTTTTCTACTCACTTTCTGAAGGTATGAGTGAAGAAGGAATTAAAAAAATCAAAGAAATCGAAAAAGATGCCGTCAAAAAGATTTACGATGTGATGAATACCGAATCCCTCCAAGGGGATCTTCCCTACTTTGCTCTGGTCGTCTCAGACGTCATGGGCCCAACACCTTTAAATGAATCCAATACAGGAGTGCTCCAATGAAAATAATCATTCTTTCTCTTCTTTTTGTGGTCTCTTCCATGACGAGTGCTCTGGCCATAGATCAGCACAGTCTTGAGGAATTAAAAAAGCAGGGCTTTCAAGTCCGCATGGGAGAATTGACTGGAGCTGGTTCAAAACTTTCATTAGCAAGACTTGCAGGGTTTATTCACCCATCGGGAATTGTGATGAAGGGCGATTGCAAACAAATCGCTGTGGCCGCAACAAGTGACCGCGTAGACCCAAAAATTTCCGACGTCACAAAAGTTGTCGTTGATAAAAGTGTCATCTCCGCGCAAGAGTTTGAAGGCTTTTTTACATTTCAATAATCCTGAGCTACTTTAGGGGGCATGAATGATAATACCCTGCCCCCTACACCTAAAGAATTTTGGAGCGACGTCTGGAAAGAAGGCGTGATTCGCTTTCACCAGAAAGACTACAACCAGGCAATGGTTCATTTCTTTAAAGATATTGATCTAAAAAATAAAACAGTTCTCATTCCTCTTGCTGGAAAAACTAACGACATTCTTTTTTTCCTGGAAAAAGGGGCAAACGTCACAGCGATTGAGTTTTATGAAGGTGCTGTCGAGGCCTTTTTTAAGGAAAACGCTATCGCTTTTACTAAAAAAGAGCATGTCTACTCGGGCACCAATATCACGTTTTATGCCGGAGACTTCTTTGAATATAAGAATCAGACTCCTTTTGATGTCATGTACGACCGCGCCAGCCAGGTTGTTTTTAACCAAAACGACAGACCTCGATACTACCAGCACATGTCGAGTTTGATTAATGCACGCACCATTCTTTTTTCTGGGGCCATTGATCATCAAGGCCCTGCTGACTATGGCCCTCCATTTAAAATTTCACCGGAAGAAGTCATCAGCGCATATAAAAAGATGGGAATAACTCTCCAGATGGCCAGCTCCCGTCAGGATCCTGCCAGCGAAAAAATGCAGGCAGCTGGAGTTCAGGAAGTGAAAACTTATTTTCTTTCCAATATCGTTTGATTTAATTTTAAAACACAAATCTGACACAATCATAACTTGAGTCTCGTGCGGAAAACTGGCATAAATCGGCCAAAACAACCCTGCAAGGAGATACTCATGAAAACGATGCTGTCACTGGCACTACTTTTAACTTCACTTAGCTCTTTTGCCTTCGAACAAAAGGCCACTTTAGATTTCACAAACACTTACGGAAACACAAACGCAGGTCTTTATGAAATGACTGTTAACCTAAGCGCTAAAAAAACAATTTCTGAGACAACTCTTTCTTTCGGCACTCACCGCGACGACAACGATCTTTTCTGCGTTACAACTGCTAACTTTGAAGTCGGTGAAATGAATTTCAAACTTACAGACAAAAACACTGGATGGACAAAAAACATCACGAAAAAAGTTTTTGCTTCAATCACTCACCAGTCTGACGATGAGACATGTGAAACAAACCTGGAAAAATTCGCAGGAAATACCAACCTATACGCTTCCCTTTCACTTGAAGGAGCTATCGCTCTTCCTGTCAAAGCTCCCTTTGACTACACATCTGTCGGTGTATGGCTTTCTCCATTTAATGGATACCTTTACCTGAATGCTAATGTTGAAGTAAAAGGCACTAAGCTCTCACTTGACCCAAGCGAGCTGTTAACATCGAGATCAATTCTTTCAACTAACGTTGACAACAAAGCTGTTGGATACTTCGTGTACGCTTCAAAAGAAGCAACGACGCTTTCACTAGCTGTTGGTCAAGTTAAGTTCTAAAAAATAAGTGGGTCGGGCAGAAGTTATTTCTGCCCGATTTTTAGCATTTTCTGAATGTATTCGACTGATGAATTAAGATTTCTAATATCTGACTGAACCTTCTCGATGTCTTCATTTTTAAGCGTTAAAATATCCGCCTTTAATTTATCCATCTCTTGCATCGTAGGTCCCGGAGTCGCTTGAGCTGAAGCGGGAGAATCTGTTTTTTTCTCTCCTAATTGATCCTGGATTTTTTTGATATCCTGCTCTCTGATGGCCTTGACGATATCTTCGAGAGTTTTAATTTTTATGGCATTGGCATCCAGTTTAGCCTCCATATTTTTTAAAGAACCCGACAACTCCATCAAGTAGCGCTCAAGGTTATCGATTTGCTCTTTCTTATTTAGGCCTGTGTTGTCGGTGGATTGATAGGTTTTAATCTCCGCAAATGTGCTTGTCGTTAAGGCCATCAGCGCCAGCATCGAAAAAACAGTCTTTTTATTCACTGCAACATCCTCTCAAATAAGATCTCTTCACTGTAAAAAGTAACATCTTTTCAAAAAACGGCCAATAAAATCAATTCCTGACTAACCAAATCTAATATTCTATGTTAGTTTGACCCATCATTTTTTAATATAAACTGTTGAATTCTTTATTCTAGGAGATTTTCATGAAGTTCTTGAAAAGACCATTAGTGGGCCTTTTACTGATTGCTGTGTCTACTGTTGCTATGGCCGAAGACAAACTAGGTACTCGCGATAACCCAGTTAAAATTTTCTTCACGCCTTCTGTTGATGCCAACACAATCGCTACAAACTCAACTTCTTTTCTTAAATTCATGGAAAAAGAAACAGGACTTTACTTCAAGTCTGGGATTCCATCTAACTTCATCGCTGTAGTAGAAGCTTTCGGTTCAAACCGTGCTGACGTTGCGGTTATGAACTCATTCGGATACCTACTTGCTAATACAAAATTCGGAGCAGAAGCTAAGCTTAAAGCTCTTCGCCACGGAAAAGACTACTACGCTGGAGCGATCTACGTTTCTGCAAAATCAGGAATCAAAGACCTTAAAGACCTAAACGGAAAGAAATTCGCGTTCACAGACGCTTCTTCAACTTCTGGATACCTTTACCCGCTAAAAATCTTCAAAGATGCTAAAGTTCAACTTGGAAACACAATGTTTGCTCAAAAGCACGACAACGTCATCACGATGATCTACCAAGGTCAGGTTGATGCTGGTGCTGCTTTCTACTCTGATGCTTTCGATGGAAAAATCAAAGACGCAAGAGAGAGAGTTATGACTCAATTCCCAGACGTTGAGCAAAAAGTAAAAGTTCTAAAAATCACTGACAAAATTCCTAACGACCCATTCGTATTCAGAAAAGGAATCGATCCAGCAATCACGACTAAGATCGTTGCTGCTCTTAACAAGTACCTTTCAACTGAAGAAGGAAAAACGACTTTCAAAAACATCTACGCTATCGACGGAATCGTTCCTGCTTCAAACAAGGACTACGACTCTCTTCGCGCAGTTATTAAAGCTGCTAACGTAGACGTTGGTGCTCTAGTTAAGTAATTAACTGAACTTTTTTTTGAACTCATTTATATAGGAATAGATTGATATGTTAGAAATCAAAGGACTCGAAAAGGTTTACCCGAACGGCCACCACGCCCTGAAGAATGTTTCATTCAGTGTGCCTCAAGGGGAATTTTTAGTTGTTATCGGTTTATCAGGTTCTGGTAAATCTACTATGCTTAGATGTATTAACCGCCTTCACGACCCGACAGGCGGAGAAATCATCTTCCACGGTACAGATACAACAAAACTTAAAGGAAAGGCGCTTCGTAAAATCAGATCGGAAATCGGAATGATTTTCCAGCATTTCAATCTTATTCCTAGAAAAACAGTTATGGAAAACGTGCTTTCAGGAAACCTGTCTCGTACGGGAATCCTGGCAAGTATCTTCGGAATCCACTCTCCAGAGACTCGCGCTCTTGCCCAGAAGTACATTGAGATCGTAGGTCTTAAAGGAAAAGAGAGAAACAGAGCTGACAACCTTTCAGGTGGTCAACAGCAACGTGTTGCGATCGCTCGCGCACTTATGCAAAATCCAAAAATCTTACTAGCTGATGAACCGGTAGCTTCACTTGACCCGGCAACATCACACTCAGTTATGCAGTACCTTAAAAAGGTTAACGAAGAACTAGGTGTAACAGTTATTTGTAACCTGCACTTCCTTTCTCTTGTTCGTCAGTACGCTCACCGTGTAGTGGCGCTTAAAGGCGGAAAGATGATCTACGACGGAAAACCGTTAGAGATCAACGAAGAATGGTTCAAAACTATTTACGGCGAAGACGCTGTAGAAGTAACAATTAACTAATTTACGATCACGAGATAAATATAATGAAACAAAAAACGCACAAAACACCAAACAAATACGTTCAAAGCTTTAAAGCTTACGTTCTTGATACATTGGCATGGGCCTACATGGCACTTGTCGCTTATAAAGTTATTTACGAAAAGATCATTATTGATGAGCGCTACCCAGAGTTCACATGGAACCAGCCGCTACTTGCTCTTTATATTGGTCTGGCCATTGCCGCAGTATTATTCTTTACAAAATTCTCTCTAGGTCGCGGGATGTTCGGTCTACTAAAGTACGACGAAAACGAAAGCCCGACGTCTCAACCATTTGCATGGATTGGATACCTGCTTATCCTTTTAACTTTCATCACAGGGTTCTACTCTTCTCAAGTTTCACTAAAAGAATTCCTTTCTGAAAGTGGTCTTGAAGGTGCAAAACGTATCTTTAAAGCCTTATTTAACCCTAACTGGGGAATCTTTGAAGAAGGTCTATTCGCAGCGATCGAAACAATCTACATGGCCTTCATCGCCACTGCAGTTGCTATTCCTATCGCTTTCTTATTAGGATTTTTCGCAGCAAGAAACCTTATGAACACTAACCCTGTTCTGTTCTTCTGCTATAACGCTTTAAGAGCTTTCTTAAACATCTCTCGTTCAATTGAACCACTGGTTTGGGCGATTATCTTCTCAGTTTGGGTTGGTATCGGGCCTTTCTCAGGGATGCTTGCTCTTTGTATCCACTCAATCGCTTCACTTACTAAGCAGTACTCTGAGCAGATTGAATCTATCGACGACGGTCCAATTGAAGCGATCACTGCAACAGGTGCTCACCCAATCCAGATCGTATGGTTCGGGGTTGTACCTCAAATCGTTCTTCCATACCTTTCATACACAATCTACCGTTGGGACATCAACGTTCGTATGGCGACTGTCATCGGTCTTGTTGGTGGTGGTGGTATCGGTAACCTGCTAATGCAATACCAAGGTCAAGCACGTTGGAATGAAGTAGGTATGCTGGTTATCCTGATTGCTGCTATCGTTTGGACGATGGACTGGGCCTCTTCTAAGCTTCGCGAAGCTCTTAAGTAATCTCAAAAATGCACATAAAAAAGGCCTCCATTTCGGAGGCCTTTTTATTTCTACTCTACCCAATCACTCAGGCCGTATCGTAAAAGTATCTCTTTTAATTTTCCGCTTTTTCTTAACTCTTCCATCCCTTCATCCAAAATCTTTGCGTACTCTTTAGACTTGGGGTTGGCCGGAGAAAAGGCGATAAAAAGATCGGGGTCATTTGCCAGGTTTTTACTGACAATTTTAAAGATCGATTTATCTTTATTGAGCTTTTTCATGTTGTAATCCAGCACTAATGGATTTTCCACAAAGGCCATAAGTCTTCCGGTCTCCGTCATCTGAATCAATCTCAACAATGGGGATTCTCCAGAGACTTCTTTAATCGATTTGTGTTTTTTCTTAATCAGTTTATCAATTTCATCGCCATAGCTGTAATCGTTAACGACTCCTACGCCCACATAATCTAAAGAGCCCGCATCTTTGTAGCTCCATTTGCTGTCTTTGAGCGCCCAAAAATAATTCACCAGGATTCCGGTGGGAACTTGCGGAATCACAAACCCCTTTACATCAGTGCGGCTGGCGCCAACGACGGCATCATACTCTCCATTTTTGACGTCAGAGAGAACGCGTGCCCAGTTCATTACATTGTAGTCAATGGTGTAGCCTTTTTTCTTAAACACTTCACGGGCGATTTCCACCATGAATCCCGGGTGGTCGGATGTTGGCTCGCAGGCGTAAGGGCACCAGACGTCTGAGCGCATAGAGATGACTCTATCTTTATCTTTGGCCTGCAAAGAAAAACTTAAAATGAGACAAAGGATAAGAGAGAGTGGTTTAACCATAATCTCCTCAGGCGCTTTTGAGAACCGCTTGTACTTTTTTCAATGTAAAAATAAATTGCGTATTCATAGAGCGATCATTGTATTCCAATATCCCTTCATGTTCTTCGATAATTCCCTTGGAAATAGAAAGTCCAAGGCCTGTTCCCTTATTCAATTCTTTCGTCGTAAAAAAGGGACGCATGATTTTTTCCTGCAGCCCTTCGGGAATACCATTTCCACTATCCGTGACATAGAAATAAATCATATCTCCCCTGTCTTTGACTGCCAATGTGATCCAGCGGGCATCGGGGGAATGAATAATAGCATCGACGGCGTTTCCAATTAAATTAACCAATACTTGAGAAATCTGAACTTCACGCCCTTCGGCCATTAGCGAGTTGTCATCAATTGAAATATCAAAATTAATATCATGAGATTTAATTTTCATCTCAACAAGCATCTTCACATCTTCAATCATGCTCACAATAGAAAAAGGCACTTTCGGGTCAGCGTTACCATCGCGAGAGAGAGACTTTAACCCTTTGATGATCTTGGCAATTCTTTTAACCATCGCCTGAACTTTAGTCACCGATTGAGCAGCTTCCAAAGGAAGGTTGTAGTCCAGTTCGTGTTTTTTTAGTTTGTTAATGTGTAAGTCAATAACCGTGAGCGGGTTATTGATTTCGTGGGCCACATCGGCCGCCATTTCCCCTACGGCTGCCAGGCGGGCCGTATTGAGGTTTTTACTCATCTGGTCTTCAAGTTCGGCCGTGCGCTCTTGAACCAGTTTTTCCAAATCATTGGTGTAGTACATGATGTCGTTGTTGCGTTTTTCAATCATGCTGGCGGCCTGATTCAGGGCACGCGAGACGGTTTCCAGCTCATCCGGAAGGCCTTCTTCCATCACCATTTGATAGTCTTCATTCTCTAAACGGTGAACCTGGCTTAGGATTTTATTCAAAGGCGAGGTCAATGTTTGGTTATAATAAAAGCGAACAAGCTGGGAAACCAACAGAAGCATTAAAAGCGACACCACAAGAATTAGACCTAGCTGATTTCTAATAGCAACAATGTATCCTTCATTGGTCATGGCAATGGAAATAGTCGCAATATACTGCTTGCCTTTAAAAAGCTTAATCGTCTTCGTTTTGGTGTATGGAAGCTTCTCTGCCAGGCTAAAAGAAGCGATATTGTTAATACCTTTTTCAAATAATATGCTGTGCTCGTTCGTCTCAATCTTAAGCGCTGTAATATAAGTGTACTTGCTGTCGATTAAAAGAGAATTCCCCACCTCTTCAATCTGGTGCTGGTCATAAGTCCAGATGGGTTCCGTCAGGGCCTTTTTAATGAATTCCGACTTCTCCTCCAATTCGTTTTCCAGGAAGTTTTCTCCGAAGGAAAGCACTGTCAGATACACCACCGAAGTGATAAGAAGAATCGAGCCCGCAGTCAGCGCCAGGGCCGAAAGGGTCAATTTCTTAGAAAGACTGGTAGAAGATAAAACACCCATTAAAAGATTATCCTAGCATGCTCTAGTGTCAGAAAATGTAAGCTTCTGCTTACGGTCTTTTATCGGAGTTCTTGAGTAGAAAAGAACAAAATTTTACCTAAAAAACGACTAAAAAAGTTGTCAGAAAGGATATGTTATTAAACAATTATCATTACCTTTTATTAATCAACCACACCAAAAACCAAAGAGGGAATGTGAAAGCACTTCTATTTTTAGCGTTATCATTATCTTTTGGAGCACAAGTACAGGCAAAGAACTTTGTTTACTGCTCTGAAGGCTCGCCTAGTTCATTCAACCCACAGCTAGTCACAGATGGGACATCAATCACGGCTTCATCGGCAAACATCTATAACAGACTTGTAGAATTTGAAGCTGGAAGCACTAAAGTAGTTCCTGCTCTTGCCAGCTCATGGGAAGTTTCTAAGGACAAAAAGACATACACTTTCACGTTAAGAAAAGGTGTAAAGTTTCACACAACTAAATACTTCACTCCAACTCGTGAGTTCAATGCTGACGACGTAGTGTTTTCAATTGAAAGACAAAGAAACAAGTCTCACCCATACCATAATGTTGGTGGCGGAAAGTACGAGTACTTCGATGGAATGGAAATGGGGACATTAATCAAGGACATCAAAGTTCTTGATCCATACAAAGTGCAAATCACTCTTGCTCAGCCAGACGCTCCGTTCATCGCGAATATGGCCATGAGCTTTATGAGTATCCTTTCAAAAGAATACGCAGACAAACTAGCTGCCAGCAAAAAAATGGCCGACATGGATAACTTCCCAATCGGAACTGGTGCTTACCAATTCATCTCTTACCAAAAAGACTCTGTTATCCGTTACGAAGAAAATAAATCATTCTGGGGTAAAAAAGGAAACGTAGATAAACTTATCTTCGCTATCACTCCAGACGCTAACGTTAGAACGCAAAAGCTAAAGACTGGCGAATGCCAAATGGCCACTGACCCATCTCCTGCTGACGTAGCAGAGATGAAGAAGAACCCAAAGCTAACAGTGATGGAAGACGCTGGTCTTAACATCGGCTTCTTAGCAATGAACGTAACGAAAAAACCATTCGACAACGTTCTTGTAAGACAGGCCATCTCTCACGCGCTTGATAAAAAAACGTACATCAACGCTATTTACATGGGGAACGCGACTCCTGCTAAAAACCTTATCCCACCAACAATCTGGTCATACAACAACTCTGTAGCTGACTACGAATACAATGTGGCAAAAGCAAAAGATCTTCTAAAAAAAGCTGGTCTTCCAAACGGATTTGAAACAGAAATGTGGACTCTTCCGGTAGCTCGTCCATACAACCCGAACGGGAAGAAAATGGGTGAACTAATGCAAGCGGACCTGGCAAAAATTGGAATTAAGGTAAAACTTATTTCTTATGACTGGCCGACATACCTTGAGAAATCAAAACAAGGCGCTCATTCAATGTTACAAATGGGATGGACTGGAGACAACGGGGACCCGGATAACTTCTTTAACGTTCTTCTTGGATGTGCGAGTGTCAAATCTGGAAGTAACTACCCAAGATGGTGTAACCAGAAATTCAACAAGCTCATCACTGATGCCAAACTGGCAACAGACATTAAGACGAGAACAAAATACTACATGGAAGCTCAAGTGATTGCTCACAACGAAGCTCCTCTCGTTAACATTGCCAACTCAAAAACATTTAAAGTGATGGCAAAAAATATTAAAGGCTACAAGCTTGATCCATTAGGACAAGACTACTTAACTAACATTACTGTTGAATAAAAAATGAAATACATCGCTAAAAAATTACTAGACCTGATCCCGACTTTGCTCGGGATCAGTCTTGTTTGCTTCTTTTTAATCAGGCTGATTCCAGGGGACCCGGTTCTAAACCTTATCGGTGAGCGCGGGGCCGATCCCGAGCGCTACATGGAAATGAAAAGGGCCCTGGGCCTTGATCTTCCTATCACCCAACAGTTCTGGATTTATTTAAAGAGCATTTTTCAAGGCGATATCGGAACGTCGATTATTTCTAACAACTCTGTCTGGAATGAATTTATCGAGCGCTTCCCTGCTACATTAGAGCTTGGAATTGTGGCCCTGATTGGTGCAACGGTGATAGGTATCCCGGTTGGGATCTTTGCGGCCATGAAGAGAAACAGCTTCTTTGATTATTTTTTAATGAGTACCTCACTGGTTGGTTACTCAATGCCTATCTTCTGGTGGGGTTTAATCCTCATCCTTTTATTCTCAGTAAAAATGGGAATCACTCCGGTTTCTGGTCGCATTGATTTTATCTACGACATCCCGGTTTTCTCTGGACTGTATCTCATCGATACACTTAGACCCGCCGTTTTCTCTCAAGAAGGATTTGCTCCTTTTTTAAGCGCACTAAAACACCTTATCCTGCCGGCGATTGCTCTTGGAACTATTCCACTAGCAGTTATTGCTCGTATGACCAGGTCATCAATGCTGGAAGTTTTAGGTGAAGACTACATCAGGACAGCTAAAGCAAAAGGGATGAGCAAAAAAAGAATCATCTATATTCACGCTTTAAGAAATGCCCTGGTTCCCATCATCACAACTCTTGCTCTTTTATTCGGGTCTATTATCACTGGTGCGATTTTAACTGAAACCATTTTCAGCTGGCCTGGAATTGGCAAGTGGATCGTTCAAAGTATCACGGCCCGCGACTACCCGGTTATCCAAGGTGGGGTTTTGATCATCTCTTTTGTGATCGTCTTAACCAACATCATCGTCGATATTATCTATTACTTACTTAACCCAAAAATGAGGAGCTAAAATGAGAGTCTTTTTAAGCGAACTCTTTTTTGAGTTAAAGAAAAATAAAGGATCAATGATGGGAGTGATTATTATCATCCTATCAGTAGGTATCGCTCTACTGGCACCAGTCATTGCGCCTCACGATCCCACTCATATCAACTCTGAGTATTTAAAACTCCCTCCTAGTTTTGCAGCTGGTGGGAATTCGCAGTTTCTTTTGGGAACAGATGACCTTGGCCGAGATCTTCTTAGCCGCTTGATCTACGGGTCACAAGTCTCTCTTTCAGTTGGATTTGCCGTCGTTGTTCTCTCTCTTATTACCGGGACATTCTTAGGAGTGCTTGCTGGTTATTTCGGTGGATGGATTGATAAATCTATCATGAGACTCACAGATCTTATTATGTCTCTTCCAAGTATCCTTTTTGCGATTGTTATCGTAGCAGTACTTGGACCAGGAATTAGCAATGCCATTATTGCCGTTAGTATCGTGGCCATTCCAAACTTCGTGCGTATTATCCGCGCGCAAGTGATGGTGGAAAAAAACCGACAATACGTTCACGCTGCAAGACTTTTTGGTGCTTCTCACATGAGAATTATGTTTGTTGAGATCCTGCCAAACTGTATGGCCCCTTTAATCGTTCAGGCCTCTTTAGGTTTTAGTGACGGTATCCTTAACTGTGCCGCTCTTGGATTTTTAGGTCTTGGTGCCCAGGCACCAATGTCTGAATGGGGAACGATGCTTTCCGATGCCAGAAGCTATATTGAAAGCTCACCTTGGATGGTGACGCTTCCGGGGCTTTGTATCTTAGTCATCGTATTATCTTTTAACTTACTAGGCGACGGGCTTCGCGATGCCCTTGACCCTCGTTTAAAAAAGCAGAACTAAAATGTTATTAGAAGTTTCAAAATTAAATATTCATTTTAAATCTGACCGCTCCCCGGAACCGATTCATGCGGTTCGCGACCTCTCTTTCACTCTTAAACAAGGTGAAATGCTTGGTGTTGTTGGTGAGTCTGGATCAGGAAAAAGTATCACTAACATGGCGCTGATGGGGCTTCTTCCCGACACCGCTCTGGTTAAAGCAGAGAAGGCCAATTTTAACGGCCACAATCTTTTAAACTTAAAAGAAAAGGAATGGCAAAAAGTCAGAGGCCAGGAAATCGCCATGATCTTCCAGGACCCAATGACAGCACTCAATCCCTTTCTTTCAGTTCAATTCCAGATGGTAGAAACCATTCAGGCCCACCTGAAACTTTCTAAAAAAGATGCCATCGATAAAAGTATTGAACTCTTAAACCTGGTGGGAATTCCTTCACCAAAAGACCGCCTTAAGTCTTACCCTTTTGAACTCTCAGGTGGGATGGCCCAAAGAGTGATGATCGCCATGGCGATTTCAACCAATCCAAAACTTCTGATTGCCGATGAGCCAACGACCGCTCTCGATGTAACGATTCAAAAGCAGATTTTAAATCTTATTAAGATGCTTCAAGAAAAAAACAACATGTCAGTGATCCTGGTCACTCACGACTTAGGTGTTGTAAGTGAATACTCTGAGCGCCTACAAGTTATGTACGCTGGGGAGATCGTTGAAACAGGGGCCACTGCCGATTTAGTCAGACACCCTCGCCATCCGTACACCCACGCTCTTTTAGCGTCTCGTCCGGGTGCTGTCGTTGATGATAAAAAACGCATTCCGAAAACTCCACTTCCATCTATTTCCGGCATTGTTCCGGCCTTCCACCAAAGACCGCTTGGATGCCAGTTCAATCCAAGATGCCAGTATATGACTCATGAATGTCAACAGGGACACATCGCCATCGTAGGCGAAGGTCCACAAAACGATCAATTCCGCGAATACCGCTGTATTCACCCTATTGAGGAGGCCATCAGATGAGCCAAGTGAATACTCCCATTTTAGAAGTTAACGACGTTCATAAGATTTTTGAAATCAAAAAAGCGTTTAAGCCTAAGCTTGAACTAAAAGCGCTTTCAGAAATCAATTTTTCACTTTCAGCTAACGAGACTCTAGGGATCGTTGGAGAATCTGGATGCGGGAAAAGTACGCTGGCAAAAGTTCTCACTCAACTTGAAATTCCTACAAAGGGCGATATCAAACTTTTAGGTAAATCATACAGTGACTACAAGGCACGTGAGTTCCACTCGCTGATTCAAATGGTTTTCCAGGACCCATACCAGTCTTTGAACCCAAGAAAAAAAGCGTTTGATATCATCGCCGATCCTCTTCGCATCAACAGCGATAAATCAGAAGCAGAAATCAAAGAATTGGTTTATGCCATGATGAAAAAAGTAGGTCTGCGTGAAGAATTTGGTTCGCGCTACCCTCACCACTTTTCAGGTGGGCAAAGACAGCGTCTGGGCATTGCCCGCGCTTTAATGTTAAGACCTAAAGTTCTTATCCTCGACGAGCCAGTTTCTGCTCTGGATGTTTCGATTCAGGCCCAGGTTTTAAACCTTCTGATGGAGCTTCAACAGGAATTTTCTCTTTCATACTTATTTATTTCTCACGACCTTTCAGTCGTTGAGCACATTTCTGACCGCATCTTAGTTATGTACTTAGGTCGCATTGTCGAGTACGGTCCACGCGATCAACTCTTTAACAACCCAAAACATCCATACACTAAGATTCTTCTTGAAAGTGCTCCGAAAATTACTGGCGAGCATGTGGAGAAAGTGACAAGTGATGTGGCCCCAAGTGAAGCGCCATCAGCGCTTTATCTGCCAAAGGGATGCGCTTTTGCTCCAAGATGCCCGATGAGAACAGATCGTTGCATGGAGTCGATTCCACACCTGGAAATGAAAGAAGGCCGTCAGGTTGCTTGTTTTAATGCTTAGATTTAGGTAGATGCTATATATGAAAACTTTAATGTTCATTGCTCTTTTTTCTTTTTCACTCAACGCGTACTCGTTGGAAAAATATGTTTGCACGACCAACAATTTAAAACTTGAGATCACTGTCACTGAAGAGCTTGAAGGAAAATTCGTTCACTGGATTTTAGGCCTCGTCAATGATGAGAGTGCATCACTAGAGGGTCGCGGCCTTTGGCAAAAAGAAGTCGAATCAGACGATGCTTTCTCTGCTTACAATGAAGAGACGGCCATTTCTTACAAAAACAAACGCGCTGTATTTGTAAGCGGCACAAACTTGGGAGATGCTATTTTATTTCCTGTCTGTAAACAGCTATAGCCCTTTTCTATAATCAACCTGATAAAGGTCGCGCACAAACATCACTGGAAGTTTTCCATTTAGGTATTGCTCAATAATCTCATTTCCCCTTTTTGAAGCATCCCATTCCAGGTGAATGTGGGCATAAAAAAGATCAGAACCAGTATTGTAGTTTGAAAGCACGTTGTAGCAGTTTTCGATACTCGTTCCCTGAAGTGTGCTCGATTGCTGATAGAAGTTCACACAGTTTAGGGCGTGAATTGGTTTATTATAAGCAAACGGTGTGGGTTTAGAGACACCATCAATCAAGATCGTAAGATTCGGCAGCTGCCCGCATTTTTTAAGATACATGTCCGCCAGCTTCTGGGACATCTTGGCCCCCCAGCTATTGACCATCATAATGAGACCTTGCTTCTTTTTACACTCACCTTTTTCATCGACAGCGAGATTCATTACAGATTTTAATTCTGAGTCTTTTGAATAATGAGAAAGATAAACTGTTTTAAAGATTTTTGGATGGTTAATGTTCATGTACGTCCACACACCACTATCTTCTGAACCTTTTCCGATAGAATTAGAAAAAATATCCTCGCTTTCGCTCTTATCTCTTCCGGTTTTAAAACCAGAGACGGCCACCAAAAGGTATTTATCCGCATGGGCAGAGGGTTCAACATAATCCGCGCCAAAAGCGCTTCCTGCTAGGGTAAGGGCAATAAGTAGTGTTTTCATAAGAAAGGGTAAATACAAAGAAGGGGCCAAAAGTACGGATGAGAATTCAGGAGTTTTTAAGGCCGAAAAAGAAAAAGGCCGTCTAGTTTTTAGACGGCCGTATAGTCTTACTTAGATAATGAATCAGTATGGGCTGGTTGCTTCTCAGAAGGGCCATCGGCTTCAATAATTTTTGGAGAACGTCTAGTATTAGATGAATTATCTTTCACATTGCTCAATTGAAAATTCACATCTTCTTTAGGCAATAGAGAAAAATTACATTTTGACTCTGTTTTGATTGGCTTGTTATAAATTGAAACTACATGATGACTTGAGAAATAAGCTTCACATTTGACAGCACCAGATTTGGCATCAACTTCCCACTTATAAACCAATCGCGGGGCAATACAGTTCGGATCACCTTCTTTATAAGATGATGTTGGGCCCCCTAGATAATCTGTTTTGTAGCACTTTAAGTTTTTATTACCTACCAGCCAGCTAGCAGAAGTTGTCACTTCTTCTTTCTCTGGAACTTTTTCTACTATTTTTGGTAATAATTTTTTATCGCATTTATCATTTGTTGGAATCGTTTTCCCATAAATTGATGAGACTGGTATTCCCATTGAAGTAAATCCGGCCTGACATTCTACGGCTCCATCTTTCTTCACGGCCCATTTGTAGACAAGTTTTGGAGGTGCACATTTTGGATCACCTTCTTTATAGGCCCCTTGTCGAGCTCCCATGTAATCGACCTTATAACATTTAAGGTTTCCCCCATCACTAATATTCCATGAAAATCCTGGCCCTGCCACTGCAGGTTCCATATCCGCGGCCATAAGCCCCGAAATAAAATGCAAAGATAAAGCAATGTTAATAAGAACTTTCATAAAGACTCCCTATAAAGCAAAAAGCTCCTTATCTGGTCGGTCATCTCTTAGACAAACTTAACCCAGGGGCCTTCTAAGAGGGCCTCTGGGATTCTAAGTTATTGTTAAATTTGAAGGTGATTTTTAGTAACGGTGGTAGTACTCGGCCCAATACTTAAGCGCCTGAGTCTTCCCTTCTGCTTTACAGCTCTTTTGAACTTCTTCATTCACGACAATCGACTTGCCTTCACAGATAGCTTTCAAGCGATCACCAAGTGTGTCCAGAGTGTAACCTGGGATGAGGTCTTGTTTCTTGTATTGAGTAGTAATTAGGTCCTGAAGTTTTGGACTCATATAAGAAAAGAATGGGTCTTCAATAAGCTCGCGCTCAGAAAAGAAATACTTCACACCTGGAAGTCTTACTACTGGAAGAGTTGCACTAAAAAAAGTTGCTTCTGTACTTACATCGCGGATATAAATATCAGCGTTCAAATTCATTTCATTGTTTAGGTCGTAGTAAACTTTAGCGTCGTGCTGAGAGTTGTCTCCAAAGAAAATAACTTTTGGGGACTGATCTTCCATCATCTCTTTTTGCAGAAGCGCTTTAATCGTTCTGTATTTGTAAGCGTATGTTTCGCCGCCATTGTCTTTTGTTTTTAAAATCACCGGCCCAATTGGGAAATTATTTTTTCTAATCCACTCATCACCATCGAATGTAAATGAAGGAGCTGCTGAAACGTAATAGAAAGCTGTAGTCTCTCCATGATCGTTTTCATCTTTTTTGATTTCATTGAATAAATCGCGAGTTTCTTCGTAAGGCTTCTTCTTTAAAAAGTGCCACACGCCTCCGATCCCACCCATAGAGTTGGCCTTTTTGATGGTGTCGTCGATATCAGAAACAATAATTGTTTTAGAAAAGCTCGCAAAGGAATATGAGAACAAACTTAATAGAACTAAAAGCTTAATCGATTTCACTGGGTGGCCTCCATGGAGTTTACACATATATGGGAAATAGTTTAAAGTGAGGCCCTATCAAAAGTAAAATTTAACTCAAGGCGTATTATGGGTCTTATGTATATTTTCCCGGTTACAGACGATCAATCAGAGGGCGATCGCGCAGTTGTGAAAGACAACACCCTGACTCTTAAGACTTATGGTCTTCCAATGATCTTCTGGGGCTACCTGGCAGCGGCCTTATCAGTTCTTTTAATTATGTGGCTCGCTAGCCGTGCCGTTATTGCCAAGCTTTTAAGCTACGGGGAAGACCCTACAATGCTTTTTCTGGGGCACCTGGTTCAATGGACACTCATCTTGACTCCAATCGTCCTCTTAGGCTTTTTTTTCTACGAGAAGATGCTGACAAAAAAAGGACAGGAACTCGTTGTCACTTACCGCGTATTCTTTATCCCATTTTGGATTAAAAAATTCCGCTTAAACGCTCAAGACTCTTTTACTGTTGATCACTTTATGGACTCACCAAATATGGCGAGAATCAGAAACAGACAGGGCCTAGGAAGTGCTGAAGCGATGAAACACTTTGAGAACAAAGGGTACTTTGAGCTCAACATCAAGACTGACAAGAACAAGTCCGTCAACATCGACAGACACTCTCGCAAAGCTGATCTACTTAAGCTTAAAGAACTTCTTTCAAAGTACTAATTGAAAAACTTTTCAATCTCCAGCAGGACCACGCCTCTGTTGTGGTCCTGATCCATCAGCACTTCATGCTTCGAATCTTTCAGGAACACGCGGTTGCAATGAGGGGCCTCTTCACATAGGCGAACCATTTCACTTGGCTCAGAGTAAGTCTCATTTCCAGCATGGGCCATGCGAAGTGGAAGCTTTAGGTCGCTGTAGTTTTTTCTGATGTGAGCTGTGGCACTCATCACTTCATTGAGCCATCTGTTGGTCACTCCACCCAATTTTGTCTGTGGGAAGTAATCAAACATGTCCATCGCCATATTGTAGCGGGCCTGTGAAGTTGTAAAAGTGTTAGCTTCGAAGTTTCTATTTGGGTTAAAAGGTTTTTGTCCAATAGCGTACTTTTTCCCGCGTCCTGCGGCCATGCTGGCAAGGACGATGCTTCTAGCGACAGCGTAGCTATAAGGCGCCGTCTGGATTTTTAACATTGGGCTGGTTAAAAAAGCGCGGTCAAAATACTCCGGATTTTTCTGCATGAAATCCACAGCGATCCCAGCTCCTAAAGAGTGAGCAAGCAAAAGCTTCTCAGAGCAGCCGGCATTTCCAACGACGGTATCTAAAAATGTTTTTACGTCTAAGGCATAGTTTTCAAAATGATCAACATACCCTTTTTCAGAGTCACTTGCCTCATCATTAATCATGCGCCCTGAACTTCCCTGCCCTCTGTGATCCATCAGGAAATACTTAAAGGCCCCTGCCTTTGATCCATGGTCTAGGTCGTAGACGACTTCTGCATACTTCTCTAGTGGTTCGCTTCGCCCAGGAAGAATAACAAGACAGCGAGTGCTTTGATCGTTTGAAGTGTAAGTGGCGTAATGAATATTCACACCCGCCTGGCCTTTAAAAGTAGCATTTTTAAATAAGCCGATAAGCGGGAGGATTTTTTCTTTGTATTCTGTGCTGTAGTTTGATTCGCTAATGGCGAATGCTGATGTGGAGAAAACTGTTAAAGCGACAAGTGCTAATAAGTTTTTCATGCGTTTCTTCCTTGAGTGATGAATACCTAATACCAGAATAAGTATTAATTCAACTCTCAACATCGTCAAAACGCGAAGCGTTTTCTAGCCTCGGAACTTCTTAAAGTCTTTGTCCGACTTAGGAATCTCTTGAGATTTCTTCACGAGTTCCTTGTCATTCTTTAGCTCAGCTTCCTTAGCAAGACGCTCGTCTCTAAGCTTCTGCTTTTCGGCCGAAAGAGGTCTTGTGTACGTTTCTTTTTCGTAGTCGACCTTATCAGTGTCAAAGAACTTTGGACGCTTTCCACCGGCAAGTCTCTTGGGCGCGTTTGCGTCTTTTTCCTTTTCCCAGTGCTTTTGCCAAGTATCATTCTTTTGTTTTTGGTCGCGGTCAAACTGAGCGCGCTCTTCTTCTTGCTCAGCGCGGGCGCGGTCAATATCGCTTTCTTTTCTGACTCGCGTTTGAACTTGCTTTTTTTTTGAAAAATTAGAAGTCTTGCTTCTTAGTTTTTCTTCATCAGAGGCCTTATCGTGTTTTGAAATATCAATCGTCACGTCCCCAGTTACCATTGTCTGGCAAGCAAGGCGCTCTTTTGTGATGTGGAAAACATTCCCTAAAAGCTTCAGCTCCTCAAACGGAGGTGGAGTCAGGTTGTCTTCGCCTGAAACAACTTTAATGATACAGTCTGTGCATGTCGCGTGTCCGCCACAGCTTGATTTAACGTAAACGTCCTGGCCGCGTAATGCTTCAAGAAGATTTTTCCCTTCTTCAACTTCAACGACTTTCCCTTCTGGTCTTAACGTTACTTTATGAGATGTCATATATTCCTTCTATAAATTCTTTTTAATTTGCCCTTCGATTTTCTCTAAAATTTTGCCTTTAAGGGGCTTAAGAAGAAACGAAAGGTCTAAGTCTACATCACAGTGCTTATCAAAAAAGCATAGCTCCAATGTGAAGCCCGATCCTTTTGCTGTGACCTTTTTGCCGGCATCGTCGTATTTGATATCAGCTTTAACTTGAAACTTTTCAATATACTCAGGAGTAATCAGCTTCTTAACTTTTTCGTAAGCGTCTACTGAATTCGTGAGATTATTGTAATCAATTTTTAAACTCATCCTTGAATCTCCTAATACTAATTATTGTCTGCCAGTTGAGCCGAATCCGCCGGCCCCTCGAGCAGTTTCTGAAAGATCGCTCTCTGCAACAACATACGAAGCTTGTGTAACCGGTGCAAGCACCAGTTGGGCCACGCGGTCGCCGTGATTGATCACTTCATCATTCTTACCAAGATTTCCTAAAATGATTTTCACTTCACCACGGTAATCAGAATCGATTGTCCCAGGTGAATTTAAAACCATAAGTCCTGTTTTAAATGAAAGTCCTGAACGCGGGCGAACTTGAATTTCGTACCCGTGTGGGATTTCCATTGAAAGACCTGTAGGGATTAAAACGCGCTCCCCTGGTTTAATCAGCATCTTTTCACCGTTGCCAAGAGAAGCGCGTACATCTGCACCCGCTGCTCCTGTCGTTTCATACGATGGTAATGGAAAGCTCGAGTCGTAATGCTCGAGCTTTTTTACTTTTACAGTAATCACTATTTGCCTTCTTTCTTTTTTAGAGATGCGACAGCTTTAGCTGAAAGCTTGATTCTTCCCATCTTATCGATTTCAAGAACCTTAACTTTAATTGTCTCACCTTCTGAGATGTAGTCAGCTGGGTTTTGAACACGGTCATCAGACATTTCTGAAACGTGAACAAGTCCAGATACACCCGAACCGATATCAACGAAAGCTCCGTACTCTTTAATAGAGTCAACGCGAGCGTCGTATACTGATCCAATTTCTGGCCCATTGATTTGCATATTGATTGTGCTGATAGCAGTCTTAAGAACTTCCATATCAGATCCAAGAACCTTAACCATTCCTTCTTCAGTGATTTCGATTGTCACTTTGAATTCTTCTTGAAGCTTCTTGATGTTTTTTCCACCAGGTCCGATTAGAGCTCCGATTTTATCTGTCGGGATCATCACAGTCATGATTGTTGGAACACCTGGCTTGAATCCTTCTCTTGAAGTCTTGATCGTCTTTTCCATTTCACCAAGGATATGTAGACGTCCTTTGTGTGCTTGAGCGATCGCTTCAGCGATGATCTCGCGAGTAAGACCTGTAATCTTAATATCCATTTGGATAGCTGTTACACCATCTTTTGTTCCTGCAACTTTAAAGTCCAGGTCCCCAAGGTGATCTTCATCTCCAAGGATGTCTGTTAGAACTTTATACTTTCCACCGTCAGTTACTAGACCCATTGCGATTCCCGCAACTGGAGCTTTAATAGGAACCCCTGCATCCATAAGAGCAAGAGACCCAGAACATACTGATCCCATTGAAGACGATCCGTTTGACTCTAGAACTTCACACACAACTCTCGTCGTGTATGAGAAAGTTTCCTGAGAAGGCATAACAGCTTTAAGCGCGCGCTCAGCAAGGTTACCGTGACCTAATTCACGTCTACCAGCTCCGCGAGATCCTTTTGCTTCCCCTACTGAGAATCCAGGGAAGTTGTAGTGAAGGTAAAACTTATCGTAAGTTTGTCCTGAAATTCTGTCGGCCATTTGATCCCCTACAGATCCACCAACAGTTACAGTTGCCATTACTTGTGTTTCACCACGAGTAAATAGAGAAGATCCGTGAGGAGCATCTAGAACAGAAACTTCAGTTTCAATCTTTCTTACTTCATCAAGTTTTCTTCCAGCGATACGTTTTCCTTCGTTAAGGATGTCCGCTCTCATCATGTCGTATAGAAGACCATCTACTGCTTTGTAAGCTTCTTTAGATGCGCCTTTATCGTCTTTTAATCCGAATGCCGCCGGGTCAGCTTTGATAGCTTCAGCAACTTTCTTGTTAAGTGCTCTTACAGCGTCCTGACGTTGCATCTTATCGTTGATTGATAGAGCAGCACGAGCAGCTGTTGAGAAGTCTGCAGTTACTTTAGTTGATAAAGTTGTGTTTGCTTCAGCTGAAACGTATGTACGTTTTGCTTTACCAACTTCTTTTTGCATTTTAGCTACTAGTTCACAGAATTCTTTTACATGATCGTGACCAAAGTTGATCGCTTCAAGAACTTCTTTTTCCGGAACAATGTGAGCTTCACCTTCAACCATTAGAATCGCATCTTTTGAACCAGCGATAACGATTTCCATGTCTGATTTTGCCCAGTCAGCGTGATCAGGGTTAAGAACTAGTTTTCCGTCGATACGGCCAACTTTCGCCGATCCTAATGGAGCAGCAAATGGGATGTCAGAGATCGCGATAGCAGCGAAAGCTCCAAGACCTGCTAGAACTTCTGGGTCCCCTTTTTCAGAGTATGAAAGAACTGAACATGTAACAACAGTGTCGAACATGTAGTCGCTTGGGAACATTGGTCTTAGCGGTCTATCAATTAAACGACACGCTAAAATTTCTGCTGTTGATGGGCGGTTTTCACGTTTAATGAATCCACCTAAGAACTTTCCGGCAGCGTAGAATTTTTCTTGATACTCAACTAGAAGCGGGAAGAAATCCTGTCCATCTTTTAGTTCGCGTGCAGAGTTAACAGCAACGAGAACCTGAGTTCCGTTACAGCTTACTAAAACTGCTCCGTCTGATTGTTTTGCGAGTCTTCCAGTTTCGATAGTAACTTCCTTACCACCGTAATTGATTTTGTACTCTTTCTTGTTGTTTAAAGCCATAAAGTCTCCATGTCTATGCACCACCATCTTTGGCATTGGTGCTTTGTTATGGAAAAGATCTTTGTGCTTTTTAGGGAGGGATTTTAAAAGATATTTCAAGGCAGTGGTGTTTAAGACAGACACTAACTTCAAATATCCTTCAAATTCCTACACCCAAAAATTCGAAGTCTTTTCTCTAGTAATAGTTTAACGATATAAAACAAAAAGGGAACCCGTAGGTTCCCTTTTTTGGTTTTTTTACTTTCTTAGACCAAGTTTCTTAATTAGAGCTTGGTATTTTTTGTCATCAGTCTTAGCTAGGTAAGAAAGAAGTCTCTTTCTTTGACCAATTAGCTTTAAAAGACCTCTGTTTCCAGAGTAGTCGTGCTTGTTAGCTGCGAAGTGAGGTGCAAGGTTGTTGATTCTTGTTGTGATAAGCGCAACTTGAACAGCTGTACATCCTGAGTCTTTTTCTGATGAACCGAATTCTTTTCCGAACTCAGCTACGATTTTTTTTGATTCTGCTACAGTAATCATAATGTCTCCTCGCCAATGCCCAAGCATGGGGCCAATCCCCAAACCTAGATAAAGGTGTTTTTTAATAGTTCTAACCTTTTAGCGGATAAATTCAGACATGTAAACTTTTAAATTTCCGATCAGGCGCTCTTCGATCTGGCGGATTCTCTCACGCGACACACCATATTGATCGGCGATACTTTGAAGCGATGCAGGAACCTCTGATAAGAGGCGCATCTCAAAAATCTCTCTATCTCTTTCTTTTAGACCACTTAAGAAGTTTTGAAGCTGCTCTTTTAAGATCTCTACCCCTTGAAGGTCGGCCAGCTTATCATCGATAGCAAGCTCATCCTTGTCGGCCAGGACTTCCCCAAGGCTTGGGCCGTTTTCATCAATTTTGGCCTCTAAAGAAAGTTCGTTTCCTGAACTTCCCAGGCGACGGTCCATCACGGCCACGGCCTTTTCAGAAACACCTAAACTCTCCGAGATCATCTTGTTGTCCGGATTAAACCCCAAACCAATCAAGCGCTCTTTTTCTTTCATCAGATTAAAGAAGAGTTTTTTCTGTTCGTTAGTCGTCCCGATTTTTACCAGGCGGAAATTATCGAGAATGAATTTTAAAATATATGAACGGATCCACCAGCTGGCGTAATAAGAAAGCTTCGCCCCTTTACTGGCATCGTATTTTGAAACGGCCTTCATCAGACCAATGTTTCCTTCCTGAATAAGATCCATGACGTTTTGCCAGGCCGAGCGGTATTCGATGGCAATCTTTACGACGAGTCTCAGGTTGGCCAGCACGAGCTTCTTGGCCACTTCGATATCGCCGGTTTCCTGAAGCTCTTTTAACAGAGCTTCCTCTTCTTCATTTGAAAGAAGTTTGTAGCGGCTGATCTCACGCACGTAAGTTGTAAGCGGGTCAGTCGTTGTCGGAAGATCGCTGGCGCGGTTGTGCTCGAGAATGTTCTGAACCACCAAAGCATCAGATGTCTTTGGAAGAATCACCGGAAGGTGGTCTTCGCCTTTTTTAGATGCCTGATTTTTTGGTGTGCTTGTTTTTTTGGCCATGAAGGATTTTAAACCATTTCTGCCATTGTTGTCACATTTCTTTTACTTTTTACTCGGGAGTTTTTCTTGACTCTTTTGCACATTTAATTGGTGATTAAGGTACTTTAATGCAAAGAGGCCATAGTTGATTTCTACGTTTACTTCGTACATGCCGGCGCCTGTGAAATTAAGCAGCTTCTCAGGTGTATCGAGGATCTGAGTGGTTAACTCATTGACGATTAGCCCTTCAAGATCTCCCTTCCACGGAGGGATGATAAATTTTTCACGCGCACCTTGAACATCCTTAGTCACCTGCATTTTAAAACGGTTTTTGAGGCGCGCCTTTTCAGCAGTATCACGGTAGTCAGTATTCTTCATCGCAGTTCGGTAGTATTCAAGGAAACTTTTTTGCACAAAAATCTTAAACTGCACTTTTAATTTTCCGGCGCGCTGATTGATGCGGTCAAATTCACCCAGGTTCACATCAAAGGCCACGCGCAGTTTTCCCGAGCGGAAATCATAATACTGGTTGCGGTCGATCAGCTCCAGAGTAAGCGGCTCTTCGAAATAGAGATCGAGAGTATTGGTTTCACTTTGAGCGCGGGCCCATTTGCTCCAGGTATAATCGACACTCGAGCGGAAAACGTCTTCACCTGATTTGAACTTTTCTCCACGAAGAAGGAAGTCAGGAACACCAGTGATTAAAGCAATAAACTGTGAATTGATGAAGTTCTCTTCTTCAAAAGTCATACTGTTCATCATCTTGGCAAGTTTTGGGTCGCTGTCTTTTGGTTTATAATCAACCGTTCTGAATTCTTCACAGTAAAGGCGTTTGATATCATCAGTAATGTTTGTTCCCCCCACCGAGTAATAGAACTTATTTAAAAATTCTTCGCGGGAAACTTTTCTGCAAATCAGGTTTTCGCACCAGACTTGCGCAGTGTTTTTGTTTTCTTTTAAAAAAAGCGAGTTGTCGATTTCTTTCCAGCCAATATCCTGATTGGACATTTGTCTGGCAAAAAACGACATCAATGCCGGGTTTTTCAGGATGGGAACCATCAGGCCAGGATTAGTCGGATTTCCATTCCACGAACAAAGCGACTGAAAGAGCTTTACTGTATAAAGCATCTCCTGCTCCAGTGCTTTTTTCTCGGGAAGATAGCTTGAAAGATTATCAGGAAAATAAGGATTCCCTTCTACACTTGGAAGTTTAAAATTATTATCCTTGTCGAATTTCAAACGAAAGTTGGCCAGGAGTTCTTTTTTACTGATGATTGAGAGATTCGTTGAGCAATAGTTTCCAACCAGACCCTCTACCATGTTGTTGTATTCATCGCTGGTGAACTCCAGGGCCTTGGCGTACTTAGGAAGCGCTCTGGTGGTTAAGTCCAGGCCGATATACTGAATAAGCGCCAATACAGAGCGCTTCACCTGCACTTTCTCCCATTCAGTCGCATAACGAATATCTCTGCCTCCACGGCAGTAGTTCAACGTGTTTTTTCCTTCTTCGTAAAAACCGCGGTAAATAGCGAGCTCGCGCTTTAATTCAACAGAGGCATTTTTTAGAGACAGGTCGCGGGTGTAGACATAGTTGAGTGGATCACTTTTATTTTCAGAATAATCATCAGAGAAATTCCCTAACACTAAACTCTCCACCGGCGCCAAAGCAAAAGCACTTGGAAGAAGCACCAAGAAGGCAAAGAGAAAAACGGCAACAAGTTTTGTGTTTAAGACTTTCATAGTTTTTTAAAGTTATCGGGATAAAACCCGAAAAATTAAGCATGAAAGCATTATATGTCCTTTTATTCCTGAGCCTCACGGTTGGTTTTATTCCAACGAAGGCACATGCTCAGGCCAATGAAGACGAACTCAAAGAGATCATCCTTGAGGGCGAAGAATACTCGCTTGATGCTTTGACTGAAACCAATCAGATTAAAGACAACAACCAAAGACAAGTCGATCTCTACAATTTACAAAAAGCAAAATTTAAAATGATCAGCGGTGATTTAAAGCTGGCCGAATTTTTCCTGGGAAGAATCAGCGAAAAAGAAAGTGCGGTCATGGCGATAAAAAAACGCTACCTGGCGATGATTTATTTTGTCGAAGGACGCTTTGATAAATCGATTAAAGAACTCGATGACCCCAAAGTTAATAACAACAATTATTTTATTCAAAACTGTCTTCTGCGCCTGATTAACTTCATGGCGGTTAACGATGTTGCGGCCATTAACCGCGAAAAACAATCCTGCCAATTCTACACCATGAAATTCTCCAAGAACGATCAGTTCTGGCTGGATTCAATGATAAAACTAAAAACCAACGACACTCAGGGGCTCAAAAAAAACATGCTCACTGATATCGAGTACACCATCAGCGACGATGAAATGTCCAAGCTGTGGCTTAAGACCGGGCTGTATCTCAACAAAGAAAAAGACCTGCTTAACTTGATTTCTCTTTTACCGGAGAGCTCATATCAGTCTAAAAAACTGCGCGAGATTATCGCCTTCATGTATCTGCGCTCGGGTGATCCGAAAAAGGCCCTCTCCTTCGTCGATGACATCGACTCTGCCAACGCCGAAAACATCAAAGGGAATATCAATCTTGCCAACAAAGAATACGAACTCGCTTTTGGTCACTTCCGCCTGGCCCTGCAAAAAAAGCAAGACTCGCAAAACTCGCTTGAGCGCGCGATCCCGCTTTCATGGCTGCTCAACCAATGGGCCGATGGTCTTTCAATGCTCAACAATATTTCCAATAAGAGTCTAGATCCAAGAAATTCGCAGGCGCTTAAAATTGCTTTTTTAATCAGAGAAAAAAGATTTGTTGAGGCCCAGAGAGAGCTCACTCTTTTAAAGATCGCCTTTAAAAACGAGCCGCCTTTTGAAGTCAACATCATGGACAGTTACGTCAACCTGATCGTAGGCTCTGAAAAAAGAAAGGCCGAAGAGACGGCAGAAAAATCGTGTAAGTCTTTTGATGGTATGAGCTGCTGGATTTCTCTGCAGTATATCCAGTGGGAGAATCTAGGGAAAACGATTCAAAGGGATGAAGCCACTTATACAGATAAGACACTTTCTTTGGATTCACTAAAAGAAAAGAAAACAATTGAGCCGTTGGTTGAAGCAAAGAGTATCGACCAGTCTGATATTGAAGAACTTGATGGTGAGACCATCAAGATCTCACCGCAATAACTTAAAGATTCATTGTATATTTTAATTCCAGTCCGCGTTTTTCGCGTTTGATGTCGTTAGTGATAAGCCCCGTCCCGACCTTGGCCGATTCGTTTTCCATCACAAAACCAAAGGCCAGCGATCTCTTCTCATCCAAAGCATACTCTGGCATTAACTTAAATGTAAAACCGCTGATCTCTGAAACAACTGCATTGTTAAAACGTTTTCTAAATCCCATATTCGCAAAAAATTCAGCATTGAGTGAAAAGCGGTTTGAGCGCATTAACTCGGCCGTCGCTCCTAAGTTGATCTTAGTGACCACGATGCGGTTGAGATTAAAAACATCGGGAGACACTGAGGTTTGAACCGCATAAAGCGATTGATCTAAAACAAGTTTAGACACCAGGTCCATTCTGTTAGTTAAAGCGTATTTCAGACCAACAGTCATATCAAACTGCGCTTTTGAATCCTGAGAGAAACCACGGTTAGAAAGATCGTCAAACTCAGTCGCTCCATATGAAAGGCCTAAAAGAGGTGCAAATCGGTTAGTCGAAGCAATCTGCCATTCAACATTAAACTTATAAGGTTTGTCGGCATCCATGTCGAGGCCATCATTAACCTTGATTTTTTCTCCACCCATTCCCAGCATCAAACTCACGTGGTCACGGATAAATTTCTCGCGCAGAGTTTTAGCGGCGATGACCACTTCCCCATCCAGATCACCGACTACCACATCGCGGGCAATAGACTTGTTGAGGTCTTCTCTTAAAGCAAGAAGCTCTGGTTTTACTTCAGCATTTTTTTCAACCACAAATCCCTTTTGAGCATCAAGAACAAGTCCTTTTGGCGCCACATACTGTCCAGTATCGGCATCGATCTCTCCGCTTTTTTCTGAAACATAAACACCGTTTTTAGAATCAAACGTTGAGCCTGCTTCCGGAGCAACATAAAGACCTGTGGCCTCATCAATAAAACCTCCGGCCCTTGGTGCGAAATCGCCGTTTTTAGCGTTATAAAGACCATCGGCCGGTGCAGCTTGAGGAGCAACTGCAATTACTGGTTCAACTGCTTTGTCCATTTCTGCTGATTTTAAGTTCACCAGATTCTTTTCGTTAAACTCAGTGTTTTTGTATAAAGCATTTAACTGCACGGGAGAAATCTTAACAGGCAGAGAGGATTTTTTCAGGGCCTGTGAAGAAAATGAACTTTGTCCCGGAGGAACGATAACCACATCGTTTGAAGCAAGAACTTTTTTCAGTTCTGTTTTTTCATCAATCATTTTTCCCGGGACTTTTTGAATCTCAGGCGCCTTTGTCACGTCATCTCTTACGACTTTCGTTTCGCTGGTTTCAAAACGCTGGTGAGTGCTCTCATCAACCTTGGCCATGGCCACGGCACCTTTATAAGTGAGTAGCGAGGTCATGCGGTTTTCAGGGTTGTAAATTGTCTGGAAATCCGTCCCGCGCACACCGAGAGCAGCAGTGCGGGTTCTGATATAAAATTTATTCTGGTTTTGCGAATTAGGCTTTTGTGATTTCTCAACTTCCGTCCTGATTCTTCCTTTTAAAAGGGAGATGATCCCCACTTGCTCATTAGGATTCATTTCGGAAATAACGATTTTACTCTCCGGCCCCATATTGAGTTCTGACTTATCAATGAAAACGATTTTAACGAAACTTTTTGGGCCCGTAACAATCGATGTATCTTCCGGAAGCTGATCACCTGCTTCCAGGACAGTGGCCTCGAGAGCGCCAGGAAGAAGCTTCGTTACATTCCCGCGGATTTTTGCAACAGAAGCAATCGGAGTTTTTGCTGCAAAAAGTGGTGAAGACAATAAAAGAGTGACCAATAAACCTGTCGATTGGATTGTGCGCATAAACTCTCAAGCAAAACGAGTTAATATTTTTTTATTTATTTTACTCGAATTGATAAAGAGTACAAGGAAAGATCAGGAAAACTAAAGTGAGTTAACCTTACTTTGTCTGCTTGAATTCTTTCCCGTCAAAACTCAATGTGATGTTCTGCTCTTCCTGACGGCTGGTGATATTCACCGGTCTCTTCCAAAGAGCATAAAGGTTTTTAAGCGTATCAGAAGCATAACCAAAATCCAGGTCTACGCCACGGTGAACGTGACGAAGGAGTAGCTCTCCTCTATTTTGATAGTTTCCGCTTTCAATTTCAATCACCGGCGAACCGAAGTTTGAAAGAGATGAAAGAAGCTTATTTTTGATATCCATGAAATCGCGGGTCTCAATTTCATTGCGGCCCGTGCGTGGATTGAATTTATAAGTAAAGAGCTGTTGGCGCTCACAGAACTCAGGAGTGAAAAACTCATCGATAAAGCTTACGTCATTATGAGTTTTTCTCACTTCAAAGATTTTCTGGCGGCCCAGGCCTAGTTTTTTATCCCAGTTTGCTTTGACGTGCATATCTTCGCACTCGTTGTATTCTTTTCCGAAGCGTCCTGTATTCCAGCGGTATTCGATGTCTCTATAAAGCTCAATTCCGATTTTATACGGGTTGATGTTCTGTCTGCTCATTGCCATAACACCTGCGTGGTGATCGGCGTAATCGATGATCTCAGAGGCCTTAAGCGCTCTGGTTGTCATGATGTGTGAGTGCCAGTAACTTGCCCATCCTTCGTTCATAATTTTTGTTAAACGCTGAGGAAGGTAATAGTAAGCTTCATCTCTTAGGATCCCCAGAATATCTGCTTCCCACTCTTCTAAGGGAGCATTTTCCAGGAGGTAATGCATAATATCGCGAGGGTAATTAATTTTTTTCTCGCGCAGATCGGCCGATTCCTCAATCACTTGTTGAGGAGCAGATCCTTCTTTTCTATCTTTAGAACGCATAAATGACTTAAGCGCATTTGAGCGGTCATCAGAAAGGTTCGCGATCTCTTCGCGGGCTACTTTCATGCGCTCTTCACTTTGCCTTCTGCTTTCTGGTGTTTCAAAAAGCATTCCGACATCAATTAAATTTTCAATTGAGTTTACGCGGTCGATGAATTCTTCGACTCTATTTTGCCCGTAACGTTCCATATAACGACGGATTTTTGTCCCGTGGTTGGCCATAACGGCAAGCATATTTCTATCTGTGTTGGCAAACCAGGCATTGTTCTTAAAGAAATCAGCGTGCCCGTAAACGTGGGCCATAACGATTTTTTGATCGACCAGGTGGTTGGCATTTAACAGGTAGGCATAACAAGGATTGGTGTTAATAACCATCTCGTAAATTTTTTGTAATCCGTAAGCGTAGCCTTTAGAAAGTTGATCGTAGTCCATCCCGAAACGCCAGTGCGGATAACGAGAAGGAAATCCACCTTGAGCGGCCAGAATGTTAATAGTGTCATAGTCGCAAACTTCAAAGCGAACTTCGTAAAAATCCAGCCCGAACTCCTTGGCATAACCATGGATTTCATCTCTGATTCTTAGTAACTCTCCATCAAGTGGTTTGGTTCTCGACATCTGTCTTCCTCTTTATTTTCCCTTTCCTAGGAAATCTTTGATTGAATCAAGAATAGCGTCCTTATTTTTAATTTTTGAAAGGATCACTTTCTCGTCGTCTTCGCCGTAACGGCCGGCAAGGTCTTTATAGAACTGTCCTGAACCATAACGGCTTTCAACTTGTCCGTAGCAAAAAACGTTTGAAGCTGGAAGAAGGTCCTGATCCAGGATTTCTAAACACAACTTTGTGTCGTCTGCTGACCAGTTATCACCATCAGAAAAATGAAACGGGTAAATGTTCCACTCAGATGGGTCGTAGTCTTTTTCAATAATTTCTCTACATAGTTTAAGCGCACTGGAAATCAGTGTCCCTCCCGATTCACGGGTCTTAAAAAATGTTTCTTCATCCACTTCTTTTGCTGTGGCATCGTGGATGATGTATCTGACTTCAATGTCTTTATACTGAGACTTAAGCCATAGGTTGATCCAGAAAGACTCCGTGCGGACAATCTCTTTCTGCTCATCACCCATCGATCCCGAAACGTCCATCATGTAGATAACAACAGCTGAGTTTTCAAACTCAACTTTTGCGTCACTGGCACGGTAACGGAAGTCGCGCTTATGCGGGATCACTCGCGGGTCATTAAAATCGTAAGTCCCCGTCGCAATCTGGCGCTTCATCGCTTCTTTATAAGTGCGTTTAAAATGTTTTAATGAATTTGGACCAGTCATCCCGATAGACGTGTACTTGTTCGTCACCGAAGGCATGGCCTTCTTTCCTTTGGGTTCAATGCGTGGAAGTGCCAGCTCATCACCAAGAATTGAAGCCAGCTCTTCTAGAGAAAGATCGACTTCTAGTTCCTTGTTTCCGGCCTGGTTGCCGACTTCCTGTCCTTGTCCTGGTTGATCGCCTTCTTGTCCATCAACCGGGTCTCCCGATTGACCTTCACCCTGGCCCATTCCGCCCTGGTTTCTGTCGCCGAATTTAAAGCGAGGTGTATCGATCGAGGGCATCGGGATTTTAAAAGTCCCGTCGCCCTTCGGACTTGGCATTTCGCCTTTAGATACATACTTTCTAAGATTGTCGCGGATTCTTCCTTTAACAATCTTACGAAAGCGTGCATGGTCTCTTTTAATTGGATGATCCATCTAAAACCCTTTTAAAAGTTAGTCTTATGACTTAGCAGAGTCACCTTTAGCAAAAATCGATGCTACGAAGTTCAGTGCGTCTGTCGCACAGATTTCACAGTAGCCATGGTTTTTGATAAGGCGAGACTTCACAACATCAATCTTCTCTTGTGTTTCTTTATCCACAACTTTAGAGATGATAGTTGTAAGCTTGATTGAATCTTTTTGGTCTTCAAAAAGTTTCAGTTCAAGCGCTCTGTGCAGACGCTCATTCATTTTGTAATCAAAAACTTTACCTTCGATCGCAAGAGCTCCGATGTAGTTCATGATTTCTCTTCTAAAGTCGTCTTTTCTCGACTCAGGAATATCGATTTTTTCTTCAATCGATCTCATGAATCTTTCATCAGCGTCTTCTAACTTATTAGAGTATTTATTTCTGATCTTTTCTTTCTGTGTATAAGCTTTCACGTTGTCGATATAGTTCGCACAAAGTGTCTGGATCGCTGACTCATCAACTGAGATCGCTTTCTGCACGTCGTTTTTAACTGTATCTTCATACTCCTGACGAGCGATCGCCAGCATTTCTCTATAGTGATCAAGCTGCTCAGGTGAGTTGATCAAACCGTGGTGCTTAAGCCCTGATTCTAGTTCGTTGAAAACCATGAATGGGTTTAGACATCCTACGTGGCCGTTTTTAACCAGAGAGTTTGAAAGTTTATCCTGGATATAACGAGGAGAAATCCCTTCAAGACCTTCGCGGATAGCTTCTTTTCTAAGCTCTTTTACGTTGTCTTCGTTGTATCCCGGAAGTGTTTTTCCGTTATAAAGTTTAAGCTTTTGAAGCTTAGTCAGGTCAGATTTTTTCGGCTCTTCAAGACGAGTTAGAATCGACCATGTCGCTGCCATCTCAATTGTGTGAGGAGCGATGTGCACGTGAGGGATTCTTTCAGCATTGAAATCTTTTTGATAGATTTTTACTTCCTGATCCAGACGCGTGATGTATGGAACGTCGATTTTTACCGTTCTGTCTCTTAGGGCTTCCATGAATTCGTTAGACTGAAGTTTTCTGAATTCCGGCTCGTTAGTGTGGCCAAGAATAACTTCATCGATATCAGTCTGAGAGAATTTTTTAGGTTTAATTGACTGCTCTTGAGACGCTCCAAGAAGGTCGTACAAGAAAGCTACGTCAAGTTTTAACATCTCGATAAATTCAACGATACCGCGGTTAGCGATGTTGAATTCTCCGTCGAAGTTAAACGCACGTGGATCTGAATCCGATCCGTACTGAGCGATTTTTCTGTAGTTGATATCCCCAGTTAATTCTGTTGAATCCTGGTTCTTCTCATCTTTTGGCTGGAATGTACCAATACCAATACGGTCTTTTTCAGAAAGAAGTAGTCTCTTCACGCGAACGTGGTTGAGAACTTTTTTCCAGTCACCGTTGTATTTTTTTAGGTACTCACCAAGAATGTAGCGGTCAGCTGGACACACTTCACCTTTGATATTGATCTTATGTCCGTCTTTTCTTCCTTTGTTGATTTCTTCAAGGAATTGCTTTCTTACTTCAACCGGAAGAAGCTTAAGCGGCTCTTCGTGCATTGGAGAAGGGAAAATTTTCGCTCCACCAAGGATGTCTGATTCAGTTTCATCAAACCATTCAAAAGTAAAAAGAGCTCCGGCATCAGTGCGCGCGTAGTGCTCAATTCCTTTTTTGATCATTCTTGAAATCGATGATTTTGCCGATCCTACCGGCCCGTGCAGAAGAAGAACGCGTTTTTCAGTTCCGTATCCTGCAGCTGCAGATTTAAAGAAGTTCACCAGTTTCATCAAGTGAACGTCGATACCAAATACCGCATCTTTTCCGTTTTGGATTGGATCATCAAAGAAGTGGTAACGAACAACTTCTTTTTTGTATTCTGTATATGTAGTAGATCCGTATGACATAATCATATCGTGAACACGTTGGAATGCATTTCTCGTGATTTTTGGATTTTCAGTAACTAAATCCAGGTACTGTTGAAACGTTCCTGACCAGTGCAAATGAGAAAAGTCTGATACTTTATAATTCTCATCCATGAATCTATTGATATCTAATTTCGACATTAGGCCTCCCATCTTTTTAACGATTTCCACTTATAATTATGGCATAGATTCAAAAATTTACCTAAATATATAAACCCGAGCAAAAAACTCCAGTGTGTAAAAATGAAATTGACAAAAATTCCGGGCTTCCTGACAATAGATAAATAGAAACAACGTTTTTTAGGAATTTGCGAACAAATGGGTTTAATAGCTGCAGGTGCAACAGACATTGGGCGCAAACGCAAGAGTAACCAAGATGCTTACTTCTTAAGCCTTGAGAACAAACTCTTTGTAGTAGCTGACGGTATGGGTGGCCATAACGGTGGTGACATCGCTTCGCAGATGGCAGTTAAAGCGCTTCCTGAATACTTGATTAAAAATCTTTCTATGGAACCTACGCCCCTACTTACTGGTTCAATTAAAGAATCAAACAGGGCCATTAAGAATTTCGGAGAAACTCATCCAGAACTTGTTGGGATGGGGACAACGATTGTTAGCTTTTACTTCCGTGGGCAAAATATTTACATTGGAAACGTAGGCGATTCACGTGCCTATCTAGTTAATAATAAAAAAATTTTCCAACTTACACGCGATCATTCTCTCGTGCAGGAAAAGCTTAATTACGGCGTCTATAACCGTGAACAAGCGGCCCTTGATCCTCAAAAAAATGTCCTCGTGCGCACCGTAGGGTTTGAGGACGATGTCGATGTTGATGTCTTCATCTACAAAGTTGTCAAAAACGATATCTTTCTTTGCTGCTCAGATGGACTACATGGGAAAGTAAGTGACGAAGATATTCTCTACATCATCAACAAGCATATTCCCGACCCGGCAACGGCTACGGAAGCGACTTGTGAGCAAGTGGTAAAGAGTCTTATTGCTCAGGCCAACGAAAATGGGGGCCAGGACAATATCACGGCAATTCTGATCATAGCGCAGTAGAGCGAAAAAATGCGAAGCATTTTTACTTGTTAATTTAAGAGTTCGCTCTACCATATTTTCATTGCATTCCTCCCCCTCTAAATTTACAATTTATAAGTACATTTTCTGCTAGTGAAAACATTTGGAGTTCCCATTGGATCGCTATTACACTTTAATGATCATTCCGGAAAAAAATAAAGACGTCCGTTCGATCAAAATTCCACGCCTTGTTTTTAAAAGTATCGTGTTTCTTTTTATTACGTTCACGGTTCTTTTAGGAATCTTAACTTATGACTACTGGAACGTTCTAAGTCAGGTTTACGAAAACAAACATCTACTGGTTGAAAACCGCCAGCTCAAAGAACAAGTTCAACTTTTTCAGATGAAGCTTAACTCGATCACTGAAGATCTTGAGCGCATTAACGTTTTTGAAAGAAAACTTCGCGCCATTACCGGCCTTGAAGCGATTCAAGCGACAACGGTGGACAGCGGAAGTGCTGGACGTCCTAACGGCTCAAACGTTTTAGGCGAACCAGACCGCGATTACTCTCCGGGCTCAATGATCAGAATCTTCAAACAACAGCCGACTAAAACGGCGCAAAAGCTTGAGCAGTTTGAAGACGATAAAAAATACCAGGAAACAAAAAAGTCTTACGAAGAAAAAATCGCTACCGCTTATGTACAGAACAACGATTTTTCTTATTCAAAAGAATGGTCATTCCTGACTCGCCAGAGTTTAACAATGGCCCCGCTTTATGCGGAATTCGACTACAAGTATGAAGTGGTCGTCTCTTACTTAAAAGAAATTGAAGTGCGCGTTCATCAACTCGATCAGCACTTACTGGATAAAGAATCATTCCTGCGCTCAACGCCGACACTACTGCCGGCAGCAGGACATCTCACATCAAGTTATGGTCCAAGAATGTCTCCGTACGCCGGAAGAATCAAAATGCATGAAGGAATTGATGTCGGGGCCCCAAGCGGCACGGCCATTATTGCTCCTGCAGACGGTGTCGTGACATACTCTGGAGCGAAACCGGGATTTGGGAACTTTGTCCAGATCGACCACGGATACGGGGTCGAAACTATTTACGGTCACGCTTCTACTCTTACAGTTAAAAAAGGTCAGAAAGTTGTTCGTGGCGATCGAATTGCTACCGTCGGAAACACAGGGTATTCGACAGGACCGCACGTCCACTACGAGGTTCGTGTCAACGGCACACCCGTTGACCCACTTTACTACACGCTTAACTAACAACACTTAAAATTTATTTTTATATTGTATCTCAGGAGACCTTTTTTATGTTCAATCCATTGCAAATGATTTTCGGGACAAAATACGACCGAGATCTAAAAAAACTTAAACCAATTGTTGAAGTGATCAATTCACTTGAACCAAAAATGCAACAACTATCTGACGAAGAACTAAAAGCTCAAACGCCAAAACTAAGAGCAATGCTTGAGTCAGGAAAAACCACGGCCGACATCCTTCCTGAAGCGTTTGCAACAATCAGAGAAGCATCTAAACGCGTCCTTGGAATGAGACATTTTGATGTGCAGTTAATGGGTGGTATCGCTCTATTTAACGGCGCTATTTCGGAAATGAAGACCGGAGAAGGTAAAACTCTTACAGCAACCGCTCCTCTGTATCTTGTGGCCCTTGAAGGAAAAGGCGCTCACGTCGTAACTGTTAACGACTACCTTGCCCGCCGTGACTCGGAAGAAATGGGTGTTCTATACAAGTGGCTAGGACTAAGTGTAGGTGTCATCCTTTCACAAATGTCGGATGAAGACCGCCAGGTTGCTTACAAATGCGATATCACTTACGGAACAAACAACGAGTTTGCTTTCGACTACCTTCGCGACAACATGAAATTTTCTCTTGAAGAATACGTTCAAAGAGACCACCACTTCTGTATCGTGGATGAGGTTGACTCGATCCTAATCGATGAAGCAAGAACTCCACTTCTAATTTCTGGTCCATCTGAAGGCGACCCTTCACTTTACTACGTGGCCAACGACGTTATCCCAAAACTAAAAAAAGATGTTCACTTTACTGTGGATGAGAAGGCCCGCTCAGCAATGTTCACTGAAGAAGGGGTTATCCGCGTTCAGGAACTTTTAAAAATTGAAAACCTTTACAACATTGAGCACTCTAACCTACTTCACCATTTAAACCAGTCACTAAAAGCTCACGCGCTTTTCAAACTGGACGTTGACTACGTTAACCGCGACGGACAGATCATCATCGTTGATGAATTCACAGGACGTCTAAAAGAAGGCTCTCGCTGGTCTGATGGTCTTCACCAGTCGGTTGAAGCTAAAGAAGGTGTAAAGATCAAGTCTGAAAACCAGACACTTGCTTCGATCACTTTCCAGAACTACTTCAAACTTTATAAAAAGCTCTCTGGTATGACAGGTACTGCGGATACAGAAGCTGAAGAGTTTATGAAAATCTACAACCTGGATGTTGTCGTTATCCCAACGAACCTTCCAATGAAACGTATTGATGAAGCAGATATCATCTACAAAAACAGAGCTGCAAAATACAAAGCTGTTGCGGACTTAATTAAGACTCTTCATGCTAAAGGTCAGCCCGTTCTGGTTGGTACAATTGCGATTGAAACATCTGAGTTAATTTCAAACTACCTTCGCCAGGAAGGAATTCCTCACGAAGTTCTAAACGCGAAACAACACGAGCGTGAAGCTGAAATTATTAAAAATGCAGGTCAGCCTGGAGCGGTTACCATCGCTACCAACATGGCCGGTCGTGGTACCGATATTAAGCTGACTCCGGAAACAAAAGCGGCCGGGGGTCTTTACATCCTTGGTACTGAAAGACACGAATCTCGTCGTATCGACAACCAGCTTCGCGGTCGTTCGGGACGTCAAGGTGACCCAGGAAACTCGAAGTTCTTCCTTTCTCTTGAAGATGACCTGATGAGAATCTTTGGTTCTGATAAAATTTCAGGATTAATGAACACTCTGGGAATGAAAGAAGACGAGCCGATCGAACACAAAATGATTTCAAACGCGATCGCTAAGGCGCAAAAGAAAGTTGAGGCCCATAACTTCGATATCAGAAAGCACCTTCTTGAATACGATAACGTTATGAACGAGCAACGCCGTATTATTTACAAAATCCGCCGCGATATCTTAAACGACCAGGACAACAATGGTTTCGTTCAAGAGATGGTTGAAGATGTTGCCGTTGAATTATTAGACAACTACCGCCCGGAAAAGAAGGCTCCGCTTGATTCATGGGACTGGGAAGAAATGAAGAAAGGGTTTAAGTCAACTTTCAATACTGACCATGAGATCTCTTATCAAGAATGTATCCAGAACTTTGATGGTGAAGTTGAGCGCTACTTCGGGGCAACGGCCAACAGTGTACTGGAGAAGAAATTCTCTCAATACGAGCCTGAGCAAGTGACTTATGCTCTAAGAGAAATCCTGCTTTCAGCGTTTGATCAACACTGGAAAGATCACCTTCTGAATATGGATCATGCAAAAGAAGGGATCAACCTGCGCGCTTACGCTCAGAAAGACCCTCTGACAGAATACAAAAAAGAATCGTTCATGCTTTTTGATGCAATGAAAGTTCAGGTTAAAAAATCTATTGTAGCTAACCTATTTACTGTTAGACTTTATACTAAGGCAGAGATTGAAGAGCTTCAAAAGAGACACCAGGAAGAACTGGAGGCTCAACTTGAGGCCCACAGACGCGCCTTAGAAGCTGAAACTGTAAAAGAAGAAGCAAAACTGATCAGAAGATCAAACCCTAAAGTGGGTAGAAACGATCCTTGTCCATGTGGATCAGGGAAAAAATACAAGCAATGTCACGGGACAGAAGCTTAACAAGGTCTTAAATGACAAAAAAGAAAGATGACGAAAATAAAGACTTAACGAGAATCGAGGATCTTTCTGAGTTTTTACACCAGGAAGATTCTGATCTCGACTCTAGGTTCGACAACTTTCACTCTAACTCTTTCGACAACAATGATTCATCTTCTACGGGCATCAGTCTTGATGCCCTGGATGATGACCTTTCTCCCGATGTTCCACCTGAAGTTCCCTTTGATTCTGGATCTAATGCCTCTGAAGAGATGAGTTTTGAAGTCTCTGAGATGGAAGCTGACTCGCAAGAAGAAAATGTTTTTGGTGCCACAGAGGACAATCCTTTTGGTGAATCAGAAGAACTATCAACAGAATTATCTAGTGAACTGCATGAGCAGCAGGAAGGATCTTTTGACATCAATCTTGATGATGACTCACCTTTTGACTCAGAATCAGAAGTTTCCGAAGATTTCGCTCCATCGGAAGAGTTAGCTTTTGGTGAAGAAGAAACAACAGCTGCTGAAGAAGACTTCGCTCCAATGGAAACCGAAACTCTTCAGGAAGAAACTTTCCGCGACGAAAGCGCCTACACCAACACTTCAGAAAAATTTGAAGATGTTAAAACCTTTGCTCAAAATTTTTCATACGGCAAGGCCTCTGTCGGTGGAGGAAATCCTCCCTACAGCATTATCGCCCGTCATATTAAATACAAAGAAGAAGCTGACGACATCCTGGAACTTTTAAAAGAGTTCGGCGTGGTCAATGCTCAAAACGAAAAAGACACTGAACGCTCACTTGAACTGGGCTCACTTATCATTCCTCAGATCAGCGAGTACACGGCCATTGTCCTGGCCCATAAACTGCGCCGCTTCGATTTAGACCTGGAAGTTGGTCTCTCAGATGAAGTGCATCCTTCAAAATCAGGCGAGAGCAATCCACGCGGACTACTAAAAAAAGACAACCTAAAACAAAACCGTGCCGAGAGTTTAAAACTCTCAGACATCGATACGAGCATTAAAGATATCGTCGTCACCACCAGCTCACAAGTTCCAGGATACGTGGTGGAAAATTACATCGGCGTACAAACGACCTTTACCATTGTTGAAGAGGCCGAACTGGAAAGACTTCAATACGTGCAAAAAACCCAGCGCGATGCAGGTGAAATTCTCAATATGGAAGACCTGGAGAATCCAGAACTAACGTCTGAGAAAGCATTTAAAGACTACCAAAACTCATTTGCACTTCTCTACGAAGACCTGACGATGCAGTTAAAACAAAAGGCCTATGCTCAACACGCAAACGCTCTTTTGGGACTCAATTTTCAACTATCACCGCTGCAATTTGAACGCTCACATGGAAGAGTGAATGCGTACCAGATCACTTGCAGTGCCACTCTTGCCATCATAGGCCCGGAGACCACTTGAAAACAACGCCAGTAAAAGATTCTTATAAAACCGTCATCGTAGGCGGTGGGATTGTTGGCGCGGGCATTTTCCGCGACCTGGTTTTAAATGGCGTAGAAACGCTTTTAGTTGAGGCCGGAGACTTTTCATCTCAGACAAGTGAGCGCAGCTCAAAGATGCTTCACGGTGGAATCCGCTACCTTGAAAACATGGATTTCCCGCTGGTGTTTGAGGCCCTTCATGAAAAAAATTTATGGCTCAAACTCACTCCTCACCTCACTCGCGAAGTCCCTTTTTATATGCCGGTCTACAAAGACTCAAAACGTCCTTTATGGATGATCAGAATCGGGCTTTTCCTTTATGATTTTCTTTCTAGCTTTAAAAACTCACCTTTTAGTATGAAAAATAAAGATGAGTGTGCCAGAGATATTAAAGGGCTTAACCCTGACGGACTCTCAGGTGCGGGCGTTTATTATGATGGAATCATGGACGACGCTAAAATCACGCTGGAAGTGATTTACGATGCGCTCAATGAACCCCATGCCTTTGCCATAAACCATACAAAAGTCACCAACGTCAGAAAAATTAACAACAAAAATACACTCACGCTCAAAAACCAGATCACCGGCGAAGAAAAAAACATCATCGCTGATCAGGTGGTCTATGCCTTAGGTCCTTTTACTGATTCATTTTTAAAACAGTATAGCTTTTATCACTGGCAAGATGTGCTTCTTCCTTCAAAAGGTTCGCACATCTGGGTAAAGAGTGCAGATCTTCCTATCGCCCATCCGATTGTAATGACTCCTCAGGATGAGTACGGAGACCGTGTTATTTTTGTTATCCCTCATGGTGAAAAAGTTCTGGTGGGGACAACAGAAGTGCCTAACAAAGATGACCTCTTCCATGTCAAACCTACGGAAGAAGAAATCCAATACCTGCTTAAAAATTTAAACCTGTACTTTCCTCAGTCAAGCCTAACAAAAGATAAAATTATTGGGAGTTTTGCAGGAATTAGACCTCTGGTCAAAGAAGAAAACACAGGTGGAGACCGCGGAAAAACATCGCGAGAGCATAAAGTTTTTCAACCGGCCAGCGACACTTATGTAATCGCCGGGGGAAAATACACAACCTTCAGAGTCATGGGCAGAGAAATCACCCAGAAAATCTGTCATCGTTTTCAGCTAAGCTACAATCAAGATAAAACAGAATCACCTCTGCGCAGCCCTTCTGTGGTTGGCCCTTTCGAGTGGCATTTACCAAGTGAAGCTGAGCTGATTCATATTTGTGAAAAAGAAATGCCAAAGACGTTTGAAGATTTAGTGGTCAGAAGGCTCTCGGTTTTAAGCCGCGCGATCTGGAAAGAAAAAACGAAAGAAGATTTCGATCAGTACTTCCTTAAGCATCTTTCTGTTATCGAAAAATTTATCAAAGTCACAAAGGAAGATATTGCGAGTTTTAAATAATCACTAAGCGATTCTTTGTTTGATCTTCTGAAGCAATTCGCGGTCAACCTCATAAAGATTGGCCTCCAAAGGCCCAATTAAAACGGGAGATTCGAACACGGTTTCTCCCAGACAAGGTATCCCTAGCTTTTCTTTAACTTTATTGGCCCCAGCATTGATGAGCGGCGTTTTAAAAATCACTTTTTTAAGTGATAAAGTATCCATAAAAAACTCGATGGCAGCAGGATAAGAATAAAACCCTATTCCTTTCTTGCGGTACTCATCACTCCAGATATGAGCATGAAAAATGGCCGATTCATTTTCAATAAAATCAGTCAGCGTATGCACTCCGATAGGCTTTCCTCTAAAGAGAATCACCGCGATTGTTCTGACTCCGCCTGAAGTCTTAAATGAATTTTCATAATATTCAGTGAATTCTTTTTCAGATGAGAGTTTGGATTTATCAAGCCCTCTTTCTCTCCAATACTCAGCACTACTCTTTGTCCAATAATCGACAAGAGGAGTGATGTCTTCAAAAAGAAAACGCCTGACACTGATATCGTCTTTTTTTATTTTATCCATTTTTTAAATTTTAAAAACGGTAAGAAAGACCAAACTGAACACGAGGACCGGCCAGGGTTCTTGTTGAAACAAAAGTTCCGCCAGCTCCGTCATCAAATTCAAACTCTTCTGATGAATGGTAATAATCCAGGATTGCTCTTACACCAAAACCATTATTGAGGATGTATTTTGCACCTACGCCAACTGAGAAAAATGTATTTGTCCCATCAGTTGTGTTTTCAGTCGCCACTCCTCCAGTTGTCGATACCGACTTAACTGAAGCGCTTCCTTTCCCTGCCGTTAAGGCCCCGTAACCGATGAGCTTGTTAACTGAAGCTGCTGAGTTATAAAAATGGTAATTCGCTCCTACTCCATATTCAAACCAATCACTCGTCGATTTAACATCGTCACCAGTCTCAATTGTTCTCTTGTGTGCAAAAAGTGAAAGAGAAAACTCTTTAAAAAAGCTTGATGAAGTTAAGAAATATTTTTCAATTCCGGCGGAAAAATCAATTGTTGATCCAGAGGCCGCAGTAGAAGATGATGTCGTCGTATCACTTTCAACTGTTCCAGACAAAGAGTTCACGTATAAAGTTCCCCAGGCCTCCCAAGTCTTCGACGTATTTGACGAGTAGACAGGAGCTGATTCTTCAATCACTGGGGCCGATTTTGTTTTTTTAGAGCTGCTTACCGTCTTGGAAGGCACCGACTTTGTCGTGCCTACTGACATATCTTCTTCCAGTCCCAGACCTTTTAGTTCGTCTTTATCAGCATCGCTTACTACGATTTCATCACTTCCAGCGCCGTCTGCTGAATTGTCTTCAACATTCATCGTTTCAGTCCCACCTGGGATTGGCTCTTCTTTTAGACTTTTACTTGGGTCATCTGTGATTTTTACCGGAGTCGCGATCTTTAAGTTAAGCACTTTATCCTGCGTAATTTCATTTGGATCAACAATGCGATAAAGCGACCAGACCGATCTTGAAGGAGATACTTTTTCGGCCACTCCACGGGCCACAACACCTGCTGTGATAAAAAACTTGGCGTGATCTCCGACCACTAAACCGTCTTCACCACCGCGGTTAACGAGTACTGTTTTTTTACTTGATGAAACTTTCAAAAAACGAAGAGTTAATTTTTCATCGATTTCTAAAGCGCTGACGTTAGTCACATTAAAAGCGAAAACGGCAGGCAAAACAAAATATAATGATCTTCTCATGCCTCTAAATCCTCATCCTAAAAATAAACACTCATTCCTAGTATATATTTTAAGTCAGTGACAGAAATTTTGCTATTAATATTGTCATCTACGCGGTCGATGACTGACAAATTCTTCATGTCGATATTGACCCCAAAATTCACACTTACTCCCACATTGACCGTGTCTTCCTTCAGGTCTCCTGAACGGAAGCGGTATTTAGTCATGAGCTGCAGAGAAGGAGATAAAAGTTGATAAGAATACTCTTTTGAGAGATCAGGTGAAGAGACGCTGGCACTTCCATTCTTAAACCCAACTCCGGCCAGGTAAATGAACGAATTTAAGGTCAGCGGATTGTTGATGAAATAATAATTCAAGTAGGCCCCATAGTCTGTTTCTTCAGAGCGCGCATTGAACTCTCCAGTGTCGTATTCAGTTACCCCACGTTCAAGAAAAAATTGCAACGACCATTTTTTAAGAGAGGCCGATGTGCGTGCTAAATGCAGGTCATAAGCAATACCTAAACTATAACCGCGGCCTTGATAATTTGGATCTTGAGTGTTCCCATGGGCCACCATTGAACCCGAGTAATGAAGCATGATCTCATGGCCTTCAAGTTCATTAAGGGCCAGATCCCTTCTTCTAATTTCTTTTTCCATTCCCGTTTGAATGAAATAACGTCTTAAAGCAGCATCATCCATATCTGAGGACCACTGATCCCCGTCGCGCTTCATCTTCGCCATTGCTCTCGGGTCAACCTGATCAGCAAGTTTGGCGTCTTCTTTCATGCGGGCATAAGTTGAAAGCTCCACTCCTTTTTCTGCAATTTCCGGAAGTCCTGGAGTTCTCGCCTGCTCGCTGTAAAAACTTTTAATCCCGTATTTCATGCCATTGGTTTTTCTCTCATAACCATCGCTCATAGAATCAAAAAGTTTTTTATCTTCTGCTTTTTTAATATCACCTAAGGCCACTTGCTTATTGCCGATAAAATACTTTTGCGCCGTCAAATCACCGTAGTCATCGCTGTAATAGTTGCCTGATTTTTTCTTATAAGATTCATAGGTCGTCAAAAGGACATCTGTCTCAGGGGTGACGTCTTTAATTTCGTCGCGCTCAAAAATATCTGCTGAAGCCGCATAGGGTTTATCTTCTTTTACCAGTCTCGAAGGAACATTCTCCTGGTTTTGATCGATATAATCATCCACATCCTGGTACTGAGAATCAGAAATCACCACGTGCTTGTTTCTCATTTTTAGTGGACGCTCTCGCAAAAGCTCATTAGAAGTTGAAATCAAAACCTTTGAATCGCGCTTAATGGCCGAAGGAATATGGATTTTTCTTAGGATCCAGTAAGACTTGCGTGGAAAACTTTTAACCAGTTCCCCTTCTGCAACAAGGAATACTTTCGGGAACTCTTTTGGCCCTTTTTGCAGGTAAAAACGGGCCAGAAGCCCTTCTTTGTACTCTTCGAGGTTCCCGCGGTCGATAATCAAGCTTTTCCCCGAAGTGGAAATGTCCTGTAAATTGACCTCAGTAAGCCCAATTCCAAAGGCTTTGCCGGTAAAAACACCCATAAATAAAAGAACTGTGATTAAGGCTGAATTTTTCATATTAATTAATAGTTTAAAGCAAACTTGCGCGCCTTCCCACTGATGGGAAATCCTTGCTCTATTGGGGATAATTCTCTATAACTAGAGGTACATTATTCCCAATGAAGTAGGACTCAAAAATGAGCAAGAAAAAGATTAAAAAAATCTACAAGTACGAATGTAACGTGACAGGTGAAACTTTCAAAACAACCTCAGAAGCTCCGTCTCCAGGAGACCTGATGACTGTCAGCGCTTACTACCAAATGCATCCAGAGCTAGACGACCGTCCAGTTGATGTAAAAATCAAAGTTAAGCAGGAAGAAGAAACTGCTGCGGAATTAAAAGCGGCATTATTATCTGAGTAATCTCTTAAGGAATTTATCATGACAACAATCGCTCACAGACAAGTTATCATCGTGGGTTCTGGACCTGCTGGGTATACAGCGGCCCTTTACTCATCACGCGCTGGTCTTAACCCTCTCGTTATCGAAGGCCATGAGCCAGGCGGGCAATTAACAACCACAACTGACGTAGAAAACTTCCCGGGATTTCCCGAAGGAGTTATGGGCCCTGATCTAATGGCCAACATGAAAAAACAAACTCTACGTTTTGGAACTGAATACCTTTCAGCAAAGGTTACAAGTGTTGATCTTTCAAAAAGACCATTCCATGTAAAATGCGACAACGGCGCTGAATTCATGGCCGAAACACTGATCATTTCAACAGGGGCTTCAGCAAAATACCTGGGCCTTAAAAATGAAATGGAACTTATCGGTAAAGGTGTTTCTGCGTGTGCGACTTGCGATGGATTCTTCTATCGCAATAGAGTCGTTCACGTTGTAGGTGGTGGTGACACTGCTCTTGAAGAAGCAAACTTCCTGACTCGTTTTGCAGAAAAAGTTTACCTGATTCACAGAAAAGACCAATTCCGTGCAAGTAAACCAATGCAAGAGCGCACTTTCAAAAATCCAAAAATCGAAGTGGTTTGGAACACAGAAGTAAAAGAAATTCTTTTCAATGAAACTGGGGTTACAGGTCTTAAAGTTATTAACAATAAGACAAATGAAATCACAGAAAGAAAAACGGATGGGTTCTTCCTTGGTATCGGTCACGAACCAAATACAAAATTCTTAAACGGCCAGCTTGAGCTTGATGACCATGGGTATATCAAAACTCAGGGCTTCCACCCGGATACATCAGTTGCCGGTGTATTTGCTTGTGGTGACGTTCAAGATCCATACTACCGCCAGGCCATCTCGGCGGCAGGCTCAGGATGTACAGCTGCTATCCGCGCTGAAAGATTCCTGGAAGCAGAACACGACAAAAAGAATCAATAAAGACCTTTTAAAGGCCGCCTTGAGCGGCCTTTTTTATTGGATCAACCGACAACTCAACTTGGTTATGTGAATTATAAAGCATAAAAATTCACCAAAACGCTAAAGAATTTTATCGGATTCCCGCAAAGACATGTGGGGAGTTCCGAAATAAATGAAACTATCTCTTTTTGCCATAACCTATTCACTTCTTTCGCTCACTGCAGTTCATGCGGGCAATAGCCAATTTGAAAACCTGCTGGAGAAAAATGAAAATTACAAAGGTATGGTAGAAAAATTCGATTCCCATGTCTCAACCGGCCAGACGGCCGAGGGCTTTTCAAAAATCAATCAAGCGCTGGATAAGTATATTGCTGATAAAGAGGCCGGGGTAGCGGGAGAATCAGAACTGCTAAGCACTGCTCTCATTGATGAATCTGAATGCCAGACATGTGACACTCACCTCAACTTAAGTAAAGACGTCAGTAAAATTATCGCCAAATTAAAAAAAGGTGATGATGTGACAACCAATAACCAGATTGGCGTAGAACTCAATAACCTGAATTTCATGTACTATGTCGTCAGATGGGAGACTGCTGACGGGAAAATCCAATGTGGTAAATTTGGAAACATCGATGCCACCACAAAAAAATATGAAGGTGACTACAAGTTCATGCGCGAAGAACTAGTCGGTCTTCCCAACGTAGAAAACATTCAATACATTCCGGCCGATGGCCAGGAAGTAGTCTATCTTTACCGCGGCTCTGGCTCGCAAAGAAACACACTGGTCGAAGTACGCATGCAACCAGACGGGACGGCCAAGATTAGATACTTCGCCTATAAGCCAAGTGCTTCAGAGCTCAATCTCGAGCGTATCGCCAATGATAAAAGTACAGTTGAACTCCTTCGCAAGATTAAACCAAAGCCTAAGGCCGAGCCAGATGGATCATATATCGATATCGTTCCAAGTGTAAAATTCCGCGACGGTGCAGTTCCAACAGATGTCGAAGTTTTAAAAGCTAAAACTCAGACTTCCCTCACTGAGAATTTAAACTTTGAAACAAAAACAAAGTTTTCGTACAACGAACAAAGCACTGAATTATCTCTAAAAAATGACAAAGGCGCTGATTGGGTAAAGGTCAATGCCATTAACTACACAGCAGGAACAAAACAAATCGTTACCGTTGTTCCAATGTCTGTAAATATTGATGCCGATTCAAAATTAAAAGTCGATGCCAGCGTAAAAAACGAGACAGTCATCCCGGCCTCTGACAAAGCAGATGACAAAATCTCCAATGCCCAAACATACAACATGGCCCTTACCGACCATAGCAACAAGTATCTTGATCTTGAGCTTTATCAAAGACCAATTGATAAATACAGCAAGGTCTCTGTTGGAAATGAATTCAATAACGATGTTGTTGGAACTGTAACGACAAAGTTCTCAACCGACACTGACGGCGCTAAAACCTACAGTGTAGGTAAAAAAACCGACTTCGGTGACTACGGAAAACTAACGACTTCATTCGGAAGTGCGACAACTTCTGCCGGTGAACGCAATCGTTTTGTTGATCTTCAGCACGAAGTGGCCATCGGTAAATCTTCTTCACTTGCTATCACAGCAAGGGCCAGTGACGACCGCACCTACACGACGATGCTCCAATTTAAGTCCCGTTTCTAATCCGACCAATTTACTTTTATTGCTTTTAACTACCTAAATTCACATTATTTTATTTTTTTGTTACAAAAATGAACAATGGCCCTTTGACATTCATTTTTAAAATTTGAAAGAATAGATTCATGAAAGAGAATGACTCTCTTTCTTTCCTACAGGCCCTAAGTGTTTACTACCAAGGAAGGTTAATGAAAGCACTCACACGAATTCCTATTTTTAGTTACAACACCATTGCCACGACTCTATTAACAGACACCAAATCACTGGAAATCAAATTCAGAAAAAAGTTCATCAACCTTGAAGCACTTTTTGAATTTGAATCTATTCTTGCCTGGTGTGCAAGTCATCCTGAAGTGCAGTCGCTTTATATCACTGTCTATGGTGATTATTTCATCCAGGGAATTGACCCGGAAGAAATGAAGACAATGAACGAAGAGAAACTAAAAAAAATCACAGGGAAGCTCTCAACAATCTCTCAGTCACTTTTCTGCCTTCCTCAAACTGTGATCATGGATGTGAAACAAGGAACAAAAGGTATTGGACTTGAGCTGGCCCTGGCCGCTGATATCCGCCTTGCTGCTGAAAATGCTCAGTTTACTTTTGATCACCTCTCACAGGGACTGACTCCGGTTTGCGGTGTCTTCTCTTACCTTGCTCCTTACTTAAACCAGAATGTGGTTCGTTCGCTGATTTTAAGCGGAAGAACTTTTGATGTGAATGTCATGAATACACTAGGAGGCTGGTGTGACGTGGGTCTTCACCCGAAAGAAATCCTGGCCACTATCTTTGCTCAGGCCCCGGTTGCCCGTATGCAGGCCAAGCGCGGTCTTCTAGGAAGCAACTTCACTAATGATGTTAACGCTAAGATTGAAGTTGAAAGACAAATCTTTAATGCATCAGTGAGAACTGGTGACTACACATTAGAGCAGCCTTTTATGAGCCACTCCGAGTTTAAAGAAAAATTACAACAAGAAGTTTAAAAACTTAAAAGCAATCTAATTTCATGCGCCGAGAGGACTTGTTTTGCCTTCTGGAAATCGCGAGTGATCCCCATAAGGAACCCTCCACCTCCGGCGCCACATAATTTAAGCGCAAAATCCCCGCCTTTAATCCCTTCTACCCAAACGTCGCGGTAGAGTTTTGGAATCATCGGAGAAAGATGCTCAAACTGGAATTCAGAAAGTTTTTTGAAGTTCTCGGTTAGAGTTTCCATGTCAGCTGCCAGAAAATTTTCGATGCAGTTGTTGGTGATTGGCTTTAACTGAGTCTCACATATATCGTTAAAACGTGCATTGGTTGTTTTTTCAAGGAAGAGGTTTACCAGAGGTTCAGTTTTTCTTGAACGTTTTGTATTAAGCAGGAAAAGCCCCCCTTTTCCTTTGGGGAATTTAGGAAGAGTCACCGGCCCTAAGTCATTTTTATTTTTTATCAGGATAGGTGAATTTAAATAACTAATCAGCGGATCCATTCCAGAGCTCGCGCCGTGAAAGTGTGACTCCATCTGAGCAAAAATTCTCTTAAGCTTGCTGATATCCAGGTTCGAATGGCTCTCCTGTTCATAACGATCAAAGACCGCTGCCACCAGCGCCCCGGAGCTTCCGACTCCATATCCTTGAGGGATCGTAGAATCAAAATAAAGTCCTTGAGAAATATCAAATTCAAAAGACGTCACATCAAACTGAATGTTCAGTTGATTGCTTTCGATTAATTGTTTTAAGTATAAAGAAAAGGCCTTAAGTTCAGGATCAATGATCGCTGAGTTGTCTCTTCTAAAAGTCAGTTTTCCATCAAATAATGTATAAGGAATCACCAGCCCCATCGAGTGCTGGATCATGCTGTATTCACCGAAGAGGATAACCTTCGAGTAAAATTTCTTTTCTGTATGAGTTCTGCTCATTCTTAAGTCTAATCCTTGATCTTCACTGGTCCTGGCCCTGTTTCATCGTGAATGATTCGTAAATCCTTAAACTCCAGCGCCAGCCATTCTTTCACGAGCGTTTCGTGGGCCTTTGGGTATAACAGGTGGATGTTTGGCCCGGCATCAATTGTAAAACACACCGGGATATTTGTTTTTGCTCTGTAGTCCCTGATTTTCTCAATCAACAGAAGCGACATTGGTTTTAGTAAAATAAAACTCGGAGTCGATGTCATCATCAGCGCGTGAAGCATGAGTGCATCTTCTTCAACGATAGAAATAAAATCGTCCATCTTCCCTTCTTTCATCGCCGAAAGAAGTTTTTCTAAATTTTCGTGAGCACGCTTATAACGAAGCTCTCTAAAAGGATGGGTATCCATTAGCGAGTGTCCCGCACGGCTTGAAACTGATTTTTCAGCGGCATCCACAATCATGATTGAGTCACAGTAATCGTGAAACATTGGATGAACATCGCTCTTATTTACTGGAGCGGCAAAAAGATTGCTCGATCCAACAACTGAATCGATTTCTCCCCAGCTTACAAGAAAGGGATAAACAGATCTTGCGGCCGAACCTGAAGCTCTGCGAGAAAGATCAGAAGCTTCTTTATAGAAGTCTTCTGTCTGCGCCTTAACTCCAGTGATTTTTTCATCCAGAGAAAGAAGCGATAAACAAAGTGCTGACATCGAAGAGGCCGATGAGGCAATTCCTGATGAGTGCGGAAATGTATTTTCTGATTTAATTGTCAGTTTATAATTTGTAATCCATCCAAAGCGCTCGCGCTCAGACTCTAGAAACTTTACGATTTTTGATTTGAATTTTTCATTGATCTTCCCTTCAAAAAAGAAATCCACCAGGATCTCTCCAGCGTTGGTCTTTTCTGCCTCCACATCCATTCTGGTTAGCGAGTTTTTTAGAGTAAAACTCACCGATGGATTGCAGGGAATCTGGTGTGGGATCTTTCCCCAGTATTTTACCAGGGCAATGTTTGAAGGAGAGGACCAGCTGACGCTTAATTTTTCCAAAAGAAGTCCTTAGTGAAGCAGATGGTTTGAAAAGCCCATCTTCACTGCATCTTTAGACTCAGCTTCAATTGGATCAGAAATCAAGTCACTGTATCTATAAACTGTGTCTAACCCTTTGCCGGCAAAATAACTTCTTATGAAGTCAAAATCGTTTTCTGTGGCCACTAAAACGAAGTCTCCACCCCATGCTCCCAGAGATTTAACAGCTCCCGGGAAATCAGCAAAAAGCGCTGATTTAACCGTCTGCTGGTCAATCGTTTGTGAGACAAGCTCTTCATGCGACATCATTAGCGACTGGAATTGTTTTAGAGTTGAAGCATTGATAAATTCTTGAGTCAGCTCAGTGATCTTAGCGATCATGGCCGAATCAACCGGTCTTTTCTTTGTGTATTCCTTGATGGCCTCGCGCGAGTTTTGCTTTTTTCCCAGGTAAACAAAATAAAGATTTTGTTTAAAGCTTGGGTTGAAATAAATCGGCGACCAGTTAGGACCGCTTGAAACTTTCTTATAAGCAATCGGCCCGTCAGACTGCGCACACGCGATGTCGTAACCAGAGCCACCATGAGTTTTAAATAAAAGCTCAAACGGCGAGATGTAGGCCCATTGAGCGATATTATAGATAAGTGAAGAAGAGCTTCCCAGTCCCCATGTTAATGGGAATCCCAGGCGAGTTTCAACTTTTACATCGACATTGTCTCTTAAGAAATGAGGGTTTTGTTTCCTTACCTGCTGAAGAATTTTTTGCAAGAAAAGAGCTTCTTCCGATGGATTTTCATCAGTACACTTGAAGTGCCAGAACTCAAACGTGCTATCAAACCAGATATTGCCGTTCACATCGTATGATTTCCAATTAAGCGACGGAGAGAATGATTGATTGTATTTTACTGAAAGTGATTGACCAACTTTAGTCGGTAGAGCAAGAGAAAGGGCACCATCTAAGACGAAGTACTCGCCTGTCAGAAGAAGTTTGCCATGACCGAAGTAATACTGGTCTTTTTCCGGGCAAGTCTTCTTAAGTTCGTTGTTAATCTGGTTAAGGTTAATTTGATTCATACTTTTCCTAAACGTAGTTCCTTAAGCTGGCAATAAATTCACGCACTGATTGAAACGAGATCACTTCGTTAGCAAAGTGAACCTTGGCCTTCTCTCTTTCTTCTTCAGAGGCTTCAAGGTGATTTAAAATGTTCATCAAGTGCATTTTCATGTGACCCTTCTGAATTCCAGAAGTCACCAAACTTCTCACGGCACCAAAATTCTGAGCAAGACCAATAGTCGCCACCACTTTCATCAGCTCTTCGGCCCCCGGGCGTCCAAGCATATCAAGAGAGAGTTTCGACATTGGGTGAAGAGATGTCAGCCCCCCTACAGCACCAATGGCCATCGGGATATCCAGGCTAAAGCGGAATTTACCGTCTTTAATTTCTACGTTTGATAGACCTCTGTATTGACCGTCGCGGGCAGCATAAGCATGTCCGCAGGCCTCGACAGCGCGGAAATCGTTACCTGTAGCAATCACCACAGCATCGATTCCGTTAAAGATCCCTTTATTGTGAGTTGTCGCTCTCGTCACATCGATTTTTGAAATGCGAATAGCGCGGGCAAATTTCTCTGCGAACTCATGAGCATCCATCTCGAGCCCTGGCTCGTTAAGATCGGCGATATTGCACTCTACAGAGCTTCTTACGATACACTCAGGAGTGTAGTTTGAAAGAATCGCCATTACGACTTGCATTTCTTTTTCTGTATCAGTGAAATCTTTTGCATCAAGAAGCATTTCTTTCCACGTGCTGCCTAATTTTTCTAAGATTGAGTTGATGAAGTTTGCCCCCATCGCATCGCGAGTGTCGAACTCACCAAGAAGTTGGTAGTAACCAGCTTCATCTTTTGTTCTGTCTACTAAACGCAGATCAAGGATACCTCCCCCGCGCTTAACCATGTTGGCCGCAAGAGGTTCAACGGCCTTTAGAAGCTCTGCTTTTTTAAGAGCAAAGAATTTTTCGAGTTTTGAAGTTTCGCCATTCCAGATGAAGTGGACTTGCCCAACTTTTTTCACACCTAAAACTTCTGCTTTAAATCCTCCGCGAGTCAGCCAGAAGTTAGCGGCCTTTGCTGAAGCAGCAACAACCGAACTCTCTTCGATAACCATCGGAACACAAAATAGTTTTCCGTTGATCAGAACGTTTGGCACAACTCCCATTGGGAAGATAAAATTTGTCAGCGTGTTTTCGCTGAATTCATCAATTGTTTTTTGTAGGTTTTCGTCGCTAAGCCAGAATCTCTTAAACTGAGTTTTTACTGACTCTGAACCACTGAAGTAGTTATCGGCGATAAAATCGATCTTCTCCAACTTTGAAAGTTTAGAAAAACCTTTTACCGGAGCTGTTGGCATAGAAAGAATATTCATTCCTGTGCTTTTTGTTTCGATAGTCTGATTCACTGGACCTCCGAGGTCTTTATCGTCAGGAATTTCCTCGCCATTTTTAATCCCTCGATCTGAGCATTGGTAAAAGCTTTAAGCTCTTCATAGTTCTCAGAGCGAGTCAGGAAATTTTTGGCCTGGCCAATAATTGAAGAAAAGTGCAATTGCTCCTGCAGGTAGAATCCATCAAGGAAATTTCCAATCCCGCCAGAGATGATGATTTGTTTTTTAATATAGTCAGGATTTGCTTTGAGAAGATTATTAAGAATAGAGATCATTTCCAGAGACGTGTGACCAACTTTGGCCAACGCTTCGATCTCCAGTTTGTCTGCACCCTTTGTTCTTAGGTATTCAAGCTGAGAAAAATTTGTCCCGCCAAAACCAGCTAACTCAATAGCATCGATAGGAAGATCCAGAAGAGACTTTAAGCTCTTTGGTCCCATTCCCTGCCCAACTTCTTTCACGATGATTCTTTTACCGCTGCCTTTAAAAGCTTCACTTAATTTGGCAATCGTTTCAATCGGACTAAAAAGAAACTTGTCCCCTTCCGGTTGAAACCACTCTTGCAAAGGATTCACATGAACAATAAGTCCGTCTGTATCCAGTCGGTTTATTAAATCAAAAATTTTATTAATCTCCTGGTCGTGAACAAGTCTTTCGACTTGCGCGATTCCCAGGTTGGCATAAAACGGAAGATCATTTCCTAAAATAGGGCGAAGATTAAAATCTTCAAAGTACTGTCCTGATTCTAAAAGTGTTCTGCAAGACCCAAGCCCCATCCCCAAAGAAAACTCGCGGCAGACGCGCGCTAAGTTTTGATTGATATGGCGGGCTTCACCCACTCCACCAGTCATACTTGAAACCCAAAACGGTGCCTGGATTTTCTTTCCTAAAAATGTTGTTGAGATATCAGTTTCCTGAGTAGGATGCGCAGAAAGAAGAGGCTCATAGTAAAAGCGCGAGTCCACCAAAAGTCCATTAGTTTGGGACTTGGCGGTAAGCTCAATATGATCTCTTTTACGTGTCTCTTGCATAGCGCCCTATTTTTATCATGACGACAGTTAAACGTCATTTCTTTTTAACAATCTATCATCTTGAAATTACTCAGAAACTATCAATACAAATTCGCGTTTTACGTCGTTTATTACATTGAGAAGCTCCTTAGGGGTCCCTCGTTGTAACTCTTCCGTTTCCGCGTTTAAATCCATGGCCACAAAAAGCTTCTTTTTCGATGACCCCCACGCACTTTGAAATTCTTCAAGTACGCGCTTTAAGCGATAAGGAGTGTCCATCACAATTGCCGTGGTTTTTAAATTCAAAATATTTTTAATGGCCTTCGCTCTTTCTTCACTATCAATAGGAAGAAATCCTTCAAACCAAAATTTTCGATGAGAGAAACCTGAAAGGGCCAAGGCCAGACTGACAGAATTAAAAAACGGAGTTGAAGTCACGCGGATTTTATTCTGATGACAAAGATTCACCAGCTCAACACCCGGGTCATAAAACGCCGGAAGACCACCGTCACTCATAAGGAAAACGTTTTTTCCCTTCTGTAATTCAGCGAGAAGTTCTTTAGAAACAGTTTGAGCTGTGTGTTCATTATAAAGAACAAAACTCTCAACACAATCGCGTGGTAGTTTAAAACCAAGCCATCTTCTTCTTCCCGGTTTTAAATCCTCAATAACAAAAACAGAGTTCTCACGCTCGTTTGTGGCCGCTTCATTGAGAAGCCTGAACGCGCGAGGCTCAAGCTCTCCTTCTTCAGACAAAGGAGTCGGAATTAATGTCAAAGTCCCAGTGGTTTTCATGGGCGTGAAGGTAACAAAACCCCTTGCAAATTAAAAGAATAAAGAAGGCCCTGTGAAAAACCAACTTGGTGGGCTTGACATTTTTGCGAATCGCTTGCAATATTCAAGAATATGAAAAATGCAAATCAATCGCAAAACAAACTACCAGTCACTGTTCTTTCGGGCTTCTTAGGGGCCGGAAAAACAACCCTCCTAAACCATATTCTCCATGAAAATCATGGACTTAAGATCGCTGTAATCGTCAACGATATGAGTGAAGTCAATATCGACGCCGGCATCGTCAGGACCCAGGAAAAACTGGTGGAAATGAGCAACGGCTGCATCTGCTGCACACTCAGAGAAGACCTTTTAGTAGAAATTAAAAAGCTCGCTACCGAAAAAGCGTTTGATTACCTGGTTATTGAGTCCACTGGAATCAGTGAACCCATTCCCGTGGCCGAAACGTTCACCTTCGAAGATGAAAACGGAAACTCACTCTCGCAATTTGCAAAACTCGACACAATGGTCACAGTTGTTGACGGTTACAATTTCTTCCGCGACTACATGGAAGCAGTCGACTTGAAAGAAAGAAAAATGGAGCTTTCAGAAAACGACGAAAGAACGATCACTGATCTTCTTATTTCACAAATTGAATTTGCTGATGTCCTGATTATGAACAAGATGGACCTGGTCACACCAGAGGAAAAAGCGCGTTTAATCGGCATCCTGAAAAAACTAAATCCCAAAGCAAAAATCATCGAGGCCCACAAGTCTCAAGTGGATGTAAAAGAAATTTTAAACACCAATCTTTTTAATTTCGAAGAGGCCATGAACAATCCGGGATGGATGATGGAGCTGCGTGGACATGAAACAAAAGAGACCGAAGAATACGGGATTTCTAGTTTCGTTTATAGAGAGCAAAGGCCATTTCATCCAGAGAGATTATGGGATGTTTTAACTGCGCTTCCAGAGGAAGTCGTGCGCTCAAAAGGATTTTTCTGGGTGGCCTCTAAACCTGAAATCGTCGCTCTTTGGTCACAGGCCGGAAGAACGAGCACTCTTGAGGCCAGAGGAGCATGGCTTGCTTCCATGGATATGAGTGAATGGGAAATTGATGAAGAAGAACTCGCTCAGGTAAAAAAGAGCTGGCACAAAGATTACGGTGACCGCGTTCAGGAGATCGTTTTTATTGGACAGAAATTTTTAAATTCCTCTTTAAAAGAAGACTTAACAAAAAGACTCAACGACGCCCTTTTAGATAAAAGTGAACTCGCTCTCGGAAAAGAATTCTGGACGACAAACTTCAAGGATTCAGCAATCAATCATTATCTCAGCGCTGAGTAATCCCGTAACTTCCTCAGCACTGATGACATAAAACTGGCCATGGACGTAACCCCCATGGCCTTTTTTTTGGACTTTTAGGACTTTTTCCTCCATAACCTTTTTATGGAACAAACCGCACAATTTTATCTTATCTACCCTCTTGGTCTGGTTGATCAAGGTTTAGATGAACTCAAAGAAAAATGGGAGCTGCATTTTAAAGATCGGCCTCTTTCTATTCTTTCTGTGGATGAAGGTGGGATTCTTTTGTCGGCCACAACACTGCAAGGTTTTTTACTCAATCACCTGCTTCGCACTCCCACTCGTATTTTAATGAGGATTGCTGAATTTAAGGCCCGCGATTTTCCAAAACTTTTTCAGAAAATTTCTAAAATCCCATGGAAGTCTTTAATGATCGGACAGGCCCCTGAAGTGGTGGCCGCGGCAACAAACTCAAGACTTTTTGACTCGAGAAAAATTGCCAAGGCCGTTCAAGATGGAATTCTTGAGAGCTACCGCAAGCAACCGGTTAAGAAAAAATACCTCGATCACTTAGAGGCCAATAAAACGGCAGATCTTCCAAAAGTTTATTACCGCGCAGTCGATGATGTCATCACCATTAGTCTCGATACGACCGGTGAAATCCTCCATAAACGTGGAGATAAAATCTATACAGGTCTTGCTCCAATCAGAGAAAACCTGGCGGCTTTGCTTCTTTTAGCGACGACTAAAAATCTTCAAAAGGAAGAACTGACATTAATTGACCCCATGTCTGGTTCGGGTACATTCCTCATTGAAGGACATGATTATTTTTCGGTGAACACTGAAAGAGAGTTTGCTTACCAGCACACTCCTCTTTGGATTGATGTGGCCTTAAAGAAAAAAGTGATGGATGAACTTCAGGAAAAACCATCTCCTTTTGCCAAGCTTCAAGGTTTTGAAATTAATTCGGATGTAATCGCCTTGGCCCGAAAAAATGCCGAAGGTAAAAAGATCAACTTCACTCAAAGTGACCTTTTTTCAGAGGAGAATGCTCTCACTGGAAAAAATGTGGTAATCATTAACCCGCCTTATGGGCTGCGAGTTGGTGAAAAAGAAGAAATCAATCTGGATTATTATAAAAAGATCATTTCGATGATCAAGAAGAAGTACCAACCGATTCGTTTGGGGATTATCATCCCGGAAGAGCACAAGTTCACTCCAAAAAAAGAGGAACTCGTCGCCCGCCTTCCTTTTAAAAACGGCGGGCTTCCAGTTGTTTTTTATATCCTAAACGTCTAATCGCGGAAAAGTGATTCTTAAAACGGCGCCTCCGCCAGGATTATTATCAATTTTCATTTCGGCAGAATGGATTTCACAAATCTTGTTCATGATCACGGCACCAAGGCCTACTGAAATTTTTCCTTCAGTGTTTTCATTAATTCTTCTTGTGGCACGTTTTTTTCCAAATGTATCGATCTCATCCTGAGTCAGCCCTTGCCCATCGTTAGTGATTTCGATGGAAATATTTTTTGGGTCCACTTCAAGAATTCTCACACTCACCATACTACTAGCATTTTCAGCAGCATTAGAAAGTGCATTTTTCATCAAGCGTTGGAACAAGTGCTGGTCTGCTTTGACGAAGTAAAATTCATTGTACACAAAGGCAATCTTCACTTTCTTATGAGTTTCATTGGCCACTTGAACTTCATGCTGAATAACATCGTTGACATCAACAGTTGAAAATTTCCCGCGGTATTTTAAATCGTGCACACCCGATAAAAAAAGCAAGTCTTCAACCAAGTGATGGAAGTAATCCACTTCTTTAAGTGTCATCTCCAGGCTTTCCTGCCTGATTTCCCCACTCATGCGCTCGCCCTGATAAAGAAGACTCTCAAGCATACTCTTCATAGAGGCCACAGGAGTTCTTAAGTCGTGGGCCAATTCTTGGAGTAATTTTCTTCTTAAGCTATCTACATCGCGAAGATCGACAACGAGTTTTTCAATCTCATCGGCCATTTGGTTAAACTCGAGCATGAGCTCTGAAGCTTCATCAATTTTTGAAATAGGAAATCTCGCCTTCAAATCACCAAGCTTAAGAGCGCGCAGAACCTCTGCGGCCTTCTGGGCCTGACGTTTTAAGAAATAAAGCACAAGCAACGAAGACGCCGTGATAACAAAAAGAATGATCACAAAAGTTAAAACCAGAGGGATCATCACCATTGGAAGAGGTCTCCCTCCAATATCGATACGTGGCCCCGGAGGCCCCCCACCAGGTCCGCCCGGGCCACCAGGAGGTGGACCAAAATCGCGGCCACCTTTTCCAGGTCCACCTGGATCAAACTTAAAAATTAAAAAGTGTTCGCCGTCGTAATTATAAACCTGATCTTTAAATCTTTTTACATCGGAAACATTTCCCTGGATTTCTAAATACTCACCCACATTTTGTGGAAGACTAAACTTTGCCTCTTCGCGAGTGATAACTGAAATCGACACCGGAGGTTTTCCTCTGCCTCTTCTTTGTGGGCCAGGACCTCTGTCTTCGCGGGGGACATCCTGAAAATTGTTGTATTCAGAAACAATTTCTTCAATGGGCATTTTTGTTTTTTTAGCAATCAGCTCAATTGTCCTCAAGGACTCATACATGAAATGTCCTTCCATGCGTTTTTCCTGAGAGCTTAAAATGAGGTGAGTTCCTAAGAATCCAAGTCCCACGGCCAGAAAACTGATAACGAAGGAAGCGAGGATAAATTTAACCAGAAGCTTTTTATTTTTACTGACCATAACCTACTCTATAATTTCCAGTTTATACCCAACTCCATAAACAGAGCGGATCTGGATTTTGCTGACTTCATTGGCCTTTAATTGTTTTCTAATATGGCTAATATGAGAGTCGATCGTGCGATCGAAAATCTCTCCGCCTTTACCTAAAAACTCCATCAAGCGGTCGCGGGTAACGATTTTTTCTGCATTGATTGAAAGGCAATAAAGCAATTGGATTTCTGTATTGTTGAGATCAATTTGTTTTTCACCTAAGCGCACTTCGCGTTTTTCCAAATCAATCTTTAAATCGCGATAAGCTGTATTAGATTTAGACCCCGCCACATCGCGAGTGTGGGCCTTAATCCTTGCAAGCAACTCTTTTTGGCTAAAAGGTTTTCTCAAAAAATCATTTCCTCCGGCATCGAATGCCATGAGCAATGAGTCTTCATCTGTCTGTGCCGTTAAGAAGATAATGGGAGTTTTTTGAAACTCTTTCCTTAGCTCTTTACAAAGACTGATCCCGTTTCCATCCGGAAGTCCAATGTCCAAAAGAATGCATTGGAATTCGTTGTTAGCAATTAAATCGTGGGTCTCTTGAACACTTTTGCACCAAAGGACTTTAAAAGATTCAAGCTCCAAGGTCGTTTTAATACTTCTTCCTAAAATTGGATCGTCTTCAACTAAAAGTACTAACATTCTTTAATTCCCCATTTGTGCAAAAGATGATGTTCCCATATAAGGAATCCCAATTTGTGAGCCGTACGTTGCGTAGTAGCTGTTTCCACTGTAAGGATTCATCATCGAGTTGCCATAAGTATAACTAGAATTCATGCCTGGGGCCATAAAGTTATGGCCAGTCGTATTCGTTGGAAATGGATTCATCTGCAAGCGATCATTTCCATATCCGCCCATATTCATCTGGTTTCCATAGACGTTCATTTGATTATTCATCATGCCTTGTTGTGGACGACGCATTCTTGGCATTTGATTGCCAGTTTGCATACCGTACATTCCTTGTGACATTTGATTCATATTTCCCATTTGTCTTTGGTTCATACCACCCATCTGCATTGGGTTCATGTTCCCCATTTGCTGATTCATTCCACCCATCTGCATTTGATTCATGTTCCCCATTTGCTGATTCATGCCTCCCATTTGCATTCCAGATGACTGCCCCATATTTTGAAAGTTATTCATCATTTGTTGGCCCATGGCCGAAGCTATTTGAGAATGATTTAATGATGAACCACCCACGTTCATATTCATTCCCATTCCTTCGCCTCTGCCCTGACGGCCTTTGTTTTTTCCTTCGGCCATTTTTGGACGGTCTTCTTCTTTATCTTTATCTTTTTCTTTATCTTTCGAAGGACGATCGCGCATTTCTTCATTTGGTCTATTTTGGGCCATTTCTTTTTTCAGCTCTTCTTTTAGTTCATTTTTAAGTTCATTGCGCAGGTCAGACTTCATGCGCTTATACTCTTCTTCAGTCAGGATAATTTTTGTCACCTTCGCTGAGTCTTTCATTGAATCTGTCGTCGCTTTTTCAAGCACAGGTTGAGATTTTGCGCCTTCGCACTTCACATCCGCCTTAGCAATCGTTGATTTCTCTTTCTTTTTATTTTCCAGGATATTTTTGATGGCCTTTAAAAGGTCAAACTGAGCAACTTCTCTTTCTTCCTTCATTTTTTCAAAATCAGGACGAGTGCCGCTCTTTCTCATCTCATCCATTTTCTTTTTGCGCTCTTCTTGAACTTTAGCGAACTGATCTTTAATTTCTTTTGAACCTTTATTTTCAGTAAATAGCTTTTGGTATTCACTTGCTTCAGCTTCATCTTTAAAAAGTCTATTTTTTGAATCGTAAGTAAATTTTAAATCGTCCAGTGACTCTTCAGGGGGGCGTCCCATTTCCATGCCAGGAGTTCTCATTGGTGGAGGCGTAAGAGGTTCAGCTTTTACCGAAACCGAAAAAAGAAGGATTGTTAAAATCAACAGCCCGTTTGCCATAATAACTCCCGAAGTTTTGTTATTTTTGTCATTATGGCAAAGGATTGTTGAAACATCATGGAAAGGTCTTAAAGTGCCAGAATCCTTAGGGTTTCGAGGGGACCCTAAAGATCTTTTATTGCACTTAAAGTCTTATTCATCGATCTTTCTAAATTGCGAAGAAGGGCCATTTCTTGTTCAAGCCTGATCATCTCTAATTTCTTTTCTAAAAGAACTAGATTCTTTTCTTCCAATTTTTGTCTGTAGGCCTTTAATTTTTCCGAAGGGCTTAGAGTTTTACTCTCAGCAATCTCATCAACAGGAGGAACTTCAGTGGCCTCTGCAACTTCTGCCGCAGCAGGTATTGGTGTAGAAATTTCAATTGTTCTATCTGGAAGTGTCGGTTTAATAGCAGAAGCGCTTTTTTGACGTCCGTCCACAGTGACGCAGTTTAAGACTTCAGTACTTTCTTTAAGAATATCATCTTGTGCCACTTGAGTTGTATCAGCTGATGCAGCGGCCATAGTAAACAGAGAACTCATTAAAACAATTTTCTTCATAATCCCTCCAAGAATCGTCGATACATTCAAGTACCAAATGACTATGGAAAGATTGTGGAAGGATTGTCATTCTTACACGGTTTTAATCCAGGAGTTTCTTCCTGATGGTCTCGTCGTTAAAGCGCCAGACGACGCTGTCGATGAAAAAATGGTGAACATTGATAAAGACAGGGATGGCCACAAAGAAAAACATTACCTGAAAGCGTCTGTCTGTAGAAAAAAGTGAATCCATTGAACGTGGAATATAGTCAAAAGAAAGATATCCGACCAAAAAAAGAATGAGGATTTTTAGGCCCATCACTTTCATTTTTTTAATTCTTTCCCAATTATGATCAGGAGCTTCCAACTGGTAAGCAAAAAGAAGGTATTGAAGACCATGGAAAAAAGGAACGGCCAAATAGAAAAAATCCATCATCCCGAATAAAGGAATCCACCAAAAGTGCAACGCAATCCATGGAGCAAGAATCGCACTTGTCGGAGTTTTCCCTGCTTTAAAGTTTTTATAAAGGACAAAATAGACCACCATCAATCCACTGATAATGACGGCCCATAACGACCAGGTCTCCAGGATTGTTGGCAAAATGATTTTACTCATTGGAACATTAAAAAACATAGCAAAAGGACCATTACTTTGCGCTGCCAGGTTTGTCACAAAAAAGAAATTGTAAATCGCCACACTAAAAAGACTGATTTTCCAAATAAGACGTTGAAACTTACTAATGGGGTAATCATGATAATGAGAAAAAACCATAATACAACCGAAGGCCTGCTTAGAATAATGCCATCCAGTCGTAAGGTACATAATTCGAACAGCAAGTCCTAACAACTCAATCCCCAAGTTAGGAAGCTCTCCTACTTTATAGCCAATCCCTGCCGCACTAAAGATACTATTGAGTCCGGCGACAAATGATGAAGTGTAAATTTGTTCGTGAAAAAGAAAAAACGTCACAATATAGAGGATGAGAAAAAAAACTGGAACACCAATGAGCGAAGGCCAGTTTTTTAAAATGAAACCTTTCCCTCTTCCGTAACCAAAACGATAGGAAATTAAAAAATGTGGATAGTTGCAGACAAGAGAAAGCCAACTAAAGGCCAGCATCATTTGAAAAAATTGCGGCTGGGCATCCTGCTCTGTTTGTAAAAGTCGCATTGATGTCATGACTGCCCATACAATCAAACTCAGCCCACCTAAGAGCAAAAAATCCATCGATGGCGTTGTCAGCGAACGCAATGGTTTGTTTTCTACATTTTCCATAAATAAATTGTACTGATGATTCGAGAAGATGAGAACTAATTTCTCACAAAACACTGATAAGAGCTGTCGTTTTCAAATGTGCCCAGAAGTTTTCCGTCTTCGTAGGATTCAACACTAAAAACAACCTCTCCTTCGAGAGTAAAGATAAGCGTAGAGTCAACAGCAGTGCTGTCTACTTCGTCGAGGATATTAAGCTCATTGCCAAAGCGATCTTTAACAATGATCTCTCTTCTTTCGGTGTCAGCAATAATCAGCGCGCCTGTCTTGTAGCTACGGCACATAAATGTACTGCTAAAGGCAGAAGCTGAAAAAAGGCCGATAAAAAGAAGAGTCATGATTTTCATAAACTTCCTATTGAACCAGGTACACTTGAGTTTTTGCAACCACTCCACTTAAAAAAGGCAGAAGCACGATCTCGTTAGTCGCTGCACTTTCTTTTTCTAAGCGGCTAGTGTCAATCATCGTGTTGATGCTGACATTTTTCACTTTTCCTTCAGGGGTGACTAACTGAACTTCCTGGCCAAGGTTTAGTTTTAAGTGTTTTGACTTAATCACGAGGGCCATCTGTTGGTCGCGTTCCACATCAACGATCTCGCCAATGTAGTTGTCGTCCTGGCGCTGGATGCGCTTATTCTTAAGTTTCGTAAACAGGACATCAGTTTTATTGATGTTGTAGAAACCCTTAATCATCGGGCGAGGATGAGCATTTTTGATATTAATATCAGCATGAGACACGCGGCCATAGTAAAGATCAAGTATTGTCTCTAAGTGATTAAAGCTTTCATCAAAGCGCAGGTCAAAACGAACAGCAGCGATGTTTAGCGCTTTTAATTCTTCTAAGTGATCAAGTAAGTACAGGTCTTTTACGTTGAACATAAAAGTCCCGTGAGCGTTTTCAATTAAAGGGAATCCTGCATGGGGACTCTCCTCACTTGTTCCGAAGGCCTCGATATTTTTATCCTGAAGCGACTTCTGAATCTCTTCTTTTTTTAGTGGAGAAAGTAAAAGGCGTGGAGAATAAAAAAGAAGAATGCGACCAAAGGCCAGGACTTCTAGTCCCGATGACAGTTCACTAGCGTAGCGGCTTAAGTGCTCGCGTGAAAGCTCATTTGAAAGCACCAGGCGGTCTAGTTGAGAGCCCAGGAAAGAACTCCAACGAGAAAGGCCTTGGAAGTTATGGTTTCCATTTTCTAAAATCAACTGCACTTTTAACCACGGGTATGTTTCTACGATCGTGTTAAGCGCTCCCGGGTCTTGAACTCGGATGGCCTTAAATTCATGCAGAGGAAGTCTCGCAATTGTTTCCTTATTTTTTAAAAACAAGCTCTCTTGCTGAAGGACATCCCACTCTAAAACAAGCGGAAGCTTCAGCGACTGGTTTAATGTAACCAATTCTAAAAGCCCTTCAAGCCCCATTTCACTGTAGCGAGAAAGAGTTCTTGTCCCAACGATTACTTCGAGGTCATCGCGGTTAACTTTTCCAGCACTCACAAGTGAGGCCAGTTTTTCTAATTGAGTTTTATTTTCTGCATAGGTGATAAATTTCATACGCGCACCTCTGCTTTTTTTCTAATCAGGTTGAATCTTTCAGCTCCGGCCATATACGGAACCTTCACCACACTTCCCGGTTTTGATTTTGGGATTTCAATTCCTGCAATGGTTTTAATCGTCGCGATCTTATGATTAATGATTCTGCCCTTAAAAGGCATGATCTCTAACTCATCTCCAGGATAAAATGCACTTCTAACTTCCATCAGAATGTGTTCATTTTCTTTTACTTCAAGAACGACACCACTGACCGTATATTCGATTTCATCGCTTTCGCGCTGATTGTAGATAGAGCTTTCATCCGCATACTCATCCAGGCTTCCTGTCGTGTAATCGCGGTGAGAGATTTTTCTTAGTTCTTCTTCCCAACGGATTAAATCGTCTGAAAGGAAGTTCCCGTGAGTTTTATAATAGCGAAGAGCTTCAGCATAAACCTTCGACACAGTTCCTGCGTAGTAATGGCTTTTGTTTCTTCCTTCAACTTTTAGTGAATCAATTCCCGCTTCGATGAATTCTGTGAGCATGCGGATTCCTTCCAGGTCTTTGGAAGACATGAAGAAAGCTTTTTTGGCCTCTTCATCCTGGTTGAAATCAATACTGTATTCAAAACGGCAAGAGTGCGCGCACCCTCCGCGGTTTGAATCGCGGCCTTGAGTATAATTTGAGATCACGCAGTTTCCAGAGAAGGCCATACACATTGATCCGTGTACAAACATTTCAATCTCAAGACCTGTCTCTTCTTTAATTTTCTTTGCTTCTTTAATCGTCACTTCGCGACCAAGAACAATTCTCGTCACGCCCATTTTTTTCCAAAGTTTTGCAGACTCGACGTTTAAGCATGAAGCTTGAGTTGATAAATGGATGACTAAATTAGAGTGTTTTTGAATTTCAGTGATAACCCCTAAGTCAGAAACAATAACGGCATCAACTTTTAATTCTGATAGCAGAGCTAAAAACTCAGGAAGCTCTTCTAAATCTTTATCGTGAAGGAAGCTGTTAAGAACCACATAAACCAGTGAACCTCTTTCATGAGCGAACTCTACGCCTTCTTTTAATTCTTCGGCAGTGAAATTGTCTGAGGCCTGGCGAAGTCCAAACTTCTGCCCACCCAAATACACAGCGTCTGCTCCGTAAAGAACAGCTACTTTCAATTTCTCTAAACTTCCGGCCGGGCTCAAAAGCTCCGGGGTCCAAATGGTGTTGGTCATACTTTTCCTTTTTAAATACGCCCTTTTAGATACCAAAAAAATCCAATACAATCAAAGTATGTTAAAAAAGTTACTCATTTTGATTCTCCTTGGGGTTGTCGGCGCAAGTGCCTACTTATACTGGGATTATTCCAAAAAACGCACGGTCATCACCCCGTACCCATACTCTTTCCTAAACAGTTTTGATGAAAAATTCCAGAAGGACCACGCTAAGGAGATTCAGGAAGCAGAAAATGCCAAGATTCTCATTGTCGGCGATCGCATGGGAAAAACCCTAGATCCGTATACAGAAAACATTCGTTCGCAGTTTCAAGGATTGGTGAAAACACCTCCGACAATCTACAACTGGAGTGCGGATAATGAAGGGCTCTTTCGTACAATTCATAAGATAAAAATGCTTAAAAAACTTCCTCCCATCATCATTTATTTTGGAGGAACCAGTGAACTCTTTGAAAAAAAATTTGAGATCGATGACCAAAGAAAGATCCTGAAAAACTTTAAGACCTTCGATGATGAAAAACTTATCTCACTCATCATCACTTTCCCATGGGTCTCAAAAGCACTCTACCGCGATATTCATTATCAGGACCTGGGTGAATTTAAAGAGTACAAATCTAACCTGGCCGCCAATGCTAAACTGAGTGAAAAGCAACTGACTTTCAAACTTTTTGAATATGAAATCAGAGAATTTGTCGATTACATCAAAGACAAAAAAAGCAATCTGATTTTTATCACAGCTCCGCTCAATCTTGAGGCCGAACCTAAAGAAGTCTGTGCTCATGCTGAAAGCGAAGATGTCATCGGTGTCCAGCAGGAAATCGAAGCTGAACTAAAAGAAGGCGCTTATAAAATGGCCTTCCCTAAAGCACTAGAGCTCTCAGGTGTCACCTTCTCCAATGCCCGTTCATTCTATCTTCTGGGTCGCGCGGCCCAAGGGGTTGGCGATATCAAAACGGCCAGAGATGCACTGATGAAGGCCACTGTTTTTGACTGTGCAAATTGGCGAGGAAACGCTGTCTACAACGCCATCATTAAGGCCTATGCCCAGAAGAACCAGGTCAATGTTTTAGACTTTGATCAATTCATGAGTTCCAAACTCGGAGATGAAGGACTCTTTCAAGATGAAATTGTCCCGCAGAATGTTTTCTATCAAAGCATGGTCAGCGAACTTGGTGACATCTTAAAAAAGATTTTAAGTGTGAACGAAGAAGGAGTATCGAAATGAGTCTGGAGTCTGAAGGTACTGTAAAAATCAAATTGAAAAAAGATGACATTCTTTTTTTGGCCGAGGATGAAGAAAACGATCTCTTCATTATCCAGAAAGGAAAAGTCATGGTCTTCGTTCAGAAGGGATCACAGATTATCCCTGTGGCCTATCTCGGTGACGGAGAATATATTGGTGAGCTTTCTTTCTTCGATGAAGGCGCAAGAAGTGCCAGTATCATCTGCATGGAAGACACAGAGTTCGTTAAAATCCCTTACGAGGAAATGAATCAGCGCTGTCCTCCCTGGATGAAAGTCTTAGGTCAACAACTGACTAGAAAGATAAGAGAAGGAGATGAGCTGATAAGGTCAAAAGGTATCCGTAAAAAAAATGTAGAGGGCATAAAACCCCTGACAATCGAAGAGCAAACCCATTGTTTTAAGTTAGTCGATCAAAAAAAACATTCACGATCATCATAAAAAACGAGGCCATCGGTGCCACAAAAACACCGATAGTCACCTAAATGCCCAGCGAAACTTTGGCACGATACTAGCAGTATACATAGTAGAAGATGTTGAAAGGAATTCATCATCTTACTGAACGACTTTACAAGGAGGTCCTATGAAAACATTACTATCTAAAAAAGGTCTTTTAAACCTTTCTCTTTGTGTGTTTACAGTCGCTCTTCTAGCAAGCTGTTCTTCTTCGCCTTCAAGACAAATCGCTGAAGAACAAAAATCTGATGTTGCCAAAATTCAAGATGGAGAGCAGGCACCACACAAATTCCACAGCAAGAGATTTGAGAATTATAACGAAAACTATTAGCTAATAAAAAGGCCCCTTTAAAAGGGGCCTTTTTTTTAAGTGAATGTTTCGTTATGTTGTAAAGGAATTAGATAAGACCTAATTCTTTTACAGCGTCTCTTTCTCCGCGAAGCTCGTTAAGAGTCACGTTGAATTTCTCTGTTCCGAAATCGTTAAGCTTCACGCCATCTACGACTTGAAGTTTTCCGTTAACAGTTCTGCATGGGAACGAGAAGATTAGACCTTTATCGACACCGTACTGACCTTCAGAGGCCAGACACATTGAGTATGTCTCACCTGCTTTTGTTTCGTGAGTAAGGTGGTAAATTCCATCTACAACAGCATTTGCAGCTGAAGCAGCTGAAGAGAGACCGCGAGCTTTAATGATCGCAGCTCCACGCTTTTGAACAGTTTCAATGAAAGCGCCTTTTAGCCATTCCTGATCAGCGATTGCTTCGTGAGCAAATTTACCGTTGATTTTAGCATTGTAGAAATCAGGGTATTGAGTTGCTGAGTGGTTACCCCAGATCGTCATGTTTGAAACAGCAGTTACATCAACACCAGCTTTTTGTGCCAGCTGAGTTTTAGCTCTGTTTTCATCAAGAGTTGTCATTGCATAGAATCTGTCAGATGGAACACCTTTAGCTGCGTTCATCGCGATCAATGCGTTTGTGTTACATGGGTTACCAACAACGAACACTCTAACGTCTTTTGCGGCGTGTGCTGCGATTGCTTGTCCCTGAGTTGTGAAGATACCACCGTTGATCTTTAGAAGATCAGCTCTCTCCATTCCGTCTTTACGAGGAACAGATCCAACCAGGATGGCCCAGTTTACATCTTTAAATCCTACAGCGTAGTCAGATGTACATGTTACTTTTTTTAGTAGTGGGAATGCACAGTCGTCTAGCTCCATTGCTACACCTTTAAGTGCACCAAGAGCAGCTTCAAGCTCGATGAGTTGAAGTTCAACTTCTGTTTCAGGTCCAAACATTTGTCCAGATGCAATTCTGAATAACAATGCATAACCAATTTGTCCTGCAGCTCCAGTGACTGCTACTTTCACGCGGTTTTTTGCGCTCATTAGGATCTCCTCTATAGATTTTTGTGTATGAAAAAGAGTTTTAGATAGCTCTGGCATGATAACGCTAGAGAAAGCTTTGGTAAATAAAACATTTGAGCATTATGCGGATTGACTTAGATGAGTTTTTACCAATAATGTAAGCATCAACTAAGGATCAAAGAATGAGCGAGCAATCAAATAATAATTCTGGTGGAAATCAGCAGAGACCTCAAAGTAACCAAGGTGGCCAAAGCGGTCAGGGACAAAATAACAGAAGGCACAACAACCGCCGCCGCCACCGCCCAGGCGGAGGACAAGGAAACAACGCAGAGCCTCGCCAAGCAGGACAGGGCCAGCAAGGACAACAAGCAAGGCCGCAAGGTCAGCACCCTAATCGCCCTAATCAGCCTCAAGGACAGCAAGGCCAGGGTCAAGGTCAAAAAAAGAAACCAAGACCACACCACAACCGTCCACGCCCTCAAGGACAAGGCCAGCCCCAAGGGCCAGTTTCTCCTATTGAGCGCATTTATGAAAAGTATTTAAACCTGCTTGATCAGCATATTATTGCCAGAAGAAAATACCACGACCTTTTCTACAGAGCAGATCCTGCTCAAAAGGCAAAGCTCGAAAGAAATTTCTATAACACACTCAACGACATCCGCGACTTCGAAAGCAAGCTTGCGCCAGATGTGAAAGTGCTTTTTGAAAAGAGAAATAACGGTTATCAAAATGACCGCATTTATACGACTAACCACGAATTGCCGATTGAAGGTGATGTGGTTCCAGAAGACCTGCCACCAGCAGAGCCTCACCTTTTACAGTCGCAAATTAATTGTGATTATTCAGACGATACGGAAGAAAGTGTGGGAACGGCCGAAGACTATTTAAGGTATAAAAACCTATAGGACTCGGCCGGAGTTTTTTTAAATTAAAATTATAGAACTTCTACGTTTTCTAGGTCGCGAGAAGGAGCTTTTTTCGTCGCAGTTGCTTTATTGAAGTAGTTTGTCAGAGTTTCTTCGTGATCTTTAAGGATCGCAGTCTTAATCTCTTCAGCCGAGATATCTAAAACTTCTGAGATCTTCTTCATCATCTTTAGCGGCACGTTACATAATCCACGTTCTACGTTTGAAATAAACTGGCCGTTTTTATATCCAAGAAGTAATGAAAGGTCAGATTGTGAATAGCTCTTTGGATGGTTAATACGCTTTGTTCTAATCAATGCAGCGATATTTTTGAATGATCTCATAAATAATTTTCCTCCATCAGGTCGTCACTCACATGTTGTTATGTGGTACTTAATATTTTGTTTATATTCCAGAGCGAATTAATAAATTTTGAACTGTTAACTTCAAAACCTTTAGACTACCTTAACAAACTTTAAGAAAAACTTAAACAAAATTTTTGTAAAATATGCATTTTTTATTCACAGGGGTTTTTTATGCACATCGTCACATGGAATATCAATGGACTCCGCGCCGTAACTCAAAAGGGTTTTGCCAAATGGTTTGAAAAAAGTTCACCAGACATCATTGCCCTACAGGAAATAAAATCCACTCACGAGGATGTTCGGGAGATTTTGGAAGGTTGGAGCGACTTCTATGAGGTTTATTTAAACCCGGCCACCCGAAAGGGCTACTCCGGCACGGCCTTGATGATAAAAAAAGGTTCGGTACCCCCATTAAAAGTAAATATTGGTATTGGGATCGAAAAATTCGACATCGAAGGGCGTTTTATTTGGGCCGAGTACGCAGACTTCTACGTACTGACTGGCTATTTTCCCAATGGAAAGGAAGACCACTCTCGCGTCGACTATAAACTAGAATTCTCGCGTGAAGTTTTAAAGCTCGCTAAGAAACTCTCTCAAAAAAAAGGGGTTCTCATTACAGGAGACCTCAATACCGCCCATAAAGAAATCGATCTTGCTCGCCCAAAAAACAACGTCAATAGCACCGGCTTTCTTCCTCACGAGCGCGCCTTCTTAGACGAGATGGTTGAAGCAGGATTTGCTGATGCCTTCAGGCTTCATTATCCGGATAAAAAAGATGAGTATACCTGGTGGACTTACCGCGGAGGTTGTCGTGAGAAAAATATCGGGTGGAGACTCGATTACTTCTTCATTGATGAAAATATCCAAAAGCGCATGAAAAAAATTAAACATCTCCAAGATGTCATGGGAAGTGATCATTGTCCGGTGGAAATTATTTTCTAAAAACGGCTGCGCAACTGATAGGTAAGAGTCGCTTTTTTGTTTTCGTCGAATTTTACGTCGAGAACCATCGTAGTGCTCTTGCCTACTAACTTTTTGTGTTGAAGAGAAATAAACTTGCTGCGCTCTTCATCGCGACCGACAAACACAGAGGCCATTTCAGTTTTTCCCATATCAAAGTCACGCCCCAAAACCAGCGATGTTTTTGAAGTATTTTTATCGCGTCTCAATTCGGCCCTGATATGCTGGATATACCCATCAACTAAAGCAAGACTTGCAACTTGTGCGTGAGTCTGGTCTTCAACTCTTCCGGCCAGGCGATAAGCATCCTTATCATCCACACTGCTTAATCTCACTTCATAGGGAACAGCAAATGAATGCTCTGTCTCTCCGGTAATTTTTGTGCGTACATTGATCTCAACATACTTAAAACCTTCTGCATTTTGGATATCTAATCTCGCTTCATTCCCCTTCACTACAGATAGAGCTGTCCCCGCGTTCACACGAAGCCCACCGATAATCTCTTCACTCACTTCACCATCGGCAAGGTGTATGTTCTTAGGAAGATACTTATTTCTTTTTTCCAGTCGGGGCTTAAAATTCAAATTAAATTTGTCTTTACTTGCTGGCGCGGAAAAACCTGTCATTGTTTTTTCTTCAGGAAATTCCGGGCCTTCACTGATTTTCTTTTTCTTCGCTGTGACATCAGCTACTTCTTCTCCCAAAGAAGGAAGATTATAAGGATTTTTTTCTTTTTCACTCGGTCGATAATAATAGTAGCGAAACTTACCGCCGTCTTTTCCCATTACTGCTTGCACGATGATATTTTTTTGATCACCTTCACCGCGATAATAATAAATCACTTCTTCTTTATCCGGGTCTAAAACCTGAACAGTGGTGACTCCTTCAAACTTATAGGCATCCTCGGCCACCAGCTCCATTTGTCCGTCAAAGGCCGTCGGTTTTAAATCTTTTGTCACATCCATATAACGGTTGCACTTTAGAGCTCCGTCTTCTGTTCTGGTTTTCACTGTGAAATAGAGGAACTTTAAATGATTGATGTTCACCGGGATTTCATCATTGTCTTTAAGTTCCGGATTCTCTCTCATTTTCGAGAGAATATCGTTAATTGAGCGGGTCAATTTCAAATGACTTGGGCAATGACCACAGGCCGGTTTGTTATTAAACTCCTCTTCTTGAAGCTTAGTGAGTTCGCGCGTCTTTTTATCTTCATCCAGCCCCACTTTAACAATGGCCTCGGCTTCGCTGTACACTGCTGTGTTATAATTTTTTGCAGACATCCAATGATTGGCGTTATTGACCTTCGTAAAGGTATCATTGTCAAAAGCATAAGAAGTCTTCAGTAAGAAGACATAAGAGAAAAAAATTATAAAATACGCCCATTTCATAGTAATCTTCTCGGTAACATGATGACTTAAAGTAAATTCAAAATAACCAAACGTTTAAATCGGATTTCAAAATGGCAAAATTTTCTCTTACTCCTTTTAACAAAGAAAGCGCTCCTACCATCACTATCGCCAGCGAGTTCAACAACACAGAAGAATGCATCTATATAAGTTATAAGGTGCAAGGAAACCTCCCTGCCCTTGATTTAGGAACCGGCACACCAAAACATGCACGCGTGATAAAACTGTGGGAAAAAAGCTGTTTTGAGCTTTTTATTAAGAACGATAAAAACAGTTACATGGAATTTAACTTCTCACCCGACTTTGAGTGGAATGCTTTTTACTTTGAGAAAAAAGGCGACGCCTTAACTGAGTATGCCCCAATGGACAAAGTGGAATTTGATATCCTCTTGAGTATGGACGTGTTTCATCTGATCGTGAAAATTGATAAGACTAAATTTCCAGAAGGATTCTTCAAGGGAGAAATGTCGGCCGGGATTACCAGCGTGATTAAAGCGAAAAACGGTGATTTGAGTTATTGGGCCTTATCTCACGAGGATACAAGACCCAACTTCCACCATTTGGATTCGTTTAAATGTAAGTTTTAATCGAGATCGTATACTCTTTCTCAGAAACTTTACTCACAAGACCAGTCACCAGGAATTCCTGGAAACATGAAGCTGTCAGCTTCTTACCCATATCGTCCATAACGACCGAGTAAATCTTGTCATCAGTTTTGAAATCCAGACTAATTACTTTGCCTTCTTTTGAACGCTCTTTTGGTCTGATCGTTCCTGAAAGTTGAACTAATTTGTCTTTATATACGTAATAGCTTTCACGGTTAAAGCCACCAGATTCTGATTTGCCTTTTTTCCCGCTACCCTTGCCTTCTTCCCCGTCTTCGTCGTCGTCGAATGAGAAATCATCATCCCCACCCTCGTCTCCGTCGAGTTCTAGTTCTTCATCTAAGTCATCCAAATCGTCTTTAAATCCGCCCATGCGCACCTTTAGAAATTAATGTTTATCGAAAATATTACACTATCTTAGTCTAAATTTTTAAGAATGTTTCAAGGAAAATCAACATATTTGTAGGGGGAAGCCCCGAATTTCTTGCACTATTTTCTACTACCACCCGGCCAGAGAGAGTGCTATACTGGGGCATAGGCACTAATGGAGGCTCTTACCCAATGAAAACTAAACGTCTTTTATTACTAGGACTAGTTCTCTTCAACGTATCTCTGTCTTACGCACACGCTCAAGACGACGAGATGATCTTCCCAGAATCGGAAGAATCTGTTGCACCAGCTCCAGGATCGGCCTCGACTCCCCCAGTAATCATTGATGAAAGTGATTCATCGGATGTGTCTGACGTAGAAGAATACGACGGCTAAACACAATAATTAAATTCAAGTTTCTCTCAATAAAAGCATCCTTCGTGGATGCTTTTTTATTTTCATAACGCATATTCTTTATTCCCAAAGACATTTCTTTTACTAAATACCACTGGACAAACCCGCCTTAATCGCAAATATTTTATATATTATATTTTTATAATAACTTAAAAATATCAATGGGATCAGTCTTATGACGACATCAAATTCGATTGTTGAAGCAGAGATCTTAAAAGAGCTTCCAAGCTTTGAGATTTTCTTCTCGCGCATAGGTTTCAAAAGAATTGATGGAAGTGTTTTTGGTTTACTGGTTCTCGCTAAAAAACCACTCACTTCTGAAGAAATCGAACAGACATTAAATCTTTCTCAAAGTGCCGTTTCACTTTCACTAAAAACTCTCACCCACTTCGGGGCGATTGAAACAACTGGTGATAGAGATAATCAGGGCTCCAAGGCGAAACTTCATTCAGCGAAAGAAGACTCACTGGCGATTGTGGCAAGTGTGTTTAGAAAACGCGAAGAAGAAGTTGTCGCTGACTTTAAACGCATGGCCCAGAGGGTGCTGGATAAGTCCCAATCTCCTGAGGACGCCAGTAGAAAAAGAAGAATGCAGTCTATTGTGACGACTTGTGAGATCGCTGAGAGTGTCATGCATTTTGTAATCACTATGGCCCACAATAAAACGCGCGCTGAATTTGATGCTCAATATGAAGCGATGGTAAAGCGTCTGCCAAAGGCACTGGATCTTCTGGCGACGACAGCGGGACCACTTGCTGACATTACAATGACTATTAAAGATAACCTGACTGAAAAATTTAAAAATAATTTAAAGGGTATTTATGAAAAACGATAATCAGAGAATTGTGATCACTGGTATTGGATTAACTTCTCCTCTGGGAAATAACCTGGCCGAACTGCGCGAAGGACTTCTTACAGGAAAAAGTGGAATCGTTCACACGGAAATCCGCCATATGGGTGTCGTGGCCGCTGGTCTATGTAAATTTGATGAAACAAAACACCAGCCAAAAAAGATGAGAAAACGCGGGACACGCGCTGGAGCAATTTCAATCTACTGTACAAAAGAAGCATTGATTGATTCAAAAATCGATTTTGATGGCGTGGATAAAAACCGCGTTGGTGTTTATTTAGGAATCACAGAACACGGAAACGTGGAAACTGAAAATGAAATCCACGATCTTTATAATACTCATAATAAAGATGTGAGTTTTTGGTCTCACCACCACAACCCAAGAACAGTTGCCAACAACCCTGCTGGTGAAGTGACTCTTAACATGGGAATCACAGGCCCTCATTATACTATCGGCGCCGCTTGTGCCGCTGGAAACCTGGGAATCATTCAAGGAGCTCAACAGCTTCTTTTAGATGAAGTGGATTTAGCGTTTGCTGGTGGAGTTTCTGAATCGACAGAAACATTTGGGATTTTTGCTGCTTTTAAAGCCCAAGGAGCTCTTGGCCATCACGAAGACCCGGCCCTTGCCACTCGCCCACTTGATAAAGACAGAAATGGAATTGTCGTTAGTGAAGGTGGAGCTGTGTACGTACTTGAGAGACTATCAGACGCTAAAAAAAGAGGCGCTCATATCTACGCTGAAATCGTAGGATACCACTCTAACAGTGATGCTACAGATTTCGTTCTTCCCAACACTGAAAGACAAATTGAATGTATGCAGTTTGCGATGAAAAAAGCGGGTCTTGAAGCTTCTGATATCGACATCGTCAGCATGCACGCGACAGGGACAAACCAGGGAGATATCCAGGAATGTCAGGCAGTCGCTCAGGTTTTTGGAAACTCAAAAAAGACATTCGTCAACGCGACTAAAGGATTTATCGGACACGCCATGGGAGCGGCCGGGGCCCTTGAACTTGCAGGTAACATTCCATCATTTACAGATGGCTATGTTCACCCATGTAAAAAGATCGAAAACCTCGATCCAGAGTGTGCGATTCCCAACCTGGTTAACGGTGAAAAAATTGCTCATGATTCAAAATACATTTTAAATAACTCATTCGGAATGCTTGGAATTAACTCATCATTAATCATTAAGAAGTTTGCTCAATAAGGAGAGAAAATTATGTTATCAAACGCAGAAGTACGTACAAAAGTTCTAGACATCATCGCTGACATCGCTCTTGATGACGATGTAACAGGAATCAAAGACGAAGTCGCACTAAGAGAGCAACTTGACCTGGACTCAATGGACTTCCTGGACATCGTAATGGAGCTAAAAAAGCGCCACAAAATCGAAGTTCCACAAGAAGACTACCCAAGACTTGCTACAATGGCATCTTGTGTTGAGTACCTTGCTCCGAAGTTCAATCAATAATAATGAACACGACCGAAAAAGTTGATTGTGTGGTTATCGGTGCTGGAATGTCTGGTCTTGCGGCCGGCATCCGCCTTGCCATGTACAATAAAAAAGTCCTGGTTTTAGAAAAACACACAATCAGCGGTGGTCTGAATTCTTATTACGCCAGAGGAAAGCGCAAGTTTGATGTGGGTCTTCACGCCCTGACAAATTTTGTGACTCCATCTGATAGGGGAAAACCTTTTAACAAGCTGATGAAGCAGTTAAGAATCCCCTATGAAGAATTTAAACTTTCTCCACAAAACTATTCACTGATTCAGTTCCCGGATAAAAGTTTAAAATTCACCAACGAGATCAATGTCCTGATCGAAGAGATCAACCAGAAATTTCCCCAGGAAATTGACGGCTTCATCCGTTTACTTGAACACATCAAAAATTTTGATGAAGTCAATTTAAACAATGAAACCGTAATGGCCAAGACCGTGGTGAAAACATTTATTAAAAACGACTCCCTGGTTGAAATGATCTTTTGCCCCCTTCTGATTTACGGAAGTGCCTGGGAAAACGACATGGACTTCTCTCAGTTTGTTATCATGTTTAAGAGCATTTTCCTCGAAGGCTTTTCTCGCCCGGAAGGTGGAGTGCGCACGATTATTGACCTGTTGTTAAAAAAACTATCTGATGTCGGCGGAGAATTGCGCTTTAAATCGGAAGTGACAAGAATCATCAGCCACGGGGGGCGTATTGTCGGGGTTGAGATCAATCACAATCAAATTATTGAATGTGATCAGATTTTATCCAGCATGGGTCTTCCTGAGACTTATGGTGTCGTCAGTGAGTTTGAAAGCTTAAATCACCCGGCCGTGGGAAAACTTTCCTTCTGTGAAAGTATTCTTGTAACAGATAAAAAGCCGCGCGACTTGGGTGTCGATGCGACGATTATTTTCTACAACAACCGCCCAGAGTATTTATACCAAAAACCCCAGACTCTTTTTGACCGCGAAAGTGCGGTGGTGTGTTTCCCGAATAATTTTAAATACGACAATTACCAGGATGATTATCCTGAAGGTGTTTTACGAATCACCAATATCGCCAACTTTGATCTTTGGAATGAATTAAAATCAGCTGAAGATAAAACGCTTTATAAAGAACAAAAAGAACTCCTGTGTGAAAACGCAAAAGGGATTCTAAAAAATTGTGGAATCAATCCAGACTACCAGATTCTTTTTAAAGATATTTTTACACCGACGACGATCAAGCGCTACACTCAGCACTTTGAAGGAACGGTGTACGGCTCGACAGACAAATCAAGAAACGGAAAAACTCTGATTGATGGTCTTTACATTTGTGGAACTGACCAGGGCTTTTTAGGAATCGTGGGCTCTATGCTCTCAGGTATCTCAATGGCAAACCTCCATGTTCTACAAGGGGATTTAAAATGAAATTTAACAATGTCGTGATTCATAGTTTTGGTTACGACTTATCAGAAAACGAGTTTACCTCTGCCGCAATCGAGCAGAGACTCTCACCTATTTATGAAAAATTAAAACTTCCGGAAGGCAGACTGGAACTCATGACCGGAATTTCGGCCAGAAGACAATGGGCCCCGGGAACAAAACCAAGTGATCTTTCAACAGCTGCAGCACGCGCTTGTTTAAAGAACTCACAAATTAAAGCAGAAGAGATCGACCTTTTAATTCACGCTTCTGTTTGCCGCGATTTTTTAGAGCCGGCCACGGCTTCTGTTGTTCACGCCAATCTTGGACTTTCTCCAAAAGCGATGATCTTTGACTTATCCAACGCCTGCCTTGGTGTGATTAACGCCATTGTTGTTGCTGGAAATATGATTGAGTCAGGACAAATTAAAACAGCACTGATTGTTTCAGGTGAAAATGGCGGGCCATTACTTGAAAGCACGATTAATGAGCTTTTAACGAATCCATCTATTGATAGAAAAAATATTAAGAAGTATATCGCGAACCTGACAATCGGTTCAGCGGCGACGGCCTTCTTAATCACCCACAAAGACCTCTCTCCAGATTCTCCCCGCGTTTTAGGGGGAGCTGTCATGACGGACTCAAGTGCCAATCACCTCTGTCGTGGAGATGGAAACACTCACTCGCTGGTGATGGAAACAGACTCTGAAGAACTTTTAAAATACGGCATCGCCCTTGGCAAAGACACTTGGATGCTTGCTAAAAATAATCTTTCATGGACCAACTCAGATGTTGATTTCGTTCTCACTCACCAGGTGGGAAGTGCCCATGAGAAACTTTCCCTTGAATCTCTCGAACTCAATAAAACAAACACATTTAGAACGTATCCTTTTTTAGGCAATACGGGCTCAAGTGCTCTGCCTATTACTCTTATGATGGCCCATGAAAAAGGACTCATCAAAAAAGGCGACAACATCGCCCTTCTAGGAATTGGCTCAGGACTCTCTTCAATTATGTTAGGTGTAAAATGGTAACAATTCCTCAAGAACTAAAAAACGAATATCCTTTTTCTGCACATTTTTTAGATGTAAAAAATGAAAAACTTCACTACGTCGATGAAGGACAAGGGGAAGTCATCCTGATGCTGCATGGGAATCCGACATGGTCGTTTTTCTATCGCAATCTAGCGAAACATTTTTCAAAAAACTTTCGCGTCGTTGTTCCCGATCATATCGGCTGTGGTCTTTCGACTAAACCTCAGGACTACGAGTACACTCTTCAAAACCATATTGATAATACGATTGCTCTTGTTAAAAAACTTGGCCTAAAAGATATCACTCTCGTGGTTCACGACTGGGGTGGTGCTATTGGTATGGGTGTGGCGACTGCTCATCCAGAACTGATTAAAAAGATGGTCGTTATGAACACGGCAGCTTTTAGATCCCTTGAAATCCCAATGAGAATTAACATTCTAAGAAACCCGGTGGGCGAATGGTTCATCAGGACTTTTAATGGATTCGCAGGGCCTGCCACAACGATGGCCGTGACAAAGAAGCTCTCTCCTATCGTTAAAAAAGGATTTGTTCTTCCTTACGATTCATTTGAATCAAGAATTGCGACGGCAAAATTCGTCCGCGATATCCCCATGAATGAAGTTCACCCGACTTATAAAACACTTTCGGGAATCGAAGACAAACTTAAAAACCTAAAAGTTCCGGTTCTTCTTCTTTGGGGAGAAAAGGATTTTTGCTTCACTATGAATTTTCAAAAACGCTGGCTGGATTTTTTCCCGAATGCCAAAGTTAAGACTTACCCGGATGCAGGCCACTACCTGGTGGAAGATAAAACCAGCGACGTGATCGCCGAAATTGAAACGTTCTTAAAAAATTAAAACTATGAACATCGCCGAACGCTTAAGTCAAAATGCCAAACTTCACCCCGATAAACTGGCGGTGAAGTTTCCCAAATTTAATAAAAAAACCAAAAAATACGATTATGAGGCCCTGACATTTAGAGAGCTCGATATCAGGTCGAATAAATTTGCCACTTCTTTGCAGAAGATGGGCCTTAAAAAAGGCGACCGCACTCTGCTCTTCTTAAGACCGAGCCTGGATTTTTCGGCCATGACATTTGCTCTTTTTAAGCTGGGAGTTGTTCCGGTTTTTATCGATCCGGGCATGGGAAGAGAAAACCTTTTAAAGTGTATTAAAGACTGCGCACCAGTGGCGCTGATTGCAGAAAAAGAAGTGCACTTTGCAAGGCTCATTTTTAGAAAGACTTTCAAGTCTATCAAATTTAATGTCACAAATGGAAAGCGTGCTTGGGGAAAAATGCAAAAAATCTCCAAGATGAAAGAAGAAAAGGTGCAAACCTTTAAGATGGAAAGTTTTGCTCCTGAAGATACAGCAGCGATTCTTTTTACTTCGGGTGGAACTGGTGCTCCTAAAGGTGTCGTCTACTCGCATTTTATTTTTGATCAACAAACCAGCATCTTAAAAAACCTATATGGGCTGACAGAAAATGATGTGGACCTTCCAGGGTTTCCCTTGTTCTCGCTTTTTACTATCGCCATGGGAATGACAAGCTGTATTCCAGACATGGACCCGAGTAAACCGGGACAGTGTAATCCGGCAAAGCTTTATCAAAATATCATCGATAATAAACCGACTTTTGTCGCCGGCTCTCCGGCCATCTGGGAGCGCGTGGCCGACTACTGTCTGGATCAGGGACTGACTCTACCAAGTATTAAATACGTGGTGATGTTTGGGGCCCCTGTCTCTGTTCTTATTCACCGCAAGTTTAAAGGGCTTCTACCGAATGGGACGACTTACACTCCTTATGGAGCGACTGAAGCTCTTCCAGTTTCAAATATCAGCGGTGATTTTATTTTAAAACAAACAGCTCACCTGACAGAAAACGGAAAAGGCACTTGTATTGGTGAAGTTGCTCCGGGATCAGAAGTTAAAATTATTGCGATCACTGATCAGACGATTGAAAAACTATCAGATGCTAAAATTTTAGGAACAAACACTGTGGGAGAAATTATTGTTTCCGGCCCGACAGTGACCAAAGAGTACCTGGATCTTCCGGAAAAAACCCGTGAGGCCAAAATCTATGAAGGTGACAAAATCTGGCACCGCATGGGCGACATGGGATTTTTAGATGAAAAAAACCAGCTGTGGTTTTTAGGACGAAAAGCTCACCGAGTGGAGACGCAGGAAGGGCTTATGACTCCGATTCCCGCTGAAGCTATTTTTAACAAACACCCGGCCGTAAGACGTTCGGCCCTTGTAGGTCTAGGAGTTCGCGGTAAACAAACTCCGGCCATTGTAATCGAAAGAAAAGACGGGCAATTCCTCTCTGGAAAAGAGAGATCAATCTTTGAAAGCGAGCTTCTTTCTCTGGCAAAAAAATTCCCGCACACGTCGATGATTCAAAAGATTTATTTAAGTAAACACTTTCCGGTCGATGTCCGCCACAATATCAAAATTGACCGCAAGAAATTAAAAGAAGAGATTGAGTCCCATGAAATCAACTAAGGTTTTAGTCACCGGTGCCGGTGGTTTTCTAGGAAGCTATATCGTGCGAGATCTCAAAGAGCGCGGTTATGAAGTTTATAGTTTCTCGAGAAAAAAATATAAAAACCTGGACGATTTAGGCGTTATCCAAAGACAAGGCGACCTGGGAAACTACGACGATGTCGAGGCAGCCTTAGAAGGAATCGATGCCGTTATCCACACCGCTTCTCAAGTGGGAATGTGGGGGCGCTATGATGATTTTTATAAAACCAATGTGACGGGAACGGACAACATTATCCGCGCTTGTCACAAGCACCATATTAAAAAATGCGTTTATACCAGCACACCGAGTGTGGCCTTTGGAGAAGAAAGTCTTAAAGGTGTTGATGAGTCTATTGGTTATCCTGAACGCTATCTTTCAATCTATGCCGAAACGAAGGCCATCGCTGAAAAGAAAGTACTTATGGCAAACAATGGTATTCTTTCCACTGTTGCTCTTCGTCCGCATTTAATTTTTGGACCTGGGGACTTAAACCTGGTTCCTCGAGTGGTAGAAGCCGCCCGTGCCGGTCGATTAAAGATTGTGGGCGACGGTGAAAACTTAGTCGATGTCACTTATGTTGAAAATGCTTCCCTGGCCCATGTCATGGCCCTAGAAAAACTCGAAGCAAACTCTCCTATTGCCGGTAAAGCTTATTTCCTGGGTCAAGGCCCAATTAAGCTATGGGACTTCACTAATGAGCTTTTAGTGCGCTCAAAACTTCCGCCCATCACTAAGAAGGTTCCTTTTAGAATCGCTTATACAGTCGGCCTTATGATTGAGATGGGGCTTAAGCTCGTAGGAAAATACGACATCCACCCGCCGATGACGAGGTTTGTGGCCCTGCAATTAGGAAAATCCCATTACTACAATCACCACAATCTTGAGCACGATTTAGGGTTTAAACCTAAATACTCTATTGAAGAAGGTCTTGATAAACTTTTTTCTTAAATTCTACTGGTCAACAACAACTGACGATGGTGCTCTTAAGTTCTCCACACGCATATAGTGGTCAACTGCTCCCAACCCTTTAAACGCTCCTTCGTGGAAGCTGGTTGTGAAAGCACGGCCATCAGCTGTGTTGGCATCAAATGTACCAAAGAAGAACACATTCGTTAAACCAAACAGGTTGTAGAAGTGAACTTTGCTATAAGAGTTATTCACAATATTTGTCGATAAGTTCTTAAGCGGCCAAAGAGGAACATTTACCCATTCTGTCGCCGGAAGTTTATTGACATCGGCCAGGCAGTTTTTAATGAAAGCTCTTCTTTTACTTGGGAAGAAAATGTATTTTAAAGATTTCTTCTCACAACGATCAATTTCATCACTTGAAACTTTATCGTGAGTTAAGTCTTTCATGTAATCAATATAATCATTCTGAAGATTCTTGCGGCAGTTATCAAACAAGTTTCTAAAATTGATGAAACTGTTTTTTGGGTACTCATCACACAATCCATCGAAATGATCAAAGACGGTGTTAACACCCAATGTATTCAAGTAGCGGATACCATCGATGTTGACCTGGTATTTTCCTTCAATGTGGAAAGGGGCCACAAGATGCTCACTTTCAATCATACTGATGGCCAGTGGGTCTACACCTGAATATCTCTCAAGAATAAATTTCGCACGCTCACGGTATTTTTTCCCAGAGAAACCTTTTGTCTTTTGTGTTTTAAAGTCTGAAGTAAAAGTCATCGAGAGCTTTTGTTCATTCGATGCTCTTTCTCCAACATAAAGGTCTTCACGCCCTTCAAGCAGGTTTCTGGTTGCATCGTACTCAATAGTGACTTTTTTTGTATCGCTGGCCAGTTTTGTCGCAGAAACATCCGAATTTGTAATCGCATAGATTAAGCTTGCAAATAAACGCGAAAGAAAATCTTCCGTATACTTCATTTTCTCATAATAATGACGGAAGAACGTTTTTACTCGTCCTTCTTTCGTGATTTCGATTTGCTGTGTTTTAGAACTCTTTTGAGCTCCTAAAAGAAGGAAGTTGTATTTGTGAGACACTGCTTGAGACACTTTCTTTTCTTCAGAAATAATGTAAGGAGCAAGGGTATCTAAATCCCCTTCGCGGTTTTTCAAGATCTGAGTCAACTCCATCGCCACCGGGCTTTGAGTGTCCATTTCCATTAAATCCATTTGTGGGATGTTTAAGTAAACTTTATAGCTTGATTGCATTTCGTAGTTAAAGTCATACGAAAGCAGAGTCATTCTTAGAATCTTAAGGAAGTCGGCCTGGATAGCGAGGTTAAAACCAGCAGAGGCCACTTTTGTTTTTTCAGAACTTACCTGGATGTTTGAATTTCCAAGTGAAACCACTTCTACTCTTGTTAAGCGCTCAAACCTCGCCAGAACTCCGGCCATACCAGTGACACCGGTATAAAGAGGAGCTGAAACAAGCCCTCCTGCTTTTACAGAAATAGAGTCTTCTTTGAAGATCATTTCATTGGCATCAAGTTTAGCAACGTTAGAAAAAGTTAAAGCATTAAAAGGCATGAACAGTTTTTCAAAATGCCCCATTAATCCATCGTTATATGAATTAGCGTAGTGAACCCATGTGAACTTTCTTTTAAAGACAACTCCGGCAAAGGCCGCGAAGTTTTGTTCTGTCATATCAATCGCACCTGAGTCGCGCAGGCTTCCTAAAACTTTAGAAGCGTCGATATCAACAGTGAATGTATCTGTTACGATCCATCTCTTGTCATCAAAAAGATCCGGTGCCAGGTTTCTATCCACACTGACTCCGAAATTGATAAATGGCTTTTTATAAGAAAACCCGATACTGTTGAGACCACCAGTAATGGAAAGAGCATTGCCTGCCAGAACTTTGGCAGCTTCTCTTTTTCCGATATTTTCATACTCAAGATTAAATTCGTTGGCGATTTGTTGATAAAGATCCGCTTCTCCACCACCGATTGTATCCAATCCGCTTCCGGTAGAACTCGCGATATCTTTGTTCAATGTCAGGTAATTAAAATCTTCCTGGGCCAGTGCAAACTGACTCATCAGAAGAAACGTTAATGTAGCGATGAATTTGATTTTCATGACAGGCCCCATCCACTACGTGACATTGTATAGAGGCTCTTCGGTGTTCCCTAGATAAAACTTGACCATTTTAATTGTGTATATTTAGCGTCCACCAGCTCCCTGTAAAAGTGCCCAGAATTGTTCTCACGAGAAGTGTTTTTCACATAAAACTCAAGAAAATTAGTCAGGATTCCGATAGGACTCGCAAACTTGGGCGTCTTCGGGCATTATTCTTAAATTATGCGATTAAAGATATTTATTCTTTCTACTATGCTTATCACTCTCATCAGCGGTGTGCTCTTCTATAAAAACCTCACACAGATTGAACCGGGAAAGAGTGTTTTACGCTTTGATTTCGATGAACTGCGCTCTATTGACTCTCAGGTGGCCAACACCGCCTTCTATCTTCGAAAAAATTTAACGGCCGATAGTTCTGAGCTTTCAGATGAAATCCTTAGAATCAATGAATTACTCGGGCTCATTAACGACATCAATCGCAGCACACCTGAACTTACTGAGTCTGTAAAAAAAATCAGGTCACATTTTGAATTGAGAGTTAAGCAGTTACAAAACTTTGAAAAGGCCCGTGCAGAATTAAGAGACAGTTCTTCGGCCCTTCTTCCCGCTTACAATGAATTAGAAAAAAAGAATATCAAGTACACTCTTGATAAAAGAGATTTCTACCGCGAATGCATCTTAGACGCTTACATGTTCATTGCTTCATCTCATAAAGAAAATGAGATGCGCTTATTAGAAGACCAGAAAATCCTGGGGCAAATCATTAGCTTTGCCAATACAACTAACGAAGACCTGGTGAAATACCAAAAGCATCTGGATACAATTCATAAAAGAGTTAAAGAGATCGATGTGATCTTAAAGGGTGTTAAAGAAGTAAATATCTCTGCTGAAATGAAGATCATCGCCAAATACTATCAAGAGAGCGTGCAGGCCCAAAATGAGCAGACGGAAAACATCCTGAAGTTCACCATCGCGGCCATCGGGATTTATCTCATTTTCATGATTTTTATTCTGAGAAAGTCTTAGGTTCTTTTCGCGTAGGCCTCAACTACTTTTTCATCGAAGTAGTTGGCGCCCATACCTGCATCCACCACCATATTTGAAGCATTAACTCCACTTGAGGCCGGGCTCATAAGAAACGCCACCGTGTTTGCCACTTCTTGTGTCTCTAAAGCAACATGTCTCATCGTCAGCTGTTCAGCATAAAGATAGTTGTCGATATAACCTGGGATTCCAGCTGAAGCTGAAGTTTTAAGAGGTCCTGAGCAAACAGCATTAAAGCGCACTTTTGTATCGCTTGAAAAAGACTTCGCGAGGTATGCGACAGTCGCATCTAATGAAGCTTTAATCGGCCCCATATAACCATAGTTAGTCGCACGCGTGCTTGAAATAGAAATAGTCACCACTGAAGCGTCAAGGGCCAATACCGGCTTAATGGCGTTAGACATCGCCACCAGTGAGAAACATGAAATGTTTGAAGCCTGAAGATAATCGGCAAGCTTTGTTTCGTGAAAAGGCTTCATTCCTTCTGAGTAATTGGCAAAAGCAATGGAGTGAAGGAATCCATGAAGAGTGACTTTGTCATCTTGGAGTTTTCTTCCAAGATCTGTGATGCTCGCTTCATTTTCAACGTCGAGAATAAAAACTTTTTTACCAGGAAAAAGTTTTTCCACCTTTTCTTTGGCATCTGCATTTTGAACAGTAAAAATCAGGTCTGCTCCATTTTCTTCCAGCGTTTTTGCTGAAAAATAGGCCACCGATTTTTTATTGGCCACACCAGTGATTAAAAATGTTTTATTTTCTAATTTTAAAAAGCTCATAGTTTTCCTTAAACGCTGGCAACAGCAAACTCGATCACTAAAACAGTTTTCCCATCAACCTTCGTTGTGCCCTTCATGTAATGAGCATTAGAAATTGATTCTGTTAATTCAACATCCATCACTAGTTCATCTCCAGGACGAACCATATTTTTAAATTTGGCGTTTTGTACTCTCGTCACAACACCCAATCCCCCGCCTGCACGTCCTGCCATTAAAGCAGCACCTGACTGAAAAAGAGCTTCCTGTAAAAGCACTCCCGGCATAATAGGATTGCCTGGAAAGTGGCCTTTAAAAAAGTCTTCATTCCCGGTTAATTTTAAAGTCGTCGTGATTTTACTTTCTGATCTATCGATAATTTTATCGACGAATAAAAAAGGAGGTCTTTGTGGAATTAAGTCCAGGATATCCGGGTGAGTGTTCATTAAAGTCCTCCAGAAATCTCAAGGCTTGCTCCCGTGATGTAGCTGGCTTCACGGCTTGCTAAGAATAAAACGGCACTTGCCACTTCTTCAACGCGACCAAAGCGCTTCATCGGAACATCTTTCATGTATTCTTTTCTTTGCTCTTCTGGAAGATCGGCCAGAAGTTCAGTGTCGATAAATCCCGGGCACACGTTATTGACTGTGATCCCACGTTTAGCGACTTCTTTTGAAAGTGATTTTGAAATGGCAATCTGTCCTGCTTTTGAAGCAGCATAGTTTGCTTGCCCTGGAAGACCAAGTGATCCACCAATAGACGACATGTTAACAATGCGCCCGTAACGGTTTTTCATAAATTGAAGAACTGCGTGCTTACTCATCAGGAATGTTCCTGTTAAGTTTGTATTAATCACATCATTCCATTCAGTCATCGACATCGTCGCTGTTAACTGATCTTTTCTAATTCCAGAGTTGTTGATTAACACTTCAATTTTTGGAAATGTATTTTCGATGTATTTAAAAAACTCTACAACTGCCGCTTCATCGCGAACGTCACATTTTTTCACTTGCAGTTTCTCACCGAAAGTTGAGTTTTCTTCTTTCATTTTTCTTGCCGCTTCATCGTTGCCGGCATAAGTCGCGATAACGGTCGCTCCATTTTTTAAAAAGGCCTCAGTGATCCCACGTCCAATTCCACGCGTTCCACCAGTGACAATAACCGTTTGGTCTTTAAAATCCATAACACTTCCTTAAGTCTATTTTGTGCAGGGATTTTAGCCTGAGAAAGTTTTAAGCTCCACTTGCCCTGTGTCATATAGGTGTTAGAAAATGGATGTTTTCTTTAGTTTGCAGACCCTAATAGAGTTCCTACATTTAAAATGGAGAGCTTTTTCCTTGGAGGAATGAATGAAAACACTAGGACTTTTAATCGCGCTTTTTTCAAGCATCAGCGCCTTTGCCACAACTGGGACTGTAGAATCTTATTTCTCACCTTCGGCCGATAAACACGACAAGGTCGTTCACTTGTATCTACAAAATAACTGCTACCAGGAAGTCATGGTGGCCACTCGCTCACAAAACCCTAATGGGGTTTGGGAGACAAAAGGTTACATGCGCCTTTTTCCGGGGCAAGTGATCCCGAATGGAGACATGGTCAACAATATCTATTACCTCAATGCATTCACGATTGATGGAAGAGTGAGATGGGAAGGCGAACATCAGTTTGAAATCCACTCTCGCCCGGTAAGAGCGCTTCTGGTTGAACTGCCAAAAGAATACGGTGGGAACTGGACGACAGTTCTTTATTGCTACTAAAGCTTCTCTAATTTTGTAAGGTAGTTGTCGACTTCGTGGGCCTGAATGACTCCGTAGTTGGCAGCTCCCAGCCACCCCGACATAATAATGCCCACAGAACCTGCGTGGAAAAGCCCAGGAAGTTCTTTGTGCATATTCATCGAGACATCTAAACCTTCAAATTTTGTCCCGAAGCTTGCGCCCCTTTCATGAAGTGTATAGCGTTCAACTGTTAACGGAGTGGCCGCATCGACGTAATCGATTTTCTCGCGGATACCTGGAAGAATTTTTTCTAATCCTGATAGCGCTTTCTCAATCAAGTAAGCTTTCTGCTTCTCATACTCTTCTTCAGAAAGATTTTTCCAATCTTCATAACGGGCATTAGAGCTTGAAACAATAGCGTACTTTGGATCGAGGTGCGGTCTCATTTCCGGATAGTATAAAGAGAAAGTCTGGCTTCCTACTTTGGGAGAAAGAATCAGATCTGTTGAGAAATCTTTATCTTCTGAAGTAAAAATCAAATCACCGATAAAAGGGATACTCTCCCCTTGTTTTAGTCCCATGTAGACCTGACAAGAAGAAGTGTTCAGTCTCACTTCATCAGACTTTTTTACAAACTCAGGTGAGAAGTGTTCACGTCCAACCATTTTATTAACGGTGCTTTTTAAGTTTGAATTCGACACTACGGCCTTAGAATTAATTCTGTGGCCTTTAACTTCCACTCCAACCGCTTTGCCTTGCTCAATCACAATTCTATCTACGCGGGCCTGAAGTTGGATATCGACGCCATTTTTAAGCATCTCTTCCTTCATCATCCCAATCATCGTGTCAGTTCCACCGTGAAAGATATAAACACCTTTACTCATGAAGTTTGAGAAAACGATCCCATAACTAATCGCCGGGTCTTCCAAGTTAGATCCGTTGGCGTAGACGATCGGCTCTAATAAAAAGCGTGTAATGTCTGAGCGCCCCGGGAAGTATTTTTCAAACAACTCTCCGTTAGTCATCTTTGAGTTGTCGTAGAAATTCATATTGGCAAGTTCTTCAAAGAAACCAATGACGGTTTCTTCTTTCACACCGAATTTTTCGATGAGAACTTTAATGAAGTGCTCTTTTGTAAAATCTGTTTCCACTTCAAATTGTGGATTGATATAACGGACAGATTTTAACTGGTGAATGCGATCAGCGATGTCCTTGCTCCAGTACTTGCGGCAAGTTTTAATCATTCCCACAGGGAAGCCGTGAAGAGAGACATCAAAAATATGTGAGCCGTCTTTTCTTTTAAACCACGTGGCAAATCCACCAAGCTTATTGTGAGACTCTAGTAGTAAAACAGAACGTCCATCGCGGGCCATTTTATTAGCGAGGGTCATGCCGGCAAGGCCTGACCCAATAACGATGACATCGTAATTTTTTTCGATTTTATCTTTTGAAGAATACTGCATGCTTTATTTTAGAGCTTAGGCGAGACTTTGTAGACTGCCGAACCCCATTCCTTATTGTCTTTTGCGCCCACTACCAGGCAATAAAAAACAATCTCTCCATGATCGTTCATATCTACATCTCCTCCGAATCCAGGGAAATTTGGATTTGAAAGGATTTTTCCCATACCTAAGTCAGTCATCACTTCATCACCTTCTGCGACGATCTTTTTGACTTCTTTTGAATCAGCAAGATAAATTCCACGCTTGCCATCCATATCTTTTGCTCTAAAAAGAATTTGTCCTTGCTCATTGATTTTTGGCGAGAACATTTCGATTTCTGAAATCCCGTCTGATTTTTCAATCACAACATTTTTCAGATGCCCTTCTTTGTAGCGAATAAGGGCTTTTGTCCCGTCTTCTAAAACAGCAGTAAAGGCCACCATGTTGTTTTTTGAAATACTAGCTGAGTTAGTAAAACCTCTAAAGACAGAATTTGGGTCCATGTCTTTATCACGGGCAATAACCACTGGTTCCAATGAAGATCCATTTGGTTTTAACATCAGGATTTCATCGCCGTTTGATTCATCCCACTGTCCGACATCACCAATGCGTCTCTTAAAGGCCATGGCCCCAGAGTCGTTTAGGTAAGGTTTAAACAGGTATGAAGATTTTTGTCCGTATGAGCTCGCCCCTTCTGTGATGATAGGTTTTAATGAACCGTCATACTGGAAATACGTACGTGCATTTTCCTGGTCAGTTCCACGGAAATAAACTTTTCCGTTTGTCAGAACTTGAGGGTATGTATAAAAAGCAATGTCTTCATTTGCTGGCTTTAGAACTTGCTTTACTTCAGACGAATCACCGTTAAAAGTAAAAATCCCATCGCTTGCAAAATCATCGTACGTGTTAAACGCAATCACACCCGCATCGTTTAGACTTGGGTCTGTGACAAATTTTGTTTCATCTGTTGAGTAAACAATTTTTCCGCTCTCATCAATCCCACGCTTAAGCCATAGCCCTTGAGTGTTTTCTCCATTAAAGGCCATAAGCTTAAAGCTTACATCTCCACGGTTATTGATAACCGGTGATGTGTTTGAAAGAAAACTCATCGGTGGAAGATTGTATCCGTCGCCAATATTAGCGCGCGCCAGGATTTCTGGAGCATTGTATTCTGAAATGGCCGCGAAAGTTGAAAATGATAGCGAGAAAAGAGTAAGCGCTAACGTCGTTTTAATAGTCATGGTTCAAATCCTTTTTCTGTTTTTAAAAGAGACATGGCGATTTTTACGCCATCAACCGCTGCACTGGTAATCCCTCCGGCATGGCCTGCGCCTTCGCCGCAAGGATAAAGCCCCTGGTGGCTGGTTGATTCCATCGTCTCTTTATGGCGGGCAATCGTCACGGGTGCCGATGTCCTGGTTTCCGGTGCAATCAGTAGTGCTTTATCTGAAATAAAACCCTTTAAGTTATCATCAAATTTTACCAGAGCTTGCTCTAAATGTTTAGTCACAAATTGCGGTAATATGTCTCTTAATGGAGTTTTTACAATTCCCGAAGGTGTCGATGTTTTGACTCCTTCATTCGAAGGATTCAAAGAATGATTCATAAACTCTTTGAGTGTCTGAGCAGGAAGCTCTCTTCCATGGGCGCGGGCCATTGAAGCCTGGTAGGCCTTTTGTTCAATCCCGTGCTGGAAATCCAACCCGGCAAGTAGTTTATCACTTGAGAAATCTACTCCGGCGCGAACGCTGACAACTAAAGCGGCATTCGACCAGCGGGAATTGCGGGCGTAGTTACTCATTCCATTAACGACAATTCCATTGGCCTCTGTCCCCGAAGAAAGCACGTAGCCTCCCGGACACATACAGAAACTATAAGTTCCTTTTTTTGTCTTCGGGTCTTCGTAACTCAAGCGGTAGCGGGCAGCTCCCAGCTCAAGGCCTGCAAATTTTCCGTATTGAATATGGTCAATGAGTTCGCGCGGGTGCTCGATGCGAACTCCTACCGCGAAGTCTTTTTGTTTCATTTCCACCCCTAACTCTTCCAGGTGGTAGTACATTTCTTTTGCCGAATGCCCGGTGGCCAGGACAACACTGTTAGAAAAAAGTTTTTCTCCGGTGTTTAATTCAACACCGATGATTTTTTTTCCTTCAAAAAGCAAACGGTCCACTCGGGTATTGTAGCGAACTTCAGAGCCTTTTGAGACCAGGTACTCAGTCATCTTGTTAATGAGCCCTCTGATCTTGTTTGAACCCAAATGTGGGTTAGAAATATACGCTGTTTCTTTCGGGGCTCCAAAATCCACAAAGCGGTTCATGACGTACTGAACGAAAGGAGATTTGATTCGGGTAATCAGCTTTCCATCAGAAAAAAGCCCTGCGCCACCTTCACCGTAACACACGTTGTTTTCTGTGTTGAATTCTCCGTATCTCCAGAATTTCGAAATGTGCAGCATTCGGTTGTGAGCGCGGTCTCCGCGTTCAATCACAATCGACGGCACTCCGTAATCTGCTAACCGTAAAGCACAAAAAAGCCCACCAGGGCCGGCCCCAATGATAATAGGTTTATTTTTAAATGATCCTAGTTGAGGGAACTCCTCTCTGGCCGCTTCAAACTGCTCGCCTGGACTTAAAATCTCAACGTTGTAAGTGTAGCGAGGAGTTTTTCCTCTCTGGGCACCTCTGGCGTCGAGGGCCTGATTTAAAATGCGGTAGTCCACATGATCGGGAAAATGAGAGTCCAAATAGACTTCAACGTCCTCATTGTAATCGAGTGTGAATTGAATTTTTTTTGTCATTGGTTTGTCTCAATATTGGATGAGACAAGTATAAGCGTTTTATGGCAAAATTTAAAGCTATAAAACAAGAGTTTCTCGGAGAGAAAAATGAGTAAAGCACTAACCGTTTCCATGATCGTCATTGGGGATGAAATATTAAATGGCAGAACGACTGATTTAAACGGTTCGTGGCTCTCGAAGTTTCTCTTTAAAAAAGGCCTGGAATTTAAGTCATTGCGCTTTATTCGCGACAACGCCGAAGAGATGACTGCAGCCTTGAGCGCTTCTTTTTTTGACAGCGATATTGTCATTACCAGTGGTGGAATTGGGCCAACTCTCGATGATAAAACCAAAAACACGCTGGCCGACTATTTCAAAAAATCAGTCGTTGAAAGAAACGACGTCGCCGAACTTGTTGCCGAAAATTACATCCGTTTTGGAAGAAGCTGGACTCCGGAAACCAACCACTATCACTTTTTCCCCCAGGATTTTATCGCCATCAATAATCCAAGAGGACTTGCTCCCGGACTTGCTTTTTTTACAACCGATAAAAAACTAGTCATGGCCGCTCCCGGAGTGCCGCGCGAATTTACGGCGATGGTGGAAGAAGAATTTTATCCGCTCATCAAAAAAGGATTTGCCGATCGACTCAAAGAAAACCACCAATGCGTTATCAGGACTCAAGGAGTCCCGGAAGAAAAAATCTTCTTTGAACTCTGCCCGACTCTTTGGCAAGACCTGGAGGCCTTTGGAAAAGTGAGTTCACTTCCCCACACAATTGGTATTGATATAGTCATCGGTTTTACCGGGTCACAAAAAGAATTCGAGGAGAAATCACAAAAGATTAAAGAGCTCGTCATGAAAACTCCGCTTGCCCCTCATGTCTGGCAATGGGGAAATCGTGCCATCCACGACATGGTGTTAGAAAAAGCTTTAGAGAAAAAATGCACATTCGCTTTTGCTGAATCATGCACCGGTGGACTGACATCATCAAAGATCACAGATCTCTCTGGATCGAGCGCTGTTTTTTATGGTGGAATTATTTCTTACGACAACTCGATTAAAGAGAATGTTTTAAAAGTAAAAAAAGAGACGTTGGAAAAATTCGGCGCAGTCAGTGTTGAATGCGCGATAGAAATGGCCCGTGGAGTGCGCGAGCTTTTAAAAACTGATTATGCTGTTTCAATCACCGGCATTGCCGGCCCAACCGGCGGCTCAAAAGAAAAGCCGGTGGGAACAGTCGCCATTGGAATTGCCTCTAAAGACAAAAACACAGCAGTGCTTTATCAGTTTCCAGGAGACAGAGTAAAATTAAAAGATCGCTTTTCAGATAAAGCGCTTTTAACTTTGTTGGAATTAATGGAGTAGATTATTTGTTGGCAAAAGATTTAGAGGTCTGAATTTTTTCAAGAGCAGAAGCTTTTATTTCCTGAACACTCTCCTCTTGTACACTGGCAATTTCTCTTTTTGCTCTCTGAGCTTCTTCAGAATTAAAACGCCCACTTTGAGCAAGACGGTTAATCATCACTTCGGCCTGCATCTTTTCAAGCTTCATTGAGCTTATCATTTGATCAATTGTCTTACTCTCTGCCATCACCTGGAATGACATCGTTGCAACCGCGATCAAAAAAAGAATTTTGCATTTCATCGTGATTAACTCCACTTTGAGTTGTTTGAACTCTCCCCAGTATCGGGGAAAACTGCCTTTTTCTTGAGTTTTTCAATCGGAATTAAGCTGCTAAATCGTGATCTCAAGGGCCTAGAATAGAAACCTCAATGGGAAGATTTTTTATTTAAATTTTCTCCTCGCCGAGAAAAATGGGCAGAAACGTCCCACTCCACACTTTCCACAATTGTCTTAACTCTCTGAAAATAATCAATCACCGGAATTAAAGCCCTACTGTTTCAGAAGGCTTTTAAAATTAACGAAAGGTTATTAAGGGAAAACCGAATAGATTTAAGAACTTTGTTGCAAAAAGGCTTGTGGACTTGATGGATTATTTAAAGGCACATTTTAAAAAGTTTGGAGGCATCACTATCGTTGTGATGGTTCTCACTCTTTTTTTACAAGGCTGTATCCAGGCGCCAAAAGCAAATCGCAATTCTCTTAAAAGCGCCAGCACAACTGATTCAGGTGGCGCAACAAAACTTCCAGAATTCACAGCGGGAAACAACTTCATCCAAAATGGTGCAAGTGTTTATCTCTCAAGTGTTCCACTGAGTTTAAATTTTTCTGACTATATCCAGCTGCGCGGAAAAGACGTCGACAGTTACATCAGAAGCACAGGGACTTCGAACATTGTGTGTTTAACTTCACGTTATACGCAAGCATCAGTCAACAAAGTAATCCTGATGGCGGCGATTCCTCGCTCGGTATACAACTTCACTTCACAGACTCTTGAGTACTACTACAACATTTCTCCATCTGACGTAACATCAAACCAAAGTTTTTGTCAGAAGACAGGTGTTATCAACAAGCTTTATAGCTTGTACCCTACACTGACTCCCAAATATCAAATTTCAGAAATCTGTCCATCTGGAACATGCTCTAGTTCATCGTATCCGGGACAATCGCTGGAGTTATACAACACAACAGGAACGGCCTTAACTCAAATTGCAACGAAGCATCTGCTTTTTACTGTTTCCAACAGCACAAGCGGAAACTCTTCATCAGGACAGACTTGTACAGATTCATCGCAATGTAAGTCTCAAGGTTATGACTGTTGCAGCTCTGGTCAGTGTGTGAAAGACCTTGCTCAGAAGCCAGGAGTTGACACTTCTTCAAATGAATACCTTCAGGCCTTACAGGATATTTTAAATAACCCTTCTAACGTTTATTTATACCCTCAGTATTATTTTATCTGTTCAGAGCCGGTGACAAACCCAACGACACCGACAACTCCAACAGATCCGGTTAATGAGGCCAATGTTCGTTTAAAGAAGATGGCAAACCTTTATAACTGTACGACTAAAATTGAAGGGGAATACGGTCTTTGTACTAAGACTTATACCAATGCGACAATCGGTCAATTCTACAGCGCTGGAAAAGACGACAGAAGTTTTGCCGACACATTCACTCACATCAATGTTGATAAACAGACCCTGGTTTCAATAGAAGAAATCAGCTACGGTGAAGTTGTTATTTACGACTACACAACAAAAACTGACACTCAACTTCTGCCAAATATCTATGAAGATACAGCTGTTCGAATTGAAGGATCTCACAATGACGACCTGGCCACAGGTGCTGCGATTCAAGTTAAGGTAAAACCTTCTGCCGCAGTTTCAAATGACCTGGTTATCAAATACAAAATCGATGCAAGCTGTACGCAAGTCAACGCTTCTTTAGCGAAGTGTGAGAAATATTATATTCAAGGACAGGACGATGCTGGAGACACAATCGCAGCTCACCGCCGCGGCCGTGTCACAGACCACTACCCTGACTCAAATATTTTTAAGCTTCCTTACTACGCTAATACTGCTAAAGCGATCACTGTTGAAGTCGATGGGATCACTCAAAAACAAGACCTGGACTGGCAATTAAACATCGGTGCTCCAAGCACTATTCAATTCCTTCCTGTCAACTCCCTTAAAGTTTTCAAAGACCAAAAGGTTCGCATCTCATATTTTGTAGACCTGACAGTCAACAATGTTATGGAATCAAAACTAGCGGCGTTGAATGAAATTAAAACAATCTGTTCATGCTCAGGAACAAACTGTAGCCTGACTCCAGTAAAAAACACTTCTGGGGCCATCACTGATTACGCCTGCGTTTATCCAGACCCAGATCCGGTTGACCCACCGATGTCTCAAAAAATTTATTTGAGCTCAAAAACAGTTCCAGTGCGCTTCTTTGATTCAAATGGAGCAGCTCAGACAACTGTTAATGCCAGTACTTTAAAACAGGAAGGAACTGAGTTCAAATACAGAAATGATAACCTGCTTAACCCAAGCAACATGCCGGACATTACCAATGCGGCAGATACAAGTGACACCTACACAGGGTTCAACGAAATTTACGGAAGCCTTTCATACACTAACGGTTCAGCAAAACCAGCTTATGAAGTTTCGGTGAAAAAAGGCACGACATACGATATCTACGTTGACCGCGGGTCTTTTTCAAACTGTGTTCAGTGTGGAAACGACTACTACTCTCAACTAAATAAACTCTTCCCTCTTGCTCAATTTGGTGGTGGCGCTGTTCCACTACTTGGACAGACAAACCGCTCAATGAGTAACGGAATCCGCTCTGATGAAATGAAATTCGGTCGCGCTTGTCTTGTCCCTGCGACAATGATCCCATGGACACATGGAACTGAGTCAACTGCGCAAGTTCAACGTATGAACCGCATGCGTGCTCAGCATTTTATGTTCGCTAACGGTTACCAGTATGACTGGTATGGATTTGACTATGGTTCGGTTATCGGGTCTTTTGACGGTGTAAAATGGTTCTCTATCGGAACAAACCGTCGCATTAAAGCAGAAAGCAATAAAATGTTCGTTGCCGTCAACGGTCTTTTTGGAGACCTGACTCTTGAAGCAACTTATGAAGTGACAATCAATGATGGGACACTCAATCCTCTTGGTTCAAATATGGTCACGACAGATTACAATTCTGATGGGGCCCAATGTCAGCAGTTCCACCAATGTTCAACAGACAATGACTGTGCGACCACTCTTGGATGGGAATACTCATGTGCTTCTGTTAATGAAATCACAACGAGCTGGCCAAAATTTGATGACAATGCCAAAGAAATTCCTGAAACGAATTTCGACAATAACCGCTTCACTAGCATCCTTGGTATTTCAACAACAGGAAAACGTTGTGTGTACCGTGGTCGTGGTGCGCTTTGTACACAAAACTACAACAACGTAAACGTGAACTCGACTTTCAATCAGTCGACAAGCCAACAGATGCACTCATGTTCATCAAATACTTACTGTCAGTCAATTTCAGTAAATGGAACTCCTGCTGCGAAATTCAACAACCGCATCGCTCGTTACGGAAAAGTAAGAACAGACTCAACAGTCGATAGTTTCGGTCTCGCGGCCCTTATCCCGGGACGTCCATACTTATTTAATGGTGTTGAAACAGTTAGAGCTGAGACGCTAAAAAATCTTAACGTCAATAAGGCCATGGCAATGTGTATTCCTGGTCGCGATGTCGACCAGACAAGCTTCCTTGAACAAAACCGTGTGGCCCCTACTGGCACTGAGTTCACAGGTGATAAAGTTCTAGGAATCGGGATGAGTTATAGAAAGAGCACGCCAACCGCAGCTCCAAACTATCTCAATGCATGTTCGATCATGGATTCGACAAAAAATTTCTATCACAATACGACAACTCAGGCCGCAGCTTCTTTCAGTAGTGCAACCGTGTACCCTAATTTAAAATACGATGCCGGCTCTCAAGCAATGTCGACCAACGTCTTGGGAATCTTTGATTCTATCTTCTCAAGCAAAGGGATTTCTTTTGGTCTTTATAAATCGACAAGTGCAATCCTGACGACCACATCGTTCCAGGAAAACAGATGTCTTCGCGCTCCTGGTTCATCATGTTTTACAGACATGGATTGTGGTCCTTCAAAAGTTGTATCTGATAAAATCAAGTCATTAAGCGCTGCTGATTCAGTCGTGACTAATATCCTAAATAAATATGAAGTTATGTTCTGGCAGGAAGAACTAGTGTGTTCTCAGGCCGAGGCAAAAACCAGCTCTCTTTATGATCCAAAAAACAACCGTTGTTGTCGCGAAGTTGGTAAGACAATTTCACTTCCATCTGGAGACAATGTAAACCTGATTAACTATAATCAGGTTCCGGGCCTTGATACATCGATTGGTTATAAGTACCGCTACTCTCGTGCTGCGACTATGTACAAAGAATCAAATACAGATGCAGGAAACTTCCCTGCACTATCTGTGGCCTCAAAAGATCAGTGTGGTTCACCGGCCGATCCTCTTCTTTGTAAATCGACGGCCAATCTTGCAAATCAATTTAGAACCTTCACATCGCTAGCTGAAAAAACCAGCTGTTCAGGTGACTGGGTAAGAAGTTTTGCAACAAGTGGAACAAAATGGGAAAGCTCTCGCTTCCAGGCCTTTGCTCCATCTATGTTTAAATGTTTCAACTGGTATGGTGGTACAGGTGGATACACTTGTTCACAATATGAAGCGGATGATCCGGCCTGTCCAATGGCCCAAACACAACCAAGCACACCTAAAGCAAAAGAAATTTTAAGTTACCTTGGAAGACTGGAGCTAATGGGGATTCCACAAATTTCATTCCCATCAGAAGAGTATTACAGCGATGCAACTGAAGAGCGCGGGATGTCTTGTAAATCTCACCCGGCGGGAAGATCTAACACTTATCCAAACAATGCTTCAAGCACTGGTGGTACATACCTTCCTCCAAGCACTCTTTATAAGAGCGGTGCGATTAAAGAATACGTCGACAGCAATACGGCACCAACAATGTACAGTTACTCTGCTGTAGATAATACGAACTTCCAAAGCATGAAACAAATCTTCAAGTCTGATGAAGTGAGAGGATGTCTACCGGCCGGTACACAAATGACAACGGGTGCTGACCCTGCTCTATGCTGTACAGGGATGATCAACTCAAAAACATTAAAGTGTCAGCTTGATGACTACGTAGACGTCAGCGTTTATACAAACCGCTACGTTTCGAGTGAAGCTAAAAAGCTTAACATCACTCTCTTTGACTCAAACGGATATATCAAAGACCCGGCCTACGCAGCCAACCTGGCGTGTGAGAGACAAATGTGTGCGTCTGGGAAACTGGCCTACGGTATCTTGATTTCAAGATTAAAAACTCCTGGTCAAGAAAGCCTGCCAAATAAATACTTCCGTTTCCTTGAAGGAAACACTGCTGATAATATCAATAAGCTTCTGGATATCTACAATAAGGGGTTAAAGTTAAACAACCACGTTTATTGTATTCCAGAGTCTCTGGATAACTCTGCCACTCAATCAGATTCTGACGACTTGACGATTTTTACATGTGGTAATTAATTGTCAAAAGCTTTCGATGCTCTCATAATAAATCAAGACAAAAACTTTTCTTAAAGAGAGTCGCATGGAAGCATTGATTATTGCCGCAATCCTGGGCCTGGTTGAAGGTCTAACAGAATTTATTCCCGTATCCTCTACTGGACATTTGATCATCGTCAGCGAACTGCTGCACTTAGATCACGCCAAAAGTGATTCATTTAATATCATTATTCAATTAGGGGCCATCCTCGCAGTTGTTTATCTCTATAGAGAGAGATTCGCCGAGTTCTTTAACCTCACAAAACTCAAAGAGCTGACCGATCTTGAAGGAATTAAAAAGGCCAAGAGACTTAACCTGGTTCACGTCGCTTTAGCGATTGTCCCGGTTTTAGGAATTGGTTTTGTCACACGCAAACTTATTAAGACATACCTCTTCAACACCAATGTGGTGGTCTTCTCTCTTATTTTCGTCGGGATCCTGATGATCGTAGTTGAAAAGTTCAAACCAAAACCAAAGATTACTAGTCTTGATGAGATCACTTACTTCGATGCCTTTATTATTGGTCTTGGTCAGTGTTTTGCTCTGATTCCAGGAGTCTCGCGCTCAGGGGCCACGATGCTTACGGGGATGCTAAGAAAAGTCGATGTTAAAACTTCGGCCGATTTCTCTTTCCTTATTTCGGTGCCAGTTATCTCGGCCGCGACTATTTATGAATTCATCAAAGTCTACTCGCTCTTTACCATGGCCGACATGATGTCTCTCTTGGTGGGATTCACTGTCTCATTCCTGATTGCAATAGTCGGAATAAAAGGTTTTTTAGTCGTTTTAAAGCGCTTAAGTATCACGCCCTTCGGTATCTACCGCATTGTCTTCGGGCTGGTCTATTACCTTTTTATCAAGTAAAAAACCGCCTCATTTTATGGCCAGACAGAGGGAGAATATGCCCATTCAATCTTATTGAGGGCACTCTCCCTAACACTCCGAAACCATTATCCTCTCCTCTAAATTTATCGAATGTTTACCATCAGATGCGGTAAAAAGCGCATGATTAAATTAATCAAGCATTAAAATAAGGCCAAGATACCAAGTTTTTTGGAAAACCATCCGAATAGACTAAAGAATGATCTTTAAGCCTTAGGAATGATTGCTATGAAAAATTTAAAACGACTCACAAAAACATTCGCGGTTCATGCAATGATTATTTCATTGCTGCAGACTTCGTTTGTTTTCATGCCTGCTTACGCTGCTAACATGAATAGCACTGAAAAAACAGGACAGGAAATTTTAAATGTCGCTAAGACTGCCGTTGGTATCTATGGTTCTTTCTTAGGACAAAAACAGCAATCAATCATGCTGCAAATTCAGGCGCAAAAAAACCAACAACTAATGCAAACGTTAAGTCCAAGCTGTCGCAAAGCAGACGGGACTTCATGTTATACGACTGGAAGTAAATTCTTTCCAGAGTGTCCACTTCCCGCTTCAATGACGAGCATGCCACAAAACGTGTGTTCTGCTGCGAGCCCTGATCCAAATCAGATCGCGCAAATGATTACGTATGAATCAATTGCAAAGAGCTGGATGAACTACTTTGACCAGATGTCAAACGAAGCTTCAAACGCGAAAGTACCCTTTGGTCTTAAATGTCTTGGTGACAAACAAAAGGCCCTTGACTCTCAGTTAACTGAGATGGTGAACAACCTGACTCGCCTTCAGGATCAGTTAAATAAAGACAAAGAAACTTTCCGCAACAACAACAAAAAACTTCTTGAAGATCTTGCGACTTATAACGACGAACTTATGGGTGCAAGTGGTACAGGAAAAAACAACCTGAAACTTAAGACTCAAGACTTTGCAAAATACTTCTCAGCTAGCTGTCAATCAGTTATTGGCGAAGATGGATTGAGAGATGGACCAAGCATGGGTCTTTTAGGGATCATGCAGTCACTTTCTCCTGCAAGCAAAAGAGCTGCTGACTACAACAATAACCGTGCACTGATTGAATCAGAAATCAGAAACGATGTTGCAAAAATCCAGGCGGCCATTCAAAATGGTGGTCTACAAGATTACTTCGATGGAAAAATCGCTGAAACATCTAAATACCAGTCTCTGGTAGTGGCGACTCAAAAGCAGTCTAAAGAATTCAGCATCGCCAAAGAAAGAATTGCCAGCGAGTTAAAGAAGATTGGTTACACTCTTCCAGAAATGGATAAGAACTTCTCTGTCGATTTTGATGAGTTTTTAAAAGACTCGCAAACTTACTTCAAGAAACAATACATCAATGAATGTGTGACTGGTGCAGACAAGAGTGGGATCGCCATCTCTACTGACCAAATCCTAAAAGCTCTTCAACAAAGAAGTACAGGAAATGCCGGTACTGCTTTATCGAAGTATAAAGATGCTTTAAAGATCATTATGGAAAGTGACTCATCGATGGAGCAAAAACTTGCTGACATCAAGGCCCTGGAAGGAACTTACCAGGACATGAGCATCACTTATCAAAGCTCGGATGGACAAAAAGTTACAGAAACTCCTTACGATCTTTATATGAGAACTCTGGAAAAATGTAACCAACACTACAACAGTGACAAATCGAGCTCTGATGGCTCAGTTGCTGTGTCTCAAAAGAAAAAAGTTGAAAGAGGTCAGGCCCTTTTAAGAGAGCTTCAATCTCTACACAACAACTACTCTTCTCAACTGGCAAGCCGTGTTCTTGACCAGGCCCTTAACTGTAACGGTGAATCGAAAAAGGCCGGATCAGGATGCGGGAATAAAGAAGCCTTCGATCACACATCGGCAAACTTCTGTATGTCAAACGCTAACCTTTGTGCCAACGAAGTCTCTGGCTGTTACGCTGAAGCGACAAAACATGTAGAAGCAAGAAAAGCTAAAATGGAAGCATTGGCAAAAACATTTAATGCCAACACTGAAATTATGGTGGCAAGAGCTAACCAACTTTACAACGCTCAAAAGAACGCGGTTATGGACATGATTAAAGTTGTTCAGGCCCGCTTCCCTGGTACAAACTTCGAAATCCCTGAAGGGATGTTCGTTTCAATGCCAGAACTTAAAAAAGATGCTTTTGGTGTTGAGCTCGCTAACGACGGAAACCTCTCTTTTATGGACGAGCTTCCAAAAAAGATCGCTCTTCTAAAACAAGTTTTCGAAAAACAACAACAAGCTGTTGATAGAGAAATCGACGAGTATATCGAAAAACAAGCAGCGGCAATGCAAAAAGAAAGAGGCCGTTGGGAACAACTTGCGGGTGAATGTAAAGGCATGATCGACAGGTCTTCTCAAGAGCTGGCGAAATCTAATGCTGAAGGCGCTAAGAAACAAAATGAACTGGACCAAAAAGTTGGAAGCTTCTGTAGAAAATACTCACAGCTTCAGGACAACCCGTTTGGTGCCTGTGAAGATGCTAAGGATCTTGCTGAACAAGCAGATAAAATCAGCGCTCGCCTAACTAGCAACGCTGAAAACGTCACAGCTCAATTCCGCTCTCTTTGTAACATGTACAACAATGAAAGTTCTTCGGCCAGCAGCGAATATGAACTGTGTCGCAAGGCCAGCTACCGTGAAAAGAACGAAGACCGTTGTGCGATCGCTGAGAATAAAGAGCTGGCGAAACTAGGTAAAAAAGAAGAAGGCGGAAAAAAAGGTGGAAAGAAAAATGGGGCCATCTCCCTTGCCTCTCTTTGTGGAACAGATTCAAAACCAGCTACGAACAAAGACCTGGTTGAGCGCATCTTGGGAAAACTTCCTGAGAAAGAAAGATCGAAGTTTGACGGTGATAGAAAAGACAAACTTGTGAAGGCACTTGAGTCTCGCGACTTTGACGGCCTTGATGGATACGGCGACCTGGAAGATGAAGGTGTTTTCCAAAACATCGCTGATCTTGGAGGCGGTGCTGAGAACGTATGTTCGAAACTTTTCACGCTGAACACTGGGACTTCTGCAAATACAGATAAGCAAAAAGCAGAATTAACGGCTCTTGAAAATGAACTAAAAGCTGCTACGACAGAAGAAGCTAAAAAAACATTCACAACAAAAATTGAAGATAAAAAGAAAGAGATTGCTGCAGCTGACACAAAAGGAAGCAATCCTGTGACAAAAGTTCTTGATGATTTAAAATCTGCCGCTCTTGCGGGCACGACAGTTGAAGCTCAAAGAGAAGTTGCATTCAACCGTCTCGGGGAACAAATCGACGGTTCATGTGACGCTCAGGCAAGCAACACATCAATGCCTAAGGACTGGGGAAGCCAGCTGTTACAATCATTCGATAAAGCGATTTTGGGGAATACAAAGTAGTACGTTAGCGACAAGACAGGTTTAGATGGGGAAAAGAAACTGGGGCTTAAAACATTGCAAAACACTCACTGCACTTCTTTTAGTGTCAGTGGCGGTGTCGTCATGTATTCCGTCTGTGAGTTCTAATCCTCGCAGCCGTCTGAGTGCAAATGCGACCAATTCGAATGTTGGGCTTTACCAAGGAAAAATCCTTGCCGACAACCCTATCATTCTTTCAAACGATCCAAGTCTTAGCTTAAAGTACGACCTCAACAAGCTAACAAGTGTAGCCAACATCACGACTAACTCTTTTCTTCAAGGAAATCCGAATTGCTCGGGACTTACTTATTGTTTTGAAGTCAGACAGTATAAAGAGTCTGTTTCTGCTCTACAAACGACAGATGGGAAATGGGGTTACTCTGCCGCATCGGAAGAGTTTCTTCAGGTTAATACCTACTTTCATTTGAATAAGATTTTCGATCAGTTCTTTTCGAATCTTGGGCTTTCATATGGCAATGCCTACGATTCTTTTGCCTTCCCTATTTACGATACCGCTATTCCATTAAACCTATATAACTCAGATGGGACTTTTAACTTAAATAACCAAACATTAATGGCCTTCTCGGGTTGCGACCTGGAAAACAACGCCACTTATGACCAGGCCACAGAATCACTTTGTTTTGGATACACTGGAAGCAAAAAAGAGCTTCGCTGGGCACACGATAGCACAATCGTTTACCACGAAGCCGGGCACTTCTTCCAAAAGCTGCAATTGAATTTTAGAAACACAGCTTCTGTCACAAAAGCTCAACTGGGTAATTACCTTTACACAGAAGCGGGCTCTATTGGTGAGGGTCTATCAGACTTCTTTAGCTATTATGTCAATGGTCGCACGCACTGGGGTGAATGGGCCGCTGGAAAACTTGGCGGGTCTCGCCCACTTTCTGAAGACGACGCTCTTCACGTTCCAAGTTTATCAACAGATGATGACCAGAGATTAAACTATCCACAATACTTAAACTACGATCCAAACGATCCGGAAATCCCAGTTGAAGACATTCACATGTCAGGGATGATTATCTCCCATTACCTAACGGCCCTTTCAGTTGACTTGCAATCAAAATGCAGTATGACCTCAAAAGATGCTCGTGAATTTGTTATGTCAATTCTAAACGAAACGATGGCCGAACTTGGAGACTTAACATCAAAAGGAACTGTCAATGGTTCTGTAGGTAAAGTAAACATGGACGCCACGAATTCACTTCAATGGCTTTCAACAAATAATCCTATTAACTACCGTTCATTTTCTCAAACAATTGCCAAGAACCTGCTAAATACAATTGGAAACGCGGGTCTGAACCGTTGTAATGGGACATACTACACTCGCGATAATATCGAGGGGCTCCTTGATAGTTACGGGCTTCTCCTCTTTAAAACTTACAATCAACACAGAAACCTGACGAATACATCGACAAAGATCAACACTCAGGTAACTGCAACCAACAGAAAAAAATCAGTGTTGATTTCTAAAAACAGTTTAATTCTCGACCCGACAACTGGAGCAAGTTCTGCTTACGTTATCGATAGCCGTACACAAATCGCTGCAGGTATCACTCAACTTCAATCTTCAGGATTGATTGGGACGATGTCTGCCCAGACACCAAGTGATTTTGGTTTCAATAACGGAAACAGCAAAGTGAGCCCGGGTGAAGTTGTCGCCATCGCACTTAACTTATACAACAATTCAAACTCAGTGATGGGTGGAATTGAAGTCCTGGCCAACGATTGGGACCATGCTGACACGGCCACAAAAAAGCCATGTCTGTTTGATTCAAATCTTTCAAATGATGGATGGCCTCTGTCTTCTGAAGGTGCCTCAACAGATACAAACTGCCAGACTATCGGTGCCTCAACGACAGAATTTGCTCCTGTGTGCTTCGTGCAATCAAACGAATCCTCGGCCACAAAATGGATCTCTCAGCACGAGTTCAAAGAAAAAATGTCGATTGATACCAATTCATGTCTGGATAGATCTAATGACAAAGACTGTTTTATCCGCGCCATCAAAGGTGCAGACAAAGCTTACTTCTCAAAGATCAATCCAAAGTCAACATGGGGCCAGACGATGGCCAACCCAAAAACAGGAAAGGCCTACGGACTGGATTGGGGTAATGTGCTTTTATTTGAAGTTTCAAAACACATTCCTCCTGGAACAGTGATTGACTGTCGCTTGAGAGTACGCTTTACAAACTGTGAAGACTGCTTCCACGACAGCACAAGAAACAACAACGACTATTATGACTTTGAATACAATGGTCCAAGACCATTTAAGATTATCCACCTGCAGATTCCGATTACAGATTAATTATGAAGAAAACGTTCCTGTTTGTCCTTTCTGTATCCCTGGCCTTTGGTATAACTTTTTATATCAAAAGAAGGGAGTCTCAAACTTTTGCGAACAAGAGTCGTGAGTGGAAAACGTTTGTCAAAAAATCTGACTCTGAGGTTGCTTCTCACAACACGACTTCCGATGAATTTCAGGCGGCAAAAATCGTCAATCCTGACGAGAATAAAAAAGAAAGAGCAAGCCGCACAGTCGCCTCTGTTAACCCTTTTAAAGGGTTTATGGTCAGGCAAAACCGCATTCTCATGGGCGATATAGACCAGAAGTATGAAGATGAGGCCACAGAGCTAAAAATGCTCAATGCCATCAATCCTGACTGGAAAGAGATTATGGGTGAAGACCTGATGCGCTTTCAGCCTGAAGACACCAAACTCATGGTCAAAGAAGAAGTCCCGGTTATTAAGATCGTTGACGGCAAAGGACGCTTCTTAGAGCAAGTCATTGTGACTTATCTAAAAAAGAACGGTGATAAAAACAGCTTTAAAGCGCTTGTTGATTCAGAGACTGGAACCATTGTTGAAACCTGGGACAGGACAATTCATGAACAGCTTGGAAGACGAAAAGGAAGGATGGCCTTCCCTTCCGTCAATGAAAGCGGTATTGTTACAAAGTAAGTGGTAAACTCACACCAAGAACGATTTCTTTAAAATCGCGCTCAGGGCTCAAAGAGCCATTTCCTGCGCTAGATTCAAATTCATCAAAGTTAACCATTCTGTACATTAAGTTGATTGAAAGAAATGGCAGTCCGGTAAATCCAACTCCCAGCTCTTTTGTGTTTCCTTTGTATTCAGTGTTAATAGAATTATCGGCCTTCGTTGTGTTGCTGAAGTAATAGGCCCCCCATGCACGCACAAGAATTGGAAAATTATATCCGGCAAAAACACCAAACTCATTTCTTTTCATGTCTGTTTTCACAGTTCCTGTACTGCTTTTGGCCTCTTGTTCATAACTCGAACGTGTGTAATCAAGACCCAGCATTAAACCAAGGTTCTGCCACCCAATTCTCGCCCCTAATTGAGGCCCGTTATAATCGTATTCTACGCCTCCAGCATCGCCAGAACCTGAAAGGTTGTATCCAATATGCGGCTCGATTAAAAGGGATGCAGAAGCCGTCTGCGCGCTTAAAAAAACAACACCCAATACCAGGGCCAGTTTTTTTACATTTTTACAAATTCCCATAGTTCCTCCTTGATTTTCACGTGAATCAGTACTACTTACTTTCAATTATCCATTGAGCTTCTAAAAAGGAAAGATAAAACTTATGAAATCGCTGTATTCTCTTCTAGTTATCGCCCTTGTGTCTACGTTCTCCTTCAACGCGCACGCTGTGTATTTTAATGTGATTGGAGCATGTTCTGAGAGGCCAGTTCATTCTGGTTCTTTTAAGACAGATCTCGATGACAGTGTTGGAAAAATCTCAATGGACATTTTTGACTTTAACAAAATCCCCTATGCAGGGACTGAGCACGGAATGAATTCTATCATCAATTCCTCTGTTGGGTTAGATGCTATGGAAGTTATTTCAGACTCTAAAATGCGCGCTTATGGATGGTGCTTTTCCATCAATGGTGTAATTCCAGACGTTCTGGCCAGTGAAGTTCACTTTAGTAAACAAAATGATGTTTTAACCTGGTTCTACGCTTATTCAACGTACGATCAAGGGGTTTGGACTGATTACTGTGTTCCTTCGTATAAAATTAAGTCACCACAATTTTGTAAATAGTCCTCAATAACCGAGCGTCCTAATCCGATAAGTTTTTGATCTCGGAGGACGCTCATTAAAACTTATTCTCCCTACCTATTCATCCTGGTTGTCGCAAGCGCTGTTGGCCTGTGGTCAAGCCAGCAAAACTATACTCCATCGAGAGTTCAGCGCGATATTGCCAGCGACTGCAATAGCATGGTTCGCGAAATCGTCAGCCCGAGTGTTGAAGCAGAAAAAATCAAAAAGAAAGCTTCGGCCGATGAAGCCTTAGAAAGAGTTTATAAATTCAGAACGTCTATCTGGAATAAGATCATCAGTACAAAAGAATTCGAATCATTCAACGACATCGAATACTTTCGTTGGATGGCCATTTACAAGGACGCTAAAAGCGATCTTTCAAATGTTAACCCGGTAAGCATCGAACAAAAAATGGCCTTAATTGAAGTGATTAACGGACGCTTGATTCCAACTGCAATGAATGCAGAAAAAAATCTTTCTGCTGATGTTCAAAAACTCAATGCACTCAAACTCCGTAAACTGCAAACACGCATGAGAAGTTTTGATCTATCTTCAAAACTGACTCGCGATGACCTGGAAGATTTCTCATCAGAGTTGATGTTGATCCTTAAAGGACCTCCGGCAACGCTGCTGGATTATTTTACAAAAAATAAAACGAAACGCATGAACGAGAGACTTATGCGTATGGTTCAAGAAGACATCCTTCTTATGGGATTAAAAGGAATGGTTGAACGCATTCCTGAAAAGCAGTCTTACACATCACTTGAGCGCGGAAAATATATTGTAAAGCGCTTCTTCCAGTACAAAATCTGGAAGTACCTGGTAATCCCATACGACCTTCCATGGTTTGAACGCGTAAAGATCCCTGATGAACTTTTAGAAAAAATTATTATTGATGGATTGGATGCTCATGAGCAAGAACTCATTGCTCACTTAAAAAAGCAGAACATGATCGATCACTATGAACGCTTTAGAAAAGTTTATAAACCAATGGCCTTTGCTGTCGGTTTCTACTTCTACTACGATAAGTTCAATAACCAGATGAGTGGGAAACTGGATGAAAACCAGGAAGAAGAAAAGAAAAGATTCCTAGATGAGTTTAAAGAACTATCAGAATCCATCATGGAAGCTAACGATACGACAATTAAATCTGAGGATACATTAAAGCAGGAGCAATTTGAGCGCGTGCTTGAATCCTTCAGAAAGAAATACAAAGAAGAGCCTACTCCACAAGAGTATGAAGAAATGAGAGCGAAGATTTTCGGTAAATCTTAATTACGCCTGATACTGGTAATACTCTTCCAGCGACTCAGGGTTTGTCAGCGCTTCAAGGTTAGTCACCGGTTTTTTCGCCAGCACTCTTGCCACAGCTAACTCCACCTTTTTTCCAGAACGAGTATACGGGATGTCTTTCACCACATAAATCTCGCGTGGAACGTGCCTTGGTGTCGTATTCTTTTTGATTAAGTCTTTGATCTGTTTTTTGCGCTCTAAAGTTAATTCTTCGTTCGGTTTAAGCTTCACAAAAAGCACAACCTCAACGTCCCCTTCTACCGGGCGTCCAACGCAAAGAGAGTCCAGGATAAAGGCAAGGCCTTCAGTCTGACGGTAAATTTCCGCCGTCCCGATTCTCACTCCTCCAGGGTTTAGAGTTGCATCCGAGCGGCCATAAACAATCACTCCACCGTGCTCAGTGATTTTTACAAAATCCCCATGAGTCCAGACTCCCGGGATTTGGTCAAAGTAAGCGGCCTTGATTTTTTCTTTATTCGTGTCGTTTAGGAAATAGATAGGTCTGCTTGGAAAAGTCTGAGCACACACTAACTCTCCTTCAACTCCAACGACACTCTTGCCGCTTTCATCAAGGGCCTTCACATCCATTCCAAGCCCTCGGCACTGAATTTCTCCGCGGTAAACCGGAAGAATCGGGCAAGCGAGCATAAAACATGAAACGATATCTGTTCCACCGGAAATGCTTCCAAGCAGGACATCTTTTTTAATGTTGTTGTAAACGAAGTCGTATTGCTCAGGTAAAAGCGGTGACCCCGTTGAAAGGATTGTTTCAAGTGTTGGGTAATCTTTAAACTTCGCGTGCGTGTCTTCTAGTGCTTTTAAAAACTTTGGAGACGTCCCGAAGATATTGATCCCTTCTCTTTCAATCACATTAAAAAAATACTCAGGAGATGGAGTTGCCGGAGAGCCTTCATAAAGAACAACTGTTCCTCCTGAATACAATCCGCCCATGAGCCAGTTCCACATCATCCATCCACAAGTTGTGAAGTAAAGAATCTTTTTTTCAGCTGTCATATCACAGTGAAGGCCCATCTCTTTTATTAACTGAAGGAGTGTTCCCCCTTGAGAGTGAACGATACACTTTGGTTTTCCCGTCGTTCCCGACGAGTACATAATGTATTGAGGATGAGCAAAAGGAACTCTGGTGAATTCGATTTTGTCGTCACTCATGTTTTTAGCGATGATTTTTTTGTAGTCCACCGCTTTCGAAAATTTAGAAAGCTCATATCCTCTGCCTAAAAAATCGACCAGGATAATTTTCTCTAAACTAGGAATACGTTTTTCAATCTCAGCAAGCTTCTCTTGCAGGTCAAAATACTTTTCACCGTACTCATAACCTACAGCGGCCACCAGAACCTTAGGTTCAGACTGCCCGAAACGATCAAGCACACCTTCAATCCCGAAGTCACAGCTCGTTGATGTAAACACTCCTCCCATTGAAGAAGCGGCCAGCATTGAGATCGCCGTTTCTGGAATGTTTGGCATATAAGCTGCGAGCACATCCCCTTTTTTCATCACAGATTTCAGATACGTCTGAAGTGCTTTCACTTCTGTGCGCAGTTCTTTGTAAGTGATCCTTCTAGTGCGTTTTGATTCATGCTGAAAATTAAAAGCAACAGCATCGGCCTTGCCATTTTTTAGCAGGTTTTCAGCCGAGTTGATTTTCACATTTCTAAACCAAGTGTAATTTTCAAACCCCTCTTCCAGTAAAGCTGGATCGAGGCTTCCTTCATAGGCCACACCAAAATATGAAATAAGAAATTTCCAAAATAAGTCTTTTTTACCAACCGAAAATGCATGAAGGTCCGCATAGTTATTTAAATTGAGATTAAACTCAGTATTGAGCGCTTTCATAAAAGCGCTCATTTGAGATGATTCAATTCTTTTAGCTGACGGCGACCAAAGCATTTCGTTCATGGCAAAATCCTTACAGAACTTTCTTTAGTGCATCGTTTGATTTTGCCTCAACTTCAGCGTGCAGAGAGTTTCCGTGCGCATCCATTGTGACAACAACCGGGAATTCAGTCACTGATAATTCCCAGATCGCTTCTGGAGACCCAAGGTCTTTCCAGTAAACGTTATCAACCGAGTCGATTTTTTCAGCGAGAACCTGAGCGGCCCCACCAACAGCGTGGAAGTAAACACACCCATACTCTTTACAGCCTGCAAGTGTTTTTGGTCCCATTCCACCTTTACCGATAACTCCTACGATCCCGTAGTCTTTCATAACTTCTGCCTGGTAAGGCTCCTCGCGGATTGAAGTCGTTGGCCCTGCAGCCGTCACTTTATACTTTCCATCTTTTTCAAGAATAACTGGACCGCAGTGGTAAATGATTTGGTTATTTAGGTCTACAGGAGGTTTCACACCTTCGTGTAGTCTTTTGTGAACAGCATCTCTTCCGGTAAAAAGTTTTCCGGTGATTAAAACCATGTCACCAACTTTTAGTTCTCTTACAGCTTCGTGTGAAAATGGGTATTCTAATCTTTTCATATTTGCCTCTTAATATAACCACTTTTTAATTGTGTTGTTTGATGAAAGCTCAATTCCTTGTCTTCTGAATGCCCAGCACATGTATGAGATAGACACGAAGAAAGAGGCAGGCAGACGGTTAAGCGCGCTGATCTTGCAACCAAGAAGCGTCGTCTTTCCACCAAATCCCATAGGTCCGATTCCAAGCTTGTTAGATGTTTCTACGATTTCTGTTTCTAATTCAGCAAGTGAAGCATTGGTGTTTTTGTCATCAAGCTTTCTTAGAAGTTGCTCTTTTGATTCAATGTAGCCCGCTCCGCGGTCTCCACCGATACAAACACCAAGCACTCCCGGGCCGCATCCTTTTCCTTGAGCTTTATGAACAGCATCCAGGATAACTTTGCGAACACCATCTAAATCTCTTCCTGCTCCCAGAGCTGTGTGAGGAAGTGAGTATTGAGCCCCAACGTTCTCACATCCACCACCTTTAAGCATAAGCTTCACTTCAACAGTACTCTTTGCATGTTCATGGTAGTGAATTGAAGGGTGACCTGGCCCAATATTTAACCCCGAGTTTTCTCCCGTTAAAGAGTCTACTGAGTTTTGGCGAAGGTAGCCTTTTTTAGTTGCTTCAACGACGGCCTTTTCAATCAGCTTCGTGAATTTTGATTGATTGAATCCCACTGGGTGAGCGACGTAGAATAAAACTGTTCCCGTGTCCTGACAAAGTGGTTGTGATTTTTTCTTCGCTAAATCAATGTTCGCTTTGATGATGTTCATTGCGTATTCAGCTGTTGTGTTTTTTTCTTCGCGCTCAAGAGCTTCAAGAATAACTTTTTGAACGTCATCTGGAAGTTCAGCACTTGTTACACGGATAAGTTCCAGAAGAGATGCTTCCAGGTCCTTATCACTAGCGCCCGATGCTTTTGCTGCTTTAGGAGCAGCTTTTTTCGCAACAACTTTCGTTGATTTTTTTGGTGCTGTTTTCTTTACAGTTTTCTTTGCAACTTTCTTTGTAACTTGCTTTGCTGCCTTTTTTGCAGCTGGTTTTTTAGTTGATTTCACAGGCTTTGCCGCCTTAGCTTTAGACTGTTTTTTTGCCACTTTTTTGGCGGCCTTTTTTATAGTTTTTTTCTTCATCGCCATACACGAATCTCCGCTAGTTTTTAAGAAATTTAAGTACAAAAATTATAGCAAGACTCCTTTGGATTTAGTACTCTTTTTCCCTATGATTTCCCTTAGTGGTCTAAATGACAAACAGCGAGAAGCGGCCGAAACGGTCGAGGGGCCAGTCCTTATTCTGGCGGGCGCTGGCTCAGGGAAAACCCGTACCATTACCTATAGAATTGCCCACATGGTGGACAACCTGGGTATCAAAGGCGACTCAATCCTAGGGGTGAGTTTCACCAATAAGGCCGCCAAAGAGATGCGTGAACGTGTTGTCACCCTCTTAGGTGCGAAAAAATCACGCAAAATTGCCTTACTTACTTTCCACTCACTGGGAGTGCGAATCCTAAAGAAGGAAATTGATAAACTCGGCTACCACTTAAACTTCTCTATCTATGATCAATCTGACCAGCTGGCGATCGTGAGAGAGGCCCTAAAGCTTTATCACGCAGAGAAGAAATTCGATCAAAAAGATGTTCAAAGTAAAATTAGTTACCTGAAAAATGCTGGTATTACGGAAGACGAATTTGCGGACTCTCCCCACTTTAACCCGGAAGATCCCTATTCCCACGCTACGGAATACGCTTATCGCTACTATCAGGAAAAACTAAAATTTTACAATGCCATCGACTTTGATGACATTCTCTTTTTAACTCTCAAACTCTTTAGACAGAATCCTGATATCGCCCGCGCGTACTCTGAAAAATTTCAATACATCATGGTTGATGAATACCAAGATACAAACGCACTTCAGTTTGAACTCATCCGCCACCTGACAGTCACTCACAACAACCTGTGTGTTGTAGGTGATGACGATCAATCGATTTATGGATTCAGAGGCGCTGACATCACCAATATTTTAGAGTTTGAAAAAACTTTCCCTGAAGCCAAAGTTGTGAAGCTCGAAGAGAACTATCGTTCAGTAAGTTCAATCCTCGATCTCGCTAACAACGTTATTAAAGAAAATAAAAAACGCCGTGATAAAACTCTCTGGAGCCAGAAAAAAAGCGATCATATGCCGCTTCTCTGGGCCATGGGAGACACTGACCACGAGGCCGAAGTTATCGTTGAAGATATCGTCCGCCACCAAGGTAAAGGCGGCCATTTAGGCGATATCGCCATTTTATACCGAAGCAACACTCAAGCACCACCACTTGAAGATCAGCTGCGCATGAGCCAGGTTCCTTACACGATTATCGGAGGACAAAAATTCTACGATAAAAAAGAAGTCAAGGACCTCATGAGTTATCTCTTTGTCATCATGAACCCAAGTGACCAGATGGCCATCAGAAGAATCCTCAACATCCCTCACCGCGGGATCGGGAATGCCACTCTGGAGAAATACCTGGCAAAATCACAAGAGGACAACATCCCTCTTTTTGATGCCCTGGAAAAATACCCGGCAATCGACCCACAACGCTCGGCCGGAATTATTAAGTTTGTTGAACTCATCCGAAAATTCAAAAAAGTTTTCGAGATGCACACTCTTAGCCAGTCTATCAGTACACTGATTGAAGAAATCGATTACCTAAATTTCATCGACAAACAATACGACAACGCTAAACAAGTTGAACGCAGAAGAAACGATGTTATGCACTTTATCGAGTCAGCAGAACGTTTCACCAATTACTATAAAGAAAACGCCGACCTCAAAAACTTTTGCGAACGCCTCCTACTTCAGGACTCTCAAGACAAAGAAGAGATGGATGAAGAACACGACGGCGACGTCAGAAAAAATGAAGTCACCCTCATGACTCTGCACTCATCAAAAGGTCTGGAGTTTAAAAATGTCTATTTAATTGGGATCGAAGAAGAAACTCTTCCCCACAAGAAAACCATTTCTCAAGGTGAAGACATCTCAGAAGAGCGCAGGCTTTGTTATGTAGGTATCACCCGCGCCCAGGAAAAACTCATCATGACTTACTGTAAGCAAAGAAAACTCTTCGGTAAGGAAACTCCACGTTTCGTCTCTCGCTTTTTAAACACTCTTGCCGCCGATAATTTATTTATCGAACAAGACCGTACAACCTTTGGCCACATGTCCGAAGAAGAGGCCACAGACTACAAAAAAAGCTTCTTTTCAAACCTGCTTGGCTCCCTCGACGAAGACTAAATTACAAATTTATTTCCCCTTCAGATAACCCTTTTTGAGGGCGATGAAATGGGCAGATTCTAGGCGCCAAAAGAGTAAGGGAGGAGACGTACTTCTGTACGTCGCACGACCGAGCGATTGCCGGCAACGACGAAGATGCCCGTTTCAGCGCCCTCAAAAAAAAAAGGGGCCATCCTTGGCCCTTCATATAGAATGAATGTTGCCAATCCCTGGCACCAATCACAATTTAATTTTTAACAACTTTTAAAGCTATCTCGCGCACAAAAAACCACTTGGTAGTCATTTCCACTCGAATCTTTTTTACTTCTTCACACTTAATTCCGTGCTCTTCCAAAAGATCACGCAAACGAAGATCGCGGTCATAGAAAACATAAAATTGCTCACGCGCCTTTATGTCGATGACTTTTTCCTCTTCAATCTCTTCACGAGTGATCTCGCGAGTCGACAGCGGATTAGTCCCCCAGACCGCATTGGTCTTACAGCTTTTTGGGTTGATCCTCAAAGAACCACATCCCGAAAGCATAACCAACGCCATCACCAGTATCACCTTTTTCACTTGGTTTCTCCTTTTGAAAGGAGCGTAACCTTGTAGGTGGCCGGGCAATAAAGCCCTAAAGTGACAAAAGTAAAAAATATATCTTTAAATGTATATCTTTGTTCAATCGAGACATAAGACGGGTTGTCGACCCCTTCACCTTGTGTCTCATCCTGAAGATTAAATTCCGCATAAGTCGGAGTCATTCCCCAGAAATAAAAATCTTTCGTTTTTTCGACCTCGATTAGTCTTTCACTTCCCGAACGAGCTCCGACACTAAAGTCCTCTCGCCCGCTGGTGTTAAACTCCATCGTTGAACAGGCATTGGCCAGAAACAACATGAGGAACGACAACGTTAGATTTTTCATCTTCTTTAATTGTGTATCGTTCCGTCTTTCTATGTCAAATTTTTTATTCGCCAGAAAAACGTGGAGAGCGTTTTTCTTTAAAAGACTTCAGTGCTTCAAAGTGATCTGCTGTTCTTTGAGAAATTCCCTGGTAGCTCGCAAGCATATCAAGTGAGGTCTGTAGGTCGTGCAGGTAAGAAACCTTCATCGCTTTTTTAGTCAACTTCTGCGCCACTGGTGCAAGAGAAGCTACGGTGTCGGCCAATTTTTCTGTTTCACTTTCTAGATTTGAATCTTCGAATAAAAAGCTCAGGAGTCCAAAGTCCAATGCTTCTTTTCCTTCATAGCTTTTTGCCGTTAAAAACATCTGCATCGCTTTGGAATATCCGATTACTCTTTGAAGAAAGAATGTTCCCCCATCACCGGGCACAAGTCCCATGCGGGTAAAGGTCTCGGCAAATTTAGATTTAGAGTTTCCTGTACGCATGTCACACATCATAGAAAGATCACAGCCAGCGCCCACTGCCGCTCCATTGACCATGGCAATCACGGGAACAGAAAGATTTTCGATACACTGAGGAATGCGCTGAATACCGTGCTGGTAGCGCGAACGAAGCTCATTGGACTCTCCGGCAAACATTCCGGATTTTTCTTCCATTGCTTTAATGTCCCCACCCGCGCAGAAATTTTTCCCTTTCCCTGTAATAACTACAACCCTGATTTCCGGGTCGAAATCCGCCTGTCTCAAGACCTCTGTTAAAGAGTCGATCATTGGAGTCGTAATAGCATTCATTTGGTCGGGATTATTAAGAGTTACCCATAGTTGATTGTTTTTTTTCACTGCCACTTCAAGGTCTGGAAAGGTCTTCTGGTAAAAGCTCATATGGGGACTCCGTTTAAATAAAACAGTAAATTTTTCATGTTTGATAATGTCTATCTCTTTTTATGATAAATGAATTCTACTCAACAAAACAACACGAACTTTATTTGGAGGACACATGAAATCACTTTTAGCAGTATTCGTTCTAGCTCTATCACTAAACGCAATGGCCTATGAATCAGGAATGGGAAGAAATGGACCATACACTGTTGGACCATTAGGATATACAGACCCTTCAGTTTCTTCAGCTGGTGTAGGTGTAATGTCTGCAGGTTCATCAGTAGGATCATCAGTTGGTAACCCAACTCTTGGAACATCTGCTGGAACTTCAGCTTCTCTACAAATGAAGGCAATCGCTCAAGCTGTAGAAAACGACGCTCAAAACTACCTTCAAACGGGTGAAATGAGCCTTCTTCTTAACAACCAAGTTAACAACATCCTAGCTCAAAACGGTGAGCTTTCGGTTGAAGAAGCTGTTTCTATCGTTCTTGAATTCGCTGAACTACACCTTCAGTAATTATTTTCTAGAATAAAAGACAAAAAAAAGGCCTCCGAAATGGGGGCCTTTTTTATTTTATCAGCCCTTGTTGGCCAGAAATGCAGTTAAGCTTTTTGAAGATGACCCTTTAGAAAGCTTGCTTAGAATAAAGCTTGAAGCTTGGGCCAGTTTTTCCATGTTCACGCCAGTTTCAATCCCCATTGAAGAAAATAGATACACTAAATCCTCAGTGGCCACGTTTCCAGACGCTCCCTTTGCGTAAGGGCATCCCCCTAGTCCTCCTGCTGATGAATCAAAACTCGTCATCCCCATTTCAAGAGAGGCCAAAATATTGGCCACCGCCATTCCACGGGTGTCGTGAAAGTGCATTGCAAAGAAGTCCAGGCTGAAGTCCGACTTTAAAAATTCGATTGTTTCTTTAACTTGTAATGGATTGGCCACTCCAATTGTGTCCCCTAGAGAGATCTCATGGACTCCCAGACTTTCTAAATGATTGGCCACTCGCTTAAGTTCAACCAGGCTGGTTTTCCCTTCATAAGGGCAGCCAAAAACCGTTGAAATATACCCTCTAGTCTTAAGGCCCTCTTTATTGGCCCTTGCCATCACGGCATCAATTCTCTTGAGGGATTCATCAACTGTCGCATTGATGTTTTTTTGGTTAAATGTATTTGATGTCGCCGTAAAAACCGCGATCTCTTTTACACCGGCACGAAGGGCATTATCGAGCCCTTTATCATTGGGAACCAGAGAAATAAGTTTCGCCTTTTTAAGCGCCTCTTCTTTTACAAGCGCCCCATAAAGTTCAACCCCATCACTCATTTGCGGGATTTTTTCTGCACGGACAAAACTAGTCGCTTCGATTTCAGAAAGACCTGCGTCTGCCAGCATTCTGATGAACGTCACTTTGTCTTCTAATGAGACAATAGTTTTTTCATTCTGAAGCCCGTCTCTTGGACCGACTTCAACGATACGAACTTTTTTTGGCATGTGACTTAGCATAACTTAACCAGCTCCACGCCACCTTGCACTTGATCGCCTTCTTTATAGAAAATCTTTTCGATCTTCCCTTTTTTGTTGGCCTTAATCGTATGCTCCATCTTCATCGCTTCCATCACCAGGATTGGAGTTCCCGCTTCAAGCTCAGCGCCTTCGCTTACCAGAACTTTTAAAATTTTTCCTGGCATTGGGCTCACCATCTGACCGTGGTCACCGCTCTTTCCTTTTCCTCGCACTCTTCTTGGCGTATCAATCGAAAACTCGATTCCATCCACTACAATATGAGTGTCCAGTGCGACCACTGATGAATTGGTATTGTTGTAATTTAAGTTTAATTTGTAATCATCGATGTTGCCTAGATTGACTGCGTATTCAGTCCCATCAAGGTTAAAAAGAACAAAACGTGGGTTTTGTTCAATAATGTCCACATCAATAAGTTCTTCGTTTAATTGGATTTGTCTTTTCATTAAATATTCCTAAAGCCCGACAGGCGTTCCCAAACACTATTAGTCTTGAATTCTTGAGAAGAAACACTCTTCCCCTGATCTTTTTTTAGCAAGAAAGCGGCCACGGCCAGCGCTCTTTGCTCTTTTGAAGCTTGCTTCTTCTGCAGTTTATCTTCGTATGTTTTTACAAAATGCGTGTACGTCGTCCCAGCTAAAAACTCAGGTAAAGTCAGGATGCGCTTTAAGTAGTCACGGTTAGTTCTTAGTCCTAAAAATAAAATATCATTTAGGGCAAGATTTAATTTTTGTGCTGCTACTTCGCGGCTTTCTCCCCAGCTGATAAGTTTTGCCAGCATTGGGTCAAATGAAATTGTCACAACGTTGCCGTCAACATAACCGCAGTCCAGTCTTGTATCACGAACTGTTGTCTTCCCGATTTTTTTAATGGTCCCAATACTTGGAAGAAACCCGTTATCCGGGTCTTCAGCATAAAGTCTCACTTCAATCGCATGACCCCTTTGCTTGATGTCGTTTTGAGTGAAAGGAAGCTTATCCCCTTGGGCCACAATAATCTGCAGGCGGACAAGGTCTAGTCCTGTCACCATTTCAGTTACCGGGTGCTCTACCTGAAGTCTCGTGTTCATTTCCAGGAAGTAGAAACTTCCATCGGTATCAAGGATCAATTCAATTGTTCCTGCGCCTTCGTAGTTAATCCCGCGAGTAATCTTTATCGCTGCTTCCGTCATCTTTGCACGAAGCTCAGGTGAAACAGCAGAGCTTGGAGACTCTTCTACAATCTTTTGGTAACGGCGCTGGATTGAGCACTCTCTTTCATAAAGGTGAAAGTGATTGCCGTGCCTGTCGCTCATGACCTGGATTTCAATATGGCGAGGTGAAGTGATGTATTTTTCCAGAAGAACAGTGTCGTCTCCGAAAGCGTTCATCGCTTCTCTTTTAGCTCCTTCCAGGGCGTCTTGGAATTCGCTTTCGTTATAAACGATTCTCATCCCTTTACCACCGCCACCAGCAGAAGCTTTAATTAAAACCGGAAGACCGATTTTTTTTGCTTCTTTAACCAGGAAACTAATTTCCTGATTGTCACCGTGGTAACCCGGAATTGAAGGAACTCCTAGTTCCTGAATTTTAATTTTAGAAGTCTTTTTATCTCCCATTAGGTCAATTGATTCTGGAGATGGACCAATAAAAATAAGACCTGCATCTTTAACTTTTTTAGCAAACGAAGATTTCTCTGAAAGAAATCCGTATCCAGGATGCACAGCATCCGCACCACAGCTACGCGCGATCGCGATAATTTTATCTTGGTTCAGATATGTTTCTTTTAAAGGCCCTGAACCTAGACTAAACGATTCGTCACCGGCCAAACAGTGAGGTAATCCTACTTCTTCATCAGAATAAAGAGTAACGGTTTTAATCCCCATTTCACGGGCCGTCTGAATTACTCGCAGGGCAATTTCCCCGCGGTTAGCAATTAAAATCTTCGTAATTTTTTTTGTCGTCATGATTAATACCAACTCGCTTTTCTTTTTTCTAATAATGCACTCATGCCTTCCTGACCTTCTGCTCCTGCGCGAGCTTTGGCAATCATCTCACAAGTAAAGTCGCGGGCGTCTTCCATTGTTTCAGCTCTCACCACGCGGTTAATAAGTTCTTTTGCTCTGACAGCAGCACTTGGCCCTGCCAGTAAGAAATCTGCTACAACTCTTTCAATTTCTGCATCCAGATGTTCGCTAGTTGTTACCTGGTGAACAAGTCCCATGACAAAAGCGCGGGACATGCTGATCTTGGCCCCACTTAAGAAACTTGCTCTAGCGTGAGACTCACCGATTTTAGCGATAACAAAAGGAGAAATAACTGCTGGTAGAAGTCCTAGTCTTACTTCAGTAAAAGCAATTGTAGCTGTGTCTACAGCGACTACGTAATCACAACAAGCAACGAGCCCTGCTCCACCACCAAGGGCCGAACCGTTAATCTTTCCAATCACCGGACGCGTGAAGCGGTTGATGACAGTAAAAAGCTCCGCTAAGTTTTGCGAGTCCTTCACGTTTTCTTCATGCGAGTAATCTTTCATGCGTTTCATCCAATTCAGGTCAGCTCCCGCACAGAAAGACTTTCCTTCACCAGTTAAAATCACCAAACGAACACCAGAGTTATTTTCCAGGTCGTTAAAACAAACGATTAAATCGCGGATTAAATCGTCGTTAAAAGCATTGTGAAGCTCCGGACGATTTAACGTCACCGTCGCCACTCCTCTTTGATCAATATCTAATTTATAAAGCATAAACTTTTCTCCAATTACATTCTGAAGACACCAAACTTCGCCTCTCCGATACCAGAGTTAAGTGAAGTGGCGATCGCTAATCCTAAAATATCTCTCGTCTGAGCAGGATCAATCACCCCGTCATCCCAAAGCCTTGCACTTGAGTAGTAAGGGCTTCCCTCTACTTCGTATTTATCTAAGATTGGTTTTTCAAAAGCTGCTAATTCCTCAGGAGACATTTCTTTTTTCCCTGAAGCTTTTAGACCGCTTTGTTTGACTGTTGATAAAACTTTTGCTGCCTGCTCGCCCCCCATGACGGAGATACGAGAGTTAGGCCACATCCATAAGAAGCGCGGACTATAAGCACGCCCACACATTCCGTAGTTTCCGGCACCAAAAGATCCACCGATAATAACCGTGAACTTTGGAACTTGAACAGTTGAAACCGCCGTTACCATCTTGGCACCGTGTTTAGCGATCCCTTCGTTTTCGTATTGGCGACCAACCATAAAGCCAGTGATGTTTTGTAAAAAGAGAAGAGGAATTTTTCTTTGACCGCATAGCTCGATAAAGTGCGCGCCTTTTTGAGCACTCTCAGAAAAAAGAATCCCGTTATTGGCGACGATCCCAATCTGATGGCCGTGGATTCGTGCAAATCCCGTAACCAGAGTATTACCATAGCGCTCTTTGAATTCATGGAATTCACTTCCATCAACCAAGCGGGCAATAATCTCTCTTACATCAAATGGTTTTCTCGTATCTTTTGGAACAATTCCGTATAGCTCTTCGCTTGAGTAAAGAGGCTCTTTTACTTCTTTTGCCTCAAGGAGTCCCTGAAGTTTTCCAGGAGATTTGAAGTTGAGGTTCTCAATAATATTTCTGGTGATAATGAAAGCTTCTTCTTCATCGTTAGCCAAGTGATCTGAAACCCCGCTGACTCTCGTGTGAACATCTGCTCCACCTAAGTCTTCTGCTGAAACAATTTCACCCGTTGCTGCTTGAACTAACGGAGGTCCACCAAGAAAGATTGTCCCGTTATTTTTGACGATAACCGTTTCATCACTCATGGCCGGAACATAAGCTCCACCAGCAGTACATGAACCAAGAACAACAGCAATCTGAGGAATCCCTTTTGCTGACATCTGTGCTTGATTATAAAAAATTCGACCGAAGTGATCTCTATCCGGGAAAACTTCGTCTTGTTTTGGAAGGAAGGCCCCACCGCTGTCTACCAAGTAGATACATGGCAGGTTATTTTCAAGAGCAATCTCTTGAGCGCGCAAGTGCTTCTTTACCGTCATCGGGAAATACGTTCCACCTTTAACAGTTGCATCGTTAGCTACGAATAAACATTCAATTCCGTGAACGCGACCAATCCCCGTCACCATTCCGGCCGCAGGAACATCGTCTTCGTAAAGATTGTAAGCAGCTAAAGATGAAAGCTCGATAAAAGGAGAACCCGGATCAAGGATCTTTTCAATGCGCTCTCTCGGCATGAATTTTTTTCTATCGTGATGGCGTTTTACTGAATCAGCGCCACCGCCAAGTTTGATAGTTTTTAATTTTTCCGCCAGCTCCTCACGAAGGCCCTGATGGTATTTTTTGTTCTCTTTAAAATCGGCAGAATTGGTGTCTATGTTAGACTCGATAACGTCCATGAAAAGTCCTCGTAACTATGAGCATTAATTTATCCTCATATATTAGAAAAAAGAGCCTTTTTCGTAAAGCTTTACCTGTGCGTGCGCTATGCAGTAACCCACAAATGATTTTCTTTACATCACCAAAACGACCATATAGCATTTATGCTTTAATATTACTTAAGGAGTTACTCTTATGAAGTTCTGTCTTTCGATCTTAGCATCACTACTTGTAGCAACAACTGCTTTCGCTGCGCCTTCTGACATTGTTTCAGGAAGCACAAACTCAAACCTTTTCTTCTCTAAAAACAGCGACGACAAGTACGAAGCTTCTCTTTACCTAGCGACTGAATACGACCATGCATTCGAAAATGGTCTACAAGTTGGTGGATTACTAGAAGGTGCATTCACTGATGACGATAACGCTTTCACATTCCTTGTTGGTCCAGGTTACAACATGAACGCACAAGACCTAGGGAACTCTTTCTACGGAACTGTTAAAGCTGGTTTCACAAGAGTTTCAATCAATGGAGATAAAAACACTGAGTTCACAGCAAGAGCTGAATTCGGAAAAAGATTCAAACTTTCTGAATCTGTAAGCTACGCTCCAGGTGTTGCAGTAACTCACGTTTTTGCTGACGAAACTGACCCAACTTTCCAAGTTAACATCTTCAAATTTTCTTTCTTATTCTAATTTGAGATATGAAAAGGGTCGCCTTTAAGGCGGCCTTTTTTTTTGATCAATGACCTAAGTTTCTTATTTTCGCTCAAAAAAAGACTTAAACTCTTCACAATTCAAAAAAAAACAGCCTAAATAATTGTTATGAATAATACTTTTTCTCAGAAACCTTTTTCCTTAAAGGATTACCTCAATCAAATTTCACAATCATTAGCTCAGATTGCCGACGATTCTCACTCTCTTAAAATAGCATTACGAAATATTTTAATAGGCCTATGCGCTGAAAAAAAAGAACTCCCAACAAATTCAGACCTTGAACTCGTTTATACTTCGTCTACAGCATTAGGATTTACATTATGGCAACACTTAGCTGCAGTCGAGAGACTTCAAGGCCATGAAGAATGGCAAAAAAATAATCAAGTCTTATGGGATGAAATTTTAAGCGCACAAAAGACTGTTGGACTTGGAACAACTCACCTGGCCCATGCAGGAAAGGCTCCGCTTTCTGGCGAACTTATCAATGATGAATATCTAATCACTGGCCATATCCCATGGGCGACAGGCACGGGAATATTTGATTATATCCTGCTGGCCTTCGAAGCTGGAGAAGATAGAGTTTTTAGTATTATTCCTTTCCCGACAACTCTCAAAAGAAATGAGAATGTCGAAGTTCTACCCTATAAACTTTCATGTATAAATGGCTCAAGTACATCGAAAATCAACTTCACTCGTTTTTCTATAAAAAAAGAGCAAGTCATTTTTCTTTTGGACAAAAAAGTCTCAAGACCAAACCGTAAATCACAATATATTTTCCCTGAAATTGGGATGGCCGTTTCTGCAATTAATATGGCTGAAAATATCTTATCCACTTCGAGCAACCCAAGGCATCTAAAGGCAAAAAAAGAAGTTTCTATTCTAACTCAACGATTAAGTGATTTTCGATATGATCTTTCACGTATTCACGAACTAAATCCTGTCTTGGTTTCATATAAAAAGGATGAACTTATTCGAGATGCTGTTCGTTTTCTAATTCTAATAGCAGGGGGAAGTGCGATGTCTTCAGGCTCTCTTCCATCACGTTTACTTTCAGAAACCATGCTTCTTGATGTTCTTATCCAAGACCCGCTACTAATTGAGCATAAAACAACTATGACTTCTCATGAATCATTCATTACAAGTTTTTAAAAATCATTCTTAAAGAAGGCTTTCCTAAATTTTATCTCGAAGCTCTGTCTTTTTCTGCCTGATACTGGCGGTAGTCGTTGAAGAGCGGGCTGTTGTAAACGATGCGGGCAAGATCTTTGTTTCTCTCATTTAAAAGAGGCACAAACATACTCTTACCGTTGTATGAAAATGTCTTAACAGGTATATCGTAAATCTTATCCAGGTGGCGAACTTTGATAATGAATGAGTCTGCAGGCACAATACCTAAACTCTTTAAAGACTCTTTTCTTAAAGTCGCTAAATTTTCTGAATTCACTACAGACTGCTCACCTTCAACCCCTTCGGCCCCCTGAGCTCTTGTCGCTTCAGCTTCGCCCTTACCGTTAGCAACGGCGCCTGAAGCTCCGGCACTCGACTTCGAAAGTCTTCCTGCTACCGCAGATGACCCATAATCATTAGATGCTGAGTTCGAACCAAAATCATCCGATGCTGTATTTCTTCTAGGATCTGCAGCATTGGCGGAGTTACCAGAACTTCCTGCCCCACGGCTGATTTCTCTGTCTGTCAGTTGGTTTTGCCAGCCACGAAGCTTAGACTCCCATGCACTTAAATTATCACGATACTGATCTAATCTATTCTGTTCTGCCTGACTTAGGTTAACTGGTCTTGCAACTTCAGCACTTGATCCTTTTGGAGCAAGCACCATGCGGTTATTATCCGCAATCGTCGAGAGTTTCTCCTCATCAGTTCCTTTTACACTATTAATAGCTTCTGCCAGCTCTGCACGAAGTTTTTTCATTTCTTCCGTGCGGTCATTTTCGGCCGATGAGGCATCAGACTTCTTCGCCTTCGAAGCAACAGTCTCTGCGCCCCCTTTCATATTATTGTGAACGAGGCTTCTTCTAAAGTCTTCATTCGCACTATTTGGATTAGATGAGACGAATGAATTGAAGCGTTCGTCATTTCTCATCATTTGATTATTGACCATATCACCTTGAGTCTCTTGCTTCATGGCCATTTTATTTTGGGCCAATTGAGCAGACGATGAAAGTGAAGCTACACCTGGATCAATTTTCTTTTCTACGAATTCAGCTGTTTTTTCAGCAACAGTGATTGGAGTGATTTTTTTACCCTCGGCGAGAAGAGTTCCTTCAACACCTACGAAGTTTTGATAGAAAGATGAAAACCCTCTCGCTTTCGTAGTTTCTCCATTCAAATAAGATTCTGATGAACCTTTTGCATATTTTACAACTTCTTCATCTTTCTCTAATGACTTTAAAAAGGTAATTTGTTTTTGAATTTGTTGGTCACAGCTTGTTATATCATCTGACTTTTGACAAAGTTTCAGTAGATCTTCACTTTTTAGTGGCCCACCATTTTTACAAGAATTAAACCCTTTCACCTGTGGATTGCTACAGTCGTAAAGACGGCAAAAGTTATCTACAATGATAGCAATATCATTATTTGTTGGGATTGCTCTAGTATCTTCAAGAAATTTTTCGTCCCAAGATGCAACTGTTTCACCTTTTGTAAAAACAGCATTATTCCCTTCATCCTCGCCTTCAGCATTTTTTAAGCCACAACTGAATCCCTTGGCGATTGTACGATTAACTTCAGTTTCTTCCCCTTCTCCTTTAAAGAATTCGGATGCAAACTCATCATTCATTGCCAAATGATCCAGGTCATTACAAAGATATTCTTCAATGTTTTTGGCGATCGTTTCACATTTATTAGCTAAAACTTTAGCAAATTGCTGTTGGGTATCTTTGGAATCAAAAAATTTATCAATAAAGATTTTTTGAGAACCATCTTTTGCTTGATAGCTTTTCATCTGTTGCTCAAATTTCTTTAAAAGAGCAGCTCCTTCCGGTCCTAAGCTCTCAGCGTCTTTAAGCATCTTAAATTGAGGATAGGTTTCATAAAACTTCTCAATTCTAAATTTCGCAGCAATAGCCGTTCCACCTGTTGCTTGCAATGAAGAAATAAAATCGACCGCAGCACTTTGACTAAACTGTGAATCCAAAAAGAAATGCCCCGTTGTTCCTGAGGCTGGACAGCTATTAACTTTCTTCTGTTTTGCTCCTCTTAGTTCTCCCATTTTGGCGCGCATTCTTTCTAAGAGATTATCTTTCTGGCCTTTTCCCAGAGATGCAGTAGGGAATTTATTTAGCAAATGAGCTAATTTATTAGCATATAATTTTTCATCTGCTCCACTTCCACATTTTGGGCTAGCGATAACATCAAGACGACATTTTCTTTCTACATCTTTTGAATCCATTCCCAGATCGAGACCAATCTGATCAAAATATCTATCCATGATAACGATTTCTTCTAATCTTTGACTCGCTTTTGTAGCTAATTTATCAGCAAGCTTATCGTTAACTTTATCTTCAAATGCATTTTTTACTTTAGGATCATTAGATACAGCTTTTGTTAAATTGCAGTCAAAAGCTGAAAGACTATTTAAACCAATCCCACCATTCTTTTTTAAGCATGGAATTTTTGCATCATCTGCAAATGCAGAAGCCAGAGATAATACTCCAGCCACTGATAATATTAATAGGCTCTTAAAATCTTTTCTCATTACTACTTATATAAAGTTAAATATTCTGCAGGACATCGCTTTCCAGGAGATTTTGAATACTCTGCCCCATTTTCACACAAAAATTTTATAAACTCATTCAGACCTTTTTCTTCAATATTGGCAAATCGTCTATTGTTAAAAGCATACTGAATATAATCAAGAACTGTTTGCCCTTGGCTATTTTTAGAATTGATAATCTTTCTAAAAGTTCCTGGATCTTTTTTATTTGTATAATACTTCTTCAAATACAACATATATTGCATTCTATCTGTTGAGTTTTCTGCAATGACATGAATTAATGGAGACATTGTCTGAGCAATATACATTGGCTCACAGCCTGCTTCTTGCCAATAACCATCAATATTTCCATTTACAGCTGTTTCTTTCATTGAGTCCAACATCTTCTTATTAAAATCTTTCTCGCCTCTTAATCCTGGAACAGTCATACAGTAAGCAGAAAGATAGATGAAGAATGATTGCTCTTCCTGGCTCATCGCCTTATCCGAAACCATCGCAATCGCTCTCGCCGACCTATTGCCTGTCAAAGGAAACCCTGGTGCTAAATCAGGCGTGCAAGTGACACAATCTTTTTGCAGCACTTTTACTATCTCTGAAGTGACCACTGATGGCTTTTGAGCAGGAGCATTAGTGTTTGATGGAGACATAAATGCACACACTGCAAAGGAATGCATCGTAACCGTAAGGATGGCCAACAATTTTAAAGGCCTGTTTTTCAAAATTTGCAGTCTCATTTTTCCTAGTCCTAATTCTTATATTTTTAGAATTATAGGCTAGTTATCGAAAGATCCGGGCAAACACTTTAGTCGTGATATTAAAAAGATCGGGTAAGTGGCTTTATTTACCTGAGTAATGTGCTCAAAATAGTCTGATTGGTATCTAAGATGTCTAAAAACTAGTCATTTTTGGGTGACAAAAAAGTGAGCTTTTTAAAAAGGACAGGTTTTCCCACTGTTTCTTAGCCAGGGGTAGAATTCGGGCATCTCATGGCTGCTGGCCATGAAAAGCTTCTGATAACCGGCCTTGTGAAGTTTTAAAGCAAACTCTTCTCCAGGGATTTGTTCTTCGCCCAGGTCACTGTCTATATAGATGCATGTTTTTTCTTTATCAATTTGCTGAAGGTATTCGTCGAACTCGGCAAGGGTTGAAAGTGACAGTAGTTTCACTTTATTCTTTCTCGCTCTTTGCTCCCATGCCAGGCGCATGATTTTATCGTTATCGATAAAGACATAATCAAAAAAAGAAGTCGCGTCTTCTTCATGGCCAAAGGCCGCAGGAAGAGAGAGATTTATTGTGGTCCCCTTTCCTTCTTTAGATTCAATGACCAATTGTCCGGCAAAAGACTTCATGGCCTCTTTGGCGTGGGAGAGACCAAGCCCCGATCCAGACGCACTCCCATCTTTCCCATGAGTCAGACCGCGCTCGCCGATTTTTCCTAGGATTTCTTTGGGAATGCCAGCACCTTGATCAGTAATAGAAATGACGATTAAGGGAAAGTGTTTACTCACTTTAATATCAATCACTCCGCCAGAACTCATCGCTTCGACTGCATTGTTAACGATATTAGAAAACAGTCGCTGAAAATCAGATCGATGAATTTTGATTTTTGCTTCTTTTAATTCTAAAGGAAAATGATAAGAAAAAGTAATGTCCTCGCGGCCTTTATACTGGAGTTTTTTTTCGGCAACTAATTGGTCAAGAACTGGCGCTAATGCCATTTCATCAAGTTCATTTTTTGGTACTTTTTTCTTAAAAGACTGAAGCAAATTGTCGCTAATATCATTTATTCGTTGAATGGCGTTTTCAATCATCAGGCGCTGCTCAAGAGCGACACCACTGACTTCATCCAGGGCCATTCTTAAAACGCTCAATGGTGAGCGGATATCATGAGAAACCTGATGAGCAATGAGAATTTTTTCTTCCTCAATCTGCCTCTTTAAAAGTTCTTCTTCTGCTTTTTTGCTGCGAGAGACTTCTTGGCGAAGGTGCCCTAAGACTGGTGCCCATAAATCGCTACCGATAATGTCTTTATCTGGATGCAATAAAGCAGACTCTACACCTTTATGAAGTTTTTGGCTTTGCTTAGTCACCTGGCGGAAAATAAGCACAATTATCATTAGAAAAAAGGCCGATAGAAAAATCACGGCAGTCGTCAAACCTTTGAGATCAAGAGTGTTAACTCCCAAATGCTCTGAAGAAAACTTCACACAGAAATTTCCCCATACCCCTTGTTTATTAATTTTATCAAAATAAATGACCTGACAAAAGGCCGAAGAATCTTTTTGATCTTCACCTTTCATTAGACTGAAGCTTTCAATAACTTTCTTTTCCACCATGACATTAAGCTTTCTTTCCACTTCCATGGTGTTGTCGATAAGTAGATCGCCATAAACCTGTTCGGTAATTAACTCCAGAGAATTTTTCTGTTGAAGTCTAAGGGCGTCTTTAAGAGCATCGTTTTTTTCACGGTTAAAAAGATACAGCCCTCCACTTAATCCGGCCGAGATTAAAACCAACAAGAGCAGGAAGAAGATGAGGATTGTTTTAGTTTTCATGACAGCGGATGAACCTGCTTATTGGGTCTAAATGAATTTCCAAAAATAGATTCAAAACGTGTCTTATTATAGGATTCTGCACTCAGCTTCCCACAATAGTAAGTCTGCATGTCGATGCTCTCAGAGTAACAAACCACTCGATTGGTTTTTGTCCCCAGAAGCTCATCAATGTGACAGTTGTAAGTACGAATGCGCCCCTGAGGGATCTCATACACACTCTCACTTCCTTTAAAAAACCAATCAATGTTGCTTCTTTGTTTCATATAGTAATCAAAATGATCCATAGGCTTTTCTGGGATCACCTTGATTTTTAATTCTTTGGTATATCCTTTAACGATATAGTGAGAAAGAAAAGTCAGACTCTCAACCAAAGAGTCAAAGAGATTCGCCAAAGAGATTCCGCTTTTACAATCAATATAAAAACCTCCATTTGACATTTTCACACAACCTAAGGCCGTATAGATTCCCTCACTCATCGCAATGAGACCAATTCTAAGGTCAAGCTTATGGGCCAGATGTTCACGATAGATATTTTTATTCCCCTCGGAAAGCATTGCCAAAAGCTCTGCTTCTCCTACCCAGTAAGGGGCCATTTTTCCATGCCATGATAAAAGAAGAGCATCTCTTTCAATAATCTCTTGTCTTGAACTCTCGGCCGCCTCTTCATAGGTTAAATGAGCTGCAAAACCATTAGAGGTTTTAAAAGCGACACCAAACATGCTGTTGAGCTCGCCCATGGCCTTTCTTTCAATAAACTCTGAATAGGCCTTTTGGGCCGCAAGCAACTGAGAGTTGGCACCGCCAAACCCCCTGTCGTTTTCGTCCTTTATAACAAAATGTATCAGGTCTTTAGAAAAAGAATTATGAATGACTTCAAAGTTAATTGAAGGAAACTTCTCTTTTAGTGAATGAAAAAACGAGACTACTTGATCTTCCATGAGAATGTTTCGGCCCCGGCCTTGTTCCAGTCGCTTAGGTCGATGCCTTTTTTCGTCAGGACAACACCCATTTTATAATAAAGAGGAACAACAAGAGCGTCTTCTAAAACCTTCTGCCCCAGTTTTTTAATTCCCTGGTAACGAAGAGATGTATTTTGTTCTGTTTTTATAGATTTTAGCAGTTCATTAAACTGCTTATTTTTTTCATCAACAAAGACCAGAGGTCTCGAAGGATTGAATGTCACAATCAAACTTGAGCGCAAATCGATTGATGAGAGGTCATTGTTTACAAACACGATGTCATAATCTTTTGCTTTGATCATTGTCGCGTACTCAGAGAAATTTTCGTAATACTCAATTTTAGTTTTTGCCCCAATAGCCTTGAGCGAATTTTCAATTTCTTTTTGAACACTTTTAGGCAATAGCACCGAAAGTGTGCGTTTGATTTCTACGCTTGCCTGTTTTTTAGATGAAATGGCCTGAATTTCAGCTTCATTCATACGTCCTGGACCATATGGTAAAAAAAGCTGAGAAGAAGGGATGAGATTGTTTTCAATAAAAAAAGTGCTTCCCTTCCAATACTTTGTCACGCGTTCTGAAATGCTTTCGCGTTCAGATAGAGATAAGTTTTTTGGATTTAAAGCAAACCAAAAAGAAAATCCCAAATTCATTTGATAAAGGCTAAAACCAGCTTTCTCAATCCTGGCCAGTTCTTCTTTTTTGATTGTCGATTTAGGCCAGATGACATCAAACTTTTTTAAGAGTTCATCAGTGATGGGCTTTTCTACATTGTAGCCTTCAAAGTGAACCTGATCATACTTCACCGTTTTTGGGAAAGGATAGTTCTTATTAAGTTTAAGGGTGAAACCAGATTTTGCTGAACCTTCAGAAACAACATAAGGGCCAGAAGTCACTTTGTATTCTTTACTATCAAGCTTGGTCACTCTGTACTCTGGAGAGGAAAGTTCTGTCAGAAAAAAAGGGTCTGACTCAAAAAGCTCAATTTCAAAACGCGCTTTATCAATCAGAGACACTTTCTTAATTTTTTTGCCATCTCCATGAACAATATCCGGACCGGCATTCAGGTATTTTAAAGACGCCACCACATCATTGGTGGTGATAGGAGTTCCATCAGAAAATGTTTGATTGTCTTTTAGTGTGAAGATAAATTTTTTATAATCTTCTTTGATCTCCCACTTCAAAACCAGGTCTGCCGAAATTTCACCGTTAGTGTCAAACTTCACAAGAGGTCTAAGCAGGTCATCAAATATCACATACTCATAAAGCGAGTGAATCTCAAGATGGTTCAAGCGCTCTGGAACATGAGGCATTCCCACTTGAAGAGTTTTGGCCTCTGTGTTCGTTAAAAGAGTCATAAAAAATACCATCACTAAAAACTTCAATTAAATACCAACAACTTCAGTTCTAGAGTTTTCGTTCATTGCTTTAATTTTTTCAGACACATCTTTAATCAATACGTCTTTGTTCACATGCTTTTGGCCTTCTGGAAGTTTAACTTCTTGAGGCTTTTTCACTTCAATCGAAGGCGGAAGTTTTACTGCCGCTGTCTGTGCATGTGCCGATAAAGCTGCTGCTAAAACTGTCGATCCCAATACTGCTTTTATTTTCATCTTTTCTCCCCTTTTTCGCTACTAAAAAGCAGTTGGAACTTACCTGTTGTTTGACCCAATTTCAAATGGAATCTTCCAACTTAAAATATTTACAGTTGGTGTACTAAAATAGATACAGATTAAGTGCTCATTTTTTGATTTAGCCTATTTGGCTAAAGTATCCATTTACAAATGAGGCCATTTTCTGGCCTCACTTTTTGTCTCTGTAAATTACCAATTTAGTCCTGTCTTATTTTTTGTGAGAAAAACTATACTTGACCTTAATTTGGGCATATTGAATATCCAGATCTGCAAGGTTCCCTACCAGTTTAATAAAAAACTTTGAATTAAACCCTACTCGGCCATAAAGACTGCCTTTTTCTTGAGCACGGTTGTCATCAAATAAAGCAGAAAAAAGATTTTCAGTGTCTGGAGACTCTTCAAGAAGCGTTGTCGTTCCACGTGAAAGATCAAGACGTGAAATCCAAATGTCGTTTGCGTTAATGTGAGTAAATTTATACTCTCTTCCATCTTTGGTAATGAAAGACTGCCCTCCATGATTGACAATAAAGTCGACATTACCATTTTTACCTTCTGAACGTAATACAACATCGTTCAGTGAAATAGAAATAACTCTTGCATTCTCTTCGTTGGCCTTCAGTGGGCTTCTCTCACCAAGAGAAATCGCAACTTGCTTGTTATTCAATAAGGCATTGATCTCCTTCTTATTTAAATCTACTAAGATCTCTCCCTCATATTCTTTTAATGATCCCGATTCTATCTGGGTAAAAATATTGTCAGCAATGTTTGATAAATCAGCCTTGTATAGCCTCTTGAGCATTTCAATATCAATCGTTTCACCGTTACTTGAGGCGAAACGAACTATTTGCTCTTCAATCTTCTGAATATTTAAATTAGCAGCAATAGGTGTAAGTAAACGATACACAGAAGCTTTTGCTAAAATGAGTTTATACTTCATCAAAGAATTTTTCGCGTTTTTCTCGTAAAACTCAATCGAATCGTTAACCGAAAAGTTTAAACCACTCGAAAAGTTTAAGTAGTCTGACTCTGCTGCAGCAATCATTACATAGCTATTATTAATTTCTGATTCTGTTTGATTAATTATTGAAAGAGTTTCGATTAAGAGATTATTAACCTGCTCTTTCTTTGCTTGCAGAAGACTCAACTTTTCTACAAGTGTCTTAAAGCGAGGATTCATCGATTTGATCTTTTGAACTTCTGCCTCATACTCTGAGCGTGGAACTTCCGTCGCAATATAATCCTTGTAATACTTGCTAGCTGCATCGAATAGTGGCTTAGTTGTCTCAAAAGTGTTCTTTAAATATTTCTCAAAACGATGATCCTTTATTTCCGGATTATTTGTTTTGAATTTATCGTAGTAAAGATTGCTATATTTCTCATTCCAGTTTTCTTTAGACTTCTTAAAATCAATATCCCTAACACTTTGAAAAATGTCATACCCGGTTTTAAGCTTGTCTAAGATACTGCTATCCTCATTCTCGGTTGCCGATACTATCGTATCTATTGAAGTCCCAATAGCAGCCGCTGCTGGTTGACCGACAGGTGAAACTTTTGCAAGAGTGGCCACTAGCCTTATCGCTCCAATAAGCTTTTTCTTCTTATTTCTCGTATCAATATTTCTTTGTGCTTCTTTTTCTATTTCATTTTCAACTTCGGCAAGTGCAACATCAAAAGCTTTTTGGTCTCTCTTTAGCTCTTCAATCTCTTTAATTATAAGAGGAAAGGCTTTATAAGCTTCATCGTTTTCTTCCTTTAACTGCTCAACTCTAAGCGAAAGATGCTCCTTGTTTTCAAGAAAACGATTCCTCTTTTCTTGTGCTGTTTTCACTTTATTAGCAAAATAGCTTGTAAACTTAAGAGTCTCAAACGAGTCATCAATTTCTTTCTTATAAGCTGTCAAAAGCTTAACTAAAGATATTTGCGGAACCGCATCTAGGGGCATCCCATAAAAATCTTTTTGCGACAATAACTGATTAAGAAGTATCTGTGCTTCTCTTTGAACTAGAGATGCCTGGACGTCTTCAACGATAGCTTCCGAAGCCACTAAAACATTTTTCAACTCTGTTTGAGCTTCATTAAAGTAATTATTGCGGTATAGGTCTTTGGCGTAATTAAATTGATGAATCAATAATCTGCCTGTAAAGATTCTTCTCTCTACTCCTAATGGAAGCACACTTCCACCTAATGAACTCTCAAGGGGAGATTTAGGTGAAGGTATTACTTTATTTTTTGATGAGTTTTCAATCACTCCCTTAATAAAGCTTTCTTGATTAGTAACCGTAGCATGCCCATTATACCCACTTGTACATTTCGCTCTTGTTTTTTTTATTGTGATATTTTTAACTTGAAATTCAAAAGGTGTTCCATCTGCACCATATGGTGTATCGGCCGCGACCTTCCCCACCTCACCAGGTTTTGTCAAAAAAAGACCTTTTTCAATTTGAAGCAATGACTCTGGCAAATAAATGTTTCCACTATCCCCTCCTGCTCCAGGATGACCTGCGATTTCTCCAACAGCTCCCGCTGTCGGATTGTCATTTCCACCGCGGCACTCGACAGGGAATTTATGCTCTAGCCCTTTATCTACCTCATTGCACTCCTCAATTCGTGTCACGCACTCTCTAATAATATTTGTTCCCTCATAAAGAGGATAAACCGACCTTCCTGGTTTGCCGGTAACGCCTAGACCTGCCTCTTGCCCCCTGCCACCAGAAAGATCAAAACGAACTTGCCCAGCATCAGCATAAAGCTCCGATACATTTAAAATAATATCTCCACCACGTGCACCCTTTTTCCCATTGCCTTTTACTTCGGCCCTCGTTGAAAAATCATGAGGAGTAGTCACAATCTTTCCATTTCCTTCAAAAATGAGTTTCTGAACGTTTAGAATAACCTGGGCCCCAGGAAGCAATAACTTCTTTTTAATGACAAGCTCTTCGGCCTCGATTGTCACTGTTCCTAAGTTTTCAGAGAGATTAATGTCTGATGGTGAACCTTCTTCAACAAGAATTGATTTTCCTGAAACTAAAAAATTTTTTTTATTAGTTTGTGGATCCAAAAATTCACTTAAAGAAAAGTAATCGACACTTCTCTTGTCTGGGAAAGCCCCTAAAGAGTAGATAAATTCCGTTTTCGCGACTGAGGCCCAATCTAAATTAACTTCACCATCTGCGGCTATTTTTTTTACTGAATTTGATTCTGATTTTTGAATTGTTTGGTTGATAGTCTGTGTCTCTTTTGAACAACTTACCAGGACCAACAAGGCCACCAATATTGAATGTTTTTTTAAGCACAACTTTTTCATCAAGATACCCCATAAATAATGATCAGTTAAAAGAACTATCAATATTTAATTTAATCGTCTCTGAAAATGTAATTCTTATAGGATTATATGTACTCAAGCTGTGTACAATGATAAACGCCATTTTTTTTTTAATTCTTTGATTTACTTAAAAACTCACGAGAGGACACGAGCATTTTTTCGAAGGCTTCATTGGCAGCCTCAAGAATTTCTTGAGAATCTTTGGTCTTTAGGTCCCCTTCTTCAAGCGATTCAATCATCTCTTTAAGAATGGCGAATTTCCCAATGGTGTCGTGCTTGTATTTCTGGAAATCAGTGAACTTCACTCAATTCCCCTTTACCCGACTTGATATGCTTATAAAGCCTCGCCTGATTGATCTTTAACTGTGCCAGGGTCTTTCTGATAGCGTGATTGTTATTGGCCAGGGCGTGGTTCACAACTTCTTTTTCAATCTCTTCTAAAAACTCTGGAAGTCCCATCGTCAGGGCCATTTGCATCTGATTTTTTACCAGAAGATTGCCTTTTAATGAGAAAGCTCTTTCTTCTAAGTGCTTTTCGATATCGTCTTTTGAAATAAGCCCTTTGTTATCAATAGCAATCAGCTGGAAGACACGTTTGAGTTCGCGGATATTTCCTGGCCAGCTGTGATTTTCCAGAATCGATTTTGCCTCTTTTGAAAGAACGATCTTGCGTCCACTTTCCGAGACTTGAACAAGTTCTTTTTTAATCAAATCCAGGATGTCTTCTTTTCTCTCTCTCAGAGGAAGAAGTTCGACGTTGAGTCCACATAGACGCTGGAAAAGGTCAAAACGAAATTCGCCCGATTTTATTTTCTCTTCCAGATTATCCAAAGTCGCCGAGATAATTCTGAAATCTGACTTAATCAGTTTATCCGAGTTCACCTGGTAAAATGACTTTTCTTCAATCGCTTTAAGAAGTTTGGCCTGAAGCCCTTTTGACATTGAACCGATCTCATCAAGAAAGAGTGTCCCATGGTTGGCCAGGGCCAGCTTTCCTTTAGAATCTGAAGTTGCTCCGGTAAAGGCGCCTTTTGCATGCCCAAAAAGTTCTGATTCCAGAAGTTCTTCGCTTAAGGCCGCGCAGTTTACCGCAACAAATGGACCGGGTCTCTTTGACTGTTCATGGATTTCTTTGGCAAGGAAAGTCTTCCCTGTCCCACTTTCACCCAGAAGGCAAATCGGCAGTTCAGTCTGAATAACCGGGATAATTTTCTTTAAGATATTCTTTTGTTCTTTTGATTTCGTCGGAAAAATCTCTTTAAAAAAGTGATTCTCCAGATAGTCGTTCTTGCTTAAAAGAAAGCGATTAAGTGTGTCGGCGATACTATTTTTCTCTGTTCCCTTGGTGTAATAATCATTACAACCCAATTCATAAGCATGCTCGATGATTTCTTCATCATGCAATGAAGACATAACAACGCTATAGATTCCTTTTTGAACAGTGATTTTTAAGATTTCAAAACCCAGAAGGACTTCTGTGTTATCTAAATTGAGATCAATAAAACACAAATCAAAATTTTGAGTCAGTCTCTCTACCGCTTCTTCATACGAAGAAGCTTCCACCACATGGTGGTCAGCAAGATGGGACTTAATTTTCATTCGCGACAATTTATCATCGTCGATAACCAGTATTTTAAGCATGAGCATTTTTAGCATAGATCAAAACACTTTAGTGGACCTGTGAAATTAATTCATTTAGAAATATCCCTTTAACTCTATGATAACAGGCTAAAAAGAGCGGCCCGGACAAGGCCGCTCAAGGGTGGGCAAGAGTCCTTTCGGCCAGAGGCGGAAAGAACCCTTGAATAAGGTCATAGCGATCACTTCTGTGTTTATCCAAAGAGAATTGAAGCTGGTAGCGCTGCCCTGTTGGACGAGTCAGGAAAACATCCACTCCATAACTTCCCAGGCAGGCCTGGACGTAAGGAAGAGAGATCTCGACATCAACGATTCCTTCTCTTTCATTGATACTAAATTGCATCACACTCTCAGGAAGAATAAAGTGGTCATTGACCCAATTAAAAAATTCGGACTGAACTTCCACTTTATTTTCTTGTTTAAAAAACAGCATTTCCTGAGAAGTCAGAATCAGTCTTTCTTTATAAATGGCCACTGCTTCCAGATTAAGAGGAATATTGGTTCTCTTCCATAACTCCGTCAGGCGGATCACTTCATTCAAAGTGAGCTGACCTTTAGAAATCTTTTCGGCAAAACTCACTTCAGAAAGGCGCTGATAGTAATTGGCCACACGCTTTCTGTATAAAACACAGCTTGGCACATTATTGCTTTCAACGACCCATCTTTTACCCTCTCTTTCAAAAGCATAGGCCGACTCTAAAACAAATAAACAAACAATTGTGACAATAAAACCTTTCATTTTTATTTCCTTTTTCCAAAGCCCATCATGCCAATAAACTCAATTGGACGATTTTCAGTTACGCTCTCAGTGACCTGATGATTGTTTTTAGCAATATACTGGTCAGTCTTTGATGAACCACCAAAGATACTTGAGGCCACATCAAGAACCACGGCCGCAGCCTGACAGTAAGTGTTCGGGCATTTTTTTAAAGCATCCGAAGCGGTGCTTGCTCCATTTTTCCCTGGCTCAGGAGCATCCGCCGGTTTTACTGAATAACCAACTTTAGTAATGGCAATCTGGTCTAGTACTTCCTGAACAAGGCGCTGCTTAATTGTCAGGGCCGTCTCCATTTTTGCCTGATCACACACGCGGCTGTCATCACAACTCATTTCCAGGTTAAACCACCCAGAGCTCTCCGCCGTCTCAATCAACTTTGAAGTTGATGACGTACTAAATAATCCTCCAGAAGAAGACATCGATTTAATTTTCGAAGCGAGCCCGGATAAATTATAAGTTGCCGTGTATTTGTAAGTTGCCCCGATATCGTATTTATACGTCATGTTCGGAGTGATAATTCCTGAGAGATCCTGCGCTTTAATTTTTTCAGGAATCGTTCTCTCGAAAGGATCAATCAACGGACAGGCCCCAAACAGGCTCAAATCCAGTCTGCCTGAAAAAGAGCCCGGGCCGACATTATTGAGGTCACTTAATGGAATGGTCTGATTAAAGGCCACTTGCATTTGTGAATCAAACGGTGTCGTTTGGTTATAATTTAATTGAAGATTCTTTAATTGCACGGGAACAAATTCCACCGCCACATTCTGGTTTAACTCTCTAAAGCGGGCCAGGTTATCATCGATTCCATTAGAAAAAAGAAGCTCCACCGAAGCTCCCATTACTCCTTCGAGATCTCCAAATTCATCAGCGATCATTTTTCTTTGATCAAATAGTGCCTTAACGTCTTCAGCACTTTTCTTTGCTTTGACTGCATCGTTAATATTGGTGTTAATCGTTTTAAGCATTTTATTAAACTGCTTAATCTCTTTACAACGTGAAATATCTCCCACTGTCCTTCCACTCACGGTCATTGAACCAATTGATGGCGGCAGGACATAAGCTTTTTTACAAGTCTTATCCATAAAATAACCTGAAGAGTATTCCGGGACAACGATCTCACGGGCCACATCACAAGACGTTGAGTAAATAGGACCAGCAAAAGCAGATCCTGATAATGATAAAGCGATTGCCGCTGTTAATTTTAGTTTCATGATTTCCTCCCCTTTAACAAGACCTTTGCCATTTGATCGAAATTGATGGCCTTGCCTTGTCTTTTATTTTCAAATTCAGTGTATAAAAATCCTGCGCTTTTAATGTCGAGCTCTTTCATTTTCAAACAATCGTACAACATGGCCCCAAAAGCGATTGGTCTTTTTTCTTCCTGAACTTTTTCTTCCTCCCAAATACTTGAGCATAATTTTAGTTCCGAAGCATAGGCCTTTTCTTCTTCCGTGTACTCTATTCTTTGGTTTTCCTCACGACCTGAAGCTTCAGTCGGTTTTTCACTTCCACCATTTTTCCCGCATCCAAAAAAGCACAAGAGAAGAAGAACGAAGAATAAAGATTGAGTTTTCATACATCACCTATTCGTTAAGAACTTCAACAAACACATCGCCTGAAACAATTGAGAGTTTCTGATTCGTCATTAATGACGTAGGCTTTGCGTAGTCAAAAGTTTGTCGCCACATTGATTCAGTCGCTTCGCTAGATTCACTTTTCATTTTTAGTGACTTTAGAAGTTTTGCTCCTTTATCTCCATTTTTTAAGACGACATCTTTTAAACGCTCATTCCCCTGGGCCAGCGACCATCCAAGAACCAGTCCTTCATTGAATTTTTGAACATCGCGCTCTACAGAAGGAGTCACTTTTTTCATCTCATCATTAAAGAGACGATAAAGTTCGCTATAACTCTTTTGATCAATCCAGTAGCTCAGGTTAGGCATGGCCTTCTCATAAGAAATCGTTTGAGTCACAACAGGTTTAATAAAACCAAGTCCAATATCACAGGCAATTCCCAAGTTCTTTGAAAGGTCCACAACCACTGTGTCACCCTGTGTGTTTTCAATTGCCGAGTTCATAAGCTCTGAGTATTCAGAAATTTCATCATTGGCACTGTTAGTGTATGGTGAACGGTCTGATGGCCCCAGATCTTCTACTGCCACTTTTCCAATGCTCAACTGGTTATCAAAATCAGCACTGCTGTAGTTTTTTCCATCCAGGTTAAAAGAGAAGTCTTTTGCGACTGCTCCTTTTTTAAAAACCAGCTCGGCCTTGAATTTATAGCGTCCACCAAGTTCCGCATAATCTCGGCAGGCCTCTTCCAGGCCTTTTTTCTTCATGTGGTAGACAAGTTTTACTTTATCTTTGCTGCTTAAACGGGAAAAACCGTTAAAGCGCACTTTTCCACTGTTAAATTTCACCAGGTCGAACTCGACAAAACGTTTATCCAACTCCACTCGGTAAGTTTTTGCTTCCGGTGCTTCTAAAACAAGCTGATCCCAATTGGTTTCGGCCATCGTTGTTGTATGTACTGCCAGTAGTCCCATTATTAATGCTGTTTTCATAATATCCCCTTTTATTTTTTTAATTATCTTTTTCCAAAAGTTGAAGAGTGTCTTACTGTTGTCGTTTGATGTGTTTCAAACGTTACTTCATCTTCAATCTTAGAAGTGTCCGAGTTTAACTTCAGAAGCTCTGAGACCCCCGGATAATTTACCGTGACATAAACCGGTTGCTGGCTGCATGATTTATGGCTACTAAACCAGCTTGATCTCGAGCTACAGATTGTTCTGTATCCACCAATTTCCTGTCTCGTCTGCGCTTGGATTTCTTTGGCACGTGTCTCTGTCACTGATTTTAAAAGACCATGTTTTTCCAATTTTTCTTCAATTCTATCCAGGTGCATTTTGATAAATTTTCCAATAAGTGGTGCCATTGGGTTTAAGTTTTCACTTTCGCCATCTCCATTTTCAGAAAAAACAATTTTTGAAAGGTCTACTTCTTGTCCCTGGTCATCAATATCAATGATCAAATTGTTTAAAACTCCACCTTCAACCATCGCTCCCAAGAATTGATCTCTTGAATAAGCTGTATTCACAATTCTTTCCTGGATACGCGAAAGGAAATCTTTCATCTCCAAAGTCGATTTCATATGCAGCCTTACTCCGGCCTGAACTCTTACCTGGTAGTCATAGTTTAAGGCCACCGCTGAATGAAACAGGCTTACTAAATCTTCTTCGTCAGAAGGATTTAAGTCTTTTCTTTTTGCCAATGCCGAACAGTAACTAACGGCTGAAATGTCAACCACACCACTCATAGATCCATTCATATTGATGAGAGTCGTCAGTGGTGAGTAATAATCTTTTTCTTCTTTTGTTGGTACATATCGAGTTCCTGGGAAATCAATCTTTAAAACTGATCTTCCTAAATACCCTTTTGCATCTTTTGAAGAAATGGCCAGCAATGAATCAATCGTTTGAGCTGGAGCAAATCTCACTGGGAAAACGCGCTCTGCTGAGCTTACAGCGTTCAGGTTTTCTGTCTGGAAAGCTGCAACTTCATCCATAATGTCAGATTCAACTCTGATCTGAGCTCTTAGAGCTGAAGTATTATAGAATGGATCAAGCGCCACATTTCTTTCTTTAACGAGCGCCTCTTTGGCCCCCTGAAAATAGTCCAATTTTTCTTTTAAGACTCTTCTATCACTGTCATTGTTGGCGTTGGCATAACTTTCTTGAAGCTTATCAATTGTTTCATCTAACTTTTCAACCTTAGCATCCACCTTATTTAATGAATTAATCACCTGCGTATAACGAGTACAAATTCCAGCATCAGCTGTCACATAAGGTTTTAGAACCGTTTTTCTCATATTAAGTGATGGCAGTACGTAGGCCGTTTGACAGTCTTTACTGAAATAAATCTGTGAAGACGATCTACCTTTTGGAACATTAACCTCACATGAGTACTGAGGTTTTAGCACAGCAAACTGCCCATCAGCAGGCGATACGCCAGCAAAAAGCGATTGACTTAAAAGCAGCATTGAACTTAAGCACATTGTTTTTTTCATAATTCCCCCTAACGTGTTTTTAGGTGTGTTAACCACCACCAAAATGATTTAATTTTATGTTTTACCGGATGTTCTCTAAGATAAGCTTCGCGTTCAAAACCGCAGGCCATCCACTTAGGAGGCACATAACCTTCTCTTTCTCTTTCAACTTCACTAGTGAAGCCAACTTCGATGTAATCAAGCTCTTTTGAATTTTCTTTGCGGATAAACTCGATATCGTATTTTTCGTCTTTCCCTGTTTCCGGGTCTTCATTCCAGTCTTTCAGGCGATAGACAAAGGCCCTTTGATTCTGGAAGGTCACTTGCTTTTGCCATTTTGTTTTTTCGGTGCTGATGAAAAAAGGAATGTAGCGCTCACCTGAACGGTTAATCACCACGATGTCCGCCGCAAATGAACTGGCATTGTCGTCTGCAGGAACATTCAAGTCGCAAACCTGCAATTCAATAGAGCAAGAGCCAAGGTTGAAGCTTCCTTCATAAGGCCTAAGAAATTTAATGGCCTCTACTGCGCTGGCATTTTCTCTAATGGATTTCGAGCAGCCCCATCCCGCGTGAGCAAAGGCCGGCAAAAGACTCGTTGAAATAGCTAAAGACAGTACCCAGTTTTTCATAATCACTCTCCATTATGGAGACGCTATTACAACCTGAGTGCCAAGTTTTTCAGTGTATAACCAATTGATAAAACGATAAAAAACATCGAGAGCGTATTAGATTCAAATATGGGCGTATCATTTTAGATACAATAAGAAGACAAAAAAAAGCCCCGCATAAAGCGAGGCCTTTTCTAATCAATGAATGATGTGGGGATTATTTTTTGTTAATAGCACCGTTAGTGATATTTTTTAGTTTCAAATACTCAGCTCTCTCGCGCTTAACCTTTTCTTCCTGATCACGTTTTAAATCAGCAGCGTCTGTAATGCTTGCCGGCTCGCGCTCTTTGCCTTTTTTAGCAAACTTCTTATCACCTACTTTTCCTTTAACAATCTTTTCAAAGATTGGGTTTCCTTTGTCATCAAGAAGAACCTTACCATCTTTAACGACGGGAATGATTTCTTTAACAAGACCACCTTCTTCAATGTAAAAAGGAGCACCATTAAGTTCCATAATTCGGTTAGAGATCGTCTGAGTTGCCTTTTCAGATGTCAAACCATCAATTGTCGTAAGAACTAGTCCCGAGGCCAGAGTTGTCGTTTTAACTCCATCGTTATTAGATGTCGAAGTTAACACTGCACCTGAAGAAGAGGCCACTGATCTTGAGATAGATGACCCAGATGTCGGTGAAGCCTGCGATGATCTTCCCGAATCAAAATTTTCAGCGGATTGTGATTTAGCCGTTGCCGACTCCCCTCGCGTATAACCCATGACCGGAGATGAACTGTAGCTGTTATAATTTGATGCTACTGATTTCTGCGCTTCTTGGGTCTGAACCGGAGTAGTCGCGACAGTCGCTTCTTTTTTAGACTGAGACTTAAGGTCAGTGATCTGTCCTCTTAGTTCTTTGATCAATGCATTTTCTTCTTCAATTTTCTTTTGTTTCGCTCTGTCGGCTTCAGCAGCTTCGCTGTCGGCCTTCATTTTCTCAACTCTTTCTTCAGCTGCCGAAAGACGCTTCATTAAGTCGTTGACCTTATCGTTCATCGCTCCCGAAGCCGTTGCTCCTGAAGCAGAGGACTCTGAGCTTGTGGCCTCATCTTTTTTAGCATCAGGCTGAGTCAGTGCAGTCTGGTCAACAAAAGTTGATCCAAACTGGTTTGCATTGTATGAGTCTGCAAAAGTACTGCTGTAATTATTCATTGGAATCTGATTGCTGATAGCATTGTTAAATCCACCGGCAAGGCCTTCACTACTTTCCTCGTGAACCTGAATATCGCCTCCAGGAGTGCTCTCACCTAATGAACTACTCCCCGAGCGAGAACTATCACTTTTACTTGTGTAATATTCGCCGGTCTGCCCGATATAGTTAGTAATTGAATCTTCTCTGGTAGCGTCTTTCGTTCCACTATATTTTTCATGGCCGTCATAAACCATACCACTAGTCATTGAAGAGGCAATATTACCAAATGGATCAATAACCTTACCATTTAAGCTAAAGCGGTCACTTCCTAAATCAAACACTGTACAGCGCTTGGCTTCAATGAACATATTAATCTTGTCTTCATCACCTTCTTTAGCACTCGCAAGAATTTTCAGGCGGTCATAATCAGAATCTTGCTCTACTTGCTTTGAAGAAATGTGATCGGCGTTAGTAGCATCCTTCGGAAGCATTTTACCGTCAGCGATACCTGTGACCTCAATACAAATGTTTTGCATCTTTTTAGTATTTTCACAGAATTCCCCTTTTTGCAGGATTTCTGTTACACGGTTTCTTCTATAACCTTCAAATTTTTCAGTGAAAGATTCTTTCGTCAGGTCTTTATCTGAAAGAATGGCCGAAAGCTGCTTGTACTTCGGGCTCTTTTTAAGCAGGTCACTGTTAAGCATAGAACCAAAATCCATTGCCAGGACTGGGTCATTTAACTTATCCAGCATATCAGTTCCCATTTCATCAAAGAATAGGTCCATCTTCTGATCAGCTGTGGCCTTTTTAAAATGTTCAGATGTTACAAGAACAGAGAGCTTCTCCATTCTCACTTTATCATCGGCCAGGTTTTTAGCGTTGGTCGCATTCACTCTGTTATAAAGGAAATCGAGCATGAAATTTGATTTCTCTTTTGGTGTCTTTAGGGCCTGCTTAAAATCGCTATAGTTTTCTACGACGTCATTTCCACCCAGTTTTTTATTAAAACATGAGCTTCCTCCCAAACACTTCTCCTGGAAATTTTCAAAAATCCCCACAAGAAGATCTGGACGACATGAATCATTGGCCTTTAATTCAAAACGATTTTGGCATCCCTTTTCAATCAACCCATATTTTCTAAAAGCAAATCTCTTAAGCTCTTCCAAATTCTCCATCGAGTCGATACTTTGCTTAAGAACGTTTTTACCGTAGTCTTTGGCAACAATTTTATTGAGAACCATGTTGATGTTGTCTGCTTGAGAGTCATCCCACATCTTTTTACATTCGATGGCCTGCTGACATCTGGTCAGACTGTATCTCTCTGCCCCAAAAGCAGCAGATTTTCCTTCATAACAAGAAGTGAATTTATTAATCTTAGTTCCATTAGTTAAAAAGGCACCTAGACCGTAAGTTGGTGCTGCTAAAAATAGGCCGTCTCTATCGCATGATGTGGCCTTATTAATGTCACCGAACTGGAGTCCAGGAGAGGCCGCTCGGTCTCCAAATTTCAATTGAGCGTAACTGTTAGCACTCAACATCATGACGGCAAAAAAGTATGTGAACATCTTCATAAGAGACTCCTATCTAATCTATCTTATCGGATAAATTGATCTAAACTTGAGAAAAGGACTCCAGTACAATGAAGCCATTGTAAAATTGGTTATTTAAGGAAAGCTTCGCAGTTTCAATTCCGCCCCAAAAATTTGTCATCGCTGAGTTAAGTGGTCTAAAATTATCTCATCAATAAACATTTATGGAAGGAATCAGATATGTCTAATCTACTAAGTAGCGAACAATCCGAGTATTGGAGTGAGCTGGCCCAGACTTATGTCTGGAAGAAAAAGTGGGACAACCTTATTAGCGGCGATTTCCACAAGGCCGACGTGAAGTGGTTTAATGGCGCCGAACTCAACATCACAGAAAACTGCCTTGACCGCCATCTGGAAAATAGAAGAAATAAAAAAGCACTCATCTTTGAACCCAACAATCCAAATGAGCCTTCATCATTTTTAACTTACGGTGAACTTCACTTAAGTGTTTGTCGTTTTGCTAATCTTTTAAAGTCTAAAGGAATTAAAAAAGGTGACGTCGTTTGTTTCTACATGGGAATGACTCCTGAACTGATGATCGGTATTTTAGCTTGTGCCCGCATTGGTGCCATTCACACGGTCGTCTTTGGTGGATTCTCTCCTCTTTCTCTAAGAGGAAGACTGGAAGATTCAAAAGCAAAACTTATCGTCACTCACGATGGAGCTTACCGCGGGGATAAACTTATCCAGCTTAAGGCCATGGTCGATGAGGCAATCGAAGGACTAGATTCTGTAGAGACCGTTTTAGTTGTGAAGAGAACCAACAACGAAATCAACATGAAGGGTGGACGCGATTATAATTATGAAACAGTCATTAAGAGCGCTGAACTTTACTGCCCGCCAACTCCGGTTGAAGCAGAACATCCTCTTTTTATTCTTTATACGTCAGGATCAACGGGTAAACCAAAAGGACTTCTGCATACAACAGCAGGATATATGGTTCACGTTGGGAAAAGTTTTAAAGATGTTTTTCAATACAAAGAAAATGATATCTTCTGGTGTACAGCAGATATCGGCTGGATCACTGGTCACAGCTACATGACTTATGGCCCGCTACTTAACGGTGCAACCACTGTTATGTTTGAGGGTGTTCCGACTTTCCCAACTCCAGCACGCTTTTGGGAAGTTGTTGAAAAACACAAAGTCACTCATCTTTATACGGCCCCAACGGCCATCAGGTCGCTGGAAAAATTTGGGCATGAGATCCCGGATAAATTTAAAATGTCATCGCTTAAAGTTCTGGGTTCTGTGGGGGAACCGATCAACGAAGAAGCATGGCACTGGTATCACAAGCACGTAGGAAAAGAAAAATGCCCGATCGTCGATACCTGGTGGCAAACAGAGACAGGAGGAATCCTGATTTCTCCACAGGCAGGGCTCACAAAATTAAAACCTGCCCACGCGACTCTTCCACTTCCTGGAATTGAGCCGTGTTTAATGGATGAAAATGGAAAGGAGATCAAAGATCTGGTGGCCAGCGGAAACCTGTGTTTAAAAACACCATGGCCTTCACTTGCCAGAACAATTTACGGTGATCACGAAAGATTTATTCAAACTTATTTCTCTACCTATCCTGGGTACTATTTTACGGGAGACGGCGCCAAGAGAGACAGCGATGGTTATTACCGTATCACTGGACGTGTAGATGATGTTATCAACGTTTCTGGACATAGAATCGGAACGGCCGAAGTTGAAGATGCCATCAACGAGCACCCATCAGTGATTGAAAGTGCAGTGGTTGGACTTCCTCACCCGATTAAAGGCCAGGGGCTCTACGCTTTTGTTATCCCGGTGGATGGAGTTGAAGATTCTGAAGCTCTTGAAAAAGAAATCCGTGAGACTGTTAATAAGATTATCGGGCCGATTGCCAAGCCGGACCTTATTCAGGTTGTAGAAGGTCTACCAAAGACACGCTCTGGAAAAATCATGAGACGTATTTTAAGAAAGATCGTTGAAAATGAAATTGAAAGTATCGGCGATACTTCAACTCTTTTAAACCCAGAGATCGTTGAAAAACTGATTGCCGGTAAAAAAGAGCTGAATTCTTAATTGTTTTCGTTATTAATTTTTGTAATGTGAGCTTCTATCGTTTTTAAAGCATATGGTAGAAGCTCAGGTTTAAGCCCGACATACACCACATCGAGAATCTCCTGCAGGTTTCTTCCCATCTTTAAAAGTTCTTTGATTTGATTCTCACGCTCTTGCCTGTGCTTAAGCGTTTCAGAAATCTTATGTGTCCCACCAATAATGATCCCGTGACTTGGAATAATATTTTTTGGATTTAGATCAATCACGCGCATAAGAGAGTTGAAGTATTTCTTCATATCCCCTTCAGGCCCACCAATAACAACTGTTCCGATTGTCTGGATTAAATCTCCAGCTAAAAACCAGCTTAAGTTTCTTGGTGCAATCGCCAGTTGTCCTTCGTCGTGTCCAGGAACTTCATAAACGATGACATCTTGACCTAAACTTTTTGTCAGGATGTCCCCTTCTTTTCTAATAACGACTTCAATACCTTTAAAGTACTCAGCACCAATAATCGCATAAGTGAACTGACTCATCTCCATTGGCACTTTGTATTCTAAAGCGATGTCGCGCGAGAATTCATAATGATCAGGGTGATGGTGAGTAATAAGAATGCGATCAAAGCCAATTTTATTCACTGACTTTAAAAACTTCTTAAGTTCCACTTCATCACGAGGAGAAGGGTCAATTAAGTATTTAACAGCATCATCATCGCCGATAATAAAAGAGTTCGTGCGATTGGCAGGAGGGAATGTGTGTGAGAGAGGGAGAAATTGTCTGACCCCGTAAAGCGATTCAATCATCGGCACTTCTGTTTCCGGATCATGAGGAAGAGTCATTTCAATCGGAGTATTGTGCAGGGGATTTTTTTCAAATGTTTTTAAAAGCACAACGGCTGGAGGAACAGCAAGCATATGCCCCTGACGGTAGCGCTCAAGCAAGTTCTTTGGCGTATTCCACTCTCCAAACTCCACTTCACTTGGGTCAAGGTTAAACTCTTTAGGAGCTTTAAGATGGATCTTGATATAATAATTTTTAAATCGGTATGGATTGAATTCAGGAGTAATCGCCAGACCGATATCTTCTATGGCCTCCACCTCTCCATTTTCAATGGCTGCTACTAAGTCGTAATTTAATTCTTCTCTTACTTCGCGAATAAGCGCGTGCAGAAGCTGAGGCTTAACATGCTTGGGCCAGATCGCATGAGGCAGGGCCTCTTCGCTGTCTGTAGCATCAACCTTTCCCCCTGGAGTTGCATAATAACCCGGGAAAACATTGAGATAGTTTTGTCTCTTAATAAAAAAGATTTGGTCATTGGTGGTAAATACGGCGGATACTGATTCTTTCATGCGCCTAGAGTATCATCAATGGACTTCTTTTAGAAGGTTTTGAACTCTTTTTTAAGGATAGGGTCTTTAAGGACTTTGCTATTTTTAAGTAAACAAAGACGCAGTAGATACGCCTCTTTGACTTCTTTAGTAATGAAGCATTTCTCTAGGGCTTTTCCCATAGCTTCGGCCACAGCGCGAGAGGCCCCTTGAAAGCTCTTAGTCCCCGAAGGAAAATAATAATCAATATGGTCTTGGTATAACAAGGCCTGATCGTAAATGATCTGTCCTTTATCAAAATAATCACCGATCATAATGATGTTTGGTTTAGGAGTGAGGCTTTGTGGAAACAACACTGTTTCTCTAGAAATGAGTCGTTCAGTTCTGCCTGAAGGAATAAACCATATAGAAGGAAGTTCACCCACAGGTTTTTTATCTGAAATAAACCCTGAAGCTGTCAGCACCAGGTCTATCTTTTCTTTTTCAATATACTCAATGGCCTTGCTCCACCCTTCTTCAGTCTGAGTTCCCGTTTTATCGTAGACAACCAACGGAGTGATCTGTGCTTCAATTTTTTTAGGAAGGAATTTTAAAAATTCATTCAGTACATGCTGCCCATGAAAGCGGCCTGATTCACTAAGTTCTTTTGATGTGACTTTAGCGCAATTGTATTCATTGCTTTCTGTCATATCTATTGTGGGAAGAATTTTGTGAATCTTTGAATGTGTCTGAGCTTTATTTGAGCAAAAGCCAGTATCGACAATGGCAATTTTTAGGGCCCCATGGGCAGAAGTCAGTGAAGAAAAAAAGAAAAAGGCCGCTCCTAAAAGAAGCGGCCCTATAGACTTAGTTATCAAAAGTCGTTGGTTCTGGAATGTAGAATGGATTATGTACGGCCTTATTTGCATACGCCTTATTATAAGTCTCTTTGAAATTCTTTTTCAAACTTTTCTCAAAAGAATCTTCCATATCCTTAAGAACTCCATTTGTTGCGTTCTGGATCTTAAGCTTCATGTCTCTGTAGATTCCATCTCCACGACTCATTGCACTTGAAAGAGTTTCTTTCATGGCGATTGCCGAAAGAACAAATGGAAGCTTAGAAACAACAACATCACCAGAAGAAGCAGCTTTTAGAGCGTTATGGAAAAGAGATCCATCTTCTTCAATCATCTTCGCCCATTTCTTATCACGAGAGAAGATTCCACCTGATTCATCGTACGCTACGTTGATTGCCAGGACTTCAGAAAGCGCCTTAAGCGAGTACACCTTAATTGTATCGTTTGGTGTATTGAAGTTTTCTGGAGTTACTTTTGCCTTAATTTCAGCAAGTAGTTCTGCTGGAGTCAACGCTAGAGACTGAGCAAGAGCTAAGTCTGCTGTGAATCCTCTTAAGCTCGACTGCATTAAAGCACTCGACTTAAGAACACCTGTTGCTCTGTGTGGGTTCGTGAAATGAACAGAACGTTTTCCAAACAGAAGCTTTGAAGCATCTTTCATTGACCCAATTGACTGGATATTTTTTAAACCAGCATTCGAATCATCTACTAAAAGGAAAGTTGAAGACTTCGACTTTCCAAGGAAAGCGTTTAGTGACTTCATGCTTGTTGAGCTTGAGTCATCAAGAACAACTAGTACTTTTTGAGAGAGACCGTTAGCAATAGTTCCAGCGTTCAGAGACTGAAGGCTTAAGTCAAGGATAGATACTTTTTCAGATCCACCCATTGCCTGTAGAGCATCTAAGAAGTCATTTAACTGAGCATCTGTATTAGCAACAAGAACTGGCACTTTACCTTTATCAGCAAATTGCGCTTTTGCCATTGTCACGAAATCTTGAGGAAGAACTCCGATCACGACACCGTTTTGCTCAACGCGAGCGCTGATGGCCAGGTCACGGTAAGCATCTTGTTCAGCATCTACCAGGATTTCAGCATCTGATAGAGAAACAGTTGACTGAAGAGAGCCTACAACACCAAACTCTTTAGTGATGATTGGGTTTTGTGAGTTTGTCTCAAGCTTAATTTTAAGCTCGCCTTTGTACTCGCGCTTAGAGTTGTTCGTTAGAGCAATTCTAAGTTTATTTTTTGATCCTTTTAGTAACTGAGACTCAAGACTTAAACCAGAAAGAGCAAGCGGGTATGCCACGCGAACTGTCTTTTGGTCAGCGTCTTTAAGGATTGAGTTGTTGATCTTATCAAAGTGACGACCTTCAACTGCATCTTGAGATGTTAATGGAGATACAACTCTTAGAGCTGATCTGTATACTGCGCTTAGAGCAGCATTCACTGTCCCTTGAGCTGCACCTTTAACAGTTACGATACTTCTAGCAGGGATACTTGGAAGTTTTACGGCCTGTCCACCTTCAAGGATAACAGAGACGTTTGTTGCATCTTTAAATCCGAAGTTTCTTAAAACAACATTGTGGTTTGTTGTCTCACCTGGTTGAAATACACCATCAAGTAGAGCTACGCCTTTAATACCGCCATCAAGCATATCGCTTGATACGAACTGAAGAACTGCGTTTGTGTTATAGATAGTCGTAACTTCTGCAATTCTCTTTTGACGGTAGATTTCTGTCTGAGAAGCAATATTGGCATTAAATGTATCCAGTTCAGTTTTATCAAAGTTTGCCGAACGGATATCTTCATATCTTTGAGCGTAAGCAGAAGCTTCGCTTCCTGTATAAGAAGATTTGAACTCTGCACTTGATCTGTTTGGAGAAGCATCGAATTGAGCAAAAGCAATTCTGTAAGCTTCAGCTTTAATGATTGGGTAATCACGGTTGTAAGCGCGAGCGTCTGCTTCACGACGACCTTGATCGTAGTAAGCTGGGTAATCGCGGTTAACAGCTGAATCGTAAGCTCCTTTATAAGAAACATCGTATCTTTGGTTGTAATCCGTATCGATTCTTCTTTGGAATTCAAAACGTGTGTATTGACGGTAAGTAAACACGTACCCATCAGCAAACGCTCTTCTCATAATGTCTTTGCTGTGGTTGATGTTTGGTTTATAGTTTGGCCCATTGAAGTCACCTGGGTAATCCGGGCTTCTTCTCTGAAAGCTTCCAGCAAATGTTCCATCAAGGTTAATTGATTTCAATTCACCAGCTTCTAGCTTTCTTGTTGTTTCGGCTTCACCGTTGTTGCGTCCATCAACTTTACCAGTTGAAACGGCACGCTCCATACCAGCTTTTTTACCTTGATCAATACCAACCTGAGCAGCGTTACTTCCGTCAGCTCTCTTGATACCTGCAATGCGGCCTTCTCTGTTACCGGCACTTGAGTTACCGTTAACTGTCCCTTCGTTTGTTCCGTCTTTTTGACCATTGATGCGCGCTCTTGCCGATCCATCGCGCTCACCTTGTTCAGCTCCTCTTCTATAGAAGCGCTCTTGTCCGTCAACAGTTCCCTGTGAAAGACCATCATTTTGACCGTCAACATTTCCACGGTCGTTACCTAAACGGTAAGACATATCTGCTCCGTCCATTGATCCATCAGATTGACCAACGCGAGCACCTTCATTGTTAATTTTCTTAATCGCTAAAACCAGCTCATCTCTATACTCATCTCTTTGGCGAGCAGCAATCTGCATTCTTTGACGAGCGTCTTCTGCTTTTCTTCCAGCAAGGTTGAAATCGTTTCTTATCTGATCAAGGCGAACGTTCACTGGCCCAAGCTCTAGTTTTGCTTGTCCTGCTTGTTTATTCTTTTCTACGATTTGAGCATCAAGGCTCTCGATTTCTTTTTGAACAGCATTGATGGCTTCAGCATTTACTTCCGGAGTCTTTTTTAGCTCTTCAAGTTTTGCTACTAAAGTCGCTTTCACGTTTTTAAGTGAAGCTGCTTCCGCTGTCAGCGAATTCATTCTTTCAGTTAGTGTGCGTTGTTGTTGCTCCAGCACTCTCACCTGGTCTCCAATCTGGGCCTGGGCCTGTTCTGCGCGGGCAACGTCAACTTTTGCGTCTTCTGCACGTCTGTTAACATTATTTAATTCTGGATCGTCAGTTAATCGAAAAGACTGGTTTCCGATGTAGCCTGGAATGTCAGCTGCCTGAACCACTCCGATTGCTACCGCAATCATCAGGAAAAATTGAGTTAATAAACGCATAGAGATCTCCCAAGTCGGCACCAAAAATAAAAACGACGATTTTTCAGGGCCATTTAGACACTAAAATAGTGCTAAATAGTCTCCAAAAATCGTCCATTATTTTGGTGGAGTTTATTGTCAGTGTGTTTAAAGCAATGTCTTTGCCAATTCTTTACAAAAAAGGCCGGATATAATTTGGGATATTATAACCGGCCTTTTTGTTTAAATGTGAATGTCTGAAATTTTTATAGGTGCCTTGCCATATCGTAACGAACCTGACGGTAGCCTTTAATATTCTCCAGGGCACGAAGCTCTTTAAAGTCTAAAGGCTTGCCAAGGATTCGCGATCTTACCTCACTGGCAATCCTGCGCTCCTCTTTATGCCAGGCCGGAAGAGAGGCCCTTAAAAACCTCATATGCCTCATCGTCTTAAGCATCCATGGTCTTGGAGAGAAATCAAACTCTACCTTTTTATCGCCTAAATCAAAGCTTGGGCGGTTGATAAAGACCTTCTTATAAGAAGTCCCTAAGTCGCGGTAGTTCTTTTCGTCTTCTAAGCGTCTCATAGGTGAAACCATCATATGGGCAATGAAGACTTCGTCTTTAATAAAGTAAGTCTTTGCCAGCGTCCTTAAGGCCATGGCAAACATCTCCTGGTCTTTATATAAAGAAGGAAGTTTTTTAGCTTCGGCCAGGAAAGTATCAAGCTTAAGACCACGATCAAAGATTAGCAGGTCGTGGATATAACGGGCAAGGTGCTCTTCTTTAACCCCAAATCCTTCGGCAATTGTTTTTAATTCGACAAGTGCTTCTTTTGCTTTTTGAACCAGAGCACTTCCATTAAAGATTGAGCTTTCTCTTAATGAAGCAAAAAGCAGATCAATCACCGGAGCTTCTTGTTTTTCAATTCTTAAGTCTTCACCTAAAGCAAGTCTGCGCCCTAGGGTGAAAGCTGTCAGGTTATTTTCCAGTTCAGCTTTTTTCATTGTTCTGGCAAAAGCTTCTTCCAGGTCATTAAGTGAAAAGGGAATCAATCCCATCTGGAAAGCCGCCCCTAAAATAAGAGCTGAAGCGTAAACGCTTTTACCAAGATGATTTTCTGAAACTTCTTTCATCGGAAGAAGAGTGATTCTTTCTTTTAAAAGTCCCTGAAGTTTATTAGCGAGAGTGATCTCATTGACAGGATTCTTCTCTACTCCACGGTCTAAAAGAAGAGAAAGAGGAATCTGGAATTTTTTATCTAAGATCGCCATCCCGGTTTCACTTAAAAATCCCAAATGATGAGATCCATCTAAAAGATCCGGCGATAAAAGCACATCTGCTCCCCCCATCGGTGTGACTTGAGCGTGCGACTTTCCTTTCTTGTAAAGAGCAAGGTGACTTGTTACGTTTCCGTTTCTTTGAGCAAGACCTTTTTGATCGACGAATTTAAAATCCACATCCGAGCGACCGCCCATTGCTTTAGCGGCTTCAGCAAGAACGCGGGAAATCGTTGTCACTCCAGAACCACCGACTCCCGTGACAACAGCGCGATAATCAACACCAGCAGCGATTGATTCAAGGGTCTTCTTCTGGTTTGGAAGTGGAAGATTCACGCTCGCTAATTTCTTTTGTTCGCGAGTTCTGTATTTTGTCGGGTGATAGTTTGAAACTTCTACCAACTCAAAACTTGGACACGCTTTAATTTTTGTACAGTAACTATCAGACACACAGATTTGTGGGTCAATCGTCACCTTAGATCCATAGGCATCAAATGTCTGCGAAAGCCCCGGGCATCCCGTCATCTCAACACAAGCACGGCAATCTTCGCAGGCATCAGTGTTGATTTGATAGAAACGTTGAACATCAAGTGTTTCGTTATTATTAAAGAGCTTTCTTTCTGTCGCCTTCTTTCTTCCATGGAAAGTCAGTCCACATTCTTTATTCGAGATGATGACCTTCGTTCCTTTTTTCATCACCGTTTCACGAAGCAGGTTCTGATAAAAGTAGCGGTCGCTTGGGTTCACTTCGATCGCTTCATTTACACCTAAGGCCTGAACCATTTTTAACATGTCCTGGGCCGGGCGCTTAAAGCCTTCCACCGATTCTCCTGTTCTCGGAGTCATCTGGTGACCTGTCATCGCCGTGTTGTCATTATCTAAAAGAATGTAAGTAATATCGTGGCTCATTTGCACTGAGTTTGAGATATCAGTGATTCCTGAGTGGAAGAAAGTCGAGTCTCCCATCAAAACAACTGAAGGGTTCGTCGTGAATAAATCCACACCCGCTCCCAAAGCTCCCCCTTGCCCCATGGCCGAAAGGTTATGCATTTCTTTAAATGGTTCAAGAAAAGATAGTGAGTAACAACCAACATCTCCGTGAGAGATCAGGTTGATATTTTGTTTTTTTAAGTGACCGCGAAGGTCTTTTAAAAGAGAAAGTGTTTCTCTGTGGGGACATCCTGGACAGAAAGTCGGAAGTCTTCTTGGCATGACTTCAGAAAGTGTCACTCCAGGTTTTGAAGGGTGACAAGCCCCAAGGCTTAATTTATTAAAAATCGTTGTGATTTTATCTAACACCAGGTCGTAATTTAGACCACCGTAGATAGGAAATCCTTCAACGTCATCAAAACGTTTCCCGTAAATTTTCGCCGTGATTCCATGACGGCTCATCAGCTCTCTTAATTCTGTTTCTAAGAAGCCGCGCTTTTCTTCAACGACAATAATCGTCTCAAGAGTTTTTAAGTAAGGGACAAGCAGGTCATCAATTAATGGATAAGGAGCTCCCACTTTGTAGAGAGAGAATCTCTCTAAAGCATCATTGTCATCCAGCACTTGTTTTAAAATTTCAAAAACAGCACCACTGGTGATGAATCCAACTTTTGAAGCTGTGTTACCAAATACCTGGTCTAATTTTTTAGCTTTTAGAACATCAAAGACTTTTGGAAAGCGGTCTTTGATCATAGAGATATCTGCTCTAAATGAGTTTGGTGGAACCATAACGTTTTTGGCCAGGTCAAACTCAGCAGGGTTTAATTCAATAAGTTCTTTATCAATTTTTTTCTCAGCACCAATCTCAACACGCCCTCCTCCTTCTGCTAAAAAAGTTGTGAGCAGGACTCCTTGATAAACCGAAGTTTCAAGGGAGATTTCCAGTGCAATCTTCATCCAGTCTTTTAACTCTTGCGGAGTAGACGGGTCTAAAAATGGAATGTGCAAATGTTTAAACAGGTAACGAGAATCAGCAGGGCTTGAAGTTGAAATCGACCAAGGGTCATCTCCAACAACGACGACCACTCCCCCTTTTCCCGGGTTGGCAAAGTTCCCAACAGAAAGAGCATCTGAAGCCACGTGAAGACCCATCGACTTCATAGCGACAAGTGCATTCTTGTGAGCTTGTTTTGCTCCAGAGGCCATGGCCGCAGCGTTGGCTTCAGAGTTCGCAATCACTACGCGGATGCCTTTTTCTTTAAACTCATTTTTTCTTTCGTAAAGAATATTGAAGTAATCTGCTAAAGGAGATCCAGGATAGCCCGTGTATAAATGAAAGCCTGCTTCCAGGGCCCCTTGAATAATAAGCTCATTCCCGTTAAGAATTTCGGTAGTCATATGTAGGATTCTCGTTAAATATTTTTATTTTCAAAAATATCTCACAAAAATACTGGAAAGCCTATTTTGAGAGGCCCAAAAAAAATCCAAGGGAAGATTTTTTGTCAGACTTAACTAGAAATACATGTTCAGGACTAATGCCATAGCAATCAGTGCTGGCAGCGCCTGGATAAAAAAGATTTTTTTGTTAGCAGAATACCCGCCGTATAACCCCGCCACGATCACACATCCAAGAAAGAAAATCTTCAAATGGAGGGCTTCATTTCCCGAGGCCATGGCCGACCAAATAAGACCTGCCGCAAGAAAACCGTTATAAAGCCCTTGATTCGCAGCTAAAACAGCGCTTTTGTTAGCAAACTCAGCGTCATTTCTGAAGATTTTTCGCCCTAAAGGCTTGGTCCACTGAAACATCTCCAGGTAGAGAAAATATATGTGCAAGACAGCAACTAAAACCACTGCAATATTGGCCACTAAATTGATCATTTTTCCCTCCGAAACATACACCTTTAAAGTTTGCTAAAGCAAAAAAGCTAATGCTACTATTTTGAAACTTTTTTACTAAAATTACCAAGGAAAACTTTATGTTTAAAATGATTGCTGTGTACAAAGTTCCAACTGACGTTAATGCATTTGCAGACTGGTTTAAAGGCCACACAGAACTTGTAAGAAAAGTGCCTCACGTAAAAGAAGTTCGCATGAACAAAGTTTCTGGTGGACCACGTGGAGCAAGTGACCTTCACTTAATCACAGAAGTTTGCTTCGCAACGAAAGATGATTTCAAAGCAGCAATGGGTTCTCCAGAAAACATGGCCTGTGGAAAAGATGCTTTCTCAAACTACAAAGACATCGTTTCTGTTCACTTTGCTGAAGAAGAAGTGGTGAAGTTCTAATGGAAAACATTTTATTAGAATACCCGTATAACAATCACGAGCACATCGCTCTGGTGAGGCTTAACCGTCCAAAGGTCTTGAACGCGCTTTCAACTGACCTGATGGAAGAGTTAGTCGATACTATGCTGACTCTGGATAAAAATCCGAATGTCCGCGTGATTATTTTAACTGGAAACGAGCGCGCTTTTGCTGCTGGTGCTGATATTGCCCAGATGGTAACAGCGACTCCCATTGATCAAATCAACGACCAACGTTTCCGCACTTGGGAAATGTTAAAGCTAATCACAAAGCCCATCATCGCGGCCGTTAACGGTTTTGCTCTGGGTGGTGGATGTGAGCTGGCGATGTCATGTGATTTAATCATTGCCGGTGACGACGCTAAATTCTCTCAACCGGAAATTAAAATCGGAACAATCCCGGGAGCTGGTGGAACTCAAAGGCTCACTCGTGCGATTGGAAAATCAAAAGCCATGATGATGGTTTTAACCGGCGACATGATTGATGCCCACACTGCTTGTGACTGGGGTCTGGTGGCAAAAGTTGTCCCAGCTCAAACACTTATGCAGGAAACGTTTGAACTCGCTAAAACGATTTCAGACCGCGCACCAGTTGCTGTTCGTTTGGCAAAAGAAGCCGTCAACAAATCATTTGAAATGACGTTAAAAGACGGAATGGATTTTGAGCGCCGAAATTTCTACCTGACGTTCTCTTCAGGAGATCAGAAAGAAGGAATGAAAGCCTTCATGGAAAAAAGAAATCCAACCTACCAAGGGAATTAAGATGAGCCAGTTTAAGTATATTAAATATTCTGAAGAAAACAGAACAGCGACGATCGCAATGAATCGTCCTGAGCTATACAACGCTCTTAACTTCGACGCTAAAATGGAAATCGTTCAGGCGATCCGCGAAGCTAACAAGAGCCCGAATGTTTTTTCAATCATTCTGACGGGTGAAGGAAAAGCTTTTTGTACAGGACAAGACCTCAACGACCGCAGTGTTCAAGTAGGCAATGGCGGAGTTGATTTAGGTCATACGCTGCAAACTGAATGGAACCCACTAGTCAGTGCCATCCGCGATTCAAAGAAAATTGTTATCGCTGCCGTTAACGGCGTTTGCGCTGGAGCTGGTATTTCAGTGGCCATCGCTTGTGATTTAATCGTGAGTAAATCAGGAGTGAAGTTCGTTGGAGCTTTCTCTAAACTGGGCCTTGCCCCAGATGCTGGTTCTACTTACATTTTCTCGCGCGCTCTTGGTTACCAAAAGACGATGGAATTTTTCCTCTTAGGTGAAGCGATCACGACGGATGAACTTCATGCAGCGGGATTAATCAATGCTCTAAGTGACGACCCAATGGTTAAGGCCATGGAGTACTCACAGTCCCTTAACAAGCTCTCACCTCTTGCTTCATCAATGATCAAGGCCAACGTAAAAGCGGCGCTAGATTCAAACTTTAGTGAATCGATGGAAAGAGAAATGCACGTTCAGCGCTTTTTAGGCAGAAGTGCAGATTACAAAGAAGGTCTGACGGCTTTCTTAGAAAAAAGACAGCCTAATTTTACTGGAAACTAATTTCGATACGGATTTTTATAGGAGAAGATTATGACAGGAAATGCTTACAGCTACTCAGCAGAAGAACTAAAACTTTTTGAAGACATCAAAAATGGAAAAACATTTGAGGCGACAGATGACATGCCGGCGTTCTACCGCAAGCACCTTCTAAACCTTATGTGGATGCAAGGTGACTCTGAGTACTCTGGTGCTCTTGGATACATGCCATGGATTGAAAAAGCTCCAACTCTACAAGAAAAAGTTATCGTTGCTCAAATGGTTAAAGACGAAATGAGACACGCCAACGTTATGTACCGTTTATTAGACGAATTGGGACAAGACACTCTTGCTCACACTGAATCTAAAGACCTTGGATACAAACTGGAAGAAGACCAAATCAACATCGGTTTCAAGAGAATCAAAGACGACTACCGCGTAAATATTTTCTACTACAACATCAAGCACTGGGAAGATTACATTCTTTTTAACTTCCTGATGGACAGAGCTGCTGGTCACCAACTTCAAGACACTTTCAACTCAAGCTACCTTCCATGGAAGAAGGCCATTGAAGGGATCTACAAAGAAGAAGTTATGCACCTTGCTCACGGGGACAAGTGGATCAAGATCCTGGCAAAAGACCCGGCGAAAAAAGAATTCCTACAAGAAAGACTAAACCTTTGGTGGCCAAGAGTGATGAACGTTTTTGGAAATACTCAAGGTCAAACAAACGATCTTTACGTTCGCCTTGGACTTAAGCAAAGAACAAACCAGGAAGTTCGTACAGCTTTCCTAAAAGAAATCCAGGAGCTTTGTGATGAAGCTGGATTAGTTGTTCCTACTTACAAAGAAGAAGACCAACCTCAAAGAGACCCTAAAAAAGCATAATCAAAAATGGATATTAAAAACGTTATCGTTATCGGAACAGGAACTATGGGGCAAGGAATTGCCCAATGGTTCCTGCAACAAAACACCACTGTTGAAATGGTGGATGCAAACTACGACTTCGCCCAAAAAAGTATGGGCCGCATTCATGAGAGTCTCGACTCTCTGGTTGCCAAAGGAAAACTTGAAGCGGCACTTGTATCTGACCTAAAGAAAAAACTTTCGGTAAAAAAGCTTGAAGATATCAACCCAAAAGCGGACTTAGTGGTTGAGGCCATCATCGAAGACAAAGAGATCAAAAAAGATCTTTTTAAAAAGCTCGATGAGTTAATGGATCAAAACACTGTTCTTGCTTCCAACACGTCCTCATTTCCGATTACGGAGATGGCCAAGGACCTAAGTGCTGGGAGACAAAAAAAGTTTTTAGGTCTTCACTTCTTTAACCCGGCAACAATTATGAAGCTGGTGGAAGTTATCAATGGACTGGAAACAGACCGTGCCCTTTCACAAGACATCCTGAACTGGTTTAACAGTAAGGGGAAAGTCGCTTGCCTTTGTGGGGATGCCCCAGGGTTTATCGTTAACCGCGTGGCCCGCAACTTTTACGGCGAGTCCCTAAGAGCGGTCGGACACTACGACCTGGAAAAAATCAAAGAAGTCGACACTGTGATGAGAGAAGTTGGTGGATTTAAGATGGGACCATTTGAACTGATGGATCTTATAGGAATTGATGTCAACTTGAGTGTCACAGAATCAGTTTACCGCGCTTTTTTTGATGAACCACGCTTTAAGCCTCACCGCCTGCAAAAGGAAATGGTCGATGGCAAACGTTTTGGTAGAAAGACTAAAAAGGGGTTTTACATTTATGAATAAAGAAAACACCCTGGTGGTGATTGAAAACAATCATCCACTCTACGCTACCATTAGTAAAAATTTCGCTACTAGATCAGTTGAAGAAGCTCTAAGCAGTTATGAAACATATGAACTGGTCATCGACCTCTCTCCTCTTCGCACTAAAAACAAAGTTCTTTTCTTAAAAGAGCTGGTGCGCACGACTAAAGCTGAAGTCATTTCTGATTTAAGCTTAACGTGGCCAGAGATGGTTTTACAAAACTGCCCGAAAGTATCTGGGGCCGTTTCTCTACTCTTTTTCTCGCCAACTGAAAAAGTTGAAACGTTCGCTAAAACTCCAGTTGCTCAAAAGCACATTGATGATTTTTTAGCTGTGATTGGAAAAAGCGGTGTTAATCACCAAGACTTAAAAGTGGGCTTTCACTACCCTCGTGCCATTTCGATGATTATTAACGAAGCCTATTTTGCTCTTGAAGAAAACCTGGCCTCGCCAAAAGATATCGACCTCGCTATGAAGTTTGGTGTGAACTATCCCCTGGGCCCAATTGAATGGGGAGATAAAATCGGACTTAAATACATCGTGGACCTTTTAAATGAACTTTATGAGATCACTGAGGATTCACGCTACCGCGTTTCACGCGAATTAAAACTTAAAGGAAACCAACTATGAAAAGAACATTTATTGTTCACGCTAAAAGAACAGCGATTGGAAAACTTAACGGAAAACTCTCAACAGTAAGAGTCGATGATCTTTTAGCTCACGTTTTTACTGATATTAAAAATACGATTAACTTCGACCCAGCTCTTATCGACGATGTTATCGTTGGTTGTGCTAACCAGGCCGGAGAAGACAACAGAAACGTGGCCCGTATGGCGGTCATCCTTTCAGGTCTTCCCCTGGCAGTTCCGGGAACGACAGTTAACCGTCTTTGTGGATCATCTCTTGATGCTCTTATCGACGGATACGCACGCATTCAGGCCGGCATCGCTGATTGTTTAATCATCGGTGGAGCTGAAAGCATGACTCGTGCACCTTACGTTCTTTCTAAAGCTGGAGACGCTTTCGGGCGCGACCAAAAAATGTTTGATACGACTTTAGGGTGGAGATTTCAAAACCCTAAGATGGAAAAGATGTTCCCACTTTTTACGATGGGAGAAACTGCTGAGGAAGTTGCTAATCTTTATAAAATCTCTCGTGAAGAACAAGACCAGTTTGCTGTGAACTCTCACAAAAAAGCGGCAGCGGCATGGGATCGCGGAGACTTTAACGATGAAATCATCCCTTACACTGTAGAAATGAAAAAAGAGTCATTCGTCTTTAGTAAGGATGAGTGCGTTCGCAATGACACAACAATGGAAGCGCTGGCAAAACTAAAACCAGTCTTTAGAAAAGAAGGATCTGTGACAGCTGGGAACTCAAGCCCGATGAACGATGGGGCTTCAGGGCTTCTTCTTGTCAGTGAAGACTTCATGAAAAAACACAACCTGACTCCGATGATGGAAGTGACAGGAGCTGCTACTCGCGGAGTTCACCCAAACACAATGGGACTTGGTCCGATTGAAGCAGTTAAAACTCTGCTTACAAGATACAACAAAAAGATCACTGACTTCGATGCTATCGAGCTTAACGAAGCTTTCGCCGCTCAGGCCCTTGGATGTATCAAAGGTCTGGAGCTTGACCCGAATAAAGTGAACATGAACGGTGGAGCGATCGCTATCGGTCATGCTCTGGGAAGTTCAGGAACAAGAATTGTGACGACTCTTGCTCACCAAATGAAGAAAAATAAAAACATTAAAGAAGGTCTTGCCTCGATGTGTATTGGTGTAGGCCAAGGGATCGCAGTAAGCTTTAAAAACTGCTAGGACATTAATGAAAGCATTACTACTCTCACTTTTTATCACGGGAAGCGCTTTTGCTGAAATCGCACCTCCACATATTGGACCTGAAGGTGGACGTTTTAATAACATCCACGCGCTAAAAATCGAGCGCATGATCCAAAATAGAATCGCTTCTGAAAAAGACGCTCAGGCAAGTGAAGAAGACAGAAAAATCGAAATGCTTCTTGCGGTTGGAAAAAGAGCGAGCCAGTGGATTACAAAAGTAAACACGGTAAGAACTCCGGAAACGAAACTTGATCTTTCAAGTCCATCGAAGTCTGGTGGGATTCCGATTACTGAGCCACAAAAAAGCAGCACTGAAATCATGATGAAGCGATATGAAGACTTCCTAAAGTCGACAAGCCCGCTTATTACTGACGTCGTGACAAGTTCAAGAGAGCTTCCAGTTAACCCTCCAGTTGAAGATGCAGAGTTTGTTAAATCTCTGCGTGTCCTTGATCGCATTTATCAATCGACTATCCGCTGGGCCGGAGCTCGCCAATGGCTTGCCTGGTACATCAATCGTTCGATCTATGACATCAGAGGGTTTATTTTCCTAAAAGGAACTCCTGATTTAGAAAACACACTAAAGGCCTATAAAAATCTTTCAACTGAAGACCAGGCTAAATTCAGTGGATGGCTTTTAGGTCTTTGCCGCAATGGCGATTTTGAAATGAGCGACTGTAGAGCTGAGCTTACAAAAGCTGTGTCTAAAAACACTCTTTTTGATTTCTACAACCGTTTCAATAAATACGGTCAAAGCATGTACGATCTGCTTTTTACAATCAAGGCCACTCGCCCGGAAATCTTTTGGAATACAGCAAAGACTCAACTGATCTCCCCTTTTAAAACTCCAGAAAGAGCTGATGTGACTGCATGGTTAAAAGAAAATGTTGAAGACGAATGGAAGTTCGATGCATTCAACCTGATTATTGATTACAAAAAAACGACAGCTGATATTCCACGCATTCAGTTTAAAGAAGGTGTTACGGCCAATGTTAACGGCATCGCTGGAAACCTGATTACGATGGAAGCTGAATACCCGATTGAAAGCCGTGACCAAAAATGGACTATCCGTCACGAGTACGGTCACGTTTTAGGATTCCAGGATTGTTACCTGGAGTTTTACGACACCAATGAAAAAGCGATCATCTATTACGAAATCGATGTCGACAATCTAATGTGTTCACGCAATGGGCACTTAAAAGAGACTCACGTCACACAACTTAAAAAAGCTTATAAATAACCTGCACAAGGACATACATTTATGGAAATTAAACTATTCATCAACGGACAATTTAAAGATTCATCTGACAAGATCATCAAAACATCTTTTGACCCGTCTAACGGTGCAGAAGTGGCGAAATACCACGTACCATCAGTAAAAGACATTGAAGAAGCTGTTCAAGCGGCAAACAATGCTTTTTATAACCCTGAATGGAAAAACATGTCTCAGGACGCGCGCGCTGATTTACTTCTAAAGATCTCTGAAAAGATCAAAGAAAGAGCAAAAGAAATCGTCGACGTGGAAGTCAGAGACTCAGGCTCAACACTAAGAAAAGCAAAAGCTGACGTTCACAATACTTCGGCCTTCTTTAAAGTGATGAGTAAAGTGGCCAGAGAGCTAAAGCTTTCAGTTAAAGATGAAGCGGCTTCTCGCGCAGGCTTTTCCATCAACTCTCGCGAATTCGCTCCAATCGGAGTGTGCGCGCAAATTATCCCATGGAACTTCCCACTGGTTATGGCCGGATGGAAAATCGGACCAATCCTTGCGACGGGATGTACGACAGTTCTAAAATCAGCAGAAGAAACTCCGGCAAGTGCGGCGATCTTAGCTGAAATTATAAGAGACGCTGGTGTTCCTGCAGGTGTTGTAAACATCATCACAGGGGGAGCTGACGTAGGTCGCGCTCTTATCTCTCACCCACTGGTTAAAAAAGTGGCCTTCACTGGTTCAACTCAAGCTGGAAAAGAAATTCTTAAAAACACTGCTGGCGGTGTTTTAAATGCCACAATGGAGCTTGGTGGAAAATCAGCAAACATCGTTTTAAACGATGCTGATCTCTCAATCGCTGTAGACGGCGCCCTATACGCTTTCCTATACCACTCAGGACAAGCTTGTGACTCAGGAACAAGACTTCTGGTTCAAGAAGGAATCTACCCTGAATTTATGGAAAAATTCCTGGCGCGCATTAAAGATGTAAAGGTTGCCCCAACAACTGATCCAAACGCTGGTTATGGGCCGGTTGTCAGTGAAAAACAAATGAAGACGATCCTGGGCTTCATTGAAAAAACAAAAGCGGAAGATGGAAAACTTCTTTTTGGTGGAAACAGAAAAACTGACGGCGAATTCGCTAAAGGATTCTTTATCGAGCCAACAGCTTTTGAAATCACTCCTAAACACACTATCTTCCAGGAAGAAATTTTTGGACCAGTGGTCGGAATTACAAAATTTAAAACTGAAGAAGAAGCCGTTCTTCTTGCTAACAACTCTAAGTACGGTCTAGCTGGTGCTGTTTGGTCAAAAGACGCAGACAAAGCTCATAAGATCGCTAGTCAACTTGAAGCTGGAACTGTGTGGATCAACGAGTATCACCTTCTAAACCCTGGTATGCCATTTGGTGGATTTAAAGAATCTGGAATCGGCAGAGAGATGGGATCTGAAGGGATCATGAGCTACCTGGAAGTCCGCCACGTATGGGAGTCTGACTGTAACGAGCGCGAAAAAAAGGTTTGGTTAGATGCAATTTTTTAAAATTATCTTCATTACATTCTTTTTAATGTCGGGAGCGATGGCTTCCGACTTAAAAACTACCATTGAGTCAAAAGAGCTGGGAAGTTGTGAAACACAAAACCTGATGTACACAGCGATGAGATTCTACAAAATCCCACTCAATGAAAAGTACGACAACACTTATGATATTTACTTGAGAGTGATCCTCTTCTTTAACCAGAACGGGTCCCTTTCTCTTCGCTCGACAACTCAAGCGCTTATTGGCTGCCAGACATCGAATTCAGGTGAAGAACTTTGCAGCTTTAAGCCTCTTTATGACCAATGGTTAAAAGGTGATTACAGTGCCTCTGAAGCGGTACACGTCCCTCTCTTAGGTGACATCACTTTTACTAACCCTGCCAATATCAATCGCGGCTTCACTCTGACCATTAAAAAGGATTTTATCTACCCTCACCTTGAAGGCCAGAGCTTTCCAGGTGGCATGGTGAATGTAAACTTTAATCAGGACGGCAAGAACGTTCTTAATATCTGCAAGTGAGACTAAAATGACAAAACCAATTGATCTATATGCGATGGCCTACCAGGATAGAAGCGACAGAGTAAGATGGCTTCTTGAAGAAATGAATGTTCCTTACACGAATCATTTCCTGAAGAAAAAAGATGGCGAAATGAACACGCCTGAATACCGCAAGCTCAATCCAATGGGACGCGTGCCAACGATTGTAGATGGAGACATTGTTCTTCACGAATCAGCGGCCATCTGCCTTTATTTAGCTGACCGTTATAGCTATGGAAAACTTGCTCCAAAGATGGAAGACGTCAAACTCCGTGCTGAATACACTAAATGGATGGTTTTTTCAGTGGGCTCACTCGAAGCTGTTATCGCCCGCATGTTTACTCACGTGAACACTCCGGAAGAATCAGCAGTGACTTACAAATATGTAAAAGAGCAGTCTGAATTTTTCAAACTGGTTTTAAACCCTATTCTTGAAAAACAAGATTATATTTTAGAAAGCGGCTTCTCTGCTGCCGACATCATGCTTGCTGCCGTTATCCCGGGAGCCCATGATTACCTGGTAAAAGGAAATCCTCCACTAGAGCGCTATATGGAGCGCATGAAGGCCCGTCCAGCGGCCATTAAGGTAAAAGTATTCGAATGAAACTAAGATACACACTCGTTCTTGCGCTTGCTCTTTATTCGGCCGTCTCTTGTAGCTCCAGTGAAAAATATAAAATCACTGACCATTACGACGGCAACACATTTAGAAATGAAGCCCCTATCACTCCACGTGGTTTTCTGGATCTTTTAAAATGGAAACTCAGCTTTAAAACAGAAAGCTGGCCTTCTAAACTTGAAGTGGATTATCCCAAGGCCATTCCTGCAGATAAATCGACAGACAAAACAATTATAACTTTTGTCACCCATGCTTCATTTTTAATTCAGCTCGACGGCCTAAACATTCTCACCGACCCGGTCTGGAGCAATCGCACGTCTCCTTTTAGCTTTATTGGCCCAAAAGGTGTGCACGCTCCTGGAATTGATTTTGAAAAACTTCCTAAAATCAATGTCGTTCTTATTTCTCATAACCATTATGATCATATGGATGCAAAAACGATCCACGATCTTGATGAAAAATTCTCTCCTCTCTTTTTAGTTCCTCTGGCCAATAAGGAAAAAGTAAAATCCTTTGGCGCTAGGAATGTTGAAGAATTTGACTGGTGGGAGACGAAACAAATTGGTCCCGGGGTGAAAGTCACTCTTACTCCAGCTCAACACTGGTCGAGCAGAACTCCTTTTGACCGCATGAAGGCCTTGTGGGGAAGTTATTATATCCAAGGCCCAAAAGAAAAAATCTACTTTGCCGGCGACACTGGGTATGGACCTCACTTTCTTGAAATCACTAAAAAGCTAGGTGCCCCGGATGTCTCTCTCCTGCCGATTGGTGCTTATGAACCGAGATGGTTTATGAAAGATATGCACATGAATCCGGAGGATGCGGTTCTCGCCCATCTTGACCTGCAGTCAAAATTTTCTATTGGAATGCATTTTGGTTCGTTTCAACTTACAGATGAAGCGATTGATACACCCAAAAAAGACTTGGAAATGGCGCTGGATAAACACAAGCTCAATAACTTTAAGACTCTAAATCCTGGGCAGAAACTAGAATTCTAGTGGATGGCCCAGCATTTTAAATTGTCGTTTTCAAAGAATCCCATCTCGCCGGAATACGAAGCTACATCGAATTTTACGTATTTTGATTTTAAACGATCACTTGAAATAAGCTTATTTTCTGAAGTGTACTGGTGACCACCAAGAGAAATCTTAATTCCATTTCCCGTCAGAGTCCCTTGGTATCCTAAAAAAGGCAATTTTCTTAAGTCTCTGGCATTTTTTAGACAGCTAAGTTTACCAGAAGAACTCTGAGCGAACCCGTAAATGCGAATATCATCACCCGATGTTTTGAAAATCTTCACTCTTACACGAAGACCATTACAGAAATTGATATCAGAATCGGCCAGGACTTTTTTGACAACTTCCTTTTCGCCCAGGTCTTTTTGCATAACCTCATCAATACATGTCTCTTCATTAATCGGCTTTACTACTTCAAAGGCCTTTTTAGTCGAGAGAGAATCAACGATTCCCATTGATGAAGGCTCAGAAACAGTCTCCTTTTTCCCGCACGAAAAAATAAGAGAACTAACCATTAATGCCAGGACCATGTTTGTTTTCATAATTCACCCTTTGAAGATGAGCGAATTATAGTAAATCTATGGAGTCATAGGGAGAAATTGTAATTTTTACAGGGCGAAAAGCAAAAAAAAAGGCCCGCCATACTGGCGAGCCTTCTTATGATTCTTAGGAAGAAAGCACAGGATCAACCTAAAAGTTTTAGTGCAGCTTGACCTTGAGAGTTCGCTTGAGAAAGAACCGAAGTACCAGCAGAAGTTAAGATGTTCATCTTAGTGTTCTTAGCTGATTCTGCAGCGAAATCTGTATCTCTGATACGAGAGTTAGCAGCAGATAGGTTTTCAGAAGATGTCTGAAGGTTGTTAATTGTCGATGTCAGACGGTTCTGAATCGCACCAAGTTCAGCTCTTTGTCCCGATACGTTTTGGATCGCCATATCGATTTTAGCAAGAGATGACTGAGCAGATTCTTTAGATCCAACCGTTAGTTCAGAAACTCCAAGAGCGTCTAGACCAGCATTTTGTTTAGCTGCATCGTACTTGATTCTATCTTGGAAATCGTCGTTGTTGATACCGACTTGGAAATCAAACTTATCTCCAGATCCGTTAAGAAGTTTCTTACCGTTGAACTCAGTAACCTGAGAGATTCTTTCCATCTCTTGTTTTAGGTTTTGATATTCAAGATCTGTATATTTTCTTTCTGTATCACCTACTGTATCAGAAGCTGATTGAACAGCTAGTTCGCGAAGACGAACAAGGATGTTCGAAGTTTCATTCAGACCACCTTCTGCAGTTTGAATCATAGAGATACCGTCGTTAGCGTTTCTTTCCGCTTGGTTGACACCTCTAATTTGTGCTTTTAATTTTTCAGAGATCGCTAATCCTGCAGCATCGTCTGCAGACTTAACAATTCTTGAACCTGACGACAACTTACCAAGCGTATTAGCTTGCTCAGTGTTGTTTGCTTGCAAAGTTCTTTGCGCAGCAAGTGAAGTAACGTTCGTGTTAATACGTAAACCCATGAGATCCTCCCTGTAGTTTCGGTCGTCCCTCCTTGGTCTTGAAGTGCCTTTGCGGCCTGTACTTCAACGAACATACTGTTCAACTGAATGTGGTATTCAAGCGTCGTCACCATGACTCAGCCTTTGATTGATGAACATTTCGGTTAGCCTTCCGGAAGCTTTAGCCCTTTTTCAAAAATATTTTACTTTTTTCACTGGTGGATTTTAGTCAGGTATACGCCCTACTTAATATGCAAAATTAGGCCAGAATTTACTTATCTCTTTATAGCAAAAAGACGAAAAGTTCAGGTATGGAAGCCAATAAAAAGCAGCTTGTAATTATTCCACCAATGTCAGAGGCCTTAAAGAAACTTAACGAGGTTCTTGAGGGTATTTCTACTGACGAAAATATCGAGATCACACTCATTGACGATCTCAAAGAACTCTCGCAATTTATTGCGACTACTGGCCAGTGTTTGATTCTTGCTTCCAACGCTAAAAAATGTGCAACTTTCCTTCAAGATAACCGCTTCACTCTGGCAAAAAACCATTGTAAGACGATTCTCTTTACACCTAAGGAAATTCCGGCCAAGACCATGGTAAAGCTTGCAAAGATTGGTCTGACGGAAAGTATTCTGGAGAGCTCTCCCCCAAAGACATTCTTGTACAAAGTAAAACTCCTTTTGCGCTCGATTAAAACAACAAAACCTCAAGAAGAAGGCGACAAGCTGGTTAAGTCGCTGGACGTAGCGGCTAGACCGCAGGAAGAGCTTCAGGAGAAAGAAGGCAAAGAAAGAGCTGAAGTCGAAGAAAATGTTATCGACATGGACATGGGGAAAAAGAAAAAGAGCGATGTTCAAGATGACAATGCTTTTGATTATAGCAATCCGTTGAAAGGAAAAATAAAACCACAGGAAGAAAACCTCGACACTCACTGGAAATCAAACCGCAAAAAAGATATTGCGACTGGCAGTGAAGATGATGCAGGAAATATGGCCGCTGAGTCTGAACAGACCAGTATCGATATGTACTACCGTGGGAAACAAAAAAAGAACGACACTCTTCCCGTTGAGGAAGAGGAAGAAAAAACTAAATCTTCTGTAGCTCTACCTGAAGAGGAAGAAGAGAAGAAACGCAAGAGCTCTTACGCTGACGTTATCGACGAAGGCTCAATGAAGCAAAAACGTTTCGATCGACCAGAAGAAGAGGAAATCAAAAAAGATAAGGTTCAACTGGTTGAACTCGACCTGATCGAGAGCAAAAAGAAAAAAGACCTACGCGAAAATATTGAAGAAGAAACCATCCCTCTCTTTAACCGCGACAAGAGAAAAAATATTGAACCTGAGGCCAAAGAAAAAGAACGCGAAGACAATGCGGTAGAAGACCTCGGCGGTTACCTGAAAGGGAAAATCTCTCAGATTGAGGAAGAAGAGGAACCAGAAATCACCGCGACTCAAGAACAGGTTTACGACAACTCTGAAAAAGGCGAAAAAGAACCTCAGGTAAATCTTGAGCTGGAAGCGGGCGATTCAAAAAGAGACAATCGCAAAAACGACGAAGAAGCAAATGATAACGATCCTCATGAAGGTGAAGTCGATAAAATTGACGGCAACATGATTGGAGACGCCAGCACTGTGGAAAAAATCCGCACACGCATGGAAGGCAAATCAAGTGGAGATGACCTGGCCCCTCCTGAAGAGGAAGAGTCACTGGATCTCTTTGCCAAGAAAAGATCAGAAAAAGAAAATGAAGAAAAAGACAAAGAAGAGCAAACCTCTCTTGATCTTGATAAAAATAAAAAAGAAAAAGAAGCTGCCAAAGCTAAAGAAGTTGAAGAAGAGCTGGAGATGGTTCAAAAGGCCTCGAAGCTTGCTCCTCTTTTAGAAGGCAAAGAAAGAGAAAAAAGCGATCTTCCAATAGAAGAAGAAAAAGAGCGCTCTCGCCTCTCTCCCATTGAAAAGCTAGAAAGTATTCGCGAGCGCCGTGAGGCGGAAGCCAAACGCGAAGAAGAGAAAAAAGGCCAGGCCAGAGAGAATACAAATCTCGACCTGGAAAAATCAAAAAATCAGACCCACACGGGTCAGGTAGATAAAATCGACACCTTCTATAGAAGTGGCGAGGCCAATAAGAAAAAAGACCAAAACTGGGACAACCTGACAGATAAGAATACCACTTTGGACCTTATTCCTGGCAAAGGGAAAAAAGGCGACAATGCAACTCAGGCAAAAGAAAATAACGACCTGGGTGAAATGACCATCGATTATAGAAAGCTTAAAGAAGAGTTCGATATGATCGCGATGGGAGAAAACGTCGCTGATAGCGGCGCTATCAGGTCAAGTGGTGAGAATAAACTTAAAAATGATGATGATGAAGGTTCTTTTAAAGTCGTTGAAATCGACCCAAAAAGTTTAGACTTCTCTATCTCTATCATTAATAGCATTTATCAAAAAGACACGAAAGCTAAACAGATTTTTGCGATGCTGGCCATGGAACTTCTGGAAAACTACCATGCCTACCCTGTTTTCTATACTTACAAACTTTCAGACAAAAAATTTAGTGAATCTTATAACACGTTTTTAGAAGTATCTGGCGATAAGATGCCCGCGGACAAAAAAGAATGGTGGCTTGAGAAGAAAAAAGACACCGCCCTTTTTGAGCACTTCCAGGAAAAATCGATGAATACCTGGAGATGCCCGGAGATCATTCAGAACAATGAAGTCTGGGAAGATGTAGAACTTCCAACCTGGGCCGAAAATGAACTGAAGACAAAATACGTGGAACTGGCCTTCCCTTATTTTGATGGACTCGACCGCATGGGACTGGCCGTGGTCTTTTTCCCTGAGGGAGTTGACCCTAAAACAGCAAATGCCGTTTTAGTAGTTTTAGAAATGGCCCGTACTCTCTTCTTAGATACGATTCAGCGCTACCAGGTTCAACCTGTGCGTGCAGTGGATCCAACTAAGGAAGAAGAAGCGCCTAAGATAGAAGAAAAGAAAAATGTGCTGAGTTTCTTCTCCGGATTATTCGGGAAGAAAAAGGCAGGATAAAAAATGAAAACCGAATACGATTTTTTTATTATTGATAAAGAGCATTTAAAGGATAAGAAAACTTTTCCTTTCCAGCTTTATATCTTTAATCCTGCTCACAAAAAATTTTCGATGTTCTTAAACGGAAACCGTCCGCTGACAAAAGAGCACAACGATTTCCTGGATTATATTTTAGAGCGCGGTGGAAAACTGGCGATTCTAAAAAACCAAAGAAAAACTTTTTTAACTGCACAGGAAACCAACGCGTCTGAAATTCCTTCTTTAAAAGAAAGAGAGCTTCATCCGCTGGAAAAAGAGCGCATAATGAATATCAAACTCAAAGAGATGTATGAAGAAAAGCGCGGAGCTTTTTCTCTACAGACCGAATTTGAGCTTGCTTGCCAGACAGATAACTTCGAAGCGATTATTGAAAATGCCCGCATGGAAATTCTCACTTTTAGTGTGACCATGTCTCCTACTGTGTCTCTAGCTGTTCATCTGGCCAAGACCCACCTGGAAAAAGACAACTTCACTAACCGCATTGTTGCTGTCTCTTACCTCCTGGCAAAAAACTGCAACATCGTTGATCAGGACGCTTTAGCAGATATCATCTGCGGAGCTTACTTCGCCCATATCGGATTAACCCAAACGCCTCTGACGATTGCGAGAACTCCGTACTTAAATCTTCCAGAGAAAGAAAGAACACTTTTTCAAAAGCATACTATTTTAGGCCACCATCTTATTAAGAAAAGCCAGATCGATTTAAGTGAGAGATGTAAAAAAATCATTCTCGATCACCACGAAAGAGCGGCCGGAGGCGGATATCCTTCAATGAAGTATGGTGAACAAATTGAAATGCTCTCACAAATTGTGGGTGCAGTGTCGCATTTGTTTGAGTACTCAAGCGGAAGAATTACCGGTGGAAAACAATCAATGAAGGCCATCCTCATTGCGATGAAGTCAAAATCTTATATGCAAGGATTAGAATTTGATTTTGGGGAAAAGGTTTTTCAGTCTATAATTACACTAATTAATACCGATAAAATTGAAACAAAAGAAGATCATACAGAGTTAAAAAAAGCTGCGTAAGTTTTTTTATTTTGAGGAGTATCGAAAATGGCTTTAAAAGCGGACATTAAAATTCTAGTTGTCGACGACATGTCAACGATGAGAAAGATTATCAAGAACATGCTCGGGCAAATTGGTTTTACCAATATTACTGAAGCAGACGACGGTGCCACTGCGTGGCCAATGATGGAAAATGCCATTAAAGAAGGAGCTCCTTACGAATTCATCGTTTCAGACTGGAACATGCCTCAGATGTCGGGACTAGACCTACTTAAAAAAGTAAGAGCGACTCCAGGTCTTGAAAAACTTCCTTTCCTGATGATTACAGCGGAAGCAGAACAAGGAAACGTCGTTATCGCGGTTAAGGCCGGGGTAAGTAACTTCATTGTTAAGCCTTTCTCTGCTCAAGTTCTTAAAGAAAAAATTGATAAAATTTTTAAATAAAAAAAGAAGTAATATATGTCGATGTTAAACGATCCTTCAATGAAGGAAATCATTATCGATTTTTGCAAAGAGGCCGAAGATCTCTTTGATCAGCTTGAGCAGGCATTGGAGATATTGGAGGAAAACCCTTCAAAGACCGGCCAACTCGAGCAGTTCGGACAGATCATCGATAGGATCATGGGAGCGGCGAAATCTATCGGCGCCTCAGAGATTGCGACTTTTTGCGAGCTGGGAAAAACGATCGGTTACAAGTCTTCACAGATTACCGATATCCCATTAATTGAAGTCGTTGTGGCCGTTTTATTCGACACTGTTCACCTTCTAAGAAAGATGATCACAGCCTTGAAAATCGGCAACGACAGTTCAATGGCCAATCTTAACACTAAGGCCTTCGTCACTCGTTTAACCTGGCTGTCGGCCAAGTTTAAAGACATCGAGAGATCGTCGGTCGCCATTGATAAGAAGAGCAATCTTTCTCAAGGCTCTATTGATGAATTAATGAAAAGTTTAGGACTATAATTGGAGACTCTATATGACAGGCGATTCTAACTTTATTGACTTCTCTCGCCCATTTGTTGATGCTTGCAAAAACATCTTTTCAACGATGGTTCACTGCACTCTTGAGGCTAAAAAACCAACGATAAAATCAGACAATGAATCACGCGGCGATGTCACTGCGGTGATTGGTCTTTCCGGCGACCTTGATAAGGGCGGGAAATCGACTCCGTACAAGGCAATGCTGGTACTCTCATTTCCTTACGAAACCTATTTTAAGGTCGGCAGCGCCATGCTGGGTGAAACTTATACATCATACCACCCGGATATTCATGACCTGGGCGGTGAGATTGTTAACATGATTATGGGGAACGCCAAGAGAGACCTAAAAACTCTGGGCTACACTTCAAATATGGCCATTCCTTCAATGATCGAAGGTAAAGGTCACTCGATTAAGTATCCATCGGGAACGACTGTTGTTTTGATTCCTTTTGAATCAAACCACGGTCCTCTGTACATGGAACTTTGTTACGCTACTGAATCTTAACTCTCATTAAAATCGGAACTCTTTGAATGGAAGGTCACTTTTACCTCTCCATTCATTGAGGCTGATGTCCAGGTGATCAAAGCGCTCAATAACCTTTCCTTCTTCCGCTTCTTCTTTTTCTTTCACATCGACTCTGGCAAACGTCAGCCTTGCTCCGTAGAAGTTTTTCCCGAAATCCAGGTTGTACATTTTTGTCCATGTACCAGTGTTGATAAAAATAGAGCCATCGTCGTATTCCCTGAAAATCGGGTCGTGGGTGTGTCCTACGATCAGGGCATGAACGTCTGAATTAGTAGTGACGTAATCCTCAGTTAAGGCCTCATAGTTTTGAAACAGGATAATCTCTTTTTTAACGTGCTCCAGAACTTCAAAAATTCCTTTGTTCTGTTTAAAGATCATTACGAATCTTACCATGAGAAAATAGAAGATATTGGCAAAAGCAAAGCGCAGAGTATAGAGCGAATCGTAAATGATTCCGTTGATCATAAACTTATTGATCGGGCGGACGGCATTGATATAGTCTCTACCCTCTTTAAACTTATTAATAACTCTCGTTACGTAATATGAACCCCAAGGTGGGATAAAATACTTCTTTCCTTCCACATCAGCGACAATGTTATTTTTAACATCGTAATGATGGGCCAGTTCATACTCATGTCCATGCTTTAAAACCACTCCCTCTTCAGGAATATAGACTTCATCTGCATTGAGTAAGATTTTAAATTTGCTTTGGTCTTCTTTTGGAAACTGGTCAACTAAGTATTCTCTTAGCGACTCAAAAATAAGTTCAGCATCATGATTGCCCAAAATGTAAACCAAGCGGTTATTAGGAAAGGTCAGGAAATTTCTTAAAGCATCAAAAACACCCGGGTGGGCGCTGATGATCATTTTTAATTTATCCAGGGCCGCTTGCTCACTCCAGAACTCGTCGTCAAAATAAGGGACAAAAGGAACTGCTAGAAGATCGAGGAAGTCTCCGTTGATAATTAATTCAACTTCGCGCTCCTGATAGTGCATGCTTCCATGGTATTCGATAAACTCAATGAGCTCTTTATCGTAATGAAAATCTTCAAGAAAATTTTTTCTTTTATTGACGATGAGTCCTGCACCCAGGTGCAAGTCTGAAATCACCAGAATAGTTTTTTTAATATTATTTTTTTGGAGGAATTTCATATGTCTTGTTTCCAACAATTAATTCTACTTCTTGAAACGCAGGAGAGAGAGGAACAAAATGCAGAATGTCCCCTTTTTTTAATTTCACCACTGCTCTTTGGTATTTCTCCGGATCAATCGACACCATACTTGCATTGGTTTGCTTGTTAATAGTGAGTTTTCCAATCAAACGAACCAGTGTTTTATTTTCAATAATCACTTCCATAGAATTTTTAAATTTCTCTGGTGAGATCACTCTAAAACGATCATCATAGGCGCTCACTAAAAAACCATCCAGCGACTCAATGGCCAGAGCACTGTGAACTTGCAGACATAAAAATAAGGCCAGGATACCTTTTAACATGAAAACCTCATATCAATATTTTAGCAAATCTCCAGCACTTCTCCAGTGAGGGAAAAAGACTACCGGAGCATTTCACTCTACTTTGTTTTCTTTTTTTAACTAGAATGGAAAACTCTCCGATAAGACCCATATGTTGGACTTCTTCAAAAAATCAAAACCTGTAGACCTAAAAACCAGAAGAGAGAGCTTTTTTAAGGCCCTTTTAACAGACGGCAACCACCGCTGGATTGCCGAAGACCGCATGATCAGACGAGGCATGGCCATTTTAGTGAATGCCCTCTCGGATAAGCACCTGGCCTTTTTTGAAAAACACCCGACTTACTTTATCCCCTGCCAGGCCCATTTAAGCTGCGCTATCGGTAGAACGCAAAACCATCACCTGATTTTAGTTTTCCCGGAGCTGATGCAGATTTTAAGATCTGCAAGCTCAATGCATGGAGTGGCGATTCTCGCTCATGAGTTGGGACATATTTATTATCAGCACACAGAAAATAAAGTGGAAACTCTTCAGGCGCAGATTGAGGCCGATGATTTTGCCTTTGAATTAGGCTTTGGTGAAGAACTGCAGGAAATCCTCCTCGACCACGCAAGCAGTGTTGACTGCCGAGTGAGAATTTCCAAACTGACTTCTAAGCTTATTACGCAAAAAAATCAAAGCAGATAAAAAACTAATCCCGCAATAAATGTTGGAATCAAAGCCGCTTTAAAAAGTCCAAGCGGTTTAAAACTTTTTCCCGGGCAATACGCGCGAAGAAGTGCAAATCCAGCAGGGTTAGGCGCGTTTGCAATAATCGTCATTCCCCCACCGGCAACAGCGGCAGCCACAACTAGGTATTTAGATGAATCACTTAAATTCGCTACCTGAGAGGCCAGTGATGTGATGGCAGCGTTATCCGTAACAGGTGCCAAGGCCATCGTTCCTAAAAAGAGCTGCAGGTTTTCAATAGAACTTAAAATAGGTTTTAACCACCAGCCTTGTTTTGCTGTAAGGATAACTAATCCTCCGAGGAAAAACCCTACCAGCATACTTTCTTCAATGCGAACTTCTGACTGCTCTTCTTTCGTGATGCCATAAAATCCAAGAAAGAAAATAAAAAGCCCTAAAACAAAGGCCGGGTGGTGAACTGACATCACACATAGAGTGATAAAAATTAAATGTACTACAATGATCCAGGCCGGAGCTCTTTTGGCCGGAGCGTGCGCGACACCTGAAACTTTTTTAATAGATGTTAAAATTTCTTTATTCATCATCGTGACAATCGCTGTATTAATCGCCGCTGCCACAACGGCCTTCCATCCAAAATTCATAAACATGTAAGGAGTGTCCCAATTCCACACACGGGCCACCATTAGAACTGGAGGAGCTGCAAAGTGAGTCAGGGTTCCACCAATTGAAATATTGACGAACAAGACAGCGAGAGTTGAATAAAATAATCTTCCAGTGATTCTTCCAGAAAGAGGCTTAAACACTGAGCGCTTTAATAAGAGAGCTGAAATTGTCATCGCTGCCGGTTCAGTGATCAATGACCCTAAGAGAGGCCCGATAAATAAAATCGTCGCAAAGATTCTCATTCCCGCAGGCAGTGGAAGTGCGCGCGAAATTCCACTAATGATCATCTCTGCAAAATCCGTCACTGGTTTTGATGAGGCAAGAATCATAATAACGAAAACAAAAGCAACTTCAGAAAAATTGAGTTCATCCATCCAGTGAAGTCCGGCCGAAAAGCCATCCATCACCATGAGGGCAAATAAGAAAATCGCGGCCCAGATCCCGAAGACAATTTCAGGCTCTCCCGCAAAGTGCAGAAAACGAGACCATGAAGGTCGCGTCGTTTTATAATAATCTGAAAGGGCCAGAATCTTCCCTGCACGCAGGGACTGAATCAGGGCACAGGCAAAACATATCGTGGCAATTATACCAATAGCGGTCATTTCCATAGGACATCCTCACTAACTAAACATTATCAGTTTTAAACAAAAAATGTATTAATTAATTCCGGCGGGGAACGCGCTTTGATTCTTTTAGTGAAGCATTTTTTATAGTGAACGATCAGAGGAATTTCCAGGCGCACAATCGGCCCGAAAACAAGTGAATAAGAAAAATCAGGTGGGAAAAACAGTGCGCTATCGAGAACGACGCGCTTTTTAGACTCTGAGGTATGGTGTTGTCCAAATATAAAAGGCACCACACTCTCTTGGGAGCGTTTCATTACCGGTGATGCTGGTAAAAGTTCTGCCTGAAGTTGAGGCGCCTGAAGAATAAAAAGAGCTAAGAAGATTCTCAGGACGGCAGAAAAAAAGTAAGAATTACGATTAACTGTCACCTGAGAATGATAGCACAAAAAGCCCTATTTTGGGAGAAAAACTAGACTAAAATCCTCAAATCAGTGATGGATTTTATCTCGTCGCGGATCTTAGCTGCATCCTCAAAACGCAGGTCGCGAGAGGCCTCTTTCATGAGCTTTTTAAGCTCCTCAATTCGCTTATCAATCGACTCAGGTGTAAGAAGCTCCACCGTCTGTTTTTTCTTCGGTCCTTTCGATCCTTTTGTCCCGCGTAGCGTTTCAATGACTCCACCGCTGACACTTTTCTTAATCGTCTTAGGAGTGATGCCATTCTTTAAATTGTACTCTTCCTGAATCTTTCTTCTTCTTTGTGTTTCAGTGATCGCCACATTCATACTTTTTGTGGTCTTATAAGCGTAAAGAATAACTCTTCCTTCTGCGTTTCTGGCCGCACGACCTATTGTTTGAATCAGCGATCGCTCCGATCTTAAAAATCCTTCTTTGTCCGCATCGAGAATACCAACAAGAGAGACTTCCGGAATATCCAGACCCTCTCTTAAAAGGTTGATCCCAACAAGAACATCAAATTCGCCCAAGCGCAAGTCGCGGATAATTTCCATGCGCTCAAGTGTGTCGATATCTGAGTGCAGGTAACGAACTTTAATTCCACTTGAAGTGTAAAATTTTGTTAACTCTTCAGCTAATTTTTTTGTCAGAGTTGTAATGAGAACACGGTTACCTTTAGCAATCGTCGCACGCACTTCTTGAAGAAGGTCGTCAACTTGAGTTTCCGCACCTCTGACCTCGATAACAGGATCTAGTAAACCTGTGGGTCTAATGATCTGCTCGACATATTCACCGTTTGTTTTTTCTAATTCATAATCGGCCGGAGTTGCCGATACATAAAGAACCAGGTCTTGCCTGCTTTCAAATTCATTAAACTTTAAAGGGCGGTTATCCAAAGCCGATGGCAAGCGAAAGCCGTAGTTCACCAGGTTTTCTTTTCTGGCGCGGTCCCCTCTATACATCCCACCAACCTGTGAGACAGAAATGTGGGACTCATCAATGATCATTAAAAAATCTTTATCGAAGTAATCAATAAGCGTTGGAGGTGGATCTCCTGCTTTTGCTCCAGTTAAGTGGCGCGAGTAGTTTTCAATTCCCGAACAAAAGCCCAGCTCTTCCATCATCTCGATGTCATAAAGAGTTCTCTGCTCAATTCTTTGGCGCTCTAATAATTTTTCCTGAGCGGTAAACTCTTGAATGCGCTCGCGCAGCTCCTCTTTGATATGGGCCAGAGCATCCTTCATTTTTGCCTCACTAACAACGTAGTGAGACTTTGGAAAGATTGTGACCCCTTTTAAGGACTCAATCACTTTTCCACGAAGTGGATCTACCATGGCAATGGTTTCAACTTCATCACCAAAAAACTCTACACGAACCACATTGCTTTCTTCGTGGGCCGGGAAAACTTCCACCACATCTCCGCGAACACGGAAACAGCCGCGCGAGAAATCAATATCATTTCTTTCATATTGGATAGAAACCAGCGTTTTTAAAAAGTCGTCGCGGTCTAGAACTTCGCCGACAGAAACCTGGGCCTTCATCGCCGAGTACTCTTCTTTAGAACCGATACCGTAAATGCACGAAACCGAAGCGACGACGATAACGTCTTGCCTTTCAATTAAACTTCTCGTGGCCGAGTGGCGAAGCTTTTCAATTTCATCGTTAACGGCGGAGTCTTTTTCAATATAGGTGTCTGTCCCCGCAACATAAGCTTCCGGTTGATAGTAATCATAGTAAGAAACAAAGTATTCAACAGCATTGTGAGGAAAGAACTCTTTGAATTCTGCGTACAACTGCGCTGCCAGCGTTTTGTTATGGGCCAGAACTAAAGTCTTTTTTCCTAAGGCCTGGATGACATTGGCCATTGTAAAGGTCTTACCGGAACCAGTGACACCTAAAAGTGTTTGTTTGGTTTTACCTTCATTAAAGCCTTCCACCAACTCTTTGATTGCTTTAGGCTGATCTCCACCTGCCGGCCATGGAGTGACGAGCTTAAAAATGGAACTACTTTCTTTGCTTTTGGCCTTATTATTTTCTTTCTTCATTGATGTTTTCTTCTATAATACTCTTATGAAAAATATACTACCAAGTCCGCTAGAGTACAAAAATAATAACCTCTATTTTGATGGAAAACGCCTAGACACCATTGCTGCAAAAAAGCGCACGCCTTTTTATTTATATAGTAAAAAAACTCTGCGCCATTATTATGAGCACTTTAGCAAAGCGGCCATTAAAAATAACCTACCATCACCATTGGTTTGTTATGCATTAAAGGCCAATTCAAATAAAGACGTCCTGGCCCAGTTAAAGAAAATGGGAAGCGGTGCAGATGTCGTTTCAGTCGGAGAGCTTAAAAAAGCACTTAAGGCCGGAATCGATCCACAAAAAATCGTTTTCTCTGGTGTTGCTAAAACTGCTGAAGAAATCAGATTTGCGCTTAAATGCGGGAAAAAAGGGATCTACTCTTTTAACGTTGAATCAATTGAAGAGCTACAGCTCATCAATGAGATTGCTAAAAAGGAAAAACGCATTGCTCGCGTAGCTTTCAGGCTTAACCCGCAAGTAAGTGCAAAAACTCACAAACACATTTCAACAGGAAATAAGACTCACAAATTTGGTCTACTAAAAGCTGACATTGTTGAAGCCCTTGAAGCAAGAGAGTTCTGGACGAACACAACACTAGTGGGACTAAGTATCCATATTGGCAGCCAGCTCACAGAAATGAAAGCGACGGTAAAAGCGATTGAAGAGATTTCAAAGCTTGCCCTAAGTATTGATGTGGCCCTTGAGTTCTTAGATTTAGGTGGTGGACTTGGAATCGACTACACGGCCGAAGAGAAAACAAAACTCACGTCAATCGACACTTATATGAAAACAGTGGCAGACGCCCTGGAAAAATACTACTACTCAAAAACTGACCACTGCCCGCGCGTCGTCTTTGAACCAGGCAGAATCATCGTTGGGAAAATGGGAGTTCTCGTCTCTCGCGTTGTGCGCACAAAAGTCTCAGACTCAAACCACTTCACGATCATCGATGCGGGAATGAACGATCTTATTCGTCCTGCTCTTTATGAAGCCTACCACGAAGTGCTTCCTGCACAAGCGTCTAAGAAATTAATTAAGACAGATATCGTGGGACCTATTTGTGAAACCTCAGACTGCTTTGGAAGCAAAAGAAAACTTCCGTCCCTGTCTGCTGGAGACTTAGTCGTTATTGATAATGCTGGAGCTTACGGTCAGACGATGGCCTCAAGTTATAACGAAAGAGAAATCGCGACAGAGTACTTTGTGTAATGAAAACAAATCTCGCACGTTTTGTTTTTTTTGCCCTTGTTCTTTTTGCCTTGAGCCCTTATTCATCAAGTGCTCTTGCCCTATTGGCCGGGATTGTCCTGGCCAGCACTTTAGGAAATCCATTTCCTGAATTCACTAAAAAACATACTTCTACTCTGCTTCAATACTCTGTCGTGGGTCTTGGAGCGGGAATGAATCTTAAAGTCGTCGGCGTTGTCGGCGCTCAAGGTGTAGGCTACACCATTACCGGAATCGCTCTGACCGCTCTTGTGGGTTACGGTCTTTCAAAACTCTTAAAAACGCCAAACGTTCTTTCAACTCTTATCACTGTGGGAACCGCGATTTGCGGAGGAAGTGCGATTGCCGCGACTGGGCCCATTATTAAAGCGGAACACGAAGACATGTCAGTGTCTTTAGGTGTGGTCTTTATTTTAAATGCCTGCGCTCTTTTTATTTTTCCACCTATCGGCCACTACCTGGGCTTAACTCAGCACCAATTTGGAATCTGGAGTGCTCTAGCGATCCACGACACAAGCTCTGTTGTGGGAGCTTCTATGCAATATGGAGCTGAAGCACTGGAGCTCGCAACAACTGTAAAACTTGCGCGCGCTCTGTGGATCATCCCTATCAGTCTTCTTTTTGCCTTTTTTATGAAATCAAAAAGTAAAATCAAAATGCCATGGTTTATCTTTGGGTTTATTTTAGTCGCTGCTTTAGTGACATGGGTTCCAGCTCTTTCTGAAGTTGGGCATCAGGTCTCTCGCATCGCTAAACAACTCTTAGTCCTGACACTCTTTTTTATTGGGATTAATTTAAACCTGGATTCAATTAAACGCGTAGGAATTAAGCCGCTTCTTCTTGGTTTCATCCTGTGGGTAGTTGTGGCCACAACGACTGTCATGGCCTTAAAACTTAACTGGATTATTTAATTTTACAGTTTTTTACGTGCTCTGAGATTTTTTCCGGCATCCCTTCATACAAGAAACCAATGTACTCACGTCCTGCGATCTTAGGAATACTCCATGTGTAGCTTGGGTATTTTTTGATATAGACGTTTTTCGTTGTGCTTGGAAGCTTCTCCCACTCTTTAATCGACCACTTTTCAAATTCAGGACAAGCAACTTGGTAAGCATGGATGCGTTCGTGATTAATCGTCAGCGCCATATCTTTAATAACACTATCTGCAGTTGCATCCGGTGTGTGAATTGAAGCGTATGGATTTAAACCAATCAGCGCCACTCTTCCTTTTAAAGAAAGCTCTAAATCGGCCACTGTGACTTCAGCTTCTTTTTCTACGCGCGCTTTACAGTTTTTCCCGGCCGTTTGCGTGTTCAGCCACTTCTGGTACGCTTTGACGTCTTCATTTAGGATTGAAAAACCTGAAGCACTCATGGCCAATGCATCCGGGCCAATTTCAGAAGGGCTAATCCAGTTTCTATAGACAAAATAACAGTAAGCAATTCCCGAAAGGTAATTCGGGTCATTGAACATGAAAAACTGGATTTTATCGTCAATAGGAGCTGATGGTGCGCCTACTTGAGACGGTGTAATGGGCGTGATGTCTTGAGTTTTATTAGCAAGAAAAAACTTCTGATGAATCGTCTCACAAAGAGGAAGGCTTTTTGGATTATTTTGCAGTGTCGTTTTACACAGGCTTAAAAAATCTGAGGCCGGCTCAGGTGCTGCCGCAAAAACATTAAAAGAAACCAAAAGAAGTAATAAGTATTTCATAAATGCCCCTTAAACTGTCTTAATAAATTGCTCGCGCGGAAATCTCATACGCGGACCGTACACTCCGCCCTCATCTCTTTTTCCAGCACTGATGATCATCACAATATCGGCCTTGCAAGGAAGTCCTAAAATAGACTTCACTCTCTTTGAATCAAAACCTTCCATCGGACACGTATCATAGCCGTGAGCTCTAAAAGCAAGCATCAGGTTTTCGCAGGCAAGGGCAACTGATTTTGCGGCCCAAACTTTTAAACCAAAGGAGCTGATAGGCTCGCGAGGAACAACTTTAAAGAACCCCAGTGTCGTGTTTAAAAGCCATTTAAAGGGAGTTAAAACGTTAAACCATCCTACGGTGTAAACGAAAGGAACAAGCTTCCCATAATAAGTCAGAGCGACCTTTGGCGTTTCCACCGGAAGCTTTTTAAATTCGGCCAGCATTTGTTTACTGTGCTCGCGCCACGTATCTCTGCGAGCAACGCAGACAATGAGTTCGGAAGCCGTTTTAGCGGCCGATTGAGAAAAACACGCAAAAGCAATCTGCTCTTTAATCGCCGGAGTCGTAATCCGGTAGAACTCCCACTGCTGAAGGTTTGATGAGTTTGGCGCCAAAAGCGCCATATCCAGGCATTCATGAACAATGTGATCCGGGATTTTTTCGCTGGTGTATTTTCTTACTGAACGGCGGGCGTGAACAAGCTTTTTAAATTCAGAAGGGTTGTAATAATCCATTCCCTCTTTTTGAAACGCTTCATTGCCTTCGAATTTTCCGTCCATTTCCGTAAAGACGTTTTTTTGCTCACTCATAGAGTTTTTTCCATATTAAGATTGGTGATTTCATATCCAAGTGATTCATAAAGACTGCGGGCTACTTTATTGTGCCCAAAAACATGCAGACCGATATGACGAAGACCAAGTTTTTTTACTTCGTCTTCTAAAAGAATCATCGCTTTTTTGCCAATGCCTTTTCCTCTGGTCTCTTCATTTAAAACGATGTCGTAGATGTAACCTTTACGATTGTCGGGAGCACCTTTGACTCCAAGCCAAAGTGTCCCGACCCAATCGTTATTGTCTTTAATTGAAAAAATGTACTGATCTTTGGACTTAAGACCTTCAGGCAATAGCCTTGCAAAATCTTCATCCGCTTTTTTTTGAGCTTCCGCGAGAGTCGCTCCGTTTTTCACGATCTCATCGCGGTAGTTTGTTTCGCTTTTTGCTCTCCAGATAACATATTCCGCTTCATTCATCGGAACAAGGAGAACTGCACTCATTACTTGTAGCTCCAAGTGTAAGTTCCATCAGGGTTGTCTTTTACAACAACACCAAGTTCATTTAAGCGGTTTCTGATTTCATCAGACTTCGTCCAGTCTTTTGCCGTTCTTGCTTCTTTTCTTTGAACTAGAAGTTCTTCGATTTCCGCTTCACCAGCGTTGCTAGTCCCTGATAAATGTTTTCTTGCAATATTTAATTCATTGAGGATGTTCTGTGGATTATCATGAACCAATCCCGTCGCATCTTTCATGAACGTTGTAATTTCTCTAAGCTTTAAAACATACTCTTCAGTAAGATGATTTTTAGTCCTATTAAATTCTTTAATTAAACTAAAAAATACGCCCATTGCCCCTGGAACATTAAAATCATTCGCAAGTTCTTCCTTAATTTTCTGAAAGTTGGATTGAATTTCTTTTATATCCACATCAAAACCAGCGATGGACTGACTTCTCGTAGTTAAAGGAAGATATAGCTGCGAAACAAATTCATGAATGCGCTCAATTTCTCCAATTGCTCTAGCGATTGAATCTTCCGTCCACTCTAGTTTTGATCTGTAGTGAACAGATAAAAGAATATGACGAAGAATGGCCCCAGAATAAGTTTCAGTGAATTTTCTGATCGTCACTACGTTACCAAGTGACTTACTCATTTTCTCTGAACCAAAATTTAAAAATTCGTTATGGGCCCAATTATTACAGAACGGGCATCCGTTAGCTGCTTCCGATTGAGCAATTTCATTTTCGTGGTGTGGGAATAATAAATCCACTCCACCGTGGTGAAGATCGATTGTTTTTCCTAAGTGTTTTTTTGCCATGGCAGAACACTCAATGTGCCAACCCGGTCTTCCTTTCCCCCATGGAGAATCCCAGCTCCAGCCTTCTTCAGGTTTTGCCGGTTTCCATAAAACGAAATCAGAAGGGTGTTTTTTATGTCCATCAGTTTCAACACGAATCCCGTGCTGAAGAGATTCAAGCTGAACTTTTGAAAGCTTGCCGTAGTCTTTAAACTTAGGAACGTTGTAAAGAACTTCCTGTCCACCATCTTTAGCAACAGTGTACGCGTAGCCATTTTTAATCAGGTCTTCAATCATCTGAATAATTTCTGGCATGGTTTCACTTACTGTCGGAGTGACAGTTGCCGGAAGCATTCCCAGGCATTCCATATCTGTATTGCACTCGCGGATGAATTCATCTGCGTGTTGTTTCGGGTGAATCCCGCGCTGGCGAGCAGCTTCTAAAATTTTGTCATCAACGTCAGTGTAGTTACGAACGAATTTTACGTTGTAACCAAGAGTCTTCATCGTTCTATGGAAAAGGTCTCCCACAACTAGTGCACGCGCATTTCCGACGTGAAGAAAGTTATAAGTTGTCGGTCCACAACTGTAGAATTTAACCTGGTTTGAATCGATGGGTTTAAAGACTTCTTTAGAACGAGTGAGATTGTTAAAAACTAGAATTTCCATTTTCTTCCCAATAATTAGACTTTTTTAGTAACCCTAAAAGTCTAACATAAAAAAGGCCCAAAAAGGGCCTTTTTCGCTATTGGAAATATGAATTAATTTTGTCGTTCACAGAGTTTTTATCACTCTGGTTTGAAAGTGAGAATTCCTGTGCCAGTAACTCACGGCACTGATCTAACATTTTCTTTTCCCCAAAACTTAGGGCCTTTTTCTCTTTTAGAAGGAAAAGTTGGCGCAGAACTTCAGCGATTTCGACTACTGAACCAGTCTTGATTTTAGCTGAGTACTCTCTGTATCTGCGATTCCAAGTTGAATTATCAACTTTAATGTCATGGTCTTTTAAAAGCTTGTAAACTTCTTCTACTTCAGAGTCCCCGACCAGCCCACGGATACCCGTTTCACTGTCAGTTGGAACCATAACCGTCATCCCATTAGCTAGGATTTTGATGATGTAGAAGGTCTTCTTTTGAGCGCCCATTTCTCTTTCTTCAATGTCGCAAATCTGGCCGACACCGTGTCCGGGGCAGACTGCATAATCTCCAATTGAAAACATTTAGACCTCCAAAATATTAATCCCTCCGATCATAACGCATCGAGGCTCGGGCTTCAATAAACCCTGTAATATCTACATATAAGGCTTATTTTTTAGAAAAATTGGAGGTAAGGCCAAAAACCGCCCTGTCAAAAAATCTGTCTAACCCTTAAACACCCATGAATTTATCACTCGCCCCCCTCCCATCCCACTCAATTTAGCCTCAAAATAGCTTCACATAACCACTATGAGGATATTCTTGTGAAACACGCTTTAATGATTGCTCTCGTTCTCCTTTTTTCTGCCTGTAAAATTGAAACCCAAAAATCGACTCAAACAGAGAGTGCCTCACAAGCATTAAGAGACAATCAAATTGCCCTGGAAGCCGACGTTAATAACTCAGAAGAAATCGCCCGCTTTAAAGAAGAGCTGGAAAGAAAACAGGCAGAAAACCCTGATCAAATTTTTGAAGTTGTCTCTAAAGAAGTCTCTTCAGGAAGTGTGATTCTATCTGGTCTAAAAGACGATCACCTTTATAAGAATAAAAACTTTTATATCTTTATTGGCCTGGGAAGCACTCAAAAAGATGAAACCATCCAAAAGACCGATTGGGATGCTATCTACTACATCATGAACTACGTCTCGAAACTAAAGTTCCGTGTCATGATCAATGTTCAGGCCACATCAGAGCACTTAAGACTAGCTGCAAGCGATGAAGAAACATCAGTTATTCTTTGGAGCTCACACGGAAATAAAAAGGCCTTCTACGATTACAATGGAAAAGCTGTTCCTTTTGATGTTTTTAAAGGGAAAAGTAAAAACTTCTACCAACTTGTTCTTTCAAGCTGCGAAGGAAGAATCGCTCTGGACAATAACTATTTCACAGATGGTATTAAGACATGGGCGTGGAGTGGTTTAACAAACTCGACTGAATTAAAGCAATTCTTAGTTTCAGATAAGTGGTCTGCTCAAGATGGAGCGATTCTTTCAACTCCTAAAAACAATGTGACTTGTACTGCTGCTGGGACAAAATACGCTTTAATGAAAGCTTCAACTCGCTCTGAATTCTACGGTTACACATTTGAATCTCTTAATGACTGTAATGCCAGAATCCAGACAATGAAAAACAATAAAATCTGCTCTAGAGGTGATGAGGGAATTAAAAGAATTGATATCAACACTCTTAATCTTTCAAACGAAACATACGCTACTTTTGAAGAGTGTATGAACTAGAGAAGCTCCCCGAAATTCCCGGTCAAGACTCTTTTGGCTTCCTCTATAGGGAGCCAAAAGAAATCAAAAATCATCCCATTATCCTCACCATCACTCTTTACAATATGCGACCAGCGCTCAGGTAAAGCATCAGATGCGAAAGAAAAATAATGGCGGAAATTGACTTCAGGTTTATCTTTGCGATGGTAGGTCGTTTCACCAATTTTAATAAATGAAGAAGGATCAATGGTCAGCCCCGACTCTTCCAGGACTTCGCGGGCAAGAGCGATTTTAAAATCCTCGCCTTCTTCCAAAGTCCCACCAACCACCTGAGTGCCGGCCTCTGGAAAATCCGCATGGTCAAAAACCAGGACTTCACTTGCGGCCTTTCTAAAAATGTAGGCAATGACCTTTGTTTTTTCCTTCATACTTTCCAGCATGAGGGGAAATGAAACTAAAAACAAGCGAAAATTTACATGCATCCTATTTAGCATCCCAATTCATGATAAAAAGTCTTTAACTTTTTGGAGGACACATTATGAAAGCATTATCTTTAATGGCCCTGACAGTTTTAACTCTTTCAACGGCAGAAGCTAAACTTCCAGCTGAAATCGCAAAATTAAGCGGACGTTTAGGAACGTTCACATCTATCTATAATGGTAAATCAGTGGCCGCTGAAACTGGTACTGATTGTAAAATCGAAGAAAGCCAATATGGTGAAGGATCAGTTGTTATTGACTCTGTTTCTTATTTCACTCCGACAGCTCACCTGGATGGAGCTTCAAGATCAGAGAAAAATGGTGAAGTGACTTACATCACGACTGCGACAGGGAAAAGACCTGGTGGATCTGTTTGCGGAGATATGATTCCTCTGACTTCATATAAGCAAACAGTCATCGTGACAAAAAACTCTCTGACAATTAAGCAGAAATTTTCTTGTGCTCTAGTAGATAGAAATGAAATTATTGAAACTTGTACTGTAAAATAATAAAACGCGCGAATCTTTTGGGCACTAAAAGACCCGCGCGCCTTCTTATGGGAACTCTTTAATCAAAGAGCTCTTCTAATAATGATTTTTTTCTTTTTGGTTTGTAATAATCGGTTTTATAAATCACGTCATTGACCTTTTCACGGGCCATTTCTCTAGGGGTTTCCTCTGATGATCTGGATTTTTCAATTAGCTTATCCAGCTCTCCTCTATCCAACCAGATCCCACGGCAGTTAGGACAGTAATCAATTTCAATTCCCTGGCGGTCAGTCATCGACAAGACAGAATCAGTGCAGTTTGGACATTTCATTCAAAAGCTCCTTGATCCACTTATAGTAATCGGAGTTTGAACTTTAAAAAAATTGATAATAGCTAAGGGATTCTTCGTTTATCTTGATGGATAAAAAAAGGCCTGGATAAACCAGGCCTTCTTTATTTTTAATTTATTGAGTATAAATTAGAATCTAGCTTTAACTTCGTTCTTGTCGAAGAAGTAGTTAATTTCTCTTTCAGCAGATGCTAGAGAGTCAGATCCGTGAACAGCGTTCGCTTCGATTGACTTAGCGTAAAGCTTACGAAGAGTTCCTTCTTCAGCTTGAGCAGGGTTAGTTGCTCCCATGATTTTTCTGTTTTTCTCTACAGCGTTTTCACCTTCAAGAACCATAAGAACCACTGGTCCTTCAGTCATGAAGCCAACAAGTGAACCAAAGAATGGTCTTTCTTTGTGTTCAATGTAGAATCCTTCAGCTTTCTCTTTTGAAAGGTGAGTAAGTTTTAGAGCAGCAATACGAAGACCTTCTTTTTCGAAACGAGCAATTACGTTTCCGATGTTGTTGTCAGCTACTGCGTTTGGCTTAATGATTGAAAATGTTCTTTCCATTTGTTTTTTCTCCTTTATAGAAAACAACTAAAATTATGAATTACGAATTGTTACGTTTTTTGCTTTCATTGCTTCTTCAAGTTTAGAAGCAAGATCAGCAGGGCTTCTCGCCACAGTGATACCACACTCTTCTAAAACTTTGAATTTCGCTGCCGCTGTATCGTCTTCTCCAGAGATTAGAGCACCTGCGTGACCCATTCTCTTTCCTTTTGGAGCAGCTGCACCAGCAATAAATCCAACAACTGGCTTTTTCATGTTCTTTTGGATCCATCTAGCAGCGTCAGTTTCAGCTGAGCCTCCGATTTCCCCGATCATGATAACACCATCTGTGTCCGGATCTTTATTGAACATCTCTAAAACGTCAATAAAGTTTGTACCGTTTACAGGATCCCCTCCGATACCAACACATGTTGATTGACCAATACCACGAGCTGTTAGCTGTCCAACGGCTTCGTAAGTAAGTGTTCCAGAACGAGAGATGATCCCGATTCTTCCTGGAAGGTGGATGTGTCCTGGCATGATTCCGATTTTACACTGACCTGGAGTGATAACACCTGGGCAGTTCGGGCCGACTAAACGAACTTCTGGGTTTCTTGATAGGGCGTCTTTTACTTTAACCATATCTAGAATAGGAATCCCTTCAGTGATTGTGATGATGATAGGAAGTTTTGCTTCGATACACTCTAAGATAGCGTCAGCAGCAAACGGAGGTGGTACGAAAACCATTGCAGCGTTAGCTTCTGTTTTTTTAACAGCTTCTTTTACAGTGTTGAATACCGGCCATCCTTCGTGAACTGTTCCACCTTTTCCAGGTGTAACCCCACCAACAACTTTTGTCCCGTAGGCTTCAGATTGTTTAGTGTGGAAAGTTCCTTGTTTACCAGTAATACCGATTGTGATCAGACGTGTATTTTTATCAATCATGATGGCCATGGTTATGCTCCTTTTGCAGCAGCTACTACTTTCTTAGCTGCGTCCCCTAGGTCGTTAGCAGATGTGATTGCTAGACCTGATTCATTTAAGATTTTCTTTCCAAGCTCTACGTTTGTTCCTTCAAGACGAACAACAAGAGGAACGTTTAGAGAAACAGCGCGAGCTGCCGCTACTACACCTTCAGCAATAATGTCACACTTCATGATTCCTCCGAAGATGTTAACAAGGATTGCTTTTACGTTTGGATCAGAAAGGATGATTCTGAAAGCTTGCTCTACAGCTTCTTTCGTTGCTCCACCACCTACGTCCAGGAAGTTCGCAGCGTTTCCACCGTGGAGTTTTACGATGTCTAGAGTTGCCATCGCAAGACCTGCTCCGTTTACCAGGCACCCGATGTTTCCATCAAGTTCGATATAAGAAAGGCCGTATTTTGAAGCTTCAACTTCTTTAGCTGATTCTTCAGTTAAGTCTCTGTAGGCCGCGATTTCAGGGTGTCTGAACATAGCGTTTTCATCGAAGTTAAGTTTAGCGTCTAGTGCGATGATTGTGTTGTCAGCTGTTAATACAAGAGGGTTGATCTCTGCGATTGAGCAGTCTGATTCAGTGTAAAGTTTGTATAGACCTTTGTAGAAAGCGTCTGCTTCTTTTGCTTGAGCAGCATCTAATCCAAGTGCATTTGAAAGAATTCTTCCAATGTACGGCTGGTATCCAGCTCCTGGTTCAACCGGAACTTTTACGATAGCTTCTGGGTTTTTGTGAGCGACTTCTTCAATCTCCACTCCACCTTCTTTTGAGGCCATGAATGTTACTTTAGAAGTGTTTCTGTCTAGAACGATCCCAAGGTAGAATTCCTTAGCGATGTTACAGCCTTCTTCAATTAGAAGAGTGTTTACTTTTTTTCCTTCTGGACCTGTTTGGTGAGTCACAAGTGTTGAGTGAAGGATGTCTGTCGCGTATTTTTTGACTTCGTCTAATGACTTAGCAACTTTTACTCCACCAGCTTTACCTCTACCACCAGCGTGGATTTGAGCTTTAACAACCCAAACTTTTCCGCCAAGAGCTTCAGCTCCCTTAACTGCGTCTTCAACTGACTGAGCAGTTTTTCCGTTTAATACTTTAATACCAAATTTGCGCATCAAATCTTTTGCTTGATACTCATGGACGTTCATAGATTCTCCTCTAAAGAGTTTGTGTGAAGTGTAAGATAATAGTAAATGAGACGCCGATCATAATAATAGTCAGGCATAAGTCCTTAAAGGAACATCGCAAAAATTGATGAAAAAAAATGCCAAATCGCGAACAATTTTTTACCCTAGGGACTGCCTAGGGATCATTCTGGGCAAAAAACAGGCTTAACAATATGCAAAGTAAACAATATTTCTCTCTTGAACCTGCGCGCTTTAAACTGGATGGCGGGGCCATGTTTGGGATTATCCCCAAGCCTCTTTGGAATAAAGTTCACCCGGCCGATGAGCTCAACAGGATCGAATTAGCGCTTCGTTTAGTGCTTATTAAGGATGCCACAGGGACTTCAAGAAAAAATATTTTAATCGATACCGGCATCGGCGATTACCATGGCCAGAAATGGGATGAGCGCTTTGGAGTCGTGGGAAAACCCTCGCCACTGGAACTTGCTTTAGAAGAGGCGGGTTTAAAACCAGAGGACATCACCGATTTAATTATCTCTCACCTGCACTTTGACCACGTCGGTGGAATTGGCAAAATGGTGGATGGAAAAATCGAACCCGTTTTAAAAAAGGCCACAGTTCACCTGCATAAAAAACACTACGAATACTCTCATCATCCAACAGACAGAGACGCTGGCTCATTTCAGATTGAATACTTTGAACCAGTCATTAAGTGGTATCAAGACCACAACCAAGTGCACTTTGTCGATGGAATGGAAGGAGAAATCTTTCCAGGAATGAAATTCAAATGCTCAATGGGACACACGCCTTACCTGCTTCACGCCTACGATGACAAAATCATTTATATGGCCGATCTTATCCCGACATCAAACCACGTGCACATTCCATGGGTCATGGGTTATGACATTTCTCCGGGAGTGACGACGGAAGATAAAAAAGTTTTCCTGGATTTCATTGAGAAAAAAGGGCTGACGATGATTTTTGAACACGATCCACTCTTTTATGGATCGACTGTTATTAAGAATGTAAGAGGCGAATTTACTTGTGGGCAGAAGCTCAACTACACAGATAAAACGGCCTACAGTATTCTTTAATTAATTGCTGATTTTATCTATTTCAGCTGATAAAAGCGTGATGTTGGCATCGATTTGCGACTTGATATTTTTATAGCGCCCTTCAAAGTTTGCTCTCAGTGCATTTTTTTCGGCGCTATTAAACTTCTTAAGTTTTTTGGTTTCTACAATCATGTCAGATGCAAGCTCACCGATTTGTTTTCCCATCATCATCTGTGTTTTAAAGGAAGCGATCTTATTCTTCGGAGCTTCTTCATCGCCTTCAAACTTCTTTGAATTCTCATTCGCGGCCACAACTAATGACTGAATAATGGGAGAGACTTCTTTAATGTAGCCTCTTTCAAATCCGTCCATATCCTTTGCTCTCTTCACACTCTCCAGAGTCAGGATGTAATTTTCCATCGTCTTAGTTAAAAGCGACTGGAAAGTTTGAAAACGCTCAAGCTTATCAGCAAAAGGTTTCATTTTTTCTTCAACGATGCGCTCGCGGTACTGAGTAATCTTAGTTTCAAACTCACGAGGTGTACCTGCATAAATCAGGGCCGATGTGTGGTAAGTAAAAGTTGTATTAAGTTTCTTAAAAAAACTAATATCGTTTAAAAACCTGAACTTTCTATTTAAGAAATGAATGCGTCTTCCGGTGAAATCGATATTGTATTCACCCGGAACAAACTGAGGTCCTTTGGTTAACTGCATACGCGAAAATTCACCCAAGTGATTGCGAATCACTCCGCGAACCATGATTTCCACATCGTCAGTTCCCAGCGTGCGCTTTGGCAGGGATTGCATTTTAATGATTGAAACAATCTCACCTTCTTTGTTTGAAGAAGCGTAAAGAGTCTTTCCATCAAGAGAAAGCGCCATCGTCATGGCAAAAGAAGGAGTTTTTTGGGTCGCCACTTCCTGAAGTTTTTCCAGATAAACCGGCATCATCCCTTTGATCCTGATTTGAATCGCGGAACTTTGCTCGTTGGTGTAAAACCATCCGACAACCAGAATAAAAATTGAAACAATAAGCCCTAAAATCACTTTAGGGTCAGTGATAGAAAAACGATCGCTCTCTTCTTTTTTAAAGACACGTTTTTTTCCATCCGGATTTAAAATCGCATCCAGAGGAATCGGTGGCGGCTCATCCTCATCCATTTCAACAGGAGCTGGTCTCTTGGCCGCTTTTGGCATCGGCGGAGGTAGATCATCTGGAAGATCAGGGAGGTCTGGCAAATCCGCTAAGGCAGCCTTTGGGGCCGGCGGAGGTGTTGTTGATTTAGAGGGAACGGGAGGTGGCGCTGTTTTGTTGACTAAAAACTGCAGCTCGCGGGTCTTTCCCAATGCTTCCCATTTTTCGGCCCCTTCGCGCCATACCAATGACTGAGCGTTGATCTCGCCAACGCTAACAAACTCCTCCATTTCCTGCAGGGAAAATGGACCGAGGTGATGAGTGCCTTTAAATATAAACCATTCTTTATTCATTTGATCTTTTAATGATATACTCACACTAAATTTTGGTAAACGCTAAACTATAGGATGCCCCATGAAAAAAGATCCGATCCTCTTAAACGCCAGCACCCGCGACCAGGAACGCGTGATTGCCGGAAAGTCTAAACCGAGTGAAGCGAGCATCCTTTTTCTAAAATCATCTTCCGACATCGGGACCATCAGGAATATGGGCAGACGTGGCTCTGGCTACGCTCCAGAAGCGATTCTTAGTATTGTCAAAAAATTGGCCCTGCATAATGAAGGGACTTGGTCTGATATTGAAATGGCCAATCCAGAGCTTGAGAAAGAAAGTTTTGAGCACGCTCAATCGGAATACGCGAAAGCACTCTCTACTGCTTTGTCTGGTTATACCCAGGCAAAAATGTTCATTCATTTAGGCGGCGGACACGACCACGTCTACCCGCTTTTAAAGGCGATGAACACCCTTTCAAAAAAAATCAAAGTCATCAACATCGACGCCCATCTGGATACACGCATCGACACTTTCGTTAATTCGGGAACTCCATTCAGGCAATTTGCCAACGAGTTTGAAGGGCAGTTTGAATTGATTCAACTTGGGATTCACGATTTTGCCAATACGAAAACGACCATGAATGAACTAGGTAGAGCAAAAGAAGTCGTAGCGACTTATGATGACTTAAAAAACCTGACTCAAAATTTTACCAATAACCGCAAACTCTTTGAGCGCATGATTCCTTATGACCGCGATGCCCTTTATCTCTTTAGCCTGGATGCCGATGCTCTTGATGCTGGAGTGATGGAAGGAGTGAGTGCTGTTAATCACCGTGGTCTTCCCTACCATTTTGTTGAAGAGCTTCTGACTTATTCACTCGATGTACTTAGAACACGCCATTTTGGTATTTACGAATACAACCCTGTTTACGATAACCTTTCTCAAAAAGGAGCAAGGGCACTGGCCGGTCTTCTTTATAAAATAATGGATCATTGATGCTTAGAGTACTCCATGACCTTGAAGAAGTTCAGTCTTTAAGAAGGGTAAGAATTTTTCTTTTTAGCTCTGCCATTTGCAGTATGCTTTTCTATTACCTGATGACCGCGCTGAATTCATCCTATATTGATGACATCCGTGGACGCCTGGCCATTAGTGTGGCAGCGCTCACTTTTCTTGTGGCCACTTTTTTTCTTAAAGAGCCGCTCAAATGGGGCCGTTCTCTCCTGCGCCTTTGCACTATTGGCTTCATTCTTTTTTACTTATACTTGTTACAACTCAATCACTGGTCTACTTTCCACTGCTGGTCTTACTTTGTTTTGGCCTCAATTATTTGCTCCACTGCTATGACCTGGGACAATTATTTACTGCATGCCTCATTAGCTTTAGGCGGCCCGCTTCTTCTTAGTGCAATATCGCCTTTGACGCCTTTAGAATTGCTGCATTTTCATGCGGCCAATCTGGCCTCTTTTGCCATCATTGGAGTTGCCGTTCATTCTAATGCTCATTACAAGCAAGAAGTTCTTAAATTAACTAAAAACCTGATAGAGCAATCCAAGATGACGGCCTTAGGTGAAATGGCCGGCGGTGTTGCTCACGAGATCAACAACCCTCTGGCCATTATAAAAGTCTCAATGGAGCAAATGGAGAGAATTCCTCTTGCATCCAGCGAGGATAAAGAAAAATTCGATAAACTGGCCGACAAGATCTCGCGCATGGTGATTCGAATCAACAAGCTCACAAGCGCTCTGAAAGATTTCTCGATTGATGGTCACCTTCAAGAAAACCGTTCCCATAACATGAACGAACTGATTGAAGCCGCCATTTCTCTTTGCCATCAGAAGTTTAAGCACACTGAAACACTGGTGCACTTTACTCCTTTAGCAGATACGCCAATGTTAAAATGTAAAAGCAATCAAATCGTGCAGGCCATTTTTAATCTTTGCACCAATGCTTTTGAGGCCACAAAAAATACTTCTTCACCTGAAATAAAAATCGAACTCGTCAGGGAACAACACGACTACGTCATTCATGTCATCGACAATGGCATAGGGATCAGGCCTGAGGATATTGGCAAGATGATGGAGCCTTTTTTTACCACAAAAGAGGCCGATAAAAATTTAGGATTGGGGCTCAGCGTGGCCCATGGTGTGGCCAAGGCCCATGGAGGAAGTTTGAGTTTTATGCCAGAAGAAAAGCAGACACACTTTATTTTAAGACTGCCGCATTCTCTGGCCTAATCAATCACAATATCTAAAGAGCTCAAAAGTGAAAGCGCTTCTGGCACACTGAATTTCGCTTTTTTTACTGTCGTCTCGCGCACATCGATGAAATACTCTTTGGCCCCTCGAAAATCGGCCTCAGATATATTGGCGCGGTTAAAAACAGCTCCCTTTAAATGAGAGCCCGAGAAATCTGCCTTCATAAGAGCTGCTTCATAAAAATCCGCTTCCGTCAGACGGCACTCTTTAAAGACAGCACCCTTAAGACTCATGCCTTGAAAGACGCTGTAATCGAGTACACATTCTGCGAAAGAGCACCCTGAAGCATTGGAAGCTTCAACCCAGTTTAAACCAATGAGTTTACATTTTTTAAAGACGCCGCTTCTGATATGAGTGCTCTTTAAAGAAATATTGCTGAAGTTACAATCGGTGAACTCACAATCGAGGAATTTAAAGTGACTCATATTCACGGCAGTGAAATCCACTCCCTGAAAACGACACTCGACAAACTCGGCACGACCCACACTGGGATCAAAGGAGCTATAAGTCTCCCCTTCAAAGTAATCATTCATTAAAAGAAGAACCTTCCACCAAGACCGGCCTGAAAATCACCATCAGTAGATTTAATCAAGCGCAGGGCCGGCACCAGCTCTCCAAAAAGAACAATTGGTGAGTTGGGAATTCGCCAGTCAACTCCCAGAGGGATACGCGCGCCTAAGGCCACATCATCATCGTGTTTTTTGTCTTCAATTTTAAAGAAAAGACCAATCCCTGCATAAGGAACTACGGGAACGGAACCTTGGAAAAGATTTGGTAAGTGAAATTTATAATCGCCAATAAAAACCCACTCTTTATCCCAAGTGTAAGCGAAATAAAAATCTGTAAACTGTTGAGCGTTGATCTTATGTTGAAAGGTAAGCCCTGAAGGATCACCAAAAACAATCCCTGCGCCGTTATTTCCTTCGGCCATTACTTGAGTGGTACTAAATAATAAAGCGATTAAGCAAATGAGTTTCTTCATGATAAAAATCCAGGCTGAGTATTTAAGACTAATGTTAAAGAAGTCATGATGATTATAAAAGAAGTGGGCTAAAACAAAAAAGCCCAGTGCATATTTCAGCAATGGGCTTTTTGAGAGACATTCACAGGAGGTCTAAAAAAATCCTTTTAATAGATTCTCCACACACACACTAATACATATTGCAGGAGCCGTGCCAAGTTTTAAAAGGCCTATTAGAGTGCCTAATAGTGTGGATAAGGAAGGTAACTCATTGATATATCGTAACTAAACTTACATTGTGTAAGTCACTAATTTGACGATAAATCACTTTAGTAAGTCATTAAAATGACGGAGTACTCTTACTGGATCTTACACGGTTGGGGTTTTGACGGAAAGTTGGAAGGAGGAATGGAACTCTAAGTTTAGTGTGGTCTCGAATTCTCAAGACCACACCAATCCTAGAATGTCTTCTTAGATTTTAATTTTGCCGCGTTTTTGAAGCTCGTCGATTAGCGAAACAAAGTATTCTGTAGGGTACGCCCCTCTAACTGGCACCCCATTTAATAGGAAGCCAGGAGTCCCCTGCATTCCAAATTTCCCTGCTTCTGCGACGTCTGCTGCAATTCTGTTTTTAACAGCGTCAGAATGTAAATCTTTTTTAAGTTTAGTCATATCCGCTCCCACCTTCTTAGCTGCAGAATCTAAGAAAGCAGTTCCTTCTTTAAGTTTGCCTTGGTTGGCGAAAACTTCGTCGTGGAACTTGAAGGCCTTGTCATTATTTTGCAGACGAATGGCCTCGAAGTATTGCGCTGAAATCATCGCTTGCTCATGGAAAGAAAGTGGTAAGTGTTTATACACGAAACGAATCTTTCCTTGGTACTTTTTCATCAACTCATTAACCGTTGTGTTTCCACGTGAACAAAACGGGCATTCAAAATCAGAATACTCCACCAGTGTGATGATGGCGTCCTTGGGACCAAGGATCGCCTCATCACTTCTGATTTCTGCCACCAGGGGGTTATTGAATGATTCTTCTAGCTGTTTCTTCTCATCGGCTTCACGGTTTTTGGCCATGGCTTCCTGAGCATTTTTAGCTGCGTTTTGGAGGGCCGTTATAAATTCGGCGGGGTGTTTTTCGATTGCTTCAGTCAAGATACTAGGGTTCTCTTTTAAGACTTTAGCCAGCTTCTCCTTCATGTCCTTCTCAGACGTAGTACAGCTCATTAAAAATGCCGTAGAAAGAAGCGCGATTGTGTAAGTGAATTTATTCATAGGTCCTCCTGATGGTAATCTCATCGTAGCAGAGGACTAAATTCTTGCGTCAGTTCTTGGTAAAATGATTGTCAATTCGAATTGACATTGGAGATGGTTCCTAAGCGGTAACCAAGCCCTCTTACCGTCTCAATCACTTCATCAGACGTTTTTTGTCTGATTTGTAAAACGTGAGTGTCGACAGTCCGGGTGGTTGGGTAATTTTCATAACCCCATACTTTATCAAGCAGATTCTCACGCGAAAAAGTCTGGCGAGGATTTTCGGCCAGAAGTTTTAGAAGTTCATACTCCATCTTTGTCATGGTCACGCGTTTGCCGTCAAAAAGAACTTCTTTATCGGCCGAATTGATAATGAGTTTCCCCATCACAATGCGCTCGTCTTTTTCTTTAGGAGCAAGCTTTTCACGCAACTGCACGCGAACGCGCGCGACCAGTTCGCGGGACTCAAAAGGTTTCGTCATATAATCGCTGGCCCCAGTCTCCAGGCCCAGGACTTTATCAATGAGATCTGTTCTCGCTGTTAACATAATGACAGGAATAGAAGCGTTTTTCGCGCGCAATTCACGGAGGAAATCAATCCCCTGTCCATCCGGCAGCATCCAATCCAAGACAATCACATCCAGTGAATCACTGGTGAGTTCGCGCGCTTCTTTTAGTGTCGGAGCTAAATGGGCCACAAGTCCTTCATCTTCGAGAATCTTCTTAAGCGACTTCCCTAAATTTTCATCGTCTTCAATAATGAGAACCTGTTTCATTTTTTATTCCTTAAAAAAAGCGAAAACGTTGTGGGGGTCTGGTTGTATGAGAGTCTTCCGTCCATCTCTCTCATAATCTTCTGCACGATACTCATTCCAAGACCCAGACCTGCGCTTGGCTTTTTACTGCGATCGGCAGAGAGAAGTTCATCTAAACTTTTATAAGGACAATGTCCCGAATCGCTCACTGATAATGTTAGTGCCTCTTCCGTCGTCTCTAATCTTACCACAACTGGGCCTTGCCCATGATAAAGCGCATTTTCCAGAAGGTTTTTCACGCAAATACCAAACCAGTAGACATCTAATGAAAACGAGCGGTCAACTGCTGGAAGAATCACCTTAACGCCTTTTTCTTCGTAATCAGCGAGCATACTCTCCATTAATTCATTAATCGAAGGCACTGGAGTTAAATTAATAAAGACCAATGACTGCCCGTCATGGGTTTGAAGATAACTCGTGCTTTTTTCGGCCAGGCGTTTTAAGCGGTAAACTTCTCCTTCGACTTTTAAAAAGTCTTCCAAAACATTGGCAGGGATAGTGTCGCTTTCTTTATTGATGCTTTCTACTAAAAGCATCAGGTTCGCGATTGGAGTTCTTAACTCATGGGTCAGAACGCGAAGTGCATGCTTTTTTCTTTCTTCTTCAAAGCTTTGCTGCTTAATCTTTTTATAAAGAATAACGGCAATTAAAACTAAAACGATGATAGAGCCAACAAAAAGAATGATCGATGACTGCATCAACACTGCAATCAACGTGCGGTCATCTTTTTCCCAGCAAAAACGCCCTTCTTTATAATAGCAAGCTTCTCCTTCCTCATATGTGTGAAGGAAATAAATTTTCTCTTTAAGATAGCTGTCTAGCTCTGAACGAGGAAAAATTTTATAAGTAACGTTTAAATCCTGGCGGTTTCTCACTAAAAAGTAATGATCAGTAACAATATAACTTTCGCCCTTAACTAGAAGCTCCAGGTCTGGCTTCTTTAAATTTGAAAGAATTTTAAAATTCCCTTCCAGGCTTCGCGCCGGAAGCTCTTCTAATTCATAAGCATGAAATAAATTTAAATTCGACCTCACCCAATCTGGCGTATAAAAAGGCTCGCGCCCCGACAAAAAGGCCAGGTAAGCATAACTCACACCACTTTCATGAATAAGAGGTGGCGTTTCAAAAAACTGCTCCGGAAGTTCACTAATTTTATTGCAACGGAAATCTTCCCACGTCTCGCTCTTACTTTGGTAGAGCTTACTCATGAAATCGCTGGTTGATCGACAAGGTCTAGAAAAATACGTCTTCGTGTTGTTGCCTTCGCGAGAAAAGGCGTTTACCGGTTGAAGAAGCTGAGCGTATCTGCGCGACGGATACATCGCACTTAAGTCGATTTCAAGCACGGGCTTTTTAGTGAGTTCAAACTCTTTTTTATAACCCTGAATCTCTTGAATCTCTGCTGGCCCTGCAATGCTTTTTTTCTGGAGATTGATAGCGTAATAGGCCGCCTGAAAAGACAGAAAGATGGCGGTAAATATAAGGAGGACGTACATTCTCATTGAGGATGATTATAACATCATACCTGGCCCGTTTGTTAAGGGAATGTGGGCCCAAAGTCAATAAATCAAGGCTTCACATATTTAGATAACATCTGAACAGAGGAGGTTATCGCTTCATCGAGGTCTGCAACGTTATAAAGGTTGCCTACATGGGCAAAAATCTTCTTCGATTCTTTTTGAACAATATCCACTTCAACCCAAAAACTACTGTTCATTTTATTAATAGATAAACGACCAAGAAGAAATTCCTGGCCCTCTAATTTAATGAAATACTCTGCGGGAAACTCTGTAATTTGCACTGGTATCTTCCTTAGCCGTTTCCTTTGGTCTCAGTCGAACTCTTATCCATGCGCTCAAGATATTCGATAATCATTCCAGCAACATCTTTTCCTGTCGCTGTCTCAATTCCATTTAGACCTGGAGATGAGTTGACTTCCATAATAAGTGGTCCGCGCGATGACCTTAGCATATCCACACCGGCAAGGTTAAGACCTAGGGCCTTGGTTGCATCGAGTGCTGCTTTTCTTTCTTCTTCAGTGATCTCGATAATCTTAGCTGTTCCTCCGCGGTGAAGATTACTTCTAAACTCACCCGGCTTTGCTGTCCTCATCATCGAGGCCACGACTTCATCACCAACAACGAAACAACGGATGTCGCTTCCTTTGGCCTCTTTAATAAACTCTTGAACTAAAATGTTAGCGTCCATTTCCCTGAAGGCATCAATAACCGACTCTGCTGCCGATTCTGTTTCAGCAAGCACCACTCCCTTTCCTTGTGTCCCTTCTAAAAGCTTCACAACCAGAGGTGCACCACCAACAAGCTTGATGAGTTCCTGAGTCATTTTTGTCGAGTGAGCAAATCCTGTAACCGGAAGGCCTAATCCTTTTCTCGATAAAAGTTGTAGAGAGCGAAGCTTGTCGCGGCTTCTAGTAATGGCCACACTTTCATTTAATGAGAACACACCCATCATTTCAAATTGACGGATAACAGCACAACCATAAAAAGTAATTGACGCGCCAATACGGGGAATGATGGCATTGAAATCATCAAGTGCTCGGCTTTGGTAGTGAACCATGGGTTTAGTGGAAGTAATATCCATATAACACTTAAGTGTATCGATGACTTCGACTTCGTGTCCGCGCGCTTTAGCGGCCTCTACTAATCTCTTCGTTGAATACAGCCCCGAGTTCCTTGAGAGAATACCAATTTTCATTGTGCTTTTTCCTTTTTAGATTTGAGCATATTGTGTTTGGCCGGATTAATCAGGAATCTGCCATTTAAGGCCTCACGTCCAATGAGCATTTTAAAACCCATCAGGTCGCGGTTAATTAACGTCACTTCGATTTCAAAACGCTCTTTGCCCATTTTGATTTCTGTCTTCACGACAGGCCTAATCGTCTTGTCACCGTTAGAGCTTTTAATCGCGCGCTCTTCAATAAAAGGCGACTTTATATAATGATGCTTGCCATCTTCAGTAATAAAGAGAAACTTGACGTATTTCTTACCGTTAATGTTGATGAATTCAATGCTGTCTGCGTGCAGGGCCGATGTCTTAGCACCTGTATCAATTTTTGCTCGCAAGTCTTTTAACTTAAATTTGGGAAGACTAACAACTTCTCGCCATCCCACAAATTGCATATCTGTATCTTTCATATTTCCTCAAATAAAACTTACCTAATAGTGCCACAGCATCTGATCAAAAAATAGTGACTTTTTTAAAGTAAAACAAGGCTAAAATTAACCTATTTAAAAAAGTCCATATTCTGCTTAACCATTCGTTTCCACTGGAGTAAAATCCTTTTGGACAACTCACATTATTTTGATAACGATTTTTTCCAAGGGGCACTTACCTATGAGTTCTAAATGTTCGTGCTCGTACCTCAACTCTGTAACTAAAAAACAGATTATGGGTGTAACGGGTCTCCTTCTTTGCGGTTTCGTTTTATCTCACTTACTCGGCAACGTTCTTCTCGTTGTTGGAAGCGACGCTTTTAACAAGTACTCGTACACGTTAACAAGCAACCCGCTTATCTACTTAGCGGAAGCTGGTCTTGGTCTTCTTTTCATCGTCCACACTGTCATGGCCATTAAGCTTGTTCTTGAAAACAAAGCGGCAAGACCCATCCAGTACCACTCGAGAAAACATTCAGGCCGGGGGGCTACGTTTGCATCGAGCACGATGCCTTTTACAGGTATCATCACTCTGATCTTTTTAATCCTTCACTTAATCAATCTGAAATTCGGTTCTCACTATGAAACTGAAGTTCATGGTGTAGTGATGAGAGACATGTACAGAACGACGATTGAGTATTTCCAAAATCCTCTTCACGTTCTTTTCTACATTGTGTGTGTGACGAGCTTAGGTATCCACGTCAGCCACGGTTTCTGGTCAGCGTTCCAGTCTCTGGGATTAAACCACCCTAAGTATATGCCAAAACTAAAATGCGCAGCCTGGGCCTTCGGTATCCTTGTTTCTGTAGGATTCTCAGCGCTTTCAATTTTCTGTTATTTCCAAGGAGCACACTAATATGACAACTCCAGCTGATAAAATTAAAAAACTAGACGGGAAAGTTCCTGCTGGTGCCATTTCTGAGAAATGGAAAAACCATAAATTCCACATGAAGATCGTCAACCCTGCTAACAAGAGAAAGTACTCTGTTATCATCGTTGGAACTGGTCTTGCTGGTGGGTCGGCAGCTGCTTCTCTGGCCGAATTAGGATACCATGTAACAACTTTCTGTATCCAGGATTCACCAAGACGCGCTCACTCGATTGCCGCTCAAGGTGGTATCAACGCTGCTAAAAACTATCCAAACGACGGGGACTCTGTTTACCGCCTATTCTACGACACTGTAAAAGGTGGAGACTACCGCGCACGCGAAGCAAACGTTCACCGTCTTGCTGAAGTCGCCAACAACATCATCGATCAGTGTGTTGCTCAAGGTGTACCATTTGCTCGTGAATACGGTGGAACTCTTTCAAACAGATCTTTTGGTGGATCTCAAGTATCAAGAACTTTCTATGCCCGTGGACAAACAGGGCAACAGCTTCTTTTAGGTGCATACTCTGCAATGATGAAAGAAGTGAATAACGGAAAAGTAAAATCACTTACTCGCCGTGAAATGGTTGAGCTAGTTATCGTTAACGGTAAAGCTCGCGGTATCATCACAAGAAACCTTGTGACTGGTGAGTTCGAACGCCACATGGCCGACGCTGTTATCTTGGCAACTGGTGGATACGGAAACGTGTTCTACCTTTCAACAAATGCTAAGGCTTCAAACGCTTCAGCAGCATTCCGCGCTTACAAAAAAGGTGCTTATTTCGGAAACCCATGTTTCACGCAAATTCACCCTACTTGTATCCCGGTTTCAGGCGATCACCAATCGAAGCTGACTCTAATGTCTGAGTCTCTTCGTAACGATGGACGCGTTTGGGTTCCAAAGAAAAAAGGCGACACAAGAAAGCCACAGGATATTCCAGAAGAAGAAAGAGACTACTACCTAGAGAGAATTTATCCATCGTTTGGTAACCTTGTTCCTCGTGACGTAGCTTCAAGAAACGCGAAGAATATGTGCGATGCTGGTTTTGGTGTCGGGGCCACAGGTCTTGCCGTTTACCTGGATTTCTCTTCGGCAATTAAGCGCGATGGTATCGATAAAATCAGAGAAAAATACGGAAACCTTTTTGATATGTACCAACAAATTACAGATCAAGACCCGTACCAAACTCCAATGATGATCTACCCTGCTATCCACTACACAATGGGTGGTCTATGGGTTGACTATAACCTTATGTCAAACATCGAAGGTCTATTCGTTCTTGGAGAAGCAAACTTCTCTGACCACGGAGCAAACCGCCTTGGGGCTTCAGCACTAATGCAAGGTCTAGCTGACGGGTACTTCGTTATCCCGTACACGATCGGTGATTACTTCGCTTCAAACAAATTCGAAAAACTTGAGACATCTCACCCTGAATTTGAAAAAGCGTTAAAGAATTCAAAAGAAAAATATGACAGACTTCTGGCAATCAACGGAACAAAGACAGTTGATGATTTCCACAAAGAGCTTGGAAAAGTTATGTGGGACCACGTTGGTATGGCAAGAAATGAGCAAGGTCTAAAGAAGGCCATTGATCAAATCAGAAGCATCCGCGAGAGATTCTGGAAAGATGTAAAAGTAACTGGATCAAACGTTGACGTTAACACTGAGCTTGAGAAAGCTGGTCGCGTTGCTGACTTCTTAGAGCTTGGGGAGCTAATGGCCCTTGATGCTCTAATGAGACCAGAATCATGTGGTGGACACTTTAGAGAAGAGTCTCAAACTGAAGAAGGTGAAGCAAAACGCGATGACGAAAACTACTGTCACGTTGCCGCTTGGGAATACCAAGGCGACGGCGTAGAACCACTTCGTCACATTGAAGAACTGAAGTTCGAAAATGTTAAGTTAACTCAGAGATCTTACAAGTAAGTTTGTGGAAAAAATGCTCCACTGGAGCATTTTTACTCCGCATGAAAATGTAAAAGAAATGAACTCTTTATTTAGAGTTCCACAAACAAGGACCTTAATATGGGTGGAAATAGCACAGAAACAATGTCTCTAAAGCTTAAAATCTGGAGACAAAAAAATAGCAAAGATAAAGGACAAATGGTCGACTATAACCTGGATGGCGTCTCTCCTGATATGTCATTCTTGGAAATGCTAGACATCCTTAACAACAAACTGGTTCGCGAAAAAGGTGACCAGATCGCATTCGACCACGACTGCCGCGAAGGTATTTGTGGAATGTGTTCTCTTATGATCAACGGACAAGCACACGGACCACAAGGTGGAGTCACAACTTGTCAGTTACACATGAGAAAATTCAAAAACGGTGATGAGATCGTTATCGAACCATGGAGAGCAAAGGCCTTCCCGGTTGTTAAAGATCTTATGGTTGATAGATCAGCTTTCGATCAAATCATGGCCGCTGGTGGATACGTTAATATCAACACTGGAAACGCTCCAGATGGAAACTCAATCCTAATCGGTCACGAAGAAGCAGAACTAGCGATGGACGCTGCCGCTTGTATCGGTTGTGGTGCCTGTGTTGCGAGCTGTAAAAACGCTTCAGCGATGCTTTTCGTTGCTGCAAAAGTTTCTCAACTTGCTCTTCTTCCGCAAGGTCAAGTTGAAGCTGAGTCTCGCGCTTTAGCTATGGTAGAAAAAATGGACGAGCTTGGATTCGGTAACTGTACGAACGAAGCTGAGTGTGAAGCTCAATGTCCGAAAGGAATTAAGCTTGATAACATCGCACGTATGAACCGTGGTGTTGTTCAAGGAATTTTCGCTGCTAGAAAGTAACTCGACAAAACAGTCCTATGGACTGTTTTGATTCTGCAGAATGGAATAAAAGCCGTCTTCGGTTTTTAAGAGTTCGAGTTACCAACCGATGAACTTCAAAAACATAAAGGCCCCGAAAAGGGGCCTTTTTTATACTGACGATTTGCAATGAGTGCCTGAGGCCCTGGCCGTCTAAATTTTTCACACCCCTCACTTTTTTTCTCAGTTTAGGGATTTAAATCACGAAATCCCCTACCATGAATAAAACCAAATCAATCTGGAGACCTGTATGAAAATGGCCATCGCATTTCTTGTTTTAACTCTTTCTTTCGGTGCTTTTGCCAAGGACCAGGCCCCATGTAAAATAGAGGCCCATTCAGCGGCAGCAGAACTTTACCAACACGAAAATCCAGGAACAGGCTTCTCCCTAAGAGCTAAGTTTAAACCGGTTCAACAGGATAAAGTTGTGTATCACATGGTGGAAATCGTTGATTTTGAAGGCGGACAGAAAACCAATATGACGGTGTCCCTAAACCCAAAAACTTGTGCCGTTTTGAGTATTGATTAATCACCTTCCTTAAAAGATGATGGTGTCCATGTTTTTATACTCCGACACCATCAAAGCTTTCGCTTATACTATTTCGTTTTAATGACAATGGACTGGGACTACTAGAAGCCTTTGTAAGGCTTTCAAAAATTTGAGCTAGACCTCATACGCAATTCCTGTAAGAATAAAATCACTATTTTCAAGGAATTATATGAAGGTTTTTTTTTATACGTTGCTTATAACAATCAATGCTCATGCCAAATATGTTGAAGTAAAAAAATCTGAAATACCTATTCAGCAAATCATTCAAAATTTAGAAAAAAAAGAAAAAGAAAATCCATCGAATATAGAGACTAAATTTCAATTAGCACGCGCCTATGGATTGGCCGCCACAATGACTACAATTCAGACGGCAAAAACAGATAACCCTTTATCTGATGCCATTTATGGTAAGCCTGAAAGTGTTAATCCAATGTTTGATGGACAGAAAAAAAGTGCTACTGAAGTTGATTATTACGAGAAGTCACTATCCCAGTACAATCAAATCTTATCAACCGATCCAAAAAATTATCAATATATCTTAGGAAGAGGCTGGGTCTATCTTCAACTGCAGAAAATTGATCTCGCTCGCACTGATTTTATGTCTATTATTGACGACATAAAACCGCTTAATCCTAGCTTTATAGATAGTTTTTTAATACTCATAAAAATTAAAGATGCTCCCCTTTTACTAAAGAGGAAATGGGATTTTTCACCTTTTGATCGTTTTTTCTACAAAGGAGCTATTAAAGGATATCCATTAATCAAAGAAACAATTCATTATCTACGTCCGCTTTTAAAAGAAACTCATACAGACAATGTCATTTTAAAGAAAATAGCTTCTATATCGAATGACTCTACTGAGCTTGCTTTCATGACACCAATAATTTTCCCGATTAATAAAAAAACAAGTTATAAAGATTTAAAAAATGAAAATCTATATGTTCAATTTAATATGGATGGAATGGATACTCATACAAAATGGCAATGGATAAAAAAAGATGCTGCTTTTCTCGTTTTCCTAGGAAAATCTCAAAAGAAACTGGTCTCCTCTGGAAAAGAGTTATTTGGAAATGTTACTTTTTGGATCTTTTGGAATAATGGATACGAAGCTCTTGATTCATTGGATAACAATCGTGACCATTATTTAAGTGGAAAAGAGCTCGAGGGAATTTTTGTTTGGAATGATGCAAATGAAGATGGAGTCTGTACTCCAGAAGAAATTTTTAATTTAAATGCATTTAAAATAAAAAAGATTGCGACATTGTATAAGCACCACAAAGATGACATCGATTACAATCCGAATGGACTTATCTTAGAATCAGGAGAATTTCTTCCTACCTATGACTGGATAAGTAAATCCAAAACAGAAAATTAATTTCTATGACAGCGGTACCATACGCATTGAAAACTATTGATTTTACATTAACCAAAGCACGAATATGACTGCTTCCCTAAACCCAAAAACTTGTGCCGTTTTGAGTATTGATTAATCACCTTCCTTAAAAGATGATGGTGTCCATGTTTTTATACTCCGACACCATCAAAGCTTTCATCTCCCGCGTCCGCGAAGACGTGCGCGATATTGTAAACAATGAAATGTCGCTCAAAATGGACCGCAGTCGCGTCCTCTATAAAGGCATCCTCTATCCTCTTAACATCATCGTTTTTGAAGATAACTCGAGACTAGGTTATTTCGATTCGAGAACCTATGAGCTGGGACTTTCGAAAAAACTTATGTACACGGCCCACGACCGCGTTTTAAAAAATGTCATCCGCCACGAGCTGGCCCACTTTTGGGCCTATATCATTCATGGCCCGCAGGTCATGCACGGTGAAGAGTTCAAGGCCATCTGCCGCAGTTTTAACTGGGACCAGGATGTTGAGCGCGCCTACTCTAACGTGCAAATTGAAAACGATAAGATTGAGGGCGACCTCAAAACCCAAAAGCTACTAGAGCGCCTAAAAAAGCTTCTTGCCTTATCCAGCAGTGACAATCCTCACGAAAGAGAGCTTGCCACTCTAAAGGCCAATCAGCTCCTTTTAGAGCACAACCTGGATATGACCCGCACTCAGAGTAAAGACGATGAGACGGTTTATGTAAAACGCGTCTTGGAAGCTTCCCGCAAGCAAACGAAACACGTAGCGATCTATGAAATCCTAAAAACCTTTTTCGTCTCTCCCGTTTTTAACCACGGCAGAGGGATTTTTTACCTGGAAGTTATCGGTGATAAAACCAGTGTTGAACTGGCCGAGTACGTCGCTCATTTCTTGGACCACGAACTGGAAGTGATGTGGAAAGATGTGAAAAAGAAAAACCCTACTTTTAAGAGCATTGCCGCTAAAAACTCTTTCATGCGTGGAGTTTCTAAAGGTTATGTAGAAAAGATTGAAGACCAGAAGAAAAAATCGGCGCAGAGTTTTGAGCTCGCTTTAATTGAAAAAAACCTGGCCCATAAACTTCATACTGTCTACTCACGCATCGGACACTCTTCAATGAGCGCCGGCACCCATCATTCAGGCGCCAATGCCGCTGGGATTGAGTCGGGTCGAAACCTCTCGATTAAACCGGGGATTTCGGCCGGTAAATCGGGAAAAACACTACTTCTGTCTTAACTTTTTACACCCCTGTAGAATCTATTCAATCCCCAAAATTCCCCTCCTTTTTTAGCTACAATTAAGCAAACTATTTTTTGAGGTTTAGCTTATGAAAGCACTATTTGTTTTAACTCTTCTTTTATCTGCCAGTGCGGCCCACGCCATTTCAGATGAAAAACTAATCACTAAATGTGCACCTGTGGCCTACTTGAAAATCTTAGGTCGCTCTAAAGAATTAAAATGTCCTTTAATCAAAGACACCTTTGCTGCCATTAATATCGATAACAGAACACTTAATCCGTACAAGTACGTTATGTACCAGGCGGACACTGAGTGCCAGGACATTCCAACAATTACCGCAGTTACTCAATACAGCGCTACTAAAAAAGATTGTTACTAATAACGGAGACATTATGAAAAAAATCTTAACGACAACCCTTCTTGTTTCTCTTCTTTCGACTTCAGTAATGGCCGGAGAATTTGTCAGAAAACATGGCGAAGCTCTAGGAATGAGTTATATTGGCGCCTCTATTTTCCTGGGAGTTTATGCAACGACAGGGCCAGCAGTTGGTATGGTGGTTGGTGTCTCGACACTGGCGAGTGTAACGAAAAAAGAAATTGAGGCGAGCAAAAGAGAAGCTGCCAAAATGTTACTAAATGATCTTCAGGATTATTACCAGAGTGGTTCTTTGACTGCATCTCTGGCAACATCGGTTGCAAAATTAAAAGAAACTGACGCTGAACTTTCAGAAGCTGATGCGCTGGATATTTTACAAGAAGCTGCTGAATCTATTTTAAATTAAAACTTCCGGCCCTGCTTAAAGTGCAGGGCCTTTCACTTCCATTCCAAAATGCTTAAGTGCTGTTTCAGAAAGATAACTCTTTCCTTCCTTGCAAAAAACCAGTCCAAATAGTTGTCGTCTATTCAAATATTCAATGCCCTCTTTTTTTGAAAGATTCATCAAAATAGTCGCTGTGGTGTCCGCAGTGATGGCATTATCTGCAAGCACAGTACTACCTATAATTTCCCTGGCCGACATCCCCGTTTGCGGATGAATAATGTGGTTATTGAAGCGGTCTCCACCGACATTGTGGACATAACCACCAGATGAGGCAACGGCACCATTATGCAGTTGAATTACTCCCACTGCTTTTTTTGGGTCCGAAGAAAGAGGATTGCGGATGCCAATTCTCCACGAGCGCGGCGCCGTCAGTTCTGCGGCCACTCGTATATCACCGGAGCCATTGATATAAAAATTAACCAGACCGCGTTTCTTAAAAAGGTCATACACTCTATCAACAGCATAACCTTTACCAATTCCTCCCAGGCCGATTCTCATTTGAGAAAAAGGAAGGAAGATCGTTTTCTTTTTTTCATCTAGCTTAATGAGGCGGTAATCAATGTATTTCAAATGCTCTTTGATAAAATCTTCGCTTAGGACTTTTCCTTCTTCCTTGTGCGCTCTCCACCAGTGCCCGATAGAAGCAAAGCTGATATCAAAAACACCGTTGGAGTTTTCTGCGACTTCATGTGATTTTTTAATGAGCCCCAAAGTCTCTTCATCTATGTCAACGGGGCCCACTCCGGCCATGGAATTGATGCGGCTGAAGTAACTTTCTTTGAAGTCTGTAAACTTCTCTTCAATTCTTTTGACTTCCTGGTAGGCTTCCTCAAAAAGAGCGTAAACATCTTCCCTAGATAAAAATGACTGGGGAAAGCACAAAAATTGAAACTCTCCCCCCATCACTTGATAAGTTTTTTGGCAAGTCACCTGATTCATAGGCTTGTTGGCGGAACAACATCGCGATAAATAATGTTCATGTCTTTATCCACCACGATTGTCACCGGTAATGAATCGACGCCCAGGCTTTTTGAAAATGAGCGGTCTTCATCTTTTAACATTGTATAACTGAACTTATATTTTCGTTGAAAACGCTCAATTAGGTTGTCTTTTTCTCCAGCATTCACAGAAACAAAAGTCACGCTATCAGAGTATTTTTCTTTTAAGGCCTCTAGCTTTGGCAGCTCATGAATGCATGATGTGCACCATGTGGCCCAAAAATTAAGCAGGACTTTTTTCTTCTTCACTTCTTCCTGCAAATGAAACTTTTCGCTCTTTTGATGTATAGGAAGAGTGAAATCCTTCATTTTTTCCGCTTGAGCATTTAGAGAAAAAAGCATTAGAGCAACTATTAACACTTTCATTATGACTCCTTAAAATGAAACACTCAGTGATGTTTGTAAATAAGCATACGAAAGCCCGGTATTTCTCTTTCCGTAAGTTGCCCCTGTCGCCCATTCAGAGTCGGCCAGGTTCATTCCAAACACCTTTAAATCTCCCAAGAGATGCGAGTACATAACGGAAGGCTCTAATGAAGTAAACTTACTCATATCAGAATCACTCGTCATAAATCGCTCTTGTGTCCCGAAGGCATCTTTATAATAATCCACGGCCGTTTGAGAATGCACTCTCATGGCAAACTCTAAGAAGTCCTGGTCATCACGAAGGGAGAATAAATAGGCCAGGCGTGCAGTGTGGGCCCTTGATCCCCAGTCATCAAAGTAATTGCGGTAACTCAAGTGAAAAGACATCTCTTCACCAACAGCATGCACCCATTTAGCAGAAAAGGCCGTTCTCTCTCTTCTTCCCGGAAGTGATTCGAGTTCACGAGTCCCATTGATATTGACTGTTCCTGCCGTTGACTCCAGTCGCCCTTGTGAGTTGGCGTAAGTTGCATCGAACTCAACAATGTCACTTCTGGTTAGGATTTGTGATCCACCTAAACTGATGGCATAAATATCGCGGTCGTGTTTTTTGTTCATCACCGCATTTTGTGGTGGTGTGATATCCTGGAAAAGCCCCACGGTATCGGCGTAGTACTGCAGTCCAAGTCCAATAGTGAAGTTGTCATTTTTAAATGAATGAGCGTAATCCAAAGAGATGTTTTTTGAAGTATAATCATACTCGCTGGAGAAACCAAGATTCATGCCATAAGTGGCCTTCCCCGATTCTCTGCGAACACCGATATTAGGAGCAACACGCGCCTGCCCTTTTTTCCCTTCTCCGCTGGCACCAGTGTTACCATCTAAGATGGTATCAGACTCGGCCGTCCAGGTGTCGAGGACAAAACTAGCATTGATTTCTGTGTCTTCCGTGATTTGATGTTTAACAAAAATCTGTGGCTCAATCACTCTGACATCTTCATTACCAGAGTTGTCCAGAACTTGCTTTCCTGTCTTACTGTTTTGAGAGTAGAAATTAAAAAGTGTTTTTACTTTCGTCTTTCCCTTCACCATCATTTCAGCAAAAGCGTTTGAAAGTCCTAAAATAAAAATTACAAGTGATAAGAAAAAACGCTGAAGCTTAGTTGCACCCACAACCACCTCCTACTGCTTTTCCTCCACCAATAGCACCTTCCCTAAAGGCCCTCACTTCATCCTGAAAAACGGTCTCTTCCGGATGAGGGTCAAGTTGCATAATTCTTTTAGCGAGAAGACCGCGATCAATCTGATCGACATTTGCACAAGACGTCAGTGCACTCAGCAATGACACGATAATAAGCACGCGCATGAAAAACTCCCTTTTTTCTTTTCCATTCTATTGTTGGCCTGGAAAAGACAAAAGACAATCCATCAAAATAAATTTTTACTTAATATAAGGCTTCCATTCACGGCTCAGGTAAGAAATCTCAACAAAGTCGATTTTACCAAACAAACAGCGCTCAGCACTTTGCCAGAGACCTTTATCAGAAAAAGTAAACTCAAAAATCTGGGGAACACCACCAAGTTCTTGGCAAAGCTTAAAGCCAGGTGAACCAATATTTGAGCGATAATCTTTAATGACCAGTTCACTCTTATATTTCTTTAGGATATTGCATTTATCGTTTGCACAGCTTGCAGAAAGGTAAAAAAGCATATTGTCTGGTGTTTTTTTCTGACAGAGCTCAGTTTTTTCATAAACTGGTTTTTTATCAAAAATGTAGCGAATGCTCGCCTTCTTACAAACATCAGCGACGGCCGAAAATGAAATAAGATTGATGAAAATGAGCAGCGTCTTCATTTCAGATAGGTCACTCCACTAATTGATTGCTTAAGTTTTGATTCAGAAACCCAGAAATGCCCGCTGTAGCGGCAGCCATTGCTATCGCAATTTTTATGGCAACTCAGCCCTTCACCTTCATTTTGTTCGCAGTTTTTCCCCCAGCTATTTCTCAGGAGATACTCACAAGCTCCGGTCTCAGGATTCGTTCTTCTTCCTACGACAATAGATCCATGGTCCCCAGGGCCAGCTTCACCGTTAACTTTATTGTAGTCGTAACCCACTCCGATAATCTCACCATTTGAAATCTGATCATTAATGGTTTTCATCAGAGTATCGACGGGGTAGCGCGAAGTAAACTGACTGATAACTTCGGCGCGGTAGCCTTTGAAGCTCAACTCTTTACATTGATTGTCGTATAAGGCCTCAACTAGTTTTTTTGTCCCATAACGATTCGTGTGGTTGCGAATAAAATTAACATCTACACCTGGGAAGGCCTTCTTAATATCGCTTCCGAAACAATTGCTGGTCAGGTCCTGCTCAATTCTTTTTTCTCTGGCAGAACTCAAAAGATTATTTAAAAAATCACTATAGTTACTATCTGTACAAAACTTAAAATCGTTAGAGGGCAAGTCATCCTCTAAACACAGGCCATTTTTTTTCGTGAGATAATTATCAATACTTCGTTTAATATCTCCCCCATTGGCCGATTCACGAGTCTTGATATCCTGTTCGATTTCTTGTCCGGAATTATACAAACTCACGGCCGAAATTCTTTTTTTCAAGCGGTAACTTAAAAGATCAGCTGCCGTGTAGGCGTAACACCAACCGACTGTATCCTGATTCCTAACATTGTCTAAGTTCACAGCTTCGTTTTGATTAATTTTATCTGCACACTTTCCGCCACTGATAGCTGGCTTTACCACTGATTCATTTTTTTTCGGAGGCACAACAATGTCTTCATACACTTTGTTATTAACGACAACTTTTCCGGCCGGCTGGTTGAAGACATCTTCAAAGTCGTATTTGTATTTTTTACTTTTTCCTGTGAGGTAATCGTATTCGCTCGAAAGATCTTTACCGCCTTCTTCTTTAATCCCAAGCTTCATGTACTTCTGAACAGTCTCGATGCGCTTTTCTTTCACACTCTGACGGATATCATTTGTTTCAAGAATGGCATTTGAAGAACATTCTTGTCCGGCAATTTGCGATTTAAACTGCGAATAGATTCCTGAGAAGGCCTTGACATCATCGTAGGCCATTAAACGTTTGCTGGTATAGGGCTCTGAAGCGACTTGAAATTCTAAAACGGCGTCTTCACAAACATCGGCGCCAGCCTTTGAGAGGACGACGATGAAAGCGCAAAGAATACAGACTAAGACCTTCGTGGTCTCTCTTAGGTTTGCCATCTCAACAATTATAGCTGAGGGAGAAATTTTTTAAACTTGTTTTACACTAATTTTTGGTCGGGTCCAAAAACCCATTTGTGTTGCTGACCGATCACGCGGAAAAATCCGCCGTTTTCTTCATTCCAGCTTAAGACATTCTGGAAACGCTCCATTGGAAATTTCTCTCCCAGGTTATAACAAGGAGTCAGAACCCATGGAAAAGAAAGAGAGCTTTCGGTTGTTGCCAGAGATTTGAAAGCATCAAGAGTCGATTCAAAATCCACTCTGTCAGCGATAACTGATTTTAACTGAAACTTCGCTCCGTACTGAGCGTTCATTTTTTGGATGTTCTTAAGGGGAGTTTTTACCCCTGTGGAAGGCGTTTTATAGTCGAAACTGATATAGTCAACTAAGTCGAAGATTTCGTCTACAACACGAGTTCCGGCCGCTTCAATATTCACGTAATACTTTCTTTCTTTAAGTGCTTTAACAAGTGCCAGGACGTGAGGCACGTGGCTTGGGTGAAGTGGATCTCCCCCAGTAATCGAAACGTTTTTAATCGTTCCGTTAAAGCCTTCTGCGTGAACTCTCGCCAGGATTTCTTCCAGATCGATTCCCGCTTCTTTATCGAAGTCCCAAGTGTCTTTTGAATCACAGTTCAAGCATCCTACCGTACAGCCCTGGTAGCGAACGAAGATTTGCGGGCGTCCTAAAAAGACTCCTTCTCCTTCGGTAGCGCGGTAAATAGAATTTATGAGGTGATTTCCATTCATATGTAATTTGTCTTTTTACAGGGGGGGCCTATAGGCGTCAAATGATACCTTCGGGAGTAAGTACTTTTTTCAGCCTCTCCCCCTAAATTAGTGATAAAATACGTATATATGAACCAAAAATATCAAGAATTATACCGAGACACTATTGAGAAACTGCGCCAAGGACACCGTCCCCAGATCAAGCTCACCCCCGAGCTTCTGGCGGACCTCAAAGGCGAATGGGAAAAAATCCTCGCTGAAGGAACTGACAAGGCCCTTCAAAGCGAGACGTTAAAGAAAATTCTCTGCATCTTAGATAACTCACAAAACACGACTGCTGAGTTTAATGAACTCTTCATTAAAACCCTCAAAAATATCAAAGACCACGAACTCATTGTCTACGCTCTTTCAGCTTCACAAAAACATGTGGTCGCTGAAAGTTTAAAAACCGGAACAATGATTTCTTTTGAATACTTTGAAGTGCTAAAAAATTTAATCAAAGACAAAAACCCTGAAGTCAAAGAATGGGCCTTGAGAACGATTGAGTCCCTTGGACCAATGAGTTTGCGTTTAAAAAATGAAGTGCTGGCCGCGAAACCAGGGCTGATGAAACTTTTTGATAAACACCAAAAAGCAAGTTCTCAAATCATTGAGTATCTTGAAAACGAATGGAAGCGAATGAAGTTATGAGCCGCTATAACGACGAAGAAGTCAGAAAGTTCCTACAAAAACATCACGATCCACAATCACAGCTGGAGAAGTTAAAAACATACACCAACGCTGCGACCACTCCTCTTTTTGAAACTGATTATCACGAAACTTATAAGGTCAATATCATCCCGGATAAAGCTGTCGCGCCCGCGATGTTCATTCCAGATAAACTCGATCCAAAAAAATTCCGCGCACATCCGACAACAATTCGTGCAATGAGAAAAGATCTCTTCATGGGTGGAGAAGACTTTGTTGACTTAGAGTGTCTCATCACTTGCGCATCATGCAAGACAGAAGTCGACCTGCAATTCTGGCACTTTTGCCCATACTGCGAAGCCTCTTTTCCAAGCGGAATCAAATAAATTCTATCAAAGATGTTAAGCTTTGTTAGATTTTAGTAATTTACTAGATTGCTCCCCTATCTGTATCTTCAATTTCCAGAATACTGTTCTTTTAAATGTTTGCCGCCGCAAAATATCATTGAGGATGAATGCGGTTATTTTTCAGGAGTAAGAATGAAAAGAGAGAATGCTTATCTGTCAGACAAACAAATTGCTATTTTAAAAGATAAACTGTTATCGGAAAAAGAACGCATCGCGAATAAGAAGCTTGAACAAGAATCATATCAGCTTGATAGAAATGAGCTGTCTGATCCTCTTGATGAAGCTAGTGTTAACACACAAACTTCTCACGATATCCGTTTCATTAACCGCGAAAACTTCTACCTAAAGAAGATCAATAAATCTCTCGATGCTATGAACCGCGGGACTTACGGTCTATGCGAAGAATGTGATGCTGAGATTGGATTTGAAAGACTAAATGCTCGCCTTACAGCTGAACTTTGTATCGCTTGTAAAGAAGAAGCAGAAATGGCAGAAAACAACAATTTCTTCGACAAAAAATCGAAATCTCTTGGACGTGCTCTTCACGACACTACAAGATAAGAAACACACAAAACAATTATTCTTTTAAGGATGCGACTCTTTTGGGTCGCATTTTTATTTTAAGGGAGCTGCTTCGCCTACTGGATGCTGGTAGAAATTAAGTTCGACATATTTGAGATTGTGCTTTTTTAATTCATCCATCACCGCGTACTCTTTTCCGTGAAACTCATCTTTTAAAACAACTTTCATCGTCGTACCAGAAACCACAGAAACAGATTTAATCATGCTATGGAATTGCTCTGATTCAAGCAGATTTTTTTGATCGATGGATTTTAAACCAACAATCAGCTCTCCCCACTTGTATCCATCACACAGGTCATTTTTTGTTTGCTCTAATCCACCCATTGACCTGATTTGCAGTTTTCCTTTATTCAGTTTTAACCAAAGACAGATAGGGCGATTATTAAATTCAGATTTAACCACCAGGCTTGATCCATATCCTCCACAGTGCAGAGTCAGGTCACTCGTTAGGGCCTTGTCTCTTTTTTTACCGTAAAGTAATTCTTCAACCTGATACTCGACTTCATCGCGAGTGATAAGAATAGACTCTTTGTCGTTAAAGCTTGCGATTCTTAAGGCATCGCCTTGCTCATACCAACAAGCTCCATCAGAAAGCGACTGCACGCTTACGTCTTCTGCCATGACAGAGCTAGCAATCATGAGTCCGATCATAAATTTGGTGAAATGGGATAGGCCCATCACAACAATCCTCTTATAGGGTTTACTTTACCGATCCTATCGGTTACTCATGGAATAAGTTTACTTTTTTAGTCTGATAATAAATTTTAAGGGTTTAGGGCCACTTTTTATGCGTGAACTGATCTATATCGTGGTGGAAGCTTTCTACAAAAAGGCCGTCTATGACGTCCTTATTGGCTATCATTTCGAGAAATTCAGGCAGCCAGAAGAGCTTGAAAGCCACCTGCAGAGAATTGCGACCTTCTGGGAAATGCAACTGACGGGGCAAATCACAAAACCTTTAGAAGGCCCGCAATTCAGGCTTATGCTCACGCATCTACAGATTGGAATTAAGCGCGGAGAGCTTGGAAGATGGGTCATGCTCTTTCACCAAACCCTCGATGAACTTGAAGAGCAATTCAGGACACAGGCCCCGGCAGAGGAGCTGGCAGAAATTCAGTTGATCACTGCTGAATGGAAAAAACGAATCGCCTTTTTTAAAGAGCGATTTGAATCAAACCCAAATATGTTTTCCAGAAATTTTTAGTGGTGCTCGCCGCCGCCTGCAGGGGCCGCGTGCTCTGAAGGAATGTTCACTGGTTTTCTTTGAACCCTACGCTTTGGATTGGCCGCATGGAATTTCACAATCATTAAATCTTCTAAGATCGGCTCCCCTTCAACTTTATCAAAAAGCCAGTTGCGAGAGTAATACTGATTAAGTCTTAGAGCTTCTTCACGGGCCTGTTTTTCAGTTTCAAATTCAACCACAGCAAAACTTAAGCGCTGATAGACCATAGGCCTTGAATTGACTCTATTAACTCCTGGAGCGTAGTCTTCAAACTTGATGGCGTTGGCCGCGTCTTTATCGCCGGCGGCCCCTGTTGAATCCAGGATGAGGTTGAATTCTTCCAGCGTGTATTTTAAATCAGGTGCTTCTTTCTTTTTGGAACAACCAAAAATCAAAAAAGCACCTAAAAATAAAATCGCTAGTTTTAATTTCATTATCTTGCTGATCTCGTCGTTTTCTTTGCTGGAGATTTTCCAGTGCGCTTATAGCGAGGAGTGTTTACGTTTTTAACAGTTTTAGCGTGGCGTTTCTCACCCGGTTTTTTCTTAGTGAAAACTTTCTTCTTGAGTTCATCAAGCTGCTTTTTCTTTTTATCCAGCTTCGTCTCAACAGCTTTTGCTTTAATCGCTTTAACCGCAGAGAACTTCTTCTCATCAAAAGCAGTTAAACGAATCGCTGATTGGTTTTTAATCGCTTCGTTAATACGCGTGATGATGTTCATATCTTTTGGCGTCACCAGGTTGTAAGCAAAGCCCTCTGCCTGTCTTCTTCCTACGCGACCACAACGGTGGATGTAGTAAACAGCTTCAAATGGAAGATCGAAGTTCATAACCCAAACCAGGTCCTCAATATCCATTCCGCGAGCAGTGATATCAGTTGAAATCAGCACTCCACCTTCTTTTAGGAATTGATCGTAGGCCTTCTTTCTTGCTTTTGCTTCCATTTCCCCGTGAAGAGCATGGAACTTCATTTTCGGGAATTTCTCCGGAAGCTGAGAGTAAAGCGAGGTTACTGTATCGTGTTTGTTAACGAAGATAATCCCGCGTCCCTGGGCCTGATTTTTTAAAAAGGCTTCAGTCATTTTCAGTTTTTCATCGTCTTTTAAGTAAATGTTAAATGTACGCACTGATTGAGTCAGTTTGTTTTTATCTTCGCTGTTGTAGCTAGCAAAATCAATCTCAGCAAAAATGGTACGGCAGAATTCATCAAGACTTGGTGAGTGAGTCGCACTGAAAAGCCCCACGTGCACTAAAGTGTCATCACAAGACTTGTAGATATTTTCCAGGTCGCGACGGAACCCCATTTCCAATAATTGGTCTGCTTCGTCCATGATCAGGTAGTTTGTTTCTTTAAGGTTTAGTTCTTTTCTTTTAAGGGCATTACTTAAGCGCCCTGGAGTCGCGATTAAAATATCAATATTGTCGCGAGAAAGAAGATGGTTCGCCTTAGCAGCTTCACCACCAGCGAGCATACGCACGCGAAGCTTTACATGGTGAGAAACAGATTTAAAAACTTTTTGCAGCTGAAGAGCAAGCTCTCTTGTTGGAGCTAAGATAACAGCGCGAGGTTTCCCTTTTGTTTCTTTCGGGTCCCCGACCATTCCATCTTCTTCGGCCGTTTTTAAAAGCTCGCAAATTGGAAGAGCAAAACACAGAGTTTTCCCTGAACCAGTTTTAGCGATAACGTTAACTGATTTACCCTTGATAAAATCAGGAATAACTAAAGATTGAATGCGCGTAGGCTCTTTAAGTTTATTTTCTGTAGTAAAAGCAAGGACTGAAGGATGTGATAGGATTTTTTCGAAACTCATGGTTGGACTCATCTGATGCGCGGTAAGCTAGTTAATTTAAAACCAGCTTACCACGACTAACAGACTATTAAAAGAAAATGCGGAAATCGACCGAGTGAAGCGCTGTAAGCTTTACGTCCTCGTCAGTGTCCTTAAGTGGCTTTTTAAGCGAGTATTCAAGCTGCATTAACCACAGTTTCATACGTGGAGTCAGGGTTAAATATTGTTTATCTACCATGGCGCGGAACTCAAGCCCCAGGCGGTCTCCCCAGACGTGGGCCCCGACACTCGTACCTGCGTACATACCGTCAGCAAATCCGTATCCTGACCTCTTGTGGACACCAATAAAAGGCTGAAGAGATAAAGCGTTTAAACGGTATCGTGCGTCTGCGTGGAAACGAATTAATGGGTCATAGTCATACATATGGGCCTTTGAGCCTTCTTTTGCGTCACCGATTTTAGTTAGTTTTAGTTCTTCAATACCTAGGAATGTTGAGTAATTTGAGTTTCTGTAACCTAGACGGTAATCGACTTGAACCGTTGTTTCAGTGTTCATTTTGTCAGGAGTGTCGATTGAGTCCCCTTTTGCGATCTGAGTTCCTGTTACGAATTGATAAAGATCCGCTCTTCCCATTCCGTACAGGTTGAAATTCCCAAAGAAGTGCTCGCCGTATGTGTAATCATTGAAGAATCCTGCTTTCGCATCGGCCTTTGCAAAAAGAGTCATCGTCGGGTTATTTCCAACGTTTGGAACAATATATTTTCCTGTCGGTAAGTTGTCACAGTAAAGCCTTGCAGCTGTATTGGCCGTCGTGCGGGCAATACAAATAGTCTTGATGTCATTTCCTTGTTCTGAAACCAGGTCAAGACCCAAGATGATCGTTTGAAGTTCTGCTGGTACATCGTCTCTAAACAAATCAAGAAGATCTTGGTTGGTTACTTTTTGGCTTCTAATTCCAATATTGGCCCCGACATCAACATACACTCTAAAGTTTGGCGTAAACTTCACATCCCATGCTGAAAATGACGGAAGTGGAGTTCCCAGAGCCACGTTTATTTTCAACGTTTGTTCGGTCTTATCATATTTTGTTAGAATACGGTTTGCTTCATCAATTTTTTCCTGGTCCGTTCCCTGAAACTTTGAAGCTTTGTCGATATCGTCAATAACATCCTGAACGTTTTTATTGGCCGTTGCCCCAATATCAAAGAAGAAGTCGTGTCCGATTGGTCTTAGCATTGCTTCTGTTTTTAACTTATCGTCGATAATCTTATAGCGTTCAACAACGTCATAAGCTTGGGCCGTCAACGATCCGGCAACCAGGGTACCTAGGGCAAGAGCTCTGATAGGTTTCATTCAAATCTTCCTTGATTGTTCATGATGCACAAAATTGTTATTAGTCTCCATCGTAGTGGGTGACAAAAAATTGTAAAGTGGATTATGCCCGAGCAAAGACATCCATTTATCTTTTGATTGTTAAAGTCTGATATTTTTTGCGATAATTATCTCACTATGAACCAAGAAAAAAACCAATTCCGCCTCGATGTTCGCCTAGATAACAAGCCGCCGATGAAAATCGATGTGATCGACACCATCACCGTAGGCCTTGACCCTCGTTGCGACTTGGTTTTATCTGGAACAAAAATTAAGAATCGCCACCTGGAATTTATTGCGAAAGGGGAAAATCTTGCACTCGTTTATCTGGGAAATACGAACCAGACTTTTTTAAACTCCCTTCCTCTGGAGGAAGGGAAAACATATTTACTAGAAATTGATGACCGCATTCAACTTTCAGGGGCAGAAATTATCGTCCGCTCTGAAGTCGTACTTGTACATGAAAGTCAGAGAGTAAAACCTATTGTCTTTAATTCTCTCGAAGACCTCACTCCTGAGTCTATTCCAGAAAAAATCGTTTATGCAGACAATCCGACGGGTTCAATGAGACGAGAAGTCCATGTCAGACCCAATGTCATCGACAGTATCGAAGGGCATTCAATCATCAACCTATGGGTGGTTAAAACGTCTTCACTTGTTTTTGATTTTTTTATCACTTATTTAGTGCTCGCTGTTTTACTTCCCATCGTTTTTGCCCAAGATTACGCCATCGTGATTATCGATTATCTTGCCTCTGTCATTTTCCCTCTAAAAACCCATTCATTTTTTAAATTCTTCATTGCCTGGTACTTGTTAAGTTTTGCCCAAACGTTGGTGTTTGGAACAACTATCGGCCAGTTCCTGCTTGGCCTTCGTCATAAAGGTGAAAACAAATTCGGCAAATTGATTTTCTTTCGCTTAAAAACATTTTTGTTTTCTCTTTTTCTCCTTCCAGCACAAAACTCACTAAGCCAGAATTATTTTTTTAAAGGAGTGAGAAAAGTTGGAGTTTTTCTTGTCATCCTTTTTATTGTCTTCTCCCCTTTTTTCCTTCCCTCTCCTTACAATCTACCTATCACTCCCATGGTCGATGGGCCGAGCACCCACAAAGAGTTGCGCGCTAGAAGTATTTTTAGCTTCTCTAAGGACCTGCAGGTCAATCTCAACGCCGAACTCTCTCCCCGCTATATGCTTCTTCCTTATGTTGGAGCAGAATCGAAAAAAAGGGCCTTCGAGCTTTTTGATCTAAAAACCAACACTAGTATCGTGATTAAAGAAGTCAGAGACTTTTTTTATAACGACCTTGACGATCAGATGGAGTACGCCAACCCACTTTATAAAACATTTCATCGTCTCCCTTTTAGCGAACTTACCATAAGAGAAAAAAAGGAAATGATTGAAGTGGCCTTGATGTCTTCGCCTGGCCAGGTAAAATCATTATTCTTAAACCTCGGCCCTTTCTTTGGAAGTGCCACTCTCATCAAGTCCCGCCTGATGGAAGGAATCACTACCAACGAGGCCACTCTTAAGTCCTATGCTCCACAATCCCCAATGTTTTTTATTGGCAGCACTGGCATCGATTATTATTACGTCTTCACTCCAATGGGGATCAAATGCTTTAGCATCGATTCACCTAATAAAGGCGCTTTATCCGCCGTTTTTGAGGAACAGATCTGGAGCAAGCTTCTTTCTGAATCTGAAAATACCGTCGTCTTAAATCGCCAAAACGTAGACCTCCTTCTGGCCCAAGACTCTTTTTTACACGGTGACGAGCAAACCTTTTTGACTTATTACGTCGGAGTTGCTAATAACCTCTCTAACGTAAGGATAGTACACGCAGAAATGGACCTAACCGACAGAGCAAAACGCGCTGTCATCAAAAACATCGATGCCGTTATGAAATCTGTGACCAACAAAAACGTTCACAAGTCCTTCGCCGACATTAAAAACCAACTCACACCAATGGAAAATCCTGGAGAAAAATGATGAGTGCCACTGATACCCCAAGAATCCAAGACCAAGTCAAAGAACACTTCAAATTCAAACTAGAGCACGTAGATCGTCACTCAAAGGCCCGCGCCGGTGTTATCACTACTCCACACGGAGATATCCCAACTCCCGTCTTCATGCCCGTAGGAACTCACGGAGCGATCAAAGCGCTTCAACCACAAGTCCTAGAAGACATGGACACAAAAATTATTCTTTCAAACACCTACCACCTTCACTTAACTCCAGGTTCAGACCTCGTGAAAAAAGCTGGTGGGCTTCATAAGTTTATGAACTGGCCTCGCCCCATCCTAACAGACTCGGGAGGATTCCAGGTTTTCTCTCTTCAAAAGAAATCAATCAAAGAAGAAGGTGCAGAATTTAAAGACCAAAAAGGTGCAAAAATTCTTCTTTCTCCAGAGACATCAATCACGATCCAACAAAACCTTGGATCAGACATCATGATGGCCTTCGACGAGTGTATCCCATATCCTGCCACTCGCGAGTACACCAAAAACTCAATGGATAGAACTCACAGATGGCTTGATCGTTGTATCGCCACTTGGAACAATCCAAAACAAGCGCTTTTTGGAATCATTCAAGGATCAACATACAACGACCTTCGTAAAGAGTGTGTTGAAGAACTTGTAAAACGCGACCTTCCTGGATACGCCATCGGTGGTGTATCAGTTGGTGAAGGTGCTGAGTGGATGGAAAAGATCGTGAGCTTCACAGCTCCTCTTATGCCAGAAAACAAACCTCGTTATGCTATGGGGATTGGTAACCCAGAAGATCTTCTGATGTTATGGGAAAATGGAATTGATATGAGTGACTGTATCATTCCAACGAAATTTGCTCGTGGTGGGACGCTATTTACGTCGCGTGGGAAGATTCGTATTCGTCATAGAAATTATCGCCGTGACTTTTATCCTATCGACCATTCTTGTTCTTGTTATACTTGTAAGAATTTTTCTCGTGCTTATATTAAGCACCTTTTTGATTCGAATGAGATCTTGGGACAGGTTTTGGCGACGACTCATAATATTGCTTATTATAAGTCGTTGGCAGAAGGTGCGAGGAAAGCGATCCTTGAGGACCGCTTCCTGGATTTTAAGAAAGAGTTTTTTGCTAATTATAAGAGAGATGATTCTAAGGATGATGATATGGGTGGGGAGGATTAATTCCTCTCCCCTTAACTTTTAGAAAGCCAACGAAATATTCGTTTATTAAATTCCGGCTCTTTTAGTCCCTTAAAGACACACCCTTTATCGTTGTGTGGACAATACATGCAAAACGAAGGGTTCTTTGAAAATTTTTTTTGATTAATGGTTATCACACTTTCTAAACAATTTATCTCAATAGATTTTTCTATTCTTTCTGGTAAATAAGCTAAAAATAAATCTCTTCCAAAACTACTTTGCGACAGACAAACAACATAAACTGACAACAATAAAAACACATGACTTATTTTATATAAGTTCTCTCGTTTTGTTATTTTATTAATTACAAATTTAATCAAGAAAAAGAACGCTATAAATAGAGGAAGTTCAAAATACCATTGCAAATCCCAAGAACTATTAAAAGGATCGTAACCTCCTTCTTCCTGCCACGTGACTTGAAATTTATCGGCCAATGCTTTTGGATATAATTCGTACCTGGCCCCAAAATAGATATAGAGCTGTAGAATGATAATTATCACTGTCGCAAACAATGCACTAAACGATGTCATTAGAAATGAAATTACTTTTCTTCGTGATAATATTTTCATTAATATAATTCCATCTTTCTATAGCCTTCAATTTCCTTCCAGCTGGTGCTGGAACCAATATCCATAAAAAACCAATTCTCTTTTTAAATAGATTAGGATTCAAATCCTTATCATAACAGTGAGCAGTTTTTTATTCTTCTAAGATGTCTCCGAATATTGTTACTTTTTTATATGATCCAATCCCTGCTCCAGCCCTCAAATTACATACTTCTGGCAATTTTTTTAATTGAAAGTTGATTTTAGATAGGAAAATCATTTTTTTCTCACAATCAATCCAAGCATTCTTAAGAAATTCATTACGACTATTAAAAGTGGTACTCATGATACAATAACGAAAAGAATAAAAACTTATACAAAAGATAACCCAACAACCAATAGTCAGTGCTATCTTTCTTATAAGTCCCGAATAATTATATTTTTTGCTTCGACACAGGAAAAAATACGCAACAACACAAAAAAGCAAAACTAAAAGAATCACTGTCGCCAAAAAAAGAAATAAAAAAATAATTTCTGAGTCATTCTTAAACGGTTCATAAAGCACACATCCTGATCCAACGAAACAGCTTAGATGATAAAAAAAATCAGCAACAGAAGCAGCTGCTGCCGTTAAGACAATGGCAACTACTTGATACATAATAGTTTTTTTATCTCTCAATTAAAACTCCTCAGACTGAAAAAAAATCTAGTCTCAAAGCACAGTCCTTGCCTGAAATAGGTCAGTTCCGACACACCTTTCTTGTTACTATATCACCAAAAAAGTCTGCTGGAGCATCCCATTGAATGTCTTTTTAACTTAATCCCTATTTGTTAAAAACAAACTCATGATCTTCCATTCATTATTAACTTTTTCTAAATCTAATTCGAGATCATTGTAATTATCACATGAATTTTTTATTAGAATATTACGAATAACTGTGAGTGTTTTCACCTGTGCAGTAAAATGATTCTGAGTATGAAAAAGAATGTAATTTGTTGAATTATTCAACATAGATGCTTCTTTTAAGTGACTCCACAACTTAGTATTTTTGTGATTCGCCTTATTTGCAAGTCCTTTTGGGATTGCACTCTCTTCAAGGTTTCGATTGTTCTTTTGATTATAAACTTTACAAGTAAGAGGATCGTCAAAAATAATTCTTCTGTTAACTTTTTCATCTAATGTTTTTTTCAAAGAAGGAGAAGATAATTCCTTTAAACATTCAACACTTTCTTTGCTAGTGCACTCCTCTACCTGTCTTAAAAACACTTGTAGATCTGGATTTTGTCTCAAAACAGTATCTACATTATTCTGGCCACTTCCCGGAGGGAAATAACTTTGAAAACCTACGTTAGAATAGCCACTATCCTTAGAAACAAAAAATATGTTTTTTTCATTATTATACTCAACAACAAAACCTCCATCTAGCATTTGATCAATTTTTACTTCGATACTTTCATCTGAAGGATAGTATTTCAAGAATGAGAACTCAGACAAAACCACACCTTGTGTTTCATTTTGTTTAGGATTTTTTTTAATTAAATCTAAAAAATTTGCGCTCTTACCATTATAAATGACCTCTTCTTTAGATATTATCATCTTACCATTGCTCGATTTAAGGACTTCCCCATTTCCTTTTTTTATAAAAAAACTACCATGGTAACCATCTTGCTTTCCTAAAAAGCGTTCATTCGCAACAATGTTTAAATTCTCCTCGCTCGCGACAGTAAGGTTAATTAACAATAAAAGAATATGCATCAATTCTCCTGTAACAATTCCATTGGACAAGTATTTAGAAGCAGTATAATTTAAAACCTCCAAGAACCGTAAACAAGTCTTGGCATATAATAAGTCAAGGCCATAAAAGATTGTCTATTCTTAATAGTCGCTCCATAACAAATATTTTTCCCATTATACAGCTCGCTATTATAAATTCCCTTATCCAACTTAAATTGATATGCAGGTGTTAAAGACTCAGCAGCTTCTTTAACTCGAATATCCACTGATTTCATCCAATCCAAAAGCTTCGGATCATTCTCCTCTGCATTTTCAACAAAGTTAGGATCCCTATTAATTGTGTCTACCTGTGCATAATTTTTTATTTTTGCGCAGAACATGGCCTTGATTTCTTTTTGATTGTCTTTATAGGCTTCTGCAAACTGAACAACTCTTAGATCTTGATTTCTAATGATGCTCTTATTAACAAAAAAATTATTAAAAGAGCTCAAAGGGATCAAGTAGTCGTCACCCGTTGAAGCAGATATTAAGTAATAGGGGTAATCGGATTCAGAATAAATTAAATTTTTAACTTTGAATTTTTCTCCGATATCAAAAAAAACCACCCGCGTTTTTATCTTATTTTTCCAATTGCCGTATTTATCACGGTCCCAAATATCAAATAAAATACTTAGCTCATTTAAGCTGTTAGTGGTTTCAATACGAGTATTTAAAAATTTGGCCTCTTCCTCTGAAAATTTTGAAAGACCAACCAAACGAATTACATTAGTGAGCTCTTTACCAATATTCTTTCGATCCTCTGAATACTTCGCTTCAAGTTTCTTTAATTTCTCTTCTTTATCTGCTTTTTCCTGAATTTTTCTTTCTTTCTCATATTTGGCCTGCTGCTCTTTTGCCTGTAGCTCGTATTTCCTTCTCATCTCTTCTTCTTTTTCAACCATCTTTCTATTTTGGCGGTTAACCCGATCTTCCAGAGTAATTTGCTCAGATACAGCGGTATTACTTACAAGAAAGATTAATCCTAGGGCCAAACTTGAAACCTTCATAAATATTCCTATTAAAATATTATTTTTTGTTTATATTAATATAATGAAATTAAAAAATTTAATTGCAATCTATTTGTTGCTCTTCTCAATTAATATTTTTTCAAATGAGTGCACCAAGCCCCCCGGCCCTGAGAATGCAGCTCAATGTGCACAAGTATGCAAAGAAGATATAGATTGCAAGGAAGCCAGGATTTGCGGCCAATTCTATTCTATTAATACCAAATATGATGACGTATTCAAAAACTATATCAAACAGTTCCAACCCCAGAGTTGTGAGCCTGATAAGAACGGCAATGTCATCATTAATGGGGTTTGCTATACTCCAAAGTGTGTATCGAATAAGTGCGTTCGTCTAAGTACTACTTGCAGTAAAAATCCTATAAGAATGCAAGCTACTCCAAATTATCAAACCTCATCTCTAAAAACATTTGAAAATTTTATTGGTCCTCACTTTGAGAAGGGGAAAACTTGCACAGTTGAAAGCGTTTTACTTGAAAAATACATTTTCAAAAATAAAAAACAAATAGATCTACCATTTTATAAAACGAAAGTTGTTCTTGAATATGCCCAAGATCAGCTTCAAAGAAAAAATAATAATGACGGGGTTTATTGCTCTGGACTTTACCTAGTAAAGACAATTGAAAAAGACACAGGAGCTGGAAACAATTTCAATGATCAACCTAATCTTCTTGCAGAAATTAAAAATTACTTAATCAAATTTATTACTTACTCTCCAGAAATAGCTGCCACGTTCAATCAAAGGAATCAGGACTACTCATGGCAAATCATTCAAAAATTTAGCACTGATTTAGATTTTTTAAATAAACTCCCATCGGAGTTACTAACATCTTTATATGCCTTAAGAGGAAATACTACTTGGAATCACAGTGAAGCTGATTTTTATTTTAATAAAAGAATCAATGGCATAACTTTGCCTCTATTTGGGCCAGGGCTAAGGATATTCCTAGAAGATAATCCAGATTACTACAATCAAAAGGTTTTGCCGATTTTAAATAAAATAAAACCATCAGAGAGTGCAATTCGAAACATCGTTTCTTATTCAGACGAATCAAATCTCATCCAAACATTAATATCAAAAAAAATAGCCAACCAACATCAAAAAGGAATCATTAACTTTCTTTCGGAAAAAGGAGAAGAGCAATTTAAATGCTCTTTTGCGGAACAGTTTATTTCATATTATTCAGCAGCTACTACACAAAAAGATTATTTGAAATTGTTAGATAGTAAATCAAACTGTATAAAACAAAAAGCTGCTTCTCTTAAAATGATTAGTCGAAAAGATCCAAATGGATGTGACTTCGCCCTAAGCAGTACTAGTATAAGCCAGGCCCATTTTGCGGAATTAAAAAATACAGCAAATAATTGCAAAAAGCTTTGTAATCAAAAATCAGATTGTCTTTCTGTAAATTTAGACTGCTTAAATCCCATCGCCATTAATAATTCATTTAAAGATGACTTTTTAAAACCAAACCCAGCCAATAAGAATCCAATATGTAATGACATAAAAATTATACCAGAAGTTTCTGCTGATTGTATTGCTGGTCTCTGTGAAGTTATCAGCAACAATTGCACTTACCCAAGCTTTACTGAAAGTGTTAAAAAGTTTGTCAATTCAAATGATCTTAATCTTTGTAACGTTGATTCAGAATGTGAGTTAAGTAATGCTCGAGGAAATATATTTCCCCCTATTATGTATGCTTTTTCTATAAAGCAACCTAATAGCAGAGTGGCCATATCGAGTTATGTTTCCAATACTCAAAAATCTTGTACTGCAATCTCGAAGCAATTTTGGGCAACAGAAAGAAATGATGAATTAGGAAAAAGATTTGAGCCGAAATGTATCGATAATAAATGTTTTGCAGTTGCTTACTAAATGGAGATCAAGATGCTTTTAAAGTTGTCTTTCATTTTATTAACTTCAGGTCTATTGCACGCTCAAAGTGTAAATCCTTTCGTTTCTCCATTTGCCGAAAAAATTGATTTATCAGATGAAAACTTTAAAAAAGCTTACGATGAAACGTCTAAAAAATTAATGGCCTTTATAGAATCAAAAGACCCAAAAAAAGATGGTGAATTATTAAAATCATTTAAAAATAGCACCTCATGTATGTTTTCTTTTTTTAGGGCCAGCGATTTTAACTCGCATACCGAAATTTGGGATAGTCTTCTCCAAAATGCGATGCTTCACCCTAATTATGAAGAAAAAATTCAGCAAATTGAAAGCCAAAAAGATAAAGATGACCAGAAGAAGATCGTTTCTCCTGCAGAACTTAGAAAATTTTGTACTTTTCAGATAAACCAAGAAGCCTTAAAGAAAATGGAAAATGATTGGAAATTAAAAGATACTCAAGTCTCAGAAGACTACAGCGCTTTAATGGTATATCTTCCCAAAGCGCATAAGGAATTAAGAGCTAACTTTCAAACAATGAAAGATTTTATTGATGGTATGCGCTTAATGCTTAAAGATAAGACAATTCTAGATAAAGATTCGATCTTGTACAAAGAAATCATTTTTCAACTCTTCTCTCAAATGATTTATCAAAGTGAAGTTACTGTGCCTATGTCTCTAGAAAGAATGTCAAAAGAGTGTCAGCCCTTCATCGACACGATTTATAATAAGAAATGTAAAGATGTAGCTTTATACAAAGATATCCCAGGAAAAAATACGCGCTTAGCCTATTGTCTGGACGATCATCAAAAAGACTTTCCTGTCACCTGCGGTTATAAAAAAATAATTCGTCCGTATTCTGACATATTAAAGCGATGATGATTTCTTATTAACTTTTAGAAACTATCCAATCAAAGAACTTAGTAAAGAAGCTTCCTGTACCACTTGAGCCCGATCCAGATGAAGGCCCAGGGTAAAGACGGATTCCTACCATGGCCTCCCAATCATTCGAGCTCTCATGAAGGTGGTGGTAGTAATCGTAGTTGGCGTAAAGTTGTAGGTATTTTCCTTTCAGAAGTACGACGTCTGCTCCGGCCATTAACCCCTTGCTTGAAAGTCTTCCTAGGTTGTAATCAGTTTTGATGGTTGAGGTTTGAGAAGCACTGTAATTCCCATTAACCTTGGTTTCACTGGAATGAAGAGCATAACCAGCATGAACGTTAAAAAATGAAAAAATCCAATAACCAAAGTGCAGGCCACCAGTGAGACTAGTTCTACTAATATCCCCTTCGATGTTAGAGAATTTTATATCATCTTTTTGAGAAGCGTAGCGGATAAATAAGTTTAACTCGACGTTACTTTCCCAGCGAATTCCCATTAAAGCTTTATAAGAAGGTCCTCCAGGTTTGTAATTTTGATTGTTATCATTCTTTCCATAACCATAAAGTAAAGACCAGCTGGAAGAGTTAATTTTATGTTGTCCACCAGGAGCTGCAAAAAGAGATTGGGACCCAATAAGAAGAAGCATTATAAATAATTTTTTCATAAGATTAAGGCTAATCTATGTTTAATTTTTTACAATGCTTTTGATAGACTTTTTAACTTCTAACAATACCAGACAGGAAGAATCGGAATAGCGATACGTAAATTTGACCTTACTTTTTATAAACCGAAATCCCTGCATTCTTCCACTTATGCGAAATATTCTGAAAACTCTCCGAGTGGCCAAGGAAACAATGCCCGCCAGGCCTTATATTTTTATAAAGCAGCTCATTGACCTTTCCTATCGTATCGGTTTGAAAATAAATCAGTACATTCCGGCAAAAAACGACATCAAAAGGTTCCTCGTCCATTGCCGGGTTTACAAGATTGATCTGCTTAAAAGAAATACTCTCTCTTAATTCAGGCCTGATTCTAAACCAGCCCGCAGCTTCTTTTGTCCCGACAGTCAGCCATTCATGATAAATTTCTGGAATCCCTTCTCGCTCAACGAGAGGATAGACTGCATTCTCGGCAACAGAGAGAACTTTTGTATCAACATCGCTGCCTAGGATAAAAAATTTGCGATCTGGTGGTAGGTGTTTTTTTAAAACAAGTCCCAACGAATAAACCTCTTCCCCTGTTGAAGAGGCCGCACACCACAATCTAAATGTCTCTTCATTTTTCTTTAACCACTCAGGAATGACCTGCTCGATTAAAAAATCAAAATGACCTGCCTCTCTAAAAAAGAATGTCTTATTTGTCGTAAGCATATTCACGAAAGACTGCCACTCAGGATCGTTATTATCCAGATTTTCCAGAAGCTCACGGTATTCGCTATAGTTTGAAAGCGCTCGCGCTTGTAAACGTTTTCTTAAGCGAGTTTTCACTAAGTCAATCTTGACCGGACTTAAGTAAATCCCAGTGCGCTTAAAGATTGCTTCTGAAAAATAATTGAAGTCTGAATCGCTTAAAGAGAGAGAGGGTCCCCCCTCTCTCAATGTTACCTTTACTGCTGAGCTCATAAATTAAACGTCCTTAAAACCGTCGTGGTGGTAGCTAGGAGTGCTGTCGCCAGACACTTTTTTAGCGGCCACTGGTCTTTGAGTATTATAAGACGCTGCTTGCTTTTTTACCGTGTGTTGCTTTAAGTAAGCTACATTAGTTGTGGCAAAATTCTCTTCTTCTTTATGTCCATCCTGACCATTGATTGTCAGAACCAGCTGGCCTACGGCCTTTCTTAAAGACTCTGCCTGAGCTGATAGCTCTTCAGCGGCACTTGCACATTCCTGGCTTGTTGAAGCGTTTTGCTGAGTGGCCTGGTCAAGTTGCCCCATCGCCTTTGTGATTTCATCAACACCCTTTGACTGCTCCTGGCTGGCCGTCGCAATTTCTGCGGCCATGTGAGATACACTTGAAACATTTTGAACGATCTCTTCTAAAACGTCCCCACACTCACGAGCAACCACACCACCTGTTTCAACAGTGTTCTTACCTTCGACAATAAGTTTTTCAACTTTTGTTTTTGTTTCTGAAACGATTTCATTTACTTTATTGATACTGTCATCAAGAAGAGAGCCGATTTCTTTAGCAGCATTTCCACTCATTGCTGCCAGGTTCCCCACCTCTTCTGCAACGACTGCGAATCCTTTTCCATGTTCACCAGCACGGGCCGCTTCAACTGAAGCATTGAAAGAAAGAAGCTTTGTCTGGAAAACGATATCATTGATAACTTTTGTCTTATGACCAATTTCTTCAATCACTTTTACAATTTCAGCAATGCGATTGTTGCTGTAGTTAACTTGTTCCATGATCATTGTATTACTCTTATCAATGGCCCCCATTGAGTTGATCATTTTTTCTACAACTAATTTACCATCGGCGGCTTTTTGTTGAGAGACACCTGATGTTGTTGCTGTCGAGTTTGCGTTATCTGAGTTTTTCGCAACCATTGAGTTCATTTCTTCGATTGATGCAGCAGTTTCTTCTAATGATGCTGCTTGCTCGGTTGTCGCTTGTGAAAGCTCTTCTGCTGATGAAGCAATCTGAGCTGCTGCACTACTTACCTGAGCCGAGCTATCAAAAAGGCTTTTTACAACTTCATTAATTGCATTCGTCACAGATTTTAAAGCAAAGAATGCCACTGTAATTGATAATACGATGGCCGCAACAGAAATGATTAATGTCATCATAATTGCACTAGAAGCAAGTTCATTGGCATGTGCCGACTTTTCTGCAAGTTGGCTTGCCGTCAACTCATTCATTTTTCTGATTTGTTCTCTCATTTTCTGGCGATAGTCTTCAGCAGAAGAAATCTGATCATAAGCTTCCTTATTAAGATTCTTTTGAGCAAGTTCTGCAGTTTTATCTGCGCTCACAATCCAATTATCTAAAGATGCTTTATAATCTGATAAAAATGCTTTTCCTTGATCAGAGGCCATTGAATGATACTCATCCATGCTCTTTGCAATCGACACCTTAGTGTCTTGATAACGTTTTTTAATCAAAACCAATTTTTCTGGATTAGTTTCTAGAATCTGCTCAAACGTAGAAATCGTCAGGACTCGCTGAGCATCCTGGATCTCAGAGGTCAGCTGATCCCTCTTCACATTTATAGTTGTAATTTCATTTAGCTCATTTCTGATTGTCGACATTCGACTAAGACCTAAATAAACACACCCTACAAACGCCACGATCAATAAAGACAAAATAGCCCACACTTTGCGGCTCAAACTCCACTTACTCATAATTCCCCCTATGAATGTTAATCATTAAGCAACTTGCTTTAAATTCTTTTGCGATAAAATTTGTCGATCTGAAATATTAAGCATCAGCTCAACATCCAGGCTTAAAATAAGACGGTCCCCTTTTTTGGCGACTTCTCTGATACAAGAATGCTTTAGGGCATTATCTGAAAAAGTTGCGGCCACAACTTCATTTGATGAAAAGACCAAAACACAATTAATCGAGTCTACAACTAGCCCAACGCACGAAGTTCCATAATCGAGAATAATAATAGATGTCTCTGGGCCGTCTGCGTGTGTAAGTAAACCTAACTTTACCCTAAGATCTATTATAGGAATGATTTGTCCACGCAGATTAATGACTCCCTTGAAATAAGCAGGAGATTGTGGAATTGGCGTTGTTCCTGTCATACCAATCACCTCTTTTACGCTTAAAAGAGGTAAAGCATACTCTTCGTTTTTGATAGAAAAAACCAAGTGCCTCAATCCGTTATCTTCCATAGATGCAAAAGCATCTCTACCTGAAGCCTCTTCAGTTTTATTCATCTCTTCCTCCCTTAATTTGTCTTACATATTGCTTATCGGCCCTCAATTTAAAAACTTTAAGGATAAATCCATATTGGAATAAAAATATGGACATAAACTTATGGATATAAAATCATAAGTATAGGTATCCTGATATATAGGAGGTATTTCGATGGGCAGAAATATCAAAGGTATAAAGGACAAGGAGCTAAAAACCCTTATCAGCAACCTGGCAAAGAATTTAAAGAAGGCCAGGCTGGAAAAAGGGCTCACAATGCAGGAACTGGCGACTGCGGCAAAAATTGCAACTTCTACTGTATGGGAACTTGAAAACGTAAAGGCGGAAGACTTTAGAATGAGTACCATAACTGCAATTGCGAATCAGTTAGGAGTCTCACCGCTGTCTTTAATAGGGAAATAATTTTTTTTTATTTCTTTTGTAAATAAATATACCTTTTAATGACGATATTCAGTTTTTACAAATGATATATCGTTTTCTTGAACAAAAATTAATAACTCGCTATTACATCAATTCTCTGCCAGAACTGGCACAAGCATCAATTTTGGCTCAGCGACAGGAGCTTCATTTTTTTCCAATGCCGAGGTAACTTTCGAATAGGTCACATACCCAACACCCATATCAACCAGTGCGATAGCATAACCTACGAGTTTTAATTTAGGATTTCCTTTCTTTAAGGCCATCTTTTCAAAATACTCCAGCGCCTTTAAATCAATCTGCACTTGTGCATTTCCGACGACAGTCTCCCATGCCGTATCAAAAGCGACGCGAGATATATTGGCATCATCTTTAAGAGCGAAGTTCACAATTGATGAGTTCGTAATCGCCACTGCTCCACTGGCCATAAAACGCGCCTTAGTGGTTTTAAGATTTTTTGAAATACCAGTCATAAGAATTGTATCTGTCGTCATGAATCCTACGTTCTGAATCACTTCAGGGTTAGTCGCTAAATTTTTTGCCATGACTAGCGGATTAGGATCATAAATTTCATCATAACGGGCCACGGCCTCTGAGCCCATCTGTACTCCTGTATTGAGAGCAATGTACTGCCATTCAGACTTTGCTCCTTTAAGGATTTTCTTCGGCCACTTAATAGACTTTGCCAGATACAGCCGAAGACGTTGTTTCATCTTCTGTGATTTGATGGTCGCAGTTAATGCTTTTTTATAAGTTGCGACAGTTAAAGCAGTGACAACTTCTTTTTCTGCGACTTTCATTCCAAACTTCGCTTTGGTACTCGCCACTTTATCTTTTAGTATTGATAGACGGCTCTCAATCGCGACCTTTTGTTTTTCAAAGAAACCAATCAAGGTTTCTTTTACTGTTGTAACGAATGCCGTTTCTGAGGCTATTAAGCCGACTTTTGCCAGGATTTTAGCTCCCCAGTTAAGCACAACACCGCCCGTGATCCAAAGACCAATATCTGCGAAAGCATAACCCCAGAAAGTTTTCTTTCCAAAGGTCTCCATGCGGTTTGCAAGATCTTTAAACCCCATAGAAATGAGTTCATGGTGATACTGTATTTGATTGTAGGTATAGGCAGAACCAAAGTTCGCCATATCATCTTCAAATTGAATACGCATCTCTTCTAAGTCCATCCAGTCGCGGTAATACTCTTCCTGGACATCCACTCCAGCACTTACTGATAAAAAGAGATAACTTAAAAGGCTTGAAGCTGCCGAGCTGGCATACATCGTAAATGTTGAGCGGTATTTTTTGACTAAGATATCACCTAAAACATCTGTCCCCGTAGGGTCAGATCCTTCTAGTCTCACTAAGTCGATTCCTTGTTTAGTGATTAAAAACCATGAATCGATTTTTCCATTTCCGTCGATATCACGGCCGAAACCAATAACAGGATTAATCTTACTGGCGAAGCGAGGAATCCCTGCGGCCTCAATGCGCACTTCAAACTCACCATTATGGTTAGTGTATTTAGTAAGGGCTACTTTAAACTCTCCCCCATAGGCGTCATGAAGCACGGTCTTTATAGTCACGGGTTTTTCTGCGGAGTACACAACTCCACTTTGAACACCTAAAAATAGTAATGCAAAGACTGCTATCCATCTTTTCATAAAAATATGCCTCATTCGTAGGTGTCAGAAGCAAGTTTTAGACCCAAACCTGAAGTCATCTTTTTAAAGGGTTATAAACTATATGGTGTCTATACTTTTGACAGTGTGATGAGAGATTCAACACCGAAGCTTAAACAAAAATTAAATTCAATGAGTCTTTCTCCTTAGGTACAAATATGAAGGCACATCATTCTTAAGGAGATTTATGCTCACAGAAAGGCAGGCCAGAGAAAAAAACTACTACGAAAAATTCGCTCTCACGTTTGATCCAACCAAGCATATCGACCTCTCTCCCGTTGAAGGAAAAGAGCAGAGACCCTGGAATAGTTACTGGAGAACGTATGAACTCTCAAAGAAACATTATCAGTCGATTTACCACACACCAGTTACACTTCTGGATTTCGGGTGTGGCCCCGGTGACAATGCTTTGAGATTTTCAAAGATTGGCTACCAGGTCACTGGCCTTGATATCTGTGAAGAAAACGTAAAAAACTGTCGCGAGATTTTCTCCCTTTATCCAACAGACGAGCGCGCGCATTTTGTGGTCTGTGCGGCCGAAAGTCTTCCTTTTACAGATCACTCTTTTGATACAATTGTCGGTATTGATATTCTTCATCACGTCGATATCGAAGCAGCAATGAATGAAATTCATCGCGTGCTCAAAGAAAATGGTATCGCTATTTTTAGAGAGCCTCTGGATGTTCCTTTACTAGACAGGCTAAGAAATACCAAACTTCTTAAAAAACTTTTTCCAAATACTCCCTCACTCGATCATCACATCACTGAAGATGAAAGAAAACTTAACTCAGAAGATTTAAAACTCATTCGTAAAAAGTTTCCTGATATGAAAGTTGAAAGAAGTCTTATTCTTTCGAGACTTGATAAATTTATCAGGCAACCGGGAGATAAGAGAGCAAGCTGGCTTGAGAAAATGGATTATTTCTTAAGCAAGCTTGTTCCCTATTGGAGTTATCTTGGTGGGGCCGCAGTGATCATCGTTAAGAAAAAAACAATGATGAGCTTCATTCCACTGTTACCCACACTGATCCTACACCATTATTTCTAACCATACGGTTAAAGATATAAGCATTGTCCGGGTGTAAGCGAATGCATCCATGAGAAGCCGGTTTTCCTAGCATCGGCCAGTTTCCTCTGGTTGTTCCGTGAATGGCATACCCTCCATAAATAAAGACAGCGTAAGGCATATTACCAAGCCCATTGTAGTCACCGCCTGGCCAGGTGGTTGATGAGTATCGGTCATAAATTCTTCCATTGGGGTTTTGATCCATCGCTGGTGTTCTATAACCTGACATACCAGTTGAGACCAGCCAGACATAAGTGACGACTCCATCGACGTAGAGATACATCATCTGTTCTGCACGTATGATTCGCGCCCAGACAGGGCATGCGCTTTGATAACACCAACCTTTTTCCTGCTCACCTTCGCTAATAAAAGGCGACTCGCCGGTTTCTTCGGTGTAGCGCTCGTCATAATATTGGAGGATTTCTTCAATGTGTGGGTCGCGAGGATCTAATTCATCGAGGATATTGTAGGGCCTGCTTTCGGTCCCATGGACAAGGTTAAGAGAGCAAATCACAAAAATAGACAGGATAAACGACTTCATTGTTCACTCCTAATGTTTTAAATTAAAAGTGATGCTTCGATCCCATCTACGAATGAAAGGCCATCCTAGGCCAATTTAGGAAATGATGGATCCAGTTGATCCGCAACATTTCTTTGGTAGAGTTCTGCGACTGTATGATATTTGGCAGACACTGGACCATTTAGGAGTGTTACGGTCAAGAATGCTAGGATTAAAACTTTCATACATCACCTTTTGTGTAGTTGGAGGGGCTCCCTCTTCTCTTCTTCGGAGTTGCAAAGCAGATACCGTCCTTTTTCATTGGTTAGTGTGACAATTTGTCCCAGATTCGCTGGCATTTCCTATGCAGAAAGATACTCAGGAGGAAAATCGCACCATGAAAAAAATACGCATCGACAGTAAAAACCAAGCAAATGTCATCGGTAACAAAATAAGAAAAAAGGAGAAATTAGGAAATAGAAATGAATTGATAAAGAAAATGAAGGGCCTCACTCGAAGATGAGGCCCAAAAGAGAAATTAAAGTTTTGATTCAATCATTAGAGAAAGAAGTTTTGTTAGTTTCTCAAGATCCCCGTAAGAGATGTTGTGGAACATAGAAATTCTAAACTGGTTTCTTCCCAGTTTTCTGTATCCATCAATCCCGTAAACATATTTTTTCTTTTCAAGATACTTAATTACGTCATCAACGTTAACTTTTGAATCAACATCGATTGTCGCTACTGCGATTGAACGGAATTGTTTTTCTTCGATGAAACATGAAAGGTATGGCTTAGACTCTGCCCATGAATAAAGCAGGTCTGCTTTCTTCTGTGAAAGTTTTTGGATTTCTGCGTATCCAAGCTCGTTCATTCTCTTGACTTGTTCATTCATAATGAAAATTGTTGCAAGTGCAGGAGTATTGTAAGTTTGATTAGCCTCAGAATTTGTGATTGCATGCTCCCAGCTCATGATGTCTGGAATGTAACGAGACTTATCTGCTGCGATTTTCTTTGCACGCGCCTGAGCTTTTGGCGACATAATCGCAACCCATAGTCCTCCATCAGAAGCGAAAACCTTTTGTGGAGAGAAGATGAAAAGGTCAGTTTTAGAAACGTCACAAGGACATTGTCCAGCTCCAGATGTTGCATCAACAGCAAGAATTGTATTGGCATCAACTACTGGAAGTTCTGAAATCTGAACACCTGTTGATGTTTCGTTAAGAGTGACAGCGATCATATCTGATCCTGCGACAGCTTTACCGTTGATCCCTTTTCCGAATGGAACGGCAACTTGTTCTGCTGTAATCCATGGAACAAGCTTAGAAGCTTTATACCATTTCTCAGAGAACTCTCCACATGTGAAGTGAGTGACTTTCTTTTCAACGATCCCTAGAGCGATCATATCAAAAAGAAGTGTTGCTCCACCATTTCCTAAAGCTACAAGGTAGCCTTCTGGAAGGTTGAAATATTTTTTGATTCCGTCTTGAAGTTCTTTTACAACGTTTTTTACACCTGGCTTTCTATGGCTTGTTCCCATGAATTCGTGGCCGGTTTTTGCCAGTCTTTCTAAAAATTCTGTTGGTACAAGAGAAGGCCCTGAACCAAAACGTGGGTCACTTGGAATAAGTTCTTTTGGCATTTCGAAATTATCAAACATAGTCATGTCCTTTGCGATGGGGATTATTTCGTGAGCAATAAGGTAAATTTTCTTAGACATTTTAACTTATCTTTTGACAGAATACTAAGCGATTATGAAGAAAATAAAATACCTGACACTAATGCTTTTTATCAGTACTCCGCTCTTTGCTGCGACCAGCAGTGCGGGCCCAACTTCGAGGGATTTAAACTTCTCACTGGGGAATCTCTGCGAATACGTAGGAAAAATTCAGACAGATGGCGAAGGAAAGTCTAATACATGCAGCTTTCTTCCAACTCTCGCTGGAAGTTATGACATCTTTCTAACGAAGGAATTAGCTCTTTCTCCACAGCTTGGCGCAACCCTTCCCAAGACTGGTCGCGATGAAAATATCAAGCGTATGACCCTCTTTGCTCTCTTAAACGGCAAGTATAAGACGTCTTACCTGACTTTTATTGCAGGAGCAGGTCTCTACTTCACCAGAATCTGGGGACCGGGAGGAGATGAAGAACTCAATAACGGCAATAGCACCGATTCATTCCCTCTTCCTAAAGACCCGGTCTACTCGAGAAACTTTATTGTGAACCTAGGCGCTGGCTACGACTTTAATACGACCTGGTCTGCTGAACTCTATACCTATGTCTTTAACGCTCTAGAAAGCGAAGACAGGGCCTTTAGTGTTGGCGCTACACTCTCTTATCACTTTGGAGACGTCCTATGAAATACACTCTAGCGACCCTTGGGCTTCTTCTGACACTTAATGCTTCAGCGTTTACTCTGAACAATTCTGCCAAGCTGACTTTTGCTCAAGACGAAGTCAAAGTAAATCTCGCAGGAGGATTCTGCGCGAATCTTGGTATCACAGATGAAGAGTTCATGAGTATTATCGGCAAGGCCGTCGATAGTTTCTGGAACAAATCACCAACCAGCCGATTGAAACTGAGAAAAGGAAGTATCGTGAACGTCGATTCAGCTTTTCATACTGATACGATTTGCACTCCATCGACGAATTGTACTCCAAACCCTGACCTGGAAGTTTCCAGCGATATCCTCATCAGTTGCAACACTAACGTTTCAAACTTTTCCAGCGCTGCTATTTTAGGAGTGACTATTCCCAACAATGTCAGTGGCGACACTATTTATGGATCGTTGGTTTTAATCAACGATCAAGCTAATAATCAGTTTAAAAATAAATCGGCCGAACAAAAAGCTTCTATCATCGCCCACGAACTAGGCCATGCTTTTGGACTCGGGCACTCTCCGGTAGAAGACTCGCTAATGTATTATGCAACGATGGCCAACAGAAAAAACCTGGGCCGCGATGATATTGATGGTATCTCTTACCTGTATCCTAAAAAACAGCCTTTTAGTGGCTGCGGGACTGTAGATTTTAATGGCGGAGATAAACCCAATTACTGGGGCGGGCTTTTTATTGGATTTGCCCTGATCTCACTTGCTGAATTAATGAGAAAAAAAAGAGCGGTTTAAAACCGCTCTCTTTTATTTTTTGTATTTGAAACTTCTTCCGCGTTTTGCGCATTCTTTCTCGTACTCATCAAGCCACGTCTTTTCTTGTTCAGAAAGCATATTGAAATCAATCAGGTCGTGATCAAATCCAACATACACCATGTTCTTAAAGCGAAGCATGTTCTTGTACTCCGGGTGGCGCTCAACTGTTGCTACGTTTTCTAAACGGACTCCACCAAAACCTGGAATATAAATCCCCGGCTCGATTGACCCAACCGTGTTTTCTCTCAGTGGAACGTTTGACGTTGTTGAAAGCCTGAAGCCTCCTTCGTGAACGTTGATCCCTACTCCGTGACCTGTTCCGTGGTTGTAATTTAAACCAGCTTTAAAGATCGGCTGTCTCGCTACACCATCAACCACTGATCCCCATGTCCCTTCCGGGAACACAGCATTTAGTGTGTGAAGAATAGACTGAAGAACAAGAGTGTAGACTTCCTTTTGGCGAGGACTTGCTTCGCCTCCACTTAGAAAAGCTCTCGTCGTATCAGTGGCATATCCAGATTCAAAGTATCCACCAGAATCAAGAAGAACCATTTCATTTTTCTTAAACGCTACGTCTGCGCTTGGGCTTCCGTAGTGAATGATTGAAGAGTTAGGTCCAAAAGCAGCAATCGTATTAAAGCTTTGGTCCAAAGCCCCGTTGTTTTTATAGAACTCATTGGCCTTATGGTAGAAATCAAGCTCTGAGAAGCTCGCTCCATTTTTAATGCTTTCTTTTACCCAAAGAATCGTTTCATAGATAGCAGTGTCTGCTTTATTGAAAGAGTCTTGCATTGCTTGAAGTTCCGCTTCGTTTTTTAAAGCGTGAAATGGAACTAATCCTTCTGGTCTGTTGATCATTTTATCAACACCGAAGTGAGCGCTTAGTTTTAAGTAGTCCGCTGCGTTTGTTGAATTAGCTGAATAGAAAATCTTGTTGAACTTATAAGTTGTCTCACCAGATTTTTTCTTCCACTCCGTTTCGTATTCATTTACTAACGCCAGAAATTTTTCCAGCTCAGAGAATTTTCCAATTGAAAGATCGATCACATCGCTTTGGATCTCCCCTTCAATGTGCTCCATTAATAAATAAACGCGTTCGCGAGTCGCTAGTGCTTTTGCTCTAAACGTACTCTGGCTTGGCATTTCATAACGGCGCATGTTTGTTAACCATGCGATTGAATCAAGGGCGCTGATAAAAAAAGCTTCACCGTCATTTAAAATGCGCTCAAGCTTACTCTTTGTTGTCTCACCCACAAGTGAAAGCGGAAGCTCCATGATTTTCTTATTGAAAGAAAAATCCTGAAACGAAATCACTTTTGTCAGTTCAGCGTTGTTGAACGCTTCTGTTTTAAGTTGAGTTTTAAAATCGTTGTAAAGAGAAAGCTCAATGCGGTCTCCTTCAACACCTAGAGATTTTAGTTTGCGAGAGTTGATCGCCTCTTTCATCGCCTGACGAAGTCCTGTCCCGTAAGGAACTTTGAAAACTTCTACAAGAGAGAGATCGCACTCAAGGTCTGCCTGCTCATAATAGCGGCCATCGATAAAAAGCATCACTCGCCCTTCTAAAGGGACAATCACTTCGGCCGTTGAGCCGGTAAAACCTGTGACGTAGTAGCGGTGACAGTCGGCCAGAGGCACATATTCATTCAAAAAAATGTCCGAGCTCGATAGGTAGAAGCCATCAAGCTTCTTTGATTTCATGAATGATTTCAAAGCGTTAATGTTGTTTTTGAGTTCCGTATTTCCAAGAAAACCAGTCTTTGCCATAAACTATACCTTTTTAGTTAAGTTCTTTTCTGAATCTGCCGATAAAGCGTTCACGATTATAACCCAACACAGAGTGCTTATGAAACCAAAACTCCACCCGGTTTACATTATTATTGGACTGTTTCTTTTCAAAGTAGGAATTATCGACAATTTCCGCTTTCACGGAAACAATTCAAACGCTGAAAGACGTGTAGCAAGTATCGAAGAATCGAGAAAAGCTAGCCGCAACTAAGAGGGTGTTCCCAGAAGTTTGACGAACGTTTCACCACGCTGAGCGTAGTTTTGAAATTGATCAAACGATGGGAATGCCGGAGAAAAAAGTAAAACTCCTTTGTCGGCACCATAATTCTCTCTAAGAAACTTCAATGTTCCTTCCAAAGTATCCTTCTTTTGATAAGACACTTTCCCCTTGATCTCACTCTCAATTTCCGCACCCATTTCACCAATTAAGTAAAAATGCGCGACTCTTGATTTTAAGAAATCCAGGTGAGGAAGAATTGAATCCCCATGCCCTCTCTTTTTTCCGCCAATGATTAAGTGAATAGGAAGATTGAAATCCTCCATCGCTTTTACTGCAGTCATCGTCGCATCCCAGTTCGTGCTTTTAGCATCGTTGTATGCGCGAAAAGATGGAAGACCTACGACTTTATCAACGTATTCAATGCGGTGATGAACACCAGCGAATGTATCAATTGAATGCTGGATGGCCTTTGGTGAAAGACCTAAGCTCTTTGCTGCTTTTAGAATGAAGGCCAGGTTTACTTTGTTGTGAATTCCTGGAAGTTTAAAATTCCCAATAGGAAAATCAATTTCTGGAGCTTCTGTATTAATGGAAAGTTTTTTTCCTTTCTGAGTCTCTGCCCATTTTTTAATGATAGGAAAATCTTCCGGATAAATTAGCACATCGTTTTCAGTGAAACGATTAGTGATAAAAAATTTCGAACGCCCGTACTCTTCAATCGTCGCGTAGCGCTCTCCATGATTTTGAAAGAGGTTTAAGATCATTGCCACATTCACATGGAAATGATCAATACTCTCCAGCTGAAAACTAGAAAGCTCAAGCAGAATAAAGTCCGCGTGATTTTTGTTTTTTAAAACATCGTAAGCGTAATCGCAAAATGGAACCCCAATGTTTCCACCGACAAAAACTTTTTTCTGATCGGCTTCAATCATCTCGCCTAAGAAAGTTGTCGTCGTCGTTTTACCGTTGGTACCAGTGATACCAATCAGAGGTCTTAAAAAGTTATTGGCCTCAAGGTATTGGTACGCGAGTTCAATTTCTCCCCACACCGGAATGTTTTTATCCAAAAGTGGTTTAAGAAGTTTGTGGTCGCGAGGAATACCCGGGCTCAGGATCACCAGATCAACTGAATTTAATTTAGCTGGCAAGGCAGGATCAGTTTCAGAAAAACAGGCCTCTTTAGAGACAAAATCAAGCACTCCCTGACTCTTGGCCCATGAAGTAACTTCGCCTCCATTGATGGCGATCAGATCGCCTTCAAGGGCCTTAACAAAACGAAGGGCCGAGAGTCCAGAAACACCCATCCCATAAACTGCAATTCTTTTATTTTTTAGTGTAAACATGCTATCAAGTATAGCCTATGAACTATAAAAGTCACGCTATGAAACTCCTGGATTTCGTCAATCTCTACGCTCCGATGTGGAAGGAAGAGATTATGAATGAATACCCGGAAACCATTCATGACTACCCTCGCGAATGGATTGATCTCCTGGACTCTTTAAGTGAAAAAGAGCTTTATGACGTGGATTGTAAGCGCGATATTCCCGCCCTTGCCGGCAGCTCTTTTAGAGAATTCGTGCAGACCATCAAGACTTTGACCGAAGTTCCAAAGATCCCTGAGTCCCCAGAGCTTCCACTGGAAATGTGGGCCTTCCATGGGGTGAAGAAAAAGAAAAAGCATGAAATCCAAAAGATCGTACCGGTCTTAAAAAATCTCCGCGATCATAGTCACTTTGATTACGTTGTCGATATTGGCGGTGGCGTGGGCCATCTTTCCCGCGTCCTTTCCCACTACCACCAGATCCCTTCGATCTCCATTGACCAAAACAGCGAGTTCCAGGAAATTGGAAAAGAGCGTTTGAAAAAATTCAGAAAACTCGATGGCGCTAAAGATGTGACGTTCATGAACCTGACCTTTGGCCGTCCAGAAGATCAGAGCGCTTTAGAAAAAGTGTTTCATGAAAAATCCGTGAGCCTTGGTCTGCATACGTGCGGACCACTGGCCAATAAACTTATCCAAAACACAATTGATCATCACTCAATGGGGCTTTTAAATTTTGGGTGCTGCTATTACAGAATTAATCCGGAAGTCGATTTTCCTCTTTCAAGCTTCTACAAAGAAAATAACTTCACTCGCCTGAATCTTTTTGGATTGAGTCTCGCTACCAGGTCTCATGCAGCGATGGAGCTTTCAACTTATCAAACGAAAGAGCGAGTTAAAAATTATCGTTATGCCCTTCATCTCTTTTTGATGAAACACTATAACAATAAGTACGCTACCGATGTCGGTGAATGCCAAATCCAAACTTACTGGAAGCCTTTCCAGTTCTACATCAGAGAAAAACTGGCCGAGCTCAAAATCGAACACACATTTTCAGATGACTACTTCAATGAATTCTACGCCGATCCCTCTCTTCAAAGAGAGCTTCGTGTGATGTTTTTATGCAACATCATCCGTTGGCAACTAGGTCGCGCGCTGGAAGTTTACCTGCAACTGGATCGCTGTCTATACCTGGAAGAAGAAGGTTATGATGTGAAACTTGAACAGTATTTCGACGAGGAACTCTCTCCTCGCAATCTGGGCATCCTGGCGCTTTTAAAAAAGGCCTAACCTTTAAGCTTACTTAAAACGAACTCCATCATTTTTGAAATCGCTCTAAAGAAAAACAAAGTCACGGATAAAAAATAAAATCTTAAATGCAAAACTATTCGCTTAACGACCTTCATTCTTTATTTTTATAAAACCACTGGATAAAAATCAAAGCCTGGGTCTGTCCAGTCAGCACTATCTAGACAATTGTAAGAAGAATACGTTTCAAAGAAAGGTTGTTACATGTTTTGGGGCCAATATGCGCCTGTTGAAAATAAAAAAGGCCCTCCGAAGAGGGCCTCTCATTGATCGTTATCTTAAGAAAAGCATGTCGTAGTATTTTGGAAGTGTGTAGAACTGATTTGGGATCAATTCTTCAAGCTCGTTACAGATACCGGCCATTGTCGTTACCATTGTCATTAGCTCGCTTCCAATTTTTTCTGCATACTTCTGGTGATCAGAGTGATCGCCTGAAAGTTCTTTTTGCAAGTTTGTAGACAGAGAGTGGATTTCATCAATCTTTGTCGATACTTTTTTGTAAGCATCCATTTCAAAATTTGAAGCTACACCAATTTCTTTTTGTCCCTTAATCAGGTTTGCAAGAACTGATTTATATTCAAGCCCCGATGGAATGACATACTGGTGAATCATGTCGATCATTGTTTCAAACTCGATCTCTCTGATCTTGATGTATCTTTCAAGAAGGATGTTATAACGAGTCGTCACCTCTTCTGCCTTAAAGATTCCGTTGCGAACCAGGAAGCTATAATCTTCTGCGTTCGTCATGGTCTTTAGAGCTTCTGGAGTTGTGCGAAGGTTTGGAAGACCACGTCTTGCCGCTTCTTGAACCCATTCTTTCGAGTAACCATCTCCGTTAAAGACAGCTTTCATTGAGTTCCCCATAAGCTTTTTAATTAAGCTCATAAGAGACTGATCTACCGTTTGCCCTTTTGCTTGCTCAGCTTCAAGGTAAGCGTTCGCCTCATTGAAAATGTCTGTTACCGCTGCATTTAGAATAGTCATTGGGAAACCGATCGCGTGGCTTGAACCGACAGCACGGAATTCGAATTTATTTCCAGTGAAAGCAAATGGCGATGTTCTGTTTCTATCAGTGTTGTCCTGTAGAAGATGCGCCAGCTGGTTTGTTCCAAGGTCGATTACATTGTTTGATCTTGGAGTGAATGATTTATCTTCCATGATTGTGTGGAAGATTTTATCAAGTGTATCCCCTAAGTAAGCAGAGATAATGCTTGGAGGTGCTTCGTTCGCTCCCAGGCGGTGATCGTTACCTGCTCCAGAGATCGCCATACGAAGTGGCTTCGAATAGCGGTGAAGAGCTTCTACGATAACAGCAACTGTTGCTAAGAAACGAAGGTTTGATTGTGGCTCTGATCCTGGCTCTAGCAGGTTTAATCCTGTGTCGTCGCTCATTGACCAGTTAACGTGCTTTCCAGAACCATTGATTCCAGCAAATGGTTTCTCGTGAAGAAGAACCATCATGTCGTGTTTTTCAGCAATTCTTCTCATCGTCGTCATAATCATCTGGTTGTTGTCAGACGCGACATTGGCTTCAGAGAAAATCGGAGCCATTTCAAATTGCCCTGGAGCAACTTCGTTGTGACGAGTTTTTGAAGGAATTCCCAGGCGGTGAAGTTCGTAATCAAGCTCTTGCATGAAAGCAAGAACGCGGTCAGGAATTAAACCGAAGTAGTGATCTTCAAGCTGTTGGTTACGAGTTGTTAGAGCTCCAAAAAGAGTTCTACCAGTCATAACTAAGTCAGGGCGTGCATAGTAGAAAGCTTTATCAACCAGGAAGTACTCTTGTTCAGCTCCGCATGTAACGTGAACTGAAGTTGTTTGTTTGTGTCCTGCTAGTTGAAGAAACTTTGTTGCTGCCGGGCTTAGTTTTGAGATCGATTTTAAAAGAGGAGTTTTAATATCGAGAGACTCACCAAAATATGAAACGAACGCTGTTGGAATACAAAGCGTTCTTCCGTTTGTTGTTTCAATTAAAAACATTGGGCTTGTTAAATCCCAAGTTGTGTATCCACGCGCTTCGAATGTTGAGCGAGATCCACCGTTAGGAAATGAAGAAGCATCCGGCTCACCCTGCATAAGCTGAGAAGCTGAAAGTCTTTCGATAGGTTTGCCATCTTTTAAACTGAAGAAGGCATCATGTTTTTCTGCCGTTCCACCTGTTAGTGGCTGGAACCAGTGACAAAAGTGAGTTGCCCCATTTCTTACGGCCCAGTCTGTAACCGCTTTTGCGATCGCTTCTGCGTGTTCTTTTTTAATCCCACGTCCTTCATCAAGGGCCTTGATGATTTCTTTTTTCGTAGCATCTGAAATGTCTTCTGATGTTTTGAAATCAAACGTGAGTTCGCCATAGTAATCACTTACTTTTTTTGGCAGTCCCAAATTGTCGAGAGGTACATTGAAATGTCTTGGATTTCTTGAAGTAGCACGGTTACGCAAACTAGATACAGAATCTTTCTCGATCGTCATACATCCTCCCCGATGAATTTTTGGCACGAGAAGATTGTAAAGTTAAACGGTTAGTTGATAAAGAAGATTTGTCGCAATTTTTCCTAAAGAGTGCGAAGGCACATCATCGCAACCATGGCGAAAAAAAGGAGTAGCGTACCAATTGTTGCCTGCATTTCTTCTGGCATCATAACGATTAATTCCTGACTAATTTTATTTTTCGTCTTCATTTATGCCAAAAAGTTTTAAACCCAGCAAGTCAAAATCTCTGAATGTGTAAATGACCTACTGGGTTATTTATGGTTATTGCCCTACTAAAATATCGTACTGAGACTTCTCTAACTTGTTAAAAGTGTTGAGAATTGTCTCTTTATTGCTTCCTTCTTCCTGCTCTTTAAAAAGTTTAGGAAGATCAATTTTAAGTGTGTAGTCCTCGTTGTATTGGCTGGCAAAGGTCCCCATTCCAAGTGTATCAACCTGGCCATTTAAGAGTGCACTGACGACGTAGTTTCCAAATTGGAAGGCCTCATACTCATTAATAAGCGTGAGAAAATCACTAAAAGAAGTAATCGCTTTCGCATGGTTCTTCTGCGCACTAAAGGCCGCTTTGTAAGCGCGTGCAATAGGATTGTTTAGTTTAAACGCCTCTTGAAACTGCGCCGAATGTCTTGTCTCGTGAATAAGAAGGAGCAGTCCCGCATGTGGGTTGCTATCTTTTTCCAGCTCGTCGATGTTGAGAAGAACTCTCCCCGTACCTGGATTTGTGATATCAAAATCAAAGTACGCTTCATTTTTTGTCGTGGTTTTATCAATGATAAGCTCTGGGGCTTTCATTCCTAGTGCCTTCACTTCAAGAGCAAAAACCTGGCGAAGAACTTTTTCTTTTTCTTCCCAAGGAAGCTCTTTGTATTTTTGGATTTTTTCTAGAAGAGCACTGTCTTCTTTTATTAACTTTATAAAAAGCTCGCGTTCTCTTTTGGATTTCTCTCCAATAAGTTTATGGAATTCATTCGCTTCCGGCTGAAGAGCAAAGGCCTCCGGGGCCAGTCTCTGAACTTCTTCATTAGCAAAATAGCGATCAAGGGCAAAAACATTTTGAGAACATACAACAAGCATAACTAACAGCATTTTCATGAGATACCTCCGCTATCCTACCATCCCCTTTTAGATTCTTTTTGGCTGTTGACAAATATCAACAACAAGATAGATAAATATCAACATGGAAAACTTCACAATATCACCTGATGACTGCCTCATTCTACGCGCTTTTAAAGAAGCGTCTTCCTTAAGGGAAGCGGCAAAAATACTCAACTGCGATCCTGCCGGGCTTCAACGAAAAACCCAGCGCATTTCCGAAGACTATGGACTCATTCAAAAAATCGACGGCCGCTGGGGACTCACCGACTCAGGTCTTGCTTTAGTTGGCTGGGTAGAAGAAAGTATCGCTGCTCAAAAGAAAGTCATGCAGGGTCATTCGACAATTAGGATTGCTTCAACCATGTGGTTAGTTGAGCAGTTTCTCATCCCTCACCTTACCCTTTTTCCCACGAAGGCCCATTTAAATATCAGCACTCCTGGAGGTGATATTGAAAACCATCTTATCACTGGGGCCTGTGACTTTGTTATTGTTTGCCATCCGCCGGAAGACCCGGCGATTGCTCATAAACAGCTCTTTAAAGAAGAATGGCTGGTGGTCACTCCTGCTTCATGGAAAACCAAAGGTCAGAAACTTTCAATAGAAGCTCTGATGAAAAAACCTTTCATTCGTCACGAGCAGATGAATCCTGATATTTTTTCTTTTAGCGATCTGTCCGCACAGACGGTTTTAACTGTTGATAGTTTGATTGGCGTGCGTTCGGCCGTTTTAAATGGTGTTGGCTGGAGTGTGGTTCCTAAAATTCTGGTACATGATTTGTTGAAAGAAAAAAAGATTGCTTTTGTCGAGCATGAGATAGAGATGGATAGAAAGATGTGCGTGTGGTGGCTTAGAAGAAGAACGGATTCGAAGAAGCTATCGACTCAAGTCTGTCAGTTTTTGCAAACAGCTTACGATAAACTCAAATAAAAAGCGCTCCCGAAGGAGCGCTTCAATCTCTTATGGATTAAAAACTTTCACGGCCTTGTCTTTATCGGCCACAGTAATCGCCTTAAGTTTTGCCGGCGTCACTCCGACATTTAAAGTCACAGTCTGAAGACTTGCCAGTCTTGAGATCATGAATGTGTATGACTCATTAGCTCTTAGGTATTTTGCATAATCATTGTAGCGGTCTTTTAGGACACGCATACCATTGATAGCGATGATTTCATCTCCTGCGTTTAATCCTGCTTTATAGGCTGGACCATCAAGAGTTACTGCTCTTACGATCACTCTATCCCCTGAGAACTCAGGGTCAAATCCAAGCCATGGTGATTCAGATTTATCCCACTCGAACTTTAATCCAGCTGTAGCACAGATGGACTCAAGATCAATTTCTTCAGTTGTTGAAGTCATCACTTCAAACTTCTCTCTGATCTCTTTTCCACCAACTTCTTCAACCATTTTGTAAACCTGTTCTGGGTTTACTCCACGCTCTGGATGTTTTTTATAATCATTCCATAGAAGAGTTAGAAGATCGTTAATGCTCTTTCCTTTTTCTGCCAGAAGGATGTTTAAAGCAAAGAAAACAATTCCACCTTTAAGGTAGTAACTCACACTTGAGTTGTTTGAGTTTTCATCCGGGCGGTAAAGCTTGATCCATGAGTTAAAAGATGAATCATCCAGTGAGTGAAATTTTCTTCCTGGAACAGAGAAGTATCTGTTCAGGTTATCTTTCTGCATTTCTAAGTATTCTTCCATCGTGATCAGACCCGCTCTATAGATGAACAGCTCATCCATTAAAGATGTCAGACCTTCAGCAAGCCATAGAAGTTTTGAAGTTGCTTCCTTTAAGTAGTTAAATGGCCCAAGCTCAAAAGGACGAATGCGCTTTACGTTCCATGTGTGGAAGTATTCGTGAGATACAAGTGCTAAATAGTTAATGTAACCTTTGCGGTTTGTAATTGCCGTTGGGTCAAACTGCAGTGCTGTTGAATTTGAGTGCTCAAGACCACCGTATAGGCCAGGAACAAAATGAGTCATGAAGGTGTATTTTTCATACGGGTATCCACCCATAAAGCCAGCGATGTGTTCAACGATTTTTTTCGTGTCTTCTTTTAGGTTTTCTTTGTGAGGAAGAAGGTTTCCATAGAAGGCCACATCGTGGGGAATTCCTCCGGCCATAAAACCATCAGTTTCCTGGCAACCAATCTCAATTGGTGAGTCGATCAGGTCGTCATAATTTTTTGCTGTATAGATGAAGGCTTCGCGCTTCACCGAAATATCTTTTAGTCCTGTTGAAACTTTTGACCACGATGCTGGGAAAGATAATTCGATCGTCGGGTCAGTTATATTTTTTCCTAACACACCCATTAGAAGAGTTGGCAAGTGTAAGAAAGCATGTGAGTCATCAACGTGTGATGTTCTTACTGTTAGCTCATGGCAATAAACATTGTAAGAAAGCGTAAATGTGTCAGCATCCTTAGTATTTTTTAACTCGCTTTTATTCCAATCGATATTAAAAGTTGAAACATCTGTTTGTTCGAGAAAAAGTCTTTCACCGTTAGCTGTTTCCGCTTTTAAGCTAGATAGATGGCGTGAATATTCACGGATTAAATAAGATCCTGGCGACCAACGCGGAAGAAAAAAGTCCAGTGATTTTTCACCAGATTCTTTTTTTCCTTGAATGACAACTCGAACTTGGTGCGTCGAAGGTGTTTCAATTATTAATTTATACGTTAGCTTCATAAAAAATTTCCTTTTTTGACTTGTAAATTCTTTTTTGGTTGGATAGTTACTGGTGCACATACAATAACACTAACGACACTTTTCCGCATGGGATTTTCACATGGGTTTTAAACAAAATAAGGTTAACAAGGACTTGGTCCTTCCGCCTGTGATCATGTTTACTGAGCGCGCCCTTGAACAATTAAAATTGATCATCGACAACGATTTTACCTTGGCGGGTAAGTACTTTCGTATTGTCGTAAGTGGTAAAGGTTGCGAAGGCTTTACTTACGCAGCAGGTTTCACTGATCTTCAAGAAGACGACTTCCAGGTTCGTATTGCTAATAGCAACGACGACATTTATATCGTTATTGATCCATTTGCTGCCTTCTATTTACAGGAAGCTTCTGTGGACTTTATTCAGGATTTCAACCAGGACGCTGAGGGCTTCGTTATTACGAACCACTCTCAAGGCGAATTCAAAGGGAAATTCTGGAGAGCAAGCCCAGAAAAAACACCTCCAGTAAAAGAAGGAGTTTAAAATGCTAGATTTTCGCTACCTGAAGGCCTTTATGCTTACGGCAAAGTACGCAAGCTTCTCAAAGGCCGCTGAAGAATTAAACATTGCTCAGTCAGCAGTTAGCCGTCAAATTAAACTTCTGGAAGACTCTCTTCAAGAAGAGCTCATCATTAGATCTAGTAAAAAAGTTATTCTTTCGGAAAAAGGAAAAGAGCTTTACCAGGCCTCTCAAAGTTTTGAGAAGACCTCGCTTCAGATTTTCCAGCGCGAAGATCAACTCCCACTTTCCATTGGTATTTTAGAAGGACTCCTTAAGAACTGGTTCACTCCTCTTCTGACAGACTACCTTAAAGGACAAAAGCGCGACGTGACAGTTCACGTGGCCGATATGCCTGAGCTGCGTTCAGGAATTGAAGAGAGCAAATTTGATGTGATCTTTGGAACGGAAAATATCCAATCAGAGCTCGTGACATCACTAAAACTTTTCGAAGAAAAACTAGTTCTCATTTCTAAAAATGAAGTGAACAGAAAAAAACTAAGCGATCAGCGCTGGGTGGTTTTTTCAAACAACGATCACCTGTTTAAACTTTCAAAAACTAAAAGTGAATCTATCGTCATGGTAGACTCATTTACGTCAATCATCTCATTGGTAAAAAACGATGTAGGGATTGCCATCATTCCAGATCATTTAATCAAGAAAGAAGACCAGCTCAAGGTTCAGGAAATCCCAGGACTGCCTTCATCTCAGATTTACATGAGCACACTTAACTACAAAAAGATGCCTGAGAGAATCAAGCATCTTTCTGATATCGTTAAGAAAAAATAATTTTTAAATTAATGCGCTTTCTTTTGATCGACGAGTGGCTTGTTTTTAACGTTGTCCAAGCTCTCGAAGTAATCATGGAAGTATCCGCTAAAGAAGTCATTGGCCTTCTTGAAGTCAGCACTATTTGTGTTAAAGAGGTTAATGGCATTATACGGACTTGAATCGTAAGGCCCAAAGCGCCCGGCCTGAGTGACAAAGACCATGATATCTTTTTTTCCTTTCTTCATTGGCATGTAAGTCGCAATCCATGTATCGACATCAACACTTCTGCCAAGGTTAGTATCTAGGACAATCCATCCTTTTTCAGTGTACACCATCGTGGCCACATGGTGTCCCCACACTCCCATATCACCGGCGATCCAGATCTTTTTAACTGAATCAGGATGCACTTCTCTTACTATGGCTTCCATATGAGCAATTGTCGCGCGTCCAAAACAAAAACCGATTGTTCCTTTTGGGTCGTAACAGTAATGGTTTTTATTGACGTTAGAGTCGGCCATTGCACGATAAATCACGTTGGCATCATCCATAGGAATGGCCTTGATTTTTCCGGGCACATCCTTTGGTTCAAATGGATCTTTTAAAAGTTGCTTTAAGTTGGCATTGTTTTTTAAGATCTCATCGTTTGAAATTCGTCTTTGGATTTCGATTAAGTTATCGCCACCATACAATCCTTCAAGCTCCTTAAGCGATTTCGCATGAGAGAAGACTTGAGCGGCAGGACCGTAGTGAGTTTTGTAATTCATGATGTTGGTCATGGCCTCAAAACAGGTCTGAAAATTTGCCGGGTCTCTCTCTGGAGACTCAACATGAACAGGTGTCTGTGAACAGCTAAAAAAGGTAAAGAGAACGACTAGAGGTATTAGTTTTTTCATACCTACTTCATCGGAGAATTACCCTAAGAATTTTAATAACAATTTTTTGATCTTGGCAGCACGCGACCATCTTCGCAGAGGTTTAATTCTAAATGCTTACCTTTTCCTGAGAGTTTTTGTAGATTATATTTTCGAATGAGTGGCGCCACTCGGCCTAGGCGGTCTTCGCTGCCAATGCTCCATCTAACTTCAACTTCTTTAGGAGTTTCATGCCCGAAAGCAAAGTAAACACCTTCTTCATTTTGTGAAGGAAGAGAGCCATAAGCGTAGTTGGCCTCGCCGAAATATTTTGTTTTAGTCGTTGAAAAAGTCAGTGTTGAAGAGATGCCGTGGAAGTTACTCTTCTTTCCTTGAAGGTGAAAGCGCATTGAGCCCTTTCCTTCTCGCTTAGTTTGATTTTCAAAAACATAGAGACGAGTGTTGATATCTCCAGCGCGCACTTTACTTTGCCCTGAAATAAAATCCATCACACCATCACCGTTTAAATCAATCGTCACAATTCCTGATGGGTTCATAAGATTGATCCCCAGCTCTTTTGCTTTATCATCGTAAGCGTGGTCCGGCTCCTGTTCAAAGAAGACCAGTCGTGAAGAAGGAGGAAAACCAGAGTTGGCGATTAAAAGATCGTTTAGCCCATCAAGGTTATAATCAATCCATGCTCCTCTTCTATCTCCCTCTGACCAATTCTCTTGTTTGTCTTGAAGGAAAAATTCTGAGCGGATAAATTTTGGTGGAAAAGTTTTTACTGAACCAGTCAGCACTGCTGATTTGTCGCGGGATTCAGGGTCGCTGTCGCGGGCCAGGTTTCCAACCACGATATCAACAATCCCGTCGTTATTGTAGTCGCCACATAAACTGAAAAATGAATTTCCTCCGCCTTTTTGATCAGCAGAGCCTTCATTGTCGGCCGCATAGCCTGACTCTACTGCGTAGTTAACGAAGTTTTTCCCGTCGATATTAAGCCATAGCTTATTGTAGTAGCCGTTTGAATTACTGGTCATGATATCGGGAAGACCATTTTTATCCACGTCGCACACACTTGCACCAAAAGTTGGTGTGGCATTCGGGTAAATCTTGTCCGATTTATTATAGTCGTACTCACCTCTTAACTGGCTTCCGACGTCGGTGAATTCAAAACCTTTTCCTTGTAAAAGATAATCTGTCACTGGTTTTGGATTGTTGTCTTTTTGTGAAAACCAATTGGCCAGGTAAAGATCGATTTCACCATCAAGGTTGAAATCTAAAGGCACAATACTCGCCGTGGGCAGAACTCCCGTTGGCAAAGAAGCCTTGGCCTGATAGCGAAGCTTTCCGTTTTCTACGATGCCTTTATAAACGCGCCCAGGGTACTGGGTCATCTCACTTCTTTGGTTGAGATTTCCTACAATGACATCGTAAATCCCATCGTGGTCCAGGTCGACAAAGTTGAGGTAACTTGCGCGCACAATTTCATTAAAAGGGTTTTCCCCTAATTTGAATTTTTTTTCTTTTTTATTGAAGTAATAAAATTTTGGAGAGGCATAAAAATCATCCAGAATTACCAGGTCAGTGGCCCCGTCATTGTTCACATCGACAGCATAAAGATGAACTGCTGAAACATCCTTAAGTCCATACTCTTCAGTCTTATCGACAAAAATTCCGCCAGATCTTTCAGGGGCAATATCGTAAGGAATCGACTGCTCACGAGGGCCGCCGAGATCTTTTATAGGCTGAATCTTTTTTTCAGCACACCCTGAGAGTAAAACCCCCAGGAGTGCCAAATAAAGGGACTTAGAAGTCGATGATGTCAAAACCGTATCCACCATTTTTTACAACTGTTTCAGAAATCTTGATAACGTTTTTGTCATTGTTTTTTGACATTGCCTTCAGATTTCTTCTGATTTTTCTTCCAGAATCATTGCAGATGAATTTAGTTAAACGAAGAACGTAGTCTTTTTGTTCCTGAGTTGCTTTTGAACTATTCAGGATAGCTGTCGTTCTTGAGATCGTTGCCAGGATAATATAAAGATCGATCACCATGTCAGCAAGGCGTCCTTGTGGAAGCTCATTGTCCACAATTTTCTTTCCGTATTTAATTAAAGTGTCTTCTACTGCGATAGCAAACTTACCAAGCATAGAAGAGAACTTCTCTGCCTGCTCTTTTAGCTCTGGGTGAGCTTTTGTAAGAGCTTTTGATCCCATCATATGAGACATTCTCTTTCTGGCAAATTTTGTAAACACACCAAGAGACTTAATTGGGTCTTGAAGCGCCTTTGAAACGTCAGTCACTTTTCCAAGCTCTTTCATTTCTTCAGATGGCCCTCTTACTCCTGATAGAGCAAGAAGTGCGCGAAGAATTTCGTTTGTTCCTTCGAAGATCATGTTGATACGAACGTCTCTCATTAATCTTTCATAAGGGTACTCTTTCATATAACCGTTACCGGCCGCAATTTGCATTGCCATATCAATGCTTGCCCAAAGAGACTCTGAACCGTAGATCTTACAAACAGCTGTCTCCATATAGTAATCGTTCATGCCTTTGATCATGTTCCCTGTTGTCAGGTAAACCATACTCTCCGCTGCATAAGTCATCGCCGCCATTTTTGTCAGCTTATCCTGAATTAATCCAAACTCGGCAATAGGACGATCGAATTGTTTTCTGTTTGTAGCGTGAGCTGTGGCCATTTCAAGAATCATCTTCATTCCAGAAACACATCCTGCTCCCAGAGATAGTCTTCCCGAGTTAAGAACATTCATCGCAATCTTGAAACCTTTTCCAAGCTCACCAAGAATATTTTCTTTTGGAACGACAACTTTATCAAAATAAACAGCGCGGGTTTCACTCGCACGAATCCCCATTTTGTTTTCTTTTTCACCAAAAGAAAGTCCTGGAGATCCACCTTCTACGATGAAGCAGGAAATTTTTTCCACAGTCTTACCGTCAATCACGTGCTCTGTTTTACAGAAAACTGAATAAAAACCTGCCAGACCACCATTAGTAATCCAAAGTTTTTGTCCGGTAATAGTGTATGTTCCATCCTTATTATCAACAGCTTTTGTTTTAATTGAGTATGCATCTGACCCAGAACCTGGCTCAGTTAAACAAAAAGCTGCGATCACTTCACCACTTGCCAGGCGAGGAAGCCATTTCTTTTTTTGCTCAGGTGTCCCTTCATTTAAAAGAGCACGGTAACCAATCGACTGGTGAGCCCCGATCATCGTCGCCACTGAACCATCATGACTTGCTACTTGAGCAAACACGCGACAATAAAGTGAGTAATCAAGACCTAGACCACCCAAATCCTCAGGAACTCCCAGACCTAAAAGACCCATTTCAGCGAGTCCTTGAATGACTTCTTTTGGAAGGTGAGCTTCTTTATCAAACTTCTCTCCGTTAATATTGTCTTTTGCGAAAGCATCAACTGCTGCCGTCATTTCCTTGGCCATTTCAACTTGAGAGTCTGAAAAGTGTGGAAAAGGAAAAACCAGGTTTTCGTTGATTTCACCGAAAAAGAGAGACCCTACTACTGATTCTAATTGTCCGTTCGAATTACTTGCCATTTTTGATCACCTTTTATGATTGAAACGTTGAATTTAATACATTTACTAGGATACTCAATCTTTCCAAAAAGAGAAATGAAAACAAAGACCAATCTGTTTACTCAGGTACAAAAGAATCTTATTGCTACAAGTCTTCTAACTTCTTAGAATAGAAGAATAACTATAAATTTGATCCACCATGGATGGTGAATTTGAAAGCTTTATTAATGTTGTTCAAAATTAACATGATGTTAAAACAAATATGAAAAAATTTAATTTCAATTTTAAGTTCTTAGATCGTTTCAAAAAGTCTAAACAAGACCACGATGAAAATCTTGAAGAACAAACCGATCAAACAGACACTGATTACGATCAAGAAGACGACGACTCCCCTGTTCAATTCACAGAGATGCGCAGAGATGGACAAGAGTCCGAGGCCATCGCTGGTGATGAATCTTATACTGATGAAAACCCAGAAGTTTTTGCAGAGAAAACTCTCAGCAACTACAACCTCAATAAATTCAGAGAAGAAAACCAACACCTGGTTAATGACTACAGTGAATCAGATAAAACTGATCACAATATGAGTTTTGAAGAAATGGAAATGGACCCGCCTGAAAAGCCGGAGTCTGTCGGCCGTTTTAAATTTAAATTTCCTAAATTTGGTGCAGGAAGTGGCGAGCGAATCAGAGAGAGATTCTCTGGTGCTTCTCCAATGAAAAGTATCGATAAATTTAGCTGGAACGATTTCATTTTAAAGCTTTTCTCTCCTTACACACGTGGAAAAATCCACGGTGTATTTATCATTCTTCTGGTTGTCACGTTCACTTATTTAATTGGTAAAACAGCTGCTCTTTTTATTGGTCGCGGAACTCCGATGGTTTCAACAGTAAAAGGGAATATCAGTGTTCCAATTGAAAAATCGGACACAACTCTTCAAGACATCAACCGCATTTCTTCAACAAACCTCTTCAATGTTAAAGAAAGCGATAAGGCCGGTGATAAAGGTCCAAAAATCGACATCGCGAGCATCGTCTGTACGGATGCTGAACGCCCTACTTCTGAACCACTGAAACTTCTGGATACAATTGTTCTTCAAGACTCGGTAAAATCTGTGGCTTCAGTTCAAGTTCGCGGATCAAGTGAACTAGTCAATGTGAGAGAAGGTGAACAACTAAACAATGCTGTTGAAGTTTCAAGAATCAACCGCATGAAAATCATTTTAAAGAACCTGACAACAGGTGAATGTGAATACATCGCCAGTGAAGAGGAAGATGCTCCGATTATGCCTCCGATGAAAATCGTTTCTCCAAAAGTTGGGCAAAAAATGTTTAAGAGCCTTAACCCAAGTATTAAAAACGTAGGGAACTCTTTTAAAATTAAGCGCGCTTTCAGAGACAGCATGATCAGCAACATGAGCGAAGTCTTGACTCAGGCCAAGGCGGTTCAGATCACCAACCCGGATGGATCACTGGCATTTAAGATGACAGAAGTTGTTCCAGGGTCAATCTACTCTCAGCTTAATATCCAGAACGATGACGTAATCACGTCAATTAATGGAAAGAAAATTGAAAATCTCAATGAACTTATGACTCTTCTTGGACGAATCAAAGAAATTGACCAGTTCCAGATCGGCCTTAAGAGAAATGGAATGAACGAAACATTAGAATACGGGTTTGAATAAAAATATTTAATTTGGACGTTTAAATGAAAAAAAATGTTAATCTCTCGAAAGTCTTAACCGCGTCTCTCCTACTTACCACAGTGGGGCTATCGCCTGAAGTAAGAGCACAGTTTGACAAATTTAAGAGCAAAACAAAATTCAACCGCCCAAGTGGAGCGGCCAACGCTAAAAAAGGTGTTAACACTCCTTCTGATATCTCTATTCCGGATACAGGAAAATCGGCAAGCTCATTACTAGATGCTTCGGCACAGGATACGACCAATTTTGCTCCAGGTGATGATGAAGGTGGCGATGAAATGGCCGATGAAGGAAGCGATTCATTCGAAGAAAGCTCTCGTGGTGGAAGCGGATCATCTGATACTTTCGGAAGAAAAAGAACGGGGTCTGCAAGCCCTACAAAAACAGATAAAAAGTACGTTAACCTAAACCCTGAAACGGCCTTTGGTCCTGAAGTTGTCACGAGCTTCGACTTCCCGAACGTCTCGATTTTAGATTTAACAAAACATATGCAAAAACTTACAGGATTAAACCTAATCCTGGATAAAGACATTAAAGGAAAGATCTCGATCTCTTCACCTACTCCAATCACGATTGGAGATGCGTGGAAAGCTTACCTTCAGGCCCTATCAATCAATGGGTACTCACTGGTAAAATCAGGGGCCTTCTACACGATCGTTAACAACCGCGATATCAGATACTCTCCAACGACGATGTATACGGGGACCTACACTCCGAATACTGAAAACTACGTGATGCAGATTATCCCGCTAAAGTATGTTAACTCGCGCGAAGTCGCTAACTCTTTCCGTCCATTCATGTCTCGTTACGGAAGAATCATCGAAATCAAGCAAACCAACACGGTTATCGTTCAGGAAACAGGAACGCACATCAACCGTCTAATGAAGCTAATTAAGTTCATCGATATCCCTGGACACGAAGAGTCTCTGCAAATTATTAAGGTAAGAAACTCATCAGCTCAAGAGATCGCAACTCTATTAGATAAAATTTTAAAGAACGGATCAGGAGCTGGTGGAGTTCCAAGAACAAACACTGTGGCCTCGGGATCAGGTTCAACATCTCAATCAAATATCTCTCGCATCATTGCTGAGCCAAGAACGAACTCAATTATCGCCATGGCAAACTCTGATGGGGCACGCGAACTTAGAGGCCTCATTGAAAAACTAGACGTTAAAGTTGTCGCTGCAGGTTCTGGACAAATCCACGTTTATTACCTGAACTACGGTGACTCTGAGGCCCTGGCAAAAACTCTTTCATCTCTGGTTGGAAACGCACCGAGATCAGGAGCTGCTGGTGGTTTAACTCGCTTTACATCGCCAACAAGTGGAACAGCAACAACGGCCACTCTTTTTAACAGCGAAGTAAAAATCACTTCTGATAAAGAAAACAACGCCCTTGTCGTAACGGCCTCTCCTACTGACTACGAAACTGTAAAAACAGTTATCGCTCAGCTGGATATCCCACGCGACCAGGTTTATGTTGAAGGTCTAATGATGGAAACTCAGGTTTCCAGAGGACAAGGATTCGGGATCAGCTTAATTGGAGCTTACGGTTCTGGTGGATCGCAAAAAGCTGGTTACGGTAACACAAACGATCTTCTTTCTCTTATGACAAACAATATCACTAACCTTTCAGGACTTTTCGTTGGTGGTGGTATCGGAAGAAAAGTTGACCTTAAGACACCAGATGGAAATACAATTCAGGTCAATTCGGTTAACGGTCTAATCACTGCGATTGCAACAAACGCAGGAACAAACGTTCTGGCGACTCCACAAATCCTGACAATGGATAACGTTGAAGGGGCATTCGAGTCTGGGGAAGAAGTTCCAACAACTGAAACAACGAGTGCAACGAATGGTTCAACGACCAACTCGATTAAAATGCAAAAGGTTTCACTTAACTTAAAAATCACTCCGCAAATCAACAAAGTTACACGCTTTGTAAAACTTAAAATCGACCAGAAAATTGTCGACTTCTCGGGAAGACAAGTGAACTCTACTCAAGGTGGGGTTGGGACAGTTATCAGAGCATTTAACACGACAGTCGTTGTGCGCGATAAAGACACAATCGCTATGGGTGGTTTAATGCGTGATAAAGAAACAAACACAACAAGTAAAGTTCCTTTACTGGGAGATATCCCGGTACTAGGTTGGTTATTTAAAAACACGACGAAGTCGGTTGAAAAAGTTAACCTACTCTTCTTCATGACGCCAAAAATCCTGGCCTCATATGAAAAAACAAACGCTGAAAACGTAAAAGACCTGCTTAACCGCCGTCAGTCTCACTTAAAGAACATGGTCGGAGACGACGATGCCTTCTCTACTACGGTTAAGGGACTTTACGACAAAGCTAAAAAACAAGGTGAAGGTCCTCTGTACGATACAAGTGAAACTGAAAAGTACAAAGACAGAAATGAAGCTATTGGTGTAGATGCAACTGAAGGCAATGTTCCTGATTATCAGGAAATTATCCAGAAAGCAGAAAACAAGCCGGCGGGAACAACTGATCCGGTGACATCAGTACAGTAATTTAATTTTTTAAGGAAGTATCAGTGAAAATATCCGATCACATGATGGAAAAAGTTGAAGGCCAGAAAGAAAAAATCGGCCAGCTCCTTTTGAAGCATACATCGCTCACCGACGCCCAGCTGGAAGAGGCCCTGGAGATTCAACACGAATCTGGAATGCTTCTGGGTGAAATTCTTTTAAAGAAGAATTACATCAATCCGCACGACATCATTAAAGTGATCTGCCACCAGGTGGACATTCCTTATTTAAATGAACTAAAACTTGAAGAAATCGACCCGAATCTGACGTTAAATATCAGCATCAACTACGCCAAGACTCATGAAGTCCTGCCGATTTTGGAAACGGAGTACTCTGTCACTCTTCTAGTGACGGACCCATTTAACTTTGATGCAATCAACGACATCCAGGAAATTTTTAAGAAAGAAGTAAAGATGGTTGTCGCCAGCCCTCTTAAAGTTCAGGATGCGATTAACCGCATCTACGAAAGAGCAAACCGCAACGTGGTCGACTCAATCGAAGGTGAATTCGACGAGAACCTGGACTTAGACGGACCTATCGATATCCTTGAAGCTGGAGCTGATGAAGCGCCAGTTATCCGTTTTGTGAACTCGATTATCTTCCGCGCGATTAAAGAGCGCGCCTCAGATATTCACATCGAGCCTTACGAAAAAGAAGTCGTCTATCGCTTCCGTATTAACCGAGTTATGAGAGAGATTCTGCGCCAGCCGATTAAAACTCAGGCCGCAGTGACTTCTCGTCTAAAAGTTATGACGAAGTCGATGGACATCGCTGAAAAGCGTCTTCCTCAAGACGGTCGTATTAAAATTAAGATGGCCGGAAAGGACATCGATATTCGTGTGAGTGTTGTTCCTATTCAAAACGGTGAACGTATCGTAATGAGGGTTTTAGAGAAATCAAACAACATTCTGACTCTGGAAAACCTGGGCTTCCACGGGCAAAACCTAAAAGCACTTGATGAACTTTCAAAAAGAAAACATGGTGTCGTTTACGTCTCGGGACCTACTGGTCACGGTAAAACGACGACCCTCTTTGCGATGTTAGACCGTATCAATACACCAGATAAAATGATCATCACCGTTGAAGACCCGGTGGAATACGAGCTGCAAGGGATTTCGCAAATCCAGGTTAACCACAAAATTGACCTGACTTTTGCCCGCGCACTCCGCTCTATTCTTCGTCAAAACCCCGACGTTATCATGGTGGGGGAAACCCGCGACTTGGAAACAGCAGAGATGGCGATCCAGGCTTCATTAACGGGTCACTTTGTTCTTTCTACGATTCACACCAACGACGCTTCGTCTGCTCCTAACCGCCTTATCGATATGGGAGTTCAGCCGTTTCTTATTGCTTCTTCACTGGCGGGAGTTCTTGCTCAACGTCTTATTCGTACTCTATGCAATGACTGTAAAGAAGCTTACACTCCTACTGATTACGACTTCCAGATGCTGGATGTTCACTCAATGCCAAAAGAAGCGACACTTTATAAACCAAAAGGTTGTCCAAAGTGTAACTACCTTGGGTACGCCAGCATGACAGTTGTTTCAGAACTTTTAATTATCACTGACGACATTCGCCCTTTAATTCTAAAGAAGGCCGATGCCTCAACGGTTAAAAAGATGGCAATGAAAAATGGAATGAAATCTCTTCGCCAGGACGCCCTGGAAAAAGTTTTCAAAGGAATCACTTCTGTAGAAGAAATGGTCCGTGCGATCAACGAAGAAGATGAGGAAACACAACACTAATGGCGATTTATAATTATAAAGGGATTGATAAATCTGGAAGTGAAGTTAAAGGCACGGTGAATGTCGAAGGACTAAGTGCTGCCAAGACGCGTATCCGCGGAATGGGAATCATGCTGATTGAAATCAGCGAACAGACTTCCGGATCAGTGAAAAAAAGCGGCGGGATTAATTTCGGAAGTGCCGTTTCAATCAATGACCTCGCCTTAATGACCAGACAGCTGGCCACCCTTCTTCGCGCTAAAATTCAAGTCGTCGAAGCCTTCAGTGCCCTGGTTGACCAGACTGAAAACCCAAGCTTAAAAATCACTCTTTCTGAAATCAGACAAAAAGTTAACGAAGGGTCATCGCTGGCCAAAGCTCTTTCTGATTATCCAAAAATCTTTGACAACGTTTACGTCAACATGGTCGATGCCGGAGAGGCGTCAGGTACACTTGAAGTTGTTCTTTTAAAACTGGCCGATTTTACGGAAGGACAGGTAAAACTAAGAAACAAAGTTAAAGGGGCCATGACTTATCCCATGATCATGATGGGTGCCGGTGGCGCCATGATCGGGATCATTTTTATTTTCGTTATCCCAAAGCTAACCAGAATCTTCGTTTCAATGAAAAAAGAACTCCCTCTTCAGACAAAAATCTGTATCTGGATTTCTAATTTCCTGATGAACTACTGGTGGCTGGTCATTTTAGGGCTCGTTGGCGGATGGATGCTTTTTAAACGCTACATTTCTACTGAGTCAGGACGATCTAAGTACGATGCTCTTGTGCTAAAACTTCCAGTGGTCGGAGAAATCGTGACCATGGTTAACGTCAGCCGTTTTTGCTCGACACTTGCCACACTACTTCAGTCAGGTGTTCCGATCCTGGTCTCAATGAAGATTGTTTCTAACCTTATTTCCAATGTTCACATGAAAAAGGCCATTGAAGACTCTCGCGCAAGCGTCTCCGAAGGAGCTTCACTAACCGGTCCCCTTGTCCGTTCTGAGCTTTTCCCGCCGATGGTAACCCACATGATTAAGTTGGGCGAAAAATCAGGGGAATTAGAACCGATGTTGCAAATTGTTTCAGAAAACTACGAAGATCAGGTAAATTCAAAACTTGCTGGACTAACATCCATCCTAGAACCTATAATGATGGTAGCAATGGGACTTGTAGTAGCATTTATTATCTTCTCGGTAGTAGTGCCGCTTATTGATCTCAATAGCGTTGGAAGATAAAACCAAACAACCTAAAAACATATTTTCTCTTTTTGGAGTCCTAGATGGAAAACATGTCGTTTACTAAAGCTCTTGCTCAGAATCAAAGAGGTTTCTCTTTGATCGAGATCCTCATCGCTCTTACTCTACTAGCTATCGCTGGTACATTCGTTGTTGGTCGTTTTAACGACACACTTATCGAAGGAAAAATTAAATCTGCAAAAATCCAGATGAGTAACCTGGACGCTCGCTTAAAAGAATTCAGAAGAAAATGTAGCTTCTACCCTTCTACTGAACAAGGTCTTGAGGCCCTGATCTCTAAGCCAACAGGCGGAAGAGAGTGTAAGGACTATCCACCTAATGGATTCATTGATGGTGATGGTATTCCAAAGGATCCATGGGACAATGATTATGTTTATGAGTCTGATGGAAAAACTTACAACATCTACTCTTACGGAGACGATGGTGAAGCTGGTGGTGAAGGCAATGATGCTGACATCTATTTAAAAGCACCAAAAGGTGGAGCTGCTGCCTCAGGTGGTGGAGAAACTGGCGGTGAGGCTGCTCCAGCGGAATAAATTTATTCAAGCAAAACTTCTAAAATCAAACCAAGGCTTCACGGTCATCGAAATCCTGATAGCCTTGGTTTTGATCACTCTCGTAATGGCCATGGCCCTCTCTAATCCCTTCTCTACCAGCCAAGATTTAGATCAAGAAAGCGACAACATCGAAAGAGCTATTCGTTTCATGAGCGATGAAGCTGTACTAAGAAACTCAGTCGTTCGCCTGCATTTCATGTTGGGCAAGGCCCCTCAGGAATACGCAGTTGAATATGGCCCGAGCTCTTCTTTTGTCCTTCCCCCAGAACCTGAGTATGAGTCGACATCTCAAAGTAAAGAGGAAGAAGAAAAAGAAGCTAAACGACTAAAAGAAACGAATATGCAATTTAATAAAATTCAGGAATTCCAGGATTCCAACAAAGAATTGCCAGAAGGTGTTAAGATATTAGGTGTTGGCAATGGAAGCTCGGAAAAATTTAAGAGCACCGGTGATGTCTCTGTCTATACTTTCCCTACCGGGGAAAAAGACGATGCGATCATCATCCTGGCCAATGATGAAAATGTGATTTCATTGGAAGTGAATCCGTTTAATCAAAAAATTGAAAAGAAAACTCATAAACTTGAAAACCCTGGAAACCGCGAGATCAACGATCTGCAGTCGGCAAAGGCAAAAGAAATTTTTGAGACATGGCTGAAAGAAAGATAAGGACTACACTTCTTGGCAACCGCTCTGGCTTCACACTGATTGAAGTTATGATTGCTATTGCCATTTTTGCTGTGTTTGCCTCGGCCTTCGTAACCGGATTTGGTTACAACCTCATAGACTCGGGAAAACTTAAGGAAGATATGCTCCTTAAGGATTTCTGCGAAAATAAAATCAATGAAATCATCACGAATCCTCCGGCACTCTCCGACTCTTTAACGTTAACTAAAGACACAAAAGATGTGGAGAACAACAATAACTATCAGACGATTGTTGAGTATAAAAAATTCTTTGTCCCTGATATGTCAAAAATCGAATCAAGTGCGGACTTAGAGCAATCTCAGGAAGAAAGTCAGGAAAAACAGTTAGAAAAAAGAATTTTTACAGTCTTTAAAGAAAATATGGAAAAGATGATCTGGCAGGTTGAAGTCACCGTGAAAAATAAAAGCTCGGGTGAAACTTATAAACTGGATGCCTGGATTATGAACCAGAATGCGGATGTGGCCATTGGATCATTCTAAGACCTGCTCTCCATTAAATAACAATCAGGGCTTCACTCTTTTTGAAGTCATGATCGCTATTACCATTCTTTCTATGATCTCGTTTGCGACCTACAAAATGATCGATACCAATACGGAAACCAAAGACCGTGTTATCAAAGAAGACCGCCAGACTGTTCAGAGCTTAACGGCCATTGGACGTTTAGACAGCGACATTTCTCAAATCTATAATCCACTTTTTTCTCATTCTAAAATTGTTCCGACAGCAAGTAACTCAGCAGATGTTTATGCTGACACTAATACCAATGCTAATGGCGCTTTTGATGGAAGAACTAACAATGGATCTCTAATCCCTCAATTTAAGTCAGAAGAAAAATCGAGCATCATCTTCTTAACTCAGGCCAACCGTAGAAAGTTTTCCGACTCAAAAGAGTCGCGTTTTGCCTGGGTAAAGTACAGCCTGCGCGCCATGGAGCCTGACCCGGATAATCCTGATGATAAAGTCTCGGGCCTTTACGAAGTCGTCCGTCAAACGATTGCTACAGACATCTATAACTCTACTCAAGACTGGTCGAAGCCAAAATTTCAGGTCGTGATGGATAAAGTAAAGGACTTAGAATTTTCTTTCTGGGATGAGAGGACAAAAAAATACACGACTTCTCTTCAGGAATTAAATGAAAATAAAAACCTGATCCGCTCATTAAAAGTCAACGTGACGTGGATTGATGAAGACAAAAACGAACAAAAGCTGGAAAAAACTTTCCGCGTGCTCAATCCATACTTCAACACCAAACAAGACGATATTAAAACCGGGGCCCTTGGAGGCACAGGTGGAGATGGGTCTCAACAAGGTGGTGGATTTGCCGGCGGACAAGGTAGAGGTGCTGATCAACCGGGAGAAGACGATGACAATTAGACCCGGTTTTCTAAAAGCGACAATTAAAAACGAACGCGGAATCGCACTGATGCTGGTCTTAGGGGTTATCGCTATTTTAACTTTCCTTCTGGCCGATTTTACGTTTGAGACCAAACTCAACAAGATTAAAATTTATAATCAACAAGATAAAATCCAGGCGCGCCTTAATGCTGAGTCAGGACTTAACTTCGCAATGGGAAAACTCCGCCTTTATCAGGTGGGAAGAAATAAACTGGAAAAAGAAGAGAGTCTAAAAAGTGCTTTCCCTACTTCCGACTTAGAAAACATTATTATCCAGCCCTTCATCTACCCTATCCCGGAACCAAAGGGTGCAGGGATTATTCAAAAAACAGCGCTGGAAGAATTTAATAAAAAGACTCTTTTTAGAGGCGAAGTCTCAGTGACTTTCACCAAGATCGCCGGGTTCTTAAATCCAAATGGTCTTCGTCTAAAACCAACCAATAATAAATCTGCACAGGACCAGGACGCTGCGGCCGGGGGTTCAGGGGATTTAGACGGAGGAGACTCTGACTCTGGGGATTCTGGAAGCTCTGATGATGGCGACGGCAAAAAAACAAAAACAGAAAGAGCTGACGTTATTATCGAGAAAAAATTAGTAGAGACTCTCCAAAGGCTGATTAAAGATAAGAGTGACACTGATGAAGAGTTCCACGCGAAGTACTCCAACGTCGATCCGGCCTACTTAGTTAAAGAATTAAAATTCTACGTTAATGACTCTTCAAAATTCCAGGACAGCCAAAGACCGGAAGTTGAAGCGAAATTCAACCAAAAGAATATCACTCCCAAACACGCTCCTCTGGCCTCAATTGATGAGCTGTATTTGCTTCCTTCATGGGATGATGCCATCGTTGATCTGATTAAAGACCGCATGAGCGTTCACGAAGTCAGCGTTATCGCCATCAACGAGTTGACTATCGAAGACCTAAAAATCCTTTTCCCAAGCATCAACAACATCCAGATTGAAGAATTCTTCAAATACCGCGATGGAGACGAAGACAAAAAAATTAAAGGTAAAAAGTTTAAAAGTGCTGAAGACTTTAAAAACGTTATTGTTGGAACCCTCAATATTGTCTCAGACACGGACTATAACGAGCGAATGAGTGAACTCAAGCAGGCCGGGCTAACCATCGATACGGCCGGAAAACTTTATAAAGTTAACAGCCGCGGTTCATACAACAACGCCGTTTATAATATTGTGGCCTATGTAGATCTTCCGGTTAAGCCTCAACCGGCCAAGCAAAAAAAGCCAAACGAACCAGCTGACCCGGGTGGTGACGGCAACCCTCCTGCTGGCGATCAAGGCCAGGGGCAAGGTCAAGGATCAGGGGGCGGCGACAAAAAAGATGAAAAGCCTCAGCCTGTTGAACTCCTTCTTCCGCGCGTAATTGAAATGCGACTAGAATAGTCGGAGAACCTTTTTTCCCTTATAATTTCCTATGCTTCATTAGGCTTTGCCCTTAAACTTAAACTATGAACATACTGGCCATTGATATTGGTGCCTATTCAGTCAAGTTTATTGAGGTGAGGCCCGAGCGTAAAAATTATGTGTTGGTTGAAAAACAAGAAATCATTCTTGAAGAAGTAAAACCGCATTATCCAAACATCGTAAGTCTTTCTGATTTGCAGAAAGAAATTATCAGCAATTATATTCAAAAAAAGCCAAACGATATCAGAATCATTATGCAAATGCCTAATGAAATGCTGACGACGAGATACCTGGAAATTCCAGGTACATCGAAAAGAAAAACAGAACAGATCATTCCGTTTCAATTGGAAGAAAACCTTCCCTACTCGCTAAACAATGCTCACTTCAGCTCGCGCATCAATAAAAAGAGCAACAGCTTTTCTGTTTTAAGTAACATCACTCAATTCAGTGTCTTTAAAGATTTTTTTGGTTACTTTGAAACGAAGGAAGCTCAGCCTTCTATCGTGACCAGCGAAGTTTCTGTTATGCAGGCCTATGTGGATCACATCCGCATGAACGATACTTGTTGTATCATCGACCTGGGACACAAGACGACAAAAGTTTACTTTGTTCAAAACCGTCAGATTGTTTCTAACCACACTTCTTACGTGGCAGGAAATGCTATCAACGAAGTCATCGCCAGAACGTATCAGATCTCGCTGGAAAATGCGATTATCTATAAACATGAAAACGCTTTCATGCTTAACGATGAACAGCTGGAAGAAGTTTCTCCTGAACAAAAAGGGTTCGCTCTTTTAATGAAGCAGGTCTTCAATCCTCTGATCCTCGATTTAAAAAGATGGGAAATCGGCCACCGTGTAAAATTTGGAACGAGTATCGACAAGTTTTATATCTTTGGTGGAACAAGCAGCATCAATAACATTGATAACTTTATTTACTACCATACTGGAATTCCAGTGGAGACATTGCCTCCGCTTCTGGATTTAAAGAATGATTACACGGCCCACGATAAAAACTTTTATCTGGCAAAGATGATGGCCATCTCTCAAAAGGCCCCATCAAGTATCATCAACTTCCTGACGGGGAAATTCCAGACTGCTTCCAATGCTTTTATCTCAGTTCACTCTGCGGTCTTTATCTGGGTAAGAACGACTTTCATCGCTCTACTTTTGATCTTAGGTCTGGTGGGTGAAAGATTTATTTTCCTGCAAAAGCAAAACGCTGATGCCGACAAAAAAATCAAAGCACTTCTTAACCGCGGAAATTTAGCACTGTCTGCTCCAGATAGAAAAGCTTATGAAAAAAACCCGAACCGCGTTTTAAACGTTCTTAAAAAGAAAAATAAAATCGTTAAAGATGAAGTTTCATCGATTCTTTCTTCTCAATCAGTCAACGCTCTAAGGCCTCTGGCCCTACTGAGCAAGACGATTAACAACAACCCAAAAGTGAATCTTGAAAAATTCACCAGCGACGGGTTTGAAGTTAAAGCGGTCTTCTCTTCACTTGAGCCGGTTGAACTTGAGAACATGGAAAAAGTCCTAAAAGGCTCAGGTCTTCCCGGACTCGTCGTCAACTACAAACCTGGACAGGCCACTTTGGAACTCCAGTTTGAGGATAAATAGTCATGGAAAAATCATCGAATCTTTTTATTAAAATTGATGAGTTTATTTTTCAAAAGCTGGATGCTTTAAAAAGCGAAGGCGTTTTCCAGAAGTTCAACGATGCTCTGGCAAACCTGGATGAAGACCAACAAAAGATTGTTGCCCAGGTAACAACTTTCACTTTGATTATTATCCCTTTTATTTTCGTTGCTGTTTTATGGTGGGGAAATTCTCAGTCGAGAAAGGCCATTGAGACGAAAAAACAAATCATGGATCAGATTGCGCTTTTTGACGGGAACAAAAATACCCTAAACAACATCAGCGCCAACTACCTTGCCCCTTCTTCAATCATGGGCCAGGACGACTTAGACAATAGAATGAGAAACATCCTTTCTCAAAGCTCGATTGATCAGTCAAAAGTGAACATTTCAAACTTCACTCAAAACTCGATTTCTTCAAGCATCAACAAGACAGAAGCGGAACTTGTCTTCCAGGGATTTGGGACCAATGATTTCTCAAATTTCATGCGCGCTCTGGTTGACCAGGAAAGATTTAAAATTTTAAAAATCAATCTGAATAAAAACAATGAAACGAACCTGCTTCAAGGAACAATCTCCCTGATGCATATGGGTCCCAATCTTAATCAATAATGAAGAAGAAAAGAATTCAGTATAATGAACTTAACGAAGAAATCTACACGCCCAAATACTGGACGAAGGCAAGACTCGTTGTCATCGGTTTCATTCTGCTGTTTCTTGGTTTCATGGTGAACTTTTCATTAGAAGAAAGGGTGAATAAATTTCTTCAGACGAAACTTGGCCAAAACCCTTCGTGCCCTATTCAATTTGAAAAAGTAGAACTCTCTTACCTACTTCCTAAAGTAGTGATGAGAAAGCCGGTTATTCTTGGTGCCTGTTTCGGCCAGTACAACAACCGCCTGGAGTTCCAGGATATCAAAGTTGCTTTCCACTCTCCTAGCTTCTATCCCGTTGGTCTAAGACTGCATGTTGAAGCAAGAAGCGGAAAATCTTATATCAATCTCTACCCGGTGATCTCGGTCTTCTCGCAAAACGTGAAGATTGAAAAAACCCGCGTAGACACCCAGCTTTTTGCCCCAATGACAGAAGCAAACCTTTCACCAGTTGCCGGAACTCTTAGCATTGAAGGCTTCTTTGAATTTAAATCAGGATCTCTTCACGATGGTGAAGTTGATATCGTTTCACGCAACTTCTCTCTTCCTTCTCAAAACATCAAAGGTTTCGAGTTGACTCAAATCAACCTGGAAACGCTTAACATTTCAGCTAAGTTTGATGACCCAAGCAACATCTCTATTGAGCGCATTCAGATTGGTAAAAATAACGCTCCAGTCGAACTGAACTTAAAAGGGAAAATCAGAGTTAACGAAGCAGACTTCATGGGTTCCATGCTAAATCTTAGCGGGAACATGAAACTTACCAACTATATTTTGACGAACTTCGCCTTCTTAAAACTATTCTTGCCTGAGTCAAATACCAGTGGTAATTATCAGTTAAAGGTCAATGGACCTCTTAGAAACCCTGGTGCTCCTCAAATCCTATAAAACGTATGCAGACACAACAGCTCGAAAAAATGCTCGCTCACCATTTAGCGGGTAACCTTCCTCACCACGCCATCAAAGACGTTTATGAATACGCTGTGCTTCCTGGTGGAAAACTTTTTCGTCCTCACCTGGTCTGGTCTGTTTTTTCTGATTTAAATCCGGAAGCATTCCTGGCCTCGAAAGAAAACTTAAATTCTAACCACGCTAAACTCTCTTCTGGCGTGGAATTTCACCATACGTACACTTTGCTTCACGATGACCTGCCGGCGATGGATAACGACCTTACAAGGCGTGGAAAGCCGTGCACGCATATTGCTTACGGTGAATGGCAGGCACTTCTTGCTGGAGATGGCCTGTTAAATATTTCTTATCAACTGCTTTCAAAAATCAATCACCCGAGATCGCAGGACCTATTTAGATTTTTTAGCTGGGCGCTTGGCCCAAAGGGATTGATCCACGGTCAGGTTTTGGATCTTTCTCACGAGATGACAAAATCTTTTGCCAACACTCTTCGCACCCACGAACTAAAGACGGCCCGTTTGATTCAAGTGGCGATTCTTGGAAGTGCACTCATCTCACTTCCAAAAAAAGACGCAAGAAAAGAAAAGGCCCTCTGGAGATACTCAAGACTTCTGGGCGTGAACTTTCAGCTCATTGACGACCTTTCTGAGCTTGCTGAAAGCGAACTCTCTCAGCATGAGCTGGATGTGAATCCATGGCTTCGTTTTGGCGAAGACTGCCTTCAGGAGACGTCTCGTGGTCTTTTTGAGTTCGCTCGCCTCTCGGGTGAATTAAAATTAAAGAATACAGATAAAATCGTGGCAGATTACTACGCAAAGATGCTCTCGATTATTGAACCGAACCTAAAAACAATCAATGGTCACTTAAAAGGGAAACTGGACTTAGCTCCAGTGATTCTTATGATGAAGACCTTCGGTAATGTGTAGAATCTCTTGAAGCTTTGACTTGGCGGCCATCAGCTTTTGGAAGTCAGATTCAATCAACACTCTCTTAGTCATAGATTCACGGACAACTTCTTTTTGAGAAGTTCTTTCCGGGTAAATAGGTGCTTCTGGAATAGAGTCATTTGCCAGGAATTCATCTTCATGAAGAGCTTCATCGTCTTCGAATGAAAAGTTATCGGCAAAACTTGCTTCAACAAGAGACTCGCGAGGCATAAGAATTTTCATCTCTGCCTTCGCGCGCTCAATTGTCATTTTATCTTCGAATAGTAATTTTTTGATGAGAAGAATCGCTTCGATATCGCGATGTTCGTAAAGTTTTTGTCCTGATGAAGAAGTCATTGGAGCAATCTCTGTGAACTCTGACTCCCAAAAACGTAAAACATAAGATTTTACACCAGTGAGCGCACAAACTTCATTGATCTTGAAGGAAGATTTGTTGGGAATTTCAATTGGTCCAAACATTAATTATCCTCTGCCCTACTTCAGAACAACGACTAATCGTTGTCTTCATCCTCAGGTGAAAAGTCCATATCGTCATCACCATCATCAGTGTTCGACATGAATGAGCTTAGAGCTCTTGCCGTTCCTTCTTTTGGAGGAAGTGACTTATTTTCATTTCCTTTTTCATCCAGACGGTGAGCATATCTCATTGTGACATCTTCTTTAAGCACTTGTGAAGGCTTAAAAGTCAAAACTCTTCTTGCAGAGATGTCCATTGCTTCACCTGTTTGCGGGTTACGCCCTACACGTGTTGCTTTATCTCTGATGGAAAAATTTCCAAAACCAGATATCTTTACCTTCTCTCCTTTTGAGAGAGTATCTTTGATTACTTTAAATACGAGATCAACTAAATCTGCTGCTTCTTTCTTCGAGAAACCAGCTTCTTTATACACTCGTTCAACGATGTCGGCCTTCGTGAGACTCATTATCTTCCTCCATGAAAATTATGTGCGCCATAAACCATATATTAGCAGGTTAACTTAGAAGGTCATTTTTTTCTATAAAAAAATTCAAGGTTTTACGTTTAATCGAGCTTGTCGCTCAACTATTTGCGCTTAACTTTCTTTTTTCCTGACTCTTTTTCAATCTTTTTCTGCTGATTGGCCTTCTCAGTATCTCTTTGCTTCATCCAGGCCGTAAGCTTCTCATCCACTTCACGAAGTTCTTCGATAAGTTTCTTTTCAACTAGCGTCTTTGACTTAGCAATTTTGTCAAATTCTTTAAGAGATGCTGAATCATCCTTCACCATGAGCTGACGTTTTTCAACTTCTTCTTTGGTCATACGGTAGATCGGCATGTCGGCCAGGTACTCAGCAAACGTGAATTTCTTTTTATCAAGGTATTCAACGTAAGATTTTCTGTTCGTCGACTTTGTCGCTACTTCGTATTCTTTTTCTTTGATGAAGCGGATGATTTCGTTGTTTTGACGGATCTTCTTTTCAAGATCTTCAACCATTAATTCATAACGACGCTTAACAACTTCAAGTCTCTTTGCCCCGAAGATCTCAATGATCTCTTCTGGTGCATTAAAAATTCTTACCCCGCGCTCAGAGATAAGCGTGTAGTTTGGAACCAGAGTTGAAGCTGTCGACATTTTCTTGATCACTTCTTCAAGTGGTGGCTGCTGCCCCTTCTTGAAAATAAGTTCAATCTTAATGTCGTTGTTAACTGAAGAGTCGATAAAGTCTTTGATATAATCTTCATCAATGAACTTAGTTAAATAACGGTACACTTTCGCAGCATCGTATCCGCGAGGAAGCTCAGTGATGTAAATTGAACCGTGGATTTCTTCGAATTTCATTCCGAAAACAAGACGGCCTTTTTCATCTACTTCAATTTTATTTTTGTAAGTGTGAACGTAACTCTTAAGCTTTTTAGCTTTTCCAGTTTCAATGAACTGAATGATTGAGTTTACAAGATCAGAGTGGTGGAAGCTTGGAATAACAGATGAGAAACCTGTTCCAATTCCTTCTGCTCCGTTCATTAACATGATAGGAAGCTTTGGAAGAAGACAAACCGGCTCCATAACTTTTTCATCGTAGTTAGGAACCATGTCGACCTGGTTCATGTCATCAAATAACAGGAACTCAGTCATTTTTCCAAGTTTACATTCGATATAACGTGAAGCTGCCGGAGCAGTTTCCATTCTTTCACCGAAGTACCCTTTTTTGTCGATCAATGGATAGTTGTTTGAGAAGGTATAATCCTGGGCCATGTTAACGATGGCCGATTCAACTGAAGCAGGTCCGTGCGGGTGCAGGGTTAATACTAACCCGGTTGCACTGGAAACTTTCATCAGTCCTTTTGATTGGTTTTTCCACAGAGTGAAAAGAATTCTACGCTGACCAGGCTTTAATCCATCTTGCAGGTATGGAATCGCACGATCCATCAACGTATAGATTTGGTAATTTCTATATTCTTCTTTTACAACTTCAGTAAGTGATACTGAATCCAGAGCGTGAAGATATCTTTCTTCCATTGTACTTTAATCCTTTCTTTCTATTTTTTCTTTTTAGTCGCTTTCTGTACTGGTTTTGCTTTCGCTGTTGTTTTTGTAGCTTTCGGGGTCGCTTTTTGAGTTCCCTTAGCAGCAGCTTTTTTAGCAGGTGCCTCTTCTGCGGCGATGGCCCCAGTAGACTCTGCATCCAGTAGTAGTTCTTTTCTTAAATTTGTATCTTTACCAAAACAAATATCTAGAGTTTGTTTTGCAGAATCCATGTCATCGACACTGATTTTTGTAAACTCATCACGGCTTAGTGTGTACTTGAAGGCCTCTGGAGACATCTCTCCTAGTCCCTTGTTTCTTTGGATTTCTTTAATTTTTACCCCTGATTTTTTCAGTTTCTCTAACTGTTCATCGCTTTCCACAAAAAGCGTTTCTTTGTCAGTGATAACCTCAAAAAGTGGAGCTTTAGCAAACTGGATAGCACCTTGTTCGTAAAGTTCCGGCCAGAAAGTGAAGAAGAAATTCACTAAAAGCGTGTTGATGTGACCACCATCCACGTCCGAGTCGGCAAGGAAGACGATTTTAGAATAACGAAGATTTTGTGCATCAGCTTTTTGCCCGATAGTTAGACCAATCGAGGCCATGATGTCCATGAATTCCTGGTTATTGATAACATCGTTAATCGATGCCTGCATGACGTTCATCGGTTTCCCTTTGAGCGCAATACCACCCTGGTAAAGTTTATTTCTTGCTGAACGAAGTCCACCAATCGCCGAGTCCCCTTCACAGATGAAAAGTGTACACAGGTGACGGTCTTTTCTTTCGTTAGCATCAAGGAGTTTTTCAACTCTTTGTTTTTTTGCTTTTTTCCCTTTTAGAGAGGCGTCTTTTAATTCCTGGAATCTATGGCGCGATTTTGCTCGCTCTACAACCAGCTCTAAAAATTCCTTATTTTTTCTAAGGAATTTCTCGAGATTGTCTCCCATGAAATGTTCAATCCCTTTTTCAAGGTTTAAGTCGCGAACAAGTTTTCTTTTCGTTTGAGATTCAAAACGCGGGTTAGGCATTGTGATTCCCATAACAAAAGTCATACCTGTAAGAACGTCGTTATCAACGACAGAAATCTTCTCTTTTTTAGCTGCGCGCTCGATTTTTTCCTTAACAGTGTTAATGAAAATTCTCTTTACGCGGTCGTGGTGGAATCCACCGTCAAAAGTCGGTGTAGAGTTTACGAAAGAAATGAATTTTTCGCGCTCTTCTGACTTTTTATCCAGGGTAACTGATAAGTGGAAATCGATTTTCCCCTTAACTTTCTTCCCTTTTGCGTTTTCTGTTTCGTAAATGTAAGCCTCTTCGCCCACTAGCTGAGCAGAAGCTGCATCAATTCTTTGAGCAAGCTCAAAAAGTCCCTTTTTAAACTGGTATTTTTCCCCGTTAAAATAGAACGTCAACCCTGGGTTATTGTAAGCAAGGTCGATGATACGCTTTCTAAGTAAATCCTCAGAAATTTCGTTGTTTTTATAAACTTCTTTTGAAAGTGTCAGTGTAACAGAGACACCTGAAGCACCTTTAAAAGGCTTTGGTTTTGTCTTTTTTGTCTGAAGAGCACCGTTAGTGAATTCCCACGTCTGCTCTTGCTTAGAATTGTAGTGTTTTACAGTCGCTACAAACACGTCAGAAGTTAGACAAGTTGCCGCTGCTCCAAGACCGTTTTGCCCTAGAGTTCTGTATAAAAATCCCTTCTCATCCGTCTCTTCGTCTTTGAACTTCGATCCGGTTCTAAATTCCGTGTAAACTTGAGGCACTTTATCGATAGGAAAACCAATTCCGTTATCCGTGATAGTGACCGTCTTTTTGTCAGGTGAAAGCGTCGTGTGAATTTCAGTAACGTGACCGCGGTAATACTCGTCGATACTGTTATCTAAAATCTCTTCAACGGCCTTTGATTTTGCCTGGTGAAATTTAATTGTCTTAAATTCGATGCCATTTGGCTTATAAATATAGGCATCTAGGTCTTCTACATCGTTACTTCCAAAAACAAGCGTCACGCGATTACGTACGTGCCAACGCTGATCCTTGCTCTCAATTAAGGCGTCTTTTGTGTTACCTTTACGGGTAACCGGGCCTACACTACTCATTATGCATCCTTTTCAATCTCTAAATATTGGGAAATAATAGTCACAAATGACTCTAATGCTGACTAGGTTAAAGACCAGAGCCCGTCTTAGAAAAGGTACAATGCGTCGAAAAAACTTTTTTTGCTGCCTGTTATTTATGACATCAATAGTCTCCTTTTCCCTCTGGGGAGAGGAGTTAAATCATAACGTTTTGCCGTATAAAAAAAATTTAAAAGAAAAAATTTTGGAGGGTGAAATATTCTCCGAATCAAAGGTCACTAGTGCGACTGCGAGCACTTCTTCCGACAAAAAAAATGAAACACAAGAATTGCATTTCACGATCGCTGGTCTTCATCCCAAATCCTGCTCTTACGCTCTTAAAAAACTCTCTGTGTACGAGGGCTACTCAAAATTTTTAGATTTCGTGAAAGTGAGCAAGTATAGCGAGCAAAATCAGGAAATCGATTTCCTGCTCTCACACGTGCTTCTCCCCTATGATATGCGCTTAGTTTTTAAACTTCCTCGCATTGAAAAAGAGGGTGTCTACCCCTTTGAATTTGAGCACGGAATTTTGAAGAATTTAAAGGGTAATATCTACGCCATAAATCACAACGGAAAATGTCTGTTTTTCACTAAAGCTGACTGGCAAGGTCCACACACAGGATTTCCCAATGTAGTCTTTGAATTTTTTTCTCAGACTCTCGCCAAGCTCTCTATGGAAAGATTGTTTAGGATATCGAACACACTTAGTCATTGATTTGCCTGATTTGCAATGACAGTCCAGAAAAGAAGTATTATAAAAATTTAATGAAAGTTTTAAGATTAAGCGCACAAGACACCTATCCCATCAGGCAACAAGTCCTGATTCCTGATCACGATATTAAAAAAGCAAAATTTGAAAACGACGACGATGAAGACATCTCTTTTCACCTCGGCGCCTTTAAAGACTCAAAGCTTGTCAGTGTCGCTTCGTTTTACTACGAAAGAAATCCTATTTTCCAAGACCAGCACCAGTACCAACTTCGCGGCATGGCCACTCTTCCTGATTTTCAAGGACAAGGGCTAAGCTCGGAACTTCTGACTATGGCCTTCCCAATTATCAAGCAAAACTTCTGCACACTTTTATGGTGTAATGCCCGCACAACAGCGGTGGGTTTTTACGAAAAAGTGGGCTTTAAAAAGTTTAACGATGAAGTCTTTGAGATTGAAGGGATTGGGCCGCATGTTTTGATGTATAAAAACATCTAAATTCTAGAGAAGATCTTTATACTTTGAAATAATAAGGGCTTCATAACCACACCCTGAACATGGTGGGTTCTCCTTTACGGTTCTTTTCATCTCCTCTCGGTCATAGATTTTTCTAGGCAAATATTGCTTTCGACATGCTGGACATTGAGCGAGTCTGCTTGCAAGAGAATATGGCACATAAAATCCTGAGAAAATGCATACTATCCCGTAAATTGAAAGACTGATACCGCGAAAGAAATGACGAAAAATCGGCAATACAATAACCATAGAAAACAGAACTGAGAGTATAATCCGATTGGCCTTTTTTTCGTAATAGTCGATGTTTAATTCCATTTGCTCCATTCAATAATTATATATCTACTCAAAAAATAGGCGTCTTCAAGAAATGCACAATCCTCATTTCCCATGTCCTTATAGGGTATTGAACACAGATCATTCCTATTTTGATTCTTTTTTTTAATCTTTGATAATCTTAAGCTCATGATAAAAATTGAAAACACTCATTGGAAATTTGTGATTCTAGTTTTATTTACTGTGGTCATTGTTTCCTATCCTTTCTCATTATCAAAGCATGAATGGACATTCACTGCTCTAGGTTCGCTCTATCTCATTTTTAATGCCTATTCCATGAGACTGGGCAGCTCTATCGGAATTTATATGTCCAAAGAAGGAATAATCAAAAAAGTTGGCAAAAAAAGAACAATACCGTGGTCTGATATTCAAGTTAGCTCTCATTACAACTTCATACTTTTTCAAATTGTAATATTTTCATCGCAAGGTGAAAGGATAATGGATTTATGCTGGATAACCGAAGATTGCATTATTGAAGGTACAAAAAAATTTGCCCCACCAGATAGTGATTTCTATAAAATTGTAAAAAATTATTCTAAGAGTAAAGAACTTTAAAAAGCATTCTACTTCGGATAACAAAACCTCTTTTTCGCATTCGACTCCACCACCTGATAATTCTCCTCAAGGCATTTCTTCTTGCTTGGAAACTTTTTCAGCGGAGCACACGAATAGGGGCTTCTCTTCTTTTCTTTATCGACCGAGCGCTTTTCTTGACAGCTCTCCCACCCGTCTTTATCCACACAGGTGTAATACTGAAACTCGCACTGGTAAATGAGGTACTCTCCCGCCTTGTAGCGAGAGTCGATTTGGTAGTGGCTTTTGCGGTAGGAAAGATCGTCATCATCTGCCGGATTGGCGGGCTTTCCGAGGACTGGGATTTCCACCTTTTCTTCTGGCGCGCCATCAGCTTTTCCCACAAGAGGAAAAACCATAAGCCCTGCGAGTAAGAAAAGGTGAAGTCTCATCTTAGTTTCCGCTTTTTTCGTCTGTTCTGATTTTTTTCATGGCGAATTCAAGAACGTCTTTTAAATCCTTAAGTTCCATTTCAAAAAACATGTGAGACGCAGAAACTTTTGGAAGAGTTTTTCCGTATTTCATTTCGTCTTCAAAAGACTTGATACGGTTGTTGAGATTGTTTCTGATCGTTCTCATTTGCTTAGGAGTTTTTTCTTTAAAACTCGCTTTTAGTGCTTCTACGCGTGGGTTAGCCATAATCAATCCTTATTGCCAAAGTAATACATAATATCGACCGCCGAGCTTTAGCCCTTCGATGCCAATGGTGAAGGCAAGAAAGATAAAGGCGAGGAAGAAATATTTCAAGTGTAATCGTTCCCATTTTAGAGGGGTTTTAAATAAACCAAAGAGCATTCCGACAAAAAGGCCACCGGCATGGGCCGTATTGGCGATAGGGCCTAGAAATCCGGTCAAACACAGAAGAAGCCAGCCAATCATGATGGTAATATCCCTAGGTGGCAGGGAATACTCCATGTCCACGTGGATTTTCTTATAAACCCAAACAAACCCCAGCATCGCATAGAGTACACCCGACATTCCTCCGAACTGAGGGCCGCTTACACAGTACTGCAGGAGGTTTGAAACCACTCCACTCACCAGGATAAATATCAGTAGAAAATTCTTCCCGAATTTGTACTCAATTAAATAACCTAAATCCTTAAACCAGAGCATATTAAACACAATGTGCAGGATGGATAAGTGAATGAGAATGGGAGTGACGAGTCTCCAAATTTGTCCGTGTAGGATTTCATATAAAAAGCCCGTCTCTGGTACACCCATAAAGAGCGCATCGAAGAGCCTTTTTCCCATGTCCGAATAGCTCAGACCAAAGAGCACGGCACAGATGATGATAATTGTATAAGTCACTTGCCCGCGGGGAAGAGTTTTAATTTTCACCCACTCTTCATCGACTTCAATCGGCTTTTGAAAGCCAAGCTTCACGCGGTAGTAGTCCATAGCGCGTGGAAGATCTTTTTCTTCGTCTACTGTGAGAAAGTAAATATCGTCTTTTTCGCTATAGTGAGTCTCTGCGCTGATGCCCATAGAAAAGAGTTCATCACGCATCTGATTGATCATTTTTCTGTCGCGAAGTTCGCCTACGACAAACATATTTTTTCCTTAATTAAAAGCATCGATTAAATCGCCGGCCACTTCCCCATCTCCTTGGGCCAGAGATTTTTGAAAGGCCTGAAGAATGAGTTTTTTCTCATCTTCTGTGGGTTTTGTCCCGCCAATAAGCAGGTTGAATTTCCCACCTTTATTAAAAGGGATCGAGTCCACGGCAAAAATCATTTTTTTCGCCTTTTCAGAAGAGATTTTACCACTTCCGGTGACGGCTTCCCTCACCGCTTTTTCAATTCCTTCAGCGCGCACCACTCGTTGTGATCTCTCCGCTGCCGGAACAACTGCTCCTGAATCAAATACCGTGCGCACATACGTCACGCGGAATTTTGAAGGGTCTTCAGCTTTTGAAAGCGTCTTTAGTAAATCCTTTTTTTGGCCCATTGACCAGTCGCCCGTTGGCATAAGTATTCCGTCATCTCCGGAGAACTTCGGCACCACACTTGGGTTCTTGGCGTCTTTAGTCGCCAAGGTGAAATAGCGCTTGCTTGCATTCATCGACTCAGTGACGCCATCGACATTGGTTTGAATTTTTCCAAAAGCATCCTGAACTAATGTCTTAGCGTCTTTTTGGGCATAATTGACAGCACTCAGGGCGCGCATTTGCTCATAAGCATTGTCCACCCCAACACCGGTAAAATCCACTGAGACAATGCCATTTTTTGCTTCACCAAGATTAATTGAAACGCGCTCGCGTTGAAATAATGGCGGAGAAAGTGAATCTACTTTTTTAAAATACTCTGTCAGCTCATCAATATGTTTATCACTGATATCGCTGTTAAAAAGAGTTTTTACTTTTCCACGGATTTTAGCTGCGTATTCAGCTGCATCAGCGCAGTCACTTGGTTTAATTTTTCTTAAAACTCCAATCATATCTTTTGAAGGAATCACCTCTCCACTTGCGGTTTTAATCATAATCCCTGACTTCATTAAGTCAGAACTTCCGGCCAGTGATTTTCTTAAACCTTCAATCGAATTGACATCCTTATGCATGACGGCCAGTTGCTCTTTAAACGAGACCGTTCTTGATTTTCCGTCTTTAAAAGCTGTCGTTCTTGCACCTCTGGCGGCCATGTTGGCCTCAAGAGCACTTTCTCCACTTCCCGATAAAAACCATGAGCGCACATCCACCACTTCATCGGTTCTTGGAGCAATCATTTTTGAAAGACCCATCTTCTCAAACTCTGTGGCAAATTCATCAACGCTCTTTTGGTAGATGTCGTTGAGTTTTTTCTCCCAAACAGCGGCATCTTCACCCTCACTCAAAGCTAAACGCAAACGCATTCCCTTGTAGTCTTTGTATTGACCTTCAAGCTTCGCGGCCACTTCGGGATGCTCTTGTAAATTTTTTTGAAATTTAGCGAGAAAAGAATTGTTAACCGAATCCACCATCGCTTTATCGCCAATGAGTGTATCGTTGAGTTTTTTCTGAACGGCGTTTTCCACATCAAAATATAAAACGTCTTTGCGTTTTAATTTTTTATCCGCTTCCATCATCGAGATGAATGAGCGGTTGTTGGTGTTAGTGATTGAATCCTGACCGTACTTAAGTTTGTACGAAGTTGCTTCTGGCCCCGCCCAATTGACGGCCTTCACCTTGTCGGTCGCTTCCTTGACTGCGTCTTTCGACGCTTCCCTCGAGGTAACTCTTGCCATCGCTTTTTCGAGAGCGGTCTCAAATTGCGGGCAATCTCCCCAGGCATTGAGAGTAAAAGCGAGAGAAAATAGTAGAGTTAAATAATTCATCTTGATACTTTTCGGTTTTTTCATGCATTTCGTTAGAAAACAGAGGGTAAAAACCCTTGTCTAACTATAAATAGGTTTATTTTTGACGTATTTTGGGATATTGTCGGGCCATAAGCGAGATGGGAATGGAAAATAGTGGACTTATTTAAGGCCAATGCCGTTTTCCCCCTATGGAGAGATGACTATGCTTAAAATTAATAAAAAAGTTGAATACGCTTTGATGGCCCTGAAATTCATGGCCGACAAAAACGATTCAACTCCATTAGTTTCGGCCCGTGAAATCTGTGATGCTTTCAACACTCCGTTTGATACGACAGCAAAAGTGATGCAAGTGATGAACAATCACGACATCCTTACTTCGGTCAAAGGAATCAAGGGTGGCTATCACTTAAACAAACCTCTTTCAAGCATCACCTACATGGAACTGGTGCGCATGATTGAGGGCAAAGAAGAAATCGGCCGCATGTGCACGAATCACAAAGGCACGTGTGAACTTCTTGGCAAATGCAACATCTCTACTCCAGTGGAAAACCTAAACCGCAAACTAAACTCATTTCTAGAGAGCTTAACCCTTGCAGAACTTCTCCAAGGAACAGAATTCAACATCCCAAACAAATTGGTGGATGCCCTTGAGGTACAACAATAATGAGCACAGATATTTTAAATTCTGATTACAAATACGGCTTCTTCACAGACATCGAAACTGAAGAGTTTCCTAAGGGTCTTAACGAAGAAATCGTCCGTATGATTTCGGCCAAAAAAGAAGAGCCAGAATGGTTACTTGAATTCCGTCTTAAGGCCTTCAGATACTGGCAAACTCTTAAGCACCCTACTTGGGCAAAGCTGACTATTCCTGAAATTGATTATCAGGCGCTTTACTACTATGCCGCTCCAAAGAAAAAAGATTCAATTGCGAGCCTGGATGAAATCGATCCAGAACTTCTGGCCACTTTTGAAAAGCTAGGAATCCCTCTTAATGAACAAAAAAGAATCAGCGGTGTTGCTGTTGATGCAGTATTTGATTCAGTTTCTGTCGCTACTACACACAAAGAAGAACTAGAAAAAGTGGGAGTTATTTTCTGCTCAATTTCTGAAGCAGTTAAAGAGCACCCAGAACTAGTGAAAAAATACCTGGGAACAGTTGTTCCTCACTCAGATAACTTCTACGCTGCTTTAAACGCGGCGGTTTTCTCTGACGGATCATTCGTCTTCATCCCAAAGGGTGTTCGTTGTCCGCTGGATTTATCGACGTATTTTAGAATCAACGCTAAAGAAACAGGACAGTTCGAAAGAACCCTGATCATTGCGGAAGAAGGCTCATTCGTAAACTACCTTGAAGGTTGTACAGCTCCTCAAAGAGATGAGAACCAACTTCACGCGGCCATCGTTGAGCTTGTTGCTTTAGACGACGCTGAGATTAAGTACTCTACAGTGCAAAACTGGTACGCCGGAGACAAAGAAGGAAAAGGTGGGATTTATAACTTCGTTACAAAACGCGGTAACTGCCTTGGAAAAAATTCTAAAATCTCATGGACTCAGGTTGAAGCAGGCTCAGCGATCACTTGGAAATACCCTTCATGTAACCTGATTGGTGATGGTTCAGAAGGTGCTTTCTACTCTGTTGCTTTAACCAACAACTTCATGCAGGCCGATACCGGAACAAAAATGGTTCACATCGGTAAAAATACAAAATCAACCATCATCTCTAAAGGGATTTCTGCTGAACAATCAGAAAACAACTACAGAGGATTGGTTAAAATCAACCCAAGTGCAACGGGTGCAAGAAACTACTCGCAGTGTGATTCGATGTTAATCGGAGACAAAGCACGCGCCAATACGTTTCCTTACATTGACGTTAAAAACAACACGGCAGTGGTTGAACACGAAGCTTCGACATCGAAGATTTCAGAAGAGCAACTCTTCTATCTTCAGTCTCGTGGACTTTCAGAAGAAAAATGTATCTCTATGATCGTTAACGGGTTCTGTAAGGATGTTTTCAAAGAGCTTCCACTGGAGTTCTCAGTTGAAGCGGTAAAATTAATTGAAATGAAATTAGAAAATAGCATTGGTTAGTAAGGAAATATTTATGATTGAAGTAAAAAACCTCCACGCAAAAGTCGGAGACAAAGAAATCTTAAAAGGAATTAACTTAACAGTTAAGGCCGGTGAAGTGCACGCGATCATGGGGCCAAACGGTTCTGGGAAAAGTACACTTTCAAAAGTGATCGCCGGACACCCTTCGTACGAAGTGACGGAAGGGTCAATCACATACAAGATCAACGCAAAAGATAAGAACCTTTTTGAACTTGAAACTGATGAGAGAGCAAAAAGCGGAATCTTTTTAGGTTTCCAATACCCTGTAGAAATCCCAGGTGTTTCAAACTTCACGTTCCTTCTTGAGTCTTTCAATGAAACGTGTAAGTTCAACGGGGCCCCGGAAATGAGCGCAGAAGAATTCAGAAAATTCCTTCAGCCAAAACTTGAGCTTTTAGAAATGAACCCAGCTTTCCTTGACCGTCCGGTGAACACAGGATTTTCAGGTGGAGAAAAAAAGAAAAACGAAATCCTGCAAATGGCCGTTTTAAACCCAAGACTTTCTCTTCTTGATGAAACAGATTCAGGTCTTGATATCGACGCTCTAAAAATCGTCGCTAAAGGTGTAAACGCTCTACGCTCTCGCTTCAATGCAACTATCTTAGTGACTCACTACCAACGCCTTCTGGACTTCATCGTTCCAGATCATGTTCACGTCCTTTACAAAGGAAAGATCATTAAGTCTGGTGGAAAAGAGCTGGCCCTTGAACTTGAAGAAAAAGGATATGAGTGGCTGATTAAGGACCACGAATAATTTTATGGAAAACGTACTACTAAACGAACTAGTCAAAAACTCGGCAGAGGTTCACAAAAATTCAGGTGAACTTGGGGCGAGCTATAACGAAGCTATGAAGCGAGCTCTGGAGCACTTTAAAACTCTGGGTATTCCTTCTAAAAAAGATGAAGACTGGAAATACACTAATATTTCTAAAAATCTCTCTCCACGCTTCTACTCTCGCCAAAGCGAAATCGTGCAGGAAATTCCCGCACAGGTCATCGATCGCCGCGGAATGATTATTTTTAACAACGGGATTTTTAACCGCCACCAATCAGTTCTTCCGGAAGGAGTGAGCCTAGATCAACAGGTTCCATCGACAAACTTCTTTGATTCATTTGATGCCCTAAACTTTGGTGTTGCTCTCTCACCTCTTTTCTTAAAAATTAAGAAAAACACTGTGATTGATTTCCCAATCAGCATCGTGCACCTGACAGATGAAGCTGGTGTAAATAAGATTGTATCTCCTCGTCTCACGATTGTGGCCGAAGAGTTCACAAAAGCTTCTTTCGTTGAAGTTTTCACTTCAACACAAAACCTGCTTTTCCAATACACGACAAACGCAGCGACTCTTTTTGAACTAAAAGAAAACGCATTTATCGAACACGTCAAAATCCAAAACGAAGCCACTGCTTCAACTCACATCGGTTTAACAAAAGCTTCTGTTGCTAAGAGTGCTCAGTTTAAATCAATGACAGTTGACTTGGGGAACTTCACTTCTCGCCACAATATCGACGTTACAGTTAGAGGCGAAGGTGGAGACGCGCACGTCAATGGTCTTTTTGCCCTAAAGAAAACAGAACACGCTGATGTTTTCTCGAGCATTAACCACTTAAGTGCCCACACGACTTCTGATCAGCTTTTCAAAGGTATTTTAGCTGGTGAATCTCACGGAGCTTTCACTGGAAAAATCGCCATTGCTAAAGATGCTCAGCTAGTTAACTCAAACCAGTTGAATAAAAACTTAATGCTTTCTAAGAAAGCTCACATCGACACTCGCCCTCAGCTGCTCGTTTCTGCTGATGACGTCAAGTGTGCTCACGGGGCGACAATTGGTCAGCTTTCAGCTGAAGAAGAATTCTACCTTGAGAGCCGCGGGATCAAAAAAGACAAAGCAAAAAGAATGCTTTGCCACGGTTTTGCGACTGATGTTCTTTATAAAATTGATAACGTAAAAATCCAGGAGCTCGCAATCAAGATGCTTGAAGAAAGCTTTGAGAAGATTGCTCTAAGTGAGATGACTCTATGAGTACTTTGAACGTTGAAAAAATCAGAGAAGACTTTCCGCAGTTAAAAACAACTGTGAACGGAAAGCCTTTGGTTTATTTAGATAACGCCGCAACGACGTTAAAGCCAAAAGTCGTGATCGACCAGATGACTAAACACCTAAGCCAGGATGTGGCCAACGTTCACCGCGGGATCCACACTCTTTCGGAAATGGGGACAAGGCAATTTGAGGAAACGAGAATTGCTGTTCAGAATTTTATCAATGCTCGCGAAGTCCACGAAGTGATCTACACCAAAGGGACAACAGATGCGATTAACCTTCTGGCCAACTCTTTTGGTGAAAGATTTTTAAACGCCGGTGATGAAATCCTTCTTTCTCAGATGGAGCACCATTCGAACATCGTTCCGTGGCAAATGATCGCGGAAAAAAAAGGCGCAAAAGTTGTCGTGATTCCGGTCAACGACAAAGGCGATATCGTTTTAGAAGATTATAAAAAACTTCTGAACCCAAAAGTAAAAATGGTGTCAGTGGTTTACACGTCAAATACGCTGGGGACAACAAACCCGGTTAAAGAAATGATTAGACTGGCCCACGCCAATGGCTCTAAAGTCGCTGTCGATGGAGCTCAGTCAATCGCTCACCAGAAAGTAGATGTACAGGATTTAGACTGTGACTTCCTGGTCTTCTCTGCTCACAAGATTTACGGGCCAAATGGTCTGGGGATTTTATACGGGAAAGAAGAACTTCTTAATGAAATGCCGCCTTACCAAGGTGGTGGAGCGATGATTAGCGAAGTGACGTTTGAAAAAACGACTTACAATATCCTGCCGAATAAATTTGAAGCAGGAACTCCGGCCATTGCTGAAGTGATCGCTTTTAAAGCGGCAATTGATTACGTTCAAAAACTTGGAATGGACAATATCTACAACTACGAGCACGAGCTTCTGGCCTACGCCACAAGCGAGCTTAAAAAGATTGCAGGCATTCGTCTTATTGGTGAATCTGAAACGAAGTCAGGGGTTCTCTCTTTCGTTTTAGAAGGTGTTCACCCCCATGACCTAGGAACTCTTTTAGATAAACAAGGTGTAGCGATTCGTACGGGACATCACTGCACGCAGCCTTTAATGAAGCGTTTTGGTATCACTGCTTGTGCCAGAGCAAGTTTTACTTTCTACAACACTAAAGCAGACGTAGATGCACTGGTCGCAGCGATTAACAAAGCAAAAGAATTTTTATTATAGAGGTTACATATATGACAGAAGCAGAAACAAATATGGAAATTGATATCGATATTCAGCCGACTCCAAATCCAAACGCGCTGAAGTTCATCCTGAATTACCCGGTAAAAAACGAAGGTAACTCAACTTATAAATCTCCAAGTGAGTGCGGAGAAAACAAACTGGCCCTTGAACTTTTTAAAGTCAGAGGGATTGATCAACTGCACTTTTTTGAAAACGTTATCGCTGTTACCAAGTTTTCTTACGAAGACTGGAACAACGTTGAAGTGGGTATCACTAAAGCTCTTAAAGAATTTATGCCGACTCACAACCCTGACTATAATGATCCAAACCCTGAAGCCGACAGAAGAAAAAATCTTTCTCCAGAACTTCAGCAGATTGAAGCGATCTTAGATAAAACAATCCGCCCAGGCCTTCAAGGTGATGGTGGTGATATCCAGGCGCTGACTTATCAAGACAATATCCTGATGGTTAAATACCAGGGTGCATGCGGGACTTGCCCGAGTTCAACAACCGGAACCCTTGAAGCGATTAAATCGATTTTAAGAGATGAATTAAATCCGGATATCGAAGTCTACATTGCCCCTGAATACTAATTTTAAAGCTCAAAGGCCCCACATAGATGGGGCCTTTTTTTTGCCTGTTTCCCCCCCCCAAAGTATAATATTTTCAGTATCTTAAAAGATTAATAAAAATCATCTTTAAAAAAGTTTGACTATTCAAACTTTTGATTTAAACTACTAACAGGAGGATCATGTATGATCGTTCAAAATTGTAATCTCCTGTTAGTTGTCATTTCTAAAATCGAGTCACTCATTGCCGAGCAAAAGACTCAACATCCGAACTTAAACGATGAAGAAATCATCGAATTCTTAAAAATTAAATTTTCAATCGAAAATAGATCCTAAACATTTTTATTCCTTTGTCGAAGAAGCATAAAAATAGTCTGTGCCTTAACTAACAGGAGAACATTTTTATGTTAACAAAATGGAAAACGTCTTTATTGACTGTTGCTACAGTTGCAATGCTTGGATTTACTACTTCTTGTGGAAAGAACGATGCTTCTAACATCCAGATCGCTGGTGTTAAAGGGCCAACAGTTACTCTACTTCAAGACAACATGATGATCTCTGCTGTATTTGAAAATATTCAAATGGACGGTGGACTTCGTTACAATATTCCAAAGTATAAGTATTCATTCCTTGAAATCTCTCCAGATGTAGAGTCAAACGGAACACTTATGCAAGTTTCGATCTCTCTAAAAGACATCGTTGATGGTGGTCTTGATCAACTTGACCCACAAAAACTTCCTGGTGGACGTAACCTGCCTGGTGTAGCTTCTGGATCACTTCCAGCAGTAGCTTTCTCAATCGAAAAATTCCACAATATGTCTCTTTACGTAGGTAAAGATGTATTCGGTATCTTCCTTCCAGCTTCAGTAGGTGTTGAAGGAGCTATCGCTTCATTCAGATACTACATCGGGGAAAAAGCAGCGGGTACAATTTCTCTAGTTGGTGCTGACCAAAACGGAGAAAACTCAGGTGTTCTTCTTATGCTAAACATCTCTGGACAAGTTAAGTCTCAGATGATGAAAGTTTACAAGAAATACAATCACTAGTTTTTAGATAGAATCGTGGCCGTGATGATCTTTGATCTTCGCGGTCACTTCTCTTCCCAAGATTGGCACTAAAAGAACCGACAAGATAATCAGACCCGCTCCTAAAAGATTCATTCCATTTAACGTCTCCCCTAAAACTAAAAAGCCAAAGAGAGCTGCAAACGGCGACTCTGTTAAGAAAATGAGTCCGGCAATGTGGTCCGGGATTTTTTTCTGAGCGACGATTTGGGCCGTAAAAGAAATCATGCTGGAGAAAATCCCCAGATAGATAAGACCAATAAGCACATTGTGACCAGGATCAAACACCACCCCAAAATCAATGACCCCTTTAAAGATCAAAGCGATGGGAATAGACATCAGCGCCACAAAGAAGTTCTGCAGAAAATTAAACTCCACTGGAGACTCGATAGCATTGGCCACTCTCCCCACGTAGATAATATGGATTGCTCCAAACACCGAGCAAATCAGCGTGAAGAAGTCTCCACTGTTAAGATCTTTAAATTCCAGGTTGCACATAAGCGCCATTCCCACCATTGCCATAAAGATGAGAAACCAGAACGTCGGGCGGTATTTCTTCTTAAAAACCAACATGGTGATAATCGGAATAAAGAGCGTGTACAACGTTGTAATGAATCCGCTTTTTGCCACAGTCGTAAGCGAGAGGCCGATGGTCTGGAAAAGTAAAATCCCCAGGAGAAACACCGAGCTGATAAATGATTTCTTAAGAATGTTGTCACTTCTAGTGAATGAGCGTTTATAAAGTAAAAAAGGCAGTGAGGCCACGCCGGCCACGCTAAAGCGAAGAGCATTGGCCCAGTAAGGGTCAAGAGCAACCAGAGTCCAGCGAGTGGCAATAAAACCGTATCCCCAGATAGATGTGGCAAATAAAAGAAGAAGGATATTAATAAACATTTTTTAGTTCCACTCGCGAGGAAAGTAGTACTCCATCATCTTCTCATGAACTGAGCCTGCAGCAGGTTTGTACTTGTAAGTGAATTTCGCGCGCGCAGGAAGTGAGATAAGAATCGAATCCGTACGCCCGTTGGTTTTTAGGCCAAACATTGTCCCGCGGTCATGAAGTAAATTAAATTCAACGTAACGCCCGCGTCTGTGAAGTTGGAAGTCTTCATCAGCTTCTGTATAGGCTTCGTCTTTTCTTTTTTCGACGATTGGAAAGTATGAATTGATGAAGTTAGATGAGATGTCTTTAACCATCGCCAGGTCTTTATCTAAATCATTCGTATTGTAGTGATCGTAAAAGAATCCGCCTACTCCACGCATCTCACCTCCACGGTGAGTGTTGACGAAGTATTTATCGCATTCTTTTTTCATGTCTTCATAAACACCATACGGAGTCAGTGCATTTTTCCAAATGGAATGAAAATACTGAAAGTCTTCTTCATGAGGGTAATAAGGCGTTAGGTCTGCCCCACCGCCAAACCAGAATCTCTCTCCGGCCTGGATCATTCTAAAATTTGCGTGAACAGTTGGGACTCTAGGGTTTTTCGGGTGAATAATCAGGGAAATCCCTGCGGCCCACATCTCATCGCCTGTGCCCCCTAAGCGGCTGGCGAAGGCCGGGTCAATGGCCCCAAAAACTTTCGAGGTGTTAACCCCTGCATTTTCAATTACGTCTCCAGTAAAAGCGCGAGTGATTCCTCCGCCACCTGGGTTACCTTTGTGATCCTTGCGCTCCCATACGTCTTCTTCCAATGACAATTTAGGATCAACACTAAAAAGTGCCTTAGTAATGAGATCCTGAAGATCTTTTACATATTGGTGAAAATCATTCTTTTTAGCTTCTAAATTGTTCATAGCAATTTCCATCGAGGAGTCGTTGTGTTAAAAAAGGGCTGGACTCTCCCTAAACAGTAAGATTACTACTACCACGTATGACAAAGTTTGTCCCCCTGCTCCTGCTTTTATTTTCGCTGATGACCATCAGTGAAGGCTTCGCTCAAGCGAGTGCTCTGGAAGTGGATTCTGGGCCCCAAAAACCGTATTTACAGGGCGATGTCGTCGTCGATCCCGTCAAAAAAACCCGCACCTCGCTCTACCACTACGGGTATGTTGACCGCGAGCACAGCTGGGAAGAAAGCGCGAAAAATATCGGAATCGTTTACGGACTGACATGGGTTTTCTATCCCTTGATTCAACCCAAAGTTTTTAAGGTCGAAGACGGCTGGAATAAATACAAAAACAATTTTGGAAAACTCGTTTTTGATAAAGATGAACCGGTGTGGAATTTATTTGTTCACCCACTCACAGGCTCTCAACTTTATCTTCTCTACCGTGCTGAAGGTTATTCGCGAATGGCGGCGATGGGGATGGCCTCAATTAGTTCCGCCCTTTTTGAATTCACTGTTGAGATTCTCACTGAACCGGCCAGCGTTCAGGATTTATATCAGACACCGATTCTTGGAACTGTGTTAGGGTTGGGAATTGAAACCGCTTCGATGTCACTTTTAAATTCGGGCACAACTGCCGGGAAAATTGTGGGCCACATGATTAATCCGGCGACCCTTTTTCCTTTTTATGAAGGGCGCACTCTCATCATTCCTAAATTTGAACAAGAAGATAAAGGTGCGATGTTAAGACTGGAGCTCAATTACTGATGAAGAATTGTTTTTTAGTCATCCTATTACTTTTAAGCTCTGCTCTTCACGCTGAAGAGACGAAATCGACATTGGAAAATAACTTCATCCTGCGAGCTGGTTTTTCGTTTAACCACATTGAAATGAACACAGACCGCCTGATTGATAACCATGAATCTGAAGATGATGACCCGGAAGACGAAACCAAGACTCTGGGATTTGGTCTGGTCACTTCTCTTGCTTACCGCTGGGAAGCCTGGGAATTTGCTGTGGCCTCAGATGTTCTTTTTGGAAAGATCAAAGACGTCACTTTTATCGACAACCAAAACTCCATCCGTGGTGGAGGGAGATTTCGCTTCGTAAGTTTTAGCCCGCAAATCAAATACCACACACCTTTTTCTATTTTAGATAAGGCCAATGTCTATGTCGGTTTTGGGCCATCGTGGTCTCTGCAAACTTTTGTTTTTAGCAATGCTACGACTACCGGAAATTTTAGCAATAAAAAAAGAATTAGTTTTGAAAACTATGGCGGTGGTATTTTTATTGGTCTCGAAGAAATTCTTCCTTTCAAACAAGACCATCCGATGTTTTTAGAAATTGGATATAACTACATGCACTCCTACAAAGTTTCTATTCTCGATGCTTCCGATACAGCAGAAGTCATCACACTCTCGGAAGGAAACTCCAACGATTTCTCCGGCCACTACATTATCGTGCGCACGGGTTTCACTCTTTTTTAGTTAGGGCACCTTACGCTCTCAAATACCCGACTTTTTTAGACCAATCGTTTTAAGGTTTTATCTCTATTGGTGCAAAATTATGGGCCAAATTTAAATGGCCATTTACTTAGGTTCTCTGGAAATTGCATAGTTGGCCCGTAAACATTTATCCCCTAAAGAACTCACCTATAATGATCGAAGAGATGATTGATAAGCGCCTTTAAATGAAGGATTTTTATGAAATTACGCTCTCACCTTTTTTGGACTCTAACGACTTTAATCATCGCCACAAATGTCATGGCCAATGAAAATGTGGCCAAGGTTATTATCATGCGTGGAATGGTCAAAGCAAAACTGACTGATGGAAGTATCATCGATGTCAAAGCTGACCAATCAATCCCTGAAGGTGCTGTTGTTCAAACAGCAGATAAAAGTTTCGTAAAACTTCTCTTCATTGATAAATCGCAAATGAACCTCGGGCCGAATTCGCAAATGGTGATTAATGCTTTTCCTAAAAAAGAAGCAGGTATCATCACTCTGGTAAAAGGTCAGATCAGGTCTCAAGTCACAAAAGACTATATGGAGATGGAAGATAAGAGTAAAAGTAAACTCTATATCAAAACGAAAACTGCGGCGATGGGTATCCGCGGAACAGACTTCCAGGTTAACTTCAACCCACAAAATCAAAACACATCATTGATCACTTTCGAAGGGAAAGTGGCCATGGCCCATATTGACCGCGATCAAAGAGATTCTAAATTTGATCAGGGAAATTTAGAAAGAGTTGTCTCAAGTGATAAGGCCGTCCTGGTAACAAAAGGACAGGTCTCTGCCGTTAACCTCAACGTTGCCGAGCGAGCAATGATTCCAACAAAACTTGGAACAAAACAAATTGAAGCTCTGGAAAAAAACGAAACGGGTTTAAATGAAGGTTCATCACATTCAGAAAAACAATTCAGAAACCCGATTCCTCCAGGAGCTGAAGGTGCGGCCTTCTCTAACTCTGCTTCAGCGGTAGATAAAGAAGTCGCTAAATTGGGTGTGGATGTAAAAGCGTCTCTTCCGGCCGTCTCTCATACTGAAAGGCCAGGAAGCTCTGAAGGATTCTTCAACGTCACAACTGGTGAGTATAAACTTCCAGCGGGAAGTGTTATCGATTTAAATACTGTTAACATTATCCCTCCTCCATCAAACGCTCCATTTGATAGTAACTCTGGGACCTATATCGTCCCTGAGACTCTGGGAAAAATTGACAAAGTTACTGGGGAATATAAAGCACCTGCAGGTCTGGAGTTAGATCCTTCCGGGAAATTCATCGTGGTAGACCCTGAGGCCTTCCAAAAGGCACAGGCCCCAGCAAAAGAAGATGAGAAAGCTGGAGAGAAAAGTGATAAAAAAGATGAGTCTGCCAAACCAGAAGGCGACAAGCCAAAAGAAGTTGCAAAAGCAGAGGGAGATTCTGGAAGAGCGCCGGCAAGTGTTGCTCCTGCCGAGGTGAAACCACCTGAAATTTTCACAGCGACTGCTCAGACTTTCATCAACACTTACTCTGCACCAGTTGTTCCTCCTCCACCAGCAACAGCCCCAGGCATACCGGGATCGAGAACAACATTGACTAACATCGCTCAGGATGTTCTTCAGAAGAATGATGTAGCAAAACAGGCCGCTACCGACCGCGGGGTTGCGGTACCAAATACCAAGGTAAAATTTATTTTCAACGCCGAGTAATTATCAACTATAATAATTGAGAATATGAAATTATAAAAAGCACCCAAGATGGGTGCTTTTTTTATGTTATAGGGATGTAACAAATGCTTCTCAATAGGTTTAGGGCCCCTGCTCTTTTATCGTTAACAACACTTCTTCTCTCATCTCCTCTTTCTGCTTCAACGATTGAAGAATTTTACAAATATTTCAAAAACGCCCAGTACCCAAAGGCCATTGAATCTCTTGGACAACTCGATTCTAACGATGCCAAGATAAGTAAATCCTACCTTATGGGCCTAAGTTACTCGAGAATGCAGGAATACGATCAGGCCATCACCCAATTTCAAAAAGCGATCAGCGAAAATAGTACGAGTGCTGATTTATACTACGAATACGGACAAGCGCTGTATGCTGCTAACGAATTAAAGAAGGCCCGCACTGCTTTTAAAACATCAGCAGAAAAAAACTTCAATCGTCCTGCCTCACTTTATTATGTGGCCCATATTTCGCAAATACTAGAAGAGTACGAAGAGGCCCGCGACACTTACACCCAAGTAATCAAAGAAAAAGACTCCGACGATAAAATGAAACAAATCGCCCGCTACCAATTAGCGGAAACTCTCCTTTCCATTGCCCGTGAAAAATCACAGCAAGGTGAAGACCTGGAAAGACGTGTTGAGCGCTTTATTATCCCAATGCTCAGCACGGCCTACAATATCGATAAATCCTCGCCTCTTGCTTCAGAAATTAACCAGCGCATTGCTCAGTTGATGGTAGAGTTCAATCTCGATCCAAACGTCATGGCCAATGGAAGACGTATCAACCCAAAACGCTACAATGGATATGTTTCACAAAAAATTAAGTTTGATGACAACATTTCTTTAACCAACGAAGAAAATAACGTTCAGCAATCAAAAAAAGAATCTTATATTTTTGAAACTGAAGCCTACGGAAAATACGACTTCCCAATCAAGAAGCGCTACATCGTCTCTCCTGAAGCGCGCTTCACTTACACCCAACACGCCAACCAATCGAGCCCTGAAGTTTACCAAAACGATTCGTTTACGATGAATGTGAATTTAAAAAATAAATACGAACACAAAATGAAGGAGCAACCTGCAAGCCTGCTTTTTGATATTGATTACTCTCACGTGTTTAAAGACTGGCAGGCAAAAAAGAAAAAAGAATTTTATGCCAAGTCTTTTACTTTTACACTTGGAGAAAGCTTTAGCTATTTCAATATCGGTGATACGACACTAAAAATCAAAAGAAAGAATTACGATGGTAAAGATGAATCAATCAGCAACCACACGACAAGCTTCAGTGCTGACCAGACTTTCTTTTTTTCAACTCATCACCTGTTAATTGCACTTTTTGATGCCAGTTTTATCGACAACTACAATAACAGCAGTACCAATACTGACACTTATCTTCTGCGCTTTGACTACATCATTCCGGAAATCATGCCTCAGTACACTCTGGGATTAGCGATGGCCACAACTATCACTGACACCAAAGAACAAAAGGCCACACGCGGGACTGAATTTACTTTCAACCCTTCTGTGGATTTTGCCCGTGAGTTAAGCGCCAGCAGCCGCATTAGTATCAACTACGACTTCACAAAAAATAAGTCGGACGATACTAACTACTCATACAGCAAACACGTTTTTACGACTGAATACCGCTTTAGCTTTTAATAAAGGGAGCTCTCATGCTTTTTAGGATTTTCCAGTACCTGGGGATTACTGCGATCATTACTTTCAGTGCCGGGAGTATTTTCCTTTCCACCAGCGCCAGAGATTTAAACTCGTACACCAATCAGTCTTTTCTTTATAACTACGCTTCATTTTTCGAAGACCGTTTTTACGATCTACGTATGAAACTGACGATTGACCGCGACAAAAAAGACGACCGCCTGGTGCTGGCGGCCATTGATGATAAATCACTCACTAAAATTGGACGCTGGCCGTGGACTCGCACCCACATTGCAAACCTGGTCAACAAACTTAGCAACTACGGCGCTAAAGTTGTCGCCTTCGACGTTTTTTTCTCTGAACCAGAACTCGCATGCAATGCTGAATCACCAGATAATCTTTTAGGGGCCTCATTTAAAAATTTCCAGTCAGACCCGACGAAAAAAATTATCCTTCCCTATTCGGTTGTAAAAAAAGAATCGGATGAGATTGACCAGGAAACTTTTTTTAAAGAAGCCCCTGATCAACTTCTCAATTTCATCATGGATGCCAGGCAAGCAGAAGGAAGCAATCTTCGAGAGTTTTTAATTGAGAAAAAAGTTTTTCCAATTGAAATCCTGGCCAACTCAGAGACAGGGATCTCACACATTGAAGCAGAAGCTGACGCTGACGGGGTTTTCCGTCACTACCCGATTATTGCCAACGTAGGTGGGATGTATTTCCCTTCTTTTTCTATGCAGGCCTACGAGTTTTTTAGCGGTGATCACACTGTCGTTAATATTCCTTCAACTGAGACGGCCTACATTCAAACCAAAAAAGGCAATCTTTATGTCAATTACAATGGTGAGGCCAAGGTAAGATGGTTTGGTGGTCTTGACCACTTCCCTACTGTCGGTGTCTGGGATATTTTCCAGGCCAAAGACAATGATCCTGAAATGCAGCGAATCTTTAAAGACAAACTGGTCTTTGTTGGATCAACAGCTTTTGGAGCAAACGATTTACGTAACACTCCTGTTGACCCGATTCTTCCCGGAATCGTTTTTCACATGAACATGGTCCATATGATGCTGGAAGGAAAGTTCATGGTCTCAGAACTTGAGTCGACGAAAATTTCCTGGATCATGCTTTTGGGAGGGAGTGCCCTGATCGTTGGTGTGATGCTCTTTGGAAACGCGATTGTAGACTTCGTAGCGGTCTTTGCCATCATGGGTGGACTTTTCTACTTAGACTCGTATTACTTCATTCCTAAAGGCTATAACAACAGGCTCTTCTTCTGTCTCTTCTCGGTTTTGAGTTGTTACTCCTGGTCAACCTTCCTGCATTTTTATCAATCGAATAAAGAAAAGAAAAAAATCAAAGGGACATTCTCGCGCTATCTTGCTCCTAGTATTGTTAACGACCTTCTCAAGAACCCGGAAAAGGTTCGTTTAGGAGGAGAAAAGAAAGTGATTACCGTCTTCTTCTCCGACGTGCGCGACTTTACTTCGATTTCTGAAAAACTCACTCCCGAGCAGCTTACTCACTGTTTAAATAAATACATGACAATGATGACTGACACGCTCTTTGAACATCAAGGAACACTGGATAAGTATATCGGCGATGCCATGGTTGCTTACTGGGGAGCACCTGTTGACTTAGAAAATCATTCTTACTGGGCGGTTAAAGGGGCCGTGCAAATGATTGAGAGACTCCCTGCGATCAACGCAGAATTTGAACGCGAAGGCTTCCCTCTTTTTAAGCACGGAATTGGTCTCAACACAGGTGAATGCTCTGTTGGGAACATGGGGTCTAATCAAATTTTTTCATACACCGCACTTGGGGATAACATGAACCTTGGTGCTCGCCTTGAGTCTCTTTGTAAGTTCTATGGCGTGCAATTAAATATCTCTGAGTACACTAAAAACGCCATTCCACCAGAACTACAAAAAGAGTTCGTTTTCAGAACATTGGATAAAGTAAAAGTAAAAGGAAAAGAAAACGCCGTCACAATTTATGAAGTCCTTCATCCAGGGCATCACCTGATTAATGAAAGAGAGGCCCTGGCCCAATATGAAGAAGCTTTCCAGATGTATCTGGGGCAAAAGTTCAACGAGGCGTTTGAAATCTTTAAATCACTACATGAGAAATTCCCTGAGGATAAGAGCTTCGAGCGCATGATGCATATGTGCGAAGACTATAAAGAGGTGCCTCCTCCTCCAAATTGGGATGGCTCTTACACGCACAAGTCTAAGTAATTTCATTACTGGCCTCGAAAGAGGCCAGTTCTTCCTTGATAAAGCCTTTCTTCCTTCCTAGAATTTCCCCCATGAAAACACTATTTTTAATCGCCGCTCTTTTTACGACACAAACGACTTTTGCCAAAGAGGCCACTCTAAAATACCCAGTGGAATTTCTCTTTGAAAAAGTTCTGGAAAAAAAGCATCAGACTAAAAAAGATTCGATTCCTTTTCCTAAGTTTTACTATTCTAGCAAAACTCCACTAAAGCAATTTCAAGATGCGATTGAAAAACAATGGGGGTTTAGACCTCATTTAATCACCAATGCCTTCGCCGTAGACAACAATGAAATCTACATTATGGATGAGGCCGATTACTACGAATCCAACAAACGCTGCATGGACGATTCTGTAGTCCACGAACTGGTTCACTACGTCCAGGTAAAGTATCTAAACTGGGATTTAAACGACGAGAGTTTAGAATGGGACGCCATTGATATCCAGACGCAATTTAGAGAGGAATATTGCCGTTAAAAGGCAGTAATTTTTTCAAAAATCTGGCATTCTCTCCTAAAAGTCTCTAAAAGAGACTTATGAAACTCCTAGCTTTCACTCTAGCCTCTTTTCTCCTGGCCGGTAAAACCTTTGGTTTCACCCTGAATCCTGTTTATAAAAATGGAGAGGAAGTTTGCCAGGAACATGCACAAGAGAGATCTGGAGAGCATTTCCGTTACGTCTTTGTTCCAGTTAATTACCAAAACCCACTCGCCGGGCAAACTCAGATTTACTCTTACCTAAAAAAGGCCTTTAACCCAAAACAACCTTCTGTGATTTTTTTCACCGGTGGTCCTGGAGTGTCTTCGCGCTCGAGTGAATTCTCTCTTGAGCACTACAACGTTATCTTTTTCGAGCAACGAGGAATCTCTTGTTCAAGACCTCTTAGTGAAGCATTGTTTTTTGATCCGGCCTTTTACAGCACTGAAAATACCGCTAGAGACGCGGCCCTCGTTGCACATGCCTATGGTCTCTCGCAAGTCTCGGCCTACGGGCATTCCTATGGCACAGTGGCCGCCACTGTTTTTGCATCTTTTTATCCAGAGCTGGTGAAGTCGCTGGTTTTAGAAGGCGTTGTCTATAAGGCCGACAAGACCCTTTGGCGCGATCCTAAGAAGCTCGCACGCATTCAAGATTTCTTCAATCAATTGCCGGCGGAAATGAAGAATAAAATCCTTAAGCTCTCAAACACTCCAGGAATTCCTGCAACCTGGTTTTCAAAAGTGGCCAACATGATGATGTATCTCAACAACGGTTTGAGATCATATCAAAGTTTTTTAGAGCAGGTTCTTTTGATGGATGAAGAAAGCTTCAGCGGCTTTATTCAAAGCTTTTACGGCAACCCCGAAAAACCGGAAGAAGAGTTTAGCTTTGGCGATGTCACGATGGGCATGATTGGCTGCCAGGAAATGAGCATGGCAGACACAACATTATCAATGGTCTCAGAATTTTCAGGTGAAACGCTCATCAGTAATCTCATCAACGACGATGAACGTAACTTCTGCGCACCTTTAAACATTTCGCACAATAACAATCGTATCTACGATGCCCAAAAGTATCCTGTGCTCGTGCCAGTCACCTACCTTCTGGGCGAGACCGATGGCGCGACTCCTCTCTATCAAGGCCTTACCCATTTTAATAAAGTGGCAAAGGGACAAAAACAGGCCCTTATTCTTTTAGAAGGTGGACATTTACCTATGCTAGATCTTTTAAAAGAAAATCGTTTATGTCATGATCCAGAAGATTGCCATAAACTCAGACAGAATCGTGCGGCCATAAAAGTTATCGAGAGACTACTCTCTGGAAAAAAGCTTACCCGCAAAGAGCTGGAGGATTTTAATGGCAGTGGCGAACTAAAATGGAAGTCCTTAGAGAACGACAATGAGCAAGACTGACTACAACTACGAAGACGAAAAAAGAAAAATCCTTGAAAAAAAAGTTCGGGCCCAGAAAAGCTTTACTAAAAAAATAGACATCGAAAAAAAGCCTGAATGGTTTAAAGTGAAGCTTCCCGGTGGTGAAAATTACCGGGAAGTAAAAGCTGAATTAAAAAAAAATAAACTCTGGACCGTCTGTGAAGAGGCCGCATGCCCGAACTTAAGCGAATGTTGGGCCGCCAAAACAGCAACGATAATGATCTTAGGTGGAACATGCACCAGGGCATGCAAGTTCTGTCACGTAGACACTGGTAACCCTGGGGGGAAGTTGGATCTTGATGAAATTTCCAACGCTGCAAAAATGGCCCAGGTAATGAATCTGAAATACCTGGTTGTAACTTCTGTAGACCGAGATGATCTCGAAGATTATGGTGCATCTCATTTTGCCAATGTCGTTAAAGCAATTAAACAGAGCAATCCTTCAACGTTAATTGAAACTCTCGTTCCTGATTTTAATGGATCAGAAAAACACATGCACACTTTGGCACAAAGCTCTCCATTTGTGATCGCCCAAAATGTCGAAACAGTGGAACGCCTGACATATGATGTGCGCGACCGAAGGGCCGGCTATGAGCAGACTTTAAAATGCCTCGAGTTTTATAAAAAGCATTATCCAGACATCAGTACTAAAACCTCATTAATGGTTGGCCTGGGGGAAACTGTTGATGAACTCATCGCCACAATGAAGGATTTAAGGGCCATTGATGTCGACATTATTACATTCGGCCAATACCTGCGCCCGACCAAAAGACATCTTCCAGTCCTGGAGTATTATCATCCGTCTACATTTGAGATGTTAAAAGAGAAGGCCTATGAAATGGGCTTTAAATTCGTCGCCTCAGGTCCATTGGTCAGAAGCAGCTATAAAGCGGCCGACTATATGGAGCACCTAAAAATCAAGGGGCACATGAAGTGAAAATCTTTAAAGGCATAAAGCTCGAAGATTTTTCTTTAACTCCCCAAGATATCCAAGTTCACGCAACAACGGCCGTTATCATAAAAAAATCCTGGCCGTACGAGCTCGCCCATTCATTCCAAGAAATCATGGTCGAAAAAATTTATGAGCATCCCGATGAATCACTATTCATTTTTTGCTCACACCCTAGTTGCCTGACTCTTGGGAGAGGATTACAAAAAACAGCGACAGATATCATTCCTCTTATTGATTTTGATCCATTAATTGAAGAGCAACTATCCCTAAAAATTCACAGGATCAAAAGAGGTGGAGGTATTACTTTCCACCATGAAAGACAAATCGTTCTCTATCCTATGATTTCGCTGGATCATAAAAAATATAAAGTTTTTGATTTTATGCTACTGGCACTATCTCTAATCAAAAATGTGTTAGAAAAAAAGTATGGTCTCCAATCACTTGAAGTCAGATCTGATTTATTAGGTCTTTGGGCAAAACAGTTTAAGATCGCCTCTATAGGACTCTCTACACGAAAGTTTGTGACTTATCATGGAGTGGCCTTGAATTTAGGTGAAGATCAAAAAATTCAGGAAGCTTTGTCCATGATTTTCCCATGCGGACTTCCGGGAAGTGCTTACTCGAATGTAAGTCGTATTTTGCAAAAAGACATTTCATTTGAAGATTTACAACCAGAGTTAATGCTGGAATTTCTCAAGTCGATAAATGATTCAACTTCCAGGTCTACAAAGGAAGATTCACTAGTGTCTGAATTATCTTAATATAAGATGGTGAGACAAATTCCTCGATCAGCTTAGGAATAATAAGCTTCATTTCCACTTTTTCTTTCTTATCTGTCGTCGCCACAAAAATTTCAACGAACGCTTCTGCAATCAAAAGTACTTTAGACAATGGTGAAAGATCTTCAGGGTACTTATTGGCAAAACCAGAACCTTTTTTCATCCCGTGGTGGTGCTTTATAAGAACGTCTGCCCCCATCGGGCAACGCTTATAAGTCACGACTAACTCCGCTGCTAATTTAGCGTGATTCATAATGATATCTTTTTCTTTTTCAGAAAGGGCCGGATTATCCAAAAGGGCCTTTTCAAATTTAAGTTGCGGGTGTTTTAAATAAATCGGAGAAAGATAGATATCGTGAAAGAAGAGTACAAAGTTAATCTTATCAGACTGACCTTCTCCTCCCCAGGTAACATTTTTAATAATATGATTGGCCACGTAGCTAGTGATCATCGAGTGCGTGAAGATGTAACCACTTTTGTTACTCAACATAGTGGCAAGAAGTCCTTTTAACTGAGCATTGTCCTTCACAACATCAGACATAACCTTGGCCGAAGCTGTGGCAATTTCCGCCATTTCCTGCCTGATTTCTTCTGTCGAAAATAAATTGGCGGCGGCAAATTCAAATCCATCGTTAAGGACTTCTACTTTTTTATCAGTCGTCATTCCTGAACTGTTCTTCAGGGCCTCAGTGATGCGTTCAATAAGTTTCAAAGAAACATTGTTCACCATCACCAGGCGGTCAGTACTGCGGACGTAAATGGTGTCTACACCTGTGGCCTTTGCATTCTTGATACTTTCATCAATTGTGTCGTCGCGACGGGCAAGCATCTTGTATTGGGAATCAACTGAGAGATAAAGGTTACAAGGGGCCTTAGTCAATCCTTCAACCGGTGCCATTGAGATGGGATAATAAGCACCCATTTGCATTTCGGCCATCTGCTTGGCCGTCACTCCTAAAATAGAAGCTGATTTTTTGAGAATTGATTGAATGTTATAGCGTGAAGAGACAGCAAATGTTTTAACATCGATATCTGTGTCTTCATCGCCTCCGACTCTAATAAAAGGAGTCTTCACTCCATAAGAGCCGCGGTATTCGTTAATTTCTTTAAAAGCATCGCGCTTATTGATGGTGTCTAATGAGATGATGAGATCGAAATTTTTCTTCGCTTTATGGATAGCTATCCCCGCCTCAATCGTCGTGACAAGTTCGGCCTTGGTAGCGAGATACACTTCCAGGTTCATGACGTATAACGTGCTTAGAAATTCATTATCACAGATGACAAGGGTTTTACTCATGAGCGAGATCCATCTCTAGAAATTACATAAATAAGAAATAAATAAGAAATACCTAAAAAAGGATAACATAAATTAGTAAATGAAAGTGATTGGGAAGTTTTGACATCGCCCTTCTGGACTAATCTCCAAAAGGGCGACGAAATTGATTAACTTAGTATTTTAGTAGATCTAACATTCCTTGGTACACGCGGTCTGTGTTTGGCAGAATCGCACGCTCAAGAATTCTGTTGAATCCAACAGGAGTGAATGTAGAGCCTACGCGCTTAACTGGCGCATCTAGGTGCTCAAACGCCTTATCGTTAATGATCCCTACTAACTCTCCACCGAATCCACCGAATACTTTATCTTCGTGGACAATTAAACAGCGGTTTGTTTTCTTGATTGAATTGATAATTGTCTCTTCATCAAGAGGAATAATAGAACGAAGATCCACGACTTCTACGTTGTATCCTTCGGTCGCTAGTTTTTCAGCAGCTTCAAGACACATGTGAGTTGTGTTTCCGTAAGTGATAACTGTTAAGTCAGTCCCTTCTCTTCTTACACGAGCTTTTCCAAATGGAACTTCGAAGTCATCAGGAACAACGGCCATCGCTTGTTTTGAGTTATAAAGCGACTTTGGTTCAAGATATAAAGTTGGTCCTTTAGATCTGAAAGCAGTTCTTAGTAACCCAGCTGCATCGTCAGCAAATGACGGCACAACAATTCTGATTCCAGGGATAGCTGCTAGAGATCCTTCAAGGTTTTGTGAGTGGTATAGTCCCCCACCAATGTATCCACCAGAAGCAAGACGGATAATAACGTTCGGAGAGAACGCTCCGTTTGATCTCCAGTAGTCGTGAGACATCTCAATGTATTGTTCCATTGCCGGCCAGAAGTAGTCAGCGAACTCTGCCCCTTCAACACACACGCGGATATCGTCTCTAAAACGAGAGAAACCGTTTGCAGTTCCTAAGATAAAGTCTTCAGCGATTGGCCCGTTAAATACGCGCTCAATTCCGAATTCCTGTTGCATACCTTTTGAAACGTTGAAGATACCACCTTTTTCTTTGTTGGCCATATCCTGTCCCCAAATGAATGTATTTGGGTTGTGACGGAATTCTGCTTTTAGCGTTCCGTTGATAGCGTCGATGAATTTAGTCTCTTCGCCTTTTTCATTGTGAATTCCTTCCGGGTATTTTGTCGACACGTATGACTCTGGCCATAGGTTATCAAAGATTGATTCCGGAGTTGGGTTTGGTGCTTTCATCGCTTTTGTGTGAGCGTCTAAAACCACCTTCTTTTGTTCTTCATCAATAGCGTTTAGTTCAGCTTCAGTGAAAACTTTTGAGCTTAATAGTTCTTTTCTGTAGGCCAGGTATGGGTCCTGAGCTTTTGCTGCCGCTCTTTCTTCTTCATCGCGGTACCATTCGTGTTTATCAGAGTTCGAGTGGTTTCCGATACGAACACAGTCTGCGTGAACGATAACTGGCTCGCATTTTTCAATCGCGATTCTTCTTGCTTCTTCCATTGCTGACATAGAATCGAAAACATCTTTTCCGTCACAGTGGATGATTGTCAGGTTTAAGAACCCTGAGAAGTTATCAGCAACTCTTTCGTTTGCTGTCTGGTCTCTTTTTGGAACAGAAATCCCGTATCCGTTGTCCTGGAAAACGAAAACAACTGGAAGTTTCTCACAAGAAGCTCCGTTGATGGCTTCGTAACAGTACCCTTCAGATACAGATGATTCACCTTGAGAAGAGAATGCTACACCTTTGTGCTTGTATCTCTTCATTGCGCGGGCAACACCAACTGCGTGAAGCGTGTGGTTACCTGTACAAGATGAAACGTTGTGGATTTTCCACTCTGGCTTAGCAAAGTGGTTAGACATGTGACGTCCACCAGACGCTAAATCTGTCGCCTTAGAAATACCGTTAAGGATAATTTCTTCAGCTGTGATTCCAGCTGAAACAGCTGTCAGCATATCGCGGTAGTAAGGGAAAAGGTGGTCCTCTCCTCTTACGAATGTTTGTCCGATAGCTAACTGGATTCCATCGTGGCCGGCGTATGGTGCGTGGTAAGACCAACCAACCGCTTGTTTTAAATAGTTTGGAGCGCGCTCATCAAGCATACGACCAAGAGTCATAAGCTCGTACCATTTTTTAAGCTCAGCTTTTGGTGTTTTTTTCGCAGAATATTTTTTTTCTACTTTTTTTAGCATAGATACCTCAAGTCATAAAAATTATGGAATTTCGATAGTAACAAATTTGCAGAAAAAATGCACCCCCAGGTGCATTTTTATATCGCATAAAAAAGGTAGACACGAATCTTACTTTTTAAGAGTTCTGCAAAGACAGAAAAAATGTACCTTAGAAGTGCATTTTTATAGCGAATAAGAGACGTAAAAGATAAACTCTCTCCCAAATAGTTCTGCAAATAAGTACCAAGGAGATATAATGCCAGTCGCCACACCTAAACAATATAAACAAATGCTAGAGAGAGCAAAAGCCGGCGGGTACGCATATCCGGCCATTAACGTGACTTCTATGTCGACGGCCAATGCCGCACTAAAGGCCTTCGCCGATAAAAAGTCTGATGGTATCATTCAAGTGTCTACGGGAGGCGGGAAATTCGCTTCTGGGCAAGGCGTAGGAGATATGGCACTAGGGGCTATTTCTATCGCTCAGCACGTCCACTTGATGGCCGAAAAATACAATATTCTAATCGCCCTTCACACAGATCACTGCCACCCTCAATACGTAGACAGCTTTATGCTTCCACTGGTTGAAGAAACAGAAAAAAGACGTGCAAAAGGTCTTCCAAATTTATTTAACTCACACATGTTTGATGGTTCGGAACTTCCGTTAAATGAAAACATCAAAAAATCAAAAGAACTTCTTGAGAGATTTGCTAAAAGCGAACTTATTCTTGAAGTCGAAACTGGTGTTGTTGGTGGAGAAGAAGACGGTGTTAATAACGAACACGCTCCTGCTGACAAACTCTATACGACTCCAGAAGAAATGGTAGAGATCGCAAAAGCTCTTCGCCCTATCGGAACATTCATGTACGCTGCGACTTTTGGAAACGTACACGGTGTTTATAAGCCAGGAAACGTAAAACTTCGCCCGACAATCCTAAAAGATGGTCAGGACGCTGTAAAAAAAGCTTTCGGTGCTGAAGCTGAACACTTTTTAGTTTTCCACGGTGGATCTGGAAGTGAGCTTTCTGAAATTCACGAAACTCTAGGTTACGGTGTAATTAAAATGAACATCGACACTGACACTCAATACGCATACACAAGACCAGTTGTAGACTTCATGTTGAAGAACTACGACAAAGTTTTAAAAGTTGACGGAGAAGTTGGATCGAAAAAACACTACGACCCTCGCGAGTGGATGAAGTCTGCTGAGAAAATGATGACAGAAAGAATTGCCACAGCTTGTGACGATTTAAAATCAACTGGAAAAAGTTTACTTCAATAATATCTAATAGTTGCCCCCCCTCTTCTGGGACTCTCCTCGAAGGGGGGCAATTTTCTTGAACCAAATCAGCCTCTTATGTTTTAATGATTGGATGAAAATTAAAACACTGATCCTCGCTTCAATCCTTCTTTCATCAACAACTCTAAAAGCGGAAAGCTTCATGGCCATCATGGGTGGCGGTGGTGAGCCTCAAGGAAACTCAACGATCTTCGACAGCACGATGAAGACACTGGGAAAAAATCTCAAAGGAACTGATTGGCAGTATCAGATTTCATTTAACGGAGGACACGCGGAGACAGAACAGTTGATGAGTTCTGAGTACCCTACTCCAGTTGCACCTATTTCAAATTTCACTCCAGAGAACTACAAAAAAATGATTGAGGAATACAAGGCCCGTATTCTTCTTGGTGATATTAAGTCCGGCGATCAGCTTATGATTATCATGAACACTCACGGGGCCGCAAAAGTTGGAAATAAAAAAACTCACTCAGTGGCCGCTTCCGGTGGAGAGGCCACTGACCTTAATAGTCTTTCAGGAACACAGCTTGTAAGCATGGATGACCTGGAAGAGCTGGTTAAACTCACCAATGAAAAGGGCATCAGGCTTGGACTTGTTGACCTTAGCTGCCACTCGGGAAATACAATGGCGCTCAAAAAGGACGCTCCCAACACTTGTATTATTACAGCCACAGGGCCAAATCATTACGGATACGCCGGCGACAGTGCTTTTTCCGGACAATTGATGAAGAACCTCAAAAAAGGAACGACATTAGAAATGGCCTTTTTAAATGCGCGCGCTGATACCAGAGATGCTGCCTACCCTATGATTTCAACTGACGAAGGTGAAGAGATCACTGCGGAAGTTTATGCTAATATCACTCCTTACCTTTACTACTACGATCCGAAAGCTGATAAGCTGACAGATTACATGCTCAAGAACTCAAGTGACTGCGTTACTTGTGTGAGAGATCAACAATTCAGCGCTCTCTTTGCCCAGATCGACAGGCTTCAAGCGGCGGCCAGAGGAACAAAAAAAGGATATAACGGAGAAGAGTTAAAAAAACTTCTTCTCGACTACAAAAGACAACAGGATGAAATCCTAAGAACGGCCAATTCGATTGGAGCTCTTGCAGTCAATAAAAAGGAGGTTTTCTCCGCTCCAATTATGCTCAATGGTAAAAAAGTGAGAGATTGGTCTCTCGATTTTACCTGGGGACAAATGTTAAATCTGGAACCAGACAAAACTCTGGCAAATCTTGCAAAATACCGCGCCGATAAAAAAAGAACTGCGCTGGACATAGCTCAAGACGACGCCATCTTTCAGGTATGGAATCAAATCAAGAAGAAGCAGCAGGAAATCATCACTAAATTTCCAAACTTAAAAACAGCAAAAGAAGATGGGAAAAAACTGGTTCAGCAAATCGGAAATAACCGCGATACTGCTGAAAAAATTGCCTTACAAGAAAAGAAGTTTTACGATGAACTCTATCGTCAGAAACAATCGATGAACGTCGATGATCCCTGCCGTAAAATTGTATTTTAATTTTTTAGGAACTCAGGTCTCATGAAATATTTTCTTCTTCTCCTACTTCCGGCATCACTTAATGCTGCCCTCATCACTGAGTGCGGAGAGTACACCGCTAAGGGAGTCGTGCGCGCTAAAGAAGATGGAATCAAACTCATTGTCAACGAAAAGACTCAATCTGAATACGTCATCAGTATGCCCAGGCTTGAACAGGGAAAAATCGCCGGCCACATCGACCGCGATGTCACAGTTAAACTTCTGCTGGATAAATTAGACGGACAAAAAGGAACAACTGAGAACATCATCTCAATTGATTTTCGCATCCCCGATCCCCTAAAACCTGGAGACACAGGTTTTACACTTGATAAAAAAACAGTTTGTAGAAAAAACTAGAGTTTCTTTTTGATGTAGATTGTTTTGTCGACTTCAGCAATCACATTGCCTTCATCGTCTTTGATATACACAGTAAGTACTGGCTCGATTTTATGTTTGCCTTTTAACTCTTCTTTATAGCCTTCGACCTGTTCGCGCGTCAGCCTGAATTGAGCAAAAACTTTTGTCGTTCCAGGTCTTTTGAACCTGATTGAAGCGGCCTTATCCCACACAATATACCCTCTTCCTAAAAGCTGAATTAGCATCAGCATGTAAAAAGGGTCAGTCATCGAATAAAGAGAGCCTCCGTAAGCTGTCCCCACGTAGTTGCGGTTCCAAAACCTAAGCTTGAGTGAGACATCGACTTCTAAAAAATCATTTGAAACGTGGTCAATACGAATCCCGGCCCCCCAAAAAGGAGGCCAGAAGTTCATTATTTTAAAAAGGATTTTTTGCCTGAGATTCATTAACCTAAAATCTTAGAAACGATCTCGTAAACGTTCTTTGAAAGCCCATCAGTTTTGATGATTCTCTCAAGCTCTGGTCTCATCAGGTCTTGAAGCGCTTTAGGTGTGCGCTTGAAATCCTTAAAGCCCGAAGCCAGGCGTGAAGCCACCTGTGGGTTTAATTTATCCAGCTCTAACAGGCGATCCGCAACCAGTTTATAACCGCGTCCAGATGGGTGGTTAAACTGAACCTTGTTGGTCGCTACAAATTGACCAAGAAGTGCGCGCACCAAGTTCGGGATCGTGCGGTCGTAGACAGCGTCTTTTTCCAGCTTCAAGATCGCATCGTATGTCGACTCATGAGAAGCACTCGCTTGTACTGTTAGCCATTTTTGCATAACGAGTGTCTCGTGTTTCCATTTGTCGTAGAAAGCTTTAAGCGCTTCATCTTTATGAACAGAGTTAGCGTGAACAATTGTTGTCAGCGCTCCGATCTCATCTGTCATGTTCGTTGCTGTTTTGAAGTGATCAAAAGCAAGTGAGTTGTACTTGCCACCTTCCACGTATGAAAGAAGATCAAGACACTTATTCTTCAGGTCGCGCTGTCCCATTGACTTAGGATCAAGCTTGTATTCTTTTTGCTCAATCGATTTATAAAGTTTTACCAATGTATCCTGGTGAGCTGTCGCCAGAGTCTTTTTTACAAAAGTGCGAACGGCTTCAGTTTCCGGGTAAGCAATCTCAGCTTGCTCCTGGTGAAGAACACCTTCTCCCGGAATCGACATTGAAAGCGCCTTGAACGCTTCATCAATCGTGTTATCAGCAAGAATTTTTCCGAATGCTTCAACGTATTTTGAATTTAACTCAAGCGTTCTCTTTGCCTTTGCATCTTCAATTAAATCTAAGATCAGTTTTGTCGACACAACCTGGGCCGCTTCAAAACGGTTAAACGAATCTGAGTCGTGGGCCATCAAGAATAATTGTTCATCAAAAGTTAAGTCAGTTGTTAACTTAACCGGAGCTGAAAACTCGCGGTTAACGGAAGCAATTGGTTTTGAAGTGATGTTTTCAAACACGAAGTCTTGAGTTGTTTCTTTTAACTCAAGAACCTTTGTCGCAACATCTTTTCCTGTGCTGTCAATCAATCCCACTCTCACTGGCATATGATAAGCTTTGGCATCTTTTGGCGCATTTGCCGGAAGAGTCTGAGTCAGTGTCAGCGTAAAACGCTTAGCTGCTTCATCGTATTTCGATGTCGCTTTCAATAACGGTGTTCCGTTTTGGCCATACCAGTTTTTAAACTGAGTAAAATCAAAATTGTTATTGGCCACGCTCATCGCATGGATAAAGTCTTCTGTTCTTACTGCTTGTCCGTCGAAAAGCTCGAAGTACTTGTCCATCCCTTTTCTAAATCCATCAATTCCTAAAAGAGTCTGGATCATGCGGATAACTTCGGCCCCTTTCTCATAGATCGTTGCCGTATAGAAATTGTTAATTTCCATGTACGTCGCTGGCTTAATCGGATGAGATGTTGGACCTGCATCTTCAGCAAACTGAGCTGCACGAAGACCCATGACCGACTGGATTCTCTCAACACTTCTTGAGTTCATGTCAGCAGAGAATTCCTGATCGCGAAATACTGTTAGGCCTTCTTTAAGTGTTAACTGGAACCAGTCGCGGCAAGTGATTCTGTTTCCTGTCCAGTTGTGGAAGTACTCGTGACCGATCACTGATTCGATCCCGTAGAAGTTTGTATCAGTCGCTGATTTTTGATCAGCAAGAACGTAAGCAGAGTTAAAGATGTTTAGACCTTTATTCTCCATCGCTCCCATGTTGAAAGCATCAACGGCTACGATCATGTAAATATCAAGATCGTACTCAAGACCAAAACGATCCTCGTCCCACTTCATTGATTTCTTCAGTGACTCCATTGCGTGGTGACACTTATTTTCATTTCCTTTGTCGCAGTAGATTTCTAAAGCAACATTGCGTCCTGATTTTGTTTTAAAAGTATCTTTAATAACCCCCAGGTCTCCAGCAACAAGCGCGTAGAGATAAGCAGGCTTTTTAAACGGGTCTTCCCAAGTCACGAAATGCTTTCCACCTTCAAGGTCACCGCGAGCAATCGGGTTACCGTTAGAAAGAAGGATTGGATAAAGTTTTTTATCGGCTACGATTTTTGTCGTGAACTTCGCCATGTTGTCCGGGCGGTCAACGTAGAAAGTGATTCTTCTAAATCCTTCCGGTTCGTTTTGTGTACAGAAGATCGTTCCTGATTTGTATAATCCATCAAGAGTCTTATTAGCTTCCGGGTTGATTTCATTTTCAATCATCAGCGTGAACTCTGCTGGTACTTTATTTAAAGTCAGCGAGTGGTTTTCTGTTGAGTGAACATAATCAGTGTATGTTTCGTTGTTAAGCTTAATTGATTTTAAAACCAGCTCTTCTCCGTTAAGAATCAAAGGAGTCACTTCGTCAGTGTTTCTCTTGATTTTCATCGTCGACTGAACCAGAGTTTTTGTATTGTCCAGGTGAAGAACTAAATCGATTGTTTCAACCAGGTAATCAGGTTTTTTATACTCGCTTAATTTAATCACTTTTGGTGCGTCAGTTTTCATAATCAATCCTCATTTCCAAATATATTTAGTGTTCCAGATGAACCTTGTAGCCAGTATGGCTTCTTATGTTGATAACACCAACATCAAAAATTAAGTACTGCCCCTTGATACCGAGGAGCCTACCGCCCACGACCTCTTGTTTATCAAAAGACATGGAAGAGACTTTTTCCGGGTAAGTCAGTACCGGGTATTCAATGTCGATCACGTCTTCATTTTCCAGGATGCTTACATGATCACTTCCGAACTGGCCTTCCAGGTCATCGAGATCATCGCCAAAAAGCTCAAAAAGTTCATCGCGCTTTGCTTGCAAATCGATTTCTTCCGGCACGCCCTTAAGCATCTTGCGCCAATCTGTCTTATCGTTGACCTCACTCGAGAGTAATTTTTCAAAAACCCCCGACTGGTAGCGAGTCCCCACTTTCAAAATGGGCAGGGCCTGTGTCGCTCCCTGATCAATCCAACGGATAGGAATCTGAGATGTTCTAGTGATCCCGACTTTAAGCCCTGAAGAATTGGCCAGGTAGACGTAATGAGGAATCATACAGTTCTCTAATCCCCAGTCCGGCTGGCGGCAAGTCCCTCTTTCAAAATGACAGGTTTCAGGTCTAAGAATGCACATATCGCACTCAGCGAGCTTGATAGAACACGGGTAACAGTAGCCCCCAGAATAACTCTTGGCCGTCTTTTTCCCGCAGTTCGTGCAGTTAATTTCCTTGTGATAGATGAGCTTTAAGTCTTTTCCGATTAAGTCGTTAAAAAGAACCGGGCCCTCCGGAGTCAAGAGCTTATAAATGGCCTTGCCATCCAGGAGTTCGACCTCCATCTTATCGAGATTAAATCCATTCAATGTACTCATGACCCCGGATTCTACTCAACTATTAAGGTAAAGTCACAAAAATTAAGGGCTTCCCATGGACTAGGATTAAAGTTTAGGCCGCAAGTTGTCGATTGTTTATTTATGAGCGAGAAAAAGGACCCAAACAAGAAACATTACTTTCAAATCGCCTCTCATGAAGATTTTATTGAGACGATGAGCATGCATTGTACCCTTGAGGACTCTCCGCCGCTTACTATCTGGGAGAAGGGCGAATCTGAAGAAGAGGCCGAAATTTACGAGGCCGTTGAATACTTCCCGAACCCGAAAATTATCAAGCTTAAGCCAACCGGGAAACTGATGACGAAAATCACCGGTAGCACCAAGGCCGGCAAACAGGTTCTGGTTAAAATCCCTATTGAAGATAAGATCAACTACTTTACTGGTGGACGCCTAAAGTTCCATCCGGAAGACCTGACTTATTCATTAGAGATCCAGCAGGACATTTATAAAAGCCAGGCCCGCGGTAACTTCCGTCTGGCGGCCAGCGACGTTATCCCTATTCAATTTAAAATCGACGACCAGGTTTTTGATGCCCTGGATATCTCAGTAAGTGGAACCAGCTTTACCATTGAGCAGGCCGAAGTCGAGCGCTTCGCTAAAGGCAAGGTCTTTACCGACTGCACCCTGCGCTTTGACCGCAAAAATTACCACATCCCGACAGTTCAAATTGCCGTTCATATCCCACTGGCCGACGAAGCCGGCAAGCCAAGTGGCCGCTTTAAAGTAGGGATCTCTTTTAAGGGCCTACCTCGCAAAACCGAGGACGAACTCTACATCAAAATCTCGACCGAAGCCCGTGGTGAGGAGATGAAGAAAAAGTTCGATACCATCCTTTCCAAGAAGGCCGAATAGGTCTTCCCCATCCCAATGTTATTAAGCCCTTTAGTTACTTTTGGCGCCCTACTTTGGTCCCGATATTATTTTCATACAGGCCTATAATTAATTGACGTAGAAGGCCTAGAGGAGTAGTTTTGCCGATACTATGAAACACAATTTACAAGACAACCTCCAGGGCGAGCAAATGGCCAATACTAACTCTAATGGCGGCAAAAAACCGTTTAGTGATGCTAAAATCATTGAACGCGCCAATCTCCTACGCGACAACGATCTATACTTCTTTTTTAGAGCAATCGAAGAAACTGAAGCTTCAACAGTAACTGTTAAAGGTAAAAAGCAGATCATGATTGGATCTAACAATTACCTAGGCCTTACTCACCACCCAGCTGTTAAAGAAGCTGCGATTAAAGCAGTAGAAAAATACGGAACAGGATGTACAGGATCACGTTTTTTAAACGGTAACCTTAATATCCACGAAGAACTTGATGAAAAACTAGCGACTTACTTAGGACATGAAAAAGCGATCGTTTTTTCAACTGGTATGCAAGCAAACCTTGGTGCGCTTTCGGCAATCTGTGGTCCAAAAGACTTAATGCTTTTTGACTCTGAAAACCACGCTTCAATCATCGATGCTTCAAGACTTTCTCTTGGAACAACTTTCAAATACAAGCACAACGATATGGCCTCTCTGGAAGAACTTCTTGAGAGCAACATGTCTCGCTTTAACCGCGTCATCATCGTTGCTGATGGGGTTTTCTCGATGACAGGTGATATCCTTCGCCTTCCAGAAGTTGTAAAACTTGCTAAAAAATACGGCGCTTACGTCTACGTAGACGATGCTCACGGTCTAGGGGTTATGGGACCTCAAGGTCGCGGGACAATGGCCCATTTCGACGTAACAAAAGACGTAGACTTCAACATGGGAACATTCTCTAAGTCGTTTGCTTCTATCGGTGGTGTGATCTCAGGATCAAAAGATGCTATCGATTACGTTCGTCACTCTGCTCGTTCGTTCATGTTCTCAGCTTCAATGCCACCAGCTGCTGTTGCGACAGTTTCTGCGTGTATTGATGTGGTTCAAAACGATGAAACAATCCTTAACAACCTATGGTCTAACGTTGAATTCATGAGAAATGGATTCAAAGAACTTGGGTTCTTCACTTACGGGTCTCAAACTCCAATCATCCCGCTTTTCATCGGTGACGACATGAAAGCTCTAAAGATGACAAAGTGGCTTGAGTCTAAGGGTGTCTTCTGTACTCCGGTTCTTCCACCAGCAGTACCTAAGGGAGAAACTCTTATCAGAACAAGTTATATGGCCTCACACAATCGTGAAGACCTATCAACAGTTCTTGAAGTGTTTGCTGAAGCGAAGAAAATCTTCGATATCCCTAACCACCTTCACTAAAACTTATGAGCAAAATCTCCATCCGCGAAATTGAGCTCTCTAATAAAAAAGATTTAAACGCTTTTATAGATCTCCCTTGGGAGATCTATAAAAACGATCCTCACTGGGTGCCGCTTTTAAAGATGGCGCTTAAAGACCTCTTAAATCCAAAACACCCGTTTTATAAAACTGCTGACGTTAAGGCGTGGCTTGCTTACAAAAACGATAAGGTCGTTGGAAGAATCATGGCGATTCACAACTACACTTATAACAAGCATGAAAACAACAGCGTTGGACACTTCGGTTGTTTCGAGGCCATCGAAGATCTTGAAGTGGCCCAAGGGCTAGTTAATGTGGCCGCTGAGTACTTAAAGAAAAAAGGACTCACAAGCATGCAGGGCCCGATGAACCCGGGAACAAACTACGAGTGTGGGCTTTTAGTTGATAAATACGACGATGCTCCACAAATCATGATGACCTACAATCCTCCTTACTACGAAACTCTTTTTAACCAAATGGGTTTTGCTAAAGCGATGGACCTTCTTGCTTACAATCTGTCTCCAGACATCAAACTACCGCAGATCATTGTGGACATTGCGGCCAGAACAGAAAAGAAATCAAAAGTTACTTACAGAACTGTTGATTTAAAAAACTGGAAGAAAGAACTCGAAATTATTTTTGAAATTTATAACTCTGCCTGGGAAGCTAACTGGGGATTCGTTCCTATGACTAAGGCGGAATTTGATCATACGGCCAAAGACCTTAAGGCCATCGTCGACCCAACACTTATCCAATACGCAATGGTGGACGGAAAAGAAGCTGGTTTTATCCTAGCTCTTCCAGACTTAAACCAGGTTTTTAAAACGATCCCAAGTGGTCGCTTAGGCCCAGTTGCAATCTTTAAACTTCTAACGGCCAAATCCCGCATCAACCGCGCACGCGTCATTATGATGGGAGTCAAAAAAGAATACAGAAAAATGGGACTAGAGACTCTGCTTTACAAAAACTTGCAGGTTTCTATTCAACAAAACCCGCGTATCAAAAACGTTGAGCTCAGCTGGATTCTGGAAACAAATGTGGAAATGAACAAGCCACTTATCAGAATGTCTGGCCCTGCTTACAAACGCTACCGCTTGGTTGAAAAGGCCCTCTAATGAAAATTCTCGTCACCGGCGCCAGTGGTTTTGTCGGCGGCCACCTTATTGAAAGACTTTTAAAAGACGGGCACGATGTCTTTGCTTTGGTGAGAAACCCAAAGAAGCTTGCTCTTTCTGCGCACGAGCGTCTGCAAGTCGTAAAAGGTGACCTCGATCAGGATAACTTATCGTGGGTTGAGACTCTTCCTGCTGATTTAAATACATGTGTGCACACTGCGGGAATCGTCCACGCCTACCGCACCGATGAATTCTACCGCGTAAATACAGAAGGCACGCGCAACTTAGTTAACAACTTAAAAAAGAAATACACTTCCCTGCACTTCGTTCTCATCTCTTCTCTCGCGGCCGCAGGCCCTAGTGCCGGCACTGAAAAGAGAAATGAAAACGACATGGATCTTCCAGTAAGCATTTACGGAAGATCTAAAAAACAGGCCGAAGAAGTGCTTAAAGAAGTGGCCCCAAAAACTTTTGACCTCGCGGTCATCAGACCACCAATGGTGATTGGTCCCCGCGACGCTGCCGTTTTAGATATTTTTAAAATGGTTCAAAGTGGAGTGATCCTGCTTCCAGGTTTTGGCTCAAAGGAAAAACTCTACAGTTTCGTTTGCGTTTTTGATTTAGTGAATACGATTGTCAAAGTGATCGAAGAAAAAAAGACGACCGTTTACTACAGCTCTCACCCGCAGGTCGTGACTTTTAACGAGCTTATTTTAGAGATTAAAAAGCAACTGAAGAAAAACTGGCTGATCTATCTGCCGATGCCACTTTTTTTAGTTAAACTCCTGACTATCATTCTCGATTTCATTTATAAGCTCTTCCCACATCCTCTGCGCCTGACCCCAGATAAATACCATGAATTCGCGGCCACAAACTGGACGTGTGATGGAGCAAAAACAGAAAAAGAATTGGGGCAAGTCTATAACTACGACATTGAGAGAACGATCACTGTGACTTTAATAGATTATAAATCCCGCAACTGGATTTAGAAGAACTCTCTTATTTTCCTTCTTTTAAACGAATCTGAAACCAGAATGTACTTCCCACATTCACTTCACTATCAACTCCAATCATCCCACCCATGAGATCAATCAGGCGTTTTGAAATTGAAAGACCCAGCCCTGTTCCACCAAATTTGCGAGTCGTGCTTTGGTCTTCCTGGCTGAAAGCTTCAAATAGATTTTCCATCTTGTTTTTATCAATACCAATCCCTGTGTCCTGAACTTCAAAACGAATCAGGGCCGCTTGGTTATTGCGGTCAATGATATCCAGGCGGACATGAACTTCTCCTCCTTCCGGAGTGAACTTAATAGCGTTGTTGATCAGGTTAAGAAGAATCTGCTTAATCCTGAATGGGTCACCTTTAAAAAGATAATTTTCTTCTAAAGCAAAATACAATCTCAGACCGATAGATTTTTTCTTCGCTGAAAGTGAAAGGATTTTCTCGCATTCCTGAAGCACATCAATCATATCAAAATCGAGAGTTTCAAGCTCCAGTCTCCCCGCTTCAATTTTCGAGAAATCCAGGATGTCGTTGATGATGGAAAGAAGTGAGTCTGCTGAAAGCTTGGCAGTCTCTAAGTTATCTCTTTGGTCTCCAGTTAATTCTGAATCCAGAGTCAACTCTGTTAAACCGATAATAGCGTTTAGCGGAGTCCTGATCTCGTGGGACATGGTCGATACGAAATTTGATTTAGCTTTGGTCGCAAGTTCGGCCTTGATGATCTGGCGTTTTAACTCCAGGTCGCGCTCGTTAATCGCACGGATCGCCACGTTTAGTGCCTGGGCGATTTGCTGGAACTCAAGAACATATTCTTCTTCTACCTGGAACTGGTAGTTACCCTCGGCAATCTTTTTAGAGCCTTCTACAATTCTGTTAACTGGCTCAGTGATTGTTTTCTTTAAGCGCCAAAGGATAATCAAACCGAAGCCCAGACCAACTAAAAAGAATGAAAAACCTAATTTAATAATTAACCAGGTCAACTCATCGTTAAACTTCTGAGTTGAGTAGATGAATTCGATGCTTCCGATTTTTTCGTTGTTTCTTTTGATATCACCGGCATCAAGAAAGCGGTTCTTTGTTTTTAAAAGTTCCTTAAACTCAATCCCCGCGACAGTGTGATCGCGGCTTTCAACCAGGATGTCTCCGTACTCATCGAGAACGCGGACAGCGATAATTTGGTTGTCGTCGCGGACGAATGTTGAAGCGGCATTTTTAATGTTGTTGGTATCGACCGTCCAAATCGGATCGGCCAGAAGGCTAGTCGCAATTTGCAGGTTAGATTTTTTCTGCCATGCGATTTTTTCTTCGTTACTTTTAATCAGAGCTTTTGCAACGATAAAACCAAGAAGCGAGATCATCAAAAAAATGACCGCAATAACGCTAATAATCAGCTCCTGCGTGATACTCAGCTTTTCAAAAAAATTCTTAGACTTGGTCATGGTATTAGCGTAGCACCTTATGCGCCCTTTCAAAATTTAAGAAAACAAAAAGATTAAGAAATTTACCAATCAAAACTAATCATTGGCCCAACGACACCTTCATAAGCAGTGTAGCCAATTCGGTAGGTGTCAAAGATGGATTTATAAGCGGTGTCAGTCTCTTGGTACTTACCCGCTTTTCTTACACCTTCGGCCGCGAATGCTGTAAGAAAAAACCCTCCAACCACATCGGAAAGATAGTGTTTCCCGTCTCTGATTCGCTGAAATGATGTCGCGACAAAAAGAGCGCCGGGGACAGCTGCCCAATAAGGCCCATAAAATTGCAGCGTTTTTAATGTTAGGGCCGCATAAGGAACAACATGCCCTGAAGGGAAAGATGACTTTCCTCTAAAATTGGTTTCCCACTTTGAGAGTTTATCTTTTTTTGGTCTTTCATGGATATCAATCACACTCAAGGCCGCTGATTCAACCAACGCCAGGTACATCGTGGCAAATGTTTCCTTGGCAAACTGGACGGACTTAGGACTGTCGTACTTCACTCCCAAAGAAAAGGCCGTAATGGGAATAATGGGAAAACTAAGCACTGGGGCCAGGTCACTTGCGACCTGCATATATTTGGGAATGCGCTTTTTCATTTGGTGATGAGTGATGCGCTTGTCTTCTTCAAATGAATACCAAAGTGCTGGCACGGCAGCTCCTGCATAGTACAGGTTATTTTCCGCTGTGAACTGCATGTAAGAGCCTTGGTAAAGTAAAGTCACTGAAGACTTTAACCCTTCCCAATAGGTCTCTGCTGTTAGGTCTGCCGCTGAAAGATTTTTAGAAAACAAAAGAAACAAAAGTACGTATAGAGCGCGTTTCATGATCAGTGATGGTCCTTAGGTCCTGTTGTTGTTTTAAACACGTAGTCCCAAAGAGGAGAGCTGACGCCGTACTTGCTTCTCTCACCAGAGTAGTGGTGCTGAAGGTGGTATTTTCTAAGGTACTTCCCTACTTTTGATGTCATCGCAAAGTGGTGAGTTGCATAGTGAATGTAGTCGTAACAAAGGTATCCCACCATAAAATAGGCCATGATAACGCCCAGGTATTTATCCGGGAAAAACAGGGAGAAAAAACTCCACAGGAGGAAAAAAATTAATATCGCCGGAACCGGTGGCATCACCAGTCTCGTCGGGTCTTGAGGGTCATCGTGGTGAAGACCGTGGAAAAGGAAAACAAAATATTTTCCCGCGCGGCTTTTAGCGTCCCAGTGAAAAACATAACGATGAAGAATGTACTCCATGAATGTCCAAAGAATTAAACCAAAGAAGAAAAGAAAAACAAACTCAGCACTTGTTACACCTTTTACAGTTGCTCCACGATAGAGTAAAAACAAAATGACCGGTGTCCATAAGAGCAGCGGCACGATCGGATGAACGTGAGTGAAGGATTCAAGGATAGGATTCTTAAAGATCCTGATAGATTCGCCATTGTGCTTTTTCATGGCCCTATAATTATAATAAAAGCTCTCGTCTGTAAATTAAGGCACCCTATGAAGACTTTCTTTTTTACACATTTTTTTATCCTCTCAGTTACTCTGTTCTCCACTAGTTACAATGCCTTTGCAGGCACTGCTAAATTGGACATCAAAAGCGAGCTCTCAGACGCTGAGATTCGTCAGCTTGAGGGACGCGAGTTTATCGTCAGAACCATGGACGTCCCGGGCTCTGCCTGGCCGGAAATCACCTATTACGCCCTTATCAATGCCTCACCACTGGAAGCTGTAGGGCTTTTTGCCGCTTACGATATTCAAAAGGACTACACACCTAATCTTTTAAAATCCACTCCAGTCAAACACGTCAGTCCCACCGATGTTCAGACCGAGTATGAGCTCCACATTCCCTTTCCTCTTTCCAACGCCAGGTACATTCATGGCGCAAGAATTTTTAAGCACGCTGATGATTATGAAGTGCAGTGGTATATGGTGGAGTCTTCTTCAAGTGAAGATGTACGCGGTGGTGCTTACTTTCAAAACTACAATGGAAAAACTCTTCTTCGCTACCGCACGTATGTAAAACCGAAATCTATCTTTGGAAGCTTCGTAAAAAAAGTGATGTTCAAAGATGTTGAAAAATCCATCGTCGCCATTCGCACCTTCATTGAAAGAACTGTGAAAGAGAATTCCGCTTTAAGCAGTAAATATTCTGAGTTTATAACTCGTGCTCTTCGTGGTGAATTTGTTTATCAGACTATTATTGATAAAAAATAATACCCGAGAAAAGGCCCTTTTATTGCTCCAAACTTAGGACTAATTTTTTGCCCCTGTGATCTGTAATGAACAGTTACGAGCACTTGCAAAGGGCCTTAAAAATGGTCCGTTGGATGTCAGAAAATTGTGATGAAAAGTAAGAAAAAACAGCTATCTAAAAATGTAAACGCACCATAGTATTTATCCATAGAGACAAACGGATACACGTTGATGGTCGACGACTAGAAATGGATTTTGAAGCGTCGATTTTTTTCCCTTAGCCAATCACATCTTCCTCAATACTTCCCCACAATTCTTTAAGCACCGGCCCCATGGGCTTACTGGCATCTCTGACCATATAGATTTCAATATCGCGGTCTTTAATCAGTGGAGTTTTTATTGGAGAGAGCTTCTTTGATGTGAGTTCTGCTTTAATCAAATCGTATGGCAGACCTCCCCAACCAAGTCCTTGCACGATCAGTTCTTTCTTAAAACCAATATCACTTACGGTGAGGCTCTTAGAGCCTTCTAAAACACCGGTAGTGACTTTAGAGATGCGTCTGGCACTGTCCGCGAGAATAATCTGGTTGTGATTGCGCAAAAAAGCATCAGTGATTTTCTTTTCGTTTTTAATGAGCTGAGTGCTGATAACCGAAATCATTTTTGTCTTCGTCATAAGCCTCATATCAAACGTGTGCTCAACTAAGGGTTTAGGCGTAATGGCAATATCCACATCGCCATCTATAAGTCGCTCTACAGTCCCAGAGAGAATTTCAAATTGCAGCACGAGTTTTGTTGAAGGGTGTTTGGTAAAAAAGTTTTTAAGGAATTTTAGTACCAATGAAACCGGGCTAACGGCGTCGATACTTACACGGATTTCTGGCTCAACTCCTTTACTCATCTGCATCGCCAGTGCTTCGAGTTCACGGAATTCTCGGAGTAAAAGTCTCGCCTTTTGATAAAACACTTTTCCATCCGCCGTTAAACTCGGTCGGTATTCATCGCGTGAGAAGAGCACTATTTGGTACTCTTCTTCCAGCTTCTTGATTGCCATGCTAATAGAAGGCTGGCTTTTGTGGAGATAATCGGCCGCGGCCTTAAAACTTCCCTCTTTAACGATGGCCTCAATAGTCAACAGCTGTTCAAGTGTCATCTCTACAATCTCCGTACTTTTCTTACGTTAAACATCATCACAAAAACTTATTAATCCAATAGATAAATTATAATTTGTTTTTATACAAACCTAAGTTAGGATTTTTGACAAGAATATTTCTTTTTTAAGTTTCGTTAGGAGGAACTATGTTAAGACAATTACTCATTGCTACTGCTCTATTCTCATCAGTTGCGGCCTTCGCAAAAACAGAAAAAGTGGAAATTGATCCAGCTGCTTCAAAAGTGGTTTACACAGGAAAGAAAACTCTTGTGGATAGTAAACACACTGGTGAAGTTAAGATTAAAGACGGTTTCCTTAACTTTGACGGAAACACACTTAAAGGTGGGGAATTCGTTATCGATATGACGACAATCACAAACACAGACCTTACAGACGCTGAGTACAATAAAAAATTCGTTGGCCACATCACAAGCGCGGATTTCTTCGACACAGCAAAGTTTGGAACGTCTAAACTAGTGATTAAGAACGCTAAAAAAGAAAAAGATAACACTTACAACGTGACTGGTGACCTTACAATCAAAGGAAAAACTGCTCCAGTTAATTTCACAGCACTTGTGACAAAGTCAGAAGCTTCTGCTAACATCACAGTTGATAGAACTAAGCACGATGTAAAGTACGGCTCAGGATCATTCTTTAAAGATCTTGGTGACAAAGTTATCGCTGACAACATCGAATTCGTTGTAACACTAAAAGCTAAGAAGTAATTTTATAGGAGAGTTTAAAATGAGTGATATCGCGCAACTAATTAGAACAATTCCCAATTATCCCAAAGAAGGAATTATGTTTCGCGATATCACTACTCTCTTAAAAGACCCAAAAGGGTTTCAGACCACTATCAATATGCTGGTGGAAAAATACAAAAACGCACCTATCGACTACATCGCTGGAATTGAGGCCCGCGGCTTCATTCTAGGCTCTGCGCTTGCTTTTGCTCTAGGAAAGGGATTTATCCCGGTTAGAAAAAAAGGAAAGCTTCCAGGAAAGACAATCACTCAAAGCTACGACCTTGAGTACGGTTCAGACACTATCGAAATCCACGACGATGCCCTTCACACGGGCGCTAATGTCCTTTTAATCGACGATCTTATTGCGACTGGTGGAACTGCTATCGGTGCCATCACTCTGATTGAGAAAGTTGGTGGAAAGATCTACGAGACGGCCTTTGTGGTCGACCTGCCGGAATTAGGTGGGGCCAAAAAAATCCAGAACATGGGACATAAAGTCTTCACTCTATGCTCATTTGCCGGACACTAGTTTACCTCTGACATAAATATTATCTATTTTTTATATGGTACTTTTTGTACCTATCCAACTATAAAGCCTCCATTCAACTTTTGGAGGCCTTATGAAAAACACACTTTTAGTTCTTTCTCTTCTTTTGACATTCACAGCTTTTGCTAAAGACATGTCTCGCACTGAAAAATACGAAGACGCTTATGTTGAACTTGAAGACGGCTCAAGCCAATACATTGGAGGGTGCTCAGTTCACCAGGACTATGAAGGAAAACTTTTTACAGTTGATAGCACGATCGTAAAATACTTCGAGCCTGAATATAACAACGCTGAAAGTACGATGGCCAAACTTAAAAAAGTAGACCCCATTCTTCTGGCGGCAGCTGCAGAAGGTTCAGGATCTGATGTAAAAGAATTCTTCTCACAAGTTGATGACATCACTCTTGAAAAAATCACCAGCACTGTATTTAAAGGCCTGGATCTTTACCGCTTCAACATCGGAGTTGGCGGTGGAAACGGCTACTACGAAGTGTACAACCGCACTGAGAAAAAAGGTGTTGTGAGCTATACTAAACTATCAAATGTGTTTGATGGAGATATTGAGTACTGTGACAGCAGCGTTTGGTTAAATAAGTAAGAATAAAAAAGGCAGGTCAAAGACCTGCCTTTTTTTTATTATTTTGCAGTGACGACGAAATTTGCTCTTCTATTTTTCGACCAAGACTCTTCATCGTGACCAAAAGAAACTGGTTTTTCTTTCCCCAACGAAATCATCGAGAGTTTTTTTCCATCCACTCCGCGTCCGGTTAAATAATCATACACCGTCTGTGCTCTTTTTTCCCCTAACGTAAGGTTAAACTGCGAGCTTCCTCTTTCATCGGCATGACCTTCAATTTGAATATTCACTGCTGCATTGGCCACCAAAAAAGCGATATTTTCATCCAGCATTTTTTTAGACTCCGCTGTGATATTGGCCGAGCGGTAATCGAAATAAATGGTTTTTAAGTGACCAGCTCTCCCCGAATCAGAGTCGCCGTTTAGTTCCAGGACATAATCATTTTTTCCTGAGACATCGGCATCGCTGTTATCAGCACCATTTTTTTTCTTAGCGCTTGAACAGGCCACAGCAAAAATTAATAATGAGAAAAGACAAAGTTTTTTTAACATTCATGACCTCTAGTTGGATTAAACTCTTAACCGCTATGATAAGGCCCAAAAGCAATTTGATGAACGATTTGAAAATAAAATTAATCTTATCTTAGAAAGGCAGATGAAAAAGTAAAAGACACTAGCAGGCTGATCCTTGGGGTAACCAACCCACCAGTGTTGTGTCTTCGGTGTACGAAGGGCTTTCGTACGGACATCATAACTCACGTCTCGGAATTTTTTTTGGGTTAGTGTATTTTTTTTAGAAGTCCTCTTTTCAAAAAAAGACAAATAAATCAAGAGGATAAGTCGAAAATATGATTAATTTTATCTTCGAATAAACACCAAAGCGCAAAGCTTCTTGATCCTGTGTCACAAGATGTTTATCATTTTCGGATGGACACTACTGCACATATCATTATCGCTGAAGATGAACCCACTATTGCCAATAAAGTAAAAGAACTAATCACCGAACTCGGCTGGAATTCGGATTTAGTCGGCAATGTTCCTGATCTTCTAGAAAAATTAGGAAGCACAAAAAGGCCTTATGATATTGTCGTCCTTGATCGCATGATGGGTGGAGCTGATTCGGCCGACTACGTCGCCAACATTCGCATGCAATACCCCGCTTTGAGAATTTTTGTTTTATCCGCCATCGACTCTTCACTGGAAAAAGCGAAGCTGATTGATAGTGGAGCTGACGAATACCTCGCCAAGCCTTTTGAGTCCACTGAGTTTAAAGCAAGACTAAAAGCTCTTATCAGAAGATCATCTAATTCAGATGCTCATCTCAATTACAGTGTGGCCAACCTGACACTCGATCTCATCCACCGCACAGTTGCCGTTGATGGTGAAGTGCTAAACCTCACTGCTAAAGAATTTTTGGTTCTCCACGCTCTTTGCTCAGTCATCGGAAAGATCTACAGCAAAAACCAATTGATTGAATCCATCTGGGGCTTTTCTCTGGAAAATGAAACAAATGTAGTTGAATCAACAATGAATAGTTTAAGAAGAAAACTGGAAAACGCCGGTTCAAAAGTGCAGATTAAAAACACCCGTTTTGTAGGATACTGGGTTGAAGTTTAGATTTTTCCTCATATTACTGCTCTCTCTTTGTACCGTAGGACTCGTGCTCTCGGTAAGTTTTAGTTATTACCTAAACACCGCACGCCTGGAGCTGATTGACCTGCAATTGAGAGAAAGTGCGGTTGCTCTAGTTAACTCGGAACTTCCAGATATTAAAAAAATCAATTTTGATGAAGCTGAAGAAATTATTTCTGAAGAGTTGGGAAGTAACCGCGTAGGTAAATTTTTTATCGTCAGAACTGATCCAGGTGAAATTATTTTCAAATCGCAAAGTGCGACGCTGATGAATATCGATCCTCCAAGAGAACCACAGGTCTACTCGTACAGTGTCAATGGAAAGACTTTGCGAATCCTGAACTTAAAACTTCCCAAGAGACCTGGAAAAACACTGCAAATCGGGGCGGTCATTGACCCTACACTATTTGACTGGTGGTTTATTTCCAATAAGCTTGCTTTATACTTAGTCGTTACGATCATTCCGATTCTTATTTTTTCAATTGTACTTACCAAATACCTGCTCAATCCATTAAAACTAATGGCGGGACATCTTCAACTGGCAAGCCAGGACCTGCAGAATTTAAGACCAGTCCCTTCACTTCCTAAAAAACTTCTTAAATACACAAAAAAATCTTTTTTAAACAACGATGAATTCTCTTCTCTGGTCGATAATACCAGCGATCTTTTAGAAAGAATTAATATCAATTACAAAATGACCAAGCCGTGGACGTATCAGCTGGCCCACGAAATAAAGACTCCACTTTCTATTTTAAGTTTTGATGTTGAATCTTTAAGTGAAGAGAAATTAAAAGACCCGACTCTAACCCAATCGATGCATGAACAAATTGAGAGAATCTCTAATATCGTTTCGCAATTTCTAGAGTGGGCCAGTGTTGAAAACACTCAACAAAAAGATAATTTATTCGCGATTAGAATTGCCAGCTCGATTGAAAATCAGATTGAAGGTTTAAATCGCCTGCACCCTGGAAGAATTGAATATAAACTGAAAGAAGATTTTGTCGTCATCTCCAATCCACAACATCTTTTACAGTTGATTACCAATCTTTTAACCAACGCTTTAAACTATTCGCCGGAATCCTCTCCTGTGACCATTGAGTCTTTCGACAACACTCTTCGCATCAGTGACCTGGGGCCTGGAATTCCGAAAGAAGTTATTGAGAGAATCGGACAGCCATTTAATTCCGGGCCACACAATCCAGTACTCAAACATAAACGCACGGGTTTAGGTTTAGCGTGGATCAACACATTAACAAAACTTTATAACTGGGATCTCGATATCAATTCGGGAACTCACGGCACAATTATCACGATCAAATTCACAAAAAATCTCATCACTTAGTCGCTTTTTCCCTCGAAGATAAAGAAAATTTTATTTTACATTTCTACTGTTTCACCAGGGTGAATGTTATAGTTGGAACTAATCAACAAATGGAGATTGAAGATGAAACACTTGTTACTGGCCTCTGCACTTTTATTATCACTAAACGTGGCCCACGCTAAGAAAGCACCAAAAAAAGCAAAACTTTCTAAAGAAGATGCAAAAGAACTTTGCCTTACAACAAAAGGCGCTGAGCTATCAAAGAAAGAACTTAAAAAATGTATCGCAAAAGCTATGCGTACAGGAAAAGCTTAAGAGCACTTTTTCTGTATTCATATACTCCTAGGAAATGGCCCCCTTCTTTAGCCTATTGAGAAGGGGGTTTTTTTTTAAGCAAGTTTAAGATTTACATTGATGTTTCCACGAGTCGCATGTGAATACGGGCAAACCACATGGGCAGTCTCCATCAGTTTTTCGGCCACAGCTCTCTCTACTCCGTTTACGTTAACGGTTAATCCAACCTCAAGCATAAACCCGCCGTCTTCTCTGGCGCCAAGGGCAACTGTCGCCTCTACAGATGTATCTCCAATAGCAATTTTTTGAGTACGCGCCACATGTCTTAAGGCACTTTCAAAACAGGCCGCATACCCGGCAGCAAAAAGTTGCTCTGGGTTTGTCGCTCCCCCTTTGCCTCCAAGCTCTTTAGGGGCCTGAAGCCTTACTTCCAGCATTCCGTCATTTGATCTTGCAATCCCGTCGCGTCCACCACTAACCTGCACTGATGTTTGATAAAGTGTTTTCATATTAAGTCTCTCCTTTTTTTTGTTATTCACTGAAGTCATCCTACCTCGCCATTAAATTGCATACAATTTAATTTTATGCTATGATGTTAGACAAGACCTGCACAGGAGATAAGTATGGCAAAAAACAAGACTTCTAAAATCGACAGCGAAAAAATTCTGCTTTTAGACAACCAGCTTTGTTTCAAGCTCTACGCTGCCAGCAAGGCCATGACCCAGGCCTATGCCCCCTTGCTGGCCCCATTGGATTTAACCTATCCGCAGTACCTGACGATGATGGTTCTTTGGGAAAGCGATGACCTCGCCGTTAAGGAGCTGGGAGAACGATTAAGCCTTGACTCAGGAACTCTTTCACCATTGATAAAAAAACTTGAGGCAAAAAAAATTTTGACAAAAAAAAGATCTGAAGAAGACGAGCGCGTTGTTACAATCAAACTCACGCAAAAAGGAATAGATTTAAAAAAGAAAGCACTTCAGGTTCCGCAGCAGATTGCCTGTCAATTAGAGTTAAAAGAAAAAGAATTTTTTGATTTGCAAAAGCGCCTGAATCAGCTGATTAAAAATTTAAATCAAGCTGCCCTCGTTGAGTGATCACTCGTTTTGACAAGTGGCCCATTCATCCAGAGATGACCGGACAGTTCTCTCCAGAAGGGCCCCATTTTTAAAAGTCTCAAGAGCCCCCTGTCTGGCCAAAATACCAATATACTTTTTTTGCCTGTCCCAAAAGGGATAAGCACCATAACTTCCCGGACTCGAAACGCGCACACCTGGAGTGCAGTTATAAGTTGAATTCTGGCACTCATGCCATAAACCAAAACCATAATGCCACATTTCTCCAAGGGCATTGACTGCCGGAGAATTGCCAAAAGCAACTGCCGCAGTCTGATCCATTAAAAGTTGCGATTGCAGATTGGCCGAAAGGAGCGTCTCATTTTTTAGAGCGCGCAAAAAGGCCAGATACTCACTTGCTCTCCAGTGCATTCCACCTGCGAGTCTTGGGTTAGCACTCGATGGAAGGTCATAGCTCCCTGTAGAAAAAAGCCCGGTTTCTGATTTGAAACTATTAAAAATGTCCTGCCATGACGAAACACCTTTTGCTTTGATGGCCATTAAACCTGCCACTTGCATGTGGGTGCTTGAATAATAAAATTTTGATCCTGGAACAACACCATTGCCTGAATTGGTTGTGGCGATATTGCGCACACAATTTTCAAAGTCAAAACTTCCAGCGTTTAAACAAAGAGGTTCTGTTTCCAGTCCTGAAGTAAAACTTAAAAGTTGAGCAAGATTGATGTTGTAAAGAGAATCAGTGCTCACAATCGGCCACGATGAAATATACTTTTGTGGTTTATCGGTCAGGTTTAAATAACCCTGATCCACGAGTCGCAAAATAATAACAGAAGAGACAAGCTTTGAAGTCGAGGCCGATTCATAAAGACTCGAAACACTAGAAGTGCCTCGGCTAAATGTGTATTGTCTTCCGTCAGAGCGCTCCACTAAAAGTGTGAAGTCAGCATCTGTTGTGGCATTGGTGAGTGTTTGTTTGAGCTGGTTTTCAATCGCCGCTGTTGAGCAGGTCAAAGGTCTAATCACTCCATCGACTCCTTCATCTTCCACTGTTGTTTTGTCTTTTTGACAAGAGACCAAAGCGGCCAGTAGCAGAAGGAGTGAGAGTTTTTTCATATCAGACCCAGTTGATTTTTTTTAAATACTTCTTCACATACGAAGCCGCCCCTTGCGGTTCGTGGTGCGGAAGTTTGGATGGCTTATCTATTGTAACCCTGTTGTTTTTTTGCACAAGGGCTTCCATAAACCTCTCGGCCCCATCATCGCCTACAACCAGGTCATCAATCCCTGAAATCAGGTGAATGTCCTGGTTTGTCAGTGCCAGATTATATTTTTCGTCTCGAATCCATGGGAAAACATTGTCCGGTTTAAGCTCCGGAGACACCAGTTGTTCCCTGACTTTTAAAGTCGACTTATAAAAAGGCGTATCAAAGAGATGGACCACATCTTTTGGCGCCATCCCGAGTCCTACGCCCACACCTCTTTTTTCATAGCCTTCAAATTCCTTCATCATCAGGGCCTTTAAGGCCAGGAGGGACCCGAGCGAATGCCCACCTAGGACAAGTTTTAACTCTCCTGGAGCTAAGAAGTGTTCGTTGAGTGGAAACTCTTCTTTAAAGGCCAAAGAAAGACCTTTAAAAGCTTCTAAAAAGAGTTTATGAGCATGCTCTTTGAATTCTTCAAAGCTTTCGACTTCAGAGTAATTTCCCTGGTAGTGACCGGGAATATCAAAAAGCGCACACGAGACACCCACTTCGGCCAGGCGAATAGGCCAGTTAATGATCGAACTCTTATCCGCAGTGTAGCCGTGAGTAAGAATGGCAAACGTCGGTTTAATCTCTCCGTCTAAATCCGGAAGGAAGTACATGACGTTCGTTTTTTGATTCTGATAGTTGAGATAGCCTTTTAGAATTTTCATAGGGCATTTATAACAAAAAGGGAGACTAGATGTCTCCCTTCTTATGTGCAATTTGTTTAATCTAAATTATTTTTTGTAGACAACTGGCCACTCTGATTCTTCTCCATCGCAAGAATCTTTCACTCTTGCTTCAATAAGAACAAAACGCTGGTTTTCCGGGCTGTATTGATAAGTCGCTGAGCTTCCACAGTCCCCCATTCCACGACCTTTTTGGAATGTTCCAAGAGTTTTAGTTTCAGCATCATAACCAGCGCCCATTAAATCAGATGTTGCCATGATTGAACCGTCGGCCGCCACTTCTGCGACTGCAACGTTAGTCACTTCTCCCCATGGAGAAACGATATAAGCTTTTTCTAGAGAATTGTACGCATACATTTCACAACCAAGAACATAAAGTGTTCCACCCTTTGGTGAATACTCTGATCCTGGAAGTTGATAAGCTTCTCTTTGTAGGTATTCATTTGATGCAAATTCAGGACATGCATTTGTATGACGGTCTAGAACTTCTTTTGGAATAGAGATCTCACCAGCAAACGCAGTCACAGCAGACAAAGTAAGAGCAAGAGCGAATAAAGATTTCATTTTCATGGAAAACTCCAAGTTTAAGTGTGTGTTGATGTCCGTTTTTAACACGCCTAGGAATTTTTTGTTTGGAATCTGAAAACTTTATAGGCTACAAAACCCTTATTTTTTTAAGAAAATAGTTTGACGGACTACCTCAAATACTTTATTTTTTAGATTCCAAAAAATGGTCGCGCCCAGGTAGCTCAGTCGGTAGAGCAAGGGACTGAAAATCCCTGTGTCGGCGGTTCGATTCCGTCCCTGGGCACCATCTTGGAACTTTAAAAACCTCGTTTAACCCACGAGGTTTTTTTTTGCCTTTTTTCAAGCAATTATCAAATCTTCTCTCTTTCTTTTTAACTTACTCTGATATCGACAGTAAACTTTTAACTTCGTCTGCACTTAAGTCAATCAATAGGTCTTTTTGGCGTGAGGTTTCCCCTCTTTCAAGTTCGATTCTGCTTTTGCTGATCCCTAAAAGCTTAGCAAAAAAAGCGATGACCTCTTTGTTGGCCTCACCATCAACAGGCGGGGCCTTGATCTTGACCTTTAAGCGAGGTGGTTCTCCATAGAGACCAGAAATTTCGTTTTTACTTGCCCCTGGCTGGACATAAATTCGAAGAATGGATTGTGAATTTTTAGCAGTTATAATAGTCATTTGATTTTGAACGTGAAAAGCATTCAAGTAAGCTATCGCTCATTCACATTTCCTCTCTCTCGGGAAAGCGCATCAGCCTTTCAAAAGGCCATCTTTTAAGCTATAAAACAAGAGTAATGAGCGCTCTAAAGTCTGTCTATTTTTTATTCATCGTTTTTCTTCTTATCGGATGTTCCGCTTCCCACAACAGTGCCCCATCGACAGGTATCATTTCGCAAGAAAAAAATTACCCGATAATGATAACCAACAACCCAATTGTTTTTGTGGCCAATGTTCCCGTTGTAGGAATGAAAGGACATTTAAATGCTTTTGGTAATCACGGGACATCTATTGTCGACTCCATTCCTGGTGGAGACCTTTATATCCGTTACCCTAACGGCCATTTAAAAAACCTAACAGCTGAAGCAGGTTTTGGAATAGCTTCTGGAGAAATTCAAGCGGGCGCTCAGGCCATTGCCGTTCGCCAGCCAACCGTTCACTGGAGTGGAGATAAAATTCTTTTTTCTATGCTTGTAGGCGGCCCAAAAGAGCGCTTTGATAGAGCAAGCAATAGACGTTGGCAAATTTATGAAGCATCTGGGCTTAATGAATCCGACACTGTCGTTATAAAAAAAATTCCTTACCAGTCTTCAAAGTACAACAACCTCTCTCCGATCTATGGGGCCACTGACGATATCATTTTTGTTTCAGACGCTCCTCTCTACAATATGAAACACACCTACCCCCAACTGGATGAGTATGAATCAACTCCTTCCAACACCGGGATTTGGAAAATCAATCTGCAGACAAAAAAACTTTCAATGATCGAACACGCTCCAAGTGGCGCTTACGATCTTTCTCTCGATAGTTTTGGTCGAGTTATCTTTACCAAGTGGGATCACTTAAAAAGAGACCAGCAGGCCGATGCCGACCGCTATGAAAAAGGAAGTTACCGGGCCTTTGATTTTCCCGATGAAACTTCAAGCGCTGTCAGAACAAAATTTCCAGAACTCGATGAAAATGGAAAATACCTGGCCGACAAACGCGGAGTGCTTTATGAACTCTTCCCTGAAGCGCGCTCAATAAAAGATCCGACTAAGGACCCTAACGAGTCGATTAATAACTTTAACCAGTTTTTTATCTGGCAAGTTAACGAAGACGGCTCTAACGAAGAGACTATTAACCATGCTGGCAGACATGAGTTTGGTGGCTCTTATATGCCTCCCGTTTTTCTTGATGACCCCAACTTAAGCGAATTTTTACCTCGAGAAGGTGTGAATAAAAAAATGCGCGACACGATTGCCGGCAATGCGGGGATCTTTCAATTAAAAGAAGACCAGGACAATCCTGGAACTTATTTAGGAACATACGCCCTGGAATTTGGTCGCGAAGCTGCCGGTCGCATTGTGGAGTTCAATCTTCCTCCTGGAAAAAATCCGGAAGATGTCATCATGACTGATTACACGAATGCGACGCTGGATTATTTTCCAGAAAGAACAAGTGACAGGCTTCCATCAATGACCGGCCACTACCGCAACCCTGTAAGGCTTGCAGACAGAAGTATTCTGGTGAGCCACACCAATGAATACCGCCTCAATGAAGACGATTCAACGGACCCAGGGACAACCAGACCGCGTTTTATTTTCAGACTCAAAAAAATGATCCCTAATCCTTTTGATACGGACATGATTGCGGGCAATCCACTGACGGAAGGAATTGTTAAACACGTGCGCTGGTGGACAGATGCTGAAGCGCCTAAGGAATACTTAGGTCAACTCAATGAAACAGACGCTGTCGAAGTGCGCCCGCGCCCACGTCCTTCAAGCACTCCTCTCATGGCCACTGACCCCATTGAAAAATCAGTGCTCACTGAAGAAGGTGTTGATGAAGTCGAATTGCAAAATTGGCTTAAAGAAAAAAAACTGGCCCTGATCGTTTCCCGCAACGTCACGATGAGAGATAAGGCCGATGTCGGCCAGCCATTTAACCTGCGCATCCCTGGTGGTGCCGAAAACATTCCGGCCCAAGGGAAGGTTTACGACATTTCTAAGCTTCAAATCTTTCAGGGTGAATTAACCCGCAGTTATGAAAAACAAGATGGTCGCAGAGTCTATTCTCGTCCGGTGAGAAATAATGAACATCATCCGGATATTGAAAAATTCTATACCGACAAAGGAAAAGTGGAATTGGGTCTTGATGGATCGATGGCCGCTTTTGTTCCTGCAGGAAGGGCCCTTTCATGGCAGTTGGTTGATCCAAACGGAAAACCAGTTGTGCGCGAGCGCGTTTGGGTGAGTTTTGCTCCAGGTGAAATTAGAACGTGTGCTTCTTGCCACGGAATCAACTCAACCACTCACAACAAATTACCTGAGCCAAAAAATAAACCAGAGGCCCTAAGAAACTTAATTCGCAACTGGAAGTCGCTTAAATAATCATCCGCACATTCTTTTGCGAAGAGAGATGTTCTCTTTATTTTTAATCTGATCAACTAAGGCGGAGGCCTTATAAAGCTCATGATAAGAAGATTGAATCGTCAGCAGATAGTTCTGGCTTAAACTCTTAAACTCTTCGTTTCTTTTGCGGACATTCATCATAAGGACTGACGGTGTTGTGGCCGCTTCTTCTGCAATACCTGCCTCGATTTTGACATTGTAGCGCTGAAAGGCTTCGATATACTTATTCATCTCGGACTCATGCACTTTGAGCTTCTCTTGAATATTGACGATTGAAGCATTAAGCGAATCCAACTGAAAAGAAAAATGATCGACTCCGACCTCACGGTCTTTTGTATAATTAATATTTCTCATGAGCGAATCGCACTTTCGTCCCAAGTTAATGGCGAGGAAGTGAAGCTCATGGACCTTTTTAAGGCCGACTCTTACTTTGACTATCGAACTATTTTGAAACTCTAATGTACCGGCCAAAAATTTTGCGAGATTATTTTCCATGGCCACAGATTCGGAGTGAGCAGAAAACATCTTGAGGGATAATTTTATTGAAGTCTCTCTTTCTGTGTTTATTTTTTTAGTCTCATACCGAACTATATTTTTGAATTAGCCTGAATGGGTCTTCCAATCAGAATAAAAAAGGGCCCGCAAGCGGACCCTTCTTATACAAGGAAAGAGATGTCTCTTTTTTAGTCAGCTTCTGCTTCGACACTTGTGCCGACAGCTAGCTCACCTAACTTAGGAAGAAGAACGTCTCCAACATCACTATAATCCATTTTTAATTTCAGAGTGACCTGGTGCTTTTTAGTAAATAGTCCACCTAGTTTTGGGGCCCCAAGGCTTTCAAGGTCGATGTCTACTCTTGTGACAGCTCCGTCAAACTTTGCTTTAAATTGAGACGGTTTTAAAGTCTTTTCAAATTTTACGTCATCTTTTTTGGCGATTTTTACCAGAAGAGATGATCTCGCCTGATCGAATTTACCGTTTACAACAAACGATAGTGAACGCTTTCCAAGATCAACATTAGAGATCCCTTTTTCGTTTACAGAGAAAAGGTCCGCTTTGTTATAAAGGGCCACTTTATAAACCGCTTTAATAGAGTTCAGGTCTGCCTGTGCTTCGTTTTTCACATCTCTTTTAACAAAGGCCACAGCTTTTGATCCAGCAATTTCTTTTCCAAGAATTTCCAGGTCACCTTTTGTGCTTAGGTTAACTGTGTATTGAGAAGCAAGATCGGCCCCTTTAGCATCAAAAAGAACTTGTACGTTTGCCTGGTGAGTTTTTAGAGTCACTTCGTATGGCACCTGGACGTCTTTTTTACAAGCGTATGGAACTTGTCTGTAAAGAGTTTCGTTTCCACAAACGTTTTCTGTGTATGGAACCTGACGGCAAACTTGCTCAGCTGGTACCCAGTCACACTGCTGACGAGAACGGTTCTCACACACTTCGTGTGGACGGCTCACTTGACGGCACTCCTGACGAGAAGGTCCTGTAGAACACTCTCTTTCTTCATAAGGAACCTGACGACATTGCTGTTGCCCTGGTCTTGTTTCACAAACTTCTCTTGGTGGAATTTTTGTACAACGGTTTTCTCCATTCACTACACGACACTGAACTTCTCCAGGAACTGTATGACATTGCTGTCCCCCACCTGAAGTTGTACATTCTTGTCTATAACGAACAACCACGCGGCACTGTTGCTCACCTGGTACAGTTCTACATTCATTTTCATAACGATTTTCTGTTCTACAAACTCTGTCGTAAACAGTTCTACATTCCTGATGGCCGGGAATTGTTTCACATTGCTGACGGTATCTAGTGACATCACGGCAAACATACTCAGTATAAGGTTCACTGCGATAGCAAGTTGAATCTACTGTCTCTGTCTTGTAACGAGTCTCTTTCAGCCAGTTTTCCAGATCGAAAATTTCTTCTCTTTGGTTTTCGAAGTTAATTGTCTTTGAAGTTTCTGCGTGAGCGATGCTCATAACCAGCATCATAACCATCACAAGCAGCGTGCGTGCTGTTGATATCATTTCGTCCCCCTTTGACTACTTTGGATTTTTAACAAGAGTAGTAGAGGCAATTGGTATGCCATTTCTGTTCATCATTTGACATGCGTCAAGTAAACAAAAATTCATTGAAACAAGATAAATCTCAGAATGTTGTATTGGCCCCAGTGCCAGAGCGGCACCAGAGCGTGTAAGGCGTTTAAAGAATCGACGTCACTAACTCAGAAGGCCTTGCGATCACTGCTCTATCACCATAAATAAAGATCGGTCGCTCAATTAAGATGGGATGTTTCATTAAAATTTGAATCCATTCTTTATCAGAAAGATTTTTATTTTGCAGACCGAGCTCTTTATAAACATCTTCTTTTTCTCTTACGATCTCTTTATAAGTAAGGCCCAAGAGACTTGGTAAATGCGAAAGAAGTTTTTCTTTGAGTCCATCTTTTAAATAATCAATAGTATCAAACTCAATACCTTGCTCCTCTAAGATTTCTTTTGCTCCTCTGGATTTTGAGCAGCGTGGATTGTGAATTAAGATGGCCTTTTTCATTGGTAATTTTCCTTTTTACTGTTAGCCTATTTTAAAAGTATTTCGCAAAAAATTCCACAGGAGACATTGATGATCAAAAAATTGTTATTCAAAACAACGCCAGAGAATTCACTCTTTAATGAAACCTCGCTACTTGTCCTTAGAGTGATTGCCGGGCTTTTAATGGCCTCGCTCCATGGTTTTGGAAAAATGCCTCCAGGTGAAAAACTTATCGGTGGCGTGCAGGCCTTAGGATTTCCGATGCCTGTTCTTTTTGCTTGGGCCGCTGCTCTTGCTGAACTTCTTGGTGGGATTTTCTTAGCTGTTGGTTTTATGACCAGACCAGCGGCACTTTTTATGGCCTTCACTATGTTTGTTGCCGCTTTTGGAGTTCACCTTGCTGACCCATGGGACGTTAAAGAACTTTCTCTTTTATATTTTGGTATTTCGCTGATCTTCGCGACTCGCGGAGCAGGAAAATTCTCTATTGATCATTTCATGAAGTAATTTTTTATGCCCCACTTTATTTAGTGGGGCAGTCTTCATCATTAAGCCCCCAGAGGCGTTAAAACAACCACACTCATCCCAATGGCCAGACTCTTTCCTTTATTCACATACACGTGATTAACTTCACCCGGAAAGGCGAGCACATCTCCCTTCTTAACAACATAGGTATTGCCTAAAACATTCACCGTCATCTCACCTTGAATGCAGTGAAAATATTCCTTTGTTCCCGAAGGATGTGGCGTCCCCTTCATCTGAGCGCCTGGCTCAATCTCAATGCGGTCAATATCCATATTGGGAAGAGCATCTGGAAGAAGTTTATAAATGAGTACTGCTCCCTGACTTCTGGTTTGAACAGTCACTTCGTCTGCGGGAATAAGTTTGCAGACAATATCTTGTGGAGTGAGCAGTTTTTCAATTGGAATATGCAGGGCCGCAGATAAGCGTGCCAGATTGGTCAGCGAGGGATTTCCGACTCCTGATTCGAGATTGGCAATAGTTGAACGGGGCACTCCCACTAATTTGGCCAGTGCTTCCTGAGTGAGGTTTCTCCTCTGCCTTAGTTCCAGTAAGTTATGGGCCAGGTTATGCGAAAGTAACTCAAACTCTTTGTCCATATAATATCCACCTTGTTATTATTTTAGCAAAGATCTAATAAGTTAACAATTGGCTGAGTTTAGCAGGTTATGGGTTTAGATTAGGCTTAGGACTAATCAAGGAGAAATCTATGTCATTTACACTACCAGAACTACCGTATGCCAAAACTGCACTTGCCCCTCACATGTCTGAGGAAACTCTTAACTATCACTACGGCAAGCACCACAATGCTTACGTGACAAACTTAAACAACTTAATCAAAGAAACAAAATTTGAGAAGATGACTCTTGAAGAAATCATCCTGAGTTCAGAAGGGCCGGTATTTAATAATGCTGCTCAAATCTGGAACCATACATTCTTCTGGAACTCTCTTTCTCCAAACGGTGGAGGTGAAGCGACTGGAAAAGTGGCCGAACTGATCACAAAAAAATGGGGATCATTTGAGGCCTTCAAAGAAGCCTTCACTAAGTCAGCTGTTTCTAACTTCGGCGCCGGATGGACATGGCTTGCTTTAAATAAGGCGGGAGAACTAGAGATCGTTAACACTAGTAACGCCCAAACTCCGATCACAACAGGGCATAAACCACTGATCACTGTGGATATTTGGGAGCACGCTTATTACATCGATTATCGAAATGAGCGCCCAAAATTTATTAATGCATTTTGGGCGTTAGTGAATTGGGATTTTGCTAACAAAAATCTGTAAGACTAATAGCCGTTTGAGTATTCATTGCCGACGGGACCTCTGCATCCCTTAAGGCCCATGCAATACTCTTTTAAATTCTTAACCTGTTCAACAGTGTTGCTGTTTTCAGTATAAGAGACTTTCATATTACCAATAGCTTTCGGGGGCATGCCGGGTATCATGTGATACTCGAGAGTCCCCGCTTTGGTTAAATAAAGTTTTTTCTGGCAATTAGTGATTCTTTCAGCAGAGAAATTATTATCGCGGGCACACAGGTAGCGCTCACCAGTGGTCTGGTCAACTCCACTTCCACTAATTAAGAAAGCATGAGCAGTCGATCCTTCGCCAAGCTGATTTAAAACAATAGTCGGTTCCTGGTGCTTACCTAAGCGGTACTCAATATCGTCGAATAACTTGCTGTAGTACTCTTCGCCTTGTGAGCGCGTGCTCGTCACCATTGTGAGCCCTTGCATACTCATTGCGTTTTCACCCCAGTTCTTTTTCACTGATTCCTGTAACAGGTCTTTGACTTCGGGGTCGCTAGAGAACTCTTTTAGGTTTTTAAATCCTCTGATCTCAACTGGCTCGTTGTTGTTGATCTTATCAATGATGTACTGATAATTTCTGATTCGCGTAGATTTTTCATCATCTTCGGCAAATGGCTTTTTATAGTTGGCATTAAAAGTCGCCAGGCGGTTAAAGCGTTGAGTGACAACAGCGTGCCCCCAGCAATACCCTGTATACCCACTATCTTTTTTGTAGAAGGCAGTATCGCCGTTAGTAAAAGACAGAGAGTTTTCCGGTGCATCGTTATCCACGCCACGGTCTAAAATATCAAATCCTTCAGGGCAGAGTTTTTCACATGAACATGACTTATTGTCACACGTCCCCCAGGCCTTGCATGAACAAAGCTTGTCTTTGATTTTTGAAAATTGATTGGCCGTCTTGTCTAAAACCATTACCAGGGCCTCTTCTGCTCCACTTGCGCAAGCACCACTGCCACTGATATAAGAAGTCTCTTTGCTCATTCGCTCTTTTTCTTTGAGCTCATCATACATCTCATCACTGCTTGAGCTGCCGAAGCCTTTACCGGTAAAAAGATTGGTAAATGCTGAACTAACCGCTGTCCCAATTTGAGATTCACAAGAAGTAAAAAGTACAATTAAAAGCATAAGGCATATGTTCTTTTTCATTACTTAATGCCCTCCACTGCTTCTAACAGGTATTTTTTCTCCTGGTTTTCTTCTTTAAAGTACGTTTGAGCGCGAGCGAGTTTCTTTGCATCGAACTTGCCCTGTTTTAAATAATCGCTCAAGAGTCCGCATAAGATAATGCTGTAAGTGTAGGCATTAGGATATTTTTTATATTCGGGTGCACAGTAAAGCTCTTTAACATTTTTTTTATTAACAGCGACGTTAAGTGTGTCGTAGGCAATGATATTAAAACTATCCTGGCTTTGTTTAAGGGCATCCGGGTTAATCACACTCAGCCCCTTTTCAAATTCTTTATTTTTAATCAATTCGATCAAGTTGCTCTCTTCTGCAAAATAACCATAGAAACCAGGGACCTCACCTTTTCCACTGAGTCTTTTTTCAATAGCGCTCAGGTAGTATTCAATATCCTGTGTTTTATATTTGCTGTTGTCCGCAAAGTATTTTTTAGCAGCTTCATACCCGGCCTTAAGCTCTGCTTGATCTTTGCTGTTTAAAGCAATGGCCATCAAATTGATATATGCTTCCGCCTTATTTTCTTTAACGTTTAACTTAATCGCATCCTGGTAATACTTTTTTGATTTGTCATAGAAGCGGTATTGATACAACTCTCTTCCCGCAAGCAGATTTACAAAAAACTTTTTCTTGTCATCAACCAGACTAGACTGCAGTTTGCTTTGCACTTCGGTTTCGATTTTCTCAAGGTCTTTAGTGGAGATTACTTTTGATTGAGGAGCTGCAAATGCAGTACTTAAAACCATTGGAAGGAGGAGTAAAAACGTCTTCATAAATTAACCTGGATTTAGGGCCCGTAATTCTTATTAATTATAAAGACGAATGGGATTTTTCGGTAGTAGAGCAAAGATGATCACCATACGTTGAACGTAAAAACAATCACTTTGCTCTCTTAAGTCCTAATATTCTACTTATTTAGTCGTTTTAGGCTTGGCAGTTTTTTTAGTCGTTTTCTTAGCAGCAGGCTTAGTTGGGATTTTGCCTCTATCGTCTTGGACTGCTTCGCGGCCCAGGTAATTTGATTTTTCGCCTTCAGAAAGACCTGCATTTGGGGTCTCTGGTGTCTTCCATTTTTCAGTCGCATTCTCAATTGCTGAACATGAAGCCAGCATTGCAAGAAGCATAACTAAACTTAATAATCTTTTCATTTCCACTCCTTCGAATAATCTTTTCATTTCCACTCCTTCGAAAAAAGATTTTTTAATTATAAAGATTTTTTTAAATTAATCAAAGACTGGTTTATCATCCATCCCCACTCTCCCGACTAAAGGAAGTTTAAGAGCAGGACGTAAAAAATCTACACCAAAAGAAAGTCCAAGCACATTGACTTCAACTCCTTCGCCAAGACCAAGAGTAAAACCAAGAGCACCGACAATAGAAAATTGAATTCCTGTTTTTGTCTCTGACCATCCCAGAGGCTGGCCTTTGTAGATCCAGTCTTTCCCAATAGCATTGGAAGGAAGTTCTACCGTCATGCCTTTAGTTGAACGAATAATATGTGAGACAAATGTATTGCTGTTAGGCCCAGGCCAGGCCCGGTATTGTTCGGCATAGGGGTAACTTTTCACAGCGGCTTCCACTTCTGGAATCATGGCCTCTGCCTTAGGCCCAATATAGCTGGCAATAAGTTCAGGTCTCGCTCCAAACCAGTGGCGGTCAGGAATGTCTTTTTCCACTCTGATAACCGGAAGACCACGCTGTGCCCTCCAGCCAATTACATGGTAAGTGGTGTATTCAGGTGCATTTTTTTCTTTGGTGACAACCCAACTGTGTACACTGAAATATCCACGCCAGCTCACTGTTTTAGCAGCGTAAACTTGAACAACGGCTTCTTTTTCAACACTAGGAAGTGGAGCGATTTTGGCGCTTTCTTTCGTCGCCGTTCTCCAGTCAGTCGTTTGAGCGCATGAAAAAAATGTCAGGGATAATGTCAGAAACAACATCAGGTTTATGTTTTTCATTTCACTATCAAATCAGATTGTTTTTTATTTGGCAAAAGAATGGACAACAGTATTGTCTGAGTAACGGTCAAAATTTTTCCAGGCATTAATCAGATTATAGTTCTTGGAATTGATGTACACACCACCATTTTTTTCCGGACCGCCAAAAGTGTGAACTCCGATGACATAGTTTTGTGAATCGTTTTGCCTAAAGAGTGCACTCCCTGACATTCCACCGAATGAATCACAAAAATAACTAAGAAGATTTCCAGCAACGACTCCAGGGCAAGTCACACTCCATTGAGTGCCAAACTCTTTATCTCCGGGATAGCCGGCAAAAGTAATCGGCGCCGTTTTTCCTTCAATCATTTCTTCTTTAGTCAGAGATCTAAAGCCGGCCCAGCCAATTTTATCACCAAGATTTTCTGTCAATTCGACCAATGCAAAGTCAAATTCCTCTTTCATTGTTTCAATGTATTCTTTTTGAACAAAGAAACGTTGATAAGTTGATGAGCCAAGCCCCTGGTCGTTTTTAGAAAGTTTTCCCGCCGTAAAAAGAAGTCCTTCACTCCATTCTTTCGTTTTAAAATTATAAACACAGTGAGCGGCAGTGAGCACATGGCGAGGGCCAATTAAGACTCCTGTACATGTCGCTTTAGTCTTTTCATCATAGATAAGTCCAATCACTTTACTTCTAAAGTCAGCAAGCGAAAGCACTGGAGTGCGCGCGTATTTGCCGTGGATATTTCTCATATCCATCGCGGGTACACCCATTTCCTGAGCGCGTCCTTGAACTAAATAAAAGGCCAATAAAATTGTCATTAACATGTTAGATTTCTATTAATGGAAAAGAATTTAATTGCCAAGCAGTATGTAATTTCGCTAGAAGCCTAACCTATGAAAATCTTAATTAAATCTACACTTTTTTGTGCTCTTTTATTAACTTCACAGCTTCAGGCGAAGACTCCGGTTGTCTCAAAAGGCGTTGAGGAATACTATAATATTCTTGCTCGCGACAAGGTGGATTTTGAACCTCAAGGGATGGTCTGTGAGCGAGTGGCAGTCAGAGAAGTAGAATCAATCTACCCTTCTGCCAACTATGACATCATCAACAGCATTCGCTACGACGACAAAAAAACAACAATCGGTGAACTCGATGTTGTGGTCATCGATAAAAACACAAATCAAGTTGAAGCAGTGGCGGAAGTGAAGTGCTGGAAGAGTTTTAGTGGTGCTCTAAAAAAGGCCAAAGAACAACGCATGCGTTTTTTAACTTACCTTAACCGCAGCATCATCATCGAAGACAAAGATGGAAAGCGCTACTCAAAAGATCAATTTAAACATATTCAGAAATTCTTCACTATTTCTCAGGCCGGTGGATTAAATCAGGGCTTTGATTTTGAACTAAGCCTGAACTTCAAAGAATTGATGGAACTAAGAGGCCGACTACTGGACTGTAAAGCTCAGGGACGTTGCCCACAAAGATAATACCTATATCGCTGATGAAGATAAGATTTTTCTTATCTTCATCAGCTTTTCTTCTGACGCATTTAACATCCTCTTTTTCAACTCACTAGGTATTGAAAAAAACGCCTGTCTCATGTAGCGTTTTTATTGAGAATTTTCGTTATTATTCATCTTTAACCAAGACACCTATGGCCCACTTACCTGATCTGATTCGCGACCTCGGTTTTATCCTCATTACTGCTGCATTCGTTACCCTATTATTTAAACGCCTCCGCCAACCAGTTGTTCTGGGGTATTTAATCGCCGGCTTTTTTCTGGGACCGAACTTCCCCTTCTTTATCCATGTTCAGGACACTCAATCAGTCCACATCTGGGCCGAAATCGGAGTTATCTTCCTGCTCTTTGGTTTGGGACTTGAATTCAGCTTTAAAAAACTCTCGCGCGTGGGAAAGAGTGCCGGGATCACCGCTTTTGTTGAAGCAGTCTTTATGTTGGGGATTGGTTTTTTAACCGGGAAGATGATCGGCTGGAACAGTATCGACAGTCTCTACCTTGGTGGAGTTCTTTCAATCTCTTCAACAACCATTATCGTGCGTGCCTTTGATGAACTGGGGCTTAAAGGAAAAAAATTCGTCTCCCTGGTTTTTGGAATTCTCATTGTAGAAGACTTGATTGCAATTTTACTTCTCGTTTTACTTACTACGGTCGCCGTCTCTAACACACTCTCAGGCTCAGAACTTGCCACGGCCACTTTTAAACTCGGCTTCTTTTTAACCTTATGGTTCCTGGTCGGGATTTACGTTATCCCGAACCTACTCAATGCCATTAGAAAACTCTTAACTCCGGAAACGACAGTCGTTCTTGCTCTGGCACTTTGCTTAACGATGGTTATCGTAGCGACAAACGTGGGCTTCTCTGCTCCTCTTGGGGCCTTTATCATGGGGTCAATTTTAGCGGAGACTAAAGAAGGAAAAAATATTGAACATTTGATTAACCCAATCAAAGATCTCTTTTCCGCCGTCTTCTTCGTTTCAGTCGGAATGATGATCAACCCGAACTCTCTCTATCAATATGCGGACATCATTTTACTAATCACAGTTGTCACGATCGTCGGAAAAATTTTAAGTACAACAGTAGGCGCACTTCTTTCAGGGCAGTCGCTTAAGACTTCAATGCATGCCGGTCTCAGCTTAGCGCAGATCGGGGAATTTTCTTTCATCATTGCGACTCTGGGTCTGACTCTCAAAGTGACCAGCGAATTTCTTTACCCTATTGCTGTCGCCGTTTCAGCGATTACCACATTTACGACCCCCTACTTAATCAAGAATTCAAATGCTCTTTATGAAATGATCAGCGCACGCTTGCCTCAAGGACTTAAAGACCAGCTCACTCATTACGAGACGACCTTTGCTCACAAAAGTGAAGTGGGAGTTTACGGCCTGCTTTGGCGCGCCTACGGGATTCGCATTCTTCTAAACGTGACAATCGTTGTAGGTATTGCTCTTTTTACAGAGCAGATTATTCTTAACTATGTTTTTGATTTAACCACATACTCCCGAGATATTCCTGGTATCGGGGCCATCATTGCCATTATTCTTTCCGCACCTTTTTTATGGGCGATTATCTTCGGAGCCCCGGCCCAGTCTTCTTTGAGCAGCTCAACTGATGTAGCGAAGCTAAGAAACCTACTGGTTGGTGTAACTATTACCCGCGTGATTTTGGGGATCATTTTAGTGTTGGGACTCATCAGCCGTTTTACGACAATGCACAGTTCATATCTTTTTGCTTTCCTGGTTATTGTAGGAGCAGCGATTGTCTTTAGAAATTTCATTGAACCTTTCTACCACTCTATTGAAGAGCGCTTCATGTACAACTTAAATGAAAAAGAACGTGAAGAGCTGGCCCTGCAAAAAACGAAGCCGGTACTGGCCCCATGGGATGCAGTCATGTCGGAGTTCGTAGTCTCACCTAATTCAATTATTATTGGGAAAACTCTCCAGGAATCAGAGCTTAAAGAAAAATTTGGTGTCACTATCGCTTTAATTGAAAGAGGCCACAGAAAAATCATGGCCCCAGGAAGAGACACACTTCTTATGCCTTTTGATAAAGTTTACCTGATCGGAACAGACACTGAACTGACCGAAGCTAAACGAGTGATTGAAGCTGAAGATTTCCACGCAGAGGTTCCAGAACATGCGAGTTATGGGCTGGAGAGCTTTACACTATCCAAACACTCAACATACATTGAAAAATCGATCCGCGAATGTGGACTCAGAGAAAAAATTGAAGGACTCATTGTCGGTGTTGAAAGAGATGGTAAACGTTTTCTCAATCCAGACTCAGGAATGATCTTAAAAGCAGGAGATCTTCTTTGGGTTGTGGCCGACATCAAACGCGTAAATCAAAATCTAAAAAGTTAAAAAAGAACCTTCTCCTGGATGAGAGGAGAAGGTTTGTCGTAGGGCGCGCTTTAAACATCTTCAAAGCGCGGATCATTACCAGATGGAATCATAGAAGAACCGGCAGCTTTCTTAGAGACAGGCGGAGGTGGAGTTTTAGTAACTGCCTTTGTATGCACTGTCTTTGCTGGTGTTGTTTTCTTTGGTGCCGATTTAATATTCACAACATTCGAAACACTTGTAGGACTAATAACGTTGGCCACATTCGGCACATGTGCCCTGACAGGAATAGAGCTTCCAACCTGAGCGGAGTCTCCTCCTTTAATTGTCACCAATAATAAATCGACAACTCCTTTAAGCGAAGTGGCCTGGGCCGATAACTGCTCTGCTGCGCTGGCCGCTTCTTCTGAGCTCGCCGTGTTTGTTTGGGTTACTTGATCAAGCTGATTCATTGCACGCGTGATTTCCTGAACCCCCATTGACTGCTCCTGACTGGCCGTTGAAATCTCTACAGTCATCTTTGTCACTTTTGCAGTGCTATCGACAATTTCCTCAAGAACATCTCCACATTCTTTGGCAATACGAGTTCCTGTTTCAACTTTAACACTTCCTTCTTTAATCAAGACTTCTACTTTTTCCTGAGTGCTTTTAACGATACTTTCAACTTTATGGATGCTGTTATCCAATAGAACTGAAATTTCATCTGCTGCATTTCCACTCATTTGAGCAAGGCTTCCCACTTCCTCTGCAACGACAGCAAATCCCTTTCCTTGCTCTCCCGCTCGGGCCGCTTCAACTGAGGCATTGAAAGAAAGAAGCTTAGTCTGGAAAACAATGTCATTGATGACTTTTGTTTTAGAAGCTATTTCTTTAATAACATTCACAATCTCAGAAATTTGCTGGTTACTTTCATTAATCTGAACCATGATGTTTTTATTGCTAGTGTTGATGTCATCAATCGCATGGATCATGTTCACTACAACTTGCTGCCCTTTATTGGCATTTTCCCTGCTTCCATTGGCAAGCTCAGTGGCCTCCTGAGCGTTGCTGGCATTTTTTTGCACCATCGAGCTCATCTCTTCAATTGAAGCAGCTGTTTCTTCTAAAGAAGATGCTTGTTCTGTTACGGCCTGGGAAAGTTCTTCTGAAGAAGCTGCAATTTGTCCAGCAGCTGCCGTTACCTGATTTGAATTTTCTGAAAGGCTGCCAATAATTTCATCAATAACTCTTGTCACAGATTTAAGAGTGAAAATTGCTAAAATTAGGCCTAAAGCTAAGGCAGAAATACTCGCCACAATAACCATAAACTTTGCGTTGGCGTAAGCTTTATTGGCAAGTGCCGTTTCGTCATCCATTCTCTTAGTGTCACGCTCATTCATGCGATTTAAAATCCCTTCACCTTCAAGGCGAAGTTTTCTTCCTGTTTCACTAATGAGTGCAGCTGCCTCAGTGCCCTTTCCTTCATCTGCCAGCTTTTGAATTTGATCATTAAAAGTTGTCCATTTCGCATAGACGTCCTTAAATTCCATCAAGTCCTTTAATCCTTCCGGGCTTGAAACTTTCGCACGTGATTCGATCATCTCACGCATTTCTCCATGCCTTTTAATGATATAGCCCTTATTAATGGCCCTCGCCTCTACAGTGGCATGAAGAACATAATTTCTTTCATTGATAATCTGAATATAAAAATGGTTCATGATCTCGTGTGTGCGCACCAGGTTTACTACACGCTCTTGAGTGATCGTCTCAAGGATTTTGTTGATATTGGACATTTGATAGATACCGATAACAGAAACTGAACAAAGACCAACGGCCATGATAAATATAACGAAATAAACTTTTTGATTTAAACTCCATTTCTTCATTTTTTTTCCCTGTTAAAAAAATTTCATGATTGCGATTCAGTTCGGAATAAAAAACGAATAATTAATATTGGAATAAAAAATGAAGTTAAACTTAAATAAATTAGAGGTAAGCTTTAGTTAGAGATTATAGAGTGAAGATTTTGAGAAATGGATGTATTTTAAGAACTGTTCAAAAGCTGATCTACATCATGTGAGAGTAAAAATGAAATTCCTATCGCTATTATTTGTATTCCTAATCAACACTTCGCATGCTTTAGAGTATCGTGCTTTTTGTTCAGGCAACCGTGGAAAAGTGGCCATCTCATTTTATAGTAGTAAAGACAGACTCTATTTAAGATATAACAACCTCATGGGCGCTGATGACTTTCCTTTATATGAAGGTGTTGTCACAAAACTCACTTTGCCAGTTATCAAGATAGCTGAGGAAGAACTTTCAAGCCTTGATCAAGAGGTTTTGGTTTCATGGCCGATTGAAAAATGCGACTTCAATGATAAAGATCCACTTATCATGCAATGTGGAGGGGAAGCTCAGTTCCACCTTCCGCTTAATACGGGCCTTACTTCTTATACATTGATCACTTCAAGAGTTAAGGAAGAGAGTCTGACTAACGTCTTTGACATGTTTAAGATCCGTTGGGGAATCGACAGCCCCGACTTTCACCACTCATTGGCCCTGCCTTTTGATCCAAAGCTTTGCCAGGCCAGTTTAAAGCGCTAATTCTTGAGTGTTTCAATTTGCTACTAAATTATTTCCATCTTTTGATAGGTTGCATTTTGCATTAAAATAAAACCATCTCTTTATATAAGGTGGTTATATGTCATTCTCGAGAAGATTTCTTCTGTCTTTTTTTCTGACAGCAACTGTATTTGCAGCGGATATGGATCCCAACGAAATTGTAAAGAAGGCCGATCTTAGAAGAGGTCTAGGCAACACATCTCATTCCTTTCACGTCACCATCACTAACCAAGATGGGAAAAAAGAAGTTTATAAAGTCGCATTCAAAGATGTGAATGCTTCACTTACTGAACAAACAGAACCAGAGCGCGCTCGCGGAAGAAAACTCTTGATGAAAGACTACGACATCTGGCTTTACACGCAGAATATAAAAAAGCCCCTGCGCATCTCTCTAGAGCAAAAACTCACCGGAGAAGTTGCCAATGGAGATATCGCCAGAACAAATTATGCTGAAGACTACGATGCAACTTTACTGGCGACAGAAAAAAGAGGCAATGCTGAGTTTTATAAACTAGAGCTTAAAGCAAAAAATAAAAAAGTGACTTACGGACGCATTGAGTACTACGTTAGTAAAAAAGATTACCTTCCAATGGAAGCGACTTTCTTTGCCCTTTCAGGAAAACCACTTAAGCGCGCTCAGTTTGGCGACTTAAAGATGATCCAGGGAATGGAGAGATCAACAAAAATGGTGATCCGCGATTACCTACAAAAAGATAAGACTTCGACTTTAATTTTCTCTGACCACAAACCAGAAAAGTTTGATGAGAGTTTATTCAACAAGGACAGGCTGGAATTTTGATTAGAAAACTTCCCCTCGCCCTAACTCTCCTTTCACTTCCGGCACTTGCCAGTGCTAAAGGTGAGTATTTACTTCGCGGCTATCTTTCAGCGAGAGCAAGCCACTATACGGCCGATTCCAATGAAAACAATGGCCAGCGCCACCGTGCTCAATTTGAGCAGGAAGCGCGTTTTGGTTCAGACCTGGTTTTTATCAACCAGCTCAGATGGACATACAACTCCCTTTACTCTGATTTATCCTCTACTCCTGCCACCGATAAAAAAGACACACATGACATTTACCTGGGGGAGAACTTTATGAAGTTCAAATCCTCTTCATGGGTGACTCAGATTGGTTATCAGGAAGTCGCCTGGGGTGAAGCTTTCGGTTTTAATTATGCTGATGTCATCAACCCGAAAGACTCAAGAGAGACCTTCTATTCTGATTACTCTGAATCAAGGCTTCCTCTTTTTTTAGTGAACTTTAAATACTTTTTTAGCAATGGTTCAGTGCAATTGATTTACTCTCCTGAACCAAGATTCTCTCAAAATCTTCCGGTGAACCTCTTTACTAAAAACCTTCTGCCACAAACGCAGATTGAGACATGGAAAGAAGAAACACCTAAGTTTTTTAAAGAGCACGAGTATGGTGGAAAATTTTCCATTAGTCTTGGAGGCTTCGACACTTCTGTCTTTTACTACAACTACCTGGACCGCGATGCCACTTATAATCTGATAAATGCCACACTCGATAATATCACTGTGGCCGAAAGTCATGAGAGAGTCAGCACAGCAGGTCTATCGCTGGCAAAAACGATCTTTGACGATTTTGTTTTTAGAACTGATGTCGTTTACACCAAAGATAAAAGAATCAATTCTATCGCCAACATGACCTTAACCAGCACGCCTGTAAACATGATGAACTTCCTGGTGAGTCTGGATACTCCCACTTACAATAAATTTTCTGCCGTTCTCATTTATGCCTCTTCGCAGTTAAGTGAAGACCTGCCGGATGCTTTCCGTGAGAAAAGTCAGAGTTACTCTATCCTGAAGTTAACTTATGACTTAGGTGAAGACAAAAAATTTGATCTTTCCTACACTCACGAATTCGCCCAAAGTGGTCACGCCGTTCAAGGGCTTCTTTCATGGCCAATTAGCAGCACACTGGATATCAACGTCGGTGCTGAAACTTATTGGGGGGCCGAAGAGTCACAAATGGCAAAATTAAAAAATGCAAGCAACGTCTTTTTTGGAATTAAAAATTATTTTCAATTATAAGGATCTCCATGGAAAAGCTCTCTGATGCAGTCCTGCGCTTTCAAAACATCCACAAAGTCTTCTCCTCTGACGGTGTTGATTTCACCGCTTTGGAAAAAATTAATTTCACCATTCACAAAGGGGAATTTATCGGTCTTTCCGGTAAATCAGGAAGTGGAAAAACCAGTCTTCTCAATGTTGCAGGATTAATTGATCCTCCGACTAAAGGCGACCTCTTTATAAAAAACACCAACATTAAAGATTTAAAAGACCACGAACTCTCGCTCATCCGTGCGCAGGAAATCGGATTTATCTTCCAGACCTTTAACCTGCTTCCTCTTTTAAGTGCACTGGAAAATGTTGAATACCCGTTAATGCTTTTAAATATTCCGGAAGCAGAGAGACTGGAGCGAGCTCATCAGGCACTAAAGCGCGTAGGACTTGAGGGCTTTACTCACAGAAGACCAGGTCAACTCTCAGGTGGACAGCGCCAACGTGTGGCCATCGCCAGAGCGATTGTGAAATCCCCTACTTTAATTTTAGCAGATGAGCCGACAGCAAACCTCGATACAAAGACATCTGAAGAGGTTTTTGATCTTTTAATGAGGCTTCAACAAGACATGAAAGTCACAGTCATGCTTTGCTCTCACGATACGGACCTGATTGCCAAAACCCAAAGGCAAATTAAAATCTCTGATGGTCACATTATTAGTGATAGCCTTGTTGGAGGTGCCTAGTGATGCGATTAAAACTTGCCGTTAGAAACATTTCCCGTCACCGTCTAAGAAGCTTACTTTCAATCAGTATGATCGCCGGGGCCGTTACAGCAGTGATTTTATTCCAGGGATTCTCCAGCTACTCGCTGGCCGCTCTGAAATGGATTGCCGCTGAAAACCAATACGGTAATATGCAGATTGCTTCTCATAAATACTGGAGCCCAGGAAAAGAGTCGCGCGCCGAAAGACTCTTTGCTCTAAGTGACCTGGATGAACTTAAATCTGAAATGCCGCAAATTGAACGACTGAGTGGACGCTTAAGCTTTTTTGGTCTGGTCAGTAACGGCGATCTTTCTGTAGGAGGAAAAGTCATCGGTGTTGATCCCGTTGGTGAACCAAAATTCTCTAAAAGTATGCGCATTACTGAAGGGCGCTTTTTTAATGAAAGTGGGGCCAAGGAAGTAGTTGTAGGGAGACTCCTTGCGAAGCAAATGAACGTTAAAGAAGGCGACAACATCACGGTTCTTACCAATACGATTGATGGGATCATGAATGCCATGGACTTAACTGTCGCTGGACTTTTTTCTGCTGGAATTGATGAAATCGACGGGCAGGTCATTTACATGCCTCTTTCAGTGACTCAGGAAATCCTGGACACACAAAATGTCGATATCGCTGTTTTAAAATTTAAAGAGCTAGAAATGGCCGAAGCTAATTTAAATAACATCAATACAAAGCTAGAAGGGACTCACCCTAACCTCTTTGCCCGTTCATGGCGAGACCTGGCGGTTCTTTTTAGACAGGTTGATAAATTCTACGGCGTTCAAAACCGCTTGATCGAGGCCATTCTTCTGGCCTTGATGTTCCTGGGAATCTTAAACACTGTCAGTATGACAGTTGTTGAAAGAACGGGAGAAATCGGGACTCTTCGCGCACTAGGTGAATCAAGAAAAGATATTGTCTCGCAGTTTGTTTTAGAAAGTGTAATGCTCTCTTTAATCGGAATCATTTGTGGGATTCTTATTTCTGCCGGGTGTATCCGCATCGTCGAAAGTGTAAAAATCATGACGGAAATGCCGGGAGCTTCGACTCCGTTCCAGATCAAGATTTTCTTCCAATGGGGATCTGTTCTTTACGCCAGCTTACTTGCTTCTGTGACAACAGTTGTGGCAACAATGATTCCAGCTCTTCGCGCTTCCAGACTCGACATCGTCGAGGCCCTAAGAAAAAACATCTAATCTTTTTTTAAGTAAAACCTGATATTTTTTAGTAAACCTCTTCGCCCCGAACGGGCGAATGAGGTTTTATCCATCACTCTTTCAAATTCCTTCCCACTCATCTCTTCAAGATTCTGATGAACTTCTCCCACTGGTCTTAATAAGAAAAAATCCAGGATCTTTTTTTGCTGATCACTCCAGCTTAAAGGTGGAAAAGTGTTTTGCCTGTCGACACGTTTATTCCATGGGCACACATCCTGACAAATATCACAACCAAAGAGAGTTCCCTCTTTTAAAGTCATTTTCTCTGACGGGATCGTATCGAGTTTAAACTGCTCAATCGTAAATGTGCTGATACAGTCTTTGGCAATGATCGTTCTACTAACGGGATCAATCGCCTCGGTCGGGCAAGCATCAATGCAGCGGGTGCATTGACCGCAGTGATCAGTCTCATAGGCCTTCGTTTTTAAATCGAGTTTTTTATCCAGTAAGAGAGAGCCAATAATAAAAAAACTTCCCTGGTGACGATTGATCAGCATGGAGTTTTTCCCAAACCATCCAAGCCCTGCTCTTTTAGCGAGATCGCGCTCTAAAACGGGGTGAGTGTCGAGAGTTAAGCGAAACTCCACTCCATGATCTTTTTTTAAGCGCTCACCGATGCTTTCAAGCTTTTCTCTTAAAAGATTGTGATAATCCCATCCTTCAAAACCTAAAGTGTAGGATGCGAGTTTAAGACCATTCCAATTGGGGTTTTTTTGATAAAGATTTTGTAATTCAGAATGAGTCGGATGATAAGAAAATAAAAAAACCACGGCCGACTGGAAATCTTGCCAGTGATTTTTTAAGTCCTGTCTTTTTTCTTGTCTTTCCCCTTCCAGGTAATGAAGTGGAGCATGGAGGTTTGCGGCCACCCATTGATTATAGTACTCAAGAGTCGTAGGGACCGGGTCTTCTGTGTACCCGAAATCCACTACGCCGTATGAGTTTAACCAATCCATTTTCAGTATTGAGGGATGATCTCGATAGCACCTGTAGGACAGGCGTCCACACAGGCGAGATCCATGGTGCATTTGTTGATATTTTTAGCTTCGATATAAGTGTCGCGCTTTTCGTCTTTTGTGACGGCCCAGATTTCATGCGGACACACTTGTACGCAGGCCTGGCAAGAAGCACAGTTATTCGTGTCTAAGAGGATTTTTTTTTTATCGTCGGAAGCTTCCTCCAACCCTTGCGATCCACCTTTGACTTTCGGAGCGTCCTTTATCAACTCGACCTTAACAGAGTTTGAACTTCCCTGAGAGAAGAACTGACCGTCCCCGCGAGTCACCACCAGCTTATCCCCATTTTTAAGTTTTAAGCGGTCTTTAACTTCTTTAAGCACGTTTTTCATGAACTCGTTATTCTCGCGTTCCTGATCAGTGACGATAAATGGACTCACTCCCCAGTATAAACACATACGACGTGCAACTTTAATTGAGTTCGTGATACCAAGAACTGGGATACTTGGGCGGAATTGAGTAATACGTAAACAAGACTGTCCAGACTCTGTTACCGAAAGAATTCTTCTGGCGCCGATTTTTTCAGCGATCATTGATGCTGCCACCATAACTGAAGCCGTGACACTAGATAAATCCTGATGCCTTAGAAGTGGGCGATCTTTTGGTGTGCGCTCAGCTTCGCGGACGATCTGATCCATCATTCTCACCGTCTCAATAGGGTATTTCCCCGAGGCCGACTCGCCCGAAAGCATAACCGCATCTGTCCCATCCCAAATGGCGTTGGCAACGTCAGAAGCTTCCGCTCTGGTTGGAGTTGGGTTTTCCGTCATACTCTCTAACATCTGAGTCGCTGTAATAACCGGAATCCCTTTGTTGTTACAAGCTGTAATGATTTTCTTTTGAATCGCCGGAACCAGATGGTTTCCAACCTCAACTCCCATGTCTCCACGGGCAACCATGATCATATCTGTGACAGATAAAATATCATCCAGGTTATCAATGGCCTGAGGCTTTTCAATTTTCGAAATAATAGGAATGTTTACTTTTAATGTGTGCAGAAGAGTTTTAACCTGCATGATGTCTTCTTTCTTTCGAACAAAAGACAGGGCCACATAGTCTGCTCCTTCTTTAAGAGCAAACATTAAGTCCTCACGGTCTTTATCGGTGAATGCCGGAGCTGACACTTCACAGTCCGGAAGATTGATACCCTTATTTGATTTTAGCGTTCCACCTGTTTTAACTTTGATCTTATAAACGTCTCTATCACGGCTAACGGCCACAGCTTGCAGTAGACCGTCATCAAAAAGAATACGTGCTCCATCATGACAGTCAGCTACCAGGTTTTCATAAATGGTAGGGATATAATTTTGTGCGTACTCGGGGTATTTATCTTTTAGTTTTGAAGCCCCAATAACCCACTCACTTCCTTCTTCAAGCTTTAGTGGTTCTGGAAGTTTATCAACACGGATTTTTGGACCTTGAAGGTCAGCGAGGATGGCGACTTCATAACCAGACTCTCGTGAAGCTTCACGGATGTTTTTAATAACTGCGGAGTGAGCTTCATATGTTCCATGGCTCATGTTAATACGGCAGACGTTTACGCCTGTTTCGATTAACTTTGAAATCATTTCTTTGGTATTGCTGGCCGGGCCGATTGTGGCCACGATTTTAGCTCGTCTCATGGGCATCCTAGTTTTTTAAAATTCCTTTTATAAAACTAGGATACCACTAACTATGCTTTTTTTGTATTTTCTTGTGAAAGAGACTGCAATCTCATGTTCTCCATGCGCTGCTCATACTGGTCTCTTAAAGTCGCTTTTTCAAGCTCGGAGCTTCTAAAGAGACGCTCAAACTGGGCCTGAGATTCTCCTAGGCGCGTCGAAAGCTCTTTTTGGTGGTCATTTCTTTCGCGGACTAGCTGGTCCTCGTATCTCTGAACGATACGGCTGGTTTGGTTGTCGCCCATGGCCTTATCTCTGGCGATTTTAGTTTCGTACTTATCGCGCATTTGATTTAGTTCCTGACGGCTTTGAGTTCTTAGAGTCTCTACTGCAAGTTTATTGGCCTGGGCCTCTTTAACCGCTCTTTCGGCCTCTGTGCTCTTTACGATGGCCACTTCGTTTTCTGCCTTGCGAGCAATCTGCGAGATACGGTTTTCGTAATTCTCAATAATTTTGTTGGTCTGCTTTTCCATATCCGCTAGCTTTTGTTCATATAAGTTTTCGCGGAGAGAATTCTGGCGGTTGAATTCAGTTTTCAGCGCCACTTTCTCATTATTAAAATCTTTTTTATTTTTCTCTAAAGAAGCTGTCTTATCTTTTGAATAATCTTCTTTAAGTGAATTAATAGTCTCCATGTTCTTTTCATTCATGGTATTGACTACGCGGCCAAACTCCACTCTCTGCTCTTTCATGCGCTTTGTATTTTGTCCTGTCACGTGAGAAAGGTGGTCTTCAGCATCCGTTTTTAACTTGCCTGTGTCTGTTTTATAGCGATCTAAAAGAGCGTTGTTTCTTTCACGATTTTGGTAAATCGTATCTTTTAGCGTTTCATTGGACTCGGCCTCTTTTTTAGCGGCATTTTCCAGGCTCGCTGTCTTCATCTCTTTTAGTTTTTCTCTATAAGAATTATCGATGATTTCTTCTTTTTCTGTGTTCAGACGATTCGTGCGCGCCAGTTCATCACGTGAAACCTGAAGACGGTTTTCATACGACTCTTTTGACTGCTTCATTTCATCTAAAAGATTATCGGCCTGAGTTCCACCTCTGATCTTTTGATTGGCGACACTCTGAATGTTGCGGACATCATCATTAAATTTTTTTTCCAGCTCTTTTGCTTCTTTTTTATGAGCTACGTTTTGCTTTTCCTGAAGATCCGAGTTTTTCTGACGAATATCTTCCTGAAGTCTTTCGTAGTTTTTTTGCCCGTCATCGCTTTGTTTGCCTTTAAGATTTAAAAGCTCCGCCACTCTTTCTTCCTGGCGGTCTTTAAGCATGCGATTGTCGCGTTCAAAAGTTGTGCGAAGGTTTTCATTATCGTCTCTTAGACGATTGACTTCTTTAAACTTCTGATCGTTTGATGTTTGTCTTAAATTGTCCATTTCATCAGCATGACCTTTGGCCAGCTTCATTCTTTCAGAACGGTCTTTTTCGCGCATTTCTGCGCCCATTGTTTTTGATTTTTCGTCGAGGTTCTTCACTTGTGTGTTGAACTCTTCCTGGTAGCGTTTATTGGCGTTAGTGTAACGCTCATTCATCGATTGTTTGATTTGGTTTTGGTAGCGCTCATTTTCATTGAACGTTTTTTTGTACGAGTCACTTAAAGTTGTCAGCTTATCATTGAGATCGGCCTTGGCCTGGTTTCTCTCCTGCTCAAATCGACCTGCGTTTTCTTTCAGGCGATTTTTAAACTCTTCCTGTCCTTTAGTGATAGCACTTCTTGTTCTCTCTGAATAAAGCTCGTTATTAATCTGGTTTTCTTCTTCAAGTTTGGTTTTATTTTCGGCGTAAGTCTTGGCCTGTTTTGTCGTGCGAGCATCAAACGTCTCTTTCATTTGCTGCAAATTTTTATCGTAAGAAGCTTTTAAATCTTCTTGAGCTTCACGATAACGATCGCGGGCCTGGTCAAGTTTTACTGATTGATCTCTTACATCCATAATTACCCTATAGACTTAGTCCCACATTTTTTATGGGGGGATTACCATTAAATAATTATATAAGATGGAGGGGGAGATTTGGAGTTGGGCAAAGATGACCTTTGCCCAACTAATATGGTCGGCTTATTTAGCTAATTCTTCGTCGATAACTTCTGAAAATACCTCAATCGGCTGTGCCCCAGCGATCAGCTTTCCATTGATAAAGAAAGTCGGAGTCGACTTAATACCAAGGTTTGAGCCTTCTGCTACGTCAGCGTCTACTTTCGCTTTATACTTTCCAGACTCAACACACGCCTTGAATTCCGCTTCTTTTACGCCTGCTTTTTTAGCTGTAGCGATCAGGTTAGGAACATCAAGTTTTGACTGGTCAGCAAACATTGCATCGTGCATTTTCCAGAAAGCTTTTGGGTCTTGTTCAAAAGCACACATACTCGCCTCTGCCGCTCCTCTTGCTTGCGCATGGAATGGAAGTGGGAAGTGCTTGAAAGCGATCTTAACTTTGTTGCCGTATTTCTTCTCAAGACCTGCAAGGATCGTTGCACCCTTTGAACAGAATGGACACTGGAAGTCTGAGAATTCTACGATTGTCACCTTTGCATCAGCTCCGCCTTTAAATGGAGCGTCCCCAACGTTTACTTCAAACATTGGAAGAGATGGTTTCTGCAGGTAAACTTCTACTGGAGATTTTTTTGTTTTCTCAGCAATCCATTTATCAACCGCGACCTTTTTAGACTCAACTGATAAATACTCTACGATACGAGCTTTAATTTCTGGGTTAACTTGATCTTTAGGGATTTGACGGTCTTTAATGAATTTCTCAACTTCAGCATCAGAAATCTTCACACCTTTAGCAATGTATTGATCCAGGAACTGATCGTTTGTTAAGTTCTTCTTGTTTGGATCGGCATTCATAAAACGCTCAAGTAGCATCGCTTGAAGGCGCGCCATTTTGATTTCATAAACTTTCATCTCAGCTTCATAAAGATCACTTTCGATCCCTTTAACAAAGTCTTTTTCTAAAACAGGCTGATCACCGATCTTAGCGACTACTTCTTTTGAGGGTGCTGGTTTGAAAATAAAATTCGGTTTAGAACTCGCTTCTTTTTGGCAGGCAATAACCACTACTGTAAGTACGGCCACGCCCATAAGCGGAGTTAGTTTCTTCATAAGCTTTTGCATCTTACCTGTCTCCTACCTTGGATTAAATTAAACAGGACTTATGATAACGGCAAAAGCTCAAGAATGCGATAGCTCACGGATAAATTCTTGATAAACTTGAGATTCTGAAAGAAGCTCTGCATGTTTTCCAGAGTTAATCACTCGGCCTTTTTCCATAACCAGGATTTTGTCGGCGTTGATAATAGTCTCAACCCTATGGGCCACGATAATAGTCAACGAGAACTCCTGAATAAGGAGAATACATTCGCGCAGGGCCAGTTCCAGCTCTGAGTCCAGGGCCGATGAAATCTCATCAAAGAAAACAATATTCTTCTTTAAGTAACAAGCACGCACCCCAGCAAGAAGCTGCTTTTGACCAAGCGAGAGTTTAGAAGGAATGATTTTCTCATGAGTGCTGACGCCCATGGTTTTAAGATAAGGAATGCTCTCTTCAAGTTTTCTCCACGCCTCTTCAAAATGGGCCACTTCTTTTGGATCTAAATCGCGCTTTAGCGTGATATTAAACATCAGCGACTCACTGAAGATATGGGACTCTTGAGAAACAATGCTGACTTCCTGGCGGTACTCATCCAGGTCTTGAATCCCAAGATGGTACTCGCGCCCATCAGAATTCATCGTTAAATCAACGATCGCTTCTTTGGCCACTAAGTTTCCAGCAAGGATATTTAACAATGTCGATTTCCCTGAACCCGAAAGACCTACGATACCAATAAGCTCTCCAGGGTTTCCTGAAAAATGAATGTCCTGAAGTGAAAAATGATCTCTCACTTCTTCTGCTTCATCAGCGTTTTTCTTAACTCGTTTAGGGTAAGTAAACTTAGGAATCGAAACATTCATCTGCACAAGTTTGCAGTGGTGCTCTTCCGATAAAAGTTGGTTTTTCCCAACGACAATCTTCATCGGCATGTCGTTTAGAAAGTGTTGAATGCGGTCAATCCCCGTCGCTGCTCTTTGGATGTTGGCAATCTTGCCGGAAATTTCTTTGATAGGGTTAATCGATCTTTGAATTAAATCAACGATAGCAAAAATCAAAGCAGCTTCTGTAAGACCCGTGTATGGGAAAATAAAAATCACCAATGCCAGAAGAATCGGATAAAGCGACTCTGCACACGCATAATAAGCGGCATCCATGTTGTTGGCCTGATTTTGTTTTTCCAGAAAATCTTCGAAGGCCATATTTGACTTCACCGAAGCGTAGTTGTCGTGGCGGGTGTAATACATCTGATGAAACCCACCAAGAACGTTCGCTGTTACACGGTTGACTTTCGCCTGCGCGTTTCTGAGTCTCATAAAAATATCGCGCATTAACTGCGATCCCCAAATCAAGAGAATCGTCGCCAGGATTTCGGCCCCACTAATAAAAAATCCAGTGAACTTGTGAAGTGTAATAAAACCGATCAAACAAGAAGCGACAAAACACAGGTCGATAAAAATCCCGAATGACCCCGATGTGATCAAATCGCGAATCGCTTCCGTATCCGACATAATTCTCGAGAGAATCTCTCCCTGCGGGTATTTTTCGCTGTCGTGTTCGTTTGATGAAAGCCATCTGCCATAAGTCTGAGTGCGGGCATACTGAATCAGTAAGCGCACGTACTTATTCACTCCCAATTGATAAACGACGCGGTTAACATAGACGGCAACGAAGTTAATAAATAAGGCCATTAAGGCCTGGTTAAAAAGTGTGTTGTCATCGTAATGAGTAGAGAGATTGGCGATAAGTTTTGGAGTCTGGACTCCAAGATAGGCCGACAGGATAAGGCACACGAGCACCAGTCCCATCATCACTTTCGATCCCTCGAAGAAAAATAAACTATACCATTTGTTTTTGGAAGTATTCATACGTTTTGCTGTTTTCTTTTAATAATTGGTTCACTTGGCCTTCTTCAATAATCCCTTCTTCTTTATCGATAAAGATCAGGTAATCAGAATGTCTGACGGTCGAGAGCCTGTGACTGGTGAGAATTAATGTTTTATTTTTCATCATCGGCTGCTTTTTAAGCTCCTGGATGATTTCTTTTTCTAAAATCAAATCAACTGATGAGAACGGGTCGTCCCAAATCAAGATGTCTGCTCCGCTCATAAGGCTTCGGACTAAACTTAAACGTTTGGCCTGGCCACCTGAAAGGCGTTTGCCGTTTTCCCCTACTTCCATCTTCATCAGATTTTCCATATTGGGTTCAAGATAATCAAGGCCCAGGATTTTAAGCATCACTTTGGCATGTTCGCGTTCTTCATCGCTCTCTTTTTTCCCGAGGAAGATATTTCTCTCCATCGTGTCATTGAAAATATACGGGTCCTGTGCAACAAGAGAAATACTCTGTCCTCTTTGGCGAAGCACTTCCGCAAGCTTTAAAAGGATTTCACTTTTTCCGTGTCCTGTTTTAGCAATCAACACGTTCCAGGCATCGGGTTTAAAACTCACGCCAAGAGCTCGGTCCCAAAATGGAAGTTTGTAATTGTTATCAGTCAGAGTTGTATTTAGGTTTTTTAATTTCTCTTCTGCTTCAACACTAGTTGTAAGTGTCAGGTCTAAATCTTTTAGTCGTCCCCAAGATGCGTGTGAGCGAGACACCACCACACCGATCCAAGACAGGTACCCCATTGGCTCCATAAAAAGGAAAACAAACCCTGAAAACAGGATGAGAGTCGTTGCCCCCAAGTCGTAAGACTTGATGATGTAGGCCCCCCATAACATCGACAACCCCACTCCCAACGAGATGAGTGGCATTGTGATCGAAATCCCCAGGGATGAACGATAAAAGTAATAAAGCTCTTTAAGTGAAAGCTCCCCGAAGAGTTCCATGAAAGAAGCTTCAGCATGGAAGTTTTTAATCGTTCTTTTTCCAACGTAGCTTTCCATGATCAGGTTCTGCACTTCACCCTGCATATCCTGAGTGAGCTTAAAATACTTTCTGTTTTTTGAAACGATCACCGTAAAAATAATGAAAGCTCCAAGCATCGGAGTTAAGGCCAAAAGTAAATGAGGGTTAAAACTCACCATCTTGGGAATCAAGATAAAAAACGCGATCACAAAGTTGGCCCCTTGAAGTCCAACAAATCCGATAAGCGCTCTGATCTGATCAATATCCCCTGAAAGGTACTGGAAGAGCTGTCCGGCGTTTAAATGGCGAAAACGCTGAGGTGTATTTGATTCTAATTTCTCTAGAAGCTCAGAGCGCAAGTATTTCTGTAGCAGTCTTGCTGGAAAGAAAAATAAAATACGCGAAGATGTTCTAAAAACAATAATCCCCAAGGCACATAGAAAAAATAAACTCGGTTTTAGTTCGTTGTTATTTTTTGCTACATAATCCGCGAGCTCTTTGGCCATGAAAGGCAATTCACTCTGAATCTTGTGAGTCAAAATGAGGGCAATGACGCCGAAGAAATAGTAAACTTTGAACTCTTTTAGCTGGTTCCAAAGCATACCAGTGAAATTCATTAACATTCGATTTTTTTGCATGCCTAAATATAATGAGGAAGAAACTTTAAGGCACGAAAAAAACTCGTTAACTCATTGCGGAAAGTTTGACAGCAAAAGAACTAACTTTTACTATGTGTGCTCGATACAAATTCCATACAGGCGGATAGCTCAGTGGTAGAGCGCTTGGTCGACATCCAAGTGGTCGTAGGTTCGATCCCTATTCCGCCTACCATTTTTAAATAGCAATTAAATCTTTTCTATTTTTAGAAGTTCCAATGGCCATCTTCACATAGCGCTTCAGGCGATTGAAATCGATAGGTTTTTCCAGGAAATAAATCCCTTCCATTCCTTTTATGGCGACAGGTAAATCAGGAATCAGTGCTGAGACCATGATAACCGGAGTGTGCTGATTGATACCTGGTTTAGTCCTAATCGCTGCGATTAAATCACCACCATTTAAAAACGGCATGCCGTGATCAGTGCAGATCAGATCGAACTTTTGAAGGTAAGACTCCGCAAAACCTTCCAGCCCATCGGTAGCGAAAGTCACATGTCTGAAACCTAGTTCCCTCGTGAAGACTTCTTCCAGGATCTCGCGGATCTCTTTTTGGTCTTCAACAATCAGGACTCGGCTCATGAGACTTCCTTTTTACTTTTTTTTTCATTGGTAAGAATAGTGATACGCTCAGCGATTTGAGTCAGTGGTTCAACATACTCTGCTGCTCCAATGTGAATCGCTTCTTTTGGCATTCCGAATACAACAGATGTTTCTTCATCCTGAGCAATCGTGCGCACACCAAGTTTACGCAGCTCCAGCATCCCCTTAGCACCATCTTTCCCCATCCCCGTTAAGATAACGGCAACAGTGTGTGTGTAAAGTGACTTGGCCACTGTTAAGAACATATAATCAACTGATGGTTTGAAACGGTTGACCGGTTCATCATCATTGATTTCCACATAAGTCTTTCCAGACTTGTGGACCATTTTCATTTGAGTTCCACCAGGAGCAATCAGTACGCGGTTTGCTCTGACTTCATCTCCGTTTTCTGCTTCTTTAACTTCAAACGGACACAGATCGTTCATTCTCTTGGCGAAGGCCAAAGAGAAGACGGCCGGGATGTGCTGAACAATCAGCATAGGAGGAATTTGATTGGGAAGCGCCGTTAAAATATCGCGAATCGCTTCTGTTCCACCTGTTGAAGACCCAAGAACAATAAGTGAATCAAGGTTACAGACTTCTCTGGTCTTTACACTTTGTGGTCTTTCACGTCTCGATTTTTTGCTTAGGTTCGCCATCGCCGCTGTTCTGACTTTTTCCAGGATGAAAGGCGTAACTTTTTCAATCTCACTCATCTCTGGTTTCTGGATGTAGTCAACGGCCCCATTTTCCAGAGCGTCTAAAACCATCGGTCCTTCGGCCATACTGATTGAAGAGATCATGACAGTCGGGATTCCGTATTTTGGAGCAATGATTGTTTTTAACAACGTCACCCCGTCCATTTCCGGCATGTGGATATCAAGGGTGATAACGTCTGGTTTGTGTTTTTGAATCAGTCCTTCTACATCAGAAGGCTTTTCTGCCATCGCGCACACTTCAAACATCGGGTCACTTGAAAAGATTTTTGAAAGAATCGTTCTGATGGTTTTTGAATCATCAACCACCAGGACTTTAAACTTTGAAGGCATTGCTTTTTTCGCAGCAATCGGTGTGACTGCAGCTGCAGGTGCGGCCCCTTCAATTGAAACGCGGACTTTATTCAGTTCAGGAAGGTAGAAAACTTCAACCTGCCCGTTCTTCTCAATTTTCTTTACGTTCTGAAACTTCTTAACTTCAAAAAAAGGAGCGATCTGATCGATGCTTTTTTGCAAACCAATCATTTTCACTTCAATCTTTGAAAACTCAGAATTGAAGTACTCTCCGACAAACATAAAGATCTTTTCATACGACTGCACCGAAAGCTCTGTGCGCTTTACCGAAAAAGCGACACTTTCCTGATTCGTATGATGGAAAGAGATAAAGATATCACCAGGAAAAAGAGTCACCAGGAACTCTCCTCCGTCTTTTTTCGTCTGTGGTTGTAATGAACGCATCTTCTTCATTGATTACCTGCCCTTTATTTCGTGCTCAGGTAACGACATGACATATACGGGAAACTGGTTGCCGGAACAACGTCCGAAGCTTTCGCTTTCAGCGGGTGTTTCGCATTTGCTTTTTCCCCTAAGTCTTCCAGTAGAAGCTCTACGCCTTTCCACTCTCCCACCAGCTTAGCTGCGTGAGCAGATGTGTTTCCGTACGTCATAATCGACGTTGGAAGTGTTCCGTACTTCTTGTGTAGAAGTGCGAAGTATTTCTTGAAGTCTACGAAGTAAATTTTGTTCGCTTCAAGTTTAGTATCAATATTATCAAAGAAGACCACTGTCTTTTTGAAATCTCTCTGGTGCTCTTTTACAATCCCTTCCAGGATCTCGCCCTGACCTTCAAAGAAAATCATTGTCGGTGGCTGAGAGTTGTCCAGGTCGTGGAAAAATGACTTCATCACTGGCAGGTCTGATAAAGACCCCAGGATAAGGCGCATTTTCTTCTCTGGATTAGCGATAACAAATTTCTTCTGGTTTTCTTTATCAAAAGAAGACACTGCCGTTTTTCTCTGAGAGCTTCCAGCGATTGAGCGAAGTTTTGTTCTGATCTCTTCCCCGCGCTCTTCTAAGTTTGTCAGCGCTGGTTTTTCTACGTAGTCACTTGCTCCGAATTTAAATGCTTTCATTGCTGTATCAGAGTCAGCACGTGAAGCAGAAGAAATAATCATTACCGGAGGGTGAGTGCTCGTATGGTTTTTCTCCAGATAAGTCACCCCATCCATTTCTGGCATGTGAATATCGAGAGTCATTAAATCTACTTTTACTGTTTTTAGTTTTTCCATTGCATCTTTACCGTTGATTGCTGTCGCAACAACTTCAAATCCATGCTCTGGAACAAGGACTTTCTTTAGAAGTGTAAGGATACTTGGTGAGTCGTCCACACACATAACTCTTAACACGGCCGGAGTGTAAGACACAGGTGCAGCTGCCACTGGTGCCACTGTAGACACTGATGGTCTTGCTCCCATTGGTAGCACGTTGCTTGCCGGTTGTGGTGCGGCCGCCGGTACTGCATTTTTATGAACGTAAGCAGAAGGCCCGATCGAAGCGATATCCAGCTTCATCCCCGAAAGAGGCTCTGAAATCCCTGAGAAGTACAGCCCGTGTGGTTGTAGCCTTGCCAGAAGATCTTTTGAGATCGCTTCTACCTGATGTGTTTCAAAATAAATGAAAACGTTTCTACAGAAAATAACGTCGAATTTTGAGTCTTTCACCGCTTCAGAAACTTTTAAAAGGTTTCCTGGTCTGAACTCACATTTAGTTTTTAAATTTGATTTAACCTTGGCGTACATAGCGATATCGCCTGTCCCCTTGGCCCAGTTGTTCCCCATGAAGTTCATCGGGATTTCTTTGATTTCGTTTTGGTGGTAAACACCATTGTTGGCAATCTTGACTGATTCGCCATCGATGTCTGTCCCCAGGATTTTAAACGACACTGTCGGGTCGATTTGCGGAAGATGGAAATCTAAAAACATCGCCAGCGAGTACACTTCGTGTCCTCTACTGCAGGCCGCTGACCATACAGACAGGGTCTTGTCTCCGCGTTTTTTTACATGGGAGACAAGTTCCGGAAGTTTCGCCTTTAAAATTTCAAAGTGCGGAAATTCTCTGAAGAAAAAAGTATGGTGAGTTGTAATGAGTCCGACGAGAATGTAAGATTCGTGATCTAAGTTCTGATCGATGTATCTCATATATTCATCGGCAGTCTTTAGCCCCAGCTCCATCATGCGTTTTTTAACTCTCGTCTCTACCATGTAGGCCTGTTTTTCACCTAAACGGTTCCCCGAGATTTTATGCACAACAGTTGAAACTTTTTCAATCAACGATACAAAATCTTTACTTACACTACCAACTGCCGCCTGACTCATTACACACCTCTAAAAATTAACTTTCAACTCTAAATAAAAGAAACGGCCAATTAAGCAGCTCTCTTAGTTCCACTGATAGCTTCCATATCTTTAAGGTCAAGAACCTTAGCGATGTCTAGAAGTACTGTTAGTGAATTTTCTTTCTTATAAACACCAAAGATAAAATGCGTGTTGATTTGGTGTTCAACTTCCGGCATTTCACTTACGTCTTCAGAAGAAAAAGCTAGGACTTTGTTGATTGAATCTACAACCACACCAATGTTCATTCCACCGATGTCAACGATGATAACGGCTTCTTCTTTATCCTGACGGGCATCTACTTTTAGTTTTTTTCTAAGGTCGACAACTGAAATAACCTGCCCTCTTAGGTTCATAATTCCCAGGAAGTGCGTTGGTGATTTTGGAATCGGTGTCGTGTCCGGCACAGAGATAACTTCTCTTACCATTAGTAAAGGAATTGCATAATCCTCTTGACCAAGACTAAACTCGATAAAACGGCTTAGTTCTGATGTTCCTGCTCTCTTCATTTTTGTAACGTTGTCTTTTTCCATTGTTTTGTCTCCTCTTTCCTATGCTGCCATTTCATCAATAAAGTTCGTCTTCTTCTTTTTCATCGATCCTGCAAACAGTTCCATTAAATCCAGAATGAATGCCGGGCGGCCATCCCCAAGGATCGTGCTTCCCATAAACCCTTTCTGGTTTTTAATCTCATCACCAAGTTTCTTAATAACAACCTGCTGTTGGTGAAGAATGTCATCCACCAGAACTGCAAAGTTTCTTTCATCAGAGTTAACGATGATGGCAATCTGCTCGTGCAGCGGTTTTTCTGCCATATTTCTCTGAAGAGCTTTTGAAATTTTAAATAATGGAAGAACCTCTCCTCTGATCTTAAGACAGTCACCCACACCATTTACATGGTGGACGATGTCCGGAGTTGGAGAAAGTGATTCATACACTTGTCCAAGAGGAATGATGTATCTTTCTTCTCCGATCTTTGTAACCATCCCTTCGATGATTGCCAGAGTCAGAGGCAGGATAACTTTAAACACTGATCCTTTTCCGATTTCAGAGATAACTTTTACTTCCCCTGAAAGCTTTTCGATGTTGGTTTTAACAACGTCCATCCCTACACCGCGTCCTGAGATTTCAGAAACCGCATCTTTCGTCGAGAAACCAGGGTGGAAAATAAGGTTGATGATATCGTCATCGCTCATTGTAGCGTTGGCCGAGATAACTCCCTTCTCAATTGCTTTTTCACGGATGATTTTTGGGTTGATCCCTTTACCATCATCGCTGATCTCGATAACCATGCTATTACCTTCGTGGAAGGCCTTAATCGTCACTCTTCCTTCTTCTTCTTTACCGCTGGCCAGACGACCTTCAGTCGTTTCAAGACCGTGGTCAACAGCGTTTCTTACGATGTGAACAAGAGGGTCTGCTAAATGCTCAAGAACTGTTTTATCAATTTCCGTCTCTTCACCTACTAACTCCAGGTGAACTTTCTTCCCAAGAGTTTTCGATGTATCGCGGACAATTCTCTGCATCTTCTGTAGAGTCTGCTTCAATGGAACCATACGAAGGCTCATTGAAATGTTCTGGATTTCTTTTGATAGTTTTGCCAGGTGAGAAAGCGACTTTAACATCGTCGGGTTCTCAACTTCATCTCTGTGCTGGTTAAGCATCGTTTGGATAATAACAAGCTCTCCAACAACGTTATTGAGAAGTTCTACACGAGATAAACTCACGCGGATACTGTCGTCTTCAGAGTTTCCTTTTGCCGGAGCTGCGGCCTTTTTATGTTCATCGTGTTTTGCTTCAGACTGAGCGGCAACCGGAGCCGGAGCTGCAGCCGTCTTTTCTCCAGGGAAGAAAGACTCTGCTCTCTTTTCCTTTTGCTCCATCGTCAGAACTTCTGCCGGTGCATTTAGGTTTTGCTCAAAGCTTTCAAGAAGAGCAATGTCTTCTGCTGAAATTGTTTCTTCTTCTTGCTGTTGTTCTTCAACATGAGCAGATGCTGCTGGTGCAGATGGTGCTGCTGCCAGGTTTCCGCTCAGTGCAGACTGGATCTTCTCGATGATTTCTTTTGAATCAAAACGCGAGTTCAAATCCATGTTCAGCATTCTGATCATGACACTCACGTGGTCGTTACACTCTAGTAGAAGTGAAACGATGGCATCAGTAATTTCTAACTGACCCTCTTTAAGTTTTAAGATTAAGTTTTCAAACTCGTGTGTGAACTCGGCCACATCACCAAATCCTACTGCACGCGAAGTTCCTTTCAGGTTGTGTGCCAGCCTGAAGATCTGATTCATTAAATCAGCATTGTTCTTGTCTCCTTCAAGCGCCAGGAATGCCTGCTCTGAATCGTCCAGGAGCTGAAGTGCTTCTGTTAAAAAATCTAACTTAACTTCTTTTTCAAATTCATCCATAAAACCCTTCTTTTTCGTGTGGGAATTTAATTTTTTCCATATGATTTATCGGCATCTCAAAAAGCAGGGTTAGAAATTTTTCACTAAATTTTCGCAGAGATTAGGCGCCTAATACGCTGATATGTGCTAAAAATTCTTTTCCGACTTAATTCGTCATACTGAGTTTTTTTTTGATTCTTGTGCATTATCGGATATAATAGCTCCACTTTTCTTACCCTTTTTATTTAGGAAACTTATGAGCCAAATCGTGATCAATAAAGACCTGGCAAAGGCCATCGCAGACTTTCAACTTCCGGAGAATTTAGGATTCGGAAATGTCATGGCACCAGTGATGGCGAGTTGCTCATATGAGAATGGAAAATGGGGTCCACTTGAACTTCTTCCTTACGGGCCGATCACAATGTATCCAACAGCGAAAGTGCTTCACTACGCTCAGGAAATTTTTGAAGGAATGAAAGCTTATCGTGTGAACGGAAAAAGTCCTTTTATTTTCCGTCCTGAAGAAAATCACCTGCGCTTTAATCGCTCCGCTGAAAGAATGGCGATGCCACACGTCCCTTACAATATTTTCATGCAAGCGGTTTTAGATGTAACTGCTTATTCATCAAACTTTGTTCCAAGAAGAACTGGCGAATCGCTTTACCTTCGCCCCTTCATGTTTGCTTCGGAAGAGTCTCTGGGAATTAAACCTGCTGAAAAATTCAAGTTCATGGTTATCGCTTCTCCCTCTGGTTCATACTTCTCTGGAGCAGGACTCTCGGTTTACATTGAAAGAGAAAATGCCCGCGCTTTCCCTGGAGGAACAGGGTTTGCTAAAACTGGTGGAAACTATGCTGCTGGATTAGCTGCGGCCATTACTACAAAAAATTTAGGATTCGTTCAGACGCTATGGCTGGATGCTGTTCATAAAAAATACATCGAAGAAATGTCGGGAATGAACGTTTTTGTTGTCATCAACAATGAACTTCACACATCGACTCTAGGAGATACAATCCTGGATGGTATTACCCGCAAATCGCTTATCACTCTGGCGCAGGACCTTGGTTACAAAGTTGTTGAGAGAAAAATTGATGTGGACGAAATGCTTGCAGATATCAAGTCTGGCAAGTGTACAGAAGCGTTTGCTTGCGGTACTGCGGCCATCATCACTCCGATCAATTATTTTGGTGAGGCCAATGGCGATAGATACCCACTTCACTACCCTGATGGAAAAATCTCAACTATCCTGAGAGAAAAGCTTCTCGCTATCCAGGAAGGCCGCGAACAGGACCCATATAAATGGGTCACTGTTGTCGAACCAAAAACAATTTAATTAAAAGTGGATTGTAGGCAGAACTAAAAGGCAAATCACGCCGACGATTGTCGGGACCAGTGCCCACAGAAAAAGCCTGACAGGGTTGATTCCATCGGCCCCAAAAGTATCTTTTAGAATTCCAAATCCAGCTGGATTTGGGGCATTGGCAATGACGGTTAAGCCCCCACCTGCAACTGCTCCGGCCACAAGGGAGTACTTTGAAGACTCCGAGAGCTCAACTAAACTTCCTAAATAAGTCAGGGCCGCATTGTCGGTAATTGCTGTTAAAGAGGTTGCTCCAAGAAACAAAGCAAGGTCACTCATGCTCGATAAAAGCGGCTTTAACCACCAAGCCTGAACTCCACCCAGGGTCACTAATCCGGCCAGGAAAAAGGCCACGAGAAATGACGTTTTGATTTTTAGCGGGTCCTGAAACTTCTCTGTAATTTTCACAAAACCTAAGAAGAATGCAAACACACCAATAAAAACTTTTGGATGATGGGCCGTATAGACAACTAAAAATAAAAAGAGAACATGGGCCGTAATCTTCCACCACGCCGGTTCCATATAATCGGCCTTTCTCTCTTTTTGTTTTACATAACCTTTAAGTTCTTTTTTAAAGAAAAAAGCATAAAGCGATGTTGAAATCAAAATGGCCAGAAGAGACTTATAACCAAAGTGCTCCAGCATGTAGAGCGTTCCCCAATTCCATTTGCTGGCCACCATAAGGACAGGCGGGGCCGCAAAATGCGTTAGAGTCCCACCAATAGAGACGTTAACAAATAAAAGACCGAGAGTTGCGTATTTAAATTTTAATGAGACTTGAGTTTTATAAAAAGCATCCAAAAGAATGAGTGCTGTCACAGTCATGGCCGCAGGCTCAGTAATAAACGAACCTAAAACCGGACCGACAATTAAGGCCGACAGGTAAAAGGCCATTTTTTCATCAACCATTGGAATCAATCGGGCAAAAAAGCCAATAACTTTTTCCGCCAGAAGAATCACTGGTCTTGTCGCTGCGATACACATAATGACAAAAACAAAAGCAGGCTCAGTGTAATTAAGAGAGTCAATGTATGAAATGGCAGATTCAGGTCCGCTTAGAAAAAGATAGAAGCCAATAAAGACCAAGGCCCATAGACCAAAGACAACTTCGACTTCTGCCAGGTAGTGCCAGATATTAGCAGCGAAAGAACCTTTCGGTTTCTGGTCAGCAATGTGTTCAAACTTGCTGACCAGAAAAGTGTGAATAATGGCGATGAAAAAAAGCGCCGTTCCGACAATCTCGAGCGTCGTCACCTGCACTAATTAACCATCCTTCCCGATTGAAGCTACAGGACAAGCTTCAAGCTGCTCTTGGCAAAGTTCGATATCCGCTGCCGTGACTGGTTGTTTCCAAACATAGGCGTTACCGTCTTCATCTTCTTTAAAGAACTCAGGAGCACCCGTGTAACACACGTTACAAGCGATACACCCTTCTCCGTTATCATCGTCTGGATCTGTGCAGTACCATGCTCCAGCGATATTGAGCTTATGCTTCATACTTTTGTTGGCCATAAAAATTCCTCCGGGACTTAAACCTCAATATAATAGCGAAAAAATTGTGATCTATGAAGAGTTATTTGCTAAACTAGGACCCTCAAAACTATTGAAGGAAACATTTGTATGGCGTCTAAAACAACATTGGAAAAAGCGAAAGAATGGGCCCAAAACTCTTATTTTAGCCCTGAATCCAGAGCAGAAATAAGTGCCTTGATTGAGGCTAATAACCAAAAAGAAATCGACGAGCGCTTCTATAAAGACCTCGAGTTTGGAACTGGTGGTATGAGAAGTATCAGAGGCCAGGGAATTAACCGCATTAATATTTATACAATCAGAAAGGCCACGCAGGCACTCTGCCTTGAGGTGCTAGCGCAAAAGAGTGCTAATCCTTCAATCTGCATTAGCTACGACTCTCGCATCTGGTCTTTTGAACTGGCGAAAGTTGCAGCTGAAGTCATGGCCGGAAATGGCGTTAAAGCTTACATCTACAAGCATCTTAACCCGGTTGCTCTTTTATCTTTTGCTGTTCGCTCTCATAAGTCGATGGCAGGAGTGATGGTGACGGCTTCTCACAACCCACCTGAGTACAACGGCTATAAAGTCTTCTGGTCTGATGGAGCGCAAGTCACTCCACCAAATGACCAAAATATCATCAACAACTATTACGGGATCACTGACTTCACAACAATCAAAACCATGGGCTTTGATGAAGCGATGAAAGCAGGAATGATTTCGTGGATCGACGACTCAGTTGAAGAGTCTTACTACAAGGCCATTCTAAGTAAGGCCATCAACCCACAAATGTGTAAAGACAATGGTGGAAAACTAAAAGTGATCTACACTCCCATTCACGGAGCAGGCCTTGTCCCATGCTCGCGCGCACTGGCCGATTTGGGATTCACTGATGTTCACGTTGTTCCTGAGCAGGCAAAACCAGATGGGAATTTTCCAACTGTAAAGAGCCCAAATCCGGAAAACCCATCGGCCTTAAAAATGGCCGTAGACCTGATGGAAAAACTTGGCGGCGACATTGTGATGGGAAGCGACCCGGACACTGACCGTCTGGGTGTAGCGATTAAAGTCGATGGAAAAATCCACTACCTGACAGGAAACCAAATCGGGATTTTAAAACTGCACTACATGCTTTCTGAGATGAAACAAAAAGGAAATCTTGAAGGCGAAAACTACGTCGTCAAATCAGTCGTAACAACTCCCCTTCTGGATACAATCGCTAAGAAGTTCGGCGTAGAAATTTACAACACGCTGACTGGATTTAAGTGGATCTGTGGAAAGATGAACGAGCTGGAAAAAACAGCTCCACAAAAAAGGTTCGTTTTTGCGACAGAGGAATCTTTTGGTTACCTTTGCCATAACTTCGCCCGCGACAAAGATGGGGTGAGTTCAGTCTCTCAAATGGCGGAAGTGGCCCTTTTCTATAAACTAAAAGGCATGAACCTGCTGGACGCTCTCGATAAAATCTATGAAGAATTCGGCTTTTCTAGAGAGGATTTATTGTCTCTGGACTATTTCGGCATCGAGGGGCAAGAAAAAATTTCACGAATCATGACAAACTTTAGGAACTTCAGCGATAACACTATCCTTGGACATAAACTGGTGCAAATCAAGGATTACTCTAAGGGGATCGAAGGACTTCCAAAGAGCAACGTGCTGGGCTTCTTCTTTGAAAACGGCAACCAGGTTTATCTTCGCCCATCTGGAACAGAACCAAAGATTAAGTTCTACATCATGATCCAGGAGCGCGAAGGCACTCTTTCAAATAAAAAAATTAATGCCGAAATCAAGGCGACACAGTTCCTCGATTATTTTAAAGCGGCATCAGAACGAGCATAATTTATGACACAAAAAAGTAAAGATTTAGCAGTATGTTTAGTTAGCGGTGGTATGGACTCACTGGTGTGTGCCGCTATCGCCAATACTTCATTCGAAAATCTGGCCTTTTTACATTTGAACTACGGACAAAAAACTGAAGAGCGCGAACTTGAGAGCTTCAAGAAGATCGCTGAGTTTTATAAAGTTCCAAAAAATCTGCAAAAGATCATCGACGTCTCTTTCTTAAAGCAAATCGGCGGCTCTTCACTGACTGACGATAATATCGACGTCAAAAAATACAAAGGCGACTCAGAGGAGATCCCTGATTCATACGTGCCTTTTAGAAACACGCACATCATCTCTATGGCCGTTTCATGGGCCGAAGTCGTAGGTGCCAAAAAGATCTTTATCGGTGCTGTTTACGAAGACTCTTCAGGATACCCGGACTGCCGTCCTTCTTACTACAAAGCAGTCAATGCGCTTATTAAAGAAGGGACAAAAAACGGCGATATCGAAGTCATCACTCCAGTGATCTTCATGAAAAAAGACGAGATCGTTAAAAAGGCCGTTGAGCTTCACGCTCCTCTGCAATTTAGCTATTCTTGTTATGAAAGAAACGACAAAGCTTGTGGTGTGTGTGACTCATGCGCGCTTCGCTTAAGAGGTTTCCAAAAGGCAGGAATTGAAGATCCGATTGAGTATGTGACGAGACCTAAGTACTAGGACTAGAATCCAAAAGCAGTCGAGACACCGTTTTGGTAAATTGAAGACGATGATGTTGTCCCCAGGTAGCCGCCAATTCCAATTGACCCGGACATCATTCCCGTGTTGTACATTGATGGCGTTCCGTACATTGAAGAACCCCAGTACCCTCCACCGTAGCCAGACATAAAGCCCGAGCTAAATCCGTTTGATTGAAAAGGGTTTCCGTATCCGCCGTAGCCGTTACTCATCATTCCGCCGTAACCAGCGTATCCACCGTATCCATAACCATTACAGGCCGAAGAAAAAGCATTAGCTTCACTTGCCGTGATTGGGTTGGCCCCGATTGTTGTATTGTAATTGAGATAGCTGTTGTAGCGGTTCGTGCACTCAGTGAATCCTGAAGCATAAGCTTCGGCCCACTTCTTTTGAGTTTCGTGTTGATACTTAGCAACCGTGTATGTTCCAGCAAGGTAGGCCAGTGGCTGAGCGATCACTCCCAGCGCCTCAACAATGCCGTTGCTCTCATCTTTTTGTTGGAAAATACAGTCGATGCAATCGACTCCAGCTTCTCCTGCTGATTCAGCAATCTGCAAGCGAAGACAAGCGCGGTACTCGTCTTGGTAGGCCGGGTGATTCATCCCTTCGCAGTCTCTTGCCTTCCCTGCCGCATGCAGAGGTTTAACATCCATCAGGATGCTAATTAAGATAAGAATCAAAAGAATGACTTTAGGGGCCAGCTTCATAGCTACCTTATCGGTTGATAATCTCGTTTTAATGAGGGCCTTTTAAAACCCTAACCCCTTGATATTGAGCATGAGATGGGGGCCAGAGCTGTCTACTTTTTAGAGGGTCCGGATAAAAATTTCAAAAGGCCCCATCTATGTCCGGACTATAGCTATCATATTGTGGAAGTGTTGAAACTTTATGGAGAGAACTATGAAACTTTCACTTTTTGCTGCTCTTTTACTTTTATCAACAGTTAACGTGCACGCGATCCCGCCTGTGCCGCCTTCGCCTATTAAATCTGAGCCTGTGGTGCTTAACTGCAAAGACCTAAACGCTCTAACAGAAGAAGAGATTGAAGAATTAAATCAGGACCCGGAAAGAATCGTTTCTGTGGACCACGAACTTCGCGAAGTGTGTTTTAAAGCAAACTAAGAATGAATTAAAGTCGAACGGAGTGAAGAAATTCTTCGAAAGTCTTCACTCCTCTTTTTTTGAATTCAAGATCAAGCCTGGCTTCGATCTCAAAGAGCATTGCTGGCCCCTGAAAAATAAAGGCCGAATAAATCTGGGCCAGGCTTCCGCCCGCTCTCCAGAAATCCATTAAATCAACAAAGGAAGAAATACCACCGACACCAATCAGGATACCTTCTGAGTGAGAATGTTTCATTTCTTTTAATAAGTACTCGCGTGTCTCGCGCGCTTTTTTTGTGAGCAGCTTTCCACTGATCCCACCTTCTCCACGCTCTTTCATAATCGTCGTATTAGTCGCAATAATTCCATCGAGCTTGTATTCATTTACCAGACCTACAACTGAAGAGAGTTCTTCAAGCGCCATATCCGGTGAAACTTTAACTAAGAGTGGTTTGTGGATTTTTTTTCTTTCGCTATCGACAGCTTCAAAGATCTGGCGAAGGCCAGCATCTTTTAAAAGGTCGCGAAGCCCAGGTGTATTTGGTGATGAAACGTTGATCACCAAATAATCTGAATAAGGAGCAAAGTCTTTGTATAAAACAGCGTAGTCCTTAGGTGCATCTTCATTAGACGTCACTTTATTTTTACCTAAGTTCACTCCAAGAATTTTATGGCGTCGGCGGGCACTCTTTACATTTTCTAAGATCACACTTGATCCGAAATTGTTAAACCCCATACGGTTTCTTAAAGACTCTTCTTCTGGGTAACGAAACAATCGAGGTTTATCGTTTCCTGCCTGGGGTTTGGGAGTGACAGTTCCCACTTCGACAAAACCAAAAGGCAAGGCGGTTAAAAAACCAATCGCCTCTGCATTTTTATCAAGACCAGCTGCCAGTCCGATAGGATTTTTAAAGTCGAGTCCCATCGCTTTAAAGTGAAAGCGCGGGTCATCTTTGTGATCAGGAAGAAATCCACCAAAGGACTTCATCGAGTGAATCGTCAGTTCATGGGCGCGTTCAGCGTCCATGGCAAAAGCGATATTTTTAAAAAATGGGTAAGCGATTTTATACAGGTTAATAAAGCTGAACAAAGTCCCCTTCAAGGACTTGCCCTCCAGAATGTAGAATGGCAATCGATCCGTCTGTCCCAAAATAGTCGACGACTTCAATTGTCCCTTTCATATCCCCTTTACTCATCCCGATTAAGGCCCCTGTTTCTGGGTCGTAGATCTCAGTTCCTTCAGTGATGATCTTTAAGATGTCACCGATGTTGATTCCACTCTCTCTTCCGGCATTCAAGTAAACTTTTGTTCCAATAATTTTGGCCACGCGCCCGACCCAGTCAAGTTTGCTGGCAAGCTCCACCACTTTTGGCACAGACTTTCTAACGGCCACGCGAACAGCGTAACGAAGCAGGTCTCTGCGGTAAGCAAGGTAGTCTTCTCTGTCAGATGAGAAGAATCTGTATGTGCTGTCATCAGCGTATCCACCAAGTGTTTCAGTGTAGATTTCTTTTCCAGCGTTCACATCAAAAACACGCACTTCAACTTTTGATTCTGTATAAGATTTTGTTTGTCTCACAATCCCGATCTCATCGGATTTCTCGCGGACGCGGGCATCAATGACACGGCCAAAAATGATAAAATTAATTCCGGCGATCTTTGCTTGTCTGGTTAACTGCACCAGCTTCATCCCTCCACCCACATAAATTTCTTTAGACGGGCCAAAGAGTTTTGCTGAGCTTGGATCAACGATAAATTCACCTGAACGGCTAAGCTCCATTCTAAGCTCTTCTGTCGCATTGACTTCCAGGTCTTCACTTTCAAATGGCGATTCATTAAAAAACGGCAGAAGCGCGATTTTCTTTTTCACACCAGAGAAGTATTTTCTTTCTTCAGCACGCGGGCGCTGGCCGCGGCTATCGCGTTGAACAACATTTGATGAACAAGCTACTAGCATGTTTAGTGAGAGCATCATTAAGAAGAAATTCCTGACCATTTCGCTTCCTCGTTCTTTAGATATAGGTCTACTTCTTAATTATTTGCCTGTTTCTCAATAATTGCAAAACTATGGTTTTCAGAGGAGAAAAGAAGAATTTTTTGCTCGTTTAGAGAGTATTTTCCTCCATCTTTTGCCAGCCTCGCATAGAGACTCTCCACTGGAAGTGTGCTTTTTACCGAGATCACCGAAGCTTCACTCGAATAACTCTTTAGCTCCGCCACTAGCCCCACATCCTTAAACTGCTCGGCCAGGAAATTATTGACCTGAGTGATATCAAAAAGCCCGTGTTTCCCGGTCACTTTCATTTCAACCATTGTCAGCGTGCTTGTCGCGCGGTTGAGTTCTAATGAGCTGTTGATTCTCACTGTCTGCGAGTTAAGCAGGTTATAAATCAAGCTTGCTAAGTTTGAACTCAAGTCTTTTGGATTATAAATAGTAAATTCTCTTTTTTGTGTCGGGAAATCAAAACCCACGAGTGTCTGATTTGTTTTTGTATTCACCAAGAGGTATTGCGCTGTCAGTTCAAAACGCGCACTCTTTCTATCCTGGAAAACTTCAGCGCGCTTAAGCTGCGAGTTCCATTTAAGAGTGACTGACTCAGCATTCATGTTCGAAGGAATTTGTGTCAGGTCTTTATCTAAAACCACCACATTGCCAAAATTTTTAAACTGCGTTGTCGCCCACTTCTTCCACGACTCAACAATAACACCTGAGAAATTTTCGGCCTTACTGACCCCTACGTCACTCCAGCTCATTGAATCGTCAATTCTGATATCCGGACGAATATAAAAAGTCTTGATTGTCACATCCGGAAGATTTGAAAGGTACTCATTAAAAAGAGCATCGACTTTTGCTTTATCCAGGTCGTACTTAAAAACTGAACGCTCAAATTCGTCTGTGGGATTGGCCGGTTGGCTTAACATTGTCACATTCAAGAAGATTGGTTTTAAAAGTTCAATTTCCTGATCATCTGTAAGCTTTTTTTCTTCGAGTTTCGCCCAGAATTTATCTGAATCAAGGTCTCTGGCAATCAGCTCTTTAGTCAAGGCCTGACGGTAACCATTTAAAGTCATAAACATCAAAACTGGAACTTTTACAGCTGGATCAGTTGAAACGAGTGTGTCCTTTTTTAAGGCCACACTCACTTCTTCTGCATAGGTATTAAAAGAAAAACATAAAACAAGCAGAAACAGGGCAATGCTTTTATTGAGCATGAACATCCTCTAGTCTTCCATCGATAATGAATTTAACAGCGTCGCGGTTAAACACTTCATTAATCTGATGGGCCATCTGTGGCGTTGGATTAATTAAAAATTCTTCCCCTAACGGCAGTCTCGCCTTTCCGCCCGGACCTTCAAAGATCATGTGCATTGGAGTGGCGCCACGGTAAGAAAGAAGAACCTGGCGAAGTTTATTGAGCTTCATTTCTGTCAGGTCAGCAAGGTCGACGTTGATACGCACACCTGTGATCTTGTTTTCTGAATGCTCTTTAAGCTTTAAAATTTTATCAGCGAAGATCTTTCTTGGATTTTCCTGAAGGTTGACAAAACCTTCCACCAGAACCGGTTCATCACTGCTTAAAATCATTTCGTATTCGGCAAACACTTTCGGGAAGACGATACATTCAATCTTCGCATCTAAATCTTCCAGAGTCGCAAAACACATCTTGTCGCCTTTTTTCGTCAGGATGTTTTTGCGGCCAGAGATTTTCCCGGCAAGAGTCATCGTGCGTTTTTGGTCGGAGCCCAGGATATCCTGAACGTGTCCAATAGGCATTGTCGAGAGCTCTTTCATTAAGTTTTTATAACGATCAAGCGGGTGCCCAGAGATATAAATCCCCATCAACTCCGCTTCGTGGTTAAGTTTTTCCAGGTCATCAAAATCTCTTACTTCCTGAATATCCAAATTCGATTCAGCTGTCTGAGACATTGATTCTCCACCTAAATCAAAAAGAGAAACCAGGCCTAGAGAAGCTTCTTCCTGGCGCTTTTTACAGTAAGCTAAGATCATTTCCAGGTTTTCTAAGAGTGTCTTTCTGTTTAGCTTTTCGATGCTATCAAAAGCTCCTACTTTAATCAGCGATTCAAACACGCGAGTGTTTACAATTTTTAAGTTGATTCGTTCACAGAAATCAAGAAACCCTTTGAATGGTCCGTTTTCTGTTCTTTCACGCACGATTTCTTCTACGGCGTTTTGGCCGACGTTCTTCACTGCTCCCATACCAAAACGGATGTTTGTTCCAACAACGTTAAATGGCCATAGAGACTCGTTTACATCTGGAGGAAGAACTTCGATGTTAAAGTGTTTAGCATCGTTGATATACTGAGTGATCTTATCCATTGACCCAAGTTCTGTTGAAAGAAGGGCCGCAAAGAATTGTGCTGGATAATAGTATTTAAGCCACGCAGTCTGGTACGAAATAACTGAGTAAGCAACGGCGTGGGATTTGTTGAATCCGTATTCCGCGAATTTTTCCATTTTGTCGAAAAGCTCACTTGCTACTTTTAAATCGTAACCGCGCTCTTCGGCCCCTTTCATGAAAATCTGACGGTGGTGGGCCATCTCATCAGCTTTCTTTTTCCCCATCGCACGACGAAGCATATCCGCTTGTCCGAGTGAGTATCCGGCAACAATACGGGCAACGTTCATTACCTGCTCTTGATAGATAATAACTCCGTACGTATCTTTTAAAACCGGCTCAAGACTCTGGAATGGGTAGTGAGTTTTTTGTCTTCCGTGTTTGATTTCAATGAACTCATCCACGATACCAGATTCAAGTGGACCTGGGCGGTATAGGGCGTTGATAGAAGAAATATCGTCGATAGACCCTGGAGCAATACGCTTACACAGGTCGATCATCCCCGAGGATTCTAACTGGAAGACTCCAATCGTTTCACCTTTTGAGATGAACTCATAAACTTTTGGGTCTTCAAGATCGATGTTTTCAATATCGAAGGCCGCATCTTTATCACGTCTGATGAAGTTTGAAGCACTCTCAATAACCGTCAGGGTTTTAAGACCTAAGAAGTCGAATTTTACCAGACCGATTTTTTCCGAGAAGTCCTTATCAAACTGAATAACCTTTTCACCTTCGCGCCCTTTAAACAGTGGACAGTAAGTCACGAGTGGAAGGTTGGTAATGATAACTCCCGCAGCGTGAATCGAAGCGTGGCGAAGAAGCCCTTCGAGACGGCGGGAAATATTGATAACTTGTTTTACGCGTGAATCGCTCTCCATCAACTCGCCAAGCTTTGGCTCCATCTCCATCGCTTTGTCGATTGTCATCTTCAATTCTTCAGGGATGAGTTTTGAAATGACATCGGCTTCACCGAATGTCAGACCAAAAACGCGAGAGACGTCTTTGATAACGGCCTTCGCTTGAAGCTTACCAAAAGTAATAATCTGCCCTACGCGCTCTTCACCGTATTTTTGAGTAACGTACTCAATAACTCTGTAGCGGTTATCCTGACAGAAGTCGACGTCGAAGTCCGGCATCGAAATACGTTCAGGGTTGATGAATCTCTCAAAGAGTAAGTTGAATGGAATCGGGTCAACGTTGGTGATGTCTAATGCATAAGCAACAATCGATCCCGCTCCCGAACCACGTCCTGGACCTACCGGGCATCCGTGAGTCTTGGCCCACTTGATGAAGTCCGATACGATCAGGAAGTATCCAGGGAATCCCATTTTAATAATCATCGCCAATTCGTCTTCAAGACGTTCTAAGTATTTTGGCTTAACTTCGCTCTCCCAGTTTTCCTGAGCGCGGAGTTTGATAAAGTGTGGACCGTTAAAACGCTTCTCTAAACCTTCTCTCGCCTGGCGAGCGAAGTAATCAGGGGCCGTCTCATCAGTTTCAATTGGATAATCTGGAAGATGGTAAATCTGATTTCCTTTTTCATCTTTCCAATTGAACTTAACGTTACACTTATCGGCGATTCTTAGAGTGTTATCACAAGCATCCGGAGCGTAATGGAAAGCCTCTCTCATCTCTTGTGGAGACTTGTAGAAGAACTCATTCGTCGTCAGCTTCATACGCTGCTCATCCATTAACGTCTTACCAGTCTGCACGCACAGAAGAACTTCCTGAGCGGCCGCATCTTCGCGAGTCAGGTAGTGACAGTCGTTAGTTGCAACAAGGTTGACGTTATTAGCGCGGGCGTATTCAATAATTTTTTTGTTAACAGGAATCTGTTCCGGAATTCCGTTTTCCTGAATCTCTAAATAGAAATCTTCGCCAAAGAGGTCTCTCAATTTTTCGATGGCCTTAATCGCGCGGTCGTCTTGATCAGTAAAGAAGTTGTATCCCACTTCTCCCTTCAAGCAGGCCGTCGTACAGATCAGCCCTTCAGAAAATTCGCGAAGAAGTTCATAGTCAGCGCGAGGCTTATAATAAAAACCTTCCATGTAAGCGCGAGAAAGAAGCTTACAGAGGTTTTGGTATCCCGTTTCGTTTTTACATAAAAGAATCAAGTGGTGGATCTGGTGGCGAGACTCCATCTCATCCTGAGATCCAACGACCTTCTGCTTTTTGAGGGCGCCTTTTTCAAAACGCGATCCAGGAGTGAAATAAATTTCAGATCCAAGAATTGGTTTAATGCCGGCAGCTTTACATTGAGTGTAGAAATCAATCGCACCGAACATGTTGCCGTGATCGGTTTGCGCGATCGCTGGAACTCCAAGTTCTTGTGCTCTTTTGATTAAATCTTTTAAACGGATCGCTCCGTCCAGAAGTGAGTATTGGGTGTGCAAATGCAGGTGCACGAAACTGTCTTTGTGGGTCTCTAAAAAGGACATAATCCTAGGCTCCTTAGAGGTGTGTGTATGTCCTTAAATTTAAGCATTTTTAATACGCTTTTTGAATTGTATTTTAAGTCAATTTTACACGGTCTCAGAGGGGTTCTTGAGGGTATTCGACTTTTAGCGTAAACTACTTAATAATTCGATCGTTTTTATGGAGAGACTATGAAAGTCCGTGGGTTACGAACCCTTCTTTTCATCCTAGGTGCCCTCGCTGTTGCAGTGGGGTTCGCTTTATACAAAAAGTCTCCTGAAAAAGAGCTGGCAAATGATATGAAAAGTCAGTTGACGACTGAGTCTACTGAGGAAACAGGCGTGGCCTCTAAACCAAAAACTCTTAAAGAAGTCATGTCTCAAAACCTTAAAAAACAAGAAGAAATGGTCGAAAGAAAAGACTTCGATGACACAGTTCTTGGACAAGAGCGCTTTTACACTGAAGCTGAAATCAACGAAATGACTGAAGAAGATTTTAAGGGCCTGGTCCTTGAAACAGAAAATAAACTTCCTAAGGTTTCTGATATCAGAAAACTTCCCCCGGGGGCCCTTCACCGTACTCCTGCTCCAGTTATCCAGGCGGGAAAGGATTTGGGACTACTCAAAGAAGTTTTAAAAGTGCATGAGTCTTACGAGCGAGTCGTGGCCCCTTTCTATGAAAGATGTGCCAAAAATGCAGAACGCCCGACTCCAGTGCGCGCTCTTTGCCTTACGAATTTAATTCAGGTAAAAAAGAAGAATAATGAGAGAATCAATGTAGCTGATTACCCTTCAGACTTAATTGAGCTCTCGAGAATGATTACGGACTTGTAGTTTTTATGAAAAGAAAAAATACGAGACAACCTTCTCCCCAGCTTCCAGGCCAGTTGAGCTTCAACTTCGATGTGCCTAGAGAGCAGGATAGAAATTTCCACTTAGGTGGAAGATCATTCTACTTTTTCGACTTCGACGACAACGTCGCTTTTCTCTCTACTCCCATCATTATTTTCCACAAAAAAACCGGAGCAGAAATTTCACTCTCAAGTGGGGAATTTGCTCACGAGAATAAGCACATCGGGATCTCTGGCCCTTATGCTGATTACTACATGGACTTCAACGATGCCCATGGGTCTTTCCGCCATTTCCGCGATAAAGACTTAAACCCGATTGAAGTGAAAGCTGGAAAAAAACAAGGTTTCGTCGAAGACGTTTTAAAAGCATTAAAAGAAGTCGATACTCACTGGAAAGCTCCATCTTGGGAGTATTTCTATCATGCGACTTACAATGAACGTCCGGTTTCATTGATCACGGCCAGAGGACATCACCCGACGACTATTATCGAAGGTGTTGACCAGATCGTTAAGGCGGGATACCTGCCTCATACACCGAACTACCACAGTATTTATCCTGTTTCTAACCCTGAAGTGAGAAAAGACTTAGGGGATATTCACTTCAAACAAAGTGTGGCCGAACTCAAAAAACATGCAATCCGCGCCAGTGTTGAAAAGGCGATCAATCAATACGGTTACTCACCTTTTCATCGTTTCGGGATGAGTGATGACGACCATAAAAATGTTGAACTCATCACTGAAGAGATGCGCGATTTAAAGAAAAAGTATCCGGAAATGAGCTTTTTTGTTATCGAAACGTTTAAAGACTCTTTCTCAAAGCGTGAGGTGCTCCTGCACGAAACGCGTGAGATCATCTCTGCCAAAGAATCAGTGAAACCACAATTGTCTCTATTTGATTAACTCAGCACATTTTCCTTCTTTTATGAAAAGGTTTCTTCTATCATGATCTCTTAGGAGATTTTCATGAAGATTATTTTCACTCTGCTTTCCCTTTTTTCGTCTCTGACCTTTGCTCAGGATTATCGCAAAGAGATTCAGCCCATTTTTGATAACCGCTGTATTGCCTGCCACAGTTGCCTCAACGGCCCTTGCCAGGTGAACCTGCAGAACTATGATAACTTTTCGCGTGGAGCTCACCATCAAAATGTCTACGAAGGCACTCGCATCGACAGCGTTGCTCCAACTCGTCCGGGAATTGATGGAAAAACACTTATCGACTGGAGAAAGCTTGGCTTCTTCGACACCAACACATCACGCGATTTGGATGAAAACCTTTTTTATCTCTTTTTAGGGACAAAACCTCTTACACAAAGAGACTTGCCACTCAACACTGTTGAAGAAAGTGTGGCGTGTATCGACAATACAAAAAACTTAAAGGCCCTATTTGCTGAAAGCCTCAATATCAAAATGCCTTACGCTCTTCAGCCGATTAGCGAAAAAGAACGCATGACTTTAGGAAGCTGGCTCGCCAACGGCGCTCCCGGACCAAAACCTCTCAAAGCGCCTAAAGAAACACAATCCCAGGTTCGGGAGTGGGAAAATTTCTTTAACCAGAAATCCGAAAAAGAAAAACTGGTGAGCCGTTATTTATACGAACACCTTTTTCTTGCTCATATTTATTTCCCGGAGAAGCCAACTGACTTCTATCGCCTGGTGCGATCTGAGACGAAATGCGATCAAGGAATTTCTGAAATTGCCACTAGAAGGGCCAACGACACGCCGGGGATGAAGGAGTTCTTCTACTGCCTCAAACACCAAGACCTGACGATTGTGGCAAAAACGCATATGCCTTTTTCTTTCACTCCAAAAGTGATGGAGAGATTTAAGCAGCTCTTCTTCTCTACGAAATGGGAAGTTAATAAAAAAGCTGAGGAAGAGAAATACACCTCGGAAGCGGCAGAAAACCCTTTTATCGCTTTCTTTGATATTCCGGTAAAGGCCCGTTATCAATTTTTATTGGACAATGCCCACTACATCATAAGCACTTTCATCAAAGGGCCGGTTTGTAACGGAAGCAATGCCGTTAACTCAATTCAGGAACAATTTTACGTCATGTTTATTAGTCCCGACTCAGACAATATGGTTCTCTCCAGAGAATTTGAGGCCAAGGCCCGCGACCTTCTCATTCTTCCTGGTGTATGGGGCAGTGACATTAAACTCGCAGACACCTGGGGGCTGACAAAAAAAATTGTCGAGCACCGCGAGGGCTATCGAAATCTTCGCGCCTTGGAAACAAAGAAAAACCATCCTCACGGGTACGCTCTCGGCGATTTGTGGGATGGAGATGGCCACAATAACAACGCTGCTTTGACGGTTCTAAGACACAACGACAACGCTGTGGTCATCAAAGGATTTAAAGGTGATTTGCCTAAAACTCTTTTCTTCTTAGACTATGCTTTAATGGAAAGACTGGTTTATAACCTGGTAGTGAATTTTGACGTTTATGGAAACATCTCTCACCAGATGCTTACGCGCATTTATATGGACTTAATTCGCATGGAGGCCGAGGAAATGTTTCTTTCTTTTCTTCCACCTCAATCGCGCATGTCTTATCGCAAAGAATGGTATAAAGGATTTCTAGCGGAAGCGAAGCTAAAGTACGTCTTCCCTCTTCTTGATACAAAAACGCCGACACAGGTAAAATATAAAAATCCTAAGCACGCTAAAAGCGAATTCGTCGAACAAGTTCTTTATGGTTATTTAAAAGACGAAGTTAAAGGGCCTGGCGATTTTATCAACTGGAAAAACGTCAAGCTCCCTATGGAAGAAGCTAAAAAAGGTCCGCTAACCACAGCGGCCGCTCACTTAAGAGACATTGCGGCCGTAAGGCCAAAAGGAAAATTCCGTTTCCCAACTTTCTTCCCTGAGGATGCTTACCTGATTGTCACAAAAGAAAACAAAGAAGTTGAAGTCTTTACCGTGATGAAAAACCGCGAACACGAAAACATTTCATGGATTCTGGGTGAGTCGCTAAGACTCGCGCCTAAAGAGGACACACTGACAATTCTTTCTGGTTTTTACAGCTATTACCCGAATCAATTTTTCAAAGTAAAGGAAGCTGACCTGGTGAATTTCAAGAATCAAGTCTTAAAGATCAGCAACATCAATGACTATAAAGAGCTGAAGAAAAAGTATGCTGTCTCTCGAGTGGCACCTGATTTCTGGGAAACTTATGACCTATTAAACGCAGTTTATAGAAAGGATTTTCCAATTGAGGCCGGCCACCTGGATCTGACTCGTTATGTGATGGAGTAACCAGACAACAATAACCAGGCAAAAATAACTAGATAAGAATTCCTCTGATACCAATCACAACAAAAATCACTCCCATGATAAGAGCAAAAAGATCACTGGGAGTGATTTCAGATTTTCTGAACATTTCAAAATAAACATCGGCCTTCTTACCTTCAACAAAATACGCGTCCACTAAATACGTTCCTAAAAGAACTGTCAGAGCGCTGTTAAATAAGAGACTGTGGAATTTATACCCAGGAAGCTCCAGGTACCAGTTGAGAACAATGAGACCAAAGTGCAGGACGATGAGGATTAAAGAAAAAGAGAGCTTTTCTTTTTTTGAGACTCCTCTTCTGAGTTTGATTCTTCTAAAAAAAAGAAACATTGCCAGGAAAAAGAGTCCCAAAAAAATCTTAAAGAGCCCAAAAAGAAGAATGCCTTCGTTGGTGCTTACTCCCACTCGATTGTCCCTGGTGGTTTTGAAGTGATGTCGTAGACCACTCTGGTGATCCCCTTCACTTCATTGGTGATTCGGCGAGAGACCGTCTCTAAAAATTCGTGGGGAAAATGCGACCAGTTGGCCGTCATCCCATCACTCGAATTTACCATGCGCAGACAAATCACGTGCTCGTACGCTCGACCATCACCTTTGACTCCCACTGTTTTAATCGGAAGAAATACTGTAAAGGCCTGCCAAGTTGATTGATAAAGTTTGGCCTCAATCAGTTCTTCAAAAAGAATCTGATCTGACTCCTGCACCATGCGGATCGCTTCTGGTTCAATCGCTCCCAGGATTCTCACCCCAAGCCCAGGACCTGGGAATGGATGGCGGTAAACCCAGTCGCGCTTTAGCCCAAGAGAAAGCCCCATCTCGCGTACTTCATCTTTAAAAAGATGGCGAAGTGGCTCTAGAAGTTTTAATTTCATTCTCTCTGGAAGCCCTCCCACATTGTGGTGAGACTTAATCGTCACCGACTTTCCGCCATTAATGTGCGGTGAAGACTCGATAACGTCCGGGTAAAGAGTTCCCTGAAGCAGGTATTCAAAATGAATCTTGTGATTTTTTTCGTACTCGTGAACTTTCTTTTCAAAGATCTCGATAAACATGCGACCGATGATCTTTCTTTTTTGTTCCGGTTCATCAACGCCTTTAAGCGCGTTTAAGAAATCATCTTTTGCATCTACGATTTCAATATTGAGATTAGTGTCGCGTTTTAACTTTTGAATGTGGTTGTAGTCCTGAATTCTTAAAAGTCCGTTGTCGACAAAAAAACAATGCAGGTTATTTCCTAAAATTCTCTCTGCTAAAGTCGCAGCTACCAGTGAGTCAACTCCACCGGAAAAAGCGCACAGGACTTTTTTATCGCCGATTTCGCGGACCATTTCAAAAGCTTCTTCCAGCATCTCACTTGCGTTCCAGTCTTTAGAGAGGTTTGCGACTTTCTGGTAGAAGTAATTAAGAATCGATTTCCCGTGTTTTGAATGCTCAACTTCCGGGTGAAACTGCAGTCCCATAATGGGTTTTGACTTGTGTTTTATTCCCGAGACAAGTTTATTTGAACTCTCCATCACCACATCAAAATCTGCAGGAACACGACTCACGTGATCCGAGTGACTCATCCACACGCTCATTTTCCCCGGAGTGCCGGCAATTTTAAATTGGTTCGTGAAATGAATGTCGGCGTGTCCGTACTCACCGATAATTCCTTTTTCAACAACTCCGCCGAAGAATTTCCCCAGGAGTTGCATCCCATAACAAATCCCCAGGACGGGAAGATCTTTATGTTCAAAAATAAAGCTGTAGTCGTATGGGTCTTCAAAAACCGATTGAGGCCCACCTGAGAGCACCAGGCATTTAGGAAGATGACCTTCCTTAAATCGCTTGTGGCATTCTTCCAGTGCGATAATCTCGCTGGAGTACCCAAGCTCTCTGGTCTTTCTGGTAATTAATTGAGTGTACTGAGAACCAAAGTCCACAATCCAGATGATCTTTTCAAAATTTTTCATATCTCGTTAACTCAACCTGTAGTTTGGCGCTTCCTTAGTCACAAAGACATCATGTGGATGGCTTTCTTTTAACGAAGCATTCGAAATCGTAATAAACTCTGCCTTCTCAAAAAGTTCTGCAAGATTTTTTGCTCCTACATAACCCATTCCCGAACGCAGACCTCCCACTAACTGGAAGATGTTGGTTGAAAGAGATCCTCTGTATGGCACTTGCCCTTCAATTCCTTCCGGTACAAGTTTGCCCATATCTTCTACCGCTCCTTGTCCGTAGCGGTCTTTTGATCCTAATGTCATCGCTCCCAATGATCCCATCCCGCGGTACACTTTATAAGCGCGCCCTTGGTATAAAACCATTTCTCCCGGAGCTTCATCAGTTCCAGCAAAAAGAGACCCGATCATCACTGAGTTGGCCCCAGCGGCGAGAGCTTTCACCACATCACCTGAGAGTTTAATCCCTCCATCGGCGATCACTGGAATGCCTGCTTTTCTACAGAACTCTGCACATTCTAAAACAGCAGAGAATTGCGGAACACCAATACCGGCAACAACACGAGTGGTACAAATTGACCCAGGGCCAATCCCTACTTTGACTCCGTCAACACCGGCGGCAATCAGGTCTTTACAAGCTTGAGCAGTCGCGACGTTTCCGGCAACCACGTCTACTTGTGGAAATGTTTTCTTTAAAAGTTTAACCATCTCTAAAACACCTTTAGAGTGTCCGTGAGCGGTATCTACAACCAGAGCATCAACGTGAGCTTCCACTAAAATCTTAGCGCGCTCAAACTCTTTTTCTCCTACACCAATGGCAGCGGCCACACGCAGGCGTCCGAATGAATCCTTATTGGCATTAGGGAACGTGATGGTCTTTAAAATATCCTTAACAGTGATAAGACCATAAACTGATCCATCAGCTCCCACGAGTGGAAGTTTTTCAATGCGGTGTTTGTGTAAAAGTTTTTTTGCTTCATCAATTGAAACTTTCGGATCTGCTGTGACGAGTTTTTCTTTTTTCGTCATAACATCTTTAACTTTCTGATTGAAATTTGACTCTAACTGCAGGTCGCGGTTAGTAAGAATCCCGGCGATTTTTTTGTTCTTATCAACAACCAGAACCCCGGTGATTTTCTTTTGTCTTTTTAAGTCCATCACGTAACTAAGAGTCGTGTCTTCATCTACGCTTACTGGATTTAAAATCATCCCGGCTTCAAACTTTTTTACTTTCTCTACTTCTTCCGCCTGACGGTAGGCCGTCATGTTTTTATGGATAACACCAATTCCACCTTCTTCAGCTAAAACAATAGCAGAAGGAGCTTCGGTGACTGTGTCCATAGCTGCGGAAACGATAGGAATGTTCAGGGTAATGTTGCGGGAGAATCTGCTTTCGGTACTTGTTTCTGAAGGCAAGTTTTCAGAATAGGCAGGTTTAATGAGAACGTCGTCGTAAGTAAGTGCAAGTTGTTCTTTGACTTTAGTCATACTGCTTCCTCTTTTTTCAAAAAAAAAGCAGATCTAAGAATTAAACCTACTCAACAAGCTAGAGCTTGTTGAGCTGGTCAATTAATTTATCGCTTTCTTTATAATGTGGTGTAGTTGGAATTGTATTCATGTTTTCCGTAGGAACGGCCTGGTCTACAACTGTTTCAGAAACTGATTCCGGAACAGAAGCCGGCGCTCTCTTACTTGTAACAACATTTTTGTCTACAGAAGGTATATCATAGATTGCTGTCGTTGCACTAGTCTCCGATCCCTGTAATCCGTAAATTTTTACAACTAATTTATTAGCTACTGGTGTCGATGTTACTGTTTTTGATTTAGCTTCTTTTTTAACAGGTGCTGTCACTACCTCATGCGCAGGTTTTTTCATGTTCATGATTTCAGCTTTGTACTCTTTTTCAAGTTCGGCCGCTTCTTTTTTACCATGAGACTCTGCACCGTGGTGTTCAGACACTGAAGCGATCGTTCTTTTTGCCGGAGCGTGAGCTTCACCGTGACTTTCTTCCTGGCCTTTAAAAATCTCTGCTGATTTTTTGTCCATTGGACCAACACCCGGGAAAAGAGAAACAAGCTCCCCGTATGTTTTTGCTCCTACTGGAGTTGGGTCGCGTGGCATTCCTTCTTCAAAAGCCTGATCAACAAAAGAGAAGTTTCCTTCTGCCACTGTCAGGTTAAGTGCCGGTTGTCTTAGGTTCGAAAATTTCATCAGCCCGTTGATAACCATCAGCTGAGTTTTTCCTTTAGCAGAATCGTAAGAGAAGATCGCTTCTCCCCCCTGGTAATTAACAGTCGCATTGGCCGATGTTAATTTAGCGTCGTCCATTTTATTGAGCGACTGAACCCAAAGGTCCCCACTTCTTAATTCAACATTGTTTGGAGAGACAGCTACCGACGTTGCACTTCCCATAAAAAATCTATGGTCAGCGTTGTCAGTGAAAGTCACTTGCCCGGTGTGTTCGACAACGATTTCAGAATTAGCGTAGATCACTTCGCCTTTTTTGATTTCGTGAGTTTCACCGTTATAAGAAATAAACCCTGCTCCTTTAATGTCAACGATACGTCCGAACTGAACGGCCGCTGCAAAAGAAAGAGTCGGGATAAAAGCAATGACTGCTACTAATAATTTATTCATTGGTTTTCTCTTCAATTTTTTCATAGTATGAGCTTAGAATTTTCCACTCATTTGTGTTTCTGTATTTCTTTCTGAATTCTTCAACAGTCGCAAAGAACTTCGCTTTATCACCCATCTTCATATGAGTCAGGGCAACCCAAAGTTTTGCGCTTCTAAAATATTGTGACGTTGGGTATTTGTTCATCAGCGCCCCAAAGTGCTTAAGCGTCCACTCGTGGTGCTCGCCCGATTCGTACGCAGAGATCCCTGCTTTAAAATAGAACTCGTCATCAAGGTGCTTGAAGTCCGGGTAGTAGTTCACTAGTGAGGTGTAGAACTGCGCTGCTTTTTCAAAGTTTTTTGCTTTGAATTCTTTATCAGCAATCTTCACCATATCATCAGCAGACCACTTGTATGTTTTCCACTCTACTAAGTCTTTTTTAACTTCAAATGAACCAGGTTTTACACTGGCAATCGCGCGCGATGGAGCCGCACTATGACTTCCACCATGTCCACCATGAACAGGAGCTTCTCCATGAGAGTTACTTGCTAGTGACTCTTCCGCATGTCCGCCTTTATTGGAAAAGGCCTTGTCTTGTTTTAATTTTTGAATATCAAACTCAAGCCTCTTCACCTCTGCACGAAGCTCTCTATTTTCTTTGGCCAGCTTAAGTGCAACGTTTTCGTACTTATTAATCAAAGCGGCCTTGTGCTCAATCTTTTTCATCTCCCCTTCAAAGCTACAAGATGTAACCAGAGGAATGATCAAACATGATGCTAAAAGTGTATTTTTCATAAGTTTCTTCCAAAAAGGCCATAAAGGTTGGCAGTTCTCCTTATGATTTTCGGAAGATAATGAAAAAAATTTAACCAAAAATGAGAGGCGGAATTATTTTGAATTAAATGAACTAAATAAGTCGATTAACCGATCAATCCCGTCAACAAAAAGGGCCGGCCCTGGTTGAAGAAAAATCTCGGGTTCTAGTTCAAAGATGGCATTATTTTTAACGGCGCTTACATTAATAAGCTCGGAACGGTTTTTGATACTTTCGATATCGACCTTTTTCCCACACCATGAAGCCAGGATAATATCGGGGTCATGGGAAGCGACTTCGGCATTAGTGACAAATCGCTCAGAGGCCTTCACCCCTTCAAGTGATTTTGCTTCAAAGATATCGACTCCACCACAAAGGCTGACAAGTTCGCTAAACCAACGGATCCCACAGATTTGAGGTTCATCCCACTCTTCAAGGTACACCTTCGGGCGCTTCTTTAATGTCTTGGCAAAAGCACGCCCCATGGCCATCTTCTCTTCCAGAGTCTTTAAATAAGCTTCGGTTTTTGCTCCTTCGCCCACCATGTGCCCCAAGGTCCACATGTAACGAAAGATCTCCTCTAATGAGCGTTGGTTAGAAATATAAACATCAATTCCTTCAGCAATCAGCTCGCGGGCAATGTCTTTTTGAATGTCGGAAAAACCAATCACCAGGTCAGGCTTAATTTTTTGAATCTTTTTTAAATTGGCGTGAGTAAAAGCAGAAATCACTGGATGCTGTTTTACTTCTGCTGGTCTTTTGGCATAGACAGAAACGCCGGCGATTAAATCACTTCTTCCAATAGCATGAAGAAATTCCACCGACTCTTCGGTCATACAAATAAGGCGTTCGGGATTATACCTAAAGTTACTCATAGCTAGGAAGTTTGACCACAAAATCCGTCATCTCACCGACTCGCTGATACTTAAGCTCTCCTTCGTGGGCCTCAACTAGTCCCTTAGAAATAGAAAGCCCAAGGCCTGTGCCTTTGCCGTATTTTTTAGTCGTGAAAAAGGATTCAAAAATTTTATTTTGCAGCTCCAGAGGAACTCCAGGGCCACTGTCTTTAATATGAATCTCAACCCATTTATCATTAGTAAAGGCTTCAACCTGAATCACTTTCATTTCTGCGTGCTCAAGCGCATCGATGGCGTTGTTCATTAAATTAATCAACACCTGGGTAATATATGAAGGGTAACAGATCACTTTTGTATTAGGTGTAATCTTTAAATCAAAAGTAATCCCCGATTGAACAATGCGGTCTGAGCCCAGAAGAACAATCCCACGGATAAGCTCATCGGCGCTCACCGACACCATCTGATCCCCGTGCCCTTGTCTGGCAAAAGTACTGATCCCTTTAACAATCTGAGAAAGCCTCAAAATTGTTCCTTCTACATCTTCAATAATTTGATCACACTTATCCAGGTCCAGTTCGTCGTGAGAAAATAAATTTCTGATCTGATGAAGTTTTCCCTGAATCGTAAAAAGGGGGTTATTAATATCATGGGCCAGGTTTGAGGCCATTTGTCCCAGCGATTGAAACTTAGCACTCTCAAGCAACAGCCCCTTTTGTTTAGAAAGCTCCTCTTTAAGGAGTTCATTGAGCTGAATAAAAAAGAATGACAGAAGTGATGCTGAAACAAGAACGAAAGCTAAGTAAAAAAGAAAAATACTTTTAAAGTTCCCCACATACTGCATTGGTGCAAAAAAACGGTCGTGAAAAACAGTAAAAAGAACCGCGAGAATAATCATGTTGATGAAAAAACAAATCGTCCCATAAAGCGGTTTAAAATAAAAAGCCGACATAAGAGAAATTGGAATCAGCCAAATCAGACCGAAGAACCCCATCCCATGTGGAGAAAAAGCACTTAAGTAAATGGCCGAGTAAAGAATGGCGATTTGAATCCCCGCTCCGATATTTAAAGAAGCTTCAAAATTGGTGTCTCTGGTTTTGAGAAAAACGACTAGGGATACAAGAGAAATAAGACTAAAGAGAATCCCGATACGCACAAAAAGGTTAATGTGCAGGATATTGGCACCCAGGAAAAACAAGGCCATGATCACAATGCCCAGAATTCCTGCCGCAACGATAGAACGGGCCCTAAAGAGCGTCGTAATGTCGACTTGGTCACTTACATGTTCCGGTAAGAAGAAATCAAGCAAAAGATAGAATTTCTTTAACATCGCTACCCATTGTTTACGCGCTTTTATACTACAAACAGTATGCGAAATGAGGCTCAGTTTGTAAACTCTTTGTAAGGATATTGTTACCAAGAGTTAACAATGAGAAAGCTTGTTTTTGCCCCCTGCCGGGAGTAAAATTCTTAAGGATCTTTAAAGATTGGACCGTTTACTTTTTAAGGGTATTTTATATGCGTTTGACCATTCTCTTTCTTTTGATGACTCTTTCTACTTTTGCCTTTGGTGCTGATGAATCGGTTCCAGCAAAACCTGTGAAATTTGGGATTCAGTCTTTTAAAAAAGACAGCGATGAATACCTGGCCCTCAATTTTGAGAACTACCAGAAGTGGCACACGTACTGGAAAAATCCAGGTGACGCAGGACTTGCCATTAAAAATGTTTTCACGGTCAACGGCAAAGAAGTTAAGTTTGAAGAAATGGAATGGCCAGCGCCAAGACGTTTTATTGAACCAGGAAATCTTTGGGCCTATGGATACGAAGACAATTACACTCTATTTTTTAAAGTCTCTAAAGCAGATTTTAACAAATACAGCGGTAAAAGCATTCAGCTAAAATCTACATGGCTGGTTTGTAAACATATCTGTGTTCCCGGGCAACAGGTCACTGATTTTAAAATCGCTCCGGGAAAATTGACAACGACAACCACTGATCTTCTTGCCTCTCTGGACTCTACTGTTTTAACTGAAAGATTTGACCTTCTACCAAAAACTGCCGTCATCCCTGATTACTTAAAAATTAAACTTTCTAAAGGCAGCAAACCAGGTACGTTAGTTCTTACTTACACAGTAGATAAAACAACTGAAGTAAGCTTTCTACAAAATACGAACTTAATGTATGCGTTCCCGCAAATCCCTTTTGATGTAAAACATGAAAACCTTATGGTTGAAAAAGCGAGCTTAAAAGGAATCACTGAAATTGCTTGGGATGGAGAATACCAGGACCCACCACAACTACTACCAGCTGATGGGAAATTTAAAAAGCCTTACACTCTTCGCTTCCTGTTTAATGACCCGATTCAAAGAAAAGCTTTTATCGTTGATAAAAAGTTTTCAAGCTTTGAGCTATCAGAAGTGACGGTCGCAGAAAAAGCTGAAGGTGCTCCGCCAATTGACGTGGGAGGAACTGCCTCTCCTGCGGGGTCAGCCAGGGTTATCGTCGATGCTAGCACCAGTTCAAACTCACTAATTTATTATCTTGCCCTGGCCTTTGTCGGCGGGCTTATTTTAAACATCATGCCGTGTGTTCTTCCGGTTATTTCTATCAAGCTCTTCGGGCTGGTGAAATACAAGAATGAATCACACAAGATGATTTTAAAACATAACTTCTTCTACACGCTGGGGATTCTTTTTACTTTTGCTGTCCTGGCCACTGTCGTTCTTTCACTAAAATCGATTGGCTCACAAGTGGGCTGGGGATTTCAACTGCAATCTCCTACTTTTGTCGCCATCATGGTGATTGCGCTTTTCATTTTTGCTTTAAACCTTTTTGGGATGTTTGAATTCAAAACTCCCGGGGGATCAAAGCTCGGTGGAATGCAACTCAACGAAGGCCTTACAGGAGATTTTTTAAGTGGTGTGCTTGCCACGGTTTTATCCACTCCGTGTTCTGCTCCTTTTTTAGGAACGGCCCTGACGTTCGCTTTTAGCTCTCCCCCAATGGAAATTTACCTGATCTTTTTAATGATCGGACTTGGGCTTGCTTTCCCATTTGTCTTGACGGCGATTTACCCGGCGCTTGTGTCTTTTATTCCCAAGCCGGGCAACTGGATGAACACAGTCAAAAAGCTTCTGGGTGTCACTCTTATCCTGACAGCTATCTGGCTGCTTGATGTTTACAACGCTCTTGTTGATGGCTCTTCTCACTTGATTAAACTGGGAACGATCCTGGTTTTTGTCTTTGTTGGTTTTATGCTTTCAAAGAAAAAAGAAAGATGGATTGCAGGTGCTAGTTTTCTGGCCGCCCTTGGACTTTTTGTCAACATCGCTACGACGACAATGGTGACGAGCACTGAAGCTCAAACCGCACTTATCCGCGACAAACAAGCTAAAGGCCTAGACTGGCAGCCATGGTCAGAAAAGGCCATGGACGATTTGAAGGCCAGCGGACAAGTCGTCTTTATCGATTTCACTGCGAAGTGGTGCTTTACTTGTAAAGTAAATGAAAAGCTGGTTTTAGAAACCGAGAAATTTAAAAGTTTCGTGACCCAAAACGATGTAAAGCTTCTTATCGGTGACTGGACAAAAAGAGATGAAATCATCGGCAGCTTCTTAAGAAAAAATGGAATGGTGGGCGTCCCTGCTTATTTCGTGCAGAAAAAAGATGGGACACTGGTCAATCTTGGTGAAACAGTAACGATTGAAAGAATTAAAGAGCACCTGAATTAAAAAGTTTGAGCGCAAGCTCTTCGATAAGTTTTTTGTCCCACAAATCTTCTAAAAAGTTTTGTGGGATGCCTTCTACTCCGTAATACGCCCCTGCTAACTGCCCAAAAACCGCCGCCGTCGTATCGGTATCATCACCTAAATTCACTGCAAGCTTTACGCCTTCATCGAAGCTTTTTGAATGATAAAAACACCACATGGCCCCTTCTAAACAAAGAAGCGCGTCTCCTTTTCCTGAGACTTCTTCATAACTTTTAGAAAAATCAAAAGAGGCATTCTTAAAGATCCCTTCTTTCGTTTCTCCCTTAAGCGCACGGTGAATGTAGAGAGATAAATCTTCGCAGGCCTTAATGCAGTTTAAAGGTGCGTGAGTGACTTTAGAACTAAGCCCTGCATACTTGATGGTGTCTTCTAAATTTTTAAAATAAAAAAGCGGCACAGGAGCAAGTCTCATCAACGATCCGTTAGTCGCTGGATCATCTACCGAGCCCGCATAAATATCTTTATTTTCTTCGTATCTTAAAAGGGCCGCTTTTGTCGTGTTGCCGATATCAAAACAGTGACCGGTGCAGCTCATATAACCTTCGCGAAACCATCTGATATAGCGCTCGATCTGATCGTAAGGATCAAAGCCATTTTTCTCCACCAAACTCGTCCCTAAACAAAGAGCAAGAGATGTGTCGTCAGTCCACTGTCCTTTTTTCAAATTAAAAGGTCCACCCGCCTGCATTTCCTCTACTGGAGGAAAACTTCCGCGGGCCTTAAACTCCACCGGAGCTCCCAGGGCGTCTCCAACAGCGAGTCCTAATAATGATCCTAAAAAGCGCGACTGTAATGTGGTCATATTTATGATTCAAACTTCGAAGGGCTTCTCATAAGCTTCGTGATAACTTCCCTTGGCTCAAGCCCGTCGTATAAAACGCCATAAACCCCATTAAAAATCTGAGCGCGGATATCAAAGCGCTCTGAAATAAAGTGGGCCGCTTTTGCTGTTTTATAACCTTCAACAACTGAGCGTTGTGACTTAATGATCTCTTCGGCCTTTCTTCCCTTAGCGAGCTCCAGACCAAATGTTTTGTTTCTTGAAAGATCCCCAGTTGTCGTGAGAATTAAATCCCCCATTCCTGAAAGACCATAAAATGTTTCCGGACGAGCGTTATAAACAGCTCCGAAACGAAGCATTTCTGCAATCCCGCGTGTGATCATCGCCGCTCTGGTGTTGTGGTTGTAACCCAGACCTTCAATAACCCCTCCGGCAATCGCCAGGATGTTTTTTAAGGCCCCACCTAATAAAACTCCTTTAACGTCATAGCTTGCTAAAACTTTAAAGGCACTGGTGTTAACCATCGAGGCCACATTTTCTAAAACTTGTTTTGATCTTCCGGCCAAAGTCACCAGTGTGATTTGATCCTGCATAATTTCGTGAGCAAAACTTGGCCCGGATAAAAAGCAGAATTGGTCTTTAAAGTGCGGGTACATATCAAAAAATAAATCGTCCGATAATTCCAGCGTGTCCGGGTCAATCCCTTTTGAAAGAGACATGAGAGGAATGCCTTTAATAAAATAACCTAAAAAGCGGTCATAGTTTTCTTTGAAGTACTCACTGATGCCGTTACTTGGAAGAGCAGAAACAATCAATTCTAATTTCCCGCCAATGGCATCGACTTCATCCCACGACAGAGCTGCATCGATATTGCTGGCAGTTTTTAGACCTGGAAGATAAATTGAATTTTCTCCGGCCTTAATTGCATCGTAAATATCTTTAGAGCGAACCTTTAAAATAACTTTCTCAAAATTCTGCGCCAAAACCTGAGCAATCGCTGTTCCGAAGGCCCCTGCCCCAATAACCAGTGCCACTTGTCTCTTCGTCGTACTCATAGAGAAATAACTCCTTTAATGGCCGCTGCACGTTCATAGACTTTAATAATGTCCTGACTCTGCTGCATCGTTGTCTTCCCGCTGACACTAATATAATTCCCGTTAGACGAAGCCTTCTGCTCAATTTCCATTCCCTGAAGAATGAAAAGAATCTGGTGAACTTCGCTGATAGGAACAATAAACTTAAAAAGATACTCGGTCGGAAACTTCACTGTCTCATCGAGAACGAGTTTTAATTTATGTAACCTGTCTTCTAATGGGTTCATTAAAACTCCAAAACCTTCACAGGAATTTTCTGAGCGTAACGAACGATATCAATCACCTCGCGGGCACAAGCATCCCCGGCCTGGCGATGAGTGATGTAATCCACAGCTTCCTGAATTTCATAACTGGCATTAGGCACTGTCGCCGTAAACCCCGCGCGCTTAATAATCGGCAGGTCAATAAACTCATCCCCCATAAAAAGGATTTCTTCGTCTTTATAACCAAGGGCCAGGATTTCTTTATAAGCTTCGCGCTTGTCTTCATTTCCAAAGTACGTGAATGACAACTTCAGGTTATCAATAAAGCGCTTTCTCACGCCTTTTGAATCTCCACCTGAAATCACTCCTACTTTCAGTCCTGCTTCCATCAGCATTTTTAAACCGTGTCCATCCAGGGCGTGAGTCGTGCGGTTAAAACCGACATCGTCTCCTTCCCACGAAATCTTTCCATCAGTCAAAATACCGTCGATATCAAAAAGACAAACTTTGATTTTTTTAAGTTTGTCTTCGAACTTTTTTGCTGTCACTAGAAGTGACTTTTTTTCATCTAAAGGCTGGGCCATTACACTACCTCATAAATTCTAAGTAACTGCTCAACGATTCCCTTGATCTGATCAAGTGGAAGAGATGTCGAAGCATCTGAGAGAGCTTTATCAGGATTCGGGTGGCACTCCATAAAAATCCCATCAGCACCTGCGGCCACTGCAGCTTTAGCTAAAACTAAGATCTGCTCGCGTTTCCCACCTGTCGCTGTTCCTAATCCTCCAGGTCTTTGCACACAGTGAGTGGCATCATGAATCGCTTTAACTCCAAAGCTCTTCATGATCTGGAAAGAGGCCATATCAACAACCAGGTTATTGTAACCAAAGCTCGATCCTCTTTCGGTTAAAAGGATTTGGTTTTTTGGTAAAAAAGTTGTGGCTTTATCAACGATGTTTTTTGTTTCTTCTGGTGAAAGGAATTGTCCTTTTTTTACTTTTAAGATGCGCCCGTATTTTGCACACGCCTCTGCTCCAGCAGCAATCATGTCTGTCTGGCGGCATAAGAAGGCCGGAACCTGAAGAACATCAACCACAGTCGCGAGCTTCATCGCCTGACTAGCTTCGTGGAAGTCTGTCAGCACTGGAAGGCCAAAAGTGTCTTTTACTTTTTTAAGGATTCTCATCCCTTCATCAATTCCCGGACCTCTGTATGAGTTGATTGATGTACGGTTGGCCTTATCAAAGCTTCCCTTGTAAGTAAGGGTGATTCTATCCTTGAATGGTTCAAGGTCTTTTACTAAACGCTCAGCGATTCCCAGAGCAAGCTCTTCGCTCTCTAGAACACATGAACCGATAAAAAGGTCTAATTTTGGTTTTGTCATAACTATCTCTCTCTGTTTTGATCTGATTTCTCAATAAACGCCTTAAAAAGCGGATGTGGAGAAAAAGGTTTCGACTTAAATTCCGGGTGGTACTGGCTGGCAATAAAGAACGGATGATCTTTAAGCTCGACCACTTCCACTAGGTTTAAATCGCGGTTAAAGCCTGAGACGACCAGGCCTGCACCGATAAGTTTATTCATATACATATTATTCACTTCCAGACGGTGACGGTGTCGCTCCTGGATTTTATCGCTGCCGTAAATTTTGTGGGCCAGTGAGTTTGGCTCAAGATGACACTCATAAGAGCCAAGTCTCATGCTTCCACCTTTTGAACCAGTGCTTGATTGACCTTCCATATAATGGATCAGGTGCTCTCCGCCGCTTTGGAATTCTTCAGATGTCGCATCTTTGATTCCTGCTACGTGACGGGCAAATTCAATAACTGATAATTGAAGGCCCAGACAAATCCCAAGGAATGGAATCTTTTTTGTTCTGGCGTATTCAATCGCTTTAATTTTCCCTTCTGTTCCACGGCTTCCAAATCCACCTGGAACTAAAATCCCCTGCACACCTTTGAAGATATCATCCAGGTTGGCGCCTTTTTCAAGTTGTTCGGAATCAATGTAGATAGGTTTGAACTTTAACTGATTGGCAATCGCACCATGGTTAAGAGCTTCATCTAAAGATTTATAAGACTCAACCAGGTCGGTGTATTTACCAACGATACCAATTTTGACTTCTCTAAGTGGATGAGTGAAGTTGTGAACAACTTTTTCCAGGTCGGCAATCTTTGGCTCCGGCGCCCAAATACCAAGAAGTTCACTGATTCTTTCATCCAGCCCCTGTTTGTGAAATTCAAGTGGAACTTTGTAAATTGAATCCATATCGATACTTTGGAAAACGTTTTTTCTAGGAACGTTACAGAAACGAGAAATCTTATCAAGCGTGTCTTCATCCACTTCTCTGTCTGAGCGACAAACAATGACCTGTGGAGAAAGCCCTTGAGACATTAGTTCTTTCACCGAGTGCTGAGCTGGCTTTGATTTCAACTCGCCTGCGGCCGCGATGTAAGGAAGAAGAACCAGGTGAATAAAAAGAACATTGGCCGCTCCCTCATCAAGAGCAAGTTGCCTGATTGATTCAATAAATGGAAGTGATTCGATATCACCAACTGTTCCACCAATCTCTCCGATTAAGATGTCACAGTTTTCACTGGCAGTGTGAATTCTTCTTTTGATTTCATCAGTGATATGCGGAACAACCTGAACCGTTTTTCCTAAGTAAGTTCCTGCTCTTTCGTTTTCGATAACTTTTAAATAAACCTGACCCGTCGTAAAGTTACTTTCACGCTTCAAAGTCAAAGACGTAAAGCGCTCATAGTGACCAAGGTCCAGGTCTGTTTCAGCACCGTCGTCAGTGACGAACACTTCTCCGTGCTGAGTTGGGCTCATCGTTCCCGGGTCGACGTTGATATAAGGGTCCATCTTCAACATGGAAACCTTAATTCCTCTTCGCTCCAAAAGACCTGCGATACTTGCGGCCGCAAGACCTTTTCCGAGTGAGCTTGCAACCCCACCAGTGATGAAAATGTACTTTTTGTGTTTCTTAATTTCTGCCACTTAATACCTCTTCTACTTTTTTTACGTCTGCCGGATGGTCGACTCCGACGATGACACTTCTAGTTTCCAGAGCACCGATTTTCATGCCCATTTCAAGGGCGCGAAGTTGCTCTAGTTTTTCAAGATCCTCCAGTCTCGAGACTGGAGCTTTTGAAAAGGCGCTGAGTGCGCTTGGTTTGTATGAATACACACCGATATGTAGAAACCAATAATCGTTATTAGCGTCTACTCCCGCATCTCTTTTAAAAGGAATCGGTGAGCGGGAAAAATAAAAAGCATCGCCAGTCGTTTCACTCATGGCCACTTTCACTTTATTCGGATCTCTAAAAACATCATCAAAGCCCATTTGCTTTTTTACCAGTGTCGCAATCTCTACCGGTTTATTTAAATGAAACTCCGCCAGGCGAACCAAATCACTTCCTTCCAGAAGTGGCTCATCTCCCTGCACGTTAATAACGAGGTCATAAGACTTTTCTTTAAAATGCCTGCTGTAAGCAAGCTCAATACGAAGTGTTCCCGAAATCACGTCATCATCAACTCGGACGACATTCTGGGAAAAACTCTTGATGTGGTTTTCTACCTGGTCATCATCTGTGACGACGTAAGCATCAAACGAAATGTTGGCCGAAGAGGCTTTTTGGCAGTTTTCAAGAACTCTTGAAATCATGCTTTTGCCTGCAATCATCGCCAGTGGTTTTCCTGGAAAGCGAGTTGAAGCAAAACGGGCGGGAATTAAAATGAGGACACTTTTTTTACTCACTTTAAAGGTCTCCAAAATAAGATATAATAAGCTTAATATTATAGAGGAGACGCCTCGGTATGGCCCAAAGATTTTCATTACTTTTTCTGAGTCTTTTTGTCGGATATTCTTTGAATCTTCGAGCCGAGGATTATAAGCGCACCGTCATTACTGACCCGAGCATCAGCCGCCGCTGCGACCTCTTGACTGAGACCAGAAAAGAGAAAATTGCCAATAAACAACGCATCCTGGCCATGATCGAGAGAAATAAACACCTCCAGGAGATCACTCCAGAGAACAAAGTCACATTAAAAAAGAAACTCGAAGTGAATCTTGGTCACTTAGAACACGAACTCACTCTTACTCTCACCCAAATTCAGTACCAGGAAGAGAATATCGTCCGCAAAGGTTGTCCCGGCGTAACGCTATAAAAAACTTTTCAATGCATACCGCGCACTCTATCCTATTCTAAATATTTACTAATTAGTTTAGAGAGACTGCGCCGATGACTAAAAATCTCTTATTGTATCTCATTGCGATAAGCCTTATCGCCCCAAAAATCACTCATGCACAAGACGATGACACTATTGAAACGCTGGAAAGCGGCTCAGAGTCATCAACAATTGGCGCTCCGGAAGGAGAAATGAGTGACGGGCCACAATCTCTTCCTGCTGGAGAGAGCGCAACTGCTCCCACTCCACAGACAGAGGCCATTCCTTCACAAAATGTCGATGCGATGACTGATGAAGTGGAAAAACTTGAGCCTGTTAACGCTCCTGAAAAGACTTCTCCCCTGCAAAAAAAGACCGGAGTCGTTTCTGAGGAAGAACTTTTAAAACCAAAAAATAAACCTGCACCAAAAGTGCGCGCCCAAAAACAAACTGAAACAGAAATTTACGTGCAGGAAGCAGACAAATATAAACTTAACGACGTTTATAAAAACCTGCAGCTCAATGATGTGATCGAACAAGGTCTAAGAAAAAACTACGACCAAAATATCCGCGGTCAACAGCAAGAACTTAACGAGATTGCTTTCTCTGGGACAAAAAGTGCTTTCTGGCTTCCGGAATTAAAAATCTCGCTGACAACTGACGATCAAAAAATCGCCACTCTTAGATCTAGCGAGCGCACTCCGACAAATCCTCACTCGACTTCTCCAAGTGGAACTTTAGGTCTTTCTCTAGGAGATTACACTGTTTTTAACTGGGGTAAAGATTACGCAATTTATCTTAACAAAAAAGGGATTTACGAGAGAAATACGCAAATCTACAACGAATCAAAAAGAGAATTGAAGCTTGATTTGATCAACAGCTACTTCACTTTATTGTCGTCAAAAAACATTGAAAAAATCCGCCAGGATCAACTTCGCCAATCTTCTTTCGTTTACCGTTTAAGTAAAGAAAAAATTACAATTGGAAAAACATCAAAACAAGATTATTACCAGGCAAGAAGTGAATACTTAAAAGCACAAAATGAATACCACGATGCTAAGATCACTTCTGATCAGACCGATGAAAGCGTCGCTTTTCAGATCGCTGACCCGATCGGGACAAAATACGTTATCAACGAAACACTGGATTACAGAAGATTAAAAATCACGCTGGATGAAGCACTAAAAATCTCAGAAAAGAATAACCCGACTCTATTAACAAATAAAATGCTAATGGAGAATGCGGAAAGAGAATACGATGTGGCCTTAAAAGAAAACATGCCACTGCCAAAATTCTCGGTCAACCTGGGCGCTTACAACAAGAGATTTGGCCCTTCGACCAACACGACTCGCTATGAAACTTATGGTGGAAGCGGAAATGTGGAGTTGGTTGCTTCTATCAATACAACATGGGCCATTACAGGCTCAGATGGATTCTTAAACTCAAACAAACTGGCCACAGCACGTATTGGAAAAGAAATTTCCATGAAAGAGTTTGAAAAGAATACACATTACACTCAGTCTTTTATCAGACAGACTTACAAAACAATTCTTTCACTACAAAATCAAATCGTGATCCTGGAAGCTCGCCTTCCAAGTCTACAAAAAACATTTGATACCATCTTAGACAATTACCTTAACGGCAGAACGAAATTCTACGACTTCTCACTCTCTCTTGAAGACTTAAGCAATACAAAAGTTTTCTATGAACAAGTTAAGCTTCAGCACCTACAGCAGAAACTGACACTTGCCCGTTTAATGGGTGTAGAGGATTTCCCTGGGGAGAACTTCGAACTTCTAGCAACAAGAGTAAAAGGTAAATAAGATGAAACATGCAATGAAACAAACAATCGCAGCCTCTTTGTTATTCGTCTCGGCCAGCGCTTTTGCGGCCAATGGCGAGCTGGTATTGAATACTGAAACGACTTTTAACCCTTCTCACACGAACCGCTTCTCTTTCATGCTCGGAGTAAACCCAAGCCTGACAAAGGCCGCGGACATGAGCAGTTTTAACTTCTCGTACGGAAAAAAACTGGAAAACTTCTGGGCCGACGCCAATGTCATGATGACCAAAGGGCTTTTTAGTAAGTTCTCGGCCAACAATGCAACAGCAACTGGGGCCACTGATGATCAGCTTGCTGAGCAAGAAAACACTCTAACGACCATTGGTCTAGGGATTGGGCGCGAAACTCGCTACGCACAAACCCTGCTTCCTTTCGACGACATCTATGAACTTATGGCCGCTAACCTGACTTATAATATCTATAAAGAAGATTTCTCTGGGAAATCTTTTAGTGGTCCGGGAGTAATGGCAAAGTTTTCTGTTTATAAGCGCTTCAACGATTATTTTAGTGCCGGTGCTCATTTCAATTACAACCTTGCTGTGGTAAAAAGATCACAAGAAAATGATACGGAAACCAGCTCTCAGCGCTCACTAACTTTAGGGTTTTTGACAATGGGTGTGGATTTAAGTTTTTACCTCTAAAACCTAAGGTGGATTATGATTCCTCGTTATGAAGCAAAGGCCATCACCCCAATCTGGAGTGATGAAAACAAGTTTAAAACTTTCCTTCAAATCGAGCTGGAACTCTTAAGTGCGCTGGAAGAAAAAAAGATGATCCCATCCGGGATTTCAAAAACGATCCGCGACACCGCTAAAATCAACACGGCAAGAATCGATGAAATCGAGCTGACCACCAGACACGATGTCATCGCCTTCTGCACTTCCATTACCGAGCAACTCCCAACTGAAATTGGAAAATACTTCCATTACGGTGTGACTTCTTCAGATGTTATCGACAGTGCTTTAACTCTTCAGATTAAGGCCTCTCTTGAAGTCGTGATGAAATCTTACGACAGCTTCATGGAAGCGCTAAAGCTGCGCGCCCTAGAAACAAAAATGCTTATGACCTTAGGCCGCTCACACGGAATGTATGCAGAGCCAATGAGCTTTGGTCAAAAACTTTTAGGTCACTACGCTGAATTTAAAAGAAGAAGAGAAGATTTAGAACATTTCTATAAAAATGAACTCACGATCCAGCTTTCAGGGGCCGTAGGAAACTACACCATCCTGACTCCGGATATCGAAGAAAGTGTCGCTAAAAAATTGGGTGTAAAAGTTGAAGATGTTTCAACTCAGATCATCCCGCGCGACCGCCTGGCAAAATTAATCTCGATCACGTCACTCGTGGCCAATGCTATCGAGAGACTGGCCGTAGAAATCCGTCACCTTCACCACTCTGATGTCAAAGAAGTGGCCGAAGGATTTAGACCAGGACAAAAAGGCTCAAGTACAATGCCACATAAGAAGAACCCAATTGCCAGCGAAAACCTGACTGGTCTTTCGCGCTTTTTGCGTTCTCACTTAACTCTTGCCCTGGAAAACTCAATCCTATGGCACGAAAGAGACATCTCGCACTCAAGTGCAGAAAGACTTTATCTGCCAGACCACTTTGGGATTTTAACGTACGCTCTTGATCGTTTCACGACGACGCTCAACCTTTTAGATATCGATGAGAAAGTAGTCGAAGGAAAAGTTTTAAACCACACGCACTACCTTTCAAGCTTCTATCTGCACTTTTTGATTAAAAACTGTGAGTCGTTAACCAGAGAAGATTTATACGCTGTTGTTCAGGCCGCTTCTTTTGATGCCGAAGCCAAAACAAATCCTCAGCGCTTCCGCGACTTGATTCAAAATGAATTAAAAACAAGAAAAGAGACTGTGACTCTTCCAGAAGTAAACGCTGACGGACTTCGCAACATCTACTTAAAATCTGTCGATCAGATTTTTAACCGAGTGTTGTAATGGAAAAACTGGAATACAACAATTCGCTCTTTTCACCTAAGGGAAAGCTGAATCGTTTATTCTATGCTCTTCATAACGCTTTTTGGTTTTTAATCGGTTTTCGCTATATTTATTACCCGGGAATCCTGGTCGCGGTTCAAAGCAGCCCGCAGTTTCCGCAGTTGATTCATATTCTTTCATCGAATCCTCAAACGAAAACATTGGTTCCTTTTCTTTCATCAAATGTCGGCCAGTCGACTTTAGACATCGTCTTAAAGTTTGTTTTTATTCTGATTTTACGATTAGTAGATATTAAAAGAATCAGAGACATTGTGAATCGCAACCTGACGAAAGTTGAAAGTGCCCTCGCCATTATCATTCTTTCTCTGCCTTATATAGATTTCCTTTCAACCATTGTTTTAGTGCTTCTGCCTCCTAATAAATATGCAAAAAATGCGATTCATGAAGAGATTAAGAAAAAAGATTTGGGTGAAGCTCGTCGAGAGCACAACCTTCAGGACCTAAAACGCCTTTTTGAATCTGGAAGAATTTCCAGAGCGGAGTATGAGGCCGCTCTGAAAAAATTTAAATCTTAAGAATTATGCCCTGTGGTTGAGCCTTTTGGATTGAAATGGTACTCACCTTTTCCTTTAGTGATATGCCCTAAAAAGAAAGCTCTCTCCCCTAATTTTTCCAGCTCCGCAATGACCGTATCCGGTGCATCCGTCGCAATCACCATTCCTACACCCATATTAAATGTCTTATGAAGCTCTTTTGTGCTCAGACCTGAGAGATCGCACACTTCTTTCATAAAAAGGGGAAGCTCTGGAGCTTCAGTGACATGGTAATCAAAATTTTCATTCATGCGTGGGATATTAAGAAATCCAGACCCAGTAATATTGGCGATTCCTTTTACATGGGTAAAGTGAGTTTTAAGCAGAGACATTATCGTCTTTACATAAATTTTTGTCGGAGTTAAACATGCACGTTTTAAATCCGGGTTGCAGTTATTTTTCTCCAGGATTTTTCTCACCAGAGAAAATCCATTTGAATGAAAACCTGAGCTAGCAATCCCGATGAGTGTGTCTCCATTTTGAATGCGTGATCCATCAACCATAGAAGATTTCATCACTTCTCCTACTGAAAATCCTGCCAGATCGTAATCCCCTTCCTGATACATTCCCGGCATCTCTGCGGTCTCTCCACCGATAAGGGCCATTTGAGACTGAAGGCACCCATCGACGATTCCCTTAATCACTGCTTCTGAAACTTTCAAATCAAGTTTACTTGAAGCAAAGTAATCCAGAAAAAACATAGGTCGTGCACCTGAACAAATCAAGTCGTTCACACACATGGCGACTAAGTCGATTCCAATCGTATCGTGGACTCCAAGGTCTACGGCCAGTTTTATTTTTGTTCCAACTCCATCTGTTGATGAGGCAAGAAATCTTTCTTCATCCATTGCATAGAGAGCGCAAAAGCCTCCAATGCCACTAACGACTTGTTGGTTGTAAGTCGATTTAACCATTTTAGAGATGCGCTCTACAAAGAGGTCACCTTTTTCAATATCTACGCCGCTGTCTTTATAGTTCATGTAAACTCCTAGTGTCTAAAGTGCCTTTTACCAGTTGTCATCATCGCAATCCCAAACTTGTCACAAGCTGCGATCACTTCATCATCTCTCATACTTCCACCCGGCTGAATGATTGATGTGATCCCCACGTCATGGCAAACTTCTACCGAGTCCGCAAATGGGAAGAAAGCATCTGAAACCAGAAGCATCTTATCCATTGATAACCCTTTTTGTTCTGCTCTTACTTTTGCCAGTAAACGAAGAGAGTCTAAACGGTTAGGTTGCCCCATTCCTGTTCCTGCTAAAGTGAAATGTCCTTCAGTCGTTTTACAAACCAAAGCGATCCCATTGCTCTTTAAGTGCTTACAAGCAAGGATTCCAAAATCCACTAACTCTAAAGTTTCAAATGGCATTTCTTTTTTTGTAACTAATTTTAGCTCTTCAGATTTTCCGTAAGCTTCATCTTCATTTTGCATTAACAGTCCACCAGAGATACTTTTTACAATAAACTCTGATTCTTCTTTTGGTCTAATCGGCGTCTTTAACAGGCGCACGTTCTTTTTCTTCGAGAAGGCCTTGAGAGCATTCTCAGAAAATCCTGGAGCAATAACCACTTCGATAAATCTCTCAGTTAAAAACTTTGCACACTCTGAATCGACTTCACTCGACATAGCGATGATCCCACCAAAACTCGAGACTCCATCACCATTCCAGGCCTCCATTAAAGAAGCGACCGGAGTTGGGGCCACTGAAAGGCCACAAGGGTTAGCGTGTTTAATAACTGCAGTGACTGGTGCCCCTTTTGAAATATGGGCCACATCACTCATCACCCTCCAGGCAGCATCAGCATCCACCCAGTTATTGTATGAGAGCTCTTTTCCTTGAAGAACTTCAGCGTCCAGAAGGCTTACGCCTCCTTTCGTATTTTTTAACTTAAAGACATTGGCCCATTGATGAGGGTTTTCTCCATAACGAAGGGACTCTTTTGGTTCAATGGCCAGCCAGTTTTTATCTTGTACTTTTTCTTCGGCAAAACGGCTCGTCAGCTCTTCTGCGATCATCAGATCGTATTTAGCAATACGCTCAAATGTCTTTACTGCAAGAGATCTTCTTTCAGCAAATGATGTCGTCCCATCAAAGCGAGTTAAAAAATTATCGTAGTCTGAGACATCTGAAAGCACCGCGACTGATTCATAATTTTTAGCACTCGCCCTTAACATTAAAGGGCCTCCGATATCGATATTTTCAATCAGTACATCTTCTGAAGCATTTGTGCCGGCATATTTTTCAAAGGGATAAAGATTACAAACAACTAAATCAATTGGCTCAATGTTAAGTTCGCGGGCCTCAACCTGATCCGTTTCATGGTGACGACGAAAAAGAAGACCGCTTGTCACGGCAAAAGAAATCGATTTCATTCTTCCGCCAAAAGCTTCAGGGTTTCCTGTGACTTTTTCAATGGATGTCACTGGAAGGTTTAAGTCTTCAATAAACTTTTTCGTTCCACCCGTTGAAATGATTTCCACCTGGTGTTTATGAAGTGTTTCTACCAATGTCTTTAGATTCGTTTTATCCGTTACGCTGATCAGGGCCCTTTTAATCTTCACACTTGTTTCAATCATTGTTTTTTCCCTTATAAATTGGCTTCACAGTATTTAAGTCCACTTTCAAAGATAAAAAGCCCAAGCCCCTTATCTTCACCTTTGTCTGCTCCTCCGGGATTGTGCCATAAACTAATGGCCGCTTCCGGGTGAGGCATAAGACCAAAGATAAGTCCGCTTGGGTCACACACACCTGCTATTTCAGCAAAGGATCCATTGACGTCACTTCTGTAATTAAGAGCAATCTGCCCGTTTGAGCTAAGTGCCTTATAAGTTGCTCTCTGCTCTTCTTCGTCACCTTTAAACACAATGCGACCTTCTCCGTGGCGGATCGGAAGCGAAATTTTTTCTCCACGAAGCTCACTCGTCCACACGCACTCTGAAACTGGAACATCTAAATCCACCCAACGGTTGATAAAATGCCCCTGACGATTGTGAGTTAACGTCATTGTTCTTTTCGAAAAAGGTTTTGGCAGAAGACCCAGTCTCACTAGCGCTTGAAATCCGTTACAAATTCCAATCACTAACTTTTTTTCTTCAACAAATTTTTTGAGTTCTTCGCCTAGTGCATACTTAAGTTTTAAAGCTAAAATCTGCCCAGAGCCAATTTCATCTCCAAATGAGAATCCACCAGGGAGCGCCAGGATTTGGGCCTCTTTTAATTTGCTTTTATTTTCAATCAAGTCAGAGATGTGAATGATTTCGGCCTGAGCACCGAGCTCCGTAAAGGCCAGGGCCGTTTCCACTTCACAGTTAATCCCATCTCCCGTCAGGATCAGCGCTTTAATCTGTTCTCTTTTCATGATAGCTTCCCCTCTACTTCAATCTTGTAATGACTCATGCATTCATCATTGTGCACTTCAAGCAGTCTTTCTCCCTGAAGATCGATCTTAAGAATCCCTGTTTCATTGGTTTCTCCCAATCTTGAGAAAATATGCCCTGAAAGGTTTTCTTCAAATTCTTTTTGGTCTTTTTTATCTACCGTCACGATAAAGCGGCCACATCCTTCGTTGAAGAAAAAGGCCATCAAGTCTTTTTTCTCAATCCCTTTTAAATCAATGTGGGCCCCAAATTTTGTCCCCATCAACACTTCGGCCAGAGCGACTAACATCCCCCCATCAGAAATATCGTGGGAGCTTAACACCAGCCCCTCTCTCATTGATTTATGAAGTGAGCGGTACAGATCCAATTGTTTCTTTCCGTTGATATGAGGCAGTGGGTATTCCACAGTGTAGTCTTCATAAAGCTCTTTTAATTCAAAAGCACTTTGATAATCTGTAAGTTTACTTCCCACCAAGTAAACCAAGGCCTCTGCCTTCTTCGCTTCTGATGTTGTCACCGCTTTTAAGGTCGGCACTCTTCCCATCGCTGTGACTAAAACAGTTGGAGGGACACTGATTTTAACTTTCTCACCATTATCCATCGCTCCGATGAAGTCATTTTTCATGCTGTCTTTACCACTTACAAACGGCATTCCGTAGGCCAGAGATAAATCGTAAAGTGCTTGTGAAGCACGAACAAGGTGAGCAAGCTTTAACTTCGCGTCGGGGTTTCTTTCTGATTCAATCGGATCAGGCCAGCAGTAATTATCAACCAAGACCATTTCATCCGGATTCGCCCCTGTTGAAACAGCATTTCTAACCGCTTCATCTAAAGCAAATTCGGCCATCAGGTAAGAGTCGTATGCTGAAATTTTAGGACACAGTCCACATGAAATCGCCAGAGCATTGTCTGCTCCACCGCCGTGAGGCTTCATCCAAATCACTCCGGCATCACTTGGTGCCGAATAACCTTTTTCAGTTGAACCTGTATAAGGTTTTACAATCGTTGCCGCTTTGACTTCGTGGTCGTAACGGCGAACCAGATGCTCCTGGCTTCTGATATTTGGACTTTTAAAAAGTGAAAGAAGGATCTCTTTATAATCATCTTTTGGAAGAGTTGGTTTTTTAATCTCTTTTTTTATCCAGTGAGTGCTTTTTGCTCCCAGGTCAAAATGCGCTTTTAATTCCATCGGAGGAAGTGACTCATGGACAAAGTGCAAAGAAAGATTCGCCACCGTTTTGCCTTCGTAATTGACTTTCAAAAATCCTGTCTCTGTAAACTCACCGATGACCGACGCTTCAACACTTCTTTTTTCAGCTAATTCTAAAAAAGCTTTTTCCTGATCGCGAGGAACTGAAAAAGTCATGCGCTCTTGTGATTCACTGACCATTAATTCATAAGGAGAAAGACCGGGGTATTTAACCAGTGCCTTTTCCAGATAAACCACGGCCCCATTCGTTGCCTGGGCCATTTCCCCTACACTTGAAGAAAGCCCTCCGGCACCGTTATCTGTAACGCTGTTAAAAAGTCCTTTAATTCTTGCTTCAATGAGAAAATCAGAAAGTCTCTTTTGCGTAATCGGGTCTCCAATCTGCACAACTGAAGCAGGAACTCCGTCCACTAGTTCCATCGAACTAAAAGTCGCTCCGTGAATCCCGTCTTTTCCAATGCGACCTCCGGCCATCACAATAAGATCGCCGGGTCTTTGTCCTTTAAGGCTTGTGGATTTATTGTTTTCCATTTGAGGCATGACTCCGATGGTTCCACAAAAAACCAGAGGCTTTCCTACGAAGTCGCGGTCAAAAACAAAAGCTCCATTGACAGTAGGAATACCACTTTTATTTCCTCCATCCTGAACTCCTAAATGAACCCCTTCCTTGATACGGTCCGGATTTTTTAAAAGAAGTGGAAGCTTAATTTCGTTTTCGCGGAAATACTTATTTTCTGCCAGACAAAAGACGTTAGTATTGGCAATTGGTTTTGCTCCTACTCCAACACCCAGGATGTCGCGGTTAACACCTAAGATCCCTGTCAATGCTCCACCGTATGGGTCAAGAGCACTTGGTGAGTTATGAGTCTCAACCTTAATACACACATCCATTTTGTCATCAAAACGGACAACTCCAGCATTGTCGTGGAAGATCGACACTAACCATGGAAGTTTTCTTTCATTCTTAATTTTTTCCGTTGCTCCACGGATATAAGACTTAAAAATTCCTTTGATCTTTAAGTTCCCAAGTGGCTTTACACCTTTTGGAAGATTATCTTCACTGTAAGTAATCTCAGAAGAAAAAATCTTATGCTTGCAGTGTTCACTCCAAGTCTGAGCGATGATTTCCATTTCGACATCAGTTGGGTTTCTCTTTTGTGCCTGAAAATGCGCTTTGATATGCTTCATTTCAAAAAGCGAAAGCGCCCAGCAGTTTTCCTGATTTAATTTTAAAAGCTCTGCCTCACTCACGTTAAGGTCAATCTCTTTTGATTCCTGAGCAGAAATGTGAACGTTCGGGAAATCAATATTTTTTAAGCGCTCATTGTAAACTAAATCATTGGTCATCGTGACAGTGACTTTATGAAGAAGGAAGTTGGCCATTTTTTCATAAGTAAGCTCAGTGAGTTTTTTGGCAGAAAGGTCCTCCCCCTCTACAAAGAACATCACCCCACTTGAAACTTTCATAGGCATTTTCTTCAACTCAGGAAGAAGCTTTAAAGCTTCAAGGGCCGCATGGGCCGAGTTATCAGTCACTCCTGGGCGAAACCCCACATCAATCAAGCAAGGATTAGAAAAACCGCGCTCTTTAAGCCATGAGTGATAAAGCTCCTGGTTTTTTGATTCTGAAGAAAAAAGGACTTCAGTCACACTGTCGCAGAAAACTTCAGCAGCGAGGGCCTCCATGTTTTCAATTTTTTCTTTAGTCTCAACCAGAAAGTAGCGCACTTCCCAGATGTGATTAAATGTGGTCTGCATATAAGTTTGAAACCAGCTCTTTAAAGCAGTCTCACCCGTTGTCACTTTTTTTAAGTTAAAAAGATCAGGGTAAATTTCAAAACGATAAACGTGACTCATAAAAATCCCTATAGTGATTGAGTTAAAAGTTTTTCTAATATTTCTGGATAAAAAGTATTTTCAATTAAAAGCCCACGGACCTTAAATTCTTCCAGGGTCTCTCCTGGAATGAGAGGAAACGTTTTCTGGGCAATGATCTCCCCTGTATCTATTCCTTCATCTACATAATGAATGGTGCACCCACTCTCTTTAACTCCTGCACGGAAAGCTTCACCGTAACCGTCTTTCCCTGGAAAAAGAGGCAGGAGTGAAGGATGAATATTAATCACCCTCACTCCAGACTCCCTAAAGACGTGAAGAAACTTAGGAGTTAAAAGCTTCATGTAGCCGGCAAGCACGATCCAATCAGGATTAAAGTCTGCCAAACGGACAATCAGCTTTTGGTCATAATCTTCTCTTGATTCTAGTTTTTTCTTCCTTACATAAAAGCCCGGAACATTGTGATTAAAAGCGCGCTCTAAAACGCGGGCCTCTCTTCTGTCACTTAAAACGCACACCACTTCGGCAAGTCCTGAAGCTTTGGCCCATTTCATAATGGCCTCTGCATTTGATCCTGAACCTGAAGCGAGGATGGCGATTTTTTTCATAATAAACATTTCCCGATGTCAGTTCGGTATTGGGCCCCGTCAAAGTGGATTTGCTCAACATAATCATAGGCCTGAGCACGGGCATAAGTATAAGTTTCGGCCAGACTGGTTACACCAAGCACTCGTCCACCTTTTGTTTTGAGCTCTCCTTTCTCTTTTGAAACTCCGGCATAAAAAAGAAAGTCGTAAGGAGAAAGATTAAATGACTTTGAAAAATGAATCACATCTCCACAACGAATCGAAACTCCTTCTGTTCCCGGGTATCCGTGAGCGGCCATGACGACATGGATGGCCTTCATTTTTTTTCTTTCAATCATTTTATTTTGTGGAAGTTCACCTTTGGCCGAGGCCAAAAGCCATGGAGTCAGGTCTTCATTTAAAAGCGGAAGAAGCACTTGAGTTTCAGGATCGCCAAAACGAGCGTTGAACTCTAAGACTTTAAAGCCATTTTTTGTTTTCATCAGTCCTGCAAAAAGAATCCCTGAAAAGGCCACACCTTCTTTTTTCATCCCATCCATCATGGGAGCAAAAACATTGCGATTAATCCACTCTTGCTCTTCTTCTGAAACAATCGTCGCCGGAGAAAAAACTCCCATTCCCCCAGTATTGGGGCCCTGATCATTGTCTCTTAAACGTTTATGATCTGAAGCTGTCCCAAGAAAAGTAAAGTGCTCGCCATCGCATAAAGCAAAGGCCGACACTTCCATTCCTTCTAAGCACTCTTCGATAATAATGTGATTGGTGTTTTCACCTAAAAGCTTTTCCTTCATGAGCGAAAGAACAGCGATTCTCGCTTCATTCTTGCTGTGGCAAACGACAACGCCTTTTCCTGCGGCAAGGCCATCACACTTCACCACCATTTTTGAAAGTGGTCCCTCTTCGACAAAACGAAGGGCCTCTTCAACATCAAAAAATTCCTGGTATGAAGCTGTCGGCACGTTGTATTTCTGCATAATCTTTTTAGCAAAAGACTTTGACGACTCAACCATCGCCGCTTTTTTAGTTGGTCCCACAATCAGCAGTCCTTTTTCGCGAAAGAGATCGACCACTCCAGACTCCAGAGAAGCTTCAGGACCTACCATGGTCAAATCGATCTTTTCACGAAGGGCAAGACGTAAAAGCCCCTCGGTATCTGTCACACTGATATTTTCTATCTTTAATTCAGGAAGAGTTTCCTTCATCCCTGCATTTCCCGGAGTGACCATCACTGATGTGACCAGTGACGACTCCATAAAGTGGGCACACAACGCATGCTCGCGGCCACCACTTCCTATAACCAGAACTTTCACATATACCTCATACTGTATTGGCTTAAATTAAACTCTTCGCCAAAGACCGCAACTCCATTAATGCGTTTTGAAACTTCATTCGCATAGGATTTATAAACGGCCTCTGCTTTCATTTTTGTATACTCATCCAGAGGAAGAGGTACTGATTGATATTTTTCCTGGCATAGCGACTTAAAGTCTCCGCCGTAAACAGCAGTGTCTCTCTTGGCAGCTTCCAGGCAGTCATACCAGGAACTCTTCTTGTAAAACTCTCTTAAAAATTCCTTAGAGAAGCTCTTTCCCTTATAAAGCAAGCGAAGTTCATCAATGCCAATAGAATCCACCAGCATAAATGACCTCTTGCCATGGATATCCTGAATAAAGGCCACTTCAATTTTTCCATCTAAAAGAGTGAGCCCCATATCTGCATGAAACTTAAAAAGATTAAGAGCTATAAGCGCCGTCATTTCACGAAGCTCATTAAACTCAGCTTCGTTCATATGAGAAATCGTCATCGCTTCCTTATAATCGATATAGCGGTCACCTCTTTCTAGCTTTGTTGAAAAATCAATCACTGGTTTTTTAAGCAGTCCCATTTGAGGAACTTCACTAAAACCATAAGTCTCCCACTTCGCTAAATCACTTCCCAATCTCTTTGAAAGAGAGTTTCCAGGAGGAAGACCTAGACGAAAAATCACTTCCAGTGGAACCAGAGCATTCACAGGCCTTGTTTCATAAACGCTGTAGTCATATTTTTCTTCCACCATCGGTGGGCGAAGAACTGAAATATTTTTAACTTTTAAATAAGGAGAATTAAGTTCAATTTCACGCTCTTCTAAAAGGGCGTGGTGAAAAAGACCAAAAGTCTTAAGCTTTTTATAAAGATAAGAATGAGACAGTGTCTCTAAGTAATCATTGTCGAAGTTATTGGTTAAGCTCTGTGATTGAAAAAGATTTTCCCAACTCGCAGGGTTTCCGAGATGCTTAAAGAAACTCTTTCCCATCACAGCGAGAGTTTTTCCTTTTTCATCAAGAGCATCGGGCATCTCTCCCCAATCAAAAACAGAAAAACGATCAGAGAATTCAAAGAGTAAATCTTGTGCAGACACTTCCCCCCTGACATTTTTCACCGATCCACGGTACAGTACAGGCGGCAGTTGTGTCATAAATTACTCCCTATGTAGACTTCTCATGTCCTGGAACTTCTGTGCGCTAGCTATATCAACAGGGTAACAACCATTGATACAGGCCATGCACAGGCTTTCTTTTCCAATACTTTTTTTAGTTGCTTCAGTTGATAGATAAATGAGTTTAGTTGCGCCAAGATACGCTTCTACTTCTTCAGTAGTCTTATCACTGGCCACTAACTCTTTTGGATCCGGGAAATCCACGCCGTAATAACATGGATACCTAATAGGCGGGCACGTTGTCGCGAAATACACTTCTTTTGCACCGGCCTCTTTGACCATTTCAATAATTCTCTTTGACGTTGTCCCACGGACAATACTGTCATCGAGTAATAAAATATTTTTTCCCCTAATCTCGCTGGCGATAGCCGTGAGTTTTAATTGAACGGCACGTTTTCTACTTTCCTGCGTATTAAGGATAAAACTTCTTTGGATATAGCGGTTTTTAATTAAAACTTCGCGGTAAGGAATCTTTAGTGTTTCACTTAAACTAATGGCGGCCACACGGCTTGTTTCAGGAATCGGAACCACGATATCAGGAGAAATCTCCCCGCTTGCAATCAACTCTTTAATTTCTTCGCCCAGGTTTTTTCCAAACTCTAAACGAGCTGAATATACACTGCGCTCTTCTAAAACACTTTCAGGGTTAGCAAAATAAACCCATTCAAACATACAAGACTTAGGCGCAATCCCTTTAGTCTTTGAATAATCCACTGAAGAGAAAATTTCTCCACTTTGGTCGATAAAAATAATCTCACCCGGGGCCAGGTCGCGGATAACATCATAACCTAAAAAGTTAAGTGCATTAGACTCTGAACTAAAACAGTAGCTCTTTCCAAAATGCCCTGGGTGCAGTGCCTTTTCTTCTTCAGAGAGTTTTCTTTCCCCTAAAATAAGAGGTCTTAATCCATGAGGGTCTCTAAAAGCAAAAAAGCCTTTGTCGGCCAAAAGACCAACAGAAGAGAATCCACCTTTAGCTGTATCAAATAATGTTTTTACGGCTTCCTGGAATTGATCGAAATGATTGGCCACATTTTTTTCACGAAGCCCATCGGAAAGAATATTGAGCATGACTTCAAGGTCATTATTAGTGAAGAGATGTCTTCTCTTTTCAACTTGAACATATTTTTTTAATTCGAAGTAATTAACGATGTTCCCATTGTGAACCATTCCAATCCCGTGCGGGTAATTGATGGTCATGGGTTGGATGTCTCTTTTTGAATCAATAGGAGACTTATTATTTTCTTTTGGACCAACAGTGGCATAGCGGGTGTGAGCGATACTCATAGTGCCTTCAAATCCCGCCAAGATTGAAGGCACGAAGACATCACTAATAAGACCCAGGTCTTTATATTGGTGGAAACTTTTTGTATTGAAGTCGAAACTTAGAATTCCGGCGGCGTCTTGTCCTCGGTGCTGCAGCAGGAGCAGACCTTGATAAGCTTCTTGGACTGAATAGGGAGTTCCGAAAACTCCTACAATTCCACACATCGCAATTCTCACCGATTAATTAGTAAAACTTATGGATGACATTAAGAAGACTAATTATTATTATCAGGTATGGCCACCAAAATCTTTGATGTTCATTAAATTTTTTTTCGGGCATGATTTTTTTAACTATGAATAAGATAACTTCAAACACAGTTCTCGGAATCTTAGGAAGCGGCCAATTGGCCCGAATGACATGCCTCGCCGCAAGCACTCTTGGCATCCAAACCCATGTTTATTGTACAGAAAAAGATGTCTCACCTGCTGAACATGTCGCGACAAAAACATTTAAAGGAAGCTTTCACGACTTAGAGACCATTCTACATTTTTGTCAGTCGTGTGATGTCGTTACATTAGAAAATGAATTTATTGATCAACACATTTTAGAAAGTATCGACCATAAATTCCCGGGAAAACTTTTTCCTAATTCAAAAACATTTAAAAAGATCGGCGATAAAATCAGCGAAAAAGAAAGTTTCGCCAATGCTGGAATCAGAGTTGTTCCGTTTAAAAAAGTTTCATCTCCTGAAGATGTCGCTCGTTTTGCTGAAGTCTACCACTACCCTCTTGTGCTCAAAAGCTCTAAGGGCGGATACGATGGTTATGGCAATGCCACTATCAAATCGGCAAGTGAGCTGGAAGAAAAATTTAAACTCCTAAAAGGTGACTTATTAGTCGAGGCTTTTATTCCTTACGAAAAAGAACTCGCCGTTATGGTAGCGAGGAATCTTAGCGGTGAAATCATCACTTACCCTATCGCTCACACCATTCAGGAAAATCATATCTGTCATTTTGTCAGTGTCCCGGCCGATATTTCTGCAGATATAGAAGAGCAAATTAAAAATGCAGCAAAACTCGCGATGACAACAATCGATGCTGTCGGTATTTTTGCATTCGAATTTTTCCTGACAAAAGATGGGACTCTCTATTTAAATGAATCGGCCCCGCGCCCACATAACAGCGGTCATTATTCACTAGAGGGATGTATCACCTCGCAGTTTCACAATCATGTCAGAAGTGTGCTCAATCTTCCTTTGGGTGAAGCTCACTTGAGATCCCCTGCCGTTTTAATGCTTAATCTTTTAGGAACACAAGAACAAGTGGCGGAACTCAACCCCCTTAAGGATTTTCTCAATACTAAAGACGGTCATCTTCATCTCTACGGGAAACGTTTCTCTAAAAAAGGACGCAAGATGGGCCACTTCACTCTTTTAGGCGAAGACTCAGAAGAGATGATGGAAACACTTAAAAAATTAAAATCGGGATATACACTATGAAAAAATCTAAAAATCAAAAACCACTTGTGGCCGTCATTATGGGAAGCCAGTCAGACTGGCCGACAATGAAAGAAGCTTGTGACGTTTTAGATGCTTTTAAAATCCCCTATGAAAAACAAATTCTTTCGGCCCATAGAACACCAGATGAGATGAGAGCTTTCGCGATCTCTGCCCGAACTAATGGATTAAAAATTATTATCGCCGGTGCTGGTGGAGCAGCTCACCTTCCGGGAATGACGGCGGCCTACACAACTTTGCCGGTCATTGGTGTTCCAGTAGTTTCTAAAACTCTTCAAGGAATTGATAGCCTTTATTCAATCGTGCAAATGCCTAAAGGGATTCCTGTGGCCACTGTAGCGATTGGGAATGCCAGCAATGCAGGATTACTTGCCGTGCAAATGCTTTCAATCAATGATGAAGACCTTGCCGGGAAAATTGAAACTTTCAGGCAAAGACAAAGTCAGGATGTTAAAGAATCCAATAAACTTCTGAAAAAATCAAAAGGCTAAAAACATCCTACATAGGTATCTGTGTAAGGCATTACATCTGACCTATAGCCAGTGCAACTATTGTAATAGGGATAAACAAACTCTCCATCGCAATACTTAAATGTGCACGCAAAAAATGAACTCGCTTCTGTGCGACAGTTTCTCTCTGTTCGATAAGGCGCCATCGCTGTGTCCGTGCAACAACTTTGTGTGTTGCAAGCCTGGGTGGTCACTGGAGTTGAACAAACCGCAGGCCCTGTCGGTGTGCAGTTTTGAGTGGTGGCCCCAATAGTCCCACAAAGTGCGGGGTTATTAGGAGTGCAGGCCTGAAGAGCTAACGGCTTAGGCCCACTCGCACATAATGAATCATCAACCACTACACCATCAACCCGGCATTGGACTGTTCTACTTTGAGTTCCACTGAGAGCATTAAAAGTGCATTGAGCATTTCTAGTTTGAGTTCCTGAGTTTGCACTAAAGAGACATGCCGCTGTCCTGTTTTGAGTTCCTCCTGCACATGATGCTGAACAGGCCCCCCATGGTGAATATGTTAAGTAAGAAGTCCCACCTGTGCACACTGACCAGGGAGCATAGGTCCACTGCCCTGAACCACCGACACAGGCACTCCATTCACTCACTTCCCATGCGGGGCAAACCAAGGCCTCTATGGCCTGCCTGATTTCTTGGATATGAATTTTTTTGATGGGAGTGACTTTCGGGATAATCGGATCATCTGTCCAGGCATACACACTCAGAGATAAGATACAAATCGCGACTCCCAGGATATTTTTCATTTCACTGCTCTCTTCTCAGGTAATCACGGTATAACAGCAAGGTCTTTAATTGCTTCTCCACATTTTCCAGCGCTGTCTGTTTATCCGGAAGACTTTGAGGGTTGATCATTAAAGTCTGAGTCATCGAATTTTTTTTCTCATTGGAAGAAGTCGGTTTTTTAGCAACGCTGTCGATGACATCTCCAAAAAAATAATAGCGTCCATCTGAAGAGGTATAAAATGAACGTCCATTTTTGATATCCACTCTAAAGATTCTTCCTAATTTTTCTTCTCTACTTAAAGCTTCTACCTGTATTCCCATTTTTGTAAGTTTTTCAAGCAGGCTTCTTTCCTCGGCCACTATTTGTTTTTTATATTTTACCGCTGGAGTATTGTATGACTTCATAATGTACACAGTTTGTATGATAACCAGAGCCGACAATAGAGTTATGGCCTTTTTCATTTCTCCTCCTTTAAGGGTCCTGACAACTATAAGAACAAGAAGCTGATTGACAGCTCCACGAATCACAGACTCCTGATGAATTGTAGCTGTTACAATTTCCACAACCTGATCCACATGGACAACCAAAACAATAAGACGAAGAACACATACAAAAAGAAGTACAGCAGCTATGAGTGTTACAGGATTGTTGAGTCACCGGAACTCCTGAACAAGTAGCAATTCCTGTCGGCGTGCAGGCCTGTGATGTCGGAGTGGCCACTCCACAAAGTGCCGTATTTGTCGGCGTACAAAATTGTGAGCTCGCGGGCCTTGAAGTACTGCATTTGGAATCCGGAAGGACAACTCCTCCTTTCACACATCTTACAGTCCGGGTTTGGTTTCCAGAATTTGGTGTCAGGACACAAGTGGCAGTCTTACTCTGAGTTCCGGAATTAGTATTGAATGAACATGTCGATGTCCTGGTCTGCGTGCCTCCACCGCAATTGCGGGAACAGGCCGACCAGCCACTGTATTTATAAGAAGCCACGCCACCAGTACACGTGCCCCAACTTCCATATGACCAGGCACCTGTTCCGTCTGTACATGCCCCCCATACACCAGTTTCCCAAAATGACTGTAGCCGGTCTATTCTCGCTCTGAGCTCTTGGATATGAATCGCTTTGACAGGCATGTCTTTTATCAACACATCATCAGTAAATAGTGATGTCGGCACTAAAAAGCAGGCTTCTCTTATTTTAAGTTGAGTCCGCATTTCTAAAATATGATTTGCCTTAACCGGAAGCTTGCTGGCCATGGTCGGATCAAGCCACTCATGGGGAGGAAGTGCCCATACACAACAAAGAGAAAAAAGAAGATTGAGTAAGATAAAAATCTTCACTACTGATAAGTCGGAACATTTGGCACGCACACGACTTCTCCTGCATTGTTAATCCCCTTTAAAATCTCCCCCTCTCCACAGATAAGTGTTTTGCAAATAGCTCCCGAATCCGAAATCCCTTGTAAAACCTGCCCGGCCCCACAAGTAGGTAAAAGGCAAGCTGTCCCATTCCACGTTCCACCTAAAGAAGTGCACGACTGGCTGGTGGCCGAACTAATGATCGCCTCAGCATCACTATAACAACTCACAATACTTCCGGAAGAATCAGTGATGACGGCCATGGAGATATAAGCGGCCTTAGTGGCCTGAGTGACAATTTTTTTCATCTTCTCGAAATGAATGATCAACTCAACAGATTTCGCTCCGTTATTTAAAGTGATGTTATTATCTTTAGTCAGCATCTGAAGAATCTTAAGAGAATTGTTTCCGTAAGAAGAGCCCGTTTGAAAAAGAACTTGATTGGTCGGCCCCTTAATTTGAGTAACAGCATCTCCAATATGCTTATCTTTCATCGTGTTCTGGCAAGCGAGTTTATCAGCAAGCAAGGTGACGATCTGTCGTCGAAGCTCCAGCTCTTCCATTTTCGTTTCAGATGTCGCCTGCCCTTTGGCCATCATCTTAATAGAAGACGAAACACCTAAGGAAAGGACACTTAAGAGTCCCATGGCAATAAGGATTTCTGCGAGGGAGAAGCCGCTGTGATTTGATATCTTCATAAAATTTATCCAAGTGTCTATAGATAATTTTTATGTTTATCGGAATTTTAATAAACTGTTTTTAAGTGCTGTAATTGAATAACTGACCCCATAAAGAATCGGGTCAGCATTCAATAGTCACTACTGAGGCATGGGAGAAGATGTTTTCAGACGGTAGAGAAGTTTAGGCGTTTCTACAAAACGGAGCCCTTGATAAAGAAAATAATTTCCAAATCTTGCTTTGACTCCAATTTTAAAGCTATAGAATTTTTTATACTCGCGGGTGATACCATGTGAACAATAAAGGACGACGTTTCCATCCAGCACCTTCTCACCATTCATAAAATTTTCTTTATTATGAATCCAGTGCAAGTTAAAAAATTGAATGGCCGAATTCTCCACTGGCCTCATCCCTGTTAAATCCGGGTCACAATCAGAGCGCAGGTAAGTAAAATGTGGAGTCACATCAATCATTTCTTCCTGAAACACCAAGGCCAAAAGCCCATTTGTTTTATAGGACTTCGCCTCTATTGCTACCCCGGAAAAACCAGTGCCATTCAAATAAGGAAGAAAAGAGACGTCACTGACATTTCCTTCATTCACTCCACGCACTTCAGCGCCAAGTATTTCCAGTTGATCATGATCAACATTTCCATGGTGATGCCCTAGTTCATGAATTAAAGTCTGGATCGCCTGACCATAATTCATAAAAACTTCCCCTTTTCTATAGAGGAGATCGAGATTGTAATAAATCGGGCTTCCCACATAGTCGCCAGTAACCGCCAGGCGTACATACCCGTTAATGATAAAGAAGCCAGGTTTCTCTGCTTCAGAAGCAAAGTTCAAAACTTTTTTACTAATTTCTTCAGGAAGAGAATTTTTAATTTTCAGCAAAAGTTCTCTTTCACCTTCTTTTTTTGCACAAGTGCTTTGGGCAAGGCAAAGATCAATGGATTGCCCCAGGTTCTTAAGAGCAAATGTGAGATAATTCTCCGCAAGGCCGCCACCATTTCTCACTTCATCTCCACCTTTGGCAAAAACGTGATTCGCAGTCAGGAGGAAAAAAAGAAAAAATAACTTTTTCATAAACTTACCTGGTTAAAGGGAAAAATTGAATATTGAGTCGGTAAACTTCAGAAGCTGATTGGGTGCTTAGCAATTTGCCGAGCCTGCGATGAAACTTAAGAATATGCTCTTTGACTTCTGGTAGCTGCTCAGGATCGATGGCATAAGTGACAGCTGTAAAATCCCTCTTTGTCACATCTACTTCTTCCAGAGCTTCAATGGCCTTCTGTAAACTCTGTCGATGACTTTCGACAATTGAAGAAGAAGGAATGTCCACTGTCGTCGTCAGCGGGGTGGCCTTCCTCACCAGTTTGCCGGCCATATTCTCAATATAACCTTTGGCCGAAAGAAAATTCAGGGCACTTTGTGCCACTTCGACTTGTAGTCCTAATTTTTTTGCAACCCAGTCTGCAGAGTATTCAGTCTGTGAAAGTTTTGCGAGACTCAAAATTCCCAGGTAGTGCCAGTCTTCAACAAAATCCAGCTCCTCACTTTCTAAAATAATTCTTTCAGGCTCTAAGACTTGTTGAAGATCGTCTTTTAGTGACTCCACTGTCTCAGAATCTAGTTGCAACACTTTGGCGATATGTTCAATATTATGCACAGAGAGCCTGCGTGAGCCGCGGACCACATCACTGATGGCCGTGCGACTAATTCCCAGGTCGCGGGCAAAGGCACGCAGAGAATAGGCAGGGTTTTTCTGCTTTCTCATCTGGTACTCTTTATTGAGAATGTCAGTAGATGAAACTCGCTTTGAAATAACTATTCCTCAGTCAATAAAAGCCTTTATTAAAATGATCCCAAATTTAACGGATTTTTCATTAAATTAATAGGCCACTAAACTCTATTAGTGACCCGAAGATGTTTCGGGACACTAATAGCATAAAGACTGGGAAAGCTATCGTGAACTGATTTTATGATTTTTTATTAACGCTCGCGCTCTTCTTCAACCTTTTCGTAGTTTCTGATGTAGGCCTTCGTCACTCGTTCAAAAAGTGAGTCTGAGTCTTTAGCATCATACTCATCTTTCTTTCTGAACTTCTTGGCCGAAATACTTTGCGAGAGGATTCTCGAGTCATTTGATGCTTCTTTATATTGATAAGCTACTTCACTTCCTGCAACCTTTGACGACTCGGATGCTTTTGTCGGAGCAGTTTTGTCGGAGATTTTTGGAGGAGCTGAATGCCCTAGCATTTTCTCAGTCACCGTTTTACTTCCTGATGAACTACTTCCAGATGAACCTCCAACATAATAGCCATATGATCCACCAGAACTCTCATAACGGCTTCCACCAAGAGAAGCCGACTTATAGGCCTCTGATGCTCCCTCTGTGTTGTTAAACTTTTCAAATGAGCCTTTCATCGTTTCGCCGAATGTATTGTTCACCACACTCACCGGTGAGCTCGAAGAAGTTGCAGGATGAGCAATCTTTGTTTTTTCTTTGCTTCCAGTTGTTGGATTAGGAGTCGAAGTCGGAAGAATTGAATTTGATTTTTCTGCAATCTTTTTTTGGTTCTGAGAAATATTGGCAAGAGACTTTTTAGCTATCGCCATTGAAGCTCCACTTAAACTCAGCCCTTCTCCTGTAGACATTTTAGCTGAACTAAATGAACTTCCTGATGATGCTGAAAGCCCGATTCCAGATGAAGAGGTTTCAGCAACAGTTGAAAGTGATAAAGACTTTTGATCACCAATCGTCACTGCCGCTGCACTAGTATTAGTCAGCGATCCACCTTGATTAACTCCCCCTACATTAGCAGCACTCACTTGCTGCAAGCTCTGAGTAGCAAGTGCGAGTTTGGCCGGAGCTTCATTTTGTTTTGCGTTCGAAACCGTACTCGACTTAGCTCCAGACCCGGAAGTTCCATTGGCAAGAGCATTTTTAAGTTTTGCCAGGTATGTCTCTAGTTTTGATTTCGCGGCCAGAAGATTTTGTAACTTCATTCTGTCTGCTTCTAAAATTGCATTGGCCTTTTCTGTCACGTAGTCGAAATACTCTGGCCTGTTGGCCGCCTGACCTATAACTGCATCAGCAGCTTTCCAGGCCTCCATATATCCTTTCATTGCATCCTTGTTTCCACCGATGCCCAGCTTCTCCATGAAGGCCCCTGCGCCTCCAACAATTTTTTTAGCATTTGCACTTAACTCAGTTTTTGTTTCGCTCTTTTCATTTTTCTCAACTTCGGCCAGTGCTGTTTCTCCATCTGGGCATTTAGCACCTGATTTTTTGCGCGCTTTTTCCATCGCTGTAAACGCCGCCTCCATTGGAGATGACCAGTCATAGTTTGCATCATTGGATCTTGGAAGTGCCGCCATTGTATCTTTTAAATAGTTCGCAAACATTTGCATTCTATCGTTTAGGGCCTCACTCTGCATCTTTGAGAGATAAACCTCTCCATAAGACTGAAGAGCTCCTGCTTTCATCACTGGGATTTGTTCCTGGACAACTTCACATCCTGGAACCGGGTCTTTTTCTTCGACCACTTTACACGATTTATTTCCTTCTTCATCCGTTTCACATTTTTCAATTTTCTTCTTTCTTTCACAGGCAGCTTTCGCCACCTCTAGAGATGAAGCAAAAGCTTTATCGCGAAGATTAAAATACGCCTCCATCGTCGTCGTATTTTCTTTACTGTTTGTCTCTGTCGATTTTAAAGCGGCCAGGATTAATTTTTCACGCAATGGAATGCGCCCATTCTCACCGTTGACACTTTCAATACTCGCCGACACGGTATCAATCTGTAATTGAATTGAATCAACCTGCAATGTAGAGCCATCCCCTTTTGTTAGCTCGCCCATCTTTTGCTCTAGTCCGGCAATGCGTTCGTTAAGCAATTTATCGCGGGCAATCTCTCCACTGGCATAACTCTTTACAGCTCCCCACCAGTTAGAAAGCGAGCCAGGCATTTCATCTCCTGCCCCCTTACAAGACTTCGCTCCAATTTCATTTGCTCCTGATAACACAACAGCAAGCTCGTAAACTTTTTTATTGTAATCTTCTTCATTCACTTCTGTGATGTTGCCACTTGAAGAAGTGTTAGAACTTCCCGGACATCCAGCAGGGATTCCACCTGGCCCTGGACCAAACACGGCCCCACTACAATCAGGTTTCGCCTCTCTGGCCTTCTGTGCTTCTTCAGGCGTATTAAAAGCAGTCCCTATAGTCTCTCCTTTATCGTTAACTAAAAGATTCACTCCAATCCCAGTAATAAACATTCTCGTCCCTGCTGGAACAGGAGTTCCATCCATATAATAGAGAGTGAATGGCTTCCCTTCATTATTGGTAAATGTCGGCTTGGCCCCAGACGGTGTTGGCTCGGCAAACGCACTAGACATGAAGAGAGTGACCAGACATAGAGTGTTTAAAATCTTCATATAAATATCCCCATCACTAGGTGGAAAATGAATGCTTCTTATAAATAGTATTTTATGAGATATTCGGAATTTTTGTGGACAAGCAGCAGGAAAATCAGCCAATTAACTGTCCTGTGTGACCCGGGGCCTATGATTTCAACCACTCCCCGGGAATAGTAAGGGTATTAGTTCAAAAAGAGATTGCCCAGAAAAGGGGTCATTAGATTAAATCAGGTCGCTCTTTTTTCAAGAATTCCACAATTTTTTTAATCTCTTGTGCATCCTTCACAGGGGCCACCAGGGTGACTTTATCATTCACTACGACGATATGTTTTTCCATATTGATTAAAGCAACGAATTTATCCGGAGCAAAGATCACGTTGTCGGTAGAATTTAGGAAGAACTCTCCATCAGATTTCACTACAGTGTTTCCATGAGTTTCATCAATCACTGAAGAAAGAGCATCCCAAGACCCCAGGTCATTCCAGTCAAATGTCGCTGGCATAACAGCAATGCGGTTTGATTTTTCCATGATGGCATAATCAATCGAATCGCTTGGAAGCTTTTGATAAACTTTTTTCATCTGTGTCGGGTTTTTAGTTGCCTTCATCAGCGCATCGAAATGTTTGTACATTTCCGGAGCGTGCTCTGCAAATTCTTCTAAGAAAACGCGCACAGGAGCAACGAACATCCCAGCATTCCAGAGGTACTGTCCGCTCTTTACGTATTCTGTCGCTAATTCATAATGAGGTTTTTCTTTAAAGCGAGACACTTTAAAAGCTTCCTCATTAAGCAGCTTTCCTTTTTGAATATAACCAAATCCCGTATGCGGGAAATGGGGTGTAATTCCGATGGTCACGATCTGCTGATTTTTATGAGCGAAGTCTGCTGCTTTTTTTACTGTTGAGTGGAAGCCTTTTTTATTCAGGATTACATGGTCACTGGGCACGATGGCTACGACATCATTCTCATCCACTCCCTTTTGTAAAAGTGTGGCCAGAGACATCAGGATACAAGGTCCCGTGCTTCTTCCCGTTGGCTCGAAAATAATACCGCTCTTATTGATTTTGCCTTTACTAGAGGCCTTGCAAAGTTTTTCCTGTTCTTTGGTCGTTACCACAAAGCGCTTCTCTTTTACGATAAAGCGGTCAAAACGCATCAGTGTCTCTTCTAAAAGACTGCGGCTGCTGATTAAATTCAAATATTGTTTTGGTTTTTTCTCTACTGACTCCGGCCAAAAGCGCGTGCCTTTACCACCGGCCATGATAAGAGAATAGAGATTATAAGATTTTTTCATAAGGACCCTTACGGCATCTTGATGATGGTATAGTCCTGTCCCATGAAAAGAGATTTTTCTTTTGCAACGTAAGCTTTTGCCTCTTCAGGCGTGTTGAAAGCTTCAAGACTTACTCGGTACCACGTTCCTTTGCCCTTGATATCGATCTGGTTGATGATTGGGTTGTAGCCTCTTGCTCTGAAACCTTCTGCGAAAGCTTCGGCCTCTTTTAGAGTCCTGTGGCTTCCTAATTGAATGGTGTATTTTCCACTTAACGTATCTTTAGATCCCGCAGCTCCCGCTGATGGAGTCGCTTTTGCTTCTCCGTGAGCTGATGCACCACCATGCTCAACACTCATGTTGCCATGACCTGCTGACTGGGCAGCTCCACCGCCAAACTCTTCACTGATTTTTTCTTGAAGTTTATTTTCGATGTCTGAGCTTTCAACTGTATTAGCTTCTGGATTCGCTTTAATGCGAGAGAGCTCTTCTTCTTTATTTGAAAGAAGCTCAACCACTTTCTTTTGGTCTTCCTTAGTAATGCCCGCCATTTCCAATGAATAGTTCTTTCCGATCTTCACCCCTAAGACAAATGAGGTAACAGCAATCAGAATCATGAAAATGAAAATTAAAGCAACTTCCTTCTTAGCAAAGACATACAATTTAGTTTTTGAATCCATGACTCAATTTTAAACGCGATCCCGGTAGGTTGCAATGGACTTTTTTTACCGCAGTCCATTGTTTGGACCACTTCCCTGCCCTTGATCAACGTGTCTTCAATGTTTCTTGTGGGCCTCTTCGTTGCAAATCTGCCCCTACGAAAACAGGAGGAAGCATGAAAACAATTAAAAAACTTACAAAAAACCAAAAAGGCCAGGGAGTCATGGAGTATGTCATCATCTCAAGCCTGGTAGGCATCGTCTGCATCACCGCAGTTAAAGGATTCGGGGGCGTCATTAAAGAACGAGTGGAAGATATGAAGAAGTCCATCGTCGAAAATATCAAAAACAAGTAGTCCTATGATTCTGGTCTACATTATCTCCTTTAGTGTTCTTATTACGTCGGGCATTTTGATGACCGACGTGCTTTTTACTGCCGACAAAAAACTAGAAGAGGTACAGCAGAAATTTATCCAAAAGACCCGCTCTTTCCATGAAAAACAAAATGACCAAAAAGGGAGCATCACTTTAATGGGAATCTCCCTAACCCTGATCTTTTCTTTCCTTTTTATGTACCTCGCGCTCAAAATGAAAGTTGAACTCAAAGAGGCCCACTACCGCAAAGACAGCTACCTTTGTTTCCAATCCCTCAACGTCGACACTCAAAACTACATAAGCAGCATGGCCAAATTCAACTGGGCCTTAAGAAGTCTCTACATTGCAGGATTAATCACCCCTAAAGCAAAGGCCGCATTTAAGGCCATCAAAATGGCCCGTGATATAAATCACTTCCTCTACATAAAAAACTTACTCAAAAATAAGTACTGCAAAGGAATGAGTGGTCCTTTGTCCTACTTAAAAAATTTCCCCTTTAAAACCATCCAGGCCTTCTTCTTACAGACAAACCCTGACGCCACAACCATCCTAAGGAGCCCGAAATGGAAAACCCTCGTTTACAAAAAGCCTCAAGGCATCAGAGAGGAGAAGGCCTTTTGTCTCCTCACCGAATTCGAAGCAGAAGGCCCGCTAAAACCCAATCTCAAAGTCAGAACTTTCGAATATGCAACAAAGGGATTTTCGAAATTGAAATGCTTATCTGGGTTTCTCTAATTCTTTTGCTCGTCACCGGCTTTTTGTCTATTCATAAGATCTATGTGAAAGAGCACCAACTGGTGCAGGAGGAGTTTCAACATGAATGGGATCAGCTCAACGCTCGAGCAGGAAATCAAAAAAACCAAAGAGGAAAAGCACAAGGAGAAATTTAAACTTCTTCTTACCATCGTCTTAACCAACATCATGGTCGCGCTTTTGTGTTGGCAAACAAAAGAAGAGGTCCAAATTAAAAAGGGCAACAAGACCCTTCATCTCAACTATCAGGTGATGGTGCTTCCACTTTCTGCCATGCTTAGTGAAGAAGCCCTGGAGTCACCAGAGACGGCCATCACTCTCTACACTAAAGACAATCAACTCATCTCCCGCAAGGCCTTTTTGCATGAACAGATCCGCAAAGATCAAGACATCACCTACTTCAAGATAGAAATCGCCAACACTGATATTCACAAAGTCAGTGAGCACTTAAATCAGGAAATGGTAGGCATTCCCTATATTGAAATCCCTGAGACAAAAAAGTCCAGGCCAACCGCTAGAGGGTCTCGTTATGAAGTTAATTTGTAGTTTGTTTTTTCTACTCTCTTCTTCTCTTTATGCTCGCGAAGTCATCCTGGTGGAAAACAAAGCGACGAAAGAAGAAGCTCAAATGGTACTCAAAGTTCTGCAGGAGAAGTTCAATATCCCCAGGAAGTTTATCGTTATCAGAAACATTGCCAACGAATGCGCCAAAGACTCAGATGCGATTATGCATTTGTGTTTAAGAGAAAACGCGGAAGTCGACATTGTGAAAATGAATAAATTTGTAGTGGAAAAGACGCTAAGGGTATTTTTAGAAATGGAGGAAAACTAATGAAGAGGAAAAACTGTGGCCGAGACGAAAGCCCCGGCCTTTGTATTCAAAACTATTTAGCTTTTGCAGCAGTTTTTGCTTTTGGAGCAGTTTCAGCTGTTAAGTGGATAGCGAACTTTGGTGTAGTTCCTTTATTTCTGTTAGCAGCTTTTCTTTTTGAACCAGCGTTCTTTGCTTTTCTTGCTCTTCTATTTTCAGTTACACATGTTCTTGAAACCATCGGACAACTCCTCTATAACCGCTTAAGTAAAAACGGCATCAACACTAATAATTTACTTTGTTTTAAAAACCTAAACTTTAAGCCCTCTTTTTTACCCAGTTTCAGACCATGTGTCAAAGGAATCTTTGTCTTTCTCTCCCTGATTCAAGCCTCATACGCTGAGGATTTTGTCCTTTCTAAAGGACAATCCATGACTATGGCCCTGCCTTCATTGGAGAAATTCAACATCGGCAACAAAGAGGTCCTGAGTTACCGCTTCAATGAGAGGGACAAGACCCTGATAATTCGCGGTGCAAAACTAGGAACCAGCGAGGTCTTGGTCTGGGAAAAGGGCTCATCTCTTCCAAAAGAACACCAGGTTTTTGTCATCACTAAGGCCCAGGAGGCCAAATTCTTACACCTTGCACAACTTTTACATGGCCAGGGTCTGGAAACCCAAGTTCAGATTCCCCACCTTAAAGTAAGCGGAGAGCTCGGAAGCCTCAAGCAGTATTTGCAGTATAAAAAGATTCAGGCCCAATACAACGACATGATCTTGGATGAGGCAAATCTCACACGCGAGCTTAAAAAAGAGGTCCTGGCCGATATTTACCAGCTCTTTTTTAACGATTACAAAGACTCCGTCTCCTGCAAAGTTCTGTATTCGGACATCACTTGCCTCATTCCCTCTAATGAAGTGATTAGTGAAAGCTTAAAAAAGCACTTAAGTGAAAAATACAAAGTCACTTTAGTTGAAATCAATAATCAAAAACTAGGAAACAACTATTCTTTTAAACTCAAACTCATCCAACTCGAGCAGCTTGATGGTGAAGAGTTGCGCCTTGGTCTCGAGCAATTGAGCACAACTTTAGGAGAGCTCTTAAAAGTTCCTCTCAATAAAATCGTCGAAAAAAATGCCGTCCTCTTAAATCAAAAAAAAGTGGTGATGAACACTCTGGCCGAACCTTCCGGTCTTATTCGCCCCCTTTCTCCTGCTGAATTTCAAATCGGGGCCGACATCCCATATGTGACAACCAGTAAAGAAGGAGTGAGTAACACCAGCTGGCAGTTTGCCGGTCTAAAAGTCAAAGTCACGCTGGAGAACCTGGGAGATAAAATCAAAATAAACTACGAAACCGAACTCACTAAACCTTCGGGAGAAAATAATAATTCCATTTCTGGAAATAAAGAACGCTCATCCGTTGTCGTGCCTTTAGGTGAAGCCACGCAATTGTTTCAAGTGGTCTTAAAAACAGACGCTAAAGGGGTTGATCAAATGCCTTTTTTAAACCGCATACCGGTCTTAGGAGAACTCTTTAAATCAAGAAGCTCACAAAATAATTACAAAATGATCACCGGAATTCTCGAGGTAAAAAACAATGAATAGACTGCTGGCCGAATACCAAAACGATATTTTGATTCTTTTTAAAAACCATTACCGCAGGCTCATTACTAAGGGAGTTGGTTTTGATTTTCAAGACGTCTTAAAAGACACACTGATTGATCTCAATATCAAAGAGGCCAAAACAGAAGAAATCCATTTTCTAAAATCGTGGTTTGAATTAGTTCATCATCAAAGTTACTTTGAAAATTTCACCGAGCGCCCTTTTACAGAAATTATTTTTCATTCATCCAATCATGTGCAGGTTATCGGGCTTCATAAAAAAGATTCTTTTGAGATGGATCATCTCTCTTCGGAAGACTTCCAATTGAGCCTGGAAGTTTTAAGTTTAAAATCGCAAATCAGCTGGAACTTTAAGGAGCCTTTTGCCAGTTTTAACATCTTGGTGAAAAACCTCTCTTTGAGGGCCACGCTGATTCACTACTCCACTTCGGCCAACAGTAAGTCTAAAGTCTTTTTAAGAGCGATTCCCTCTTCCACTCCCTCGCTTGATCTTTTTCATTTAGAGCAAGAAGCAAGTGAGCTTCTTAAAATGATTGTGAAAGAAAAAAAGAACGTGCTTATTTCAGGAGGGACAGGCTCTGGAAAAACCACACTGATGCGTTCTTTGATTGCTCATATCCCACGCGAAGAACACATCATTGTGCTCGAAGACACTTATGAAATCCTCAACCAACATCCCAACCAGACATCCTTTCTAGCCAATAAAGAGCAAAGTAATAAATCCCTTAAGGATTACTGTGCCTACTCTCTCAGAATGAGTCCTGAACGCTTAATTGTGGGGGAAATGAGATCCACTGAAGTCGTGCCTTTTCTTCTGGCAATGAACACTGGCCACAAAGGGCTGATGAGCACCATCCATGGCAGTTCTGCCGTTGATGCTTTGGCGAGAATCTCTCTGCTCTTTTCTCTCTTTTCGGAGTCAAAAGATATCTCGTTTGCACTGGTGACAAAACTCGTCTGTAAAAACGTCGATTACGTGATCCATCTGGAACACAAACGCATCACTGAAATCTGCCGGGTCATCGGCTCAGAGTCAGAGACGCCTTTTTATGAAAGACTTTATGAAGCCCCTAGTATTTAGCAACTAAGATTTCGTGGGCGCGAAGCAGAGCATTTGTGATGTCAGCGCTCGCGATCTTAAAGCTCACTGAAACCGATGTCAGGTCGTAGAACTCGACGTTGATATCGCTAAATGAGTTTTTAAGATTTTCTACTAAATCTTTAGCCTGGTCTAAGTGGCATCCAACAAATGAAACAATGGCGTACTCTTTTTTCTGAAGAGTGCTCACCGCTTTTAGTTTGAATTTCTGGTCCTGGTTTTTAGTAATCGTCGTTCCACCCAAACTCGGGTCGATGCTTGAGCCGACAAAAACCGGGATATCTTTTCTTTTTGTTGGAAGAAGAGTTGTTGGGAATAAAACTTTAGCCCCTAAGCTCGCCAGAGCTGTGGCCTCGTCATAAGAAAGCGTCGGGATAAATTTGGCATCTTTGACTAAACGTGGGTCAGAGCTTGCAATCCCCGCGACGTCTGTCCAGATTTGAACGAGAGATGCATCGATCGCTTCTCCAAAAAGAGCTGCTGAATAATCTGAGCCTTCTCTTCCTAGAGTTGTCGTATTGCCCAGAAGATCTTTTCCAATAAAGCCTTGAGTGACAACAATCCCTCCTGCATTTAAATGCGGGATCACTAATTCACGGGCCTTCTCGGCGATAACATCAATCTGTGGCTCAGCTTTCTGGAAATCAGAACTGGTCTTGATCACATTTCTGGCATCAAGGAAAAGAACTTTTCTATCAGGAACACGAAGACGAATTAAGTCTGAAACCAGAAGAGAAGAAATACGCTCACCAAGACTATAGAGCTGGTCCATAATCTTGGGAGTGTAATGTCTTTCTTTTAAAATTTCAGCGCCCACAAACTTGATTTCATCAAAAAGGAAATCGAGCTCTTTTCTTATTTCTTCACTTGAGAAAAGATCGTGAGCGATTTTTGAGTGTCTTTGAATCAGTTCATTGATCAGTGAGTGAAGTGTATCCTCATCCCCTCTTTGTCCCGCGCGGGCAATGAACTCCAATTGGTTTGTCGTATTTTGAGTGGCCGAAATCACAACGACTCTGATGTCGTTGTTGTTTTCCACAACGTTCGAACAGCGAAGCATCGCTTCTGCATCTTTTACACTGCTACCACCAAATTTTGCGACAATCCATTTGTTCATGACTAATCTCTGGTTAATTTTTTATATGATGTTTTGCTTGGGATAAGAGCTTTATCACCAAGACGTTTTTTCTTATCTTCTTCGTAATCAGAGAAGTTCCCGTCGAAGAATACAACCTGGTCGCCTTCAAAAGCGATCATGTGAGTAGCAATTCTATCTAAGAAGAAACGATCATGGGAAATAACCACCGCACATCCTGCATATTCCATAAGTGCTTCTTCAAGAGCTCTTAGAGTGTTAACGTCAAGATCGTTGGTTGGCTCATCCAGAAGTAAAACGTTTCCTTCTTCCTTAAGCATCGCTGCTAAGTGAACGCGGTTTTTCTCACCACCAGAAAGTTCTTTAATGCGTTTACTTTGGTCTTCACCAGAGAAGTTAAAACGAGAAATATAAGCGCGTGCGTTTACTTCACGGCCTCCAAGTTTTAACAGGTCTAATCCACCAGAGATCGCCTGAAGAACAGTTGTTTCTGGATCGAGAGTTCTATCCTGGTCAACGTAAGCAAGCTTTACTGAATCCCCGATAGAGATTGTTCCTTTTGTAGGAGTCTCTTTTCCTGTGATCATTCTAAAGAGCGTCGTCTTACCAGCACCGTTTGGCCCGATAACACCTACGATTCCCCCCGGAGGAAGTTCGAAATTTAAGTGTTCATAAAGAAGGCGATCACCGTAAGCTTTCGCCACGTCATTGAACTGAACAACTTTCTGACCAAGACGAGGTCCTGGTGGAATGAAAAGTTCATTGGTTTCGTTTCTTGCTTCAGACTGCACTTGCTGACGTTTTTCGTATTCAGCAATACGCGCTTTCGATTTTGCCTGACGAGCTTTAGGAGCAGCACGGATCCACTCCAACTCTTCTTTAAGTGATTTTTGTCTTTTTGATTCAGACTTTTCTTCCTGAGCAAGACGTTTTGCTTTTTGCTCAAGCCATCCAGAGTAGTTTCCTTCGTATGGAATCCCTTGACCGCGGTCAAGTTCAAGAATCCATCCCGCAACGTTATCCAAAAAGTAACGGTCGTGGGTGACGGCAATAATTGTTCCTTTGTAGCTCTGAAGGTGACGCTCTAACCACCAAACTGTTTCAGCATCAAGGTGGTTGGTAGGTTCATCCAGAAGTAAAATATCTGGTTCTTGAAGAAGGAGCTTACAAAGAGCTACACGTCTTTTCTCCCCCCCTGATAGAACTCCACACTTTTGATCAGCAGGAGGACAGTTTAGTGAGTCCATTGCTAAATCTAGACGAGAGTCTAAGTCCCATGCATTGGCAGCATCAAGCTTATCCTGAAGGTCAGCTTGTTTGGCGTATAATTTATCCATTTCAGCATCAGACATTTCTTCGCCAAACTTCGCGTTGACTTCATCGAACTCACGAAGAAGATCGACAACGTACTGAGCTCCCTCTTGAACCACTTCTCTTACCGTTTTATCCGGGTCAAGTTTTGGGTCCTGCTCAAGGTATCCAACGGTGTATCCTTTTGCGAGAGTTGTCTCTCCTAAGTGATCTGTATCAAGACCTGCCATGATTTTAAGCAGTGTCGATTTACCGGCACCGTTAAGACCAAGAACACCAATCTTAGCTCCATAGTAGTATGAAAGGCGGATGTCTTTTAGGACATGCTTTTGCTTGTAGACCTTTCCTACTTTATTCATTGAATAAATGATTTGTTTATCGTTCACGTATGACATGATTTTTCCTCTAAAAAAAGGGACTGATTGAAGGCATGATTCTACCTAAAAAAGGCCCTTTTTGGAAGGAGATTCATCTCACCTTGCTACAAGTCATCACTGGAGGACGAAATACTGAAAGATGGAATAAAGATAAAAGAAATAAGCGGGAAGAAAAAAGACGGCCAGGACGGAAAACTTGATTAAATCGGCCACTTTTAGGAATTTTTCAAAACAAAGTTCCTGTAGGTGCCAGACTTCGCGCACGACTTCTGTCACGCCCGGTCTGGGAGACACCCCATTTTCTCTCCAGCGCTGGACGTGCTCTTTGACCCTCTCAGCACAGAATGAAAACTCACGGTAGCGCATCAAGTCCCCGTCTAAAACTTTTGAATCGGCCAAAACTCTTCCGGCCGAAAGACCCACTTCGGCCATCGAGATAAACAAATAGAGCCCCTCCATCACTCGGGAGAATTTATTAAACATAAGGGCCTGGGCCTTTTTAACCGCAAAATTAAAAACAAGAATCGCCAGAGCTTGCAGACAAAAAATAAAAAAAAGATCACCTGGATGAAGTGGCAAATCGGCCAGAGAACTTGAAAGCCAGATAAATCCCCAGGTCGTCATTGTAATGGCCGCAAACTGTAAATTTCCCCCGAGAATAAGGCCTTTCACCTTCTTTTCAAATTGCAGGTCTTTAATCACATTGTTTCTTAATTCCGGTAAAATAGATTTAAGATTCACACCTAATTTGCGATGGACCTCCAATAGTTCGTGTAACAAAGAAGTGTAAAATTTGTAATGAGGAATTTCCATTTCCGCCGTCTTCATTCCCATCCCCATTTTTGCTTCCAGTTCAGGAAGAAACTTTAAGAGCTTCTCTCCTGGCGGTGTTTTCTTCTGAGAAAGGCTCCACTGCCGCAGTGCCCGAGCTTTCTCCCATAGAAATGTCCAGCTTTTTTCCGGTAAAAAAAGCAGTGAAAAGAAGCTTCCGATATAAATGAAAAGTGAGATCACCATGAAGAGAACCTTAACAAAACTACCTAAGTCTAATGAATCCGTTCGAATGATTTTGACGGCTCTTTTTCATTCCCGAAATCCCCTCTTTTGAATTGACGATAAAATTCATATTTGCAATAGTTTAGCTATGAAGAACACCACTGAAAAAGACCCAAAAAACATCGCTGAACTAGGACGCATTCATCAAACGGACCTGGCCGATTACAATCCTCTTCAGGAAAAAATCGACTATCTTGAAATGCGCATTAAAGTCCTGGGTGATATCTGCACAGAGATCAATCCTTACGATCAAATCTCTGATGATCTAAAAATGCGTTTAATGGATTTTAATATCCTCGATCTTACTGACCCCTTCAAAGTCACGAACCAATTGCTAATGCTTCTTGAAGACACGATTGATGAACTTCATGTGCTGAAGCCTTTTGATGACAGCGACCTACCCGTTAAAGAAATCCTCTAATGAACAAACCAATTCCGAAGGTCAATCTCCACCCGGCCTCATGTAAATACTTAAAGCTCGGTCATCCCTGGATCACCGAAGACACTTATACAAAACGCTTCCCAAAAGAGGCCTTTTTCCTGATTGGCGTGGATGAAAAAAACCGTCAGGACGTAGCTCTTTTAATCAACGACCCTCTTCATAAGACAGTAAAGGCCAGGCTTTGGAGTTTAAACAAAGCTGAGTGGACACTAGATTTTAAAGATGTTTTAAAATCGCGCATGAAAGCGGCCATTGATAAGCGCCGCGTGCTTATGAAAGAAAGAGAAAATATTTTTCTCATCAACGGCGAAAGCGACGAGCTTCCCGGTCTTCTTATTCAACTCTTAAAAGATGAAGTGATGATTCAGTACTACGCTCTTTTTTGGAAAGACAAAGAAGATTTAGTACTAGAGTACTTAAAAGAAAACCTTCCTCACCTTCAGGAAATCTGGGTGCAGGAAAGAAATTTTGATCAGGCAAAATCAATCCGTTCTATTAACGGCAAAGACAGCTCTGAATTCACACTGACTGAGTTTGGTCTCAACTACAGAATTAAAATCAATCAGCACTATGACTTCGGGATTTATTCCGACATGAGTGCGATTAGAAAAAACATGCGTCCCTATTTGGAAGGACAAAAAAGCCTTCTGAATCTTTTTAGTTACACTGGAGCTTTTTCCGTGTACTGCTTGGGGATGGGATTTGATAAAGTCACATCAGTTGACCTCTCTTCAAAATACCTCGCGTGGTTAGATGAAAATATCGCTCTTAATCCGAGTTTAAATAGCTCACACCATACAAGTCTTTGTATGCCGAGTGAGCGCGCCATGGATAAATTAATCTCTGAAGGCGCAAAATATGAAGTGATCGTCTGTGATCCTCCGAGTGCTTCAAGCGATGGGAATAAAGTTTCTAATGCTATTAAGTCTTATGAAACTCTTCTGCCACAAATGCTGGAGCTTCTGGACACAGAAAAAGGAAAGATTTTTGCTTTTCTTAACACTCACGCCATTAGCTGGAATAAGTTTGAAGAAAAACTTAAGGCCATCGTCGACTCTTCTCAATTTAAAAACCAGGTTGTCATCGGCAAACGTTTTAAACTGAATGAAGACTGTCTTCCACTAAAAGGCTTCCATGAGGGTGATTACTTAAAAGGATTTTTAATTGAATTTAAAAGGAAATAAAATGAACCTGATTATGCTTCTGCCTTTAATGATCGGCAGTGTGGGAATCCTTCAAGGAACCATCAACCGTCACGTGGCCACACATATTGGTGTTGCCCAAGCGACTTTGATTTCAAATGCCGTGACTGTCTTAATCTGTATTGCTTTCTATGCACTGGTAAAATCAGTCCCTTCTTTAGTGCCTGATTTTTTCCAGGTAAAAGCTCCTCTGACAACTTATAAATGGTGGTTTATTTTTCCACCAATTTTTGGTTTTTGCATTGTCACCGGAATCCCTCTGGCCTTCGCTAAACTAGGAGCTGTAAAAGTGACAGTTCTTCTTGTTGCCGCTCAAATGGTTACAAGTGTCGTCTGGGATATTTTTGTTGAAGACATTGGTCTAAATATGATGAAATTTGCCGGAATTCTTTGTGCTCTTGTTAGTGTTGTTTTAATTACTCTTTCTAAAAATTAAGGGCCCTGCCCTAGGAGATATTATGACTTATAGTGGATTTTGGAGACGCTTTGGTGCTGTCTGTATCGATGGATTTATTCTCTGGATCGTTTACATGATCCTGATGATCGTTCCGTTTTTCCCTCAGGTTTTATGGATCATCATCTCAACTTACTACCACGTTGCTTTTGAAACCTCTCCTCTTCGCGCGACTCCAGGTAAAGCGCTTCTAGGAATCGCGGTTATCAAACCAGATGGAAGAAAGCTTACGATCAAAGACTCAATTATCAGACACCTGATGAGCTTTATTTCCAGCGCTCTTTTATGTGCGGGTTACTTCATGGCGCTTTTTACAGAAAAGAGCCAAACTCTTCACGACATCGTGGCCGACACTATTGTTGTTAAGGAGAAATTTGCAGAAAACGACTTCTGGCAGATCTTTGTGACCCAGTCGAAAATCATCTTCGCGACTGATAAAAACTCTGATATCCACGTGGAAAAGAAGTTTGATGGACAATCTCTGGAAGAGCTCTACAGTCTTTATCAAAAAGGGATTTTGACGGAAGAAGAGTACAATAAGAAAAAAGAAGAATACTTAAGCCGCATTTAGGTAAAAAAAAGCCTCCGTAATGGAGGCTTTTTTATTTTCGTATCAATTAAGATTTTACGATTCTTGTTCTCCAAGCTCTGATATCCGGAGCCAGGTAGTCATACTTCATGCTCGCAAGCGTGTATGAAGCGTATTCGTAGTCAGTCGTGTGAGTTAAACACTCAGTTGGACAAACTGTTGTACAAAGACCGCAGTACATACAAAGAGCAGTGTCGATCGTGTATTGCTTAAGATCAAGACGGATTGGTGTACCATCTTTAGTTTTGATCTTTGGAGCATCAGTTGGTCTCTTAACAGCAGCAATGTAGATACAGTCTACTGGACAAGCAACCGCACACTGAAGACAAGAAATACAGTTCTCAGCATCGTTGAAAAGACGTGAACGAGAGTTTGATGGAAGCTCTTCTCTTACTTCTGGGTATTCGATCGTAACAACTTCTCTTCCCCATACGTATTTAAAAGTAATCCCCATCCCTACGGCCGTTGATTTAACAGCGTAGTAAACGTTTTTAAACCACTGACTAAGTGTCAGTTCTGGTTCAGCGGCTTTTTTAAGGTGAATCGTTTCCATATTTTTCCTTATTAATTAATCCTTTAAATAAAACTAGCGGTCAACTTCCCCAAGAACGATATCGATACTTCCGATACTCGCTACAAGGTCGGCCACCATCTGCCCAGGGGCAATGATTGGAAGCATTGACGTGTGAGTGAAACACGAAGACTTCACTTTTAATCTGTATGGAGTTTTTCCACCGTCAGAGATTAAGTGGTAACCTAACTCTCCACGTGGACACTCAGTTCTCATATAGATTTCACCAGCTGGAACCTTGATGATTTTTGAAACTTTGCCCATTACCGGCCCTTCTTCAATTCCTTCAAGCACCTGACGGATGATTTTAATCGATTCGAACATTTCGAAAATTCTTACATAGTAACGGTCCCAGCAGTCTCCTACTGTTCCTTTTTCCCCTTTACCTGTAACAACGTTGAAGTCGAATTTTTCGTACATACCGTATGGACGGTTCTTTCTTAAATCCCACTCAACACCTGATCCACGAAGAACTGGTCCAGTTGCTCCGTAATCGAAACATTGCTCTTTTGTTAACACACCAACGTTAGCTGTTCTTTCGATGAAGATTTTGTTCTCCCCAACAAGCTGGTGGTATTTTTTAAGTTCGCCTTCAAAACGGTCAACGAAAGTTTTAACTCTTCTTAGTTGATCGTCATTGATATCGTTCCAAACCCCTCCGATCCACACGTAGTTATAAAGCATACGTGCACCAGAAAGTTCTTCAAACAGTCTTAGGATTTCTTCTCTGTCCTGGAAACAGTATAGGAAAGTCGTAAACGCTCCCATATCGATCCCGTATGTACCGAAGTAAACAAGGTGAGAAGCAATTCTTTGAAGTTCAGCAATAAGGATACGGATGTATTCCGCTCTTTTCGGAACTTCAGTTCCCAACATTTTTTCTACAGCAAGACAGTATCCCCATTCCATTGACATAGCTGCAAGGTAGTCCATGCGGTCAACGAAAGGAATGACTCCTCTATAGTCTAAATTTTCAGCGTGTTTTTCGAAACAACGGTGAAGGTAACCAAGGTGTGGTGTCGCTTCTACAACGATTTCCGAGTCAGTTTTAATTTCAACTCTTAGTACCCCGTGAGTTGCAGGGTGCTGAGGCCCCATATTCAGAGTCAGAAGATCTGACTTTAAAACTTCCATATCTCCTAAACGGATTTTTTCTTCTTCGTGCGTGTGAGCAGACATTATTCACCATCCTTTGCGTCTTCAGATTCGTCTGCATCGTTAGATTTCCAACTTGCTGAAACTTTCTTTGGATCGCCGATTTCTTCTTTTAGTTTTTTACCGAACATGTGATCAGCTGAGTTGATCTTGTGAGCTGGGTTTACCACCATGTCTAAGTATTTCTCTTGAACAACGTAATCACGTCTCAAAGGATATCCTTGCCAGTCATCTGGAGTAAGAATACGGCGAAGATCCGGGTGACCAACAAAGTTCACTCCGATCATGTCGTAAGTTTCGCGCTCCTGGAAGTTCGCTGCATTCCACACGCTTACCACAGAGTCGATCTTTGGAAGTGTGTCTTTATTATTTCCTGAACCATCACCGCGCCCAAGCTTTGTTTTTAACAGAAGCTCACGGTTTTTAGTGAAGTCAGCAAGAACGTAAGTTAGTTCAATTCTGTCTGCGTAATCTGTTCCTGTCACAGCTTGAAGAACATTGAATCCTTCTGCCTTAAGTGCCTTACACACTTCCAGGATTTTTCCTGCTTCAACCATGACTGATGAATCACCAACAGTCGCAATGTTCGCTACTGCATTTGATCCAGAGACCTGGCCGTTTAATTTAGATGCGATTTCGTTATGCATGTTTTACCCACTTATCACGAAGGATTCTTTCGTTTGCGATTTTCTTTTGAAGAGTCATTACACCTTCAATAAGAGCTTCCGGTCTCGGAGGACAACCAGGAACGTAAACGTCTACAGGAACAATTTCATCAACGCCTTTTAGTACGTGATAGCCGTGTTGCCAGTATGGTCCACCTTTATTTGCACAAGAGCCCATTGAGATAACATATCTTGGCTCTGGCATTTGTTCGAATAGAGTTTGAATTCTCGTTGCCATTTTCAGAGTTACTGTCCCTGCAACGATCATAAGGTCTGCACGTCTTGGAGTGGCCATGAAAGCTCCACAACCAAATCTTTCAAGATCGTATTTCGATCCACCAGTTGCCATCATTTCAATCGCACAACAAGCGAGACCAAAAGTCATAGGCCAAAGAGAGTTCTTGCGACCCCAGTTTAAGAAATCATCTACTTTCATCAAAACGACGCTGTCTTGCATCTCGTGCTCCCTATTTTGTACGCACAAAGTTTATTCAATTAAATCTTTACAATTATTGCACAAATTTTACAGAGCGTACGAGTTGTCGTCAATGAAAAGTGACCCAAAGCTCGGGAATTTTAGTCAGGTTTTTTTTGACGGGATGCTAGCGAGAAGATTCTATTTAGAGACAAATCTGTCACAACGACTCTTGAAATCTTCGAACATAAGACGGAAATCCTGGGTGTCCTTCAGAGTATCTGAACTAGCAGGCGCTCTTCCCAGCTTATCTTGCATAAGAGTGATGCGGTTTTGGTCGTTTTTGCAGACGCGATCCATGATATTGACGTATTCCTTCACCGCAGCAACCGGGTATGGAAGGCCCCAGGCCGATGAAATAAACAAAGCTTCGTTACCAGAAGCTTGAGGTATATCTTTTTCGTTTACTGCAAACTTCTCCAGGTCCTTTTTCAGACCATCAAAATGATGACCCACTTTGTAAAATTCCTGGATACCAAGTTCTTTGGAGATGGCCCCTACCTTTTGGTCGTAAACCTTAGGGCAGTTTGAGCGCGAGAAACCTTCTCCCGGAAGCATTTCCTGAAGAACCTTGCACTCCACCATATAAGCGTCTACTTCACCGCCACGGCCTTCGACCGTGCTTTTAATGAAGTCTTTTAAATGGAAGCGGGCATCGTATGGGTTAAATGGCTCGCGGTAGGTGTAATGGGTTAGTTCATGGGCGAAGTCCAGCATCGCATCCAGGGTCTTTAGGTGCTTATTCAGGTAGACCTTAGAGCGGGTCTCGTACATCACCTGGGCCGGGTTAGAAGCTGAAAAACGGCGAATCAGGGTCGTGTCCGTCAAGGAGCCGTCGCCGATTGCGACCACATCAAAAAGAGTGTACCCCTGTTGGGCCGCTTTCTGAGTGGCCTTTTCAATAACCTTTTTTCCCGTCGAAACGCGCTTAAGCCCCTCAACCAGGCGCTTAAAATTCTCTTCATCTGAACGGTTTTTCTTATACCAAGGCTCATTGAAATTGATGTCTTCACCGGCATCCAGCATCTTCACCGCCTGCGCGTTGGCAGTCAGGGTAAAAGTCAGGGCAAGTAAAAGAATGGAAAGTAATCTCTTCATGTTCTGCCTTTATCGGAAGCTCACAGAAGAACTGAACAGGTAAAATTTACAAGATTACTTGAGGGTGCCGCTCAGGCATGTATGATCACACCATCAACATTTATTGGAGCCCCTGCATGAAAACAACGATTGCCCTACTTTCATTGGTACTTTCTGCTAATGTATTTGCTTACTCGCTAGCGGATTCAACAGTACTGACATCGGCTTCACCACTTCTTTCTTCTGCGACAACTTCAGGAACTATTCCTGAAAAACAAGCGGCAATGGTTATTAATGACTCTCAAGAATTCTTCCAGTCAGGAAAACTTTCAGTTTTTCTTTCACAAAAAATCAATGATGCAAAAGCAGTGAATGCTGGTGTGTCTGATGAAGAAGCACTGGATATGCTTATTAACGAAGCTCAATCAATTTTAAACTAAGACTATTAAACCACAGGCGCAGTGATCCCTACACAGCACTACTGCGTCCAAACTTTTGGAGACTTTATGAAAAAGACAATCGCTTTAATCGCTCTAGCTCTTTCTGCTAACGTATTTGCTTACTCGATCACTGATTCAACTGTTTTAACTTCAGCTTCACCACTTCTTTCTTCAGCGACAACTTCAGGTGAATTCCAAAAAGCTCAAGCGAACATCGTTCTTAACGACGCTCAAGAGTATATGCAATCAGGAAGACTTTCAGCTTTCCTTTCTCAGAAAATTGCTGATGCACAAGCTATCAACGAAGGTGCTTCTGAGTCAGACGCACTTGAAATGTTACTAAACGAAGCTGAATCTATTTTAAAGTAATTTTTGATTTTTAGATTCTAATAAAATGAAGAAAGGCCGCGGTCGATTTTAATCCCGCGGCCTTTTTATTTTGAACGATATTAAGCGGCCTGTTTACCGTGAACTGTCTGGTAAAGCTCTGATGACATTTCTTTTAGAACGTCAGCGCGGCTTGAAAGGTCTTTTGCCGCTTTAGCTACAGAGTGAGTAACAGTCGAGTTTTCATTCGTCGCTACATCAATCTGCCCCATAGCATTAGTGATCTCCTCGATCCCTTTTGACTGCTCACTTGAAGCTCTTGCAATCTCTTCGATCAGACCATTAACTTTTGTCGTATTTTCTACAACCAGATCAAACATCGTACCGCACTTAGATGCGACAGTCTGGCTCTTTTGCACTTTTAATTTTGCACTTTGAACGAATTTTTCTACGTTCGTTTTATTTTCAGCAACGATTGAATCTACCTTTCTGATACTCTCATCAACGATCGCTGAAATCTCACTCGCTGAGCGACCACTCATCTGCGCCAGATTCCCTACTTCTTCAGCTACAACCGCGAAACCTTTTCCGTTTTCACCAGCTCTTGCAGCTTCAACTGAAGCGTTGAAAGACAGAAGTTTTGTCTGGAATACGATATCGTTGATCACTTTTGTTTTAGCTGCAATTTCATTGATAACCGAAGTGATCTCTGCGATACGACGGTTCCCTTCTTCGATTGAGGCCATGATTTCTTCGTTACCACGGCTTACCTCATCTACTGACCTGATCATTTCTTCTACGGCCTGTTTCCCCTGGATAACAGTCTCATGGCTTTGTGAAGACACGTTGGCCGATGTCGAACAGTTTTCCGAACTCTTTCTTACCATGGCCGTTAGCTCTTCAACTGAAACCGAAGTTTCCTGAACGGCAGCGGCCTGTTGAGAAACCGCTGATGAAAGCGTCTCACTCGATCCGGCAACTTGAGAAGAAGTTGAAGCGATGTCTTTTGCACCATCGGCCAGCACTTCTGCAATTCTATTTAATGTAGATGAAATAGCGCGCGAGAATAGGAATCCTGTCGCGATTGAGAAAATGAAACCAAGCACTCCTAAAGTAAGGATCGTTCTTTCAGCAAAGGCACTTTTTTCTTGTGCGCTTGCTACCCATTTTTTTGATTCCGCTTTTTGAAAATCAAGCAACTCTCCTAGAACTTTATAATACTCAAAGCGTGTTCCTTTGACAGCTTCGCTCATATAAAATTCCTGGAACAAGTGCTTGTCCTCAGCTTTTTGCATCTGAGCAAACTCTCTTCCCTTTTTTAAATCGGCCTCAAGCTTTTGCCATGTTTTATCAACTTTTTCATAAAGCTCGTGCTCACCCGGAACGAACTCTACTTTTCTATATTCATTATCCAGTTCATGATAGGTCTTAAGTGTTTCATCAAAACGACCTGCAAGTCGCTTCATTTCTTTCTCATTGTTACCAACGAGCGCACTTTGAATCATCAAGCTCATGACTTTATCAGACGTCCCCTTCATCTCTTCTAATAAAATAGCATTAGGAAGGTTGATATTGGCGACGTGTTCATACTTTTCATTCACATGCTGAAGACCTTGGTAACTAAAATAACCAACAACAGCGAGCGATACAGCAGAGACTGTAAAAGCAGCACGCATCTTCCAGTTTAAACTTCTTTTTTCAAACATAAATAAAACTCCCCTACGACAGAGACTGTGGATTTTCTAAAGCACACAATCGTAGTAAGTAGAGAAATACTTAAGTAAAATCCTCTTGAGTTTCTCTTATAAATGTAAGCGGATTTTTATTTAAAAATTCTTCGTCGAATTATTTCAAATAAGAGCAATTTATAATTCTAATAGTCTAAGTGAACGGCAGTTGAAAGAAATCGTGAAAAATTGTTTGATTGATCATAGCCTTTTATTTTGCTAACCATTTTTTTCCCGCGGAAATATATGAAGGTAGGCAAACTTTCGATGTCGTAAAAAGCAGAGATCTCTTCTTTGAGGTTGGGATTGTCTGAAAGGTTCAACTCATAAAAAGGCAAATCGTAATTTAATGAGCGAAGCTCGAGGATAGCGCGCTCACACTCAAGACTTTCGTCTTCAGTAATGATCAAAAGAGCATGCTCGATGATTTCTGCTCGTTTTAAAAAATCGCTAAATGTCTTCAGCTTTTGTGCTCTCATTTCATTTGGCAGAGTATTATAAAACCCCACCGCATACTAGGGCCCAAAGCAGAACTATGGATAACTCCATAATTTCTAGAGAAATAGTTGAGTAAATCTTTTGGTTATCTAAAGCTTTCAGGGCATAGTTAATATCTAATTTTGAGATTTCACAACGCGCAATAAAGGACGTACTTAGATCGAACCAAAATAATTTTTATCGGAGCTAAATATGAAATCAATATCTTTAATCGCGACTCTTTTGTTGGCGTTTGTGACAAATACTGCAAGTGCTGAACTTGTCACATGTTCTTCAGATCACGGGACTCAATGGGGTGACAAACTACCAGCTTTGGCCCTGGTGACTTTTGAGTTTGAAAAAAAAGGAAATCAAAGCTCAATGAAAAACGTCAATGGATTCGTTTTCGTCAAAAATCAGTGGGAAGACGCTGATGATACAAGCTTTAACGAAGAAAACAGCTACCGTGGCTACTTCGAGTTTGATGAAGTCAAAGCTAATCCAAACTACCGTCCACTAAAATATAAAGGACACGCTCAATTTAAAAACTTTGATGCCCGCTACACAGACGGACAAGAAAGTGGAATGTGGGGATCGTTTGTCGTTGAGCTAAAAGACGCCAAAGAGTTTAAAGCTCACTTCATCTTCCAGGCGGGAGATCACATTGGCGGAACAATTAGATTTACTTGTACAGAAGAATAAAAAAGGCCGGTTTATCCGGCCTTTTTTTATTTTTATGAGTGAGCTGTTTTACTGGTCATCATCCCTGAAAGCGATTTAATAACACTCTCGAGCTTCTGAACCTGATCCTGCAACTCTTTTGAAGATTCTAAATTCTCTTTGGAGATAACTGAGTTTTGCGAACTCGATTGATCCAAAAGCCCCATGGCCTTTGAAACTTCTGAAATTCCTTTTGACTGCTCTTTAACCGCTGTGGTGATTTCACTGATGAGCGTATTAATGTTTGAGGCCTGAAAAACGATTTCTTCCAATGCGCTTCCACACTTATTTGCAATTTGAATCCCTTGTTCAACTTTGTTTTTCCCGTCATAGGCCAGTGACTCTACTTTTGTCCTGTTTTCATTGACGATAACTTCAACTGTGTTCACGCTGTTTGAGAGCATGTCTGAGATTTCCTTGGCCGCATTTCCGCTCATTTCTGCCAGGTTCCCGACCTCCTCAGCTACCACGGCAAACCCTTTTCCTTGCTCGCCTGCTCTTGCCGCTTCAACGGAAGCATTGAAAGACAGAAGCTTGGTCTGAAAGACGATGTCGTTGATCACTTTCGTCTTCTCTTCAATGTCACCGATAACGCGAATAATGTCTCCGATGCGTTTATTTCCATCTTCAATCTGCCTCATCATCGCCGTATTGCTGTTGTTAATATCTCCCATTGCCGCCAGCATTTTTTCAATGGTCTCTTTTCCATTGCTCGCCGACTCAAAACTTACGCGGGCATTGCTGTCGAGCTGTCTTGAATTGGATTCTGTTGTACTAACGGTGGCCGTAATTTCTTCTAAAGCGGCCGCTGACTCCTGGAAAGCGCTTGATTGTTGCTCTGTAGAGGCCGACAGATTCTGAGCGGCCTGGGTGAGGTTGTCGGCCGTGTTACTGATGCGGTTAGATTCCTTAATAAGATTATCAATAATATCTTTTAACTGTTTTTGCTGATCTCTTACAACAACGGCAAAAAAGATTAAAAGGATAACGCCAATCACGAGAGAAACAATGTTGAGATACAACGACTGAGATTTAATAGCGGTAGCACTGACTGCAGATTCGGCCGAATCCGCTCGCACCAAATCTCCCAATGTCCCCAACTCTTTTTCCAACGCTTCAAATTTTTCATTAAAGGCCCCAAGACCTGCGCGGGCCTTCTCTTCATCTCCACTAAGAGCGATGTCGACGATTTCGCCGGCAGATTTCACATACTCAGCAATACGAGGAAGGGCCGGAGCGATGGCCGCTCTGGTCTCAGGATGAAGATTAAGCTTTTCAAGATTGTTGATATAATTTGTAATATTCTCGCCAAACTCTTTTGCTTCTTCTCTCGTTTCTTTTTTATCTTCTTCACTTCCTGTTTTAGAAACAAGGATCGCTCGGTAAACGTTTGCCCTAATCCCATCATGCATCATGTCGGCAAGAATCATATTACTGACACCTGGAAGTTGAACATCGACCAGATCGTTTACCTGAGTAACAAACCGGTTAGACGACCAAAACGCAATAGCGGCCGTCGTAATAAGAGTGATTACTAAAAAAACCATTAAGAGTCTTAATTTCGCACCAATTGTCATTGCCTACTCCATGAATATATACGCCTTTCTCGGCATAAATAATTAAGAATTAACTTAAGATTTACTGGAAATAAAAACTCCGCGAGAATTTGGGAATGATTAGTATATCTTACTTTGTCAAACAGTTGCCTTAATCGCTTGCGTATTGGGAAAGAGGAACACTACACTTTAAGACTAATCTTAAATTTCAAGGATGATGGAAAATGAAATTTTTATTGCTCTCAACTCTGGTTCTCTCTCTTTCATCACTTCAAGCTGCAGTCACGCCGACTGAGCTGGTGGTAAAAGTTAAAGCTGGAAAAACTCTTCCCGATTTTGGTTCACAATCAAAAGTTCAAAACCTTTTTGGAAATGTTTACGTTATCAGAAACAACGATGTTTCTGTTTTAGAGAAACAACTTAAGAATCACCCAAGTGTAGAATACACGGAAAGAAACTACCGCGCAGAGAAGTCTCCACTTCCAACTCCGGTACCGGCACCAAGACCGCCAGAAGAAAACAAATCAATGAATGCTCCTCAGTTCAACGACCCACAGGTTGGAAAAGTTTGGTCATTTGCTGATGCTGCTCAAAATGGTGTTTCAGTTAATGCTGCTTATAAAATCCACGGGACTTCAGCGACTGAGACAATCACTGTTGCGGTAGTAGACACAGGGATTGATACAACTCACGAAGACCTTAAAGATGTTCTTTGGAAAAACGAAGGTGAAATCCCAGGAAACGGAATTGATGACGACGGCAACGGATACGTTGATGACGTTTACGGTATCAACACTCTTGTTCGCGACTCTCAAGGGCGCGCAACTGGAAACAACAAAGACACTCACTCTCACGGAACTCACGTTTCCGGGACTATCGGTGCAAAACAAAATAATGGCATCGGTATCGCAGGTATCGCTTCAAACGTAAGAATCATGGGGATCAGAACTGTTCCAAACAACAGCGATGAAACTGATGTCGATGTAGCTGAGTCATTTATCTACGCTGCTAAAAATGGTGCAAAGATCATCAACTGTTCATTTGGTAAGAGATCAAATGAAGGTGGAAACTTAATTCCAGAAACTCTTAAGTACATCCAGGACAACTACGGTGTTCTAGTTATCGCTGCTGCCGGAAACGACTCTAGCGATATCGACAGAACTCCAACTTATCCAGCAAGCCACAAGAGTGACAACCTGTTGATCGTTGCCAGTACATCTAGCAGCGGAGCTATGAGCTACTTTTCAAACTACGGGAAAATTGGTGTAGACGTTGCTGCTCCAGGATCAAGCATCTACTCGACAACTCCAGGCAATAGATATGAATCTATGTCAGGAACATCGATGGCCAGCCCGACAACGGCAGGAGTTGCAGCTGAAGTTCTTTCTCACTACCCTAACCTGACTCCCGTTCAACTTAAACAAGTGCTCATGGACTCAGTAACAAAAGTAGACCGTTTTAAAGACAAAATGGTTGCAGGCGGACGCATCGACCTTCTCAAGGCGCTTGAGTTAGCTAGAACAATTAAGTAATTTTTTAATCGTTATTGTTATCTTCTGAGTGATTAGAAGATTCAGTCTGGGGAGCTTCGGCTCCCTTTTCTTTTTCCCCTTCCTCTTCACTGTCAAACTTCAAAGAAAAAAACTCTTTCGATTTTTCCTCTGGTGTCTCCAGTTGTTTGATCTCAGCTTTCGGTTCTGGAGTTGCTGCCACTAATGGCGGAGCTCTTCTTCCCATAATCTTGCGCTGGCGATTAGAAATATAACGGCTAGGTTTATCGATTCTAAACCTGATCGGGTTTGGTAAAACAGCGGCCATAAGAGCGGCCTGAGAAGAGTTAAGTTTACTGGCCGGTTTCTTAAAAAACTTCTGAGCAGCAGCTTCCACTCCGTAAACACCTTTACCTAATTCAATGACATTCAAATACACTTCCAAGATACGCTCTTTGGGCCAGAAGAATTCAATCAGGACTGTGAAGTAAGCTTCCATTCCTTTTCTAAGCCATGAGCGCGAAGGCCATAGGAAAACGTTTTTAGCTGTCTGTTGCGAGATCGTACTCGCCCCTTTTTTCTTCTTATGAGTCTTGTTGTACTGCATGGCCTTTTCAATGGCCTCAAAGTCAAAACCATTGTGCTGATAGAATTTATAGTCTTCGGCCTTGATCACTGACTGCTGCATGGATTTAGAGATCTGAGTGATGGGCACCCACTTTTTTTCAATCCCCACAAACTTATCTTCAGTAAAGATTGATGCGGTTGAGCGCCAGAACATTAGTGGAGTGTAGGCCACTGGAACAAAACGGTAGAATAAAACGACAAAGATGCTCAAAGCAAAGCACAGAAGGCCCAGGCGAATAGACCAGATAAATAGTCGTCTTATTGGCCCCTTCTTTTTGGGGCGCGGTGGTGTTTCAGGGATCGTGTCACTCATAGTAATTATGAGGATACCATTAAACTAAAAAAGCGCAGGAATTATTTTAAGTTGGCCACGACTTCAAGAAGCATTGGCACAAGCCTTCTTAGTTCTTTTTCATCTTCTTTAGGAAAATGTGAAAGGACTTCATCTTCAAGCTCTGTCCTCACCTTTCTCACCTTATCCAAGATGCTCCTTCCTTTTGGGGTCAAGGAAACAAACTTAGACCTGCGGTCATTGGGGTCTACTTCGCGCTTCACAAAAGTCAACTTTTCTAGTTTATCGATGATTTTAACAATCGTCGCCTTATCAATGCCCAGGTCCTGGCCTAGTGTAAGTTGATTGGTTACTACGCCGGTACTTAGGACATAAAGAACGGCACATTCAGGTGTCCCTAAATTGTAAAAAAGGTGGTTTCTCTTTTCCATCAAGGCCTTATAAAGCACAGCAGACTTATAGAGGCTGTAACCAAAGAAGGTCTTGAGCCCTGGATGAACAGTGGTTTCAAAACTTTGAGCGGTAAAGAGTTTGTTCTCAACTTTTTTTGTTTTTGTTACTTTTTTTCCCATGAATAGATTCTACCACAAATAGTTTGCTTCGCAAACGATTTAGGAGTAAAACCATCTTAGACGAGGTTTTTATGCAAAAAAATATAAGATTACATGCCCTTACTTACGGCGCAGCGATGCTTCTTACAGGCACTGCCCACGCTCTAACATTACAAGAAGCTATTAACGAAGCCCTTAACACTTCTCCTTCTGTGGAAAAAGCAAAAAGTGCAACTCTAGAAGCAAAATGGAAAAAAGTTGAAAACTACTCTGGGTTTCTTCCTACGGTTTCGGCAAATGCCAACTACCTTTTTGATAAAAAGTACGCACTGACAAACGTGAGATTAGGTAATGCGACAACGGATACAATCGTTCCGCAAATCGTTCCTAATTCACAACTGACTTTAACTGGGACTTATCCCCTGTTTGAAGGCTTCTCGAGTGTAAACCGCTACCAGGCCGCAAGCGAAAGCTACAATGCTGCAGCCAATGAAGAAAAATGGAATAACTTTAAAACAGAAATGGATGTCACGCTTTCTTATTATAGAGCGCTAGCAAACAAAATTCTTAAAGATGTGGCCGCTCAAAACTTAAAAGCTCTTCAGGATCACTTAAAAGATGTGAAGCTCTTTAAACAAAGTGGTATGGCCACAAACTATGATGTTCTTCGTGTAGAAGTTCAGGTTTCAAATGCTGAGTCTGATCTTTTAAATGCTGATGACAACATCGCTATCAGTGAACACAACCTGCTTGAGATCTTAGGGAAAGATTCAGGGACAGTTGATGTTTCTGGAGAGCTTCCGGTTCTGGATGAAAACCTGATGAAAAATATCACGGCAGCTGACATCCACAACAGAAACGATATTCAAGCACTAAAAGAAAGAGTCAACGCTCTTTCTTATGCTGATAAAGCACAAGACAGCTTCTGGGTTCCACGTATCGCGGCTTTCGGGCAGTACCAATACTACAACAACCTGAATGACTCTCTGACTGATACAGATAAATACCGTTCTGCTTACCAGGTTGGGTTACAACTTTCTTGGAACCTGTTTGATGCCGGTGTTTCATTTGCCCGTTCTAAACAAACGACAGAACAATTTGTTCAGGCCGAAAAAACTTACCGTATCACAGAGCTAAAAGCACAAAAAGACCTGGAAGTGTGGAAGAGAAAGTACAACTACTACGCTTCTTTATATAAGGCGAGAACCAATGATATCGCGAAATCAAAAGAAAGTGTGCGCCTTGCCCGTGAAGGACAAAGAGTTGGTGCAAGAACCAACACAGATCTTCTTGATGCAGAAGCGGATTTATACAAATCACAAGCTGGTGCTGTTAATGCCCAGTTGGGATACATTGAAGCACTAATCAATTTACAAACAGCAATCGGACAAAAAATTCATACATTTTAATTAAAAGAAGGACGTGACCAATGGACGCAAAAAAGAAAAAAATATTATCGATCGTAGGAGCTGTCGTATTAATTGTTGTCAGCTACCTGACTTATGAACACTTCGCTTACGTAACAACTGACAACGCTCAGATCTTCGGCCACAGTGTAATGCTGGCGCCAAAAGTTTCTGGTTACATTACATCGGTAAACGTCGTTGAAGGACAAAAAGTAGCTAAAGGCGATGTCCTTATCAACATCGACCCTCGCGATTACGAAAACAACCTTAAACAAGCTAAAGGTGAACTCTCTTCAGTTGAGGCCAGAAGAAGAGACGCTGAAAGAAACTACCGCCGCTTAGTAGACCTGCTTTCTAAAGGTGCTGTTTCTCAACAACAATTCGATACAGCTTCTGCTCAATATAATGATGTTAAAGCTAAGTACGATGCTATCGCGTCTCAAGTTTCTCAAGCTGAACTAAATCTTTCAAACACTAAAATCGTCGCTCCAACAGATGGATTCATCGCTAAAAAATCAGTCGAAGTTGGACAGCTGGCAGCTCCAGGTGTTCCTCTTTTAGGATTTGTTGATTCAGGAGAAAGATGGATCATCGCTAACTTCAAAGAAACTGAAGTTGAAGGGATTCGTTTAGACGCAAAAGTTGAAATCGATGTCGACGCAATCTCAGGAAAAACATTTGAAGGAAAAGTTGAAAGTATTTCAAGTGCAACAGGGGCCACATTCACTCTTCTTCCACCAGACAATGCTACTGGTAACTTCACAAAAGTTGTTCAGAGAATTCCGGTAAAAATTAAGATTGAAAAAGTAACACCAGAAGATATTGAGAAGTTAAGAACAGGACTTTCAGCATTTATTAAAGTACACAAACACTAGGTAGATATATATGGAGACGACAGAAAATTCTAAAGCTCCGCTTATCATATTTGTTGCCGTCCTTGCATCTCTTCTGGAGATCATTGATACCTCAATTGTAAACGTCGCTTTACCTACGATGATGGGTAACCTGGGTGCCACGCTGGAAGATATCAGTATGGTTATTACTGGTTATGCTATCGCTAACGCCGTCGTTCTTCCTCTTTCAGCATGGCTGGGAGAAAGATTCGGGCGAAGAAACTATTACCTGGGCTGTATTGCCCTATTCACCATCACGTCAGTAGCGTGTGGACTTGCACCTAACCTTGAGTTCCTGATTATCTTTAGAATCCTTCAAGGTCTTGCCGGAGGAGCACTTCTTCCGACTTCGCAGACGCTTATCTATGAACAGTTCCCAAAAGAAAAGGCCGGTATCGCCGGTGCTATTTTCGGGATGAGCGTAATGGTTGGTCCTGCACTAGGTCCGGTGCTTGGTGGATACTTAACAGATACACTTGGATGGAGATCAATCTTCAACATCAACCTGCCACTAGGACTTTTAGCATTGATGGTAGGTGCCGCTTGTATTTATGATGTGAAACATGAAGAAGGACATAAAAAAGAATCAGGCTTCGATGCTCTGGGGTTAATTCTGCTAGTAGCTGGTATCGGATGTCTTCAATACGCTCTTGAGCGCGGTGAAGCTGATGACTGGTTTTCTTCTAAACTCATTACAACATGTGTGATCACTTCTCTTATCTCTCTTCCTACTTTCGTATGGTGGGAATTAAGAGTTAAAAATCCGATCATCAACGTGCGCTTATTAAAAGAGCAAATTGTTGTCAACGGAACAATGCTAATGGGGCTTCTGGGGTTTTATCTCTATGGAGTTCTTTTCGTTCTTCCCGTTTTTGTCAGCAACGTCTTTAGATACACGGCCACTCAAACCGGTGAGCTCTTTATTCCAGGCTCGCTGGTGACCATGGCCCTCATGCCGCTCATTGGGCGCATGATGGTTGGTGGAGTGAGTGTTAAAAAACTTATTTTCGTAGGTCTTACAGGACTTGTTGTCTGTATGCTGCTTCTGACTCACCTATCTCCTCTTTCATCGAAAGAAGATATTCTACACGCTCTTTATGTGCGTGGGTTTGCTCTTGCTTTCCTGTTTGTTCCAATCAACTCTGGTATCTTAAGTCAGTTTAAGGGACATGCGATGGGACAAGTTTCAGGGCTGCTGAATCTTTCAAGACAGATCGGAGGAAGTATCGGGATCGCCATGGTAGGGACACTTCTAACGATGAGAAGCCACCAGAACTACGTCGACCTAGCTTCAAAAGTTTCACTTTTAAATCCGACAACTCAACAGGTCTATTATCAAGGCACATCGAGCATGACGAAAAAAATGTCGAGTGGTGTTGGAATGATTAAAGAAGACAAAGCGGCGCTCTCGTCAATAAAACACCGTCTTGACGGACAGGTCTTTATGATGAGTTTTAATCAGTTGATGTGGATCATCTTAATTGTCTTCTCGTTGTCGTACATTCCTTGGTACTTCTTAAAGTTAAGAGTTAAGCCAACTGGTGTTGTCGACTCGCACTAGACCTAAAGTTCATTTGCAATTTTTCTACAATTCGCTATACTACTTAGTTGTAGTATAGCGACCAATTATGGAAACATTGTGGAAAAGCTTATGGTTAGAAAATCTCATCTCTTAGTTCTCACTCTCTCCTTTTCTTCTGCTCTTTTTGCTGAACAAAAATTAACTTTTGAAGACTCAATTGCTCTTGCAGTTAAGAGCAACCTGGAAGTACAAGCATCTTATGAGGCCCTAAAGGCTTCACAAGCTGATAAAAAAAGCACACGCTCTGCTTTTTTCCCGAAAGTTTCAGCAAGTCTTTCTTACGAGAAGGCCAACAGTGAAACCAAATCTGGTGCTTCGAGCACTACAGATGCATACAGCGGCTCGTTGAATTTGACTCAAAATCTTTTTAATGGATTCCAGGATTCTGCCAGTCTAAAAATTGCCGACAGTAAAATCCAAACAGAAGAGGCCAATCTTCAGGAAACAAAATCACAAATCAGCTACGATTTAAAAAATGCTGTGGCCAATTACTTTTATGCTAAAGATTCATTGAATCTTTCACGCGATATTAAAAAGCGCCGGGAAGATAACTTAAGAATGGTTGAGTTGCGTTTTGAAAACGGCAGAGAAAATAAAGGATCGGTGCTTTTATCCAAGGCCTATCTTGAGCAGGCAAAGCTCGATCTCTTTAAAGCTGAAAATGCCATGGCGACCAGCTTAATCTATTTACGAAGAGTTTTAAATCTCCCGGAAAATGAACCTGTCGAAATCACCACCACTCCGGCGATTGATGACCCTGGAGTTCCTGATTACGATGCACTGATTGAATCAACTCCTACTGCTAAAAAATTCAAGGCCACTCTCGCTTCGGCAAGTGCCACTCTTGATTCCAGCAAAGCGGGTTTTTATCCTGACTTAAACGTCAGCGCTTCAGTCGGCAAAACAGGTGATAGTTTTTTTCCAGATGACAATAGAAGATGGGCCGCGGGTGCGACTCTGTCGTGGTCGCTTTTTGATGGTGGAAAAGATTTCTACTCTACTTATAGTGCCAGCTATCAGGTCAAGGCCGCTGAAAAAAGACTTGAAAACCAAAATATGGAATTAAGAAGAGTGCTCTCTCAAAGTTATACTTCTTTTAAAGAGGCCAACCAAACAGTAAAAGTCAGCTCCGCTTTTTTAGAAGCAGCAAAAGTCAGAGCAGATATTTCCCGCAGTAAATACAACAATGGTCTCTCTAACTTCGACGACTGGGATCTTATCGAAAATGATCTCATCACAAAACAAAAAGACTACACACTACAAATTAGAAACCGCCTGCAAGCATCCGCAGCTTGGGAACAAGCTCAAGGCACTGGAGTGATTCCGTGAAAAAATCTCTTATTATTGGCGCAGTCATTATCGTTTTAGGCGGGATTGGTTTTTACTCATATAAGAAAAATCAAAAGCCGGCGATCACTTATAGCGAATACAGTGTGCAAAAAGGTGATATCGCTATTACGATTTTGGCGACTGGAACTGTTCAACCTAAAAACCGTCTGGAAATTAAAGCTCCAGTGGCCGGAAGAATTGATGAAGTTCTTATTAAAGAAGGATCGAAAGTCAGAAAAGGGCAAATCATCGCCTGGATGAGTTCGACTGAAAGAGCGGCCATGCTGGATGCTGCCCGTTCAAAAGGTGAAGAAGAATTTAAAAAGTGGTCGGAACTCTACCTCCCGACTCCGGTTCTTGCCCCTATTGCCGGAACAATCATTTTAAAAAGTGTTGAACCGGGACAGACTTTCACTAATACGGATGCGATCTTTACAATGTCTGATCACCTGACAGTGAAGGCGAACGTGGATGAAACAGATATCGCGCAAATTAAATTAAACAGCAATGCAGTGATCGTTTTAGATGCTTATCCAAAGTCTCCGATTAAGGCCCGTGTTGACCAGCTGGCCTTTGATGCCACAACAACGAACAACGTAACAACTTATACCATTGATGTTCGCCCTGAAGAGACACCGGACTTTATGCGAAGTGGGATGACAGCAAACGTGACATTTTCAGTAAAAGAAAAAAAAGGCTCTCTTCTTATTCCAAGTGAGGCAATGAAAGTTGTAGACGGAAAAACATTGGTCATGAAGAAAAATGAAAAAGCTCCGCCGACAGAGACTGTCATCTCTACGGGACTGACAGATGGGAAGAGAACTGAAGTCTTAGAAGGTCTTGCTGAAAATGATGTGATCCTGATTCAGGACTACTCTATTGGCGACGGCGCTCAAAGTTCAAGCAACCCATTTAGTCCTAAATTCCCAAAAGGTGGAAAACGCAGCAGCGGTGGACCAAGATAGTATGATTGAAATAAAAAATATTACCAAATCCTTTCAAATGGGCGACACCAAAGTTGATGTCTTAAAGGGCATTGACTTAAAAATTGAACGCGGCGATTTCGTAGCGATCATGGGGCCTTCAGGTTCTGGTAAGTCGACACTGATGAATATCCTGGGTCTTCTGGATATTCCTTCGAGCGGCTCTTATCTTCTAGGAGATAAGGAAGTTGCGACGTTGAGTGAAGATGAGCTCGCGGTTATTAGACGCGGTGAAATTGGTTTTATTTTTCAGCAATTTAATCTCTTGCCAAGGCTTGAGGCCTGGCAAAATGTGGCCCTTCCTCTTATTTACTCTGAAGGAAAATTTGATTTCAATAAATCCCAAAACCTTTTAGGTAAAGTCGGTCTTGCCGATCGCCTTCACCATAAAACGAATGAAGTCTCAGGTGGGCAGCAACAAAGAATTGCCATCGCCCGTTCACTGATCAATGAGCCTCGAATTATTTTTGCTGACGAACCTACAGGGAACCTAGACTCAAAAAGCGAAAAAGAAATTCTGGCGATTTTGCGAGAACTCAATAACCAAGGGATCACCGTCATTATCGTGACCCACGAAGATGAAATCGGACGAGAGGCCAACAGGCTTATCCGCATGCGTGATGGTGTGATTCAGTCTGATGAACGCTTTAGACCTTATCAACCACCAAAAGATCAATTACCTGCTAAAACTTACGGCAACCAATTCTCATGGAAAGAAATCCTTGAGCACTTTCACCAGGGCTACAGAACTCTTACCGCCAACAAAGTCCGCTCTATTCTTTCAATGCTTGGTATTTTAATCGGAGTTGCCGCGGTTGTGGCGATGCTCGCTTTAGGATCTGGAGCACAGAAATCTATTGAAGACCAACTTTCTTCTATGGGTTCAAACCTCTTGGTTCTTCGCGCCGGAAACATTCGTGTCGGTGGAGTTATGCAGGAGTCTGGAACCAGAATCCGCATCACCATGGATGATGCTTTCGCTTTAAAAAATGAAATCCCGGCCATTGCCGATGTTTCTCCCAACGTTTCAGGACGCGGACAAGTCACCTACTTAAATAAGAACTGGAACACATCAGTTGCCGGAGTCTCACCAAGTTATGCCAAAATGAGAACTTCTACTCCAGACTACGGAAGATTTTTCTCTAACGACGAAGGACAACAAAGAGCACTTGTGGCCGTTATTGGTCGCACGGTGGCCCGAGAACTCTTTGGTGATAAAAATCCCATCGGGTCCATGATTAAAATTAACCGCATTAACTTTTCGGTTATCGGTCTTCTTCCTGAAAAAGGAGCTTCAGGCCCTCAGGACCAGGACGATAGAATCTTAATCCCAGTGCAAACGGGAATGTACCGTTTGTTTGGAAAAAACTATGTCGACTCCATCGACATTCAAGTGCGAAACAAAAACGATATTGATGATGTGGAAGAAAGTGTTAAGGCCGCTATGATTAAGCGCTACCGCGTTCCTCTGTCGTCTTCAGATGATGCTTTTCAGATTTTTAATATGGCCGAACTACAAAATGCCATCAGCCAAAGTAGCAAAACGATCTCTACACTTCTAGCAACAATTGCTGCCATTTCTTTAGTGGTTGGAGGTATCGGGATCATGAACATCATGCTCGTCTCAGTCACAGAAAGAACAAAAGAAATCGGGCTAAGAAAAGCTGTCGGGGCCATGCGCTCAGACATCCTTATGCAGTTTTTAACTGAGTCTGTTCTGGTGAGTTTCCTCGGCGGATTTATGGGGATTGTCTTGGGATGGACTATCACATTTACCTTCTCGGCCATTATTGGCTGGAATGCTTCAGTGTCGTGGGATTCAATCCTACTTGCTTTTGGCTTCTCGGTAATGATTGGGATTGTTTTTGGGATTTATCCAGCTCACAAAGCTTCTAAATTGCATCCAATTGAAGCTTTGAGATACGAGTAGGAATTATTGAATTTCGACTGTTGAAAAAATTAGTTGCAAGCCTTCATTTGCAAGATAAAAATTTGTAAATTCCATGAAGTCCTGAGCCGTCTTTGAGGGAGGAACTACATAATCTGAAAGTTTTTGTTTTGGAAAGCCGGTACCTTTGTCGGTATATTGAAGTGTGTAAGCAACTTCTAAATCATTAAATTCGTACATTCGAGGATAAGCTTCAACAGTCATTAATGAGGGGTCTTTTTTTCCAAAAAAGATCTCGTTTCTAGCAAGAGTACAATCAATTTTAATTTTAAAGCTTATCGCGAGTGTGTCATCTGGAAGATAGCTAAAATTATAATTTTCGAAGCTGGGAAACTCAACTTTTTTTAAGTTCCATACTTGAACATAATCAAAAGGAAAATCCTTATTTTTATTAGCCAAAAACTGATAATTGAGCCGTTTTGTAATACTTTCCTTATAATCATTTTGTGCTTTTTCAGATTTAAAATATTTGGAGTAAAAAGAATCTACTAATTCTTTTTTTCGATTCAAACTTGTCTTCTCATTTTCAAAATTGTCTATATATGATTTTATCTCGTCTGATTCTAAGAAAGATTCTAAATTTGAATATATTTTCAAATTCGGCAGATTGTTCAATTTCTCTCTAAGCTTATTATCACTAGTGACGCACACTGCCTCATTTTTGTTTTTTAGAAAATGATAAATAAAAGCATCTGGTATATCATCTCTTTTCTTTTTCTCTGAAAAACTCCCTTGCCCTAAGAAATATTCATTAAAAACAGATTCAACATGTTCTTTAAAATTATTTTCTTTAACAAAAATTTTATTATCAAAGAACTCTTTTATTTTTTTATCGAAATTAGAAGTAATATTAGATTTAATTCCAGACAATTCTTGAAAGAGAGATTCCTTTCCGAGTCCATTTTTATATAGAAATTGTTCAAAATCATTTACTGTTTTAACATGAACGTTTCTTTGATCTTCTAAGTGACTTCTTACTTCTGATTCAACAACAAGTGGCAAAACTATTTCCACCTTATCAATTGAATTCAAATTCAATAACCAAGTTCCGTTTGGATTTTCTAAGTACCTATTCTGAAAATAAATATTCGAATCTAAAAAAACTCTAATTGGTTGTTTTTTGCTATCCATAGATTAAATTTAAATTAAATCTCTTCTCGAAGCTTCATAAGAAGAAGCCCAAGCTTATTTTTTCCTGTGCGGTCGCCACAGTCACCCCAGTAACAATCATTTTTTGTATGTTCATACATGAATGTTGTGCCTGTCGACTTTAAAAGAGTTCTTAAACTTTCGTACTGATAAAGTTTTGCTCTCACCGCTACTTCCATAGCGATATCTTTATAAGTGTCCCAGTCTTCTCTCTTTGGGATTTTTGGATCGCGGCCCATTAGAGCGGCTTCCATCGGCGTTTTTGCTCTCCTGACTTTTTCCATTAATTCAGGATCAGTGTATTTGTGGGCCTGGTAATAGTGCTCGCTTGTCGGCCAGTCCACACCATCAACAACAATGGGAAATAAAGCGAAGTTTGAGAACTCTCCGTAAGCATCTTTGACCGAATAAAAATCCAGAATCTCTTCGGTGTATGGAGTGGCCGGAGTTGGTGGATAACTATCGTAATGAGGTGCCCCTGCAAAAGTAGTGGAGCAACCAATAAATAAAGCGCACAAAATAATTAAAAATTTCATGGCGAAATTATTCCAACAAACTTCCCCATGGGCAAGCGCTAAAAAATCTCCAACACTTTGTGTCTACACACGATTTCAATCTTTTGGTTGTGCTCATTCCTTGTTACACTAAAAAAGTTTAAAATAAGGAAGAAAATATGCAGTTATTTATCATTACCGGAACAACCCGTGGCCTGGGTTTTTCACTGGCCGAAGAGGCCCTAAAAGCAGGACATTTTGTGATTTCTCTTTCTCGTGAAAGTGTTTTTAAGGCCCCAAGCTTTATCAACATCAAACACGATCTCACAAAAATAAAAGACCTCGATAAAAAATTTCTCACAGCTCTAAAAAAAATCGATATGAAAAAAGTGAAGGCCATTCATTTAATCAACAACGCTGCAATTATCGGCCCGATTGAAAGTGCAGAGCATTTTTCTTTGGAACAAATTGATACCCATATGCAAATTAATGTTGTGGCCCCGATGTATTTAACGTCGCTAGTGCTTAAGACTTTTAAAAAGAAAAAATGTTTTCAGACTTATACTAATATCAGCTCCGGAGCTGCCGTGAGAACAATTCCGGCCTGGTCCCTTTATTGTTCGGGAAAAGCAGGGCTTCGCATGTTCACTGATTGCCTGGCCGACGATTATAAAAAAACAAACAATTTGCGTTTTTTAGACTTTAGTCCCGGGGTTATGGACACCAATATGCAGGCAACTATAAGAAAACAGAAGTCTAAAGCCTTCAGCCGACTGGATGATTTTAAGCAATTAAAAGAAAAGAATTTGCTCCTTTCTACCGATAAGGTAGCGATGGCGCTTCTGGAAGTCCTCAAAGACCCAAAGGCCATTGATAAAACCCATTATGACATCAAAGATTTACTATAAGGTTTTTTATGAAAAAATACTTAATTCTTATGTTAGTTCTTGCCGCTTGTTCACCAAAACAACATGTAAAAACAAAGCGCGAGATTTCTTCAGACAATAAGCGCGGACTTTATTTTGAAGACGTCACCGATGAGTCAGGTATCCCAAGTGATATGGCCTCCTCTTCTATCATTGCCGGAGACTACGACAATGACGGACGTGTCGATATTATCGCCAAAGACCATCTCTTTAGAAATATTTCTGGAAGAGATATTGCTTTTGAAGATGTGACCGTCAAGTCCGGTCTGGATAAACTCTCAGGCTATCCAGTTTTCATTGATATCAACAATGATGGCCAGCTCGACATCATCACGACAAAAGGAATGGTTTTCATTCAGAAAAATAAAGTCTTCGTGAATATGAGTCAGCAATATGGACTGAGACTTCCGGAGAAGGCCTACACTCTTTCTTTTGCCGACGTTAACGGCGACGGCTTTGCCGATCTTCTGGTTGGTCAGTCGGAAAATCACGAAAATAACACCTTCTCTTTTCTTCCTGCTAAATTCTATTTAAACATCGCAGGTAAAACATTTAAAGAAGACCCTTCTCGTTTTAACCTGGATAAGTACCCGGCCTACGTGCGCGGGATGCAATGGGCGGATTTCGACAACGACTCAGTCAATGAAGTGTATTTTTCTAATTACCGCTTAAAACAAAACTTCCTGTTTAAGAAATCAGGAAACACGTATGTTGAATCTGCTCCCAAGTATAAAGTTCAGGGTGATTTTGATTCAAAAACTTTTTACGATGCTCATCTTAAAAAATCTTTTGGACCGCAATACGGCCACACGATTGGTTCAGTCTGGGCCGATTTCAACAATGATGGGAACTTTGATTTATGGGCAGCAAACCTGGTTCATAAATTTGTAGGAACGACCAACAGCGGAGGATACGATTACCGCGGTTATATTTGCGATGATTCCAAAATCTATAAGAACTCAGGGGCCCCTGACTACAAGTTCACTGATGTAAGAAAACAATCTGGCATTCCGATGAAGCCAATTGGTGATTACAGTGTTTATAAAGGCGATGAACTGTGGTCGCAAATTACTGCCGCCGATTTTGATAATGATGGACTCATTGATACTTATGTATCTCAAGTCTATAAGTTAAATTACTCTTACTCCCTCCTCTTTAAAAACCTGGGGAACTTTAAGTTCAAAGATGTTGGAGACAAAGAGCCTATCCGTGTTTACGACAGCTATGGTGGAATCTGGGCGGATTTTAACAATGACGGACGTATGGATTTAATTATTTCAGGAAGAGAAACTCCAGAGAGCGATCAAAAACTTCAAATCTTCCAGAATATTTATACCAATCCTAAAAACCACTATGTGAAAATCAGACTAGTGGGGAATGCTTCAGGAAAAAACCCAGTGGGAACTCAAGTGAGAATCACAACTGATAAAGGCGTTTTCCTAAGACAGTTTGAAGGTGTCACAGGAACGCTAAGCCAGCAAAACGACCCTACACTGCACTTTGGTCTGGGAAATTCTAAGGTTATCAAATCAGTTCAGGTGAGATGGAACTCTAAAAAAGTACTGAATGTCACCGGTGTGACGATGGATAAGACCTGGGTCGTGACTGAGCAGAAATAAAAAAAATTTTATTTTAAACAACTAGAACATTTTTAAGAGATAAGCATGAGCATCACTAAAGAAAGAATGATCGAACTTGCCCAGGGGCAACTAGACGCCTACAACCAGCGCGACATTGAGAAATTTGTCACTTTCTACCACCCTAAAGTTCAGGTTTTTAGGCTCGCTCAAAACGAAAAAACCTGTGACAACATCGAGACTTTTAAAGAGATGTACAGAAAGAGATTTGAAGAAAATCCAGCGCTTCACTGTGAATTAAGAAGCCGCGTAGTCTTAAATGACTCCGTCCTTGATGAAGAATGGGTAACCGGTGCAGGGCCTAATCCCTCACATGTTGTGGCCATCTATGGCTTCACAGACAATCTCATTAGCCACGTTTGGTTTGCCCGCTAATAAATCAAGAAGACCGTTTTAGTCGGTCATGGTCTTGTTGAGACTGGCCCATCCTGCCCGCTACATCTGCCTTTAAGAATCCGTTAAAATTTTGTTTAGATATGGTTAGTATCAAACGGAGTTCTGATGGAAAAAATGCTAAGACCTAAAACCTCTCTTCTTCTGGCGATGCTGATTTTTCTTTCCGCGTGTGCAAATGCACCGCTAAGAAAAACAGCTTCAACGCTCGATGCACCTCCCCTCGTGCAGGTTCTTCCCAAATTAACAAGTGATGATGGAGAACTTCTCAGCGAAATAAAAAAAGCGCTTAAAAACCGCACAAAAGGAAAGTCTGATGAGGAGTTAACTGCGGCTGCAACTAAGCTGCGTGACTATCTTCTTTTCTTAGGATTAACAACTAGAGATTTAAAAAAGGCCGAAGCCGAAGTGGTTGAAGGAGATGAGACGCCATCAACGAATAAAAAGATCGCGGACAAAGACAAAGCAAAAGATAAACTTTTTGATTTGCCTCAAACACAACAGCAAGGCTCTGATGACAACGACACAGGTGGTGAAGAGGAAGATAAAACTCCTTCTAACCTACGAGCGGTGCTAAGACTTTTCATCGCCTCGACTCAGTTTCTTGATTGCCCAAGTATGATTGATTGGGAATGCTTGGAAAAAACTCCAACTTTTAAACCGACTGCTGATTTCCGTATCGAGAAAACAGACTTAAGCTCCCCTGTTCACGCCGGTGAGTCCCTGGATATGGATGTTTATTTCACTGAGGCCTGGGACAAAAGCCCACGCGCCGGAGTGGCCGATCGTTTCGCTGAAAAAATCAAGGCCGATGCTGATAAAAGTTTATCTCTGGCGATGTATGGAATCGATGACATCGAAGGCAGTATGAGTGGTGTGTACCAATCAATCCTTGATCGCGCGAAGTCTGAAACAAAGGTTCGTGCCGTTGTCGATGTTATGGGTGTCGAAAGAAGCCAAGTCCCGTGGGTCTTTAGCTATGTCAATCGCCCGGAATACGCTGACAAATACATTTTTGGACAATCAAAAAATCCAGAGACTCCGGATAACATGCGTGTGACTTTCCAATACGACGGCACTCCTCACTTCTTGCGCGAAATGAATGCGGGAATCACTAGCGAAGAAGAGGCCCGCGCCCGTGTGGAGTGGTCATTTCCAAAAATCATGCACAACAAGTTTGCAGTCCTGGAAAATAGCGACGGTGATAAATCAGTCTGGACAGGAACGGCCAATATTTCTAAAAACTGCATGGGCCTTGAGGCCAATGCCAATATGTCTGTTTACATTAGAAATAACTCAATCGCTGAAGCTTTCTTAGATCAATTCAACTTAATGTTTGAATTCGACAAAGGTCTGGCAGTTAAAAGTAAACTTGTGACTAACCCTGGTGAAAATGAACCTTCACTCGCCGGAAGATTCCACCGTTCAAAATACCCGGTGAGTAAACGCCTCTTCACTTTCAATGACGGAACAAAAGTACGCGTTCACTTTGCTCCAACAGACGACGCTGAACACAGAGTGATCCTGCCAATGCTTCTTTCGGCCAAAGAAGGAGATGAAATCAGAATCTCAATGTTTGGTGGAACTGGTTATGAAATCGTAAGAGCTATGCAATACGCTGCTGCCAAAGGGGCCAACGTACGAATCGCTTTTGACAGACGCTTAGGTCACGGTCTTACGTCTTGGATTAGAGACGCGATCTTAAACGTGAATATGCCCAACCCTTATATTGGAAAAGTCGGAAGTGATGTAACGCCAGGGAAAATCAGCTACCGCGTAAGCACATGGACTGGAAAAAACCACTATAAAGCAGGAACGCTTACAAGAAAGCGCGCTGATGGAAGTATGCACGCAGAGCAAATCATCGTGGGATCACAAAACTGGAGCTCCGGTGGAAATGATTACAATGATGAAAACCTGATCTCTATCCAGAACCTGGAAACAGATGTGAAGGCCGCTGAAATGTTCAATCACGAATTCGACACTCGTCTTTGGGTCAAATCAAAAGACGAAAAACCTCTTCCTCCAAAACGCCTTTAATATTTTGAAATGTCCATGTAATATACTTACATGGACATTTTTAAAAAATCATTTAATCCACCACAAACATTAACCTCTGAGCGCTTCTGCCTCTTTCCAACGAATCAGTTTTTTAGTGCCTCAGACTTTGAAGCTGTCATGGCCAACAAGGAACTCCTGCGCAACTGGAGTCAGTCGAGCTGGCCGGAAGATGATTTCACTTTAAAACAAAACCACGAAGACTTAAGTCAACACGTTCAGGACAATATCGATCACACGGCTTACGGGTATATGCTCTACTCTCTGGATAAAGAAGTTTGTTATGGAAGCGTGTATGTAAACCCCCTTTCAAAAACTCCCGAGTACTATCACACCACAGAGGCCGAGCGCTCAGTGCTCTTAGCTCATCACGCCCGCATTGACTGCTGGATTATTGAAGATTCATCGGATCTTGAAAAAACGATTCTGATTGAACTGAGAAAGTGGTTTAAAGAGACCTGGAAGATCAATCCCCTTTTTAGCGCCAGAGTTCAACTGGAAAAAAGAATTCAGCTTTACGAAGAATTGGGAATGAAAAAGCAGCTGGATTTAAAAAGCCAGACAAGCGAGATGACTCTTCTACTTTTTTAAGAAATAAAAAAGCTCGTCTAATTTCGCCTTATCCATTTCATGAAGCTTTCGATCATTGTTAAAAGAAATGATCTCACCATCTTTAGGATTTTTAAGCGCGCGGGCGATGTCTTCATTTCTTAAAATATGCAGGACTGGAACAGGCGCGCGATTGACGTAATTGCCGACGTGATCAAAGTCTGTTTCTTCAAAAACAAACTCTGGATGAAAAGCGACTAATTGAAAGACATCACTAAGCTCTGCTTCTTCCAGCATGTATTCAAGATCGCCCACAAAATCATTAAAAACTCTAAAGTCACTTGAGGCATTTGGGTAAGCAATAAGTGTTGTGGAGACTTCAGAGCTCTCGGTTTGGTTTAAATACTCAAGCTCTTCTAAGAAAAACCCCATCTGTTCCTCTTCCGTCGAGTCCTGGCATTCCACCACTCTGATTTGTCCGCGCTCGTAGGGAATGCGGGCAAAGGGGCATAAATCAAGGCCAATAACGATGGTGCGAAGCCAATAGTTTGTGAGAGTTAGGGTATTTTCCATGGAAATAATACTATCATGGCCCAGAGGGGTCGACAAAGTGCATATTCCTATGGCAAAGTGCCCAAAAATCAGAAGGAAAAGACTATGACAGAAGCAATCGTACCTCCACAACCAGCAAAATCTCACCGTGTAACACTAAGTTTAGCGTACCGTGAATCGCGTATGGATAACGTTCTTCTTCAAGCTCTTCGCGACCAAGATGAGAACATGTCTTTAAAAAATATCTCTCGTGGAGCGCTTAAAGATCTTTTCAACAACGGCAAGATTCAAATCAAAGGTCAGCGTGCAAGAACATCTTCAGCGCTAGCAAAAGGTGTGACTTACGTTGATATTTTAGGCTTCTAAAATACTCACCTAAAACAGGCAAAATTCCCTAACTCCATTATTTTTACGCACGTCTTTGAACGTGATTCCTGCACGTTAATTCTGGCATTTCACTTGCTTTCATAACCATAGTTATTCCAATCTTTGAATCTTCGAAAGAATTGGAACACTAACAATGGAGTCTCTTATGAAAAAGGCATTCACGATGTTTGCCCTTTTGTTATTTTCCATCAATGCATTCGCAATCACCGGTAAAGACGACTGGAAAACAATTCGAAAAGAGCGTGACGTTCTCATCGTGCAACCTGCATTTGCCGAGCGCTTTGGGAAAAACGGATTGTTTAATGCTTGTGTCTCGGGCAACGAAATCAGAAGTATTAACCCTGTAAAAAATTGCGTCGCTTACACTCAAGTAGAAAATGACAATCAAAACCAAAACCTCAGTGGATACAAAAACTATAATTGTACTCAGTATAAAGAAGAGTATGTGAGCCTAAATAGACAGCATACAGAAGAGCGCTGTATTCGGTTTGCACCGATTAACGAATATACATCCGGTGAATGTATCGCCTATGGGTCATCGACCGCAGTTTACCCCACAACTTATTCTCTTGCGGTCATTGAGGCCGAAGGCGAAGAGTACGGAACTCATCTCTTCTCAAAAACCTATGCTTTACCTGAATGTGATTAATATAAAACTTTAAAACTGAAGGAGTTTTCATGGAAAAGAAAACGAAGAAGATCCGCTATGGAGTTGTAGGTCTGGGAAACATCGCCCAGTCGGCCGTGCTTCCCGCCTTTAAAAATGCTTCCAGTAACTCTGTGCTCACCACTCTCATTTCAGAGGACAAACAAAAATTAAAAGTCCTCGCTAAAAAGTACAAAGTCCACAGCACTTACCTCTTTGAAGACCTTGAAGAGTGTTTTATGAAAGGAGAGATTGATGCCATCTACATCGCCACTCCTAACGATCACCACCGCCAGATTGTCGAACTTGCGGCCCAATACAAAATCAATGTGCTGTGTGAGAAACCCATGGCCGTCACACTCAATGACTGTCTTTATATGGATCAAGTGGCAAAAAAGCATAATATCAAAATGATGGTTGCTTACCGTCTGCATTTTGAAGCAGCGAACCTGGAAGCAGTCAAGATGTGTAGACAAGGAGCGCTTGGAGACCTGAAGTTTTTTAATTCCTCTTTTAGTTATCAGGTAAAAGATAAAAAAAATATCCGTCTCAATCCAACTTCGGTTGGTGGTGGTGCTCTCTATGATATCGGGATTTATTGTATCAATGCTTCCCGCTATCTATTTCAGGCTGAACCCATAGAAGTCGTAGGTTTTTCAGCAACTAGCGATGACCCGCGTTTTATCAACACCGAAGAGACGACTTCGGCCATCCTTCGTTTTCCCAATGATAAACTGGCCGCTTTCACCGTAAGTTTTGGTGCCTATGATTCTTCTGACTATGAAATCATCGGAGAAAAAGGTCGTATCCGTTTGGAAAATGCCTATGACTACGCCATGCCGATGGAGCTCAGAACTTTTTTACAAACCCGCGGTGGCGAAATGAAAAAGCAGACAAAAAAATATAAAAAGCGCGACCAGTTCTCGGCCGAGCTTCTCTATTTTTCTGACTGTATTATAAAAAACAAAATACCAGAGCCTGGCCCGGTTGAAGGCACGGCCGATGTCAAAATTATCCAGGCGATTTTAGAGTCCATTCATCGCAATCAACCAGTCTCTCTGGACCCGGTTCACAAACAAGTTTACCCAAATCAAAAGCAAAAATTCGTGAGACCTGGAGTGAGAAAAAGAAAACTATTCCACGCGAGCAGTCCAAGTAAAGACTAACATTACACAGGAGATAAAATGTACAGGATCAATAAAACCAGCACGGCCTTTAAAATTTTCGCTGCCCTTTTGGCAGTGATCATTCTTTTTTTTAGTCACCGGGCCTTTGCTATTGAGTATAGAGTTGACCAGGAACACTCGCGCGTGGGCTTCACAATAAAACATATGATGCTGACAAATATCCATGGCCAGTTTAACAATTTTGAAGGGTCTTTTGATTTTGATCCCACTAAAAATCTTATGACGAATGCAAAATTCATAGTGCGTACGGCGAGTCTTAATACTGCCGTAGATAAAAGAGATGAGCATTTAAAAAGTGCTGATTTTTTTGATGTGGAAAAATACCCGACAATGACCTTAGAAAATATCATCATCAAACGTGTGGGAAAAGCGACAGACCCACATAAGTATAAACTGACGGGAGATCTCACTCTTCACGGCAAAACAAAACGAGAAGTGTTTGACTTGGTTTATACCGGAACAAAAAAGGCCAAAACTGGCGAAACCAGAGCGGGCTTTGCGATGACCGGAAAAATCAATCGCATGGATTATGGAATGAACTGGGGCCCTCAGGTTGAGGGTGATGTCATGATTAATAAAGAAGTTTTTATTGAAATTGACGTCTCGGCCATTGAATCAGACACCCGAGTTCCAGGCGGAAACCAAAAACTTTATGAGGCGAAATAACCTCACTTCATGTTATGATGGCGTCTATGCAAATAGACGTCATTATCCCTACTTTTAACCGCGCTCCGGTTTTAATGAGGGCCATTCAAAGTGTCCTCAATCAAACCTACAAGGACTACACACTTCATATTGTCGATGATGGCTCTACCGATGAGACAAGAGACGTGCTGGTTCAACTCCAGTCACACCCAAAGGTTGTTATTCACCGCCAGGAAAACCGCGGCGTCAGTGCCGCTCGAAACTTCGGAGTGAAAAACAGTTCCGCCCCTTACATTTCTTTTTTAGATTCTGACGATGAGTGGGTGCCTGAGAAACTTCAAGTACAGGTCGACTTTTTAAAAAACTCTCCTCACCTCTCTTTCCTTCATAGCGAAGAGGTTTGGGTGAGAAATGGAGTGAGAGTCAACCCTAAACTCAAGCACCAAAAGAGCAACGAAAACCTCTTTACGCGCTCATTAGACTTCTGTTTAATCTCACCTTCTACTGTGATCTTAAGCCGCGACCTCTTTTTGAAGCACAATGGTTTTGATGAGAGTTTTACCGTGTGTGAGGATTACGATCTTTGGCTAAAGATTTTAGCGAATGAAGAAATGGGGTTTATTGAAAAGCCTCTGACGATCAAATACGGCGGGCATGATGACCAGCTCTCAACGAAGTTTGTGGCCATGGATTACTGGAGAATAAAATCTCTTTGCCGATTGATTAAAGAAACTCCTCTTTCTCTAGAGCAGAAAGAACAAGTTAAAAATGTTTTGGAAAAAAAAGCGGCGATCCTTCTAAAAGGCTATGTGAAACATCAAAATCAAAGCGCGCATGATGAAATCAGCGCGCTTTTAAAAGACACTATTTCTTATTTTTAAATTCACCAGTGTACTTAACTTTGCCAATGCCATCTGTGTTAATCATCCACTTGGCCATCTGACGGTACTTAACAACCATATCATCAAGACGGCGTTGGTCTACCGGACAAGTTGTTCCCATCTTCTCTAAACGCGCTTTAAATTTGTCTGCCGTTTTTTGAGTTGGAAACTTTGAGCAGTTAATGGCCTCATCCATCGAATCATCAACATAATTTCTGAAATCGATTTCTTTTACCTGGGCCCATTGATCGTTTTGGCAAGCAATGTACGGCCCGATGTTATGGTCAGCACCCAGGACATCATCACGAAACTGAAGCATATGATTCCACATCCTCATCCCGTTAAAGTTGGCCCCCAGGTCACCATAACTAAATACACCATTGCCGATCTTGTTTCCCCCCAAGAAAAACTTCTCGCCAATGATTCCTTTTTTAACTGCTTTGATTTCGCCTTTTTGGTCCAGATAATTTTTTGTGAAGTAATTAAAACCCTGTCCAAACATGTGCTCTAATTTATCTGTTCCAATAGTCTGATCACCGATTCTCATTACGCCAGACATCGTGATGCCTTTTTTAGCAAAGATGGTAAATCCCATTCCAATCCCATCCCAAATTGTCCAGTCCTGATAAACTGAATCATCAAGCCCGATGATACGTTTTTCAACGTTCGGGTCTTTGAGAATATCAATGATCAACTCGCCAGAGAGATGATTGGCAAAATGACCGCGAAGCGCTTTATAAAGAACTTCTTCTCTACAGCCTTGCCCTTTTGCATTGGCTTCCTGAATTGATTTTACAATAGACGCATTGGCCTTAGCATTGACGATTTCAGCACTGTCTTTAAGTGGTTCATCCCTTCTGCTGTATTGGTCAACTTCTGCACTAAAAACCGATTGTGAAAGTACTGCTAGCCCTATAATGAAGACTTTGGAAAGTCCCATAACACTACCCCTTATATCGCACACCCAAGATTATGAGCGGCAATATAAGGGAAAAGTGTCATTTTAGCACTAGGTTATGAGTTTTTTACAGGGTGTTTGCTTCTGTAGCGAATATTAAGGGATTCAACCAGTAAAGAGAAGGCCATCGCAAAGTAGATGTAACCTTTCGAAACATGTTGTCCCATTGATTCGGCCACTAACATAACCCCAATAAGAATCAGGAAAGACAGAGCAAGGATCTTCACTGTCGGGTGCTTTTCTACGAAAGCACTGATCTTCCCCGCAGAAAGAAGCATGACCACCATCGAGATCACCATGGCCACAACCATGACTCCGACCTGGCTAACCATTCCCACGGCAGTGATAACAGAATCTAAAGAGAAGACAATATCCAGCACCAGAATCTGGGCCAGCATAGCGCCTGCACTCACCTTCTTTTTCGATTTAGCATCTTCAGGAAGAGCGTGCTCAGGGTCTCCTTCAACTTTGTGGTGAATTTCAAAAGTAGACTTGGCAATTAAGAAGAGACCCCCGCCTAATAAAATGAGGTCGCGTCCTGAAAAGTTTTGTCCAAAAATCGCAAAAAGCGGCTCTTTTAAAGTCATGATCCAGCTGATTGAGAATAAAAGTAAAATGCGGATAACGAGCGCAAGGCCAATACCCAGGTTTCTGATCTTGGGTTGCTGCTCAACCGGAAGACGTCCTACAAGAATAGCGATAAAAATGATGTTATCGATTCCCAGAACGATTTCCATGGCCGTTAAAGTGACAAGAGCGATTAACACTTCATTGGTCAGTTCGAACATTGATTTCTCCTAAAAAATTATTGAGCAAGAACACATCTAGTTTCTAAAAGATAATCTCTCGTCCATAGAGTCCATGAAAGAGTGTCTTCTGCTGTTCTTAAATACCCTTCAGCATATGATCTCGATGGCCCTTCAAGGTTGAAGATTTCCAGTTCAAATTTCCCCGCACCTTTATTGTTGATATAGAAAGAAAAATCATCGGCAATCACGTAAGCTGTTTTTGTTTTTGGCTCTACCTTAAATTGCACTTCTGCCACTGTGTCCATATTTACGCTGACAGTACAAAAAAGTTCTTCTGCAAAAACCACATTCGATGTTAACGCCATAACAAGCGCGATAACGAATTTTTTCATAACGAATCCCTCCATGAAATACTAAAGTGTTTTAGACTTTTATTCTATGCGCCGGCATTACCTTTGCAAAGTTGTTTGTTGTGACTTTAACCTTAACAGGAACAAATGCATGACATCACTTTCTAACTTACCAAAAACTCTGCTTTTAGCGACGGTTCTTACCGCAGCAGCAGCATGTAGCTCAAAACCCGTTGTCCAAGATTTCCCCGCAACGGCCAACCCAACTGAGGAAATAACGAACCTGGAAAATGAAGTTAAGACTGCTGAGTCAAATCAGGTCAATGTTCTTTCACCTCGCAACTTTAAGGAAGCCCATGAGGCCCTAGAAGATGCAAAAAAAATGAATATGAAAGGAAAAGATGCTGAGGACACACTTCATCAAGTGGCCCTGGGGAAAGCTTACCTTAATAACGCCAATGCCGTGGCAGAAGTGGCACGCAATAACATTGAAGATGTCATCGCGGCCCGCGAAGCTGCTGTCGTTGCAGGGGCCCCAAGCTACTTTGGAAAAGATTTTAAAAATGCCGACGAAGATTTCACTGACCTTACTAAGGATATCGAAAAAAATAAATTAAGCGACATCCCTAAAGAGCGCTCTGAACTGCAAAAACAATACTTAGATTTAGAGCTAAAAGCGATTAAAGAAAAACACCTTAAAGGAAGCCGTGAAGGAATTAAAACAGCTAAAAAAGAAAAAGCTGAGAAGTATGCTCCTCGAACGCTTGCCATTGCTGAAAAAAGCTATGCCGACACTGAAGCCTACATTACAGCAAACCGCCATAATACATCAGGCATCGAGGCCCGTGCCAAAGAAACCAGTGTCGCTGTTGAGCACGCTGTAAACATTAACCGTATTTCTCAAAATCAAAAAAACCTTCCACCAGAAGAGCTGGCCCTGATGATTGAACAAGAGAAAATGCGAGTTGCAGCAAAAGAAAGTCAACTTGAAACAGTTAATGATGAACTACAAACAACTCAAAGTGCTCTTGATAGACAAAAAGATGCAACAGCTGCTGCTGCTGCTTCTCTTGGGATGACAAAAGAAGCTTATGAAGCACAAAAAAGACTTAACGAAAAATACGAAACAGCTAGAAAAGAATTCGATTCTAGTGAAGCTGAAGTTTACAAACAAGGTGATGCTCTTTTAATCCGCCTAAAAGGAATGGAGTTCCCTAGTTCAAAAGCGACTATCACTGAAAGAAACAAACCATTACTGAACAAAGTTCAAAAAGTCATGGAAGAGTTCGGTTCAAGTTCAGTCACGATTGAAGGACACACCGACTCTGTTGGTGGAAAAAAAGTAAACGACCGCCTTTCTCAAAACCGTGCTCAAGCTGTTAAGGATTACCTGCAGTCTAGTGGTGGAGGAATTGAGAATTCTGCTAAAATTGAAGCTGTGGGTTATGGATACCAAAAACCACTAGCGACTAACAAAACTGCCGATGGTAGAGCACAAAACCGTCGTGTAGATATCGTTATCAAACCTCAAAGCACTGAGCTTTAAGAATAATAACCACGAAAGCCCCGTCCCCACGGGGCTTTTTGGCTAAAAAACCATATCTTCTGCTCTATAAATGCAGTATCATTTATGAATGTCGAAGAAAGCTAAACACAAAAAAAACCTGGACCCATTCACCAACGCCAATGACATTCAGGACATTCAAAAAGGGCTTGTCGACAAGAAAAAAGGCAAACGCACTCCTCAGGAAAAAAACCGCAGAGACCGCCATCAGCAAAAAGAGATTGTCCGTCAATTAACAGATGAACTGGTTCGTCTGTCAGAAAAAGACATTCTTGAAGAGCTTTCAAAAGAAGAAACCAAAGGCCAGGTCAACGAAGTAATCTACACGATCAGACCTGTTAAGAGCAAAGACGACCTATAAGCAGGCCTTTGATTTGCATCTCCTTAATTTAAAATTCTTCAAAAGAAGAATTCCTAAAAAAAGAGAATCCTATGGTTTTATCATCCGAAATGAAAATGTTATTTTACTCGTGTATCCTTGGAATAATCCAACTCTTACTGGCCGCTGCCATGAGCACTAAAGAGCGCGGTCTCCAATGGAATCTCTCTTCCCGAGACAAACCGACTCCCCCCCTTTCGGGAATGGCCGGAAGGCTTGATCGCGCGTTTAAAAATTTTATGGAAACATTTCCTTTTTTTATCGCCTCTACTTTAATTGTTCAAATCACAGGAATGGCAAATGCCACGACGACTCTCGGGGCCCAACTCTACTTCTGGGCAAGACTCATTTATGTACCATTTTATGCTTTTGGCATCATTGGGGCGAGAACTCTGATTTGGGTCGTTTCGTTGGTCGGGTTGCTGATGATTTTCTCAGCACTGCTTTAAAAGGAGAAAAGCGCCTAAGCGCTTTTCTTTCCTTCGATAAATGTATTAAGCCTGATAACCAATCCACGGAAATCATCAACCTGATCACCTAAGTGATTGGCCGATTCGCGGGCCAGCTGTGAAGCCGAACTATTTTGGTGAGAAGCACTATCGATCTCACTCATCGCTTTTGTAATCTCTCTGATACTCTGAGACTGCTCGATGCTGGCCGATGAAATTTCATTCACCATGATATTGACATTATTTACGTGAGAGATAATTTCATCAAGGGCCTCACTGCACTTTTGTGCCGTCTCTGTTCCTGTGATGACTCTATCCTTACTGGCCTCCATCAAAGTGCTAATGCGCTTTTTTGAATGCTCAACTGTCGCTTCAACCTGACGGATACTGTTTTCCAAAAGATCAGTAATCTCTTTAGCTGAGTTCCCACTCATGGCGGCCAGGTTTCCAACTTCCTCAGCAACAACTGCGAATCCTTTTCCATGCTCTCCAGCTCTCGCAGCTTCAACAGAAGCGTTGAAAGAAAGAAGTTTTGTCTGGAAAACAATTTCATTAATAACTTTAGTTTTAGCTCCAATCTCATTAATGATTGTTACGATTCCACTGATTTCTTTATTGCTGTTTTCAATTTCATCTTTAATTTCAATAATACTTGCTGAGATATCATCAATGGCCTTCATCACATTTTCAACGGCCACTTTCCCAACGTGAACACTCTCTTTGCTGTGCTCAGAAACTTCAGCTGATTTTTTAGCGTTGTCTGCGTTGCTGACAACACTCGCGCTCGTTTCTTCAACCGCAGCCGTTGTCTGTTGCAACGCCGCTGCCTGCTGAGTGATACTCGCAGATAAACTTGTGCTTGCCGTGTTAATTTCATTTGTAAAAGAAGCAATTTTATCAGAGCCCTCATTTAAGCTGTCAGAAATCTCATGCAGTAATTTTGAAATCGATTGAGCGAAGAAATAACCCACAATAAAACCACAGAGAATACCACCAATCATAATTGTATTTTGTAGATGCTTAATCAAGCTGGCCTCTTCCATTCCTTTAGCAATCCACTTATTGGCATTATTTTCATGAAAAGTAACAAGAGCAAGAATACTCTTGTTATAGGCTGCCGCCGCTTCCGGACAGTCCTTTAAAAAGATGGCCAGGATTTTAGCCTTATCTTCAGCCGTCCCTGATTTTTGAAGTGCCAATACTCTAGTCCCGATACTTTTAAAATCCGTCCAGTCTTTTTCAACCTGTGCATAGATCTCTTTTTCACCAGGAGAAAAAGGTGTTTCCCTGTAGTGTTTATTCTCTTTTTCATACATCCCAATGAGATCCAACACTGTTTGCACCGATGCATCTTCCTCTGCTTTTGAAATACCTGGAAGTCCCAATGTCCTCAGCGCAATTCTGATCTTGCTGTAATACAGATACATATTATCTGCTGACTTAATATTGGGGATGCTCACGGTTGAAAGTTTATCAAGACTTTCATCCATTTTGTTAATGCCCCAGTAGCTCACGGCCCCTACGACAACAGTAAAAAAGAGCAGCGTTCCGCATAGAAAAAGCAGCTTAGTTCTCAATCCCAAAGTATTCCACATGACCAAACTCCTGTTTAAAAATTAGCCAAAATAGTTCGTAATACTTTTCGATAGTTTTTAAGGTTCTCTTTAGGTTATTCGTCTAAGAATCTCTAAACAGGATTAGGCGAAGGTTAGACAAGATTGTTTTGCATGCCTAACTTGTCAATTTTATAGACAAAATACAACTTACGCAAAATTTACGCTTTTCTTTTTTGGAAATCTGATTAGCATCAAGACATGGAACTAAAAGACAAAATTTCAATTCTCGCCGACGCCGCCAAATACGATGCTTCATGTGCTTCAAGTGGTGCTTACAGAAAAGCGGCACGCGGTGGAATCGGAAACTTAGAAGGCTCAGGAATCTGCCATAGCTTCACCCCTGATGGAAGATGCGTGTCTCTTTTAAAAATTCTTTTAACTAACTTTTGTATCTACGACTGCAGCTACTGCGTGAATCGCATCTCGAGCCAAATTAAGCGCGCGAAGTTTTCTGTGGATGAAATTGTAAACCTCACAATGGATTTCTACAGAAGAAATTATGTCGAAGGCCTTTTCTTAAGTTCGGGCGTTGCCAGAAGTTCAGATGAGACGATGGAGGAAATGATTGAAGTGGCCCGCCGCCTTCGCGTCGATCACAAGTTCGGCGGCTACATTCACTTAAAGGCCGTTGCTGGTTGTTCACAAGAACTTTTAAATAAAGCAGGTCTCTATGCAGACCGCTTAAGTGCCAATATTGAGCTTCCAACCCCAAAAGACTTGACCAATCTTGCTCCAGCTAAAACACACACTGAGATTGAAAAATCAATGGAGCAGATTCAAGGTCGCATTGTGGAGAATATCGAGGAGAAAAAACTTTTTAAGAAAGCTCCTCAATATTCTCCTGGAGGACAAAGCACACAGATGATTGTTGGAGCGACAAAAAGCACTGACAGAGACATCATGACTAAAGCTTCAGACCTGTATGGGAACTATCAATTAAAGCGCGTTTACTACAGCGCCTTTAGTCCGATTCCAGACAGTGACCCAAATCTTCCGTTAGTAAAACCACCAATGATCCGCGAGCACCGTTTGTATCAAACAGACTGGCTACTGCGCTTCTATGGTTTTAAAGTGGATGAAGTCCTGCCGACTGATCATCCAGAGCTTGATTTAGAGCGCGACCCGAAACTTTCGTGGGCCATTAGAAACCGCGGAACATTTCCAGTCGATTTAAATTCAGCGCCAAAACATATTCTCCTGCGTATCCCGGGCCTGGGTGTTCGCAATGTAGATAAAATCCTAGCGACCAGAACCTTCCAGAAAATTCGTCTAACTGATCTGGCGAAGATGCGCGTGCATTTAGACAAAATCAGGCCATATGTAGTCACAGCTGATTACACCCCTCCACTATCTCAGCTAGACTCACTACATTTTGGCAAGCACCAGGGCCCGGAGACTCACGTACAACTCGACTTATTTTCGAGTTTCAAAGAAAGCGTGACAGGAGAATTTTAATTGAAAGTAGCCACAATCGAACCGACATTTGATTCGTGGAGAACATACGCAAGGAGTCTTTTGAGTGAGAAAGTTCATTACGACGACATTGTTTGGAAAACTTCTGGTACTGGATCTTTGTTTGATCTTATGTCAGCTGATCATCGACCATCATCTGCTCAGCTAAGTATCCCGCAAAGTTTTATGCAGGATGCGGCCTTTGTCTCGGCCTTTAGAGATGATACAACGTGGGCCTTGTTATACAGGCTCGCCTTTCGCTTAATTTATGAAAACAAACACCTCATGAGTGTTGCTCTCGATACAGACGTGCTCGATTTTCATAGACGTATGAGACTCGTCAGCCGTGATTTGCACAAAGTAAAAGCTTTTGTCAGATTTAAGGAGATTAAACAAAATGACGAATCAATTTACATGGCTTGGCACCGTCCTGATCATCGTGTGCTTAAATTTTCTGCTCCATTTTTTACAGATCGCTTTAACGGCATGAACTGGGTCATCTTCACGGAAGATGAATCTATGAGCTGGATAGACAACCAACTTACTTTCGGGCCTGGAATCACACAACAGGAAGCCCTGGCATTCGATCACACGGAGGAACTATGGAAAACGTATTATGGCTCCATCTTCAATCCCGCACGAATCAAAGTAAAGGCGATGAAAAAAGAATTACCGGTCCGCCACTGGGCGACTCTCCCGGAGGCCTCAATTATTGATGACCTTCTAAGAGAGGCACCAAAACGCTTGGAAGAATTTTACGAATCACAAAGAGCATCGGCAGTGAGCCTAATCAACGAAAGTGTTAGCTCTCTTTCAGAATTGAAAGCCGCTATCAAGAGCTGTGCTGCCTGCTCTATTTGTCACAAAGCAACTGCTCCGGTCTTTGGCGAGGGGCCAGAGAACGCGGAGATTGTTTTTGTTGGTGAGCAACCTGGAAATGAAGAGGACATGGCCGGATCACCTTTTATTGGTCCCGCCGGAAAACTTTTTATGGACGCGCTTGATAAGGCGGACATCAAGCGTAGCAATGTCTACCTCACCAATGCTGTTAAAGGTTTCAAATGGAAGGAACACGATGGGATGAGAAAACACGTCAGTCCTTCTTCTTTTGAAATTTCGGCCTGCAGGGCCTGGGTAAAATCAGAATTAGAGCTGATAAAACCACGCGTTCTTGTTTGCCTGGGGGCAAGTGCCGCCCAATCGGTTTTTGGAAAGTTAATGAAAGTGCACGACTCTCATGGAAAAGTTTTTAAAACGGCTTTTTGTGATCAGACAATTATTCTCCCCCATCCTTCGGCCATTTTGCGCACGCAAGACTCAGAAGAAAAAATGCGCCTGCAAACTCAATTCATCGGGGACATCATGGCCTTGAGAAATATTTGAGAAAAATTTCATAAAATGACTAACGAATGTTTAGCTTTCGTTGAGTGGTAAATTCCCTAGGAAAACGATAAAATAAGAGGGTCCGACTAAGGGACGTGTAACAAGGATGTTCCAATGATGAAATCGTTTGTCGCTCTCTTATTTTCCACTTTGCTCGTAAGCTCATGCTCTTCAACACCATCCAGACCAGAGCTCTATCCCAATCAAACGGCCAAAGACCGCGGTCCAGAAAATTCAAAACAAGACATTGATGAATGCTTAAAAGAAGCAGAAGCTTACCTAAAAACACCTGAAGGCAAAAAACTTAAAGATACCATTGATCCAGGAAGCGTCAGCACCTCTATTGGTTTTGGATTTGGAACCGGAGGCTCAGGGATCGGTTTAGGTGTAGGAACAGGCGGTGGCAGGTCGCGCTTATCCGGAGAGGAACAAGTCAGAAGAAACTTTACCAATCAATGCCTAGTGAACAAAGGCTATCAAGTGGTCGGTTGGAAAAATTAATTTCCCAACCGAATACTCTTAAATTTAGAATGGAAAAAATGAAGTTTCGGCAAAGACACTGAGCTTTTCCAGAGCATCGCTCGGTCCATTATAAACCTTAAGCTCTCTTGGTGTTGCATCGTAAATATCATAATCAATCAAAGTCAGCGTCCCGCTCTTATTTTCAAACACAATATTTAATCTAAATGTACTTGAATCTGGAGTATCTATTCTTTGAGTGATGAAACCGTAAACGTTCTTAAAAGAGCTCGATCCTTTTTCTGTGACAAAGATACGCGAAAGAATCACATCATCTCCAGACGCTTCCAATAAAGCGGCCAGAGTTTTATCGCTGACTTTTTTTGATGCTTCCAGTTTGTAAGGAAGAGTGTTGCTTCCTTCTGAATCAATCACCTGGATATGGGCCAGGTTAATGATCCTCATGGATTTATCGTTAAGATACCTTGAACTTGCCACCTCACGATTGGGCGTTTCGGCCAATTTTGGAGTCGGGGCCATTTGTGAACAACTCACAAGCCCCAGAAGAAATAAAAGAGTAAACATTTTCATAAAATCCCCCTGATAATGCCTTATCGACATTACTTCTGCCTTTGGTAGTGTGTCTTTTTATTTGACCACACTTTATTTGGTCATGGGGAAGATGGAGAAATCAATCTCGTAAATGCTGTCCTTCTTTTTGCTCTTTTTTTCCATGCGAGTGCCCAGCTCATAGACAAAATCTTGCATCTCTTTATTGATTTCCGGAATAAGTTCAGAATCGATGGCCGTCACCATTACATGATAAGCGCGGGATTTTGACGGTAATTTATCTACTGTTTCATAGTAGCGCTCAAAAACATTACGCCAGCGTTTTTTCGAAGCTGCGATATAGGCCTTTGGGTCTTCAGAAACGACTCTGAATCCATTGCCGACCTCGTGGGAAGCTCGTATTGAATCATCTCCCCCTCTGACAAGAATCCCGAGATTCAAAAGAATCTCAAGCATCTCTTTAGTCTCCTGCAGAGTAATGCCCAATTTTTTGGCCATCCATTTAGGATCTGACTTATAGCCGTCGAGTTTAGGAAGCTCAGTCATCACAAAAGCATACCAATCAGAACACACTCTCAATTCATTATTCGTGATATTCTTTATACCATAGCCTTCTTCACGCTCCAGCTCCTTTGCAAACTGGCGGTATTCAGCATCAGTCACTCCTGTCAAAACAGAGAGACGATTTAACATTTTAAGCGTCAGTGGAATTTTACGGCGCAGGATTTTTGAAAGCAAAGAAGGTTCAATACCTAAGTCTCTGGCATAGGCCCTCAATGAATAACGGTCATTAATCTTCTTTCGTCGACCGAATTCTTCGTCTAGCTTTTCGATGAAACTTTTTTTCATCCAGACTTCATATTAAAGAGCAGTACTTTTTACAACCCCCTATGCTTTTTTTACAGGGACGCAGAAACCGTGTCATTTCCATTTTACACACGCTCCTCTTCATTAAGAACAAGACTTCAAAACCGATAATCAATATATGACAGATTATGACCAGTTAGGAATGGAAGACAATGAAAACGAATAAGATACTTTTTCTCATTAGCTTTGTTCCACTTGCCGGGAGTGCGGCGGGAGTCGCCTATCAGGTCAAGGAAGGCGAGAGCCTTTCAGAAATTCTCTACAAACATAATCTTAAACCTCTTTATGGTAAGAACAATTACATTCAGCAGACTCTCAAACTAAACCAGGAAAAAATTCAAGACCGGGGAAATCTCATCTTTAAAGGACATTACATCCTTCTGCCAGTCAATCCAAATGATGCCTCTGTTGAATCTCCTTCCATCCCCCAGGAAGTAGTAGAGAATAAAATAGGCAAAGAGGACAAGAATCCTGTTGGATACCATATCATAATGGGTGTTGGAACCTATATTTCTCATCTCGACGGCATGACAAACAATTCATCTAGTAAAGGAAAACTGACTTCATCTCTTAATTATCAAGTCTCTCTTCAAGGTGAGGTGAAAAAAACCGATCATTCCATTTTTTTGCGCACCCAATATGACCAATTAAAATTTCAAAACTCTCTTTGGTCATCCCGTAAAAAAAACCTTAATACTTTTGAGATTGCTCTAGGGGCCAAAAGAGATTTTTCTTATTACACACTCTCAGGTGAAGTGAGTTACTCACAAATGCCCGGATTCAAGGCCATCACCAAACATGAAATTTCAATTAAAACCTTGTGGATGCCCGCCTTAAAAATGCAAATCGCACACAAGTTCATGGATCTTGACGACCTTTCACTTGGTGCTAATTTTTTCTCTGGTATGACATTTCCTAAGAAGACGACTTCGCTGTCTCCTCTCTATGGTGGAGGCATTTATCTTGAATCAGAAAATATCAGTAGTAATTTTTTTCTTCAGAAAAGAATAATCAAAGACAATGCCAGTAAAGTGGAACAACAAAATGCAGGGCTCGGTATTCAATATCGCTTAACCTTCCCTTGAAAGGAATATATATATGCGCTCCTGGATTTTCTATATCTTTTCTTTAATGCTTGTATCATGTATACAGCCTAAAATTTCTATAGACTCTGAAGCGACCGCAATCCCAGATCAATCGCCATCTCCTGCACAGGAGCAACCTTCCGATCCTGTTGTAGCTAATACACTTTATCCAAAATCCATTTTCATTGGTGGAGGCGCCCGGCTAGTGATTCGTTCACAGGATTTAAGTTCAGTCACTCAAGTAAAAGTTGATAGCGCAACTTGTGGCCCACTTACACATGTTAATAAAACCACTCTTCACTGTAGTGCCCCATCTGCCAACGTGGAAAAGACGGTTGATGTTGAAGTTTTTGCAGGCAGCACACTTCTGCTAAAATTTCCGGGGGAATTGACATACACTTCTCATGATTTTACCCAAATTAGTCTCTTTAGTGGAACGCTCTCAAATTCTGGTTACAAAAATGGCATAGGCACTAATGCCGCTTTCAATCTTCCATCAACCCTTATTATTCATGATGGTTTTATGTATATCAGCGACACTGGAAATCATGTCATCCGAAAAATGAATATGTCGACCAAAGAAGTTGTCGATTTTGTTGGAATGAAAAACTCTCCCGGATACGTCGATGATACAGGTCTAAATGCAAAGTTTTATCACCCAATGGGAATGGTCATCGTTGGCAACGATCTCTATCTTGCCGACAATGGCAATTGCAAAGTCAGAAAGATTGACTTGCAAACAAAAAATGTCACGACGATTGCCGGAAAAAATAAAGCATGCGAAGAAGAGACCTCTGAGGATGCAGTCGATGGGAATGAAGCAAGACTCCTAAACATTACCGGGTTAGTTACAGATGGTTCATATCTTTACCCAAGTGGAGAAACGTCTATTTTTCGCAGAATTGCTTTAACTGGCCTTCACAGTGTAGAAACCATGACTGTCACAACGTCTGGGACAGGAAGTTACGCCAATGCCCTCAGTATGGTTTACGACAGTGATATTTTTTATCTCGTTAACTTAGGAATCTATTATGACATCGGAAAGATTGATCGGAGCTCAGGTGCATACCAATGGGATCGCCTTGCTGGAGGTGTCGCTACCGGCTCAAGTGATGGCATCGGTACAGCGGCCTCTTTCAATCAGGCCAGTGGAATCGCCAAGCTAGGTGACGATCTCTATATTAGCGACAGCCGAAACAATACCATCAGAAAACTCTCTCTCTCAACCAGGCAAGTAACGACGGTAGCAGGCTCTAGTTCTGCTATGGGAAATAGTGATGGAATAGGCTCTGGTGCTCTACTAAATCGTCCGGCCGGAATCATTGCTTATAATGGGCTTTTGTATTTTGCTTCTGTTGGAAGCCACAATATCAAAGAACTTAATCCGGTTACTTTAGAGGTTAAAACGATTGCAGGAAAAAAGGAGTAAGATGTGAATGGAAAAACCCCTTATCTTTTAGTTCTTGTACTACTTATAACTTACGGATGTGAATTCTCCAGCATGATCACAGAAAAATTATTTCTTCTCGATAGTTCACAGACCTCTTCTCTCGCTTCAGACAACCAGCAATATCTTTATCGCTCAATTAGATATTCCTATGTAATCACTTCCACCAATAATCGCAACATTGAAAGAATTGACCTGGCAACAGGTGAAGCGACAACCATTGCCGGCAATAATTTAACAACTCAAACAGATGGGATCGGTCTGGCCGCAAGTTTCTCCAACATTACTGACATAGTCTACATCGAAGGGTCTCCCGGAATGCTCTATATTGCAGAACCATGCAAAATCCGAAGATTGAATACACAGACACTACAAGTTTCAACGGTCGTCGGAAACAACACCTGTAGTAACACCAATGGCACTGGCACATCAGCAAGACTAAACGGAGTAAAAGCACTCGCAGCTTCAGGGAATACTCTCTACGTGGCCTCTGCCAATTACATTAAGCAAGTGTCATTAAACAATTTTGCTGTCACTAATTTCGTTGGAAACAATACTGGAAGTGGGTATGTTGATGCTATCGGCGACAATGCCTATTTAAACGATATTGTTTCCCTGACAGCAATGAATGGAAAACTTTATATCGCAGAAATCGGCAACCAACTTATCCGAACTGCTGACATCTCAACTAAAGAAGTAACAACTCTTATTGGAAACGCCAATACGATTGGACAACAAGATGGAACAACGCTGGCAACTTTTAACTTCACTCCATCGACTAGACTCACAAACGATGGTGAGAAAACTCTCTTTTTAACAGAACTCAATAAAGTGAGAAAAGTTCTCAATGAGCAAATTCCTGAAGTCATCACTATAAACCAGCAAGGGGCCGAAGCTCAGGACATTGACGGGGATTTAAGCTCTGAGGCAAAAGTTTATTATCCTTCAGGTATAGTCTATACGGCTTTTGGACTTTTTCTCTCAAACCGTTACGGAGTCAGAGTTATGCGATAAAAAATTCGTGTTTTTGATTTTTTACACATTTTAGAAATGGCCTGCAATTGACGAAAAAAAAGCATGAAAAATATATTTCAAATTCTTCTCATCTGCTTATGTATGATCTCCTGTACTAAAACGGGGCTAAAATTCAAGAAAAAAAACAAATCAACATCATTTGTCATTACTACACCATTGAGTGCAGGATCCCGCTACACATGCGCACTCAACAGTCTTGGTACCTTGAAGTGTTGGGGAAGGAACAATCAAAAACAACTTGGTCTACCGGACACCAATACGGATTACATTTCTCCCACAGAAGTCATGAAAGGAGCACGCTTTAGTTCTATCAGCGCAGGATACTACCTTACCTGCGGAATCGTTTATCCACAAAAACTCTATTGCTGGGGTTCGGGAGATATTGGCAATGGCACCGATGAAAGTAACTCTCCCCCCGTTGCAGTTAATCCAGAGGAAAGCTATATAGATGTTTCAGTCGGCTTTTACATGGCCTGCGCTATTACTCATAAAAATCAATTAAAGTGCTGGGGAACAAACAATGACAATCAACTGGGTAATGGAAGTGCTAATCACGAAAATAGGCCAGTCCATATAGATGTCAATGAAAAATATGTGAAGGTCTCTAGTGGTAAATACTTTGCCTGCGCGCTGACGACCTCAAACAAGATAAAATGTTGGGGCAAAGTTTTAGGAGACGTTTCTTATAACACAACTCCTCAACTCATCAGCAATGAATCTTTTAAAACTCTCTCTAGTGGTGTTGACCATGCATGTGCGGTCACTATTGATGATGAATTAAAATGCTGGGGAGAAAATACTTACTATCAATTAGGTGCTGGCTCCAATGAATACGTTATCTATATGTCACCAACTTTAATTGACTCTCACAATAAGTATAAAACAGTGACGTCGGCCAAGCAGCACACGTGCGCCATTACGACCAACAATGAACTCAAGTGCTGGGGGTGGAATAGTCAGGGAATTCTTGGAGATGGCACTGAAGTAGAGCGCTATGAACCAACAACTATTGACTCAGGAGTTAGTTACATTTATGCCTCCGCCTTAGACAATCATACATGCGCACTCACCACTCAGTATCAATTAAAATGCTGGGGAGTAAATAGCTCTGGAGAATTAGGCTATACACCTGAAGATTATATGGAGATGAGATCCCCACACCTGGTTGAGTTTTAATTGGCACAACAGAGATGGGCAACTTGTCTGGCCTGGGCATTAAAATAAGAATACCCTCCACCACATCCGTAATCTAGAATCTCACTTCCTGACCAGTCCTTATCTTTGGTATCAGACTTTCCACCATAATAAGGATAATTTCCGCCACAGCTTCTACACATTCGGCATCCGCCCCCACCACTGGCCGCTTTCCATGAGCCCCCATAACAGGACATTAATTTTCCCTGCGTACTCAAAGCAATATTACCATCGTTTGCATTGCAAGCTGCACCCTCTGCGTATGTTGGCGCTATAAAGCCTTTTGCTTTTTCACATGTCACGCTTCCATCATTTTTTACGGCCACGACAACTTCACCAGTAGCACAGTTAGTCCCGGCCCCTTTGTTTACACAACTAGGAGTTCCGGCATTGATAGATTGAATCACCTGCCCTGAGGGACAAACTGAATTTGCGTTATTAGGAAGAATGGAACAAGTTACCGTCCCGTCGGAGTTGACCTGTGAGACGTATTCATTTGTAGGGCACGTGTTTGTTGGATAAGGTCGACATATAGGATTGTTGCTTGAATCAAGCCCTGCAAAATAATGATTACCAGAACACTGCAAACTTTTACAATTTGGGGATCCATCTGCTTTAACTCCAATTTGCGTCTGCCCATTACTGCAACTTATGTTGGCCAGAGCGAGGTTTTCTATTTTTTGGCAATGTCCTGAAGTGCAAAAGCGTGCGGCACTTACATCTCCACTAAATTGCCCGGTCGCGCCTGAGATATTACCGGTTACATTTCCATTTAAATTTCCAGTGACATTACCAGTAAAACTCCCTTTGAATTCAGGTGCATTTAATACACCGGTCATCGTATCTCCACTCTTTAAAACGTATTGAGGATACTGACAATTGCTTCCTGTCCATGTTCCTCCTGAACTTAAACACGACTGTTGTATAATGGAGTCGACATCAGCAAAACACTCACTGATAAGTCCTGATGCTGAAGGTGATTTCACTCTCAAAGGAATATTGGCGCTCAAAATTGTAGAGTTATTTAAAATTTGCTTCATACGCTGGAATGAAACATTGAGATGAATCATTCTGGTGTTGTCACTAAAAGGCTGGGCCAGGTCAAGAGTTTTAAAACTTGTGATCTTTAAAGCATTGTTGCCGTAAACTTTATTAACCTCATATAAGACATTATTCGATGAGCTTTTAATTTGAGTGAGAGCTTGTCCGACATTCTTTCCCGAAAAAGTGTTTTTGCAGGCCTCTCTGTCAGTCAAAATCAAGGCAATAACTCGCCTTAATTCAATTTCTTCCATTTTTGTCTCTGAAGCGGCCTGCCCTTTTTGGATCATACCGTTTACCTTCATGACACTTAAACTTAAGATTCCCAATATCCCCATGGAGATCATAATCTCGGCCAGGGAAAAACCATAATTATTATTCTTCATAAATAAATTATGGCTGCCTATTTATTTTCATCAACTGTGTTTTAAACTAAAAACACGATTACTAATCTTTTGTCAGCGGGAAAAAAACAGCTGCGAGCTCATAAATGTGATCTTTCTTCTTACTCTTTCTTTCCATTTCATCAACAAGCTGACGAGTAAAAGTGCGCAACCTCTCTCTGGCCTCTTCTACTAGTGATGAATCAATGGCGACAGAAAGATTTCGTTGAACTCTTTTGGAAGAAGGTAAATCCTCAATCGCTTCTAATGATTTGTGCACGATTTGTTCCCATCTTCTCTGCAAAAGAAGGCGGTAAGTTTCAGGTTCGTCTGAAATGATCTTTAATCCACTTCCGCAATAATGTGTTGATATTAACTGACCTTTTGGTGTGCGTGTAAGTAACTCCACGGCCAGCAAGCGCTCTATGGCCTTTTGCGCTTCATCCTCTGTGATACCAAGTTTTTTAGCGATCCATTTAGGGTCTGATTGAAAATCCGCTAATGATGTAAGCTCCACGATCGTGAAGTGATACCATTCTTCAATAAGCTTGAATTCTTCATTGCAGAGTTTTTTTATCGGCACATCACTCAAGCGCTGATCAGCACTTTGCCCTTTGATTTGCTCATAAAAATCCTGATAAGTATTTTCATCAAGCCCCAAAGTCTGGGCAAGTCGCTCGAACATTTTTAAGGTTAAAGGGACTTTTCTTCTAATGAGCTTAGATAAAAGAGAAGCTTCAATATTGAGATCGCGGGCAAAGGCCCTAAGCGAATAATAGGAGTTGGCCAGTTGTCTTCTGGATAGTTCAGATTCCAGATAGGAGATAAAGTGTTTTTCCATAAGAAAACTACTATAGATAAATCTAGTTAGTTTTCTCCAGTGTGTTCTTAGCAAAAAACACACTTCGATTTACTCTCTTAGTCATCGTCAGCGTAAACTGCCTTTTTTATGTCGGCCGGAAGCTTCCCGCTCATCCCTTCGACAGCGGTGTTAGTTAAAATAAGCACTGTCAGCTTATTCGTTGGATCAACCCACCATGTGTGCCCCCAAGCACCACCCCACTCATAGCTTCCTTTCCCCATTGGAGACTTGGCCTCGTCGGCATCAGTGAGTACTTTGAATCCTAATGACCATCCCCATCCCGGGCCATCGACATTAAGAGTTCCTACTTGATTCGTTGTCAGTGCTTCATGTGAATTTTTATTCAAAAGAGTTGAACCTATGCGCAGGTCTTCGAAGAATTTTAAAAGATCTGCAGGTGTTCCCACCATTCCCGCCCCACCTGATGGATACGCTTTTTTATCCAACGCTCTTCCTGGCGAGTAGACAATTTCACTGGCCGCAAATTTAAATCTCTCTGTTTCGGCCATACGTTTTGGTTCTGGTTTCGCATCCACATAGGCCGCTGTGAGTTTCCCAGCGTCCTTAGCAAAAAACCCTGAGTCGTTCATTTGCAGAGGTTTTAAAACCTGCTCTTCAATAATCGCCCCTAGATCTTTTTTCTCTACGCGAGTTAAGATTTCTCCTAAGACATCTGTTGCAAGTGAATAACTCCATTGAGTCCCTGGTTTAAAAAGAAGAGGTGCCAGGGCAATGCGCTTGATGTTTTCTTCCAGCGTGATGTCTGCTTTATCCAGACCATCGGAAACGCGGAGTGTGTGATAGGGCCCGTCTTGCACTTCAAAGAATGTATAATTGAGTCCCGCCGTGTGAGTTAACAGATGGCGGATAGTGATTTCTTTATTGAGTTCAGGAATCCACTTTGAAGCAGAGTCATCAATCCTGATTTTTCCCTGATCAATTAGTTTTAAAACAGCGACAGTCACGATGGGCTTGGTAATTGAAGCTAATCTAAAAAGTGAATCCGTCGTCATCGCAGTCTTTGCTTCGCGGTCAGAATAGCCATGCGCCTTATTGTAAACCAGTTTGCCATCGCGGCTAACCAGGACAACGGCGCCTACAATTCGTTTTTCATCCAAACCTAAAGTAATGGCCTTATCAAGCCTTGACTCCAAGGTATCGGCAAAAGTGTTTTGAAATGAGATGATGATAAGGGCAAAAAAGCTCAGTAGTTTCACGAAAAAAGTTCCTCCAAAAAGCTATATAGTCCTCTTGAAATCCCCTAGCAAAACATTTCGAAATAAGTTTTTTTTATGACTTAGGCACATGGAAGTTATTAAGGGCGCTCAGTTGTATCGGGTTTGGTTCTCTGCTAGACTTTAAGCTATGAATTCAGAGCATTCGCTGATCTTGAACATGGTTTTTATCACTCTAGGTGGCCTCTTTCACCTGGCCGAATACCTATGGCCTGATAGGGACCTTACTCGTAAGCAGGAATTTGCTAAAGACATTATTGCCTTTATGCTTTTGTCTCTTTGTGGAGTCCTGATCTCTACGCCGTTAATTAATTACTACCGAACTCTAGACTTAAGCATCCTCGCCCCTCTTCATGAGCTGGGGTCATTCACTAAGATTGCCTTGGCGACTTTGATCACGGATTTTTTGAATTACTGGATCCACTATTACATGCACAAGTACAGCTGGTACTGGAAGGCCCACGTTCATCACCACCGCGTAGAAAACCTTTACTGGTTTTCCGGACTCAGAGCAAGTTTCGGTCACTACGTCTCTTTTATCCTCTCACGTGTAACTGTGGGAATCGTGCTTTTTAATCTTTCAAGTGGTGAGCTTCTCTTTTATTTATCCTTTGGCCTCATCACCAACTTCTACCAACACACTAACGCCAGAATCGGTCACCGCTGGGTAGAATGGGTTCTGGTCACACCAAGAGTTCATCGCCTTCACCACGCTTCAAACGGCAGGCGCTTAAAAAACCTGGCAACGATTTTCTCTTTTTGGGATCGAATGTTTGGAACTTATATAGACCCTGAAACACACCCAGCTGATTATGAGCTGGGTGTGAAAGGTAATAAAAAATCGGAATGGAAAGAATTGATTGGTTTCTAGTTAGCTAGTTCTGGTTCTAATTCTGGAGACGTTTCAGTTTCTTTTTCTCCATCTTCAAGGAAATCCAGGTCGCGTCCGAAAGTCTCTTTCATTAAAAAGAGTGCAAGGAAAGCGAGTCCAAAAACAACCCCACCAATTAAAAGTACACTTTGAACGATAGTAAAATGCGGCTTAATAATTAAGAAAGACGTTGCAATAATCATCCCCGACCCACGGACAAAGTTTGGAACTGTTGTCGCTACCGTTGAACGAATATCTGTTCCGAATTGCTCTGCTGCCGTCGTTACAAGAACTGCCCAGTAACCAGCACATGTTCCAAGAAGGAAACATAGAAGGTAAATGAACGTGTCACTTGCACCGTGAGCATTCATGTAGATGATCATTAACGTAAGCGCTGTGGCCAGGAAGAATCCAATCGCCTTCTTTCTTGATCTCATCCATTGTGAAAGAAGACCACTTGCTAAGTCCCCTACTGCTAGACCGATTGATCCATAAATAAGAGCGTCAGCTGCAGTTACCGGAGTTTTTAAGCTTAACTCGCTTGTGACTTCAGGAGCTAACGTCATAAGAATCGCAGTAATGAAATAAATAGGAACCCCTACTAGAACTGCACTTAAATAAAGCACCGCTCTTTTTGGAGCAAAAAGAAGTTTTAGGTTTCCACGTTTAACGTTTGAATGCTTAAGTTTCTTAAACATTTCAGAGTCAAAGCTCTTAAAGCGCGCAACTAAAAGAAGAAGTCCTAGAATCCCACCAATTAAGTAAGCGTGGTTCCAAGCAAAGTATTTTCCAACCAGGGCCGCACATAAACTTCCCGTCATCCCTAGAGTGGCGATAAGAGTTGTCGCAAGACCTCTGTCTTCTTTGTTAAGTGATTCAGCAACAAGTGTAACCGCTGCACCTAACTCTCCAGCAAGACCAACACCTGCTAAAAAGCGCAGGGCCTCGTATTGCCAAACTTCAGTGACAAACGCATTAAAGATGTTTGCTAATGAATACATAAGAATTGAAGCGTATAAAACCGTGTGACGCCCTTTCTTGTCTCCAAGAACTCCCCAGAAAATACCTCCAAGAAGCATTCCCCCCATCTGCCAGTTGTAGAGCTTCACACCCACTTGAATCATTTCTTCAATAGAAGTGATTCCCAGGGCCTGCATCGAACCGACGCGGACAACACCGAAAAGAGTAATGTCGAACATGTCGACGAAATAACCTAGGGCCGAAATAATAACCGTAGGAGTCAAAATACGGGCAAAACGCGATTGCTTCATAGTAGTCTCTTGAATATTTGCAGGTAAATATTAAGCCGGCAGTCTCCTATGGGAGAGCAAAAATGACAAGTATAAATTGTTTAAGTGCGCCCTAATTTCTCTTATAATAAGAGTATGAAAACATCAAAAATCACCCTGTTACTCGCTGTCCTTTTCCTATTCACATCTTGTGCATCAAGACCAAAGCTTTATCCCAACGATACTTTAAAAACAAAAGGGAAAGTGGCTTCGGAAGCTGACATCGATCAATGTATAAAAGACGCTGAAACTTACCTGGGTTCTTCTGAAGGAAAAAAGATCGCAAAGAGCGCTGGATTTGGAGCGATGGTTGGTGGAGCAATGGGCGCAGTGGCCGGAGCTTTTACTGGTGATATTGGTGGAGGGCTTGCTCAAGGAGCTGCGATTGGTGGCGCCGGTGGAGCAGTTTCAGGCTCACTCTCACCGGATGAAATCAAACGCCGTTACGTCAATCAGTGTTTAGCGGATAAAGGCTATCATGTGATTGGTTGGGATTAAATCAGCCTGCACTCTTTCCCTTTATATGAAAACTCTTCGACTTCCTGAATCGGCAGAACTTCTACACCTGTCTGTTTAAATTTCTCCAACAACTTTGGAACAGAATCCACAGAGCGCGCGTGCACATCGTGCATAAGCACCACTCCTCCGCCCAAAGGTTTTGAAATATTAATTTTTACTTTGTAGTAAGTCCCATTTGAATTCTTTTTAAAATCGTAACCTGTTCCACCAAAAATGTTGGCCATGACATTTTGAGCGATATCATCAGGGGTCATATCAGCTAACCAATCAACGGTGTCGATGTCCCAAAAAGCGAAGTTGATACAGTTGTCGTTAAAGAGTTCTTTAGAAACATCTTTCATGACATTCATGTGGTGATAAGCGCGCGTCTTTGAACCATAAGCGCCATAAGGAAAGCGGTAATAGATTTCTCTATTGAGCGCATTTTCTTCTTCGATTAAAGTTGCCGTTGTCAGGATTGATTTTTTTAACTCTGCTCTATAGACAGCTTCCGTCTTAGTATCAGAGCTGATGTGATTGTGGTGGTGGCTGGCAACATTATGGCCTTCAGCGATCATGCGTTTTACCACAGGCAAAGTTTTTTCATTAATGTTTCCAGTTAGGATAAAGAAAGTCGCTTTGACGTCGTATTTTTTAAGCGTGTCTAAAAGCCTTGGCGTTGTCGTCGCATCGGGACCGTCGTCAAAAGTCAGGACGACTTTTTTAGTGCCTCTTAATGATTTGGTTAGATACTTCGAGAAACCAATGTCTTTGCCTGGGACATAGATCTGATCAGGGTTTGGGAATTGTTTTTCGTCGAGAGAAACTTGAGAATACGAATTAAAACTTAACAAAAGCAAAAGTGGTAATATTTTTTTCATTTTATAAGAATGAAGGAAAATATGAATGAATGGAATTAAAAATTTCTTACTTAGTCATTCACATTAACTGGATTCTTATACTCAACTACAGTCTTAACTTTCTCATTTGTAAAATGATGTCGAGTGAAAATAAAAGCCATAAAAAAGACTAATAAAATTAATGGGACATCAAACACAGGAAAAAATAGCTGTCGTTTATAATTTAAATGCTCGTTGAAAATATCGTCTTTCATTACAATTAAGCTATAATAAGAAATAATTAATAATCCCATTATTGCGATAGCTAGATAATAATAAAAAATCCCGTTTGCTTTAGAAAAGTCACTAACAAAAACAATTAGTATAATACTTAAAAATCCAACGATATAAATCCTGCCAAGCTTAATGAGAAATCTTTTTCTAAATTTTTTCAATGGACGGGTAAATAAATTTGAAGCAAGTAATAATATGATCAGCGGATAAAATGCTATCCCTTTGAGATTAACCTCTCCTTCGACAGTATCCAATATTAAGAACATCAAGAAAACGAGAGCACCAGTACAAGAGGCATGAAAGAGACTAAAAAAACTTAATTCTAATCTAGATAAAGGTAGCAGCAACACTTCCTCTCTAAGTAATAATGTCTTCTTATTTCGAAGATAATAAATCAATGTAAATAAATAAAAAGCAAAAAGACCAACAGTGTAAAAATGAGACAATTGCAAATATACAATAAGCCCTAAGGCCATATAACAAATTAAAATTGAGATATAAGAGTACTTATTGGTAGTGAGCTCTTTTCCTAAGTGCTTAAAAACAACATTTCTCATACTAGGCTATCCTTCTCTTAAAAAGACTTAAAACATCTTCCGTCTTCTCTTCAGAAATATTGCTATTTTTTATATACCAAACTCGATTTACATTATTTATTAGGTCTTCAACTATATTTGTGGCGATAATAACCGTTCTTCCATTCGCGCAACATTCTTTTAGAGCGTCATAAACATCATCTCGATTTCCAGGATCTAGAACGGCAGTTATCTCATCAAGCGCAATCAAAGAGCATTGTGTAGCTAAAGCAAAAATTAAATACGCCTTAACTTTATTGCCAGTCGACAAACTTGAAATTGCATCATTTTCATTAAGTTGAAACTTCTGAAGAAGTTGCTGTTCTATTTCCTGAGAATATTCTTCATATAGAGGTGAATAAAGTTCGTAATATTCTTTTAATTTTAAATTCGAACTTAAATTTTTTTCATGGTTAACATAAGCAATTTTACTTAAATAGAGATGCCGACTGCCAAGATCCTGAGAATTAATTCCATCAAGATAAATCATTCCTTCCGAAGGTGTTTGTAACTGTACTAACAACTTCATTAATGTAGATTTTCCCGAACCGCTCTTTCCCACAACCCCAATTATTTCCCCAGGGAAAACAGCTTGAGAAAATGAATTCAAAACATTCTTTTTTTCACCTGGATAAGCGTAAGCAAGACCTTTAATTTCAATAATAGGCTTCATGTAAATTCACCCTTGAGTTAGAACTTTCTTAGTGTAATACCTATCGGCATCCCCATAGCAAAAAAGTCTCAAGATTCGATCAATATCCTGAATTTAGGTTAGAAATAAGACTCTCTTCCTGCCCCCAATTTAAGCCAGAAGCGTTCTTAAATTGATACGCAAAGTTCCTAATTTGAAACAGTTTCAAGACCAATCCTTACTAAAGTTGTTGAAATGACAGCTAAAAAACATGGCATACCTATTGTAATACGCCCTAGCAGTAAAACTTAAAAAGGAGCACACGATGTACGGATCATCATTTCAACTAGAGCAGTCACTTCAATCAAAAACTCTGACTCATTCGAGCCATAAGGCGATCACTTCAGCAGAAAAAACGATGCTAGCGATTTTTCTGACTATCCTTTTAGCTGCTATTACAACTACTGCTTTTGCCTCTCCCAAGCCACCTCCAGGTGTCATGCGAGAAAGATAAAAAAGAAAGGCCCTCGCAAACGAGGGCCTTTTTATTGAAAAGCTCAAATGAGCTAATAGACGCGAGAGGATTACGCTAACATTTGATCTTCAAACGCGGCAAGTGCAGCTTTCGCTCCCTCGCCCATGGCAATAATGATCTGCTTATAAGGAACAGTAGTAACGTCTCCAGCGGCATAGATACCCTGAACATTTGTTCTACCTTTATTATCTACTACAATTTCACCAAACTTAGTTGTCTCTACGACATCTTTTACAAATCCTGAGTTTGGCAGAAGTCCGATCTGAACGAAAATTCCATCCAGGTCGACTTTCATCATTTCTTTTGTCTTTCTGTTTTCATATTCAAGAGCAACAACTTTTCCACCATCTCCTAGAACTTGAGATGTGCGGGCCTCAGTTACAATTGAAACGTTTGGCAGCGACTTCAGTTTATTAACTAAAACCTGGTCGGCCTTTAACGTGTCGTTAAACTCAAACAGGACAACTTCTTTTACAATACCGGCAAGATCAATAGCGGCCTCAACACCAGAGTTTCCTCCACCAACAACGGCAATCTTTTTACCTTTGTAGTAAGGTCCATCACAGTGTGGACAGAAAGCAACACCACGGCCGATATACTCTTTTTCACCTGGGATATTAAGCTCTCTCCACTTAGCACCAGTTGCAACAATCAGTGCTTTCGTTTTAATCACTTCTCCACCTTCTAAGTGAACAATTTTAAATTTTCCTTCCGAGACTACGTTTTGAACACGTCTGTGCTCTAAAACTTTAACCGGGTACTCAGCGATGTGCTGGTTAAGTTGAGCGGCAAGTTGAGGACCTTCAGTGTATTTTACACCGATTAGGTTTTCGATTCCTTTTGTATCCTGAACCTGACCTCCGATTCGCTCAGCAAGCATCGCTGTCTTTAAACCTTTACGAACAGAGTAGATCGCGGCAGATGCACCAGCAGGTCCACCACCAACAACCACCACATCATACTCGCCAAGGTCTTGGCTAATCACTTCGCCAGCTGCTTCCTGAACACCGAAAGCTTTTTCCAGTGCTGATAGCAGGTCGATTGTATTTAAGCGGCCAGAATAAATCATTTTATCGTTGACCACTACACTTGGGACCCCTTGGATACCCAGTGTTTTAATTTCTTCTTGAGTGTATTGCCCATCGATCATGGTGTGCTTAAAGTTTCCGTGAATCACGGCCATTTGATTTAAGAATTGCACGACATCCGGACAGTTTTCACATGTAAGTGAAACATAAGTTCTGACTTCAACCGGCCCTTTTAATTTTTTCATACGGTTTGAAATCGCATCATCAGGGAATTTCCCTTTATTGTCTGAGTTTAAGATCGCTAAGATCAGCGATGTGAACTCGTGTCCGCTCGGGATACCTTTAAACGTGATACCGTTTGCTTTCCCGGCGTATTCTAAATGAAACTGAGGAAAAGGTGCTTTATGATCACCTACTGCAGGCTTGGCCGTGATGTTAGTTGAAGTTCCTGCAACTTGCTCCAGCATGTTGACCAGGTCTTTTTGATCGGCGTGGTCACTTTCGCTGTAAACTAAGTCTACATTTTTTTCTAATTTGGCGAAAACTGATTTTAATTGCTCGATAATATTGTTGTCTAACATAACGTCCTCTTTAAAATTCCTTTTTATAGTTCGAGAGAAAAGAAGCGGGAGAGCATTCTCCCGCCTCTATTAAGGTAAAATCTCAATTCTTAGATTTTTCCTACTAGGTCTAGTCCTGGTTTTAATGTAGCTGCACCTGGAGTCCACTTAGCTGGACATACTTGGTTAGGGTTAGCAGCAACGTATTGAGCAGCCTGAACTTTTCTCATTAGTTCGTCAGCGTTTCTTCCGATTCCGTTGTCGTTGATTTCAGCAAGCTTGATGATCCCTTCTGGGTTCACAAGGAATGTTCCTCTGTAAGCAAGACCTTCTTCTTCAATATGAACACCGAAGAATCTTGAAAGGTGACCTGTTGGGTCTGCAAGCATTGGGTACTTGATTTTCTTGATTGTTTCAGAAGTGTCATGCCAAGCTTTGTGTGTGAATTGAGTGTCTGTAGATACAGAGTAAACTTCAACACCTAGTTTTTGGAATTCAGCGTATTTATCTGCCATGTCCCCTAGCTCAGTTGGACATACGAAAGTGAAGTCAGCTGGGTAGAAAAAGAAAATTGACCATTTTCCTTTAAGGTCGTCTTGAGTCACAGTTTTGAAGTCACCATTTACGAAAGCTTGTGCTTTGAAGTCAGTAACTTTAGTGTTGATTAATGTTGCAGCCATTTTTTTCTCCTTTTTGAATACAATGGTTATTGAACAAGAAACTAAATTCTCTTGATCATTTTACGGTGTTTTTTGAAATAGAGATAATTGATTTTAATTCTTTAGCGATAGGTCAAATCTATGGCTCTTCATTGGTAAACAGCTAAAAGCACATTCCATTTTTAGCTATTTTCGGGCATTTCAACCTTATCACTATTTCCATCAATTGTCGAGTTGCTTACTGATATGAAACTTCACTTGATCAAAGATTTGAGGAGTTTCTACTTTTATAAAAGACAACTCATCTTCCATTTCAATGCCCATGGACTCGTGTGAATGACGAGCAAATAAGTAAGCGCATCCTTCATCGTTGTCGTGATGACCTAATATTTCCATAACGAGGGACATGGATATTAAGATGGGATATCCCCTCTTGCCATTAAAAGAAGGATAGATGAGTTTAGTTCCAGGGGCCGCACTCTGAGCTGCATCGATGAGCTTGTTGTAATGCTTATATGTAAGCATGGGCTGATCTGCGTGGCAGACGGCAAAATAATCAGTCTCAGGGCTTAAATGTAAAATCCCTTCTCTAATAGATGAATGAATACCACTTTCATAATTTTCGTTATGAATAACCTTTAGAGACAATCCTCTTAATTCTTTTTCAATCATCAAATGGTCATGCCCAGTGACTGCAAGAATCTCATAAAACCTGGTGCATTCGATTTCTTCGGCGACTCTTCTTAAAAGAGTCTGATCACCAATTTTGAGTAGAAGTTTATGAGCAGGATAAGTGCGTGTGCTTTTTCCTGCACACAAAAGCAAACATGAGACTTTTACTTTATTAGACATTTGGGCCTCTCTCTTTCATCCTTAAAAATTGAAATCCAAAACATCAATTAAGGTATAGGAGGAATTAAACAAAAACCACTTATTCTTGTTTTTTTCTTAAACAAAACTGCGGATTTTTGCCAGTGCAGTTTGGCATCCCAAGCTGAATGAATGGAATCTTCCATTTTCTAAACGCATCAGCCAACGATCAATGGTGAGTGTGCGCGAGACATAAAAGAAAATAAAACCAATAGCGACTGGTCGAAGTAAGTACCAGCCCATTTGTGCGTGATCACTTTGTGAAAAATAAAGAAAAGCTGCTGTCATTGCCAATGAAATTAAAAATAATGGTCGAAACAGATCTTTAAATGCGAGCCACGCTGCATTTTTTGGCGCGACACCTTCCTGAGCAACTCGCACGCCTTTTTCACGCGCCATACGAATTAATTCTTCATCGTAATTTTTTCCATAAATCGCCTTGCCGCGTATGCGCCACGCAAGAATAGCAAGAGCACTGGCCACAAGCATTTTCGTGACGACCAGTGCGAGAAAAATATAAAGCAGACTTTCAGGTTTTAAATTATGATAAGGAAGAGTTTTTTCAAATAGGTATTCGGCCGCACTGAAGAGCTTGTCGCCAAAAAAGAGATAATAAGTCACCAGTGGTTGAATGAAAGACCATAGTGAAAGCAAGGCCATTCCAAAACAAAGTCCAATGGGGTTAACCCCCAAAGAAGCAACACCAATATTAAAAAGCAGACCTTGCATACTTAAACTAAGCATGGGCCCTAGTTTTTTTCCTGCAGGTGAAAGCGATTTTAAAACTGCTGAGACGTTAGAAATATTGTAGGCCACCCAGTTATTGTCCGGGAGCTCTTTAGATAAAATGGTGGCGCGGCAAAGAATGAATCCTTGATTAAGAGAGAGAAATACTCCGGAAAATGGAACGTGGAAAGCGTGCAACAGAGAACCCAATCCAACTTCGATGATGGAAAGTGATGCCCCATAGTCTCCAATGATTTCAACTTTCTTATTGTTGTAAATTCTCTCAGCCATATCTTAAGTTTCTCTTAATGGAATTTCTGACCTTAGCAGGTAAGTTTTCTCAATTCCTTTATAATAAATCCAGAGGTTTTTATGAAAATTATACTATTTCTCTCAATTTTTTCTCTGCAGCTGCATGCCAGTGAGCTAACCAAACAAATCTGGAGCCAGAGCGATGAACACTACCTGATGACTTATCAACCATCGAGCAAAATATTAATTTCTGAGAATTGCTTTAACGACGATGTCTCTCTTGATAAATCAAAATGTGAAGCCGCTCAAATCTTAAAAAAGAAAAAAAGTTTTGCAGCCCCCTTGCGTTCTTCAGCGGGCGGAAAAAATCCAGGAGCAGTAGTTTGCAAGGATGTTTTGAAAAAGACGATTGTGATGCTTAAAGATCAAAAAAATAATGAAAACTCTTTTTGCCGCTTTGATGATGGCTCAATGATCGCGGCCATTACACTTGGCTCATTGTTGAAGGATTAATTATGAGAACTGCACTTTTATTTTTAACCGTCTCACTCAACGTCTATGCACTTGATTGCGGTGGAATCCCTGAAGGCCAGGTTGTCCGTCTGGATCAGGGAGATGGACCTCTGGCGAAAGCCGCGGTTCAGGATCAAGACGGTGTTGGAAGTTGTTACGCCAATCAATCCTCGCTCCTTCTGCAGTCAGTGATACCTGATCACCCGAATCTCTCATACTTGAATCTCGGGCTTTACTACACTAACGACAAAACACTTGAAGAGCAACGTAACAAAGGCAACTACCTCTACACTCTTGATAAACAAACGAGCGATGGAAAGACATTGTATGAAAGCAAGTCCGCCATCAATGGAGGATTTGCCTGCAAGACAATCCAAGCAGCACTCGATAGACAAAGAGTATCAGGATTTGGGTCTTTATGTAAGGCCGAAGATGTTGCTTTAGAACATACATTTTTTAATGATAAAGGAAATTTTGAAGACTCAAGACACAAGCAGGAAATTGCGCTTACAGGCGCTTCTCGCTATATGAATAGTTATCAGAAGCATTTTGGATTCGCTTTTCAAGAAGGCTTGACAAGCATGCAGGGAAAAAGAGAAGAAGCCGACCACTTTTCCAATGCTCTTAGAAATTTCGTCAAAAATTCCAGCGATTCTTTTTTTGCTGAAAAATGTTCAAAAAAAGATGAAGATAAATTTGAGCGTTTGATCACTAACAGTATCACCCGTGCTCTTAACGCTCACCCGGAATGTATATCAAAAAACCGCATTAATTCCAGCGCAGGTCCGGCCTGCCAGGGCTTTGATAGACTGGGGTACATTTCTGTCAGTACAACCAACAATAGCAGTAAAATCAATTTTATCTTCCTGAACGAACACCGCCAGAAGATGTTTAAAGCAATGGATGGTTTTTTTGCCAACAAAGATGGTTATGAGAAATTTGAAAGTAATCTCACCACGTTTATGAAACAACTGGATAAATCCAAAACGGCTGCAACACAGAAAGACAAGTTTGCTAAAGAGATTCTTTCATCAATGAGTCCTGAAGATAAAAATGCAATGCAAATTGAATATAACCGCATTGCTCTAGGTAAATTTGATGATTGTAAATCACAAAATGTCCTCGCCTACTTTAAAGACAGAAAAGAGTTTCAAGACAAGGCCAAGGCCGATGCTGTTCTTTGTAATTACTCAGAGCTGATTGAAAGAGCTTCAGACCTCGCCGGAGTCCTTCCTGAAAAGACGTTCAGCGACATGAGTGCATTTGTCGACTTTATTACCTCTAAGGCCGGATTAAAATACGACGACGCCCTTCTTTCATTAATTGCCAAGGACTGCGCTCCTGAAAAACGTGTCACGATCCCGGAAAATTTAAAATGTGAATCAAGCCGTGTTCTTTTCGATTCTGATGATTTCACTCCAGAGGGGCCAAAAGAAAAATTTATCACGACAGTAACTCAAAATCGTCAAAAGATGTTTGCTAGTATTAAAGATAAAAAAGCTGTAGGACTGGATATCTGTACTAAGTTCTGGAATCAGCCTGAGTATGATTTCCATAAGGAGAATTCGAGCACCAAGTTCAACACATGTTCAAATACTGGTATCCATGGCTTCCATGCTATCACTATGATTGGTTATCGTTGTCAAAACAACAAACTTCAGTACCTGGCCCAAAACTCTTGGGGCCCGACGTGGAATATTCCGGGTGACCCCTACGAAATTGAAGACGGGAAAATCTGGATGGATGAAGAAAAACTTTTTAAGAACCTGGATAATATCAATTACCTTTCGCAGTAGATCTTAAACGCTTAATCGTCTGGGGAATTTGATCAATGAGATCCGTTGGCCTTAACCCCAGATGGTCATTGCCTTTTTTCTCCCAGTCTTTTGCTGCCGTCCCATGAATGAGCACTCCTAATGCCGCTGCTTCGTAGGCTTCCAATCCCTGAGCGCGAAAGGCCGCAATCATTCCCAACAACACGTCTCCGGTTCCCGCTTTTGCCAGGGCGACTGAGCCAAACGAGGCATAAGTTATTTTTCCCTTAGAGGCCAGGAGGGTTTCATAACCCTTGAGCACAATCACACATCCAAATTTCAGATGGGCCTTTTGCAAATAATGCTCTCGGTTCGTTTTGACGTCTTTAACCGGAACATGGAGCAAGCGCGCAAGTTCTCCCTCATGAGGAGTCAAAATCCATGAGGAAGGAAGTGTTTTGACTTTCATTTGAGATAAAATACTCAGAGCATCTGCATCGAGAATCACTTTCTCAGCGCCGATTTCTAAAAGGGCACGCAATAAACGGGCCTTACTCTTTTCAGTCCCAAGCCCTGGCCCCATCGCAATAACATTTCCCGAGTGTTTCTTTAAGGTCGCAAGCGAAAATTTATGAACAATGAAATCCGGGAATTTTACCCAAGGGTAATGAACTAAATCAGTCATTAAGTGGGTATAGCCGACACCACTACGCGTGCATGCCAGAGCGCTTAATAGCCCCGCCCCCATGAACTTGGCCCCCCCTGCTACAATAAGTGCCACCCCGCCGTCTGACTTGTTAGAGAGGGTTTTACGCTTTGGTATAAATTTTAGTAGGGCTTTTTGTGCTATTTTCTCTGCCATTTCTACTACTCCTACAAGAAATATACCCAATCTTTCAAGATTAGTAAGTATGTGCTTTTCCCAAATCCCTACTCAGAGAGTATAATAATATAAAAAACAAAACATGATGTATCTCATGTTTTTTTACTCATTAAATGTTAAGTTAATAGCTGATAGAACCAAGGAAAATAAAGCAATGAAAAAGGACGCTCACTCTAGCTGTGAACACTGCCCCTCAAAGAATGATGGAATCTTCTGCAATATGAATCTTGCCGAACTGGAAGATATCAGCCAGCACAAGATTACTAACAAGTACAAAAAGGGACAAACTCTTTTCGTTCAAGGTACTCACCCGTTTGGTCTCTACTGCATCAGCACAGGGAACATTAAGTTAACTCGCACAGGAATTGACGGTAAAGAATCAATCGTGCGCATAGTTCACGCCGGAGATATCCTGGGGCACCGCTCTCTTTTCACAGATGAAGACTTTGGAAAAACTGCAACTGCGATGGAAGACACAGAAGTTTGTTTTATCGACAAAAAATACATCCTCTCACTGATTGAAAAAAATCCTTCAGTGGCACTGAATATCATCAACAAACTTTCACGCGACATGGGGAATGCGGAAAATAAATTAACTTCGCTTCACCAAAAAAATGTCCGCGAGCGTTTAGCTGAACTTCTTCTCTCTCTAAAGACTACCCACGGGACTAAAGAGGGAAATAGATGGAGAATTGATTTAAAACTTACCCGCGAAGAGATGGCGACAATGATTGGAACGGCCAATGAAACACTTATTCGTTTCATGACTGAGTTCAAAGATGCCGGCATCATTGAGCAGGAAGGAAAAGTTATCTACGTTATCAATGAAGATGAATTATTAAATTGGGCCAATATTCATTATTAATATTTTTTTTCGAAAGCTGATTTAGATTATATTTTCTCTCTCTCTGCGAATGTATGATGGGCTTATGAAATTCTTAAAGCACATCGAACTAAGTAGAGATTTGATCGAAAAAATTACGGCCTATTTCCCTACTAAAGTTTACAAATCTCACTCTCATCTTTTTTATGAGGGGCAGATCCCGATCTCGGGCTATCTTGTGTTAGATGGCTCGATCCAGATTAGCAAAAAAAAGAAATTCAAAAAAATGCTTCAGAGTGGTTCATTAATTGGCGTAGCTGAGCTGATGAACAAAATCCCAAGTCCGATTAGCGCTGAAGTATTTCCCAACACTCAGGTATGTTTTTTAGATAAGTCAACTTTAATTGAGATTTACCAAAAAGCAGATTCTGATATAGTTAATTTATTAAAACAAATTGTTGAGACATAATGATGAGCGCTTGCATTCACTGCGACCAGGAAGTTATTACTGCTTACTATCACAAAGGTCACGACCAAGACGCCGGCCCATTTTGTTGTCAGGGTTGCTTAACGGTTTACAACATCATCAACTTCAAAGGTCTCTCTGAGTACTACGACATTAAAAAGAATGTCGCTCTCTTAAAAAAACGCGCTCCTGTTGAATTAAAGAATAATCACTACTCTTACCTGAACGACATTGAGTTCTTAAATGAGTACGCTTATAGAAATTTGAACAATGAACTGACAATGGAATTCTACCTTGAAGGAATCCATTGCCTGGCCTGTCTTTGGATCATTGAAAAACTTCCGGCATTTGTTCCAGGTGTTCTTTCAGCGAAACTTAACATGGGTCGCTCTGTAGCAACGATTTCAATCGACAGTACTGGAGACTTTTCTCTAGTGGCCAAAGAACTTGATGGAATCGGTTACCGCCCTCACCCGCTAAAAATAAACCAATCAACAGCTGATTTAAAAATCAAAGAAGAACGTTCAATGATTTTAAAAATCGGTATCGCTGCTGCCGCTGCCGGAAACATTATGCTTTATGCTGTGTCTCTTTATGCGGGCGCTGGACCTGAATACGAACAAGTCTTCAATGCACTGACAGTACTCTTTGCCATTCCGGTTTTAACTTACTGCGCGTTTCCGTTTTATAAAAATTCGTACATCGCTCTTAAGAACAAAACCCTTTCCATCGATGTCCCCATTTCACTCTCGCTTATTATGGGTGGAATCATGGGGATTTATAACCTGATCAACCACGTGCCGGAAAATTATTTCGATTCACTGACGGCCCTGGTCTTTCTCCTTCTTCTTTCACGTTACTTCCTGAAGTTAATTCAGGAAAAAGGTCTAAGCACAAGTGACCTGCATTTTTTCTATCAAGGTGAAAGTGTTTTAAAGGTGAATGAAAATAATCATAGTGAAGTGGTCGAAATCCACCCTAAATTCATTAAACCAAACGATCTCTTAAAAATTCTTCCAAACCAGGTTATCCCGGCCGATGGAAAAGTTATCTCAGGTGAATCTTACCTGAATAACTCTCTTCTGACTGGTGAATCAGGTCTGCAAAAAATCAAAGCACAAGATCAGGTATTCTCTGGGACAATGAATGTGAGCGGTGAGCTTATCATTGAGGTTGAGAAGGCCAATCACGAAAGTCGTCTTGGAAAAATATTAAAGAATGTAGAAACTGGTTGGGGGCAAAAGGCCCAGATCATCGATATCACAAATCAGATTTCAAAGTACTTTGCCGGTGCGGTTCTGACTCTTTCAGTTATCCTCTACTTCGTGACAGCACGCCACGGCAGTCAGAAAGAAGCGTTGGAACTTGCTCTGACTCTTCTTATCGTCACTTGCCCGTGCGCTTTAGCAATTGCAACTCCTTTAACTTTTATCCGCACTCTTTCTAAGGCGGCCCAAAAGGGAATCATCATAAAAGACGATGCCGTGATTGAAAAACTTTCACGTGCCCAAAAAATCTTTATAGATAAAACAGGAACAATCACTCAAAACCAACTTCAGGTTATGCAGATGGATATTATCAATCAAACAGCTCTTCCGGTGTTTGATATTATCCATAATCTGGAGAGAACTTCACTCCACCCTGTCGCAATATGCTTAAAAGAGTTTGTAAAATCTTCTCTTCCACGCGTGTATGATGTTTCTGATTTAAAAGAAATGCCGGGTGTAGGAGTAAGCGGACATATCAACGGACACTTTTACGAAATTAAAAATTATGGGATTTACGAGGATCATGTTCTAGTAGCGGCATTTAAGATTCAGGATGCCCTAAGACCAGATGCTCTGGCTTCATTAAATGCTCTAAGAAATGAAGGATTAAAACTACAAATTCTTTCTGGAGATAAAACAGAGCACGTAAAAGAGATCGCTTTAAAACTCGGTCTAGCTAAAGATGAATACCAGGCCGAACTTTCTCCCGAGAAAAAAAGCCAGATCATCAAGTCGACTCCCAATTCAATTATGGTTGGTGACGGTGCCAACGATGCGATCGCTCTGGCCAGTGCCGGAACAGGGATCGCGGTTTTTGGAGCGATGGACATCTCTCTTCGCGCCGCTGATGTGTACATGAATTATCCGGGGCTTTCTTCAGTTGCTGAACTTATGGTGATCTCAAAAGAAACGATGAAGGTCATCTACAGAAACCTGGTGCTTTCTATTTCTTATAATAGTGTCTCAGTCTTCCTGGCCTATACCGGACATATCTCACCGCTGGCAGCAGCGATTATTATGCCGCTTAGTTCACTGACTGTACTGATCTCAACTTTAACTGGAACTAAAACTTTAAGGAAGTTATGGAAATAATCACCTTTTTAATTCCTCTCGCTCTTTTACTTGGGGCCTTCTTCGTTGGTTCATTTATTTGGATGACGATGAAAGGTCAATACGATGACCTTGAAACACCAGGACACAGAATGCTTTTAGATGAACATAATAAAGTGTCTAATAACAACACCCACAAGGGAGAACTATGAACGCGCACGCATCCACTCGAACTGGGAAGCTCGAGTACTTTTCCTACGATGATCAGATAGTACGTCTATTTGTCATCGCGACTGTTATCTGGGGGGCAGTAGCTCTGCTTCTTGGTGTAACTATCGCCTTTCAGCTTGCTGATTGGCACGTTAACCTTGGTCTTCAATGGACCACTTTCGGACGACTTCGTCCACTCCACACAAACGCTGCGATCTTCGCGTTTTGTGGTAACGCCATCTTTGCCGGGATCTACTACTCTCATCAAAGATTATTAAAGGCGAGACTGTTTAACGACACACTTTCCAGAATCCACTTCTGGGGATGGCAGCTCATCATCATTTCAGCTGCACTCACTCTTCCATTCGGGATCACAACTGGAAAAGAATACGCCGAACTTGAGTGGCCAATTGATATTGCCATCACGGTTATCTGGGTTGTCTTTGCGGTTAACTTTTTTGGAACAATCATCAGAAGAAGAGAGCGCCACATTTATGTAGCAATCTGGTTTTATATCGCAACGATTATCACTGTTGCTGTTCTTCACATCATCAACTCGCTTGAAATCCCGGTTTCAATTGGTAAATCTTATTCACTGTATGCCGGTGTTCAGGATGCTCTTGTTCAATGGTGGTACGGACACAACGCGGTTGCCTTTTTCTTAACAACTCCGTTCTTGGGTTTAATGTATTACTATGTTCCTAAAGCGGCCAACCGTCCGGTGTACTCTTACCGACTGTCTATTATCCACTTTTGGTCTCTGGTTTTCATCTACATTTGGGCGGGACCTCACCACCTTCTTTATACAACACTTCCGGAATGGGCACAGACTCTGGGGATGGTATTCTCAGTTGCACTTTGGGCACCAAGCTGGGGTGGTATGATCAACGGTCTTTTAACTCTTAGAGGAGTTTGGGACAAAGTTCGTACAGACCCGGTTCTAAAATTCATGGCGCTTGCCCTTACTTTCTACGGGATGTCGACTTTTGAAGGACCACTACTTTCAATTAAATCTGTAAACTCTATCGCCCACTTCACTGACTGGATTCCTGGACACGTTCACGCCGGAACAATTGGATGGAACTATCTCTTAACTGCAGGTGTCCTATACTTCCTTGTTCCAAGATTATGGAATGCTGAAATTTACTCAAAACGCTTAGCAACGATCCAATTCTGGACAGCTACTATCGGTATTATCCTCTACATCGTCTCAATGTGGATTGCCGGTATCAGCCAGTCACTAATGTGGAGAGCAATCGATGCTTCTGGAAAACTCGTTTATCCAAACTTCATTGAATCTGTTGTAAAAATTGTTCCAATGTATTGGGTTAGAGCAATTGGTGGAACATTCGTACTCGTCTCGTTTGTTCTCATGATCTATAACTTATACAAAACAGCAAAATCGGGATCAGTTGGCAAAGAAGAAGTTTACGAGGCGTACGCTCTTGATGACTCTTCTATCGAACACACTGCTACTCCTCACAGAAAACTGGAAGGATGGCCGATGATTTTCGCGGTTCTTTCTCTGGTTGCGATCCTTGTTGGGACAGCGATTGAAATTGTTCCAGCGGTTTTATCTAAACAATACATCACAAAACTTGATGTAGTTAAACCATACACTCCGCTTGAACTTCTTGGACGTGATATTTATATCCGTGAAGGTTGTTACCTATGTCACTCGCAAACTGTTCGTCCGATGGCCCACGAAGTTCTTCGTTATGGTAAAGCTTCTGAAGCTGCTGAATTCGTCTACGATCACCCATTCCAATGGGGTTCTAAGAGAACTGGACCGGATCTTGCTCGCGTTGGTGGAAAATACCCAAATATGTGGCACTACCGTCACATGTGGGATCCTCGTGAAGTAACGGCCGGATCAATCATGCCTCGTTACACTTGGCTGTTTGACCAGAAAACTGATTACGGATCACTTCCAAAGAAAATGCAAGTTATGCAGACTCTGGGTGTTCCATACTCTCAGGCAGAAATCGACGCTTCTGTGGCCAATGCCCAAACTCAGGCCCAGTCAATCCGCGACAACTTAGTTGAAGCTGGTGTGCCTGAAAAAGTTCTGGATAAAGAAATCATCCCACTGATTGCTTACCTACAACGCATTGGTGTGGATTACGGTAAATCGGAGGTTCAACAATGAAACAGGACGCTCTAAGTAGTTTTGATATGCCATGGTTGCCAATCACAGGACTTATTATCTTCGTGGTTTGTTTTGCGGCCTACACATACTGGACTTATAAAAAAGACAATAAAGGAATGTACGACCAGGCTTCAATGATCCCTCTGGAAGACGGAGTCACTGAAATGAGAAGAGGACACTAATATGAAACAAGAAACTAAACTTCATGTCGAAGAAAATGAAAAACATCTTCTCTTAGACCACGACTATGATGGAATTCAGGAATTAAACCACCCGCTTCCATCGTGGTGGTCCGCTACTTTCTGGGGCGGTATTGTGTTTGCCATCTGTTACTTTACATACTATCAATTAATGGGAGGACCTTCCCTGAGAGATGAATTCAAAAAAGATTACGCGGTTATCGCTGCGGCACAAGAAGAATTCAAAAGACAGGAATCGACTTTCAACCCGGAAGTGTATGCGAAATTCAACACTCCAGATGGAATTAAAAAAGGCGAAGAAGTCTTCACTAATAACTGTGTGGCCTGTCACCTTGAAAAAGGTAAAGGAGACATTGGTCCGAACTTAACTGATGAGTATTGGCTATGGGCCAAAGGGACTCCTGAGACAATCTATCCCGTGGTTTTCCACGGAGTTGTTGAAAACGGTATGCCTAACTGGTCAGAGGTTTTAAGCCGCGACGAAATTTATCAGGTCGTCGCTTACGTTCAGACTCTGCACCACACTCATCAAGCTGGTGGTAAAGCACCACAAGGAAATAAGGTCGAATGAGCAAGAACCGCTTTGAACTGGACAGTGAGCGCTTAGGCACTGTTGATGAACACGGAAACCGGGTGTACCTACACCCGGAGGACGTTAAAGGAATCTGGAAGGACAGAAGAGATATTGTCTATTGGATTTTAATTGGACTCTATCTCGTCTTGCCCTGGATATACATCAACAAGAAGCCTGCGCTCTTGATTGACATTATCAACCGTGAATTTACATTTATGGGGTCAACTTTTTTCGGAGTTGACCCCATTTTGTTTTTTCTTATCATCATTTCTTCCATCTTTTTTATCGCTTTCATGACCAGTTTATTCGGTCGCGTCTGGTGCGGCTGGGGATGCCCGCAGACGGTTTTTATTTCCAGCTTATTTTTAAAGGTTGAATCCTTCATCGAAGGCTCGGCCAGAGAAAGAAGAGCGCTGGATGAAGCACCGATGTCGGCAGAGAAGTTTTTTAAAAAAGCGCTGAAATGGATTATCTTTGCAGTTATCTCTCTTCACATTGCCCATACATTCATCGGCTACTTTATTGGCCCGCGCGAATTGTTTCATATGACAATGGGCTCCCCGCTTGAGCATTTCGGGATCTTTTCTGCGACAATGATCATTACAACAATTTTCCTTTTAGACTTTGGATGGTTTAGAGAACAATTCTGTATCATCGCTTGCCCTTACGGAAGAATGCAATCAGTAATCATGGATGAAAACTCCCTGGTTATTGCCTATGATAAAAAGCGTGGTGAGCCAAGAAGAGGAACTCCCGGCATTCTTCGTGAAAACGAAGGTGACTGTATCAACTGCTACAACTGTGTAAAAGTATGCCCGACTGGTATTGATATCAGACGTGGGACTCAGCTGGAGTGTATCGCTTGCACAAACTGTATTGATGCCTGCGATGAAATCATGATCAAGATGAAGAGACCAACCGGTCTGATTCGTTATGGCTCTGAAAATGAACTTAATGGAGTGCCAAGAAAAACTATCACTCCAAGGTCTATGATTTATGCGGCCATCTCTCTTCTTTTTGTCGGGATTTTTATCCTCTTTATCAATAAGAGCACTGATCTGCAGATTCTTTTCCTTCGAGGCAGTGAAACATTCACTTATATTGATCAGACAGTCACTAACCGCTTTACCGTTAAATTCAACCATCAAGGTGGTGCAGATTATAAAGTGGTTTTAAAAGTGCATGATCCGGCCATGCAGGATAAAATTAAGATTATTACTCCAGTCTCTCCTATTGACCTGGTAAGCTTTGAAAAGAAAGTTATTGTCTTCTTCAAGTTTCCACCAACTCTACTAGAGAGCGGGACTAAGAAAATTAATATTGATATTGTTGATCATAGTTCAGGAAACATCATTGCGACTAAGGAGGTTGTACTTGTCGGCCCTGTCCATTGATATTCAACATTTTTTTCCCTGGGTATCATTCCTTGCAGGTCTTGGCGGAAGCCTTCACTGCGTAGGCATGTGCGGAGGCCTTGTCACTGCAAGCTGTGACAAGGAAAAAGACATCTATCGCTACCAGACAGGCAGACTTTTAGGTTATATGGCCATTGGTCTTTTTGCCGGCTTCTTAGGAAGCTTCGTTAAATTTGAAGGCAACTCTCCTCTATTATCTCTTCTCCCAGGATTATTCCTGGGAGTCCTTTTCCTCTTTTGGGGAATTCAATCTTTCAGGGGGAAAAAAGCAGAGTTACCAATGCCAAAATTCATGGGGACCTTCTATGGAATCCTATGGAGAAAACTTGTCTTTAAAAATAAAGGATTCTCTAAGGCGTTCTTCACTGGAATGATTTCTATTTTCCTTCCCTGTGGCCTGCTTTATGGAATCGCTTTAGGAACAATGGCCCTTGGCCACCCACTTCTTTCTTTAGTCTCAATGATTTTCTTTTGGATAGGAACTCTCCCGGCAATGGTCGTTGCCCCTGGCCTATTTCAAAAAATCCTGAGCCCTTTTAAGAGTAAACTCCCAAAGACTTATGCCGTGACTTTGATCCTGATTGGAATTATGACTGTCGGTGTGCGAGTCGTGAAATTTAATGAAGCGACTGCGGCCGATCAGCAGGGAAAGGCCGCAAGTCAAATGATGTGCCATTAAGAATGATTATTTAAGACGAGTTTGCATTAGATCCGCCATGGCATTAAGCGCATCCACCCAAGTAAAAATCCCAACAAGTTTTTTATTATCTTGAACGAGGACACTTCCAATTTTTTGCGAGGCCATCACATCACACACTTCGGCCAGCTCAGTTTCTGCTGAAACAATATAAGGCTCAACAGTCATGGCATCTTTTACTTTTTGAGTCGCCAGGTCTGTGCCTCTGATCCCTTGAATAAAATCGATATCACGGGCCGAAATCACGCCTAAAATACTTCCATCATTTACGACTGGAAGATGTCTGATGTTAAGTTCGCTCATAATACTTTTAGCTGACTGTAAAGACTCCTGGCTTCCGATTGTGACGGGAGTTGTTGTCATGTAGCGCTGAATCTGTGGAATTTTTTTTGTCATATGTTCCTCCTTCTAGTTGTTTTTATTCTACAACTTATAAACAGAGACAAACCTGACAAAAAGCTTTCAAAAAGATGATCTTCGTCACATGAAAAAGAAAACAAAAGATGAACAATAAAACAAATGTCATTTTCTTTTATCTATACCAGAATAAAAGAATACAGGAGGATTCTATGAAAAATTATGTTCTCTGTGCCTCACTCGAAGAAGATAGTATTAAAACACTGGGAAAACTTAAACGCGACCTGGACCTCTCAGATGCCAAGGTTCACTTCGTGACAGTGATTGAAATTCAAGTTTACAACTCTGAACTAAGCGCTTTTGTTTACCCTGTTGAATCACAGTATGCTGAAATTGAATCAAGTGCTGTGGCCATTCAGAAAAACCTGGCAAAAACTCTCGGAGTTCCAGAAGCTCAGGCAACTTTTAAATGCTTTTTTGATCATAGTCCGGAAGCAAGAGTGAAGGACTATTTGGACAAAGTGAATGCAGATTTAGTTGTAACAGCAACACGAGGAAGACACGGTATTGCCGGATTCTTCTCCAGTTCTTTTACTGACTTTCTTTGTAAGTATTCACCATGTGATATTTTAGTTCTAAGACCATCTAAGTAATTAGATGGTCTGGCTGAATTTATCTTTTGGCATTTTCTCTCTGAAATAAAAATCGAAAGTCATGGCCACATTGCGGATGAACTTTTTTCCTTCAGGGAGAACTTGGATTTTATTGTCTTTGATAATGAGAAGGCCATCGCGCTGAAACTCTTCCAACTCTTTTAAGATTTCATTTAAATGTGGAGTGTTTTCTTTAATCTCTCCCTCATCTTTACACATTAAAGTTAAAATGATTTCCTGGGCACAAAGATCTGCGTTTTCATGCACGTGTCCGTTCATCATCGCAAGTTTCCCTGCCTGAATTTTCATTTCATATTCATTAAAGCCTTTTTCATTCTGCATGAAACTAAGTGATGAATCTGAAATTGATGAAGGGCCAAGTCCTAAAAGAATTTTTGATTTCTTATCCACATAACCCATAAAGTTTCTATGGAGCCTGTTTTCTACTTTTGCCTGATAAAGGAAATTATTAGGAAGAGCAAAATGATCCATTCCCACATCTTCATAACCATCAAAGGCCAGAAGCTCCTTGCCTTTTTCATATAAAGCATGCTTCATTTGGGCATCAGGAAGCTCTTCTGTTTTAATCAAACGTTGGTTTTTTAATTTTTCCGGCAAATGAGCATAGCTGTAGTAAGCAATTAGATCTGGTTTTAATTTTCTAATCAGCTCAAACGTTCCAGTAATGGTTTCTACTGTTTGTCTTGGAAGGCCATAAATGACATCGAAATTGATAGAATCAATTCCACGTGCCCTTAATTCATTAACCAGGTTTTCGACCAGCTCAAAAGACTGCTTGCGGTTGATTGCTGCTTGTACATTGCTGTCGAAATCCTGAATGCCTAATGAAACACGGCCAATGCCATTTTTCTTAAAACAGTTCAGATGTTCTAAGTTAGTTGTTCTTGGGTCGATCTCAATTGACCCTATAAAAGAAGGACTTCTTCTTTCAGTCAGTCCCTGGATAAGTCTTTCTAAATTTTCTGCCGATAAAAATGTCGGCGTTCCTCCACCAAAGTGCAGAGAGTTGATCACTGGAGTAAAGCCCAGTCGTGTTTTATACATGTCCCATTCTTTGAGAATAAGATCCACATACTTTTCTTCATTATTGTGATTTTTGGTAATGATACGGTTGCAGCCGCAGTAGTAACAAAGCTTTTCACAAAAGGGGACGTGCACATAAAGGTCCATCCCCTCTTTATCGCTGTAGATGGTTTTTAAATGACCAATCCACATTGCTTCATCGGGCGCCCCTTTCCAGAATGGTACCGGCGGATAACTAGTGTATCTGGGACCGGGGCGATTGTATTTTTGTAAGAGTTCGTTATGCTTTTTTTGCATAAGATTTACACCATCCACAAGTAGAAACATATTTCATTCCCATCATTGTACAAGGAGCATATCCTCCCTCAGCTTTAGCGGCATTGAAGAACTTACAGTTTCCACAATCCATTCCCGCTTTATACTTGGCGTTTTTTGAAGTTTTAGCGTCTGCAACGTACTCTAAACCTTTCCCCATTCCCTCTGTCCCAGAAGCGATTGACTTGCCTGCAGGTGGACCCTTAGGACAGCTGTCAGCAGCTAGCGACTTAGTTGCCTTCAGTGCAAATGGGACGATTGTCGCTGCGGCGACTGCCATTTGAAAGAAGGATCTTCTCGTCAATTTGTCTTCCATAAATTTCTCCAAAATGTTTCTATGTAAGCCCATAATAGAGCTTTTGCGCTCAAGAACCATGATTCATATCAGTTTATGAAGAATAATTTAAGTGCAGCAAATTGAGGCAGAGATGCCCTTTGTAAGAACCGACGCTAAAGCACAGGTGTTGTGTCTTTAGGCTGGTTTCTAAGCACTGTAAAGCCTGGAGACATAATCTCGACTTTATTCTCTGAAAAGACCTGCTGAAGGTTTTGGTGAAGCTCAGAATAAGCGCCGGGAATCTTATCCTCATGCCCGGTAAAGGCATTGAGCTGATAAGATATATGGTAATCATTTAGGGCCGTCTGAAGAACAAAAGGCTTTCTATCCTTGGAAATAAGCGGAGATCTTTCCGCCGCTTCAATCATCATCTGATGAACTTTAGGCCATGGAGTATCATAGCCAATAGTTATCGTCGTATAAAGAATCAGGTCTTTCGACTGCGCTTGAGTTGTATAGTTTGTTACTTGAGAACTTAAAATTTGAGTATTGGGAATAGTGATCTCTTCATTTTTATAGGTCATCACCTTAGTCACAATCAAACCTTTTTCTATCACTCTCCCCATCGAATCACCAATCTTTACATAGTCGCCAATTTTAAAGGCACGCATGTAACTAATCATTACTCCCGCAATGATATTGGCAATAGCAGATGATGAGCCCAGGGAAATCATTAGACCGACAAAAACAGAGACCCCTTCAAGTGCCTTGGTGCCGGCCCCCGGCAAATAAGGGTAGATAATCACCAGAGCAAACATACAAATAAAAAAGCGCAGGAGTTGAAAAGTCGTATTTCCCCATTCTGCATAGAAGCCATCAATAACCAGTTCGCCTCTTTCAATTTTCAAGAAAATGAACTTGAGAAACTTTACAATTGCTCTTGTGATAAAAATGACAAATGCGATGAAGAAAACGTTTGGTATAAAATTAAGAAGACTATCTCCCACTTGCCACAGATTTTTTTGCACAGAACTCATCAAAGTAACTGCGTAATCGTGAGTTGTTGGCAACTCCTGAAGGATGTATGGAATAGAAATATAGAGCGCAGATAAAATTAAAACCCATTGAAGGACTCTAACCGTATTGGCCAAAGTTTTGGCCATCATATCGACTGAAATGATTTCATTATTTTTAAAATGTACAGGTTTTAACCAGGCCAGCTGCTTTTTTGTCAGCAGACGAAGAATAAACTGACAGCAATAGAAAATGGCAAAGATGATCGCAACTGAGATCCCTAAATTGACTAAGGCCTTGATGTGGAAAGTATAGTTATTGAACATACGATTAAAGTTTAGAAGAGATGATTTATCTCAGTCAACTTTAATTGCATGTTTAATTTCTTACTGATTCAAAGTTCCCATCTTAACGACCTCAAAAGCACTTCCCGGCACCTGCTTAATAGTATGCAGCTCCTGATCGTTCCAATTGTCGCTAGGCTCGCCACTGATCATCCAGCTTGCACCGTTGTCAGCGAGAATCATCCCATACTTTTTCAAAGCGCGCAGGATGACTTGTACACTCTCCGGGTAAGAAGAAATGTCATAATTAGCTTTGAGTCTCACACGCATCCCCATCGGAGGCAGAGATGGATCATTGGAGCTTCCGGCCGCGTGTCTTGCAGGATACACATAAGCATGGCGGGTTCTATTGGCCGTAAAACGAATCGCGTGGTTGATTTCTCCTTTAACCATCACTTCATCATAACGAACCAGTCCTGGGTAAATGGGAAGTCCTGCTGCATCGGCAGAAGTGTGTCCCGCTGGCCTCATTTTGTTAGATGATAAATCAAAGACAGCTCCCGACACTGCAGTCCATCCACCTTTGCCATCAGGGAAAGCACGGTAGAGTTCATACAGAAGATTGTTGTCTTTATCGACGACAATCACGTGTCTATCGCCGGAACCATTCGGTCCGCCTTGAATAGGAGCATCCGCAGGGATCGGATAAGGTCCAGGATCACTTTCTCTAGCATATTCAAAAGTCACAGGGACTTTTTTCTGATTACCAGTAACAACAATAAATGGTTGCCCATTAGGAGCACCATCCCACCACGTTCCGAAGTCCGGGTGCATAGTCGCAGTTCTTCCTAACGAATTGATATAAACATCTGAGTTAGGATCGACAGGTTCTTTTGAGATATCCTGATTCCATGGATTGTCCGATGGAAAAGGCCTCTCGGTATAAGTTGATAAAATGGTTGTCTCACCGCCTGTGCTTCCACTATCACCTACACACGACGCTAAGATTCCCGAAAAAATGAATAGTATGATTGTTTTTTTCATATCGAGAGATTAGGTTATCAAACAACGATGGGCAATGAGCACCAAATCAATCCAATTTAAGTTGGTCATAAAAATAAAAAAGCCACCCGTTAAAGGATGGCTTCTTATTGATTGTTAAGATCAAGTTCTTCAAGCTAAAACTAATCGATCGGAGCATATTAATGAACCATCTTTTACGTATTCATCAGAGTGTGGATCTTATCAATCGTAACTCTTCAAACATACTTTTTAGCTCTTAAATGACTTGAGCGTTAGCTATTCAATACACTTTCACTAACACCAACCAGACTGTTCATCTGGCCATCTTGTCTTTTAATATTGCACTCACGATGCCAACTGATAAATGAGCTTAACTCGATGATATCGCATACACACTGTTTTTTGTTGTGAGGAAATGCGACCGATTTACTGGTCTCTCTATACCAAATATCCCTTGAGCAAAACACTTTGGTCCGAGCAAGCAGTAAAAAAAGCCCCTCGCAAAGAGGGGCCTTTTTTATTATGAATTTTTCTTTTTAGTGAAATCGATCATCATGTCTTCACAACGCTGGATATGATCAGGTGTGATTTCCCAAATTTTTAGACCTTTAATTTCGTTTTCAATTTTTTCAAATAGAGCGAAATCAAGGAATGGAGTCACGTTACCACTTTGGTACTCGCGCTCTTTTTCTCCGTAAAGGCCAAGGAATGTTTTATCTCTAAACCATAACTCGCGGTTTGCTTCCTGGATTGCCAGAAGGCTATCAGCACTTGGTCTTCTTTGAACGAATTCAAAGAACATCCCACTCGATCTGATTCCCGGGTAGAACCACTCTCCACTGAAAACCTGAATCAGGTCATCGTGATCGTCTTTTAGGATTGGAGTGATGAATTGAACTCCGCGCTCAAGTGCGAATTTATGGAAAGCTAAAAGATCATTTGTTCTTAAAGCGATGTGCTGCCAAAGAGCTGCAGAGTTGTGAGAGTCAAGCATCTCTCTTACGTGAGATGGCTGAGTTAAAGGCTCTGAAGGCTGAACAACTGCGAAGATTGTTTTGTTTTTTGCTTTATCATCTGGAGCTGCCTGGCCAACTTGAACAGCAAACGTTAGTGACTGCTCACCTTGTCCTGGTACCCATTCTCTTCTTTTTTCATAAAGAAGGTTTTCTGGAGTCACTCCAAAAATAACATTGAAAGCTACGTACGCGACGTTATACAGGCGCGGTTGAAGCAGAAGTGTCATGTGGTCAACTTGAAAGTTCTGGAATGAATGTTTCATGAATATTCCTCTAGTGTAGGTCAAAATAAATTTAAAAAAGATTAGCTAAAGAATGATGACTTTTGAATGTTTTTTTAGAATTTTAGGCGTAAATGCTGCTCTTAGTAGCAACATTTTACGCCTTTTTATGAGGAAACTCAGATTATTTGCAGGTGACAAATTCGATTTCAGAAACCGCGGTCTTATTATTTAGGGTTTCTTCTGCATCCCAGATTCTTGGCTCTGACCAATCAGAGTCCACCATAACAAAATACAAGCGGTCTTTATGAGTAAATGAAGCTGCTGCCACGATCGTGTGCCCACCGCTGTTTCTCTCTCCCACTTTTCTTGGAATCCATAGGCGACCATCAATTTCTGGTTTCGTGTGTCCATACATTTCAAGTTTAAAAGGAGACTGTACCATCTTAGGCCCAATATTAAATGAAACGATGACTGGCGATCCTTGATCAAGTTGTTTCATCACATGAGCTTTCGCTGATTCGTATGTGTCTGTTTGAAATTTTTTACATTTAAAACCAAACTTCTTTCCGTACTTATCAAGGATTCCTCTAATTGAATAACGGTGAGCTGGAGTCAGGTAGTATTCATTAATAGCGTCTGCTAATAAATGAGTGCGCGTGTCTTCAGAAGAAAGAGTTTTCGCAAGCTCCCCTGTTCCTTCAAAACCAGAAAGATGAGTTTGTTGTAAGAAGCCATAGATCGCGTACGCTGTACACGTCCCACCTGCTTGCTCATAAGGATCAATGACTGTCTGAAGCTTTGAATTCTTGCGGGCAAAATCACTGGCGTCGATGTAGTAAACTTTCTTGCCTTTTTTATCCAGGTACATTTGGTAAGATTCACTGCCGTCAGAATGAATGACTTTTCCTAAAAAGGTTGCTGCCCCATTGAGTTTTTCATCATCGCTTTTTAAGGTAACTGCCGATCCAACACCAACGCTAAAAGCGCCCACTTCTTTTTTCTCATTAACTGATACGGAAATCCCAGCAGCAAAGGCCGTGGTCTGCAAAACCAAGAACAAGCATAACATCTTAACCATGGCGAACTCCTTCTAAATTAAAAAACACGATAATATATGTGCAGCCCCAACCTCTCTTCCAGAAGATAATCCTTACAAGATCTAAACTACTAAAAACAGGTCTCTTTTTAGGCTAAAAAGTGTCTAAAACTTTGACAGGGAAGCATTTTTTACATCAACGCCCCATGGGAGGGCCGAAACTTGTTACGATGGGGCATTAGGATTAATCGCACACGAGAGGGATTTATGATTGAAGGAATTGCAATGTTAACTGTTTTAGCGGGTATGGGAATTTACTTTGTTAAATCGACAGACTTGCCAAAAGATATGAAAGCAAGAAGCGAGCAAATGAGACAAGACTCTCTAAGAAATCCAGTTGCAGCTCAAAAGAAGTTCAACTTCCCGACAGCAACAACGGCCAATGCAAATGCTCTGGCAAAGACCACAAAACTTGAAGACAACACAGCTCTAAAAAAAGCTGAAGAAGCGACAAAACTTCTAGCTCAAAAGAGACTGGAAAAAATCGCTTTAATCGATAAAGAAATCGATACGCTAACATTGACGATTACTGCTCTTGAGCAAGAACTAAGAGCGAACAATGCTAGAAACGCTGAGATCCAGGCCGAAATCGATCGCCACCTTGAAACTCTGGCAAGACTTGAAGCAAGCAAAATTTCTTAAAGACCCTACACACACAACAAATAAAAAGGCCTCCCTAGTGGAGGCCTTTTTATTTTTTAATAGTAATTAACGTCTGGTCTGGGAAATTGCCTCACCTCTTTTTTTGGATAGAGGTCTTTTTCATCACCTGAATCACTCATTGGATCAATGCGCGGGTAAACAATCTTCTCCACTGACATCTTACGGGTGTTTAATGTGATAAGGAATGGCCTTTGTTCATCGATGCCGTAATGGGCCTGCTCAATAAAGCGGGCCATGTCCTTACAAATCACATTACTTTCAATAACAAAGTTCCCCGCCTTTTCATTGTAGAAATTGCGGTACTCGATCATTGCCTGAGGGTTGTTGTCATAGACGCGGTTCTTGGCACAAACAAGCATCATCTCTCTGCCATTGTGATTGGTGAGCGAATAGGCTTCAAAGCTATCAGGGATGGCCCTGACAATTTTAAGGACGATTTTTTCTTTATAGACTGGCTTAATCACTTCCAGAGCATGTGCCTTTTCGGCAAATAAACCCAACGCTAAAAATACAAGCAGTCTCATCTTCGTCCTCCTGATGTTTCTTCTGGTATAGAACGGCCGATGATTAGAAACCATAAACTTCTTGTGACAAATTCTTACTCCAGTATTATTCTCTAGGGATGATTCAAGCTATTAATCCTAAGACCACGAAAATATTTGTGACCAAATTCCTGGCCTTCTATTTGTCGTGTCTACTTTGTTACACACTCCAGACGAGTTTTGGTTTCTCACCAGTTCTGTCATCTGCTATCATTGGATTTGTGGGAAGTTTTTATTGGTTTTCTAAAGACATTGAAAAGTCCGGCATCCATGCTGTGATATATGCCGGCTCTTTTGCCGGCATGGCCCACACTGAGTACTTAAGTGGTCCAGGGCATATCTTTCTTATTTCTCTGATTGGGACAAGTCTCTATCTTTGGAGCAGACCACATCTAAGTGGTTTCGGCGGCAAGCTGGGAACAGTGGCCTTTGTGACGACGATCATTGTGATTATTATCTTGAGGAATTTATCATGAAACTCATCCTCACTTTAATTGTTTCACAAGTAGCGGCCCAACTGACCCACTCTCTGGCCCTTACTAAACATTTTGGTAGCGTGCGCGCCTCTTCATTTCTTACTTTGATGTTTATTGGACTCACTTCTTTTTTTACTGACCCGCTCATCCCGGTTCTTCAGGCCGTGTTTTTAGGTTCTTCATTCATTGGAATGACTGACCCTAAAAGACTCAACCGTTTGCAGATCGCTCTTTCAAGTATCATCTTCAGCTTTATCTTTCATTTCCTGATTCTTTATATGAAAGGTCCTGGAGGCGTTTTAGGCCTTTCGGCCTTCATTTCGTGCTTGGTTGTACACTTTATCTGGAAGACTGGTTTAAACCAGCGCCTGCGCTTTAGAAGACCTGCGCGCTACTAGTGTAGCTCGGTGGCAGTGACTCTCTGTAAACTTTCTTGCTGTAAAAATCTTTAACAATCTGATTATAACGCCCAGACTTTTTAAGAGTTTCAATCCCCAGGTTAAATTTCTTAATAAGCGCAGCGCTCTTTTGGGATTTTTTTGGCATGATCAGGCAGTACTTCGCCAGGTGAATGACTTTTTCATTGTGAGTGATTCGGTCAAAATCTTTTTGATTAAAGTTCTGGCGAACCAGGACGTATCCAACTTCTAGATCGCTAGGAACCGCCTGCACTCTACCCAAAAAAAGCATATTGAAGGTTTGCTCAACAGTCGTCACGCGATCAACTGTGATGACTTTCTTTTCTTCTGCGGCCAGAAAATCAGGCCCCATTCCTCCAAAACCTCGGGGAGCGGCAATCCTGATGTCTTTAAGATCCTTGTAATCCTTCCATTGAAGTTTGGTGGATTTTAAATGAAAGAGGACATACTTGCCCTGGTAAATAGGTTCGCTAAAAAGATAAGTCTCATCCCTTTCCGGAGTATGCACATACGCAAAGGCCCCATCGACTTCTGCATTTTTGGAAACCTGAAGAACTCTTTGCCAAGGATAAAATTCAATCTTTGCTTCAATCCCCTGAGTGGCAAAAGCCTCAGTCGTAAGATGAGAAATAATTCCGTAATGATCCAGTTTTTCTGAAATGTAAGGTGGCCATTCCCCTGCTGCCAATCTGACCACTTCTTTCCCTTGAAGAGAAAAGCAAAAAAAGACCACCAGTAGAAGAGTCATTGTTTTTTTCATCTTAATCGTATGTAAGAAGCTTTGAAGGAATAGCTTCTTTGTAAACTTTCTTCTGGTAAAAATCTTTAATGATCTGATCGTATCGCCCGCTCTTTCTTAACTGGGCAAGCCCTAGATTAAACTTCTTGATAAGCCCTTCATTCTTTTTCAAGCTCTTTGCTAAAACCAAGTGGTACTTAGCAGTTTGGATAATGTGATCATTGTGGGTCACATAACTAATTTCTTTTGCCGGAAAATTCTTTTTCAAAAGGACATAACCAACTTCCATATCAGAAGCTACGGCCTGCACTCTTCCTAAGAAGAGCATATGAAAACTTTGAATATCAGAGGCCAATCGCTCAACATGAATGACTTTCTTTTCTTCGGCCGCGATAAATTCTTTGCCCATTCCACCAAAACCACGAGTAGCTGCAATGCGGATATCTTTTAAGTCTTCATATTTATCCCATTTAAAGGGGTGGGCCTTCAAATGAAATAAAACATACTTTCCGGTATAGACAGGTTCGCTATAATAATAAAATTTTTCTCTTTCGACTGTGCGGGCATAGGCCAGAGTGCCGTCATATTCGCCTGTCTTGGAAAGTTGATACACTCGCTGCCATGGAAAAAAGGAAAGTTTCACTTCAACATCTTGAAGAGCAAAAGCTTCACTGGCAATTTGAGCGATTAATCCTTTATTTTCTAATTCTTCTGAAATGTAGGGCGACCACTCACCTGTTGTCAGGCGTACAACCTCGCGACCAAAAATTTGCGTGGTAAAAAGAAAGAGCTGTAAGATTCCTGCGAGCATAATAAATTTAGATAGTCGGCCGTACCCATTCATCGTCCTATTTTAGCCTGATTTTTGACGGAATGAATCTTAAGCTTTCCTCAATGTCCTAAGCATTATTTTAGTTATGAAGTTTCAAGTCTTTGGTTAGTTTAAATAAACTAAAACTTCGCCAAAGGTCCCATGCAACTTAAAAAAAGCTGATTTATGCCCAGGTTGACGTATGATTTGCTGACTCAGGATTTTTGAGAAACTCACCCTCCCCGTGCCTTCCAGAGCTCCCTCTAAAAGCTCTTTCCAGACCTGTAGGATTTCCGGTTCGATGTCTTTGTATTGCGTGCCCTGAACAAGGCCCGCGACTTTTAAAAAGGTTTTTCCCTTCATTAAAAGAGAAACATTGAGATGCTCATTATTGGCCATGATCGTAAAATGTGCACCAATAGATTCAAAATTCCAGAGTTCAAATTGGTTAATATTAGTAATGCTTACTTTTTCTTTAACCACCTCGCCTAACTTATCAGTAAAGGCCGCAAGCCATTTTTCATTCAAGGCCCAGCTCTCAGACTCCTCTTCTGATTTTTTCACTCCCAGGGCCTTATCAACCAGCTCTAAAAGCGACTTGCTATCAAAAGGCTTACTCAGAAAGTAGATTTTACTTTCTCTGGTCATTTCTGTGACAACCAGTTTATTGATAAATCCAGAACAAAGAATAATAGGTGTGTGAGAATTGAGTTTCGATCCTCTGACGATAGAGATGAATTCATCTCCAGTTATCACGGGCATCTTAAGATCGGTGATGATCAGGTCATACTTTTCTTTTTCGATGGCCCTCCATCCCTTCTGTGGGTGATCACAGTAATTAACTGTCGCCCCCATCTTGCTTAAGAAGTTGATATAAACGTCGCCTAATGAGACTTCGTCGTCAATGACCAGGATGGATAGTTTATTGCTCATGGAATTTATTATCCATGAAAATGCCTCTGAGACAGAAGGCCAGGAAAGTTTTGCCCTTCCTGACCTTCTTAAGATGAGAGATTAATTCAAATACTTCGCATGGTGGGCCACATGGGCCTCCATAAATGTCGAGATAAAGTAATAGCTATGATCATACCCTTCGCACAGGTTGATCTCACACTCTTGCCCAGCTTTTTGAGCAGCTTCTCTTAAATGCTCAGTTAAAAGCTCCTTGGCAAAAAACTCATCCTGTAGTCCTTGGTGAACCAGGATTTTTGCCGGGTGCTTTTTCCCGCTCATTAGAAGTTCAGTGGCATCGTATGCTGACCATGCACTCTTATCGCTTCCTAAATAGCCGTTAAACGCTTTCATTCCCCATGGTGAAACACTAGGATGAACGATAGGAGAAAACGCCGATACCGCTTTAAATTTGTCTGGATTGCGAAGTCCAAGAACTAAAGCACCATGGCCTCCCATTGAGTGGCCAAAGATCGAAACGTTTTTGACTTTAAACTCGTTGGTGATCACGTTGTAGAGATCATTTACGATATAATCATCCATTTTGTAGTGATCAGCATAACCTGGAGTTGTCGCGTTTAAATAAAAGCCAGCTCCCGAACCAAAATCGTAAGAGTCATGCTCGCCAGGAAGATTTAGTCCTCTTGGAGAAGTATCCGGTGCAATCACCATCAGCTTTTTTTCAGCTAAAAACTTTTGAGCTCCAGCTTTCGTGATGAAGTTCTCTTCCGTGCACGTTAAACCTGAAAGCCAGATCAGACAGCCCTTCACTTCACCATTAGGGATGAAAGTCGAAAACTTCATTTCCGTTTTTGTCGCTGCCGATTCGTGAGACCAGAACTCTGTTTTTCCTTCGAATGTTTTATGAGACTTTAATTGCTTCATAAGTTCTCCTTAGAAAGTCACTACACTTCTAATGCTCTTTCCTTCATGCATATAATCGAATGCTTTGTTGATGTCTTCGATTGGCATTGTGAAAGTCACCAGGTCATCAATATTGATTTCCCCTTTCATATATTTTTGAACGTAACCAGGAAGTTCAGTTCTTCCTTTGACTCCACCGAAAGCTGAACCTTTCCACACTCTTCCAGTTACCAGTTGGAATGGACGAGTTGAGATCTCTTGTCCAGCGGCCGCAACTCCGATGATTGTCGATTGTCCCCAGCCTTTATGACAACACTCAAGTGCTTGTCTCATTAGAGTCGTGTTACCAACACACTCAAAAGAGTGCTCAACACCACCGTCAGTCATCTTTACGATTTGATCAACAATTGTTCCATCGATTTCTTTTGGGTTAACAAAGTCCGTTGCTCCAAATTTTCTCGCCATTTCTTCTTTTGAATTATTGATATCAACCGCGATAATTTTTTTGGCCCCAACCATTTTTGCTCCCTGGATAACTGAAAGACCAATGCCTCCAATTCCAAAAACAGCAACGTTGTCATTTTTTTCTACCTTCGCTGTGTTTAAAACAGCTCCGATACCAGTCGTTACACCACAACCTAGTAGACAAACTTTATCTAATGGCGCTTCTTTATCAATTTTTGCCAAAGAGATTTCAGCACAAACTGTGTACTCAGCAAACGTTGATGTTCCCATATAGTGGTAGATTGGCTTGCCATCTTTTGAGAAGCGAGATGTTCCATCCGGCATCAATCCTTTTCCTTGAGTTTCGCGAATGCGCTGACAAAGATTTGTTTTTCCCGATGTACAGAATTTACAAGTTCCGCACTCTGGAGTGTAAAGAGGGATAACGTGGTCACCTTTTTTAAGTGATGTGACACCTTCTCCAACTTCTTCAACGATCCCCGCTCCTTCGTGTCCAAGGATAACCGGGAAGATCCCTTCCGGGTCTACACCTGAAAGCGTATAAGCATCCGTGTGGCAAACACCACTGGCCACGATACGAACCAGGACTTCTCCTTTTTTTGGTCCTTCTAAATCAACTGTCTCTATTTTAAGTGGCTGACCTGGGCCCCACGCTACTGCTGCTTTAACTTTCATTGTTTCCTCCCGTATAAAAAAACTTGAAAAAAGATCATACTTCCCCCATCGGGACTTGACTATCCTCTCTCTAAGAACAACACTGTTTCCCCATGGAAACAATTAAATGGATTCAGTGCATTTTAACCTTTGTAAGAGTCAGCGAGCTAGGAAGCTTCTCGAAGGCGGCAAGCTCCCTTGGAATCTCAAAATCTCATGTGAGTAAGACCATTAAGGCCTTGGAAGATGAAGTGGGAATCGCCCTTTTTTTTCGCTCAACGAGAAAAGTCCAGCTGACCAGTACCGGAGAAGAGTTCTTAAAGAACTGTCAGTCCTCGCTTCAGAACCTGGAAGCGGCCCGCGCTGAATTAATCACTCCTTCAGATAAGCCTCGTGGGCTTCTGCGTGTGACACTGGCCGGCGTTTTTGGTGAAAACTACATCGCTCCTGTTTTAATCGCCATGGCAAAAAAATATCCGGAACTCACAATTGAACTCAATTTCGACACTCGCATCGTTGACCTCATTGCTGAACGCTACGATGTCGGGATCAGAATTGGCGAGCTTTCAAACTCTTCTCTCTTCGCGCAGAAGATCGCTTCTCGTCGCGAATACGTTTGCGCGTCTCCTGAATATTTAAAAAAGCACAAGAAACCGCAAACGCTTGAGGCACTCAAAGACTACAACTGTCTCGGTGGACAAAACCAGTGGGCCTTTAAGCAAAATGGAAAAAGTAAATCCGTGACGGTTAGTGGAAATTTAAAAACAAATAATCCACGAGTGGTTTTACAAGCAGCACTTGATGGTTTGGGGATTGTGAGACTTCCAGGGTCTTATGTTTTTTCTCATATCAAAGATGGAACACTCATTGGTCTTCTTGAGGATTACAGTGAGGGGAAAAAAGATATTTGGGCCGTGACGCCAGCGAGGAATAAGCAGAATTTGAACGTCAGCACGTTTATTAATGAGCTTAAGGTGTTTTTGTCGGAGGGTTATTCGGATGTCTTATTTTAGGGCCGAATTCCTTAAAGAGAAAATCAAAATAAACCTGATGGGCCTTCTCGTTCGGATGCTGATCATTAAGCGTGATCCAGAAATCCTCTGATTTTTTCCCTTTAAAATCCTCTAAGAAATCATGAAAGTCCACTCCTTCGCTTCTTAAGATGCTATCGACTTTTTCATGAACAGAAGTGAAGTTATAGTTTTCAAGATTAAAAAAAATAGGATGAACGATAACAAACAATTCACTTTTTTGAGCTGCCGAAAAGACCTTTAGCTCTTTTACAAAAGCTTCAAAAGCGGCCAAGCGTTCAGGGGTTAATGAACTCAGGATTGTTTTAATATTTTCTTCTGAAGACTCTCTGCGCTCCATCGTATAACAGAAAAAATCAATGAGCTTACTCACTTTGCGAATTTCCCAATCATAATTGCGGGAGATCTTTTCGATAATCAGTGAAGAGTTAAAAGTCATGATGTCGTTAAGGTTAATTCCTACGATTAAAATATCAGGAGAGAGACCTCTCACTTTGTCATTGAGAATTCTTCTATACTCTGGCAAAGCTGCGGCCGGTTCAGCGGCGTTGATCACTTCAACTTTTAGTCCTTCTAGCTTCCACATCTCTTCTAACTTTGATTCAAACGTATCTTCTTCCAAAACACCAAAACCATAAGTAAACGAATCGCCGACGACGACTATACGTTTTAAGTCAGAAGCCTTTGCTCCAATTGAATAATTGTTTCTAAAACCATGATTGTTGATTGAATAAAAAACGCAGCCCGGGTTATTATTTCCAGCTCCACTGAAATAAGGCCTGCTGACTTCTGGGTTCATACACTCTAAGCGTCCGTTAGGAAGTGTAGAATAACTTTTTCCGGCGTATGTTGGAGGCAATGGTGCCCATCCATAAATGCGGATTCCAATCTCACACGCGAGAAAGACAACAAAAAGCGCAGCGGGAATTAAAAGGAGTTTTTTTAGCAAAAATGACCTCAACGTTGTGAGATCATTTTTGCATGAAAATAAATTTTGTACAAGACACTAAGTGCTTAGAGGTAATCAGTATACCCAGTTGCACCTTTAGCGTAGATCGTTTCAAAGTTCACGGGAGTCAAAGGTTGATTCTCTTTAAATTTTAAAACAAGTTTTGGGTTGGAAATGTAATTCATACCAAAAGATGCTGCTGTCGCGTGACCACTTTTGATAATTTTTTCTGCTGTTTCTTTATCAAGTTTTTCGTTGATGATGTAGGCCCCGCCAAAAGCTTTTGCCAGTTTTTCTCCTAGGTATCCAGCTCCTTGGTGCTCACGTGAAAAGACAAAGGCCAGTCTTCTTTTGGCCAGCTCTTTCATTAAATAAGTGAAAGTTGCCTCTGGGTTAGAGTCACCCATATCCTGCGAATCTCCTCTTGGAGAAATATGATAACCAACACTACCAGCATCCCATACTGTTAAAACAGCATCGACAACTTCCAGAGCTAAACGTGCTCTGTTTTCAATACTTCCACCATACTTATCAGTGCGGATATTGGTTTTATCCTGTAAAAATTGGTCTAACAGGTAGCCGTTGGCACCGTGAATTTCTACCCCATCAAAACCTGCAAGCTTCGCATTCTCTGCGCCCTTTCTATAGGCCTCTACGATTTCCGGGATCTCTGAAAGCTCCAGCGCTCTTGGAACGACATACTCTTTTTGTGGACGCACTAAACTCACATGACCTGCGGGTTTAATTGCACTCGGAGCAACCGGTTGCTTTCCATCCAAAAAGATTGGATCAGAAATCCTTCCGACGTGCCACAATTGCAAAACAATGCTTCCACCTTTTAAGTGAACAGCTTCAGTGACTTTTTTCCATCCCTCAACCTGCTCTTTCGACCAGATTCCTGGAGTGTCTGCATAGCCAACGCCCATTGGTGTAACAGAAGTGGCCTCTGAAATAATAAGTCCAGCACTCGCTCTTTGAGCGTAATACTCGGCCATCAGCTCGTTAGGAATTCTCTCCACACCGGCGCGCGCACGAGTTAAAGGGGCCATAACAATTCTATTGGCCAGCTTTAAATTTCCTAATTCGATCGGGTCAAACAGCACAGACATAAATCTTTCCTCCAGATGGTAATTGACTGCTTCAAAGAGCTATCATGAACTCAATCCATTTAAATGTAAAAACAATTAATTATCTTACGAGCACACGTCTAAGACACAAACTGGTAACTGATGCATAAAACAAGCACTTAAAAAAACCTGACTTTACTCATTTTCTCTTCTGCTATTTCCGCTATCCTGATTAAATGAAAGCACCAGAATGGCGACAGAATGTCCTCCTCGTTTCCGACGATCCAGAAATTAAAACAACCATAGCACCGGCCTTTGGTGAAGAGACGACTTTTATTGTCGTCAATAACACTGAAGAGGCCATGGAAGAACTTCACAAAGAACCAATTCATGTAATGATTCTTGATGCGAAGACCACTAATCCGTCAAAAAATTACTATGAAAAATACTATGACGACAAAGAGGAAATTCCTTTCATTGAACTTTCTCAATACGGGACACAGGTCAATAATGGGATGACTATTATTCTTCTCGTGAATAAACTTTTGGCGCGTGAAGGAGACTTTGCTCGTAAATGTGGTGCAGTTCTAATCATGGACCGCAAGGCCATTCTTATTAATCGCATGGTGTATTTAATTGGAGTTCTTCGCAAAAGAACATTTAGAACGATTGTTCTTCGCGACCTTCCTCTCAATGCTGTTTTCCCAGTAGACCTCTACCATCATCTTTCATTGAGTAACCGCTATCTGCCTTTTCTTCCAGCAGGAGTCCCTTTCTCGGAAGATAAACGGGAAAAAGTTCTTTCGGCCAATATCCGCCACCTCTATGTTGAAGAGGCCCATCTTTCATCCTTTCTTTCTTCTCTTCGAAAAAATGGTGAGGCCCTTTATTACTCAGAAAGTTTAGCTTCTATTCGCAACCAATTCCGCCAGTGGCTGATTCAGGTCTTTGACCTTTCAAGTGACGGCATGGTGGTTTTTGGGATTGAACTCTACAATAAAGGTCTCGACATCGTTTATCAGCTGGAAAAACTTATCTGCAGTTTTCCTAGTTCTTCGGCCTGTTTAGCAGAACTTCCTTATCCTCGTTGGAGCACTCTCGCCCACAGTATGAATTGCGGGGTTTACTCGCTCATTTTCTCTATTCATTGCCAGCTTGAACCACGCCATGAAATCGCTCTTGCGGCGATGATTCATAATATTGGTTTTTCTGAAATCTCACAGGAAATTATTAAGAAAAAAGAAACTGAACTCACTCCCGAAGAATTGAATGAATACAAAAAACATGTCACTTATTCACTGGAACTCTTGAGGAAAAAACTGATTCCATTCACACCTGTAATGGAAAAAATCATTATGCACCATCATGAAAATTATGATGGGACAGGTTTTCCTTCTGGGCTTGCAGGAAGAACTCTTCCCCTTCCAGTTGCACTTGTCTCGATCTTGAGCAGTTTTGATTATTTCAATACAGTGAAGCCTGGAGAAAAACCTATCTCGGTATTTGAGGCCTGGCAAAGACTTCGTGAGCATCACGGGGAATCCACTCACTTAAATATGAAGTTTCATCCCCAATTGCTTGTTATGCTCGATGATTTTTTTATGAATAATAAATTTTAAATTATCTGTTGCGGACGTCGATGTATGTTTCAGTTGAGCCGTCTTGATTGTGAAGAACTGTTAAAAGATCGGTGTCTTCATTAAAAGAGACTTCCGCCCATTTCTTTTCTTCTTCAACTTCCCCACCTCTATAAGTCACCACATCTCTTTCGTGATAAATCCACTTATCAGCTTTCATCTCGCTTTTTAAATAGATCTGAACATGGGCCAGTACTGCGCCTTCAACTTCAATGTCGTATTCATGAAGGAGTCTTTCGACGCCATCAAAAATCATTTCATTGGCACCTGTTTCATCAACAACGTACATACTGTCGCAGCCATTTTGTTCAATTGAATAATAAGTATTTTCTTCTGTGCGGTAGTCGCCGGAAAAATCCGTGCAAGCAAAAGCAGATGAGGTAAATAACGCAAGACCAAGGATAACGAGACTCTTCATGAAACTCTCCCTAAAAGTTGTGACCATTAGATGATAACAACTTTTAGGGAGGTGTAAATAAGTTTAGTGTTTAGATTTTCCCTCTGTCTCTGAATGAACGGGCTCACCGTATCCAAAAGACTTGTCATAGGTCGCCAGGTTCGCTTCTACCGGAGAAAGTGCGACTAAATGCTCAGAGACAAACCAGGTTTGCAGCTCATTTGTCCTAATGACATTACTAACCAGAAGGTCATTGGTTCCCTCATCACCACTGTCTGCCGCTTGGCGAGCAGCCTTTCTGACAAATTTTAGAATCGCTTCATGGGCATCAACTAATCGTGAAATTTGAGCAGGAACTTCCTCTCTACCTGATGGTGGCGTTTCAATTTGGGCCATCTCTGCAACGTCCTTTGCCATAGCGACACTAATTCCTCCGAGCAACTGGATTCGCTCTGCCATGAGATCGACCAGCTCGGCTTGTTCATTGTAGTGCTTATCAAATAACAGGTGAAGTTGATAAAACGTCACACCTGAAGTCTGCCAGTGACACTTTTTATATAAATCGCGCAACGTAATGGTGTCGGCCAGAATACGATTTAAATTGGTAATACTCTGCTCGCAAACCTTATCATCCAGCCCCAATGGAACGCGAAAGCGCGTACCGAATTTTTGGATTTCTCCGGCCGTTTGATTCATAACAGGTTGAGCGAGAATCGCTTCATCTGTCGTTCTTGTTTTGTTTTGAATTGAGGTTACTTGTTCTTTCATTTTACGCTCCGAGGTAAAAGTGGACGTAAGCATCCAAGAATTAAAAATGCAAAGCTCTCGCCAGCGAAGGAAGTACTATTTTCGACGTTTTAGTTTTGATTGTTTCGCTATTTCTGAGTCATTATGTCCCATTTAGGGACATAGATTTCAAAATTCCTCAGACTATTTCTTGTGGGGATCGCTTGGAAGCGTTATAGTAGACTATTATGAATAAACCACAATACACTCCCCCAACAGACGTTAAATCAGTTCTCAATCTTCTCAAGCGACCGAAGACAGCGATCGTGACAGGCGGTATGCCTTACGCGAACGGACCTCTTCACCTCGGTCACATGGCCGGCGCTATTATTCCACCTGATATCATGGCCCGCTATATGCGCATGCTGATTGGCAAACAGAATGTTCTTTTTGTCAGCGGTAACGACGATCACGGCTCAACTTCAGAAGCGTCAGCTTTTAAAGCGGGAATTCCCGTAAGAGAATTCATTGATCAAATTCACGATAAACAAGTGCAGACTGTCACTCGTTATTCAATCTCATACGATATTTTCTCTGGAACATCTCAACCAGATTGTTACCCGACTCACAAAGAAGTCTGTCAGGACTTTATGCAAAGACTTTGGGACAACAAGATGCTGGAGAAAAAAATCACGAAGCAATGGTATGACCCAAAAATCAGCCGTTTCTTACAAGATAGAAACGTAACAGGAAAATGCCCGAATCCAAATTGTGCCAATACATCGGCCTATAGTGATTCGTGCGAAGTCTGCGGGACTCAATACGATCCTTCAGAACTTATCAATCCAAAGTCATCACTTTCAGACGCCACTCCAGAATTGAGAGACACAGCTCACCTGTGGCTTGATATGTGGAAAGTTTCTGACCAGTTAACTGATTGGATCAAGACGAAACAAAATAAATGGCGCAAAGGTGTTTTCAACGAAGTGTTTGAGACAGTTCAACCTGCGTTCCAGTTTGATAATACTCATGAGCCAGCATTTAAAGAAATGCGCACGACTCTTCCAAAGCATAAATCTCGTTATGCTCCTGGAAAAAAAGTTGTGGTTCAATTTGAAAATTTAAATGACTACGCTGCTGGGAAAAAAGCTTTAGAAGACAAAGGTATTGCCTGTGAAGCTCTCGATGGATGGGCCCACCGCTCAATCAGCCGCGATGTTGCTTGGGGAATTCCTGTTCCAGAAGGTATTGATCCAGAGATGAAAGGTAAAACTCTTTACGTGTGGCCCGATTCCCTGATTGCTCCAATCTCTTTTACGAGAGTAGCGCTGGCAAAACAAGGAAGAGACCCGAAAGAATGGGAGCGTTTCTGGAAAGACCCGGAAGCGAGAATCTTCCAGTTTTTAGGACAAGACAACGTTTACTTTTACGTTCTAATGCAAGGAGCGATGTGGATTGGCGTGCGTGGAGCAGACACGCCAGACTACACGATGACTGACGTCTACTCTGTTTTCCATTTAATGGTTAACGGTGAAAAAATGAGTAAGTCCACTGGTAACTACTACACAGGAGACCAGTTAACGGAAGAGATGGGCTATCATCCAGATCAACTTCGTTATTTCCTTTCTACTCTGAGTTTAGCTGAGAAACAATCAAACTTTGATTTTGAAACTTTTAAAGAAAGAAATAAATTTTTAGCTGGACCATTAAACGCAGCGATTGAAAAACCAATTGCCGCTGTTCATTCCAAATTTGGTGGAGTTGTTCCCAACGGAAAACTACTGGAGAAAGCTGAAAAAGAAACGATGAAGATCGTGCAGATGTATGTGAAGAATATGGAAAAAGCAGATCACATCACGCTTCTTGGCCAGATTGAGAACTACGCTCGTTTGATCAATAGCTTCTTTGTGCAGTATAAACCGCATGATGACCGCCATGATGAAACCGAACGCGCTGACGGGCTTTATTCATGTTTCTACATTCTGAAGAACTTAATGATTATGCTCCACCCATTTGTTCCTGAAACAATGGATAAGGTGCGTGTGTCGCTTAATCTTCCGGAGAGCATTTTCTCGATTGATGAATTGGGGCAACCGATTCCAGCAGGACATGCTATTGGACAAAAAGGCCAGTACTTCCCTGCAGTGGAAGGAAGCTCAGAAGAATAATTTTTTATACCGAACCGGACTCTTTCACATACATAAGTGTAACAGTCCGGTGTTTAAATAAATTCATCCTAAACATTTTCTTTCAAGCATGCATTCTCTTCCTCTCTAAAGCCCAATTTACTTATACATTGAACCACCACATAATTAAGCCATGACAGACAAGGGAAAAACCACATGATGCTTTCAAAAATGGCGATAGCTTTCTGCTGCCTCTTCCTTCTAGGAATAGCCCAGGCAGAAGTGGTTAAAGTCGGTGGCTATAACTTCCCTCCTTTTGTCGACAGAGACGGAAAGTCAGGTATGGTTTATGACCTGATTAGTAAACTTAACCAATCTCAGAATAAATATAAATTCGTCTTTAGCCTAACCAGCGCTAACCGCCGCTACCGCGATTTAAAGAGCGGTAAAATTGATGTTATTTTCTTTGAAGATGAGGCCTGGAGCTGGAATCAAGACAAAATCCCTCACCAGAAAACTGGAGTGATTTTGACAGGTGGAGAAATGTACGTTTCTCTACTCAAGCCTGGACGAGATCAAAAGTTCTTTGATTCATTTGAAGGCAAAAAGATCAGAGGGATTTTTGGCTATCACTATAACTTTGCCAATATGAAGACAGACCCGGAAATCTTGAGAAAAAAGGGCATCAGCCTGGGGCAAAATATTGAAGAAAACTTAAAAGACTTGATGAATAATAAAGTGGATATCATTGTCATTAATTCTTTTATGCTGGATAGCTTATTAAAAAAAGATAAAACATTATCAGGCAAACTTTTGATCAGTACAAAAAAAGACCAAAATTATCAATTGAGAATTTTACTAAATGAACGCTCACCTATTTCTTCTGCAGAAATAGAAAAATTAGTGGTTCCCTATTTAAAATGAGACTAAGTCACAAACTCTTAAGAGATGCTGCTATCTTTTTGATTTTAATTTCAATGCCGGTTTACTACCTGGCATTCACCTATTCTCTTAAAGAGTCTTCGAAGAGCCGTGAGCTTATTATTACACGTCAGCTTACAAGCTTTCAGAACACCTTAAAAGAGGCACTCTGGAACGGAGACTCCCCTTACACCAGGCAAATCGTCAACACTCTAGGAAATATTGAAGGTGTCTCGTCAGTTGTTCTCTATGACGATAAGATGGAAAAAATTCAGGAGAGCAACTCTCCGTCTAAGATGATCCCTTTTTCTCATGACATGTACAAAGAACTTGAGAGCAATCAGATCAAAAAAATCAAGACAAGGCCCAAAGGGACTTTTTTAGTTTCTCTAATCACCAAAAACACCGACCAAGGGCTAGAAAAGCTCGGGATTATTAAAATTGATATCCACTACAACGATTTAATTAAAAGTGCACATGCTCGCTCAAGAACAATGCTCGCGGTTCTCCTTGGAATTTTTATCCTGATTTTCTTTATTCAATTCCTCTATCTAAGAGAATTTCTCATCAAGCCTCTTTCAGATTTCGAGAAGGCCATCTCTGAAATGAATGTTTATGCCGACATCAAACTCAAGGAAGACTCGAATCATGTTTTTGAGATTGCGAATCTTGCCAAAACCTTCAACCAGATGGGTGAAGAACTCAAAAATAGTGCCGGCATTATCAATCAACAACAAATGCAAATGATCAATGTCAGCAAGATGTCAGCTCTGGGGGAAATGGCCTCAGGAGTGGCCCATGAAATTAACAATCCACTTATGATCACAACTGGTTTTTTAGAGCGCATTCAGAAAGCCGTTCAGAGTGATCCTGAGAAGTATTCAGAGATTGCGATGCACACGGAAAAAGCACTTAAGGGAACCCAGCGTGTAGCAAAAATTGTCAAAGGCCTTCGAAGCTTCGCCCGCAATGGAAGTAAAGATCCGATGCAGGAAGTTGAAACGGAAAAAATCATCTCAGAAACACTGGAATTATGCTTTGAACGATTCAAGTACGGTGAAATTCAACTAGAGATTACGAAAACAGTGAGCGGAAAAATCATCTGTCGCGAGTCTCAAATCTCTCAAGTTCTTTTAAATCTTCTTAACAATGCTTATGATGCTGTAACTGAAATGCCTTCAAAAGATAAATGGGTAAAGGTTGAAGTTGCGGATTCGGCCGATCAAAATAAAATTCTTATATATATTACTGACTGTGGTCCCGGAATCCCAAAAGACATTGCTTCTAAAATTCTTGAACCATTTTTTACAACGAAAGAAACAGGCAAAGGAACGGGCCTTGGGCTCTCTATCTCTGTTGGTATTGTAGAAGAGCATGGCGGGAAGTTATACCTCGATCACGGTCATGAGCATACACGATTTGTCCTTGAATTGCCTAAAGCTTAGGAGCCCCTATGAAAATCGAAGCCGACAGCACCGCCATTCGAACTGCCCTTTGGAGGGCCATGCACAAACTTGTCGACTCACCTCCTCTCATTATCGATGACGAAATTGGTTTAAAGTTAATAGCACCTCCCTCTGATTGGAGGGAGCGCCCAGATATGCACCCAATCGGCACAAGAGGCTATCGCGCTTCAATTGTGGCCCGCGCCCGCTTAATTGAAGATCTCGTCGAAGAAAAATATAACAAAGAAGGTGTTGATCAATATGTCATGTTGGGTGCTGGCCTCGATACCTTTGTTCAAAGAAGGCCTGAGCTTGCCAGCAAACTTAACGTTTTTGAAATTGATAAGCCAAGTGCCTCTGGATGGAAAAAAGAGCGCTTACTTGCCTCTGAGTATGGCATTCCCGCTTATCTACATTTAGTACCAGTTGATTTTGAATCCAATGAATCATGGATGAAACAATTACAAAATAATGGTTTTGATAAGCAGAAGCCAGCAGTGATTACCTCTACCGGAGTGACTTTGTATCTTACAAGAGAGGCCATTATGGACATGCTTAAGCAAGTCGCCTCTTTTGCTCCTGGCTCTACCTTTGCCATGACCTTCATGCTTCCTGCTGAGATGGTTCCCGATGATGAGCGCCCGGCCTATCTCATGGTTCAGGAGCGGGCCCGCGCTTCCGGCACACCTTTTTTAAGTTTTTTTCATCCTGATGAAATGATAGCGATGGCGCGCGAAGCGGGCCTTAAAAAGATTCAACATATTTCTACTGAAGAGATGAAGACGAGATTCTTTAACAACCGCGCAGACGGATTAATGACCGCGACCGGTGAAGAATTTCTCATCGTGACGACCTAAGATTATTTTTTCATACAGACGGCATAAGCTGTACTCGTCGCACACTCCATGCTCACAGACCAGGAAGTCGTAGATGAAGGATAATTTTGAGTCGCAAAACGATGCTCTTCAGGACAGCCACAAGAAGCATTAAAGGTATAACCACCACCGACGACAGTATGCCCAGCAGGGCAATAGGCCGTAGAAACTCCACGGCATGATGAAACAGAACCATTCACAATCGTAACATCACCAGCTCCTCCGCCAGAATTTTTCCAGACGGAGCCATCACAGTACGCAGGCTGGCCATTAGAGCTATTGTATCCTTGGGCACCAATGACAGCGCAACCACTTCCCACAGTCACGGCACCAGGACGGATAGTACCGGCCACTTCTAATTTAGCATTCGTAGGACTCGTGGTCCCCACTCCAACATTTCCGTTGTTGTAGTAAATGTTGTTAATATTGGCACCTGTTCCTCGAAGCCAGATATCACTTGTCCCGGTTGAGGTTGCCCGACAAGAAGTCACGGCCCCTGGAGCTCCGGTATAAGTGATATTAATTTTTTTAATGACCTCTGCTGCGCCTGCAGTCCCTTTTAAGATGGCCTTGTTATTAAAACGAATATCAAGCACTCCATCTGGAGCAGCTCCCGAAAATGCGTATGAATTAATTTTAATATTGGCATTACCATATCCATTTGCCGGAGCATTGGAGTCGGTTTTTATATAGTACTTACTGTTGATATTTGTAGGAGTCGTTGTGGAAATTAAAGTCGCAAGACATACAGCAGGATCTGACAGAAGCCCATTAATCTCATTGGTGATCATGCTCACTTCATTGTCAAAAGAGTTCTTAGCGACGCTTTTAGTTTGGGTCTTGGTTAGTTGCAAACCGACATAGGCCAATCCGGCCAAAGCGGCAGCCGCAATCATAATCTCAACGAGAGAAAATCCTTTATTTTGTTTCATCCATGCGCCTATTGGTAATTATGCAATCTTTTAATTATTTCTTGAATCGCCAATTAGGTCAACCCTCGGACATGTTCAATTTCTCTAAAGGTGTTAGGCCGGTTGAATTCGTTGCCAGTCAAAAACACCTGGGACGGCCACCCTTTCTTTCGGGTCACTTTTAAGTGTCCAATTTTATGGTAAAGCCCTAAATACCTGCAACATGAACATGCATTAAATAAAATCTTAGTTACAATTTATAAGTACAAACCCACTGATATGGAGTTCTCTTGAAAAAAACTACCCTACACTCATGTTCGATTGTGTTCTTCTCGTTTTTATTCTCCTTTCATTTATCTGCTGCAGATAATGGGGATCTCATTGAAAAAGATGAGAAGTACCAAAAAGCAAACAAGGAATTCGAACTTATTCTCAAGGCGGCCCAAGACGTAGGAGCAGCTGAATGTAAAACAGATAAAGGAGAACTTCCAAGATCTGCCTACCTTTGGTTTAACGAAGGAAAAAGACTCTTAGGAAATGAAGAGAGAAATTATAATCTTTTTAATTCTGAAATCGCCCGCATCCAGAAAAAAATGCAGACAACCGGAGGCAGTGAGCTTCAGGCAGAGTCTCTCCTAATTCTTTCTCAAATCCATACTCTTGAAATCAGTTTTTTAAACGGTAGAAATGGACGAATTCAGGCAAGAAAAGATTTTATGACTGAATTTAAAAACGCCAAAATATCTGCTCAAAGTGAAGAGAAAAAGTGGCTTAAGACTTTTGATACAACAGTAATGGAAGAAGGACTTCAAAGCGCATTATCAGTGGCCCAAAAGGCCTGCGATGATAAAATCAAAGGATGTGAAGAGGCCAGAACTCAAATCCAACTGAGCATTGCCATGGCCGCAACTTATAAGGGACTGTACCTAAGAAAAAATATTCCAAGTAAAACGGCCAATGAGGATCTTAAAAATAAAGAACTACTTCTACTGACTTCCGTTTCCATGATTCCTGCACCTACAGATTCAAATTATGACTGGAAATCTCCTGCAATGAAAGTCGTGACACCTATGATGGAAGAAAGACAGCGCCTCGGAGTGCACTGCCCGGAAAGTGCTGATAGTAAATCCCAAAAGAAAGCTGTTCAGATTGCTAAAATTTACGAAGATAAAACAAAGTCTGATGAAGTCAAGGCCGAGGAGATGAAAAAAGTTGATGTCTCTCTGGCCAATGCGCTTATCGGTGGTGGTCTTAGTGTCGCTGATTTAAAACGCATCCCTGAGGAATGGACTCGTCAAAATCTCCTGATTGCCCAAGGTCATGACAGAGAGCCCTTTTTTGCCGAGATTGAAACGAAGGTTAATGCACTCATTGCCGCAGACCAGGAAAAACTCGCTTTTATTCAAGAGAAAAAAGGAAAAATCCTAAAAATGATTATGGCATTAGGTGACCTGACAAAATATAAAATTGATATCGAAGCTGAGTGTGGTGCCAATCCTAATCCTGGAGTTTCAATTTGCCCATCAAATGGAAATCCACTTTGTGACCCGGACAGCCCTCAAAGCGTAAGATCGAGAGAGTATGGATCATGCAGTTACCTGGCCACACAATACAACGATCAACTTACACAATTGAGTAAGGCCAGCGAAGAATTAAAAAATAACCCTAACGTCGTCGCAGTTGAGGCCCATTACATTGGTACAGTCGGGCCAATCTGGAGAGCGAAAATAAAAAATGCCGACGGGACATACAGCTATAAAAATATTATCGAAGCGGCCAGCCAGTACGGTACAGATGCTTTTGGTAATTACGCGGGCTTTGGAGGAGTTCAAAACGATCCACAATACGCTAAGCCGAAAAATCAAGAAGTATCACCGAGCACTCCTTCTCCGTCTTCTGGTTCTAGTTCTGGTTCTGGCACCTCTTCAACTCCTGCGGCAAAGACAAATAAGACAGCTGATTCAAAAACAAAAGCGAAGAAACGCAAAACCATTGAAGTTGCCGGAGTCACAGAAGAGCTTTCTGTAGAAGATGATAAGACCTATAACAAGTACTATGATCAAATTTCAAAAGAAGAAGAAAAAAACCGCGCTAAAATTCCAACTTACTGCGGAAGTTCTCCTTGCAAAAATGCAGTTAATGGACTTGCTCCTAAAAATAAGGAGTGTGAAATTGCAGATGCTGATGCTCCAAAATTAAAGGAATATAATCTATGTGTGATGGCCGTCAACGAACACAATTTTAAGTTAGATGCCGCTATCAACTTAAGCTCATACATTAGAACGCATCCTGATTTTATTGAAGTGGCCAGATCTCCTGAGACAAATCTATGGATGGCCAAAATGAAAAACACAATTAAGGGTGTTTACTATCTTCCGCTAAATTACACTGAAAATTAAGATAAGAGGCTCCGCTTAATCGCGGAGCCCTATATACTGAACGACGGAACTTAACCCGGAATGATACTTCCCTTCAATCACTTCACGTTCAAGCTGCTCTAGTTTAATCACTTTTAAATCCGGCAGTTCTTCTTTAAGGATGTCAGTCGATAAAAGCAGATCCAAGTTTTTTGGTCCACCTGTTTCATACTTTAACTGCTCATGTGAATAAGCTTCCATGATAAAGAGTCCACCCTTTTTAAGGCCTTTGGTAATTTTTTGATGAACTTTACGTCTTAGTTCAGAAGGCAAATGCCCAAAAATTGAAACAATGGCATCCCACTTATTCTCACCAAAATCATAATCTGTCAGATCAGCAGCATAAGCTTCGATAAGAAGGTTTTGTACTTTTGCTTTTTCTTTTATTTGATTGATTCCTATGTCTGATTGGTCTACCGCCGTTACATTAAAGCCTTGTTTGCTTAAATAAAGGGCATTACGTCCCTGACCTTCAGCAATACATAAAATGTTGGCCCCAGCTCTTAAAAGCTTTATCTGCTCTTTTAAAAAGGCATTAACGTCTTCACCATAGACATCTTTTTCTAAAAAGCGCTCATTCCAAAAATCTTTATTCATAAAAACCTCTTGCCTCATCCTAACATAATAAATGAAGCTCATTCTTGCTTTCTTAAACTCTTAATTGATACCCTTTTGCTATCAATCCTAAAAAGTCTCATTATAAAAAGAGCATTCTTTTGGAAGCTTTTTAACTTTTTCCAGATAAGCAGACTTTAAGCTCTCCCAATTATAATCCTTGCTCCCTTCGCTGGCCTCTTTGGTAAACCACCAATTCAACTCTTCACCGCATCCATCTCCGGCAGGTATGGGGTTCTGGGAAATACATAACGGGCTATCAAGAGGACATTTTAAACGGACATGAATGTGATCATCATGGCCCCACCAGGCCCTTAGTTTATGTTGTTCATCTGCTGTGAGCTTTTGCTCCTGGCATAGTTTCTTTTTAAAAGCAGGATTAATAAATATGCGCTCTACGGATTGGTCCTGAGCAAAATACTTAATCATCTTTATCTGATCAGCACCCAGCTCTTCCATAGGCTTCATATCTTCAGTTTCAAGCTCACGGAAGGATATAGTTGTATTGGCCGAAAGAACCTTAAACCAAACGTCAACATCCAGTCCCGTCTGATGTGAATTGTGTCCAGTCAAAGTAGGTCCCCCACGAGATTGAGAGAGATCTCCAATCATGAGAATTTTCTTTTCTTTGGCAAACTCATCCGAAGCCTTTGTCAAAAGACTAATAAGATCTGGGTGTCCCCAATATCTTCCTCTCTTTACTTGAGAGATAAGAAGTCCTTTTTCTTTTCCTGTGAATGTTTGAGCGCCCTTTAAACAACCTAGTGCGTACTCTCCAATCGCCTCACTCTTATCCTCTGTCGGAAGCCTGGTTGAAAGGCGTGAAGTAAAGTCAGGTAAATGAGAGCAACTGGCGAGAAAACATAAACTCAACCCAAGAATCATAGATTTTTGCATAGACTATCCTATAAATGGTATGAGTTTATTTTGACACAACTCTAGAGCGGCATCAATGCTCGAATTCTTTGCAGCAGTTCTTTGCGTTGAGCGGGTGACGGTACATACTTTTGTGAAATGTAGGGAGAAACCTCTTTTCTGTCGAAGTAAAATTTTCCAGATTGAGGTGCCTTTTCACTCAATAAGCACCAAACGATGGTGTCGGCCCCTTCATATGCATTTCTGAGCCTATTTTTCATAAAGCGATAAAAGCCCGGAAGGGCCTCTTTAAGACCATCAGTTCCAACCCATCCAGGATGCATGCTCACAATAAAAAAATCGCCCCATTCTGGATTCTTTGCCAGCTCCTCTACTAACGTGACCTGTGCTCTCTTGACGTTGGCGTAGGTGTCAACCTTATTATAGTTTAAATTGTGAAACAACGAATCCAGGCTGAGCTCCTTTAGATACATCCCACCTGAACTCACCCAAACGACTCTGGCCCCCGCTTTAAGCTTATGGAATTGTCTTAACCAATACAGGAGATAATAATGCCCTAGAAGTTGAGACGCACACTGAAGCTCAATGCCCTTTTCATTAGTTGTCATCTTCTCAGGCATCCCTCCCGCATTAAAGACGACGCCTTCTAAAATTTCTGATTTTCTGGCGAATTCATAGACTTCTTGCCAGTCTGACATATCCAAAGAGATAAAATTGAGATTCTTGTTTTTCCTTTCTAGTTCGGACCCCTTTTGCTGGTTGCGACCTGTGACAAAAACATGATGCCCTAATTCTGCCAGAGTTATCCCCGTCTGCTCACCAATTCCTCCCGTTCCGCCTGTGACTAAAATATTTTTAGGATTTTTTGGTGGAAAAAAAGATTCATTAAAATTTTCTTGATGACGCTGAAACCCTGTTTTATCAAAAGAAAAGAAGATTGTTTTATCTAAAAAAGAATTCCAATAATCTTTTTTGAAATACATTCTTATACTCAAAGGGAAAAAAACTGCCCAGAAGAGAAACTGAAACAAAAGGTATGTGTTTTCTTTTTCAGGTGCAACGGCAATCGCCCCTAGTTTTGCAGCAGACCAATAAGACATAGCACCCCCAACTCCCCCGACGACCGAGACTAACCATGTAGGCAAAGTTTGAAACTTTTTAAAGATGACTTCATAGTAAAGTGGGAAAATGATCCACAAAGGTAAACTTTCATAGTGGTATGAGCCCAAAACAGGAATATGAAAATAAAGAAGAAGGACATCATTAATCAAACCAGCCGTCACAAAAAGCACGAGCAGAAATAAAAAACGCCCGGCACTTACTTTCGGGCGAAACAAAATGTAATCACCGGCAAAAAGCGCAAGAGCTATCAGGATAAAAACAGTTAAAGGGATTGATTTTGAAAATAAAACCACTGCAAACCAGAACAGCTGCAATAGAATGATTTTTCCAATAATCATGTTGAGCTGACTTTCCTGCGGAAAGCTCCGTACATTTTTCCAATGAATGGAATTTTTAATAAGAGTTCCTCTCCCACATCCCAATAATCTCTGTGATAAACCACCTTTTGATTATTAAATTTAAAATGTGAGCTCCCATGGATGACTTGTTTTTTGCCTTTAAAAGAAAATATAAAATTCCAGGTCACGAAGGCCTGGTTATCTTTTTCAATAATGTCAGAAAACTCAAAGCGCGGATTTTGCATATTTTCAAACATGTCATTAAAGATCAGCGCGATTTTGTCACTGCCTCTAACTTCATTAAATGGGTCTTTAAAAAAGGCCTGAGGATCGTAATACTCATTAATTTTCCCCAGACTACCCTCATCTAAATTTCCATACCATTTAAGGAGTCCTTCTAGTGCGCTCATTTCCCCTCCTTTTTGGTCATAATCAATGTGACTTCTCCGACATTAAAGCCCCACTTCGTCATATAAGACCTGGCCAGGAGTGTATTTTTATCCAACAGGAACATCCAGTCTTTAAATAGAATGTGAAATGTTTTATCCCCAACCGGAACATCAAGTGTGTACTTAAAATAGAAAGCATTGCCTGAAACTTCTCCATCTGCAACACCGATCACATCTCCGGCCACACCTTCATATTTCCCGGGAGCCGTCTCAGTCAAACGCCAGACTCGCGTACTTTTACTTTGATCAGAGTATTCAAATTTTTCATCTAATGTACAAACATTGCCTTCCCATGAAGCGATGATATCGACATTAAATCTCTTAATCACTTTACCAGAACGGTCTTGAACTATACCTTGGGCATAAAGTTTACCGTCAAAAAAAGAGCGAAGATTCAGCTCTGGCCTTTCCTCTTTATAATCCTGTAATGAATGATTAGAGCAGGAAAAAGTTAACAAGAGCATTACCCCCAATAAGAGTTTCATATATTTTTCCCCAGTAATTTATTTCTAAGATCAGGTGCACTGGTTTTTTCACCAAGCCATATTTCAAGAAATTTTTTTGAAAAGTTGAGATCGGCCAATTTTCCCAATTCTTTGTCCTTATTAAGAAAAAAAACAATGCCTTCTTTAGGATTAAAACTTGCTTTGATCGTGTCACCTTCTTGAACATCGGGAAAAATTTCCAGAAGTTTCGGTGTCCACTGTTTTAGCAGGTCATCTGAAACACCAGCATTTTTTAACTCTTTCACACTTTGAGTGACGATGTCTTTACCTTTAAAAGACCTGCTGTATTTAAGCTCTAAAGCAAGCGGCTTCTCAAATACATCATCACCCGGGTGTGCCCAAAGTCTCGCTTCATAAATATGAAGAAAAAGCCACTTATAGTCTCCTCTGCCACGCAAAGGAAGGTCGTCCTGGGCATTGACAGAAAATAATAAGATTCCAAAAAAATAAAAAAACAGGGCAATCTTTTTCACAACCCTCTCCTCAATTATTTAGTCAGATAAAATTGATAAACTCCAATCTTGCCGGCCTCAAAGCCACCGCGGCAGTAATTGAGATAAAATTTCCAAGTGCGGATAAATTTCTCGTCAAAGCCATTCTTTTTTACATCTTCAAGAGAAGACAAAAACTTTTCTTCCCACTGCTTTAAAGTTTCCGCATAATCCAGACCAAACTCGATACTGCCGGCAATCTTAAAGCCTTTTTGTTCAGATACTTTCCTGAAGATCTCAGGAGACGGAAGCATCCCTCCGGGAAAAATGTACTGTTGGATAAAATCAGTGCCTTTGCGGTATGAAGAATAATCCTGGTCATTAATTGTGATTGTCTGGATGATCAGTTTCCCGCCATCTTTTAAGGCAGACTGAAGCCTGCTGAAGTAACCACTCCAATACTCTTCACCAATGGCCTCAAACATCTCAATAGAGACGATATGATCATACTTTCCCTGGATATCACGGTAATCTATAAGTTTCACAGTGGCATAGTCTGCATATTTCTCTAAGCGCTCTTTGGCAAAATCATGCTGCTCTTTTGAAATGGTGATCCCTGTCACCTTAACACCTTTTTGGGCAGCATACTCCATGAAGCCTCCCCAACCACAGCCAACTTCCAGGATATGATCTCCCGCTTTTAAGTTTAATTGATCAAGGATGTTTTGATACTTATTATTTTGGGCCTCTAAAAGACTTATATTTTTTTGTTTGAAAAGAGCACTTGAATAAGTCATGCTCGAATCCAGCCACAATTTATAAAAATCATTACCCAAGTCATAGTGAGCATGGATATTCTTCTGGCTTCCTTTTTTTGAATTGCGGTTAAACAGGTGCTTTAATCGGTAAAATAAGATTTTAAGAACTGAACCTTTGATCACTCTTTCCAGTGAGGCCTTATTTTCAATACCAAATTTGATGAGGGTATGGATATTATCGCACTCCCAAAGGCCAGCGATATACGTTTCGCCCAGACCAATATCACCTTTTAAAAAAAGCTCCTCACAAAACTTCCAGTTTAAAATGTGGATCGTAACGTGTTCACCTTTATGTTTTCCCAGGTAATTTAAGTATTCACCAGCTGGAGTTAAGATTGTCACTGATCCATATTCAATCTTCGACATCATTTCTAAAAAGAGCACAACCCAATTTGAAGCGGGAGTCTCTTTTCTTAAAATTGCACTTTCCATATTACTCATAGGTCACCTCATCTTTACCTTTAACTGGCTTAGTATAAAATTTTATTTTTTTCAGATAAAGAAACATTGCTTGGACATGAATAAGCACCACAACGGCCATGGTGTAAAAAGGATACCTAACAAACAATTTTAAAAGGTTTTGATCATTGAAAGCGACTTCATGGCCTGAAATGGAAGTCATAAGCTGCAGCTTATCATCAAAAAAGTAATTGATCTTGACTCTATCCCTAGCTCTCAAATCAAATTCATAGCGTCCTTTCACATCATAGAAAGGTGAAACATGAAAATATTTATTTAAATAATTGACCTCTTGGGCCGGATTATTTTTTAATACATAGTTATGGGACTCACCAAACGTATTGTTTACTTCGCAAATGACCGCGAGCAATTTTTCTTGCTCATAGCAAAACCAAAAGCTGACAGGATTAAACACGTACCCCATGACGCGAGGAAAAGTTTGAAGAACGATCTTTCCTTGAAAGTTCTTAATACCTGACTTTTCTAAAATCTCTTTGGCCCATTGTGAAAGTGACGAGCCATCGCGATGGCCATGGTCCTTTTCATAAAAAGAAAAAAGATTAAATCGATTGACGCCAAAAAGTTTGGATTTAAGAGATTCCATCTCATCCAAAGAAAACTTCAGATAAAAACCGGTATAGAGAAACTCATTTACCTTGGGTAAAAATCTTTTATGATAAATTTTTGCCCGGTATAATGCTTTCATAGAATTTCTAATTGTTCGCTTTTTTTATTCTCATTTCTCAAAAAAGCATTGATCGCTTCTTTGGTGCTTAGAATACCGTCTTCATGAAATCCATAGCGCATCCAGGCCCCTGAAAAATACACATTGTTTCTTCCTTGCATTTTTTTCATTTGCTCCTGACCTTCAACTGCTTCAGCAGAAAATAACGGGTGTTCATACTGGATAACTTCAACCGTCTTCTCTTTTTTTATAGGAACAGATGGATTCAAAGTCACTATAACAGCTTTCTTAGTGACCAGTTCCTGCAGTTTGTTTATAAGATAACTTACCGACACTGCTTCAGAAGAATCTTCTCGTTTAGCTGACAAATAATTCCATGCAGACCACACGGATTTCTTTTTAGGAAGAATGCTCTCATCCATATGTAAGACGGCCGTATTGGGCTGATAAAGAAATTTCTGCAGGCATGCCTCCAAATCTTTTTCCGAGTCTTTCAAGATCTCCAATGTCTGCGGAGGATGAGTGCAAAAGAAACAATAATCAAAGGCCTCTTCTCGTTTGGCCGTTTTAACAATTAAATGGCTGCCTTCTTTGTGCACAGATAAGACGGCTTCATTTAAAAATTTTCTTTCAATGCCAGAGAGGGCCTTTTTCACATAGGTCTGGCATCCGTTGACGACAGTTTTCCACTGAGGTCGATCAAAGATCTGCAGTAGTCCATGATTCTGGCAGAAAGTTAAAAATGTATAGGCCGGAAAATCCAGCATTTTAGTCGTTGGTGAGGACCAGATACACCCTCCCATTGGAAGCAGATACCAGTCTTGAAAATCCTGCGAGTAGCCCTTTTCAACTAATAGCTCTCCAAGGCTCATGCGTCCTCTTTGTTTTGATTCCTCTAAATAGGCCTGCGCATTTTTATTAAAGCGTAGAACTTCTTTAAGGAAAAAATAAAAGCGCGGGCGAAAGATGTTTTTAGTTTGTGCAAAAAAAGTCATCAGGTTAGAGCCTGCCCAGGTAAGATTGTCACTTAAGCGCATGACACTAAAACTCATTTCGCTAGGGTGTGTCTCGATTTCTAATTCATCAAAAAAATTTATGAGGTTCGGATAGGTACGGTTATTGTGGACTAAAAAACCTGTATCCACATGATGAAGAGTTCCATCAATATTAACGTCTCTTGTATTAGTGTGGCCGCCGAAGTAAGACCCCGCTTCAAAAAGAGAGACCTCATACCCTAACTTGTTGAGGTAATATGCCGCCGAAACACCTGAAATTCCTGAACCTATAATTGCAACTTTTTTCATATAAAGAGGATATGCCATCACCATGTTCTAAGCAATTAGAACGGGGGTAGACAATTGTTCGACTACCCGAAAAGACACTTAACAAGTCCATTTCCAATAGTTATTTTAGTCTTGTTGAAAACTATTTCTTTATGGAGGCTTCATGAAATCTTTAATTGCTATTTTAATGTTATTTTCGTTCTCAACATGGGCCCACGATGCTCTACCGACAGCTTCATATGTTGACGTAAAAGAGTACGTTGGGAAATGGTACGCAGTGACTGCACTACCACAAGTATTCACAAGAAACTGTGTCGCACAAACTGCTGATTACGCCATTAAAGATGAGAAAACTATTTCTGTTCTCAACACTTGTATTAAGAAGAACGGAGCAACAAAAACAATTAAGGGACAGGCCGTTGTTATTAACCCGACTACAAACTCAGAGCTGATCGTTACGTTTGATAATTTCTGGACTAAACTTTTCAAAGTTAAAGGCGATTATAATATCATCAAGATCGATGAATCTTACTCAACAGTTCTTGTAGGGTCTAGAGATCGCAAGTCGCTTTGGATTCTTTCTCGCACTCCTTACGTTGATGAAGCAGTAAAGAAAGAATACTTAGATTACGCTAAAAAACTGAAGTTCGACACGTCGAAGGTCGTCGACTCTCACTTCTAAATAAGTAGGGGCCCGGCAGTCCTTCGCCGGGCCTTGTCATATCAACAAGTTACCATCTCTCTATCCTCTCCTATACCAATGTAATTCTTACCTTTCCCAGGCATATTCAATATTCACAATGCATTCGAAGTGATATTGACTGAGGCTATGCAAATCAACGTACGTTTTTTAGACAATCTCAAAGTAGAAGCAAAGTTCGACGACTATAGCCTGGTTGCTGACCAGCCTATTCGTTATAAAGGCGACGGGACAGCACCAAGTCCATTCGATTACTTCTTAGCTTCAAGTGCAATGTGTGCCGCTTACTTCGTGAAGGTGTACTGTGCCGCTCGCAGTATTCCAACTGATGATATTCGCATCACTCAAAACAACATCGTCGATCCGGAAAACAGATATAAGCAAACATGGACAATTGACGTAGAACTTCCAGAGTCTATTTCAGAACATGACCGCGAAGGGATTTTAAAATCCATCGATCGCTGTACGGTAAAAAAAGTTATCCAACAAACTCCAGAATTTATTATCAACACCCATAATGTTCTTGGAAAAGATAATGCTGGTCTGATGTACAATCACAATACAGCTTCAGATGCTAAAACGATGATCCTGGGGAAAGACTGCTCGCTCGAAGAGACTATCCAGAACATGTCGTCGATTATCGCTAGTCTTGGGATTAAAATTGAAATTGCTTCGTGGAGAAATCCTGTTCCCCATGTTTGGTCAGTTCACGTACGCGACGCTGATTCTCCAATGTGTTTTACAAATGGTAAAGGAGCTTCAAAAGATGCGGCCCTGGCCTCTGCTCTTGGAGAATACCTTGAGCGTATTAGCAATAACTACCTTTACAACGACTACTACCTTGGTGAGGAAATCGCTCAAGGTGATTTCGTTCACTACCCTTCTGAAAAATGGTTTAAGCCAGGAGCAAAAGATGCTCTTCCAAAGGGCCTGATGGATGATTACCTTTTAAGCATCTATAACCCGGAAGGCGAACTTAAGGCCTCTCACTTAATCGATACAAACTCTGGAAACACGAAGCGTGGAATTTGCGCCATTCCATACGAGAGACAATCTGACAAAGAAATTGTCTATATCCCGGTGAACCTGATTGGAAACCTTTTCGTCAGTAACGGAATGAGCGCCGGAAATACAAAATACGAAGCTCGCGTTCAGTGTCTTTCAGAAATTTTTGAAAGAGCTGTTAAAAACCAAATTATCCTGGAAGAAATCACACTTCCTGATGTGCCTGCTGACGTCCTTGCGAAATACCCAAAAATCGTTGAAGGAATCAAGAAACTTGAAGCAGAAGGATTCCCGATTGTAGTTAAAGACGCTTCACTTGGCGGGAAATTTCCGGTCATGTGTGTGACGTTAATGAATCCAAAGAATGGTGGAGTTTTCGCTTCGTTTGGAGCTCACCCGAAATTTGAAGTCGCACTTGAGAGGAGCTTAACAGAACTTCTTCAAGGAAGAAGCTTTGAAGGCTTCAACGTTCTTGCCGCTCCTACTTTTAACCAAAGTGCGGTGACTGAACACAACAATATTATCGACCATTTCATTGATTCAACTGGCGTTATTTCATGGAAATTCTTCAGTGAAAAATTTGATTATGATTTTTCTCACTGGGATTTTTCTGGTTCAACAGAAGATGAATACAACTATTTGATGGATATTTTAAACCAACTGGAAAAAGAAGTTTACATCGCTGACTTTGAAGAGCTTGGCGTAAAAGCTTGCCGTATCTTAGTTCCTGACTACTCTGAAATTTACCTTCCAGAAGACTTGATTTGGGACAACCACAACAAGGCCTTGAACTTTAGATCAGATATCCTTAACCTCCACTCGCTGGATGATAAGGCCTTGAGCAAACTTGTAAAAAAACTTGAAGAAAGTGAACTTGATAACTACACAAAAATTTCTGAATTAATCGGAATTGCCTTTGATGAAAATACAACCTGGGGCCAGCTGGATATTGGTGAATTGAAATGCCTTTCACTCCTGGCCCTTAAACGCTTTGAAGATGCCAAAGAATATGTCGAAATGTTCATGAGTTTTAATGATAACTCTGCTGCACGAAGAAGTTTCTACCAAGCGCTTAATGCTCTCTTAGACATTGAGCTAGATGAAGAATTTGAAATCGTCGACTATCTTCCAAATATGACGAGAATGTTTGGAGCGGAAGTGATGAAAAATGCCGTCGGAACTGTCACAGGTGAAGTAAGATTCTTTGGACTGCCAAAGACTAATTCTGACCTAGAAGGCCTCGATAAACATTTAAGACTTATTGAAAGTTATAAAAAGCTTCAAAAGGCCAAAAGACAATACGCTTCTAAATAAGAGAAAACTACATTAACAATCTGGGACATTGTCACACATATTGTGTAATTTTGTTCCGGATACTTCATAAATACGGGCCAATGTTGTACGTTTATCATTCATGAAAAACTCTAAATTTCAGCAATATATTGCCAATGAATTTGAGAGACGCAAAAAAATAAATCCGCGTTACTCGTTGCGTGCTTTTGCCCAACACCTCAACATTCAGGCTTCACTACTCTCTCGCATCTTGAGAGGAAAAATTCCTTTAACTGAAAAGGCACTCAATCGTTTTTGTGAGCCTTTAAATATTGGCCAGGCCGAATATAAGGCCTTCAGCCGAGAAATCCACGACGAAAAAGTTTCGCGTGGATTAAAAGACCCTAATGAAGTTGTCCGAGAAATTAACCTGGATGAATTTAAGTTTATTCAGGACTGGTATCATTTCGTTATCCTCGAATTAGTCACCCTGCCTGGCTTTCAGGCCAACCCTGAATGGATCTCCAAAAGAATCAATATCAGCAAACCTGAGGCCCAAATGGCGCTTAAGCGTTTGATGGATATCGGAGAATTAGAGAAGAATGCAAATGGGGAACTCGTCCCTACCCATAAGGCCAGTATCCTTATGGAGCAAGGGCTGACCAATGCTGCTTTCAAGCAGCGCCAAAAACAGGTTCTAAAAAAAGCAATTGAGGCCATGGATTTTATTCCGATTGAACAACGTGACCAAAGTGCAATGACTATTCCTGTTGATCAAAACCTGATGCCAGAAATTAAAGAACGAATCAAAAAATTCCGTCGTTCACTGGCAACTTATATCGAAAAAAACAACCAAGATGCAGACAGTGTTTACGAACTCTCAATTTCATTCTTTCCATGGACTCAAAAATGAGATTAATGACTCTTCTATTCTGTTTAACTCTTTTGTCTTCTCCTGCTTACGCATGGAGAGAGAGTCACGGTGGTGATTCAATTGTGGCCGATTTTATCGGCAGAACAAATGATCTCATTAAAACAAAAGCCCTTATTCAAGATGAAGAAATAAAGACCAACCTGGAAAACATGGCCAATCTTCGCAACAGCATCCTTGTTGTAACCATGGATCGTGTCTTTGATGAATATGGCAAAGAAGTGCCGGCCCTTACCACATGCTATTGGCAAGAGCATGATGGACGCATGGTTTGTAATATTGCAATCAACCGCTACAACTACCTATCACTAGAAAAAGACAGCGCTCAAATAAACATCTGGAACAAAGAAGAAGTCATCGTTGACGAGTTCTCAAAAATTCTTAACATACCGGAAAAATCAAAGCGTAAACTTCTCAATGAGTTAAAAAAATTTAACAGAGACGAAGAAAAAACGAACTCTAAAGAGACTTTTGAAGAACCTATTCAGGACGATACAGTCAAAGACTTTATCAAAACAACTCATACTCTCCTGGAAGACTTAAAAACTATTGAGAATCCTTCAATTAAAAAAATCTACAATAAGATACTATATGCTGTTTCCAAAACAGACTATGTAGCCTACAGAAGTGTGCATCTTGATAATATCGAAAAAGATGCTGTTAACACATGCCTGAGCGTGGTTAAAACTGAATCTTCTTGCACTATTATTATCAATGCTCCGAGATGGGCCCAGTATCATGCGGGCCTAACGAACCAGGCCGAAAGAAAAAAAGAGCAACTGGTTCTCCATGAGTTTCTTGCAGTCATTCAAGAGAATGACCGAGATTATTCTCTGTCCGAAAAAATCATAAAAATGCTGGAAAAAATCAGGGCAAAAAGATAATCAAAACAGACATCATTTCGTGACAAACAGATAATTTGTAACACCCTCTCTGTTAAGATATTAATAAAGGAATTTATTATATGTTAAACAGAGTTAATGCTGCTTTTGGATTAGGTTTATCACTCGTATTTTCGGCCATCAGTTGCCTGATTATTCAAAGCTACTGGCTTTCTAAAATTCAACTACTCACTTCCAATGCAGCAATGTCGTTTGCTCTGTCAACAACATGTTTTTTAAGTGCGCTGGCCATAGGCTCATTTCTCAGCGAAAAAATCATCCTTCTCATACGAAAGATCAAACTCAATCACTTTTCAACTGTTGAAATCTTAATTGCCGCTACAACAGTCCTGACTTACATTCTTTTTCATATTTTTCAAAATGATCTTCTCATTTTTCGAGATGTCATAAGAAGCTATTCTGCCTCTATTTTTTTAGCGACAGCGATGGATTTTCTCATCGCCTTCATTATTATTTTTCCATCTGCTTTTTTTATGGGATGCTCTCTCCCAGTCTTTTTTAGCACTTTTAAAAATAAACAGGCGTTTTTCTATAACAACGCTTATGCCTTAAATTGTTTAGGTGCTGCCATTGGTGCCTTACTCCCTTATATTGTACTTCTCTACTTCTTTCCCAATATCAACCTTATCGCTGTTGCTGTCGTCTTTAATGCTTTCTCAGCCTTTATGGCCCACAGAGCGTTTTTGCAAGGTGATATCAATTCTCCATTTGAAGAAGAGTTCACTAACTTAAAAGAAGATCCCTCTTCGCATTTATCTCTCCCGCTTCTTGCCACGATTAGTTTCGCCACGGGTTTCTTCTATCTTGCCTATGAACAAATCTGGTTTCGTTTTGCCAATATTGTCTTTAGCAGCCGAATATTCTCCCAATCTCTCACTCTGGCGATTGTCTTCTTATCACTTGCCCTTTCTTCAATTTTGGCAAAAAGAATTAAACCCGACTTTATGACATTGCTAAAATCGACTTTAGTGATTTTTGCTCTTTTATGCTTCTTTTTTCTCTTTTCCGGTTTTATTTATTACTACCTTTCTTTTGATATTATCCGCGCTGATAACCTGGCCAATAATTATGCAAAGAAAGTTATGCCTCTCTCTTTTCTTTTTATCTTTTTCTTTGTCTTTATTCCGGCCATACTGGCCAGTCTTCCCTTCGCTCAATTATTAAACATTCTCTCAAGATCAAGTCTCAAAAAGACCGGCCATCTTTTTGGATGGAACACTTTGGGTTGTGTTTTAGGAGGACTTCTTTGCACATACCTTCTTATTCCGGCCATTGGTAGTGTACCGACCTTGCTTCTTATAAGCATCCTTTCCCTGGCAGGGATTAGTTTAATTGGTCTTCCACTCTTGCCACGCAAGTGGAGTCTATTGGGACTGGCCGGGGTTATTGCCCTGGCGATGCAGCTGACTTATCCGTTTCAGTTTTTGCGTGTTGGAAAAACGCTAAGCCAGAAAGAGGATGTGTATGGATTAAATTCTCTAGTCGAAATTGACCAGGCGAAAGTCATTCTTTATAACCTTGCTGCATTAGTCGGACCACTGACAAAAAATAAGCGAGACGAAACTCTTGCTGTTCAAAAAAAATTGGCAACCGTGCCTCTGGCCTACACACAATCACCCCATCCTCAAATTCTGGTTATCGGCTTAGGCTATGGAATCACCACTAACCAATTTTTATCTCTAGCTTCTCAATCACAAGTCACCAATATTGAATTGCTGGATTTTATCGCCAAGACACAAGATGCCTTTTCTGATGTCAATTACTCTTCTCATTACAACTTAAGATCCAAAATAATTGTAAATGACGGTCGCATTTTTCTCCACAACCATCACGATCTATGGGACATCATTTCTGTCAATACCGAACCATATTCGACGAATGCTTCCAGACTTTACTCGGACACTTTTTACAAGCTAGTCACTCAAAGACTTAAGCCTGATGGTATTTTCAGCCAGCACTTATTCGGCACTCCTGAACTCTGGAAATATACAATCGCAACGATTAAGCAGTCGTTTAAATATGTCCTGCTCTTTAAAGGTTATGCTGATGACGGACCAATATTGATAGCCAGTAACCGCCCTTTTGCTCCCAACAAAGGAGTACTCCATGAGGCGGGAATCAATCCAAAAGAAGAAGATGCTTTTAAGCGCGCTCAGATTGATCAATTTGCCCAAACACATGAGGAATTCATCATGACAGATGAAAACCGTCGAAGTGAGATTATGAGAAAAAATTTTCTTGATATTTTTAACCGATACCCAGGGGATTATTAGTGAAGCAAAAAACTGAAAAAATTCTGGTGCTCAGTATATTTGCGATTTATATCCTTGGGTACATTTTCATAGGAAAATACCCATTCTATCGCTACACGATGTTTTCTCAAAAGCTAGACCACCTCTACTTCTACACAGTGTTTGATGAAAATAGAAAAGTCTACTCCTTTAACGCTATTGCGAGAGAATATTTCATCTCAAAACACCCTGAGCTCTTTTTAAATCCTGACTTTGATATTTATTACATCTTCAATACAAAGATGGATAAGGAAGGCCTGGGGCCGATTGCCGATTTTATCTTTAAGAAATACAAAAACAATACTCTCTACATTTCACGTGCTAAAAGTACAACCTCTCCAAAAGGAAGCTTGAGCTTCACGCCGGAAGAACAATGGGAATTTAAAAATGATCAGCAAAATTAATCACTATATTCAAAAAAATCCGGAGAACATCACCATTGCAACTCTCTTTGCGGTGGCCCTCTCTGAAATTATCCGTATCCATAAAGACTTTACTGGTTATTGGGAGCTAAACTCTCTAAAGGCCTATGATTCGTTGTTATACTTTTTCCCCAGTATTATTTCCGACAATTCCTGGACAATGTACACCCTTGCTCTGCTTTTTGTGCTCTCAATTATTGGCTTTTATACGACTTATAAAAAAAGGTTTTTTTTCATTTTAAACTTTTTAAGCTTTTTCTTATTTATTTCTTTTTATCTTCGCCATATATCCTTTACTGATCATCGCGCAGGTATTCCTACATTTTTTTACTTTATTTGCATGGTTCCGATTCTTTTAGAACAAAAAAAATGGTCCGATTTTATCTGGAAGTCACTTTTTGTAGGTGTTGTTATCTTCTATTTCTTAACCGGTCTTCACAAACTGCTCGTCAGCGGTCCTGGATGGGCCAATGGGACATCACTGCAGTTATGGTTTTTTTATGATTCTGTTTCATTGAAAGAATTTGTCTGGCCAATCATGAGAGATGTGAAGCTGGCAAAAAAGGTACAGGCAGTCATCTTTTTACTGGAAATCGCAACACCTTTTGCTCTGACTAAAACATTTAGACCATTTTGGTTCGTGGGTATCATTCTCTTTCATATTTGCCTGGAGCTGACATTTGGGTATCAGTACTTTTTTGTAGGAGTTCTGACAACTCTAACAACTTACATAATCATCAAAAAGGATCTTAGCTTTTTTACGGTGCCCAGCAAGTCTTCTTCCACTCCTTCGGGTAAATCCCTGCGAACTTAGAAGCTACTTTTCCTTCCTTTCTAAATCTCTCTTTAATCATATTCGCAAGCCCAATCCTCTCAAGGATTGGGTTATCCAGAGTTGAGACCTCTCTTAACTTAAAATCAATATCTGCATACATTGAAAAACAAGGCATGGTTCTAATCATCGGGTTGATCTTGACCTGATCCCTAAGCTCACTATGTTTAAATAGTTCAAGGGGGGCATCACTCGCAAAAACTATCGGGTATGGATGACGAATAATCGTCATGTGCTTAAAATACTTTTTTAAGTGACTTAAAAAAGATAAAAGCTCCTCTGTCGTCTGAACTGTATCAAAATCATAATAGGTCTGGTAAATACCATCTTTTGTCATGCATCTCTTCACTTTTTTAATCATTTCATCTGAATAAAGTTTACTGGCATTAAAATTCGCAATATAGGTTCCAGTATTAAAGAAAAGATCGATAGATTGAGCTTTACATTGGTCTACCTCATAAAAAGCGTCATTAAGTACAAGTTTTACGTGTGGTAGTTCTGCCACTCCTCGGTTATAGGCCTTGAGTTTATTTAAATTCTTCATGGCCACGTCTGAAATATCCACGGCCATTAAATTCTCTGAAATCCTTGAAAGTCCAAAAATAGACTGCCCAGACCCAATCCCAACCGAGAAAGATTGTTTGTATTTCTTGCCCTCTTCTTTAAATAATCCCCCCATCATGCCCACAACAATTTCGGTGTCATGATCCATGACATGGGAAAAATGGCCATCAACCGTATAATGAGTAAAATTCTCCAGGGATTTCCCATCGCTTATATACCTGTCGTTGAAGGTTGAATGAAAAAGAAAAACGTTGGAAAAAAATGACGTGTACATCTGAATATCTTTTAAGACAAAATACTCACCTTCTAAAAAAGGATAGCTTACCTTAAAGATCTTCTTATTTCGTTCTTCATCATTTACGTTCCCCGAAATAAAGAGAACTGCGAGGATTAAGGCCAGTATTTTATACGGCCTCCTTCCAGGGACGAGCAGAAGACTCAAGAGAAAACACAAAGCAAAGAAAACAAGAAGTTTAAAACTCCAGAAATAGTGAATGACAAAAAAAAGAATCACTCCGCCAACGATTTGAGAGAAAACTGAGAACAAACTAACATTCAAATAAGCATTTTCTGGAGCATACTCAATACTTAAATCGTCTACTACCAACATGAAAATCCATGAAGTAAATATCAGCGGGATGAGTAAATATGAGACGAAGCCAAATCCAAGAATAGAATAGCTCCAAAGGGTTAATCCCCATTGATGAAGCAGTGTGACCGGGTAGCTTAGCGTGCTATAGATAACAGCAATGGAAGTGAACAATGATAGAAACAGAATAAAAAAACTTAGCCTTCTTTTTATTTTTGAATAGAAACAACCTGCAATAAAATAAATAAAAAAGACTGCACTAAGATGAATCGAGAGATTAATCCTCCATCCTTCAGTAAAGACAATGAAATTCTTTAGTGACCAGTTAACATAGACAACATTAATCACAGAACAGACAAAAATAAAAACTAGTGATTTTCTGGGCCTTATCCAGGTAAATTCAAAAGATTCGAGACCCAACTCTTTTTGTCTGAAAAAATAGTAAAGCCCGAAACCAAATAAGATTTGAATAGAACCTATCAAGTAAAAGAGTTGATGAAGTTTTAAATAATAGAAGAAGAGAACTTCTATTAATAATATCCCGAGACAAGCACCGACATGAGTAAAGACATAAAGTTTTTCCATGCTTTTTAGCCATTTGTAATAAGCAGGTAAAAAAGCTCCAGTGATGACTGCAGGAACAACTAAAATAACAGGCGCTAAAAACCGCCATTGGGAATTTATACTAAGAGAACTCAAGCCCCCTACCATTAAGGCCCATAAACCAGACACAAGCTCTAAAACAAATAATTTATTGTAAACATATCTTGAAAGAATCCCTCCTATCACCATTCCTATAATAAAAATAAAATAGAGGTAGAGATAAGCGGTATAAAGATCTCCTAAATAATTTGAAGACCACTTCTGGTAAATAACTTGCGAAGAAAGATTCACAAATCCTGATATCATTAAAAAGCTAACAGGCATTAACATTTTTGTTGAGGGAGAAGCTCTTAGTCCCATGATGGAATGTAACAACTTCTCGTTGCCCCATTGGCATAACCACAACCCGCTCCACCACCAGATGCTTGCTGTGAAATAGAAAATACCTCTAGGTAGCTGCAACTTGTGTTTTTCCAGCCAGAAGTATAGCATTTACACTCTCCCCACGACCCCACACAGTCTCTTTTTGGCACGCATGAGTTAGATTGAGTGTAACCGTGAGGATACGGACACTGGGCCCCCTGTCCTTGAGCGTATTGAGAAATGTAATAGACGTTATACTGCATACCTGCTGAGTTACAGCCACTCCATCCACCGAAATAGCCAGAACAATCCACATTTCTATTTATGTTACAGTTTACGCTGACCCCGTTATTGATCCCGTGACAAGTCCAGCTCCATGTTCCCGAAACACCAGAAGATGTACCTGCGGCACAAACTCCGGCCCCAGCTCCCGTGTATGAATAAGAACCATTGGCAGCTCCACAAACGCCATCTATTCTTTTGGCGCAAGTATTGTACGTCGCATTTCCATCTAAATATCCATTAGTGCAAACTCTGTTTTGAGCAACGCTATTGCAGTCATAAGCAGTATCTTGTGAGTAGTAGAGACCACTTTGACCGGAGGTAAAATACCTCGAGTTCGGACCCGTACAACCATTCTGGCAATAGATATAGTTTCCAGGAGTCACATCAAAAAGACCTGAACGCGGTTGAGCTCCACCGCAAATAGAATTTTTTCGAACGCTACTACAGCTCGCAGCCGGCGGAAGAGGCCGGTTTGTTGAGTAAGTCGTTAAAGGCCATCCTTCCGGGATTTCTTTAGCGCCATCATCAGCACTGGTATACATACAGTTAGGAGGAATCCCTATATGCCATTTTGTATAGCTGATACTTGCAACCGGTGCGCCGACTCCCATCATTTTTACCGGTGAAACGCTTGTAATAAAACTTGTCGCCGATCCCGCAGACGAAAGAGCGATATCGGCCGTACTATTGACCGGCAATTTGTTAATAACAAAATTTGGGGAGCATGAAGACGTTAAAGAAAAAGGTTTTGGAAGTTTTTCAATCACTAAAGGTTGAGTTACAACCTGAGCATAACGAAACTTACAAGGGGCCGGCGTGCACCAATTCAGAGGAATCGTAACATCACACTCATCCTGAGAAAAAGCAGAAAAAGAGAGTAACAAAAAAATAAAGAGAAGGTTTTTAATGGCCATTACCTGATCTGAATCCTTTTTATCTCAGCTTCAAGCTCCTTAATCTTCGCCTGCTGCTCCTGCATCCCTTTTATTAAAACAGGGATAAACTCTGTGTATTTAACTGAAAGAAACCCATCATCCCCGGTCACTACCAATTCTGGGTAAATTTTTTGAACATCTTGGGCCACGACACCAAAATGTGTTTCATCCGCTTTTTTATATTTAAAAGAGTAAATATTGATGTCCTTAACTTTAGTAAGAACATCTTTCATTTCCTTTATATCTGTTTTTAAACGACGGTCTGACGGCGTCACAAAAGTTGAGGCCGACATTTGATTAAATCCTGAAGAGTTTCCTCCTGAAGACGTTAATGAAGTGGCAACAACAACATTAGTTCCATTAACTGTAGGAGAAGTAACCGTTTGTGCTGTCACCTCGCCTGTAAAATTCGCCGTCGTCCCTCCCAAATGCCCAAGCATTGAGTCTCCGGCCTTTAATAAGTACTGCGGGAAAGCACAGGTCTTAGTGTTTGGGTTCCAGTTACCGCCACCAGAAAGACAAGAGTACTTGACCGCTTCAGCAATTAAACTTTCTGTATTTGAAAAACAGTCAGTGATGATATCGCTGGTTCCAGAAGGAGAAGAAATCCTTAGAGGAATACTCACCTCTCTTCCCTGTTCTTGCTTGGCAAGTTTCTTAATTTTTCTCATCTTAACGACAAGATCGATAATTTTTGTTCCGTCTGAGCTTACTTCGTTTTTATCCACCGTCCTGATCCCTTCGATCAAAACAGTATTGTTTCCATAAGTTTTTCCCGATTCAAACAGCACTCCGCCAACGTTATTTTTGATAACGGTAATAGCGTCACCGATTTTCCTGCCACCAATGGAATATGTACATGCTTCTTTAGAAGCAAGAGTTGTAGTGATGACTCTTCTAATTTCAAGTTCTTCAATTTTAGATTCAGATACGACAGATGCTGACTGTAAATTGTAAATAACCTTTGTCGTCGCAAGTGCAACAACGCCGACAATACCAGCAGCAATAAGGACTTCAACTAATGAGAAGCCTGCTTCATCATTGTTTACAAAATTCTTTTTCACAAACACTTCCATGAGTTTTTCTTAATATAAAAAAATAGTAAGCCCTATCCATACAGAACACCACCCAGATTCCATCAAGAATGCTCATGTTTTGTGACAACGGCCATATTTGGAACAATTTTAAAATGAATTCAAAGCACTGAATCTATACACAAAATCAAAGATATAATTAAAAAGCCTGTCTTATTATCCAAAAGAGGGCTATGGTTTGTTTGTTAAATATCGTTCGTTATTATTAGACCCCGCCTTGTTCTTCTAAAATCCAACTTTAATTAATTCAAAACGCCGTACTATTGCGGCCATTAAATTGGAGTCTTTATGACAAAAAAATTATTTGTGGGTAACCTCAATTTCTCAACGACATCAGATAACCTGATTAACGCATTTTCTGATTTTGGCAATGTCCAGGAAGTGAAAGTTATTATCGACAATATGACTAACAGAAGCAGAGGTTTCGCTTTCATTAATATGGAAACTGAATCTGAAGCTCAAAGAGCAATCTCTCATCTCAATGGAAGTGAGCTCGATGGAAGAAGTATTGTTGTTTCTGTTGCAAAAGAATTAGCTCCTAGAACAACATCATTTTCTAAAAAGTGGTAGTGACCAAAGCGACGAGCGTTAAGGCGACGCTCACTCGCGACAATTTTCTTTTACCATCCAATATGGATGCAAGAAAACATTCTCAGGAGCTCGACAGGCTCCTGGGTTTCAATACACTCAAAATTGAAAGTAAACTCAAAAAGCATTTTCAACATTATGCTCTAGAGAGTTCTGATGAGTCGAAACGTCCTTATAAAATCAATCGTGAAAGCTGGATTGGTTTAGACCCCCATCACCTACTGACTCCTTATGGTGAAGTCGCTTCTCTTTTTGAAAAGATTGAACACAAAAAGATTAAAACAGTGACTGATCTTGGCTGCGCATACGGAAGAGTAGGAATTGTGTCTGCCTTCTATTTTCCAGACGTCTCATTTATTGGGTACGAACTTGTCTCCAAAAGAATCAAAGAGGCCCAAAGAGTTTATGAAGCACTGGAACTTAAAAATTACAGATTAATCGAAGATGATATCCTCTTGGAAGATTTTAATCTCCCAGAGTCATGTATCTATTTTATTTATGATTTTGGAAGAGTGAGTGATCTAAAAAAAATTCTTAACAAGCTTATTGAAAGAATGCAGACAAACGAACTGATTATCATAGCTCGTGGTGATGAAATCCAGAGTTTGATGACTAAATTTTATAAAGAATTTAAAAAAGAAAACACTGTAAGGGAAAAATCATTTCTCATTTATACCCATCAGCTCGCGGAATAAAAAAAGAGGCGATGTCTCGCCCCTTCTTTATGAATCTTTTCTAACAACAGAACATTTTAAATAAATCGATCCGTGCCCATCAACTTTGCATGAAATATCATGCCCATCAATTGGATCATCTAACAATCGGATGCTTTTTACTTTCGTTCCAGACTTTAGCGTATCGCCACCCACTTTTAAATCTTTAACAGTTCTAACTGTGTCGCCATTTTGTAACTGGACACCGTTAGCATCTAAAAATTTAGGGCCTGCTACAACCTCTTGAGTTTTTTCTTCGGCCGCAAGAGTCCACTCGTGTGCACATTCTGGGCAGATCCACAGGTTCCCATCTGGGTATCCGTATGGCGAGTTGCATTTTGGGCAAGTTTGAGCGTCATCTGACATTTGAGTTCCTTTAGTACATGAATGAATAATGTGAACCTATTTTAGAACTTTTAGAACTCTTCTTTAAGTATGCATGCGTTAATTAATCTCAACTATCTACTACATTTTTACCTGAGAAATATCAGCAAAATGCTCTACAGACACAATCTCAACATCGGGCAGAGCTTCCTTCTCGGATATACTAAGTAATTCACAACGTATTGCAACTCTAGCTTTCTATGTATAAAATTTTATTATTTAATAGCTTTGCGCAAGAGGTTTTTCTCATGAGTTTTGTATGGCAATTTTGCTTAGTTGTATTGCTCACGATTACCTCGCACTCCAATGCAGTGGCTTCCCTTCCGCTCACTATCATCACAGAAGACTGGCCTCCCTATAACTATATTGAAAATAATGTCCTGAAAGGATTTTCAACAGAGCTCGTTGAATTAGTAATGAAGGACTTAAATATAAAAGACAAAATCACTGTCTTACCAGGTCCTCGTGCGATGAAAGTTCTCAATAAATCCAAGCGCACACTTTTTTTCTCAATGATTATGACTCCAGAGAGAAAACCACGATACAAATGGATTGGACCTTTCGGAGAACAGGCCATTTATTTCTATAAAAAGAAAGGAAGCACATTAAAAATTAACTCCCTTGAAGATGCAAAAAAAGCTAAATCTGTCTGCGCTCGTGAATCTGGGTTGGTCTCAGCTTTACTGAAGACCAACGGATTTACCAATATTGATGCTGGCGTAAGCCCTGAGAGCATTTACTTAAGGGTCATTCTTGACCGCTGTGAGCTTGGTATTGGCGAAACACCTCAGGGTGTCCACTTCTGGTTAAAAAAAATGAATCAGCCTCTGGATTCATTACTGCGAACAAACGTAAAGTTGATCAGCTCGCCTCTTTATATTGTCACCTCTAAAGATGTCCCGGATGAGGAAATTGCCCAGTGGCAGAAGGCCCTCAACAAAGTGATGGCCTCAAAGAAATATTTATCTTTAAAGCAGAAATACAGCAACTCATATAAAGCGCCTTGATTTTATAAAGATAAACAACACTTCCAAAACTATCTTTTTTTAAATCCAAACGGACAATGGCGGCACCCACCTTTGCAACATTTTCTTAAATGTTGAAGGTAGTATGAAGTCGATATAGGCTGACCATTTTTGGGGTCGATATAACTATCTTCTCTAGCGAGAGAAGCTTCTTTGTTCAATTGAGCGCATAGCTCTTTATATGTTTTTGGGTCTAATTTATTTTTCATTACTTGATAGTTAATACATATTTCTTCAAATAAAATTTTAAGAATCGTAAACTGAAACCTCAATCAAATTAAAATCTAAATCTCTAAAATAGACTGATGTAATTGGTCCAAGGGCCCCTGTTCGTGAGATCGGTCCTTCTTCAATCTTAACACCACAAGTATTAAGATGATCTACAATCTCTTGAATTGAACTTCTAGAGATTAAGCAAATGTCTACAGAACCAGGCGTTGGGGATTTTGCTTTTGGCTCAAATTCATTTCCTTTTTGATGGAGATTAAATTTAGATTTGCCAAAAGATAGTGCACGTCGACCAGCTCCAAAGCTTTCAGCCTTCATGCCTAAGACATTTTCATAAAATTTTATCGTTGCTTCAATATCACTTACTGTGAGTACAATATGATCAATGCGATCTATTACTATTGTCATAAATACATTCCTACCTTAATAATTATGAAAAACTATTATAGTTCCCATCTTTTTTTAAATGCCATTGCAACTTTCTACTTATAGAAGAACTCGTAATGTACTTGGTAGTCAAATACTTTTCATGGTTCCCTCAACAGATAAGTACGCTGGAACCTATTTGGTTCCTGATCAGTCAACTCCCCGTAATTCCTGCCTACTTTTTATAAACTTGCTTTTAGTCTCAACTAAGCGTAGAGTGAATACATCTGATCTAGTCTTGTCATTCGTTTGAAATTATTAAAACAGATTTTCCTAAAGAATTTGTTTTTTAATTAGAACTCACCTCTGATCATAAACTCAAAATCAAAATTAACATTTTTCATCACTCATTGTAGTGAGGAAGCTTATTGGAGTCTTTATGTCACAAAAAATTTATGTTGGTAACCTAGGTTACTCTATTGATGATGCTGCACTTTCTGAAAAATTTGCAGAATTTGGAACTGTTCAATCATCAAAAGTTATTATCGATCGCGATACAAATCGTTCAAAGGGTTTTGCCTTTGTTGAAATGTCATCTTCAATCGAAGCAGACCGTGCGATCAACGCACTAAACGGAACAGAGTTCGGTGGACGCGCAATGAACGTTTCAGAAGCCAAGCCAATGGTTCCAAAAAGCCGTTACTAATTAGCTTAAGTTAAAAGTTGCAACTGGTGAGGTTGCAATTGTTTTCTTCAATTCTAAATATCCACCAGGAGATCGTTATGGCCAAAGGACAGGACAAAGGTAAGGAAAAATCCAAAGACAAGGATAAAGTAAAGCTTACAACAAAAGAAAAACAGGATAGAAAAAAAGAAAAAGCAAAAAAATCTTACGACTAAATCGTTTTTATAAAAAAGCTCCGGATACAGGGGCTTTTTTTATCAAAGCCCCTTCTCTCTTTTATACACTTCACTCTATTAAATTTTAAGAAACACTCTATCAATGACTTGATTACTTTTCCTAAAACGATGATATTTTCACAGTATAATCGGGTGGGTAGTGAAAAAAGGACATAACTTTTCTAAAGAAATTTAGATGAAATTCTCATTTAGAGCAAAAACTCTGGAAGCCTCAAGGTCTAGCAGCCATGATATATTATGACAGCTGGCTAGCCTTAAACGAATTATAATCTCTAAATTTTAGTCAAATCCGAAATAGCAAAAACTTCTTCAGTCCCATCTGCATATTGAATTCTAACATTCTCATCTTCAAAAATTTGTAAGACAGTTGCTTCAAAGCTATGGCCATGTGTAAGAATTTTAACTCTATCTCCTACTGAAATCCCCTATAGAGAAGGTAGTAAGTGGCTTAGCAAAAAAATTGGCGCTACTCGTATGCTCCCATTTGCCAGTCTCAGCTTTGCTGTCTCATCGCTTAAAAGATACAAAATGACAGCATCATTGTGGAATCCATTTTCAATTAACTCCACTTTATCATTTGACTGAAAACCTTTTAAAGAAGAAAGAATTTTCCTCATTTGAGAGACTTGATACACAGAATATGATCCATCACTGAATCCAACCTTCACTGTGCTCTCACTCGGTATTTCTAAAATAGTCACTTCATAATAGCTGCTCTTAAGCACCAATTCGGCCTTTTCCCCTACGCTGAATTGCTTTTCAATCCCTGGAGTGCAATTTGCAAAAGCGCCAAAACTCCAAATAAAAGCTGCTAAAAAAATCATCTTTCTCATTTTTAAATCCTCCCTAATCTATGACCAATCAAACATACCTTTTAAAATATGATCATATTCACAAACAAATGATAAGGAAGCCAATCTTTAAAAAATGAAGGAAACGTGGTCTAGCGTGGTTTCTTAATGAAAATTAATCTAACTCTGAAAAATAACATGTCGCAGACGTCGTCACCACAAATGCGATTCCATTTTCTTTTACATAATAGGAATGAAATAACTGAGTTTCATGTTGAGAGTCTTTTGCTTTAGTTGAAATCAATTCTCGTCCCTTGTTTTGGAACTCAGTAATCATATTTTTATTAGTAAAATAAATATTCAACTTACCATTAACAATCTCTTTTGATACGACCGCTAGTGGGCCAGCATCCATTATATTATCCACTTTAAATGTATCACGAACTTCGGCAACAATCTTTGGCTCGTAGTCCGTGTTGTCATATCTTTTAATCGATGAATATTTACAACTTATTGACACAATTCCACTACTGGCAATATTTCGTTCAGACTGTTTTACAGACGAACAGCCTGTCATGAATAAAAAGCAAGATAAAATTGCAAAAAAATGGAGCCTCTTCATTATAAACCTCATCGTAAAAGTCTAAATGTCAAATCGGTTTGCCAATAAGGCATATTGAGGCATTGATTGGAAATGGTGTGGTTAACTGTGGTTGCAAGTGGTGGAGATATAAAAAATCCATTTATAATTAAATAAGTCCGAAAAGGAATATGAGGCAGAGCTCTATGTACTACGTTAAATTTCACATCATACATTTGTTCATTATGCTATTTTCCGCCCATGCCAAAGTTCAAGAGGGCCCTAGCAATAGATTTTTCTGTACAGACAATAACCTAAACAACCCCACACATTTTATTTTTTCCAACTCGAAGTATGCATCAAAAGACTTCAAAGAGTTTTACCAAAAAGTTGAAGAAAAAATTAAAGATCAAGCAAAAAGCAATTGCAGAAGCAAAACAAACACGGCTGACATACTCATAAATATAAAAAAAACCTGCGATAACTCATGTGAAACCCTCTCTGTTGATTTTTTAAAAAATAAAATCTTTAATTCAGGTTCAATGGCCAGGGCACTGCCTGAGTGCCTTCTTTTATGCGACGTCATGGCCAATTACTATCGTGGCTACATTGAAGGCTTAAGAGAAGCAAACAACGGTAAAAAAATGAATGATTGCTCAGGAGTTGTAGATACTTCTTCCAGAAATATCATGAAAAAAAATGACTTTGAAACGATTCAGGAAAACTTAAAAACCAAATCTTCAACGATACAAAAATAAAAAGAGCTTTACTCTTCTGCCTTCTCCAGACTTAAATCCACAGGGTGAAGGCCTACAACATAAGAAAATATAGTATTTTTATCCTCTGCCCCTTCCAAAAAAGAAAGAATATCTTCTCTGTAATTTGCTAATTTTCTCTTGGCCTCAGGCAGAAGTTTAGAGTCGGTTGCAACCAAAGACCAATTCAAAACTCTTTGAGATGGGTCAGAGTCAAGACTTTGAACTAACTGCCCAGTGATTTTCCGCGCCATTGCGCGGGCCAGGTCTTCTTCATCATTGCTTTTTGGCAACAACTGAAGCTTAACGATTTGCCCCGTGTGCCTCCAGTGCCCTTCTTCTGAAATAACGATATTTAGGCCTGCCAGGAAATTAAGTGTATTTTCTAATATCTGCACAGGAAGGTTCAAATATTTAGAAATTGCCAATGTGGTCTTTTCAAAATGCGACAAGTGCAAGATCTCAAGTAACAACAGGCACTGCTCACCACCAAGTATTGATAAATTCTCATCACTTATATAAAAAATACTCTTCTCTGAATAAAGCAGAGTATTTTCACGCTCAAATTGCTCTAAAGTCTCTTGAGACAACTGCAGTTGTTTTTTTATATTTAAATAAAATTTTTCAGATATTTGAGAACTACCATTTAAGTATTTACATAAATTAGAGGCGTCATACCCTAAATCTTTTGCAAACGAGCGAAGTGAATAAGATGGATTTCTCAAGCAGCGATTCTTAAGCTCTTCATTTAAAAATTTTCTAAAATACTTACCGTTGCTCATATTAATATCTGGCCTTGCAGTGTGGTAAAGTGTGGTGCTTCGAGCCCCCCTACTCTTGCTCGAATAAGAAAGCTTGCTATTATCCTAGCACAATTTGTTTAGGAGTCCTTATGCTAAAATTAATCTTTTTCTTACTATCAATGGCAATTACACAAAACGCATTTTCTTATGAATTTCAACTTGATTGTAAACCTGTAAGTAACACGAACAAAGATATCAACATTATCTTTGATCAAATCAAAGAGAAAGATAACTTCTTGGGATTCTCTAATGGAGATATCTACAAATTAACATTCCAGAAAAATGTTATGAACATCTATACGGGCCAGCTTGAAGAACTAGATAAAACGATTATTTATTCCAACCTAGAGGTCCTTGAGTGTAAAGCGCAGTCTAAGACTTTTTTAGCCGTCTATAAAGACAGGATTTCAAAAGTTGGCAAGTATAAATATGCAGCTTGGATCATTTTCGAAAAAGACAGTGAGAGTGATGAGATAAATGTTACTGCCGACCTAAGATGGGGTACATTTCGTCCGGTAAAATTAAAATCAGAATAGCACCTATATTAAATAAAAGTGGAGTCATATCAAAATAATGACATGACTCCACTTTATTAACCTTGAGTTTCAAGCATTCTCTCACTTACCTCGTACAGTATTTAAGCTTGCTCAAAGCATTTTTTTCAAAATCTCTGGCCACAAGATTAGACACTTCGGAAAAGCTGCCATTAGGATTATAAGTTTGTGTTTGAATTACACTATTCGTAAGAATGTTCCTAATTTGAACTTCCATAAAGTGCTCTTCGTTTTGCTTTAGATAAATCATGTAGTCTGGCTGAGAATCTAGTACGTCGGCTAAATTGGCCACTGTAAAAAAGTCAATTTCGTACTCGTCATGGTTTTTCATTGTTTTTTTAAGGGTTTCATTCAAGATCTTAAGTCCTTCTGGCCTGGCACCAGGTCCGCCAATGGCAATAGAGCACGCAGCAAAAGAATTAAAAGAAATAAGTGTCGTAGCAATTAGAGTTAAAAATAATTTCATAAATATCTCCTTCTTTTTTTAAAAATCAATATATCTATTTTTATTTTAAAAATTAAAAGCAGAGTAATTTTTATCCAAAATTTTATAATAAATTATTTTATTAATCGAAAAAGACCACAAGCGACCACGCTTTACAACACTCTATAACACAAAACTCTGGACAAAAAAATATGTCCCAAAAGGAGTCCCCTCTTTGACAAGAGTAGGGTCACTAACTAAACCACATTTTACCCCAGATACTTCACTTGAAAATGAATAAGAGAAAAACTCTCATGTTAAAATTTAGTATGCGATTTGTTTATAAAATAATTTTACTCTTAGATGCAGTCATATTCATTGGAAGCATTTTCTTTGTACTTACTTATTTTTATGAAAATGCGCCACTAACCTCAACGGTCAAAGATCTTACGACTTCATTGTGGTGATTCGTGGTTTCTACTTGCTTTAGAAATATCTTTAAATTAAATGAAACGCTTGCTAAAATATTCATACACAGCAACGTTAAGATATCTTAGATTAAAAAAAACCAGCACATTACATTGCTGGTTTTTTTATGTCCTTGAGGATAATTTTATCTATTACTTTCCAATCTGATCAACCGAGCTTTAATCTCTTCATTCTCTTTTCTTAAGGCCAGTATTTCTTTTCTGTTTCTGGCGTTCGAATCACGTAAAAGCTCTAATTCTTTCCTGCTCGCCTTATTTTTAGAAATTAAAGAGAATCTTTCATTCGAATCATATATTTGAGTGCTCACGATAGTGATTTTGTTATTTAACTCTTTTATTGAATTTATGATTGGGGCAATTAACATAGAGTAGGCCACTGACTTAACGCCGTCCCTATCGGTTGAAATCGCTTCTGGAAAGACCTTCTCTACCTGTTGAGCAATGACTCCCATTTCCTGGCGATTTGAGAATTTTTTCTCTGGATACTCAGCTGTTCGCCAATGATAAAAGACTCCGTTAAGCTGCAGTACTTTATCCAAAGAGTTGGGAATGAGGCCTATATTCTTTTTTAAGCGGACGTCAGACAAATTATTATATGCAGACGTTCCAGCGACTGATCCGTTCACATGAAGTGTATACGAAGGAGATGAAGTTCCAATCCCTACACTTCCTCCATTTGGTTGCAAATTAATAGGTTGATAAGTTGTGGCTACATCTTGTCCTGCCTGCAAATTAATGACTCCACCTATATTAGTTCCACCTGTTCCATTTCCACCACTAATGTTAACTCCTCCTCCGTTTCCAGAAGCCGATGTTCCTCCACTGAGTAGAACAGATCCTCCAGCTCCAGTGGTACCTGAGCCACCCTTTACGTATGCGTGTCCACCAGCACCTGCAGTAGCGCCAGAATTACCGCCTTGAAGAGTTGCAAAACCACCATTTCCAGATGTTCCTCCAGTTCCAGCTGTGATTGTGACTGGCCCTCCACGCGATGAAAGTGCACTGTTAAAATAGGCACCAGTCCCCCCAGTGATTAAAACAGATCCTCCAAGTTTATTTGTCGATGTAGAGACAGAGTTTCCGGCAGTGAGAATAATATTACCTCCAATATTATCTCCACCTGCGGCCCCATTTTGTCCAATAAGAGTAATAGGCAGTCCTGCACCAGAAGAAGCAATTCCTCCTTGAACATCTAAAGGACCACTCGCTGAACTAGTTCCGATACCAACCTTTCCACTGGAACGATAAATATTTCCGGCCCCATCACTTACCCACTGATTTGTCCCAGTTGAGACCTGGGCATCAACATAAGACTTATTAACTGCTGATGTTAGCCCTGCAGGTGAAGTCGGAACTATAATATCTCCTGCGCCACTGACCGTAATTACCGCTGTTATACTGTCTGCTGAGTTTTTACTTAATTTATTTGAATCAGATGCTGAAAGAGTCGTAACTGTTGTCGTTAAATCTGTAATTTGTTTTTGTAATTTTCCAAAGGCCCCAATAATCGTATCAGATGTCGTTACTACTGAATTTGTTGCCGTTGATAATCCAGTTAATACGACGGAAAGAATATTGTTGAATTGCGCCTGGAGTTTTCCAAACGCAGTTTGAACTGTATCACTTGTGGCGATTGCTGAGTTAGTTAGGACCGGGGCCGTAATCGGCGTCCCTAAAACCCTAGCACCAGTATGATAAAGATTTGTACTTTCTACAACTGCATTGGTATCCAAAGAACGCCAGCTCTTATCTCCACGATAATATTGAGAGGTGGTTCCGGCAGTAATAGCTGCTTCTTTGTTATTAAAAGTATTCCAGTCTGTTGAGGATAAATAACCGCTAGTTGATGTTGTCGACTGGGAAATTGAAATTGATGGAGTCGATGTTCCGTTAGAGACACTAATAGGCGATGTAGCACTGACCGAAGTCACAGATCCTCCACCACTCGTGACAACTCCAGGAACCCAGTTCGTGCCATTATATATTAACGTGTTTCCGTTAACTGGTGGAGTCGTTGTAAGATCAACATCTCCCAATTTATTTAAAACATAGTCTCCCTTGGTCGAAACAATTGCACCGGTTCTTCCAAATACACTGGTAATCATTTGTGAATTATCAATTCGATCAAAAGAAGTACCATTAAAAACAATCCAATCACCTGTTTGGTAAGGAGGATTTGCGACACTTACGATGAAATAATCACCAACATCTGCAGTTGTTGGTTGTGGATCATTTAAAGCATCCCAGGCCCCTTTATATGATATGCCGTTAATCCCCCTCGGCTTCCATTTGCCAGAAGTCGCATCATAAGAAAGAACCTCTTTATCATTAGGAGTAATTGAACAATTAAATCCCTTTCCTCCAAGAATAGAATCACACAAAGAAAAATTGACCGAAAAGACTGATGATGCTTGTGCCGTCGAAAAAATAAAATCAATTATTTTCCCTGCTGAAAAAACAACATTTGAATTGGTGTTTGCGACCAATCTTGTCGATTGTTTTGATTCAACGGCCAGGCTAATTGTATTAGTCCCTTCCTTTATTTTGAAAGTAGAAATATTTGAGAGATTTTTTCCAGTTACAATAATTTGATGATTGACTATTTTAACATCTGAAATGGCAATATTGGGTTTGTCCGTGCTCGTGCTCATCTTAATTTTTTTATTACAACTCAAAAGTAGGAATGAAAATATCAAGATACTAAGACACGACTTCAAAATTCCTTCAATTGATCCAACTTTTCTCATATCTAAACATCCCTTGTAATGTACTACTACACGAGATTAGTTTAGAGCCTAATTCTTCTTTTTGATGAAACAAGCAAAATATATGTGGCCCAAAATGTGGTTTATCGTGGTTGAGTCGGTCCAAAAAAAGACCTGGCTAAAAAACCAGGCCTTTCCAACACTATAGTCACGAGAGGTCTATTTGCTTAATTTGCATGTCATAAAAACTTCATGTGAACTAAACCCACACTTAAAAATCTTCTTTAGAGTAACTGTTTTGCCTTTATCCGCATCATTTGTTACCTGTAGAATATCTTGGGCGTATGATGCTTTTTTCCAATCACCACAAAGATTACTTTTGCCTGGATCATACTTATCTGTTTTGAGAACAATGCCTTCACGATTTGAAGATGTCTCAGTAATTAAGTCTCCACTTACAGATAACTCATCGAAAAGAGATAAAGGCATAACAACTTTAAGATAGTTGTCGTTTGCGTCCACCTCAACACTGCATATTGTATTTTGCTCATCTTTATTGGCCGCACTAGTTCTACCAACTCCACTAAGACCATCTAAGTTACTTAATTTTCCTAAGTCAAATCCCGCTGAGGCATTAAATGAGAAGGCCATTAAGAGAGAAACGATTGATAACACTTTCATAAAATCTCCTGAGTTATTGTTGTGTCCAAAGGTTATCAGATACATTTTTGATGTGTTGATTATTGAATTTTTTTTATGTTGTAAGTTGTGGTTGAATTTTTTAATTTTTTGCCTTTCCCCTATTTAACAGACAGACTTAATCTTTATATTCTCTTTCATCCAGTCGTACTCTCTCTGTTGAAAACTCTTTGACCATCCAATAAGCATAATTAGCACGACGATAGTTTCTGAAGGCACAAATATTAACATCTCTCTGTGCATTTTTTGCATATTGAGTAAAGAGCGGAGAGGTCACGCTCATTGCATTTATATCGTAGAAAACTGACAGGTTGGCCGTTTGGATTCTATTTTCTCTGGCCATCTCGGCCTCAGTCCCTGCATAGCTATCCTCAATTTTTAAAACTGGCCCCAACGAGGCGCCTTTGCAGATCGTTTTATACCTTTCTTGGTCAGAGAATGCGAGGGCCTGAATACAGAGCCTCGATCTTAACGTATTAAAAGATTCATTTGCATCCTCTTGCGACTCTATCTTTTTTGCCTTGTAGATCTTAGGTGTAGAAGTTCTGCCTTCATTGATATCGAATAACAGTCCATAATAGATAAGGTCGGTAAATTTCCTTAAGGTAGTCATATGAATCTTTGCCTTAGCAGGGTCTGAATCGAGCGCACTCTTAGAATTTTTCTTTGTTTTTCCTTTGTCAGCGATTTTTTTTACGTCAGAAATGGCCTGTGCAAAGCTTTCTGTAAACATCTCCTCTACTGCATCAATATTTTTCTTATTCACGACCTGGGCCGTACTCAAATCCAAATAAACAGCGTTGGGGTCCTTCTTGTAAGAAGTATTCAAGCGGTCAATAAGGCTTGATCCTGAGGCTATTAAGAGATTCTGCTGATCTTTAGAAATATTCTGGGAATCTTGAATCCTCATTGCAAAATCTTTTTGAACATAGGTTGAAAGCCTGGTCGATAAAAACGTATCTTTCTGAACAGCAACATTAAATCTTTCAAATGCCATCTGAATAATCTTAATTGATGCATTTTTAATCTCTTGGTCTTCATAGACCATTGTCTGAAAATCAGCTTTATCTTGTGAGCTCGTGATTTCTTTTTGCATTTCTACGTACTCTAGAACTTTAGACCTAACTGTTGCATAGCTTGCAATGACTTCATCAAGCCTTTTTTTCGTTTCGATCATACTTGGAATCTGAATGAGATTTCTTCTTTCATTTTTAGATTTTTCAATGAGCTTACCAAGGTACTTAGAAATTCTTATCATGCTCTGGTAAACAGTAATAGTTTGACTAGTTAATGATTCATCCACCAAATTTGGATTGTCGACAATAACCCTATTTTGATAATAGCGTCCGGCAATCAATGCGGCTTCATCATTAATTAATTTTAACTGCTCACCAACTCTTAAAACAAGTGCGGATGGATCTGCAAATTCTGGTTGGCTGGGAACACCACTTCCTCTTAAGTAATCTTCAGCAGTCATGGCCATTTTTCCGAAGCACTCAGGTGGTATCGTAGATCTTCCCAAAAGAAAAAACGGAATCAAACTGCCAGTTCTGGCCTTAGTATAAAAATTCACACTCTCCCTGGAACCAGACATTGTATCACTTAAATCTAAAATCATTTCCATAACGGCAATTTTCTTTTTATCAATATCAGACTCTTCCGCAATAACTTGAGCAGACTGCGCGAACTTTGCTAGCAGTTGGTTTTGCTTTGTTTGAAAGGCGGCAAAACTTGTGATCGTTGTATTTTTAGGAATGGTGTCTGACTCGAGCTTAGGAGTGGCCCCGAACTGCACTTTTTGCAGCCACGAAGAGATAATTGGTACTTCTCTCGTCAAAAGAAAATAACCTTCCAGAGGATTTGTCTCTAAAGAATCCATATTAATTTTCTTTGATGTTTTTGCATAATTTAATGATTGATAAGTATCTCTTGCTGAACAATAAGCCTCTGTCGTAGTTTCCAACAAGCATGACATCGACATCCATAATTCCGTTTGGTCAAGCTTAGAAAGTACACTTGTGAATTTTGAATTACGCATATAAGTGGCGAGTTTGGCGATGGTATTGCCAGCATCTCCAATTACGTTCTCGCCAGAACTTGCAAAGGCCGATGTGAGCTTAAGAAGTCCTCCGACTAAGGCGACTGCTTGATTTGGTCTTTCAACCAGGCAACGATCAAATTGCGGAAGAGTTGTCAGCGCTTGATCGACAAACTTTAATCCAGTCCTGGCCACACGGTCACTGCGAATCGCGATGTTTTTATAACGTGATAGAACGGCATTATCTAACGTCTTGCCCATTAGCATATTCAATACATCTTTAGTTTGATGCCCCGATGACCTTCCGAGCTCTCTTAGTGCATTGATGTCACTTGGCAGCCCCTCCCAAGTTGCAACACTTGATGAATCCTCTGCCGAATTCTGATTAAAACTTGATTCCACACCTTGGAGTTGATTAACAACCGTCTCTATACCTTTACAGTTAGGATCGTCTTTTAATGAGATAAGAATATTTTTAATAGATGTTGTTTGCGAAAGAGCAGCGGCCGTCCATGACCCCTGTGAACTGCACGAGCCACCAAAGCTATAAGGAGTTGTCTGTTCATCAGAGGCCAGTGATCTCGATTGATTATTGGATACTTTACCATGAAGGTCGTACTTATATGCTACTACTAATATCACAAAGAGAAAGGTCGTAAAGATTATTAGAATTTTTTTTGACTGCATATAGGCTCCAAAACAGTGAAGAGATGATTCAATGTTTTATCGGAGCCGTTAAAAATATAATTACAAAGGGCCTGAGTATTATCCTTGTGGTGCGTGGTTAAGTGTGGTTTGCCTAAACAAGCGATACTAAGTAGCCAAAGACTTAGAGTACTGCTTTGGAGTTACACCAATTTTTATTCTCATCTAACCTGCCATTTCTTTTATCCATTTTTTATATCTATTTGAGAGAATTTTCGTGCGAACTTGATCGCGAATTATAGAGAAAATGGGACTCGGATTAGTTAGAGGTTTTTTTCCATCACCAAGTCGATGCAACTGCCTTTGAATAGTGATTAAGCCGGCAAATCCCGCAAGTGTTTTATCTTTAAATTTTATAACTGGTAATTTCCCATCTTCAGGAGAACTTTCTCTCCAGGACTTAATTAAGTTTGGATTCATTGCTAGAGAGGATGCAATCCCAACAATTGAAACTCCTTCACTTAAGACATTCTCTGCAACTTCTCGTCGGCGAATTCCACCTGTGGTCATAATAGGCATTTGGGCAATCTTCAAAATGTCTTTAGCAAACTCTAGAAAATAAGCTTCTCTTGCTAAGGTTCGTCCATCTCTAGTTTGACCTTGCATTGCAGGCACCTCATAACTTCCACCTGAAAGCTCTACTAAATCCACTGGTAAATTATTTAGCATCTTGATGACTTCTATTGCATCAGTAGAATCAAATCCACCTCTTTGAAAATCAGCAGAATTTATTTTTACAGCAACACAAAAACGAGGACTAACAGCTGCTCTAACTGCTTTAACGACTTCAATCAAAAACCTTGCACGGTTTTCAATACTCCCTCCCCATTCATCAGTTCGCTTATTTGTTAATGGAGAAAGAAATTGACTGATGAGATACCCATGGGCCGCATGAATTTCGACACCAGTGAAACCAGCTTTTTCAGCTTCCAGTGCCGTTTCTGAAAACTTTTTTATAATATCTTTTATCTGAATTGTACTCATGGATTTTGGCTTAGAAAAAAGCTTAGACTGCTTTCCCATATCGAGGGCAACCTCAGAAGGGGCCCAGGCAATTTGTCCTAAGACTGCGAGCGTTTGCCTGCCTGGATGATTGATTTGCATCCAAACTTGTGCTCCATTACTTCGAGCAGCCTTGGCCCATTTTTTAAAAGGCTCAATCTCTGTGCCCTTTTGTAAAACAACATCACCAGGACTCCCAAGAGAGCGGGAATCAATCATAACATTTCCAGTTATTATTAGACCAACCCCACCGTCTGCAAAGGCTTTTTCTAAATGGACAAGTCTATCGTCGGGAAGTTGACCAATGCCTGCAAGCCCTTCGGCCATAGCTGCTTTTGCAATGCGATTTTGAATCACTGTTCCGTTAGGTAATATTAAAGGTAAAAAACTTTGGTAAACCATATTGGATCCGTTTTTATAAGTTAACTTTTTTAGGATAAAAAAGTATTTAGTTTCGAATTAAAATCAGAATAGTATTGAAAAATACCGCCATGCCCAGCGTCTTCATAAATCACTAGTTGTGAGTTAGGAATTTTTTTTGCCATATGCCTACTGTTTGAAGTTGGAACCATAATATCGTTGTCCCCATTTGCGATCAAAACAGGAACATTTATACTAGAAATATTTTGAGGAGATTGAAGTCCCCAAGCTTTGATAGCTTTCAGCTGTCTCAAAAAAGAGCTAACTGAAGGTTCACGATCACGATTCGTTTTTCGCTCTTTAAGTCTTAAGAGAAATGATTTTGCATGGGTTTGCCCATTGTTTGTGGAGGTAAAGAATAAATAATGTTTTGGATCGCGAAACGTAAATAACCCTTTTAAGATAAGTGGAAATGAAATTTTACCTACATTTTCAATTCCTTCTCCACCTGCAGGACCAGTCCCTGTTAGTATTAACTTCCCAACGAGTTCTGGTGATTTTAAAGCAACATCTTGGGCCACAAATCCGCCGAGAGAAAAACCAAAGAGAATAACCTTTTGAAGTCCCATCGAATGTATAAAATCAATTGTATCAAGGGCCATCTCACTAACAGTTAATGGTGCAATTCCGCTTGAAAATCCCATTCCGCGATAATTTAAAGCGATTACCCGATATTTTGTTGAAAGATTATCAACAATGCGAGGATCAAAATTATCCAATACAGCACCCCAGTGATTTAAGAGAACAATCGTTGAACTCGCATTGCGAGGACCTAAATCACGATAAGAAAAAGTTTCACCTCTTATCTTGAGAAATAAGTTGGGGGCATCGATATATTTCATACATCACATCCTATTTAATCTTAAGAACGACTTTTCCTTTAGTTCTGCCCTGGGCGATATAGGCCATCGCATCTTTGGCCTGATCGAATGGAAAAACTTTATCAATGACTGGATTAATTTTTCCATCCTCAATGATTTTTTTAATTTCATTAAGTTGATGACCTGATGGTGTGACAAACACAAAGTTATACTCGACACCTTTATTTTTAGATAATTTATTTATCTTCCTTCCAATTAACCCCATGACTACTTGAAAGAAGAAATTAAGCTTCGCTTGTTTGGCAAATTTACTATCCGGTGGCCCGACAACTGATAATAGATGTCCACCTGATTTTAAAATATCAAGACCTTTTTCTATAGGCTCACCATCAACTGAATTTAAAAAGACATCATAGTTTGCTAAAACTTCGTTGTACTTTTCTTTATTGTAATTAATGACATGATCGGCACCAAGTTTTTGAACCCATTCTACATTCTTCTCACTAGTCGTTGTGGCAACTTCCGCTCCAAATGCTTTGGCGAATTGAATGGCAAATGTTCCAATCCCACCACTCCCGGCCTGAATAAAAACCTTCTGCCCTGCTTTAATTTTAGCAAAATCTTTTAATGCTTGATAAACAGTTAAGCCAACTAATGGAATGGAAGCTGCTTCATCAAAACTTAAGTTTTTTGGCTTTAAAGAAAGGTCTGCCTCTGACACAGCAACGAACTCGGCAAATGCCCCCATTGCTGACGTACTAAAACTACCGTAAACCTCATCACCTACTTTAAAATTTTTAACTTGCGATCCTACTTCGACGACTTTTCCTGAAAAATCAGTTCCTAAAACCAAAGGAAATTTAAAATTTAAAAGTGGTTTCATCTCACCTTTTCTAATTTTAACGTCAATAGGATTTAATCCGGCCGAATACACCTCGACCAGAACTTGATTAGAGTTTATTTTTACTTTTGGTAAGTTCGCGATCTGAATCGTGCTCTCATCACCATATTTGCTTATTATTACAGCTTTCATAAACTCTCCAATTCAATTTTATTTCGCTAGAAGTAATCTATCTAAAGATTTACCAATCAATTTCAATACAAGGTTGGGATAAAATTTACTTAAATAATAAATTTGATTTGATTGACCAGGTCTAATTTCAAAAGTGTCATTCTTTAAACCTTTAATTGCAAAACTTACCAATTTTTCAACTGGCATTGGTTTCAACTCATCTGTGTCTTGCTTATCAAACGTCTCTAGTAAGCTAGTTTGAGTTGCAGGTGGAGCGAGTTCGAAAACCTTTATAGGTGTATATTTGAGCTGCTCTCTCAAAGAGATAGTAAAAGAGTGAAGTCCTGCTTTTGTTGCAGAATAAATTGGAGTTGTTGGAATTGGAAAAAAACCAACTGCAGAAGTTACATTGATAATTGCTGCTTCATTTTGCAGACTTAGCAGTGGTAAAAATTGTTGAGTCAGCCAGATAGGAGCATTTAAATTTGTTGTGACTTCTCTTGTTAGTTCCTCTAGTTCTGAGTTTTTATTTAAATTAAAAATCTTAGAATAACCTGCATTGTTAACAAGAATATTTAAACTAGGAAATTTACTGGCAACTTCTGCATACAGAGTAGCGATATCGCGAGGGTCATTAATATCACTTTGAATGGTATGAACATTAGGTAGTAAGCTCTTAGTCTTATTTAATTTATCTTGATCTCTTCCGGTTATAATCACCGTGTTATCAAGTTCTAAAAGTTGCTTTGCTAATTCAAAACCAATTCCACTTGTACCACCAGTGATTAGAACTGTATTATTTGATAATTTCATTTTTTCTCCCATTTTTACTTTCAATTAATTTAATGAATGCTTTAAAAGTGTGGCGAAGCTCTTTTTTTGTCACTCCATTTAATTGCAATACTCGTGAACCTGTTATTGTTGTCATTAATAATTTTGAAATTTCTTCTGCAGAAATCGTATCAATAACTTCTCCTAATTTTTGAGCTTCCAAAATTGCTTTTTCAATTAGGATTTCTGTGCTTCTATGAAAGTCTTCCAGCATTTTCGAAATCTCTATATCATTCTCTCCAATTTCTGACGCCGTCCTTGAAACCAAGCACCCTTTTGGATGAGCAATATTTTCTGTCTCAGCAATTTCATAAAGTGCATTTGCTAATGCCTTCAATGGAGATTTTTTATTAATGATTCTTACTTCAGTCTCCGCAAGCATATTTTTGATATATAGATCTAAACCTTTAATAAACAATGACCTCTTGTCTCCGAACGCAGTATAGAGACTCTGCTTATTAAGCTTCGTCTCGGTCATTAAATCTTCCATCGAAGTGGCCTGATACCCTTTCGTCCAAAAAAGATTCATGGTTTTTGATAGTACTTCTTCTGTATTAAATTCTCTTGTTCTTCCCATGAATGCATCTTAACATTTCTTGACCAATCGGTCAAGAAAAAGGCAAAATTACTGACCACTTGGTCATTAATTCAAGGACATAGACAATCGGATTTATGATTTTTCAGAATAGAGCTTTAAGCAATTCAATCAACGATTAATTGAGCTATCCAGGCCTTTTTGAAGCAGAGGTTTAAAAAGAGAAATAAGCCATCCTTCCATACTTTTGTGGACAAGATACTCAGCTAAGGAATTTGCTCCAAGAAAAATTAGAGTAAATGAGTGTCACTTGGACCAACACATACAAATTTTGGCGACGGTGTTAAGAATAAGCCCCCTGAGTTTCTTGAACCGCTTGCGATGCAAACTGCATTTGGACGTATTGGTACTCCTGAGGATCTTGGCAAGGTCATCGTCAATTTACTTTCTGATGATTTTGGATGGGTGACGGCACAAGATATTGAGGTGTCTGGAGGGCACTTATTATAAAGACTAGAACAAATAATAGAGATCTGATAATTTAGTCGGAATAGGTCGAAATGAGATTTTTCGACCTATTTTCCATTAACAATTTTTAATAAGATAAAAAACTTATGCCCGAACTACCCGAAGTCGAAACCATCAAAAACCAAATCAACCCCATTCTCCCTCTAAAAATCGAGGCCGCGGTTTTCTCCCCCCTGACGAAACGAATCGTCAAACAAATGGACTTCGACCCCACAGGCTTCACGATCACTAAAATCCGAAGACACGCCAAATGGCTCATCTTTGACCTGGCCCCGCACGGCCACATACTCTCTCACCTCGGAATGAGTGGCTCATGGCAAATGTCACACGCCCCACTTTCTGAAAAACACGGACACATCGAATTTATCGACAAGAAGAAATCCGAGTTCGGAGTTCTCACATATATTGACCCAAGACGCTTTGGTCATCTTTATGTTTTAAACGACGAGAACTTTAAAAAGAAAGAAGACTCTCTTCCTATCGACATCTCAAGCCCAGACTTTGATAAAGAGCAGATCGCCCTTACCCTTTACTCTCACCCTAATAAACCAATTAAACCTTTCCTACTCGATCAAAAGGCCTTCCCTGGTGTGGGAAATTATATGGCCTCTGAAATCTGTGCGCGCGCAGGGATTCTTCCAACGAGACTCGCTGGTGATATTGAAGCAGAGGAAATTGAAAAGATGAAAGCTGCTATGGATGTCGTTATTAGCGGAGCTGTTGAAACCAAAGGGACAACTTTTAGCGGTGGATACAGAGACGCCAATGGCTCAAAAGGCGAAGGTGTTAAACACCTGGTGGTCTTTTATCAGCATCACTGTCAAATGTGTTTGGAGCGAGGAAAAGTCACGAAGGTCATCAAGACCATTATGGCAGGCAGAGGGACATACCACTGTCCCGTCTGCCAAAAGTAATTATCTGCCTTGAGAATTGCGGTTCATTCTATTCATTGAGTCTACACAGTTGCGGTAATCGACGTCACCTTGAACGAATCGCCTTCCCGTTGTGTCCGTACAATAAGCAGGGTCATTTGGCATAATCCTACTCGTTGGCGGATTAGAGTTCATTGTTTTTGGGCTTGCGCCGTTGTTTGAACTTCTAATAGTAGATGACTGTCCCGTGCCGACGGTGTCTTCTCGGACTGAGCCATCACGGACATTTGTGTTCGTATTTTGCGTTTGAGCGTACGACGTTGTGACAAAAAATATAAATGCGATTGTTGTTATATATTTCATAAACCACTCTCTCCTATTTTTTCTCTGTATCAGGCATATTCATACAATTTCTGTAGCCTTCATCCTGAGGTCTTAACCATTGGCCATTGTGGTTTTTACAGCCTGGAGAGCTTCCTCTTCTCATAGGATCGTTTTCACGGGAGTAATCGCGTCTGGTTGCTGCTTGGTTAACATTAGCAGTATCGCTGATTTCATCTTTTTCTCTCATGGTGGTTGTTCTTACTTTGGCATGATCAGGATAAGCAGCACTGTGATTGTCGTGTGGAGCTGCGCTGTCCATATACGAGTACGTTGTTTCGTTGGTATTACCAGTGGCCACAAAGGCTGCCAAAACGACTAACAGGGAAATTTTCATAACGGCCTCCTTAAAAATAAAACTTTGAATTGGTGTTCAATTCAAATGAGTTACATTTAAGAATACAAAGAGCGTGCCAGTGCTAAGTGATAAAAAAGAAAAGAATACTTGAGAGAGTTGGAGTGATGATGAGTCAATATGCCCGCCTCATTGAAGCGGGCCATTACATAGAAGAAAATTAATTTCCTAGGTGGACTTTGATATCTGCGTTTGGTTCATGAGGATTGTTTTTGTCGTTCTTCACTTTTTGAAGACACTCATCATACCCCTTTTCACCTTGCTTGATTTCGTGGCCATCTTTGGCCTTGCATGAAAAGTTTACTTTAATTTTTCCTGGTTCAGTGTAAAGAGCAGTCTCATCTGCAATGTCTGCTTTTTTATCTTTAGCTTCTAAATCAAGAGTGCTCTGATCAATCTTTCCTAACTCACTCATTGTTTTTGAAGTGCCAGAAGATGTCTTTGCTGTTTTTTTTGTTTTTTCAGCAGCGTAGGTAGAAAGAGAAAGTGTTAAAAGGGCCATTAGTAAATACTTCATATACGCATCCTGTTTATTTTAAGTGTTTCCTAAAAAAAGCATAATCCAAGGCCTTTGTGTTGGCCAGCTGACTTCTTTTTAAAATATGAAGCCCAGCGTGCTATAAAGCGTGTCAGAAGTACGGTAATAACTCCAATATGAATTCTTATCCGGAGCTTTTAGGACTTCAAGCCCTAATGCCAGACGGATTTTGTTAACGTAGTTGTAGCTGATTTCGCCTTTAACAATATTGTCTTTTCTTTCGATGTCGTACTTTAAATCAAAAGCAACATCAAACGAGTCATTAAAGAAATACTGAAAACCTCCACCAAAGGTACTCTTCCACTTAACCGTATCACTGAAGAAGTCATCGTTACCGCGGATGTTATCTGATAGCAGGTGGATGTAGTTTAACGTCAGCTTATAATTTTTTTGTTTGTCGTAATTTAAACTCATGTGCGCGTAAGCTTCTTTGTCGTAACGAGGATTGATGTTGAAGTAGTCCGACTTAAATGTCTTTCTGGCGTTTGAAATATCAATCAGGAAGTCTTTACCAAATTTAGCGTTCGGGTCAACGTAACTAAAACCTCCGCGCGCTTTAATATCACCGAAAGACTGAAACAACTGCACGCCATAATAAGCGTGGTGATTAACAGTCGGGTCGGCAGTAACAATAACTTTGCCGGTGTTTAAGTTGTCATAGTAGGCGCTGGCATTCACACGCAGTTTGTTTTCTGGTTTATAAATGGCAAAGGCCGAAGCTCCCCCATTTGACCAGTGATAGCGAACATTGGCACCGAGTGATTTATTGAAGACAATTTTTTCGATCTGGTAATCAGTGATTGAGTAATAGATGGGAACTTCAAGTCCACTGACCACTGTTTTTTTCGGAGGAAGTCTCATCCACTCACTGTGACTTTTGACCTCTCCATTTTTAAAATCAATCGACGGGTTAATTTGTGGGATGAAGAGGTACGAACCTAAAATATCAAACTCAAAGTTCCCATATCTCTTAGTGAAAATAAGTCCTGTCACTCCTTCCTCTTCTGTGCTGAGAAGCGTGAAAGATTGCAGGGCGTTTAGGTAACCCAAACTCCAATATTTTTCGTTGGTATTCCAGTCGAGAATCTTTCTTCCGATGGTGATCTTATAGTCGTCGTTTTGATAGACCGCGTAGGCTTCTTGCAGTGAATAGTTAAAGGAATTATTGTCCTGAAAATAGAATCTTAGGTCCCCCATCAAGAAGGTATCGAGTTTCTTTTCAGGGGGCGCAGTCTCAAATGAAAGCCCTAACCACTCCCCTGTATCACTGCGGTTTACTGGCTTATTGAGGCGAATGTATTTCTCATAAGTGAGCTCCGCTGAAGCTGCCCAAAGAGAGCTATTTCCCAATGAAAAAAGCGTTAAAAACAAGAAACTATGTAAAAAATACCTACTTAAAAACACATTCACTCCCAGGCCCTTTGGCCTGTCTTTTGTTTAACAGAATCTTGACGCGTTCTAGACTCAAAACACTGTAAAAAACACTCATTTATGGAGATTCCATTTTGACATTATCTGCTCAATCTTTAAACTGTTTATTATGGAAAAACTTAAGCAGCTCTTGAATCATCTAGTGATCGCCTTGTGCCTTGTCGTCACTAGTTGCGGATACGTTTCCGACAAACCGGTTGAAAACGTGGACGTGTATAAGACAGACGAATTACAGACTTGTAAAATCGATGTCTCAAAACTAGGCGAAATTTTTAAAGCAGATCAAAAAGAACAAATCAAATGCTTACAAGAAAACTTCATTCAATTCACAAAATATGTACGCGCTAAACACCCGGGAACAGTTACAGAGGCCGAATTAGGGATCTTCGTTAAAAGATTTTTTGAAGGACAAAGTGATTCAATCATTAAAGGGTTAAGTTTAATTTTCCAATTAAACATGCTGCTTTTAAAAGATGAAGCTGACCGCATCTCACACACTAACATCTCTCCTCTTTTTGAACTTCTGGTTCAAGTTAACCAAGAAGCCGTAGTTCTTACCAACATCATCAAAACGATGGATGAAGACAAAAACCAGCTAAAGTTCTGGGAGCTTCGTCAAAGATTTAAAGAATCAACAGAGCGTTTTGCCACTGCTGCTGTAGGTGTTATCGATAAGTCTCCGGGAATGGCAAAAAAACTTAACATGCGCGAGTTCATCCTCGACATGAGCAAGAAAATTGGCGACGGGCAAATTGATAATGAAAGTATCGACTCTTTTATTTTCCTAAAAAAGGTCATCGTTGGTGGGGATGAAGAAGTCATCACGACTGATGAGTTAAAAGACCTTATTACCAAACTACCACGCATCATGGGTCTTATCTTTGATGTCTATTACTGTAAGTCTGAGAACTTTAAGACTGAAGCCGACGAAATGCGCTTCTACCTTCTGACAGTAAGAAACCTTTACCACTCAATCAAATTCAACCAGGAAGACTTCGAACTTCTAAACTCTGATCAAGTTGTTAAGCTCGCTGAAAAGCTTTTAAAGAACTACGATGTCGAGTCATTTAAGCCAAGTATCGAGGCCCTTAAAGCACGCTTTATTGGTGGAAAGAAAGACTCTATTACACTTAAAGATTTAGACACTGTTTTAATCATGGTTCACGACTTTTTTGAGAAAGTGTATTTCAACCATGTGACTTATGACGATGCCGTCAACAACCACATCCTGAGCAAACCAGGCCCAGTTGACCCCAAAGAATTTAAGTTTAAACAACTTCCTGAATACGATGTCTTCACGAATAAACCTCGTTTAGAGCAACTTTATACCAGCTTTGCTGATACCGTTTTCAACTTCCGTTACTTCAGGGACTCGACGGGAACTGCTTTTTACGACACTCAAATCCTAAGAAACAAGTCTGGCTTCATTGAAGTGAATATTGCGAAATGGTTAAGCTGGAAGCTTTTAAAAGCTTATGGGCACACGGATGCTAATAAACAAATGCAGCTTTCAATGGATGAGTTTTCAAAATTCCTTCTGGACTCCAAACCGCTTCTGCAGGAGTTTAAACTGTGGTCGCCTAACTTCCAGACATTCTCACGCAATGCTGTGCTACTGGCTGACTTATTTCAACAGCAGTCTAATGGTGACCAGGCCATCAATATCAACGAAGCTACTGAATACATCGGAATGCTTTTAACTGCGGTTGAAGTTTCTGGAAAACACAGTGAAAACCTGACAGGACTTTGTGACCCAGGTATCAATGCAGAAGACCCGGTCTTTGAAACGAGCTGTTTTAATGAAAATTTCTACGATCTTGTTTTAAATAAACTCGGCTATAAAAAGTCTCTTCCTCGCCTGGCAAATTACTATGCGACAGCGAGCAAAAAAGAAACGATGGACTACCTAAAAGGAGTTGAAGGTTTTGCCCGCGACAACAATGCTCCAGGTGTCCCAGTCAACCGCCGTGACACAACTCTGGTTATTGGGGCGATGTTAAACATCGAAACGACTTTTATTAGATTTGATAAAAACTCTGATAACATCATCGACTATAAAGAATTATCTGAAGCCTTCTTCACATACCGTGCTTCTATTATCACACTTGCGGGCCTTAAGCCTGAGCAAGAGAAGTATGCAAAAGGTGTTTTCCTTTATATGGCCTCAAAAATGGAAGTTCCTAAAACAGGAACATGGGTGACAGACGCTCAATTCGGAATCTTTAATTCGTGCGTTCAAAGTGACTTCTGTCGCGATACATTCATGGATAAAATCGAGGCCAAGCGCCTAAACATCGGAAAGCTGCTTTACTACATGGTCAATCAGGCCTCTCCAGCAGCAGTTAAAAAATAAAAAGCAGCAACAACTAAAGAATGAGAAATCTCCCCTGACCCAACCAGTTGGGGGATGTCCTTTAGGTCTCGAAGATAAACTTCGATCTCTTCAAACGGGTCAAATTCCTGATCGTGAGTCTTCTCTGCATCTAGGGCAAGGTAAGTGTCGCAGTAGTTATTCATAAAGGCCGGATTGGCGTCTACGCGTCCGATATGCTTCCAATTTGAAGAAGTATACCCCGTCTCTTCACGCAGCTCTCTTTGAGCGGCCAGGAAAACATCTTCATTAAAATGAACTGCCCCGCCAGGGATTTCAACCGTGACCTGATCAGTCCCGTGTCGGTATTGCTTAATAAGTACAACTTTTTTGTCTTTAGTGACCGCAATAATATTCACCCAGTTTAAACATTGAATAATGTCGAAGTCTCCCACCTTTCCGGTTGTCGGTGACTCACTTTTAACTTTCACATAACGAAAGATATTAGCTTTTAAGGCGACTTCAGAACTTACTGTTTTCCACTTGGTGATTTTCACTAGAACTCCACTTGAATGAACTCTTTACCAGCTCTACGATTGTCTTCATTGATCTTATCGCGGGCCTTGATATAGGCCTGAAACTTTGTTTCACCAATAAGCTCTAGAAGTTTTTTTAAGTAGTCCTGATTGATTTTCTTTTCGCGAATACTTTGGTCTTCTGAGATATTGTATTTGAAATTATCGCCGTGCTTGCGGCGAAGATAATCATGGTACTCTTTGTACGCATCCATTTTTTCTTTTTCGTTTCGCTCGCGCATTTCTAAGTACTGAGCGTAGAACTGATCACCGATAACTGTTTTAACTTCCAAAAGCCATTTCTTTTCCATTTCATCAAAGGCCTGGAACTTCTCTTCTTCGTCTTTTGAAAGCGACGTGTACTCGCGAACTTTTTCTGGTTTATCTTCGGGCGCTTCTTTTTTTAAAGTGACCGGCGACTCTTCTGCTTTTGACCCCGATGTGGCATCGAGCTGATCCCAATCTAGAGTCATCTTAGGTTCAGTCTCAGGTTTTCTTTCGATAAAAAACTTATACGAGGCCCAGCCTAAAAACAGCAGCACCAAAAGATAAGGAATCGCCTTTTTGAATTTGTCCACACTAGTCTCTCTTCATGTTTTCCATTTGCAGTTCGATATCCACTTCTTTGTGAGTGCGAAGCAAATGAAAAGCTCCCTGAAGATCATCGATTTTTTTACCAGTGATCCTGATTTTGTCATCCATGATGCTTGAAGAGACTTTAAGCCCCGAGTCCTTGATAATTTTGTTGATCTCTTTGGCCTTTTCTTTTTCGATGCCATTTTTAATTTTGATCACCTGCTTAAGCATCCTGTTACCAGTGGGCTCAATTTTTTCAGGATCGATGCATCTTTGACCAATGTTGCGCTTTACCAATTGGCTTCTTAAAATATCAAGTGCGGCCCTCATTTTGTAATCATCTTCGGCCTTTAGCTCAATAATCGTGTCTTTTAACTCCAGGGTGATGTTACTGCCCTTGAAATCGTAGCGGGCCCCGATTTCTTTTTGGGCCATTTGGACGGCATTTTTCATTTCCATCATATCTGTCTTAGAAACTAGGTCGAAAGAAGGCATGGTTACTCCATTTTATGCTTAGACTTTTACCCAGATGATGGTACAAATAGTTAGGTAATTTTACAATGAATGATAAATTAGACCCCGCTCCAAATTTCGAACGCGCCCAATTCAAAGGCCAGATCATCACAGTCACTAAGGACGAACAGATCGCCCCTGCCATGGACCTACTCAAAGACCAGCTATTAATTGGCTTTGACACGGAAACCAAGCCCGCTTTTAAAAAAGGTGAATTCTATAATGTTTCTCTGCTTCAACTCGCCAGCGACGACGTTGCCGTCTTATTCCGCCTGCATTTCCTAAAAGATTTTTCTTTAATCAAGATCATCTTTGAAGACAAACACGTGGTGAAGGCCGGAGTGGCGATTAGAGACGATATTAAGGCCCTGCAAAAGCTTTTTCCCTTCACGCCTCATGGGTTTGTAGAGCTCTCAGATATCGCAAAAGAAAGAAATATGAAGAACTTTGGTTTAAAGGGAATGACGGAAGAGATTCTGAATTTCACTTTGAGCAAAAAGGCGAAACTTTCTAACTGGGAAGCCCACGACTTAAAACCTGACCAGCTTCAGTACGCCGCGACCGATGCATGGATCGGCCGCAAGCTTTACGAAAAGCTAAATCCCCACTCTTAGTTTATTACAGCGTCTTTAAGAAATGGATGATGTCTTTTTTCTGGTCCATCGTGAATTTTTCGCGCCCAGATTCATCAAGGAACATTTTAGTGTGCCCGATATTTCTTAGACCCGGCTTCTTGGTATCAATTGTCGCGTCTGTATCTTTTAGCCACTCTTTTGGAATCTTATTTCCTGTTGGGTAACCAACACAGTCTTGATCAAAATCAGTCGCCTTATTCACTGCTGGCCCAAGAACGAATGTTCTAGGACGCTCTTCTTCTTTACTTAAAACCGCACACAGAGTTGGAACCGAGTTGTTGTGGAAGTATGGGTATCTCGCCCAGATTCCCACTAGCGGAGGTGGAACGTATCCCACTTGTGGCTCAACTGTTGTCTTCATCCATTTTGAGATCGCCAGGTTGTTTAAAGCATCAGAGAAAAACTTCATTGCCTGGTAGCGGTTCGGGTCTGTCCCTACATCTTTAACGGGAGTCTTATCGTGGTAGATCACTTTTGTTGTCACTAAAAGATCAACTGACGAAAGCTCGCTGGCATTATCTGCATTCCATGCCTTCTGGTACTCTCCGTGACACTTCATACATGCTTGGTTGAAAAGTTTTTCTCCGCGTTTTGCTCTTTCTAAATCAATAGAGCTCGCCGGGAAAAAATCTGTGTAGCGAGGAGCTTCTGTTGCAAAAGCGGCCGCTGTGACCTCTTGAATCGTTTTGCTGTTATCCTGCATCCATTTTTCTAGTTCTTTTAAATCAGTCCCTCTTCCCAATTCATTCCATAGGAAGTTTGTGAAGATCGGGTTACCGCTGACAACTGATCCATCTGAAAGCCATCTCGTTTTGTATTTTAAGTTCCACCATGGCATTGGCTTTGAGTCCGCAACAAATGTGTTTAACTCATTGTCGCGCGGGAATCTCTCCAGGATGGGGTTTTTCGTCGCGTACTCATCATTGTTTCTTCTGGCCAAACTTAAAGCTGTGTGTGGAAGAGAAGTATCAAGTCCGTGAACTTGAGGGACAACGCTATCAACAGAGAGAATGTTTTTCTTAGTGCGAATAAACATCGCCAATTCACCATCAGTTGCTTTTGAGCTCGCTTTAAAAATGGCATTTGGGATTTTAGGAACAACCTGACGGGCCATATGGAAAAGTTTATTTGAGTGCGGACGTTTGTTTGTCAGACCCATAACCGTTGTTCCAAAAAGACTTGTCGAGTGGCAGGCAAAACAGCTAAACGTTAAACCTTCGCCATTTTCGTTTTTAATAATCCCAGCTCCAACGTAAAGAGCTTCAGGCTGTCCTTCCGGGCGAGGCATCTTGTAGATCCCCGTTGCAGTCACTGGGTTAAATTTTGAAAGACCTAGCCACTCATAAAATTCTGCTTCTGATTTAAAACCAGCATACGACTTCGTGATGGCCAGAATGATTTCTTTAACCGGGTTTTTATTGTCTGAACTTAAAACATTAATCAGCGGGCGGTATGGGATTAAAAGACCAGTGACAGTCACCGGGTACTTCATCGCATGCTTGTAGCCATTCATTTTAAGCAACTCTAACTCTTCAGGCGAAACCTGATAGATATTAGCGCGGTCTTCACCTGGAATCAGGATGGCCTCAGACGACCAGTCAGGATTCACAGAAGCGTGAACTGGATTAAGTAAACTTAAAGCAAGTCCCATGATTAAAGTAAGCATTGCGATCCCCTCTTATGCTTAAAAAAATAATGGGAAAATTTAATCGCGCCGTAAACGATCCTACAAGGGAAAACGCCTGCAGATGAGGAATTGTAAGGAATGTGAGCAAAAAAGACTGATTTTGGTTACCAAATGACCTGTTTTACCCTTAATTTTTCGGGGTACAACCTGTGCCGGTAAGCCCCATGTTCAGGCAGCGCCCCTGATTCTTATACGAGGCCATTTGCCCGGCCTGCAGGGAAATCTCCAGAAACTGCTCTTTAGTGATCTGCCCTGCCTTATACTTGGCTGCCGCTTCGGCCAGCATATTCATGGCACTCTCTGAAGCTTGTTTGATGTATTCATCTTCCTGGGCGTCTTTAAATTTTTGAGCGGCCTCTAGGGCCTTGGCCTTGTCTTCTCCCTCTTTAATTTTTGCCTGAAACATCTCCCGCTCTTGTTTTTTTAAATTGGCCACCATCTCTTTTGAGACATCAAAGTAACAAGCGCCTTTTCCATCGGGATAAGTAATACAGACGCTTTGCCAGGGACCTTCTGGCATCGCAAAAACTTCGGCCGTATAAAAGCTTAAAAGCAAGATGATGATTTTCATTTCTGGCAATACCCTACTGCTGGATAAAAAATATTCGGTTCAACCATCGGGGCTCCCGTGGCCTTATCCACATATTGAGTCACTGTAATCAAGGCCCCACCTTCACCAATATAGTTTCCGCTCGTATCATAAAACTTGCGGTTACTACCGGCCTTCCACGGTCCTGTTTTGCCTTTTTCTCCAGAGAAAAGACCGTAAGAATTCATCCCTTCATCGCAGCTAACGATAAAAGTTTTAGATGTGTTGGTCCAATCGGCAAAAACTTGTTCTGAACCATCAAAGCCTGGCCCAAAAGAGGCGATGAAATTAAGTGAGATTGGTTTTTGAGCTTTAGCGACCTGATCTTTTAGGTACTGGAGTCTTTCGGCAGGAGGTCTGCAAATCGCAAATTGAGGGTTTTGCGCGCAGATCGTTTGCTCTGAGGAACTGAAGCCAAAAGTTTTTTCAGACCAACCTTTCTCTGAAGCGCTTCCGCTTGCCGATGAGGCCGGCGCACTGGCAGAGGTATTTCCATTGGCCTTCGTTGCAGTGTCGACTTTTTTGTTGTAATCGGCCATCGCTCCAACCTGAAGGGCCACTTCGATATATTGATCTTTAGATAGAGAGCCTGCTTTATATTTTTTTGATGCTTCAATTAGCATCTCAATAGAGCTATTGGTGACACTCTTAATATAATCCATATTCCCGACACTGCTGGAACTCGTCGGCGCCACTGCGGCCGTCGTTTTTTGTGCCTGGCCTGCGTTTTGTTTTTCTTCATAAAGAACATTGGCCCCCGTCAAGGCCTTATACTCATTGCTATTTTGCAACTCGTACATACTCACAACTTTTCCTTTTAGAGTAAAAATGGTATTGCCATTTTCATTATAGGCTGCAATTCCTTTATCAAACTTCCATGGATTGTCTTTATTGTATTGGGCCAGTAATCCATGAGTGGCGACGTGACTGATTGAAGTTCGATAGGCGTCTTGTTGGTTTTGAGCGTTGTCATTTGTGAGGTTTCCGATATCAACACCATACTGGGCAATCCACGTGTTATTGATATCACTATTTTCTCTGGCAAGTTTAGGAATATCTGCTGTGGATTTTAAAGTAGCTTCGTAATAACCATTGTTGGTGTTCACATAACGAAGTTCACCTTTTTTTGTCCTGGTTAAAGTTCCCCCAGCCCAGCTCATAGAATCTCCAAGCTCAGGAATAAATGCCCCATTTAAGGCACTGTTAAAATCTTTTTCAATCTGGGCCATAACCGCCGGATCAACAGCTGAAGAAGTAGAAGTACTTACTGCTGCCGATGCTTTTGTAGCACTCTCTTTAGTTGACGATGTAGACGTCGCTTTTTTAGTTGAGTGAATCTTTCCTGGAGAATACAACAGCACAGAAGCTGCATGGGTCTCCATCAATGCACTAAAAGAAACAAGCATCAGTAGGGTGATGTTTATTTTCATCTGGATAATCCTTTTTATTAACTACTCTATAATAGAGGCTTTTCCTTTACAGACCTGCTACAAAAGTAGTTGGGTTCATAACTTTTTGTATTCACAATGCATTTATGCCGTAACTCTCATATCTCTATGCCAATAAAAAGACCTAAAAACAGCCCCAGTACCCTCGGCATTCTGTATATGAATACCCGGCCATAACGTAATAAGAAATTGTCCCATCACCTGCAACAGAAGTGATCGTATAGGAGCATCGACCATTATAATTAGTGCCACAATTGCAATACGATTGGTTGATTGTTGAGCAAGAGCGAACATAAGCATCATTACACGTTGGGCTTCCCCATGAATTATAACTGGCCACCAATTCATTACAGTGCTGTTGCGGACGATTTGGATCCTTAGTCGTAAAGATCGCTCCTCCACTATTGCCTGAATCAAAATTCGCGCAGTAACTGTCGGCCTTCCAGGTACAACAGGCCTGCGTATTACAGCTCTGGGATAAAACTGGTGCTCCACATGAAGGAGCAGGTGCTACGGGAGTGCAACTCTGAGAAAGCGGAGCTGTAGCCCCACACACTCCAGGATTAACGGGCGTGCAAGGAGCCGTGGTGCTTGGCTTAGGAGCGACACATGCGCTATCAGCAAGCACAGTTGCCCCTTTTTGACACTTCACTGATCGCGTCTGCGTTCCACTGTTTGCCGAGTAATTACAAGTAGCGCTCCGTAACTGGCTTCCGGAGTTAACATTGTACTGGCAGGTTCCTGAGGTTCGTGATTGTGTTCCTCCGCCACAGGAAAGAGAGCAAGTTCCCCAGGCCCCATAGCTGTACCCCGCCGAACCACCAGTGCAAACTCCCCATGGTGTATAATCCCAGACCCCATTTCCCCCAGAGCAAGACCCAATATTTGTCACAACCCATTTTGGGCAAACTACCATATCTAAATGGTCACGCAGTTCTTGAAAATGAATACGTTTAATTTGCGTTGAAATTGAATTAAGAACATCAGTCCAGCTGACAGCAATGCCAAGGTCTTCAATCGCCCAACGCATTTCCTGAAGATGGGCCTTTTTTATTGGTGTCTCTTTGGCAATAATCACGGGATCACTCCATATTTTTACAGGCAAAGCACACTCTAGTCGTTTCTCATTAATGGCCGTTCGCAATTCTGTTATATGCAAAGCCTTTATAGTTCCGTTACTGACAAGCGACTCACTCCACGCCATCGCTTTAAGGGGAAATAGCAGGAGAAAAATCCACTTCATCATTTTACACTCATTGATATGTCGGCGCCGTACAGACAGGAGCTCCTGTCGCATCTAAACCATTCAAGCTAAGACCTGCCGGACAGGTCAAAGTTCTACAAACTGCTCCACCAGATGAGTTAATATCCTGAAGCAGTTGACCGGCTGGACAGCTAGGCAATGCACACCTAACCCCCGAATCACTCCAGACTCCCCCAAGAGAAAGACATCCATCTTTTAAATAAGACTCGGCATCACTAAAACAACTTGAAATTGGCCCTGTCGAAGTGGCGGCAACAACTTGTAACTGGATAGTGAAGTTCTTCACTTTTCCGATGGCCATTTTTTTCATTCGTTCAAGTGTCACCACGAGCTCAACGGTGCGAGTCCCGTCACTTCCAACAATATTTGTATCTTCTGTTTTCATCGAAGTAATAGCTAGTGAGTTGTTGCCATATTTTTTGCCCACTTCATAAATAATGGCGCCGCTAGAATTCTTGATTTGTGTTATCACTTGCCCAAGAGAAAAATTTTTAAAAGTATTCTCACAGGCCTTCTTATCAGCAAGAGTCGTAGTCAATATCCTTCTCATTTCAAGCTCCTCCATCTTCGTTTCCGAAGTCACTTGCCCTGACATCATATTCTTCATCATCGAAGCCACTCCCAGGGAAAGAACACTCAAAAGCCCCATGCCTATCAGTATCTCCGTCAGAGAGAATCCTCTTTGATTAACACTCACCATTCACTCCTTGAATTGGTAAAAGAATAAAAACTAAACAATTTAAATTATAGAAGAGAGACGAATGCTACAAAATGAAAAAGAGTGTATCTGGATAAAAAGCGCTCCCCTTTTTTTTGGGAAGCTGTGATTATTTAAGATCTTCAGGTGAAACATCGCTCATTGGAAAAAGCTGAATATTGAGATTGTAGATGTGATTGCGGCTTCCTGATGTGGCAACTTTATCAACCTGATCTTTAAATTTCTCAATGAGTTCAATGATCTTCTTATACTTTTTTGTGTTGAAAGGAATTGTAATCGACGTCACAAAACGAATATCGGAGCTCACTTCATCAATACGTTCGATCACATCCTGCAAACGCTTTTTATGCCCATTTCTGATAAGCTGATTCGGAATAGGCTGAGTGGCCAGCGGTTGCGATGAACGTTTTAGTTTCTCGCCTTCACTTTTTGCCAGGTAATTCATCTGAAAAAGTTTATCCACAATGGAGCTTACTTGTTGTGGATTCTTTTTTAAAATTTTAACAACTTGGGCCTTACTCATACCATCAGGCTGTAATTCAAAGGCGGTCAAAACTGCATACACAAGTGGGTCGCTTAAAAACTCATAATGCTCAGTGGGAATCAGCTGTTTCTTAATTTTCTTCTTTTGAGCTAAAATGCTTTCTTTAAATTTTTTTGATTCCTCTGAAGAAAGTTTCAACGATACGATAATTTTCTCTGCAGTTTTAAGAGTGATTCTTCTGCGCCCTTCCAGGTATTCAGACAAACGTCCCGAAGGAATGTTTAAAAGTTTGGCAAAGGCCCTTTTAGAAAAACGCGGATTTGTTTTCTGGCGGATTTGGTATTGTTTTAAAAGCCACGCTTCAGGTCTCATGGCCATTTGGGAATGTCGTATTTCGTTGAACAGAATGAATAGGGCTTCCAAACCCCCTCTTCCATAACAACTGGTTGATCTGCAAAAAAGAACCACTGATTATACTCAGGGTCTAGGAATGTTCCACATATTTTTGCTGCTGAACTGGTGACACGTCTAATTTCTTCTTTTTCATTAAACTCAAGTCCAATTTTTCCCATGATATCTGCCATCATTAATAGAGGGAAGTTGTACTTGTCAGTAATATAGTAATCTTGAGAGACTTTGCTCAGAGGTTCATTGCGAAACGCTTTTACTAACTTGTTATTAGCAAACTCGTAGTCAGTAACAATGATTTCGCCATAAAAAGTTTTGTTATCAATAAGTGGGAATTTCAAAACAGGACAGAAGCTCTTCATTCCTGTAAAAACTCCCACTTCAACTTTTGTTACATCCCCAGTCCTATTTAAATAAACATTTCCTTTGAGGGCGTCATTAATACACTCAATATGAAAACGTTCATTCCACTTAAATCGTCCGCCCCAAGAAAAGGAAGTCAGCTCATTTAACTCATTCCAGTTGAGAGTTGTTCGAATCAGATTGTTTGGCAATTGTTCATAGAGAGAAAATTCCGTATTTTTGAATTCACCGTATTTAAAATTAAGCTTAACCAGTCTTTCTAAAAAACTGCGCTCTGACATTGTTTTAAATTCTTTTGAATACCATTGACCAATAAACTCTCGCGCTCTTTGAGTTGTCGGGTGGCGCTCTTCGTTGGTTGCCAGATCCAAAAGAACGGCTTCATGAAGTATCAGGGCCGATTTATCTAGAAGTGAAAGTTCATTCCAATAATTGGCCTGAAAAATAACTTGAGTGAGATTAGTCTGGGTGTCCTTAATCTGCATTCCAAGTTGAATGAGTTCGCAGTGACTTTCAATTGAGGTGTAGCCAACATCTTGGGTCAAAACAAGCTTTTCATTTTTCCCCGTAAGACGGTAGTTTTTTAGAATAAGCTCTGTTTGGGCCTCATAGCGCTTTGCACGTTTGGGTGCCAAGCGCTTAAGTTCGTTCAATTTTTCTTTTAGGAGTCCTTCCAGGCTCGTTGCCGTGGATTCTTGAAGGATGCTTCCGCGATTTTTTTCTTCATATAAATCGAGAAGCCTGATGACTTTATGTCCTTTCGTATCAACGCAAAGGACACCATGGCCCCCATTTCCCCATTCATTTGAAGATGCAAATACATTAGTAGATAAGAGGTAAACCCCTGCCACCAGGACAAGCTTTGAAAGAAAATTCATCATTTTCTAGTAATATCTATTAAACAAATTTACGTCAAGGAAGGAGGAGGTCCCAGTCAGCAATAAGTGCTCTCATTATTTTTGGGAGCACAAAAAAAAGGGCTTCCAAAGAAGCCCTCATTAGTTACATATTGATTCTTTTTTCTAAAACTTCAATCGGAGTCAGAGGAACAATAAACTTTAAATCAGACCCGTGCGCCTGAAGAGTTAAGACAGCTCTAATTCCCATGAAAAGCTGCTTGCCTTTAATTTTAAGCTCGCCTTTAACGTGGTTGCTCCATTCATTATATTCAGCTTCAGTGACAAATTTCTTTCCTGCCGCTTTAGCTTTTTCAATTTCACCTTTTAAGTAGGCCTGAATTTGTGGAGTTGTCTCCCAGCTTCTTGCCTCAACGTAATCAGCTTCTGTTGAAACTTCGCAGTCGAAGTAAAGTTTTAAAAGAGGAATGATATCACTGTAGAAGTTCATTTTTTCTTTACTTAAAGTCACACAGCGAGCTTTCCACTCAGCATCCATTTTGTGGAATGGGTGATCAGCAGGAAGAATTCTTTCAACTTCAGAAATCAGTTTTTCTGTTGGAAGAAGTCTTAAGTGCTCTCCGTTGATGTGGTTAAGTTTTACGATGTCGTAGATCGCTGCAGATTTAGTGAAGCGGTCTAAATTGAACATCGTTCCCAGAGTGTGAATATCGAAAATATCTTTTTCTTCAGGGTGCGACCAGCCCAATTGAAGAAGGTAGTTCAGCATCGCTGATGGAAGATAGTTTTGCTCTTGATATAGTCTTACTGAAGTTGCCCCGTGACGTTTTGAAAGCTTCTGGCGGTCTTGACCAATCAAAAGAGAAACGTGACAGAATGTTGGAGGTGCGGCGTTGTAAGCTTCATAGAGAATCAGCTGGCGAAGAGTGTTGTTTAAGTGCTCTTCAGCGCGGATAACGTGAGAAATCTTCATCGTCATATCGTCGATAACAACCGCAAAGTTATAAACTGGAATATCGTTAGCGCGAACAATAACGAAGTCCCCTACCATGTCTTCAGGGAATGTCACCTCTCCACGAACTTTATCAGTGAATGTGTAGGCTTTTTTCGGAGTGATACAACGAACGACAGAAGGAAGCCCTCTTGCCATTTTATCGGCCACGTCCGCATCAGATAAGTGTCTGCACGTCCCATCATAATGTGGAGGAAGACCTTTTTCTTCTGCGATCTTTTTCTTTTCTTCTAAAAGTTCTTCTGAACAAAAACAGCGGTATGCTTTTTTCTCTTTAAGAAGTTTCTCTGTGTATTCTTTATAAATGTGCAGGCGTTCTGATTGTCTGTATGGCCCGTAGTCTCCACCGACATCTGGTCCTTCATGGTGTTGTAGATCAAGCCACTTCAGGTCTTCAATCTGAGCTTCTTCATATCTTCTTTCTGATCTTTCAGTATCAGTGTCTTCAATACGAAGAACATATTTTCCACCCATTGCTTTAGCAAAAAGGTAGTTATACATCGCAGTTCTAGCTCCTCCGATGTGAAGGTATCCAGTTGGTGATGGGGCAAAGCGTACGCGAACAGTCATGAGGCTCTCCAGTAAATTAACGAATGCTTACTTTAGCAGGGAATATCTTATTAGTACATTGAGAAGACCATAAAACGGCTCACCGCCCCATCCTATTTTATGCTAGAATTAACTCAAACTAGTTTAAGAGGTTCATGTGAAAACTCATCTCCTATCTCAAGTGACCATTCTTGGAGTAATCATAGTAATCTTACTCATCCGGCATCAACGTCAAAAATCTCGCAAAAATGTAGATCTCTATGGCTTTTTCCTGCCTCAATGGACTCTTCTGAATGACAAAAATAAAATTTTAGAAATTGAAAATGATTTCAAAAGCGGAATCATCGCTGCAGGCCTGATGCAGTACGGATTAGATATATCGGGAGGTCACTCCCATCAGCAACACTCATCAGGCAAAGCCTTTAGTGGATTTATTAAATTGGAATCTATAAATGGTTTTATAGTCGTCCAACAACTTCCCAATGAAATCTTTCATAGAACGTCCAACTTTAGTCGACATAGAAAAGCAGAGTATCGTTATTTCCAGGGAAAAACCTCAACTCACTACTCAGAATTAAGCAATATTGATTCTTATCAAAACAAATTTAAAACTCTTAATGAAGAAGTTAATCTGCTAGATCAATTTGTTGGTCAAGGAAAATGGCACATTGTTATTTTTGGAGATAAATACTATCTCCTCGCTCCTGAAATTTTTAAGGAGGAGGAGATTAAAAGATTTCTTGAAATTGGTTTAAGTCTTCAGGCAAAGATTTAATAAACAAGTAATCGCGGCTCAAGCATCTCTGCCATGGCGTATTTCACACCTTCGCGCCCAAAACCTGAATCCTTCACCCCGCCATAAGGCATCGTGTCGATTCTGAACCCCGGCACCCCATTAATAATCAAGGCCCCGACTTCCAGATTCTCGTGGGCGTATTTCATTTGAGAGAGCTGATTGGTAAATAATCCTGCTTGAAGTCCGTAGCGCGAGCGATTGATTTCGCGGATGACTTCATCGAAATACTGCACTTTTTCAATAATCGCCACCGGACCAAAAGCCTCTTCAGCGACAATCTTCATGTCTGCAGTTGTGTTGGTTAAAAGAGTTGGTGAATAAAGCGAGTGCTCTAAATCAAGAACACTTCCACCAAAGATCACTTGAGCACCTTTAGTTTTAGCTTCCTGAATCCAGCTGTCGATTCTATCGATATGGACTCTATCAATCATTGGCCCAACCACGACACCTTCTTCGGCCGGGTTTCCAATTTTTAACAGACCTACTTCCGTCTTAAATTTTTCCAGGAACTCATCAAAGACTCCAGCATCAACATAGATTCTTTGAACTGAGATACACACTTGTCCGGCGTAGTTGTAGGCCCCCATGGCAATCGCCTTAGCGGCTTCATCTAAATTGGCCGTGCGATCGACAATAACAGCAGCGTTTCCACCTAATTCAAGGACAACTTTTTTCTTTCCAGCTTCGCTTTTTAACTTCCAGCCCACTTCTGCAGAACCAGTGAATGAAAGCATTTTTAAACGCTCATCTTTAAGCATTAAAGAAGCTTCCTCATTCTGACAAACCACTACGTTTAAAACGCCGGCCGGAAGACCTACGCGCTTACAAAGTGAAGCCAGAGCAAGAGCTGTTAGTGGTGTGTATGGTGATGGCTTTAAAATCACCGGACACCCAACAGCTAGGGCCGGAGCGATTTTATGCATGGCCAGGTTGAGTGGAAAATTAAAAGGAGAAATAGCGAGAATGGGACCAATGGGATAATTTTTTGTATGGGCCGATTTGCCTTTACCTAAACCAAAATCCATTGGGACAACTTCACCGCTTACACGGATAGCTTCATCGGCCGCCGACTGAAGAATAAGGAGAGATCTCTCCACTTCCTGAGTGGCATAATTAACGGGTTTTCCACCCTCTGAAACAATGAGGTTAATAAACTTATCGCGCTCCTGGAAAAGCCCTTCTCTGATTTTTAACAGGTAGTCTCTTCTTTCAGCAGCACTGATTTTAGAATAGCTCTGGAAAGCCTGGACTGAATTGGCGATAGCAAACTGAACTTCAGATGGATCAGCGTACGACACCGTGGCCAGAGGGCTTTGGTCGAACTTGTTTTTGACCACTAAAATATTAGTCGTTGAGTGACCAACCCATTCGTTATTAATAAAACTTTTTGCTTGTAAAACGTCTCGATTTTCCATGCAGCTATTTTAGCTACACTGAGACCTAAAAGCCAAATGGAGAGTCGGCCGCAGAAGATAATTTTTTTGAACGAGTCGCAAGAGCACGCGCAAAAGAAAGGTGCTCTCTCAGGAATCTCTTCTCACCGATCATGAAAAGTTCAATAGAGTGGATATAGCATAAACGCACAGGGGCAACTGAGTTTTTATAAACCTTATAGAGCTGCTGAGTCACAATATGGTCTTTCGTCCCATTTAAGAATCTGTAGTCTTTGCCTTCCGATTTACAAATTTCGCACATACCTCTACCTCACAATAGATTTTATCGTCAGAGCAGGCCCTTTTCTTAAGGATTTTTGGGCCAACATAGGGAAACTGAGTATATTCGGAGTATTCCCTTTAGTTTTAGGCCCTAAGCATAATAAATCTTTAGGAAAATAATCCTAAAAAATGCCACAAAGTTTTGCTATGCTTTACCAAATTTTAGTCCAATCTAATTAACCCATAGGAGATTTCCCCATGATTAAAGCGCTCAACTTTAAAGCATCGCTCGCAATGAACCCAAAACAATCTCCAAAATATGCTCTTACTGTGAAGAACAAAGCTGGTCAGGATGTAACTGTTGCTGATCCTCGCGCGACCCGTGCTCTTGTAGCATTGATGAATCAACACGCGACTATTGGAGGAGCTGCTTGCCACTGGGGTGGACCTGCTGCTTTTGCTGAAATCATGGCCGCAACTCACGCTATTATGTTCGCTGATAAAACAAAAAACTGGTTTGATAGTTTCCACTTCGTTAACGATGCTGGACATACTGAAAACGGCATCTATGCTCTAAGAGCAAACTACGGCTTTGATGATCAAAACTTTGAAGGCCTGAGAAAATTCAGAAGCATTGAAAGTAAACTTACTGGTCACGGTGAAGCTCACCTGAATCCTCAAGGAGTTTTAATTTCTAACGGTCCTCTTGGCTCAGGTCTTCCTCAGGCGCAGGGCCTGGCGATGGCCGATAAAATTGTAGGCAACAACCGTGTGACAATCTGTACGATCTCTGATGGTGGGGCCATGGAAGGTGAAGCACGCGAATCATTCGCTGCGATTCCAGGTCTTGCTGCTAAAAATAAAATGAATCCATTTGTGATGATTGTTTCAGACAACAACACAAAACTTGGTGGAAGAATTGATGCTGATTCATTCTCAATGAACCCAACGTTTGAAGCCCTTGCTCCACTTGGATGGGAAGTTGTAAAAGTGGCTGAAGGCCATGACCTGCAAAAAGTTTATGTGACCATTGAAGCGGCGATTGAAACGGCAAAAGCAAATCCGGCCAAACCAGTAGCAATCGTTTTTAAAACAATCAAAGGTTACGGTGTTAAATCAACTGTAGAGAGTGCAAGTGGTGGCCACGGCTACCCTCTTTCTGCTTACGATGAAAAACTTGTGGCCTTCGTTAAAGAAATCTACAACGGTGAAGCTCCAGCTGAATTCGTAAGCTGGGCAGAAGATATCTTAAAATCAAAACCAGCTCCAAAAGAGGCTTCTGCTCCTGCAGCTAAAACTGAAAAAGTTCAGGATGGATTTGCCCGCGCGATTATCCGTGCAGCTAAAGAAGGCCTTCCGGTTTTCTCAATCTCATCTGATCTTCAAAGCTCAACTGGGATTAAAGCTTTCCACAAAGAATTCCCGGACCGCTACATTGACGTTGGTATCGCTGAAGCAAACATGGTTTCATCAGCTATCGGTCTATCTAAAGTAGGTCTTATTCCAATCGTCGATACATTCGCTCAATTCGGAATCACAAAAGGAAACCTTCCATTCATTATGGCCGGTCTTTCTCAAGCTCCAGTGATCGCCCTATTTTCTCACACTGGTTTCCAGGATGCTGCTGATGGTGCCTCTCACCAGGCGACAACATACTTTGCTGCTCTTTCATCAATCCCACACATGAACGTTGTAAACTGCTCTTCTTCAAGCGAAGCAGAAAGTTTAATGTACGAGTGTCTGGTTCAATTTGCTAAAGACCGTGAAGCTGGAAAAACTCCAAACTCAACAGTTTTCTTCTTAGGAAGAGAAAATCACCCGGTAAGCTACGTTGAAGGTGCTAAGTACACTTGGAACAAAGCTCAAGTGTTAACAGAAGGATCTGACGTCACAATCGTGGCAGCAGGGCCAATGGTTGGAAAAGCGCTAGCTGCTCAGAAACAACTTTTAGAAAAAGGTGTTAAAGCAACAGTTATCAATAACTCATTCATCAACCACGTTGATGTTGAAACATTAAAGTCTGCTCTTGCTAAAACAAAAGGCAAGATGATCACGGTTGAAGATCACCAGGTTCTTGGTGGTATGGGATCAATGATCATCCACGCTCTTCATACGAACGGTGTTGAGTTTAAGGCAAAGACACTGGGAATTGGCGGAGAGTTCGGACAAAGTGCTTATAAAGCAGACCAGCTTTATGCTCGTTTTGATTTATCTGCTGAAGGTATCGTTAAAGCTTATAACTCCCTTAACTAAAAGGGAGTTATAGCACTTAGCCAGATTTGTCTGACTGATGAGAATTGTTTTGCATTCGTTGCACTTGAACATAGAGAGTAACGAATGCGGTCTTTTTCCACTCCAAAAAATTTCTTACCCGCTTGTGACGTTGAAGTAATGATTGAAACTGCTTCAGTGCTCACAAGCGATTTATCCTTGTTAAGTTTCGCAATCTCAATGCGATCATAACCTTCGCTGATAAGAAGATTTAAACGTAGCAAATTATTTCCGCTCGTAATCTGATTTGAAACCGCTCCATTTTTTGCAAAAGCATCACAAAAAGGTTTCATCACTCCAGACTGGTCAGTGATCACGTCTCTGAAGAAATTGACTCTCGTTGAAACGTATTCAAAATCTGTTGTACTGGTATTTGAAATAGAGGCCGGAAACTCTACGATTGTTGATGGATTAACCTGACCACAATCTCTGCTCTCCCCTCTAAAACGGAATTGCTCCTGCATATTTGTAATCGTTTCAAAAAGCTCGCGCTTATTTTTTAAAGCAGCACAAATTCTTTTTCCGATCACAACTTCAGAGTCGGTGAAATTTCTTTCAGTTGAAACAACGATCGGCTGATTTCCCTGCTCTGGTTTATCATCAGTTTTTGACTGTTCCATTTTACAGCTAACAGACATAAGCATGGCGATCGCCACAACAGAAGTTAGTTTCATATTTTACCTTCCTTAGTAATTATCAATGAAAAGAGTATCGAATCCGTAATAATCTAAGGATAGGTTAATAGAAGGCCTTGATTTAAGCAAATGCGATGAGAGAAAACCCACTAACATTTTCTTAAGACTCATGAAGGCTTCATTTTCAAAAGAGACAAGAGGCCAGTTGGGAACTTGATAGAATGTATTCATAACCAAAAAATCCTTTTTCATGGTTTTCTACGACTAGAATTTCTACCACGAGGATTTTTGATTGAATGTTAAGATTTCCTAAAAATCTCCGGGAGCACATTGCAGACATGTAAGCCCCATCTTTCTCCAGCGCTCGACAACGCTTTTTCGGTCATCTACAACGAATAATACTTGAGCGTGATTCTCGATTTCATTTCTGTACAACTCTTCTTTGACATCAGAGTCTTCACGGAAATCGTTTGCGGCCCTCATATATAGTCCGTCATGCTGAACGTTATGACGCTTAAGCCATGCTTCCGTCATTGCACGGAAGTTCTCGTCTCGACCTGTGACAAAATAAACGAAGTATCCACGGGCCTTCATGGCCGCAATCAATTCAATACACCAGAAATAAGACTCATCCTGATCCATGGCCTCGTTAAAAGCTTTCCAATTTTTTGGTTTGCTCTTTACGTGATGAACCCGGTGTTCAACGTTGCAAAGAGTTCCATCTAAATCAACCAGGATGGCATTGTATTTACTCAAACTAAAATCTCCAGAACTTATTAAATTCCTCTTTATAGAAATATAAAAGAGCAATACACATACCGATATTCAAGCCGCCAAGAATCCCCATGATCAGAGAAAGAGAAAACTTTTGTTGATGAAACAGCATCAGAAGAATTGAAACACTCACCATCGCCAGAGCGTTGATGATGTTATTTCCGGCCACAATTCGCGAAAGCTCGCTGTCTTTAGTCACTCTTTGAAGTTCCGCAAACTGAGGAACAGTAAACATTCCACCAAAAAGAGAAAGGAGAAATAAATCGACAACCGTTCTCGCGCTCATATTAAGAGCAAAAAAATCTTTGATCCCAATATTTTGAGTCAGGCTCAAAAGAAAACTCTGTCTTGAAGCAATTTTAATAACGTAAGATAAATCGAAAATCACCAGGGTCATTGCCACTAAACTCATTGGGATCACCCAACGCCTCACTTTTCCTTTCGTTGCCTTCTCCAGGATAAAAGGACCAAGCCCCATTCCGATAGTGAAAGTAAAAAGCATCATTGTCGCCACTGCTTCACTGCCATGGAAAATATCTTTGGCCACTAAAGGCAGAAGTGATAAAAGCCCTGCCCCCATAAACCAAAACCAAGAAAGACCGACAATTAGTAGTGCAGTCATTGGATTTCTAAATACCAGCTTTAAGATGTCTCTTGTCGACGTAAAAAAGTTCCAGTCGACTTTGATCTGGCGGTCTACTTCGTTAATCTCGTTAGGATCTTTTTGTAGCGGAAGTTTTTTAGCGTAATAAAGCCCGAGGTAAGCAATAATTAAAAGCACGGCGATCAGTGGCCAGTAATTATCTCCAAGGCTCGCGGCGATCCCACCAATAATTGTTCCGAGTAAAATGGCCACAAATGTCCCGGAACTCACCATCGCATTAGCAAAGATCAATTGTTCTTTAGGTGCATAATGTGGAATGAGTGAGTATTTGATCGGTCCAAAAAAGGTCGACTGCAACCCCAGTAAAAAAAGCACCAGTAGCATGATGTAATAATTATCCATCATAAGGCCCAGGGCCCCGAGAATCGCAATCCCCACTTCTGCTTCTTTGATTCGGTAAGAGAGCCAGACTTTGTCCAAACGGTCTGCTAATTGACCGCTGGTTGCTGAAACTAAAAAGAATGGAAGAATGAAGACACCGCCACACAAAGCGACCATTGAAGCTGAATTAACTCCAAAAAGACTGATATTTTTATAAGTGATCAGGATGACCAAGGCACTTTTAAAAAGGTTGTCGTTAAGTGCACCGTAGAGCTGCGTCCAAAAAAGCGCATTGAGTTCTTTTGAAATTTTTCTCATGAAACTATGTTGATCAATTAATACTTAATTGTCACGCCTAAAACGTGATAGTTCTCATAAGGCTTGCCGGAAACTTCGCCAAATTTTTTATCCATTGAAGTTCTATGACGTTCGATGCCAATAAAAGGCTTGATAGTGACTTGTCTAAATTTTTTCTCAGCAGAAAGCATAATTCCGCCTTCTCCTCCAGGACCCATGGCCCCCGTTCCTGCTTGAACCCAGGTAGAGAGGGCAAGCCATGGAAGTGATGAGTGCGATAGTTTGTTCTCGGCCTTAGCGCCCACTTCCATCGACATATTCCCAGAGAAGTCCACACTCGCTCCGGCCTTGGCCTCTAAGCGCGTCTGGCATTTCCAGTTTCCGATATTTTTAATCCATTCTTTTCCGACACCACCCATAATGGTCACGGTATTTTTATCTGGCTCTTCATTTAAATATTTGTACTGGATCACATTCATTCCCATTTGTTTTTTATTGAAAGAATGCCACCATTCCTGAACACCACGGCTTAAGTTTCCGTCATCTGTTTCATTGGTAAACTTAAACTCTCCAATCCAGTAAGATTTTTCGGTCTCTGATTTTTTGAAGTTTTTATCCAGGCGCAAATCGAGTGTATTTACTTCGCGGAAGTTTAAATAATATTTTCCGTCAGGGGTTTTTCTGTAACCATCGACTTTGCTGAATTTTCCAAAACCGGTGGAATCTAAATTAAGTTTTAATTCGCCTTCTGTTCCAATCAAACTGTAGTTTAAACCACCGTTAAATGTTCTTCCACGGTCATCGCCATCAAGTGAGCGGGCCTTATCACCCATTTTCTGAAGGCCCCCATGCAAGAAGTTGTCGTTACCAGTGTTGATGGTTAATTCAGAATCGTATTCACCAATCAGTGATTCAAGCAGCGATGGGTCTTTAATTTGTCCGTCTTTAAGTTCACACAGACAGAAAATTTCCTGCCCTTGTGGTTTTTCTACAACCTTTTTTTCTTTCTCGCGTTTTTTGTCACAGTCTTCTTCCGGGACTTTGGACATCACTTTTTTTGACTCTTCTAAAAAATTAAAGCTCACCGCCATCAGGTCTTTGTCTGAAGGAGGTAAAAATTGCTGTGCCAGAAGAGGCGTTGAAGAAAAAAATGTCAACCAAAGTGCTATTTTCATGGGACACTTATCGGTGTATATTGGAGAGAAATTAGTAAGTATTCCCGACCTAATAGAGATCTGACAAATATGAAACTTTACCACTACGTTCATTGCCCTTTTTGTGTCCGCGTCCGCATGGGATTTGGTTTACTGGGTGTAACCTATGAATCTCACGTCACGCCTTATGACGATGAAACAACTCCAGTGAAACTCACGGGAAAAAAGATGCTGCCGATCGTGGAATTCGACGGGCGGGCGATGAATGAAAGTTTAGATATCTTGAAACTTAAAGACCCAAAGAATCTCTTAAAATGGGATGAGCTAGCTAAAAACGAAGCTCTTTTAAACCCACTTCTGTATAAAATCGGCTCTCCTGTTCACTCCCTGGCCATGCCTTATTGGATTTGGACACCGGAGTTTGATGAAAACTCTCGCCGCTATTTTCAAACAAAAAAAGAAGTGAAGCGTGGGCCTTTTAAAGACCTGGTAAAGAATCAACAGACGTTTGTAGATAAATTGAATGCGGTTATTAGCGGAGAGCTTATAACGGAGCTAAAACCGTTTTATAAGAGCTCTGAGCTGACCATCATGGACATCATGATCGCTGCTCATTTATGGGGAATGTATGTTGTGCCGGAGTTTCAATTTGAGCCGAAAGTGCATGAGTATCTGCAGACAGTGAAGAAGATGACTGGTTTTAATTATCACGAAGACTTTTGGAAATAGCTAAGAAGCTCTTAAGAAATGATTCTTAATAAGCAGCGCCGCCTCTTCAATATCAAACGGCTTAAAGATCACCGCTTTTGGGTGAAATGAATTTAAAACTTCGCGCGAGTAATCCATGTACCCGGTAATGAAAAAGACCGGGATATCCCTTTTTTCTCCACGAAGATAAGTCACCAGCTCTGCCCCATTCATCTCAGGCATCGAGATGTCGGTGATCAGGCAGTCAATTTTCTTATTTTGATCGAGGATTTTCTTGGCCTCAACGCCATTGTGAGCAATCAGGACATTAAAAGACAAATCTTCCAGACCTTCTTTAAAGACTTCCAGGAGGCCAGAATCGTCGTCAACAAGCAGAACAGTGGGTTTCACTTTATCCATAAAAAAAGTATAACATCGACTATTTAAAAAACGACTTAAAAATGTCCATGCAATAATTTTTTATTTGTCGTGCCCCTATCTTAACCATGTCGATTTTCTTTAAGGGATACTCATAATCGCGGTCGGCAACAGCGTGCCCCAGGTTTTTTACCGCCGTCTTAACGATGGTGTCCTTGAACATCTCTGTCTCTCCCATACTCTCAGGAAGCTGCTTTAAAAGAAGTGATCCTCGGGCAAAGGCCCCCAGATTGTCTGAGACGAAGTAGTTTTTTTGTACACACCAAACAACCCAGTCCTCTGGTCTTTTATTCGGACTCACCTTCATTTCTGATTCAATGTCTTTTAAAAGTTTCGCACGCAGGTTTTTATCCTGTGAATCCATCGACACCATAAGTCCGTCGGCCAGGGTGTTTGGCGACTTCATATAAGCTCCCGCTCCCACTAATAAGAAAGCGCGTTGGTCTTCTTTTGTCAGCGTTGATGAGAGACCAAAGTCATAAAGCTGAACTTTAATCTTGTTGTCTTCTTCAATTAAAACGATGCGGAAGTTCCCCTGGTGAAGATCGGCGTTCAAGAAACCACTTTTAAAAAGGGCCTCTTCAAACCACATTCTTACCATCTCTTCAGCAACGATCTTTTTTGTGGCCGTATCATCTAATTCAGCAAATTTGACACCGCCACCGGCAAATTCCTGGATATGCAGGTTTGATTTTCCTTCAGGTGGAAGATAAACCTCAGGCACGCGCATCTCCAGCATCTTAAATTTTGGCGAACCAGAAACTTTCACTGAGCGGTTATAGACTTCAAAAGCTTTTTTCTGTCTGGCAACAGCAACACTTAGGTTCACTTCTTCATCGAGGAATTTTTCAACACTATCAATAAGCGTCGACATAATCTTGATATCTTCGACACCTTCTTTGGCAAAGAGAGCTTCGTTTTCAGGAACAAACTGGCGAAGGATGGCGATATCTTCTTTACAGCGTTTGCCAACTCCCGGCTTTAAAAAGCGCAGGGCCACATCCACTTCTTTTTCATCATGCCAGATCTTTGCACGGTTAACCTGAGCGATAGTCCCCGTCCCTAAAGGTTTTTTGATAATATCCTTAACTTCAAATCCCCCTTTATCTGTCTCCACAACTTCGCGTACTAAATGAATAGGAACTTCTTTACCAGAAGACTCTAAAATACCCATGAGCTTAGAGAATTTATCTCCTACCCCTTGTTCTTTTCCAATCTGCTGAAGAACTTTCCCAAGGCCTGGCCCGGTGTTTTGGAATACGATCTTCATCACTTCTTCTTCAGGAAGCTTCGCGCCTCCAGTGACCAGTTCAGACATAATGGTTTTAATCACGTCGTCTGGCATCTTATTAAAGTAATAGTCCATGAACGTCACAACCAGCCTCAACTGAGTGTTGTTCATATCGACGTGACCGCTTTTGGCAATCTCGCTTCCAATGTGCCTGATTCTCGATTCGTGTTTATTAATTTTCTTTTCAATCGTACTAATGGCCTTAAGAATTTTTTCTTCATCTGAGCCATTACTTTCAAGTAGTGTTTCAATTTCATTAAAGCTAGGGTGAAGATCAAAATTCTCTCCCATCACTTTCGTCACGCCTGCCTGGTAATTGGCCCCAAGCTTTTCTTTAGTTGGTTTATCAATACCTTTATAGAGTTGAGAAAGAAGTGAGAGGCCTTGAAGCAAATCAACCTTTACTTTGGGAGCTGGAAGAGAGTCAGCTTCCTTATTAAGGAAACGCAGCTCCTCTTTGAGTGTCCAAAGTGGGGCCTTCTTGATTTCTTTAAACTCATTAATCCCCTGTTTTTCGTTTCTCATATTAGAGAGAATCAGCGGATAGATTTTATTGAAGTATTCAGAGGCTTCTTTATAAATTTTAATTTTGTAAGCATCATCAGCAGATGTAGCTTCGATTAAGTACTTAAGCAGGTTTTCCTGCACAGTCTGAATCTCTTGTTTTCTCGCCAGACTGATATTGCTTTCATAATAACTTTTAAGCTCCTCAATGATCTGATCGACTTCAGAAGCCGCAATCTCACGGCCCTGTTCATGATCGACATGGGTCTTAGGCCAGTACGAGCACGACGAAGCCAGCATTGAGAGGATTAAAGTGACGAGGATAAAATTTATCTTATTTCTATTCATAAGGGTTTTATCGGTTATCTAGTATAAGACCTTATAAAAAGAGAGCTAAGGTATGAAAATAAAATAAAAAACAGCTAGCCTCTTCTACTATCATGGGCTTGTGTAAAGTTTTCAGGTTACTTGAGAATTTTGCTCAAAAAGGTATGGTGACCCAGCTTTACACACACAGGGAAAAAACATGAAAAAAATCATCTTGGCTTCACTTCTGGCAACGTCTGCACTTACTCACGCAAGCGATATCATTGTTTCAAAAGGTGTTAAATCTAACCTTAGAGACTTGATCGAAAAAGACTTAAATGTCCTGGATAACCTTAAGTTTAAAGGCGACACATCGGCTGAAGATCTAAAGATCATCGGACTTCGCAAGGTTGACACTAATTCAGCAACAGGCTGGTTATCAGAAAGAGTTAACTACGTTATCGAAGAAAACGCTTTTACACTTCCAAAACTTCTTATTAAGAAAGTTATCTCAGTTGAGAGATCTGGAGTGACGTTTCCAAACCAGGACGTTCTTCCATACGGTCTTGCTAACGATATGATCAATGAAGAAGAAGAAAAAGGTATCACAGTCATGAGTAACATCGGTGCTGGTATCTATATGGGTGGTAAACAACAAAAACAAGTTTACTCTCTAAAGATCTCAAGAGGTCTGTTAAAGAAATCAATCAAAGCTGTCGTTGAATCTCCAAGAGTGGGAATCATCCAGATTGGTGAAGGTCTCTTCATGCCTCAGGTTAACCCTAACAAGGCAAACAAAGAAGCTGTAGCAAACTCTATCTACCGCCTTGGTGTTTTCTTCCACGAAGCACGCCACAGTGATGGTAATGGCGTGAGCCTTGGTTTCACTCACTCGAAATGCCCAGCAGGTCATAACCTTGAAGGGGCCTACGCTTGTGATGAAAACTTAAACGGACCTTATACGGTTGGTGCTATCTTTACTGCTGAAATGCTGAAAGCTTGTGGGGATCAGTGTTCAGAGCAAGAGAAGTCTGCCCTACTGGCAGAGATCCTGGACTCTTACTCAAGAGTTGTTAAAATCAACAAAAAAGGCGTTCCATCTACACACTGGGATGCGACTCCAGAGAGTCTATAACTCTAGAATAATCAAAGGCCTGGGTGATCCCGGGCCTTTTTATTTTGGCCTTGCCGAGCTTTTTACTAAAGTATTTTACCTGCCTCACCGACAAGCTTCATAGACCTTAAACTACTAAAGGAAAAACTTATGAAGGCGAATCTATTAATCCTGACATTATTAACAGTTGCAACAGTCTCTGTGCAGGCCAAGGAAGTTCTTTATACTGAAGGTGGAAAAGCATCATATGCTGCTTACCCGGTTTCAGATTATAAATTCCCTAATCAGCAAGTGGCAGTAACTGATAATGAAAAAGACATGAAGATTGCCAATCTTAATAAGCTGCTTGATCAGCAACAAAGACTTTACGAAGAGAAAATCACATATCTTGAAGATGAGTTAAAAAAATCAAAAGATCGTTTAATTGAGAAATCAATTAACACTGATAAAATGACTGCTCTAACTGAAAAGCGCTATAGCGAAGAAACAGCTTACCTGAAAAAGGAGCTGGTTGCTAAGACGAGAACAGTAATGGAGTATCAAAGACAACTTGAAAAAATGAAACCTGCAGATGATATGAAAAACCTTATTAAGGTTAATACTGAGCTTGCTCTAGAGCTTAGAAAATCAAACGACCAGCTGGCGATTATCCAACTTAAAGGCAATGAGGCCATTGCACAGAAAGTTGAAGAAAAAGCAGTTACTGGCGGAAGAATGCCTGCAAGTGTTGGAAAATAAAATTTTAGCTTCGCAATCTTAAGGGCAGGTCATCCTGCCCTTTTTTTTTGCCACTTTTTCGGAATTTTTGGCGACTCTAAATTTTCTTTAAAATCGCCCTCAAACCCTCGTATCCCTTCACTTTTCTCCAAGTATCCCCGACTCCTATTGAAGCTCTCACTCATTTCTCTAAAATAGGTTCAATCAACATTGGGATTTTGTCAGCTGCACGTTTTTGGACTTTAGAACAAAATCGCAACAATCAAAGAAAGAAACCATTATGAGAACAATCTCCATTCTGGCCTTTACGAGCTTTCTAGTTCTTTGGGGAGTTTACTTCTTCCTAAAAGACAACGATCGCTCACAAAAGGCACAAGTGACAAGCGCTGAAGTTCTTGATGAGAATCTTAAATCTGAAGGGAGTGTGCTTTCAGCTAAAAGAAAGCGCGACCTGGACAAAATCGGAGCCGTTATTAATGAGAACAACGTTCGCATTGATGACTCTACTCGCGAAGAAATCAAGACTGCGAAACAAGGGTACGAGACAAAAGAAGGTGTAAAAGAATTGCAGGCCATGCTGGAACAAAGTTATATGGACCGCAATAGCACCATCAAAGACATCAAACGTATTCAAGACGCAATCATTGAGAAGAAAAACAAGTTAAAAGAAACTGTGACTAACACTGAAAAGTGGGACCCGCGTTTCGTGTACTACCTGATGATTCAGGAAAATTACACTTATCCGGAAATCAACATGATCAAATCGCTTGCTGAAAACGGTCTGAACATGGAAGAAATTGAATACATCAATGAGCTGATCCGCGAAGACTCTTTCATGGATAGAATTATGGCATTCAAGTCTCAAGGAGACATCAGCCGTACAGTAGCTTCTTTCAAAAAGACAAAAAAGAAAGAAGTGGATGATTTCATCGACGACGTTAAAGATGGTCCGTCGATTGAAGATAAGTTAATTGAAATGAATTACAACCAAGATGAAAAAGAGGAAATGATCTATGGGAACAATCAATAATCAGGACCACACTATGCAAACAACTAAAAAAAGAATCCCGCTCGTCAGCTTACTATTGCGTGAAAAGAAATTCTTGATCAACAACGACTTTCAGATCCAGTTCATGATCTCACTGCTCCTCATCTCGATCTGTTCAATGTCGGTGATCTACCTGGCAAACGATTACTTTTTCCACTCTTATATGCAGCGAGGAGAAGCACTTAATCTTCCTCCTGATCACCCTTTCTTTTTAATGATTCACGAACAGAAACAATTTATGACAAACGTTTTCATAGTAGTGGCCCTAAGCATCTCGGGAATCGCTGGACTCTGGGGGCTCTTCTACTCACACAAGATCGCGGGGCCTTTATACCGTCTGCAACGTTATTTCACTCAGGCCGCTATGGAGAGTGCTCCGCTTAAACAAAAGATTTATTTCCGTGATGATGACTTTTTCCAGGAAGTACCGGAATCAATCAACAAGTATATTGATTCAATCGGTGCCGGCGGAGCAGAAAAAACCATTGCCGGCACGACTGAGGATAGTAATAAAGTGGCTTAAAAGTTATAAGATTTATTCGACGTATTCAGAAAAATTCGACTTTAAGTTTTCAAGCTCAAGTTCATCAAATTCAATCGTGGTCGGTGATCCCCAAATGGGTCCCGGCCACGCTCTGTCTGTAGGGTATCTGGCAATGACATGGATATGCAGCTGCTGAACGATATTGCCAAGGGAGCCGACATTTAATTTATGCGGCTGATAGTGCGACTTTAAAAACTCCGAGACGATCGAAATTTCTTCCATCAGCATTGTTTGTTCTTCGTGGCTCAAATCCACCAACTCGACTGCACCTGTCTTTCTGGGAACCAGAATGAACCAAGGGTTCTCTTTATCATTTTTTAAAAAGATAGTACTAAGACCCAAATTGGCAATAAAAACTGAGTTTTGCTCAATGACTGGGTCAACGGTAAATCTGTTGGCGTTCATAAATCTCTTCCTAAGGCTGTAAACGAGTGATCATCCAATCGTTGTTTTGTTTTGTAAAAAGGAAACGGTCGTTAATACGATAATCTCCATAGACAAAAAATTCAAATTCATAAGGCTCAAAATAAAAGCCTCCCCACGTTGCGGGCAGTGGAATATCCTTTCCATCAAATGCTTTGGTCGCTTCTTCCAATTTCTTCATTAGAGCATCTTTATCAGCAATCGGAGAACTCTGCTCTGAGATATAAGAAGCCAACTGACTTTGTCTGTCGCGGGACTGAAAATAACGGCGGGAACTGGCCTCATCCATTTTCTTGACAGTTCCTTGAATACGAACCTGACGCTTCGAAACGTGCCAGTAGAACAATAAACAAGCTTCATTGTTGACCTCTAGCTCGCGCCCTTTCGTGCTTTTGTAGTTCGTATAAAAGGTCAGTTTTCCCTCTGAAAGACCTTTAAAAAGTACAGTTCTTGAATCTGGGCGGCCGTGAAAAGTATCAACTGTCGAGAGAGTCATTGCCTCTGGATTTTGTTCTACTTTCTTGGCATCATTGTACCAACTGGAAAATGATTCTAATGGATCTTTGTTTAGATAATAGTTGATTAGGTTATCCATATAATTCCTAAACTTTCTTAAGTTTAAATTAATCTTGGTAGTCTTCTCTTTACTCTACTTTATTCCGATAGATTAAAAAAAGAAAATAATATGAAAAGATTTAAAATCCTGATTGTTGAAGATGAAGAAATGCTACTCGATTTATTCGAGATGCTGATCTCTAGCGAAGTAGACTGCGAGATCACAACTGCATCGAATGGACATGAAGCAATGGACATCCTGAATCAGGACAGCGATTTTCAATTAGTCATTTCAGATTATAAAATGCCACGCGCTTCAGGTGGAGAGTTATATCACTTCAACTCTATCCGTCAGAATATTCCTTTCTTTCTTTTTTCTGGTGGAGACCTGGAAGACTATCCGGAATTCGCTGAATTTTATAAGACAAATCCCAACAATCGTTTCTTTAATAAGCCTTTCAATGAGAAGCTGCTTATCACTGAAATCAAGCGCCTTTATAATTCATAACCACCAGCGTTTCAAAGTGTTCCGTATAGGGAAACATATCGAAAATTTGCGCGCGTGAAATCGTGTAATGCTCTTTCATCATTTCATAATCGCGGGCCAGCGTTTCTGCATTACAGCTCGAGTATATAATCACTTTTGGGCCAAGCTTCAGCAAGCTCTTGACAATATTTTCATTGAGCCCACGGCGTGGAGGATTCACCAAAATGGCCTCGTACGCAGCCCCTTGGGTCTTTAAAAACGCTTCGACATCAAGGGCCTCGAAACCAATCTCACCTTTGATTTTATTTTTAGCAACCGCACTCTTGGCCGACTCAATCGCCTCTTTGGAAATCTCCACCCCAAATACACGCTCTGCATTTTGAGCGGCAAAAAATGAGAAGGCCCCTACGCCACAATAAAGATCCAGAAACGACTGGATGTTATAATCGCGCACCACATCTCCAGCGGCCTTATAAAGCTTGCCAGCGATTTCCGGCGAGACTTGAAAAAAGCTTCTAGGCCCCAGGCTTAAAGTCACATCACCAAAAACGTGAGTGATATTTTGCTCGCTCGTCAGGACAATCTCTTCATCACCTTCAAGCACTGCTTTGTGTTCCGGCTGAATATTGGCCGTCACCACTTTGATCGCCGGAAACTTTATTAAAAGCTCCGCCGTCATTTTTCTTAAACGATCCAGCGATTCTTTTGAGCGCAGGACAAAACGCAGAAGAAACTCTTCACGCCCTTGAGTCTTGGAGAGAATTAAGTATTTTAACTCTCCCTTTTTATCTGCCAGCGAGTAAGGTGGAATTTTAAATTGTTTTAACTCTAACTTTAAATGCGGCAGCAGCTCATTCATGCCTGGCATGTGCAGAGGACATTCTTCCAGGTCTTTAAATTGGAGTGTACCGTCGACGATCCCAAATTGAATATGATCTAACTCACCAAAGACCGCAAACTTTGCTTTATTTCGCGAACCTTCCGCGGCCAAGACGCCTACCGTCGGCATTAGTTCCAATTTTGTGCCTGAAAAAAGCGCTTGTAGCTTCTTTTCTTTAAGCGCCAGTGTCTCCTGATAGGAAAGATCCAGAAGTCCACAAGAGCGGCAATGATTGGCCTTAAACCAATGACAGTCCATAATAATCCAATTGATTTCTTAAATGTTAAAAAGTAGCTTTATCATACCACACTTTAAAGGAAAATGACTTATGGCACTTACATTAATCGGCTCTTTCACTTCACCTTACGTTAGAAAAATCCGCCTGCTGCTATGGGAGGATAAAAGCGTTGAATTCAGACCAGTAAATTACTTTGAAGAAGAAGGAAATAAATACTTAAAGGCGATCAATCCCTTCAACCAGCTTCCCATGATGCTCGATGGAGACCAACCGATTTATGACTCGCGCGTGATGTTTAATTACATTACAAAAAAGAAAGGCCTTAAGCCACTTACGATTGAAGAAGAGAATATTCTTTCGGCCATTGATACGACTCTGGCCAGCGCTGTAAATCTTTTTTCTCTAAGAAAAGGCGGCATTGATATTGATGCTGGCAACCACTACTTTATCGAGCGCCAAAAAGAGCGCCTGCCTTCCCTTCTAAACCTGATTACTCCATGGGCAAAAACTCAGGAGCCGGCAAAAGACTGGAACTTCCTGACGATGAGTCTTTACTCTCTGCTTTACTGGCTGGAGTTTAGAGAAATGTATGACATTAAAAAGCACCCGGATTTAGTAAACTTCATGGAACGATTTAAAAATTGTCCTGGGGTCGCTGAAACAGATATCCCGAAGGCCTAAGCAATCTTTTTAAATGGATTGGTCACTTCTAAATTCTTTTTCTCCTGGAACATATCTTCCAGTTTCATGCGGTTTAAGAAATTAGAAAAGGCCATCCAGATCGCCAGACCATTGAGGTCTTTGATTTGTGGTGGAAGATATTTTGGCAGGGTAATCACACCCTCGTCATGAAAATCTTTTAATACCGGAAGCTCATCCAACGTCACTTTCCCGGCAAATAAAAATGGAATGAGGTCCGCTCGTCCTTCTTTAATCGACATACGCATGAAATTGTAAATCATAACGAAGCCTTTTAAATAAGAGATGTCTTTAGTGAAAGGAGATCCGCCTGTAATAGGCGCTCCTCTAAAAATACGGCCGGCGTTTTTAACGGCCTGGTAATCTTCCTGTCCTTTATCTTTAAAGAACCTGATGACTTCTAAAAGATCCGCTCCGTCTTCGGCCATCTGACAGGCCACAAGGCGATCGTTTAGCCTCTTTGCTCTTCTTGGGAACATGGCAAAGTTAAAGAGCTCCATCGTTACCGCAAGGCCTTCTTGTGTCGCCGTCGAGCACGGTGGCCCCTTCGCAAGCCATTTAGCGTAAGGCTGGTTTTGTCCATTGAGAGTTGTCCCTAAATGAACCCATCCTTCATGAACTTCAAAAATATCCAGGTCCTTTTTCGAAAACTTCAAATCACTTTTAATTTTAATATAGTCAGACCCGGCAGACGCATCAGAGATAATCCCGTCGGAGAGTTTAACTTTTATGCGTTCGTCTTTAAAGTATTCACCTAAACGGATTTTAAGCTCACCGACCACTTGCTCTGAAGAGAGTGTACGCTCCAGGCTCTCTCCCAGCATATTTTCATCAAGTGAATTTAAAAGTCCGCTCATCACATGGGCCAGGTCACTGAGTTTCGTTTTACCGTCGCCCATAACTTCATTAGCACTGCCATAAAGCTTTTTTGAATAATCGTAAAAATCGCTCTTTCCTCTGGCCATCAGCATGCGGATGACATCCTCATACTGGATGCAGTTTCTCGTCATGATCAATCCCAATGGATCGTTTGCTCCGAGCTCGCGCTGGATTTTCAAACGCAGCTCTTTAAACTCCTGGAGTTTTTTAAGCGGATCATACTTTAACGGGCGATTGTCGTAGGAAATTTCGGGAAGTTCTTTGAATTTATTTTTAACCAGAAAGTCTTCAACACCTTCTGACCATTTCACTGAATCGAGAATTTGAATGGGTTTTTGCAGCTCATTTAAAATGAGAGAAAGCTCCAGGATAATATTCTTGTACTTCTGGTCCTTCATCTATTTCTTTTCTGCTTCCTTAAAGCTGACATTGTAGCCGCTTCCCCAAAACTTTTTATCGACTTCTTCTTTGCTGGAAGGCTCGCCAAAATGTTTTACTTCAATTCGGTATTTATCTGAGTTGATATCCCTCTTATAAAACTTCACTTCAATCAAATCCTCTTCCCCTGCTTTAAGCTTGGGAAGATTTTTTAAATTAAGTGAAATTTCTTCATCCACATATTGAGTCATGTACATTAAACAATCGATAATGATTGAACCGTTGTACGGGTTAGAACCAAAATAAGTTTTTGCACACGTTCTGTAGTTATTTTTAAATGGCAGATCAACCTTCGCCGGTGTTTCACTCGTGCGTTTGATAAAAACCACATAAGGCTCATTATCGCGGCGGTAAAATGGTTTTCCTAAATCAACACTCTTTTTATCAAGCGTCACTTTTAAATCAGGTTCTTTCTCGGCGCACCCCGGGCATTTAGCTGGAAGAGTTCCGGCCGCTTTAACTTCCTGGTTAATGGTAGTGACGTCATGGAGATTTTTAATCATCTCATGACCGGCCTCCTGGGTATTTTCCTCGGCGTAAGAGCGAGTAACACCAAGAAACCCCAGTGATAAAAGCGAAAGAAAAGTAATGGTATTTAGGCTTTTCATAGTGGACTTATCGGCGTCTTTAAGGCTAAACTTGAGCGAGTTAATAAGGTTTATTTTCTCTATTAATTTCAAATGGTTAAACAATGAAAAACCGCCAGGGTTCCTACAAAAAAGTCCTGATGGCCGAAAGCTTTTTGGCCCCGCACAGGCACACCCTGATTAAAAATATTGATGCTCTCCTTGAACGCGGACTCTCACCCTTTGAACTTTGCACACTCTATATTTTATTGTTTCTAAGAGTCCGCCACCAAAAGAACTGGCTGCAAAAAAAAGAAAAATTCACTCCCTCTCATGAAGGAAAAAAACTGCTCGATCTTATTCCTGAGAGTTTTCAATTAACGGAATGGGAAAAACAAAAACTCGAAGGCATTAGCGCCGTCGAACTTTTTCAATACTTCAACTTAAAAGGCATACCTTTGGCCGTCAATCGTACGATGGTTAACTGGGCCCAGGGCACATGGAAGATTGAAGTGCTCACTCATATCCCAAGTCCTCGAGAGCTTCTTCGCATGCAGGTAAAAAACACCAGATGCATTACTCTCACAGTAAAACACGAAGAGATCGACCAACTGGTTCTCTCTTCGCGCGATCCTTTAAGTTTCGTGCTTCACGATCTTCACCATGCAGATCATTTCTTTAACAGTGAATACAGCTTAAAAGGACAGTTAGGTTTTTATTCACTCGTGGATAAAGTCTACGATCAGCCGCTTTTAAAAAAATCGCTTAAAGAAGATTCACAATTTAAATCTGAATTCGACTACGTGGTTTCAGACATGAATGCTTACGTGATTCATCTTTTTAAGTGCTTTAAGTCCGCTTTCACCAGAACAGATGAAAAGCTGGAGACAAAAGTTTTCCCTGAACTTCTAGAATGGTGGCAAATGCCTCTTGAGGCGAAGTCAGCGGCCCACAAACTCAACACACCAGATTTTCAGGAAGAAGATGAAACCCATTTGAGACTTTTCTTTGAAAACTCTCAGGAGATTTTTGCATGAAAAAGATTCTTATCTTAAACGGAAGTCTCACTGGAAAATCCGGCAACACTGAACATTTAATTACTGAATTAAGAAAGCACTTAAAAAACAGAAGCACTTCATGTGAAGTTGTTGAACTCAACGAGTTCATGGATAAAAAAATCTCACTTCCTGAGTTAAAAGAAAAACTTCAAGAGGCCCACGGTTTTATTTTTACCAGCGGAACTTACTGGGACAGTTGGGGGAGCCCGATGCAGTACTTCCTGGAAGCGACAACGGAGTTTGAAGCTTCTGATGTCTTCGTTGGTAAGTCTGCGGCCGTTTTAATCACAATGCACGCAGTGGGTGGAAAAGGTGTTTTATCAAGGCTTCAAGGCGTCTTAAACACCCAAGGGCTCCTTATCCCGCCAATGAGTGGAATGGTCTACTCCCTTGCCCAGCAACTGGCGCTCACAACAGAGTCGACTTTTGCTGAAGATTTCTGGAGTCTCGAAGACACAGAAATTATCGTCCACAACTTACTTGTAAGCTTAAATCAACAAACTGATTATAAAACCTGGCCGGTCGATCACAAAGACCCAAAAAGAATTTGGATCAAATAGCCCATAACCTGGAAAAAAAATGCTGACAAAAAAATCTGTGTTCATTAACTTTTTTGCTTTCTACGTCGCTTGGTGGGCCATGCTTATCTCTAACTGGAAAGGACAACCACTTATTGGCTGGGTTGTTTTCGCTCTGGTTATGGCCATCCATTTCTTGCGCGTTTCTATTAACAAGAAAAAAGATGCTATCGAAGTAACTCTGATTGCTCTCGTTGGTATCATTCTGGATACAGTTCTTTTTAAAACGGGTATCCTGACTTTCAACAACCCACTTCTCGGAACACTTCCTCCTGCATGGCTTTTAGGGATTTGGTTTCTTTTTGCCACAACGATTTCTTACACTTTTATTTTAATCAGAAACAAGATCCCGGCCCAGGTTATTGTCGGAGGTTTTTTTGCTCCTGTGAGTTATATCACTGGTGCTAAATTCATGCTTCTAAGCCTGTATCAGCCTTTTGGAGTCTATTACATGATTCACGGGGCCTGCTGGTTGGTTTTCTTCCCTCTTTGCTTTTTTATTTCTAAAAAGGTTAAGGGATATTAATGATTAAAACTCTCTTCATCCACATTCTACTTTTGGTGAGCACTGCGCTTTTGGCAGATGAGATCACCATTAAAGGTGAAGCCTTTGATAAGGATAAAAAGCTGATCTTTATCGAAACTCAACAGGTCAGAAGATCACCTCTGGGTGAATGGAATGAAGTTCAGGTTAAATACACACAAACCGACGGAAAACTCATTGCCGAGCTAAAGGCCGACTTCTCTAAAGACCTCTATGTTCCGGAGACCGTTCTTATTGATCATCGTTTCAATGAAAAAACAGAAGTGCATTTTGATATTCATAAACAAAACGTCATGATCAAAACGACAAACACTAAAACTGGCAGCATCAACGCTAAAAGTTTTAAATATGAGTCTACGATGGTTTCAGCACTGGGTCTGCACAACTTTGTTATCAAGCACTACGATACAAAAGAGGCCAGCATCAAGCTCTTGATTCCGGAAAAAACAGAGGCCTACACTTTTAACCTGGAAAAAGAAAAAGGTGTCATTGAAGGTCATAGCCGTTTTGCCTTCACTGTTTCAAGTTGGGTCCTGCGCGCTATTCTTCGAGAAATCATGATGGACTACAAAGACAGCGACCGCACCTTAGTTCAATATAGCGGTCTCACTGACATCGAATCAGATGAACATAATTCACAAAATCTAACTATCAGAATGAGTTACCATGGAGCAACCAATGACAAATAAAGTATCTGACATTTTCGACCCGAACCTATGGAATGAAATCCCTGGCTTCAATTTTAAAGACATCACTTACCACCGTGCTAAAGACCAAGGCACAGTGAGAATTGCAATCAACCGTCCGGAAGTAAGAAACGCTTTTCGCCCGCAGACTGTTGATGAACTTTACACGGCCCTTGAGCACGCGCGCATCTCTGCTGACGTTGGAGTTGTTCTCTTAACTGGAAACGGCCCCTCACCAAAAGATGCCGGATGGGCCTTCTGTTCAGGTGGGGACCAACGCATCCGTGGAAAAGATGGATACAAATACGAAGGACAAGACCATAACGGCACAGGCAATAACAAAGTTGACCTGGCACGCTTAGGACGTCTGCATATTCTTGAAGTGCAACGCTTAATCCGTTTTATGCCAAAAGTAGTTGTAGCCGTTGTTCCTGGATGGGCCGTAGGTGGAGGCCACAGTCTTCACGTCGTGTGTGACCTGACTCTTGCTTCAAAAGAGCACGCCATCTTTAAACAAACTGACCCGGACGTCGCAAGCTTCGACTCTGGTTACGGATCAGCTTACCTTGCCCGCATGGTGGGACAAAAGCGTGCACGTGAAATTTTCTTCCTGGGAAGAAACTACACTGCTCAGGAAGCTTTTGAGATGGGAATGGTTAACGCTGTTATCGCTCACGATGAACTAGAAAAAGTCGCTCTTGAATGGGCACGCGAAATGAACTCGAAATCACCAACTGCAATGAGAATGTTAAAGTTCGGCTTCAATATGATTGATGACGGTTTAGTTGGTCAGCAGCTTTTTGCCGGTGAAGCCACTCGCTTAGCTTACGGGACTGAAGAGGCCCTTGAAGGACGCAACTCGTTTGTTGAAAAGAGACCTAAGGATTTTACTAAGTATCCTTGGCACTATTAATTTTAAGATCAATTCCGATCTGGCCCAGGAGTGTATTCATGGTCCAGATCGGGCCTATTAAAAGAAAAAATAAATCTTTAAAAAAGCTCGGTTTTTTCCCTTCAATTTTGTGACCAATAAACTGCCCGATCCATGCCACAATAAAAATCCCTAGGCTGATCAAAAGAAAGCGCGGTCTCATGAGTTCAAGAATGAGCATCATCGGGATCACTAAAACTAAAATAGCAGCGATCACTCTGATGTTTTTAAAAGTGGCGTAATAGATAAAAGAAAGAAGGATAAAAATCGTGCTGCAATCAAGCCACAGAGGCCAGCTCGCAGGCACAGGAAGCGCCTTTAAAATCCCAAGTAAGCTAAACATAATCGCCGGCACACAAATCTTGTGGATCATGATATTAGTCGGGTTCTGGTGTGACTCAGAATACTCGTTAATGTAGCTTTCTAGGTTTCTCATAACTACTCAATCAGGTTATCAATCTGAACATTTGAAATCTGTCCAAATCTGTTAGTGATTTTTTCTGTCGTCGTATGGATGTCTTTAACATCTTTACTAACGTTATCAATGTGCTGAGCAAGTTTGTCCCAACGGATTTTGTAGCGGCCAAACTCCTCACCTAGTTTGTTTAATTCCTGGTGAATGATATTGGTGTACTTACTTCTCTCTACGTTCTGGATCACGACCTGAATTGTTGTCAGTGTGGCCATAAACGTTGTCGGGCTCACCAGCCAGACGCGCTTGCCTTGAGCGTGAGAGATGATGTCGTGGTGATAAGCATTGATTTCAGCAAAGATCGCTTCCGCTGGAAGAAAGAGAATCGCCTGGTCAGTTGTCTCACCTGGGATAATGTATTTTTCAGAAATATCGTTAATGTGCTTTTTAACGTTTGCTTTAAATTCTTTCGTGAACTCTTTTCTTTCGATCTCTGTAAAATTCAAATCGATCATCTTGCGGTAGTTTTCTAACGGGAATTTTGAGTCGACAACAATATTCCCCATTGTCCCCGGCATGAAGATAATAGAGTCACAGATGACACCTGTGGAAAGTGAGAACTGAAGTTTATAAACATTGTCGTTTTTCTCGCCAAAAACAGAACTTAGAATCTGGTGAAGTTGAACCTCTCCAAAAATACCGCGGCTCTTTTTATCCGTTAAAACATCTTGCAGGGACACAACGTTAGTTGAAAGAGACTCGATCTTCTTTTGGGCCTCATCAATTTTCGCCAGGCGCTCAATAACGCTGGTGAATGTTTCGTTGGTTTTCTTAAAGCCTTGATCCAGGTTCTCGCGAACGCGGTCAGAAATCTCATTAAGCTTATCCTGCATACTTTTTGTAAGTTTTTCGTTGGTGTTGGTTAACTCAAGGGCCATCTTCTCTCTCATGGCCACAAGTTCCTGAGTCATCTTTTCACGCATTCCTACTAAGTCTTGAGTCATGCGCTCTTTCATCATCACCAGGTCTTGAGTCATCTTCTCTTTCATCACGACCTGTTCACCAGTCATCTTTTCGTTAACCGCCACAAGCTGTTGAGTCAGGACGTGCTGGAAGTTACCAAACTTCTCGATAATCTCCTGAGACGTCTTATTTTGTTCGGCCGCAATTTTTTTAAATTTCTCTTCGATAATTTCTGAAACCTGAAGCCTGGTTACTTCTTTCTGGTTTTCAAAACGGGCCAGCATATTAGTTTCCAGCTGAACTAATTTATCTGAGAGAGGCTTCATTTCTTCTTTTAAGAAACTGAAGTCTTGGTTTTTAACTTTTAAGAAAATAAGGGCCACACCCAATAAAACAGCAACTAATAATACAACAAGGACAATTTGCATGAAGTCTCCGGTTTCTACTCTAAAAAGCGTAGAAGTTTAAAAGCAAGCTTACTCAATGAACTCGAATAAGGGGGAAAGTATAAATTTGAAAGAGTGAATCGCCCTTGGTGCAGGACTGCTCTTTCGTGAGAAAAAGTCTTAAAACCAAACACACCATGATAACTTCCGAGCCCCGAATGCCCCACTCCACCAAAAGGCAGATGAGGATTGGCCAGGTGAAGAACCACGTGGTTAATGGCAGCACCACCAGAAGTCGTACTTTTTAAAATCTTCTTAATCATCTTTTTATTTTTTGAGAATACATAAAGCGCCAGTGGCTTCGGGTTCTTTTGAATGTACTCAATCACCGTCTCAACGTTCTTATAAGTTAAGAGCGGCATAATCGGCCCAAAGATTTCATCTTCCATAATCGGGCTATTAAGACTTACGTCCGTTAATAACGTTGGTGGGATATAACGTTCATCTTTTAACGGCTGGTCTGCCAAGAGCTTTTTTTCATCCTGAATCTTCTGCGCCAGACGTTCATAAGCTTTCACGTCAATAATGCGGGCAAAGTCTTCAGTCTTTAAACGATCAAGAGAAGTCTCTCCAAAGCGTTTTTCGATTTGCTCTTTAAAAAGCTCAATAAATTTTTCTTTTAACTCTTCCGGGATATAAACGTAATCCGGGGCCACACAAGTCTGTCCCCCGTTCATAAATTTTCCCCAGAACAATTTCTCTGCGCAGTCTTTTAGATCCACCTCGCGGTCGATGATCACTGGAGACTTTCCACCCAACTCTAAAGTCACAGGAGTTAAGTTCTTTGCTGCTGCCAGCATGATCTTCTTTCCAACCTGCGTGCTTCCCGTAAAGAAAATATGATCAAACGGAAGCTCCAGAAGCTTTTCGGCCAGGTCAATTTCTCCAATCACCACACGGGCAATAGTCTCGGGAAAAACTTCATCAATAATTTTTTTAAGGATCAGTCCTGTTGCCGGAGTTTTTTCCGAAGGTCTGGCAATCACACAGTTTCCCGCAGCGATGGCAGCGACCAATGGATTGATCAAAAGGGCAAAAGGGTAATTCCATGGCGCTAATACCAGCACCACGCCCTTTGCTTCATATTGGATGTAGGATTTAGAACCAAAAAGAGCAATGGGAGTTCCCACGCGCTTTGGTTTCATCCAGCAAGACAGTTTTTTAACGGCAAAATTGATTTCATCAATCACCGTGTGAATTTCTGTCAGCTCACTTTCTGGATAAGGCTTTTTAAAGTCCGAATACAAGGCAGCCTTGATCTCTTCTCTTCTGGCCTCAACTGAAGCTTTCAGTTTTTTGAGAAGATCTTTTCTTTCTGCAGCACTCGTCTGAGACATGGCCCAGCGGTTATCACTTTGAAGTTTAAAAAGAGCGTTTAGATTTTCCATCGTACCTACGGTCTTAGAATATGGCACATATATCCCGAAGGATTTTTGATTAAATAGTCCTGGTGATAGGCTTCTGCCGTGAAAAATTCCGGCGCCATCATCACTTGCGTGACGACTGGATTTTTAAAAACGTGAGAGGCATCAACCTTTGCCACGTAATCTTTGGCCTTTTGCAGTTGCTCTTCTGAATAAGTGAAAATCACTGAACGGTATTGAGTCCCAATATCATTGTGCTGGCGATTTAGTGTCGTCGGGTCATGCAGTCTGAAAAAGACATCGAGCACACCTTCGTAAGAAATCACTGATGGATCAAATTCAACAAGGACAACTTCTGCGTGATCAGTCGCGCCCGTACAGACTTCCTGATACGTTGGATTTTTTGTCGTGCCACCTGCGTAGCCTACTTCTGTTGAAACAATGCCAGGAATCGTGCGGAAAATATGCTCCACACCCCAAAAACATCCGGCCCCTAAAAGTGCTTTTTCATTTGCCATAAAACCGCCTTATGTTGAAACGTAAATCAGGATTCCCGCCAAGATAAAGCTCAGCAAATCCCCGCCATAGTCTAGCCAAAAATCGCGCTTAGACCAACCATAAATTACCAGGTATTTTGCATTGGTAGCGATGACAAAAACCAGCCAGCAGCCGGCACTTACTTTGATCATATTGGGAAGAGAATCGACCACAAAATCTCTTTGAATGACATCTAGCCCCCAAACATTAAACAGCGAGCCAAAAAGGGCCGCTAGCCACACTTTGGGAGTTCTCATGGCCCTTTGTCTCATTTTTAGGTTCCAGAGATAAATAAATCCCAAATTAATCAGCGCAATGATTGGGATATGAAGCACTTGCATGACATCCAAAACGAAACTCCCTGTTGATTCATTCCACTATTTTAGATAATAAAAAACGAATGATCAAAAATACTCACTACAGTTATGACTATTCTCAGCCCGAGGACTACCGTTTTTCGCTAGACTCAGTGTTTCTTGCCCAGAAAGTCGCCCTAAAACTGGGTTCTCACCCGGAACCTGAGACCTTAAAGGTTCTCGATTTGTGCTCTGGCTGCGGAGTCGTGGGGTTAGAGCTCAATTTTCACCTGCGCGCTTTAAAAAAAATTGATTTCCTAGAAGTTCAGGATGTCTATCTTCCACACTTTGAAGAAAACGTCATCCAGGCCAAAACTGAAGACTCACACTTTCGTTTTCTCAATATGAACTATGCCGAGTTAATGAATGAAGAATTTAAAGAACACTACGACGTGATCATTTCCAATCCTCCCTACTTCTTTTTAGGTGAAGGACTCCTCTCTCCCAACGAATTTAAAAACCGCTGCCGCTTTTTCATCGACAGTGACTTTAACAACCTTATCAAAGCTGTGCTCTTTTCACTAAAACCAGGCGGACGCGCGTATCTTTTAGTGAGACCAGGATCACATCACGGCAGAAATCTTTTCGATGAAATTAAGGATCTATCCCTGGGATTTGCGGATGTTCAGATTCTTGATGAAGTCAGAGGCACTAACATCGTCGAGCTGGTTAAAAACCCGCTTGAAGTTAGCGTATAGTTGCTCTTCTAATTTTTCCACTTCCATTCCAAGACTCTTTGCTCCCTGCTGGTAAATATCAGCAATGGAAAACTCCGTCTGGTCTCCGGTTTCAAACATCAGATTCTTTAAGGGAGTGATCTTGAGCATGGAATCGTTTTTAAAAATCCTCTTCCCATAGGTGAAAGTCACATCGTATTTCAGATAATCATGCATCTCTTTTTCATTGCCGCCAAAAGCATGAAGCATAACGGGTTGCTGAAATTTTATTTTTTTTAAAATCCCCAAGAGATCAGAGTGCGTGCGAACTGAATGAATAATGATGGGAAGTTTTAATTCACGGGCGAGTTCAAAATGCTTAAGTAACACATAGACCTGGTCATCAATAGAAGCGATTCCTTCATGAACGCGGTCCAGACCACACTCTCCGACGGCCACAATGTCTTTGGCACTCGCTTTTACCTCTTCCCACTTTTCATCAAATCGCTGGCGATCAAACGGCAAGGTCAACTCCCACGGATGAACCGCTTTGGTGTGAACACCAACGAGGATTTGCGTATCGTTTGATTTTTGATGGGCATGAACATCTAGGTACATGCTTAAAGGTTATGCCAGATCATTTAATGCGGAAAGAACTTTTGCAAAATGCGGCCCTTTAAACTTCATTTTCGCCTTGGCCATGTAATCTTTCATCGTCCACTTTGGGTGATCCATAATAAAATGAGTCAAGTCATGAGAGACGATAAAGACTGTCGCCAGTGGAGTGATCTTATTGTACGCCAGTTTATTAGGATAACCATTTTCTTTAGGAAGCTCGTGGTGTTGCCTGACAATCATCCCGACATCGGGTGGGATCTCTTTGAGTTCATCAATTTTTTTAGCAGCAATATTCGGATGCTCAAGAACGAGCTTAAAATCCTGTGGAGAGAGCTTCTCTTTTAAAAGCTCCAATTCAAAATAACCACCTTTAATTTTAGCGAGGTCAGGTCTTTCTGAAAGGGCCATATCATGCAGGTAAGCTGCATAAACGAATTTCTCCAGTGTCTTTTCAGTATTCCACTCCATCTTAATAGAGATCCCCGTGGCAATGTTAATAAGCATTCCAATGTGAGACATAATATAATTGTCGGCCGAGCGGTCGATTTTTAACTCTGCAAAAAGCTGCTTGAGTTTGGTGTTCTTTTTTACTTGATCCATGATTTTATTCACTCGCTGCTCTAGCTGAGGAATTGGAAATGGAAGCTCGCACTTAACATCCGGAAGATCGTCATAGACAGGTTCTGGCTCAACAATTTTTCCTTCGCTAATCGCCTTCACCATTTCATGGAGTTTGTCGTGATCAAAAGGCTTCATCACCACTCCGGCAAAACGGCTTCCAAAGCGTTCTGCAAACTGAGAGTTAATGATCCCGCTGAGGATAATCACCGGACATCCATTGTTTTTATTGTCAGGGTTATCGACCAGAAATTTCACGACTTCAGCGCCATTTCGGCCTTCGAGATTAATATCCAGGAGAATGACAGACACAACAGTATCTTCCAGAACTTTCTGGGCCTCGGGGACGCTCCCCGCAGTAAGAATTTTATCAAACAAATCACCCAGAATCGTGGTGACAACATCGATTATCTCTTTACTGTCGTCTACAATAAGTAGTATTTTCTCCATAACTTTTATTTTTTAATTATACAGGGTTTTTACACTATCCGCATCGGTATAAAGAATGGGTCTCTTAAAAGAAAATTCAATCTATGCACTAACTCAAGAAGACCTTAAAAGTTTTTTAAGTGCCAATGATTTCTCTCTGGAATTAGCTCCCATCATTTTGCAGAACTTGTACAAAAAAAACAAAAGAACCAAAACACTTTCAGAAAAATTATTGAGTGCCCTCGAAGGGAATTTTTCTTTTTCTCTTCCTGAAATTAAACAAGTTTCAAAGTCTCCAGACGGAACTATAAAATTTCTCATGGGCTTTCCGGATCAAAAGACAGTGGAAACTGTTTTGATCCCTTTTCACAAACGCTTTACGGTATGTCTTTCTTCTCAAGTCGGATGTGCCATGAAATGCAGTTTTTGTTACACCGGAACCATGGGACTTTCCCGCCATTTAAAAAGCAGTGAAATCGTCGGTCAATATGTAGTCGCAGCAAACTACCTGCGAGAAGAGCTGGGACAAAAGCCCATATCGCCCAATATCGTGTTCATGGGACAAGGTGAGCCCCTTCACAACAGCGAAGAGGTTTTAAGAGCTATAAACGTTTTTATGGAGCCATTAGGTCTAGGTGTAGGGCCTCGTCAGATGACACTTTCAACGGCCGGTTTTTTACCCGGCATGAAAAAACTTGCGGACTTTCCCAAGATTAATATCGCGCTTTCTCTGCACTCACCTTTTAACGAAGTTAGAAAAGAACTCATCCCTATCAATCAGCACTACCCGCTGGAAGATGTTTTGGGAGCTTTGGATGAACTGGACCTGATGAAGAGACAATTCGTCACTTACGAATACCTTTTAATTGATGAACTCAACGACCGCAAAGAAGACGCCGATGAATTAAAAAGACTTCTGGGCAATCGCCCGGCCATCATCAATATTATTCCTTTTAATCCTTTTCCTGGAAGCTCGTACAAGCGCCCTTCAACAAACAAGGTCGAGAGCTTTAAAGAGATGCTGGTTGAGCGCAAACTGCGCACGATGGTGAGGACAACCAAAGGAAGTGATATCCTGGCGGCCTGTGGCCAATTGAAATCTAAAACGTAATCAAATTTTATTCAGAGACTTTTTAAGTTCAATAACAAAACTAGTGTGGCTGTCCTCGCGACGGTAATAAAACTTTCCTTCGTGAGCTTCAATGATTCCCTTGGAAATAGATAGCCCGAGCCCCGTTCCTTTGCCAATGTCTTTGGTTGTATAAAACGGCAGCATCATCTGATCGGCCACTTCTTTTTTTATCCCTAAACCGCTATCAGTCACATGAATGGCCACTTTCTCTTGTGTCTCACTGATGGAAATCTTCACCCATTTAACTGGAAGCTGTTGGATAGCATCGAGAGAATTATTAAGTAGGTTTACCAAAACCTGCACAATCTGCACTTCACGACACTCTATTTCGACTTCCGCCCCAAGCTCTAACTGTATCTCGATACCGTTATCACGGAACTTCTCCTGGCATAACTCAAGGGCCATGCCGACAATTTCACTTATGCGCTTTCGAGCAAAGGCATCGCCATTTGAATCACGAGAAAAAGCGCGTAGACCGCGGATGATTTTAGCAATGCGATCAACTGTCGCAATAATTCTCTCGAGATTCTCCTCATTTTTTTCCAGAGGGATGTTCGGGTCGCGAAGATTCTTTTTAGTCCGAGTTGCCAGGGCCGAAATAATCGTCAGCGGATTGTTGATCTCATGGGCCACTCCACTGGCCATTTCGCCTAATGAAGAAAGTTTAGAGGCCTGAATCGCTTGTTGCCTTTGCGCCTCAAGTTCTGATTGAGACCAAAGATACATAATAAGAAAAGAAGCAAAACCAATGACCACCATCACCATAAAAATAAGGTAAATAACGGTGCGTTTTTTCCACTCCTTTAAGACCTGTTCAACAGAAATACCAACTGATACTACATATGGGTAAAGCGAGAGCTTTCTAATGGTCAAAATTCTCTTCACACCATCAACAGGAGATTGGGCCTCTCTCGTAATAAGTGAATCGTCGCTTTTTACAAAATGCTTATAGCGTTCACTCTGAGGAATAGTCCTTCCGACTTGTTCCTCATACCAGGGAATACGTACGTGTGTGACCAGGTTAATATCATAAAGACCGATGAGCCCATCCTTTCCCAGGTCAAGTTTTTCGAACTGTCCTTTGAAATAAGAAAGTGGAATTGATCCTATGACTAATCCATCGAACTTTCCATGTTTGTCGAGCATCTTTCTGGCGACAACCACAACCCAGATGTGATTAGTCTTGCTGATGACAGGCTTTGAAATATGCATTTCAATCGTTGGATTATTCTTTAAGTATTGGAAGTACTCGCGGTCTTGGATATTGTTGTAATTCTGCAGGCCGCCATCATCGACAAGATAATTCCCGTTTTTATCAATAGCTTTAAAACTTCTTACCTGAGGAAGCCTCAGTCTTCTTTCTAAAAACAATCTATTCAAAAATTCATTGGGAAACTTTGCGCCTTCCGATCTTGCTCTTTGAATGACGTGCTGAAGCTCAAGAAGAACCAGGTCTGTTGAATGAAATGAGCTATCAATATGCTCCTGTAGGACGCGGCTTAAGTTCTCAGTCTCTGTCTCGGCCTTATGAATTTGTGTCTTGTAAGAATTATAGCTTTCATAAACAAACCCTCCTAAAAGTAGCAATGAGAATAAACAAGATACCAGTAAAAACCGGCTGTTTTTAGGATTTTCGATCAAGCTAGAGAGAGAAGTCATATCAATATATAGTAGTTCAAGTCGGATTTTTGTCTATGTAGAAATTACAGGATCAACCAAATTTTTTTTATCCTTGGTATAGTCGTCCAACTTTGAAATCAGGAGTAAAATATGTTTAATAAACTATTATTAGCGACCTCTGTTACCGCCTTGCTTGCAAGCTCTGCCTTCTCAGCTTCTATGCAGAGAAAAAATGAGAAAAAACTCTATGTCGGATCCAACTCAACTGAAGCTGTCCTGACATTTAATGGAGTTGTTGAGTACGAAGGAACGAAAGCTCCAAGCGCAAGAACAATGAATAGAGTGATTGAGTCTCAGATTGAACACACGATCGGACCTATGTCAGTTGCTCAATACACATCTGTCCCTAAAGGTGACCACACTATTTCTAACGTTCAATTACTAGGCAAAAAAGGATCTGCCTATCAAATTGGGTACACTTATGAAGGAACTGTTGTTCTAGAAAACGGTCCAAAAACTACCTACGATATTATTCTCGCAATCAACCCGGCAAAAATCTACGCTGCTGGTTTCGTAGGAGATCACAACCCATGTACAGACGATCACTACCAGTCAGAAGGTGACTTTTGGTATTTCTGGAACCCATACAATGACGGCTGTAAATTAAAAAAAGATAAAGACTACTCTATCGTAAAAGCGAAAGTTGCTCGTTTTGAAAATACAAAACTAACTTACCCTGAGTATCACAATCTTCCAGATGAAGCTGGCAACATCAACATCCACGTTCTATTTGGAATGGACGATAACTCGAAAGGAAGAAACCCGCTTAACAGTGGGGACATCAACGCTGAAAACTACCGCGACTTCAGAGAGTATCTGATCGGGAAAGGTTATACAGCTAAGAAGTGGACAGCTACAGAAATCAACAAAATCGCAAAAACTAAAAACGGCGCTGCTCCTTTCGTTGAAACACTTACAAAGGGAAAAATCGTTTACCGTTTCTTCTTCGGTCCATCAGCAATCGATGAAGATTCACTAGCGTTCCACTGGTTTTATAAAGATGCAATCGAAAACTCTTCTGTAATGGTTTACGGTGGTCACTCTGGACTTGGTGGACACCTTGACCTTGAATCAATCGAAGCGAGCCTGGGTGAAGAAATTAAGTTCAACACGAAAAAATACCAGATCTTCTTCTTTGATAGCTGTACATCATACAAGTACTACAACACTCAGTACTTCGATAGAAAAGCGACGACAAAAGATCCAAAAGGAACAAAGAAGCTTGATATCTTCACTAACGGATTATCAACTTACTTCCACGTAATGCCTGATTCAAACAAAGCTATGGCGATTGCTTTTGAAAAAGCTCTTGGATACGCTCAATCTGGAAACGGATTCGTAAGCTACCAGACTTTAGCAAAGCAGATTGATTCAGATAACCTTTTCGGCGTCAACGGTGACGAAGACAATGAAGCTCCAAAGCAAATTAAGTAATTTACTATTAGTTCTCTTTCTTACTCTGGTTTCTGCAAATCTTTTTGCAGAAACCAAGTGGGAAGTGGCGACTGTTTTTCTCGGTGCCCGAGAAAACGAAGAGTACCAGGCCGATGTTGAGGCCAATCTTAAAGAAATCTCCCGTATTAAAAACTCTGCCTTTTTAAATGTGTCGGCTTACCGTGAAAAAGAAAGCAGACCATCTAAAGCAAAGATTATTGCTTTCTTAAAAAATAGCTTCAAAGACCCAAAATCCAAAAAAGCGCTGGTTATTTATGGACACGGACAAGGCCCAGAAGGTCTTCGCGATATGCCGGTGTCTGAATTAAAATCACTTTTAAAAGATTTAAAAATGAAACTCGACATCACTTGGTTTGATGCTTGTTTTCTTTCAAATATCGAATTCCTTTATGAGCTAAGAGGCACATCGACCTACTCTATCGCTTCGGAAGAAGCAGAATTCAGCTCAGGACTTCCTTTTGAATCACTAAGCGATCTTCCGCAAAATGCTACAGCGGAAGCTGCTGCTTTAATGCTGGCAAAAAGTTTTATCGATTCTTACTCTTACTTAAAAGATGGGAAACAAAGAGATGCTGTTAGCACAAGTTCGGCAACAATCAGCGTAATCGACAACGCTGAACTAGAAGCATTTGTCACGGCCTTTAAAAAGGTCTCTGCCATTATCCAGAAACTCCCGGCAGCTGAGCAATCAGCTCTAAAAAGTAAGCTGGCGAAAAAATATGCTATGGATGAAAAATCCCTCGTGGATTTAGGAAGCCTGCTTATCGAACTTCGTCTGGCAATAAAAGACCAGGCCATCGACCAGGAACTGACGAAATTGATTCGTCTCTTAAATATTGAATCAGTTAAAAAACTAAAAACTAATCCTCGCATTAAGATTGAAGCTCCCGTTCCAGGTGCTCAAATGGTTTTTGGTTTCAACAACTGGGAAAACGGACATAAGGACGAATACCTGGACAATCCTCTCTTCAAAGAAATCCTTAACACTAAAACGTTTATCGCTGGCCCTCGTTCACAAGACTGGCCGATTAAAAAATTCGATGGTGCCAGCACAACGCTTTCTCCTTTTGCTCCAGGTGTGAACTCATTTGATTATTACTTTCTGGATGCCAAGGGAAAACTGATCAGTGAGGCTTTAACTATCACTCGCTCTCTGGATGTTGTTGAAGTGCCACAAACAAAAAAAGCGACCGGAAGCTTTCTTATTTACAGTGCCTACACTCAAAAAGTGGGATCAAAAGCAGAAAAGTACACAGGCGTGAATATCGCGCTTTTTAACTCTGCTCCTTCAATGGATTACTTTGAATTGGAATTCAATCAAACAGTAGGCTGGCTAAAACTATAACCCCATGATGACTCTCATCCCCTGGAGACAATCATTGGATGGAAGTTTAATCTGCACAGGAGCCCTCCCTCCCATCATTTTAAAGTAGCGTCTGGAATGCTCATTCCAGTAGTGGTCTTTTAAATTTAAAAGCTCTTCTTTTTGCTTCATCGCTTCGGCAAAACTCACCTTCCCATCCACAGCTTCCTGATAGGCCTCTTTAAAAGCTCCCATGAGGACAACTAGTTTCTTTTGATTCAGGAGCCATTCTTCATAGGACTTTGGAATGTATTCACCTGAAAGATTGCGCGCTTCTTCGAAATTATCAAAATACTCAAAGGACGTTCCAATAAAAAACACATGATTGCTTTGCAACTCTCTTCCTTCAAAAACAAAATGAGCAGTGTCATCAAACATGATTAACTCGCTCAGGTCCTTAGAGACTTTCGAGAGGTCTTTTTTATGTTTCTCTGAAAAGCGCCATTCAGGAAGTGCACCCGGTACATCAATCAGGTCTTCGTTGTTTAGAATTTTATAAGCGATGTCTTTTAAACTCTTTCCATTTTTAAGTTTGATTTTTGAAAGTAGCTCTTCGTTTCTTGATTTTTTCCCACCGCTATAAAAAGACACTCTCATTTCCGGGTGAGAGAGAATCTCGCTTACAAATTCTTCTAATCCATCGTTGATGTAATAGTGTTTTCCTTGCACTTCGATAATGCGTTTATTCTTTGACGTCTTAGACACCAGGGCCGACTCTCTCGTCACTTCAGTGACAATCGTCCAATCGATATCAAAAACCACATGGCGCGGCTTCGCGCTTTCCTGTGCAGGACTTCTAAACTCCTCATGAGCACATGAGAAAAGCAGAAAGAGGCAGAAGATAAATGTGAAAACAGAGCTCCATTTCATCCCAAACTTATCGGAATCCCAACGATTTAATAAACCGTCTTTTTTGATCAACAAAACGCTTTAAATATGGGATAATCCCCGCCATGGAAAAAGAAAAAATCTTATTATTCTGGAGCGGCGGCAAAGACAGTGCTCTTGCCCTACACGAACTACAAACCAACCCGGCCTACGAAGTCGTGGGCCTGGTGACAACTTTTAACCGCGATCAAAGCCGTGTGCCTTTTCACGGAATCCCGGACGTCATGGTCGTTGAGCAGGCCAAAATGCTTAAGCTTCCCCTGCAAAGAATCTTTCTTCCAACTGATGCCACTAACGAAGAGTATATCTCACAAGTCAGCTACATCCTGGCGATGTTTGCCAAGCGCGGGATTAAAACTGTGGCCTTTGGTGACATCAATCTTGAAGATGTACGCGCTTTTAAAGAAAAGATGCTCGCTGATCTTGGCATGAAAGGACTCTTCCCTCTTTGGGGGCGTTCAACTTTAGACATCACAAAAAAATTCCTGTCCACAGGACACAAAGCTTTAGTCACTGCTGTTATGACTGAGAAACTAAGCGATGAATTTTTAGCTTGTGAGTTCAACGAAAAATTTATCGAAAGACTTCCAGCAGGAATTGATCCTGCTGGAGAAAATGGTGAGTTCCATACTTTTGTGATTTTTGGGCCAAGCTTTAAAATGCGCGTAGGTTTCTCTAAAGCAATCGCTGTCCAGGAAGGTCCTTATCTGGTCACGCTGATAAAAGAGCCCTAATTGTCAAAAAACGGTGCCAGCGTTTCAACCAGTTCATCAAAAAGTACACGCACGCGGTGAGTTTGTCTTTTTCCCACTGAGGAAAGCAGCCACACATCTCCTACTGGATTGATGATTTCATTTTTTAAAATGAGTTCAAGTTTATTGTTATTGACCAGTTCAATGACGTTCCATAGTGGCCTGATCGCGATCCCCATTCCATCTACTGCAAGCTTAGTTAAAACCCCCGGGTCATTAGTGAGAAAGTCGCGGGGTTTAGTGAAGGCCTTAATTTTCATTTTGTTTGATTTGAACTGATACTCACCATGAGTGTTGATAAAAAGCACACGATGGTCCTTTAAATCTTCCAGTTGCCTGATCTTCTTGTGCTTCTTTAAATACTCAGGAGAAGCGACCATGACCATTCTATGCTGGCCAATTTTTCGTCCCTGAAAAGAAGTGTTCTCTCCGGGATTGATCCTGATGGCGAGATCAATATTATTTTCAATCATATCAAGCATACTATCAGTGGCCACAAGTTCGATAGTGAGTTCGGGGTGTTTAAGTTGAAAATCATTGAGCACGCGGGCAAGAATATCCTGGGCCATAGTTATCGAACACGTCACTCTAATAAGCCCCTTCATGGCATCGTCTTTACTAAAGGTCGCTTCAAATTCCTGAACGTGGTCAAGTAAGCGCTGGGCCTCAATAAAAATCCTATCGGCTTCAGGGGTTGGAACAATCTGGCGGGTGCTTCTGCGAAAAAGGCTATAACCCATCTCGAACTCTAAAAGACTCAATCTTTTGGCCATCGCTGCCTTAGACATTCCCATTTTCTTTGCCGCCTTAGTGAGACTCTTGGTCTGGTATATGGCCATAAACGAGCGAATCTGAGTGATATCCTTTAAAATCATTGTCAACCTCTGGTTAACATTAAATCAATTTCAATGAGTATTGTCCACAATTTAGAATTGGTCTATTGTGTAGAGAAGAATGACTAAGGAGCTTATAATGACCGCAACACTTTTATCACCTCTTAAACTTCGCGAGCTGACTTTAAAAAACCGCATCGTTGTTTCTCCAATGTGTATGTACTCGGCCGTTAACGGTATTGCTAACGACTGGCACCTGGTTCACCTCGGTGCACGCGCTTCTGGTGGAGCTGCTGTCGTCATCGTTGAAGCAACAGGAGTTGTCGCTGAAGGAAGAATTTCTGAAAGCTGTCTCGCTCTTTATAACCAGGCCCAAATGCTCGCTTTAAAACCCATCACAGCGTTTATTAAATCTCAAGGTTCCATTCCTGCTATCCAACTTGCCCACGCTGGAAGAAAAGCTTCAATGAGCAATCCATTTAATGGCGAAAGACTTTTAGGACTTAACGAAGGTGGATGGGAAGTTGTCGGCCCTAGTGCGATTGCTTTTTCTGAACGCTATGCTACTCCCAAAGCGCTTTCAGTAAAAGAAATCCATGAACTAGTCGAAAGCTTTAAACACTCTGCCCGCTTAGCACTTGAAGCGGGATTTGAAATCATCGAAGGCCACAGCGCTCACGGCTATTTGATGCATCAGTTTCTTTCTCCACTTTCTAACAAACGAACAGATGAGTTTGGAGGATCACTGGAAAATAGAATGCGTTTTCCATTGATGGTGGCCCAAGCTCTACGCGACGTCTGGCCCGCTCACCTTCCAGTTTTTTTCCGTATTTCTGCAACAGACTGGACAGATGGTGGCTGGAGCATTGAAGATAGTGTTGCCTATGTGAAAGAATTAAAGAAAATAGGAATTGATTTGATTGATGTCTCGACAGGAGGAAATGTTTCGGGAGCGAAAATTCCTCTGACTCCAGGATACCAAACACCGTTTGCTGAACAAGTCAAAGCACAGACAGGAATTGTCACTGGTGCCGTGGGGCTTATCACAGACTTTGATCAGGCCGAAGAAATATTAGAAACTAAAAAAGCTGATGTGATCTTGCTTGCACGCGAACTGCTCCGCGACCCGAACTGGCCGATTCGAGCAGCTCTTCACTTTGGCGAAAAAGCACAGGTGCCTCCACAATATGCGAGGGCCTATAAATAGGAACCAATGAATTTTCCTGCTCTAGAAAATAAGAACTTTAGAATCTATGTCGGTGGACAATTTATTTCCCTCATAGGGACTTCTATGCAGCAATTGGCGATGAGCTGGATGATCTACAAGCTCACCAATTCCCCTATGTGGTTGGGGTTCGCCGGCTTCTCTGCTCAGCTTCCCATGTTCGTCTTTGGCCTTTTTGCCGGAGTCATCGTCGACCATGTGGATCGGCACAAACTTTTGATCTGGACTCAAGCTCTCGCGGCCGTTCAGGCCATTTTACTTGCAATCTTAACTTTCACCGGACATGTCACGCTCGCCCATTTAATCATTCTCGACTTTACTCTCGGTACAATTAACGCTTTTGATATGACGACCCGACAGGCCTTTGTTGTTCAAATGGTTGGTTCAAAAAAAGATTTACCAAACGCAATTGCCATCAACTCGTCTGTCATTAACCTGACCAGACTTTTAGGTCCGGCCATTGCCGGAGCGATGATTGCGATTGTCGGTGAAGGAATGTGTTTTTTAATTAACGGAGTCAGCTACATTGCCGTTTTAATCGCACTCTTAAACGTAAAAGTTTCTCCTTACATTCCACCGGCCTTTAACCCGAGAAAAATTTTCTCTAACTTAAAAGTTGGTTACGAAGCAATCTTTAAAAATGAACACCTTCGCGCCGTCATTTTCTTTTTAACTTTTATTAGCTTCTTTGGGATTCCTTATACAACCTTCTTCCCAGCTATCGCTGCGAAAGTTCCCAATGGTGGGGCCACAGCTTTAGGATGGATTTCAAGCTGTGTTGGAGTCGGCTCACTTATCAGTGCCCTTTATCTAAGTAACCGCAGAGGTGCACCAACTCTTGCTCGCATTGTTGGTAGCGCAGGTATAGCTTTCGGGTTATTCCTCATGATTCTTTCTCAACTGGAACACTTCCAGTTTATTCTCTTTAGTGTTTTTACCACTGGTATGTCGATGATGCTTCAGCTTGCTTCAAGCAATACTATGATTCAAAGTACTGTTGATGATGATAAACGTGGACGTGTCATGAGCTTCTTTAACGTGGCCCTTTTAGGGATTGCCCCATTTGGTAGTTTATTGATGGGCTTTTCAGCTGAACACTTAGGACTGCACTCTGCTTTATTAATCAACGGAGCGATCTGTTTAGTTGGGGCCTTTATCTTCTATAAGAAAGCTCCAAGCATTAATGAGTACATTCTTTCTAAGGCCTAAGTCTCTTGCTAAGTCTCTTGCCAATTCTTCTTTGTGATCAGTCGTGCCCCTCTTGAGAAAGTGAGGTACGACCATGTCCATTGCATCAGAACAAACAGACGGTTTTTAAAACCAATCAGGTAGTAAACGTGAACAAAAAGCCATGCCAACCAGGCAAACGTTCCGCGCGCTTTTAATCCTTTAAATTCCATGACAGCAAGCTTTCTTCCAATCGTCGCCATCTGTCCCTTATCGAGATACTTAAACTCGCGCGCCTTCTCACCTTTAATCATACGGATGATATTTTTTGCTGAATGCGCGCCCATTTGAATCGCCACTGGTGCAAGTCCCGGCAGGACGCGGCCACCTTCTTCTTCAAAGTGTGCCTGGTCACCAATAACAAAAACATTTGGTGCAGCTTCAAGTGATAAATTCTTTGTGACAATAATTCTTCCAGCGCGGTCTAATGGCACACCCAAAGTTGAATTGATCGCTGAAGGCTTAACTCCAGCGGCCCACACAACAGTGCGAGACTTTATTCTTTCTTCTTTCCCATCAGGAAGCTTTAGCGCGACACCTGTGGCATTGATATCAGTCACCATTGTTTGGTTCATGATTTCAACCCCAAGATTCTGTAAGTCTTTTTTAGCATCAAGAGAGAGCTCTTCATTAAAACTCGAAAGGACCTTAGGTCCTGCTTCAACTAAAATAACTCTGGTTTTATTGGGATCAATATTTCTAAAATCTGCTTCCATTGTCTGACGGGCAATTTCTGAAATCGCGCCGGCCATTTCAACACCCGTTGGACCTGCACCAACAATCACAAATGTCAGCCATTCTGCTTTGATATTTTCATCAGCTTCTTTTTCGGCCATCTCAAAGGCCATCAGTATGCGCCTTCTAATCTCTGTGGCCATCTCTAATGTTTTTAACCCGGGAGCAAATTCCTCCCAATGGTCTTTGCCGAAATAACTGTGAGTCGCTCCACAGGCAAGAATTAAATAATCGTATTTAGCCGAGACACCTGTCGTCTCTAATGAATTATGAGCAATGTTAACGGATTTAATTTCTTCTAAATAGACAGTGACATTTTTTGCATCAGAGAGAACATTCCTGATTGGCATCGCAATGTCTGCAGGAGAGAGTCCTGCTGTCGCGACCTGGTATAAGAGAGGTTGGAATAAATGGTAATTTCTTTTATCGACGAGAGTGACTTCTACAAGATCGGGGTAATCGGCCAGGACTTTTGCTGCTTTTAAACCACCAAATCCTCCACCAACAATCACCACTCTTTTTTTCATTTTTTATCCCGGTATGATTTTATCAATTTAAATCCCCAAGGAAGCAGGGCCAGGATGATGAAGGCCAAGGCAACCTTTGGACTTAAAATATCCTCTAATCCCTCTATTTTGGCAAATTGAACACCCGCCCAAGTGTAGACCACTACCATCGGAATACGCCCCACCCAACTCGCCCAAAAAAAAGTCCACCAATGAAGATTAGAAACTCCCATAATAAGGTTGGCGACAAATGAAGGAATGAAAGGAAAAAGCCTGAACGACAGAAGTGCCATAGTTCCTTCGTTCTGCCATTCTTCTTTAAAGATCCTGGCATTTTCTCCGTAGCGTTTTAAAATCCATTCTTGCAGGAAATAGCGGGCGATGAAAAAACCAATAAGATTTCCCAGCGCAGTTGCGATTGATGAGAGCAAAGCGCCTGTGGTGAAGCCAAAAAGCATTCCTCCGATGAAGCTGATCATCGAAATCCCCGGCACCGGAAGAGCGGCCATCATCATGTTAAAAAGAAAAAAGAATAAAAGAATTTTTAGCGGAGCTTGCTGATAAATCACAAGCCAGCGGTCATGGTAACTTTTAATTGATGCCAAACTATCGAGCACTTCAAGTTCTGGCACCAAGTATTTTAATAAGAAAATAATTCCGACAATCGAAACAACAAAGACGAGAGGTTTTTTCACGCGTTCTCGTCTAATGATTCAATGATTTTATTTTCTTTCGGTGGGAAATACTCTTCAACGATAATAGGAAGAGCGCCGTACACCAATGAGGCCAAGAGAGGACCAACGAAAAGTCCTGGAAGACCTAAAACATAAACTCCCCCAATAACCGCAAGAAATCCAATAAAGGCCGGAACTTCTACTTCACCAAGGCTTACCAGATAGGGCCTGACTAAGTTATCCGCCACACCGGCAAAAGTCCCGATAATGGCCATCGCAATCCCCGCTCCCGTGCGTTTTTCCACAAAAGCAATAATGGCCAGAGCAAAGGCCATTGGAGCAGCCCCAATAACTGGAATAAAAGAAATAATAAATGTTAGAAAGAAAACAATGTAGAAATCACCAAGCCCACAAGCAAGGGCCCCTAGGGAAATAATCGTCGACTGAAGAATACCGGTGATAACATTTGAAAGAAAAACTTCACGGCAGCTCGATTTCAACACGTTAATAAAACGATTTGAATGATCTTTTGAAAAATAATAATAACGGTCAAAAATTTCTCTGATTTCATCCTCTTTTAAAAGGAAAAAATAAAAAGAAAGATTCATCACTAAAACCCCGAGTAACAAATCCGGAATTTGTGTGACCATGTCACTGAATGTTTTAAAAATCAATGTCCCGGCCGTCGTGATAAAAGTATTAAACTTCTCCTTCACCATTTCACTTTCTAAGTGATTACTTACGGCAAGCTGATCAATAAATTTATAAACGCTTTCTTGAGTTGTTTGAGTGAGTGTAGAGAGAGATTGTTTCGTAAAGAACTCAGAAATGATTCTTGCTCCTCTCATAAAAAAGATTCCAAAAGGAACAGCAATGAGAAAAAACAAAGCGGCACTCACGACATTAAGCGCTTTCTTTTTACTCCAACTATATTCCTTCATGAATTTGGCCACGAATGGGCTCAAGGCAAGGGCCAGCATCCCACCAAAGAAAAAAGCAATAATGAAAGGACTTAAAACGTAAAGAAAACCAGCGGCAATAACGAAAGCTGTCGCTAGCTTAAAGAAGTTTCTAAAAAACAATTCGTGAAATCCATTACTCATATTAATCTCTTTCTGGTTGATCTTTTTTTGGCTGAGCTCTTTTAGCTTCGCGCTCTTTAATAAAATCTAAAATAAGAAGACTGATCACTGATTCAAGTTGGTTGCCGGCCACTGGTGCCTGAGCAGGAGCTTCCTTTTTCTCAGCTTTAAAAATATCCAGCCAGTTGCTTTTGTTAGTCGCATAGACCATCACTCCAGCACAAATGGCCAGAAAGCCTAAAATAAACCAGATCGATGGAGTGAAAAGGGCCGCTCCGTTGTCGATGTTATTTAAAAATCTTTCAATCAAGTGGCTCATTCCCAGACAAAAAAGAGCTAAGCTTCCCAACATCAGGGCCACAAGAATAAGAATGCGCCTTAGTTGATTTAAAATTTCAGCAGAAATTTCCAGCGACTTCTCGCTGATCATATTTCCTCGGCCGATAAAGTAGTTCAGAAAAAATTCACCGATTTTAAAAATGTCGTTCATGAGCGCCTGCCTGAAAGAAGTTTGCCGATAATAAAGCCAATCCCAGCAGCAATCGCGATTGATGTCAGCGGATGCTTTTGAACAAACTCTGTTGTACGGTCTTTGATTTCACTTAACCTATCCTCGATGTCTTGTAATTGATCGCGATTTAGGCCAGGCAATTCTTGTAGGGTACTCTTAAGGTCTTTGTGGTCCATTAAAACTCCATTTTTTAATAGCTTAGATATGTTTAGTCATTTCGTCCACCAAACCCTTCCAAATATCACTAATTCTGGGATAGAATTTCCTAATGAAAAGTTTAAAACTTCTAAGTCTTCTTTCTCTTGTGATTATGGCGCCAAGCTTAAAAGCTGAGCTTAAGCTAAAACCCTTTGAGACAGACGGATGCACCATGTTCGCCGACGGAACTTACTCAAAGCCTGGGCTTTGGAAGCACTGTTGTACAGAGCACGACCTGCGCTATTGGTTTGGTGGAAGTGAAAACGATATGGACCAGGCCGATCTTCGCCTGCGTTCGTGTGTAGAAAAGGCCGCTGGCCCAAAATGGGGCTATGTGATCTACACTGGAGTACGTGCCGGACACCACTCTCCGATCAAAAATAAATATCAATGGAACTGGGGCTGGGAAGTGGCCCGCGAGAAAAAACCTCTGACTCCGGCCGAAGTTGGCTACGTCATTACAGAACTTCGCTCAATGAGTGTTGAAGATGTGAACATCGACAACTTCATCAAAGTTAACTTTCCTTAACCGAAAAGTTCTTTCGTTAAATCAAACAGCTTATTTTTTGCCAGGTAATTCTTCACGTAGTTTTTATTTTCTGGTTTGTACCAGAAGAAGAATGTTCTTTGGCGAGTCTTCTCATCAAGTGTGATGGCAGTCTTCACTTCTTTAAGAGTGTATGGATGATATCCTGAATAATAAATTTCAGTAGCAACAGTCATTGGTGTCGGAGTAAAATCCTGAACCTGCTCTAATCTGTAACCAAGCTTCTTTGTCTTCACCGCAAGTTGTGCCATATCCTCAGGAGTTGTTCCCGGGTGAGATGAAATAAAGTACGGGATCAATTCCTGGCGCAGACCTTTTTTTAGAGAGATCTCTTCAAACTTCTTCTTAAAAGATTCGAAGTAATGAAACGCAGGCTTTCTCATAAATTTTAAAACATGATCTTCTGTATGTTCCGGGGCCACTTTCATTCTTCCTGAAACGTGATGAGAGATCAATTGCTCGACATACTCTGCATCTTTTTTCGGGTCGCGAGATCTTTCGTTAAACATTAAGTCGTAACGAAGACCAGAACTAATGAAGGCCTTTTTAACTTTTGGATGCTTGGCAACTTCTTTGTAGAGTTCAGTCATCTTTTGAGGATTCGTATCCAGGTTTTTACAGATGACCGGGAAAATACATGAAGGAGCAGCACACTTATCACAGTGCTCTTGATCGATTCCCTTCATTTGATACATATTTGCAGAAGGGCCACCGATATCTGAAATATAGCCTTTAAAGTCCGGCATCTTTGCAATTTGATCCAGCTCTTTCATCACCGAGTCTTTTGAGCGACTGGCAATCATTTTTCCCTGGTGAGCAGAAATCGTACAGAAAGAGCATCCACCAAAACAGCCGCGGTGAGTGTTGAGCGAGAATTTAATCATCTCGTAAGCGGCAATCGCTCCTCTGTCTTTATATTTTGGATGCGGGTATCTCGTATAAGGAAGATCAAAAGAAGCATCAATCTCACTTTCCGTCATCGTCTGGTACGGAGGATTGATGATCAGGGTTTTTCCTTCTACTTTTTGCAGAAGTCTGTTAGCGAATTGTTTATTAGACTCTACTTCTACGTGCATGAAGTTTTTTGAATACGCTTTTTTATCTTTTAAGCACACTTCATGGCTTGTCAGTTCAAAATCATCCCAACCAGGCATCCCCATGGGAAGTTTGTCTTTTTGATCAATCAAAAATGCCGTCTGGGGAATGTTTCTAATTTCATTAAAAGGCACGCCTGCAAGAACCAGTTTCACTAGTTCTTTCATCGGCTGCTCACCCATTCCATAAACCAGAAGATCAGCTCCTGATGTCGAAAGAATGTTTGGCATTAATTTATCTGACCAGAAATCGTAATGAGTCACTCGGCGAAGTGAAGCCTCAATCCCTCCCAGCATAACGGGAGTCTCTGGATAGAGTTTCTTTAAAATGCGTGTGTACTCAGTTGTAGCGTAATCAGGTCTGAAGTCAGGTGATCCACCAGGAGTGTAAGCATCGTTTGAACGAAGCCTTTTTCCCGCAGTGTACTTGTTAACCATTGAGTCCATATTTCCCGAAGTCACTCCGAAGAAATATTTTGGGGCCCCAAATTTCTTAAAGTCGCGAAGGTCATCGCGCCAGTTTGGCTGGGCAATGATGGCAACTCTTAATCCCATTGATTCAAGAATACGGCCCATAACCGCCGTCCCGAAGGCCGGGTGGTCAACGTAAGCGTCCCCTGTTACTAAAATAACATCGAGTTCTTCCCATCCGCGCTTTTTTGCTTCCTTCATTGTAGTCGGAAGCCAGGCAGTAATAGGTAGTAAATCTGGTGATTGGACTCTTTCGTTTGTGCTCATAAGTGATCGCCAAAGTAGGTAAAAAGACAGGCTTTGGCAAGCGAGCATGGTGAAGTTTACAGGGTAAAAACTAGAAAAAACGCTTCCAGAAAGGGCGTTTCTTGTGGATTCTCTGCCACTGGGCCTCAGAAGCATCCCCAGTCTTTTTGACCAGGCCTCGTTTCTCCAGGCTTTTTAAAATAAGAAGCATTTGATCTTTGTCGAAATCGGCGAACTTTTTAAGGAGTTCCGTGTCCATATCAAAGACAATTTTAGAAAAGGACATCGGCTCATAAAATGAGAGTGTTGAAAGAATGAGGTCTTCAATTTCCTGGTTTTTGTCCATAATTCAATCTACACTTTTTTTATGTATAAATACAATATTCCTGAACAAGAATACGAATTAAGTTTTTCCAGAAGCGGCGGCTCTGGGGGCCAGAACGTGAACAAAGTAAACACGAAGGCCACCTTGCATTGGAATGTTCACACCTCTTCTCTGCCGCCAATCGTGCGCGAGAGATTTATCAAAAAATACCAGAATAAACTGAGTGTTGATGGAGTGCTGACGTTATCGAGTCAGGAGCATCGCACGCAGCATATGAACATTGAGTCTGTTGTTGAAAAGCTTCATGAAATGATTGAGTCAATCGCTCATCCGCCAAAAGTGAGAAAGCCAACCAAACCTACAAAATCTTCGGTGAATAAAAGAATCAGCTCTAAAAAGCAAAAAGGCGAAACGAAAAAATCCCGTCGTGAAAAATTTTATTAAATATAAAACTTAATCAGCTCTGGCAGATAGACTCTCAAAAGATCGAAGCTAAACCCAAGAGATAATCCTTTTTTATTAGGCATCATAAAGTCTTTATCAAAGCCAAATGGAGAATGATTAACGTCATTTGCTTCGTTGGCATACACTGCTTTTTTACCTGTGAGATCTTCAATCATATTCATCAATTCTCCCAATGAAATATAACCTGAACTCACGGCATTCACAGCACCAGTAAACGTATGCTCTCCAATGAATTTAAGAAAGGCCCCTGCTTCATGCGATTGAATAAAACCCATCTGTGTTTCAAGATTTGGAAAAAAGATTGGAGTTTGATTAAGTACAGCGTCCACATGAAATTTTAATCTTCCCGTGTAATCATCCTGACCTAAAACAATGGGAAAACGAACCATCACCACTTCAAATGAAGCCATTTGCGAAAAAACGGCCTCTGCCTGTCTTTTTGCTTCCTGATAATCATAAGGATTGGTGTCTTCAAGATTGATTTTATATTTCGTTTGATCAAAGAGCTCTTCAGAAAGCTCAACTCCCTTTGCAGGATCGTAAACGGAGCCTGTGCTGGTAAAAATATAACGCTTGCACTTGCCTTTAAAGGCTTCACAAGCGATGTGTGCGGACTGAGCTGACATACAAACCTGGTCATAGATCAAATCAAAAGGCCCGAGTGTGGCCAGCCTTTGCAGGTCTTCTAATTTGGTTCGGTCTGCTTTTTCAAAACGAACTTGGTCTTTAAATGGAAAATCCAGATTGCCTCGAGTGGCAACAGTGACATCGTGCCCTTCTTTAATAAGGCCTTTCACTAAATGAGTTCCAAAAAAACGGGTTCCGCCTAAGACGAGAATTTTCATAAGATCATCTTGAGTAAAGTCATGGTGTTTCTCTGCTGGTCATATTTTGCACGATACTTCTGCAGAAAGTCCAGTTTGTCAGGACGGTATTTAGTCATGGTCATTAAATGATCGACATTTTTCTCAATGACATAATTCACATTCAGTCCGTGCTCTTTCATCATGGCACTTTTAAGCGACACGACCCCATCGTTATTGCCGGCAAGATCCTGAGTGATATTTCTAAAAATCTCAAGTGGAGTATCCACTCCAAAAGCATTCGGTTTGTAACTTGCGTAATTAAGAAGTTTTTTATCAAGTGACTTTATAACTGAGCGAACGTCCGCTGAATCCATATAACGGCTTCTTTCTTTAATCGTCAGCGCTTCCATGCCCTTAGCACTTCCCCCCATCCATTCAAAAAGAGACTTTCCCGTCTGTCTTAAAAAATCGTTGTCGTACATCAAGCTTGCCACTTCAGAGCCCCAAAATGGACTTTGAACACTCACCCACCCATGAACTTTTGAGACAAGTTCAGGTCTAAGCCTTAAAGCTTCCAATGTATCCAAACCGCCCTTTGAATGTGAGTAAATCAAAACTGGTTTTTGTGATTTTTCAATTTCGCCGATGATAGTTAAAGCATTCACTTCAACCGGACTTTCAGTATCAATGGCCGCAAAAGAAAAATCGATCTTCTCTTTTGTGAGAAAAGCTTTTTGTTCATGAAAAGCATCTTCAAAAATAAATCCGACTTTAATCTGGTTTCCGCTTTGACTATCAAACGACTCGGCCAGAACGCCGGGGACTAAAAGGACTTTATACTTTTTTAATTCTTTGATTTCTTCTGCGGAAAAAGAGCTCTCCTTAAATTTAGAAAAATAGACAGAACTCAGGTCTGAGGCCCATGCAAAATTAAGCGCTAAAAAAAGCAGTCCCACTAATGTTTTCATTGGGGAATTCTACCAATTAGGAAATTTTAAAGGGCTTTTTTGTAAAGATTACAGGACGGAAAGGACTCTGCCGATCACCTCATCCGTCGTAAAAGCGGCCGGGCTCAGGCGAACCCCCGGTCCCCTGATCGCGAAATTACAAGGGATTGCCCTCAAACTCTCCACTGTCGTGGCCTTAGGGATGAAATTGACCATCGGAGTTTGGTGATTCTTAAGCTCATAGGGAGAATGCACTTCATACCCTTTTTGCTCCAGTCCCAGGCGAAGCATCTTGGCCAGGCGAATGGTTTCGGTCTCAATATGAGAGACTCCAGTTTCCAAAATCAGATTCACTGAAGCTCCAAGCGCAGTAATTTCTAAAACCTGTTTTGATCCTGCTTCAAATTTAGAGGCATCCAGTTTTGGAATACACTCCAAGCTTGTCGGATCATCGCATGTCCCAAATGTATAAGAGCCCACATTGTGCGGTTTAATTTTTCCAATGTGCTTTTGATCAATCGCCAGGTACCCAACTCCCACCGGACTAAAAAGCCATTTATGACTTCCTCCGGCCACGGCATCGACTCCCCACTTCTTCATATCAAAATGGTGAAGCCCAAGACCCTGGATGATATCGACAAAAAGAAAGATACCTTTTTCTCTCGTCACTTTTCCTAAGGCTTCGATATCGGTGCGGGCACCTGTTAAAAACTGCACCCAAGACACAGCGATAACTTTGGTTTTATCGGTGATCTTTTCAACAATCTTCTCATAAGGTGTCGCTAGGTTTTTTTCAGAAGAAACCAAAACAAGGTTGGCATTTTTTCTTTTACACGCTTCCTGCCACGGGTATAAATGCGAGCCATACTCTTCGGCCCACATGATCACTTCATCCCCGGCATTCAAAGGAAACTGCATAGCAAGCTGGCTCACCCCACCGGCCGTGCTTTGAAAAAAAGCAATCTCAGTGTGATCACAGCCAATGAGTTTTGCCAGCGATTGTCTTGAATGAAGGACATCATTCATGTAATCCAGGTCAGTGTAAAAGCCCTCTTCGTAAAAACGATTGCCCCAATAAAGAACCTTATCGCGGGCCTGTTTTGAAATAGGAGCAAGACCTCCATTGTTTAAATGGATGCGCTCACTGCCTTGGTAAAAAGAGTCTTTAAACTTTCCGATCACGACTACACCATGGTCTTAATTTCGTTTAATGCTTTTTCCAGACGGTCGTAGTGTAGCCTGAAACCTAGAAGGCAGAAACGAATCGCTAGTTTTCCATCAATCGTACACGACGATAAGAACAGCGTTCCTTTGTTGTTAATGTTTTCCATCAGCTTCTTCGTCTCAGCATCACCTTTTTTATGGGCGAACGTTAAAATCGAAAGCTCTGGTTTTGAAACCACAACCAGGTCAGGAATCTTGGCAATTTCTGTAGATAACCATTCTGCAAGTTTTAACTTCTCTTCCAGGTTTAACTGGAAAGGGCCTACTCCTAGAGTTTTGATTGGAAGCCAAACACGCAGACCTCTAAAGTCGCGCGAAAGCTCAGGCGTGATATCTGCATAATCGACCTGGTCCACTGGACGAGGTGGCATGTAAGAGTCATCTGATAAATAATCAAAAAGCATGTGATCTTTATTCTTAACTAACAAGCATCCTGTCCCATATGGAATTGAAAGGGCCTTATGAGGATCAAGAGCGACTGAATCAGTCTCTTCGATTCCCTTAAGAAGTGAGCGCCCTTTTTCTGTCAGCATAAATAGCGCTCCATAAGCGCCATCGGCGTGCACCCAAAGGTTGTGTTTTTTAGCGATCGGAAGAATTTCTTCCAGAGAATCTACACATCCCGTTTTTGTCGATCCCAATGTCGCAACAATCAGGAATGGTTTAAAGCCACGGGCCACATCTTCTTCAATCTTTTCACTTAAAAGCTTATTGTCCATCTTGTAATTTTTAAGTGGGATTTGTCTTAAGTTCTCTTTTTTAAGTCCTAACATCACCCATGCTTTAGCAATACAGTGATGAGAATCACTTGAAGTGTACGCTGTCACTTTACTGTAATCAAAGCCAGTGATCTTTTCTTTGCGGGCCATGGCCAGCGCAGAAAGAGTTGCCACCGAAGAGCCGGTTGTTAAGAAACCTTGTGAAGAGATTTCATCATAACCAATCATTGTCTGAAACCACTTGATAACTTCCATCTCCAGAGTCACGAGCCCCGGGGCCATCATGTAGTGACCAGAAAATGGGTTGAGTGTTTGAGCGATTAATTGAGCTGTATTAGAAATAAAATTTCCAGCTCCGGCCACATAAGCTGCAAAACCAGGGTGACCAGGGATTTGCGAGTAGCGGGCCATATCTTCAAAGACAGTCTTCATTAAGTTTTGGTAACTTTCCGGGTGTGCTGGGAAATTTTTAGTCGCGTGATAAGGAACGCTGAAATCTTTTTTCAGTCCATTCACTGCCGGATCGTGAGCTTCACCCATTGGCGACTTCGATGGCATACCCTGAAGGTATTTTAAAACCTGAGTTTCCGTTTGTTCGAAAATGGATTTCATTTCCGCATCGCTCATCTCAAGTGGCTGATCAATCTTCTTCCACCAGTCGTGCCCAATCATCTGATCTAAAATATTTGTTCTTCTCGGGTGAATATACTCCTTTTCTTTTACAAGAAAAGTTGCCCCGTTGTCGGCCGATCCATCAAGAGTCGCCGCCATTCTAAATCCAGAGTGCTGGTAAAAGTGCGGGCGGAAATGAAAGCGCGCCCAATGGCTGGCCTCATGACCACAGCTCATAAATGATCCTCCACGGATCATTTGGTGTTTTCCATCAAAGCATGGAGTTGAGAAGTCATCATAAAGACTGTTGACCTCAAAACCTGGCAAAGGATTGAATTGGTCCATTAACCAGTGCCATGTGTTTCCAAAAAGCTCATCACCTACTTCTTTTGGTGAAGACCATAGGAAGTTGAAATTTTCTTTGTACTCGTTTTGGTAGTCAGAGAAACCTTTGTAGTTTTTGTACGGTTGCTTTTGCAGAACCGGGTCTTTCACTTTAGGTTTAATCGCTACAAACTCTGCTTCCGTTAAAAGACGGTATTTTAGTTTCGTTTTATCACTTTCTGTTTTCCAATTACAGTAAGCAATCGCCTCGTGGTAATTCACTTCTACCGGCCAGCTCATTGGCATTGGAATGATTTCAAAAATTGTTCTTAGTTCATACTGGTGAGTTCCTTCCGGTCCCACTCCCACCCAGAATGTCGGGCGTTTAGTGTTTCTGAACTTTCTCCACTGAAGTCCTTCCGGTGCCCAGTACTTGTCGTTGATATAAGCACCACTTGAAACGAAGTCAAAATACTCTCCGTTAGTGATTTGATTTTTTGTGTATTCAAAATCTTTGATTTCAACTGTGCGGCTTCCGTACTCGTTGTCCCAGCCGTAAGACTCGGTCTCAAGTGGCTTTCCAACAGTGACTTTCTCCCCAGACTTCTTCACCCATGAATTTTCCGTCATTGTGTGAGGAGAATTTTTTGATGGATGCAGAGGTGCCCAGAAGCGTGGTGTTTCTAGGTACTCAATCGGAAGCTCGCGCATAAGAACACTTGATGTTTCAAAGTGGATCTTCTCATGCTCAATCCCCATCCACAAAGACCACCATGGAGAATCCTGATTCAGGCTTCCAATCGTATTTAAATCCGGGTGAGTTTTAATTAAGTTAACAATGATGTCGTAGACAGACTTTCTGTAAGCATGAACAGCTGCCACTTTTGGCCAGGCCATTTCATTCTTCGACATATCATCCCAGCTCATTTCATCTACACCTGTTTCTAAAACTTTTTCCAGGTAGATGTTAACTGCGTCTTTTTGAAGACCAGCGATGCGCAGTTTATTTAAGTAAAGAACAGCAGGGTGACCATAATAAAAAATCAGCGGGTGGCGAAGAGCGTGGTATGGAGGTCTGATGTAGGCTTCTTCTACTTTTAAACTTTGAAAAAGAAGTTCTGTCAGTGTCCACGAGTTATTGAAGTAAGCGAGGATATCTTCGCGTGTCGCTGTTTTTAAATTTAAAAGTGGCAGGGCCACTAAACAATTTCTTTCCTGATCAAAACCTGGACACTTCTCTGGAGCAAGACCAGTCCACCATGAATCGCCAAACTCTTTTTTGAGTAAGTGTTCAAACTCAGGATGCTTTCCTGCCTTTGAGAGATTAGGGTTTCTAGTGATCGTAACTGACATATAGCAAAACCTTGAAAAGAGATTAAAAATGTACTCTCATTTTCTTCCTTTTTACTATCTTTGTCATTGGAGAATTCGGCCGTCTGTCTTTTGACTAAGAAGGGTTACCAAACGGTAACCCTAAGGCTGAGGCACGAGTCTTAATATTTGCCCGCTATCCGTAGATAAATAAATGAATCCATCAGGTCCCTGTTTTACTTGCCTAAAACGCTCTTCTAAATCTTCCAGAAGCTTTTCTTCCCTAAGCATTTTGCGGTTTTCATCCATTACGACGCGGTGGAGATGACTTCCTGACAAAGTTGCCAGAAATAGGTTCCCTTTGAATTTAGGAAAGGCCGCTCCTTCATACACCATCAACCCTGAAGGACTAATTGAGGGCGTCCAATAAAACAGTGGCTGCAACATTCCTTCTTTTGCAGTCGTTCCAATCGAGGGTCCCCAGTACTCTTTTCCGTAAGTGATAACCGGCCATCCATAGTTCTTCCCTTTTTCAATCACGTTGACTTCGTCGCCTCCGCGTGGTCCAAACTCTGCTTCCCAAAGTGTTCCTGATGAATCGATCACCAGACCCTGAGGATTCCTGTGTCCATAAGACCAAATTTCAGGAAGAGCGCTCTTGTTGCCAACAAATGGATTGTCTGCCGGAGCTTTTCCTTCTTTGGTAAGCCTTAAAACTTTTCCCTGATGAGTGTCTAAATCCTGAGCGCGGTCTCTTTTATTGCGCTCGCCTACTGACATAAAAATAAATCCGTCTTTATCAATAACAATGCGAGAGCCAAAGTGAATCCCACCTGAAGCAATGGCCTTTGATTCAAAAAGCTTTGCCCCTTCCATTTTTTTCTTATCAGCTGAGAGCTTCCCTTTAAACAAACTTGTCGTCGCTCCACCTTTGACCGGCTCTGAGTATGTCAGGTAAAGAGCATTGTCTTTACTGTCGAAATAAACATCTAAAAGCCCACCCTGCGAATCGGTAAAAACTTTGGGAGATCCGGCAATTTCATGAGTCGCTTTCGTCTTTAGATTTAAGTAACGAAATTTTCCATCGCGCTCGCTAAAGACGATTTCATCGGGACTTAAAAAATCAAATCCCCAAATGACATCTTTGCCGGTAAAAAGTTTTTCAACCGTAAACTTTTGCCCCTCAGAGGTGTATGTTTTTGCCTGCAGTACACTTGAAAAAAGAGCGAGCAGTAAAATTATTTTTTTCATTACGGCAGTCCATTCACATTAGGTTTTAAAGTACAGAAGGCATAAGAGAAACCGCGCAACCAAGCTAAGAAATAAATTTCTTTCGTCTCAATATTCTGTCTTGCCCAATAAACCAGGGCCGGATAACCTTCAGCATCTTCCACATGGGCCGTTGCCGATGTCGGATGCCATGTGATTCGTCCCGCTTCAATCCAGTCCGGGCTCATTTCTCTTTTAGCATCTTCCAGTGACCAATCGGCCATATCATTTTTTTCACCAAAAAACTGCAGCACCGGAGACATATAGGCCCCTTTGGCATCAGTGTTTAAAAGCATTCCAATATAGTGAGTAGTATCCGGGTCCAATGAAGGAGAAAGATGGTTACACTCTCCTGAATACATTCCTGGAATAAATTTGGGGGCCGTCTGTGTGTTTAGAAAAGTCGAATACATCGCCTCCATTTTTTCCGTGCAGCCATCGTAACAGGCATTCTCTAAAATTTCAGGAGCGTCCCAGGCAAAAGCTTTAAAGCTAGTCAAAAGTGCAAGTAAAACCAGTGCATTTTTCATAAATTCCCCTTTTAAACTTTTAAGGTAAATGACAATTTATCTTCGCTGATACCGTTAACTTTGATGTTCCAGAAATGCTGACCACTATAATAAGTTCTCGTCGTCACCGGCTTGAGTGGAATATTAAATTCCACTTTCTTTTTTTCTTTTGGAAGAAGCTCGACACTTTTTCCTTTAAAACACTTAATATTGTGCTTGCTGTTTGCCTTTAACAAATGCACTTCGTGATCCAGGATAACTTTTAATTTTTTTGCGCCCAGATTTTGAAACTCAACTTCCACTTTAAGGGCCTTCCCCAAATCGACTTTTTTCGTCAGAATCTTTTGCGAGAGAACTTTCACTTTCCCCGACTCGACTCCGTGAAGTTTAAATGCCTGCGGATGACCTTTTTTAATCAAAGTCCTGCTAGCGTGACGAATAATCCAGTTGAGATTTTTGTCTTCTGCATTTTCTTTCTGCCATTCCAAGAGCTTCTTCACCACCATGTCCGGGTGATTTTTTGAATGGTCATTTAAGTGATTGGCCACTGATTTTCTGACGTACTCTTCATCATCATGTTTTAAAACTTCTAAAAGATCCCACGTGATCGACGGGTCCTTCACAAAACTTGGAAGTTTCTGTCCCCAAGGCAATAATGGGCGCGAGCCTTCACTCACTAGTCGTCTAACATGAACATTGTCGTCTTTCACCCATTTCTTAAAAAACTTGAGTGTCCGTTTTTCATCGGCAAGGAAAAAAGCGCGGACGGCCCATTCTCCGGTAAAAACTTTTGTCATCTCTTTTAAGACATCCATCGACAGGTCAAATTCATCCAGCCCAAAACGCGCCACATACTCTGTGAGTGGCCAGACTGAAAAACCTGAAAGGCCAATCGTGTCTTTATCGTTTTGCCGAATAGCACCCTCTAAAATTTTCAGAGATTTTTTCTGATCAGCAGGTAGATTTTCTTTGAGTCTCATCGCAACGAGAATCACACGCTCTTTGAGTTCAAGCGCTGCAAGCTCACTGGCAATGTCTTTGAGGAATTTTTTTTGGTTGAAGTCAGGATAATTTCTGGCAATTGCTTTCGCAGTTTGTGAAACAACCTTCTCATTTATCATATTCTTGAATGGTTCCATAGTGGCTAAAGTATAGTGGAGAAAAAAGTGTACGCAAAACGGGGTGCACAATATTCATTCACGTCACTTCTGTCATTGAAAGCACTCCGGCTCCATGTTTAGAATTCTTTAACAACAACTGGAGATTCTTTTTATGAAAAAAACATTCTTCCTCTCTCTTCTCATGGCCCTTTCACTTAAAGTCGTCGCTGAATCCATCGACACCATTCCAGAACGCGGAGAACTTGGCAGTCAGGTAAAAGTCGTTATGTACGGCGATTACCAATGCCCGTTTTCTGCCCGCGGGAATAAAACAATCAACGAAATGTCAGCAGACATTAGAAACGACTTCTCTTTTAGCATGCGCCACTTTCCACTGGAGTTCCATGAGTATGCCCGCTACGCTCACAAAGGATCGATTTGTGCCAAGGAACAAGGGAAATTCTGGGAAATGCACGACGCTCTTTTCAACATTAAATACGGGAGCTTTAATCCTAAAACTATTGATGGACTTGTAACAAAACTTGATTTAAATCTACCGGCATTCAAAAAGTGTATGACATCCAAAGAGGCCGAAGCCATTCTCAACCGAGATATAGAAGAGGCAAAAAAGCTCAAGATTTCAGCGACACCGACTTTTGTTATTATAGGACCTAAAGGACAAAAAATATTAGCAGGCGCTTATCCGGCCGAAGAATTCAAGAAGGCCATGAAAGAGGTCCTGGATTAACTAAAATGGAATGAGATGATTATCAAAGAGTATGTAGAAAACCTGTATCAAGCCACCGGGCTCCTTTCATCTTTTGAAAGACGTAAGGGCCTGGTGATTGAAATGCAGAACCTAGAAAACCAAACGATTCACTGTTTCACTTGCCCCGGCACCTGCTGTACATCACAGGCCAACTCCATGCAGATCACTCCGATCGAAGCCCTGGAGATCTTAGCTTCCCTCAACATCGACACTCTCACAAAAGAAGAAATCAACGACCTCAAAAAACGCATGCAAGACAATATTCAGTCTTACCGTTTGAATGTCGAAATCTATACTGGAAAAAAACACTCACAAGATTTGCGCAAAACTTATACGTGTCCTTTTTTTATGAATGGCTCTAAAGGCTGTGGCCTTTCCCGCAGCTCTAAACCTTACGGCTGTCTGGGGTTTAATCCTAAAGTCAGTGATGACAATGGAAAATCTTGTACGTCCAATATTCCACTGCTTTCTGAACGCGATGATCATTTTCTAGAAAAAGAAAACCTGGTCAATCAAAAGATTAGAGATGAATTAAAAATTTATTGGGGAAAATTGACAATACCTCAAGCGCTCTTGGATATTTTGAATAAATTGTATGCTTAAAAATAGAAGGAGGAGGTGTCCCTGCTAACCTCCCCCCTATATGCTAAAAGTGTTTTACTTAAAAAACTACTTTGTCGCTGCTTCTGTCGTCGCTGGTGCGCTAAGTTTTTCTTTTACGCATGCTTTAAGTTCTTTTTTAGTTTTTCCTTCAGCTTTACAAGCTTCAACTGCAGCTTTTCTAGCTTCTTTGTTAGCGTGAGCTTTTGTTCCAGCGAAAGATGCTGTAGATAGAGTAAGTGCAAGTGCCATTAGAAGTGCGTTTCTCATAAAATCTCCTTTTAGATTTGAGTCTTAAAAACCATTAACGTTTGTTGAATGATTTTGTTCTATGGACTCATGATCACATGAGAGAATTAAAGAAAGATTTAAAAGAGATTAATAAATTTTAATCTCTTTTAATCCTCTATTTATGAATGAATTCGGCTAATTAGGGTCAGAGAAGGATGCCTTTTAAGAATAGGCTCGCCACAGTAAAATAAATGACTAGACCAGTTACATCAACTAAAGTCGCAACAAATGGTGCAGATGAAGTCGCAGGATCGAGCCCAATTCTTCTTAAAAAGAATGGAAGCATTGATCCAGCAAGAGTTCCCCAAAGAACAATTCCCACCAAGCTAAATGAAACTGAAAGAGCGACTAAGATATAGTGCTCTCCATAGAGAGTTTCTTTTCCTGGCCATAGTAAAATTCTAAGTAGACCAATTAAACCTAAGATTACACCTAAGCTTAATCCAGAAATTAATTCGCGAGAAAAAACTCTCCACCAGTCTTTTAAGCGAACTTCACCTAGTGCCATCGCACGAATAATAAGTGTCGTTGCTTGAGACCCAGAGTTACCACCAGAACTAATAACAAGTGGAATGAAAAGAGCAAGAACAACGGCCTTTGCAATATCGTGTTCGTAGTGGCTCATGGCCGTCGCCGTAAACATCTCACCTACGAATAAGGCCATAAGCCATCCGGCGCGTTTTTTAATCATGTTAGGAAGACTGATATCAAGGTACGGCTCACCTAGAGCTTCCATACCCCCGATCTTGTGAATATCTTCTGTCGCTTCTTCTTCGATAACTTCAACCACGTCATCTACAGTAATGATCCCTTTCATCACGTTGTTTTCATCGACAACGGGAATGGCCAGGAAGTTGTGGTTAGAGAATGTTTTTGAAATAGATTCCTGGTCTTCATCCTGAAGGACTGTGACCAGGTCAGTGTTCATATTTTCCTGAACGGTGCTTCCCGCTTTTGCCAGGAAAAGTTCACGCAGGGAAATAACTCCAAGAAGCATTTGAGTTCTATCTAAAACGTAGGCGTAGTAAATGGTTTCAATCTGCGACTTTGATTGAGCGCGCAGGTAACGGATCGCCTCTTCTACTGTCATTTCCGGACGAAGACGGGCAAAACGAGAGTTCATCAAACCCCCGGCCTCATCTTCTGCGTAAGCAAGAAGGGCCTTTACTTCAACCAGGGTTGCGTAATCGAGGTAACGAAGAGCTTCGGCCTGAGTTTCTTCACCCAGGTTCTGAATTAAATCGGCAATATCATCCGGGGCCAGAAGCCTGATCCACGAGCGCTTTTCCCCATGAGGGATCTGCTCGAAAATTTCCGCCTGGTAATCGCTGGAAAGATTAATAAAGAGTTCTTCCTGGTCAATGCGACCAAGCATTCCAAAAACTTCTTCACGTTGAGCGTGCGTCAGCGTCTGCCAGTTATCTAGCAAGTTTTCTAGTGAGAAATCGTCGTTTAGAAGAGTTGTTTCCATTTAAGCACCATAGTATCAAAGTCAGTCGGTGGATCTTAAGTGGAGTTTAGAGTCTGATGGTAGTTAGGCCTTACACTCCACTGAGCTTTTCAATGCAAATGTTCCCTTGGGATCTTCGTCCATTTTCTTAGCCTCAGTTAGTGTTAGTAATATTTATGCAAAATCTAATCTCACTCTTTCTAAATGGCAAACACTTTTATAAGATCCGCCCGCCTATGAGTAAAAAAAACAGACTTAATACCGCTGGGAAAATCCAGGAACACCTGAAAGATTTGAACCGCTGGAGCCTCTACAAAAAAGGAATGTGCGAGACGTGCGAGGGTCTTTGCTGTTATATGCCTGTAGAAATTAAAACGGCCGACCTCATCCGCATGGGAATCCTAGATGAGTTTCATTTAGAATTGTCATTGAAGGAGCAAATTAAAGAGGCCTTAAAACATCCCGGGGTCACTCGTTATACGCCCTCAACTGAAAAATTCACCCTGGCCCAAAAGCCGGACAGCTCATGTTTTTTCCTGGACGCTCATAAAAGATGCACCATCTATGATAAGCGCCCGGACACTTGCCGAAACCACCCTAAGATCGGGCCTCGCCCCAATTATTGTGCTTACATGAAAAAAGAGAATTAGGAATTTTTATACTTATCACGGCAGGCTTCGGACTTGGCCTTGTATGTTTTCTCTAGACTCAGCTTCCCCTGACTTCTTGCGGCCATCCCCATTAATCGATAATAAAGAAAACGATAGCGGTTTGAGACTTCTGTTTCGGGCATGGCCAGCAGTTCTTTTTCTACAGCTTCAAATTCAAAGGCCAGGAGTCTATCGACTTGCTCCAGAGCTTTTTTACTTTCCACTGGAGACTTCAAATCTTTTAAGAAAGACTCCATCGCCTCTTTAAATTGAACTTCTTTGACGATCACCGAATCTTTTAGGGCCTTATCAAATTGCTCTTCTACAATCAATCTTCCATAAAAGCGCCCGTCCCAAACTAAAAGGGACTTAATATATTCCGGGTCGCTGATTGTTTCATAAGCACCACCACAAATCTTGCAGGCACTCAGTTTTTTATCTCCAGTCATCTCTCCAAAGCAGCACTCCTCACAGGCCGAAGTCACTTCCATATCGTCTGGATGGTGAAAGTAGCGGATGTTATGAAGCAGTTCATGAAAGACGACCCCTTGAAAGAAAGCAGGCTTCTCTTTGAATTCTTTATTGCCCATATTTGAAAGATATATATAAGGGTGTCTGCGAGAAGAGCCTGGACTTGAGCCAATGGCATAGGCCGTATCTGGAAGAGGTTTATCGCACTCGAGTTTTGAGAGATTTGATTTGTTGGAAAGAAGTTTTTGAAAAGACTCTAGGTCTCTTTTTACATTTTCTCCGCGCTCTTCGCGCTTCATGCAAGAGAGTCCTCTTACTAACATCTTCTGAAAAATGACTGCGATTTCTTTTTGTGGGTAAAGCTTAAAACAACTCTGATCAACCGCGATCCCCAGACCCAATTCATAATAACCCTGGGCATTTTTCTTAGAGACCAGTGCTTTGGAATCCAGGACAAAATCAAACCCCAGGGATTTTAAAATCTCCTCGTCTTTTTGCTCTTGGGCATAGACGGCCGACGTACTTAAAAAGTAACTAAGGATAAGGGCCGCTAAAGGGAGTTTAAACGTCCAAAACATGATTTCTTTTCGGCTTTATTTTCAATATCTTAACCATTCTTTAGAAGCCGGCATAAATCATTAAAATTTCTTTCAGGGGGCCATTTTAAAACCCTTTGCTTTGAAGTAATCTGCCCCCCATATGGAAAACAAGCGCGATTTTATTTTTGTCCAAGGGCCAAACTACCACATCCAAAGAAGACGTGAGATTCTCGCACGCCATCCGGAAGTCAGAGATCTTTACGGTCCTTATAGGCTCTCAGCTCTTTACATTGTTCTTGTTGTTTCATTTCAATTTGCCATTGCTTATTTATTAAGAGACCAGGCCTGGTGGGTGATTGGTCTTGTCGCTTACCTTGTTGGTGCTTTTGCCAACCACTCTCTTTACGTTATGATCCACGAGTGCACGCACAACGTGGTTTTAAAATCTGCTTTTGGAAATAAAGTGATGGGGATCGTTTGCGACTTCCCACTCGTTCTTCCTTCGGCCATGGGTTTTAGAAAGTACCATATGATTCACCACAAGCACTTAGGTGAATACTCTTACGACCCGGATATCGTCAGCTACAGAGAAGGTCACTTCATTGGAAACTCCGCCATTATGAAAGCACTATGGCTGATGTTCTTTTCTCTTTCTCAGGCGCTTCGTCCATTAAAAGTAAAATTCTATAAGCCCCTTAACGTATGGATGATCATTAATGGGTTAGTTAACGTTGCTATCAACGTGGCGATTTATATCTACGTGGGGCCGGCCGCTTTCTGGTACCTTGCCTTCTCAACTCTCTTTGCTCTAGGTCTTCACCCATTGGGAGGAAGATGGATTCAAGAGCACTTCATTACCAAAGAAGGTCAAGAGACATATAGCTACTACGGACCACTTAATAAACTTTGCTTCAACATGGGTTACCATAATGAGCACCACGATTTTATGAACGTGGCGTGGATCAACCAACCAAAGATCAAAAAAATGGCACCGGAATTCTACGATTCACTAGCAAGCTATGATTCGTGGACAAAAGTTCTCTTTAACTTCTTGTTCAATAAGAAAATGGATTCATTCACTAGAATGGTTCACCCAGACCGCCACCCAAAAGCGGCCGTTGATAACGAGAAGATTCTTTATTCTAAAGAAGTGATTGAGACTTTCTACTAAGTTTCATTTTTGTAACCTAAACGAATTTTGCTTTTCTCCTAAAGTTAATCAATAATAGGATTAATCACATCAAGGAGGATTGTCGTGTTTCAAAAAATTGCACTCGCTTCACGCCTATTGTTAGGTCTTATGTTCACCGTCTTTGGATTAAACGGTGTCCTACTTTCGTTCCTAGGTAAGGGTTTCATCCCAATGCCACCACCAGAAGGCGTAATGGCGACAATCATGGCCGGCTTCATGGCCACAGGCTACATCCTACCTCTGGCATTCTTATGCGAGCTCCTTGGCGGACTAGCACTTCTATCAGGACTATTTGTTAATGCTGGGATTATTTTCTTAGGGCCAGTGATCGTAAACATCCTGGGGATTCACCTTTTTGCTGAGCCAACAGGGCTTCCAATGGCGATTGTGGTGGCCGTGCTCTTTGTCATCGTTGTGAAATCGAGATGGGCGTACTTTAAACCAATGCTTAATATGCGATAGAAATAAAAAGGGCCTCACACGAGGCCCTTTTTTATAATGCTTTTCCGCTAAAAGTTTCTTTTGTAAGTGAATTTAAAAACTGAACCAGCTCCTCTTGTCTGCCTTTCGCTAATTCTTTGCAGGCATCACTAATACATTTTCCCGCCATTGATTTAGCAAACGTCTGAAGAATCCCCACTGTCGGCTTTAGTGTTGAATCACTTGTCCCTTCTTCTTGAGTGATGGCCAAAATTCTTGCGACACCAATATTTCCAAGAAAATCTAAAACATCAGCATCGCGGAAAAGTTGTGCTGCCTTGTTTGCTGGAGCAGCTGTGTAATAAGTGTGCCCTAAAATGATTTCTTTAACAGCTGGCCATTTGTCCATTGGAAAGCCTGCTTCACTTAAAAGATTTTCTGCCAGCTCAGCAGAGCGAACGGCGTGATCAACACCTTCAACTTCATAACCTTTTAATCCACCCAAATCGTGCAAGAAGCTAGCGGCAAAAAGAACATCGAGATCAAGCTCTACTTTTTCTTTTTCAGCGAGAACCTTTGTCACTTGATAATTGCGTTCAGCATGTGACAGTCCCCACGATGGATGGCGGACATTTTTCTTCGCGAAGTCGTGAATGGCATTTTTCCAAGATGAATCAATTAAAATTCCTGTTGGTGTTGCTTTGATTTCGTTTGAGTCTAATAAATTGATTTCAAGTGAAACATTTTGAGGAAGTGGTCTTCCTCCAGAAGGTCTTGATGGTGGGCAAACAGGTCTTGGTTTTGGCAGGTCACATTGCCCAGGCAAGCAACCAATGGCGGCCATCGCTTGAGAGCTGCAGATAAGAGCAAGCAAACATAATGTCGTTTTCATAGTTATCCCCAAATAAAGTTTGGATAACTTTGCCTTATGGGGAGAAAGATGAATGTTGATAGTTTTCTATGAGAGGTGGAGATTAATCAACGCTTTTACAAAACGGCATCTGCTCCAAATGCCTCTTAAACCATCCAGTCAACAGCGCTCTTCCACGCTTATCATTCTGGCGTAGCGGTCCCCAAAGAAGAATGCGCTTACCAAAAAGCTGGCCTTTTAAATCACGGCGAAGAAGTTTTCCTGAAGGTGCTGGTGCTCCTTTAAGTTGCCAACTCATGAGCTTAACCGCGCAACGAAGATGGGCCGCCGGATCAGCAATTTCTTCTGGAGTTAGCCCACACTGCTCTCTTCCCGTTCTTTTAGAGAGCTGAACAAGGCCGTAATTGCCGTGCCCGCCTTTAGGTGCTTTTGAGCGCGCGAGTGGATTAAAGGCACTTTCTGCACGTGTGAGACCAGAAAAGAAAACAATCCAGAAATCTTTTTTTGCTTCCAGGTCATCGGTCTTATTAAAACCTGGACAGCCAAGTTCCATTAGATCGGCGTGATCTAAATTCTCCGAGAGCATGTTCGAGTTTTCTTTTTGATCCAGCTCCAGCGAGATGGCTTCGTTCCATTCATTGTTCCATGAATGTTTTTTAAATGAGTCGATCTCTACTTTGGCGTGGAGTGCTCCACTAAATAAAGCGAGAAGGATGAGGCTTAACTTCATCCTTCCATATTGCCGTAACGCACACTTTTTTGTCTAGTATTTTGAGTTCTGCAGCTGAGTGACAGGAAAAGATAGATCGTGGGCCAGGTTTTTATATTCCATTAAAGTTGTCGGGTCCATCGTTGGCTGGCGAGACATGATCCAGAGAGATTTTCTGTTAGTTGATCCTACCATCACAGTGTCATAACCTTCGCCTAACTTGATGATCACGTACTCACCTTTCACACGAAATAATCTCGTCCAGAAATTATCAAACGTCACAATCAGGCGAGCATTGTTGGGAGCATCCTGAATCACTCCTTTTCCTCTGATGTCTTTTGTTTTGCCATTTTCTTTGTAACAGACGTTGTGAACGCTGATTATTTTTTCATTCACAATTCCATACTCAGCGGTTTGTCCTTCACAGTTGCGTGTGAAGAATTGAGGAAGCGATGAAATGACGTACCACTTGCCAATATAGCGGGCCACATCCACATCTTTTGCCGTTGGCAAAGGAGATGGCTTGAGCGGAACATCGACAGCAAAAAGACTAAAAGAAAACAATAACCCTGAAATTAATAATAGTGCTCTCATGAACTCCTCCCAAATTATAGTCCGTTGACTATAGACTCAAGAGCAAGATAGATGCCATCGTAATTGTCACTTCCTGGAATGTGGATAAAAGTCGCAGTCGTCTTTTTATTAAGGTTATAGAGCAATGTTTTATAAAGCAGATGATTGCAGACATACTCTCCTGCCGAAGTTGAAACTTTCATGGGAGTATTGCTCTCTTCTGCTAAAGTAAGAATCCTTTCAACTGGAATTGTGGTGAATAATCCATCGGGTGAACCCTCTTCGATTTTAGAAGACAAGATTTGCACTCCTGCATTATCAGGAATGCGAGCATCAACCCAGTTAATTCCAATGCGCTCAACTGTCAGCACAGTCCTGTTTTTTGCAAGACCAGTCATCACGATGACGTCGGGGCAAAATTCATCAATCACCTTTTTTAAGGTGGCAAATGCGCCATCAAAAGTCACAGGAAGCACCACTCCTTTTAGTTCGCGAGAGGAACTTCGTAGAGGCATTGATTTTGCTATCATCCAATTAACCCAGTCACCTGATGGGTTGGTTTTGTCCTGATCAAACGGTTCGAAACCAGCAATTAAAATTTTTTTCACAAGGAGATCCCTTAATTGATTACTTAACGCCTTTAGTAATTAGAGTTTCTTGACCAATGCCATGAAAGTGTCTAAAAACAATGGCCCTCACACACGGAGACAACGCACAATGAAAATTCTTTTCTCTTTCCTTATTTTAACTCTATCACTTTCAAATCTTCAAGCAGCAGTCTGGGAAGACACTCAGTCATGGTCACTTGAATACGAACAAAAGTATATCGACTGGGTTTCAAGTATCGCTGTTCGCGAAAAAATGTTTACTGATAAAAACTCTCCTTATTACGGAGTCAACACTGACTGTGCTGACACCGCTTATGCCTTCAGAGCAATCTTTGCTTACGAAAATAAGCTTCCCTTTGCCATCACAAACCCATCAGGGTCTCGTGAACCGAGCAAGACTCTAAACAACCGCACTAGCAAATTTGATTATGCTGGCCCGGAAAACAAAAGAGTTGTGGCACTTATTACTGAAATCGGAGACAGCGTTGGGACAGAGAACCTAACTCGTTTTGATACATTCCCAATGGCGATTAAATCAATTACTCCTGGCTCTCTTTTCACTTACAAGATGAAAGCGAGATTCGGAAAGTTCATCCGCCACACTTACAACATTAAAGGCATCAACCCGGTGGGGACATTTGATGTTATTTACTCAACACAAGCAAACCACGAAAAGAAAGGTGACCTTCTAAGAAGAAGAGACCGCGAATTTGAAAACCTGCCAAATGATCCATGGGGATTTAGAAAATTCAGATGGCCTGAACACATTGGAAAAGACTTAAGCGCAATTCCAGCTGAGCTTGGGCCTTCGACTGAGCAGTACACTCTCGCTTCACAAATGGATACGAGAACATTCTTCAAATATGTGGCAAAGTCTCTGGCAACAACAACTGAAACATCTGGAGACCGCTTAAACAGATTATTCAAAGCTGTTTGTCAGGAATCTCAAGCGCGTATTGAATACGTCAATGAAGCACTGGAATTTTTAAAACAAACCAACAACGCTTGTATGGACTACCAAAAGTTTGATGCTTTCTCGACTCCAGCTCGCGATGGCGCGCTAAAAGAAATGTACTTGAACTTGAAGCAAGCTTTTGTAGATGCAAAAACTCAAAACTCAGGAGACCCACAAATCCTGGCCTTTGCTGATTATATCTTTAACAAAAAAGGTGCTGTTCAAGCTGAACTACAGGCCGCTTGCCCAATTAACTACCGCGCTGGAATGACTATTGATATCGGTGCACTTTGGGGTAGAATGGATGCGGGAAGACTTTCAAGTCATCCAAATGATATTGTCACTGTCCGTTGGGGAGAAGTTACAAGTCCATTAACAAAGTGTAAGCGTTGGTACTAATTTGAAATCGAGAAAGAAGCTTTTACTTATTGTCCTTGCTCTTTTAATCATCGCTAGAGTGGTCATCACTTTAATGGAAAAAGATAAGCAACCAGCTGTTGCTGAAGGTCCGGGACAATCAGTCGATGTCGCTTTAGATACACGCGCCCTTAATCCGGATGCCAACCTCTCTAAAGCGCCAGATGAAGCTGTCACTTCTCAACATGCAACCAGCAAAGATACACTCTGCCAGAATTTGAGATCTCACTACCAAAATTTAAAAGAAATCAAACGCACAGAAAAAACCTCTGTGCGTTTTGTAAATGTTCATAAAAAAGTTGATGGCATCGTCTACCGCATGCGCTTTTTCTATAAAGATGCTGCTGAAAACGAAATCCCGACTTACCTGCTTTACCGTGAAGATCAAAATGAAGTTGAGCACTTGATTGAAACGTCTCCTTATAAAAAAGGAGTGAAGTATCAGGAAATCGATAAGGCCCAAGGTTCAATTATCTACACTGAAGAAGGTGTAAATCTTGGGGAAAACCAGGATCTGTTCCTACATTTTGAAAACAATGAACTCAAAGATCTTCAAGGTCTAAGCCCAATGCTTGCTGAAAAAGATTTTATCGAGTGTCGCTTCTAGCAACCAGTCCCAGCTGGAACCTCTGCCTGATCCTTACAGCTGTAATCGCCTTCTGAGCACGTTAAACGCAGGTGGAAATGCGTGCTATGAAGTTTTTCAATGCGAAGACGTCTCAGGGTCTCTACCGTTTCAGCATCCTTCATCAGGTTATTTTTCTTGGCGTACTCACAGAACATTTTTTTAATCGCTTCATCGACAAAGATGCGTCCAACTGGTTTAGTGTGAATCAGGTGTTTAAATAGAGCAAAGTTTCTCTCCAGGTAAAAGTTTGCACTCACCTTCCCATTCTTCACAAAATCTTCTTCCCAGTAAGGAGCATTTTGGGATTGCAGCTTTCCATTTTTTGTTAAGTAAACAATATCGACATCCAGACCATTCTGGTGACTGGCATGCTCTTTACAGGCGCCACCATTTTTATTGGCGATATCTCCCACCTGCAGGACTTCGGCCTCAGGATAAGTCTGGCGGACGAAATCAGCAGCATCGCTGATTGTCTCTTGCATGATTGCTGTTCCAAAAAATCGTTGTCTTTGTAAAAAGAGTTTTCTAATCAGAGTCCCTCTTTCCATAATCGACTCACCATCTTTTAATTTTCCATCAGAGTAGTAACCAATAGCTTCTGAGGCCATAAGAGTTGTCGATTGAAAAAGAACAAGAGCAAGAAGGATTCTTTGAAGCACTGGTCACATCCTGTGATAGAAGTTGAATACTTCTATTTTAGGATGCTGCTAGATTTTTTTCTTTGAGCGGAAAAAAAAGCCAGACTATTCTAGTTTTGTTTGCTGGAGAACTAGCCCCGAAGCGGGTGCCTGCCATTTTACAAAATGCGGGTCTTCTCTCTTTAGAGACTTTTCCAGATCAAGAAGGGTGATTTCTCCCATTCCCAGCCTAAATAAGGCCCCCATCATAAGCCTCACCTGGCCACGCATAAAACCCTGGCCTTTAACTTTGAAGCAGTAAGTGTTTTTAGGGAAGAAATTTGCTGAGAGTTCGGTGTTTTCTACGATCTCACTTTTTAAGATCTCTCGTTCAAACACTGTCCCTGGTTTTGGTTTATAAGCGTAATTAATGAAAGAGTGAGTGCCACAAAAAATCTCCGCTCCCTTTTTCATGACTTCTAAGTTGAGCTCTTCACGAATCAAAGTCATAAAAGGAGCACAGAATGGATGCAGAGACTCTTCATTAAAAGCAAAGTAGTAGTGATACACTTTTTCTTTGGTGTGCGCGAGCATGGTGAAATGCTCCGGCACTTCCTTAATTTCCAGGACGCGGATATCGGGAGGAAGTTTAGATAACGACTCTTCTAAATACTTTTGTTCAACAGCTTCATCAAACATGGCCAGGCAATAATTTTCCAACGCCGACACCATAGCGTCAGTACGGCTCGAAAAACGAGTCTTCACATGAGGTCCAATTGCTTTTTCCACACGCGCTTGAATGCTCGGATGCTCAGGCTGTTTTTGAACGCCGTGAAAGCGAATGCCGAGATACTGTAGTTTGATTAAAAATCTTTTTGAGTTCATTTTTTGTATTTAGTTACGTTATACTAATCTTACTTTAAAAAGAAGGGAGTGGGCACTCTTGAATTCATTAATTATTTTACTTTGTATTGTCCTCTATTTTATCCTGATTGTGGTGTTTTCACTTTTTAAGAAAACTTCGGAAGGTATTAATAACCCTTACTTAAACCTGATAAAACCTTTAATCCCTTCCTGGAAATTCTACGACGACTTTGAAGAGACAAGGCTGCTTTTTTTCCGGGCCAAAGTTTCAGAAGAAGAAGCGTTCGGTGAATGGGCCCCGCTTTATCAAAATCCAAAAGCAAGTTTCAACAATCTTTTCGTCAACCAGGGAAACCTGATCCTGGCCGCTCAATCTCATGTTCAGCAGTTATTACATGACATTGAAGTCCACGATGACAAAACTTCATTTGAAGACAACCTTTCATATAAGATTACAAAAAACCTGGTGACCTATGCGATCAGGAAAAAATACACCCAGAATTTCACTTATCAGTTTAAGCTCGCCTCAGTTGACCTGATGGCCCGCCCGAAAGATGACATCCTGGTCTCACCTCTTTACGAGGAGATCATCAGTGAATAACCCACAAGAAGTCTACACTCTCATCGCTCGTCTGATTGGAATCGCTGTCATGTTTCAGTCGCTGGAATTTATCAAAATGAAAGACAGTATTTCTGAAAAAGGAATCTGGAGATGGAGTGAACTTAGAAGCGAATACCTTTTCCTGCCAAAAAGAATGCTCGCCTTTCTCGATTGGATTATGCCTGAAAAGCGCTTTATGGAAATGATGACTATTCGTTTCTACACGGCCATCCTGGCGATTATCTATCCCTACTTTTTTATTATTTTCTTCATTCTCTTCTTCACTACTTTCCTGATCACTCTGCGCTGGAGAGGGTCTTTTAATGGTGGAAGCGATTATTTAACTTTAATTATTCTGCTGTGTCTTTGCATCGGTTACTTCAGTCCACTCTTAGCGAAGGCCGCTCTTTGGTACATCACTCTCCAGGTTATCAGCTCCTACTTTTTAGCTGGTCTCTATAAAGTGAAAGAGTACAAGTGGCGTTTGGGGACGGCCGTTTATGGATTCATCTCTTCGCCCAATTATAAAACCCCACGTTTTATCCTTGAAAAAAGTAAAGACCCCGCTTGGGCAAAAACTATTGCCTGGTCGGTGATTCTTTTTGAACTTTCTTTTCCTTTAGTTCTCTCAACGCCAATACTCACAAAGGCGTATCTGATTGCCGGAGTGCTCTTTCACTTAGGGAATTTTTTAGTCTTTGGATTAAATAGATTCTTCTGGGTATGGAGTGCGAGTTACCCCGCACTCTATTATTGCAGCTTGAAAGCTTAATTATTTATTGAAGATTAAAGAAAGTTCAAACACGCGCGATTTAAGTGGAGATTTTCTTTCTGTCTTTTGAATTGGCATAGAAAGCGTTGATTCATCTTCTACCACAAACCACTTTTGTCCCGAAGCGAAGTTGAGCGAAATTTTATGAACATCATTTTCGCCTTTTAGCAGGTAATAGTGGTATTCAGAAACCTGAAATCCTTCAAATCTTACAGTCGCAAAGATATCCCACTCTAAAAGTGAGTCACTTTCATTAGTCATTTCTGGGTCAAATGAACTGGCGATAAAATTAAAAAAGCGTCCATCCCAAGCGCGGTCAACTTCCGATTTAATTCCCTCTGGAAGCTCAGCACCTTTTATAAACTTCTGGCACATGAAGAAGTCGCCGCGAAGATAACACTGGTACTTATCCTTCACCAATTCGTTGTAGCGAGCTGTATTGAGGCTTGGAACCAGCTCTACATCACGAACCTGAGAGACTTCTACTTGTTTATAAGTATACATCCCATCGAGCCTGATTGCTTCGTTGGCGAACGTTGATAATGGAAAAACAATAGTTAAGGCCAAGATTAATTTTTTCATAGAAATTAGTTTAGTCGGCCTAGATTTGAAGAGTCAAGACAACTCACCTCCCGTTCTGCTATCTTTTACTAACTTTAAGATTGAACCTTAACCAAGGATTTTTATGATTACTCTTTATGGCCCTGCGCGCTCAAGTGCTGGAAGATGTCTATGGTGTCTGGAAGAAGCTGGCGTAGCTTACGAAAACAAACAAGTGGACATGAGAACAAAGGAACACAAGTCAGAAGCTTTCCTGGCCCTTAACCCAAATGGAAAAGTACCAGCTCTAGTAGATGGGAACACGACTCTCTTTGAATCAATGGCGATTAACTTCTACATCGCTGATAAATATAAACCAGAACTTTTAGGAATGAGCGCAGAAGAAAGAGCTCTTTCTTACCAGTGGAGCTTCTGGGCAAGTTCTGAACTTCAAGACCCAATTATCCAGGTTTTCATTCAAAAGGTTTTCATGCCTGAAGAAAAAAGATCACAAACTGTGATCGACGAAAACATGGCAAAGCTTCCAGCTTACTTCCAGGTTCTGGATAATGCTCTAGCGAACAAAACTTACCTAAATGGAAAGAACTTCTCTCTGGCTGACCTAAACACAGCTTCAGTTGTAAGCATCGCTCCTCACGTTGGGCTTGATATGAGTCCATACAAAAATGTGAACCTTTGGTTAAAAGCTATCGGTGACCGTCCGGCCTTCCAAGCATACTCAAACCTGAGAAAGGGATAAAAGATAAGGGGGACTTCGGTCCCTCTTTTTAGTAGATCTCGCGCAGAACGCTTCCTAAGATTTTACTTCTGTAAATTTCAATTAATCTCTCATGCTGAGAGATCTCTTTATCCAGAAGTTCCACATCGGCCTTTTTAGTAATTGCTGAGTTTTCTTTTTCGCCTTCAAAAACCTCAATTAGTCTTGAAGCAATTCTCTTTGATTTGATCTCTACAGCAATTTCATTACTCACGCTTGTGCTTCCTGTCCCGAAGTTGTGTGAGCCAATGATCACATGGTCTTCATCAAAGATAAGCACTTTCTCATGGACGTAATTTAACTTCTGGTTTCTCTGCCATTGGTAGAGCTCAATTCCATCAAGAACTAATTGACGGGCATCTGGTAGAGAATAAATGTATCCGGCATTGTTAGAGAATTTCGCCGACTCTAAACTGTTAGTGATGATTTCAATTGAATCCCCTTCCTTTAAATTTTTTTCCAGGAAGTCTCTGTAGCGTTTTGTCGGGATCATGAAGTAGTTATAAGCGCGAAGTTTTTTAAAATCGATCTTTGTCACTGTATCCAGGATGTCGTCTTGTTGAAGAAGACGCTCTCTTCTATTCATTCCTTTTTCAAACTGGTGAAGGACGGCTTCATGAGAAAGGATACGGGCCTCATCTCCGTCTTCATATGCAGGCTGCACCGGAAAAAAGTGTTTATCATTCTCACTAAAGATCATGCGCTTGTATGAATCCTCACATTTTGTCGTTTCATCTGAAGCACAATTCGTTTGAATCTTTTGCCCTACGATGAAATCAAACATGCGCTTAAAGTGATCTTGCACTTGATTAACAACCGGACCACGCAGCTCCACTTCCATATCTTTTCCAGAAAGTGAGCTATCAGAAATATTTCTTCCCCCTAAGATGGCCAGTTCACCATCCACCAGGAAAATCTTTTCATGTAAACTATGTGTAAGAGAAAATTGAGTGCCTGGAGTTAATTGTAGATAGGCAAAAACGGCATCCGTTGTCGGATCGAGCTCTTTTCTTCCTTGCCCAAAAAAGTCCACTCCAATCGTTGAGATAAAAGTCGACAGCACGCGGATTTCAACTCCACGGGCATTGGCCTTATTGAGCTCTTCAGCTAATCGCTTTGGAACATTCGTGTCGTCCCAAAAAAAAGTAATAATGTTGATGTGGTGCTTGGCCTTTTTAATAAGCTCAACTTTATAGTCTACGGCCGCAGCAGGATCTTCCAGAAGAGTTAAGCGATTCCCTTGGGTATGTTCATACACCTTAGCTTGTGTCTGCATAGAAAGACACAGCATGAATAAAATAGTCCCAAGTATTTTCCTCATATAAAGAGATGCTAACAGAACCCTAAAAATCAGGGGACTTGTTGAAAAGATTACAGGGGGCCGTCTTTTTTGTGCCTAAGTGATCTTGGCGAAATCAAGGACTTGGGCCTAAAAAACCTTTTAAAACCCCAGGTCCTGGGGTAGATTTTTGAGATGAAAAAAATATGTGTCATTACCGCAAGCGTCGGGAAGAACTTAGAACTAGCAGAATCAATCGTCACTCACCTTAAAAACAATAAGGCCGAGGCCCATCTATTGAACCTGGTTGAACTAAACCTTCCTCTTTATACTTCTCTTTCAGAATCTCACCACCAGGCAGAGGTTCTCGTGGCCCCATTCAAGGACCTCCTTGATGTCGATGGTTTTGTCATCGTAGCGCCTGAATACAACGGAGGACCTCCTCCAGTACTTAACAACTTTATTGCATGGGTTAGCCGTTCAACAAAAAACTGGCGCGACACTTTCAATAGAAAAACTGGAATGATTGCAACCAGCAGTGGTGGTGGCGGTATCAGTGTTCTATCGATTATTAGAATGCAGCTTTCATTTATCGGAATGAATGTAATTGGAAGACAAATCGTTTCGACATTTTCAAAACCGGTTCCACAAGAAGAAGTGGAAGTTGTTTGTAGAGAATTTTTAGAAGCAATCCCGTCACGTAATTAACAATTTTAAGACGATCGCGAGACACTCGCGGTCTTTTAAGCCCTTACCGATACTGCAGCAAAAATGTCATTTGAAAAACTCTTGCGACCTCTATTTTTGAGGCCTAGGGTTTAATTATGAAGACAGTATTGGTCACCATATTCTGTTCTCTCTTCACTTTCATGCCACCAGCACTGGCCATCCCTCCAGAGAGTCAAACATTCGATGCCCGCCACTACGAAACTTTTGAAATAAAAACAAAAATAGAAGCTTATGAGTATGAGGCCATCGTTTACAAACCAAAAGATATACCTATTAAAGCAATGCTGGTGATTTACCCGACGATTGGTGGAGTGAACTCCATTGAAGGATCAAACGCTCAGTATTTTTCAAAACGAGGTTACGTCGTTATTGTCCCTTATCTTTTTGAAACAGAACTCAACAAACCCAACCCCGACATGGATAAACTAGACAGCGATTACTACCGCCCGGTGGTCTCTGTTATTAGTTTTATCAACTACGTCGACTTCAAACTCAACCTTCCTTCCACTCTTCCTGTCTTTGCTTTAGGAGCAAGCCAGGGAGGAATCACTAGTATTTTGATCACTGCCTATGTCCCGCGAATAAAAGCGGCGTGGTTTGCGGTGGCCGGAGGAGACTTGCCTTACATTTATGCTCACTCAACAGTTTTACAAATCAGAGATTTTAGAGAAAGACACATGCGAACGCTTGGCATGAGTGATGTCAATCAATATGAAACTTATCTTCGTGGTTATTTAAAAAATGACCCTAGTCTTTCATGCAAAGACATTAAAGTGCCTTTCCATCAAGTGATTGCGCTAAAAGATACTGGAGTGCCGACAGTGACTCAGGAATTGTTGGCCCGGGAGTGCCCCTCTCATACCATAGACCGCTACAAACTAGGTCATGAGGCCGGAACGTTAACGACCGTCCTCATGAGAAAGAAAATCTTTGAATACTTTGAATCGTTTATTTAAGTCTTTTGATTAAGTGAAAACCAAACTGCGTGCGCACTGGTTCTGAAACTTCACCCGGCATAAGGGCAAAAGCGGCCTTCTCAAACGTTGGAACCATCATTCCCTTACCAAACTCTCCTAACATTCCTCCGTCTTTTCCTGAAGGGCATGTAGAGTAATCGCGGGCCAGGTCTTCAAATGAAACTCCTTCCGCTAATTTCTTTTGGATGTCTTTTACTTCGTACTCGTGGTTTACCAGAATGTGTTGAGCTGTAACTTTCATATTTTAATTCCTAGTTAAATGATTCTAAAAACGTCCACACCATTTCGCGTGACTCGTTCACAATTGAAGGGATTTTACTGTAGCTTGGGATTTTCTCTCTTCCTAACTCTGCCGCAAGTGCGCGAGTTCCTGACTTCCAGTAAAAGTAATCTGCACTACTTCCTTCGGCCACATAAATGGTTGTTGAAATTTGTCCCGCTTCGTATTGGTTTTCTTTGGCCATAGATTCAACCAGGTCTTTAAAGATAACCACGTCAGAGGCCGCTGGGGCCTTTCTCGTATAGGCCCATGGATACATGACTAGTTTTCCGTAAGCATGAAGATCAAGAGAGCCAGTGAATTTCATCTTATTTGTATAATCCATCATCGCCTGAATAACATCGACTGTTGGATTGTTTGGTTTATCCGGCCAAGGGTAACTTCTATTCGGGTCTTTTCTCTGCACGTATCTTTCGCGCGCTTCAAAACTATCCGGGCTTACAACTGGAACAATATAAATATCGCGGCCATTTAAAATTTTAGAAAGTCTTTGGTCTTTTCCATATCCGCTTAGAAGCTCATTAGTTAAAGAAAAAAGCACTTCAGTTGTGATGAGCTCATCCCCGTGAGTGGCCGCTGTCACCATAACTTTTGGTTTATTCTCGCCACCAGTAGAAATCTTTAGTGCGTAAAGGTTTCTTCCACCTTTAGAGACACCATAGGTCTCCAGTGTTGCCAGAGTGCCATAACTTGCGACAAGCGCTTTTAGATCAGCTTCTACATCAGCGTACTTTCTATATTGGTTGAGACTTTTTTCATCTCTTTCTACATGAATATTTTCCTGAAGAAGCTTCGCTTTTGGTGCCAATAGAAGGAAGGCCTTAACGTCTTCTTCCTGAACGTACACTTCAAAACCGTGAGCACGCTTTGCGACCACTTCAAACTGTGAAGCAATCTTATTCATTTTTAATGGGTTCACAGAGACTTCATAGCTTCTGATTCTTTCAGAACCAAAGGCCATATTTGAGACAAGAAGAGCGAGGATCAATAATCCTTTATTCATAAAATTCTCCACCTTGAGAAGTTGTATGAACAAAGTCTATGAGAACAAACTCTCTTTGTCTCTAAGTTCTCTCTAACTATTTCTAAACATCCGTCTGATCTTCTGCTGGTTGCTGAATCGTACGTCTTTAGGATTAGTTCCCTTTATTTTAAAAGCAGGCTCTTTAAACCTTTGTTTCTTCTTCCATTTTCTCTTGTCATAGAGGCGAGTTTTCTGTTTTTTAGCCTCGCGCTTCTTAACAATTTCTAACTCCAGCTCGCGCTCGACCTGGATCGGACTGGTCTCAGCATTCTTTAAAGAAGCTCGTTTGACCTCAATCGCATAGAAGCTTAGAAGACCTATGATTAATTTTCGTATGAGCATTTACACTCTCGCATTGAATGAAATTGATAAAAGAAAAAACAAAACAAATGCGAGATGTGTTCATGGCAAAACTCCAATAAATAAAAAATAAACAAACGTTAATTAATCAATGAAATGAAAATGTATAAGGGATTTAAATGGCGGGATTTTAGATATTCATGAAGCTATTATGCCATTGCTTCAGACTTGAAGCAATGGCCCGTGTATTTTTAACTACTTCTTAGGTGCAGGGGCAGGAGCTTCCTCTTTTTTATCCTTCGTTTCAGGAAGAACCTCTTCACATTTATCGTCGATTGGCTTCTTTACTTCCTTGCCGTCGATCTTACAGATCTTTTCTTTCTTAGCAGAGTTTACAGAAATACCATTTCCGATTGTCGTTCCCGATGGGAAAACTGACTTACAGATCGCCAGGGTAAAAATCATCGCAACAAGAATTCTCGTTTTCATACTCAATAACCGCCTATTCGTTAGTTGATTCGTTATCGGACGTTAGTTTAAACAATTGAGAGCAGATTTGATAGACCTCTTCTCCATCATCTTTACAAGAAAGTTCCACCAATTCAGCATGGGCCTTCTTTAAAATCTCCTGGGCCTTTTTATAGTTCTTCTTTTTCAGGGTGATCGTCGAACTTCTGATGTCTCTTTCATTAATCGGCTGATCAAAAATCGCCTGACGGGCAAACTGGATAAATTGGTCATGGTGCTTTTTAATAGCATCACTTGGGATGTTCTTATCAACGACAAAGTTCCCTTCTTTTCTCTTTAAAGTCTTCTTGTGATCTTCTAATAATCCCAGACGCACCAAACGAGCCACCGCTGCTTCAACCAGTTCCGGGTTAAGGCCACGCCCTAACTTTTTGGCCATCCACTCATAATTGAACTTAAAATTTTTAAGCTCGATCATCTCTAAAATAGCTGCGTGATACCAGTCATCAATGAAGCGGAAAGAGTCGATTGAAACTGAAAATTGTGAATTGATTGTATCTGGCTTGGTGGCCTCTAAAAGCTCCGTATACATCATTCTTTCCGCATCGTTCTTTGCATACTTGTACAAAATGAGAAGCTGAAAGTATTTCTGCTCTACTGTCCCTAAGTTAAGCTGGTGCCCGATTTTATCAGCAAGCTCAGTGCTTAACTTTCTTTCACCTTTTAAAACACTCGAAAGTAAACTTGGGTTCTCATACCCTAGAAGCTTAGCGTACGAGCGCAGAGAAAAGCGCGGGTTCACTTCTTTTTTCAGTGAGAATTGGCGGTTAACGTATTCAATTGGGTCATTAAATTCATAAATTTTCATAATAAAATAGTGATACCAAGACTCGTAAATCTTTGCAATTTTCTTGCGTACAAAGTGCACACAAGGTGCGTACACCAAACGCCTTTTTCACTCTCAGGGAAGTGGAAAAAGTGCGAACTTTCTGGCAATCTCACAGGACAATTAAACAGGTCTAATTTATGAAAAATCTATGGGTTGCACTGCTATTTTCGTCTCTTTTTGCTCCGGGCGTGCGCGCCATGGACATGAAAGACGTCACAACTTTCGGTTACGCCAGGGCCGGAACGGGAACCAACACTTTTGGTGGCGACCAGGAATGTTTTTATAACCAAGGGGCCGGCGGTTGGGGTGGCATTGGCAGAAACGAATTCCGTCTTGGAAACGAGTGCACAAACTACCTTGAATTAGCTCTTACTTTTCACCACGTAAAAACAGAATCGCAACACGTCTTCACTCAATTTAGAATTGCCAACAGTCACAATGGAGATGATGCCACAGAATCGAGCACTCAAAGCACCAACTTCGTTGAGGCCTTTGCTGAAATGTCAGGTGTGACTGAAATGCCGTGGAGCTTTTGGGTTGGAAAAAGATTCTACCGCGACCAAGATGTCTTTATTGATGACTATTACTACTTCGGCAGCATGAATGGTAACGGTGGTGGTATCGGCAACATCGACCTTCTTGGTGGAAAACTCTCTCTCGCCTACTTAAAGCGTGTCACTGACACTAGAACGAATATCGGAAAACAAGGAATCACTGTTTACGATGCCCGCTTAAAAAATATCGAACACACTTCGTGGTTAAAACAAAACGTCTGGCTTGCTTTTGGCCATGCTCCAGAGTCTACGAATTCGACAACTAAAGTTCACTACGAAAAATCCAGAGGCTTTGTCATCGGAACTCTTTTTGATTTCAACTTAAACGACAAAGGCTTCAATCACCTTGCTTTAATGTATGGCCAGGGAGTGATGAACAACTTCAACCTTTACGGGGATAGTTTAATCACTGCTGGAAATATGCAGAGAAAACAAAAGCGCCTGCGCTTTATCAATCACACCACTTTTGATGTGAGTGAGAAATGGGCCTTTCACCTTGCTTTAAGCCACGAGCGTTTTATTGAACAAGACAATACAAAAGAGCAATGGCTGAGCTTAGGTGCCCGCCCAATGTACAGAGTAACAAAAAACTTCCACCTCCTGACAGAAGTGGGAAGTAGTATCGTTCAAAATGGCGGGACAAGAAGACTGACTCGTCTGACCTTTGCTCCTCAATTAAGTGTGAATGAAAACATCTGGGGACGCCCAGTTCTTCGTGCTTTCTATACGCACTCATTCTGGAACAAGGCCAATCAGTCTAACGTTGCCCAGAACGCTCCTACTTACGCCAACAAACTGGCCGGTGGCTCTTACGGGCTACAAATGGAAACATTCTTCTAAGAGTTTTGTATGATTGAATTAAAAAATATTGTTAAGAGCTACGACAACAAACTGACTATCATCGACAATTTCAACCTGAAAATTAATCAGGGCGAATTCGTTGTTATCGTCGGCCCCTCTGGTTGTGGAAAATCGACGATGCTAAGAATGATTGCAGGTCTGGAAGAAATCACTGCCGGTGAATTTCTTTTAAACGGCAAAGACATCGCTCACCTTCCACCAAGTAAACGCGAAGTGGCCATGGTGTTTCAGGACTACGCCCTTTACCCACACATGAATGTTTATGAAAACCTGGCCTTTGGTTTAAGGATCAATAAGACCGACGAAAAGACTATTGATGAAAAAGTAAAGAAGGCCGCTCACATTCTCGATTTGACATCATACCTTGAGAGAAAACCTTCAGATCTTTCAGGTGGTCAGCGCCAGCGCGTGGCCATGGGGCGAGCGATTGTTAAAGACGCTAAGATCTTTTTATTCGATGAACCTCTTTCAAACCTTGATGCCAAACTTCGTCATAAGATGAGATCGGAAATTAAAAAATTTCATCTCGATCAGAAAGGAACATCAATCTATGTGACTCATGATCAGCTTGAAGCTCTCACTCTCGCTGATAAACTGGTGATCATTAGAAAAGGTGTAATTGAGCAAGTCGGCTCTCCTCAGGAAGTCTTCAACAACCCAAAAAATTCTTTTGTAGGTGAATTCATCGGAACTCCGGCCATGAACCTGATGGAAGTGGATTTAAGTTATGAAGCTGATGGAATCTATGCCACAGGAAAAGAGCGCGCTTTCCGTTTTAAACTTCCAGAAAACAAAACAATTTTTCATACTGTAAAAAAACTCTCTCCCACAAAAGCCGTGCTTGGCGTGCGCCCGACAGATATCGTTCTTCACAGCAGTGAAGAAGCGGGATGGAATGCTAAGTTTGAAGTGCTCTTCACTGAACTTTTAGGTCATGAGGCCAATGTGATTTTAAAATACGCCGACGGCGAAATCACGGGCCTTATCCCGGCGATGCATTTGCCAAAAGACTTAAAGAGCGCAGAGTTTTATTTCAAACTGCACTTCGCTCACCTTTTTGACAGCGTCACCGGCGACAACCTTAACCTTTAACTCCACCTTGAGAAAGTCCATCGACGATATAGCGGTGGATAGAAAAGAAGAGAAGTGAAATAGGAAGAGCTCCCAAAATAGAAGCGGCGGCAAACTGCCCCCAACGGCTGGCAAAAGATTCACTGATAAAAATCTGAATCCCTACGGCAAACGTCATTTGATCCTGCGATTTCAGAAGAATGGAAGGCAGGATAAAATCTGAAAATGTACTGATAAAAGTAAGGAGCCCAATCACCGCCAGCATTGGCGTACAAAGAGGCAGAACAATTTTAGTGAAGGCCTGAAAGTGTGTACAACCATCCATTCTCGCCGACTCTTCAATCGAACGAGGAAGCGTATCGAAGTAACCTTTTAAAAGCCAGATATTGAAAGGTGTTCCACCTAAGTAAATAAGAATCAATCCTCCGTGAGTATCAATTCCCAACCATGGGATATGAACGCCGATAAAATCCAACATAAAATAAAAGGCCACCATCGCCATCATGTTAGGAAACATCTGCATGACCATCAAAAACATCAGGCTCGCCTCTTTTCCCTTAAACTTAAAACGAGAAAGCGCATAAGCGGCCGTCGTTGAACAAAAGAGCATCAAAAATGCACTTAAGAGAGAAACTTTAAGACTGTTAAAAAGCCATCTCATCATTGGATAAGGAGAAACAACGGTTTCACCGACAGCGTTCTGGTAAGGAATCCCCAGGATGTATTTCCAGTTATCGAGACTAAACTCTGAAAGACTAAAACCTGATTTAAGAGACCCGCTCTTACTTAAAGAAATAGTCACGATCGAAAAAATCGGCAGAAGAACAATCAAAGCAATCCCGATCAACACCAGGTGAATGAGTAAACGTTCTGTGTTTTGTTTCTTTTTCGTAAACTGGCTCATGAGCGACTCAACTTTTTAGAAACTTTAAAATTAATCAACGTCAGCGCGACGACGATCACAAAGATCAACATCGAGACGGCCGCGGCCAGGGCAAAGTTTTGTCCCTGAGAGCCTTCAAAGGCCAAACGGTAGGTATAAGAGATTAAGATGTCCGTTTCACCAATGGGTGTGCTGGCATCAGAAATCACCGGGCCTCCTCCTGTTAGAAGATAGATCCCGACAAAGTTATTGAGGTTAAAAGCAAATGACCCAATCAAAAGTGGAATCATCGCTCTGAGCACTAAAGGAAAAGTCAGGAAGCGGAAGTTTTGAAACTTCGTCGCTCCTTCAAGTGATGAAGCCTCATAAATAGATTTAGGAATCGACTGAATAATTCCTGTGATAACTAAGAGCATGTAAGGAAATCCAAGCCACAGGTTGACCATAAGAACACTGACTCTCGCCCACATCTTCTGCTCTAACCAAGGAACAGGACTCACTGAAAAGAAACTTAAAAACTGATTCACTTCTCCGAAATCTTTATTAAGCATTCCCTTGAAGATTAAAACTGAAATAAAAAAAGGAATTGAATACGGAATAATAAAAACCATGCGGTAGAAAAATTTCGATTTCCCGCCCAGGTCATTGAGTAAAACCGCAAGAAAGGCCCCCAGAAAAAAAGTCAGCATCACCGACATAAAGGCCCAAGTGAATGTCCACACCATCGACTTTAAGAAAACAAATTTAATGGCCGGATCAAAAAAGAGCTCTTTGTAATTTTGTAGACCAGTAAAAGTGTAATACCCCGGCCCCACACTTTCGCCGTTGAGTTTAAACTGCCCTTCTTCTTTATCTTCTTTTAGCTCTTCACCTGTAAGAGTGTCCCTGAAACTTCCCGTCTCAGTCATCTCGTAACGAAGACGAACTTTGGCAATCTTGTCACTGCGAAAAAACGTATAGGCCCCAAAGGCCGGATGAACGATCTCAAAGCCCGGATGACTTTCAATGATCTCTAAAACCTCTGCTGGTGAGAGCTTCTCTCCTCCCGGAGGAAGTTTAGTCATTGACTCCAACGCCACAACTTTATAACCCTTCTTAAAAGAAGCGGATAAATTATCTACGATAAGGAGGTAGGAATCTGGGTATTTTAAAATTTGAAAATCGAGAACAGGCACGCGCGGTTGAATCACTTTTTCATTTTGAAAGAGTTCAACCACATCTTTTCTTTCTAAAAGATGCCCCGTCTTTAAATTAGTAAATGATACGTACACACTGTAAGAGATCGGCACCAAACTAAAGAGTACAAATAATACCAATGCAGGATAAAAAAAGCGGTAAGCATCTTTTTTTGAAAAACCGTAAACGTAAACCGCAACGATTCCTAGAATAAGCGTTGAAAGACTTAAGGCCCAACTTAACCACATACAGCTTTTTTCTCCACGCGGTCATTTTCAGCAGTGATCATCCCAAGCTTCTGCCAGTCGATTCTGCGCTCATCTTTAAACTCCAGCTTCCAGCTCCAGTTTTTAGGCTGCACAGTCCCCGGGTAATTAAAACGAGCTTCTGAACCAAGACCTAAGAGATCCTGGATTTGAATAAACACAATTCTTGAAGGTGACGACATTAAGACGCTAATCATTTCCCAATGATTAGGACTGACCACTTGCAGGTCGTGCTCCACTCTTTCCTTATCTTCTTTGGATAAACTCTTAAACCATCCCATTAAGGTATCGCAATCATGAGTCCCGGTATAAGCAACCGTATCAAACTCATAGTTTGTCAGCTTGTGTGGGTTATTTGCTCCACCCAACATGAATTCGAGAACTCGCATGCTTGGGAAGTTAAAAGTTTTTCTTAATTTTTCGACTTCAGGTGTGATGTAACCTAAATCTTCAGCAATGATCTCCGGGTAATCGCGAAGACTTCTAAAAAGCTCTTCTCCCGGTCCTTCATACCACTGACCTTCTGAAGCATCAGGAGCACTGACCTTAGAAATCCAGGTCGCAACAAATCCTCTGAAGTGATCAATTCTGATCACATCAAAATAGCGTTTTAAGAAACTCAGCCTCTTATTCCACCATTCAAAGTTGTCTGCTTTTTGCGCTTTCCAGTTATAAATTGGTGTTCCCCATTTCTGCCCAGTCTTACTGAAAGCATCTGGTGCCGCACCTGTTTCGTACTCCATTTCCAGTTTGTCGTTTAAATAAAACTCTTGAGGGTTTTTCCAAACGTCCATGCTGTTATAAGAAACAAAGATTGGGAGGTCTCCAACCAGTTTAATATTTTTTGAATTAGCGTATTTCTTTAATTCTAAAAGTTGAGAGAAACAAACAAACTGGCAAAAGAGATGGAAGTCCACCAGTTTTTGCTCCTCACTCGTCAGCTCTGCTTTTCCCCATGCCCTGAAATCCTGGCCACGGGTCTCACTCAACGTCCTAAAGGTTGCGTAGTCGACAACCCAGTCCTTCTCATCTTTTAAGAATTGATGAAAAGCTGATGAAGGAAGAAATTTAGCGTAAGCAATTTGGAGCGCTTCTCTTTTATTTACTTTTGCACGCTTAAAATCTACGCGCTCGGTATTTAAGATAAACTTATGGTAAAGGGCCGGATCAATTTCATAATCCTTCATCAATAGATCTGGAGAGACATAATAATCAGCGCAGCCAAAAGCTGAGTCCGTGGCATACGGGCATCCTGAATCATCAGTGTTCCCAATCGGAAGGATTTGCCAGTACTTTTGCCCAGATCTGGCAAGATCGTCAATAAAGGCATAGGCCTGAGGCCCAAAGTCACCAATCCCGTACGACGTCGGAAGACTGGTGACATGACATAAAATCCCAGAATGTTTTTTTCTATCCATCAATTAATACCACATCATGTATCCGTACTCGAACGGATGAACCAGGAAGTTGTCATGGCCATACACTCTAAAACGAATTTTTTTCGAGTCATTAGATTTGAATTTTAATTCAAAGTGCCCCACACCATCTTCAAGCGGCCCTTTCAGTCTTAGTTTTTCAGTTTTCACTTCATCCGTTTTTAAATCACAAATGACAGCTTCAACAACTACAGACTCAGGTTTTAAATCGCCCAGGTAAGTCCCCAGGTGAATGTGAGCTTCATTGGTTTCAAACACGCGACCTGGAAATGTAAATTCTGCCGGATACTCCACGTGGTGAAGTGGCGAATTCCAGCTCTTCTCAAACTGCGAAGGCACTTCAACATGGTTTCCATCAAAATGAACATAAGTGAAATACATTCCTTTCCAGTTCATCTTTAGAGCACGGCGGTTATCAAGGTAAGTCTTAATCAGGTCGCCATTATTTTTATACTTGTCTCCGTAAGCTACGGCCGGAGCATAAAACTTCGTCATATAGTCTTGAACCATACGATGAGTTGAGTAACGCGAGATATTTGTCACGAAACTGATCTTCGTTTTTTCAATCCAAGCAGCACTTGATCCATTTTCTCCTTTTGCTTTATCAGCGTAATAAAGCGGCAAGATCGTCTGCTCCAGGGTCTTGTAGAAATCCATCGCATCTTCGTAGTCCTGGATTTCATCGTTGGCGAAGTCTTTTTCTTCACCGATGGCCCATCCATTGTTTCCATCAAAGGCCTCTCTCCACCATCCATCAAGAACAGAGAAGTTTAGACCAAAGTTAATAGGAACTTTTTGTCCAGATGTTCCACTCGCTTCCATTGGGCGTCTTGGGTTATTTAGCCAAACATCTGAGCCGCTTACTAAGTGGCGAGAGATGTTCATGTCGTAGTTTTCAAGGATAATAACTTTTCCTTTTAAACTCGGCATGCGTGAGAATTTATAAATCTCTTGAATGTATTTTTGTCCTGGAACGTCTTGAGGGTGAGCTTTACCTGAAAAGACAAAGGCCACTGGACGATCTGGATTATTAACAAGTGCTTCAAGTTTCTTTAAGTCTTTAAAGATTAAAGTTGCACGCTTATAAGTTGCAAAACGACGGGCAAAACCGATCACGAGTGTTTTGTCATCAAGGTAAGTGTCTACAGCGTCGATCTCTTGTTGAGATTCATTGTTTTCTTTTAACTGTTTTTTAAGCTGAGCGCGAACCAGGGAAATCATTTTTCCTTTCAGAGCAACTTTCGTCTTTCTGATTTTAGAGTTAGAGATATCCCCTGCTTTTTTCCAGAAGTCGTGGTTAGCAAGTTCATCTTCCCACTTTGTCCCGACTGTTTCATTAAGAAGATTTTTCACATCAAGGGCCATCCACGTCTGAACGTGAACACCGTTAGTGATGTGAGACATTGGGTTTTCTACTTCCGGAACTTGAGGCCATTGGTCGCGCCACATTTTCTGCGCGATTTTTCCGTGAAGCTCACTTACCCCGTTATAGAAACGGGCCACATTGATCGCAAACACAGTTAAGCTAAAATATTTGTAATCACTTTTTTCCGGAACAATTCCTAGTTCAACAAAACGCTCCCAAGAAATATTAAATGCCTTGATCATTTTAAAGAAATGCTTATGCATTAAAGGAAGTGAGAAAGCTTCATTCCCTGCTGGAACCGGAGTGTGTGTCGTAAATAAACAGTTAGAAGCACAAAGAATTTTAGCTTCATCAAAAGTCATTGAACGCTCTTTCATTGCGTTTTTAATTCTTTCTAACTGGAAGAACCCGCTGTGCCCTTCGTTCATGTGGAAAGCCGATGGCTCAATCCCTAAAGCTTTAAGCAGTTTTACTCCCCCAATTCCCAAGATCACTTCCTGAGAAATTCTCATCTCTCTGTCTCCCCCGTAAAGCTTTGCCGTTAATAAACGGTCAGCTTCAGAGTTAGCCGGGTGGTTTGAATCAAGCAGGTAAAGTTCACTTGAACCAACCATCGCTTTGTGGGCCTGAACTTTAATTGTTCTTTCTGCCAGTTCCAGGTCAAAAACCAGAGTCTCTCCATTTTTTGTTGTCACTGGAGTTAATGAAAGGTTTTCCGGCTGGAACTTTCCATAAAGGTCCAATTGTTTTCCCTCTTCATTAATTCTTTGAGTGAAGTATCCGTTTGAGTAGAAAAGCCCTACGAACACCATTGGGATACCTAAGTCAGAAGCTGACTTTACATGGTCTCCTGAAAGAACTCCTAATCCACCACTGTAAATAGGAAGTGCCTCATGAATCCCGTATTCCGCTGAGAAGTAAGCAATCGGCCCTTTGACGTTAGCAAAGTTTTTTGCAAACCAAGTGTCTTTGCGGTTTAAGTAAGCCGTCAGTCTTGAGTGAAGATCACCGACTTTCTTTTTTAGGTCTTCATTGTTTAAAGACGCTTCAAGGTCTTTCGTATTTTTAAGAACCAGAACCGGGTTTCTTGTCTCGGCCCAGACTTCTTTGTTAATTGATGAAAAAAGATTCCATACGTCCTGATTCCAGCTCCACCAGTAGTTGTAGGCCAGGTCATTTAATTGCGATAAAGTCGTCATACTTGTCTCTCTCATTAAAGTTTTTCAAAATTATAAGTGTAATTTCTCATGTTAAATTTAAAAATATATTTCCCCGCATTCAGTGTCGTGCGGACGTTTTCCGAGTTTGGTGTGTAAGTCAAAAAGCGTGGGTCCACTGATTTTCCTAAATCAATGTTCCAGCTCTTGCTTCCAAGTTTAAAATCCAGCGCTCCCGTTTTAGTGATATCAATTCTCGCTACGAGCTCTTCTTGATTGGCAGGATTCACTTTTAATTCTGTCGATTCATCTGCCAGCCAGTTTAGAGCATTAGTGCGGAAGTAAAGTTTTTTAGAAAGAAGTGGATTTTTGCTCGCTTTAAATAAATAGAAGCCCGGTCCTTTTAGGCGAAGCAAGTTCTTTCTTCCCCCTACCGATGAGATGACGTTTTGAAAAATATCACTCGTGCTTCCAAAGCGCGGGTCAGATGAGTTGATCATCTCGCTCCACCAGACATCTTGATTTCCCGGGAACTGAATCCACACTCCGCCCATATCTCCGTTGAAATTTCCAACAACGAAGTAGTTATCGCGGGAAGTGCTTAGTTCATACGTCACGGTCTTGGCATTGTTATCAATGCGCACGTTCTGAGCATCCTGATTGTTGATTTCTGGATTGGCCTTTTTAAACTTGATCATTTCCTTAAAGAAACTCAAGTGGCCGCTAAAAAGATTCTGGTCTTCTTCAGTGACAAAATTTAACAATGGATCTTTTTTGCCACTGATTAAATCATAATAGTGCCAAGTCATGCGGTGAGAGCCAACATACTTGTTGATGTTTACATCTTTACTTGGGAAACGATTGTCCTTTAAAGCGTTAACGTAGGCCCACTCGTTTTGGATATTTAAGTCCTGAGCGATCTCTTCCCCTTGATAGAAAAGGGCCCCACCAGGTTTAGTGAAAAGAATCCCGTAAGAAAGTCTCACCAGCGAGTGGCTGAATTGATTGTGGATTTTTCTAAATGGGATGCGCAGGTCACCCGGCTCTTCAAGAGGGTTCACTCTCCTAAAGATATTTGAGTCTTCCTGCTCGTCGCTATCATAATTTGTTACGATTCTGATCATCGGGTCTTTGTTTCCGATAAAATCGTGAGAGCCCAGGTAGTTCACCGTTCTTTGTGGATGGCCGAAGTGATACCACACGCCCGGAGACATCTGATGATCGCTGTAGCCTTGAAGAGAATTTGATAAGTGAGTTAAGTCCACTGAGCGTTTTGATTCATTGTAGTGATCAAACTCTAACTCAAAGAAGTTTTTAAAACGATCGTTCCACTGAGAATCAAACCCTAACCCATTTTCTGAAATCGGGTACGTGACCCAAACATCGTTAGGAAGCTGTTCTGCTGAATTATAAAAACGTGGATTGTTTGCTTTAATGAGATACATTAACTCTTGAAGGAAGCGGTATCCTCCGCGAGTCCCGTTAAAAATTGAATCCGTCATATCAAAGCGGAATCCATCCAGGTGGTACTCGGCCATCAAATGCAGAAGTGAGTCTGTGATCCACTTTCTTACCCAGACACTTTCAAAGCGCGGCTTTGGCCCCCACGGAGTGTCTCCTCCGTAGAACTTTGAAGAGTTCGTTTGAGCATTAATCGGCTCTCTTAAAAGATTGTTATTCACATGGTTGATAACCACATCAAAGATCACGCGCAGCTTATTGCCGTGAAGTTCATCAATAAGTTTTTTCATCTCTGGTTTAGTCCCCAGAGTGCTTTCTAAAATAATAAGTGAATCAAGAGCATACCCCCACGAAGCGCTGAATCTGCTTTCATGAACGGGAAGAAATTCGACCGCGTTCACACCAAGATCGCTCAGGTAAGGAATTTTAGGAGTGATGTCTCCAAACTTCCCTTGGACATAGGCCCCATCGATGCGTTTTGGGTTAAACGTTAAAGGCCATAATTGATAAATAATCCAGTTATTGTAGTCGAGTTCGCTGACGTTTTTAAAAGCGCTGTCGTTTTTCCAAACATACTCATTATCACGGGCCACCACTCCACGCGGATTAATATAGCCGTTAAAGCGTCCACCTTTAGCATCGTACGTGAGCTCTCTGGCCATAGGGTCCACTTTGATTGGACTAAAAGTATTGTAGTTGGCCACTTCAAGAGTTTCATACTTACCGTTTTTAACAAACTGGTAGTGGTACTTATCTTTAAGGTTTGAGTTTTTAATATAGGCAAAGTGAAAACGTCTTTCGTCGTTTAAAGGATAATCAGAAAAAAGTTTAATGGCCTTATTGTCGTTAAGAAATAAATGCACTTCATCTGAAAGCGGTTCCCACACTTTGTAGTAAATCCCACCCCCCACAACAGGAGTTGCTCCAAAAGCTCCAAGATCAATCCACGCATCGATCTTTGACTCTTGAGTTAACCGGTAGAGAGGAATCAGTGAATTGGTGATACCTTTGAAGTAATGAGGAGCTGAAGTGTTGTCTTCGATTTTTAAAACGTACTTAAGGCCATTGATCGTTTCTAAATTCCTGATCTCAACTTCGTACCAACAATAACCTTCAGGAGAGAGCCCGTAAATTTTAGGAGCGTTTTCTTTTGAAAGGATTCTAAATGCTGAAGTCGATCTATTTTTGTTTTCTTTTAAAACGATACTGATATTTGAAATCTGATCACATGATGAAGAGTTTACGCGAATAAATTGTTTGAAGCCGTCAGGATAAAGAGTCAGGTAAAAAGAATTGTCGTCAGTGTAAAAAGTCTGCGTCCAATCGTCTTTAAACGGCGAGCGCGCAAAAGCACTCGTCGATACAAAAATAGCTAAAAGTAAGCATAGGAACTTGCTCTTAAAACTCATTGTTTTCCCTTGGAAAAAGGCCAAAAAATTGAGTCTTTTTTATACGAACTTTTTCGCACTTTGGGAAAACAAAAGTCCTTTAATTGTGGTCTGTGAAAACTTTCTTACTTGATCTGAGGTCTAACTAGTTGAAGGGCCTCTTTCGCTGGGGTCTTCTGCTCTAAACTTAGGCTTAACGCCTTGCCCATGGCATTCCAAACTGAACCCATTTGCGGGATGTTTGGCATTGCAACACCATTTTCAGCACTCTTTTTTAGGGTGAACAAACGCTCATCTTTTGCGCTCAATTCATTGAGTGCATCGATTCTTGCCGGCGCTCTGTTGTCGTACTTATAAAAGAGCTCAATCCCTTTTTTCGACAGCAGGTATTTTTCAGCAAACTCTTTTGCACGCAGTTTATTCTGACTTGAACGTCTAATCATAAAACCGTGAACACCAACAAAAGGTTTGGCCACTTTATTTTTTAGCGTTGGAAGAACAGCAATGCCATAATTCACTTTCGCTGCATCTAAATCTTTAATCGCCCATGGACCGTCGATCGTGAAAGCAAGTTTGCCTTCTTTGAAATGCTGAAAAGCAATCCCGCGGTCAGTTGATGAAGGAATCAGGCCTTCATTACTTAAACCTTGAAGAAAAGAAAGGCCTTCTTCAAAACCAGTGATTCCTACATCGTGCCCGTTGAGTCCATTTTCGTTTTCGCCAAAGATATAACCATTGGCCGCATTGAGAATAGGAAACGAAAAGAAAAACGTCTTGATGTCATAGAGAAACCCATAGGTGTTTTTCTTTGGATTGTTCAGTTTTCGGGCCATACTCACCAGCTCTTCAAAACTTGAAGGCGGCGTTTTTACCAGGTCTTTATTGTAAAAAAGAGCTAGCGATTCAACCGCGTACGGGTAGCCGTAAAGTCTTCCTTTGTATTTGAAGGCCTTTAAAGAAACGGGAAGGAAATTATCCGTTAAATCCGGGATTTCATCGAGAGGTTCAATCAATCCTGATTGAGCAAGCTCACCACTTACATCATTGGCCCACAAAAGAATGTCTGGCCCTTTTTTTGTAAGAGATGCCGTCTTAAAAAGTGACGTTAAGTCTTTGTTTAAAACCTCAACAATCACTTTCGTTTTATATTCAGTTTCAAAATCTTTTTTAATTTCATTAATGGCCTTCGCGGCCCCTTCGTTCGAAGTCCAGATCAAGACATCTGCTGCCAGGGTTGTCTGAGCAAAGGCCAAAAAGAAAAGACTAAGGAAAAAGTTTTTCACTGGCATAAATCATGGCCCCAAAAAGCCCCGAGCTATCGCCCAGGTGATTGATGTAAATGTCAGGACAGTAATCTTTTGAAAGAAAGATATTTTCTTCCAGGTCGGTTTTTAAATCTTCAAAGAGAATGCTTTGAGAAGAAAGCCCTCCCCCAAAAACAAAATAGTGAGGATTAAAAAGATTATTGATAATGCTTAAAAACTGCACGAAATGAAGGCGGTAATCAATCATTGTCTGCAGCACTTCCTGAGAACCTAAGTTGGCCTTGGCGAAAAACTCCTGGGAGTTCATCATTTTATTGATGGCCGTTCCTGAAAGATAAGTTTCAGCACAGCCCTGCTGGCCGCAGTAACATCTGTTTCCACCTGCTTCAAGGACAATGTGCCCAACTTCTAAGGCCGAACCATGAGCCCCACTTAAGATTTTTCCTTGAGAAACAAATCCTCCACCGACTCCTGTTCCCAGAGTGATTCCCACGACGACTTGCTCTTTAAAAGAGACACCTTTAGCGGCTTCGTAGTGCTTGCCTGCTCCACCCCATGCTTCTGCCAGGGCAAAAAGATTGGCGTCGTTTTGAGCGACAATTTGCACTTTAGAACCTAGTTTTTCTTTAAGTATCCCAAGCACATCGTGCCCGATAAGAAAACGAGTGTTCCCATTGAGCATAATAGAAGTTTGTGGATGAAGAGTTCCAGGAAGGGCCATACCGATGGCCAGCAGGTCATCTATTTTTAAAGCACTCTCCAGAAGAAGGTCGTTAATTAAAGCGACGAGTGAATCGACAAAAGCTTCGTGATCATGAATGGTAGTGATTCTTTTTTTAGAAAGGACATTAATTGAGCGCTCAAGCAGATTTAATTCTGCAACAGCACCTTCAATCTTTGTTCCACCAACATCGATTCCCAAAAACATTTGTCTTTTCATAGAGACAAAATGTAACCCGGCAAGGTTCTTATGTCCATAAAAGCCTTGCCGGGTTAGGGGGATTAAAGTGCTAAAGCACTAATGTGCGGTGACCTCGCGGTCGAAAGCATCAACTTGTGACCAGTTGACGACTTTCCAGATTGATTTTAAGTAATCTGCTCGCTTGTTTTGATAGTTTAGGTAATAAGCATGCTCCCAAACATCCACTGCAAGAATAGGTCGACCTTTAGTTGTCGCTACATCCATGAGTGGGTTGTCTTGGTTAGCAGTTGTTGTAATGGCCAGCTTCCCGCTATTGTCGCGGATCAGCCAAACCCATCCGGAACCAAATTGAGAAGCTCCGGCCTTTTCAAAGGCCTCTTTAAATTTATCAACTGAGCCGAAAGTCTTTTCGATTTCTTTCTCCAGTCTTTCAGGAATTTTTTGTTTTTCTTTATCACCACTTAAAATGTTCCAAAAGAATGTGTGGTTAAAATGCCCTCCAGCATTGTTTCGTACTGCTGCTTCTTTGCCTGAAACTTTACTCATAATAGTCATCAGGTCATCTTTTTCTTTGCCGACGGCCTTGTTTAGATTATCGACATAGGCTTGATGGTGTTTGTCGTGGTGAATTTCCATGGTCTTCTGGTCAATAACTGGAGCAAGAGCTCCTGTTGCGTATGGAAGAGCAGCTAATTCGAATGGAGGTTTTTGACTTCCAATTTCTTTAAGGGTGATTGCGTGTGCGGAAGCGGCCAGTCCTAAAGCTGCTGCTCCTGCAAGAATAGTTTGATGCATATAAGAGACTCCTTTTAAAACTCAGAATGATTAAGAAAAAATCATTCGCTAATAGACTCTGACATGCAAAAGTGAATCCGAATAATTCGTATTATTAACCAATTTATTCGTTTTTATGAATGATGCGCTTTAAATATCTGAGATTAAAGATGTTGGGACAGTGATTCAATATACTCTTCTGGTAAATTATTCTCTTCTGCTCCGCGAATGATGGTTTGCAAATAGCGAAGCGAAGGACGGAAATTCCCCACAACAGTGATTTCATAGGTCATACATTCCACCGTTTCACCATCGATATCAATGGGAACTTTCACTTCGTTATAGGCATTGAGATGCGCCTCTCTTCCGTGAATGTAACCTTCAAAGACGCGAAGTTTTTCTACATCACTCATAGTCAGTTCAAAGAGAACTCCCCAGAGCTTTTTTCCTGCAGATGTTTTGTAACCGGCAACTCCACCATTCCACGATTCATAAAAACTTGGAAAACAAATTTCAGCATCGTTCATAAAACCAATACCGATTTTTTTTGAATCCGGGCAGCGCTCCTGCATCTGCTTTAAGTTCATATTTGAGCCGTAAGAAAAATAAAGTGTTTTCATCTTAAAATTCGTTATACTTTTTTGAGTTCCCGCGGGCAAGTTCCACCGGGTATTTTTTAGCATTCTTTTCCATTTTGCGGATAACGGCTTCTTCCAGGTTGATATCCGTTTTGCTGGCAATTCTAAGAAGGTAGACAAAAATATCTGCGACTTCCTCTTCTACTTTCTGCATCTTTTCCGGTTGAGAAGAAAGGTTGTTTGAGTCTGCTTCACTCATCCACTGAAAGATTTCCAAAAGCTCAGAGCTCTCTACTGAAAGGGCCATGGAAAGATTTTTTACCGAATGAAACTGATCCCAGTCGCGCTCTTTGGCAAAGTTATTCACTAATTCTTTGAGTTTACCTAAATCCATTTCATTCTCCCTTAAAACTCCAGGCCACAAAGCGGCTAATCTTTTGACCTTGAGACATTTCTACAGTCTCAACTTTTAAAGCTTTATTTCTTTTTAACTCTCCGTAAATGCCAGAGAGATTATCTTTTGAAGACACGAGTGTTGAAAACCATTTCACCTGATCTTTAAAGAGCACACTCTCTAAAATCATTTTTTTGATAAACTCGCCTTCTCCACCTTCGCACCAAAGTTCTTGGGCCTGGCCTCCGAAGTTTAAGCGCTCTTTTGTCTTCAGGTTTTTATTTTTTCTTGCCGTGCCTTTTTGCGCCTCCTCTTTTGAGGAATGAAAAGGTGGATTACAGACAGTTAAGTCATATTGCTCATTAGGCAAGATGATTCCCTGGAAAATCTTAGTGCGGTCATTTTGCCTTCGAATTTCAATTTTTGATTGAAGGTTATTTTTTTCGACATTCGCCTTCGCTGATTGAAAGGCCCCTTCATCAATCTCTGCGCCTACAAACTTCCAGCCATACACGCTCTCTCCTAAAAGTGGATAAATGCAGTTAGCGCCCGTGCCGATATCGAGTACACGAAGAGCTTCATTTTTTCCCGGAGACTTTAATAAGTCGGCCGCATAATGGAGATAATCGACTCTGCCGGGAACTGGTGGGCATAAGTAATTTTTAGGAATGTCCCAAAAATGAATTCCGTATTCAGATTTTAAAAGTGCGCGGTTTAATAGCTTCAATCCTTCTGGATTAGAAAAATCAATAGTGTCGTTGCCGTTAAATTTATTTTTAATAATAAAGTTCGCAAGCTCGGGTGTGCTTTTTTTTAATTGAGCAAAGTCATAACCAGCACGATGCTTGTTGCGAGAATGAAGATTCGTTTTTTCCACTCAAGCATTTTACTCTGTTACTGGCCGACTATTCAACTATAGTGTTGTGTGCAGATAGACTAATGCCGAGTGGCATACCTATTGCTTAAATAACCTCGAACACTCCACAGATACTGTGGCGCTTTAGGAGGTTATGATGTCTTCATTTTATAAACAACAAGCAATCAATCACTACTTGGAACATATTGATAGTGACTTAGACCAGAATATCAATAAAGTTGATGATGTTGTCTGGGTAAACGCCGATAAAATTTTAGCTGTTTTACAGGAGCACGCAATTTTGCGTGAAAGCCTGGCCATAAAAATTCCCGAGACACATGTGGCAAATTGGGACGATGAGGAAGAGGAGCTTCCAGAGTTTGACCGCATTCTCCAGCAAATCCTCTATCAAAATCGCACTCTCCACTAGTAAGAAATAATTCTCTCTAAAAGAACACCATAGTCCTGGCCACTGGTTCCGTTGTCTCTGGTTGTTCTTTGAACAGAGCTATCAATATACCAGCCTTTTCCGAGGGAGCGTCTGACTCCCGCGGAATTGAGCCCGGTTCCCGAGCCTCCTACGCGCAGAGAGTTTTTTGAACCCAGTCCGATCTGGGCAGAGACTTCATTTGAATCCGGGTCATAGCCAATGGACTCAACCGGAGAGCCGGCAAAATAATAAAGGACGGCAAGAGATAAAATTCCCTGTGAAAGAAGTTGATTGGATTTTTTAGCCGCTGTCCTGTCATCGGGATCAAGTCCGCTTAAAGGTCGGCCGAATAAAATGACAGCATAAATATCATCCAATGGAAGTGGAGGCACGCTTGAGAAGGCCTGACGTGGATTTGATAGTGGGCCTTCTAATTCCAACTTCACTTTATACTCGGGAAGATGAAACTCCACCACGGCAATGATTTGCGGCTCCAAAGGAGCTTTGAAAACAAGTCTTAAAGACGGGATCACAATCTTTCTTTTAAAGATGGTCGTCGTTAGAGAAAAGCTCTGGATAAAACCTTCTTTGATTTCTCCGTTTACAATCAATAAATCAAAGTTAAGTCTTAGTGTTTCATCCAACAGGTTGGTATTAATGTGAAGAGCATTTTCTCCCAATGCCTGTAAGTGCATATTGATATCGAGGTTTTGTTTCGGCGCCTTCTTTACCTTCGCCGGGAGATTTTGCTCATTAAGATTCTCTCTCACGACTACACTCGTATTTTTAAATCGCTTGTCCGGGATAAGTTGTGGCGGAAGCGCCGTTCTTGAGAGCTTTGGTAGAAGAAGCTTCACCTTCTCCAATTCCAATCCTAAATTGATCGGCCCCAAAGTGTAATCTTTAAGTTTAACCGGCACACCTGTATTGACTGCAAACTTTAGATCCTGCTTAGGACCGCTCATATCAAGTTCAGTTTTAATTTTGAATTCAACTGAATCTTTTTCTATGTAGTTTGTGGTCGCTAGACGAATTCTTAAATTCCCTTCCATTGCATTGACAGGAGCAGGAAGAATATTAAAAGGTGGTCTCACCAGGCGATACACAGTGTCTTTTACTTTTGTCACCGACAGCTCTGCCGTCGTAACGAGCGCCACTTCCTTCATAAACTTTGGCGTGGTCAAGTCTTCTTTTAGTGACGATTTTAAAATATCCGTCTGCATTTTAAACTGGGCCGATTCAATCTTTGCCGTCAAAAGCACCGGTATGTGAGTGTCTAAAATATTGGCCTCAAGTTTAATCTGATCAAAGTACAAAGGATTGGTCGTCTTTAAATCGTAAGGAACCAGGATCTTCTTGGGTGCAAAAATAGTTATTTTCTTTTTTGTCGCTTGTAGATTAAAACCCGAAGCCTCAGCCTCTAGGAGTTCTGGTTTTTTAGTGACGTTAAGATCAAAGGATAAAGGTTTATCCTTTTTTAAAATATCGATTTTCTTCATCGTCAATTTAAAATCAGGAATCAGAGGATTCCACATCATATCCCAATAAGACATGATATCTGGCGGAGGTGTCTCTTCTGGATTATCTTTTGGTGCAATCACTAACTTTGAAGACTCAACTTCTAAAGGCTCATAGATCACATACTTGAAGCCCTCATTCATACTCCAAAAAAGCTCTACGTTCCACGAAACTTTTTCCATGCAGGTATCAACATTTACATCTGGATTGTCATACACCAGGCACAGGTCCTGAAACCCTCCGTAAAAGCGGCGCTTATTCCAGGCAATCCACTGATGATTGATCTGGGCGTCTTTCCACGACCAGCTTTTTAAAACCTGAGTTTTAGTTAAAGCGTAATCTAGATTTTTTGGATTGATGAAAAGTGTCGGGTTATAAAAGAAAGTCACGGCGATGGCGATAACCGTGATCAAAATCAATCCGATAAATCCACAGATGATCAAAAAAAGGCGGAAAAAAATCTGTTTAGGAGAGATCTTCACTTAGAATACTCCTCCCAATCCCAGATAAAATAAATTCCCATTGTCTTTTACTGTTTCATTAGAAAGAGCGCGGGCCCAAAATCCCTGGACAATCCCTATAGGAGAAAGCCAACGAAGCCCTGTCCCAGGTGAATACCATAAGCGTTTTTCAACTTCCCAAGGTTTCTCACCAAAGTATGTTGTATCGACAAAAGTAAAACTTTCAATCGTGGGAATAAAAACATAGGTCTTTCTAAATTCAAATTTTAAACTCAGTTTCGTCAAGGCCCCAAGACCATTGTTGCTTGGAAGTGAACTCAACTTATAACCTCTGACATCATCACTTCCTCCGCCATAAAACTTAACCGATGGAGGCAGTGAAGCTAAATCAACCCGGTCAGGGACCCATGTTGTGGCCGTTGTCAGCCTGATTCCTCCAATCGCCTCACCTCTTCCCAGCTCACCTAAATGAAGTAGTGTCAGGTAGGATAGATTTAGTTTTAAAAGTGGATCGACGAAACCAAAACTAGGATGACGGAAATCGAAATTAAAACTTAATGTATTTCCCGATTCCGGGTGCAAGTCATAGACTTCGTATTCGTGACTAGTCGTTTCGAGTTTTCCTTCCAACGCTCCAGTATTGATTCTCCTCGTATCCGAATCATTTGTTGCCGACTTGTATGAACCGGCAATTAAAGTAGGCCCAGTCGTCCACGTCCACTGCCTGGAGCTTCCGTCTCTGGTCCATTTCATGTGCGGTTTAAGCTTAGCGGTGATTTCTTCGTAAGTTGTCTGGTTATCTCTTTCCAGTTCAACTGAAGTTAAAAGCGATCTGCGAGGAGCATCACTCCACATAAAACGATCTGAGGTAAAACTAGCAAACTGGTTTTTAAATGAGAGCTGAACATTAAACTCCCACAAAGAGGCCATCGGTCCCGATCTTTGGTTGGACCACTTCCCTCTAAACATCGGCCCGAGCTCTGTACTGGCACCAATCCCTAAACGAATCGTCCGACTCGTTCCCAAGATAAATTGTTGAGAGAGAGAAAATGAATTGTTTTTTAAGTCACAACTTTCCTGAAAGTAAGTTCCTTGCACAACTCCTGCGCGTATAAAGCGTTTTTCTGCTAACGTCAGGTCGCGCTCTGAAAAATAATCGCCACTGGTAAAAGGATAAAAACGCTCAAAGGCCGTTGACTCCAAACCAGGAACAGCTTCTTTTTTGATTTCACCAAACTGAAATGGAACCAAGTCCTTTAATGTGACAGTCACTTCACCTAAAGTTGCATCGACACTGGAAGCAACTTTAGCACATGGATAAGTGTTGTTGCGCAAATAAGTCAGTGACTGGGCTTCAATGGCGTCCAAAAGTTTAGGAGTGATAACTTCTCCTTTAAATTTTCTGAACATTTCTTTTTCTACCATCTTCGAATCATCTTCATGATCTGAGACAACGATGATTTTTTCTACGAATGATTGCTTGCCCGGATAAACATGCAGCAGGTCTCCTTCGTATTCAAAACGAGGAGTCGAGTATCCTTTGGATTGTAGAAAACCTGTCAGCATGTAGCTGGCCTGGTAGGAAGGAATCACTTTGTAAGCATCTTCTTCAGGATCACCACAAATCAAGCGTTTTTCTGTGTCGCTTAATGAAAAATCAGATTTATCTGAATGAATAAAAATCTTTGGGCACACTCGCTCGTCTTGCTTGGTCGTTGCACAACCAGAAAGCAGTGAAATAAAAATGAATATGAAAAAAAGAGTTACGTGATTCATTAGGGCCTGTTAACACGGTCATTCGCCTCTTGTTTATACGCAAAATGACACGTTTTATCCAGCACAAAACACCTCTTGGTACTTCCTAATTCGAAAGTCTACGACGCTTAGTTCTGAGTTCTTTTTCTTTAAGGCCAGGTATTCTTTATTCTTAACCAGCCCGCGGACGGCATTAGGAGAGGGAGAAATAAGAACAGTATGAGTCAATCCAGGGAATTTTCCTATATGCTTTTTAAATTCCTGGTGGACATGCTTGGAAGTAAAGATCAATTCCACAATCCCCTTCTTTTCAATCAGCCCAGCTAATTCCTGATTATAGGTTTTATCATAAAGAGCACTGTCTAGAGCGCTCCCTTTCAGGCGCCTGCAAGACAAAAGAATATCAGCGACTCCAATTTTATGCTCGCTCAAAAAGGCCTGAATCTTTTTTTTACTATCCAGCCTCACATCAAAACATAAACCAATCAAAAACCACAAACGATTTGTTGAACCTCCATAATAAAACGGAATGTCCCCTTCCTTCACTTCATGAAAACGCTCAGGATTAGAAAACTTTCCTATGGGAAAATTCCCAATAATCATCTTTTTTGCATGAGGTGGAATGAAAGGTTTATACGGATGGTGTTCAAGAGGGTCCATACAAATAATTTAGCATAATGCTCTCTTCAACAAAATTAGATTTTTGGGACACACCAAAAAGACTTTTTACCCCAAACAATTCTTCTCTTCGCGTGAAATAATGGAATTTACGTCAATGAAAATTGGCATCTATACTGCACTTAAAAATGTAGCACCAGAAGAGATTCTGGTCGGGACGAAAGACAAAGGCAAAGATTATTGTGATCGCCATTGTGTAGACTGAAAAACTACTCCCACACATCATCAATAAGAAGCCACCTTCGGGTGGCTTTTTAATTCAAGGAGCAACAGCATGACAAATCCAATTGAATCCAAAACAAGTTCGATTTCTCAAGTTGGAATTAAAAAGAAACTTGAAAAAAAAGAAACCATTAAAGAAACATCACAACAACAGCATGCATCTGATGCTGCCCCTAATGTGAGTCCAATAAGTACCATTGTTCATACCGTACTTCATAAAGCTTCAAACAGAGGTAAATAACTATGAACTATCAAGAAATCATCGATTTCTGGTTTCGTGAAATAAAACCTGAAAATTGGTTCAAGAAAAGCGACTCATTGGATCTTCTCATCACTGAGCGATACATCGCTCTCCACGCTTCTGTCGTTGCAGGTGAGCACTCTTCATGGAGAAATGAAGCGCTGGGAAGACTTGCCGAAATCATCGTCATAGATCAATTTTCCCGCAATATCTACCGCGATGATCCTAAGTCGTTTATCTATGATCCCATGGCCCTCGCACTTGCCCAAGAAGCTGTTAGAAGCGACATCCACAAAGACTTCTCACCTGCTTTAAAACAATTTCTTTATATGCCCTTCATGCACAGTGAATCCAAATTGATCCACCAGACGGCCATGATGCTTTTTGCAGAGCCAGGACTTGAGGCCAATTTTGATTATGAATTAAAACATAAAGAAGTTATTGATCGTTTTGGCAGATACCCAGAACGCAATAAGGCCTTAGGTCGAGTCAATACTCCAGAGGAAGAAGCTTACTTAATGGACAATGCTCCACTCTATGCCAGTGCGACGATAAAAGAAGAAATCCGCATCTCTCATTAGTTAACTAAAGATTGATACTGATGGGTATGTAGAGACACTAAAAATTCCGAGACGGCCTTATTGAAGGCCTGGGGATTTTCCATATTACTTAAGTGTCCCGCTTTTGGAATCATCTCCAGTCTGCTATTGGCAATATTCTTATGCAGATGTTGAGCATCGCTAAAAGGAGTCACTTTATCTTCTTCTCCAACCAAAATTAATGTGGGCACATGAATGTCTTTTAACATATCCGAGCAATCCATCCTTGTGGTTAAACTAACCAGGCCAGAACTAATTCCCTCTTCAGTGTTTCTTTCTGTAATCTCATAGAAATTTTTTTTGAGTTTTAAATTGTCTCGAGAACTCTTTCCCACCATCGACAACCACTGCTTTTCCATAAACTCTTCACGATGACTATGAAGTTTTTTAATAGAGCTCCAGCGTTTTTCCTTCCCCAAGTTGTCATCTGGTGCAGATTTAGTGTCTGCCAGAATAAGGCCGCTACATAACTCAGGTGCTTTTTGATAAAGCCTCAAGGCAAGATAGCCTCCCATAGAAAGACCACACCAGACAGATTGTTTAATGCCGGTTTCTTTTAAGAAGTTCTGCACCGACTCTACATAATGTTCAAATGTGATCGCATGTCCAGGAAGTGTCCCTTTTCCAAATCCCGGAAGATCAGGGGCCAGGGTATAATGAGTGCGGGAAAAAAATTGCATCTGCTCTTTCCACATATCGGAAGCCAAGGGAAAAGCGTGCAGAAAAATTAAAGGTTCTTTGCCGTAACTTCCCTGTGTCTGCACGTATAATGCATTAACATCCATGTTACCTCCATCCTTTTATTGCTTAAAAGATTTCGTCAGCTCTTTTGAGGCCATCTCTTGGGCCTCGCGGGCTTCTTTTAAGACCGGGGCCATGCCGAAGAACTCGTGAGTGACGCCTTTAAAATTTTTGTATTTTACATCTACGCCATAGGATTTCATTATCTCTGCCAGCTCTTTTCCTTCTGTGCGAAGAGGGTCAATTTGAGCTGTGATAATGGTGGCGTTATTTAAGTGTTGAAAGTTTGCTTTGAGGAGATTGATACGTTTATCATCTCTTTCAGAAGTTGAATGAAGATACTGATTCATAAACCAGGTCATCATATCGCGGTTTAAAGGTTTCGCGTTGGCGTTTTCTTTGTAAGAGCTTGTCGATAAATAGTTTCCTGCAACCGGATAGACAATCAATTCGTGAACTGGCATTTGGATTTTTTCATCGCGCGCACGAATCGCTACATTGAGCGCCAGGTTTCCTCCCGCACTCTCACCAGCGACCGCAACCCTTTTTGGATCACCATCAAACGTTCGGGCATTTTTTAAAACCCATTGGTAAGCTGCATAGGCATCCTCGTGGGCCGCCGGGAATTTATATTCGGGAGCTTTACGATACTCTATAGAAACAAAGATCGCCTTTGTTTTATCGGCCAGAGATCTTGGAGTTGCATCGTAAGTGTCATTGTCAGCAAGAACCCATCCGCCTCCATGAAAGTACACAACAACTGGCATTGGTTTATTTGCACCAGCAGGCGTATAGATGCGTGCGGGGATTTGTCCATCACCTCCATCGACCTTAATATCTTTAACTGTCACGAGAGGTTGAGCTTCAATCTTTTTATTCTTCATCAATGTCTTCACAGCATCAGCAGGCGTCGGCTGTTTTCTTGCTTCTTGTGCACTCAATGTCTCAATAGGTTTTCCTTTTTGGGATTCCAGCGTCTTTAAGACTGCGTCCATTTCCCCGGTAGGTTTGCCCATTTTTGCCAGGGCATTTTCAAATGAAAAAACAATCAAAAGCGGCAGGATTACTTTTTTTATCATGGGTTTAACCTCTATTTTAAACTCAAAGCGCTCATGATAGCGCAATAGTTAAGTATTAAAATGCAAGCCCCGGGCCGAAAAATAACTTCGCCTTTTAGGGATTTTTTCCCCATAATAAAAAAGATGCAAAATACGAAAATGTCGCCGCAAGAATTTATCACCATCCTTCATAAACTTTTAAGTGAGAAAGTCCCTACTGAAGCGCTTATCACTCTCGGTTCATCAATTGCCACTCTCAATTTCAATGACTGGAAATCTGTAGGTGGAAATATAGTCATGAAAGACTTAAAACCAATTTATCAATCTTCAAAAAAGAAAGTGATCTCCCTTAAAGAGTTAAAGAGAAACATTAAAGAAGAACACCCGAAGAATTTTTTCCAAAACCTGGCGAAAAATTCTGCAGAGGCCATCAAAGGCTCAATCAAAAATGCGACAGTCAGTATTCCTGAAGCAAAAAACCGTTTGAGCGATTTTTCAAAAAAGATTGTCACTGATTACAACAAACTTGAATCCAATGAAGATAAAGGACGCTACATCTTAAAACTTTCACTTTACGCCAGCGTTTTTGCCATTGCTTTTAACAAAGGAAGCAAACAAAAGATGCTTTCGAAATCCACTGTACCGCTTATTGTTTTAGGAATCACTCTAGTGGTTATTAACCGAGTGTTGGAGCAAGCGGAAGGAAAACTTGAGCACTCTCCTGAAGCAAAATCTCTGGCCTCAGACCTGCGCTCTCTTCTGCGCACTCTCAATATGGGCTTTAGTTCCGGAATGACTTTAAATGTGGTTGTCGATGGTATCGTCGATCAGAAAATCAACATCAACGATGTCGATGGAAAAACCATCGGATCGCTGATGCCAAAATCTATTATCGACAATATGATTTATGCTACTTTGATGGGACTTTTTTCAACTGAAGCTAAGACGTAGCTTTTGCTTTATCAATATAACCCCAGAATTTCGGCAAGCACAATGCTGTTAAAAAGACAGCGATAAAACAGATCACACCACCACTCATGATACTTGTTGAAACACTGCTAACAGACGCAATATAACCTGCGCGTGCGTTTCCTAAGAGCGGTCCGGACATATAAGAAATCATTTCAATCCCACTCAATCTTCCACGCAATTCATTTGGCACCGTTTGATTCCAGATGATCCCGCGAAAGAGCCCACTCAACATATCGGCCGCTCCGGCCATCACCAGGCAGATAAAGGCCACTGGAAGTGAATGAGCAAAACCCAAAAAGAAAATAAAGACGGCCCACAACATCGCCGCAATCACCACCGCACGCCCGTGGAATTTTACTTTTCCTGACCATCCACTTAAAAGTGTCATAATCATCGCTCCTGTTGCCATTCCCGAAAACAGTATCCCGGCCGCTTTAGCGCCTCCAAATCCTTCGGCCATTGCCGGAAAAAGTGCAACCGGAAAAGCAAACAGCATCGCAACGATATCGATCAAATATGTTCCAATCAATTCTGGTTTTGAAACAGCAAAACGCAATCCTTCTTTGATATCTTGAAGTGGAGAATGCTCACGTTTTTCTGGATTGGGAGTTCTCTTCATTAAGAAAATACAAATCAAGGCCCCCATAAAAGTGACCACATCAAAAAGATAAGCTCCTTTGACTCCAAACTTAGCAATGATAAGTCCACCCAATGCCGGTCCAATAATCGCTCCTACTGACCAACGGAAACTGCCAAGTGCTCCAATGGCAGCGTAGTCTTCCGGCTCAACCATCTTTTGATTAAGAGCATCCATTGCTGGTCTGTGAAAGCCAACAACAGACTGGAGTAAAAATACCGTCACAAAAATAAGGGGCACACTCGGCACATCTCTAAAAGCATTCCAAGCAAAAATACTGATGAGTAAACACATCAACACTTCTGAAACCAAAAGTAGCTTGCGGCGATTGAGCCTGTCGGCATAAGCTCCACCGATAATCCCAAATAAAATAACTGGAATTAATTGAGCAATACTGACAAGCCCTACAATCTTATTGTCTTTAGTTAAATCGTAAACTTCGTAGGGGATCGCCACATAAGTCACCATACTTCCAATAAAGGATAAAAACTGACCGATATAAAGAAGACGGAAATCGCGGTATTTGGTTAGGGGTTTGATATTGATAAACATGGAAAAACCTTGCTACTTATTTGGGCACACGCCTTATACTTACGTACAGACTAATGGCATATAGTTTATGATTGTTTTTCATTATAGACTTCCTCTCTATGAAGACAACACCAAAAAAAGTTAAATATTCTGTCCTTGATCTCGCTCCAATCGCTGAAGGGTATACGGCCGCGGATGCATTCAATAATTCAGTAAGCCTCGCTCAGCATGCCGAGAGCTTAGGGTATAACCGCTTCTGGTTAGCTGAACACCACAACATGGATGGAATCGCGAGTTCGGCCACTTCTATTTTAATCGGCCACATCGCCGGGAAAACGAAAACTATTCGCGTGGGTTCAGGTGGAGTGATGCTACCTAATCACGCTTCACTCATCATTGCCGAACAATTCGGAACGCTAGAAACACTCTACCCAGGTCGCATTGATTTAGGTTTAGGCCGCGCTCCCGGAAGTGACCAGGCAACAATGAGAGCGATCAGACGCGATCTCATGTCAGACCGTTTCCCGGAACAAGTTCAAGAACTCTTCCAGTATTTTTCTGATAATCAAGAAGGCGCACGCGTGATCGCAAATCCTGGACGTGGATTAAAAATCCCTGTCTGGCTTTTAGGTTCAAGCCTCTATAGTGCAGAGCTTGCCGGGCGCTTAGGTCTTCCCTATTCATTCGCTTCGCACTTTGCTCCAGATCTTATGATGGAAGCGCTTCACGTTTACCGTGAGTTTTTCACGCCTTCTATTTACTTAAAAGAGCCTTACTGCATGATCGGGGTTCAAGTCGTCGGTGCTTCAACTGATGAAGAAGCAGAATTTCTTTCAACGACAGTTTATCAACGCTTTCTTGCTCTCATTCGTGGCCAGTCTCTAAAAATGAAACCACCGGTAAAAAGTATGGATGGTCTTTGGAACACTCATGAAGAACAATACGTAAAAGCGAAGTTGCATACCAGTGTCAGAGGTGGACCAGAAAAAGTAAAGGCCCAGCTTCTCCATCTGGCTGAGTTCACCGGTGTTGATGAATTGATGATTGTTTCTGATTTGTATAAACATGAAGACCGTCTGCGATCATTTACCATGGCCGCAGAGGCCTTGAGATAATTATTTCTTTTCGTCTTTTAAGATTTTAGCAATCAGCTCTTTGTGGGATTTTTCAAATGCGTCCAATTTATCATGGAGTGTTCTGATTTCCATTTCGGCCTTTAAGTTGATCATATAATCAGAACGCGCTCTTCTTCTGTCTTTTTCTTCCTGACGATTTTGGCTCATCATAATGATTGGTGCCTGCAGGGCCGCAAGACATGAGAGGATCAGGTTTAATAAGATAAAAGGAAATGGATCGACTGCTTTTGATCCCTGATAAGCATTAAAAATAATCCACAGGACTAAAAAAAATGAAAAGCCCAGGATAAATGTCCAGCTTCCTCCGAAGTCTGCAACATTATCAGAAACTCTTTGCCCAAAAGTCGCATCATCATCATTTTCTACTTCATGAAGCTTTCGAGTTAGAAAATGCTCATCCTCAATGGCCATATGGACCAGTTCATCCATCTTTTTAATCTGGATTTCTTCTTCATTTAAAATCTCTTTAATGTCCATTGCCCACCTTCTTAAATTTAAAAATAAAACTCGCTAAACTTCCGGCCACTAGTCCCCAAAAAGCGGAACTAATACCAAAAAGCATCACACCAGAAGCCGTTACAAAAAATGTTATCATTGCCGCTTCTCTATCTTCTTCGTGAGTCACGGCACTTAAGAGTCCATTATTGATAGTCCCCATCAAAGCAAGACCTGCAATCGCCATTACCAGCTCTTTTGGAAAAGCATTAAACACACCAACAACAGCTCCCGAAAAAAGCCCGGCAGGAATGTAAATTAACCCTGAGCTAATGGCCGCTGTATAACGCTTCTTCGGATCAGGGTCAGCTTCCGGCCCCATGCAAATCGCCGCCGTGAGCGCTGAGAGATTCAAGGCATATCCCCCAAAAGGAGCGACTAAAAGATTGGTTAATCCAGAATAGGTAATGAGTTTTGAAACTTCAGGTTTGTAATGATTTGCTCTCATAACGGCCAGCCCAGTCATGTTTTGTGAAGTCATCGTCACAACAAACAATGGAAGACCGATACTAAAGAGCACCTGCCAATTTAGAGTTGGAGTTGTAAAAACCGGCTTCATTAACCCAAACTCAATCGGAGTGAAGTTCATGAGCCCTTGAAGCCACGCCACCATCATCCCGATACATAGAACGATCACGATATTAAAACGCGCAAAAAATCTTTTTCCAACAGCGTAGACAATAAACATACTCATCACTAAAAGCATGTGCGTTTTCATTGAAGTAAAAACATCAAGAGCAAAATGTAAAAGAATCCCCGCCAGCATCGCCGAAGCAATCCCCACTGGAATCTTCTTCATGATTTTTTCAAAAAATCCCGTCACACCAGAAAGTAAAACAAGAAGTGAAGAAAAAACGAAAGCGCCAATGACATCACTTAAAAGTTCACCGCGCAGACTTCCAATTAAAAGTGCTGCTCCTGGAGTCGACCAGGCAAACATCACAGGGCTTTTATATTTTAGTGACAGGACAACTGTCAGGACCCCCATACTAACACAAAGGATACCAAGCCATGAGCTCGCCTCTGCACTGCTTGCTCCAGCTGCAGCGGCTGCTTGAAAAACAATAACGGCAGAACTGGTATAGCCCACAAGCACAGCGATAAGTCCCGCAACAAACGTCGATAAAGTAAAGTCATCCCAAACATTTTTCATACCAACTATCTTAAGCGCGGCGAGCAGTGTTGACAACCAAATCGGCCGAAAGTTAGTGTAAGGGCAACATTCAATCAGGAGGCCCTATGATTTTCGAACTTACAGTTCCTCAATTCATCAAAACATTAAAAAACCTTAACGGTTTCTTAGATAAAGCTGCGGGATATGCAGATTCAAAGAAATTTGAAATGGACGTTTTACTAAACTCTCGCCTGGCACCAGACCAATTCCCTCTTACTCGCCAAATCCAAATCGTTTGTGACACAGCAAAACTTGGAGTGTCTCGCCTGACAGGAAAGTCTGCTCCTGTAAATGACGATACTGAAAAAACTCTTGCTGAAGTTAAAGCGCGCATTCAAGGGACAATCGCTTACCTAGAAAGCATGAAACCAGAAGATTTTAAAAACGCGGCGACAGCAACAATCACAACTCCACGTTGGGAAGGAAAAACTCTTACTGGAAATGATTATGTTATCCACCACGTAATCCCTAACTTCTACTTTCACGTAACGACTGCTTACGCGATCATGAGACACAATGGTGTTGACCTAGGGAAAAAAGATTTCTTAGGTGAAATCCCTTACAAGCTTCCATAATTTTGACATAAAAAAAGGGCCCAACCGGGCCCTTTTTTTATCTAAACATTGCGGCTTCACTCGCCTCAACTTCAGCTCTGTGTTTTAGTTTCTCTTTTTTTCTTTCCTGTTTTTCTTTAATCGTAAGTTTATGCTTAAACTTGTTTTTATCTCTATCTTTTCCTTTATCTAATCCTTTTGCCATAAATGGCCTCCTTGTAAGGTTTAGAGCTTAAGATAGATTTTACGCCTGATAATTTTTGATTGCATCTAAAAAGACAGTCCCATAGCTTTCCAGTTTACTTTGACCGACGCCATGGACTAATAGAAATTCTTCTGCATTTCGAGGCTTTAACACGCACATATCATTTAATGTCTTATCGTTGAACACGATATAAGAAGGAAGATTTTTTTCTTTTGCCAAGCGGTTTCTTAACTCTTTTAGTGCAGTAAAGAGACCATCATCTCCACTAGTTGCACCCGTGCGTTTTTTATCCACCTTCGCGGCCGTTTTAGCTTTAGCAACTTTCTCATCCTGCATGCGCAGGTCGAGTTTAATCTTGCCGCTGAAAATATCCTGGGCCTTTGTTGTCAGCGCCAGGCTTCTGTATTCCCAGTTTTTAACAGCGATATAATTTAAATTGAGAAGCTGTCTTAAAACACTTCCCCAGTGCTCTTTGGATTTATCTTTTCCAATTCCATACACTGAAAGCTCATGATGTCTTCTCTCTGTAATCTTGGCATTTTTACTTCCGCGGATCACATCAATTAAGTGACCTGCTCCATAAGACTGCCCAGTTCTAAAAATGGTCGAAAGAATTTTTTGAGCATCGACTGTCGCATCCCAAAGAGTTGGCGGTTCAATACAAGTATCGCAATACCCACAAGTCTCGGCCCCATTTTCTCCAAAGTAGCGAAGCAGGTAATGTCTTCTACAAGCTGCCGCCTCACACAGGGCCAGCATACTATCTAATTTGAAACGGGCAATGCGTTTGTAGTTTTCATCTGCATCCGTCGTCTCAAGCATTTGAGCAAGTTTTACAATATCCCCAAGACCAAAAATCATCCAGGCCGTTGAAGCTTTTCCATCTCGACCAGCTCTTCCCGTTTCCTGGTAATAGCTCTCGATACTTTTTGGCAAATCCAAATGGGCCACAAAACGCACGTCTGGTCTGTCGATTCCCATTCCAAAAGCAATCGTCGCGACAACAATAATCTTTTCTTCTAAGTTAAAGAGCTCTTGATTCATGGCCCTTTCATTAACTGAAAGACCTGCATGATAAGGAACGGCCTTGTAACCTAATTTGTTAAGAGCTGCGGCCACTCTTTCAACCTTATCGCGCGAAAGACAATAAACAATCCCGGTATCATCCGGGTGGTGAGTTTTAATAAACTCATCTAATTGTTTAATCTCATCACTGCGCTCAAGGATCATGTATTTAATGTTCGGGCGATCAAATGACGACACAAATGTGGCAGGATCTTTCATGCGAAGCTGATCAGCAATATCGACTCTGGTTTTAGCATCCGCCGTTGCAGTTAAAGCAATAACCGGGACATCAGGGAACCTGTCTTTAAGTTCTCCAAGTCTCGTATAATCTTTTCTAAACTCATGCCCCCATTGAGACACACAGTGAGCTTCATCAATAGCGATTAATGAAATTTGAACCTGATCAAAAAAACTCATCAGCGCTGGACTCAAGACACCTTCTGGTGAAACGTAGACGATCTTCGTTTTGCCATTAAGAATTTGTGCCTTGGCCTTTTGTGATTCACTAAAACTCTGCGATGAATTTAAGAAGACAGATTCAACTCCGTATTCTTTTAGATTCATGACCTGATCCTGCATTAGTGAGATCAATGGAGAAATAACCAGAGTCACTCCATCTAAGTACAAGGCAGGAATTTGATAACAAAGAGACTTCCCTCCACCCGTTGGCATAATCGCCAGCGTGTCTTTTTTATCTAAAATAGAATTGATGATATTAAACTGCTCAAAACGAAATGATTCGTATCCGAAAGTCTCTTTTAATATCTGGTGAAGTTTTTCTGATCTCATTGCATCTTTTTTATATTCATCACGAGCTCTTCAAGCCCGTTGAGTTTGATTTCGTACAAAAGCCCTAACAACTTTCCCAGCTCTCCTTCAGGAAAGCCCTGGTCGTAAAACCACAGGACATAATTTTCTGGAAGTTCAATCAACGTGCGTCCTTTGTATTTACCAAAAGGCATAACAACAGTCGTTAACTTCACTAAGTCATTTTGTGCAAAATCCATGTGATTATTGTGCCTTGTAACACTTGAGTTTGTTAATAAGTTTTTAGGTTCTTAGAGCTTTTTTTGAGCACTCGCCTTGACACTTATTCAAATGACCACATCTTAACTAGTAAGAATGACTTATAAAAGACGTTCTAAGGGAGGAATATCATATGAATAAATTTGACAGCATCGTTGAGGGGTCTCTGGCCATCGCTCAGAGCGAGGCCCTAAAGAGAAAGCATATAGAGCTGACCCCATATCATTTAATTTTGGGGTTAATGAATAACCCTCAGTCATTTTCACATAGAGCACTGAAAAAATACTCGAAAGATCTCGAGAAACTTTTAGATACAGTTCCAACGACTAAAAATAAAATCGAAATGGAAAACCTAAGAGCGTCGAGCAAGCTTTCTGAGTGGTTGACGTACGCTTCATCAAACGCCATTCAAAATGGCCGTGGTGAAATCACGGAAACCGATCTTTTAAAGTATCTGCAACAAATCGTTCCAGAGTTTAAGATCGACTACAACGCTCTAAAAACAGAAAACGCTGATGGAGTTAGCGAAAAACCTACTTTCTTAACCAACCTGAATGAGCTTGCTGAAAGCGGTAAACTCGATCCGGTTATCGGACGCTCAAAAGAGATCCGCGCAGTGATGGAAATTTTAGGTCGCCGTGGGAAAAACAACCCCGTGTTGGTTGGTCCTGCCGGTGTTGGTAAGACGGCCATCGTTGAAGGTTTAGCTGACGCCATCGTAAAAGGAAAAGTTCCTGATGTCCTGGAAGGTAAAACTGTTTACTCGCTGGACCTGGGTGCTTTAATGGCCGGGACAAAATACCGTGGTGAATTTGAAGAGAGACTTCAAGCTCTTTTAAAATTTATCAAGGATCAAAACGGCCAGGCGATTTTATTTATCGACGAGCTTCACCAACTTGTTGGTGCGGGCCGTACTGACGGTGCAATGGACGCCGCCAATTTACTGAAACCTGCACTAGCTCGCGGAGAACTGCACTGTATTGGTGCAACGACACCCGAGGAATATCAAAAATATATTCTCAATGACTCCGCTCTCGACCGACGCTTTAGAAGTGTCCCAGTTGATGAGCCTACCAAGGAAGATGCCATTGAGATCCTGATGGGAATCAGGGAGAAGATGGAGATTCACCATGGAATTAAAATTTCTGACCGCGCTATCTACGATGCTGTGTTTTTATCTAGCCAGTACATCACTGATAAAAACTTACCTGACAAGGCGATTGACCTTATCGATGAGGCCAGTTCCGCTCTCAAGTTATCAGCAGAAGCGATGCCCGCCGACCTCGTTGAACTAGAAGCAGAGATCAGAACAAAAAAGATCTATGCGAAGTCGCAGGTAAAGGCCCACGATATTGAAAGAGAAATCGCGGCCCTTGAAGCGAAATTTAAAGAAGGCAAAGAAAAATGGGAAAAAGAAGTCCTTGCCTTAAAACAAGTGTCTGAACTTAAACATCAGTTAGAGAGATCTAAGTTTGAATTAGAGCAGGCCCAAAGAAACCAGGATTACGAAGCAGCTTCAAAGCTTAAGTATTCGGTGATCCCGGAAATAGAAGGCAAGCTTTCTCACTCGGACAACAACTGGGTTTTATCTACTCAACACATTGCCAATGTCATCTCGAGACAAAAAGGCATTCCGGTTGAGAAGATTTTAAAATCTAAGCAAGAGCAGATCTTAGAGCTTGAAAGTTACTTAAAGAATAAAGTGTTTGGACAAGACAAAGCACTTAATGAAATCGCTGAAGTCTTAATTACCGCTCACGCTGGTTTGTCAGACCCTACTCGCCCACTTGGATCATTCTTACTAAGAGGTCCATCAGGTGTCGGTAAAACTGAAACCGCTAAGGCCCTTGCTGAATTCTTATTTGGTTCGCAGGAAAACCTGGTGCGCTTTGACCTTTCAGAATTCTCAGAGAAACACTCAGTCTCAAAGCTGATTGGTGCTCCTGCGGGTTATGTGGGTTATGAAGAAGGCGGTATTTTAACTGAGGCCATCAGAAAGAAACCTTACTCGGTTATCCTTTTTGATGAGGTGGAAAAGGCCCACCACGATTTCTCAGACATCCTTCTCCAAATCCTAGATGACGGACGTCTAACAGATAACAAAGGTCGCACGATCGACTTTAAGAACACGATCATTTTAATCACGACTAACTCGAAAGACTTAGAACATGATTTTAAACCGGAAGTTCTTGGACGTTTGGATGCGATGTTGACTTACAACGCTCTTGATAACTCGATCATGGCAAGTCTGATCGATAAACAAGTTAAGCTTCTTAATGAGCGCCTTGAAGGAAAAGAACTTCATATCGAGCTTGATAAGAAAGTTTACGAAGAGCTGGCAAAACGTGGATACGACCCGCGCTTTGGAGCACGTCCTCTACAATCTGTGTTCTCTCAGATTGTCACTCGACCTCTTTCAAAGAGAGTGCTTGAAGGACACCTGGAAAAAGGAAACATGAAAGGCGTTTGGAAAGATGACAATGCTGAGCATGTGACTTTTGAAATGGTACAGTAGAAATAAAAAGGGCCCGTTTTTCGGGCCCTTTCTTTTTTTAATTATTGATTAAATCCACCACACGAAACCGATCCATTCGATCCGGCCTGACAGCCATCATACTGTCCACCACATGAGACAGTTCCATTCGTTCCGTATTTGCATCCGTCATAAAGACCCCCGCAAGAAACTGATCCGTTTGTTCCGTACTTGCATCCATTGTATAAACCGCCACAAGAGATGTCCCCTTTTGAACCAATTTTACATCCGTCGTACTTTCCACCACACGAAACACTTCCATCGCTTCCGTACTGGCAGCCATCATAAAGTCCACCACATGAAACTGATCCGTTCGTTCCGTATTTGCATCCGTTGTATAAACCACCACAAGACACTGATCCGTTTGTTCCGTACTTGCATCCGTCGTAAAGACCGCCACAAGAGACGTCACCTTTTGAACCGATTTTGCATCCGTTATAAAGTGATCCACATGAAACACTTCCGTCTGTTCCGTATTTGCAGTCACTGTAGCCGTTGGCCATGACGAGTGTTGAAAAACAAAGAAAAACTAAGGCCAAAAGAGTTTTCATGGGTCCCCCAAATTCATTAACAATTAGTTTAAGTCATATCAAATGAAAGATGGGTTATAAATAAAAAAGAAGAGAGGGATTAACCTTCAATCCACGACTTATGATCATCTGAGATTTTTAATAAGCGTGCTTTCTCAGCGCGTTTAGGACTTCTCTCAATTCCTTGCGCATTCATCCCTAAGATATTCGCAGCTGCTAAAACACTTCCTTCCCCGCAAAACGGATGAACAATGCGATTAGACTGCGTATGGTTTTTGATGAAGTTCACAATCATCAGGCAATTCTCTAGCCCCATTCCTCTCTCCCAGGTTTTTTCTCCCAGGTCAGGAATAACATCGGCGGTAGATTTTCCTAAATCAAGTAAACGAACATTTTTTGAAAAACACAGAACATGTGAATAAGCAGGGCGACCGAAAGTAATGTAGCCAGGCTTCACTCGGCAAACAATTTTGTGCCATAGAAGTTCAAGGCCCACTTCTTCAGCAGCTCTTTGAACCAGATAACCTTTATCAACCCACACACCTTCATACTTGATGTCTGATTGATAAAAAACCACGACTCCATCATCTGGAACTTTTGTCATGATAAGGGCAGCAGTTGATTTAAACCACTCCTTCCATTTCTCTAGTGACCATTTCGGGAATTCTGAAATATCGGGCATCGAAGCCACCAGGGAAGCTCCTTCGAGTTTGCCCTGGGCCTCTAACCATTCGATGGCGTCAGCGCAAACGACGTCGCGCTCTGGTTTATTTTCCATAAACCTTTTCACCAGCAATATAGACAGACTTAGTGGCGCGGTCGTCTCCTAAAGTCATCAGGATGAAGAGAACTTCATTGATGTCTTTACAGAAACTCATTCTGAAATCAATTAATGGTGTCGCCTTTAAATCTAAAACCAAAAGGTCTGCTTCCATTCCTGCTTCAATTGATCCGATCTTATCTTCTAGGTAAAGCGACTCTGCCGCTCCCCTTGTTGCCAGGTAGAAGGCCATGACAGATGAAAGAGAGTATCCTTCAAGCTGAGCAATCTTATAAGACTCATTCATCGACTGAAGTTGAGAGAAACTTGTTCCCGCACCGATATCTGTTGCCAGACCTACGCGCACTGGGCGTTTTTTATCTTTTGCTTTTGGAAATGGGAAAAGACCACTTCCTAAGAATTCGTTAGAAGTCGGGCAATGAGAAACAGCTGAACCCGTCTCATGCATTCTCTCCCACTCGCTATCTGTTAAGTGGATGGCATGACCGAAAATCGAGCGCGCTCCCACTAGACCGTAGTGATCGTAAACATCAAGGTATCCTTTTCTTTCCGGATATAGTTCTTTTACCCACTCAATCTCACCTTTATTTTCTGAGATGTGAGTCTGCATGTAAACACCTGGGTGCTCTTTCCAAAGAGCTCCCGCTAGTTCTAGCTGCTCAGGAGTTGATGTCGGAGCAAAACGTGGAGTGATGGCGTAAGAAAGTCTTCCCTTCCCGTGCCACTTATTAATGAGCGCCTTTGAATCATCGTATGAACTCTGGGCCGTATCTAAAAGCTCCGGTGGAGCATTTCTGTTCATTAAAACTTTTCCGGCAATCATGCGCATATTGAACTTTGAAGCTTCTTCAAAGATTGCATCCACTGAGTGCGGGTGAACTGTTCCATACACTGCTGAAGTCGTCGTTCCTGCGCGGAAACTCTCCTGCACGAAAACCTTCGCCACATTCTTTGCGTGCTCAAAGTTTGCGAACTGTTGTTCAGCGATGAATGTGTAGTTATTAAGCCAGTCGATTAACTGCTTTCCAAAAGCTCCGATGATCTGGGTCTGCGGGTAATGGATGTGAGTGTCGATAAAACCTGGAACGATCAATGAATCTTTATAAACCTTAACCTCAACTCCCGCTGGGATTGAATTTTTAAGTGAATCGTAAGAACCAAAAGATTTGATTTTGCCGTTTTCGATAATAATAAGCGCGTCGCTTTCATAGTGAAGAGCGGCTTCGTCGCCAACAAGAAATGGGTCTGCTTTAAATGTGACGGCCGGGCCACGTAGGATTTTTGTATTCATAGAGGCCTTTATAACATGCCGGAAATGAATCGACCAGACTTACAAGAGGAAGAACTCCTTTTATAAGTCTGGCGATAATCAGATATTAGTTCTGTCTAATTGTTTTTAGGTTTCCATCGATCACGCTTGATACTGTTGAAGGATCAAGAGTTTCACAGTTGATAGCTTTTGCTACGTTTACGCTTCTGTTTGGAGCAACTTGTACGAAAAGGTAGGCTAAATCTACGCTTTTCCCGTTAACTTTTACTTCTGTGTAATATTGGTTTCCAAGCTTGATTGTCTCTAACTTTACTTTATTTACCACAGAAACCTTGCTCACTTTTGCTCCGCCTTCATTACATGGCTCACAGTAATCAGTGATCACAGCATTTTTTTGAAGTAAAAGAGCTGCTCTCTCTGCTTCAGCCTGAGATACGGCCTGGCATTGGTCTGCCATAGCATTGATTGAAAAAAGAGTCGCGATTGTGAATAAAACTGCTTTCATTTTTATCTCCTGAGAGTGGGTATTATCGTTGTGTATGAAATCGTTTTATCACAAATCGCGATTTGCCAATCGTTTTTGTAAAAATTACAGACCTGTTCTATTTACGTTCACAATAGGCCAGGAACGAATGCACGAGTTTTTGAACCTTTTCATGCTGAGCTGGGTCCTTAAGATTTCCTTCCTCATCAAAGGCCTCATGGGCCTTGGAAAGACCAAAAATCTCCGGGTATAGATAATTGCCTAAATTCTCAAAAGGAGTGCGGGCATGGGCCAGTCCTCTAATCGCCCCTAAGGCCCCAGGAGAGGCTCCCAAGAGAAGAATCTGTTTTTTACTTAAAGGCATGGGCTTTACTCTCGAAACCCAATCGATCGCCGTCTTTAAAGCACTCGACATTGAACCATTGTATTCTGGAGTTGAGATAATTAAGACATCTGCATCAGCGATAGCGCTTGCTAATTTTGTCGCACCTTCTGGCATTCCTTTGGCCTCAATATCTCCATCATAAACAGGTAGGTTGAGCGGTTGCAAATCTATTATAGTAGGCGTTCCCTTTCCTTCTTTTTCAATGATTTTCGAGACAACTTTTACCAGCTTCTTATTAAGAGAATCCTTTCTCAAACTTCCTGCGAACAATAATACTTTCATTTAAACTCCCTTGATGATTTTACTCGGCCATTGTGGATAACTTTCAGAGTGAATGATTCAAAATTGATTCCATCACCTTTTTCGCCTCAGCACTAAACCTAATTTGCCTCAATTGTCTTATAAAAATGATTAAAACTAAATCAAAAGCTTGGCATGCTTTATGCTTTGCCACTTTTCATGTAATCAAAACACGGAGGATCTCATGGTACAAAACAAAAAAAACTTTTCATCGGGAAGAAAATTAGCTGAAGACGCACAAGACATGGATAGAAAATCAGGTGCGCGCCACACTGAAAGAGCGGCCGACACAAGTCGTTCAGGGAATCTAAAACAAACAGGAATTTCAAAAGACAAAGCGAACATCTCTAAAAGAGATATGGGTTCACGCAAATAATTATTTGCTGTTGGACGTTGAGGTGCTCACTCACCTGGGCACCTCCTCAAAAGAAAAAATATGCAATCTGGTTCCCACCTAACTAAAAATTTAAACGTTGTCAGTCTTTCAATATTTGGTATCGGTATTATCATCGGTGCCGGTGTTTATGCAGTTTTGGGAACAGCGGCCGGTGTCGCCGGAGACTCTTTATGGTTGAGTTTCCTTTTTGCCGCCGCTGTAGCTGTTCTCACTGCATTCTCCTATTGCGAACTGGCTTCGATATACCCCTTTGCCGGGGCCGAATATATTTATCTAAAACGAGCGTTTCCTAAATTAAAACTCCCATCTTTTTTATTAGGATTCGTCTTGTTTTTGGCGGGGGCCGCGTCAGCGGCCGCTGTCTCTCATGCTTTTAGTGGCTACTTGAAGAATTTTCTTGATACCCCTGAAACCTTCACTTCATATGGGCTTCTTATTGCCGTGACGCTCATTAATCTCATGGGCATTCACACTTCAAGCCGCATCAATTTAATTTTTACGGCAATCGAAGTCGCAGGTCTTCTTGCTGTCATCTGGTTTGGTTTTTTTCACGAACCTAAGCGCCAGATGGACTTTGTCTTCACCACTAAAACGTTTACCGTTTCTTCGCTCGTCTTTTTTGTCTACTTAGGTTTTGAAAATATCGTCAATTTGGCAGAAGACACAAAAGAAGCTGAGAAAAACGTTCCCAGAGCGATTATCTGGAGTCTTGTTATTACAACTATTCTCTATGTAGCGGTGGCCTTGGCCGCTTTAAGACTGGCGTCTCCTGAAGTTTTGTCAGCGAGTGATTCACCATTGGCAGATGCGATTAAAAACGTTGCTCCACGATGGGTCAACGTACTCAGTGCTATTGCACTGTTTTCCACTGCCAATACGGCCCTCATTGGTTTGCTTTCCATCAGCCGAATGATTTATGGAATTGCAAATGAAGGGGACCTGCCCAAACTCCTGACTAAAACAACAAGTGAATCCAAGACACCCGTCTATTCTATTCTGGTATCCAGCTTTGTTGCGGCGATCTTTTTGCTCTTAGGAGAATTGGAAATTCTCGCTCGGGTTTCAAGCTTCGCCGCACTTTGTGGATTCTTTATCGTCAATTCACTTTTAATTGGTATTCGTTATAAAAAACAAACAAGCAAAGCAAAATTTAAATCCCCTCTGAGTATCGGGCGCTTTCCCACTCTCGCCTTCATCGGCGCTCTCTCGGTTATTGCTCTTTGTACACAGTTTGAATTTAAAATTTATCTCATTACATTCTGTATGCTTGCCCTTGGAGCTTTGGTTTACTTCCTAACAAAACAGTTTAGTTAGTTTTTAATGCGCCATTCTTTTTTGCCTCAGCACATCTTACAAATTGCCCCATAAGTAGCTTCGTAAATCTCTATTTCATAGGGTTATTACGCCAAAAGTTTGGCACAGAAGATGCTTTATATAAAAGTGGAAGTCGAGCTTGAGTGTAGTGAGCGATTACTACAGCAATATGAAAGACGATTCTAACCTGTCTGGTACTTTTGTCTAAGATTGTCATCAGGTAGGAAGAAAGTCCAACAATTGCAAACGGATCAAAAAAGAAAACGTGAATACCGGCCTAACGTTTAATCTTTGAGATCTTTTTCTTGAGCATAGATGAGATACGGCTGGCAATAGATAACAAAAAAGAAAAAGATTGCAGAACAAAAACCAACGACAAAAATTAAGGAGGAGATTATGTCGCCGGAACTAAAAGAGTATTACCGAACCAAAAGAAGAAGAATGGCTTTTTATATCGTCGAAAATGAAAGACACAATAAAGAGAATCCTCCAGAAGTATCAGCTATTATTGGATTGGATAAAGAATTAGAAGCTGTCTATTATGCATCAAGAAGACCTCCCCTCGAAAAAAGAGCACCAATGCAATTGGGGATGAGAATAAACAGAAGTATTACTTCAACCAAAAAAGAAAAAGAAGATAAAGACAAAGACAACAAGAACAGAAAAGTACAAAAAAGAAACGGAATCCATTGTCCTAGCATGCCTACACAATGGAGAAACAATTTAGATATCATTATTCCTAAAGCTGAATTTGGACACTTTGTAACGACAAGAAAGGTTACAAAAGAGGTTATAAAATAGATGAGGTTATTTTTATACATTCACGAATCTTAAAGCGCTGAAGACATCTATGAAAAAACTAGAAAGTATTTGGCGCTTTTTTTATACCCACAAAAAATCTCCCCCTAAAATCATTAAATCAACAACAGGAACATTCTATGCGCATTGAAAAAGACAGTCTTGGTGAATTGTCCATTCCCGATGATGTTTTCTATGGAATCCAGTCTTTTCGCGCCTCGAAGAACTTCCCTATCAGTGGCACCCAGGTGCATCCACAGTTAATCAAAAGTTTTCTCCTGTTGAAAAAAGCTGCTGCTAAGGCCAATCAAGCGGCCGGTGCCCTTGATGAAAAAAAAACAGCTGCGATAACCACAGCGGTCGATGAACTGCTCAAAGACAATTACCTAAAACATTTTATCGTCGATGCCTACCAGGCAGGTGCCGGGACATCTCAAAACATGAACGCCAATGAAGTGATCGCCAATAAAGCGAATGTTTTACTGGGAGGTAAGCTGGGGACTTATGATCACGTCCACCCCAACGATCATGTGAACATGTCTCAAAGTACCAACGACACATATCCAACGGCCATGAGACTGGCCACTTTGGTTTTATCAAAAGAATTAGTGAGTGAATTACAACGCTTCTCCAATTCTTTTAAACAAAAGGCACAGGAATTTGACCTAGTGATAAAATCTGGACGAACTCATTTACAAGACGCCGTCCCTATCCGCCTCGGTCAGGAATTCTCGGCTTACCAAAAAACCATTGAGCATCTTATTGGTCTCGTCATTCATTCACAGGATTATTTAAGAGAGCTTGGAATCGGTGGCTCTGCTGCCGGCACAGGCATCAATGTCCCCAAAGGTTTTCGCGAGGCCATCATCATCGAACTCAAACACGATTTTGAAGACAGCGATCTCACACTCTCCGATAACATGTGCGCGGCCATGCAGTCTCAATTGCCCATGATGGTTTATTCAAATGCTCTAAGGGCCTGTGCTTTAGAGCTCACCAGAATCACCAACGATTTAAGACTGCTTAGTTCCGGGCCAGCTAATGGTCTGGGAGAAATTAATCTGCCTTCAACCCAACCAGGCTCAAGTATTATGCCAGGGAAAGTGAACCCTTCTATACTCGAAATGGCCAATCAGGTTTTTTTCAAAGTCCTGGGAAATGATCAAGCGATGGCCTTTGCCAATCAGGCTGGACAACTCGAACTCAATGTTATGATGCCCGTAATGGCCCAATTAGCGCTTGAGTCCTCTATGATCCTCACCAACACCTTAAAGACGATGCGCGAGCTTTGTATAAGCGGAATCACGGCCAATAAAGAAACCTGTGAAAAATACGCTAGTCAGACTTCACAGATAGTGACGGCCCTCAACCCTGTGATTGGTTATGCAAAAGCTGGAGAGCTGGCGAAAGAATCAATCAAAAGTAAAAAGACAGTTATTGAATTAGTGAGAGAGCAAAAACTTCTTACAGACAAACAAATCAAAGATTTATTAGATCCAAAAAAACTAACTGTCCCGCATTAGTACATCACGAGGCATAATTCTTGGAATTTTGCCTCGAATAAAATGCTCCACAACGTAATTTCAAATTGTTTTAGTTAAGTTTTTTCGGCATGGCACCTGCAATAGAAATTCATAATTAAGAATGTAAGGAGAAGGTTTCTTACATTCTAAATCGCGAAGATCTCGTACAAGTTATTATAAGAGCGATAATAACTTGAATCCATCTACGATTTAAGCCACTCTCCGGAGTGGCTTTTTTGTTTTAGCGATGAACGAAATCTCACCGACACTTACTGTTTCTTACATTTGGTACTGAACTTGCTCTTTAAGTAAGTGACCAGTCAAAAAGAATGGTCACCAAACAAAAACAAATAATCAGTGCCCGTAATCAGGAGTGTTTTATGAGCGAGAACAAACAAGGAGAAAAAGGACTATTCGAATTGCTTGAAGAAAGAAGCCCTGACTTTATGGCGAATTCAAAGCAAGTCAGCAATGTTGAAACACTGGTTTATAGCAATGAAGATGAACACTCTAAATTCGAATTTCTCGTTCAAGATATGTTTTTAGATCATTTCTTTCCTTAGAAAATATTTCTCTGACACGACCATCAACGAAGAAAAGGGTCACCATTATGGTGGCCCTTTTTTTTAGTTTTCCACACGAAAATGTGAATAACTCATTAAACAAATCGGGATTACGGGGCACTTTGTTGGGGATTCTTGCCACAACACTTTTCCGCATCAATGCAATTACAGTTATTTCCGGTGATAAAAACTTGGCACAGGAGATGCAATATTAATAGTAGAAGCTAAGAAGGCATTCGTGTTTTCTTAGTGGAGGATCGCAAGACAAAAGTGAAAAACGAATTGTAATAACTTTTGTACAAGTTCGATAAAGAAAGGAATTGTCCACTCAGAGAGAGAACTTTCGGGTTCGATTCGAAGACAGACAAAAAATGGGAAAGGTAAAACTTTCATCCACTCCTCTCTAGAAACGATCTTGGTTCCGCAATCACAATTAGAAGCCATCCTTCGGGGTGGCTTTTTAAATAAATATATTCTTTAGCTAAAGTAGAGGAAAAAATTAAATGTTTAAGTCTAACTTATTTTGTGCTCTTGTGGCCTTGATAACGGCGGTAACTATTTCTTCTGCTTTTGCTAAAGGATATCTACACAGCGATGGTGGCATCGCTATGGCCAAGGGCCAGGCAGTAGTAGAAAAGATTAAATAATAATTCATTTTAGGGGACGTAAGACTTGGAGAGACGTATCAATAAACCATTTGTGCAAACTCACGTTTGATCCCTACCTATTGATATAAAAGCCACCTTCGCCGGTGGCTTTTTATTCTAAACATTCACCTAGTTAAATTCACGGAGGATTTATGGTTTCAGAAACAAAGAAGTCACCCCCGAACAAATCAAAAGATATTCTCACTTTTAAAGAAGACGATATGTCGCCTAAGGGAAAAACTAAACATACCGTTGAACCAGACTGGCCGACAAAAGATTCAATTCCAGGAAAGCGAAGGAAAATAAAAAGGACAACAACAGGTCGGTTACCATAAGGAGGGTACGAATATGATGAATCAATCTATAGCTACAGATAAACCATTAGCGGTCATTGCTAGTAGTTCATGTTCCGATGGATATGATTTAGCAAGACAATTTGCTGAGCACGGATATGACATTATCGTCGCAGCAGCAAACCCCTCTGTCGTTGAAGAGGCAGAAGACTTTAAAAAATTAAAAGTCGATGCCGTCAGCTATCAGCTTGATCTCTCTTCCCCAGAAGGAGTTGAGCAGCTTTATAGACGAATCGTCGCAACAGGAAGGGCCGTAGAAGCTCTCGTTATTAACACAGGTTTAAGTGATAACTTAGAACAGGAACAAATCCTGGCAAGAAAAGTTCTTCATGATATGGCCGACAGAGGTTTCGGACGCATTCTCTTTGCTTCATGTGGAGACCAAAAAGATGCGGACAAACTTTGTGAAAGCTTAAAACACGATGTTGAAGGTACGGGTGTTACATTGAAAGCATTGAGCCCTGATGAGCAAGTCGTGTATTTTTTAGATGAAGAGTTTATTGAAGATAAAAAAGAAGCAACTGCACTCCTACACTAGGAGTGCAGCTAAAAAAACCTAACGATCCGGCCACATCATTGTGTGGCTGTCATCGCAAATCTGGCTTAAAGGCTCGGTCGAGTTTTTGATTTTCTCTTCCATCGTCGCCCAAATTTTAAAGTTTGTGTTTTTCGGGTGTCTTAAAATCGCCACAGTTCGTGGATCAATTCCTTCAGCGCCACGGATAATCCCTTCTGTGAAGGCCACAGTATACGTCTTAAAAGGATTAACTTTCTTGCCGTTAACTGTAATCGTTCTGATTTTGAAACCGAACGGTCCGCGCTCATACTCCATTTTAATACCAGAGAAAGTCAGCGGCTGCCCAAAGTATGACAGAGCATCAAGAGTCAATCTTAACCACGCCCCTTTGATTCTTGTCGTATAAATATCCCAACCGTATTTTTGATCAAACTCAAACACTCTTGGCATTGAATTTAAAATCGTGCGTCTTGTGATATCCCCTACCGGGTAATTTGATCCATTCATTTCCGGAGCGTGAATCGCGATATCTGCTCCTGCTTTTTCTTTTAGTGCATCAGTGATGAAGAAAGCCCACTTGCGTGCCCCAAGAGTGTCTCCTGGTTTTAAATCAGAGTAACCTACTTTTTCAGCAAGCCATTCCTGTCCGTAAGAAGCGTCTAGTTCTGTGTCTGCTTCCTTCACCAATTCCGTCATTTCTGGATCGGCCATTGCTGAATCCATTTTTACCGGAACAAGTTCATAACTGACGATCTTAAGCGGTTTGCCTTTTACCAGGTCTACGACTAAACGACCAAGGTACTCCGTGTGCATTCCCGCTTGAACGATAGGTACTTTTAATTTCTTTTTATTTTCCCCGTACACTGGCTCATAAAGAGCAGTGTGCGAGTGACCACCAACAATCAAATCAATGTATTTTGTTTTTTCCGCCAGCTTCACATCTCTTAAAACTCCAATGTGAGTCAAAGCGATGATGAAATCGTTGCCGCGATTTTTTAATTCTTTTTCGTATTCTTGGGCCACGTCGATTGGGTTTTGAACCGCACCACGGGCCAGGCGCCACTTATAAAAAATTTCATCAGTCGTTAAACCAAGAAAAGCGATCTTTGTTCCATCAATATTGATTTCTTTATAAGGTTTAATTTTGCTGCTGATATTTTTATACTTAGAGCTCGCGTCCATGTTGGCCACGATCAGAGAAAACTTCAGATCGATTTCGCCTAAAATTTTATCCAGCTCTGCTGATCCCATCTGGTAGTCATGGTTTCCAAGCGTCCCAATGTCGTATCCCATTTCGTTATGGATGTTGAACGTTGCACGACCATCGCGGGCCATGTAATAAATATTCCCTTCAAGGAAATCACCTGCATCTACGGCAATCGTTCTGATTCCCTGAGCTTCAGCTTGCGCTTTATACATATTCATCAGCGCCTTTAAACGCGCCATTCCTCCTCTCGTTGTCGAGTGAGTTGAATTGTCTAAATAAGAATGGGTGTCATTCGTATGAAGGATTTGTAAAAGCTTGGCATGAGAGGGAGATGATCCCATGAAGGCCAGAGCCACCAGAACAATTGTAGTAAATGTTGATTTTTTCATTGCTCGAGACTTATCCCGAAAAAAGAGTGTGGCGTCAAGGTTTGGGAGCCTTGACGCCACACGTTTTCTCAATCTTTTTCGCTAATTTCTAGTACCAGTATTTAAGCGCTAGGCCTGCAGAAAATGAGTCCTGGGTTCCCGTCGTCCAAAGGTACTTCGCTTGAAGACCTAAAGATAGGAAATCACTGGCCTTATTTTGAAGAGGAATATCAAAACCGGCCAGAGGTCCAACCGACCACTCTACGTTATCGCCATCAACAAACATAGGCCCAGTGGCAACTCCCACAAAGCTGCTTCTTAAAACAGGAATGTCTCCACCGAAGTTATAACTTCCGCGTGCAAGCACTGAGGTTCTTTGCACATTGGAATCCCCCAGCTCCGCAGTAATGACTTCTGCTCCTAAACCAAAAGGGATGTAAGGCTGAAAGCCTACGTTAATACCAAACTCTGGTGAAGATTCCGCATCACCATTTGGCGAGTTCACACCAGCAGTTAAACCCATGTGAATTTTGTACTCTGATTTATTTTCAACTTCTTTAGGTTCAGGGAGTGTTCCCTCTAATCTGCTTTCAACATTTCTTTTTTCACTCTCAGACATCTGCGCGAACGCTGTAAGTGATGAGGCCATAATTGTGAGAGTTAATAAAGTTTTGAACATGATTCTTCTCCGTAGTTAAGTGCATACTGCATTACTGAGTATGCTTTGATGTTGGAGTGAAATTGCAAAGCATGTACCAACTAAACTGTGGCATTTTAGGGGGCTTTTTTGATGAATGTCCAAAATTGTCTTCTATAGATGGGGCAAATCTTCGGTTTCCTTATCATTATATACTGGCGCGAACTTTGCTCTTTTTTTGAACGGGAGATCGTGTGTGAATATGCGTTTAAAGATTTTATCCTACAATATTCATAAGGGATTCGATTGGAATAATCGAAAATACTGCCTGCAAGAAATGAAAAATCTTATCAACTCCTCTGAAGCAGAAATTGTTTTCCTACAGGAAGTTGTCGGAAAAAATGAGAACTTTAAGAAACAAGGTCTCATCGATACCCAGTTTGAATTTTTAGCAGATGAGCTCTGGCCGCATTTTTCCTATGCACAGAATGCACTGTATGATCACGGCCATCACGGCAACCTGATCCTTAGCAAATACCCTATTGAGACTTTTGAGAACCTGGATCTTTCAACGAATAGTTGGGAAAAAAGAGGGATGCTGGTTTGTAAAATTAAGATTCCTCCACTAAACAACAAACCTGAAAGAGTTATCTATGCAGCATGCTTGCACCTCAATCTCTTACATATGGGGCGCAAAATTCAATACGAAAAAATTAAAACTTTCGTTGAGCAAAAAGGTGATCAGAATGTGCCTTTTATCATTGCCGGAGACTTCAACGATTGGAATCAAAAATCATTTTTAGTTTTTGAAGAAATGCTTGGTATGCAGGAAGTTCATAAACAGATTAATGGAAGTTTTGCCCGCACTTTTCCTGCCAAAGTCCCTATACTCTGCCTGGACCGCATCTACGTAAAAAACCTGGAAGTCATCAACTCTCACGTCGTCTTCTATGACCAACACCTCTCTGATCATCTTCCCATCTTTTGTGAGGTGGACATCTGATGAAAAAAGAACTCTTTCCCGTTAGCAAAAATAACCATGTCGAATTCTATCAGGATGGCGATACTTATTATGAAAAGTATCTGGAAATGATAAGATCCGCTCAAAGAAGTATTCATCTTCAGACTTATATTTTTGAGATTGACCAATTCGGCGAGCGAGTACAATACGAATTGATTGAAGCAAAAAAAAGAGGAGTTGCTGTTTTTCTACTGGTCGACAGCATCGGCTCAAGAAACTTAAGCATTGAAACAGAAAATGAACTCGTCCGAAATGGCATTGAGTTTTGTCGCTTCAACTCTATCCACTTTAGATGGTTTTATCGCTGGGGCCGCAGGCTCCATCATAAGATACTTCTCATTGACCATGAATCAGCGATGATTGGTGGTATTAACGTTCTCTACGCCTGTCTTCCAGGATCATCTGTGCCTCAATTGGATTTTGCCGTTTACTTAAAAGGCCCGGCAATTGGGCCCCTCTCTCTTTATTGCCAGCATATTTTTAAAAGAGCATCCCGAAAAAATATTCCACTAGAAAAGGCCGAGCATATCCGCCATAACCCAAATGGATACGACGTAGGAATATCCGTCAACGACTGGATTCATGGACGCTCACGCATAACCAGACAATACTCGCGCATTACCACCGAGGCCCAAAGAAGTATCACCATCATTAATTCTTATTTTTTTCCGCGAAAGAAATTTATGAAGCAGTTAGTGGAGGCCCAGGCCCGCGGTGTGCGTGTACGATTGATTCTTCCTAAATATTCAGACTGGCCTAGTTATATTCTCGCCTCTGAATACCTCTACGATTATTTTATAAAACGTGGGGTTGAGATTTATCAATGGAAGCGCTCTGTTCTTCATGGGAAACTCGCCACTGTAGATGAAAGCTGGTCAACGATTGGCTCCTTTAACCTCAACTACACCAGTTACCAGCAAAACCTGGAGATGAATGTCGACATTTACTCAAAAGAGTTCACTCATCATCTCAATCAACAAATTGAGGACATTATCTCTCTTGGATGCGACAGAGTGACCTTAACTGATTTACACGAAAAATCTCCGCTAAAGATAAAAGCTTTTCGCTTTATTTTTTATTTAATCCTGTCGCTGATTGCTAACTTTTCAATTGGACTTTCTTTCCAGGAAGATCACAACAAAGAGCATCGCTTTTACCACATCCTGCGCATCGTAGGCTCTATGTTCTTCTTTATATTAGGAGTTCTGGGTTCTCTGCTTCCCATCATTCCAGGTTTTCCTTTTTTCATTATTAGTTTTCTTTTGGTCTACAAACAAATCCTTCTCAATAAGAAGATTGTGTGATTAAAGAGGAGTCGTGAAATACAAAAGAATTTTTAACACTATTTTTTTTGCTGTCGCTGCCTACGCTATCTACTTAAGACTGCCGGTGATACTGAGCCATTTTGAGTTTCAAGATAAAGTCATTCCCAACTTTAAAATGCGCACACTGGATGGTGGCGAGTTTGAGCTTTATCAGCAAAAGAAAGTGGCCCTTGTTTTTTGGGCAACTTGGTGTGGTCCTTGTGAAGTTGAACTTAAGCGTATCAACAAAATGATCGTCGATAAAAAGCTCCGTCCAGAAAATGTACTTGCCGTTGCTGGCCTGGAAGATCAGAAGCTCATTGAAGAAACCATGAAAAAAAATGGTTACCAATTTCCTGTTGGCCTAGACTTCGATGAAAATGCTTCGAAAATTTTTAAAGTTCAGGCCACTCCGACGATTGTCTTTATAGACGAGAAGCACACTGTAGAATGGATGACTTCAGGACTAAGCCCAACACTTGAATACCGCCTCTCTTCATTTTTAAGATAAACACTTTATAGACAGACGGACGTTTGCCTCATCACTTGAGCAAACTGCCTCATCTTCTTTATTTTTCTCTCTAAAAATCCATCGTTTATAGCGCTTTTCTTGGCATCGGAAATGCTTCTTATAAGGAAGTAAACATTCCAAGGAGGACTGTATGGTACAAGAAAAAAAATTCAATCAACAACCGCAAAGAAACAAAGAAGAGTTCGCCGGACAATCGAAAACAACACAACGTCCGGAAATCGACCTGCCATTAAAAGGCGGTCGCTCAGAATCAGATTTATCATCTAAAAACCAACCTAAAAAAGATGAAAGAAGCTCATTTGATAAACCAGTTCGCAAGTAATCCGGCTTAAATCAAATTATTTGATCTAAGCTGTGCAGGCAGGCCTAGGGGTTATTTATTGATGACACCTAAGCCTGCTTTTTCACAACTCTCCCAATGAAATTTGGCAAATTGGCCGTCTAATTTTTAGACATCCGCCATGGATTTCTTTCAACTAAGCTAAAACCACCCCCTTTTAGTGTAGACTGATTTTCAAATGAAAACTCTACTACCTAAAATGATTCTGGTGCTGGGAATCCTTGCGCTTTTCCAAGGATGCTCATCTGTTAAAACGACAAAAAACTCAAAGGGCAAATACGCCCGCGAGAAGTTTGGAAATTTTGATAAGGTCTACATTCCGAATGAAGCTCCGCTTATCGCTCAGATGATTTCCATCGTGCAACCAGAGCTTGAGATCAATGCACGCAATAAAATCGCTAACGACATTCACCATGCGATTAAAAAGCATAAAGTTGAACCGCAAATCATCGTTGCTCTTATTGATACCGAAAGCAACTTTCAATACAACAAAGTTTCTTCAACTGGAGACCTTTCTCTAGGGCAGGTAAACGTAGAAGTTTGGAATGCTGAATTTAAGAGAATGAAATTACCACTGATTCAAAAAGAACTGCTTATAGTTGAAGATCAGGCCTACGCCATGGAGAAAATGGCGCAAATCTTGAATATTTTAAAATCGCGCCACTCGAAAAAAGACAGGCGTTGGTACGCTCGTTACCATTCCAATACGACTAAGTATAAACTTGATTACCTTCGAAAGATTGAAGTCCGCATGAAGATGCTTTCTCAGGCGAGATTAGTATCGACAGAAAAATCCCTAGCACTTTCAAACCAAATTGCCCCAAGTAATTAAAGTTAATTTTGCTTACATCATGATAAAACAATAAATTAGCTAAGACTTTGGCTTCGGCATGATATTTGAAAATATCCTCCTAGAATAGGAGGAATTATGAACCATGATTCTCATTCCCAACTCGACATTACTATAAGCGAAAAAGTCAAAGGCCTCCCTGGACTCTTTGGACTACAACTTGAAGAGCAGGCCCCTTACGATATTCTAAAAGTCGATGGAGGCATTGAAATCCGCTCATACAAGCCTCAAACTCGCGCCTCTATATCTGTGACAGGGGAATTCAAAGAAGCTTATAAAGAGGCATTTACCGGGCTTGCCGGCTATATTTTTGGAAACAATAAGACCAGTGAGAAAATACGGATGACCACTCCTGTGCTCTTGCAAGAAACAGCATCAAAAGAGTGGACTATGTCTTTCATTCTTCCTCAAGAATTTGTGGCCCAAAACGCACCAAATCCGGATGACAATAGAATTCATCTGGAAGAGTGCCCACTTCACCTGGTGGCGAGTATTAGTTATGCGGGAATCAACAACGAAGAAAAGATTAACGAGTATACCGGAATTTTAAAGAAGTGGTTAAAGAAGCGCCCTTGGTATGTTCCCTTGAGCGATTTTAAAACGGCCCAGTATGACGGGCCGTTAACAATACCTTTTTTTAGAAAAAACGAAATTCACATCAATGTGAAGCACATCCACTAGCGGTTGCCATTGACATCGTCGCGGTTTCCACCGCCCGTTCTTTGCACCTGAGCATTCTTTTGAACAGCGATCTTCATTGTCTCCCCATACTCTCTTCTGAACATCTGCTTAATCGAAGCATCGCTTTGAGCAGTTTGTCTGAATTTATCCAGGATATGCAATTGATCAGCACACTTTAAACAAATCCATTCAGCATCAGTCGTTGGGTTTCTGTGTTTATAGAACTCTACATCAGGGCGAACCTGGTTACAGTTTTCACAAAAGTTTCTTTGAACCTGGTGAGAAACAGATTCTGTAATATCTTTCTTCGCAACCTTCTCGCGGTCGTTTTGTTTTTTTACTGGCTCAGTGGCCTTCATTCCAGCTTTTAATAGTGCATCTTTTAAACTTGCCATAATCCCCTTCTCACAATGAAATTTACGCTATTATCATAGCTATTCCCTAAAAGTTGTTCAAGAGATGAACCAGCTATGCGTTAATTATTTTTGCCACATTACCTGACTAAATTGCCTCAAATGTTCCTTATTTTCCAGTAAAAATCTCCCAATTTATTGGCCTCGGCTTTGCTCTATCTAATGATTGGAGTCTTATGGAGGTCGTCATGAACCAAGAAAAAGTGACTCTCGACATTCCCTTCAGTGAGAAACTTAAAGGCATCCCAGGTTTTTTTGGGATCCGATTAGGTGAAGAGCCTTTCTATGAGGTGGTCTGTACTGAAGGAGACAAAGAAATCAGAAAATACAACTCCTTCATTCTCGCCTCGGTTACGATTAACGGTAACTTCGAAGAGGCCAAGAAGGAGGCTTTCGCATGCCTGGCTTCCTACATTTTTGGCCAAAACAAAGACCATAAGCACCTAAAGATGACCTCCCCAGTGCTTCAAGAAGAAACTAATGACTATATTCCCATGACCTCTCCTATTTATCAGGAGCCTAATTCAAATGGCTGGACCATGTCGTTTGTGCTTCCGCAAAAGTACAACCTGGCGACGGCGCCAACTCCTAAAGACAATAGAATCCTTTTACATAAAAGCCCTGAACGCATGGTGGCTTCGCTGCGCTACTCTGGGGTCAACGATCAGGAAAAGATCAAAAAGTTTTCTGCTGAATTGGTTCAATGGATTAGTAAAAGCGATCTCTTTTTCCCGGTTGGGGATATTCAGATTGCTCAATACGACGGCCCAACCACAATCCCTTTTTTAAGAAGAAATGAAGTCCACGTCGAAGTAAAACAGTTTTTTTAACAGGACTTAGTAAATGACTGATCCATATAAAGTTTTAGGTGTTGAAAAGACCGCGACTCTCGATAACATCAAAAAATCCTACCGCAAGCTCGCCAAAAAATATCATCCAGATTTAAACCCCGGCAATAAAGAGGCTGAAAAAAAGTTTAAAGAAATCTCTCATGCCTTTGATCTGATCGGAACAGAAGAAGCCAAGGCGAAATTTGATCGCGGAGAAACAGACGAACATCGCCAACACGAATATGAACAATACCGCACGAATCGTACAAACAATGGAAATCATCGCTACTCTTCTTCCTATAGTTCTGATTATGACCCGGAAAATCTCTTTGAGAGCCTTTTTGGAAACCGTAGAGGTCACGGGCGATTTACTTCTGAGGGCATGAACTTCGAAGGAGAAGATGTGCTTTATCAAATGGACGTCGACTTTGTAGAAGCGGCCCTGGGAGGAGAGAAAGTCATCACTCTTCCCAATGGTAAAAAACTACAGGTAAAAATCCCGGCAGGAATTGAAGAAGGTAAAAAATTAAAGTTTAAGGGCATGGGCTCTCCTGGAGTTGGCTCAGGTGTGCCCGGAGATGCTTACATTCAAATTTCAATAAAACCACTCGCTGGTTTTACTCGCGTAGAAAATGATATTCACTCCGAAGTTCCTATTAGTTTCTTTGAAGCTATTCATGGCGCGGAAGTTGAAGTCCCGACTATCGATGGAAGCGTCATGCTCAAAGTCCCGGCAGGAGTCTCCAGTGGCTCCAAGCTGAGAATCAAGCACAAAGGCGCCGGCCCCAAAGAAAATCGCGGCAATCAAATTGTCACTTTAAAAATTGTGATTCCGAAACATGTGCCACCGGAACTACAGGAGGCCATCGCTGAGTTAGAAAAAAAATACTCCTATAACCCGAGGACCCACGCATGAAGCTTCCCCTAAGAAGAAATCTCGATGATGTCTCTAGAATTTGTGGACTCGAAACTGATACAATTATCCATTTTATTCAGGAGGAGTGGATTTCCCCCATTGATATCGAACTCAAAATGCTTGATGAAGAAGATATTTGCCGGATTCTTCTCATTCACGACCTGCAGGAGAAGTTTGGAGTCAACGACGAGGCCATTCCTATTATTCTTCACCTGGTCGATCAACTCAATTATATCATTCACAATTCAGAAGGAGACTCCTTATAAAAAACAGGCCTTGAAAATCAAGGCCTGCTATAAGTCACTCACGTTTGAAATGGGTCATTACCCTGAGATGTCGGTAAAAATTGTGCTCCCGTGGAACTCGCCTTCTCTTAAGATGGGGTGAGAATTGATGGCGATGACAGGGTCGCAATGATGTTATCGGCACCTAGATTTTTATCCAAGTTCCAATTATCGTTTTTATCACAATCGTTGGGTCTTAAGAGACCTACGTATGGAGAGCTTGATAAAAATCCTGTTCTTCATTTTTACACTCAAGTTAATTTACTTCTCGATCAATTCAATCTCAAAAGATCGATCAGCACTCGCGCTCTTTACATCTCCTTTTTGAGAGCGAGCTCCCATACTTTATGGAGCATAACTCATGCCATTGTGCTTCCTCGAAAATGCGCTCCCTTAGACACTGTAGCAAAAAGCTTCATGAGGAAATTTGCCACTTAAAAGCACTACAAAAAAGTCGATTTTTAAGTCTTTAGAACGGCACTATTTTTGTAGGAGAAGCGGTAGAAAATAACCCAGGAGAAAAAGATGGAAACAGAAGTTAATGCCATTCCTAAAGGACTAAGAACAGTCACCCCTTATATCATTGTTAACGATCCTCAAAAGGCCTTGGATTTTTATGAAAAAGCACTCGGTGCAAAAGTCATCTCAAAAGTTGAAATCCAAAAAGGGCAAATCGCCCACGCTGAATTTAAAGTTGGTGACTCAATTATCATGATGGCCGGTGATGATCCAGGCATGCATCTTTCGCCGCAAACAGGAGAATACCGTTCAGTCAGTTTTATGGTTTATGTTCCTGATGTCGATGCCGCTGCTGAAAAAGCATTAGGCGCAGGAATGAAGATGGTCAAAGAAGTTCGCGATCAATTTTACGGTGACCGCACAGGTACATTCGAGGACCCATTTGGGCATATGTGGACACTCGGCACGCACATCGAAGATCTTACTCCCGAAGAAATCAAAGAGCGTGCACAAAGAGTTTACTCATAACAAAAGGCCCCCTTAGAGGGGCTTTTTTACAAAAGCGTAAGCTCTCGCCTTCCATCCATTTCTTTCATAAAATTTAATACCGCCAGAATTCTCCAGCACCGCACATAATCTCAGCCCGCCAGGACAATCCAACTCCTTTGCTTTTTCCTCTGCATAAGTCAAAAGCTTAGCTCCATGTCCTTTGGATTTTTCAACCGACACCAGGTCATCAATATAGAGATGCCTTCCGCGCACGAAATCACAAAGCACTCTATAACCCATGAGCCCCATGATCTTTTCATTTTCTACTAAGGCCACCAATTCATATTGATCGCAGGCGTGAGCTTCATGATAAATTTTCAAATACTCGTCAAAACTTAAATGCGGACGAAGCTCTTTAAGTACGGGAAAAAATAATTTTAAATCTTCTTCATTTTTAGCAGTTATAAATTTCATAAATATGAGGCTAACATCAAAAAATAAAAAAAATAAGCCCTAACCTTGACACCTAAAAAACCGCCTCCATCTTTTAGGTGTAACGAGATCCACAAGGAGGATTTATGAGAAATAGAGCATTAATCAATTTGTTACAACCTAACTACTCACCTTTTTTCTTTGACCAAATATTTGATGAGACTACTCAGAGCGCAGCCTACAGGAATTTCCGCGAAAACGAAGAAGCTTACTTTACAACAATTGATATGCCGGGGGTTAACTCGTCCGACATTGCCATTGATATGGAAGAGAATATCATCCGAGTAAGTGCAGAGAGAAAGGATGCTTTTGACAAAGAAACGGTCGTGCGCAAATACGACTACATCATCAACGTTCCTAAAAACGTAGACCGAGACAAAATTTCTGCGCATTATGAGAATGGCGTGTTGAATTTAGCGCTTCATAAAACCGTCCAAGACAAGGCCAAAAAGAAAATCACCATTTCAACTGGTGAAAAGCCAAAATCCTGGAGCGATTTTTTGAACTTCAAAAAACATGAAGCTGTTGACGGTCAAGAAGCAAAGACTGTTAATTAATCCCCCGATTCCAGGCCCTGCATTCGCGGGGCCTTTGTTTAACAATCAATCACCTCTTGCAACCTCGATAACATCTGATAATAATTCATGTCCAGGAAGAGCAACTTCATAAGTCAGTGCTGTCTCCCCGATTGGGTTATAGTTAATCCATAGCGTACAGTGTGCTACTTGATTATTTAATGGATGGCATTCGTTATTGATACGGGCCTTCGATGTAACAGCGTCTTTATAAATTGAAGCGACTGTCTCATATGAGTGAACATCACCCACCAAAGTCGTTCCTTTTGTATTTAAAAGTGCCTGTAGAGCATTCTCATTTAGACTGCCAGCGAAAGCTGAAGACGAAAGACCAAGGGCAAGTGTTAACGCAAAAAGTGTTTTCATAGTGTAAATCTCCATGTGTGAAAGCATTAGTAACACAGAAATGGGTTACCATTCGATAACCTGTAAACTTTACTTAAAGAATCCCGTTTACATTGGAAAATTCCCCTCATAATCTATTAAAACTATGAAATATGTAATCGAAACCCAAGACCTGATGAGGGTCTATAAAACTTACCAGAAGCCTGAAGGTCTGGTGAACTCTATCAAAGGGATCTGGGAGCGAAAGTACGACTCTAAGATCGCTTTAAATAAGACCTCAATTAAAATCGAATCGGGAAAGATCATCGGTCTGGTCGGTGCCAACGGGGCCGGGAAAACCACGCTTTTAAAGATCCTTTCCGGATTGGTTACACCAAGTTCCGGTGAAGCCACAGTTCTAGGGTATAGACCTTGGGAGCGCAAAAACGAATTCCTGAGCCAGATGAGTATTCTCTTAGGACAAAAAAACCAGTTGTGGTGGGATATCTCGCCAGTGGATTCATACGCCCTCTTAGCGCGCATTTACGATCTGGATATTGTTAAAACCAGAAAACGCGTAGATGAGCTGGCGACAATGCTTGATTGCAAGCATGTGTTAACAACTCAGTTAAGAAGACTCTCTCTTGGTGAAAGAATGAAGATGGAAATCATCGGAGCTCTTTTACATGAGCCTAAGATCCTCTTCTTGGATGAACCGACCATTGGTCTGGATATTGTTGCTCAGGAAAACATCAGAAACTTCCTTTCAAACTATGTGAAGGAAAAAGAGCCGACAGTTATTTTAACCAGCCACTACATGGACGATATCGCGACCCTGGCCGATAGCCTGCTTTTAATTTCTAAAGGCAATATCGTTTATCAGGGAACGGTTGAAGAATTTACTAATAATACTAACAGTGAACTCGCACACGACGAGAAGGTCGATTTTGAAGAAGTCATTCGCCGTTTTCTTGAAACGGAATCTCGCATTCGCTAATCTGGCCGTCGTCACCAATTTAGAATACCGTCTAAATTATTTTGTCGATGCGCTTGTTCAGCCCATTTTAACCACAGGGATTGAAATCCTTTTATGGATTGCTGTCTTTAAAGGTGCTCATACAGATATGATCGCCGGGTTTTCCCGCGAAAGTTATTTGAGTTATGCCCTATGGTCTGCCTTTTTTGCCAGAATCGCCACGAGCTGGATGTACGAATTCAGAATGATCGAAGAGATCAGTTCCGGGACGATTAACAGTTTAATTGTCCGCCCCATGAGTTTTTACGAATACTATCTTTCACAGTTGATGGGATATAAAATCGTCACGACCATTATCTCCCTTCTTGTTCCGATTGCCGGTGCTTATATTTTTGGTCTTCCAGCTATTTTATCAAGACTGCCGTTAGCGACATTACTTTGCTTTTATTATTTGATCCTGGTTCACACGATCAGTTTTATTATTTCTACCATGGCCTTCCACTTCACTAAGATTTCTTCAATCACTGTAGCGAAGAACTTATTTTTCTGGATTCTTATGGGAGAGCTCTTCCCACTAGATTTACTTCCTGAGCCTTTTAAAACGACGATTATCAGTCTGCCGTTTGCCAGCGGAGTGTTTGTTCCAGTTGGATACATCACAGGACGCGTAGGCATTGAAACTGTTTATACTGGTTTTATCTCGGTGACGATCGGACTTGTTGTTCTTAACCTGCTTGGTGCTTACCTTTGGAAAAAAGGCATGGACTCTTACGTAGGAACGGGGGCGTAATGTTTCACACTCTAAAAAAATACGCTTCACTTTATAAAGCGATGTTTAAGGCGAGCTTTATCGCCGACCTTGAATACCGCGCGAACTTCTTTACCCGTATCCTGACGGATGTTTTTTGGTATGCCGCTCAGATCTTAACTTTCGAAGTGCTTTATCAGCACACAGAAAAAATTGGAGACTGGGACGTTCACCAGATGCGCGTGTTTTTAGGACTCCTATTTGTGATTGATGCTTTCTACATGATTATCATTCATGAGAATTTAGAAAATATTACGGAGAAAGTAAGAAAGGGAGACCTGGATTTACTGTTGGCAAAACCAGTAAACTCACAGTTTATGCTGACGCTACAAAAGGCCAATACGGCCATCTTTGGAAACTTAATCCTGGGAAGTTCGTGGCTAATCTACTCTCTGTCTCAACTGCCAGACTTTAATTACTTCCGCCTTCTTTGGTTGATTCTTTTAATTCCATGCAGCCTTGCGGTTGTGTATTCGATGCGCTTTATGTTTTCTGCGACAGCAGTTATTTTCACGCGCTCAGAGAATTTACAGTTTTTATGGTGGCAGGTTTACCGCCTGGGGATGAGACCTGATTCAATGTACAACCCGTATATTAAATACGTGATCCTAACACTGATTCCAGTGGGAGTTATCGTCAGTATTCCGGCAAGAGCACTGCTTAATCCGCCTGACTTAAACTACCTTCTTTGGCCGGTGGTTTTAGTGCCCATTCTTATTTATGGGACTCACCGCTTTTGGAATTTCGCACTCAAGTTTTATTCGAGTGCGAGTTCGTAATTTTTTTAATCGTTAAATAAGTAAGTACCAGTTGTGCCATCGCAAGAGACTTCAATCCCTACGTAGCAGTCTGAACCAGCGTAACATGTCCACTTAGCTAAAACGCCAGTGACATACTTGCCTTCGTTTTCAGAAAATTGCATTCCCTGAATGTACTCACGTACTGTTTGGCGTGGAACCCAGAAAGATGATTTGTCTTTAAGTTCTTTGCGAAGAGACTCAAAGTTTGAATTTGCAGCGACAACTGCTTCTTCTTTAGTGATACAACGGAAAAAATCAGCGGCCTGAACGTTTGCTGTCGATACGAGAACTAATGCAGAAAGACCAAGAAATAGTTTCATAAGCACCTCACTTTAGTTGTTCTACTAATCTGTTTCGGCGCTCTTGTACCCTGAAAAAGGGAACTTTCATAGTTAGAATTTTGTTAATTTACTTCAGAATTTTTTTTCGTTTAGCCGTAAAATCCCACCATGGACGGGGTTTTCCCCCCTCCATAAAGTCCACCGCGGCCATTAAGGTGTCACAAACACATGGATCATGCCTTTGCCCCATGAGTTTTTCCAGCTGGCGGTATAAAGCAATAGGGTCTTTTCCTATGAGTTGTTGTGGTTTCGTGATGCCCAATAGGTTCAGGTCTTTGACAAAGGCCTTCCCAATATTCGGGATTTGCTCCAGAGTTATTGCTTCACTTGCTTTTTTTGCTTTCATCAATGCCTCGCTGTAAAAACTTTTCAACTCCCAATGCCTACTCTAAACTAATCACTCAACACTATCATTGGAAAAATGTGTGATCATTGCAAAATCTCTTAAAAAAACTTTCGGTGACTTCACTGCAGTCAACGGCATCGACCTTCACGTTAAAAAAGGCGAATGTTTCGGGCTTTTAGGCCCTAACGGCGCAGGGAAATCGACATTTATTGGCATGACTTATGGGACAGTCAGAAGAACAGGAGGAGAACTTTCTGTTTTTGGTTTTGACCCAAACACCCATTCACGTGAGATTAAAGGACGCTTAGGTGTTGTCACTCAAGACAATGCTCTTGATGAGAGTTTAACTGTTTTTGAAAACATGATGATCTATTGTGCTTTTATCGGTGTTCCAAGTAGTGAGCGCAAAAAGCGCATTAATGATTTACTTGAGTACATGAATCTTGCTCACAAAAGAGATGCTCTTATTCAAACGCTTTCAGGTGGGATGAAAAGACGCCTGGTTTTTGTTCGTGCTCTATTAGGAAAACCAGAACTCTTAATCCTCGATGAGCCAACAACTGGTCTCGATCCGGCCGTGCGCCATTTACTTTGGGGAAAAGTGCGTGAGCTTCACCAAAACGGAACGACTATTGTCCTGACAACTCACTACATGCATGAAGCAGAAGTGCTTTGCAATCGCCTGGTGATTATGAATCAAGGCCATGTCGCTTCAGAGGGCTCACCTCAAAGCATGATCAATCAACACACTCCTGGTTATGTAGGAATTTTTAAACTGGAAGATAAAAAGAAACTTGAAGACATCGCCAGCAAGGCCGGACACCTGGATTATCACGAGGACACTTCCGGGCTTTACTTAAGAACAAAGTCGCTTTCAGACTTAACCGCTTTCCATTCAGACCATGGGCTTTCTCCCCTGCAAATCAGACCTTCTAACCTTGAGGATGTTTTCTTAAAGTTAACTGGTCAGGAGTTATCATCAGATGCTTAGTACACTTCAATTATGTTTTCATATCACGAGAAGAAACTGGATCGTTTATAAAAAAGACCTGGTCGCCAACATTTCACCAACTGTGGCCGATCCTGCTTTAGTTTTAGTTTCACTAGGTCTTGGGCTTGGTTCTTTTATTACGAATGTGGAAGGAATGAGTTATATGCAATTCCTTGCTCCCGGCCTAACTGTCGCCACCGCACTCTTTACATCATTCTTTGAAAGCAGTTATGGATTTTATGTCCGCATGACTTACGAAAATGTTTACAAGGCAATGCTTACAACCCCTATTGGTGTCAAAGAAGTTGTTATCGGTGAAATGGTATGGGTGGGTTTAAAAGGAGCTGTCATGGCCGTTGGTGTAGCCATTGTCCTTGCCCTCTTTGGACTTATGACTAACCCGTGGCTGATCCCTGCTTTGGCCTCTGTTGGTTTTTTAGTGGCACTTCCCTGTGGGGCCATGGGGCTTTTATCTTCAGCAATGGTTAACAACATCAATCAATTTCAAACGTTCTATTCGTTTTTAATTGCTCCCCTTTATTTCCTCTCAGGAATCTTCTTTCCAATTTCGGAAATGCATCAGGCAGTCAGATGGGCAGCTGAGTTTTTCCCACTTATTCATGGAGTGAGACTAGCACAAGCGCTTTTTTGGGAGCGTGGAATTGGAGAGGCGTTTTTATACAGTGGAAGTATTCTGGTTATCCAGAGCGCGATTCTCTGCGCCCTGGCCTACTCACAGATTAAGAAGAAGCTGATTAACTAGTTATTCAACTTTGGTCGTGCGTTTAATGATATCTTTTAGGTCTCTATAACGTACGGCCGGAGCTGCTTTCTCATCAGATTTTTTTACATCTGCAGCTGAGTCTTGTTTTGCAACCTTTTTATCTTTTTCTTTCTTCACGTCAACTTTAAACTCTCCAACTTTTCCCTTAACGACTGTTTTATAAACAGGAGTCCCATCTTCATTAAGAAGAATTTTCCCATCAACGACTTCCGGGATGATTTGTTTAACCATTCCGTTTTCTTCGATATAAAAAGGTTTTCCAGATTCTGCATAAATCAGGTCTTTAATTGTCTGATTCATTTTCGCGTTAGTAACTCCATCCATTTTTGTCAGGACGATAGCATCGCTTCTGTCTCCATCATCAGAGCTGCCACGATTGATTGAAGATGGCCCTCTGCTCACACTTCCACCGCCCTCATCACCTCTTTCTGGTGAAGAATCACGACCGGCAACACTTCTTGAAGCTCCTGAAGATCTTGAAGCTGAAGCAGTCTGCGCTGAGCTTTCTCTTTCTCTATAATTTTCTCGAGATTCATCTGAGTAATATTCATCCTGCTCAGGACGATAATTACCTCCTCCTACGGTCTTTTGAGCTGCAACGGCTTTTGCTTCCTGGTCTTCCACTTTTTTCTTATTCATTTCAACCAGTGCATTGCGGGCGCTCTTTAATTCAGCAATTAAAGAGTTTTCGTTATCACCTGAAGAAGCAGATGCTGTTTCTTTTTTCTCTTCAGGGATTTTTTCCCCTTCTGAAGCACGTTTCTGTGCCTTGGCAAGTCTTTCTTCAAGATCCGAGATCTTTCCGATCATCTGGTTATATTGAGTTTTATTACTGTCCAATTCTTTAGCAGGCTCTGCTAATTTTCCAGAAGAGGCGATAAATCCATTAGGATCATTGATCACTTGTTGTGCCGGAATTTGCGCCCCTTGTGACTTAGCTCCGATCATCATATTAGATTTTTGGGCAAGTGAATAACTATCCATGGCAGATTTCAATGCTTCACTATCAGACGAGTGAGATGATGTGCGAACTCCAGAGTCCACGCTATCAGATTTGCTGGCAGAAGCTTTATGGCTTGAGCCATTTTCGCCATCAATGCCCTTTTTATACACTTCAGGCAAAGCTACATTTCGAGAAAAACTTCTGACTAAAAGAAGGTCATTTCCTTTTTCTTTTTCTCTACTCTCGCTAAAGCCTTTAGAAGAAATCAAATTAAGGTCTTTATCAGATTTTGTGACTGTCCCGTTACTATCGATCACAATAGTCTGTTTCTTATTACTCTTTAAAAGATCCTGCTTAAATGATGCTCCATTGGCATCAGTGAGTAAATCCTGCCCCATTGAAAGATCGATCTCTGTTTGAAGAATCCCTTCTTTAGAAGTGAAAAGATTAAACGTGTTACATCGGGCCACATTATTAGTCAGTTCTTCATAATTAATCAGCGCATTGTTGAAAGATGGTTTGCGAGAGAGCATTTTATCAAATTCTTTTTTCTCAACAGCAACGGTTGTACCAATAGAAATCTCATCTACTGCCTGACAAAGCTTTGCCATGGTGTTAATTTTTCCACACTTTTGCTCAAGAATAGATTTCGCTTCACTCTTTCTTAGGTTTTCCAAGTCCACAAGAATTTGCAGAGAGTTTTTATGCTCATTGTTCTTGATATAGCTTAGAAGACCTTCAGCAATCGGATCCTTACCTAAATTTGCCTTATTAATCACTGAGCGATCATAGTAGTTTCTTAACACCGGATCGGCAGACATATAGTTCGCATAGATATGATCCATAGTAAGAGCAACACGCTTTTCAGGCGTCAATGATGAATCTGCCAGGATCAGAGCAATTTTATTCAGAATGTCGGTGTCTCTAATCATCGTATCGCCAGCTCGCTGATGACTTAAATCGATGATGTAACCTTTTAACTGGCTATTTGATGGGGCCTCACTTCGCGGAGTCTTCTTAACATACTCGAGGTATTCAAAATTACACCCCATCTCCGGGATACGACATGAGTTCTGAGCTAGTGCATACCCTTCATCAATAACCTGGGTATTACATTTTTTGCCGTCTGATTCAGGGATATCCAGGACATCCTGCTTACACGATTCAGGAATAAATTCCGGCCCGTACTTATTAGAAGCATAAATTCTGAGAGTTTCATAATCGATAATCTGATTGATACCACTCTTCGAGGTCAAAGCAATGGCCTCTTTCGCCACTTGCAATCTCGCCTTTTTAAAGGCAAGAGAAGCCTCCCTAGATCTATAATCAATTTTATTTTTTAAACATCCGGCAAGATTAAGACACACATCAGGAGTCAACTCTCTACTTTTTTCTAATTTTGCTATAGCATCACACTGGAATTTTATAAGGGGAGCATTGATGATACCTAAAGAATTATTTTCAAGGCTAGTGGATAATGCATCTCTATTGCATCCAGCTTTCGCATTTCTTAAACCTTCAACAAATTCATCTTCCAGATCTACTTCAATTTTAAAATTTGCAATAGGATCACCTCCACCTATGAAGAGCGGCCCCTTTTTGACAAACTCACTTCCCTTTACGAAAGGTGATAATTTTGTTTCTTTTTTAAAGCCTACTAAAGAAGTCGTTTCTTCAGCATGAAGTGGAATAGTTGCAAAAAATAGTAAAACAAATAGAGTGTTCGTTTTCATACTAAAATTATCGGTGTTATTCTGATTCAACTTTACGTAGACAACTTCCGTTTACAGAGGGAGGACGATAAGGTCCCCCAATGATAAATGTTTCCCTAAGGCAAACGGCACTTATTTCCTCTATCTTTGCCGTCGTACCTATAGAGAACTTTAGGCCAAGAGGGCAAAAGCTAAACAACATTCCATAACTCATTTTTTTCTTAAGATACTTTATAGAATAATTCTATTTATATAAGTGAGCTAAATTCCATGAGACTTATCACTTTTCCATCCCTGCCTTCCACTCTTAATGGCGCCCCAGAGAGCTCTTTTTCACCAATCACCATTGAAGAAAATGGGCGAAGCTTGCTAGCTAAAACGATCCTTTTGGACAGACTGCTTCCCAAGCGATGATCTATCTTTACCCGAACTCCTTTTTCCATTAACTCCCTAGCAATTTCATTTGCTTTAAGGGCCGCTTCTTCAGAAAGCGGAAAGATGAGCAGCTCTATTGGTGAAAGAAAACGTGGAAGCCTTCCATCAAAATACTCCAACAACATAGCAATAAATCTTTCATGGCTACCAAGTGGTGCGCGGTGAATGATCCACGGTCTGTTCATCTTCCCTTCTTTATCAATGTACTCAAGATCAAATCTCTCCTTTTGAGCAGAGATAAAATCTAACTGCACTGACCCCATTGATTCTTCCCTGATTCCTTCATCGCTAAAAAACTTCATCTGCACATCAATCTTTGGGCCATAAAAAGCGGCTTCCCCGATAGCTTCAAAGTAATCCAAATTCAATTCAAGCAAGGCTGAACGTAAGACGTCTTCGGCCTTTATCCACACTTCCCTGTCTCCTAAGAAATCTTTTGAATCGGGGTCATGCTTAGAAAGACGGTAACGATAGCCCTCTAGTCCCAACTCTTTATAACATTCCTCATGTAAACGCAGGACTTTGATAATCTCATCTTTAGAGTCTTCTTCTGAAACATAAATGTGCGCATCGTTTTGGCAAAGGCCCCGGACTCTTGAGATTCCCCTCAGAGAACCGCTAGCTTCGTGGCGATAGACTTGTCCATACTCTGCCAACCGTAGAGGAAGTTCACGGTAGCTGCGAGGCCTGCACGAAAAAATTTTGTGATGATGAGGACAATTCATTGGACGAAGATAGTACTCAAGATTTTCCATTTTTATGGCCGGAAACATATCCGCCTTATAGAAACGCAAGTGACCACTCTTCTCATAAAGTTCTGCTTTGGCCATATGAGGACTGGAAACTCTCTCATAACCCGCAAGAAATTCTTTTCGTTTAATAAATTTCTCTAACTCTTCCTTTATAATGCAACCACTGGGCAGCCACATTGGAAGTCCGGCACCTACCGCCTCTTCAAAAAAATAAAGCTCCATCTCCACCGCCAATTTGCGGTGGTCAAATAAATAAGACATAAAAACTCCACACAGGTTAAACCTGCTTAGACTAAATTAATAAATAAAATAATGAATGCTCTTGTCCCGGAGAAAAATCCGGGTGCAAAAAATGAATGTCCCCTTACGGGGTGGTGATGGTAGAGAAATTGAATGGAAGATAGATTACTTCACTCATGAAAATGATCATAACATAATTTTTTTTTGTCTTCAAGCGACACTAATTTTTTGAAAGTTTGATTAATTGATTGGCCCTGTCTCTTAACGTTTCAATCAAAGTCTCGCGCTGAGAGTCCGTCATCTTATTAAGAATACTAGTAACGAGTGCGATAACTTCTCTGTCTTTTTCATTGGTCAGTTTAGAATAGGCCGGCTCTCTCATAGACTCATAACGAGTAAAAATTCCTTCTACAAATTTCCCTCTGGCATTGAGGTCAGGGAAAGAACGGACAAACTCATGGGCCAGTAGCTGGCGGTTATAAACTTTCTCGTTAACATGTGAAGGTGTATTATGGACATAACTCTCAAGTTCTTTTTTTTGAGCTGATGTTAAACCACCCAACCACGAATCCAAGTGTTTTTTCATTCGTTTGTAGCTCTCTCTTTCACTTGCATCTTCTTTTATATCACGCATTTTTTTATCAAACTCTTTTTGGAAGACATTAACCTGAGAAGGTTCGAGCTTTCCCGAGAAGGCCACTGCTTCCGGAGAAAATATTCTGAGTCCATCATAAAAGAGGTTGCGAACGCGCTCATAACTTAACTGGACGGTAGCGACATCAAAAGATCTTTGGGAATTCACAATGTCTGCGTTTCGTATAAGCTCGGCCGCCAATTGGGGAAAAATGGTCTTTTTAACTTTATCAATGTCGCTCTTTAATGCCTTTTTTAACCATTTCGATTGGTCGCGGGTCAGGTCAAAATATTCATCTGCTTTTTTTTGAACATAGGTATCTGCAAAATAAACAGCTAAATCTATTCGGGAACAAGCGCTGAGACATAAGATGAGAGTAAGGAATAAAATTACTTTCTTCATAGCATACCTCACTATTTAATAAGCAATACTGATGCCTTTTTTAAAATACCTCTTTTATTTGGTTTTGTATTTGCCTGAGAAACTGGACACTTTTTCAAATGAAGAGATGGACTAAGTGCTCATTTATTCCAAAATTAGATTTCCTCTGCGTAGACCATTACACTCGCTCTACGAGGATAGTATGGGGATGGGGTCGCTCTTTAAAATAACACTTATATGTGTCGTTGGCCTGACATGTGTTTCATGTCTCAAGCGTAGCGAATCAATTACACCGATTGCACCGGTGGCGACGATTGCTGAGCTCCAAAAAGAACAATTAATGAAAGTAGCAGAAGAGGCCGGGCAATCTGAACTTTCTCTCGATGCCATTGCCACACTTGAGACTCAAGCTAAAGACCCTTCTATTTTTTATCTCAACATTAAATATAATCTAAAAAATATCGATGTCTTCGAAGCAGCAGGTATGCCCAATACATTTGAGCAGATCGGAAACTCTTTTCTTAAAACAGTCGCAAAGTTATTTCTAGCAGTGGTCGGCTCAAAAAACATCGACATCAATGATATCGATCTCAACATTCCCGATATTTCTATAGATCGCGAAATTATTAAGTCGTTTAAGATAAAACGCATCTTTCTTCAATATAATAAAGAAGTCGACGAACACAGCGACTACCTGGCAAACTTCTCTTTTGTCAACACGCTGGAGCTTTCACGAAAAGTAACAATCCCTAAAATTGGAGAAGTAGAAACACTTTTTTTGAGTTATCGAAAAAGTCGCAACACCTGTTTATACAAGTGCCTGCAGTTTGATATCCTGGAAGACAATATCATTGATATCTTAAAACCAAACACAAATGTGAAGTTAAAACCTTCACTCTCAATTGCCAGCCTTCCCGATGTTAACGACATCAAATTAGATGGGGTCGTAGAAATGCAGATTGGTTTAAAACTCCCGTTTTAAAAAAACATCCTGATTTGAAAATCAGCGCGCTCATATTTAGGAGTATTTTTACCGGCGAAAATAGACTGCACGGCAAGGTTTAAACTTAACGGCAGGAAGAATCTCTTTTGTTTAAAAAGATTTAATGTCGTGTAACCCAGACTAAACCTTCCGGTATGTGAAATGCGCTCAGTTCCCTCTTCCAGGATACTATCGGCCACAGCATTGCTGCTACGGTAATCATCTTTTTCTTTATATTCTAAGGAATAAGTAAGCGATGTACCCCAGTCATCTGAAATGCGATAATTTCCCTGTAAATTAGTCTGGGCCTTATTTCCTAGCTTCACGTGGGCATTGCCTTTTGTGCTTGTGACAGGAAAGGCGCTTGAAGATGGTAATCTCACATCGGTATTATAAGGAAATTGATAAGTAGCACGGTTCCATTGATCAAAACTGAAATCACTCAACTTCCCACTGAAAGTATAACCGACACCAAATTCAAAAAAGGCGTCCCATTGCCCATCTCCAAAAGCAATGTCTTGAAGAATGTCTGGGTTATCTTGCCGTCCAGTTGGAGCAACAAATCCTGTATTAATCAGAGCACCTGCATTTCTCCACTTGCGCAGTTGATACATGGCCCCCATTTCCAGGTCTCCAAAATCAGTGGCCTGCCATCTTCCCAGGGGTTGATACTTATAATAATTTACAAAGAGCGACTGTATCAGTCTCACATCTACATCGGGAAGATTCTCTAACTGAATCGCGGTTCCCACATTATTGCGTCCTTTTTCTGTGCGCTCGATATTTAAATTAACAGTGGCAGAGTAAAATGGAATGAAACCATAGATGGTCACTTTATCAGTGAGTCCATATCCACCACCAAGCCCCTGAACTTTTACTTCTGATGTCGCCGCCCCTTGAAATGTCCCGAAGCTAAAATTTTTATAATCTTCTGCACTCAGTGTCCCAAGGTATGTGTCTACGGCAGCATTAATACCTTTAATAGAGTCCGCATTGATATTTGCGTTGATGTTGTAACCTTGAAGATTGCCAGAGTTAGTATAGCGCCCGGTGATTTCTCCCGTCATCGTATATTGATAAGTGAGATTGCGCACTCCCTTTGGAAGAACGTCATAATAAGCACCAAAAGTTTTGGAGCTAAAAAATAAAAGAATGAAGCTAAAAAATTTCATGTCCCCTTAGGAGTTGTCCCCTAAAAAATCTTAGCACCTCACACATCGTAATAAAAGGGCGGCTATTGCCACCCTTTATACTTTTGTCGGCTTTCAATCGAACGTTTTTTCCAGACCTTGCGTTGCTCGGCCATTAACCATTTGTTGGTTTTTCGCATTTCATGGCCGACTTCTCGCTGAATCTTTTGGTAGCTTTTCCATCTTTCTGGAAGAAGCTCACCTTCATCGAGCGCCTTTAAGACCGCGCAACCTACTTCGCTCTGGTGATGACAGTTATTAAAACGGCACTGACCGATCAACTCTTCGATATCTCCAAATTGGTGAGAAAGCCCTTCCTGATGATCAGAAAATTGCAACTCTCTCATTCCTGGAGTGTCGATAATGAGTCCACCGTAAACACTTTCATACATCGCCCGCGATGTTGTTGTATGCCTTCCCTTATCATCATCACTCCGCACTTCCTGAGTGGCGATAATTTCTTTACCGATAAGAAAATTCACCAATGTTGATTTCCCAACTCCTGATGAACCCACGATCACAGAAGTCTTTCCTGAGCCTAAGTAACGGCGAAGAAAACTGGCCTCTTCAAAATGATCCTTTGCCAGAGCGTGCACCCAAACATTCGGACACCTTGATTCAACACCGAGAATGACGTTGTCGATATCTTCTTCCAAATCGGCCTTGGTTAATAAAATCACCGGCTCAGCTTTGGACTCCCAGGCAAACGTCAGGTAGCGCTCCAGTCTTCCGTAATTCAAATCGCTACTGACCGATGTGGCGATAAAAACATAATCCACATTGCTGGCCAGAATTTGAATTTCAGAAACTTCACCCACTTTTTTTCTTTGGAGAATGTTTTTTCTCTCAAAAATAAAATGGATCACGCCACTTGGGTCACATAAAACCCAATCTCCCACCGCGGGGTAATCCACGCGAGAGATGGCCTCGTACTGCATTTTCCCCGAGATTTTCGCCTGGATAAAATGCTCTTTATCAGTTTGGATTCGATAAAGATTTCTCTCTTCATTGATCACGCGACCAATGACGAGATTGTTTTTTAGAACAGCTGGGCACTGACTTTCAAAAAAGTCATCCCAGCCATAGGAAGTTAAAAACTCCCTTTGGAAACTAGTCATGAATACTCCTTAAGTTAAGTTATAAAAACTAAAACGACTTAAGGACCTTGCTATTTGAATTTGATTAGAAAACGAATGAGCGAAGGCCCTTTTTTGTGATTACATTCAACATACAGACCTCCTCTTGGTGACGGGTTAATCCCGTGGTGATGAGCTTAAGATAGTTTATTTTTAAATTCTGGTCAAGGGCCTAGAAAATCTTCTCTCTAATTTCCCAATAATACTTCTGCTTACGGGCGATGATATACATCGGAAGACGGAAACTTTTTTCCTGTTTGATCACATCGGAAGCATTGTTAATGATAAGTGATTTTTCTGGCAAGCGGTTGTGCATACGTGTGAAATTAAAATAAAAAGCGCGGGCTTCTTCTGGGGTGTTTAAATAAAACATCTCACTTAAAAACTCTCCATCCAGATCGTAATAACGTATTTCTACTCTTTCGTTGCCTTTTTTATCGTACCCTTTGGTGAAGGTCATTGTATCAGGCTTCATGATATGAGCATCTTTTAGAGACATGGCCTCTTTGAGTTTATTGTCGGTATCAACCAATATATGCTGACATTCAGTACAGACTCGGGCGGCAATATCCTGCTCAGAACCACACTGATCACATCTTTTGAAACGAAAGCGGTATCCACACGCTTCGATTTCGCCAGTGACTGGGTCTTCATGAGCGCCTTTACACTTTCGTCCGAAGTGCTCGACGATCTCTTCATGTTCTACAATTCCCCAAAAGTCATTGTGATGGCCACACTGAGGGCAGAGAATATCCACAATCACTGAATTAGATGTCGGTTTATCGTCATCAATTTCCGGAGAAAAAATATCGTGCCCAACTCCCGTGTAATCGAGAATCAAGCAGTCTGTTTTTCCCGGACTCAAACGCAGCCCACGTCCAACAATCTGCTGGTATAAGCTCACCGACTCGGTCGGACGCAAAATGGCAATAACGTCGACATGAGGAGCATCAAAGCCCGTCGTAAGAACTGAAACGTTAACCAGGAATTTTATTTTCTTTAATTTAAAGTCATGGATGATTTCATCGCGCTCACTCGTCTCAGTTTCACCAGTGACCATCGCTGATCCCATCGGGAGAAGTGAGAGGATCTCACGGGCGTGATTGACCGAGCTGGTAAAGATCATGACCCCTTGGCGGTCCTTGGCCATTTCAATAATGTTGGCGATAATGGTAGGAGTGATTCTTTTTTGATCTTTTAAAACGCTTTCAATCTCTTTTGAAGAGTACCTTCCGTCTTTTAGCTCCAGGCTGGAAAAATCATAACAGGCCACCGGAGCATCAATTTTAATTGGCGGAGTCAGGAATTTATTCTTAATCATGTAGCCAATTGAGAGCTCATAAATACATTTTTTAAAGAAGCGCTCTTCTGTCGTTCGCAAGTCTTCTTTAGGTTCATGCAATTGGTAGATCCATCCCAGCCCCAAACGATAAGGTGTCGCTGTAAGCCCTAAGATACAAAGCGCTGGATTTTTTTCTTTTAACTTAGTGATGACCTGAAAATACTGAGTGCTACCTTCCATCGAAACGCGGTGGCACTCGTCAATGATTAGCAGTGAAAAGCTTCCAAAGAATTCTTCTCCTGCATTGGCCACGGACTGGATACTTCCAAAGATGACTTTCTCTTCTATGTCTTTGCGATTAAGTCCGGCAGAAAAAATGCCGGCCGAAAGTTCATAGCTTTCATACTTCGCATGATTTTGTTCAACTAGTTCTTTAACGTGAGCAAGAACCAAAACACGACCACGCGCCACGCGGGCAAGCTCAGCGATCACTAAACTTTTCCCGGCGCCAGTAGGCAGAACAATCACCGCAGGGTGATTGTCTTTTTTAAAGTGAGTGATGGCCGCCGCCACCGCCTCTTCTTGATAGGGTCTTAATTTGTACATTAGTTAAGAAAGATCGCTTTGATAAAATACCCAACAGTCTGACCATTTTCCTTAGTCTGCATTGTTAGTGGAAGTCCAAGACGGTTGTTAGACTCCAGGTTCATATTTCCAATCCCCTGATCTTCTGAAACCGGGAAACTTAAAAACCACCCATCAGGAGTTTTAGTGATTCTATAGACGTTTATTTTCTTACTACCTAAGTAAACATCTTCATATACCAGCCATTCAGTATTGGCACCGTCAAAAACAATCGTTGGTTCTCCAGTGCCTGCAAAAGAAAATTGAGCGTTTTTTAAATAGTCATCAACTGCACTTTGGATGAAGTCTGGGGTCGAAGGAAAATCTGTTTCTGTCTTTTGACAGATTGATTCCTTTTGGCTTTTTCTGATACATGTAAAGCCGGTCTTTTTTAATTCTTTAATGCGTGCTTGTCCCTCTGTGCTGATATGACTTAAGGTTTCAGCTGTGCGCTTCTTGGTAAGAACCACTTCCCTGCTGTATGAGTATGTGCCTGTTGGACGGTAGAGAAGCTCTTCTGCGAAGGCAAAAGTTGAAAGCATTGCAAAGGTCAGTAAAATTATTTTTTTCATTTAAAAAGCGTAACATGACCCTTTTCAAAAAGTCTCGCTCTCAATCATTATTTTGCAAATTGCCCAGCAGGAATGGGAGAATTGCCCCTTCTTCCCCAACCAACATAAAGAGAAACTGGTTCTCAAAAGTCGAAATCATGAAATGATCAACACTTAGTTCTGAATTACTTAAGTCACTTGTCATAACCCCTCCTTGGTTTTCCTCAAATTGCAAGGGGAAGGCCAATGGCATAGCTCATGCATTATATTTTTCTGAAGGAGGTCAAACATGGACATCATTGAGGAAATTAAATGTATCGGTGAAAAACTAGAAACTTGGTATAAAAATATCGGAAGAACACCCGAAGAAAAAAGAAATGCGCAAGATCATACAATGACTGAAGAAGAGATGTTAGATCAAGCAAGTCTGGAAAGCTTTCCGGCCAGTGATCCTCCTGGATACCATTCCAAATCGACTAAAGATAAAAAATCTCACTGCCATTAAATATTATAAGAAATGTAAATGGATGACTTATTCACAGAAGGTTGAGAAATGTTTTTCACCACCTCTGCTGCCAAATAGTCTTCTGAAAATCTAGCAATATCAGAAAGAGAAACAATTCCACAGCAGTTTTCTTTCTCATCCAAGACTGGCAAACGTCGAATCTGATTATCCTGCATGATCTGGCAACAATCTTCAATTGTGGTTGTCTTCTTTACACTGATTGCCGGATAAGACATGCACTCTTCAGCATTCATCGACAAGGGGTTGAGCCCTAAGGCAACTGCGCGGTTACATATATCCCGGTCTGTGATCACTCCCAACATTTTTTTATCTGACAGGCTATAGACTACAGGGATTTCTCCGCAATCAAACTTGCGCATAAGTTGTGCGACTTCCACTAAGCTCATCTCAGGTGTCGCGCACGCTGGATTTTTAGTCATAATCTCTTGAACTAATCTCATATATCCCTCCAATGTGGTTAGAGATGTTCATGAATTATTGAATGCAATGAAAGTGCCGCAGTTGCTAAGTAGGAGGATTCCAGGGAAGTTCGACATAAAAAGTTGAGCCTTCCCCTACAGTACTCTCGGCCCAGATCCTTCCGTTGTGAGCAGCAATAATTTGATTAGCGATGTAGAGACCAAGCCCCAGCCCTTTGGTTTGTTGTTTCTCTGAAGCGCGCTCAAAACGATCAAAAATGCGCTCCATTGATGATTTCTCAATACCAATACCGTGATCTTTTACGCTGAAAATAATTTTATTTCCTTTGCACTCTAAAGCAAGAGCAATAGGCTTTCCTTCACCGTAGCGAATAGCATTGTTGATCAAGTTACTAATGACCTGCTCAATGCGCATACTATCCCATTCCCCGATAACTTGGGTGCAACCTGTGATTTTAAATTCAGGATATTCAAGTCCTGCCACCTTAAAATGTGGGTCCATACGAATGACAACTTCTTTAACAAACTGAGCGAGGTCAAAAGTTTCTTTTTTAATAGTCAATTTACCTGAACGGATGCGGGCCACATCTAACATGTCATCAATCAAACGAGTAAGGCGGGAAACTTGTTTTTCCGTATGATCAGAAAAACGCCTAATGCGAGCTTCTTCGAAAGCTTTAGGATTGCCACTTACAATATCGCGCTTGAGAAGTTGTGATTGGATTTTTAAACTAGTCAGTGGTGTATTGAGTTCGTGAGAAGAAATGGAAAGAAAGTCATCGCGGACAATGATGGCTTCATTAAGTTTTTGTTCCAGTCTTTTACTTTCATTAATATCAATAAAAGAAACGGCAATCCCTTGATTAAAAGGATAGGCCCAGACTTGATACCATCTCCCAAAATCTGGAAAATAACCGATGATTGAAGCGTTTTCTCCCAGATCCATCGCCTTATGATAGGCCTCTTCAAAAACACTTCCGCGCAAACTTGGAAACACTTCCCAAATGGTATAGCCAATGAGTTCTTCAATTTCCATTTTCATCAAGGCCAATGCAGACGGATTGATATAATCAACAACCCAATTTTTATCCATTGATAAAAATGGCATCGGGGCCGCTTCAAGCAAGATCCTGAATTTTTCTTCATTGCGGGATAAGGCCTTTTTATTCAAAACATCACTGGTTGTATCAATAACAGTGTCCAGCACTCCTCCCACTGTTCCGTCGGCATTTCTAATCGGGCAATAAGTAAAATTAAAATAGCGCTGAACCATGCGCCCATTGTAATTGATCGTCATCGGGTGATCATCAAAACGTACATTTTCTCCATTGAACACACTTTCAAACAAAGGAGAGATTTCTTCCCACAATTCAGACCAGGTCACGCTCGGAGTAGAGCCTAGGGCCTTTGGATGTTTATCACCAAGGAGTTCGATATAAGCATCATTATAAAACTGGATAAGGTTTTGTCCCCAAACGATGTACATAGGAAATTTGTTTTCCAACATAATCCCCAAAGCCGTGATCAAATTCGCCGGCCACTTCGATGGGTCCCCCATAGGTGTCGATTGCCAATCAAAAGTCGCAATCCTTTTTCCCATTTCTCCTGCATGGGCCAAATGATTGAGACACTTGTTTTCGCGAATTATGTTCATAGTACGTTTTTATCGCAAAAAAAGGACCTGCACAAATAATGTTTTGGGATAAACACAATGACCTACTCGTGGCATCAATTAACATATGACGGCTTAGTGATTGCATATAAAAAAGCTGGGAAATGCAAAATGAAAAAGGAGCTTTTTATGACCCGTAAAGCAGACACCATTTCTTATAAAGAATTTAATAAATTAACTAATCCCAAAGGCGATCAAGTTACACCTGAAGGCGTATTGTTTGATGACGAAAATATTAATAGCCTGGAAGAAACCTTAATGGGTATGGAATACGACGTCGAGGATCTTGATGAACTTGAAGATGAAGAAGACAATGAAATCATGTTGGAAGCGTTGGGCGAAGAAGATGAAGAAGATGAGGAAGACCTGATTGCTGATCGAAATGATGAAGTAGATGAAAGTGCTTATTACCGGGGCAGGCAATTATAAAAAAGGCCACACCCGTGGCCTTTTTTTTACATTAACATTTTAGTTAGTTTTTCTCTTTCTACAACTCCAGTCACATGGCCATTCATATCCACAACTGGAATAAAGTCCATGTGATTTTGCCTCATCACATTGAGACATTCTTCATAGCTCGAGTTTTCTGCAACAACGGCAGGGATACTTCTCATGCATTCCACCGCACTTGTATCCGAAGGCATCGCTCCATGCTCAATGGCCTCAGAGGCCATATCTTCCAAACTAACCACTCCAATGGGATGGCGGTCTTTTTCTGAGTCTAGTACCAGAAGCTCCTTGTAATCATATTTTTTTAGAAGGTGCTTAATTTCTGCAATTCTTGTCTCCGACGTACAAAACATCGGATCGTTGTTCATAATCTCTGTCACCTGATTCATATAAACTCCTAGACGTTTTTCTTTTTCCAGTTATTGGAATCTTTTTGTGAGGATGGATTTTTAGGATTGTTTCTTAAAGTGTCTTTTCTTTTTAAGTCCCCTCCATACTCCGGCATTTCATTGGATGTCGCATTGGCTTTGCGCTGTTGATCTGGAATCCAATCATCTTGCAGGTTCTTATCAAGCCCTCTTTGACGGTTATTTTCTTTAACTATATTCATACATCCTCCTTGAAGACGACATCGTACATAGTGGATTGCACTATTCATGCCGCAATACTTGAGTTGTTATTTAAAGAGTTTGCTATTATTTAGCTGGGGCGATTTTCCCCTTCTTATTTTTTTAAAAGGATCTTTTCCGTGATGATCCCACATAGATGACCTTGTTTATCAATCACCGGAACTTGCTCTATGTTATTCATGATCATAAGCTTTAAACATTCATCAACTGTTGAATCTTCATCAACAGCGCGGGTGTCTTTTGACATGCAATCAATAACCTTCTCGGCGCTGGCCGCAAGGTCCCCAATGCTTACAACTCCTATGATCTTTTTATCTTCAAGACTATTGACCACGGGAAGCTTGGAGCATTCATATTTCTCCATCATAAGTTTTGAATCTTCGATCTTTGTAATAGGTGTGCAACACACTAAATCTTTAATCATCACTTCGCTTACCTTATCCACATAACCTCCTCTTGTTTGGTAGCCTTGCTATAATTGCAATACGTATACCAAGCAAATTTCGCAGAAGTTTCTCTTTGGCATCCGACATGCAATTTATTTTAACGGGAAGCGAAGTGATGAGGTTGTATTGAGGCCCTTCGCGCAAGAGATGAACTTCCAGATGTTCTGGACAAGGCGGACGTCATAGTCCTACAAAGCGACCGGATCCAGACTAAAAAGGAGACGATAATTTCATAAACTATCGAGACTCAAAAAGTTCATCGACCTTTGTTCCCATTATCAATAGAAGCCGCCCCTTTTGGGGTGGCTTTTTTAATTGAGGTGGTGTTAAATTTATGGATATGAATGACATTAATAATCTCAAAAAAGAACTTGATATCAAGATCCACGCGCTCTTTAAAGACAATCAGGCGTACCTGGATTACTTACTACAAACAAAGAAAAACTTTCTTTACCGTTACCTGGAAACATCGACGGACAAAGATATTAAGATCGTCAGCAGTAATGAAAAAACACTACTGGCCCAAAGTTATGAAAGCAACATGGGAGATGCCTTTAAGATTACCGATGCGGAAGTCAAAGAAGGAATCAAAAACCTCGCTAAGAGTGTTCCGCGTGAACAAAAACCGCAAGTGCAATACTCGCTAAAAACAACTCTTGAAGAACTGCGTGGAGACAATGGCAAGATTGTTATTGAATCAAAAATTAACTGGGGTTTTCCAGAGTTTAACGACAGCAAAGGAAACTTCAAAAAAAAGCAGGTGGTGTTTGAGTACCACGATCCGAATGTCTTTAGAAAAGAGCTCGCTCTAAAATTCGAAGAAGCGTGCGAGCTTTTTAATTAGTCTTTTTCATTAATACAAACACCGCTGAGTAATCACAAAGCGGTGTTGAGTCGTTATCCATAAAAACTTTTGCTTTTAATTGAATTTTTCCAAAACCATTAGTGCCAATTTTCTTTTTAAACTCACTCCACTCGGCTGGAATGATTTCGGCCTTTACTTTAAAATCGCGATCTACCGGCTTCAGATACCTGATTTTGCCTTCGCCAATCACCAGGTCAAAACCCTCCAGTTGATGGGCGATTTGCAATGAATACATAAGTCCATAACAAGCAGATGTGCACACGGAGTACAAGCTTCCACCAAAAACAGTTCCTTTGTGATTGTGATTCGGTGCCAATGGCACTGAGGCAATACAAGAATCTATTTTAAATTCATCAAAGATCACTCCCATTTGTTTTACGATAGGGATTTCCACTTCAATAATTGATTGAATATCTGCTGTCTGCATTTTACGCCTTTTTTAAAGATTCCATATCAATAACAAAACGGTATCTGACGTCGCCTTTTAACATGCGCTCATAAGCTTCATTGATTTGATTCATGTTGATGAGTTCAATATCTGAAGTGATTCCGTGTTTTCCGCAGAAGTCTAACATCTCTTGTGTTTCCTGGATACCTCCAATCAACGATCCGGCAAGAGAACGTCTGCCAAAAATAAGCGCTGGGGCCTGAACTGTTGGCGCTGTGTTTGGAATTCCCAAAAGCACCATTGAGCCGTCACGTTTTAGAAGATTTAAGTATAAGTTCCAATCAAGCTCTACTGAAACTGTATTGATAATTAAATCAAATGTACTTTCTAGCTTGGTAAATGTCTCTGGATTTGAAGTGGCATAAAATGCACTCGCTCCTAGCCTCTTTCCGTCTGCTTCTTTTTTTAGACTCTGGCTTAAAATAGTGACTTCGGCTCCCATAGCGTGGGCCAATTTAACGGCCATGTGCCCGAGGCCTCCGAGTCCAATCACGGCCACCTTTTTTCCAGGCCCTGCTTTCCAGTGTCTTAGTGGTGAATAAGTTGTAATCCCTGCACATAGAAGTGGGGCCACTCCATCCATCGATAAATTATCTGGAATTTTTAAAACGAAAGATTCTTTAACAACGACTGCAGTTGAATAACCTCCGTATGTTCTCGAGCCATCTTTTTCAACCGCATTGTATGTTCCAACAGAGTTATCACAATACTGTTCAAGTCCTTCTTTACAAGATTGACAGTGCTGGCATGAATCCACTAAACACCCAACACCTACGCGATCACCGACCTTGAATTTTTTTACACTACTGCCAACTTTCGTCACGACTCCAACGATCTCATGCCCTGGGACGATTGGGAAAACTGAGCCTCCCCATTCGTTTCTCGCTTGGTGAACATCTGAATGGCAAACTCCACAGTGAGTGATTGAGATCTCAACATCATCTGCGCGTGGATCACGACGATCAATAGAAAAAGGAGCAAGTGGACTATGAGCATCTTGAGCAGCATAAGCTTTGATATTTTTCATGATATTCTCCATGGTATGAGTTGGAAAAAATGATCACCGTATCTCCCGAGCTGGTCAAGCTCTTTAGCGGTAACTCCCTTGATCCTATTAGAAGTTTTTTAGAAACTGACTATTTTTTAGACGATTTGAGGCATTATGGCAGAGCGACTTTTGACCTGTAGCTTTTTACCCCGGTACTTGGGTGGCTTTTTTTCTCATTTTGAACTCTTAAACTTTGGTACTGAATCTGCATTTTAGTCAAACGAGGAAACATCAAGTTAGGAGACTACTTATGCGCCATTCAAATGAAGAAAAAACAGATGTCGTAAGTGTTATTCTCGACGATCGCGAACTTTTAAATACCTTTGTAGACACTCTGGCCGAGAGAAGTGAGCGAACTTATGAAGATATCTCACAGGTTATAAGAGCGGAGTCTATAGGTGGAATTCAGCGAATAAGGTGTTACATCTGGAAGTCACTAAAAGACCTGCTTCACAAAATTGCACAAAAGACTCAAGTGCTGGCTGTGCTAGCGGAGTATCACGCGAAGAAAGAAGTAAAGAAGATCAAAAAGAATACATAAGAAAAACTCTCTAATGCTATGGTTTTAAACTTGCACTTTTTCCTCCTAGGTAGCACGTCTTTTCACAGGAGGAAACCTATGGACACTTTACAAAGATTCCACTCTGACGACCCCAAAGAACAAGCACTCAATATCGCCCAAAGCATTTATGAGCTCAAACGCTACTGTCATGATGAGAGCGTGCATGTGAACGACCCTAAAGCAAAAGCATTGTTTGAAACAACAGCTGAAGTTCTGGCAGGTTTAGAAAAGGCCTTCAGTGACTTTCAGTCAGAAAATGTTGGCGGGTGGGTAAACGATGAAAATCGCCCAACGCCCATGTAAGAGTTCAAATGTAGATTGGTGGTCTTAAGAATGCTTTAATTTTCTATAAACCATGGCTTTTTTTAAGGCATCCACTATAATGTGACCCTATGAATTTAGGTATATGCTCTTTCATTTTTCTCTTAGGTTTCCAGTCAATGGCCCAAGCTTCAACCTGGAAGATAGCGACTCTCGAATTCCCACCACACACTTGCCAAAAAGATTGTGATGGCAACGGCTCTATGAATAAGACGCTCTCAGAAGCTTTAAAAAATGTCGGAGTCAAAACAGAGTTCTACTGGCTGCCTTGGTCGCGTGCCATTAATGAAACTAAAAAAGGAAAATACATAGGCTACTACCCTGCATGGCCGGAAGACTGCCAAAGTGGATTTATGTTTTCTGAAACGATCAGCAGATCTGATCTCGGCATTGCTGAAAGAATTTCACATCCACTTATGTTCAAACAAGCGACAGACCTCGCTCAATACAAAATTGGCACTGTTCAGGATTACGGCAATACCAAAGAGATCAATGAAATGATCCAAAAAGGTATTCTGAAATCAGAAATGGCCGTTAAAGATGAGATGAATATTAAAAAAGTTGCCCTGGGAAGACTTGACGGTGCTCTCGTCGATGTCAGTATGCTCAAGCACTTCCTAATGTATCAACACCCGGAGTATAAAAACCTTATCCAGTTAAATCCAACCATCATCGAGAATAAACGCATGGGGATTTGTATTCGTAAAAGCTTGTGGCAAAGTCTAAACAATACTCTTAAAAAAGCTTTCAAGAAGGTTGATCCCATAAAGACTTCCGCCGAAGCCCTTAAAAAACACTTCGCTTCACGTGCAAAAAAAAGCTGATCATTCTATTCCACTTTTTTAAGTCGTTGACGATTGCTCCGCACACTCGTTAGTGTTGAAGAGACACTTTTTCAAGGAAGAAAAAATGAAAAACCCCCTAGTGGCCATGATCGCCCTATTCTGGTCTTTTACTCTCAATGCTGAAGGTATTTTCCACGCTCCCAAGGCGTTTAAGGTCCCAGAAGGGCAAGTTGTTTTTATCGATATAAAAACAGCGGACTACTCTGTCACATACGATCCTAAAACTAAAAAAGTCACGGCACAATCGACTCTCGTCTTTGAAACGAAAGAGGCCGGCATGGTCGCCTTTGACCTGGTAGAAAACCCAACAAGCATGAGTTTAGATGGAGAAGCTGTTTCTTCAAAAGTCATCAGCTCTCCAGATAAAGACACGTGGTTTAGAATTGCACTTAAGAATACAGCTCCTGGATTACATAAGCTGGAAATCAGCTCACCAATTACTCAAGGTGTGAACTTTGGTGGCGAAGGCGTCTCTTCTGCATTTTGGTTTACTGATTTAGGAGACCGCTCTTACCTAGAAGCTTATTTGCCAGCAAACTTTGAATTCGATCAGTATCAAATCACATTGAACCTTGATTTTAAAAGTATGAATAAACAGAAGATTTATACCAATGGTAAAGTCACGACTCTGGAAAACAACCGCTACAGAATCGAATTTCCTGAGACCTATACATCTTCATCGCTTTACTTTCACACTGCGTGGACAGGTCGTTATAACGAAAAGAGTTTTGTGTTTAAATCTATCGATGGAAGAGAACTTCCGGCCATCGTTTATACAGGGGATAAAAGTTTAAACCTGGATAATATTAAAACTAAAATCACTCAAAGCCTCGATGGTCTGGAAACGAAGTACGGTCCTTTCCTGCACCAAAGTGTCACAGTCTTTATCGCCGGTAGCGGAGGAATGGAATACTGTGGGGCCACGATGACTGATGTGTGGGCACTTAACCATGAACTGACTCATTCATACTTTGCCCGTGGTGGTTTTATGCCGGCCAATGGAAACTCTGGCTGGATTGATGAGGCCATCACCACATGGAGTGATACAGGAGCGGGCACTCTGGAGAACCCAAACAATATTCGCTCGAATATGGCCGGGAATTCTGAGTACCGCCGCTACACTCACATGGACGCTTACACTCAAGGAAAAAACTTCATGGCCTACCTGAACTATAAATATCAGGCAAGCGGAGGTCTTGGCGCTTTTTTAAATCAACTGATATCAAGTGACTCTTTCAGACCAATGACCACAGAAGAATTTGTCGGCAAAATGTCTGACTTTTACAATGAAGACTTGATGCCACTTTTTAAGAAGCACACTTATTCAGGCAAAAGTGTCCAAAACACTCCTGATGAGCATCCTGTTCACATGAAAATGACTATTCAAGAAATGCGAAGCCTTCTTTAAGGCTTCGCAACTTCTAAAATCCTAAGCGTCTTGGTTTTTCCATCGGGAAACATCCAATTAATCTCCTGCCCTACTCGCAGACCGATAAGAGCTGATCCTAAAGGGGCCAGGATAGAAATGCGGCCTTCTTCAAAGTTAGCTTCACTAGGATAAGTCAAAATGATAGTCATGGTTTTATCTTCCTGCACTGTCAGGAAGGTTACCTTAGAGTTCATCATTACAAGATCCGAAGGGATCTCATGCTCACCAATAATTCTGGCGCGTTCAATTTCAATTTCTAAATTTTCATAGTCACCGCTGCTCTTAAAACTTAAGAGATGCCTGATTCTTAAATAGTCGCGTTCTGTGAGTAAAATCACATCGTCGTACATACGAAGTCCTTGGTTGGAAGTTAAATAAATGGGAAAAATGTTATGAATGTAAAGGTGACCGAGGGCAAGACTCCCCAGTCAAAACTATAGTGCGATGGTTTTGCGTGATGAAATAGTGAATGGAAACGATTTCTGTTGAGTCATAGGACCATTTTAACAGAAGATTATTTCTTATGCAATGTCAGGCGAACGGGGCGGTCGGTCTTAAGGGTGACATACCCTTTAACTCCCACTTCTTTCTGCATAGTTGTCATTTTAAAATGCTTGAAAAATTCTAAAGCAAACACCGTGATTTCCATCAACGAAAATCGCGATCCAATACAATTTCTTTTGCCAATGCTAAAAGGCACAAAAGCTCCGCGTGGAAGATTTTTAATAACTTCACTATCTAAAAATCTTTCAGGCATAAAATCATCAGGATTCTTCCACCATCTCGGATCGCGATGAGCGACATACGGACAAACGGCCAGGACGTGTCCTTTTTTAACATTCCACTGCCCTACTGAATTATCCTCAGTAATGTTACGGGCAATAACCCATCCGGCAGGATAAAGTCTCATCGTTTCGTTAATGATGGCCTCAAGAAAAGGATATTTTCCTAACTCATTTGATGTTTCAAATTTATAATCACCGCTCTCGAGCTCTTTGATTAAACGTTCTTGGTACTCTGGTTTTTTGGCCAACAAATAATAAAACCAGCTCATCGTAATCGCCGTCGTTTCATGACCGGCAATTAAAAACGACATGACCTGATCAAAAACTTCTTCACGGCTCAAGTTGAGCTTATCTTCATCTTCTGCGGCAATTAAAAGATCCAGCATATCTTTTGAATCACGGCCCTTATTCTGAATTTTATTATCGTAAAGCTTTTCAATTTCGGTCTTCACTCTTTTTAAAGCACTCTTAAACTCTACGTGCTCTTTTACCGGAAAACTCAGAGGTACATTAATAAGATTAGTCATTCTACGAGAAACAAACCGCATGCAAATGTGCATGTCGTGGGCCATTTGATCCATCTTTTGAGAATCGAGGCTCGAACCAAAAAATGAAGTCACCGCAACCTCTAGGGCAAAATCAAACATCTTTCTCGACCAGTCGAGCTCTTGTTCCACTTCAAGCCTGGCAACAAATTGCTCTGAAGCCTTTTTAATCTGAACTAGTAAAATATCCAGACCATTTTTTCCAAAAATAGGATTGAGCATGCGCCTTTGTTTTTCCCAGTCCTTTCCTTCACTGGTCAAAAGACCGGTCCCCATTAAGTGCCTTAACTGATTGTATTGATCACCCTTGATATAGATATCAGATTTATCCTGAAGAACTTCTTTGATATGGTCGGGATGAAAAAACAAATAAAAGCTCTTCCAGCCAATGCGTGCTGTAATGGCATCACCATAAAGGCGGGCCATGCGAGGGTAAAACTGAACCCCTTCATCTTTCATTTGAAAGAGATTGCCTAGGAAGAGATTTCCACGGGCCTTAGGAGGAGATTTCAATCTTGTTTGATTCATGAATTCAATGTTAAGCTTAGAAAGAACTCTCGTCAATTAAGGGAATACATGACTCAAGTGAAGTTATCTTTTCAAGACACTTTCCTACTCGCTTTTGAAAGAGAGGACCTGCCTTTTAACTCATTCTTTTATTTTGAATCAGAAACCGCTTTCGACTTAAAAAAGATCAGACAAACTTTCATCAAGCAAGTGGAATTAGAGCCACAGTTAAACCTGATCTGTTCTTATGAAACCGGTAAGTGCACATATCGCAAATTTTCAAATAGTGAAATAGCCAATGCCATCACCACACTGATGACTGACAAACATGAAGAGACGTTTCTAGCTTCTCATTTTGATGAAACCTCTCCTCCTGTAAAATTGGGATTGATGAATAAAAATGGAAAACACCTGCTCATCTTCTCTTTCCATCATCCGCTTTTTGATGGTCACGCTCAGATGAATTACTTACAGGATTTTTTTACTATTTATCGCGGTGAAGACTACACTCCACGTTCGCTTTCTGAAATTGTCCATTTTAGAAGTTACTTTCTTAAGACATCACCGCTTTGGTATTTAAAACAACTTTTTGGACTTTTTAAACGCGAAAAAAAAGAACCTATTCAAATCTCGCGCTTTTTTGACCACGAAACAACCTCGCGTGTTATGAGCTACTCACTTTTGGAGTATGATAAAAAAAGTATTGATCAATCAGTTAGAAAAACGAAACTTTCGGCCACGACCTTTTTCTCTTTCTGCGCCCTACGCGCTTTTGACCGAATCCAAAAAGAACGCGGCGATAACCAAAATCCAGTTGTGATCTACATCCCAAAGAGCATGCGTTTTGAAATGAAAAAAATGCGCGCCTTTCAAAACCTGGTTGGCTTTATCTGGATGAAGTTTAAAAGAGAAAAAATCACCAACGAACAGGCCCTGGAACACTTCAGAGACTTTTACAAATACCGCTCTGGCGGTGATGAAATAAGAAAGGTTCTCTTTTTTGCAGGTCTTATTACTAAATTCACTTCTTACCAAAAGCTTCGTTTTCTTCTGGAGAAAAAAGAAAAAAAAGTTCACGACTGCTCTATTCTTATCAGCAGCGGACGCACTCCTAAAGATGTTGTTTTCCCTGATGAATTTAAAAATGCCAAGTTCTATGCCCGCGGAACAATGTATCGTTCGCCCGGTATTGGCATTTTAGTCACAAGCAATGAAACCCACGACTTTGTTTGTGTAGAGTATTTAAAAGGCGCTTTTAAGAAAGAAAGTATCGAGCGTTTTTGCCAGATCCTCGATGAAGAAATTAAGAGTCATAGATCTGATTCATAATCTCTGCCACCTTGTCCTCCAGCTCATCCTGACTCATCTGACTCGTTTTTAATCTTGAATGAAAAGTCATCGTAATTTTTGAAGGAAAAATCACAGTCAATGGTGTGATGGAAAAAACAAAGATGGCCAGTGGGACTATCGCCCACCATGGAAGTGAAAGCAAGGTCATGAGAAAAATAAAAAGCCCACACATAAGAATCTGACCTAAAGAAACTGAAAGCCACTTCAATCCTAAAATCCAGGGAAGCACCAGTATCTTTGAAAGCCACTGACTTTGAAAAAACACTGGATTTACAAAATGGCTGCCTTTAAAAGTAATAGGCACGACATCCACTCCATTTTCTTTGGCGATTTTTGCCCAACCGTGACTGTCTCTAAAAGAATTCTTCTTATAATCAGCTAAACTGCGCAAGGCCTGCTTGTTTCCACCTGGAAAAATAAGAACCGAATCTCCTGCTGCAAAAACTTCTCTAGCCACTTCATAGGTCGCAGGGACAGCTCCTACCCATTCGTAATACTCTTTAATCAACGGCACACGAAAAATAGAAGGATGAGTAAAACCAAAAACGATATGAGAGTGCTTAAACAATCGATCCACTTCAAAGAGGATGCTATGGCTTTCAATGAGAGCCCCAATATTGTGATTGGAAACATAGAGGGTTGGAACTGCCTTGAGTTCTTCTTTTTGGATAACCTCTAGGCGGAAATAGGCCCTAAAAAAGGGATGCAATAGGGTCTTGAGCCCTTTAATCAGTCTTGGCTTACGTTTATTCCATGAGTTAGTCATTGTCTAATTATCACACGGCCCGGGTGTTTTTTACAGGGTTTTCCCAAGGTGCCTAAGGATTAGTCTATGATGAAGCCATGAGACTAAAAAACCGCCTTCCGTTAAATAGCTTAGAAAAGTTCATGCTAGCGCACGAATCGGAGACTATTGCCTATAATAGCCAGATCATCGTTGAATTTGACGGCACTTTAGACCCTCTTTTTTTTAAACAAATCCTTAAACAAGCAATCAATGATATTCCATGGCTTAGAACAAAAACCACTCAAGGTTTTTTTGGCTGGAGCCGCTCAGTTATCAGTGCTGATGATGTTAATTTAAACCTGGCACTTAAAGTCAGCGACCACCCATTATCAGCTTCCGAGATTGATACTTTCTGTTCACAGAAGTTTGACTTAGAAAATGCACATACATTTACTTTTTTAATTTCACCACTTCCGGGAAATCGCCAGCAACTCATTTTTAATGTTCACCATACTCTTTGCGATGCTGCCGGACAATTCTTAATCATGGAAGAAATCTTTAGATTAATGAATAACATGCCCGTTCGCGAGGAAGCTAAAAAAAGAGAGACCTTCCGTTACCGCCAACTATGGACGCTAATGGGAGCAAAATGGTTTATCAGTAAACTTTGGGAAAATAGAAAATCACTTAAAGGCCAGCGCCAATATAAAATGGCCTCTCTTGTGGATCATCCTGAATCATCAGGACGCCAGGTTTCTTCTCTTACTTTCGACTTAAGCGAAGAACAAAGGCAATCTCTGCGCGAACTCTCTAAGAGCGCTCAGGCCAGTCTGACAGAGTATATTGCTTTTAATGCCTTTAGCGCATACGACCTGACTTTACGTGAACGTGGAGACCTGAAGACGCCTATCATGGCCTATCTTCCAAAAACACTTCGCCCCCTATTGCGCATCCGCTACTCATTCCAGAACATTCTTTCAACTGTCGTTGTTGTAGGAAAGCGCGATGAAATTCACCAGCAAAAATTTCTATCTAAAATTAAGCACATTATTCAATCACATAAAATGGATCAGGCCGCGAAGTTTATCTTCAACACTCTTCTTCCATGTGCTTTGATTCCGACTAAAAAATTGCAAACTTTTTTTAAGAAGATCGATAGCGATCCAGAGAACCTGACATGCTCAATGCTTATTAGCGCCGGAAAAGTTCCAAGGTCATACACTTTCCCTCACGAGTGGAAAAACATCAGAATTTGGGCAAGAGGAACGATGCTAAAGTCTCCGGGTGTTGGAATTATTTATACTGGAACAAATGACTGCGAGACCATTACTATTGAATATGTCAAAGGACTGACTGACCTAGCGACAGTAGAATCTTTAAAAAAGAATTTACTTATGATTCTGTCTTCAAAACCTGAAGAAAAAGAAACAAATGACCAGCTTAAAATTCAATTAATTCCTAAAACACAGGAACGTCTGGTTCCACAAGAAGCAATTCTTCAGTAGCCACTTTGCCTTTTTTATAATTTCGTTTAAATTCTCCAGGTGTAACACCGCAGGCTTCTTTAAAGACTTTACTAAAAGCGCTTTCTGACTCATAACCAACACTGTGAGCGACTTCGGCGATACTCATATTATTCTTCTGAAAGAGAAGTCCTGCCTTGTGCACACGCCATCTCGTCAAGTATTCCAATGGAGACGACCCCACGACCAACTTAAAGCGCGAAGCAAATGCGGAACGGGACATACCAGCTTTTTCGGCCATCGTTCCGACCGTCCATTTATAACCTATATCCTGATGGATACCGATCATTACATCTTTTAAATTTTCATCAAGAGAAGCCGCAAGCCAGCCTGAAAGTGAGTCCCTGAAGTCGATAGAATAACTTCTTAGAGCATAGACAAAAAATATCTCACAAAGCCTGTCAACGATGGCCTGGGAGCCGATCAAATGGTTTTCAGACTCCACCATCATCAGTTCAAAAATACTTCGGAAGGCCCGGCAACGAACCCGGCATACTGGTAAGTGCATTTCAGAAGGAAGAATCTTGATAAGCAAATCAAGGTTATAATCTAAATTAAAAAAACCAGTGATGACTAAAGCAGCATCACCGTCTCCGCCATACTTCAGACGATTTCCACCTTGCTCATGCAAACATAAGTTTTTAAACTCCGTCGGCAATCTTTCCTGCTCATCAGAAAGGACGTAATCATCATCGCTAAAGAGCAAAAACATATCGCCACTTGAGAGTTGGATGCCTTCTGGAGATTTTTTTGTACGTATCCAACACCTATTTTCAAATACCAGGATAAACCGAACATCTCCTCTACACCTTGCTTTTATCGACCATGGTGCTTTTACCTCATGAACAAGGTAGGATGCTTTAATTACACGAATGGATTCAAAAACTTCTTCCAGAATGTCCACCAGCTTCTCCCGATTTGGACGAATGAGCATTTTAAAAAGACGAACAAATAGAACGATTATTTAATATAGAATATACAATTATACAAAACTAACTCACCAATCCTAAAAAAATGCCATATTCACTCGAACACATTTCAAAAAGACTTAAGCGTTTTAGAGAGGCCCGTAATCTCACAATGAGAGAAGCCGCGAAACGAATTGGCGTTCCAGAAACGACATATCGTGAATGGGAGTACGGAAGAGCGATAAGGGGTGAACCTTATATAAATATCGCCCGGGCCTTTGAAGTTACATTAGAGGATCTATTGGGAGATCCGGGTATTTCCAATGCTAGTTACGATACAGAATTCGACAACCTAATCGAAGAAATCCTCAAACTTAAAGCTCGTATAAGAAATCTCAAAGCTCCTAAATAAAACCGATATTTCGTTTTTCTTACGAGATTCAGACAATCCTTCAAAACATGGTGTTTGTATGCCGAACGGCATACGTCTCTAAAAACAATATCCAAAAAAAGGGAGCTTCAATGAAAAAATTTAGTCTCAATGCGAAACTCGCTTTTGTTCTGGCCATCTTTATCATCGCCAGTTGTACAATCGCTGTTCTTGGTATTTACAACATGAATGCTATGAACGGCACTATCGTAGGCATCACCGAAACTTTTGTTCCAAGGATGCAGAATTCGTACAGAGTCCAGACAGAATTTCGTCAGCTGGCCATCAGGCAGGCAATGCTGATTATTGAGGAAACAAAAGAAGGCAAAGAAAAAATCAACAAAGAGTTGGATGACAGTCATAAAAACATGATTGGTTTTCTGGAAACTGCTAAAAAAGAATCTTCAAAAGAGAGACTTCCTGAATGGGAAAGAATTGAAGGAGAATTCAAAGCATGGTGGGAAAAATCTCTTATCATTCAAAAAGCGGCCTTATTAAATGACGATAAAACTGCAAGTGCAGTCAATAAAGAAGCACGCCTTATTAGAAGAGAGGCTGAAGCGAGACTTCTTGAACTTGTTGCTGCCAATGAAAAAGTTCTAAGCACTGAAGCGACCAAAGCTGAAGAGAATTTCCATACAGCAAAAAACCTAATGCTTTTCATTAGCATCTTCTCTACCCTCGCCGCAACGGCCATTGCTTTTGTTATTTTAAAGGCCACATCAAAGGCCATTCAAGATGTCATCAGGTCACTTGATGAAGGCTCTATTCAAGTTAGCAGTGCTGCTAACCAGATCGCCTCGTCATCAGAAGAGCTTTCACAAGCAACGACTGAGCAAGCTTCAGCTCTTGAGCAAACGGCTACATCAATTGAAGAGATGAATTCAATGGTCGCTAAAAATTCTGACAATGCTAATTCAACGGCACAGATGACATCTAATTCTCATCAAGCTGCAGTTGAAGGTAAAGCTGTTGTTGAGCAAATGATTAATTCAATGAACTCAATTAATGAAAGCAACAGTAACATCATGAGAGAAGTTAACCGCAGCAACGAAAGCATGATTGGTTTTGTAAAAGTCATTGAAGAAATCGGAAGTAAAACAAAGATCATCAACGATATCGTTTTCCAGACAAAACTGCTTTCATTCAACGCTTCAGTTGAAGCAGCAAGAGCGGGAGAGCATGGCAAAGGCTTCGCAGTTGTTGCCGAAGAAGTTGGTAAACTTGCACAAGTAAGTGGAACAGCGGCTCTCGAAATTAGTACAATGCTGGGAGAGAGTGTCGAAAAGGCAAATCAGGTTGCAGCTGAGACAAAAACAAGTGTTGAGAAATTAATTCAGGAAGGAAAACTTAAAGTTGAAGACGGTGTACTGATTGCACAAAAGTGCGGTGACATGCTGGAAGAAATCGTTAAGAATGTATCAGGTGTCTCTCACATGGCCACTGAAATCGCATCGGCCAGCCAGGAACAGGCCCAAGGTGTGCAAGAAATCACTAAGGCAATGGGACAGCTCGATCAGATGACTCAGGTCAATTCTGCGACTTCTGAAGAATGTGCAAGCGCAGCCGAGGAACTTTCAGCTCAGGCCGACTCTCTTAAAAATGCAGTTTCTCAACTCATTTTGACCATTAACGGAGAAAGCACTGCCGCTCACACTCATACCTACGAGGCCCCTAAAACTGTAGCAAAAGTTCAGAAGAGTAATGTTGTGCCAATGAAAGCCCCTAAAAAAGCAGCTCCCAAAATGGAGTATAAAAAAGCTTCAGGAGATGTGCCTCATTACAACAACCCTGGTTTTGAAGATATTTAGGTAATACAATGTTCACCGATTCTTTATGGACGGCCTTTGGGCCGTCCCCTCTTACTCAAGAAGATTTTGAATACTTTGCCGGGAGAATAAAAAAACTCTCCGGCATCTCAATGAAGCAGGCAAAGTTGGATTTAATCAAAACCAGACTGACTCAAAGACTGCGTGAGCACAGTTATAAAAATTTTTCTGACTATAGAAATTACCTGGAAACACTTCCCGATACGCATGAGGAGTGGCAGGAGTTTATCAACATCCTGACAACCAACAAAACGGATTTTTTCCGCGAGCCGGACCATTTTCATTTTCTTATCCAGCATATTCTTCCCAAGTGGCTCAAAGGAGATAAAACAACTTTTCACATCTGGTCTGCAGCTGCCTCAACAGGTGAAGAAGCGTATACACTCGCGATGGTGCTCAAGCACTATCTTCCGCCGGGACGAGATTTTAAAATCATCGGAACCGATATCGATACAAAGGTTTTAAAAACTGCTGACAATGCTGTTTACCCTCTTTCTAAACTTCACGAGATACCGGACCTTTACCAAGAGGAATGCTTAGATATTGGCGAACGTGAAGCAAAAGGATGGTTTAGAATCAAAGCACACTTAAAAGAAAAAGTGGTTTTCATGCCTCACAATTTAATTGAAGCTTCTTTTGTTGATGATAAAGGATCCCCTAAAACTTTCGATTTAATTTTATGTCGAAATGTTCTTATTTACTTTGATAAAAAAACAACTGAATTAATCTCTCATAAATTATATGAGCACACGATTGATCAGGGCTTTTTATTCATTGGTCACTCTGAATCTTTTCAGGGATGCACTCATTCGTGGCTAAATCACAATTCTTCTATTTACCAAAAAGCTAAGCGCGCTTGAATAGCTGAAAATAAAGCATCATCAAAAAAAGAACCCCGGAAGTTAGCGCCGGGATAATAAATCCCAGATACTCCAGGTGATTAAAAGCGTAACCACCTACAACAGAACCCAGACCAAAAAAGAAAATGATCCCGACTCTCATCATAGTGGCCTTCTTTTCGTTGTCCAAAGGCTCTTGAATCTTTTTATAATTCATTAAGCGCACTAATCCAATTCCCAAGTCGGTTGTAATCCCCGTAAGGTGAGTTGTTCGCACGACTGATTTTGAAACAGTGGTAATAGTTCCATTCTGAACACCACAAATAAAACACAGAAGAATGAGAAGCAAATAATCTCCAAGACTATAAACGCTTTCACCAAACACACCGAGCTTCCCACTCATTCCTCCTAAAAGCACAATGAGAATAAGGAAAAAGATAACACCAAAGGCGATATAGTATTTTGGTTTCTTATGTTGTTTTAATCTAATGTCGACTAACACCCCACTCAACATGGCCCCAAGAAGAAAAAAAAGAGGAACAATCAACATCCCAATGGCATGGCTTGAATCCTCTTTGTTGAGTTCATAACCAAAAAACGTCGCAAACCCCGTGACATGGGAGACGAAACGATGACAGGCCATAAAGCCACCAATATTGAGAACCCCGGCCTGAAAGGCCATAGTCATCCAGATGGATACATTACTTCTTGAATAGTGAGAGATTGATTCATTTCCGTAGATCATTGATCATCCTTTTGTCTTTCAAGTATTTTAATCTATGACGTATTTTTCCGCCAAGCACTCTGTCTTGTGAGAATCAAAAAAAATATTATACTTGGGAAATGGTTGCACTCCTGATGATTTTACTGAGAACTCTCACCTTTTCTTACGCTGAGGATGATCACTGTCGTTATTTTAAATACTGTGGGAGTAGCTCTTCTCCTGGCTCCAGCAAATCCGCACCTTCAGCATCTATCGCCTCATCATTAAACCCAGGGAATATCAGTAAGATTAAAGGACTGGGAGTTGAATTCTCCTATCAACCGAGCAATCCAGTTGGTTATGCCCTAGTGACTGGAAATGGAAAACTAGGCGGGGCCCTTATCGCTTCATCTGGCGACAATACTTTCTTTGGAAACCGTGCGATCGAAATCGATTATGTCTACCTTCAAAGAAGAGTAGATGATAAAAGATATAAAAATAAAAAACTCCATGGGGCCATCGGTCTTTCTTTAATCGATAAATCAAATTTTGGTCTCGACCTGGGACTTTCGGCCAAGCGCCATTCTGAGATTGGAAGAATCAATCCAGGAATCGGAGTCTCTGGAAAAATTTACTTTTTAAATTTTGGATACTACGTCTACAAAGATGATGCGAAAATCGCTTTGAATGATTATACCAATCCCTACAGCGGCATCCCCTATTCTCTTCTTTACGGCTCGGAAACATACGAAGAAAAATACACCGTGACTACTTTCACGCTGGGAACAAAGATTAAGAATTTTGCCTTTGACCTCGCGACCATCAAAACTGATTACAAATTTTATATAGAGCCAACAAACATCAGGATCTACTCAAGCTCATACCTCTTTAAAAGTGTCCTCTTTAACCTTGCTTATCGCCAGGAAGAATCGGATAACTTAAAAGAGAAAGATGGAATGCTTTTAATAGAAAGAAAAAAATCAGATATCTATGGTGGAGCTCAATATATTGTCAGTAAAAACCTAATGCTCGGGGTTGCTTACAACGCTTTTCTTTTAAATGAATTCTCTGCCAACTTAACTCTTTTCCTGTAATCAGGTATAATCAAAATATGAGAAAAGTCCTCGTCTTCCAGCATGTCGCCCACACCATTCTTGGAACCCTTAACCCCACACTCAAGTCCCGTGGTCTCAATATACGCTATGTGAATTTCGAGCGCACCCCTGATGAGCAGCCTTCAGTTCAAAAGTACAATGGGCTTATTGTTCTCGGTGGCCACATGGGTGTTTATGAAGCTGACAAATACCGCCACATAAAAGTCGAAATGCAACTCATTGAAGAGGCCCTAAAAAAAGAAATTCCTATTTTAGGAATCTGTTTGGGGGCCCAACTCCTGGCGCATGTTCTTGGAGCAGAAGTGCGAAAAAGTGCAGAAAAAGAAATTGGTTGGTGCGATGTTAATCTCACAGAAGAAGGTACACAAGACCCGCTTTTTTCTCACTTTAAGAAGACTGAAAAAATCTTTCAACTTCACGGTGACACTTTCGATATTCCCCGCGGGGCCACCCATCTGGCCTCATCAGATATCTGCCCGGGGCAGGCCTTTAAGTATGGCGATAAAGCTTATGGAATACAATTTCACCTGGAAGCTGATCAAGCGATGATTATGCGCTGGCTGGATAATCCAAGAAATCAGGAAGAGATGTTTAAGACACACTCTCCTTTTTCTGCTGAAACGATCAGAACAGAAACAGAAAAATATATTGCTCATTCGACCGATTTAAGTCAGAAAACATTTAATAACTTTATCAATCTTTTCTCTCTTAAAGAGCGCCCTGTTCGCCTGGGGTCGAGGTAAGACTTTTTGCCCCATTTCCCTCTCAAAAAAGTGACTAAATCTTTATTTTTAGAATGACATTTCTTGGCATATTTTATGCTCAATTTACATTGGATAGGGCAATAGACGTGTGTCTTTGTCCGAACTAAAACAGTAGGCCATTTAAGCTCACTGGAGGAGTGTTTATGAAAAATCTAATGACAGACGCTCATTGGGAAAACTGGATCAATTTCTTACTAGGTTTATGGGTTTTACTCATCCCCTTTACCATGGGGGCCGGTTTTAATTCAAACCCGGGAGCAGTAAACGTTGTTTCGTGGAATTTCCTCATGATAGGTGCGATCGTTTCAAGCCTATCAATCATTTCAATTCGACAATTAAAACCTTGGCCTGAATGGCTGATTTTCTTTTTTGGGGCCTGGTTAATTTTCTCACCATGGTTCCTGCTTTATTCACACGATCACATTCTTTTATGGAACTCAATCGTCTTCGGTGTATTGATTTCAGCTTCTTCAGGACTGGCCATTCCGATTGCCGAAAAGAAAATTTATCATAGAGTAATGAGACATCATGGCAACAATTTGTTACTAAAACACTAAGTGTAATTTTCTTGCTGATTTTTGAAGTTTATCAAGTATATTTTTCGCTGTCGCCTGGGAGCATCCGATCCCATGCGACAGTGTTTTTACTTCCTGGACAACAATGACTTTCTTGTCATGAAACTCCGGCATCTTTTCGATTGCTAGGTTAGATCCAACAACTAAGTCAACTCTTTTCATCAAAAGCATATGAACTATTGAATTCAAATTGAACAATAACTCGGCTTCTATATTTTTTTCTTTCAAGATGTCGATAGCAACAGAAGTATTAGTAATAATTTTTACTTTCTTGTTGTAGCTTAAATCTTTTAGGTTCCACCTTCTGATATCATTGCCTCTTTGATAAACCTTAAAAATAGTTTTTACCGGATGGTCATAAATAAACTGAATGTTCATTTTTTCTCGTGCTTTAGTTCTTAACAAAGTAAGATTGCACCCTGGTTTCTTTCCACTGAGAAAAATTTCCAGGCGTGGGATTGAGACGAACTGATAGTGAAACTTGATTCCGGAGTCTTTTGAGAGTTTTTCAAAGCCATCTAACCACTCTCCTTTAACTTCTTTGTTATCATCTTGGTAAATGAGTGGCCTGATCTCAAAAACATAAACGGGCAGAACATCTTCTGCAGACGCTTTCATTGACAAAAGCAATAGTGCCAGAATGAAGCTCCATTTCATGTTTAATCCTCTCTAAGGCCTTATTTTAGTATGTTTCCCTCTGGAATACAGTATTTTTTATAATAAATTTAGTTGTCATTGATTTTCATGCTTTTTAGAATAAAAAGGTAATTCTTATTTGTGGATGGGTATGCGCTCGTATTTATTCTCTCTGACTTTCATTTCTCTTTTCTTTTCTTCAGCCGTTAATGCTGAGCCAATTAAGCTTTGTTACGAAGATGTCGTAGTTTTCCCATGGATTACCGGCGATAAACAAGGGCTCGCACTTAGCGAAATGATATATATTGAAAAGAAATTAAACATTCGTTTTAAGTATGTCAGACTTCCATGGAAGCGTTGTATGCTGGAAGCTCAATCGGGAAAAGTTGATGCCTTAATTGCGGCCAGCTTTACTAGTGAGCGCACAAAATGGGGAGTCTACCCCACCAAGAATAACGGCCAATTAGACACTTCTTTAAAGCTTCACTCTGATAGTTACATTGTTTATGTGAGAAACGACAGCGCGATCCGCTGGGAAGATGGAAAATTCGTTAATCTAGGAAGCAATCAAGTCGGTGTTCAACTTGGCTATAGTGTGGGAAATGACCTGCTGGAGGCCGGATACCCTGTTTATTCAACGAGCTCAACGGCAGCTGAACTTCTTGAAGCCCTTCAAAAAAAAGTCGTCAATGTCGCCGTTTTACAACATATGCCTTCAATTAAAACTCTCAATGAAAAACCAGCTCTGGGTAAAGGTATCACAGCGATGCCACAGCCTTTTAAAGAAATGGATCAGTACCTACTATTCACAAAAACCTTCTATGCACACAATAAAGATCTCACTCACAAGATCTGGAATACAATCCCGCAGGCCCGCGAAAGTGGTGAGTACCAAAAGTTAAAAAAGACACTGCTGGGAAGCCCGAAAATTGATTAGCATACCTAAAGAATTCTTCACTTGGAATGCTCCACCTGATTCGTTAGAATAAACGACATTTATGAAAAAACTTTTTCTCTGCCTTGTGGCCAGCACATTCATTATGCTTCTTCCCTCGCTCGCCCTTGCAGAAAGAGTCGTATTTGTTTCTCCTGAGGAAATACCGCCAAAAATTTTCCGCGAGAACGGAAAACTGCGTGGAACATACGTCGACATTATCAAAGCAGTATGCGCACGTTTAAAAATTAATCCTGTTTTTGAGCAATATCCCTGGCCACGTGCTGTGACAATGGCAAAAAATGGAAAGGCCGATGCGATTTTTCCTCCATTTAAGACACCGGATCGCCTGGAATTCCTTTATTTTCCTTTTGAGCCTGTCAGCTACACTCGCAATGCAGTCTTTGCCAGAAAGGTGAGAAACATCAATGTGCGCAATTTGGAAGATTTAAAAAATCTCGTTGTTGGAATTAACGATCAATATTCTTATGGCCAGCAGTTTGATAATTTTAAAAAGAATCTCACACTTGATCTCAGTCGCAACGAAGAGATGCAAATCAATAAACTAAGCCATGAAGGCAAAGTCCGTATGGATGTGGCGGCAGCTTCTGAAGAGCCTTTTAAATATCTCAGTAAAAAAATGGGATATGCTAAAGAGCTTGAAATGGTTTACGTTATTTCAGAAACTCCTTCCTACGTCGCCTTCTCCAAGGCCAAAGGAGAGAAGGCTAAAAAGCTCGCTGAGAATTTCAGCCGAACTCTCAATCAATTAAAAAAAGAAGGCGTTATTGATGCCATTCACGATTCTTATTTAAAATAAAGGCCCCATAAGGGGCCTCTATTAATGTTTCTTTACATCGGTCTTTGTCGGCTCATTAATTTGAATTCGTCTGCTTCTCACCTGCTCACCTTTTGGAATATGGACAATCAGTACTCCTCCTTCATAAGCAGCTTCAATCTTGTTGGAGTCTACTCCTGTTGGCAGAGTGAAAGTTCGGCGATAGGTTCCAAAAAATCGTTCTCGTCTTCCTTGTTTACGACCGTCTTCAGAATCGTATTTTCTTTCCGCAGAAATAGTCAGTTGATTGCCCGAACAATCAATGGAGATATCTTCTTTTTTAATCCCCGGCAAATCTGCACTCACCAGGAACTCATCTGCAGTTTCATCAACATCAATGGCCGGTGATAAAAAACGATTGTCTGTCGGGAAAACTGATAAATCTGAATTAAGGAAATTATCAAACCAGCGACTAGGTTCCCAGTAGTCATTTGACCATGGTGAAAAGAAACCTGCTCGTCGAGAGGCTGGAAGATGCTCGCGGTCATAATTTGTCATATCTTTTTTCATAAACGACTCCTTGGTCAAAAATATTTAAGGACCTTCTCTATAAGAAGCATAAAACATGCCATTCTTTCATTGCAGTCGTTTACCGTTTTGATTAAATTAGAAGCAATATTATTAGTCACCCTTATCCGAGTAAAACACTGTGAAAAGAAATGCTCTCATCTTCTCATTGATCGCTCTTTTAAGCGCCTGCTCCTCTGAGCCAGTAGCTCCCTCTAAACCAGAAACTCCTGCCATTTCACAAGTCACCACTCCTGTTACAGAAGAAGCACCTGAAATTGTGAATCTCGATGAAAAATTTCAAGAAGACTTAAAACCAATTTGGGACGATTACTTTAAGGAAGACTACACAGACACTCGCGCTATTGATGTTTTTGTTGTCACCAACAGAAAATCAAAAACCGGAAACTTTGGATGCACAAACAATACTTATGGCGTTGCTTTAGATAAAGTAACTAGTTTTGGTATTTGTAAAATTAATGTCCCAAAAAACCACAGCACGGGAGAATTAACATTCACCAAAGACGGGCGCCAATCCTCTCATGACTACTTTAAAATCCTCAACGCCAAATCTCTCTCTGAGACGACAGTGATGGATTATATGAAAAAGACCAAGAGAAACCCACTGGTCTTCGTTCATGGATTTAATGTTCGGTACGAAGAAGCACTCCTTCGTGCAGCTCAAATCACTTATGATTTAAAATACCAAGGCCCGGTCATTCTTTTTTCATGGCCTTCAGGAGCTGGAGACGGATTCTTTGATGAACAGTTCCTTACAAAAACATATGAAAGCAATAATCAAAATGCAAAAGCTTCGATTCAAGCTTTTAGAAATTTAATGACTTCACTGGCAAATAGTAATTTAAAAGTAAACCTGGTTGTGCACTCAATGGGTCATCAGGTCGTTCTTCCCGGTTTAAAAGATTTGCATAAGAGCGTTATCAATGAACTTGTTTTAAATGCTCCTGATTTTGAAGCTGCTGAGTTCTTACGTTTAATTGATAATATCAAGGATACAAGTAAGCGCATTACTCTTTACTGTTCGTACAATGACAAAGCGATGACTGCTTCAAAAACATTCAACAATAATGACCGTATGGGAGCTTGTACTTACTCTGAAAACCTGGACACAATCAATGTAGGCCTTGTCGATAACCAGACTCTAGGTTTAGGTCATGGGTATTATTCTTCTCGTGCAATCCTAAGTGATGTCTTTCAAGTTCTTTTGGGAATTGATGCAGAAAAAAGGCTCTTTATCAGAAAGAGTGAGCCTAACAGCACCGAAAAATTTTATCTAAGAAATTAATTAATGACTTTAGGGACGAGGTAATACAATCGTCCCTTTTGTTTCATGACTCCTGCTTTGTGAGAAGCTTCGTCACCCTGGCCAAAAAACAGATCCACTCTTCCCGCTCCACGAATGGCGCCACCAGTATCCTGATCAAAAACAAGACGAGGTGCTGGTGACCATGAAATCGGTTCCAGGTCTTTAGTGCTGGCAAAAATTGGTTCTTCTACATCCAGGAAGGCCATTGCGCCTTTGGGAAAGAGATGTAAATCAGTGGCAATAGTTCTGCCATCGCTTACTTCCATTCCGGCATAAGTTAAAGCAAGCCCATCGAGTTTTTTAAAGAACACGTAACTTGGATTCTTGTTTAAGATGTCCTGTTTTTCTTTTGCCGAAAGTGTATCAAGATGCTGCTTAATTTTTTGCATACTCATACTTTCAAGCGGGATGACATCTGTTAAAAACTTTCCGATAGGGATATAAGGATGACCATTTTGAGCCGCATAACCCACACGAATCTTTTCTCCATCTTCAAATTCAACAACCCCAGAGCCTTGAATCTGAATGAAAAAAGAATCTACTGGATCCACCCAGGCAAGCTCAAGCTTTTGTCCCTTAAGCTTCATATCGACATCAATATTCTTTCTATCGTAATAGGGAACAAGATTGTTATTTTCCAATCTCCCCTGTAACACACCAAGTTTTTCAGTCTTAGAAAACTTGTGAGCGAATTTTTTCAAATCAACAGTAATCATATCAACAGGAGTGCTGTACATGGCCTGCGAATGAATTTTATTTTTGGCCTTAGAGCCCTTCACCAAAGGTTCATAATAACCAGTGGCCATGACCTCACCCCAGTCATCTTTCCCATAGACTTCCATAAAATCAAAATTATCATAAATATAACTTTGCCAATTATCTTGATGATTAAAAATCTCTTCCAGTGAAGCAATATACTTTTCTTTAGAAATTTTAATCTCTCCAAAGGTCATTGTCGGCATCACTAAACGCGAAGTCTTCATGACATCAATGTGCTTTCTTAAAGCGATAAAAAAACTTTCTTTAGAAAGAGTGTCAGTGAATACAGGTCTGGAAGAAGCTGGGCGCATCGATTCTTCAATGCGAGTGATTGGTGCACGGGCGCACGAAGCTAATAAAAGAGCGATCAATAGGTATTTCACTCAAAAATGATCGCTAATGATTCATTGACTGTCAAAATTAAAACTGATGACTTGGAATTCTCCATCCCGCCGCTGAAGATATCACAGTGTTAACCAGAGAATCGGCAGTATTGCCCAACTTCCCAGCTCCACGATTGACTACAATTTGTTTGATTGTCTCATCAAGTAGTGTTGTTTTTCCCGGCAACTGATCGCCAATGGCCGAAAGCCTTTTGCCAGCTTCAATAAAATGAGCAGTCGCAGCTCCGCCATTATTTCCGGCCATAATAAAAGAAGCAGCAACCTGATAAAGGTCTTGTTTTAATTTTTGCAGGTTGGCCACTTCCAGTGAATTAATCTTTGGATTTAAACTGATATTATCAAAGGCCCATGCTTTTATTTCCGGCATACTTGTCATGTAGGCATAAAAAGGAACCACTTTATCAAAGTCGTATCCCCATGAGACTTTTTTAACCACTACACCCTGGCAAACAACGTTAGTTGCATCATCATCCATCGAGTGAATTGTTACATCTGAGACGGCCATGATCGTTTGCATCTTCCCGTTGGCCTTGCATTGATATGTACATTCAAATTTTACCCTTCTCGGGTAATTGCTATGAAAGTCATTTGTCAGGTATCTTTTAGAGTCAATAATGGGGCTGCAGAAATTATTCTCCGGCAAAACGTCCTTTTTGGATTGAGCAAAGGCCGATGTCACAGTTAGAGAAAGAAACATAAGGAAAAGCGCTGCTTTCATTATTCTACCCTCATTTATTAAGACATTCCTTCCAAGGATAACATGAGGGGCAGACCACCCAGAGAGAGAGGATAAAGAATACATTGGGGTGTCCAAGTTTTAGACAGTCGACGGATATTGAGTGTTTTCTAGAGTCGGTTGCTTAATTAAGCCGACTCTCTTCTTAGTGCCCCATTTTAGACATTCCCTCGCATGAATAAGCGCATTTCGTGCAAGCCTCATAACACTCTTGCATCCAGGCTTCACTTCCATTTTCACATTCCTTAGCACAGGCCCTACAAATTTTTGCACATAATCCGCATGTGTCATAATGATAGTTTGATTCAATCATCATAAATTCTGCAGATGTCATACAAATGCTAGAGCAGGCCTGAAGTAATTTTACATGCTCAGTGTTCACATTAGATGAATCAATAGCTCTACTAACTGCTTCTTCGCATACGCGAAAACAATTTAGACAATTATCAATGCACTCTTTCATATGTGTTTTAGTCGACTGTTCACCATGGACTGATTGAAATTGCATATATCCTCCTTGATATGGTTGCTTAAAATAGAAGCTGCAACCACAATGCCGAAACGAATTGCCCCATTCTTAGTCCACTTTGTTCCCATGCCTTCTTATTTTATGCCCTTAAAATCGGCACAGAGGTTGCTTTTAATACAGCAGGCACTGATGCCAACATTTAACAAGAGGTATTATATGGCAATTCAAAACAATCAGAATCAAAAACAACCTGCTCAGCAACAAGCTGGTCAACAAGGTCAGCAAAGACCACAACAAGCTGGATCACAAGTGAACACAAATAAAACACAGCAAGGTTCACAAGTTAATCAAAAGCCAGCACAACAACAGCAACAACCAGGCAAAGCTGGACAATCTTCACAGCAAAACTGGCAACAAGACAAAGATATGGATAGATAGATAAATTAAGAAAAAGAAGATGAGCTGCCCCCCTATTGGGGGCAGTTTGATTTAGTCATTACATTTGGTTTCGTTAGGATAAACTGCAAGTCTCATTGTTAATGCTACTGGAAGCTTTTGCATATCAACCGACTTCTTAATCACTGATTGGTTGACATTAAAATCAAAATCCTTAAATTCATGCCTGATTGGACCTTCACTGTCACTATCAAGGTCATAATACTGAACTGGCGTCTGGCAGCTGAAATCTAATGCTGAAACATCAATCATACGCTGCAATTTAATCTTGGCCGTCGTTCGGAAATTAATCGTCCTTTGAGTTTGATTATAAATGATTTGCCAACGATTATTCACTGACCCTACGTCTGCTAAAAAAGCAAAAAGAGTTTGAATTTTATTATCGTACTCGTTAATAGATTTAGCATTGTAATTTGAGCGGACAAAACGATCGAGTGATTCTTTTGATCCTTGAACAACTGGTTTCTCTCCACCAAAAGTTACAAAATCTTTTGCGTAATTTTTTGACTCATCATATGTATTATTGGCCAACCCAGAAATGGGAAGAGTATTGCCCTGGCGTGTTTCAATTTTCCCATTAATAAATTCGATCGTCATACATTCTTTGATATCACATGTGAAGTAATGCAATTGCGAACCAACAGGCGCCAGACGAAGATCTTTTAATGCTCCTCTCATTTCACTAATCGTTTGAAAATTATCCAGCACGAACTGAATGAATTGGAGTTCATTGAAAGAAGCTTTAGTATCGACGGGTTGATATACTGAAGACTTTAATTCAAGGGCCTCTACAATAAGTCCTCTTTCGTTCATTCCACCTGTTGGAAACTCTCTTCCAAATTGATTGAATGTCACACTTCCATATTTCGAGGTCCACGTACTTAAGACGTCTGTTGGCAGTATTCTCACACTTGTTTTTGTTACGTTTCTTTTATTGATGTACACCAAACCATGTCCATAGGCCCAGTCAAAAGTTCTTCCCACCCAATGCTCTTCATTTGGGTATAGAGAAAAAATCGTGCAAGGAAAAGCTGATTGAATCATTAATAAACTGAGAATAATGGCCTTCATGAATCCTCTCCATTTAAGTTTTCTATTCGAAAAGTTTAAAGGAGAAGGCCCCTCATTTGCATCTTAATTTTTAACAAACACTCTTGAGGCAAGGAGGTTTTATGCCCTTTACAGCTTGGTCCAACGCACTTAAACCAGGACAAACAGTACCAGATAACTATGTCTTTAATGGCATGGGATGCTCTGGAAAAAACATCTCTCCACCACTTGAGTGGAAGGATGCACCGAAAGGAACGAAGAGTTTTGCCGTAACTGTTTTTGATCCAGATGCACCTCGAGTCGGAGGATGGTGGCACTGGGCCGTCGTCAACATACCACCAGAAGTCACAGTTCTGGCAGAAGGGGCCTCTAACGAAGAAAAACTTCCGGCGGGAGCAGTGGAGATTGAGTCAGATTACGGTGAAAAGCATTATGGCGGACCTTGCCCTCCAACTGGAGACAATCCTCACCACTACGTCTTCACTGTCTACGCGCTAAAAAATAAGGAAGTGCACCTCAGCCCAAATTCAACACCTGGAAGTATTAAGAGTCTTCTCGAGCATGATTGTCTGGCAAAATCGAGCTTTACAGTTGAATACAAAAGATAAAAATTTAGCGGATGACGAGCTTTTTCCCCGGAAAGATAATTCCTCCCCTTGCTGAGGAATTATAGGCGATGATTCTTTTGACACTAGTCTTGTGTTTTTTAGCAATGCTATAAAGAGACTCTCCTCTTTTGACGAGGTGGTAGCGAACTTTATTTTTCTTTGCTCGAGGCTTCTCGAATAAGTCCATATAATAGACGTTAGAAGCGACAACCTTTTCGCCTGGACGAAACGGCAATCTCAAAACATCACCTTTTTTCAAACTGGCATTATGAGGAACTTGATTTAAATGTGCCAGGACATAAGAGTGCTTTATCCTAAATTTTTTTGAAATTTGAGACAAAGACATCTTCTTTGGAACTTTGAATGTCTGAAATTCTGTTGCCTGACAGCAGTCAGTGATAGTTAAACGTGAATTAAGTGGGATTCTTAATTTATAGTCTTTCTTGTCTGGTGGAGTAAACCATCTAAGAAGCTCTGGGTTTAGTCTCTTAATTTCATTTGGATCGACCTGGAGATTTTCTGCAACTTTGTAGATATCCGTCATTGGTGAAACTTGAACCTCTTCATACGTTAGAGGTGCGTGAAAATCCAAATCTTTAAAGCCAAATGCCTTTAAATTTTTTCCAATAATCGCCAGGGCCATTATCTTGGGAACATAGTTTTTGGTCTCACTCTTTAAATACTTTCCTTTAATTAAACGCCAAAAATCATTTGTTTTATATTTCTTGATAGCACGTCCTAATTTCCCCTCACCTGCATTGTAGGCAGCTGTCGCAATTTCCCAGTCACCAAAATCATCGTAGAGTTTATTTAAGTACTGGGCAGCTGCTTTAGTGGCCTTGATAGGATCGCGTCTTTCATCCACATACCAGTTTTGATTTAAACTATAACTCTTACCCGTAGCAGGCATAAACTGCCAGGGCCCAACGGCTCGGGCATGCGAACGTGCATGATTGTTAAATCCACTTTCGGCCATGGCCAAAAAAATCAGGTCGCGGGGAAGCTCGTTTTCTTCTAAGATTTTTCCAATAACCGGTGCGTATCTGCCAGCTCTTTGTATATAAAGCTCAAAATATTTTCTTCCTCTAGTGGTAAAATAGGTCACCCACTTTTCGACTTGTTGATTATAAACAACCGGAAAATCAAAAAAACTTTGATCCAGTGTTCTTTTGCCTGCATCCTTTAAGACATAAGTCTTAGCTTCTTTTTCAGCATAGTACTCGGGAATTGCCACACCTTCTAAAAACAACTCTTCGTTGTTTTCTTCAACTTCTGCACTGTCCTCAGCGGCCATCAACATTTCATGGTCTTCGTAGTCATCATCAGGAGAAGGTATTGGAAGATGAATGTCAGTAGAGGCAAGGGCCGACACATCATTGCGGTAGGTTTTGACAGGAACTTTTGTGGTGCAAGAAATAGAAAAAAGAAAAATGACAATTAAACAAAGAGAAGATCGCTTCATATCACTGAGTCCTGATTTTTTAGTCTGGTATTTTTATCCATTGGCTCACTGGCAATATGGCGCCCATTTTCTTCGATTAACTTGCCGGCCATCTTTTGCTCGATAACCATTGGCAAAGTAAATAAAATGAGAGCAAAAAGAAAAAGTGAAGCGAAAAACCATTTCCAGGATATAAACTCTCTGCGGCGGTAAAACAAAGGCAGATGAGATCTGAGGATCATTAAATGTCCACTCACCGATTTTTTTCTATTTTTATTTGCTGTTAAATGAGGAGTCTCCTCCATAAGTCTTAACGACTCATGAAAAGATATGTCCAGAGCACTCGAAATGCTTCTTAAAAAACCTACGACATAAGGTTTACTAGGCAGACTTCGAAGTTCATTATTTTCGATTTTTAAAAGCAGTGTTTTATGAATTTTCGTGTGCGATGAGAGTTCATTGATATCCATATTCCGACTTAATCGTGCCTCTCGAATAAAGTCGCCAATCGTTTTGCCTTTCAATAAATGATCAGAATAATCTTTTTCCATAATAATCCTGGAAAATACAAAGGGCCGACACCGTAAGGCCTTCGGCCCCATGAAACCTGGGAGAAAATGACAATGAGAAAGAGACTTGTTCTTAGAAGTCTCAAAGAATTTTTAGCTACTGTATCATCATAGCAAAATATAAAAATTTAAATAATATAAAATAAAGAGCCATCCATTCAAAAATAGTATGGATGATACTGAAATCAGGGCAAATAGCAGAAAAACAGCAAAAGAAATATTGATAGACATTGGATGAATCTCTACAATTTCATTATGCAGAACTTTAATCATCTCTACTATTTTTATACAGTCGCTAAATTAAGAAGTGTTACTGCCGCTGCAAAACACCTCAACACCAGCCAGCCATCGCTCAGCACTCAAATAAAAACATTGGAATTAAATCTTGATAAAACTCTTTTTATAAAAAAAGGGAAATACCTTGAACTTACCAATGATGGCATCAATATCTTTGAAATCTGCTCTCGTATGTTTGAAGTTTATGAAGAGCTGGAAAATTACGTAAAAAAAGAAGCACAAAATAGCAATCAGATTGTTGTTGGTGTCTGCGGTGAAATCTCACGCCCTTTTACGACAAAAATCATTGCCCAGGTCCTGAAAAAATTTACAGCAAAAAACAGACCTCGCATCAAACTCGACACTGGAAATCATGAGACACTGATACAAAAATTGAAAATTAAGAAACTTGATTTTATTCTTACTAATATGCCTACGACTGATATCGACTTAAAAACATTGAAAACTTTTCCCATGCCCGTTGTCCTCGCAGGTAAAAGTGAATTAATTGAAGACTTAAAGCTCTCTTCACTGAAAAAACCAGAGACCATTTTAAAGAAGGCTTCAGGGCACTTAAGCCTTCCGGCGGAAGAAACTAAGCTGAGGATTGAAACCAACAAGTTCTTTGTAAAAAACAAAATCAAATACTCGCCCTTATTTGAAAGCGACATTTTGGCCTCTCTTGTCCAATCCGCGATTGACGGTATTGGCATGTGCCTGATCCCTCTGCCCTATATCAAACGCGAGATCAATTCAGGATTGATTAAAATTCCAACTGGAGCTTCTTCACTATGGAAGCACAACATCTACATCATTTCGCGTTCATCGATAGATAAAAAACAATTCATCAATAAGTTAATTGGGGAAATTGAAGCTGCGGTTTAATTAGCTGTTTTTTACCAGCAATACCCCACACTCCATATGGTCGGTGTATGGAAACTGATCAAAAAGGGCCAGGCGCTTAATTGAATGAGTTGATGAAAGCACTTCAAGATTTTCAATCAATGTATTTGGGTTACATGAAATATAAAGAATGCGTTCATACTTTTGAACCAGTGTCACTGTATTGGCATCTAATCCAGCTCTTGGTGGATCGACAAAAATAGTACTGCACTCGTAATCTGAAAGATTAATTCCTCTTAGTCTCTGATACTCTCGTTTTCCGGCCATGGCATCGCTGAAGTCTTCGGCAGACATACGGATAATTTGCAGATTAGTCACACCATTGACTTCGATATTATATTGAGCGGCTTCAACTGAAGGTCCTGCGAGCTCTGTCGCCAGCACTTTTCTAAAGTTCGGAGCAAGAGCAATCGAGAAATTTCCATTGCCACAATAAAGCTCCAACAGATCTCCCTTACTCTCTTTTGTACAGTCAATCGCCCATTCCAGCATCTTAATGGCCACTCGAGCATTAGGTTGCGTGAAGCTATTTTCAATTTGCTTATAAATCAGTTTTTTGTCATTAACTGGGAGTTCTTCAAGAACGAAGTCGCGGTCTAGGTCAATTTTCTGTTTACGGGCGCGTCCGACCAGGTTCACTTTAAACTTTGCTGAAAGCCTTTCTTTTAGGAGTTTTGCTTCTGTGATCCAGGCATCATCAAGTTGGCGGTGATAAAGAAGACTCACCAAAATCTCTCCACTCAACGTTGAGAGAAAATCAACCTGAAATAGCTTTTTTCTTAAAGCAAGATTTGGTTTTAGCTCTTCCATTAAGGCCTTCATCATATCGTTGATTAAAAGGCTTACTGGAAGGTATTGATCTGTTCTGATTTTTTGATCCTGAACCTTATCGAACATGTAGTAATACATGTCCTCTCCCTCATGCCAGACGCGGAATTCCGCTCTCATGCGGTAGTGGGCCTCAGGAGATGCAAAGACCTCTGCTTCCATTGATGTAAACGGTTTAAAAAGCTCTTTGAGCTTAAGGCGTTTCGCCTCTAGCTGTGAAGCATACAGAGTGGTGTCTAGTGCATTTAAATCCATGAGGCCGAGTATGCCCCAAAAGGTTTCTTTTGACCAGCGTCTTTCTCTCTATTGAAGGGCCAGAAGTTGTGGTTTACTGGTCTTTTTAAAGCCAACGATGTTGGATTTCTCCAATTTCTTCATTCGACGCTCGAGTTTAGTGAGATAAAGCCCTTTGTATTTTTTAGTTTTCGAGTGGTAGCGAGCATACCATCTGCGGTCGTTTTTCTCATAGCGCTCTTTGAGTAAAGTCAGGATCTGGGCCATTGTATCCAGGGCATAAACTTCATCTCTTTTTAATCTCTCGCTATCAATTAATGGTTTTTTCATGCGCTCAAATTCTTTGTTCCAAACTTCCACATTAATCTGTGCCAGAGATAAATCCCCGCTCGATGAAACTGCATCTTGATTAAAACTACTTTCTGTATCAATGATCGATAAAACAATTTGCGGTGGAATAGTATACTTTTTTAAGACCGTATGAATCTTCATCGACAATTGATGTTTTTGGGCCTTGCTCATTGTAGGCTTTAAAGTCTTCATCATTTTAGCAATGACCACAGGCTTATTAGGAACAGAGACCTTATCAAAATTCCCAAATTCATCATCGTAGATACTGTCTAATTTGACAGGCTCCAGACCTTTCGCATTTTTGGCATTTCTAACATTTGAATAAACACCAATAGCTAATGTCGAAAGCAGAACAAACTTTAAGAAAAGTTCTTTTTCCTGAATTGTTGCTACATATGTTGTTAGTGTTTTCATATCTACATTATAAAATGCGACATGAATGAATGAGTCCGAAATATGGCCTTTTTTTGATATACCAGCTAGTTAAAAAAAACCAGTTATTTATAAGTGATGAAAATGTGACGAATTGAACTTAGAGATTTTACCTAAATGTGGCCACTGATGATGGCAGATGAGAGCTAAGTAAAAGGCTTCACTTTCCTAAATAGAAAGTGAAGCCTCAATCATTATTTTTCTAATACGCCTTCAGAAAGAATTTGAATTGTCACTTCATCGCCAACTGCTGGACCGATATCAATTTTATCATTGTAGTTGATGTGAAAGTCCTTGCGGTTGATTTTAGTATTGGCCGAAACGGCAGCTCTTGTTCCCCCCCAAGGGTCTTTAGCTGATCCTGTGTACTTCCCTACTAAAACAACTTCTTTAGTGACGTCTTTAATTGTTAAGTCACCAGTGACTCTAAAACTTGAGAGAGAACCGGTAAACTTTTTACTCTTAAAAGTCATCGTTGGGTATTTAGCAGCATCAAAGAAATCTGGGCTTTTTAAATGCTCATCTCTTTTAGCAACGGCCGTATCAATTGAATTAATAGGAATAGTAACATCGATAGTGCTCTTACTGATATTATCAGAAAGCATAAATGTCCCTTCGACATCATTAAAACGTCCTTGGACTTCCGACACCACAAAGTGCTTAATCAAAAAAGACACACGCGTGTGAGCGGGGTCAATTTTGTAAGTCCCCGGAGTAAGCTTTAATCCGACGGCAAAAGCATTAGAAGAAATGAGAAGTGATAGGAAGAGAGCTGACAATGTAGATTTCATAAGACCTCCTTAAGTAAAAAAAAGTCTAACAAACAACTCATAGGCAGTCAGCCTTTGAATGATAAATTAAGCTTTCGGCCTCTTCCTCTGTTTGACTCGTGCCAATGACACAACTCTTCTCTTTATCTAATCGCACAGAGTAAAGAATAGATGTGTCTGTTCCATTTTCTGCATCAACAACACTTAAACGGTATATCAGACCGGCCCACTCTATTGCCCCGACACCATCTGCATCGGCACTATGTCTATAAAGCCATTGGATTTTATCTGAACCTGGGTCATGAAAATTTCCCGGGCGTTGCAGATTAATTTGCACGCCGTTAAAAATAAGCTTCGGCCCATATCGAAGATCTCCACCTTCGATATAGAGTTGGTAGCCACCAAATGACCTGCACTCTGCTTCATAGAAATCAATAGGTGCTTGATCACTAGCTTCAGAAATAACTACGCAGTCTTTTTGAATGTCAGTGTAAGCACTCTTCCAATGCCAATCTGGAGCGAAAGAAAAACTCATGAATAGAAAGGAAAAAGGAACGATCAGTAGGGATTTCATTTTATTCTCCTGTTAAAAAACAACATAGAACGCTACTTCTTTTTATTTCTCTTCTACAAGATGAAGAAGAGAATTTAATAAAAACTAAAGCAGCTCTCTAGTTGTCCTTTAACAGGAGGTATACCGAATCAACGTTTATTTATTCAATGCATTTAGCTTCAGCAATTTTTCCAACAACAAGTTTGTTAGTCGCAATTTTTCCACCATTAGGAGTTGTGATCACTTCTCCAACAGCTTTTACTTTTACAACTGTCTCACAGCGCCAGTCTAATTTTGCTGTTTCAACTGTCACTGAGAACTCATTTAGTTTTGTGTTTTCGACTGCTACTTTTAAGAATGTTTCAGTCTGGGCCTTATCCATTACTTTTGAGAGAACTTCAGGAGCTAGAACAGCTCTAGCAGCGTCAGCGTTTCCGTAAACTGCAAGCTTAGCAAACGATGGTGCAGAAATAACCATTAGAGAAGCGATCAGAAGAGATTTCATAAGTCCTCCAAATTAAACCATTTTATGTGTTGAAAAAGCGCCTTCTTTATAAATAAGTTTTAGATTTTTCGCCAGAGCTCCTGAATTTTTTACACCAAGGCCACATAGGAAGAGAAACGTGCTACAAGGACGCAACTTCTTTATAACCAACTTGGGAGAATTTATGAAAAAGACTATCGTTATTGCTGCTTTATCACTTTCAACAACTCTTGCTTCTGCGGCTACATTTTCTGAGCAGACTCTGGCCAACTCAACAATCCAAACTGTTGCGAATGTTGTGGCCAACATGATCGTTATTTCAAGTCAGGCTTCTTCAATCGCTACGACTGAAAACAGAAAAATGGAAGCACAAATGATCCAAAATGATATCCAGGACTACGCTGTTAATGGAACAATGAGCGTATACCTTGCTTCTAAAGTTGAAATGGTAAAATCAGTGAATGCTGAGCTTTCGACAGAAGAGTCGATCGACGTTTTAATCCTGGCTTCTGAATCAATTCTTAACTAGTAAAAAAATCCACCAGGAGCGCATAAACCTGGTGGATTCTTTACTCATACTATTCGCGGAGCTCTCGCCTCGCGACCAAGTGATAACTTCCAATTTGCCATACCATAATAACTAAAAGCATGAACGGCTTTGAGAGAGGTATAGACTTGTAGTCAAAGCTCTCCACTCCATCTTTGATCTGATGAACAAAAGCTGTTTCGTCGTGGGCCTTCAAACCAAAACCGATAGCGACCTGTCCATTTCCATTTTTTCCGGGAGCAGGCACTTCATTCTTTTTTACAGTTAACGTTGTGACTGAAAAAACCAACATAAAAAGTAAAAGTGCAAAAGTTGAAAGAAAAGAAAACTTGGCCGCATTTCCTGCGACTAATCCCTCTCGTTCATCTCGCTCTTTAATCCCCGCAAGTCTTGCCATCGTCGTATCGCGGAACTTTTTTCCAAAGAGCATCTTTGTCACTGTATAAAGCAGGATTAAAACCCAGGCGATAAAACACCACCCAAAGACATCCCACAGTCCACCATTAAGCTTAGCAGGGTTACTGGCCCCCTTAAATTCCATACTCGCCCAGATCATAAATCCAATAAAAGCCGGACTTGAGTACACAAAATATTTCAATGCATATCTATCGAAACGATTTAGCTCTTTCATTATTCTTCTTCCCCTAATTTAAAAATGTCGTGAATGCTTTTCCCAAAGAACAGACTTAGTCGAAATGCTAGTTCGAGAGAAGGATTGTAATTTCCTTTCTCAAGCGCATTGACTGTTGCTCGTGTCACTCCAATGGCATCGGCCAGTTCCTGCTGCGTGATTTTCTTTTCAGCACGAAGCACGTGTAGCTCGTTGATGAGTGTGAGTTTTGCTTTTAAATTCCCCATGGGTGTGTGGCTCCTTCCATGTAAAGTAAACTATACATGGAAGGCTTTCATGTCAACTTTACTTTACATTTTGTTAAGTTTTTTTGACATTTTTAAGGAATTTTAAGGGTTTAATGGGTCTGAAGGACACCTTCAACTCTTTTATCGGGGATAAGCCAGATAGAGGCCACGGCCACATAAAGAGCGATCGCAATTGCCGAGTGAATAAAGGCCGAAGCTATCGCCACAGCGTAGATAAGCACTGAAACTTTTCCTTTCCAGTCTCTTCCTACGGCGCGAGCGAGTGAAGAGTCTTTTTCGTGAGTCTTGGTTAGTGTCTTCACTAGAATTCCGTAAGCGGTTCCACACATAAAAAGAACGAAACCATAAACAGCGACAGGAATAGAAGCAAAATGATTTTCATCCATCCACGCAGTGGTGAAAGGAATCAGTGAGAGCCAAAAAAGTAAATGAGTGTTGGCCCAAAGAACAGGACCTTTAATATGTTTTACGATCTGAAATAAATGGTGGTGATTGTTCCAATAGATACCAACATAAATGAAACTCAAAATATAACTTAAGAAAATATAAGCAAGCGAAGAAAGCCCCGCCCAAGTTGCCTCATGTGGAGGTTTAAGCTCCAGCACCATAATAGTAATAATAATAGCGAGCACTCCGTCGCTAAAAGCCTCAAGTCTACCTTTATGCATTTCATTCATACAGCTATTATCAAATGAAGCTTATAGGCTCGGCAACTCTTTTTTAGTGTACAGTGTGACTGTCGTGGCCGCCTTCACTTTCCATATTATTTGCTTCGGGGTCATCATCTTCAGCAACTTCTGTATTCACATTGACCGGAGCGCTCTTTTTGACTTCTGGCTTTTTTGGAATCTTATAGTGATTGACTCTATCGTATACTCCACATAAATGGCCTTCATCATCAATGATAGCTAAATGCTCCAGGTGATTGGCATCCAGAATTCTTTGGCATTCTTCCAGAGTAATATTTTCTCTTGCCGTCACTGGTACTGGCTTCATACACTGTTCAGCATTTAAACTTGAAGGAACGACACTTTGTTCAAAAGATCTGGCAGAAATGTCGTTGCCATAGATGATACCCACGAGATGTTTTTCAAGCATGGTATCCACAACTAAAATTTCTTCAGAATCATTGTCCTCCATAATCTTTTTAATATTCTCAATGCTGGTCAATGGCGTGCACATCGGTGTGTCCACTGTCATGTATTCTTTGATAAGACTCATAAACTTCTCCTTTTTGATAAACAGCTAATGCGTTTAGTGTTGCGTATCCAAAAGTTGTATTGTCGAAAATACACCATACATCTGATGTAAATGTTTTCATTTCTTCTACCAGATTATCTAAATACACCGGCGAGTAATCGCTGATATACATTTCCGGACTTCCATGAAGGCGATAATATTCAATCTCATTTTCAAATTCACCAGGACATTTTTCCGGGTCTGCTGTGACTTTGGAAATTCGGTATTTCTTCATCAGCTTGATCGCATCCCGGTAAAGCCAGGTAGAATTTCTGGCCTCGAGGACGATTGGCCCTTCATGAACTGCTCTAATAGTTTCATAGAAATTTTCCATCTTTTCGGTATGGAAACTTTGTCCTGCTGGGAATTGAAGCAAAAGCGGTCCTAACTTTTTACCCAATTCTTTAATCACAATTAAATTGGCCAGCAAGTCTTCACGGTCAATAATCAAGTCGTTTTTATGAGTAAACCGCTGATTGAGTTTGACACTAAATCGAAAATTTTCCGGAGTCGTTCTCGCCCACCTCTGATAAGTTTCCGGTTTGTGATCACGGTAAAATGAAGTATTAATCTCCACTGCATTTAATCGATTAGCATAGCGCTCAAGCACTGTTCCTTCTTTTATAAAAGACCCCTCGGCTATTTTAGGGATATTCCAAGCCGCTGTTCCGATATACATCATCATCAATTTCCCAATCGTTAAATTCCTCATTATGAGGAAAAGATCCACATAGATGCTATGTGCATAGGCATCAAATCCTCTTAATAAGTGAATATTGCAATCTACGCGCCACTGGCATACGAAATGCATTAAACCCTAGCAGGAGGGTCGACCAAAGATCATGGCCACACCAAACGAAATTACCAACATTGCGCTCTTTTGCGATTTCGAGAATATAGTTCTGGGAGCAAAAGAAACAAAGTTTCCTCATTTCAATATTCAGCTTATTCTTGAACGCCTTCTCTTAAAGGGAAGCATTGTTGTGAAAAAAGCATATTGCGATTGGGATCGTTATAAAGATTTCAAACGCGATATGCATGAGGCCGCTTTTGAGCTCATTGAAATACCCCACACCAGACAATCTGGGAAAAACTCTGCTGACATTCGCATGGTCGTAGATGCGCTCGATCTTTGTTACACCAAATCACATGTCGATACGTTTGTTATTCTTAGTGGAGATTCAGATTTTTCTCCCCTTGTTTCCAAACTAAGGGAGAACGACAAACACGTCATTGGAATTGGTGTCCGCGATGCCACGTCAACACTTCTCAGTGCCAACTGCGATGAATTTATTTTTTATGATGACTTAATGAGAACTCAAACTCCTTCTAAGAAATCAGAAGTGAGAAAGTCTCCTGAAAAAGCTGTCAGCAAAAAGCAAGAGGCCCTTGATTTTATCTGCGAGACTATTGAAGCTCTCACTGAAGAACGAGGCGAAGAAGAGTTTTGGGGCTCAATGGTTAAACTTACTATGAAAAGAAGACAACCCGGCTTTAACGAATCAGCTTATGGATATGCATCTTTCAGAGAATTAGTTGAAGACGCACAAAAAAAGAATCTCCTTATCATGCACAGGCAGGAGCGTTCTGGTCAGTACACCATTCGTCTAGCACATTCCGATGAATAGGCTTCTAAGTTGCATACTAAATAACCAAGAGGAATATTTCCTTTAAAAATATTCAAGGAGGAGAAAATGGAAAAAGATCTATTAAAAGAAAGCGGAAGAGCTCAAGGAATTGCCCCCTCTTCTACATCTGCGCGTGAAGGAACGATGACAAAAGTCATTGAGCGCCAAACAGCAAAAATTCCTTCTACTTACTTTTTAGCTGCTGCCGGTGGGGCCATTGCCGTTTCACTTGGGCTGGCGATTATGAAGGAGAAAAAAGGATGGGCAAACTTTGTGGGAAACTGGGTTCCTACGCTGCTTCTTTTGGGGATTTACAACAAGATTGTAAAAACCCACGGGTCTGATAAAGCTGATAACCTAAGACATCTACATTAATCCATGTTGCCGGGCTAAAAACCCGGCAATAAAAACTATGAGCACAAAACAACACTTAAAAAAATTCATCGAAGATGTAGACAAGCATGATATCTTCACACTCTCGGGATCGCTGGCCTACACGACGGCTTTAGCATTGGCGCCTTTTGTACTTATTCTTTTATCGCTCGCTTCGATACTGACACCTGATGTTCAAGAAAAGATTTATCTTCAACTCGCCTCTTCTATTGGAGAAAAGGCCGGGCAGACAGTCATTGATATTGTCCAGAACGCTAAAAAGAATTCATCTTTTTCCGGCATTTCAGGAATTATTGGTTTTATTATTCTGCTCATTTCTGCCTCTGCTATTTTTATTCAGCTCAGAGTGGCCTTAAATAAAATCAATGATCATGATACAGCAAAAGATAAAACAGGTTTTTGGTTTTTTATTAAAGATCGTTTTCTTTCGATGGGACTGGTTTTTGGTTTTGCTTTCTTGTCGATCGTTTCTTTAATTGCTTCAACTGCCATCTCTGTTGTTTTTCAAGGAGGAGAAGGCCTTTTCTGGCAAGGGGTTTCTCTACTAATAAACCTTATTATCTTCTCTGTTCTTTTTACTGCCATTTTTAAGGTGGTACCTTCTGATAAACTAGACTGGAGACGCAGCCGGATTTCTGGAATTGTGAGCGCAGTCTTTTACTTGATTGGTAAAAATTTAATCAGTCTCTATCTCGCCCATGCCGGTTTAGAATCGTCTTACGGTGCTGCCGGGTCTTTAGTCGCTTTCTTAGTTTGGGTTTACTACAGCTCACTCACGCTACTCATTAGCTATGAATTCACCCGCAATATAGTTTTATACCAGGATGTACCAGACAAATTTTTAAGTCCTAAGGAGAAAACTGCATGATAAAAACAAGCAATAATAAACGTCACAACGAAGACGAGGATCAACCGGATATTTCTCATATCCCCAATGATCAGCCTATTCCTTCCCGCAATCCTGATAAGACCCCTCCTGAAATCCCAGTGGATGAACCAGACATTCCTGGACCTAAGGATACACCGATTAGGGAACCCAATCGCAAACCAAAAAATCCGCGTTTTAAATATTCAATAAGGAGCCACTATGTTCAAGACAAAAACAACAAACGAAATCCTGTTTAGAAAAAAGAGTTTTTTAGTCTGTTGAGTTTAATCTCAAAAAAAGTGTAAGATGAGGCATGCACCTTCCTGGGCTTCTTGATTATCACGAGAAAAATCTTCTCCCTAAAGACGGCACTCTTGAGTACCTTTATCCCTTTTTTACTCTGGAGGAATCAGAAAACTTTTTTAAAGTACTGCATGCTCAAGTCAAATGGGTTCAAGATGAAATGGAAATTTATGACAAAATCCATCCACTCCCACGGTTAGTCTCCTGGTACAGTGAAGAAGACGAATGGCTTCCCGAACTTCTTGTCATAAAAAGGAAAATTGAAGAGTTCACCGGACTTATTTTCAATACGGTATTGTTAAATCTTTATCGAAACGAACGTGATCACGTTTCATGGCATTCGGATAAATATAAAAATCCAGATGATGTTAAACATATCGTCTCGATCTCATTTGGTGAAACGAGAAAATTTCAGGTAAAACACAAGAAGGATAAAAACCTTCCTCCTATCTCTCTGGAGCTTATGCCTGGCTCAATGGTTATTATGAAAGAAATGCAACAAGCGTGGCTTCATCGCGTGGCCCTGACGACAAAGCCAAAAGGCCCCCGGATTAATCTAACATTTAGAAATATAAAAAAAGATTGAGTTACTTTATCTACTTTGCTTTTTCCTCGGATGAATGGGCCTTCACGCGTTGACCACGTCCTTGTCCGCTATTTTTCTTTAAGTGCTTACTAAAACCCTTGATTTCTCCGGGAGCTCTACTTTGATTAGGAATCTTATCCATCATTCGGCGCTCTTCTTGTCTATGAGACTGGGCTTTTTTTTCTTTCATCTCTCCTCCTTCAATTACTGAACAACTTTGACAGTCAATTCGTTTTCCACATCATCGACACCCGGCAATTCTCTGATTGTTGACTCAATGAAGTCCAAAGATTCCTCAGTATCGACCACTCCAGTAAGTCGGACAATTCCATCGTAGACATGCACATCAATGCCACTTTCCTCTCCTACAGCTTTGTAAATCTCCTTTCTTATCTGCTCATTTGATTTAATGACAATGTCTCTCTCACTCATGGGTCAACCTCCGAAACAGGGTATTATAGATAACTAAAGCAAAACCCAGGCCAGTATTTATGAGTATTTTCCGACCAGAAGCTAAAGACTAAACCTGTAAAACCGATACATTTCCCAATGAAACTAATGCAAAAAACCCTACTCACATTAAGCCTTTTTATCCTCGTTGCCTGTCAGACAACACTAGACAGACACGTAGCTGCTGATTATCACATCTCTAACAGCGCTCAACAGCTAGTGACCTGGGAAACAAAGGCCAACGCTATTTCTGAAAGATCAAATGAAGTTATCCGAGTAGAACACTATGAGATTCCACTGAGGCTTTTAGAAAAAGACTTCGACGCTAATTTGGATTCAAATATTAAGAACTCCTTATTCTTTACTAAAAATGGCGAGACTTATGTTAGATGGATCATCAATCCAGAAGATTCTAAATGGCACCTTGAAGTTAAAAACTTTCTGCAAAAACATAAGATCGATAGCGAACCAAAAAAATTCTTTGATGGTTACTTAACTGCTTCACGCTCAATGATTCTGGTTAACCCAACGAATGGAGCAAGCTTCTCACTAAAAGTTTCAACTGATAAAACAGGTGGAAAGTGGACAGATAAAAAACAAACTTGGGCCGATGCCTTGCAAGTCCGCAACATGAACCGCTACCTTCAGGAAACACTTCCTAAAATGGACACGCCAACTCTTGTGATCATGGATGAACCACTTGCTATGGGAATCAAAGAACTCGATCACGGTATGATTATGCGCTCACTCAATGATCTTCCTGAAGACGGACACTACTACCTTCCGGCCTTTTCAGCTCTTCACGATGTTGAGGGGGCAAGAATCGCAAAGCTTAACGGTGCAACTGATCCTGTGCGCTTTTGGGATAAGCACCTCAATGAACCTATTGCCCGTGCAATGGCAGAATACTTTGCGGCCACAGGCTCTTGGTATGACTCTCCTCACGCTCAAAATTTCTTAGTGGAACTCGACCGCGATATGAAACCAACAGGACGAGTTGTTCTGCGCGATTTAGGTGACACTTACCTACTGGAAGATTTTGTGAAAAACACAAAGTTTGCATGGATCACAAAAAATTGGGACCCAAACAATGTTCAGCAGGGCAAGATTACTACAGGGATTGGACTTCTTCATGGAAACAATCCACCGAGCTGGATGACGTCAACTGAATACAAAGAATATCAATGGGGTTTCTACCGAACTTTTGAGCAACGTTTTGCAGAAATCACCGGAGTGCCCTACAATGAAATGCTAAGAACAGAATCCAAAGAGTCACTTTGGTCATACTCACGCAAAACATATCAGGCGACATCTGAGGCCTGGAAGAAATTCATTCGTTATGCCAACTGCCTAAACGGCGAACTTAAAACTCTGGCCGGTGAAAAATGCCCGGAGATTTATGTCAAACGCCATCGCAAAGTAGATTGTTTCCAGGGCGTCAACGCTATTATCGCCCATTAAATTAAGTAACATTCTTGTGACTATAGATTTGTGCACATCCACTATCTTATTGTGTTTATCACTTATATAATTTTTCCTTTTGCCTGGAGTTTATCAACATGCTTAAAACCACACTAATTCTCGGACTCTTATCTCTTTCACCAATGAGTCTTTACGCTAAAACGTTTGTTAATTGCTCTGAAGCTTCGCCAGCTTCTTTTAACCCACAAGTTGTGACAGACGCTCCTTCATACAATGCTTCTGCGATCACTCTTTACAATAAGCTAATGCGCTTTGAACTAGGAACGACAAAAATGATTCCTGGTTTAGCAGAGTCTTATACCATTTCAAAAGACGAGAAGGTTTATACTTTTAAACTTCGCCGTGGAGTGAAATTCCACACGACAAGCTATTTCAAACCAACCCGAGACTTCAACGCTGAGGATGTTCTCTTCTCTATCAACCGCCAAAGACAAAAAGATCACCCTTTCCACATGGTGAGTGGCGGAGTCTACACTCAGTATGAGAATAACATCAAAGACAATATCAAAGATGTTGTGGCCCTTGATCCTTACACTGTGCAGATCACTTTAAATGAAGTCCAAGCTCCTTTCCTCGCCTACATGGCCGGAAACTACATGAGTGTTCTTTCTGCTGAATATGGAGAGAAACTCGCTAAAGAAAACCGCAAACAGGACATGGATCAATTCCCAATTGGTACAGGTCCCTTTTCTTTCGTCTCTTACGTAAAAGATAGTGTGATCCGCTATGCTGCTCATCCTGATTATTGGGATAAAGCAAGTTATAAAGGGAAAGCTGAAAACCGCATTGATAAATTAATCTTTGCGATCACTCCAGACCAGACAGTTCGCTACCAAAAACTAAAAGCTGGCGAATGTCACTTCGTCACTCTTCCCTCAATCATCGACCTGGATGATATGCGCGCTAATAAAAATGTGCTGGTCATGTCTCAAGAAGGATTGAACGTTGGTTACCTGGCGATGAACACTACAAAAAAGCCATTCGACAATGTCTTGGTAAGACGTGCAGTTAACCATGCTCTTAACAGAAAACTGTATCTCGATGCCATTTATCACGGCACAGGAATCGTTGCGAGCAACCCAGTTCCTCCTGCTCTTTGGTCATACGACAAAACACTTAAGGACTACGATTACAACCCGGAAAAGGCAAAGGCCCTCTTAAAACAAGCTGGTCTTGCTGATGGATTTGAAACTGAGATGATTACTCTTCCTGTTACTCGTCCCTACAACCCGGATGGAAAAAAGATGGGTGAACTAATGCAAGCTGATCTTGCAAAAGTCGGCATCAAAGTAAAACTTGTCACTTTTGACTGGCCGACATTCTTAAAGAAGTCGCGCTCAGGTGAACAGCAAATGATCCAGTTCGGTTGGACTGGAAACAATGACCCTGACACTTTCTTAAATGACCTTTTAAGCTGTGCGAGCGTTGAATCTGGAAATAACACTGCAAGATGGTGTAATGAAAAATTTAACGATCTTGTTCTTCAAGCAAGACGTGTCACTGACCAAAAGAAGCGAGCTGATCTTTATAAGAAAGCACAAAAAATCTTTAAAGAGGAAGCTCCATGGGTGACTCTAGCTCATGCGAAAGTTTTTAGAGTCATGGATAAAAATGTCGCGAACTTTAAGATTGATCCGTTTGGATATGATTACTTTGATCAAGTTGAATTAAAATAAAATAGGAGCTCCTATGAAAAGCTTTAACCCTGAAACTGATTTAAAATTTGAACGCACGACAGACTTAACACCTGCTCAGTTATTTGCAGGCTGGACGACACCATCACTTTTAACGAAATGGTTTACTCCTGCTCCATGGAAAACAATTGAGGCCAAAATAGATCTAAGACCTGGTGGAAAGTTTTATACGCTCATGCAATCTCCTGAAGGACAAAGCTTTCCAAACACAGGATGTTACCTGGAAGTTGAAAAAGATCATAAGATTGTTTGGACGTCGGCCTTAACTTCAGACTTTCGTCCAACCTCAGATGAATCTCCAGCTTCATTCCCTATCACTGTTCACGTTATTTTTGAGAAGCAAGCTCAAGGCACAAAGTATACTGCCTACGCTCTTCACAAAAATGCTGAAGACAAGAAAAAGCATGAAGCAATGGGGTTTGAAACAGGATGGGGACTGGCCTTTGATCAACTCGTAAAATTAATGAAAGAGATTTAATTAATATAAGAAATTACAATAAATAAATATCATTTCTTTATCAGCTAAGATCCGAATATTTGGTCCAGATGTCAGACATTTTTTAACTAATTTCCCTGACAGTTGGACCACTATTTGGCACTCTTTTTCCTCACACACACAACGCATTTTGGAGACATTTTAGTGGAAACAAGAAGACTTAAGGATCTTAAGGCAACGAACCCGTATTTAAGACTTGGAACAGACGTTTCCGAGCTTGAAAAATCAATTCAAACAGTGGGCCTTATCGCTCCGCTTGTTATCTCCCCTGACAATGTTATTTTAGCTGGAGCAAGACGCTTCCAGGCCCTATTAAACCTTGGTTACGTTGAAGCTCCGGTGATGATCGTCGATAAAGGTGAACTAGAGCGCGAGCTTGTTTCAATCGATGAAAACTTAGTAAGAAAAGACCTGACAAAAATTGAAATCGAAGGACACCTGAGACGTGCAAAAGAAATTTATCAGGCCCTAAACCCATACGAAGAAGAAACACCTGCTCCAGTTGAAGCAAGTGAAGAAAATGAAGATGATGAAATCGAAAAAAAGAAGGTCGTTCTTCCTGCCGAGAAATTCCTAAATATCGTTGCCGAAAAAACAGGTCTTTCACCTAAGCAGATTCACGAGGCCATCAACCGCGATGAAATGGCGTCAAAAGATGTTAAAGAAGCGAGAATTAATGGTGAACTTTCTCTTAGCCAAACAAACGAAATTGTTAAGCTAAAAAAAGAAGAACAAGAAAAATCACTTTCACATATCAAGACACTTCCAGTGCGCGAGATTAAAAAATTCGTTAAAATTGCGAAAGTAAAAGGTGTTGAAGAAGCGATTAAAGAAACTCCAAAAGACCCTCACTCGAGAGATTTCTTAGAAGTTGAAGCGGCTTTAAAAAAACTGGTAAAGAAGTTAAAACAACTTGAGTTAGAAGGGATGAATCCTTCGGATTTCCCGGCAGATATTCAGAACATGCTAAAAACTGTGGTGAAGTTTGCTGAGAGCGAAGACAATTTTATTCCAGCAAAAAATACAGATATGTATGAGGAAGCTATTCAATAAGAATAGCTTCCCACTTTTTATAAATTAAAACTGGTAGGCCATACCTAAGAAGGCTTCGCCTTTTGAATCTTGCTCAACCGTTAAAGTTGTCACTGATCCATCAGAAAGATCTGTTTGTTTTAAATCATGCTCCATGATCCCCACTCCCTTCATCGCAAAGATGAATGAAAAATTTTCTGCAGGAGTAAAAACTAAATCTAAAGCGAGTGTCACTAGCCCAGTTGAGTCGTAAACATTTTTAAACTCTTGGTCTGTGTTATTTTGTTTTCTTTCACCTAAAACCCCAAGACCTGCGCCAAGGTTAAGAGCGAATTTCGGGTTAAAAATAAACTGATACTTAAACTCACCTAATAGTAGCCCATAAGCTTCAGAAGTCGTTTTATCTGCAGGATCTCCAGCATCTATTACCGTTGCTTCTGTTACACCCTGGAACGCAAATCTAGCAGTCCATGCGCTGTCTGCTTTCTTTTGACCAATATCGATGGCCAGGTTTAATTCACTTGCTCCTCTTTTTGCATTTCCTTCCAAGGTCGTTGTGGCGATTTTCGAGTCGCCTGTTTTTGGAGATAAACTTAGATAGAGATCAATATCTCTTCCTGACTCATTTTCTGCTTCAGAAAATCTATGTCTCATAAAAATATAAGGATCTTTTAATCCTTTCATTTTGACCGATTTCGTATGTGTTCCATTTAATGTACTACCAGGTCCATAAGCATTCTTAATCTCTGAATCGTACTGATAGGCCACACTTAATCCGGCCATCGTCGTCGATGTAAATGAATAACCAAGAGATTGCTCAAGAGTTGATTCTCTAGTCTCAACTTTTAAAAAGTCTCTAAGGAGGTACTGGTAATTGGTTGTCGAAGATTTCCCACCAAACCCCGTAGAACCAAAAAATGTTCCCTGAACTGGAAGATACATTAAATCATAAATGCGCTTTGGCCCTTTAGTTGAGGCCACAACAATAACTTCTTCCTTTTTTACTTCATCTTTTTTTACTTCTTCTTGCGCGCTCACGATGTTGGTCGCAGCTAGACTTAGACCTAATAACAATGCCTTTTTCACGATATCCCCTTAATACATAAAATTAACTATCCATTAATTATTAAGGGTTCCAAAAAATATGCAACCATTATTTTAATTGGAATATAATTCCAACCTCGTTCTGCTCCTATTGGATGGCCAGAAATATTTATGATAGCCTACTTAAATTCAATAACAGGAAATAGAAATGAAGCTCGGCCTCTATAAGCATTACAAAGGAAAACATTATCAAGTTCTCGGCATCTGCAAACATTCAGAGACACTAGAAGACTTAGTACTCTATGAAACTCTCTACGAAAACGAGCAATCTCGTTTGTGGGTACGTCCCGTGGCAATGTTTCTTGAGAGAATTGTCGTTGATGGCAAGGAGATCCCTCGCTTTGAATACATTGGGGATAGGAAATCTAATCAGAGGATGTAATCTGTTACTTGCTTAAAAAAAACTCCCACATCACATCATTGGCCGAAATCGCCTTTGACGTCTCTTGTGCCCCTCTTCTTATTTTCTCTCCCCCGGGCCATGAATGCGCACCTGTATCAGTTACGCAAAGCTGAACCTTCGTTCCACTTTTGCATCCCGAATAAAGATCACAATACGCCCCGTTTTTATCCAGGACTCTCTTTGGTGTGTCACTACATTCATTTTGCTTAACCCATTTTGCAACTGTGGCAGGTACAGAAACAAACTCAGTCACTTTTTCTTTATTCTCCGATAAGCTTTTGCCAGAGCCTCCATTAAATAAAACGTGATCATCATTTTTGGCATGAATATGCAGAATAGAAATAGGATTTTTAGGTGCGCAATTGATTGTGTTGTCCGTTCCAGCGACAGCGGCAATGCCTTTTATTGTATCTGATAATTCACACGCCAGGCGGTAAGCCATCATCCCGCCGTTAGACATTCCGGTAGCAAAGATCTTATTTTTATCCACATTGAGTTGAGAAGAAATCTTGGCAATCATCTCTTTAATAAAGCCTACATCATCAATATTTTTATCACGGGCATCGCCACAACACTTCCCTGCATTCCATGTCGCAAATTTCCCCGAATTGAATTTACTGTAACCGTTAGGGAAAGCGACAATAAAGCCCAGTTCTTCTGATTTAGAAATCTGTTTATAAAGTTTATCATTTGATTGATAAGACATATCCCCGCCACCGCCATGAAGAGCGATGAGTAGAGGAACTTCAGCGCCCGTATAATGAGAAGGTACATGCAGTTTATACATGCGAGTGATCCCATTGTGAGAAAATGAAAGTGTATAATCTCCAGGCTTAGTGATCTTTTCTTCTGAACTTACGTTTGTTTCAGGTGCAGGTTTGGCCTCTTCTCTTTTGGCCATACGCTCTTTGACTCGTTCTCTGATTCGTTCGCGAAGAGATTGAGCCTCACTACAAGGAGCAAAAAGAGTCAGTGAAAAAAGAGCAATCATTAACTTCATATAATACCTATTAAATAGTTGATCAGAGTTTTTCACTATCTTAACATAAAGAATTTCCGTAGTTCAAAAAACGTACAAAAAAATAAATAAATCATGCGACTATAAGATAATTGCGCGAAACTAGTTCGCTTAAATGTGGAACGAATCTTGAATTTATAATTGTATTAAATAATGTAGTCATTCACTAACGAATCACTACAGAATTTGGAGGAACAAATGAAAGATTTCAAAAAAGATTCGCTCTCTAAAAAGGCCGGAGATAAAATCGAGAGGGTCGGCGAAAAAATCTCTAATGCTGGAGCTAAGAAACTTGGAGATGCTGTTTATAACGCTGGCGATAAGCTAGAGCATATGAACGATAAAAAGGGATTCTCTAAGAATAAAAAATAATCTTTTTATTCGGCAGCCTTTTTAGGCTGCCGAATCTTTACTTCCGACCGTCGATAATAAAGTCAAAAAAACTTTTAAATCCAGAGGCTTTCTCATGACGGCTGCTGTCCTGGAATTAAGATCCTCCCTTGCACTTTGTTCAGAAGCAGTAATCAGGATAACGGGAATTTTTTTGAAAGAGTTATCAATCCCCGCATCAATGGCATCCAAAAATTCCCTTCCATTCATCACCGGCATAAAAAGATCCAGCAGAATTATTGCTGGCAAATTATCCTTATGCTCTTCCAACTGCTTTATGGCCTCTACCCCATTTTCGGCGTGAAGAACCTCATAATTTTCATACTCCAGGACCATTGCCATATTTTCACGAATATCAAGATCATCTTCTACTAATAAAATTTTTTTAGCCTGCATAACTTAAATTACCTTCTAATTCATTTATCATTCTCGTTGGTATTGTCGCGGTAAAAGTGGAGCCTACGCCGGCCACACTTTCAACCCTGATACTTCCTCCATGAGCTTCGGCAATTTTTCGGGAAATATAAAGTCCCAATCCAAGACCGCTGATCTTATTGACAGAAATAGCGCGCTCGTAAGGCTCAAATATCCGTTTAAAATCGCACGACTCAATCCCCATTCCATGGTCTCGGATTTGGATGCATATATTTTGCTTCTCTTGAAAAATACTTAATTCAATTGGTTGATGATTGCCATATTTGATTGCATTGTTCAGCAAATTTCCAACTAGCTGCTCTATTCGCCCAGTATCCCAAAACACAATGAGTGGATTTTCTGAGTCAATAGAAAGATTTAATTCACATTGATTGATTCTAAGTTGTGCTTTGTAACTCTCAAGCATATCAAAAATAAGTTTATTCAAGTTGAATTCTTCTTTATTCAATTTAAATCTTCCCCCGTTGAGTCTGCTAAAATCCAACATATCTTCGATGAGCTTGGTTAAACGGTTTAGCTGATTATCAAATTGTCCTAAAATTTCACTCATTTTCTTGGGACTAATGGTGTGTTGGACATCTTTTTCCATTTGATACTGCACAAACTGGGTTTGCAGTTTCATGCTGGATATTGGTGTCTTCAACTCATGAGAGCAAATACTCAAAAGATCATCTCTGGCCATAAGCGCTCTTTGTAATTCTTCAGTTCTCGTTTTTTGTGCCTGTTCAGCAATGGCCCTTTTTTCATCAACCTCAGAGAGATATATCCCGGTAATCATCGCCATCCATGCAAAACAAACAATACTCCCCACCACTCTGATCAAGACTCCAAAATCCGCATCAAACAAGTTCATTTTAAGGCCGTGGAGTTGGAGAATATTTATTAATGGTGGCACAATGATCGCGGCCAAAAGGAGTTTTCTTCCAACTCTGCCAGCCACATTGTCACCGGATAAGTGTTTAACGTAACCTTCATGCCTCCACATAAGTAGTATTCCAGACGTCAAAGCGATGAAGAGAATTGATGTGTGGAGAGCAATTTGTGTGTAGAAAGCTGAACCAAATGTATATGAGTTCCCACTAATATAACCAATCAATGCTTGAATGGAAGCGATCCATGCAATAGTCACCAGGGCCTGGGTCGCTTTTATAAATTTTTTTGAGTTGAAAAAATGTAGAAGTAGTCCTGTACTAATAAAAATAAAATTCACTCCAGTAATAGGAGCAAATCTTCCAGGCGGCCATTTGTTAGCGATCACGTCCATGTCTTTATAAAACAATTCATCAATATGAAAATCTCTATTAAAAAGATATTCACCTAAAGTAAACGAAGCCAGAAGCATAACAAAAACGGCAGTGATTACACCTAGAGCGTGAGAGATCTTTTCTTGTCGGTGAAAAAGGTAGCTAGACAATGCAAGGAAGATTAAACCAATTGCCGTGTTTGGCTTCATTGCAATGAAACCAGGTAAAACAGATTTAAAAACCTGAATGTTCCATTCCCACCCCACCAACACAATCAGGCCGCATATGATGACAAGGAAAAAAAGAAACAATGTGAATCGATTAACATTATTCATAATGGATTAAGATTAGCTAAAAAAAATAAGGAAACAAACACACCTAAAATAATTTTTTATGAGCGATTAAGTCATTAAAGAGTTGTGAATGAAAACATCAGAAGAAATTAATTAGGCGGGTTTTTAGCAGGCGGGAAAGATATTTTGAAACCAAATAGTAAGGGAGCTTTTCAGCTCCCTGTTATAATTTAGATGCCTGAACAGTCTACGTCTTTTGGAGAAAAAGAGTTTCCTGTTTTTTCGAAACTCACTAAACATGACCATGTTTGCGGGTAACCATTAAGAGGATTTACAGTTTCTACTTTTGCTTTTACGCCAACTCCACCTTTGATTGTCACAAGAGAGTGGTTCGTTATGCTCGTTACTTCACGACCGTTGTCATAGAACTCAGCGATGATTGCATCTTCTGCTTCAATCACAAGCTCTTTCATAGCTCCAGCAAATGCGTTTGTACTCATAAAAAGAGTGGCCATAGTAGCTAGCGATAAGACGATTTTTTTCATTTAGACTCTCCAGGGTGATGGTTTAAATTTATGGCGGAATACCATCTAAAAGTGGCATATAGCAAGCTGTTATTTTGTCTAATCCAAATCTTAACAATCCCATTATCCATGAGTTGCTTAAATTAAAGATTTTACGTTAAGATAGGGCCATGTCTGATGATAAAAAACCAAAGCCTGTTGATCTCGATAACATTAACCTTGATTTAATGAAGCTCAAGGTGACCGATATGCCATCGCTTCTTGAGTACGCTCATACCGTCGGTGGTTTTGCCATTACACCAACCAATCAAGGCGCTATCAAAAGCAATGCCCGTTCGGCAATGGTCGAACAAACAGAAGAGCAACTCAATATCATCTATGAGCAAATGAAAACTCTGGCCAAGCAAGTTCAAGACATCAAAAAGCGCGTCTATATTTCTGATCTTATCTACAATGTGGAAATCCCCTTCACACCCGTGATTGGAAAAACCTATTATCTCTATGAAGAGAATACTGGAAAAAGATACCTGTCACTTGTCTCACCAGATGAATGGGGAAAGGCCATGGACTCACAGATTTTCCTGGCCGAGATCAGGCTCAATGCTGATCACACCTGGAAAGTTATCAAATCGACTATTGAATTGTCTTAATTGTCTTTAATTAATTCTAGAAGCTGAACACTCACCTTTTCTCCCCATTGAGCAGAAGCACTTGGTGGATAGTGAATGCCCTCTTTGTTATCAGCAGGGAATTTTGTGAGTTTTAAGCTATCGATGTACTGACAGTTATTTTCTTTTGCCAAAGAAATCAAAAGATCATTAGTTTCTTTTAATTTTACCTGAGTGACGACTTTAGAATTCGCATCAGGTGGTCCAATCCAAATACACTTGCTACCTTCATCTTTAATGGCTTTCATCATGGCCAAAATACTATTTTTAGCGTTCGAAGGTTTTGCTCCAGCTGCGATATTTGTTCCCAGTTGAACAATGGTCACATCAGGGCGATACTTGGCCAGCTCATCCACAAACTTTGGAGTGTTATGCTCTTTAGATCTAATTTCCTCATTCCCGTCTTTCTTCCAAAATCCACAAACAGTCTTTTCGTACTTATTATTGCCCAACCACGTGCTCGGCGTTGCTCCACAACTCGATTGCATAATCACTCGTGTAACCTTTTGCGAAAGATTCTTTTCAATCGTCGTCCCCAGCTTCCCATAACTATGAGAGTCACCAACATATAAAATGGTTTTTGACTCTTGAGCAAAAGCACTAGAGAAGAGGATTAATAAAGATGGAATGAGAAGAGATTTTTTCATGATTCTTCTTAACATTAAACCAGAGAATTAGTGGTTTTTTGTAAAAAATATAGCCCATTATAGAGGCTTGAGATTAATATTATTATAAGAATTTATCTCATTTCCACAGGAGTCAGGAATGAAACTATCCCCGGTAAAAGTGATCCCGGCGCTTATTGCGTTCGTGGTAACTTGCCTTTTCTGGTTTATTATTGCCCCGCCTGAAGGTGTCGACATCAATGCCTGGCGCTTACTAGGAATTTTCGTTGGTACCATCGTTGCTATTATCGGTAAGGCCCTGCCTATCGGTGGAGCTGCCATGATCGGTATTCTTCTCGTCGGGATCACTCAGGTGACCAATCCCGGTGAACCGGCCAAGGCCATGGGAGATGCGCTAAGTGGTTTCTCAAACACTCTGATCTGGCTTATTGGTATCGCCTTTTTTATTTCTCGCGGATTTATTAAAACAGGCCTCGGTGCACGCGTCGCCTACTACTTCGTCAAGATGTTCGGGAAGCGCACCATCGGTATCAGCTACGGGCTTTCATTTGCTGAATTAATCCTTTCTCCTGTTATGCCAAGTAACACTGCCCGCGGTGGTGGCGTTCTCTATCCCATCAACCGTTCAATCTCTGAATCAATGGGTTCACTCCCTGATGAAGGCTCGAGATTAAAAGTTGGGGCCTTCTTAACGTTGGTGGCTTACCAGGTGAATATCATCACTTCAGCAATGTTTATCACCGCGACCGCTCCAAACCCACTCGTGACAGCAGGAATCAAGCAAGTCGCCAATATCGAAGTAAGCTGGAGCCAATGGGCCATCGCCGCTTTCGTTCCGGGACTCATTGCCCTTCTTCTTATTCCACTTATTCTTTACATGATCTATCCGCCGCAAATTAAAAACACTCCAAATGCGGCAGCACTAGCAACTCAGAAACTTCAAGAAATGGGTCCAATCAAATTAGAAGAATGGATCATGATTGGCGTTTTCTTCTTACTTCTTTTTATCTGGGCCGGTGGTCCTGCTCTCATTTCAAGTGACCCTCTTTTTAAAATTGACCCAACCGCGGGGGCCTTTGTCGGTCTTGGTGTCTTACTTTTCTCTGGTGTTTTAAGCTGGGATGACTTGCTTAAAGAAAAAGGTGCATGGGATACAGTGACCTGGTTCTCCTCACTCGTTATGATGGCCACTTACCTAAACAAGCTTGGAGTCATTAAATGGTTCTCACAATTGGTTGAGACCTCTATTTCTCACTGGGGATTAGGTACAATCCAGGCGGCCGTGATCTTAATTCTCATTTACGTTTTTATTCACTACTTCTTTGCAAGTAACACTGCCCACATCTCGGCACTCTTTGCTTCATTCTTTGGTGTTGGTGTGGCCTTAGGAGCACCTCCTCTAATGTTTGGTCTCTTCTTGGGATTTGCTTCTTCACTTTGTGCTTCAATCACTCACTACGGAACAGGAACAGCACCGGTTCTTTTTGGACCTGGTTATGTGACGATGGGTGAATGGTGGAAATATGGATTTGTAGTCACTATCCTTAACCTGATTATTTTTGGATTAGGGTGTGCTGTTTGGTGGAAAGTTTTAGGATATTGGTAGAAATAAAAAAGCCCCGTCATGCGGGGCTTTTTTTTATTCAGTTTTTATTCTTCTGCTTCATCATTAGGCAATAGATCGCCCTCTAAAATCCCAAGATCCTCTTGCTCCATATTCATGTTTTCATGCTGATCTTTTTGGTCATAACAATAACTCTTCACCAGGTTGATTGGATTTACAAAGAAGCCGTCTCTAATAACACCAAAGTGCAAGTGAGCTCCCGTTGCATACCCTGTGCGCCCCACTTGTCCAATTTGATCTTCCATGCTCACACGCATTCCTACGCGCAGACCTTTTTGAAATTTCTTTAAATGGATGTAAGTCGTCTGGTAGCCATTGTCATGGAGGATGGTAACAAATTTTCCTTTTGAACGTGTTCTAGCGATTGTCACCACCTCGCCTTCAAGGGCCGGGTAAACCGGAGTTCCACTTGGAGCAACGAAATCAATTCCGTTGTGCGGTTGATGTCTTCTCGTCACCGGGTGTCTACGATTCAGCTGGAATAAACTTGAGACGCGGCTTGATCTCACTGGAGCGTAAAAAGGTTTGTCTGCCAGCTCATAATCTTCAGAGAGAAGTTTCCATGCAAAAGTCTCTGGATCAATTTTTAAAATCTTTTTTGAAAGAGCGTGACCGATAACGAGTGAAGCTTGAAGAACGCTTCCTTGTTTAACCAGCCTTCCATTTTCATAATATTGTCTCACGTCCATGCTATAAGAAGCATTAGTGCGAAGACCTTTTGTTGTTGAGAAGTCTTCTTTAAAAGCTTCACTCATTTGTATTGCAATTTTTTCAACACCCACATCGTTCATCAATGTGTCGTAAAGCGTCCCGCGGATTTCACCTTCAATTCTTTTGATCTCTGATTCAAAAACGCCGTCAGACTTTTCAACATCAACTAACGAATCAGATTTCATAATCGTATAAATATCGTTTGAATCCTGGTCGTAAAGTTTTAGAGTGAAATTTGAAGCATTGTATTCTGGCCCAACAAAAGTCTGGTGTTCAGAAGAAATGATGAGTTCATCTAGTTCTGGCATTTTCTTTTCGAGAGCTGCAATTTCCTGGGCCTTAAATCCATAACGGCCAAGAATTGCAGAAGCTCTCTCGATCGCTTGAACACTTTGAGAAAAAGACATCAACAGCATTAGGCATAAGAATGTTTTAGTCATAAGTGGTCTCTAGAATTGGTGGGATATCAGCGTTTATTTTAAGGAAGCGCGAAGCGAAATGACTAATAAAGAACTCTTACATCTCGCGTGAATTCTATTAATAATTCGCTTCTTACGCCTCCTTGAAACTAAAATTTATCTTAATTTCGCCATATTCATCCACGAAGGCGTGACTTCGTCGAGAAACCCTGAAACTTCCATCTTCTCTGTAGGGTGACGATAGCCATTTAAAAACCCTGAGTCGACATAGAAAACGCCGCTGGACATCTCTTCATTTTTTAAACCGTAAACGTTTCCATTTCTTCCTGTCGCTCTCCATTTGCCAAGTATCTTTTTGCGTTCTGTGAATGGAAAAGCAGTCGGCTCTGTATCGAGATCATATGTCCCAACTTCAAGAATCTGATTCAATTTGTTTGCAGGATCAATAATGATTGAACCACCATCTCTGTATGCTCTCCAATAAGCATCCACATCGCGATCGTTAAGACCTAGCGATTTTATCACTTCTGCTCTGTCAGCGCGAAGTCCTGCTGTTTTTGTCATGATATACTTCCACTGGCGAGAGACTCCATTATAATTTCTTAAGCTCGGATCCATGAGAGCTTCACGAGCGTAAATTTTAATAATCGGTGTTCCCGTTTCGATGATTTGTCTTAAATAAGCAATCGCTTCATTATTATTTCTTGTGCAGCCTGAACTTCTTGGATTAGAAACTACATTGATCATAAACTTTTTTGTCTTCTTGATATATTTGTCTTTATCTTCACCCCAGCCAAGAGTTCCGTGCATCCATTGTCCAAAAGGATTTGGCGCAACAAAAGCCGCGTACCAACCAAAAGCTCCACGCATTTTTCCTTCCTTCTCACCATCTTTTCCATCTGGCATATACTTGCCCTTAAACCAATCTCTCCAATCGTTATCTCCAATTGCTGGAGGCATTGGGTAGCCCTCTTTATACCAGGCCGGGTAATGCCCCTCAGAGTCTTGATAAAACTTCGTCCACCCTGTCACTCGGTATGAACCAAGGATTGAGCGCCCTTTGCCTTTTTCAGCTGCAGAGAGGTCTTTATCTTCCCCTACCACAACTTCAGTTTCCATAATCATTTTGTGGGGACAAGAATCATCCATACATTGCCTTTCGTAAACGCGAAGAGTTTCACTGGCCACATTGATAACCACAAAAAGTTTTCCATTAAATTCTTTATAGTCTTGCGGTCTGTCTAAAAGATATTCGAAGACAACATAGTAATGTTCAGCATCGATTAGCTTTGCGTTTGAACTGACAACTTCAATTTCAACATACTTGTTATTAATGAGATCCGTGCTAATCAAACGGACTTTATCATTGAGATTTAAGAGCCCCATGACTTTGGCGCTATCTTCTGGAGTGGAGCGAACTCTAAGCCCATTGGTAGCGATATAATAAACCTTATCGTAAGCACCAACAGTGTACGGATTCAGCTCTTGCCCAAGTGCAGGTTTGATAGGCAGTGAAAACAAAATCGCGAGAAAAATAAATTCTAAAACTTTCATGACTCCCCTCTCTTTTTCTTGTAAATAAAAAAAGCCTAGGGAAAGTTAACAGGCTCACTTTTTAAAGACAACCCTAAAGTTGATTGATTTTGTTTAGTCTTTTTATTCAAACTAACTATCTAAAATAACTAGATTTTATCAACAACTTGACCATATTTCAGATTAGCCTTATATTTAACCAAATAGTTAATTAACCGACAGGTAAAATAACATGCTGATGCAAACAGACCAATTAAGCTTAACCTTCTCTGCGCTCGCTGATCCAACCAGAAGAGCGATGCTTGCTCAACTCTCAGAAGGAGAAGCAAGTGTAACGGATTTAGCAAAACCATTTTTAAAAGACATGAGTCTTCCGGCCATCACCAAACACTTAAAGGTGTTGGAGCGCGCAGGACTTATTACCAAAACAAAAGAAGCTCAGTGGAGACCATGCAAGCTCAATGCTGAAGCACTAAAAGATGCCACAGAGTGGATGGAGCAATACCGAATCTTTTGGGAAGAAAGTTTTGATCGCCTTGATGAGTATTTAAAAACTGTGACCTCTCAGAATAATAAAAAAACTAAACCTACTAAGAAGGGGAAAAAGTCATGAGTGCAAAACATAAACCGAATGAACTTTATATTGAAAGAATTTACGATGCTCCTGTAAAAGCAGTTTGGGATGCTTGGACTGACCCGGATCAAATAGCAAAATGGTGGGGGCCTCGCGGTTTTACTCACACAACTAAAAGCAAAGATTTTCGCCCCGGTGGAAAGTGGATTTATACCATGCATGGACCAGATGGAGTGGATTGGCCAAATATTACAACTTATCACGAGATTGTTCCCTACTCTCGCCTGATGTACGACCACGGTGGCAACGATGAAAGAGAAGCTCTTTTTAGAGTGACTGTGAATTTTATCGAACTAAAAAATAATAAAACAAAAATGGAAATGTGGATGGCACTTCCTACTCCAGAAGCTGCCAAGGAAATTGCCAAGTTTATTAAGCAAGCTGGTGGAACTGCGACTTGGGACCGTCTTGCTGAACACTTGGAGAAAAAATCTTCAGGGAAAGAAAATTTTGTTATCAACCGTACATTCGAAGCACCTATTGCTCTTGTGTTTGATATGTTCACAAAACCAGAGCACTTCACCAAGTGGCTTGCTCCGACGGGAATGAACATGGTGTACTTAAAAGACGACATCAAGGTCGGTGATTACACTATTTGTAAAATGAGCGATGCCCAGGGTTTCACTCTGTATAACAAGGCCCAGTACCAAGAAATCACGAAACCAAACCGCATTGTGTACACTCAAGAGTTTTGCGATGAAAAAGGAAATATTACCAAAGCTCCTTTTGATCCAAATTGGCCGACAACAATGAAGACGACAGTGACATTAACTGAAGAAACTCCAACTCTCACTCGCGTAACTGTCAACTGGGAGCTTGCCGGTGACTTTACTCAAATTGAGCTTGAAACTTTCATCAAAGAAAGAGGCGGCATGACTGTTGGATGGACAGGGTCATTTGATAAACTTGAAGAGTATTTGAAAACGATCTAAAAAAACTCAGGCCCCCGGCAAAGATCGGGGGCCCTTCCACTTATCTCATTTGACGATAGTGAAATAATGGACGATCCTGATGGATTGAAAGTGCCCTTGAATAAAGTTCTTGAGGTTTAGTGATTGAACTATCCGATGCCATAATTTCGTTCGTTACAAAGTAATGACATAAAAATCCCATAAAAAGTGCAATTAAAAGAATAAGGATGTTGGAATTTAAAAATTCTTTAAACTTGGCTTTCATTTTTCCTCCAAAAAATGCAGGGTTAAAGTTAAACTTCCTATTCATTATACGAGTCTTTAACAATTAGGTTTCGACCTCCTTGAAATATTGTGGGCATATTTATTTTGGGATGGCCGAAAAAAAAGTCAAGACTGGCCAATGTAAAAAAAACTCTACAAAAATGCTCGAGAAATTTACTTGTGTGTGCCAACAAATCTCAAATACTTCCATGACCACAAAAGAGTTCCCATAGTTAAAACAAAAGAACTATAGCCCAAGTGCCTCAAGTAGCCTTCGGGCATAAGAATGGCAGAGACTCTTGTAGCGGCGGCCAGTGTCACTAAAAAGGCTACAATATAAAGAACTTTTGAATTCTCAAGCTTTTTATCACCAGGCCCGTGAGACTGAAGCACCCTGGTTGCAATAAGGAACGACAAAAGGAGAATTCCGCTAAAAAAGAAAGCGTGCCCACTATGAATCGCTCCCTCAATCCAAAGCACTTTTAACAAGAAACTAAAAAGAATCGCCCAGCAAGAAAACCAAATACACCAGGTCAAAACAGATCTGTCTTTAGGCCGGATATAAAGTTTCCAATAGACCAAAGATATAGTTGCAACAACAAGAAGACGTAAAATGGCGCCTGGAGTTCCCGGAAGAAAATAGCTACCGATAAAAGTGGCGATCAATCCGTAAAAATGCAGAGGAACAGTCAGGAAAAAATTCTTCTCATTTTCATAACGTTTTCTTTGAGTCTGGACGATTTCAACGTGCCCAAGAATTCCGGGAACCAGCCTGCTTCCTACTCCTAAAATGATCGCGGCAATGGCACCTTCATAGTGCAGCCCTTTATAAACATCTTCTAAAGTCAGGGCACTGGTTATGGCCGAAAAAATCCAAAGAAGCAGCCCCACTAAGATGAAAACAAAAGAGTACGGTGGATTTACCTTTCTCTTTGTTATTCTTCTTACGAGAAAAAGAAGAATAAAGAAGGCCTGTGAAGCCGACACCCAATACATCAAAGATTCTCTATCTTGAAAGGCAAACACCAGACCAACCATCGTCAGGATAAAAAAGCCAATCGTCTCAAAAAGTGAAGCTGTTTTAGTTTGTGAAAACTTCGGCACAGCGGTCATTAAAAAACCAGCGATAAACGCCCCACTAAAACCATTAAGCATCAAATAGCGATGAGCAAGAACCGGATAATTTTGTTGAATCCATATTTGCGGAAGCCATAAGAGTGTTCCCCACAACAAGAAGACAACTCCTAGTGGGAAATAAAAGCGATAAGGTTCTTTTTGAACGTAGGCAAAGTAGGTTTTCATGATCTCATCATACTAGAGATCATAGAAAATAAACTGACCTGAATCAGCTTTAATAAATATAAACGTCTTCGAGTTTTTTGACTTTCAGGCCTTCGCCGTACTCTTCGTCTTTAAGCATGATCTGTCGTGCAATCTGCCCTTTAACAACCAGTAGACGTCGTGGCGTATGCTTGAGCATTTCAAGCACTTTCTTAATGTGTGTGACTGAACCAAAATCGTAGATAAAAAAGATGTCACCTTCAGGCAACTCGCTCATTTTATCCAAATCAATCGCTGCCAGCTTTTTATCGTGACAGCCAAGAGTTCCAAGAAGCCTGTTGCCCTCATCGACTCTTTCTTTAACGATCTCCACTCCTAAAAATTCTGAGCGTGGATAGAAGTGATGAAGAAAGACACCTATTCTTCCATAACCTGCACCAAGATCAATCACCCTCTCACCTGCTTTCGGTTTGATGATTTCAAACATGACCTTTAAATCGTGGTAGCTCGTTTGAAGAATTTGAAAATCGAGCCCAATCCAGGTTTGTGCTCCTCCATGAAGAACAGGCCCCCATTGATCAAACTGTGATTCTGGTAAAAGTCTTTTTGCTTTTGACTGCAGAATTTCTTCTGTTTGTTTGATATTGAATCCAAGCTCTAAATCAATTTGAGAAGAGATATGTCTTTTTGTAATGCTGTGATCGACGAAATGATTGAGAGGTGAAAAAATATCACTTAGATTTTTTTGAGATGTTTTATGTCGAGAGATTAAGGGAAGATCAAAATCCATATTGACCTCTTAAATAAAATCATAACCCAACTATAAAAAAGTGCAAGCCGACCTTTGATTTGCTTCATTCTTTATGTTATTTGGATACCTTATGAAAAAGAAAATCATCCTTGCCGTCACTCTGACAATCATCTTAGCCCTTGTAATCGCTTACTTTTACAAGGCCAATCAGGAAGCTAAAAAGAAGCTCATCACGACTCAACCGGTGTATGTCGCCGCTTTAAAAGAGGCCTTTGAAAGTAAGGCCATTAATCTTGAAGGCGCTTGTGCAAACCCTTCTCTTCTTCCATCTGGGACTGTGGAGCTAAAGGATGAAGAACAAAAAAAGCGCTTCGAGTATCTTTGCGAGGATCTTAAAATCCATAAAGGACTCGAGGAGAATTTCGCTTCTAATACTGACTACCGCTACTTCCTTGAGTGCGCACAAAAATACGCTCAAGATATAGAGCAACTCAAAGATGATTTAAAGGCACACTACCCAGAGGATTATCAGGCGCTGAATTTCAAACAAGAAGACATTCTTTTAAAATACCTGAAACACCCGTCATCTGCTTATCTTCAAGTTCAATGTGAAGCTAAGGCCGAAGCCCTTTATTGGAACTCAATTGTGAATTCTGGCAAAGTCGAAGACTTAAAATTTTGCCTGGAGACATTGGAAGGATGTGTAAACGGTTTCACTAAGGCCGAAGAATGTCCTGCAAAGTTCAAGAATTACTATGATGATTGCACAAAAAAGCTAAACAAGCTGCGACACTAGGGTCCAAAAAAATAAGCTAGCCGATGTCCTCCGCTGACGCTAGCATTTAACTACATTTCATTTCTCGGAGGTTATAAAATGAAAAGATTATTATCCCTTGCGCTTCTTCTCGGTTTCACCTCTCTGGCTTCTGCCCAAACTCCAGAAGTCGTTCAAGAAAACGAAAAAGCTCCTATCTTTCTTCAGTACTGTAGCCATTTCGGCACAGGTGTAAGCTACTCTTTCCAGAGCTGTGTAAACTCAAACTTCTCTTCGATTTCTCGCGTGACGGGAGGATTCTTCCAGCACTGTATGAACTTCGGCCAGGAAGTGGATTATGGATTCACGAGCTGTGTGAATAACGGTTTTAGAGAGGCTCAACGCCAACTTGAAAACACAGTATGGATGCAATCGTGTATGAACTTTGACCGCAAGACTTTGGACTACTCGTTCATCAGTTGTGTGAACTCAAACTTCAGCGCGATCCAAAGAGAAATTTCATCTAGAAACTAATTCCAAAGCAGGCAGATGATATTTTCGTCTGCCTGCTTCTTCTTTTATTAAAATCTATAATAATTTTTCTTCTCTTTATACTTGATTGGAATCTGATCAAATTTTTCCTTAAACATGAAATGAAATAAATCTTCAATATCTTGATTGCTACTTAAATAGTGGCGGTGTTCAGAACCAGCGAGCCCCGAAACATCGAAGTATAAAGCATTCGCTGCAATTCGAGTGTTAAGGAAAAGCAGGTTATCAAATCCTCTTCCAAGCCCTAAGCGGTCATCATTTTTAGAAGCAAGGTCAATCTCCGTGTAGTCGTGTCCAACAGAAGCAAGAAGAACAGCATCTTTATTATTGGTTACGACATAAACATCATGAGACATATTAAGAGTTGAAAGCCATTTTTTATGTCCAGTAAAAGGAGTGTCTGCTCCCGTTAGAATAATGGAATCAAAAAAGCTAGGGTCTTGAATATCGTTTTTAGACTTCTCAAGATAATTTTTAAGAACAATATTCCCCATTGAGTGAAACATTAAAAACATCTTGTGGTCTTTAAAAAATTCAGCATCATTCTTTTTAAAACGATAAACTTCATGCAGACCGAGGTCTAATTGCCTGCTTCCTTCATATGTGTTATCCACCGGGCGCCCTAAAGCATTATTCCACGAATCCCAGTGAAGCATTAACACGCGCACATTATAGATCTGCTCAACCTTGTTAATGTTATTCCATTCTTTTTCCAGTGTATGGCTTCTACCATGTACATAAAAAAGAATATTCTTGTCTGGTGATTCAACTGTCAGTTGATTTAAAAGTTTGGAAACATCTGAAGCTTGATAGGTCGTCATATCGTTGGAGATATAAAAACCTGTGGCCCCTGTGGCGTCTCCGGCAAATGTGTTGAAAGCAATCAGGAAGAAAGCAATGAAGAGAAAAGAAAATTTCATGCAATAACCTTGGTAGGGAGGGACATGCCCATTTTGCTAGAAATCGCGGCCAATCTAAACTCTATTTGACGAAGGCAAAAAAATTGAAGACTTGAGTCTTAATTTGGTAAGGATACCACTTCTAAAAAAGCGACTATGTTTGGAGGCATGGCCAACATCGTTATTATTTTCGCTCTGGCAAGTAGTGCTATTTACTTGGCCGTGTATAAACCATTTTAGTAGATTAACAAAACATTAACTGAATTCGGCGTTTTCAAGAAAGTATCTTTTCGTTATAGTCTTACGAAAAAAACCGGGTGCCCTGCAATGAAAAAAACTTTTCTTTTATGTCTTCTTTTCTCTCTTACTAATTCACTTTTTGCCAATGATAAAATTGTTGGTGGAGATTTTGTCGATCCAGCTGTGCTAGAAACATCACACATCGTAAGCCTTGGTGGTGGATGTGCTGGAAGTATTATTGCCGCTAAGTGGATTTTAACAGCAGCTCACTGCCAACCAGTTATCAGCCGTTACGTGACAGCAGGACACATCAACCTGAAGTCGAAAGAAAGAATTAAACTTGAAGTAAAAAAAGCATACCCACATCCAAAGTATAATCCAAAAACATACAGCCACGACTTTGTCTTAATCGAATTGAAGTACGCTATTCATTTTGAAAACATGGGGCTTAAAGCAATCGATCTTTTAACTCCAACACTTGTTGAGCAAGGTGCGATTGAACCTGGAACAAAAGCAATGGCCATGGGATGGGGTTCAGTCAGAGAAGGCGGAAGTTCATCTAATCTGCTTATGTATGTTGAACTTCCGATTGTAAGTCGTGAAGTGGCCAACGCTGAAAACGCTTACAAAGGTTTAGTAGAAGAAGCGATGATCCCTGCTGGATACGCTGCTGGAAAAAAAGATTCATGCCAGGGCGATAGTGGTGGACCATTTACGATCATGGGAGCTGATGCCAAACCAATCCTTGCTGGAGTTATCAGCTGGGGTAATGGCTGTGCCCGCCCTAATCTATATGGGTTATACGCGAACGTCGCTTTTGCTTACCCATGGATTATGGAAACAATTAATAAATAATTGCCATTGACACTAATCAGAGAGAGAATATTTTTAAGGAGCACTTTATGAAAAGTTTCTTAATCGTTTCTCTCTTTTTTGCTTTCAACGCTTTTTCTCAAACAACACAAAAGCCTGATCCCCACTCTCCGATCAATGCCGAAGAGCAGATTAGAGGCTTACCTGGCGCTGCTTCAGGATATCCAAATACTATTTCAACAGATAAGAAAAACTCACTAAAAGCTCCTGCGATTGTTGCACCCACAGAAAACACTGTCCCTGCAAATTGTGCTGACAACCTTGGTGGCAAAGGTAGTGCAACTTTCACTGCTTGCGAAGCGAATAAAAAAACTAGATAGTGATCTCTTTATTTCAGTAGTGACTCAACAAAACGAGGAACTTCGGCCGAAGCCTTCCCATAATAATGCTCTTTAAAAAGTGGGCTAATCTGCGTTGACACCAAATTGATTTCTACCGTTCTGCAATCCAGAGGAACCATATCGACAAATCCTGCGGCCGGATAAACTTGCCCGCTTGTTCCTATGCAAATGAAAAGATCACACAAACGAAGATGCTCCATAATCTCTTTCATATGCATCACTGCTTCTTCAAACCACACAATGTCCGGGCGAAGCCTTCCTTTAGTCCCACAACTCTTGCACACAGATGAGAGAGTCATATCTTCAAAATGTTCGTTAGACTTCTCACATGACAGACAGCGGGCCTTCATGATTTCCCCATGCATGTGAACAACTTTTTCAGCCCCTGCTCTTTCGTGAAGATTATCGACATTCTGAGTGACGAGAAGAAAATGAGCAAACGAATTGTCCTCAAGTTCTTTTAAGGCCAGATGTGCGGCATTTGGTTTTATCTCGGGGGCCTGAAGTTTCTTTCTTCTTTCATTATAAAAACGATGAACGAGTTCCGGATTTTTTTGAAAGGCCATTGGATGGGCCACTTCTTCAATGCGATGATTTTCCCAAAGCCCATCAGCTCCACGAAAAGTTTGGATGCCAGACTCTTCAGAAATCCCGGCGCCGGTAAGAATCACGATATTGGTGTACTTCATGATCACTATTTTAAGGCAGCCTTGCTATCACTGGCAATGCACAATAAAGATGACATCATTCTTGCATACTCTTTTATGGTTAATTAAAACCAGGGAGTAAAAAATGGCACAAACAACCGACAAACTAGATTCGACGTCACCACAATTTCATTCACACTTCAACACTCCTTTTGTGGAAGTGACAAAAACGTTCAATGCCCCCGTCGAAAACGTGTGGAAGGCATGGTCAGATCCAGAAATGGTTAAAGAATGGTGGGGGCCTTATGGTTTTTCATGCCCTACTGCAAAATTAGATTTTAAAATCGACGGCAAATATCTTTTTGCGATGAAAGACCCACAAGGGCAAGTTGTCTGGAGCACAGGGATATATAAGGAAATTTTCCCTAACGAATTAATCGTCTGTACAGACCAATTTGCTGACCAAAATGGTCGCCCTATCTCTGCCCAAGAAGCTGGTATGGGCGAAGCTTGGGAGAACGCAGAGGAAACACTTATTTATTCTGTGAAATTCACAAGCCTTGGTGAAAATAAAACTGAGATCCAATTAGTTCATGAAGGAATTCCAGAATCGGAACATGATGATTGCGTGAATGGATGGAGTTCATCATTAGATAAAATGAAAAAACTTTTAGAAAGTAATTAATAAAAGTCCCCGCTCTAAAAAGCGGGGACACATATATATTAAATCTGGCCAAATCCACCGTCGGCCATAAGTTCTGCACCCACAACATAACTTGAATCTTCACTTGCCAAGAAAAGTGCTGCTTTTGCCATCTCTTCTGCCTTCCCTAATCGCTTAATTGGAGTCGACCCACCTAAATGATCCTGACCTTCTTGAGGTAATCCCATTTTATCAAAGATTGGTGTTTGGATTGGCCCTGGAGATAAAACATTGAAGCGAATATCTTCAACTGGAAATTCCGCTGTCCAGCTGCGAGCAAAATTTCTTACTGCTGCTTTAGTTGCAGAGTACACACTTGAACCTGCAAACCCTTTACTGGCCACAACTGAAGCAGTCAGGACGACAGAGCTTCCTTTATTTAAAAGTGGAATCGCTCTGGCCACTGTGAAGTAAAGACCTTTAACGTTGGTATTAAATTGATTGTCGAAATACTCTGGAGTCACTTCTAGTGTTGGTGCAAATCCTGCAACTCCCGCATTGGCAAAAAGAATGTCGAACTTTCCGTACTTCGTTTTAATATGCCCAAAAAGGCGCTCAATATCGGCAATCTTACTAACATCGGCTTGAACGATATCAAACTGCGCTCCGTATTCAAGTTTAGCCTTTTCATAAGTTTCATTTGAGCGGGCAGTGATAATCACTTGCGCCCCCTGCTCTTTAAAAAGCTTGGCAGTTGCCAGACCAATACCTGAGTTTCCACCAGTAACAAGAGCGATTTTATTAGCTAATTTAGACATAATTCATTCCTTATTTGAGGGTTCTTAATTCTGAACCGATTGGTTCAAAATATACTCCTTTAAAAAACGATTGCAACAAAAATATTGAACCGAACGGTTTTTTATGATATATTAAGCACATGGGACGCTTAAAAGCCTTTAATCGCGAAGATGTCTTAGATTCAGCTATCCAACTTTTCTGGAAGAAAGGTTACGCTGACACATCTTTATCCGATCTGGAAAAAGCAACAGGTGTGAATAAGTCTGGTCTGTATTCTGAGTTTAAAGATAAGGACGATATTTATCTTGAAAGCTTACGAAGATACCACGACAACAATCCCCTCTACGTTTTCTTAAAAGCAGATCCACTTGGCTGGCACAATATTGAGAACTATTTCAAAGACAAACTTCACTGCAAAGGCCAGAAAGGATGTTTTATGGCCTATACAGCTAGAGAGTACGCCATCATTCCAACAAAGGCGAAACAACTTCTAGAAAAAAACTCGATCGAAGTCCAAGAAATGATCTTTAAAAACATCAAGGCTGAAAAAGTTAGGAATCCAGAACTACTGACTAGCTTATTGTTGAATTTTGCAACCGGGCTGAGCCTTAAGGCCTGCAATCACAAACCAGATGACCTGGAAAAGGAATTGCTGGCCTTTATAGACATCCTTAAAAAGTCTTAATACATAAGCATGGCAGGTTTTTTAATTCTCGATTAACATAAGAGAATGAAAAAAAGCCTGTTCCTTCTTTTTATCCTTTCTTCTACTTCCTCGCATGCCGATTTTGGTGACAGTATCGCTAAAGCATTCTTTCAAAAAAAAGTAGAACACGTTTATGAAAAGGCCCTGCAATGTGATCCTTTAGAAAAAGACCCTAAATCAGGAATGGATGCCAAAGACTGGATTAAAATTCAGCCGACTCTTCCCGGTTGGCAGATGCTGGCAGAAATTGAAAAAGTCGCTAATGAAGCCAATAGCTTTGCCCGCTCAAAAAAGACCAACGATAAAATCCGCCATTGCCTGGCCGGCTGTTATATCGCTCAGAAACTGGATTATCAGTCTGCTGTTTTAGTGGGATGGTATAAAGAACTTCAGGATGCAAGTGACTGCTCGAAGAATACTTCTTTTGAAAAGAAAGACTATGAGGCAACTATTTTTGGGGCCCGCGGAGCGGACTCTGAAAAAGGTTGTGAGCGCTTTTGTAAAAAGTGATTACTCTCGAGTCCTAAAGACATTGTAGACGTTATCTAAAATAAATCTCTTATATGACCCCGGCTTCTTCTTTTTTCCACCGATGTAATTCACCATCAGAGCTTCTTTCTTCGCTTCATTAATCCAGGCGACAAAAATCGCACTATGCTCGATATCTCTATATGAGTGATTAACAAAATACAACCAATCCCCTGCTTCAAAGGTTTCAGTCTTGGCATAAGGACCTTCAAATTTACTTTTATACACAGTGATTCTTTGATTTGACGGGTATCCAGCGCGGTCGTAAACGGCATTGATATAATCCCAACAGCCACCAACTACGACATCTTGATCGGCGATCATTGATCTGGAAACCTCGAGGATTTTTCTTCCGCCTGGTGTGGCATTGGACTCTGCTCGATCCAAAATCTCTGTCTCATTGTCGATTTTGTCTTGGTCTGAACTGCGAGAGGCAGAGGCGCAGGAAATAAGTGATGTCAGTAAGGCAAGAATTATCAAAATTTTATTCATTAAAATATTCTAATCGAATGAGGATTTGAGTCAAGCTAACCTCAAATAGTTGTCACTCTCTTAAGTCAGCCAGTACATGGTAAGTGCCTTATTTATATATATTCTCATTAAAATATGTGTTCAATTTTTAGATGGAGGCTAAAATGAATCCACTAGAATTCCGATAGAAATAACCATGGTATCATCGCGTGTTTTTAGGAGAAACAAATGAAAAGAATTTTCAGTATTTTATTACTTATGACTTTAGCGTCTTGTGCCTCTTTAAACTCTCAACAAAAATCAGAGTTAAAGGAATGGCAAGCAAGCAATCTGGAAGTTCAAGAAAAAAGCCCAGGAACGGCTGCTGCTCTTAATATTCTCCCTGGTTTTGGTGATTTTTACAACGGCAATGTTGGACTTGGAATCGTCAATCTTCTCTTCTGGCCAGCCTCTATTTTATGGGCTCCAGTCGGAGGTGCAACAGGGGCCGAAGAGATTAATTATTATGTGACAAAGAAAAATGTTGAGTTGTTTGAAAAGAACAAGAAGCTCACCCAAACTAGTATTGATGAAGCTCTCTATTATAAAAAAATTAATGATCAAGAGCATATGATGGCCGTAAAAAAGCTTGCTTCGATGGATCTAAAAGAATTTAAAACAGCACTTTCAGTATATGACTTGATCCCTGCACGAATTCCTTCAAGCCAAAAATAAACAAAGGAGGATTTATGGCCTATATTACATGCCCACAATGTGGAAAAGAAGAGTTCAATACAGAAACAAATGCCTGTGAGTGTGGTTATGACAAAGGACCCAGTCGGTTCAGAAGGGTCTTAAAAATTATTCTCATTAAGAATTTTTAATTTTCGCTGGCACATTCATTAATTTGAATGTGCCTTCCTTTGTTTTTTCATCAAATCAATAATAATTGAATTCGCTTCCAAATTTTTGTGATGTCTGGCCCAGTAAAGCAGACTCTTTTTCTTATATGAGCCTTGCAAAATTTCTGGATTCTCTTCAAGTGTTTCAATCAGTGACTGCGTCTGCTTCAAACGAATGTAAGTGATAACATCTTTCACTGTATCGCGTGTGACGTTTTTGAATTCATTTTCCAAAGTGTGATAGGTGTAAAAAAAGAGCACTGGGATCGCGAGCACAAAAAGCGCCGGAAACCTCGGTGTGAAATCATCATAGACCAAACAAATCGTTATCAAGTTATAAGCCGCAAGGACGGCCATGTAATACATCAGGCAATCCAGGTATCTTCGGATGTTTTTTGAGTTGGGCAAACTCCTGGTCTTAAAGGCGTATTTTTCTAACTCAAACTTCATCCCCCTATTCTAATGATAAAAGAGGACACATCCAAAAAATCCCCTATCTACCTGAAATAGCTAAAAAACATTGCCTCTTTTCATAGGCATTATGAGTAATAACCCTACGCAAAAGGAGTATTCCTATACCCTAATCAATTTAAACTATTTGCTCTCCAATAAATAAAAAAACTATAATTTAAAAAAATTTATGGAGGATGATTTATGAGCAGTACGACAGAAAAAGAAAACAACCGAAGACGAATTACCAACAGAGACTGGTGGCCGGATATGCTCAATATCAACGTGCTTCACCAGCACACGACTGAATCAAATCCATACGGAGAAAAATTCAATTACGCCGAAGAGTTTAAAAAGCTCGATCTCGATGCAGTAAAAAAAGATATCAATGCACTCATGAGAGATTCACAAGATTGGTGGCCAGCTGACTACGGTCACTACGGACCCCTTTTTATCAGAATGGCATGGCATAGTGCTGGTACATATAGAACTGGTGATGGCCGTGGAGGTGCAGGTTCTGGAAGTCAGCGCTTCCCTCCTCTTAACAGCTGGCCTGACAACGCCAACCTGGATAAGGCGCGCATGCTTCTGTGGCCAGTAAAACAAAAATACGGAAAGAAACTTTCATGGGCAGACTTAATGGTTCTTGCAGGAAACTGCGCTCTTGAATCAATGGGCCTTGGGACATTTGGTTTCGGGGGTGGTCGCGTAGATATTTACGAAGCTGAAGAAGATATTTACTGGGGATCAGAAGATAAATGGTTGGGAGACACTCGTATCACTGAAGACAAAAAAATGGATGACCCTCTAGCGGCCATTCAAATGGGACTTATCTATGTAAACCCAGAAGGACCTGGTGGAAATCCAGACCCAATAAAATCGGCCCGCGATATTCGTGAAACATTTGCTCGTATGGCGATGAATGATGAAGAAACTGTTGCACTCGTTGCCGGTGGACACACTTTCGGGAAAGCTCACGGGGCAGGAAATGCGAAACACGTTGGTCGTGAACCAGCGGCAGGAAATATTGTTGATCAAGGTTTAGGTTGGAAAAATGCTTACCAAACTGGTCACGGTGTAGATGCCACAACAAGTGGTATTGAAGGAGCATGGAAACCAAACCCAACAAAATGGGATTCTGGTTATCTTGATATGCTTTTAAACTATGACTGGGAATTAACAAAATCTCCGGCCGGTGCCCACCAATGGCGTCCGAAAGATCGCGCAACAGATACATTAGTTGAAGATGCTCACGACCCGAAGAAAAAACATGCACCGATGATGACGACTGCAGATATGGCCATGAAGATGGACCCTATTTACGAAAAAATCGCTCGCAAGTACCACGCTGATCCACAATTGTTTGCTGAATCATTTAGAAGAGCGTGGTTTAAGCTTACTCATAGAGATATGGGACCAAAGGTTCGCTACCTTGGAAAAGAAGTTCCAAAAGAAGACCTAATCTGGCAAGACCCGATTCCAGCAGTGAATCACCAACTCATTGGGCAGGCAGATATCAAAACGCTAAAAGATAAAATCTTAGCTTCTGGACTATCGGTCTCAAGACTGGTTTCAGTTGCATGGGCTTCAGCTTCTTCTTACAGAGGATCTGATAAGCGCGGTGGTGCAAACGGAGCACGCGTAAGACTTGCTCCGCAAAATACTTGGGAGGCCAATCGTCCAAAACTTTTAAAAGAAGAATTGGAAATCTTAGAAAAGGTTCGCAAGGAATTTGGAAAGCCAGTCTCTCTTGCTGACATGATTGTCCTGGCAGGATGTGCTGCTATTGAAAAAGCTGCCGCAGATGCTGGTCATAAAGTTACTGTTCCTTTTAGACCAGGAAGAATGGACGCATCTGCAGAACAAACAGATGCTCATTCATTTGAAGTCCTGGAGCCGATCGCTGATGGCTTTAGAAACTACCTGAAAAAGAAATACAGCCTGAGTGCTGAAGAGCTTTTAATCGACAAGGCCCAACTCTTAACTCTAACGGCACCAGAGATGACTGCGCTTATTGGTGGGATGAGAGTTTTGGGAACGAATTCAGACGGATCTAATCATGGGGTCTTTACTGATAAGGTTGGAGTACTCTCAAACGATTACTTTGTGAATCTTCTTAATATGAACACTCGCTGGGAAGCGATCGATAAAGATGAGCAGCTTTTTGAAGGAAAAGAGCGCAAGTCTGGCACAAAGAAATGGACAGCAACTCGAGTGGATTTGGTCTTTGGATCAAATGCTCAGCTTCGTGCCCTCGCTGAAGTTTATGCTTCGGCAGATGGGAAAGAGAAGTTTGTGGAAGATTTTGTGAAAGCTTGGGTTAAAGTAATGGAGCTGGATAGATTTGACCTAGATCCCTCATTTAAATAATTTTTCTTGCCAGGGAGAATCTCCTATTCTTCCTGGCCCATTTCTTAATTTGCCTGTGTGAAAATTTGATTGAATCCCCAAACACTATTTTCTAAATCCTCTCGATCAAACTATGTTTTTTCCAGGAATCAGATATCCTATTTGTCATTATACACAAAATGCACACATGGAATATTTTATGTCACTATCCCTAGGGAAAAAAATCGCTTTCGGTCAGTTTATTGCTTTTATGTTCTTTATCTCATTTGCATCTGTAGTTATTTACTATCTTTATCAAATCAACACCTACAACGTTAAAGACGTCAAAATAAATTTTACACATTACCGTCTATCTCAAAAAACAAAATTACATGTCGTTCAAATTCAACAGTACCTCTCTGATATTGGTGCAACGAGAGGCGAAGATGGCCTGGATGACGGACTCGAAGAAGCAAAAAAAAACTACGAAGAGCTTCTTAAAAATCTCCAGGAAGAAAATGAACTAGCAGCTAAAGAAAATAATACCGCAATGATTGCCAAGCTGGAGGAAATTAAAAAATTTTCTGAAGTTTATTATTCTACGGGTGTAAGAATGGCAAATCTCTATATCAAAGAAGGTACAAAGGCAGGTAACACTTTTATGCCGAACTTTGATCAAGCATCCTTAGATCTTCAACAAAAAGTAGACTCCTTCTTAAATGAGGCTACAAATAATTTTGCGAAAGAAATTGAGAAAATTTCTGACACTCTCTCTTTAATTTTCAAGATTGCTATCTACTTCCCAATGATAGTTCTCGTCATTTATTCTATCTTCAGTTTTAAATTTATTAAAAATCTCACTCTCCAGATCATCAATGTGAGTGAAGAGCTAAGTGCGACGACTCCCAAACTAATCTCTTCAGCTGACTCAATGAGTTCATTGAGTGAAGAGCTTTCTTCATGTGCAACAGAACAAGCGGCTGCAGTTCAAGAGACAGCTGCCAGCATCGAAGAAATCAGCGCTATGATCAGCAAGAACTCTGATAATGCTAACAATGCCAAAATATCTTCTTTAGAAAGTTTAAACTCTGTGAAGGCCGGTCAGAAAGCAATTCATGAAATGCTTATCGCCATGAATGAAATCAGCAAGAACAACGAATCACTTAATCAATTTATTGACAAAAACAACACTGAACTAAATGAGATGGCCAATGTTATTACCAACATTGCAGAAAAAACAAAAATCATCAACGATATCGTCTTCCAAACAAAACTTCTCTCTTTTAATGCATCTGTAGAGGCAGCGAGAGCTGGTGAACAAGGAAAAGGCTTTGCTGTCGTTGCGCAAGAAATTGGTAATTTAGCGCAAATGAGTGGAAATGCGGCCAATGAAATTAAATCTGAGCTAGATTCAAGTATCAAAAAAGTAAATGACATTGTGACATCTACTAAATTAGAAATTGACTCACTTATGCGAGATGGAAAAGAAAAAATTGAAATAGGTAATGAGAAGGCCGAATACTGCAATACCCTCTTGAATGAAATTAACCATTCATCTCAAACAGCTGAATCTTTAGTTGTTGAAGTTGCCAATGCTTCAAAAGAACAATCGCAAGGAATTAGTGAAGTTAACAAGGCCATGGGGCAAATTGATGAAGTTACGGGACAGAACTCTTTAGCTTCAGAGCGCGTTTCGACAACAGCGTCACAAGTTTTAGAACTTTCCAATACGATTAATAGTGGGGCCAATAAACTTCTATTGCTTGTCAAAGGGCAACAGGTGTAAAGTAAACTTATGGAAAAGAATAAACCTTATTCAGTTGGCGATAAAGTAACATGGAAATGGGCCGGTGGAACGATTAAAGGACAAGTTGAAGAAGTTCATTTCGCTCCGATTGAAAAAATCATCAAAGGCTCAAGAATTAAACGCAACGGCTCAGTTGAAAAGCCTGCTTACCAAGTCAAATCGGAAGCGGGCAATATCGCTTTAAAACTTCACACAGAATTACAAAAAGCTGATTAAATTCTGCTCTTAACGTAATTCAATCCGCCTCTAACGGCTGCGACCTGAGCAAGGTTACAATTTTCAGCTGTGACTTTCGGGCTATCTGGATAAACCTCAGTCGTTGTTGAATACTGAGCGTCTGAAAAACCTCCACACAAGAAGAGCTTCTTCATATCGTAATAAACCACTCCATCATCTTCCATTTTTACACCGATGAGATTTCCCTCTTCGTCGGCAGGAGCAATGTGAGTGACTTTTCTTACTTCATCAATGACTGCCTTTTGAAATCCTTTTTGTGGATTAGAGGTATCACCAACAACATAAAAACCATCCGGGATTTCTGAAAACTTTTCTTCTTTTCCATCTCTAGCTGCCAGGGCCGGTCTAAAAACAGAGTTGTCCGTATCCGTTGTTTCATGAAGGTCAAAATGAACAAAGATAGAAGTTTTTTGATCTGCAATGGCCTTTAAAAAGAGACTGCACTCCTCCGCCGGGCTATTGGCGTAGAAAGAACGGTTTGGATCAATCGCAAGATTGTTCCAGCGATTGATCGTTTCATATCCCCAGGGACTCACACATGGTGTGCAAATGAAGTTGAATGTATCTGTGTAATCAGAGGCATATTTCTCCATGAAAAGAAGAGCTCCATGGACACCACTTGTTTCATATCCGTGAACTCCACCTGTAATCAGAACTGTTTTTTTAGCTGGGTCAAAATTCTTGCTTTTGATCAAGAAGACAGGATATTTTTGTGCATTTAAAGAAAGGGCCCCGTATTGAGAAACATCATAACTCTCTTTGAGTTTCATGATTTTAGTCACGACCTCATCATTGTATGAACGTTTGATTGTTTGTTCTTTAAACCAGCTTTCTTTTTCTGCTGGTCCCCATGGTGTGCGTACATTTTCTTTTTTCATGAAAAAAGTCTATCACAAAAAAACTAAAGAAAAAGAGGACGGTTTAAACTCTTTATCCAATCAATAATTTTCTCATTAAGTGGAACAAAGAAAGTTGCACTAAAACCACATGGATGATTAGACACAGCGTACTCAACACCCACAAAACGAAGGTTACCTTTTTGGTCATTCATGTAGGCACTCCCTCCAGAATCACCGTGGCAGGCACCCGGGCCATTTCCACGCATCTCTCCAACTCCCAGGCCGTTATAGCCGTTGAGTTCTTTAAGAGGTAGACGAAACAAGGCCTTATTCCCTTTCACACCATCATTTGTAATTTGGCCGTAACCAATGTGGATCAATTCTTTCCCCAAGAGTTCTTTGGTAGGAATTAAAAGCGAGGCAGGATTGATATTCCATTTTTTTAAATCGACGTCTTGGTCTAATTCAATCAAAACAATATCGCTGTAAATAGAATCGTTAATTGGATGAACGACAACCTTTGTGTTTTTAAATTGAGGTGTAACCATTGGCAGATCAGGGGCATTCTCAGTCTCCCCCATATAAACCCAGGTCTGACTCTTAAAAGTCTCTACAGAGACTTTCATTGCCTTTGCACCTGAAGAAATACAGTGAGCTGCACTTATGACAACTCTTGGGCCGATTAAAGTACCGCTACAGTAAATTTCACCAGTCTTTTGGGTTGGATCTTTTTTGTAAACTAAGGCCACAGATTGGCGAAAAGCTGAATCAGTAATTGGCGTACCATCAACGATGGCCCATGCAAATTGAGAGAAAAAACTAAAACAAATGCACAGGATGAATTTCATAGGATCGTTATTTTACTTTCTTGGTTTTGTATCCCGGTTTTGCCAGGACTTCGATATAAAAACTCTCTGCATTGTCGCTTACGACTTTATCAATCGCTTTATTAATTTCTGAAACCTGAATCACAACAGCAGAGTCTTTGTCTTTGCCAAGCTTACAATCAAAGTCCCAGTAGTCAGCGCCTTCTTTCGGAGTCTTTCTTCTCTCACGAGCGAGGTACTTATTGATTTCGTGTTTTACATAATCAACTTGTCTTGCTGGAGCTTTTTTAGGGTCAGTTAGTTTAAATTCTTTTTTCATTAAGTCCTCTTTTATTCTTTATCTTCAGTTAGAATCTTCACGTGAATCGCAGATAGACCTTTTGGTCTCTTACTGATTTTGAAGATAACTCTATCTCCGTCATAAGGAACTCCGTCTTCGCAAGCAGACTTATGAAAGAATAGATCGTCCATGTCTTCATCCGGGCGGATAAAACCAAAACCTTTTTCCAGGTCCAGGAATTTTACTTGTCCAGTGAACATGTGTCTTTGTTCAATTTTATTTTGGCGATTTACTTCTTTGATTTGTTTATCATCCCAGATAATCTCGTGAATCTTTACGACTTCTTCACCTTTATGGATTTTTTCAAGTTGTGCGATAACTGCATCTTCGGTTTGCTCATCGACCAGCATATCTTTGCGATTGCGCTTTTGAGTTTTAGTCATGTCATATCTAACGAGTTGGACTCTTACTTTTTTCATGGGAATTCCTGAGATTGATTTTGGGGGAATCTACGCCAATTTACGAGGATAGTCATGAATAAAAGAGATTAAAGTGACTTCGTTTAATCGAGCAAGGAACGAGGTCGCGAGGCCCCTCCTAAAAACGTGAACTTGGCTACTAAAAGTGCTCTCTACGCCTCTCGAGTCTGCTTTTAACTTTGCCCCTCAATCACTGATCTCAATTCACCAGCAACAGTTTTAAGGGCATCAGACTTCTGATTAACAATTTGTGCTGATGTGGCGGCTTCCTGGGCAAGTGTTGAATTAGACTGTGCCTGAACTTCAAGTTCAGCGATGGCCTTACTTACTTCGGCCACCCCTGCGGCCTGTTGTTCAGAAGCTGAGAAAATCTCTTCTACTAGCTGTGCGACTTGATCTGAGCCAGTAATGATTTTTTCCAGGGCCTCGGTGCAAACTTCTGCAGTTTGAATTCCCACTTTTACTTTTTGGTTGGCCTCTACTACCAGCCCCTCAGTCGCAGCTTTGTTCTTTTGGATAATCTGTTCTACTTTTTCAGTGCTTGAAGACAATAAATCAGAAATTTCGGTTGAAGAGTGTCCGCTCATTTCAGCAAGCTTACCAACTTCTTCTGCGACAACAGAAAAACCTTTTCCTTGTTCACCGGCACGGGCAGCTTCTACCGAAGCATTAAACGACAGGAGCTTAGTTTGAAAAACAATGTCGTTAATCACTTTCGTTTTATCAGAGATCGCCTGGAAGATCGTTAAAATTTCCTGAACCTCAATATTTGATCTATTGGTTTGCTCAGAAATTTTATTGGTCGATTCACGGATTTCTTGAATAGAGCGAATCATTTCTTCTGTGGCGTTTTTTCCTTCCATTGCCGCACTTCTTGAATCCTGCGAAGCCTCTCTTCCTCTTCTGGCCGCAGACGTGTTGGCCTGAACCATGGCATTGATCTCATCCATCGCCGTTGCAGTTTCAACCAGAGCTGCCGATTGCTCCGTTGATGAGCTAGATAAACTCTCAGACACCTTCATTAATTTTTCAGAGTTGGCATACAAATCAATTCCCGTTTGGTGAACTGAATCCGAAGAAAGAGATAATGGTTTAGCAATTGATTGGGCCAGAAAATAAATAATGAGAGAAACAATAATCAAGGCAAGGATCGAAAAGAGAACTTGAGTTTTCGCCAAAGTTATTGAGCCTGCTAACACTTTATCGACAGGGATAATGACAATTAAAGACCAGTACTTTCCCGACTCTCCCAGCTTAATTGGGGCGCTTACAATATAATCTTTTCCATCTGCTGAAAGAGAGTCTTCAACTTTCTTTTCTTCATTTGATTTTTTAATTAGCCCTTTCATAAGCTCATCAGCAAGCGGCTTCATGACCAGGTCTTTATTGGGATGAGAGACAACATTTCCATCACTGGCAATCAACATCGCATACCCGACATCGTAAGGCTTGATAGAGTTAATCAGATCAATCACGGAGTTTAAAGTGATATCAACTGAGGTGATTCCTAAAAATTTCCCATTTAAAAGGATAGGTACTGATGGAGACGTCAAAACCATCTTATCCCCAGAGTTTGTGGTGTACTCGTAAGGCTCGATCATCGATTCTTTCTTGGATTGCATTGGAATTAAATACCAGTCACCATCGCCTGGTTTGTACATTTTAACTGCCTGCTCTGCAGTTGTTGGATCAAGAACATAATCCCCTTTCCCATCTTTGCGATACCAATAACCAAAAAGACCGCTGTCTTCAGCCCCATATTTCTTAGCATGCTCGTGATCTTTTCCATCCCAGGCGTTTGGCTCCCAGAATGTTCCTGAACCGTAATAGAAATCTTTTTTACTTTTAACAATATCACTAATCATCTCAACAACCACATCACGGTTTGAAACGATTTCTTTTTCTTTCATTCTCGTCAAAGTTGAAGCAAGGCTGCGCGCCTTTGAAAAAGCTTCATTAATATCAGATTCGATATTTTTAGCGTAATTCAAGGCCAGGTAATTTGCCTTTCCAAAGGCCTCTTCCTGAATCAAAGCAGAAGATTTTTTATAGTTGTATACTGTCATGGCCACTAGGATCAGTGTGATGACTGATATAATGGCAAAGGCCATACGCGTGCGCAGGTGCTTATTCTTTAGCATAAAAGTATCCCCAATAAAGTCTTAGGCTTATTTTATCGGGGAATATAAGTAAAATTTGACTTAAGATATCCTCAAAGAGAGCATGAACAAAAATGCTCGGCTTTTTTATTTGAGTTTTTCGACAATATTATCTGAGCTTAAAAGAAGGTTTTTATAATATTCATCAGAAGATTTTTCAAGGTAGGCATTGGCCAATTTCTTCGATTTCTGAGGATAATTCTGTACTAATAAATACTCAATGCCTGACAGGTTAAATCAATATTTTTCCTGAATCCACTTAATGGCCTCTTCACTCTTTGCAAATGTTCGCATTTCAATGACTTTATGATCGCGGAATGTAAAAACATCAGCGATGCGGGCATCAATCCAATCCTGATGGTTTTTTAATCGTACTTTTACATGCAAGAAAGCAATGACCTTTTCTCCTGCGACTTGAAAACTTTCAGGCTCACAGGCACCCTCGGCCCATGTATCACGCCCTTTCACTACGTGCGCCGCAAGTTCAGCGTGGCCTCGGTAAGTGCCAGTGCTTGGAAAACCTGCGGGCTCGATTCGTACAATATCAGGAGCACAGAACTCTAAAATAGCAGGAATATTGTTACTGTTAATTCCTGCATAAATAGTCTTTACGATTTCAGTTTTTGTCATGATTGATCCTACCCCTTCCTGGCAGCATCAATTTTAGCGACATCAATTTTTTTCATACTCATCATCGCCGTAAAAGCACGTTGCGCCTCAGCTCCTCCACGAGCCATCGCTTCCGTCAAAGTGCGAGGAGTGATTTGCCAAGAAATACCATAGCGATCTTTACACCAACCACATTGGCTTTCTTGTCCACCATTTTCAACAATCGCATTCCAATAACGGTCAGTCTCTTCTTGTGAATCTGTCGCGATTTGAAATGAGAAAGCTTCACTGTGCTTAAAATAAGTTCCACCATTTACGCCAACACATGGAATCCCTAAAACGGTAAACTCTACCGTTAAAACATCTCCAGCTTTCCCCATCGGGTAATCTGTAGGCGCGCGGTGAACAGCTCCGACGCTGCTATTGGGAAATACTTTCGCATAGAAGTGGGCGGCTTCTTCAGCGCCTTTATCATACATTAAGCAGATGAGGTTTTTAGGGTTTGCCATAGAGATCTCCTGTTCATTTCTCATAAACAAGAATATAGGCCTTGATAGGATTTTGATAGCCAGTATGCAATACAACTTTTTTGCTAAATTTTTCTTTTATCAGTTGCGATCTCTGCTATGATATCTGTAAATACTATTAATTTACAGCGCGTCAATGCCGGGACATCGAATGTACAGACTATTTCTCTTTGTTGTGACACTGTTCATTGCAATGCCTGCCCGTGCTGAAAAACTCAAAGTTGTTGGGACTCATTTCAACAAAATTTTTGAAACTGATACTAGTGGGGATTTTCATGGTGTGGCAGTTGATTTACTAAAGAAAGTTGCAGCTAAAAAAAATCTTCAGATCGAATACGCCATTTATCCATGGAATCGCGCTCAATACTTAATCTCAACAGGCAGGGCCGACATTCTTATCGGGCCTTATCGCACTCCTGAGCGTGAAAAACAAATGGACTTCCTCTCAACTCCTTTTTACACAGACAATATGGTTTTCTACACCACGAAAGACAAACCTTTTGTCTGGAATGAGAGTCTTGATCTTTTAAAAACGAAAAGGATTCTAACGATTAAAGGCTGGGTCTACGGGATAAAGTTTGATGAAATCAAAGACAAACTGACTATCGTCGAGGCCAATGACATTGAAACAGCTTTTAGGATGCTTGCCCTTGGAAGGGCCGATCTACTGCTTGCCAATGAAAGAAACGCTGAGGATGCATTAGAGCAAAAAGAAAATAAGGATCACTTCATCAAAACCAAAAAACCTTTTAGCTTTATGCAGGGCTATTTTGCTTTCTCTTTAAAATACAAGAATGACTCAGTCAAAAAGGCCATCCAGGAATCCCTTTCACAACTTTCTTATGAAGGGATTATTAAAAAGATCAATAAAGACTACAAACTTTCCTTTGATCCTAGAGTCTCCTTAGCGCCTAATCACTAAAATTAGACATCAGTAAATCTGCCGTCGTTTGCAGAAGGAAAGCCATTACTCACTTTTAGAGATTTCATAACCGGTGCTTTTTTTGCCATAGGAATAACGTTGTGATTTACTTTTTCGAGATTGGCCACTTTATCTTCACGACCTTCAACATTGACCAATAAATCACTCACTAATTGACTTAAGATCTGGGCCTGTTGAGAGAGTTCATCAGCAGCATTGGCAGCCTGTGCAGAAGTAGAAGAATTCTCTTGAGTCACTTGATCCAATTGGGCCACTGCTTTTGTAATTTCCTGCACCCCTTGTGCCTGCTCCTGGGTTGCTGTCGAAATTTCTCCAATCATTTTCGATACTGTTGAAACTGATTGGACGATTTCTTCGAGTGCCTCTCCACATTCATTCGCTACCAGCGTCCCTGTCTCTACTTTTTCTTGACCGTTAACAATGAGCTTACCAATTTTCTCTTTGGAGTTTCTCACAATACTTTCTACTGATTTTGTGCTTGTTTCAAGCATTTTTGTAATCTCTAAAGCAGCGGCACCACTCATCGCTGCCAGATTCCCAACTTCTTCCGCAACAACAGAGAACCCTTTACCTTGTTCACCTGCACGGGCCGCTTCAACAGAAGCGTTAAAAGATAAGAGTTTTGTCTGGAAAACAATGTCATTGATAACCTTTGTTTTATTCCCAATATCATTGATGATCTTAACGATATTTTCAATTTCAGCATTAGTCTCATCGATTTGCTTAACAATTTCACTGTTGCTGGCGTTAATCGCATCGATAGCAACAATCATTTGATCAACTTTCTTTTTCCCTTTCTCTGCCGTTAATAAGCTTTTTTCCGATAGGTCTGAAGACTTTCTGGCATTTTCAGTATTAGCAGAGATCATCGAATTAATTTCCTCAATAGATGATGATGTTTCCTGAAGAGAAGCCGCCTGCTCTACGTTGGCCTGAGAAAGTTGTTCTGAAGAAGCTGCAATTTGAGTCGAGGAATTTTCAACTAACTCACTTGAGCTCTTAACTTTATTTGTAATTGTTAATAAGGCCTTTGCAATTTGTGCCCCTAGAAGATAAGCGAGAAATATACTAATGGCTCCGGCCACAACTAGTATCAAAGGAACTAACCATGACAACAAGTTGGCTTCTTCGATCGCGTGACCGGATTTTAAATTGATTTCATTTTCCTGAAAATTTATAAGGGTATCAAATTCCTTATCTCTTTTTTCGACAATATTTTTCCAGTTTGCTTTGGCGAAATCGTCTCTAGCTGTAATGTCACTGGCCTTTCCAGTACCTGAGAGATCGATAATTTTTTTGACATCTTGTGCATACACTTGCCAGAATTCAGATTGAAATTTTTTCCACACGACCTCTTCGCCTTCAACAAACGGTAAAGACTCATACTTTTTAGCATTCTCACTATAGAGCTTAATGGCCTTTTCATACTGCTCTGACGCTTCTTTATAGGAATCAGCTGAGTACTGTGAACCAATGAGCATATTCGCGGCAGCTTCAAGTAAAACCCCAGACTTCTCCATTGTTGCTAAAACTTGAATGTTAGGGAGATTAACCGATGTTATATGATGAAAAACTGCAATGTTTTCTTTGGACTTCCAGTTGGCATATAAACTAATGAGAAGACACAAGACAACCGCAATCGCTGCAGTCCCGATAACTTTTAACTTTATACTTAATCTCATTTTCTTCTCCAGTCTAAGAAGCCTTGTTTTAATGCCTCTGCATAATTAATTATGAACCTCCCTAAAAATTTTTAGTTATCTTAATAATTAATTTTTTTTAATGTCGCCAAGTATTGATATTACGAGGAGTGCGCATAGAAGAATGCTATGTTTGTTAGATAAAATAATTATAAATCTCAGCATACATAAAAATTAATAATGCCCTATATAAGTGGCATGGGAGTTAAGTACTCGACAAATGGTAATCAGGACGCTAGCCTAATTCATACTCGGAGAGACTATGAAAATACCTGCTATTATCCTTACTTCCCTGCTTATTTCCTTTTCTGCCATGGCGGCAGAGTCATTTCAGTCGACAGAAGGAAAAGTTATCGGTCTTCTAGATAAGAACCAAACCATTTCCTTTAAGGGCGTCCCATACGCTAAAGCACCAACAGGCAGTTTAAGATTTAAGGCCCCAAGACCTGCCGAAAGAAGAATCTTTGCTTACAATGCCAAAAAGTTCGGGTCATCTTGTATGCAAGTTGGAAACGTCTTTTCTGTCACAAGCCCGGATGAGCTAGGTAAAGTAATCGGAAGCGAAGACTGTTTATTCTTAAACATCTGGAAGCCGCAAAAAAAGACAACCGAAAAAAGACCAGTCTTTTTCTGGATTCATGGTGGAAGTAACGATAAAGGCACTACCACTGATCCAAATTACGATGGGGCATACTTCGCAAGTACAAATGATGCCATTTATGTTTCTGTGAATTATCGCCTTGGGCACTTCGGCGCTTTCTATCACCCACTTTTGCAAACAGATAACCCACTTGATAATTCCGGCAACTTTACAACTCTGGATTTAATCCAGGCGCTAAACTGGGTAAAAAATAATGCTGATGCTTTAGGTGCCGACGCCAACAACGTGACGATTGCCGGGCAGTCTGCAGGCTGTATGAACGTTTGGGGTTTGATTCAGTCTCCTCTTGCTAAAGATTTATTTCATAAGGCCATCTGCTCAGCCGGTCTGCCCAATACATACCCAACAAGTGTTGGGACGGCAAAGGCCAGCTTAGTTATGTATAAGCTTATTGAGCAAATGGGATACGCTTCTAATGGAGAAGAATTCTTAAAAGACAAATCACCTGAATGGGTCAGAAAGTTTTTACAGCTTGTTCCTGCAGAAATGATCGCCAAAGCAAATACAGGCGTCGTCCCCTTTCAGCACTACTCTGATGGAGTTGTTCTTCCAAGCGGTGGATGGATTGACCTGACTCTGGGAATGTATAACCATGTGCCGATGATTGTTGGAGCAACTAAAGACGAGTTTTCAGCTGTTGGGCTTTTAAGTTTTAGTAAAATGGATACAGCGGAATTGTTTACTCACATGCTCAATCCAGACATGCCCGTTCGTTTTGAAGACTTAATTAGTATTAGTGAAGGACAATATAAACTCCTGGTGAATTCAGGAAGTGCCTCTCTTCACGCCACTCAAGATTCAATTCTTAATTCTCTAAGAGTTTATAACAAAGATATCTACCGCTATCATTTTAACTGGGATCACCTGCCCGCTCCGTGGGATAAGGCCCTAGGTGCTCTTCATGGACTGGATGCTATTTTCTATTTAGGAAACTTTACAACTGAAGAAAAGAGTTTTGCTAACTTTGCATGGAATGAAGAAAATAAGGCCTCTCGTGAAAAACTAAGAAAAGAAATGAGTGTTTATTTTAAAAACTTCATTCATTTTGGGAATCCGAATGCGAAGCTAACGGACGATTTACCAAAGTGGCCGACATGGAGTTTAGTGCCGTTTAAAGAAAAGCGTTTATTTTTTAATGAAACAATTTCAACTTCAAATGTTGATTAAACAATAAGGGAGATAATTATGGCCAAGTACGTTGACGTTTGCATGTTCCCAATTAATAAAAAACATCTTGCCCAATACAAGAAGACGACAACTAAAATCGGAAAGCTTCTTCTTAAGCATGGCGCTCTTTCAAGCAGTGACTTCGTTGCCGATGATAAAAACGCAACAAAAGATCTATTTCCGCAAGTTATTAAAGTTAAAACTGGTGAAGTGATTATCATTGCGATGGCCGAGTTTAAATCAAAAGCTCATCGTGAAAAAGTTTTTAAATCGTTTCAAAAAGATCCGGCAACAATGAAAGTGATGATGGATACGAAGATGGATGAAAAACGTATGGTGATGGGTGGATTTAAAGGGATTGTTTCGCTTTAATTAAACCTTTATCAAGGCCTGGAAAATGAACCTAGAGCATAAGACAATTAAACTAAAGAAAGTCATTAAGGCACCTATTGATGCTGTTTATAAGGCACTATCCTCAACAAAGGAAAAAGCCAAGTGGTCAGCACCCGGCACTGATAAAATAAAATACCTAAAATCGAATTTTAAAAATGGTGGGATTGAAACATTCAAGTGCGGTCCCGCCGGCTCTTTAGATTTCAGCGGAACTCTTCACTATGAAGACATCATTAAAAATAAGCGTATTGTGTATACAGAAACAGTCTTTTATCAAAAGAACAAACTTTCTTCGGCCTTGGTCTCGATTGAATTAAGTGAAAAAAACAGCTCTACCCTTATCTCAATGACCATTCAAGTCGCTTCTTATAGCGGGCCTCAAATGCTCAAAGGAAACGAAGTTGGTTACAAAGGGTCATTAAACAACTTAAAGCAATACCTCGAAGAGACTCCTTAAACTATTGTAATAAACATTTCGCCAGATCATTCTCAATCAAAGAAGAAATCTCATTTAGATCTTTTTGGGTCTTATTCGTAATAAATCTATAATTTTGTTGTGGCGTCTGAATTAATTGAGAAAGTTCCTTAAATTTTGCTGGAGTCATCACAACGCTATTTTCATAATCACTTCTTATGATTGAAAACACCTGTTTTTTTGCAGATGAAAGTTGTCCGTGCTCACGGATAACTTCGCTATGATTAGCTAAAAAAGATGAGATGGCATTATTGAAATGAGAAATGGCCTGTGGGCATTTTTGTTTAACTTCTTCTGTAAGGCACGAATTAAAATCATTTTTAAGCTTTGAGAAATTAATGTTCTGGATAAGATACGTGCGAGTATTAAGGTTTTGAGTCAATACATTAAAATGCATGCTCGCATTATCAAACATCGACATCACATAATCATTCGGTGGAGTGTTGCCAGAAGCAAGAGTCAGCGAAAATTCCAGCCCCTGCTGTGTTTTTTTAGTGAAATCATTTAATGACATAGAACCTATATTAAACATATTCGCAAGATAGCTGATATCATCTTTAACAACTTCTGTTTTTAAATAGCAAACTTGGTTTTGATTAGCTGAAGCCGAGAATGAAAAAGCTGAAAGAATAAAGACCAGTGATAACAATACAGGTTTCATAAGTAATCCTTGAAGGTTTTTTATTTTTTATTGAAAAAGACCAAAATTGTCCAATAAGTGGGTAAAATTTTTAAGGCTAAAGTCCTGTTATAGAAATTTGGACTAGTCATAAATAGTAAAAGCGATAAGATATAATACGAAAAAATAAGGGGTTAATCTTGAAACTCTACAAGGCCATAAGGCTCTCGCTCTCAGAAGCCGAAATTCTGGATTCAAATGATAGATCGATTGCTCGCATCTCATGGCCCAAAGTCGCGATTTGGAAGACCCAAAATGCGCCCCTGTCAGATGCTCTCGGCAATCAATGCCAATCAAACCCTACGATTGAAACTGACCAGAAAAAATGGACTGCCTATCGTAAGCTCTTAACTAATAATTTTCTGGCAAATGATTACGAAATTTCTCTTGGTGATGGGAATGGTGAAGCGAGAGTTTTGGCCGAGTTAAAAGGTACAAAAAGAAAGATCGTCATTCGTTTTGAAGGTGAAGAATATCACTTAATCAGGGAAGGTTTTTTTAGCTTTCATTTTAAACTTCAAAAAGGCCCAACCATATTTTTTCAAATGAGAGATGTGACACCATTTTTTACTTTTTCGAGCCGCCGAGAATTCGAAGTTTCTTCTGAAAGACTCTTAGATCCGACCTTGCTTTCATTTTCATTCTTCTTAGCGCACAATTCATTCTTTTAAATTAAAAAGGCATGTGCCTTTTATTCTCATTCTCATAATTTCAGTGCGCCTATTTTCTATGGCAAACTTATCAATTTTCTCGGAATTATTTTCCTAATTTCAGTTGATTGGAACTGCCCTTTTTTTTTAGTGGTACAATACTAGTCATGAAAAAGTTTATTCTCATTTCACTAGTCTTACTCTCTTTTTGTTTTAATGGCTGTCTTCCTGGTGCTCGAATAAAAGTCGATCCAAAAACAAAGTCAGTTATTGTTTCAAATATTCAGCTTACAAACAATCAAATGATTATCAGGGGAAACAACCTGGAATCAATAAAATTAATTAAGATGAATGAGGGGTCAAATAGTGATTCACTCGTCATTGAATCACAAAGCAGTGAACAAATTATTGCTAATACATTATCTAATGTTACCTGGAGTGCTGGAAAAATTTTCGATCTAATCCTCTCATCAGCCTATGCTGACAACACTTACAAAATTAACTTTTCATTATGTGATTCAACATTGGGCAATGGCGCTGTTATTGATTGCACTCTTACACCTGATGATAAAGATGTTCTGGCCTATGATCAAAGTTCTAATAAATGGCTACCAAGTACACTGGTTCTTCCATGGGGCCATAATTCTTCTGGCCTTGGTAACACATACGTAACTTCTGGCAATGTTGGTATTGGGACAAGCTCTCCGACTGCCATACTTGATATTAATGGACTCAAAAATGGAACAGGAACTTTAGATGCAGCTGCAGGTGCTACCACTGTAACGGGAACTGGAACGGCATTTTTGTCTGAAGTTGCCGTTGGAGATTTGATTCTTTTTACTGGAAACGGTGATGAGAAAATCGTTACGGCCATTGCCAGTGATACTAGTTTAACCGTCCATTCTGGGATGTTACTGACGGCTACGGCTTCGGCCTTTACAATTAGAAAAAAAGTTTCAATGAATAATGGTGTTTTAACACTGGGAACAAGTTCTGTGACTCCGCTTATTGCTGGTTCAGGAGTATTCGCTGGTGCCTATCCAAAAGTAGATATCAATACAGGTAATAATACTTGGCAGACGTATAGCGACGTCATGGTTATGAGACACTCTGGAACAGGAGCGACTGCAAATACAAGGCAACTAGGATTTCTTTTCAAATTAAGTAACGAATCTAGCACCGGTGAGTCTCAAAAGAGCGGTGGGATCATGCTTGAGTCCACTACAAGTTACGCGAACAATCCTAATCTTAGTCTCGTTACAACTGGTTCAAAACGATTGACGATTGATTACGCTGGAAATGTGGCCATTGGGACAACTCCAGTTACAACATCAAGATTGACCGTGAGTACGACTGCAACCAGTGGATCAATAGCCAACTTCGTCTCTACAGGAGCTGGAGGCGCAGGCTGTTCAATTACGTGGAACGGGACAAGTTGTTCTTCTGATGAAAGATTAAAAGAAAACATCACTGCATTAACCTCTCCCCTAGACGATGTTTTAAAATTAAGAAGTGTGAACTTCAACTGGAAAAAAGATCAGAAAAAAGAAAAGCAAATTGGATATGTGGCCCAGGAAGTAGAAAAAGTTATTCCTGAAGTCGTTCGAAACGATTCAAATGGATACAAACAAGTTAACTATGGAAACATCGTTTCGCTTGCGACTGCTGCGATTCAAGAGTTCTTTTTTAAATGGCAAGATGACAGCGAAAAGCTTCATAGAGAGATCGCTGCCTTGAAAGAAGAAAACGAATTGCTAAAGACACGTTTAGATAATCTAGAGAAGAAATCAAAAAACTAAGAATCTTAGTTTGAGATCTGCTTCCTGAAAAAATCTAATATTCTTGCTCTATAAAAATAGATTGTGCTCGCTCCTTTGACATGCCCACCATCTAACTGAATCACTTTGTGAGGAGGACAGGCCTCTTTTAATTCTAGTTGAGTTGATGTTGGAACCTTATCATCATCTAAAGCAATCACCTGGACAAAAGGGATTTTGATTTTTTCGCATGAATAGAGCGGATCATTCTTTAAATTCGCTCTGAGGTAAAGCTCATAGTCTTTCGGGTCAGTAAAACCAAGCTTGGCCATGTGGTTTTGACGTAGAGTTGTAATCTTTTTAACAGTAGATGTTGCATAAACTAGAGGAAAATTACCTCCAGCAACAGCAAACCAAGCGGCCTTCACCCTACTGCTTTCGGCCGCAAGACCAAGGGCCCTAATTCCTCCCTGGCTTGCACCCAATGCAAAGACTGGAACTTCATTTTTTATTTTTTCGTCTACTACCGCAATTAAGCCCATCGCAGCTTGAGCTGGTTTAAAATAATCGCGATCGAGTTGTTCTACATCTGGATTCGCCACATTGAGTTCAAGTGCGACCGGGTCCGGTATGATCACAGCAAATCCTCTGCGTGCAAAGTAGCGAGCTGTGGTTTTTTCAAGGGGGCTAGGCCCAGAGATTGTAGGATATAAATAGACAATCCCTTCGACTCTAGGATTCTCTGGAAGATAAAGATTCCCTTGTGTCGTAAAGGATTCATCGAGATAAGAAATAGTCTTTTTTATGACCTCAACTTTAAAGGTTGAGGCCTGAGACACGGATGATATTATAAGAACAAAAAGTATAATTAGTTTTTTCATGCCCAGAAGATAGCTCTTCTGGGTAGAAATTGTCATTTTACGGCCCTTAGACAGTAATTTTTACATCTGCCTAATTACCTCTATAAGTACTATATCCGTAAGGGCTTACAACCACTGGCACGTGATAATGTAGCCCCTCATCGGCAACATTAAAGACGACACTAATTTCAGGGAAAAATGGACTCGCTTTAGCTCCTGAGTACTTACTCATATCAAAGTTGAGCTTGTACTTACCGATTTTTGTTTTAAATGAATCACCAAAAGACTTTATACGGCCATTGTCGTCCGTCACTCCTGATGCAACCTTAGACCACACACCTTTTTCATTTTGCATTTCTAAAGTCACAGGCACGTTTTTTCCACCAACTCCAGAGGCCAAATCTAAAACATGCGTAGAGATCCCTTCTGCAAACGCAGAAAAACTTAAAAATGAAGATAAGATGGCCAATAAACAAAAAGAACGGAACATAAAAACTCCTCGTTAAAGTTTGCTATTTTTTAGTTGAAATACCTGCAAGAGAAACTCCTGCCTGACTCGCAATTAAATCATCATTTTCAGGACTTCCTCCTCCAGCAATTCCAATGGCCCCGATCACGGCTCCATCTTTCCAGAGAGGGTGTCCTCCACTTAATAATAGCAACTCTGGTAGCTCTGCTAAATTTGTGGTGTCTGGACTTTCTTTTGCCTTACGTAGCAGTAAGAGTGTCGGCGTTTTCGTTGATAAAGATGTGTACGCTTTTCTGCGCGCAGCCTCAGTATTATGAGGTCCCACACCGTCTCCCTTAAAAATCAAAATAGTCTCTCCCTGACTTCCAACGACTGCAATAGAAACTGTTTTATTTAATTTTTGTGCAGCCATTTGCGCTTGCTTGGCAATTTGAGTAGCCCCCTCTAAAGTGAGTTGTGGCGCCATTTCTGTAAGGCTGTCTTTATTGGCCGCAAAAGAAACTGAAGAGCTCAAACAGAAGACTAGAATTAAAAACTTCATATTTTTCCTTTGTTTATACACTACCAGTATTATAAGCCTCTTTACCCCTAGGTGGTAGTAGACAGCCATGCAAATCAGTTATACGCTATACGTATGACAAATACAGCTGGACTGAGCTTTGACAGACTTGAATTAATGAAAACGTTCATTAGAATTGTGGACTCAAAAAGTCTCAGCGCTGCAGCTCTGTCTTTAAAAACCACTCAACCTACGATAAGCCGCAGACTAAAAACACTTGAGCAAAGCCTGGGGTTAAAACTCATCCAACGAACGACTCATCAAATGCAAGTGACCGAAGAAGGTAGACGCTTCTATTATCACGCTAAGGACATTGTCGAGCGCTGGAGTTTGATAGAGACCGAAATGACTGGTGCGAAAACTTCGCCAACTGGAACACTTCGAGTTCAGGTTCCACAAGCACTAGGGATTGGAAAGTTTAACGATGTTTTATCAACTTACCTAAAAAATTATAAAGAAGTCGATATCGAGTGGATACTAAGCGACAAATCACCAGATTTCATTTCAGAGAACCTGGATTGCGCAATAAAAGTCGGCAATATAGATGATCCAAGTTTAATCGCCATTAAAATTTTTGAGCTACCAAGAATTATCGTGAGTTCACCTGATTTGATCGCCAAAATAAAAAGACCTACTCACCCCAGCGACTTGCAAAACTCTCCATGGATATCGTTCAAGACCCATTATCTCGATAGTATCGAGCTTTTTTATGCAAAAACGAATGAAGAAATAACGATGAAAATTCATTCTCGATTTATATCAGATAATTTATTTGCAATGAGAGAGGCAGCACTCATGGGCCTGGGGATTGGGGTTCTCTCTAAATGGATTGTTGAAAAGGATCTTCAAGAAGGCCGTCTCATTCAATTATGCAAAGACTGGCAGGGAGCAAGTCTTCCGGTATACCTAATCTATCCACAATCCAAATTAAAACCAGCAAAACTACAAAAATTTATTGAATTAATTAAGCGCCAAAAAATCAAATAAAGAGCAGAAGATAAATTGATTTCAAGCTCCAGGCACCTACGCGCAACCAGTTTGAAACTACCAGCCGTCTACAAGTATCGCGGTCAAAACCAGCACTAAGTCTCTCGTGAGAAGGAACAGAAAGAAAAAAAGTCGTTGCCCAAGTAAGTGCGATTAAGAAACCGACGAAAGGCAGATTAAACTCAACATGACTCTTTATAAAAAAAAGACCAACGAAACTAAGAAGCTCGATCAGCATTACAGGAGCGACAATAAAAGTTATGCTCCGAGCATGAAATGAATGATACTCACGAAAGCTATCATCCCCTACCTTCGTGAAGAGTGGATAATGGACAACTTGGATTAACCAGATAAGTCCGGTCATAAACCAACTGGATGCAAGCTGCGCTTTAAAAAAAATGGCTTCCATTTATAACTTACCTTCTCCAGCTAAATAGGATTTCATCTCACCTGAGCATTGTTTAAGAATAAGAAAAAATGGAATCCACCAGACCAAGTCATTGGTAATAATGGTCAGACCAAATTTTAAATTGAAGACACCAGTATAGAGCGCTTGAATAAAGCCAATCGGACCAAAAATTTTGCCTAAAAACCCTACAAGCACTATGGGCCAATGCCTGCGAGGGTCACTGGCCGCAACCCAATAGCCTACCCCATAAACCCCAACAATCATGCCCACGCATTGCCAGACGCCGGGGTAGTTCATCCTAGGCAATCCTGCAAAATCAAAGAGTGCGTGAGGGAAAAAGATAATCAGGGCCCCCCATACGACATTATAAAGCGCTGCAATTTTAAGAGTTGTTTTGGCGATTTGATTGTTCATGCCTCATTATCTTTCATTTGGAATTGGATCACAATGAGACAAGGCCTTGATGAAGTTGAGTTTTACACTTAGTTCTGGTCCCAAATCAAATGAAAGGCGTTTATTTTTTCTTAGAAAAAGTCGATAAAGAGACATGTCACAAATACTTCTCATTGAAAGCGATGAATCTCTACGCTCAATACTCAAACTGAATCTCATTAAAAATATGGGATGTGAAGTTGTGGAAAAAGATTCTTCAGAAGATGCGATCTCTCTGTTGGATATTTTACCTAACATAGATCTGATCATCTCCAGGGAACAAATTGATCATGCACCGGTGGCCTTAAAGATTGCACAATACTTACAAAAAAATCATTCAAATATTCCCTTGCTGGTGATCGGAGAAAGAATCGAGTGCTACGAGAATACTCTGACCATAAAATCTGATGAATCATGGAAGGGCATCATACAAACGGCAGCTAAAATTATTGGGATGGAAGTTAATTTTGACACTTCTCGAGTCACTTCTGACTATGTACCTGTGAGTATTCAGTATTTCTTCAATATCAATTCTCTAAGCTTCGGATGTGATGTCTATATTCGTGTTAAAAATGGAGAAATCTATCAATACATCAAAAGACTACACTCTACTGATCAATTTGAAAGATCCGATATTGAAAGATATAAAAAAGCCGGGCTAAGAGAATTTTTCATCGCTAAAGAGCATTTTCCTCAATTTGTAAATTACGTTACAGACCAGCTCTTATTAAAACTAGACTCACCTAACTTGAGTAAGATGGAGCGGATTTCACTGACTGCCGATACTTATGAAATGACCCTTGAACGCATCCACACTTTAGGTATTGACGATTATACGATTGCACTTTTTGAAGAAAGTGTTAAGGCCATGGAACATAGTCTCCAAGAAAATAACGCTTTATTGGATTTTTTACATTCATTAAGAGCGAATAAACATTCTTATGCTTACGCTCACACTTACCTCGTCAGTCTTATTCTGCACAAGCTTGTGGAAAGCTTTGAATGGGAAACTCCTCAGATAAAAGAAAAGTTGACTTACATTTCTTTCTTTCATGATATCTCTCTTCCAGAGAGCGAGCTAATGAAAGTTCATTCCCTCACCGAGCTGGAGGAATTATCATTGCCAAGAGCAGAAAAAAATCTTGTTTTAAATCATGCGTTTCAATCAGCAGAGATAATTGAGCGGTTTCCGAGAATTCCTCCTGGAGTTGGTGCAATTATAAGAGAGCATCATGGCTCAAAAAGTGGAATTGGTTTTCCAAAGACACTTAGTATTGCGATTGCTCCACTGAGTATGATGTTTATTGTTGTCGAAGATTTTGTTGATAGCTTCTTAAAAATTGAAGAATTACCAAAACGGAGTGATTTTGAGTCCATCTTTAATCAGCTTGAAAAAAAGTACACCAAAGTCACCTATGTACAAACTCTTTCAGCCTTAAAAAAGATGACTCTTGGTAAATGATTAAGTCCGTTCTTACGTTGATCATTTTCCCAAAAAAAGATTAACCACACTTTGCGGTGACTCTTGATTAAAAAATAATTTAGAATTTCGATCCGACTCCTCTGCTGAATGTGCACTTCTTATAAACATCTCTTTTTCAAAATCTTCTAAACCAGCTTCAATATCGTTGAGATTCTTTACAATGAACTTACCAAGTTCCGCTCCATCATAAAGAGCGAGGTTCGCCCCTTCGCCGGCAAAGGGAGACATCAAGTGAGCGGCGTCCCCAATTAAAGTCACTCCTGGCACTCGCTCCCAACTTATACCGACAGGTAGGGCATAAATTGCTCGAATCTGGGGTGATGTTTGCCCCTCAAGGATAATGGCCTGTAAATCGCTCGACCAATCATTAAACTCGTTTGCGATTTGAAGAGCAGCATTCTTAGAATCAGTTAAATCTATTTTTGAGATCCATTCTTTAGATTGATTAAGGGCCACATAAGCATGAAAGGTTCCATTCGTCTCTTTATGCCCGAGAATTCCTTTGCCTGGTGCCAAGGCCATGAGAGTTCCATTGCCTATAATATTGGCAACTGATTTATGATTTTTATCAACATCGTAAAGATAGAGTTCGATGAAAGACGTTCCAATATAAGAAGGCACTATATCTGTTAGGAGTGGTCTCACTTTCGACCATGCTCCATCTGCTCCAACCAGAAGAGCACTCACGACAGTCACTCCATTGGTAAAAGTCACTTCGTGCTTGCCATTAGAAAGCGGTTTGACACCCGATAATTTATGACCCCAGACAATAGATTCTTTTGGCAAAGAATGAATCAGCATTTCGCGAAGCTCTCCACGATAAACTTCAGGGCGTGATCCATGCCCCCTATCCTGATCTTCGTGCAAAATATTGGCATTCTTGTCCAAAATACGATGAGCGTCCGCCCCCGGTATAATGAGCTTTAAAAACTCCTCATATAAATGGCAATCTTTAAGGGCCAGCTGCCCGTTGTAGTCGTGGATGTCTAAAAGCCCGCCCTGTGAGCGCGCGCCTAAGGATGCTTCGGCCTCATAGACGGTGGCCTTAACTCCATTAACTAAAAGCACTCGGGCCAATGCTAAACCGCCAAGCCCTCCACCGATAATAACGATATTCATTATCTCCTCCTTTCGGAACTAATATCTGAACTTTAACACGAAACCTTGAAAAATTTAAGTGACTTAATTATTTAATTTAGTTAACATAATAAAAACGGAGACCTAATGGGATTAAGACAACTAAAAAAACAAAAAACAAGAAAGGCCATCTCAAACCTGGCGACCAAGCTCTTTTTGGAGCGTGGCTACTATAATGTGACCACTGCTGAAATTGCGGAGCTTGCAGAAGTCTCTATTCCTACTCTCTTTAAGTATTTTCCAACGAAAGAGATGCTGGTCTTTGACGAAGATTTTGAAATTGAAGAATGGCTGGTCAATACAGTAAAAAATAGAAAGAAAGGACAAAGTATTCTTGATGCCTTGGAGCTTGCTGGGCTTGAGAGAATTAGTGAGGTTCCGGCGAGCCATAGAAAGAATGCTAAGGCCTTTATAAATTTAGTGGATGAGACTCCTGAATTAAGTCGGTACGCAGGCCAGATGTGGATGAGGCATGAGATTGTACTTTCAGAGGTTATTAGAAAAGAAGCTAAAAAGAAGATGACGAGTGTTGAAGCAGATGTGGTGGCAAGATTTGTGCTGGATGCGTTTTATAGAGCGATGAAGGTTGGGAATTCGAAAGAAGCGCTTAAAAGAATGTTTGGGGTATTGAGAGGGGGGTGGGATGAGTAATCAATTTATGATTTTTCAGTAGGACTTTCTGCAAACTATTGATCTATTACTATGCCCAGGAAAGTCTTTTCGACCACTTTAAAATTGAAAAGATATCGGCCCAATCGTCTTGCTCTGGAACCATCTGGCATTCAGAAATAATTTCTTTCTGCTTTAGCTCCTCAAGAAAGCGAAACCCTTTTTCTGACAAGACTAAAAAAAGAACTTTTTCATCGGCCTTAAAAAGAGCGAGAAAGGTTTCAACCTCTAGATCCACATCCTCCAATACCTCTGCAGCGTCCTGTCGATGATTCCATACCTCATTTATTTTAAAAGGTGCCTGAATAAGAGAAATTTTTCTGAGTCCAAAATGTGTAGATAAAACATCTTCCTGGGTAAGAGTGATGCTCGAATTTTGCTCATCATGGAAAAGCTTCCAAAATGCTCTTTCGAACTCGGCCATAGCGACAACAGCTCCCCCTGCGTTTTCGCTTAGAAGAAACTCCGGGAAGGAATGACCGTAGTCAATCAGACTCCTAAACGAAGATGGGTGGGAGAATATATATTTTTTTCCGAGCGAAAAAAAACCTTCATCCCCCAAAAGAAGCCAGGTGGCCTCATAGTTGCTTCCCAAGGCTTCCAACATCCGCGCCTCATAATCTTGCCTATAGACCTCAAGTGCTTCCACGGCCGAGAGTTTTCCTTCTGCTCGAAAAGAAAGTGTAACTTCGTCGTTAGGATTGACAATACTTTTAACAAATTCCTCTTGAAGAGACTTTAATCTCATATCGACCCCACTATCTTTCTTGCCTTTGAGACCTCTGCCAGGACCACATCATAAGAAGGAATGTTTTCATCCCACTCAATCGTTGTCACTGCTTCTTTATAATGAACCAAGTGTTCTTTATAGATTTCCCAAACTGCATCTGCCACCGGACATGAATGGGTATCAAAGTAAAAATTTCCCATATCACTAAAGCCAGCTAAATGGATCTCTTTAACCGCATTTGGCGGTATTTTCTCCAGCCATTGCTTCGCTGAAAAATTTTGATTATATGAATTTACAAAAACATTATTAAGATCCAAAAGAAGATGACATCCGGTCTTTTGGTGGAGCTCATTTAAAAAATCAGCCTCACTCATTTCACTTTCGTAAAAACCTATATAAGCTGAAAGGTTTTCAAATAGTAGAGTTCGGCCTAAGAAATCTTGTGCTCTCAAAACTTTCTCTGCCAAGTATTCTAGGTTCTCTTTCGTGTAAGGAAATGGAAGTAAATTGTGCATATTATTTTTTTCCAATCCACTCCAGCAGAGATGATCAGAGACAAGAAAGGGTTGTAGCTGTCTTTCAAGCTCTTTAACCTTATTAAGGTAATCAAAATTCAAATTCCCATGCGAAGCGATTGAAAGAGACACTCCATGAAAAGATACAGGTACATGTTCACGCACTTTCTCCAAAACAGACAATGGTCTTCCCTTGGTTTCAAAGAAATTCTCTGTAATGATTTCAAAATAATCCACACCTAACAGTTTTGGATCATTTTCTATTCTTTCTAAAATTTCAGGAAAGTGGGTATGGCGTAACCCCATACCCACTTTCAAAAGACTATTTGCTTGCAACTTTTCCACCTTTATCCAAGCATTCTTTTTTCGAAGTTTTGATTAATCCTTTTCCTTTGCACTCATTGTGACCTGCACACTTAAGCTCAGCATTGCAACCGTTCTTTCCACTGCAAGCATCAATTTTTCCTGCACATGAACCTGTTCCTTTACATGAGTTAACCCCGTAACACATAACTTGCTCATCTTTAGTCATTTCACTTTTGCCGGCCTGAGCATTGCCTGATAACATTACTAATCCTGCAATGGCTCCAAGTACAATTGGACTTAATTCTTTCTTCATCTTCATCTCCTTTTTGTTCTACACATCAAAATGATGAGTATTTACTAGTAAGTTCGTAAAGGAGATGTAAAATGTTACAGTGGACGAAAAAAAATTTCATGACCTCTTAATTCGTTCCCAAATCGGGGATGCGCAGGCCTATCAATGCCTTCTGGAACTCTCATATACATACTTAAATAACCGGCTAAAGAAATGGCTATCCAGAGCGGAACTCCGCGAAGAAGTAACCCAGGAAATCCTCTTAGGGCTGCATCACAGCTTAAAAACCTTCACCCCTGGCCATAACAGCCTTGCCTGGATTCACGCCATAACCCGCTATAAAGTCATTGATTATCTAAGGAAAAATCCCCACCAATTCCAGGAATTCATCGACAATGTAACAAATGAAGAAGATTCAACGAATGAACTTATAGAAGCCGTTTACATGGCATTAGATAAGCTTTCCCCAGAGGTTAAGGCAGCCATTACGTTGACAAAACTTGAAGGTTATTCGACTCAGGAAGTAGCTAAAAAACTAGGAATGAAAGAAAACGCCTTGAGAACAAAACTTTCCAGGGCCTTTGCTAAAATTCGCGAGGAACTAATTAAATGAAGGATACCAAAACACTTATTGCCGAATTGGTAAATGATAAAAAAGCACAGAAAAGAGATTTCTCAGTACTAACGAAATCTTTTACTTCTTTCCTCTTTGTCCTCCTGGCCTTTTATCTCGTAAGCGCTCTATACAACCCAATGGCCTTTTCATTATCTAATCGAATAGAAAATGTGGAGACACTTTGTCTCGGGTTCATCATCCTATCTTTGCTCTCTTTGGGCTTTCGCTCTCTCATTCCTGGAATGAGATTAAGAAAGAATCTGATTGCAACTAGCCTATTAATTATTTTCTTTATCGCGATACATTCTTATAGAACAAGCCTTTCACCAGTCTATTCGCAAATCAGGGCCTTTTGTGAAGTCGAAGCGATTTGTGCCTCACTCATCACGTCTATCCTGGCCCATTTTTATTTAAAACGTTTTCCATTATCTAAATATCAACCTTTTTCACTGGCCATTGTATGGGGGCTTTCATTATCTGCAAGCTTTATGCTTCACTCTACTTGCAGCAACGAGACGGTCCATATGCTTTTATGCCATTTGCTTCCTGCGAGCATTATTCCCACTTGGATTAGCCTAAGAAAATAATATTTTCTCTTTTTTAAATTGGAACCTTTATTTTCTTACTTATAAACTCCTCAAAGTTAAATCGCTTTTCAGGTGTTTTTTCATACACATAGAAAGGATTTTTAATTCCGATCTGGTCATGGTGTCTTAAAAGTCTTTTTAGAATCTCTTTAGTTATTTTATACTCACTATTTAAAAGCATTTTCCCCTCTATGTTAAAAAGAGGACGCGAGAGAACCATTGATTCTTCCAGCTCTACGATATGAATTTTCCTTTCATTAAAGAACATTTCTAGCTTAAAGTTCTTTAAGATAATCTCTTTAAAGGATTCAAAAATGTCTGCATCAAACCTAGTCCCTTTCTCTTTTTCCATTTCCGCTAAGATTAATGCCAATGTTTTGGGTCTTTCATCCAATTCATAATTAACACTTGAACTCACCTCTTTATCGAAATGATCTACAAGACAAAGTATCTTACTCTCTAACGGAATGCTCGAAGCTCCCTCCTCATCGAGTCTTTTATGGTGGTAACGAACAATATTTGCTGCATCTTTGAGCTCTAAAAAATTAGATAAGAGGTTTGCACCCAACTCACTGTGTTCTGTTTGAGCGGCTAACTCGAATAACTTTCCAACATCATGATATAAACCTGCATAATAGAGGTTCTTTTGGGCCACGGTATCCAGATTCATGGCATTTCCAACAAATGCAGAAAGCTGGGAAACTCGCTTGCAATGGTTTCCAATTCTGCTGGAAACCAGATTTATAATGTAATTTAGGTGCTGATGCTCTTCAAGTCTTAGGACTTCACATAACTTCTTAGCATCTACCGAATCATAGATGGGAGATGGCAGGATCTCCTCAAGGTAATGGTCTTCCTCCAGTGTTCTGGAATCTAGGGAATCTTTCGCCATTTCTAGTGGCACAATATCCGCAAGAGATGCCCCTTGCTTCCTAAAAAGCTCTTCTCTGGCAAAGATCTCTCGGTCATATTTTGAAATAGATTCTTGAATAATCGACAATAGCTCTTTATCTTTCCAAGGTTTACTTATAAATCTAAAGACCTCACTCTTATTAATAATTTCCAAAAGTGTTTCCTGTGAAATATAAGCACTAAGCATCAGGCGAATACTTGCAGGAGAGACTTCTTTGACGACGTCTAGAAAATCAGCGCCATTCATCGAAGGCATTCTAAAATCACTGATAATAACTTTGTAATTATTCTCCTTGACCATTTCAACTGCTTTTATACAGTCTGTTTCAACATCGACTTCAATATTGTGTTGCCTAAAGTATCTCCTAAGGGAAAATAAAATAAAGGCTTCATCATCTACAAAGAGAATTCTATCTTTCTTCAGCTCTTCAGTGACTGCATTCATACAATCTCCCCAGGAAGAAATTTTATAATAAGTTTCTTGAAGATATCCAGCCCAATGGGCTTAACTAAATAATCCTGGACAATATTAAGCTCCATCGCACTTTTGATAAAACTTTCTTCAGCATACCCACTGATAATAATCATCGGGACATTGATTCCTTTCTTCCTGGCAAACTTTAGGAAGTCTAATCCTGTTTCTTGCTCCAATCTATAATCTGATATAATTAGATCTATTTTTTCATTCTGAATTATCTTTATCGCTTCTTGTGAATTTTTGGCGTAAAATCCTTCTATGTCTGTTGGATGAAGCATTCTTTTATAAGTATTGAGGATTCGCTCTTCATCATCTAAAAAGAGAATTTTGGCCATAAACCCCTCTCAGGCTGCAGGGAGAACGATATCGAATATTGTGCCTATCCCAACACTGCTTTCGACATTAATTGTCCCTTTATGTCTTTGTACAATCCCATAGCTTATAGATAATCCAAGGCCTGTTCCCTGACCTACTGGCTTGGTTGTAAAAAAAGGTGTAAATAAGTTATTCAGGTTTTCTTTCGAAATCCCTTTTCCATTATCTCGTATAGTAACAATTACATTCGAATCTTCGTCGCGCGAGGTGATTTCAATGACACCGTAGTCATCAATGGCCTGAGCACTATTGACCAGTAAGTTCGTTAGGACCTGGATGATTTGACCTTCAGAGCCTCGGATCATCAAATCACTTTCAAGTTTTTTTCCAACTTTGCATTTGTGTTTAAGCTCATTGGAGACCAATCGCAGTGAGCTCTCAATGCAAGAGTTGACACTGAACTCTTTTATTTCACCGTCATCAGCTCTTGAGAAGGCCCTCAACCCGTTAATAATTTCTCTTATTCTCTCTATTCCTTCCAAAGACTCCTTCATAAGCATCGGGGTATCATTAATTATGTATTCAATATTCTTTCTCATTTGATCTTTTTTTTCTTCACTCTCAAATCCATGTTCTAAATTATTGATATAGTCTATAATGCTCCCCATATACTCTTTTAAGACTTCAGAATTGGTTAAGAGGAAGCTGAGAGGATTATTGATTTCATGGGCAATCCCTGCAGAGATCGTACCGATAGAGGCCATTTTTTCAGACTGAATCAACTGAGATTTTATGTCCTTTAATTTTTTAAAGTTATCTACTAAGAGCATTCTTGACTTCTTTTTTTGCAAGATACTCTTGAGTTGCCCAATTCCTCTATCAACAAGCTCAATTGTGATTTCATCAAGCTCTATCGAATTAGAAAAGGTAAACCATATGAGGTATTTTTCATTCGCATCAACTTCCAGAGGACATAAATAGCTGTGATTAAGAAGTGAATATAATGGATTAATTTTTCTCATCTCTTGAGAGAACTTGGAATATCTTAATGGGTATGTAGCATCCAAGTGAATTTCCAAAAAATCGAAATTTTCTTTTAAAAATGCCTCATCTGAATAAGTGACACTTTGTTGGCCAGAAGCGAGCAAAAAAGAAGTTACTGGCTTGATCTTTTGATTTTCAATATCACATAAAAAAGCAAATCCCGCCTCTGACCAGAGATGGTTTGAACTAATTCTCAAAAAGTTTTTTATAATAGATGCACTGTCTTCGGTCTCATCATCTTCCAGGTTGGTGATCTTCAACAAATAATCAATATCGTGACTTGCTTTTGTCGAGTTTAAATATTGCTCATGTAGATGAGCATTTACTTTAGACAAATTCGAGGCTTTCTCCTCTAGGATTCGTTCTGCTTTTTCACGTGATTTCTGCTCTCTTTGAAAGGCCTCTTCCAAAGCTCTAATTTCTTCTAAGGCCTCTTTCATGGTGGTAATTTTATTTATCCCCATTCATCCCTTCCTGTTTCCGTCTATAAAGAACTTCAAACATACAGCAATCTCTACCTTCCCTCATGCATGAGATGTGACGGATTACTACATCTTCTTTATATATTTTTGCAGCCCCAGCAATCAGGCCATGGGCCAGATGGCATAACTTTCTTTTAGAGGAGTATTTAATGCTAAAGCCATTCTCATTGCTGCTTACGACTTGAACAACGGGCGGGATAAGACGTGGAGAGATCTTTTCAATCTCTGGATGAACATTGCTGTCAATTGAGCGCATAAATGAAAGGAAATTTACATGATCGAAAAGCTGAGGATACAGTCTATAAAAATATTTTATGAGATAAGTGCCAAATGCATGGAGGATTTCACCTTGTTCTTTACCTAATTTCCTGGAGATTGTATCAAGTAAAAGCTGAGACTCTTTATCGTCGTAAATTTCTGTGGAAGTGTAAATCCCTTGTGATTCTACTCCTGATTCATCCAAGAACTCATTCCAAACTCGATGACCATAAAGTTGCTGAATCATCGACGAAAGAGCAATAAAGACGACACCTTTCACAGATCTCTCCCTTCATGCTGACTTTGGACAAACCCTCCAAATGATTTTTTCCAAGTCCGTTTTTGAAAAAGGTTTTTGCAAATAAAAATCTGCTCCCATTTCAACGGCACGCTCACAACTATCATGAGAGCTGCCTGATATAATTATGATCCAAGCTTTTTGCCTAACTTTTAATTTTTGTATGATGCTCACGACATCATAACCATCTAAACCGTTCATAGAGAGATCGATGGTGATAATTTGCGGGACTTCTTTTTTCGCCAGGATGGCAGCCTTAAAGCCATTTTCTGCCAGAAGAATATCAAAACCATTACATTGAAAAACTCTGCTGATACTATTGGCAACATTCTCTTCATCGTCCACAATTAAAACACTTGGACGTTTTGGCTTTTTTTCATTTTCTACCGGCAGGCTTTTATTGATAAACTCGACAAATTCATCTAATGATACTTTTTGTTCGGGTTTCCAGGGGAATTGAATACGGTATCTATTAAACCAACGGGAGACAATCTGATAATTCATTCCACATTTTTGGGCAACTTCAATTGTCGTAAAGATCTTTTTGTCACTTTTTAAGCTCAAGTTTCACCTCAAAAGCACTAGATCACGATGGTATTCTTAGCGCTCATTATCACACATCTGAATGTATTACTAAAGAGTTTGAAATGATCACCATAACTCCAGACACATAAAGAAAAATGGTGAGTATACCTTTTCACAAAATCATTTTTTTTATGCCAATATATTGAGTAAAGTGAAATAACCTTATAGGATCTAAGGCCTGGGATTGAGCAATTTTCTCATCTCCCCAGAAATCGTAAAGACTTACTGGGGATTATGTTGTCTCTATCTATTCACGAATCTGATTGTTCTCATCGATCATACCTTCTAATCTTGCCAGCGTAACAATAGTATTTGATAAAATATGTTCCAGGTTAAGACTGGTCGATTCAAAAAAGATCATCAACTTTCTTTAGAAATTCGTCTATAGATAGCTGACTTCCTACACGACCTCGAAGAATGATTTTATGTTCAAACGAAGTTGCTCCTCTGGAAATAGCAATCTCTTTAAATTCATCAATAAATCTTTGCTCAAATTTGCTGTTATGACTATTAAACAAAACCACTTTCTTTCCATCAAAATTATTATTTTTTAAGAATGTCCAAATAGGTGGTGCCGGACTATATAACCAGATCGGAGAACCTAAAAACACTGTATGGTATTTCGATAAATCGATTTTCTTTGGATGAATTTCTACATCGTGATTTCTAGCCTGTGCCGTAGCCTTAACAAGACCAACGACTCCTCTTTCGTATTCAGGCGCTTCAATTCTAAATTCATCAGCATTAAAAATGTGAGCAATTCTATTGGCCATCAGTCTTGTTGTTCCTGATCTCGAAAATGAAACCACTGCCACGCCGCTATCGTTTACAGTAGGTCTTTTAATTAAAAGTTCATTATTTTTGTTAAACTGATAGTTTTCTACCAATGCAATATACACGAGATATAAAATGGGGGCTGCAACAACCAGCCCCACAATAGATAAAATCATTTTTTTACCCTTCATTTTCTTCATTAAAGATTTTCTTTAAAGAATGGGATGACTTTCGCCAATGCCTTGTCAACCGGCTCAGCTTTATCGTAAAGGTCGTAGTGCGAAAATCCTTCGACAACAACGAGTTCCTTCTTTTGTGATTTTGCACGACCAATAATTTCACAACCATCACGATAAGCACCGAAAGCCCCTACTTTATCCCCAACAACCACCATTAACGGTTGTGTTAATAAAACTTCGGCCAAGTGAAATGCATCCCATCCGACTGCTGCCGCTTGGTGCGAATCAAGTGAGCGGTTGCGACCGTTCGGGCTTTGTCCTCGCGGAGTTCTGTAATAGTCAGTTGCTTCCAGTACATCAATATCTTTGATGCCTGCTTCCTTCCCTGCTTGGACTGAAGGCGGTAGTAGATCAGTCACTCTATAATCTTCACCACGAGCTTCAATTGTACGTCTCTGAGCAATCCCCTCAAGCAATGCCACTGGGTTAAAATTACTGAATCCCTCTCTCATAAGACGGCCATAATTGACTCCTGTAATAGTCGTTACAGCTTTAAAGCGGCGTTCAGTCATTGCGGCGTTGATCGCATAACCGCCACCACCACAAATACCTAACACTCCAATACGGTTTTCATCGACATATGGAAGTGTCACAAGATAGTCCACAACGTGACGGAAGTCCTCTACGGCTAAAGTTGGGTCTTCAGTAAATCGTGGCTCACCACCACTAGCCCCTTGAAAACTGCGGTCGAAAGCAATAACAACGAATCCATCTTTCGCTAAAGCAGCACCGTAAACATTTCCTGAAGTCTGCTCTTTACAGCTACCAATTGGGTGGGCGCTCACGATGGCCGGATACTTTTTTGATTCATCAAATCCTGGCGGGAAATAAAGATCTGCGGCGATTTCCCAATACATGTCGCGATTTTTAATACTCACAGTTTTCATAAATATCTCCTATTGGTTTGTTAAATAAATTCTCTCTTTATTAATTTTAATGCTGGTATTGTTTATTGAGAATATGCTAATACTTCAATGACTTTGAAGTTAAACTTCATAATGTGAGGTGAAAATGGATAGAAACCTATTACCGGCGATTTCAGCTTTTTGCCAGCTTGCAAAACATGGCAGCTTTACTCTTGCATCTGAAGTGCTAGGTGTTTCCCCTTCGGCTCTATCGCAAACAATAAGAATGCTAGAAGATAAATTAAATGTTCGCCTGTTAAACAGAACAACCCGCAGTATTTCTCTGACTGAGGAAGGTAAGGTTTTTCTCAAACAAGTTGAACCGGCCCTTAAGTCGATTGAGTTCGCTGCCGGGGTCGCTGGGGAATCTCTTTCAACTCCCTCTGGTGAAATTCGTATTAATACTTCCCGCGTGGCTGCAAGGCTCTTGATCGAGCCTCACCTTAAGGAGTTTTATAATTTGTATCCGCAAATTCATATTGAGCTAGTCATGGATGACGGGATCGGAGACATTGTTCAGGAAGGATGTGATGCGGGCATTAGGCTTCGAGAAAGCGTTTTAGATAGCATGGTTGCTATACCAATATCACCTGATATTCAAATGGCGGTGGTTGGCTCTCCTGAATATTTTAAAAACCATCCAATGCCAAAGACTCCTTCTGATTTAAACCAACACAATTGTTTGCGTTTTCGTCCTACTGCAAATAAATCAGTTTATCATTGGGAATTCACAAATCCTCAAAGGCCTAACCAAGACGTTTTATTCGAGCCAAAAGGCTCATTGACGACGAACGATGAATTGGCACTCATTCGCATGGCCGTTGAAGGTGTCGGATTAATTATTCACTTCGATCTGGCCTTAAACTCGTATATAGAAAACGGCACTTTAGTAAGAGTTCTAGATTCATGGAGCCAATCTTGGCCTGGGTTTAATCTTTACATGCCCTCTCGCGCACAAATGCCAGCGAAGATGCGAGCGTTTATAGATTTTTTTACATCCAAAAAAGGTTTATCTTATAAGAAGAAAGGCAAAAAGCGGTTATCGTGAGTTAGTTCCAACACACACTTCTTGTTGCCTTGTGATTAGAAAAGTCCGCTGGAACGATAGTTGAAATCGACAAAATATTATCTCTTTGCTACCTTTTTTTTATGTCACAAGAGTTGATCGAAATTTTTGATTCTGAAGGTTTATTAATAGGAGTAAGAGACAGAAAAGAGGTCCACTCTCTTGGTCTATGGCATCGTGGAGTCCATGGATTTTTATTCGATAACAAAGGTAGACTTCTCATCCAAAAAAGATCAGAAAATTGTGACACTTTTCCAAATGTTTATGATTGTTCAATATCAGAGCACCTCAGAGTTGGTGAATCATTTAAAGAAGCCTTTATTCGAGGCTGTAATGAAGAATTAGGTCTTTTGATATTGAATTCAGAAAAATTAATATCTTACAAGATGATTTATGGACCTACTGATAATATGATTTGCGAGCTTTACAGGGCCAAGATTGAAAGTAACGATATTGAATTCGATAAATCTGAAGTCACATCTATCGACTTTGTAGAGATTGAATTAATTCTCAGTGACGTAAATGATAATCCTGCTCTGTTTACATCATGGTTCAAGCAACAATTGCTTTGGTATGCACAAAAACCACACAACCTGACACTTATAACTTGAATTATTCTTTTCTAATAAACACATTGATCATTTCATGACATTTAGAAGGTTGAAAAATTTTCTGAATATCAAGATGTCCGTTCTTTTCTAAAGAATAATAGTACTGAGAATGACTAGTGATCTTATTAAAAAGATCATCTGGTGAAATCCCAAGCTGCCCTCGCGATTTTTTATACTTATTGCTCCATACTGATGAATTGTATTTCATAGGTCGAGGTTCAATTTCTAAAATTTTTGCGACGAGTTCTGAACAATAGTAACTTTCATCCCCCCATGAAAAATGATTGTCGTAAGGTTTGCCTAAAAATTTGTGTAACTCAGACTCTTCGAGTTCATTTTTGTTCGTGTTAGTCACTATTGTAAGCTCCCCTATTTTTCGAAGTTTTTCTTCCGTAATCAACTCTACGCCGTAATAAGGTCGAGAGTGAAGCCATTTGCCTTTATAAGATATTGCAACATGTGCAAATCTTCCATTTTCTTCCAGCTGTACTAACTGCCCATCATGAGTTCTAACTTCAACAAAGGCAATATCAACAGAAGCAAAACAATAGATCGGAATCAGGAACTGTAAAAGGATATATCTCATGCCCTCTTTCCTATTAAGCACTAATGCTGTAAGCATATTTTATAGAAAAGAGTTTATATATAAATAGTATTTTAATTATTTTTAATTTAAATAGTTGAATCATTCAATCATTTGGATATTATATCTTCATATGAAAATACAAGCCTATCTCCATCAAAGTCCAATCTTTGCAATTAATTCTGCCTATGAAGGCATTATTACAAAAATCAACCGTCAGTTAAAATCCGATAAGCTTAACTTACTACAGGCCCTTGTCTTAACTTCATTATTTTTTGAAGAGCATAACGATATCACTCCGTCAAAATTAGCCGAGATATTTGAAACGAGCCGAGGCAATATGAGTCATATTTTATCGGCTCTCGAATACCAAGGTTATGTAAAAAGAGTTGTTAATGACAAAGATGCAAGACAATTTAAAATTGAATTGAAGGCTGAAGGCCGAAAAAAGGCAATCACATTAATCCGTTTTTTTGATCGCTTGCAGGAACTATTTGAAAAAGAGGTAGGAGAAAATACCTGTAAGAAAATTGTTGGAGGCATCAATCACTTCTCTAAGATTTTCAAGGAAAGTAAACCCTCTAAACATGCTTAGTCAGAATTTTTTGCCCAACAATTAATTATACTCTAAGTTGAACTTTGCTTCTCTTGTTCTTTATCCTTCAATAAAAAGCCAGCCTTTGCCCCAAGAAATAATGGAACTCCAAAGAAAAGCCTTACCACCAAACTTCCCCCATTGACCTGTCTTCCACTTTTCCCCATTTCAACAATCCATAAAAAGGCATTTACTGTATCGAGTAGAAAGACCACAAGAACAAAACACAATGCAACCCAACTCTTAGTTTTATATCCAATAAAAATAGGTACAAAATATAAAATTGACATAATTAAATTATACCAACCAAATCCCATTTGAATTAGAAAGTCGATTTGAAAAAAGGATGCAAGCAAACCAACGACTAAATTTAGTCCACAAAGAAAAATAGCCACTTTATAGGCTTTCTCTACAAGAACGGCAGGATCAGAATCTGTTCCTTCCAGGGGCTCTCCATTAACAAATACTTCGATTAGAACAGTCATTATTTTTTGCGTCTTTTTAACTCGAAGAGTTTCTCCATTAGGAAGCAAGAAATCTTCTCCTCTATCCAAGTGCTTTTGTCCTTGGAATCGTCCAATTTCTTTTCCATCAAAATAAACAATGAAATTCCTAAAAAATATTCCCCATGACATCTCTATTTCATGATTAATTCCATTCTTTTTATAAATCACAACTTTTTTAGGCATCAAGTCCTCCGTTTATTTTAAGTCGATTTAGTTTCTCATGATTAAGAAATTAAAAAGAAGAAAAATTCAAAGCGAATAAAAAACTAGTACCTTGGGCATGACTAGTCCAAAAGTGTAGACATAGAAAGTTGCCAGGGGCAATTACTCTAAAGAGTTTAAGGATCTGATAAGACTCAAAAATAGTTATATTTTACCAATCTTGAACCGATTCTCTAATAGAATAGTCCGAATAGTCACCCTCTAAAGAAACATATTCGGAGCTTAATAAATGGCTTAGAAGAGGGAAATTTCAAGGACTTCAAAAACTAGAATGAGAAAAACTGATGATAAAATCCATCTATCAAAACTGAAGCTAATTGGCCCCTGGTCAGCTTTTAGCTCCCTCATAAATTTACTTATTTTTTAGATAATATTATTATTTTTAAACGACTGTAACTCGTTAAGTGGAGCTCATATGTCCTTGATCTGTTCTAAATGTACTTGTGCCATTCACTCAAGAGATAATCTGGTTGTTGCAGTAGATCTCTATAAACTCGCCCCATTCTGTCCTGCGTGCTGGAGCCAGAATCAAAAGTCGTTTTTGGGACAGATGCTTACGGGAGTTCCTTTCAATGGGTCTCAAGCCAATATCACTACAGGTATAGCGGCTCTACTTGTGATTGCATTTATTTTTTATCAGCAATATATTTATAGTGCTCTATGTATACTGATTATTGTGTTACGTTTTCTTTCATTTTGGTTTTTTGAGAGAAGAGTTAATTAGAACTTTCTTGATAGATTTGGAATCATTTAAAAACTTCGGCTCAACAGCACACCTTTTCTGGACTCACATAGACAAGAAAAGTCTATTGGAACCTTTTAACTAATCCTGGAACCAATCAGGCCTAAACTTTTTTGAAGGTGAGTTATATGCTGTAGACCACTTGAACTGTTTAGCTTTTCCTTTCTTTGTTCTAAATAAGGTGTAGCAATCTTTTTTGGATAACCAGAAATGTTCTTTATAAGTTAAATCTTCATTTAACCGTACGGCAATTAACCAATCCCATTTTCCCTTGTCCGTATGAAATATCCCCGAAAGGCCAGTCTTAGAGTGTTCTGTTGTTGTCTTAACGGAAATATACTTTATTTCTCCATTATAACTTAACATGAGATCATCTGGATCTTTTGGCGATATTGAGACTCTGCTTGCATCGAGGCAAAAATCATTTTTTATAATTTGAATTGCTCTCCATTCACCAATTGGTCCGATAATATGATCATTGGGTGACACTGGACAACTCTCTGTCTTTTGAAACTTTACGAATTCTGCATAAAGGATGCCTATTCTATTTATTAAATTATCTAGTTCTTGCACATTTCACCTGTCCCTTAATTTATACCAACCGAAACCTATTCCAAGGCATCTTCAAGCTGCGAATGCAACCTTTCTTATAGCCTGGAAATATCATGAGATCAGTTCCAGCACACCTTTCTTGCTGCCTCATGACCAGAAAAGTCTGCTGGACTGACTATCTAATCTATGCAATCTTTTTCAAAGATTCACTCTTAAGCCTTTCTTCGATCTCTTGAATGACTTTATCTGGTTGACTTATCCAATCCTGAAGCCAAACATTATAAATTTTCCACCCTCTCTTACTTAGCAGCATCTCTCTATTTTTAAATGAGTCTCTTAAGAAAGCATTGTGCTCTTTAATTCCATAATTCAAATCAATGCCAAAATAAAATTCATTAATTGAATCTTCTTTGAGTACGCCTAAATCAACACTAAAACCACAAGTTCCAACATTTTCTTCTATCTTGTAACCTTTCGCTCTTAAACTTTTAGCTATCAAGTGAGTTAGAATATTTCGACTGCTTGAACTGATTTGCCCAGAAGGAAAAAGATTTAAAATTTCTATAGCTTTCTTGTCATCCTGCTTCGAAACAGACAGGGCATAATGCAAAAACCTAGAAAAAGTGGCTGTATTTGGATTTTTTTCATATGCTTCGGCATCAATTGCTAATCCAGTGATAGGATAAGAACAAAAGACTTTCATATTTTTACGAGCTCTTGTAATTGCCACGTTTAGACGGCGCCCGCCTCCAGCTTTCGATAATGGCCCGAAGGATTTGCGGAGCTTTCCTTCTTTGTTGTGCCCATAGCCTACACTTAAAATAATTTCGTCACGCTCATCACCCTGAACATTTTCAAGATTTCTATTAAAAAAACCTTTAAAAGATCCTTCTTCGCAATAGTTTAGAGAAAAGTTGTATGCCTTTGAAAAAGCTTCATTTTCTTCACATAATCGTTCAAGAATTTTATCTATAGCTTTTTGTTGCTTTACCCCCATTGAAATAACACCGATTGAAGCTTTGGCATCCTCCAGCAAACGTTCCTTTATAATTTGAACTATTTCCTGTGCCTCAATAATATTTCCATGACTAGAATCGAATACTGCATTTTCGACTTGAAAAAACTCAATCGCTCGACTTGAGCAAAGAGTTCGAGGATTAGGGGCAACCACTAACCTCCCCTCATAGTATGCATAATTTGAAAAAGCGATCAAAGCTTCATGTTCACTTCTATAATGCCATTCTAGCATAAGGGATGGATATTTTTTTGAGGCTTGATCTAATAACGATTCTGCAATTTCAACTCTAGACTCACCATCAATATCATCTTCTTCCTCATCATCCTCATCAATGCTACTTCCAAAGAAGTTTGTAGGGGGCATTTGCTTATTGTCTCCTACAACTACTAAAGACTTGGCTCGAAAAATCGATGGTATCGCATCTTCAATCCTCACCTGACTGGCTTCATCAAAGATAACGACGTCGAATAGATTCTCTATATTAGGTAACATTTGAGATATGCTCAATGGACTCATTAACCAACAACGTTTCCAATTTAACATTACATCCAGTGCACCATTTTCCATAACCTCACGTGGTGATTTTATTCTGCGACTCTTTCCAGCTTCATTTTCAATCATCTTAAGAATCTTAGTAGGAATTTCATTTTCAGATCTTTTTTGATGAACAAAATAGTCCACAGCTTGTTTTGAGAATTCTTTATGTTGAGTTAAAAGACTTAAGAGATCGGTTACATCCTTGTTCATTTTAGTAGAACTGAATAAATTTATGTTGGGATATTGCGAATAAATCCGATCTCGCAGAGAAGACATTAAATGATATTGAATATAATCGAACCAATTAACTGCTTGCTGTTGAAAAAACTCACATTGGAAGTCAAAATTTTGCACGCTCAACTCTTTTTCAACTTCGGCTATCTTTATTCTAATATTCTGAATTAATGGAAAATCATGCCTTTTGCTAATTAAATCATTTAGCTCAGAATCGTAGCTTAGGTAATCACTACCTATTTTATGTAAAAACTGATTATCTAAATCCTTTCCAATTACTTCAATTTCGCTCAAAGCGAGAGAGGCTTCTTTGGACAGCAATTGGCCCTTTTTTAAATCAGTTATCAAAGAGTTTAAACTCTTTGAGTCAAAATCTACATTAAACCTTTCCCCCGAAACTTTTTGCTTACATCCAAGTACAAAATCTGCAAATTTTAGATATCTTGAATATCCTTCAATTTGGCCATCCTTATCACTTGTTTCAAGCTGTATTGCATTGTATACCGTAGACAATTTTAATTTTAACTCTTCTTCAAAACTTGTAAAATAAATCCAATCCTTATAAATATCTCCTCTTTCAAAGTATGACTTATTCTCAACCGTCTGTTTTGCCAAATTAGCCATTTCCCAAAATTTCAAAGAAAAGTATTTAAAAAAGTTTCTTTTTACTGAAAAATAGTCTCTGAGCAATGTAATGTTTTCGACTGAGGCATTTTTTTTAATTACTTTAAAACTAGAGAGATTGGCTTTTAATCCTTCTATTGTTCCATTAATCTCATATAAAACTTCTTTTGACTTTTCTGTTTTTAGACATTTATTAACTAATGTACTCGCAATTTCATAGTCAATATCTTTTATCTCTGGAACATTTAATCTCTCTATAGCAAGATGATCACCTTGAGGAAAAGCTAAATCTAACTGAGCCTTTGAAGATAAATAAGAATTTTTAAGCGAAGTCAATTTCTTCGCTTTATTCCCAAATTCACTAACTGCCACTTCACTAAGAAAATTGTCTTTAAACCAAGGCCATTTACTTTCCTTATATCGTCCAAAAGAAACATAAGCTTCTTCACATTTTTCAATTAGCAGCTTTGACCTATCCAATTGCTGTAAAGTGAGATGGCTAAAATATTTGTAAATTTGTGAAGTTAAATCATATTTTGGTATGGATGAATATCTTGAAAAAAAATTGTAGTTTGAGATGTTTGTCTCAATTGCTTCTGCTGATAGTTCTTCGAAATATTTTTTTATATTTATATTTTGATAATTCAATCCTTCAGATATATCGGCCCATCTATTACCAATAGTATCATCATTCGATGAATTAAATGCTGTTACGTAGGATCTATAAAGCGCATTTTTGTTAACTTGATTATCATGTAAAATAACTGAATGCTTATCTAATCCTGTTTGAGCTAATCTTGAGAAAACTACATCTAAGGCCGCTTTCTTTTCTGCAACAAATAATACTTTTTTACCTTCGGCAAGATATTGAGCAATCATATTTGTTATGGTTTGACTTTTTCCGGTACCAGGAGGACCCTGAATGACGAATCCACTATTTCCAGAACTATCTTTTATAGCTTTATGCTGAGAACCATCGATATCTACAACGTAAAAGTTATTTTTCTCGCAATCTACATATGTCGGCTGTGTAATACTTGGATAATTATTCTCACTCACAAGATTTTCAATTAAATTATTTTTATCTGCATTGTAATTTTTAATTATTTCTTCGTAATCGTAGTACAGTGACATTTTAGATGCATTAAACACATCAATATAGAAAATGTCTTGAATAATGAAGCTATGTGATGAAATTGTCCCTAGTTGATTAATTTCTTGAGCTGTAAATCTTTCATTAAGTGGAATTTTGATAGATTTTTTTTTGCCGTTGTCATCAACTATAGTCTTAGACTTCGCAGGTATTCTGAATACTTCCTTGCCCGGAACATCTACTGTCAAAGTGATTTTTTCTTGAGATATTGCTTGATTAACTAACGATAAAACATCTTTTATTTTTCCAAAATATTCTTTTTCTAAATTAACACCATATTCTTTTTTTAAAAGTATTCTCAATGTAGGATTTACTTGAAACTTACCATCTTCCTCAAAAGAGACTATCTCTTGCTTGCTTTTATTTTTTTTAAAATCAACAGCACACTTAAAGATTGGAGAGATAAAAATGTTGTCAACTTCCCCTTCTCCTGCCATTTCTTTTGTTTTCCACATTAAAAATGGTCCAATGAACCATGCGCCACTGATCCCAAATTCTTTTTGAAAACTATCGTCTTCCAATCGCACTTTGTTTATTAAACTACGAAGAGTGCTATTCTCAAATTTTAATAAAAAATGTTCTGACAAATTTATCTCACCTGAATCAATCTCATTGAGAAAAGTCTCATTATTCAAATTACCTTCTTTAAATAATTGCCTGACCTTGAATGGCTCTGAAAATCCTTGTGGCAGAGTTAAATTAGAAAAATTAATCGAATAAGGACTTGGACGGTACAAAAGCTCTTTGTTTTTCTTTTGGAAATTACAGATCAGCTCTTGATACTTTCGTAAAATTTTCATTAGCACTCCTAAAAAATAGTAAAAACTATTCGGATAGAAATAAAAATAAAGGTAGTTTATTTTTGAAGTTTTGCATTTCTTGATAAGTAGCTAAGAAGGCTAAAGCAAAAAATATCCGACACTATTGGTCTGAAATAGATGCTACTTCATCACCTGTTAGCTCTTCTTTTTCATTGATAAGGCTCCAAAACCCTTCATGCAGAATTGCGACTAGAAAAGGCACTGGAACCTTTCCTGTGCGTAAAATTAAGCCGCTTCATCAAGGTACTCTTTGGCCAACTTAAGCAGCTGATGGAAAAAGTCCTTACTCTCAAATCCGTGAATTATCACCTTTCCTCGGCTGCGACAGATTGCCGAAAACAGTGAGCGCATCTTGGCTTCCTCTGAAAGTTTAGACGAGTATTCCAAATAAAAATCGGTGTTATAAATAAGAACGATATCGGCCTCTAGGCCTTTTACTCTTGAATAAGGTTCAATCTTTATCCTGGCGGACTCTTTGATACTTAATTGATCCTTTTGTCCTACAAAATTAGTGATGATTAATATGTCAGAATTAGGATTTTCGTTGATAATTTTAGAGAATTTTCTTTCCGCTTCTATTTTATCATTAAGCCAAAAGTAAATATTTTTGCGAACACCTTCTCTTGATTCCTTAAAATCATACCAATGATTATGATCTTGAAAGTATTTATCAATAGTTTTAGCTAGTTTTTTATTTTCAGATAAGAATCTTAGGCCATAATCAACAATAGAAGCCTCTGTTCGATATGGTTTTGCCAAAAACATACTTTGAAGTCCATAAACATGAATCCCTCGACTCTTCCAGGTCACTTCTTTATCTTTGATTTCTTGTAAAGGATCTCCAGCTAGTACAATCAGAGCATCTGGAACAACACATTTCAAAATTAATTTATAATCATCTTCTTCTAAGTCTTGATATTCATCAATGAGAAGCACGTCAAATAACGGCTCAACTTTCATGCTGAGAATTAGACGCAAAGACTTCTTATTCATTTCTGTATTTTTGTAATCAAACGGCAGCTGATATCTTCTGCATAACTTCATCAAGAGCTGTGAGATAGTATAAACGGAATTTTCATTTAAATCCTTTGCAACAGAATCTCGCAGAGGACGATTAAAACAAACAAAACCAATACGCTTATCTTCGGCCTCTTCCCTTTTTGCAATTGCCACCAACATCTTCGTTTTTCCCGTTCCGGGGAGTCCGTGAAAGAGATAATTACCATGTTGAACACGATTAATTTTTTCAATTTGATCTTGGCTAAATTTGAGAATTCTTCTTTCCGATTGATCCTCATCTAGCCCGTAATTATGATCAATAATAGACTCTTTATTCAATTTTTTACAAAGCTCATTAAACTGCTCTGAACTCATTGCATCTTCTGCTGATTCTTCAAAGCTAAAGGAGTTCTGCAAATCCTCTTTGAAAAAAAGATCTCCACTATGATGGTGTTCAATAATAGCTTGTGCTACTTTCCCATGTTTGGATATATGTGGGAAGACTGCCCCCTTAACAATGGGGACCTTAAAGTCTAAGTCTTTAACAAGGGCTTCAATCAGATAATAATACTCGCGCAACTGTACTTGATATCTATCGACTTCTCCTACAAGCTTAATACCTTGAGTATTGCTCACATCTTCGATAAAGTTTTCAGAGTGAGATTTGCATTCTAATATGCACACTCCATGTTTTTTTGTTATTAAAACAAAGTCTGGCCAGCGAGCATGCCTAAAACCTTCTCCCTGGTAGCTCGGTTCAACTAAAACGGTAAAATGGCGCTTGATATCGCATGTTTTGATCCATTCTAATGTTTTTGCTTCACCGAGGTTAAGGCGAGATAGGCATCCTATTATTTTAATCATGATGGCTTTTCGGTATCTGACTAAAACAATTTAGTTTTCATGGCTAAAAATCTATAAATTCCTAATTAAATACGCGAATACGGGTATTTCGAAGGAGAGATTCTTTCATATTATTGCAAAGCTATAAAAAAAGATACATTGGCAGTTTAAAGATAGCTTAGATCCATTATTAAAATAGCATTTTAATAATAAATTTAATTAAAATCTTTTTTCTTACTAGTTCTTCGCAACTCAATGACCTCTACACCTAAAGTATTTTTCATTGGTATTAAACGTTTTGGCAGCTCTCCTTCAACGACTAGAATCACACGGATTTGTTTATTCATCCTTTCAACATTATTAACTGCTTCCATTACTGAATAATATTTTACAGCTTGAAATAATCCTCTTACTAAATCGGCATCCTCTGAAATTGATGACTTCGCCTCAATCCCAACCCATTCAGATTTGCTTAAAAACGATACATCTAAAAAATCACCTGAAGGCAAAGGGTATTCCTTTAAGCCTTTTAAGTTATTGCCTTTCAATTTAAACATTTGTGGATTTTTTAAAATATAGTCTTTTAAATCTTTATGATTATCACTCTCGCCTCCTCTTCTTGAAGCACGAGAAATTAAATCGTTATAATCTTCCTTAAATACTTCTAAGTTAAGTGCATGTAAAACCTCTTCCCATTTCTTAAATAAGAAAATATCGCTTAATTTTGTTTCAACTATAATCCTTTTTTGGGTTCTTGAGAGCTTTGAAAAATCCTTTTTTGTTATGAACCAACCAATTCCTTCACCTGGTAGGCCTGTCTGTTTGTTAACAACGAGGCATTGAATTGGAGGAATATCAAACTTTAAACTTTTGCTCAGCATCTCTAATGTAGTGCCGATACTACCAAGCACAACATTTAAATTTCTAGCATTTGCCATCCCAAGTTCAAGTGCCAGATCAGAATAAAACATAGTTTCACCAGTGATTGCCTGTCTTACTAAAATTGGCAATGCATGCTGAGCATGCACTTGATAAGGTTTATTACCAAACATGGGAGCAATTGACCGGATATCTTTCACTTTAATCTCCTATATGGAAGGCTACTTTTTATGAGCTAGATCAAAAAAATAAGTTAATGAGTTCATATCTTGAGCAATATTATTAATGATTTTATTAGTTGTTAAAATTTCAGCATCCTTGGGATTATTTAAATAGTACTTTCTTCGGACGTGAACATCTGCAACTCTTTCACTTGCGAGATAATTATCGATCATGGCTACTAAAGAATCAGCTGTGATCAATTTGACAGCAATCTCGTTAGGCAGCTCTTCCATTTCTCTATCATGAGTTAACACCCATCCATCGCCTAATAGTTGAAATTTACTTAGTACTTCCTTATGTTTATTTTTCATATTTTTTAGGAATTTTCTCCCAAACTCTGTTAGTTTTGCCTCGTTAAGCTCTTCTACTCCCATTCGTATTTCAAACCAGTGTCCATGTTCTGGATGCTTTCCCATTCCAACAATAAACGACGGTTCGCTTATATGCTGAATAGGATTTTTCCCTTCTCTTTTTCTTACCATCCAAAGGTATCTATAATCCGGTAAGAAATTTTTTACCCAACGATTTTTCGAATATCCAATGTCAAAGTATTCAAGCTTTGTTTCTAAATCTCTGCTGAATCTAAAGTGCTCATAAAAACTTTTAAGAACTGGTTCGATTTTTTGTGTTAATATTTGTTTTACAGTATTTAGATTTTCTGGTGTAAAAGTAAGCCCATGATCAAATGCTTCCCAGTCCTTAATCGTGAATCCTTTAAATAAAGCTGCTGCCTCAAGTTCATTATCGACCTGAGAGGGATTCTCACATTCTTTCGAATGTGGCTTAAATTTTAGTCCAAGGGATTCATCAGATTGCAGCAATATCTCCTTTCTCAAATTTTCTGTTTCTAATTCTATTTTTAAGAAATCTTCAATATTTGTATGATTTAATCCAGATTCTTTTTGTTTTAAATCTGTCCATAAATTATTAATTCTCTTGTTAACTTTGCTAAAATCTACATCCTTTGCCAAAACTGGAGATTTGTTTTTATCAAGAAGAACACCAATTTCAAAATTTTCATCTAGCCCATTATTGGTTAGATTGGCCGAAGTAATTAATACTATATCTTCGTCGAACAAAAATAGTTTAGCATGCAAATTGCCTCCGACGAATGAAACTTTAACACCTTTGTCAATTAAAATTTTCAAGGTACTTGGTAATTGCACTCCTGTTGTAATTCCTCTTCTTGTAAGCTCAGTTACAATTTCTATCTCTCGGTCATTAGAAACATACTGAGCTAACCATTCAGCTCTATCTTTTGAGATAAAAGGACAAATAATTCGTATTCGTTTTGATTTTTTGATCAACATTTCTATTTTTTCACGATGATTAATATTTTTATGAGTATTCGAAATAATGTAGTCTGAAGTTTCCATCTAATTTTCCTTATTTATATAGTTAGCTTCTTACTTTTTTCTTTAACTATTTCCAAAAATCTACAGAATGAATTAGCTAGTTTGATTTGTGCTGGACTTTTACAATTCGGCTCAAATATTTCTTTATTGGCAACCATTATAAATAGACATTCAGCTCTACTGACAGCGACATTAAGACGATTTCCTGAATATAAAAACTCCATTCCTCTTGGCGCATCTTCTTGAGAAGATGTCGCCATGCTGTAAATAATGATTGGGGCTTCTTGTCCTTGAAACTTGTCAACAGTTCCGATACTTACTTCAGGTAGCAATTGCTTCAATCTGTTAACTTGAGCATTGTAAGGTGAAATAATTTTTATAGCTTCATAAGTAACTCTGAAAGAAATTTCTTTTCCATCTTTGAATAATGTAAATGTATTTTCATTAGTAACTAGTTCCTCAACGATTTCTTTAATTTTTTGAGCTTCTTCTATTGAATAGTTAGTGTTTCCCCAATGCTCAACTTCTACATATGCTAAATTTTTTCCAACAAAATTATTTTTACCTATAATGTTTTGACATTGATTTCCATCAACAGCCTTTAACCTGTTCTCATAAAATAATTCGCTATTAAATTGGCAAATATCTGGATGTAATCTATATGTGACCGGAAGAAAAACACCTTTTTCTTTAGGAAGTGTCTGATGATCACCAACAATATAATCCAATGCACTTACTTCACATCCTGGCGGATGAGCTCCCTGTATGGGTTGTTTTAATTGAGATCCATCACCAAGAAGAATAATATTTTTTGCAACATGAGCAATCGACATAATTCCGACCAGGGAAAACTGCCCAGCTTCATCAACAATTAAGTAATCTACTTTATCGGTGCAATTTTCACTTGCCCACATAAAATCTGTGCCGCCCAAGACGAATGGTTTTTTCATATTCAAAACTTCATCTAATCCTTTGCTTTGAATGTACTTAATGTTCTTATTTGTTTCTTCCTCTAATTTAGTTTTTTGGTAGATATTTAAAGGGACATTTTCTTTAACGCTGGCTTCATGGATTTTACTCATGAGATTACTTATCACTTTATGCGATAATCCTGTGACTCCAACTTTATAACCTTGTTTAACCAACTCCAATACTACTCGAGAAGCCGTATAACTCTTGCCGGTTCCCGGTGGACCTTGAATTGCCAGATAGCTATGGTTTAGTGCAAGTGCCATCTCCTTTGCTTGCATTAAAGTATCCGGGTTATCTAAATTAATCGCAGCTTTGAAATCAGGATTATTTCGAAGGAGAATGTCTCGAGCTGCTTTAAAATTTAGTTCAGGACTATCAATTCCTTTTTCTAATACAAATTTTGCTAATTCAAACAATCGATCTGCTTTAGTACTTTTATCAATATGATTCCAGGCCCAAAAGGCATTCGGATGGAATTCCGACATCCCTGTCTTTTTCTTTATATCAACATAGTTTTCTTCGTAACTAATGTTAGTGACTTCCCCAAAGGATTTTACATCTTCTCCAGATAAAATACCCTCTTTGTAAACTGGACACTCTTTCTTGATATCTACAACTTGATCAGTAAATTTATAACGATGGATTGGACATCTTGCTGTGCCACCTGCAATTTCTTTAATAAATTTCAGACCACCTATTCCAGACTTATCTTCTAAAAGTTCTAAAGCATCTAATTCTTTTAATCGAAACTTCTCCCAAAAATTCACCTTATCCTCTCTTCTATAAAAAGAAATTAAATCTCCTAATAGCCATTGCGCTTGCTCTTTTGAAGTTCTTTGCTCGGGTACAGGATTGATATCTTTTTGTAATAAGTTCTTTAACTCATTAAGCATTTTAAGGTGAGCATCTAATTCTTCTGCTATTTCCCCATCAGAACTCACCGGACGAGTTAACGTATGTCCTTTCTTGGCTTCAGTTGATCTCAATCCTTCCAGCCATTCACGAAGGTAAAAGGTGCTATCAGTATCATCTCGATTGTAAGTACGCACAAAATCTCTAGCCTCTTCAGTGATCATGTCTAATCGATTAAGCTCTAAAGAATGTTCTAATCCTCTTTTGTGCGCAATGAGCTCTCTAAGATTCGCTTTCCTTTTATAACCATAAAACTGCTCCAAATCCTTAATGGAATATTTTTCAATTCCGGCCCTTATCGACTGTCTTGTAATGCTGTAAAGATCAACGAAGGTTCCAGTTCGCAAAAGATGATCCACTTCTATCTCTTTTGTTCCGTACCGACCCATTAGTCTTTTAAGTGCACCCGTTTCATAACTGGCGTAATGATAAATTTTAAAATTCGGATGTTTTTTTTTCCGAATCATGACGTAATCTATAAACCATTCAAAGTTTTCTTTTTCTTCTTTGAAGTCAAATGACCATCGATGTTCATATTGAAGCTTACCATTCTGGCAATATGAAAAGCCCCATAGGTACTCAATCCCTAAATCTTTAAAAAATGAATCACCTTCTAGATCAAAAAAAATGTCTCCTTCCGTGGGAATGGGAAGCCTGTTAAGGCCTCTTTCTTCCAGAATAGGTAAAACTTCATAAGTTGGCTTCCCTGTGACTCTAGCTTCAAATTGTAGTCTTGCTTGCTCTTTAGTTAAGCTTAGACTTTCAATATTAACGTCAATAATAGTTGCTAAGAAATCAATGGGAGCATTTGCAAACGCTTCAAGTGTTGTGATTCCAACTGAACTTAAATCTTTTCTTTGAATTGTGCTTATTCCTGCGACAAAGGAAATATGATCATCATTTCTTCTTTGCTTATCACAAGTTTCAAACCACTTGCATACATCGCAGTGGGAAACGGGTTCTGGATATGTATTATTATCCGTTCGTAGGAAGCTAATCAGATAACTCTTGATTAAACGATAGTACGATTGATACTCACTAACTCTAAATTCAATTTCATTAAATGGATTCCCAGGAGTCACTACAAACATTACTTCCGGTTTTGAATTGATAACTCTCTCAAGTAGTTCGCTGTATAAACAAAGCTGCAAAACAGCTCCGGCTTTAGTTTCCTTGCTTAATTTTGTGTCCATTACTACGTATGAGTAATTTCCATAAACACACTTGCCTTCGACTTTTTTTAGAATGTCTGTTTTTCCAAACCATTCACCTTCTTTTAATACTCCTTGGGCAATAATGTCTGCTCCGCTTTCCATTGCTTTTATTGTGAGCTCAAAAGCTTCTGATGCTCCTGCATCTTCAGGAATTTTCGTTATTGTTAGTCCTTTAGACTGGAGAAACGTTAGATAATTTTCTTCATGTAAAAATCCTTTTTCTTGAAGGATTTTTACATGTGGATTGTTCCACTCAGGTTTTTTCAAATCCCCTTTAATTACTTTCTTATCTAATTCAGTAAGGTGTTTACAGCTTAGAAAATTACTTAGGTCAGAAGCGGATAGCTGGATGTAATCTTTTTTATCTTTCACAAATTCTCCAGGACAATTGAAAAAATTCAATGACAGGCAATGATTTATTGACTGCCCACTTTGTCGGATTCCATTTTGAATAAATTAAATAAACTTTGTTATTTTTTTAAATTTTGAATAATGCAAGACAACTTGACTAGGACGGTCAAGTAAATTGCAATTCATTGATTCATGCACGAAACTTAACAGTACCAGCACTAAAATGTTTCAGGCTAATCCGATGAAGTCTTAATTTTTTGAATATTCTATTTGAATAAGTTTATTTCTGACAAAGGTCCAACATGCTTATCGGGAAACGATGTGTCCCGATAAGCATGTTAGAATTTTTATTACCTTGCATTGGCAGTGTGAAGATGACTTGGAACTAGCAATGTGGGCAGGGGTTAATCCCATGAAAAAAGTAAGACCAGTCAGGTTTAACTGATCTTACTCTTACTGCAAAGTTTTAAAAAAGTATTCATGATTCAGAATAATGTGAGCATACGCATCTCTTTGATGAAAATTCTTCAACTTTGGGATGATCCATTAAATTCAAAATATTCCCATCGAGCATCTTGTAAAAAGCAAACCTCTCACTTCCCGTCCAACCGCTTAACAATTCAATTCCTAGGCAGACTGCTACATTTGAAAGAATACCGTTAATAGAAGCTACTTGCTGACGAATCCCCACTGCCCCGTATCTGGACGCTTCTAACTCTAAATCTTTATCCGTAATAAAATTTAAACACTTAAAGCAAGGCCCATAAGGATGGCTCATCACAACTTGCCCCATACTAAAATAATAATCGCCCGATTTTTTCACACTCATTCCAATGTCAATCATGATGATTCCATGCCTACGGCAAAAACTTTCAAGTTGAACTCGTGTTGCAAAATCATCAAGTCCAGAAAAGATAATTTTACACTCACGAAATCGTGGGTCATCAATACATTCTTGCCATTGCTTCTGAACCTTTATGACATCAGCATCGCCGGCAATGCTCTTAATAACTCTTTCTGCAATATCTACCTTGACTGTTTTATTTATGATGTCCTCGTAGTAACTACCAATTAGCCTATGAATATTTGATTCCTCAAATACATCAGGGTCACAAATAAAATACTTTTTAAATCCATAGTGAGCAAGTGACTGGCCCGTATGAGAACCACCACCACTATACCCTACAATACCAACTCGAACTTCCGCCATCGCATAATCAAAGTTTTCCCCCAAAAAGGATTGTCTGCTATTTCTCTCTTTCATACTCACTCCTTGGCCCAAGGCCGCAATCAATAATTAGTTCATTTTTTCTTTTACAACATCGCTCGTCCCACCAAATAAGCCTTGAAGACTCTCTTCCTATAAGTAGTGCACCATGAGGACCCATCCCTGAAAAATCGAACAGCGATGGCGTTACTTCAAGCAATGACCTAATATCTACCCCGCTGAATGTTGGGACATCCTGAAAATCATGCAAATGAGTGTGAAAAAAAAGGTTTTTTGAACTAACAACTTTTCTCATCAAAAAAGTCATCCCTTCTCCACCAATCCGTGCACCAACTTCATCATTGTCTTCGTAGAAAAAATCTTCAAATTTCATCCATTCATTTAAAATAAGGGTACCCTCTTTAATGTCACCGAGGACATACCCCACTCGTTCAAACGCGAAAGTGTGGGGTCGAATTAAGTCTTTAGTTATCTCCTCAAAAAGGCCTTTGCTAAAGTGTGCTCTCATCGTGCACCTGCCAAGTGAGAGAGGAGAATTTCAGAGAGAGTTGCACCTTTACCCTTCATCGAAAAAGCTGACCATAATCGCCCAATAATACAAAAATTTTTATGATTCCAATTCGCTTGAATTTCGCATGATAAATCTTTTGCAAACCATAGACGATTGGAATAGCCTTGATGGGTATCACAAGCAAAAAGGCAATCCACTAATTCTCCGCTCTTAGTTTTGAAGAACTGAGGCAGATATAAAAATCTGCACCCAGCTTCTGTTTTCACTTCTATCTTCTCAAGGCCAGTAATAATTCTCACGGCCTCTACTTGTTGTTCAAAGCTCATAATACTTCCTCCTTAAGACGCATCACCCTTGCCAGGATATGAACAAAACTTTTCGCCACCGCAGATGTGAGTAGCATCGTCACTCGGCTTCTCATCTACTTTTCCGTCTCTGATTTCAGCAAAAAGGTGACATTCAGGAACTCCAGCAAGACGTTTTAAATCTTTCACAAGATAAAATCCTTGTGGCAGATAAAACTTCTTCTCGCCGACTGAGAACTCAACAAGTTCTTCAATTTTTCGAGGGGACTTGATTTCGCAATTTTTTTTATCTAACTGATTCATAGATTAACCTCCTATGAATTTTCCAAAGCACCGTTGCCTTGGATATATCCATAGGATGAATCGGATCGAAGTATTTTTCTCTGGCTTTAACTATAGTAGATTGGACTCTATACTTTTAAGGGGGAAGAACAAGGGTGTGTAAGCAACTGATAACACTGGTTTTTCTCTATAGCAAATGAACTAGCATTACTCCCAAAAATAAATATCCTCTGGTGAAAAATTGCATCGAACAGCCCCATCTCTTGGTTGTTCATACAATGATTGCAATGCAATTTTTTGTTTTTCAATATCTGAAATTTTATCTTCTATTTTTTTCTTAATTTTGCTTCTCAAATCCCCAATATATCCCTGAGAAGATTGATTGCGACTAATCTTTAATAAGTTATATGCAAAATGATCATGTGTAACTTCGCTTGATTGAGCGTATCTAGCCAACGTATCAACATATTTGTAAATTCGATCGTCAGTCTTGTCGTTGATTCTTACACCAAATACATAAATAATTTTTTCTACTCGGTCTATCATTAATGGTTGAGAGGGAACAATTCCCAAATAGTCCTGCGATTTAAAATGAAATTTGCTTTTTAAATATGAACTTGGTGGAATAATCCAAGACTCCTTTATCTCGGGAAGTAATACCGAAACGATTATAGGCTCAAAAGACACCACTTCAAATAATGGTGACGTAAAGAGACACACTTTCGCAGAAGTTTTTTGAAGTGCATCCCTTAAAACAGGCACTAATGAGGTATTCTTAGAGAATGAAATACACCAGATAATTTTTATTCCAGATATCGTTCTACTTCCCCAAAATATATTCCCGTCAGAAATTTCAGAGCTATCAAAACTAAAACCATTTTCCTGAAATAGTTTTCTGGCCAATGCCCCTTTATCAATAGAAACAAATTTCTCAAAGCCTAGTGCTTTCTCAAAAGGTTCACCTACACCATCCTCTGGTTCAAAAAAAATCTTGTCGTCCCTGAGATTAATCCAGAAGCTTTTTTCTATTCCATCTAGTGAAAGGCTCAAGCTTGTTCCATCTAGCTGGACCCATTCAATCGATTTCAATACGCCATCACGAATTAAGCTCTTAGTCACTTCATCCCCAAAAAAATCGAAAAAGACCGACGAATGCACAAGATGGGCACTACTCAAAAGAGATAGTCTTGAAATGTTTTCAAATTTATCAGGCATCATAACTTTTTTCCATGATTCCTAAGCCATAAAGAATTGCAACCATCTCTTCCTCGCGAATTAAGTTTCCTGTCTTGAGCGTTGATTCTCCAAACGTTATCTTGTCACGCATTTTAGGATTATTATTGAATTCAATTTCGATGAGAATTGAACATGGAATTCCTGCATCCATTCGTTCTTGCATGAATGAAGAGTCTTCGAGCAAGCAACCATTTCTTACTGCTGTAAATTTTTGTTCTTTTTTTGATTGAGAATTGGATTTGAAAACAACTTTCTTAATTTTTATTTTTGTAATTCTTCCTTGAAGTACCGTTTGAATCATTCCAGACAAATCATCTGTTCTAACAAAGTTCAACTTGAATCCGACTTGAGTTTTAAATGCTGTTGGGTCTCCAAAAAGTTTTTCTCCCATCAACATTTTATATTTCAAGATGTCATGTTTCCCTTTTGCCGACATCCATAAACAATGAGTTGATACTTCATAAAAAGCAATATCGGTTTTACGAGGACGATCTCTTCGAGAACAAGCCTTCTCATGCAAATCAATTACTGGTTTTCCATTTCGTTTTCCGCCTCGTTCGACATAAATCCCGTTATTCTTTCCGTAATTATTGGGAAGTAAATTACAAAAATCGCCGCATCCTGTTTCCTTTAAATGCTCCTTAAGATCACTTTCAAATTCTGTTTTTAAATTACTATCAAATGGGATTTTTATTATCTGCGTTCTGGGCTTATTGCATTTAAACATTGCAAATGATGTCCCCTTGTAAAACTCGTCCCCAACGATACGATTGACCACTTCATAAAATACGTCTGTATGATCTAAAAGGCATCTAGATAGAAATTCTCCGAGTTCTTCCTCCGAGGAGCACATAATGTTTTTATTCTCAAAATGTTCTGTTCCATTTGTCAAAGCAAGTCGATGTATCCAACCAATAGACAAGAGTAAGCCATAGTCGATTTCTTCTTTCAAATCATTGATACGCTGAACGGCAACATCACACTCATCTGCATTTAAATCATATATAAGAGGGAATACTTGAGTTGGAGAAAATTTTTGAGCTAGTTTTTTTAGACCATTGATAGAGACAGCATGAACTGCTTCTGTTAAGAATACAGGGTTAATTGGAAAACCATGCTCAGGAAGCTGCTTGCTTCCTGAGAGGTTATCTTCCACAATCTTAATTACATTTCGAACCTTTTGTACTTCTGTATCCATGAAAATCCCTCCGACAATCGTTGTCGCAAGAGTTCGAAAAAATTTCTTGTCATTTTTTGAAATATCATGGATTCTTTAAGCACAACATTCATAATGATAAGAGTTTCGACTCTCTAATTTGCCCTTATTCACTAAGCCGCCAAGCATTCCGTGTTTAAGGGCATTGTTAATATTATCCTGATTATTTCAGTTCTTTTGGTTATGAGTCAAGTGCACTGGTTCGATAGCCGAAATAAAGTAAGAAGATATAGGCCGAGCATTTCAGTCAGCTTTTAATCCATGAAGTATTTTTCTAATTCTCTATCAAGATGCTTACTATCTTCAATTAGTGTCTCAAGACAATGCCAAAAGCTCGCAGAATGATTTAAATGAACTAGATGGGTATATTCATGAGCAAGGATATAGTTAAAAAGTTTTTCTGGAAGCATTATCGCTTTCCAATTTATCTTAATAACTCCTGAAGGAGTACAAACTCCCCATTTATCTTGTAACTCACAAACGAAAATGTCTTTTGCATCTTTTCCAACAATTTTTTTATAATCAGTTTTCTTATGACAAAGTCTTTCGTTAGCCTCTCGTATATAAAAATCTTTAATCAGATTTTTCCCAACAGTTATTGCATTGTGGTTTAAGTTAAAATTTCTCCCATCAAAATTGAAATCATTTTTGACATTATCAGTAATAAGAAGTTGATATGAGTTACCCAAAAACAAAAACTCTTCTCTGTCTACGATCTCATTTTCATCAAAACTCAATTTAATTTTGGGTTCCATGAGTTTCGCTATCTGAACAGAACTTCGTTGTACAAAAATTTCAACATCTGAATCCGAGTAGGTTTCATTCACATAAACCCAGATATTGTCCTTCGCATCTCGTAAAATACTTGGAGCCTTGCGGTTCTGTCTCACAAGATGAAACTCAAATTTTCCTATATTACGTTTTTCAAAATTCTCACTCATTGTAAGTCCCCATTCTGGGCTAATTCTCTAGCAAGTTTTAGTAACTCTTTAGTCACTTGTTCTTTCTGGTCAAAGAGTTCTGGACATAACTCTAAAAATAAATCCTGAATTTCAGACTCAAGAGCATTTTGATTTTGAATGTGCGTAGGATTCCAAAAATCTTTAATCTCTCTCGTTTTACTCATTATGTGTTCGACAACGGTGTTTACAAATGTCACATACGAACCACTAAGCTCTTGTCCATTCGATAGTTCTTTAACCCTGTCATTAAAGAGATCAAGAAATCTGTCCTTAATCGGGTCAAGCACGACATCTTTTCTGCCAGAATCAACTTCATCAATCAGTTCGTCGAGGAGAGCGATTTGCTCATCCCAATTATCTTCGTATTTCTTTAAAATTTCTTCCAACTTCTCACTTAGTCTTTTGTATCTTGAAGGGTCTTTGGCAAAATTGTCCTTAATATGTTTCCTTAGTCCACCAACTTTTGCTTTGGCACGAGTTCTTTTGCTTCCAGTGCTATTTGTTTCATTCTTGAATTTTTCTTTATCCGTGATTTCAACAGGAGCAATAGCGTCATCCACCCCCTGAGCTTTATAGAACTTGTTGATGAGATTTTTAACTTTCTCACCCGCCCCCATCACGGTTGTCGGATTTCTTCTTTCATAGGTTCGTTTTGCATCAACAAGAAGTTGGCCAGTTCTTCCGGCTGGCCTCAAGTATGGAGCACAAGCCTTATCCGGCATGAGAATATCAAGGCTCTCTAAAAAAGCCTTATACACTAATTCAAATTTCCCTCTTGTGTCTGGTTCATGGAGGTGATCAAGACAGATAATATTCACCTCATTTATTTCATCAGGATGTTTTATTTTTCCTTCTATAAATTCTTTAAACTTATTTGTTGAGGACTTATCAAAAATCTGAATAATCGCTCGGTATCTTGCTTCAAGCGTAGGAATTTCTTCTTCTTTTTTAATAAAAGTATTTTTTATGTCTTTTACATCTTCATCAGAATAAATCTTTAAAGCATCGACCAGATGTTCCGTGATTCCAATATAATCGACAATAAATCCTCTTGATTTCCCTTTGCTCTTTCGATTTACCCTCGCTATAGCCTGAAGAAGATTGTGTTCAACCATTCGCTTGTCAATATACATAACTTGTTCAATGGGAGCATCAAAGCCAGTAAGAAGCATATCCTTCACACACAGAAAGCATACACCCGTATCAGGTTTTTCTGGGTTAAATGCTTTTTTAAAAGTCTGATCTACAATTGAAAGTTTCGACTTTGAACCTTCGATCAGTTTATCTTCTTTCTCCTGTTTTTCTTTTTGCTCTATAGAAAGACTGCGCGTCCCTTGTTGCTTTTTTGTCGGTTTTCCACGACTAGAAACAATGAGTATTGCTTTCGCAATGCCAAGTCGTTCTTTTGTCTTATCAGTCATCTCGTCATCATTTTTATGTTCAGAAAGATATTTCTTAAGTTCTTCGTTGATAAAAACAGAATAGCGATAGGCCGCAATTCTTGAAGACGCTACCACTTGAGCCTTAAATCCATTTGGTAAAATGCTTTCTACATAATGCTTTACAATACTTTTAGAGATGGCTTTAATACGACTTTCGGCTTCAAGCACATCTCCCTCTGTCCCATATTTTTTCTTAATTCGCTCTAATTCCTCAGGCGTTTTATCTGAGAACATCTCCTCAAATTCATCTTCAAAATCTTGCTGATTGATTTTTCCCTTCTTAACAGTTTTACCCTCATAAAGGATTGCGAGTGTTGCACCATCAGCTATGGCCTCACCGAATTTATATTTATCAATATAATCGTTATCATTCCCAAAGGTTTGAAGGGTTTTCTTTTTATGCTTATCACTTATAAGTGGTGTACCAGTAAAAGCTATCTTCACCGCATTGGGAAAAGCCGCATTTAAGCGAACACCAAGAGAAGAGTTATGAGTTCTGTGGGCCTCATCGACGACAATTAAGACATTAGGGCTATCATTAATTTCAGGATATTCTTCTGCCTCATTTTCATCTTCAAGAACTTCATCTTCATCATCCGCATCATCGTCTTTTCCTAGGAACTTCTGAATTGTGGACATGACGATATTATTCGTCGTATTTCCAAGTTTCTCTGGGATTTCAGAAATCTTTTTAACCAGAACAGGCTTCTCACCTGTAAGAACTGCGGTATCACCAAGTTGCTTATCTAGGTCACGACGGTCTGTTACCATAACAACTTTGAGTTTTTTTAATTTTTCATGTGAACGAAGTTTTTTAACAAGAAAAACCATCGTAAGAGATTTACCACTCCCTTGAGTATGCCAGATAACACCTGATCTTTCTTCTTTCGGCTTATCTGATTCAAGCCGAACAATAGCTTTTGAAACTGCTCTAAACTGCTGATAGCGACAAAGAGTTTTAACCCTTATATTTCCGCCATCTGCTGTCTCAATATCCATAAAAAGATTGAAGTGATAAATAATGTCGAGAAAGTTTTGAGGAGTGAGCATACCTTGAACTAACTCTTCTCTTCGGTTCTGTTTTACTCCTATCTTATAAGGCGTTTCAGATGGGTGAATAGTTTTCCACTCGTTAAAGTGTTCGGCCATTGCTCCAATCGTTCCATAGAAGGCTGAATCTTGAGAGCAAGAAATAAGAATCTGATTATACCAAAAGAAACGCTCATTACTCGTTTTGATACTTTCGTTAAGATTCGTACCTATCCCTTGGTACATTCTTAAATCTTCAATTCCTGTATAAATGGGGTCTGAATCAATACCTTTAGCGTGCTTGCACTCAATCACACATAAAGGGATTCCATTCACAAACAACGTTATATCAGGAAAGATATTTCCATTCGGTGATTTTAATTGATACTGAGAAATGGCTAAGAAACGGTTTTTATCCCAATTTTCATAATCAATAAATTTAACAGGCCTTCCTTCCTCACTATTCAATTCACTCTTACCAATCGTCGGATAAGACTGAATAAAACTTTTTGTGATTTCTTCATTAAGGGCCAAAAGTGATTTTCTTTCTGGGCTTGTTAGATCTTGAATTAGATCTTCTATCTGATTATCAGTGACAAAACACTGTCCACTTTCATCTTTGTTGATAACCTTGATGGCTGCCACTAATTCGGACTTGATTACAATTTCGTCGAAATTTTCACGAAAACTCTCTTCAGGTTTTTGCCCAAACATATCGAGTTCATGGATTTTCCATCCTTGTTTTTCAAGTTGGACTAAGGTGGGCCTTTCAACATAGATATACTCTGGTTGATTTTCTTGATTACTCATCCTTGTCCACCTTTACCTCCACTTTCCCTGTTAAGAGGTCTTGCATTAAACCATTCTTCGCTTTTTGTAATTTTCTAAGAAATTTAAACTCTTCATCTAGCGTTGCCGAAAACGAGTTAATCTTCTTTAAAATCTCATCTTGCTCAATCTCGCCAGGAATCAGAACAGGAAACTTTTTAAAATCTGCAACAGGTAGTTGGGGCTGTGCTGAACCTGAAACTAATTTTATAAATTCTTTTTGAAAGATGTACTTATCAAGTGAATGATACAAAAAATCAGTTTTTAATCTTTTCTCTTCATTGCGAAGAATTATCATCCCTGAGTTAATTCTTATATTTTCAAAAGGTGTATCAATTGAAGTAATCGCCATATTTCCTACTGTCCCACGAGTTGTAAGAACAATATCGCCTTTAAGAACCTTCCCTTTTCTTAGGACATTATCCTTTTCTTTCGTAATGAATTGACACTCACTAAAATCATATCCTGATTGAGTTACATTACCTGCATTCAGGAAAAGGCAGTAACCAGAGGCCTTGAGGTCATCAGATTTTGGATAGTTTGGTCCACGATCACCATCAATCAAACATACTTTAATATCAACGATTTTTGGACAATCCCATTCTTTCGGAATCATTCCAAGGGGAGACGATTTATAAAGTTCAGGTTTTTCATCATAGCTAGGACGAAGTTTTCCATTCGCATCCACGCCTCTCGTAAAGAGGTCTTGCATCAAACCCGTTTTAATTTTTTGAAGTTTTGATATCGTTTCTTCGGTTTGGGTAATGCACTTATCAACAGACTTTAGAATAGCTGAAATCTTTTTTTGTTTGTTAAGAGACTTGGGGGCTGAAATATCTATCTTCAATAATTTTTTCTGCTGAATCCCTTTGGCTGTCGTTCCTGTCGCATTATTCTGGAGTTCTCGTTGAAATTCATCACCGGAAAGCAGGTAATAGAAGTAATCGTTTAATATTTTCTCTTTTTTTGTTTTAAAAAGCACTGTCCTCTGGCTAAGAATGTACTTCTTGTCGTCAGGTATCTGTGCAATATTACCGAGAGGAGCTTCCATGGTCATCACAACATCAGACTCAGAACAATCACCTCTATTCATCCATTTATTATAAAGTTTTTCACTTCCAAGATAGCACTCCTTCTCGAAGTTAATTTTTCCCATTTCTACATTGTTAGCCGAGAGGGCACGAATTTCTCCTCCTCCCCAATCCATCCCAAGTTTCTTTGGGGTTCTTCCTCGAAAATCTATTATTTTATCAATAAAGTTCGCGAATGGCTCTGAAGGATACTTACTCATACCCAAGCTCCTTCATAAAGCTATTAAGCTTCTGAGCTTCGTTATCTCTACTGTTTTTAATTAAACTCAGTGTTGTACTATATTTAGAATAAAAAATCTCAAGAGCGACAAGAATTTTCTGCTCCCCCTCTGAGAGATAGCCATCCAGAATCTTCTTAAATTCAGCTAAAAATTTATCAAGAATAAGTTCTTTAGCCTGAGCTTCAGTAAGTTTGCTTCTAAAATCTTCAACTTTCCCATCTAGCTCTTTTTCCGTTTTTGAAATCAAGGCAGTATGTTTTTTAAGCTCGTCTTTTTTATCTTTGATTTTTTTAAGTTCTTCAGTGATTCTTTCAATTTCTTTTTTATCAGCTTTCTTATCAGCCTTAAGAGCATCAAGTTGTTTTTTTAGAACTTTATCTTTTGTTTCTGGTTCAGACTCTTCTTCTCCGTCTTCCCCTGATGCTTCTTCGTCTTCATTGATAAGCATTTCATCAAGTTCTGACACAATCTCCGAGTTTTTACTTCTCAATGCTTCAAGTTCACTTAACTCATTTTTGAAATGGGCCTGTTTAATTGCTTCAGAATCAATGAGAACAGGACTCCAACCATGCTCAACAAGTGTCTTGAAGTCATACTTCAAGTTTGTCCAAAAGTTAGAAAAAATTCCAAGGACTTGATAAGGGTCAAGTGTTCCATTATTTTCAAAAGCTTTTTGTAGGGACTTCTCACCTAGATTTTTTAGCTCGTGCGGTTTCGTTCCAGTTCGTAGTCCATCAATACTTTTTGAGTATGTCTTAAACCACTTTACGAGGGTAGCTGTCTGATCTGCTCTTACTTGTTCAAAGGCCTTCGTTGTAATCACAGCTTCTTTTACTGAATCCTTCGTTCTAATTTCTTTCTTAAAAGAATAGTAATCCTTGTCCTTACTTTCAAAAATGACTTCAGGCTTAATTCTATATAGATCAAATAAATCCTTCGTCCATTCTGACTTAGGAACTCCCCCTTGAAGGTGAGCCTTCACATCTTGAGGTTCAGGAGCTGGACTATTATCAACATATCTTCTGATGTTGAGGTTATATTCTTCCTTTTTAATTTCTTCCCTAGAAACAATCCTAGAATACCCTGCAATTTCTTCTTTTGTTTCATAGACTCTTACAATTTTAGAAATATCTTCTGCTCGAAGGGAGTTCATGTTTTTTCCTTCTTTGAACTCTCGGTCAGCATTGATAATAAACAGGTCTTTTCTTTTTTCCTTTCCCTTTTTATTTACAACGAGAAGACAAGCAGGAATCCCTGTTCCGTAAAAAAGGCCTGCTGGAAGTCCAATCACAGCTTCAAGAAGTCCGTTGTTAATGACTTTCTCTCTTACTTCTTTTTCTTTCCCTCCACGGAATAAAACACCGTGAGGCATTACACAAACCATTTTCCCATCATCCTTGAGAGATGAGACGAAATGTTGAAAAAACATGAAGTCGGCTTTTTTCTTTTCAGGTGTAAAAGCATCGAAGCGATCTTTGAACTTCATATCTGTCGTATCGTAGTTTTGAGAAAATGGAGGATTTACTCCAATGCGGTCAAAAGTTTTAATCGCATTTCTTTTTGTATCTAAGATTTTTGGGTCTTTAATTGTATCCCCTTGCTCAATCTTATAGTTCTTCACGCCATGAAGAATCATGTTCATATTTGCAATAGCCCAAGTTCCACCGTTATCTTCTTGGCCATATAGACTGAGGTTATTAGAATTTCCGCCATTCTCTTCAACAAATTGCTTCATCTGAATGAGAATACCTCCTGAACCAGCAGCTCCGTCATAAATCTCCATACCTTCTTCCGGACGAAGAAGTTTCGTAATAAGATTCACTACCTCTGATGGTGTATAGAACTCTCCACCTTTTTTCCCTGCTGAGTCGGCGAAGTATTTAATTAAGTATTCATAAGCCGCACCCATAAGATCACTAAATTCAAAATCTTCATCACGGAGCCTGAATTTATCAAAGTGATCGACGAACTCTTTGATTCGCTCATTCGGAATAGATGCTTTACCAATCTTTTTTGTGAAGTCGATACTTGATAAAATCCCCTCTTCAATTTTTTTCTCGTTAGCCTTCTCAATTGCCGACAAGGCTTTATTAAGCTCACTCCCCACATTCTTTGTATGGTATTTGATGGCTTCCCAACGAGCTGATTCAGGAACGTAGTAAGTATAGTGGATTGGATTTTCTAATTCTTTTTTAAGTTGGGCAGGCGCTAATTTAGCTTTTTCATACTTTGCTTTTCTTTTCTCTTGCTCAACTTCAAATTGATCGGAAAGACGCTTTAAAAAAAGTGTTCCAAAGACATAATTCTTAAATTCTGAAGCGTCCATTTTCCCACGGAGAATGTCGGCAGCTTGAAGTAGATGTGATTCTAGTTGAGAAAGAGTTAACATTTTATATTCCTATATGAGTTTATTGTTTGATGCTTGTCCGGATTTAATCCATGTATCAATTTCAGAAATTTGAAACTTCCATTGTTTGCCAATTTTATGAGCAGGAATTTTTTCTGCCTCAAGCCAGCGATAGATTGTTTCCTTAGAAATTCCTAAATAATGAGCGACTTCTAGAACAGATAACCATCTATCCGTGATTTCCAGATTCATTATCTTCTCCGTGATAATTAAAAAGAATGTAAGTGTTTATAATTATGAAATAAATATATTTATGTGACAACTAAATACAAGTAATAACCATGATTAAAACAATTAAAATCAAACAAAATTAGTCAAGAAAAGTTCAAATTATTCCGAAACATAAATTGCATGAAATTAACAAAGATAAAATACGAAGATTTAAACAGTCGAGCCAAAGAAACTTATAATTTTCAAAAAATAAGTTCAATCCTTGTCGAATATGGATTTGCAACAAATTGGTTAAATGTGGATTTTGAATCCGCTGATTTTATAGCTGTTCATTTTAACGGCCTTGATATTCTACGAGTCCAGCTAAAAGGAAGAGTAACTATAGATAAGAAATATATAGGTAAAGATATTTGGATAGCATTCCCACTTGCAAATGATTTTTATCTTCTTCCGCATGATGAGCTTGTTGAAATAACCGGACGAGCCACTAACTGGCTTGAGTCCTCATCTTGGAATGACAATTCTGGATATTCATCTCAATCACCAAGTGCTCAAATGAAAACAGAATTATTAAAATATAAGCTATAAACATGCATTTTAATTTTTTGTTTTTTTTTCAAATACGCAATGACTAATTATTATATAAAATTAAGGAACCAAATTTGATAAAAAACATTGAAGAATTATTGTCACAGTTAGTTGCCGTAGAAAAGAAGATTCAAGATGAATACCCTATTAATCATGCACCAACTATTGGCAAAATGTATGAAGGATTAACAAGTAAAATTATCTCGAAAACGGCTAGTTTTTTTCCTGAATTAAATCTAAATGTCGTATCTGGGTTTATAATCGATGATAAAAACAATAGTAAATCTAAGCAAATAGATTGCATGCTTGTGACGGGTACAACTGAATTAATACCTAACACTTCAGATTATGTTGTTCATATAAATCAGGTTATTGCCATTTTCGAAGTAAAGAAAGAATTAACCAAGTCTGATCTAGAAGATGCTTTAGCATTATTTCAGAACATTGATAATTATCTTCCTTCAAAAGACACACCTTCAAATCTTTTTTTAGATTCATTCAAAGCCATCATAAAAGAACTTCCTCCAGAAAATAAAAAATATGATGGGTATACTCCATTTGAAATCATGATGTCTCATGTATTAACAATAGAAGCAGTAACTCCATTGAAAATTATCATTGGATATAATGGTCATAAAACAGAAAAGGGATTACGAGATGCCTTTTTAAGCATTATTGAAGAAAATATTGATCATAAAGGTTATTCTCCAACAGCACTTCCCTCTTTAATTATTTCAGGACAAAATACTCTTATAAAATTAAATGGAATGCCATTTTCATCTGGTGAATATTCTCCAGGCACGTGGGATTTAATAGCGAGTAATAATTCAAATCCACTCCATTACATATTAGAAGTCATTTTCACGAGACTAACATATTATTTTAATCTACCTCCCGAAGTGTTTGGGGATGATCTTGAGGGTGAACAATGTGCACCATTAATAAAAGCAAATTTTGATCACAATTTAAACGGTTGGCATTACAATGGTATCGATCTATCTAAAAAAGCACTTACAAAACTTACTCCATCTAAAAGCTGGGCACCTGTGCCTCTCAGCAAATTCGAATGGATTTTTATTAATATGCTTAATAAAAATCCAAACATGCGAACATATGATAAAAATTTTGAAAGCATGTTAGCAGAATACAATCTAGACAAAGATCAATTTATTTTTAACCTCAAAAAAACAGGTTTGATAACTACAACAAAAACCAAATTTACTTATCTAACTAAAGAACTAACTACAGTCATCTTACCAAGTGGAACCTATGCTGGAGATGCATCAGATCCCCGTTTTAAGAACTGGCTTTGCGAGGAACAGGCAAAACTAAAAAAACCATAATCTACTTTTAATATTAAAAATGATTGATCTGCATTTGTGTCTTAAAAAAATTTCAATGTGTCAGTTATCCCTTGAATATTTATCCCCGACTTCCTTATATAAATCTGCATCGTTTTCAAATCTTTCCAGCCTCCCATCGACATTATTTTGATAGACTCTATTCCTTTTGAGAGCATAATAGTTGCCCAAGAAGCCCTGAGATCATGAAAACGAATTAAAGGAAGATTTAAAGTCTTTAAAAAATCCTTTAATGGCTTAGCCTGCGTTCCAGTTTCCCAATCGCGAATTCTTGGAAGAACAAAGACCGAGTGATTAAAATCTTTCAGCTCAATTAATAGAGGAAGAAGACTTGGTGCTATTTCCACACCCCTATCATCACCAGATTTAGTTTCTTTAAATCCATTTATTTTATTCCAAGAATGAGTGATATAGATAATCCGTTTTTTAAGATCAACGCTCTCCCATTTTAAAGCGTAAAGCTCTCCGTTTCGAAGCCCTGTGTAACAAGCTAAGGCCCAAACATAAAACCATTCGTGATTTTCTTCTCTCGCTCTACTCAAAAGAATCCTAATCTCATCTTCTGTAAGCATTTTTTTTATTTTTTCGTTCTTTTTAAATTTAAGTTTTGGACAAGGATCTCGTGGAATTATATTTAGCTCAACAGCGTATCTGAAAACTGCTCGTAAGATTTTCAGCATACTTTTTCTATGGGCTTCAGAAAACTTTCCCAAATCTTCTTGGATAAAATCTCTTATTTCTCCAGTCGAAAATTCATTGATTCTTTTTTTGCTCCAAATGGGAAAGGTATTTGCTTCAATACATTGCTTGTAATTTTTAACGGTGTTCTTAGCATTACCACAATTTGCATAGTATTCTAAAAATCTTGCTACTATCTCTGGCCATAATGGATGAAGATTTTCATTAAACTTTTCGCTTAATTTAATAATGAGTTCTTTGTAAATTTTCTCGGCCTCAGCCTTTGTCTTAATTCCTTGTCTCCTAATACTTTTTGAAGCCCTACTTACTGGATGTCTTCGGTGGTAAGTAACGACGTAAGAATTTGTCTTTTCATCAAATTTAATTCCCATAAGCTTCCCCCCTATTGACCTAAGAAGGTGCTTAAAAAAGCCTTAACCGTTTTTAATTTCTGTTCATCTAAGCGATTTACGATGTCGATGCACTCTGATCGAATGTGCTGAGGTAATATAATATTTCCTTTCAGCATGTCCTGAAACTGCTCAAAGGAATGTCCATACGCATCTAAGAATTTGAGAATAGTTCCTGTGGTAATGTCTTTTCTTCCATTTTCGACATGGTTCACAGTTGATGAAGAAGTCCCGATTAAATCGGCAGCTTTTCGCATAGAGAGCTTTCGCGACTCACGTAGGTACTTCAGCAAATTTCCCTCAGGTGTTTCAGTTTTCTTGTCACAACGGCGAGTTTTTTTTCTTTTTAAAGTCATGTTTTCCTCCTTTTGACTTAAAAGTTTGCTCATCCGTTACACTGAGTAGTTTTTTTATTACGCTGACTTGATGATTCATTTTTGATGGTCGACTACATTGAGTAGTTTTCTTAAAACTGCTGTAGCCTTCGATTTGGCTACAAATAGCCACGTCGAGACAGTTTTAAACAGTTTTAGACAGGCTTGTTTTCAAAAACAAAACGCAAGTTACCGTAATGAAGTAGTTGATTTCAAAAATGTTTAAGGAAGAGAGGTGTCCACCATCGGAAATCCGATGGTGGAGGTGGTGGGAATCGAACCCACGTCCAAAAGGCCATCTATAAAGCGGACTACGTGTGTAGTTCTGAATTATTGTCTCAGAACGAAGACTAGAAGATTCGTGAACCTACAAGCTCGGTGATTTTAAAGTGTCACTCCCGACTACTCACTTGCCTCATTAAAGTCGAGACAGACCTGTTGCTACACTTGTTTTTATTGGCAGTAGCTTCCGCAATGACTAGGCTTAAATTAATTAAGCAGCTAGAGCATAGCCGTAATCGTTAGATTCAGCATTTAATTTTTGATCCCCTTTTTACCAGGACCGTGGTGATCAACCTGGACACGCCCACTAAATTTCAGTACCCCCTGTCGAAACCGGTGCACCCCCATTTAGAGATAGGTTAGCTTAGCACAAATGGTGGTGAAAAATCACTTTAGTTTTTACGGAATTTAAGATTAAACAACTTCCCTCAATTTTGGTGAGGAGGCGCTGTGCTCTCTCGGGGTTGCTGGCGCCCGAGAGGTAAGAATCGAGATAAAATTCCTTCATCATAGGGCGTGCGCTTTCATCCATATCAACGACAAGTTTTGTCTCCACCTTGAGGTCCGTAAAGGTGACTCCTGACTTGTGGGCGGCAAACTTAAACGTCGCTACAAAGCAGTTTGTGAGGGCCAGGAGATAAAGATCCTCTGGTGAATAACCTCCGCCCTCGCCTTCGAACTCCTTGGGAATGGCCACGGTGAGAGGTAGTTGATTAAATGCGTTTGACTCCCAGGTTGTGTTGAGTCCTGGGGTGGCGTTAGTGGTTGCGTTAAAAACGAGAGGGTATTTTGTCATAAAAGCTCCTTAAGAGAACTCTAGTTCAAAAAAAGACAATTGAGAGCTTCACAACACTTAGACTGTCCGGGAAATGTCTACCTCAACATTGGTGATCTTTTCGCTATGATGATGGCATGGATAAAGATGCTATCAGAAAAAAGATTATCGAGCTTACGAACACGCGCTTTCCAAAGACGATTTGCCCGAGCGAAGTGCTCTCTGGTGAGGATAAAAAGAATAAAGAAAAAATGGAGCTCGTGCGCGAAGTTGCCAAGAAGCTCGCGGATGAAAGTCTTATCGTGATCATGCAGAAAGAAAAAGTTATCGACTACACCAATATTAAAGGGCCCATTCGGCTAAAGAAAAAGGAATCTACATGAGTATTAACATTCATAAACGTCTTCACCACCGCGCTCCCTATCTTCTGGTGGATAAAGTTCTTGAGCACTCAAGTGAACATATTGTCGCTGCAAAAACTCCGGCCCTTGAAGACTTCTACATTCAGGGACATTTTCCAGGTGCGCACGTTGTTCCGGGAGCGATGATGCAAGAGATGACCACGCAGACAGCGGGGCTTTTAATTGCTGAACACCACTCGCCTGTGGCCGACTATGATTCAGAAGTGACTAAGGGTTATGCTTTGGGAGTTTTGCGCTCTGTTCATCATTCGAAGTTTAAGAAGTTTGCTCGCCCAGGTGAGAAGCTTGAAATCCATGTGCGCTTGATTGAAAAAAATGAGCAGCTCTTTCGCTTCAAAGGGAGCATCTTTGTCGGCGAAGACAAAATCATGAGCAATGAGTTTACGCTGATAAATATCAGCGACACTCACATCCTAGACTTTAACCGCTGAAAAATATTTTGAGAGCAAATGAAACTCCGATGAAATGTCTTTGAAGTTATTCTTTGTGAGTGCTTCAGAGACATCCCATTTCGTGTAATCGCGGTAAAAAGGCTCGTGATAATCTCGTGGGAAATTATCCAGCACTTCATTTAACCTTGAATCATCATCCATTTGAATCGAATCACACAAGGCCACCACTCCTCCACTCTTTAAAACGCGGAAAGATTCCCTGAAAACCTCGTCGCGTACTTGACGAGGAATTTCGTGGAATAAAAAGACGCTATAAACCAAGTCAAACTCCCCATCCTTAAAAGGAAGCTCTTCGGCCTTAGCGACATTAAAGCTCACGCGAGAATCAGTGATTTTTTCTTTAGCGAGGTTTAAGTACTGTTCAGAAATATCTGTGATCACAAGTTCATTAAAGTCAAAACTCTTCACAAAATCGACACTCATCGCCCCTGTTCCAGCGGCCACTTCCAGGACTTTAAAGAACTTCTTTTCCGGGAAGCGCTTTTTTAAGTGACCAATCAGCATGCGTCTCATCGCTTGGGCCGTGCCATTAAAGAGGATTTCCACTTGATGCTCGTAAAGAGAAGCTGAGTGATCTGAAAAATAACCATCCGTTTGAAAGTGATAATTTCTTTTGATGTAATCGGGAGCTTCGATTTCAGAATCCAGGTCTTTTGTTTTCCCCATTTTTCTTCGACGGGAAATGCTCAATGAATCCATTAGGAGTTTAGGCAGGCGAAGCAAGTGGTTTTTTGGGTCAAACTTTAACAATAAGTCTTTTGGGTAGTACCCATTTAAAACATTATTTGCATCCTGAAGATAAAGATCCAGGACTTTTTCACGCATGATTTTAATCAGTGCGGGGTCATCCTCTTTTTTAGGTGCCTTTACAAAAGGCTCCATCATACGGTTTAAGTGATAAAGCATTTTGTACTCCGACATATAGAGGAATGACTTAGAAAAATTAAGTGTGACGAGAGAGTTAAGTAAAACTTTTTCTTTATTCATGATGGACCCATCATAAATGACTTTTGGGGAAATGAGACTTTTACAATTCTTAGACGGGCACAAGACTTAGGCCTGTGCCCGAATAAAAGACGGTTTATTTCTCTTTCTTCACAGAGCCATCTACCGGGTTGAAGTAAATTTCGACTTTTTTGCCTTCCTTGTTAGTCCCGTAAATTTCATAACAAGTGCCTGGCTGTTTAAATTTACTGATAGTGTAACCTTCGGCCTCAACTTTCTTTTTGAAGTCAGCTTCCGACATCCATTTCTCTTTTGGTTGATCTGTGCAGTCTTTTTTGGCGAAAGCGACGCCTGAAGCAAGCATTAGACTCATAATAGCAAGTAAGTAGTTACGCATGTTATTCTCCGAATTGGTTGTTACAGAATGATTTCTGTTTGATTTAAAACTACCCACATTCAAAAAAATGCACATTGGCCAAATGACCTAAAGGCCTGAATAAATGCTCATAGGTCATTTGGACAATGGAAGTTTCCTTAGTTTAGGGCATGCTCTTATTATCAGGAGGCCTTATGCGCAAACAACTTATCTACGACTTACCTACTAGAATCTTTCACTGGAGCTTTGCTTTCCTCTTTGTCTTCGCCTTTATGATCGCTAAGACCGTTGACGATGAAAGCCCTGTATTTTCCTACCACATGCTTGCAGGCCTCATGTTGGGACTACTTGTAGTTCTAAGACTCATCTGGGGAGTGATCGGGACAAAATATGCGCGATTCTCATCATTTGCCCTCTATCCTACAGATGTCATAGAGTACCTTAAGGGTCTGTTTTCAGGAGATAAAAAACGTTGGAGTGGACACAACCCGGCCTCAAGTTGGGCGGCCATCATTATGCTCATTTCGGCCCTCATGTTGGCCATCACCGGAGTTATCATGACTTCGGGGCACAAGGAAGCTTTCGAAGATTTGCATGAGCTTTTTGCTAATCTTTTTTTAATCACAACTCTCTTGCACGTTGCCGGAGTTTTTCTCCACACCATTCGTCACGTCGATGGAATTGCGTTCTCAATGCTTCATGGAAAAAAAGAAACAGACCATGGCCTAAGCGGTATCTCTGGACATAAACCAGTGGTCGCGCTTTTACTGATTTTTCTCATGGTTGGTTCCGGGACTTATCTTGTAAAAAATTATGATACTTCTTCCGGCCAGTTAAAAATCTTTGGAAAGACACTTTCTTTAGGCGATAATGAAGGCAAAAAAAATGAGCATGAAAATGAACACGATGATTAGAGGTTGGTTGTGAGCCATAAAGAAAAATGGGTACTAGTGAGCATCTTAAGTGCGGTTCTTCTGCTCGTCTCAATGGACATAATCAGTGACTCTAAAGAAGGTGTAGTGATTTGGCATCTTTTAATGGAAGGAAGTGTTGGGCTTATTTCTTTAATTGGGATTTTTTATATTTTAAGGGATTCATTTCAAACCAAAAAAAGCCTAATTGAAACTAGTCAGAAATTTTCTGCTTACCGCGAGCAAGCAGAAAAATGGAGAGCTGAATCAAGAAAATACCTGGAAGGATTATCTCTGGCCATTGATGAGCAGTTAAGAAAATGGGAGCTCACTGAAGCGGAAAAAGAAGTCGCTTTCCTATTGCTCAAAGGCTTGAGTCTAAAAGAAATTGCGAGTGTGAGAAATACAACTGAAAAAACGGCACGAGTTCAATCGATGGCCATTTATGCGAAGGCGGGGCTTTCCAGCAGGTCTGAGCTTTCGGCGTTTTTTCTGGAAGATTTGCTGGTGCCGCAAGATTAAGATTCTCTAATCAGAAGGTTCCATGAAAGCGACTTCTCATAAAGTGGTGGATCAATTCTCACTACTTCGTGATCAAAAAACATCTCGCTTTTTCCAGAGCGTCCAACAACCTTCTTCACTTTCTTTAAACTTTGAGCATTAAGGATAATAGATTTATACCGATCACTTTTTCCTTTCTCTAGGTAAATAAAGGTCCCATCATTTAATTCAACTTTATCCTTAATTTTCTTGCCTAGAATAATTTCAAGATTCTTCTTCGATTTAGGAGTTAAAGATAAAACAATACCGTGAAGACCTTCAACTGTGTTTTTATGTTTTAGGATTTTTTCAATTTTTTTCTTTCTTTTGACTGGCTCATACTCTGTAAACCATGTGAAGGTATTTTGAATCGGCCTCTTTTTAAAAGTTAACATATTCCAGCCAGGCAGACGGTCTACAGAATTGTTTTTCCAATCATAATTTTTATGGACGAATTTTGCAGAAAGTTTACTTTTAATTTTATTAAATAGTTTTTCTAAATTTTCATGGTATCCAAAAGATAGTCCAGCTTCTCTTTCAATAGCAGGTGCACCTTTCCCAAAAGAAATGAATTCCAAGTAATACCCTTGACTCTTTTTAGAGCCACTTAACATAATAAACTTACAATAGGCCTTTCCAGGGTGCTCCATCATTGTCTTCTCAAGAACAAACCCCAGCTTTCCTAGTTTCTTAAAAAATTTAAAATTTTGATCGCAATTATAGCTATGATCAAGATAGATATTTTTAAACATTATATGCTCTCTTTATTTCCTATAATTTTTCCACTCTTCCATTTTAGCCACAAACTCTGCCACCTCAGCTTCGTTCACTTGAGATTTCTGTTTGCGGTACATGTCTTTATAACAAAGCAATGCCTCTTCATACTTTCCTAAACAGGCCAGGGACTGAGAGCTAAAGTAATTAATATTGTACCAATCAGGCATATATTTTTCGTATTTCTCAAAATGAAAAAAAGATTTATTCGCCCACTCTTCAGCTAGTGGGATATTTCTCTCCTTTAAGAATTTAAGTGCTAACATCGAAGCACCGACGCAAGCACTATAATGACCATCTTCACTGGTTGCGATTGTCTCTATGCCAAGATCATATTGCTCTTGATGTAACTCAAAAAACCAATAGTATTCATTCCGGACTCCAAATTGAAAATGCCACGACCATTTTTTAAAGTCAGGGTCATTAATTAAAGTCTGAAAACCATTGTTTGCAATTTCTCGGCACCTCTTCGACTCTTCCTGAGTGAGTCCTAACTCAGCAGAATAGTCTCCATGCATAACCGAGTAGAGATAACGGGCCGTTAGACTTTCTGGAAATTCTTTCAAAAAATTAATGGACATCTCAACTGCTTTTTTAGCATTCCCCGAATTATAAACTTTCCTAATCTCACTAGCTAATGCCTTTTCTCTCTCTGAAACTTCGTCCATAATCAATCCACCTTCTTAAAATAGTAATCATAACGATCTTGACTCTTAAACTTCACCAGCTTTACTAACTTTCCCCAGCGCTCATGAGTTTCACTGCCAACAATAACGTACTTTGCTTTTAATTTTAGTGAGATGATTCTTGCGTTAGTAGGCGCATGTTGAGAAGAAATTCTGGCATACCCCAATCCGAAAATATAATTTTCAAACTCTTTTAAAAATTTCTTATAAATTCCTTTATCTTGATGAGCAGGTAAGATACCTGTATTTCTCATATAAAACGTTTCGAAATCTTCCATCTCACCTTGCATCCATCCGATGACTTTTCCTTTGTGAGTAATAAGGAATCTTTCAGAGTGAATTTTTCGATATTCCAGGTAACAAGGATCAAGCGCCTTATCTTCTTTTTTATTAGGTACAAACCCAACACCTGTAGGAGGAAAGACTTTTTTGAAAATCTTCGTCTGCTCTTTATAAAAAACATCTCTTTCAGCGACTTCAACTTTGTAGTCTTTGAACTTAATTGGAAAATGCTGATTTCGCTTTTGGTCAGCCAACTCAGAAACTGTGAGTTTTTTCTTTGACACTTTACGCCTCTGTTGATTAGTTTATTTGCTAAATTCTAATAGGAATCATGCAAATGAAAAGAGAAAAATTTAAGTTACACAAACGAGTCAATTTAAAGGCGCATTAACCGAACTTTATGCTATGATTTGCCCCTAATTCATCTTCGCCGAGGTAAAAATGAACGATTTACAGACAATTTCTTGGGACAACACAAACATCTACAAAGATTTCAACGACCCTCAAATTGAAAAAGACCTCGCTCTGGTTGTCGAAACAACGGCGATTTTCGAATCAAAAGAAGCACTTTTTAAAAACCTCATCAATCAACTGGAAAATAACGAGACCGCTGATCTTTATAAAAACTTAGAACTCACAATTGAGCTCTACCACCGCTACCTTGAAACAACGGTCATCTACTATCAGGTTATGGTCTACTCAATGACGGCCTTGTCGGTGAATACACAAAACAAAGAAGCAAAGAATCTCCAGGCAAGAGGACAAAAGCTTTGGACGAATTACCTAAAGGCCTTTAAGCCCATTTCAATTTGTGTTCAGCGCTCGCCTACTGATTTCTTAGCGCTCTTTCTTGATGATAAAAGAACAAAAGAGCTGCACTTCACTCTTGGAAGACAACGCGAGCAAAACGATCACCTCCTAAGCACAAACGAAGAAGTTCTTCTAACGGGTTTTGGGCTTGATGGTCTTTCTGCCTGGGGAAAACTCTATAACGAAATTTCTGGTGCACTTAAAGTGAACGTCGATGGTGAAACAATGGCGCTTTCAAGTGCCAACAACCTTTACTCTCACCCTGATAGAACAAAAAGAGAGAAAGCTTACCGTGCCATCAACGAAGGCTGGCGAGGACAAGAAATCAGCGCGTGCGCGATTTTAAACTCAATTAACGGCTGGAGAAATGAAAACTACAAAGTGAGATCAACTAAAAAGAAGCTACACTACCTTGATCAAACTTGTCATGCGGCCAATATCACGAGAACAACACTTGATACTTTAATGAATACGACTTTCGAAAAAAGATCATTTGGACAAGATGTTTTAAAAACGATGGCCCGCGATCTCAATGTAAAGCAACTTGGTCCTTGGGATTTAATGGCGCCATATCCGGCAAAAACGACGGCAAGTAAGATTAATTTTCCAAAGGCGATTGAAATTATCAAAGCTGCTTTTAGTGAAGTGAGCCCAGAGATGGCGGACTTTGCCCAAATGATGGCCGATAAGAAATGGATTGATTGTGCTCCTTCTGAAAACCGCGCTCAAGGCGCTTACTGTACTGGATACGCAAAAGTGAGAGAGACACGCGTTTTTATGACTTACGATGGAAGTATGAAAAACGTCATTACCCTGGCCCACGAAATCGGCCACGCTTATCACAACTGGGTTATGAAAGACTTACCAGTGAGTGAATGTTCATATCCTATGACATTGGCCGAAACGGCCTCTATTTTTGCTGAAACAGTTGTGCGCGATTACCTCTTAAAGACATCTGAATCAAAAGATGAATTAAAAGCGATTCTATGGCAGGAGATCCAATCTGTTCAAAGCCTGATGATCAACATTCCGGCGCGCTACGAATTTGAAAAGCGCTTTGTTGAAAAAAGGCTGGAGAAAAATGTCACTGTTGAAGAGACAAAAAACATCATGAGCGAAAGCCAGAAAATTTGGTATGGCGATACTTTGTCAGAGTACGATGAGATGTTCTGGGCAAGTAAGCTTCACTTCTCTATGTCAGAAAGAAGCTTCTATAACTACCCTTACCTTTTTGGATACCTCTTTAGCTTGGGGATTTACTCAAAAAGAGAAGCTCTTGGAAAAGACTTCCACTCTCGTTATGTAGAGCTTCTAAAAGATACAGGTCGAATGACAGCAGAAAACCTGGTAAAAAAACACTTTAACGAAGATATTTCAAAAAGTGATTTCTGGTTAAGGTCTATCGCGATTGCTGAGCAGTCGTTTGAGAAGTATAAATCACTCTAGGCCTTCGGCATGAGCTATATCACATTTCTCAAATCCTAAACTCTTAAGTTTCTTTCTCAAGGCGATCTTGGCATCAGGGTCACCGTGATTTAGGTAAATGTGAGTTGTTTTATCCAAATCACTAATCCACTCAATGAGTTCATCTTGATCAGCGTGAGATGAGAAGGCCTGAGATGAAATCACACTTCCCGACCAGCGAATCGTCTTTCCTTCTTCATTTTTTACTTCGCGCACGCCTTCACTCAGTTTTCTTCCGGCAGTATTAGCGGCCTGGTATCCTGGTAAAAATAAAACTGCGTTTTTATCATCCTGCCAATTTTCCAGGTAGCGCCAGATTCTTCCTCCGGTAATCATTCCGCTTGAAGAAATGATGACGATTGGACCTTTTTGTTTTTGGATGGAGTGCCACTCGCGGATGTTGTCGATCACTTCCACATCACCTAAGGCCTTCTGTAACTCATCGGCCATTTCGGTGAGTTCAGTGAACTGTTGGTAAATGCGGTTAGCTCCGCTCATCATTGGACCGTCGATCACAAAGCGCACTTTATTTTCAGGGTTTTCAAAATTGTATTGGTGAATCAGCGTGATTAAAAGCTGGGCGCGAGAGACGGCAAAGCTTGCAATGATCCCAACCTTTGATTCTCTTTTAACCAGTTTTAAAAAATCAGTCAGGTCTTTTTGCAGATCACCTTTTCTCAGTTTTCCACCATATGTTGACTCAAGCACTACCACATCGGCCTTCGGGCATGGTGGAGGCGGAGAATTGAGTGGATCGTCGTGTCTGCCGAGGTCTCCTGAAAAGACTACGCGTTTTTTGTCTTCATCTTCAAAAAGATACGAAACCGCTCCCAGAATATGTCCAGCCGGGAGCAGGCTTACTTTTAAATCGAGAAAAGAGAACGTTGATCCCATTTCTTTAACGACGAAAAAAGAAGTTGTCTTCACTACTTCTTCGACGCCGTAATAATTTTTTAATGGATGATTTTCTGTCTCTTCAATAATGTGAGCACTGTCGGCCATAATTAAGAGTGCAAGCTTCATCGTTGCACGCGTGCAGAAAATGCTACCTCTAAATCCCAGCTTCACTAAGTGTGGAATAGAACCCGAATGATCAAGATGGGCGTGAGTGAGAAAAATCGCTTTAATATCTCTTGGATCAAAAGGTAGTGGCTGGAGATTTTTTTGAACGCTTTCAAAACTTCCTTGGTGCATCCCACAGTCAATCAGGATTTTCCCAGCTGGGGTTTGAACTAAGGTCATTGAACCAGTGACTTCATCAGTAGCGCCGACAAAAGTAAGTTTCATAAAGTCTCCTATAATCCAAGCAGCGTATGGATATCTTTAATAACAGCGCTCACCTCTTCAGGTCTCATGCCGATTTTGAGCATCAGCTTATCTTCATTTAAAAGCTCTGAGCACAGGATAACTTTTCGACTTAGCAGTTCTTTGCAATGAACTTTTTTTAAACGCACGAGTGCGGTGATGGGATAGAGTTTATGTTTTTTAATGATATCTAAAAACGTCTCCCCTTCCGGAGCGTTCACTCCTAAAAGAAGAAGCCCCACACCTTCGGCATAAGCAATGGCATCTTTGGTAAAAACAGTGTTAGTGGCCAGGGCGTAACCACGCAGGTATTTCCCATCAGGTCCATTTTTTAAATCGTCCCATCTCGCCTTGACGTAAAGAGCGACCTTAATATCGTTTTTCTTTCCACCGTTATTGTGGAATTTGCATTCAGTGTAAATATTATAGTTGGGCTTTGAAGCAACGACATCAACTTCATGGCGGACGATTCCTCCTTGAAGAACAACACCGACACTCGTTTGATAGCCCTGGTTTTCAAAATATTTCCCGACAAAGTGTTCAAACTCATAACCAGTCGGTCCTAAGTTTAAAAGAGCACGCTTTAATGAGTAATGGGCCGCCGCTATTGGGGATTGTTGTTTAACCAGCTTAATTGCTTTTCGGTAGATGTCTTTTGACGTCGTCCCGTCAAGCACACTACTGGAAACCTTTTTAGAGATGCGCTGACAGTCTTTTTCTTTTAACCCTGAACGTCTCAGAGAGTTTCGAAGTTTTTTCTCAGAAAATTTTTCAATCTCTCCGCTTGATTTAATAATTCGAAATTTGGGTTTTGGTCTTAAATTTGTATGTTTCATCTTGCAGGAATTATAACAAAGATACTCTCCTTGTAAAACGATGAGGTCCGCTTACCGCGAGAAAATACCAGCGATTAAAACTATGATTCTTATCAGTAGGAGGTCATTATGGAATTTCGTGACAAAATAGTTTTAATTACAGGGGCCAATCGTGGAATAGGCAAAGCTTTAGTCGAAGCGTGTCTAAAAAAAGAAGTCAAAAAAATATACGCGTGCGCTAGAGACAGTAAATCTCTTTCTGTCTTTCAAGATGAAAGAATTGTCCCTCTGACACTTGATATTTCCAATCAAGATCAAAGGCTCGCTGCCGCTAAGGCCGCTTATGATGTGCAAATCTTGATCAATAATGCAGGAGTTCTTCATCCTGGTAGTTTATTTGGAGAGAGCTCCAATAATTTTAAAGAGGACATGGAGATAAATTATTTTGCCACCATTGAAATGATGAGGGCCTTTCTTCCTCTACTTAAAAAAAATAAAGAAGCACGCATGATCAATATCGCTTCAATTGCAAAGTTTACAAACTTTCCTTTTATTGCCGGTTACTCAGCTTCAAAGGCCGCCCTTTACTCTATTTCTCAGGCCGCAAGAATTGAACTAAGCCAATACAATATTCCCGTTCATATCGTTAACCCCGGGGCCATCGATACGGACATGAATAAGGGAAGCACAATGCAGATGACCGCGCCCGATGAAATGGCGATGAATCTCTTAAATGACGTCGAGGCCGAGATTGAAGACATCATTCCGGATAAAATTGGAAAAGGGATGTATGAAGTCTGGGAGCGCTCCCCAAGGGAACTCGAGGCCCTTTCACGACAGATCTTCTTTCAAAGTTAAACTAATTTTCAAGCGGTTATCCCCTTCGATAAGATAAATTTTAGCTTCGAAGGGGTTGCAACTCTAGCGCCTGCGTTATAAACAAACGCCCGGAGGTTCTATGAAAACATTAATCGCAACTTCTCTCCTTTTAACTGCAGTAAGCGCCTTTGGTTATGAGCGTCCGGAAGACGGGCCAATGACAGCTAAACAAGCTGACCAATTAAAGAGTGCTGTGACTGTGACAATCACAGATGTTAACGAAAGAGCATTATCTAAAAAAGCAAAAGCTAAGTATGAAGCAGTTCTCATGAATCCATTCACACGTTCAATCACGTGCGATATCGATTTAACGAGCACACTTAAAACTGAAGCAATCGATTCTAAAAAACACGTTGGCATCTATGCTCCTGCAAGATCTGGTCAGAAAGTGACTGGTGAAATTGAAATTAAGCATGGAAAAAAAGGTGAAGAAGACGGGCTTCAGTGGATCAATGCTAAAGGGACTGCTGTTACAACTTCGAATTGTAGATTTATTGATCAATAGTTATTTCACAAAATTCACAAAGCCGAGCTCCACACTCGGCTTTCATCCTAACAAATCCCTAACAAAATATTACATTACTGCAAATGAATTGCAGATCTGTCCATGAGGTCTATCATCTTATCTATCAAGGATGGTAATTTATGAAAAATATTTTCAATCTCTCTCTTCTATCTCTAACAGTACTTTTCTCAAACGCTGCGATCTCTCAAGATAAGATCGTTGGTGGTGTAGTTGTTGACCCTGCTCAAACTGAAACAAGATATATTGTTTCTATCGGTGGTGGATGTGCTGGTTCAATCATTAATGAAAAATGGATCCTTACAGCAGCTCACTGTAAGTCAATCTTCACTCGCCCAATCACAGGTGGAAACGTTGATCTAAACGCATCTGGAAGAATCAAGCTTGAAGTGAAGAAATCTTATATTCACCCAAAAAACAACGCTAGCAAGTATAGCTACGACTTCGCTCTTCTTGAGCTTAAAAACCCAATCGACTTCGAAGCAACTGGTCTAAGAAGCATTGGAATGGTTGATCCTGAGCTAGTTAAAACTGGGGCAATCGATGCTGGTGTAGTTTCTACAGTTCTAGGATGGGGAGCGACAAGAGAGAATGGAAGTGTTTCATACGTTCTAAGAATGGTTGATGTTCCAATCGTATCTAACGAAACAGCAAACGCTCCAACTTCATACAATGGTCAAGTTGATTCAACGATGATCGCAGCAGGTTTCCCTGAAGGACAAAAAGATTCTTGCCAAGGTGACTCTGGTGGACCACTAACAATCACAGGAACAGACGGACGTCCAGTTCTTGCTGGTGTAGTAAGCTGGGGAAGAGGATGTGCAAGAGCTAAGTACTACGGAATCTATGGAAACGTAGCTGTAGCTCACCCATGGATCATGGAAACAATCTCAGCTGCTAGATAATTTCTAAATTAATAAGTTAATGAAAGGGCCGAAGAGAAATCTTCGGCCTTTTTATTTTGAACAAGTGTAAGCAGTCACTCTCGCCATGGCCTCAGGAATTTCTTCTTCCTTTTTAATCCCAGAAAGTTCAGTTCCCTCGCATCTCGTGTTGTCGCAGAAGCCGAGTTCGAAATACTCCGAATAAACACAGATCACCGTCCCCTTCTCAAAGCCTTTGGCCTTAATTACATTAAAGGCCCTGATATCTCTTTTTAAACTTAGAGCACTATCGCTTGAGAGTTGATCCAGGATCGTCTCCCAGTATGTCTGAGAGAATCCTTCATATTGCTGAAAGTTTCGGTAGTAACGATTGGCAATTTGCAGGTTGGTGCTGGAGAAATCGCGCATGAATTTTTCCTGAACACTTTTTTCCATAACAGGAGTAGAAGAACATCCTACAGCTGAAAGTGCGAGAAGGGACAATAGAAGTGAACGCATATAAACCTACTTGCTGCAGTCTGCTTCTTTCCATTCACTGGTGCTGGCAGGCATTCTGATTTTGCCATTCAGGTCAGGGAATTCACGGTTAAAAGCAATACCAGTTGCTGATTCAATCTTTTTAAGTGGGATCATTCTCTCTGCGAGCATATCGCCGCTGTCTTCTTGATAATACATAAAAGCGATGGCCTTTTTCGGAGGCGTTTCATCGATAATAATTTTAAAGAAGGCCTCTGGAATTTCTAAGCCGCTAGGAAGTGTCGCTAGATGCTCTTTTAGAACTGGCCCAGTAATAACTATCACCTTCTCTTCACCACAGGCCCATTTCCTGACTTGCTCTTCAAGCCTCTTCCAGGCATCGCGGTTTAGTTTCGGTTTTTGAGGCGCCATATTCGACATAACAAAAGTTAAGTCGTTAGCTTCCTGACTCCAGGCAAAGTCTGCAGAAGGGGCCATATGACCTCTGTCGTAGCCTGTTTTGACGTACTCAGCACTGACAACAAAAGGAAGATTTTTTTGTTTTAAAAGTGGATCGGGAATAAACCTGTCTTCACGAGAGGCTTCTTTTGCTTTTAAATGCTCTGCTGTGAGTTCGTAGCTTACGAAATTTGCCAGGCGTCTTTTCACATTATACGAAATCTTAAAAAACTTATGATCAAGTACAATCGAATCGCGAAGCTCAGCAGGCCCTGATTTCTCAACAGGCTTAACAACTTTCGTTATTGGTTTTGAAGTCTCTACTGGTTGTTGCGTCGGTCTTGTCGCACAACCAGCAAGGAGTAAAAGAAAAAAGACGTTACGTAATTTCATAAAACTTATTCTGGTCTAAAAACAAAACTCAACATTAGGAACCATCCAATAACTGGACTCGCTCCTGCTCCCATAACTGGTGGTGGATAGTGACCAAACTCAGTGATAATAAAAGCAGCTGATAGGTAAACAATAAAAGCGATAGAAAGAGTTCTCACTGTTTCGATACGCTTAAGACTCATGTAAATAAAAGGGAAAAACAGCAGAAGTGAAATCCCCACCATTCCAATATAACCAAGAGGTCCTAAGCTCTCCATCAAGGTAAAGATGTCTTCAACATATTCAACCGGCTCAAGAAGATCGACTCTGTTCCACGCCAGTCCTGTTGTCACGATAGCAATCAACACAGCGGCTGCGCGGATCTTTGCACTCATTTTATTTCTAAAGAAAAGCACGAGCCCTGCCAAAACAAAACATGTTGTCTGACCAGCGTCTGGCTGGAAACCAAGAACTGTAGCGATAGCTGCAAAAAGAATCACACCGTGAAGGTATTTTTTTTCATGAAGCAATTGGTGCATACAAAAAAGAACAAGCGGAAGCACGATCATCGACACATTGATATTAAATGACCCTAGTACAATCCAACGGTGGACTTCACTTGGCCCTGGGAAAAAGAAACAAAGAAGCAGAAGTAAAAGCGACACAAACGATAACTGGAGAACCAGAGATGGTCTTCGGTCATTCCATCGCGAGGCCAGAAGATAAACTAAAGGGATACCTAAAACTGTCGCAATAGCATTTGGGTAGAACACTTCAGCGGGAATTCCCATTGAATAAACGGTGTACATCCCAAAAAGGACAGCTAGGATTGGGCCAATAAAAAAGAGAGATGATTGTAGTTGAGCTTTTTTCATAGTTTATCTTAGCTTATTTTTTGTCTCTCAAACAAGGAGAGAATCGGGCCTGTCATAAAAGTTTCCAAGGGGGCTTGATAAATTGTGCTGCGACAATAAACTCATTTGGCCCTGAGCTTCCAGACCAATATCAATGGTAATGGGATAAAAAATTATTAATTTCATCCCCCAATGATAGTGTTATCATAGGCCATATGAAAACTTTTTTTATTGATCTAAAGAACTTTCTAAAAGACACGGCCAATGACGAACGCATCCCAATGCGCGATAAAAAGGTCCTGCTGGCAATGGTGGCCTTGCTACTTTCACCTATCGATATTATCCCTGATTGGATTCCCATTTTTGGATTAATTGATGACGTGATTATTCTCGGACTCATCCTGGATTACTTCTTTAGTGTTTTAGATCAAAGTATCCTTCTGTCTCACTACCCATGGGGGATGAAGAGTTTTGCCCGTCTAAAAAGAGTGGCGAGATTTATGTCGTTTTTTGTTCCGGGAATTATCAAAGACAATTTGTGGAAATATACAAGGGACCCGTTTTAGGTCCCTTGTGATTTTATCTATTCGAAAGAAGCATTAACCAGGAAATCTACCTGATTCACCTTGCCACCATTCGGGCGCTGAATGTTGGAATAAATGACATCGATATCAGTCGGGACAAAGTAGAAAAGATTCGTTTTCAAACGCGCTCCCGCAAACATTGAATGAATCGTTTGTTCTTTATAAAGAGTTTTCTCCAAGATGATACGGTCTGCATAAAGCGACTCTCTTCCCAAAAGTAAGTGAGCTTCTTTAAAGAAAACCGGAACCAGTCCCCACCCTCTGTTGATGTACCAGAAATTGTAATCTAAATGTAGCCTGAAAGTGAAAATCTCGTTTCCGTAAGCATTGTTGTATGGAAGTCCATAAAACTCATGCCAACGAATAGTGTCGAGTGAATTTACTCCCCCACCGTAGATAACCCCTTGTCTAAAACCGTCTTTAAAAAGTTTTCCGTAAGAAAATTTTACTCCACCGACAAGTCTTTCATAAAAGCGGCCTTCTAGCTTCAAAAGAGATTGCACGCTGTAGTAATCATCCCCGATATCAGGTTGGTTATTTTCAAACTTCAATTGGAAAATAAGTTTTTGGAAAACATCGTCGAAAGTCTGAGCGTTGTAACTTAAAACATTACTTACCCCCACACTTTTAACTGTTCTATCAGAGATGAAGTCATCTGTTTTGGTCTGACCAAAAAAGAGTCCCGGAACCATCGTCCAGCGCTTCATCAAGATAGCGTAATGTGTTCCGACACTCCACTCTGTCGTCTGATCTACATTGGAGCTGAAATCTGTTTTTGAATACTCGTGGTTGAAATAAGCACTCAATGACCATAGGTCGCTCACAGGTGCAAGCTTGTGATTTAGAGTGAAATGCCCACCAACTTTACTTTCTTCTGGATAAGTTAGAACTGCGGCGTCTAAAATTGTTAAATCCATTGGGTCAGAAAAAGTTGTCATGGCCCCATAGCTTGAAAGATTTTCACTCGAACCAAAAGCGATAAACCAGTAATGAGGAATGAAGTGGTAAGCTTTCGGGAACGACTCCGCTTTCGCCTGATCCAACGTTAGTGGCACTTCTTCATTCTTAAAAGAAACCTGGATCATCTCGACATTTTGAGCTTTGCCGGCATTTCTTTTTAAATAGGCCATGCTCTCTTTCAAACTCATGTCTTTTGTTTTTAGGCGGTTTTCTAAAACCAGCACGCGTTCATCGCCGATTTCTGCTGAAGTCACACGATTAAGCAGGTCTTTACCCATTTCGCTGACTGAAACTTTTTTAAGGCCATCATTAAATTCAAAAAGTCTTAATGAATCCTGTTCTCTTAAAACAAAGAAATTTTCATTTTGAATTGGTAGATCAAAAAACGTTTTTGACTCGTAAACTTTATATAAACTCTCTAATGTCAGGTCACTTATATAAAGTGCTGTTCCCAATTCCTTGCGGTTTAATTTAACCAGGACCTTCTGCCCTACTTTCTTAAAAAAAGCTAAGTTTACATCTGCTCCGAAATAATGAAGGATATCACTATCCGTCACTGTCCCTTTTGCCATATCAACTTTTTGTCTTTCAATAATCCAGCGGTTGTTCACAAAGCTAGCCGTTAAAAAGCGGTTATTCCCCAGACCAATAACATAACTTGGGTCGTTTTTTAGAGGAAGAGTGTAATCGGCCTGCAAAGTTTCCGTATTCACCAGTTTCCAGACGGGGTTTGCACCTCTAAAATAAGGGTCTTCATTAAAAGCAACGATTAAAAATTTTCCGTTGTCGCTGATCTCATTGTCTACTTGTGGGACTGTCGTCATTCCTGAAATATCTGAGATGGGATACGAAAATTGAGCAACCAGCATATTTACATTTTCTTGCAGGTCATAGCTAACCAGTGCTTCACTTTGTCTATACTGCTCCACTTTAAAAAGTGTATTTCCGTCGAGGTAAATACCTTTTTGAAGGTCATCACTTCCAAAGGCATTGCTAATTTTATCACCCCATGCTTCATTTTCCGGCGTCTGTGGTGGTTGTGAATTAATCAAACGCTCGCGGAATTCTGCAAATGAATCTTCTGCATTTTGTCCCGTACAAATACTAAAGACGCGGTTGAGAAGAAAAGGAATTTTTGAAGAGTTCTCTTCCACCAGACACTTAATTGTCCCCGGTTTCTTTTCTTCCATATACTCCATAAAATGAGCGCCGGCCCAATAGGCCAGAGAGCCATTTGGATAAAGACCTGGCTCATCAAGGCAATCGATCGTCTTGCAATAATCAGCGCGCAGGAATTGAATTAACAATTCTTTTCTAAAAAGAGGATTGTTCAATCGACCATTTTTTGAAAGATGAGACTCGGCCCAGACCGCAATCCCCTCAGTAAACCATCTTGGTACGATCATCACTGGAAACTTCGCAATTGATCCGAAGATATTTCGGCCTAATTCTAAAAAGTCTCTCGTCTGATCAAGATGAGTGACGTGCACGTACTCGTGAAAGATAAGGCCCGTAAGCCAATCTTCCATGACAATAAGGTGTTCATTGTTGCTGGGTGGAAACTTATAAAGATTGATAATATCAGTCGGAAATGTGCGCGCATTCCCATTTGTCAGTCTTAAGTAAGGATCTACGTTGAAATGCACAATAGTTCTAGGGACATACTGAAAGTAGTTGATCGCTTTAATCAGGTCTGTCTTGATCACTCTTTCCGCTTTAAGCGCAACATCAAGATCTCTCTCATCAAAGTGAATCTCTGCTTGAAGAATTCCGTAATCTGATTGAACGCTGACATTGATGGTTTTTAAAGTGACACTTTTTGCAAATCCCATTGGAGAAATGAGGCAAACAAAAAGAATTAGCGCGAACATAGAAACGCGAATTCCGACCATTTTTTTCTTCCTTATATACAGTAAAGTTGGCATAATCATATCTGTCTTTAAGATTATTTGGAATATCTTTTGATTTTTTTAAACATTAAGGAGCTTTTTCATGAAATTCAGATCGGTACTTGTATTAACACTTTTGGCAGCATCTCTAACTCTTACATCGTGTGCGAGCAAAAAAACTAAACCTACTGACGGTGTAGATGGTACAGATACTTCTTCTCAAATCGACAATGGGAACAACTCTGGTGTAGCTCTAGAACTAAACGGTGACTCTGATTCAAACCGTGCTGGTGCTCTTAAGACTGTATACTTTGGATACAGCTCTTCAGCTATCGAAGGTTCTACTCGCGATACACTAAATGCAAACGCTGATTTCCTTAAAACAAACGCATCAGTTAGAGTTCAAGTTGAAGGTCACTGTGATGAGCGCGGAAGTGTTCAATTCAACCTTGCACTTGGAGAAAGAAGAGCAAAAGCAACAAGAGACTACCTAGTAGCTCAAGGTGTAGCTTCTTCAAGAATCAGCATCATCTCTCTTGGTAAAGAAAAACCAGTATCTTTCGGACACGATGAAGAGTCTTGGTCAAAAAACCGTAGAGCAAACTTCGTAGTAACTGAAAAGTAATTAAAAGATTTTGAAAAATAATTTAGCTCTCATTCTTATCGTTCTATTAGTTTCAGCGTGTGGTCTAGCTACCACACGCCCGAAACTTGAAATGTCCATGGCCCAGACCGCTTTCATGGCCGCCAAAGAAGCCCAAGCAGATGTCAAAGCTCCCGGTCTCTATAGAAAAGCCGAGTATTACTATCTAAAGGCCAAATCCTCATACAAACGCAAATACTTTAATAAAGCCCAACAATACGCTCTACTATCCAAAAAATATTCCGAACGTGCAGAATATGTTGCTATTAGGAAGAAGACGTTAGAAAATTTATAGGTAACCCTATTATTTATCTACACTCATTGGAAGAGGTATTGATTCATGAAACGTTCTCAAATTCTCATTTGTGCATTTCTAGTTATTTTTGTTTCAGCTTGTAAAACGCAAGAAGACATTCGTCGTGAAAGAACTGTTGAAACGTTAAACGAAGAAGTTCAACAAACAAAGAAAGCTGCAGCTTCAGGAAATACTCGTTTTCAATCAATCGAAGAGCAAGTTTCAAGACTTCAAGGCCAACTTGAAGAAGCTAACCACGCTCGTTCACAATCAATTAAAGACAACCAGGCCCTTAACGATCGCATCAATGTTCTAGAGAAATCAAACAAAGAACAAGTTGAATACTTAAAAGCTTTAACTGAAAAAGTTAACAATCAAAGCGGATACATCGAAGAAGTTCTTGAGAAATTAAAGGCGCTTGCAGAAAAGCCGGTTGAAAAGACGTCTTCAAAAAAAAAAGCGGTAAATCCAGATAGCGTAGAAATGGAAGACGAAGATCTTCCGGCCACTTTTGATAATGGAATGAAAAAATTCCGTGCAAAAGAATACGACTCGGCAAAAGAAATCTTCAAAGAAGTTTCTGAAAACAAAAAGGCCAGCAAGAAAAACCGCGAAGGGGCCACACTGTACTTAGGAATGACTGAGTACAGACAGAAAAACTATGAAGGTGCAAAAGTGTACTTCTCAAAAGTTTTCAGCGACAACCCAGACTCAAGCTACGCTCCTCAGGCGCTTTTAAACTTGGGGAAAACGTTTACTCAGCTTAAATCAAAAGACGAGGCCAGCATGACATTTGACGAGCTGATCTCACGTTTCCCAAAAAGCAAAGAAGCACAGGAAGCTCAGAAGCTAAAAAAATAATTTTCACTGAGACCAAACATGAAAAAATACCTTTTGCTCTCTCTTCTCGCCCTCACCTCTTGTTCTTACTTTATCGAAACAGTCGATAAGAACTCGGTGGTGAAGGCGCCAGTAGAAAAGAAAGTCTCTATTGTTTTCTCTCACAACATTAGCGGCGAAACTCATCCATGTGGCTGCCGAAACTTCCCACTTGGAGGTCTGCCACAGGTTGCCGGGCTTTTTGCTGATATTTCAAAAGACAGTGAGCTTATCTATGTTGATACGGGAGATACGTTTTTCCCTTCATCTGTTGTTCCAGTAACGATGAAAGACTCTCTTACCTTTGCTGGAGAAAACCTGGCCCTTGGTTTAGAGCAAGTAGGCCTTAAGTACTATCTTCCCGGAGACCAGGACTTTGCGATGGGTCTGACGTTTCTTCAGGGAATTGCCAACACAAGAAAATTTGAATTCTTAATTGCCAACCTAAGAGATGAAAACTTAATCAAACACAAAAAGTTTGCTGTTATCGAAAGAAACAAATCAAAAATCTTTTTAGTGGGATTAGTTGATCCTGAAGTTTTTAACGGCCCTCATGCTGATTATTTTATGAAACCAGCAGACGCCCTTCCTGGAATTATGGAAGAGCTTAAAAAGGCCGGATATGAAAAAAATAATGACTACCACCGTTTAGTTATTCTTTCTCACGCTGGTATTGACCCGGATAAAGAATTAGCTAAGGCCTACCCTTTTGTGGACTGGATTATAGGTGCTCACTCTCAAAGCTTCCTTCGTTACTCTGTGGATGAAGGAAACGTTAAAATCGTTCAGACTCTTTCAAAAAACCACTACATTGGCGATATCAAGATCGATGTAAACTCAAAAAAGCAAACTGACACTTACGAGCTTCACGAAATCCGCGATGAACTAGAAAGAAAACTCACTCCAAATCCAATGCGTTCATTTATCGATGACCACAAAACAAAAATGAATGACCTGCAGATTAAAGAGCAGGCCAAGATGGGAATGAGTGAAATTTTAAATGCTGAAATCCACAAAGATGTGAAGAAGTTTAAAACTGCGGCCAGCTGTATTGAATGCCATAAACCTCAGACTGATTTCTGGCAAAAGACTCCGCATTCAATCGCCTACACAACTTTAATCAACGCCAAAGAGCCAAACAACCTTTCATGTATTGGTTGTCACTCGCTAGGCCTCAATGATCCTAAGGGATACACTACTCAGAAAAACATGGTGACGTTTAAAGGCAAGCCATTAAAAGCATACTGGGACGAAGTTCAGAAGATGGGGGCCCATGTTGAAACGGTTAGAAAGCTTCCTCCAGAAGAGATCAAAAAAGTTTCTGTGAAGTGGTTTGCTCTGGATAAAAAAGCAGGTGTAAAAAATAACTTCGCTAATGTTCAGTGTTTAAATTGTCACATGCAAGACGACGCTCACCCGGTTCGCACTGAACCAAAACTGGCTTCGAGCGATCGCGAGTTCAATATCAAAAATAAATGTCTTGGTTGCCACACCCCAGATCAATCACCTGAATGGTATGAAAGTGGAATTAAAGTAAACGCGAAATTCGAAGAAAGTTATAAGAAAGTCAGCTGCCCTAGGATGTAAATCCTAGGGTACGTTTTTAAGCCTGTATCCCACTCCAGATTCATTCTCGATAATTTCCCCTGCTCCCGCCTGGGCCTGATCAAGTTTCTTTCTAATCTGGCCAAAATACACTCTTAGGTAATGATTATGCTCAACAGAGTTGGGTCCCCAGATCTCTTTTAAGATCATGCGGTGAGGAACGAGTTTTTCTCCGTTTTTTAAAAGAAGTTTTAACAGGTCGTACTCAGTCGATGTGAGTTTTAACTCATGGCCATCGTATGAAACCTTATGAGTCGCCTGATTTAAAGAAAGTTTTCCAAAACCAAGAACAGGTTCGGTCTCTTCTGTCTTTGAATGGCGAAGGGCCACGCGGATTCTCGCCATGAGTTCCGGTAAACTAAAAGGCTTTGTCAGGTAGTCATCTGCGCCGTTATCAAGGGCCTGAACTTTATCTTCATCGGCATCTCTAACCGTAAGAAAAATCACCGGCACACTCGACCACTCACGGAGTTTCTTTAAAACCTCAATCCCATTCATATCCGGGAGCCCGTGATCGAGAATCACCAATCCAGGGCGGGCCTCAATCACCTTTTGCAAAGCTTCGTTTCCATTGTGTGCTTCCACCACTTCAAACTGATTGGCCTCAAGAGAAACCTTGAGGAACTTGCGGATAGATGTCTCGTCATCGACGACTAGGATTTTGGTGTTCATATTTCTTGATTCACTAAACTTTTAGGCACCTGTTTTTTTGGCAGCTTGATCTTGTAACAAGCGCCACTATAAGTATCACTCAATTCAATGCTTCCGTCATGGAGTTCGATAATACTTTTTACGATCGCGAGCCCCAGGCCAAGACCTCCGGCCTTGGAGTTTGGAAGCCTGAAGAATTTTTCAAAGACCTGCTCTTTGTAGTCTTTATGAATTCCTGGGCCATTGTCATAAAAATAGATTTCAAAATGGTCTTTGGCCGCTTTGTCATTAACGACGAAAGTCATCTGCGCCTCTGCTCCGGCATAACGAACAGAGTTTGACACAAGATTCGCAAATGAGTGCAGAAGTAACGTAAAGTCCGCTTCAATCAGACCATTTAAATTTCCTTCACTTTTTAGCTTCACTTCGCCCAGGTCATTTTGCGCCTGAGATTTTAATTCATGAAAGAAGTCTTCAAAGGTAAACCATTCTTTTTTTAAGGCCAGGTCTTCTCTTTCCAAGCGGCTTAAATCCAGAAGGTTTTCAACCACGCGGTTTAAACGTTTAGCAGACGAAACGATTTCAGAAGTTAAGATGTCTCTGGTTTCTGCATTTTCACCGACTACTTTTTCTTTTAAGGCAGACGCCGAACCAATCAGTGCCGTCAGAGGTGTTCTCATCTCATGAGAAACCGAGTTTAAAAGAGTCTGGTGAAGTTTTTTAGAAGCTTCTGCCAGTCTTAATTCGTGAACTTGTTTTCCATAGATCACTCTTTCTAAGGCAAGTGAAGCTTGTTTCATCAGCGTATCAATTAAAACTTCCTGATCAATACTTAAGAGTTTCTTCTTATCGCTTGGGTAAAAAAGAACTGTCCCTAGAACGCTGTTTTCTCCCGACAGCGGCATACTGATACAATCAGCGGCCGAAAGTGTATCTGTCGACCAGCCGGCCTTTTTATTATGGTGATATGACCATAGGGCCACTGAATAATCTTTTTCATTTAATAAGATATTATTCACCAGGACTTTTTCTTTGAGGTCACTCACTAAGATTTTAATCCCTGATCCAAAATGGTCTTCCAGTGTTCCTTTTAAGAAGGAAATGATTTTCTTCTCATCGCCCTGACCTGAAAGCTCTTTGGTGAATTCATAAAGAGAGCGAGTCTGCTTTTCTCTTCTCTCCAGGATTTCTTCCTGCTTTTTAATTTTTGAAGTGAGCATTCCTCCAACGAGAGCTGCGATAAAATACGAGACAACCATCAGGATGTCTTCTTTGGCCTGGATGTTAAAAGTAAACTGCGGTGGAATGAAAAAAAAGTTCCAGATAAAAGCACTTAAGAACGCACAGTAAATCAGTGGTCCTCTGGTTAAAAATGTTGAGAAAAAAAGCATCGCTACTAAAAAGAGCGATCCCATCGAACGGTATCCCATAAAAGGAGAAATTCCGTAGCCGACAACTGAAAGACCCAACATCATCCAGCTTGCTCCATAGTAGCTATAAAGCGAAGAGGTAAATTTGGGAAGGTGTTTTAAGATTTTAGAAGAAAGACCAGTGTAAACTGGAAGTCTTTCTGACCTGATAACGTGAATGTCCACTTCACTCTTTGAATTGACTAAACGATCAAGCAGGTTTCCGCGCTGGAAAAGATCTTTAAATAATCTCTTATCTGGACGCCCTAAAAGAATTTGAGTGATGTGTTTATCATGACAAGTTCTTCTAATGGCATTGAGGATATCCGTGTCCATACTGGTGATAAGTTCACCACCAAGATCCTGAACCATATCAATATTCGTTCTCAATTGTTTTTGATCGGCTTCTGTTAAAGTCTCCCCTGTTTGAACATAGAGAGCAAACCATGGGCAATCAATAAGCGAAGCCATTCTTCTGGTGGCACGAATCAGTCTCTCTGAATGCGGGCTGTGGCTGATACCCACCAACAATTTTTCATTGGTTTTCCATGGGCCACTTAACCCCTTTAAAACCATTTGGTCTTGTAACTCGTGGTCTACTTTCTGAGCAATGTATCTTAAGGCCAGCTCGCGAAGAGCTATCAAATGCTCTATCTTAAAAAAATTCTCTGCCGCTCTTTCTGCTCTATCTCCAAGATAGACTTTTCCTTCTTTTAAACGAAGAAGCAGTTCATCGGGAGAAAGATCGACAATTTCAACTTGATCAGCGAGATCAAAAAAGAAATCAGGAACAGTTTCTCTGACGTTGACACCAGTAATCTTTAAAACCGAGTCCTTGATACTTTCAATGTGCTGGATATTAACTGTCGTATAAACATCGATGCCGTGATTTAAAATCTCTTCGATGTCCTGGTAGCGCTTCTTATGTCTCATCGAAGCGATGTTGGTATGGGCAAGCTCATCGACTAAAACCAGGTCAGGTTTTAGTCGTAGGACTTCTTCTAAATCCATCTCTTCTACGGTTGTATTTTTATGATCGATTTTTAAACGGGGGATTTTTTGAATGTGGTTGGTGATCACTTCCGTTTCAATGCGCCCGTGGGTTTCCACGATTCCTATAAAAACTTTATCGCCGCGGTTAACTCTTTCAATCCCGGTTTTTAACATGGCGTAGGTTTTCCCCACGCCGGGGCACATCCCTAGAAAGATTCTAAGTTTTCCTCTGACGGTCGATGTCTCTAAGCGGTTAATCGCTTTTAAGAGCATCTCGGGATTCGGGCGCTCACCATTATCGTTCATCGATGATGTTCTCCAATTTCATGTTCAACAATAGCACATTTACTCTCTCTTCTCCTAGGAGTCCAAACTGTCTTTCTTCAACCGCATCCTTCACCATTTGATTAAGAGCGTCTTCATCAATACCGCGGGACTTGGCAATTCTTGGAACCTGTAGATAAGCGGCCTTAGGTGTGATGTGTGGGTCAAGCCCACTTCCTGAAGTGGTAAGAAGATCGAAGTCCAACCCTAGGGCCTTGCGTTCGGCCACGGCCTTTTGATGGTCTTTGTTGATAAGTGCGTAGTTAGAACCAGTAGACGCTGCCCCGTTATAACCTGCGGCCGAGGGTCTCGCCCAGAAGAACTTATCTTGAGTAAATTCCTGAGCGATCAAGGCTGAGCCAACTTTCTTGTGGTCAACACTCAAGAAGCTCCCGTTGGCCTTATCATAAAAAAAGGTTTGAGCAATTCCCATAACCACTGCGGGATAAATTCCACCGAGGATAACAGTCATAACTGCAAAACATAAAATTGATTGTCTTATTAATTTCATACATCCCTCTTAAAAAGCGCTAATCAGCATATCAATAAGCTTGATACCGATAAATGGAGTGATGAGACCACCAACTCCATAAATTAAAATATTTCTTTGTAGTAAAGCTTTGGCTCCCACTGAGCGGTAAGCGACTCCTCTTAGAGCAAGAGGAATCAACGCCACGATAACCAGGGCATTAAAAATAACAGCACTTAAAATGGCCGACTCGGGAGTCGAGAGTCTCATCACATTCAAAATAGAAAGTGGCCCATCATTGTGGTGAACAGCATAAAGACCAGCAAAAAGCGCTGGGATAATAGCGAAGTACTTGGCCACATCATTAGCAATACTAAAAGTTGTTAAACTTCCTCTGGTCATTAGGATTTGTTTTCCAGTCTCCACGATCTCAATGAGCTTCGTTGGGTTACTGTCGAGGTCAATCATATTTCCAGCTTCGCGTGCTGCTTGAGTTCCTGTGTTCATTGCGACACCAACATCTGCTTGAGCAAGAGCAGGAGCATCGTTTGTTCCGTCTCCTGTCATCGCAACCAGGTGACCTTTTTCCTGCTCTTCTCTAATGCGTTTTAATTTCATCTCAGGTGTTGCCTGGGCCATGAAATCATCCACGCCTGCTTCAGCGGCAATAGAAGCTGCCGTTAAAGGGTTATCGCCTGTGATCATGATGGTTTTAATTCCCATACGACGAAGCTCAGCGAATCTTTCGCGGATGCCATTTTTCACCACGTCTTTAAGATAGACGACACCGAAGACGTGTTCATTTTCACAAACAACTAATGGTGTTCCCCCTGCGCGAGCGATATTTTCACTGGCGCGAACGATGGCCTCAGGCATTTGCCCACCAAGAGAGATCACGAATTTTTCAATGGCATCAACAGCTCCTTTTCGGATTTGTGTTTTTCCGCCGTTCATATCGATCCCACTCATTCTGGTTTGAGCAGTAAAAGGAACAAAGACTCTGTCTTCAGCAAGGCTTAAAGATTCAAGCTCGCTGTATTTATTTTTAGCAAACTCAATAATCGATTTTCCTTCCGGAGTGTCATCACTCATTGAAGCCAAGTAAGAAAGTCGGTACATTTCTTTTTCACCGATATTAGGAGCCGCGATCAACTCACTGGCCATACGGTTTCCGTAAGTGATCGTTCCTGTTTTATCAAGAAGAAGAATGTCGATATCTCCGGCCGCTTCTACGGCACGCCCACTAAGAGCGATAACATTCTTTTGAATTAAGCGGTCCATCCCTGAAATCCCAATCGCACTTAATAACCCACCAATCGTTGTTGGGATTAGACAAATAAGAAGCGAGACTAAAACCGGAATAGAAACCGATTCTCCTGCATAATCAGCAAAGAACTTTAAAGTCACAACGGCCGCGAGGAAAACCAGAGTCAGCGCTGTCAATAAAAGTGAAAGGGCAATCTCATTAGGTGTCTTTTGTCTGCTTGCTCCCTCGACAAGAGAAATCATCCGATCTAAAAAACCTTCTCCCGGGTCAACTGAGATTTTAACTACGATGCGGTCACTGAGAACTCTTGTCCCGCCAGTCACTGCACTTCTGTCTCCACCACTTTCGCGCACAACTGGAGCAGACTCACCAGTAATTGCTGACTCATCAACAGAGGCTAAACCTTCGATGATTTCACCGTCGGCCGGAATAATGTCGTTTGCCTCACAAACAACCAGGTCACCTTTTCTTAGTTCAGTGGCATTGATTTTTGTTTCCACTTTATTTTTGAGAAGTCTTGCCACTGCATGGGTTCTCGACTTTCTTAGCGACTCTGCTTGCGCCTTCCCTTTTCCTTCGGCAATAGCTTCAGAGAAATTGGCAAATAAGACGGTGAACCACAGCCAGATGGCAATCTGAAATTCAAACCAGTTAAAACCGTGAGCGATGAGAGTGAACGTTGTGATCAGGGCACCTAATCCAGTAATAAAGATAACCGGATTTTTTATCAGGGTTTTAGGGTTCATCTTTTTAAAAGAGTCCCCTATTGCCTGCATATAAATTTCTTTTGTTAAGATTTTTTGTTTCATATAAGTCTCGTATTAAAAAGTTTTCTCTTGGATAAACATGATCTGCTCAATAATCGGTCCTAAACTTAAGGCCGGGAAAAATGTCAGTGCACCAACAATGACAATGACTCCGACTAATAAGAAGACGAATAAAAAGTTATCTGTTTTAAAAGTCCCCACTGACTCAGGCATAATTTTTTTCTGCGAGATGTTTCCTGCTAAGGCCATGACCGGAAAGATCACGGCAAAACGTCCAATCAACATTGAAATCCCCAATAGTGTATTGAGAATGGGAGTGTTGGCCGAAAGACCAGCAAAAGCACTGCCGTTATTTCCTGCTGTTGATGTAAAGGCATAGAAAATTTCACTAAAGCCGTGAGAGCCTTTATGCATTAAGCTCGACATGATTGAAGGAGTTAACAAACTAAAAGCTGTCCCAAATAAAATGACAAAACTTGGAGCAAGAACTCCCATAATCGCCATTTTGATATCAAAAGCTTCAATTTTTTTACCAAGGTATTCAGGAGTTCTCCCGACCATCAGTCCTGCGATAAAGACAGTTAAGATGACATATAAGAGCATTCCATAAAGACCACTTCCCGCTCCTCCGAATATGATTTCTCCAAAGAGCATATTGAGCATGGCCATTCCACCGGCCATAGGAGTCAGTGACGAGTGCATAGCATTGACTGAACCGTTACTTGCGGCCGTTGTGAATGTTGACCACAAAACAGAGTTCGTTACACCAAAACGCACTTCCTTTCCTTCCATGGCATAGTGATGGGCTGTCAGAGCATTGCTTTGGTATTCAGACCAAAGAGAAATCGTTAAGCCTAAAACTAAAACAATAAGCATCGCTGAAAAAAGGATTCGTCCTTCGCGCGGTTTTCCCAACATATAACCAAACGTCATTGTCAAAGCTGCCGGGATAATAAGAATGGCCAGCAGCTGCAGGAAGTTTGAAAAAGGAGTTGGGTTTTCATAAGGGTGGGCGCTGTTAGTATTAAAAAAACCACCACCATTTGTTCCCAATTGTTTGATAGCAATTTGTGAAGCGACTGGACCTTGAGCAATCACCTGCTCTTTTCCTTCTAATGTTTTAACAGCGACTGGTGCGCTTAAATTATCAATGACTCCTTGAGAGGCCAGAAGCACAGACCAAAGTAAAGATAGTGGTAGAAGGACATAAATAACTGAGCGGTTTAAATCCACCCAGAAGTTCCCCAGTTTTTTTGATTGATTGTTTTTAAAAGCACGAATGATCACCAGCATGACCGAAATACCAGTTGCCGCTGAAAGAAAGTTCTGACCAGTTAAGGCCACCATCTGTGAGAAGTGACTCATCGTCGCTTCACCCGCATAAGACTGCCAGTTGGTGTTCGTCATGAAACTCACCGCTGTATTAAAAGCGAGATCCCAACTTAAGTTTGGAAGATGGGCCGGGTTAAGAGGTAACCCTCCTTGAAAAAGGAGAACAAAAAAGACAAAAAGAAAACCGACAAAGTTAAAAGCTAAAACTGCTTTTAAATACTGTGACCAGGTCATCTCCTCTTTTTCATCAACACCAATAATAAGATAAAGAAGTTTTTCAAAAGGTCTGGCAATCTTACCTAAAAGCGTCGATTGACCAGAAAGCGACTTATGAAAAAAGGCCCCCAATATCGGTGTAAAAAGGATGAGGAAAAAAAGTGCAATGATGACTTGTAACAAATCATAACCATTCATGGGAACTCCTAAAATTTATCCGGAAAAATTAAGCAATAAATAAGATAGATAAATGTGAGGCCCGCAATGGCGCCCACGATAGCAAAATCCATAAAAAGACCTCCGTTAAGACGTCTTTAGAATAGCGAATCGTGGATCAAGATTTCGTCAAAACCCCATGAAAGGGCGTAAAGATTTAGTAAAGAAAGGCATAAACCTAAGGAAGCGCTTCTACGTATTTCAAGAATTCTTGTTGATACTTCTTGTTTTCTACATAAAAAACATCCCCATGTCCGCGAATACTGAAAGTCCAAAAATCCTTCTTCGGGGAAGTGGTGATGCGGTTATACAACTGTTGTCCCAATTTGTAAGCGATCACAAAATCTTCGGTTGAGTGAATAGATAAAACCGGCATGGTCAAGTGAAGAAGCTTTGGATCTGCGGTATACGAATTTGTAATAATCAACGAGAGAGGCCAAAACGTTTTTTCGCGGGCCACTTCTCTAGGAGATAAAAAAGTTGAGTCCAAAACTAAAAGAGCAATCTCATCTCTGTGTTTAAAATCTTCCAGAGACTTCAGAAGAATCGCTCCCCCTAAACTTTGTCCGTAGACAATAAAACGTTTGAAGCCTCCTTTTTTGTACTGCTCGTAAGCGTAATTTAAAAAGGCCAGTCCATCTTCTGCCACACCTTTTGGTTCAGGTTTGCCTTCACTGAGCCCATAACCACGGTAATCAAAAATGATGCTGTCATAATCGTGGTCCATCATCCACACTGAGTTGGCAAAATGAGACGTCAGGTTCTGGGCATTGCCATGGAAATAAAGAATCAGGTTTTTAGGATTCTTATTTTTTGAGAACATCCTCCACGCTGAGAGCTTTGTCCCATCAATAGAAGGGATAGTAAAAGCTTCAAACTTCACTTTAAACTGTTCAGGAGTCGCGTACAAGTAATTATCCGGTTGGTAGATAATCGCACTACAGCTCGTGAGTAAAAGACACATTAAAATGATTTTAGAAATAGTGCCCATAACTCACCTCATGAATGATTGTGTTTTTTGAAAAACTTCCAAAGCGAGAAATGACCGAGCTTTCAAAACGCACGTCTTGTTGGCGGTCAAAAAAGAGTGAATGTTTAAGAGTGACTTTATTGTAATAGTCCTCAGAGATTTTTTTAGTGGCATCAAAACGAAGCTCGTCAACAAGCCCGATTTTATACTTATTTCCTAGCTGAGCATAAAAAGACACTTCGGCCGCAGGTCCTGCTCTAAAACCTTTTTTCAAATGAGAGCTCACTTCTCCAAAAGCTCCGGCCATAAAACTCGCAACCGTGTTTTTCCCTCTCAACGTCACTCCCCCATACGCATTAGCATTAACCTTATGGCAAAGAGAGCAATCTAAATCGTATAATCTTTCACTCGAGACTTTTGCTCTCCATGAAAGTTGCGGGTCATAGAAGCGGTACTCGTGAAGAGAAATAAGATCGACTAGGACTAGTTTGTCGTAATCGAGCTTTTTATTTTTTACATCGTAAACTAATGAGCCTGTTAAAAAATCAAATTGTGAAAAAGGATCAAAGCCTTGATCGCGGGCCATAAGGTCATGGTATCCTTGCTTTAATTCAAATCCCATGAGTGTCGTATGATTTTCTACGCGGGCAAAAACCGACATTTTTTGTGGGTCGTGAGAGTTCTCCGGCATGTTCGTTTGGTCGTAAACTTCTTTTACTATTTCAGCTTTAGGAAGTTTTGCTCTTTTAACCAATGCTGCTCTTTGGAGTTTGGCCAGTTTTTCACTGAGTTTATTTTTTGTTCGGTAGTGAGTGAAATCCAAATAGGCCACAACAGCATCGAGAACTTTCGGGTTATTCACATCTTCAGGCAGAATTTCATCATCAACGATTTTTTTAACCTGTGAGACTTCTGCTGGTGAGAGATTTTCCCACATTTTTGCGACTTGTTTTTTTAAACTAGCACGGTAGTGAGTTGAGGCCACTCTCCCCGGCGTTTCTTCAAAATGTTTAACCATTTCCCCTGGAAGATAATACCAGCGTGCATGAGCATTAACTTTGTCATCATCTTTGTAGGCCACAGAAAGAAGATCGGCCAAAACAGCAGAGCAGTTTTCATCGGCAAAGTAATAATCAAAATAAGTCGTCTGGTACAATTCCCACAGGTGATTAATCAAGCGGTCTCGTTCAGCAGGAGTCATGTTGAGGTTGTATTCAATCAAATCCCTCGACTCTCCATTATTGTATTCATTAACTTTCGTGTAATACTTTGTGACTTCAAAAAGCCCTTTGTATCCACCGAACATTCCTTTAAAAGCAAAGATGAGTCCCATGTCTTCCGTTTCAGGAACAGCTGAAAAAGCGACAGCGTAATCAAGAAGATCGTTGGTCTTTCCTTTTTGGTTCAGTCTTAAAAGCGTGTGCCCAAAAAGTGATGACGGGTTATTGGGGTATGAAGAAGAAAAAATTAATGTCACTGATTCAGCGTTGAGCCCGGCCTTCCATTCGTCGAACACCGGACATGCAATGTCCGGAACACCACTGAGCAGTCCTTGGGCCTTTAAGAATTCATATCTTTCACGAAACACACACTGAGCAGGATAACCAAACCAACCAACCTTCGAGTCGAGCTCGTGAAAGGCCTGAATCGTCCAATTAAGTTCCGCTTCCGGATTGGTTTTCCCATCGGGAGCAAAGAAAAACTTTTCACCATCAACTTGAGATTTGCCGTTTTTGTAATGAAGGAGTTTGAGCCAGTACTTGTGATCGAAATTTAAAGACGCTGCCGAGGCGGGCCCGGCAGCGATTAAGAAATTAGATAAGAGAGCAAGAAGCAGAAAGTGTTGCATTGTTTCTGATTTCAGCCTTTACGTTGTTGTAAAGTTCTACACCAGAAGTGTTTGCCGATGGTAGAACTGATTCATATTTTGCTTGAACCATTGAACCAAAAGCTTCTGCGTTTTGACAACCGAAAACACCAGCAAATCCAGCTACGAACTCACCGTTTCCACGAGACATTTCAACTGCTAGTTGGTTCATGTTCGCTTCAGCAAAGTGGATTCCTTTTGCGTCGTTTTTAACGATTGAGTGCTTAGCACATCCAGAAGTTCCAAGAGTCATTGCGATTGAGTTAGAGAAAGTCGCGTTAACTAGTGATCTTGTTGAAGAAGACACTAGAGATTGTTTTGGAGCTACTTCGTATCCCATACCGCATCCAGATGAAGTATCTGCTGCAAATACTGAAGAAGCTGCTACAAGTGCGAAAAGTCCGATAATAAGTTTCATTTAAGTCCTCCTTGAACTATGAAAGTTTTCATAATGAATAGGTTCAGGTATATTGGCTTAAAACTCAATAAGAAAACTACTAATGAAAGAAAAAATTATCCTCGGTATCGAGACCAGCTGTGACGACACTTCATTTGCCCTTTTGAAAGGGAATCCCGATGATCTTTCGGAGAAGCCGACACTACTGGCGCACCAGTCATTTTCCCAAGAACTAATGCTCCAAAAATGGGGAGGGGTCGTGCCAGAAATTGCTGCGCGCAACCACCTCGAGAAGATCACTCCGCTCTTAGATTCGTGTTTTAAGACTGCGGGAGTGAAAATTACAGATGTAAGTCTCATCGCCGTGACAACTCACCCGGGCCTTCTGGGGCCGCTACTAACTGGAATTAATTGTGCTAAAACTTTGGCACTGCTTCATAATCTGCCAATTGCATCGGTAAACCACTTATATGCGCACCTTGAGGCCATTCACCTCACAGAAAGTGTGCCATATCCGTACTTAGGTTTACTCGTAAGCGGTGGACATAGCCTTTACTTAAAAGTCACAAGTCCGACTTCATTTGAAATTCTGGGCAACACCATTGACGATGCGGCCGGAGAGGCCTTCGACAAAGGTGGAAAACTCTTAGGTCTTGGATACCCTGCTGGAAAAATCATCGATGACCTCGCAGTTAACGGCGATCCAAAAAAATACACCTTCCCTATTTCAATGCTCGATTCTGGAGATGCGACTCTAAGTTTCTCTGGTGTAAAAACATCGCTGAGAAATTTTATTGAAGCTAACCCAGAAGGAAGTTTCAAAATGGAAGATGTGTGTGCTTCTTATCAGTACGCCATCGTTGAAGCGCTTTCAAGAAAATTGAAAAAGGCTCAGGACATTGCTAACGCTCACGACCTGCCAATCGTTGTTGGTGGTGGTGTGGCCTGCAATTCCAGCCTGCGCACAACTTTAAAAAATAATTATAAAAACGTTCACGTGGTTGCTCCTCGCTTTTGTACAGACAACGGAGCGATGATTGCGAACTACGCGCTTAGAACTTATCACGATGCAATTTCATTCCCTGAATGCTTAGGACTGGATGCCCGCGGACAATTTGTTTCTAAAAAAGATAAACTTGAGCACCAACGCAAAGGGGACAGACTTTAATGAAAATGGAACTCCCTTTAGCTAATAAAAGCCTAGGCCAGCACTTTCTTCGCGACAGTGGTGTGATCGACAGAATCTGCTCGGATTTCAAAGGGCAAGCAGAAGCTGTTTTAGAAATTGGTCCAGGACCTGGGATTCTCACTGAGTTTCTTGCTCTCAGATCAAAGAGTGAAGGTCTTCCCTTTTTTGTAATCGAAAAAGATGACCGCTTCCCTCCTTACCTTCTGCAATTTATTAACGACAATCAAATCACCATGACAGATGCGCTCGCTGTGCACCTGAGTGCTTTTTTCAAAGAAAAAAATATCGACCAGAAAAATATCTGGCTGGTCTCTAACCTTCCCTACAACATCAGCACTCCGCTTTTAATCAACTTCCTGCAGGCGCCGGAAATTAAATACATGACTTTGATGTTTCAAAAAGAAGTGGCCGATAAGGTCTTTCCTTTTTCGACAACAAAAAATTACATGGGATCTCTTTTGGCCATCACGCAAACATACTTTGATTGCAAACTTCTGTGCAAAGTTCCTCCGGGAGCTTTTAACCCACCTCCGAAAGTTGACTCCGCTGTTTTAACGATGTCTCGTCGTGAAACGCCACTTGTTCCACTTTCAGAGTTCCATGCGCTGGAAAAATTCCTTCGCCTTCTCTTCTCGCAAAAAAGAAAACAGTTGGGTGGAATTCTAAAAGCTTCTTTCCCTCTGCCACTTATTGAATCAAGCTTTAATACGCTTGGGATTCCTTTAACAATCAGAGCAGAAGCTCTGGAGCTAAATCAAGTGATCGAACTTTATAGGATGTTAAAAAAATGAAATGGATTCTTCTACTTCAATGTTTACTTGTGACCAATGCTCACGCCTCTTATCCTGAATTATTCGGAGCGAGCTTTTCAACAAGTGGGATTGGAAACCAGGCAAACCTAAACGCTAATGATCCAAGTAACAACTACTACGCTCCATCGGTACTTGGCTTCTCTGACAAGTTCAACGTTTTGGCGCAAGCGACGTCGACAGCGACTCACTTTAAGCCAATCAACAATATCGTGGTCACTAACAGCACCAATTCAACGAGCGGGACAACTTACGGAAGTGCGAAAACGGATTACCAAAAATTTTACGGAAGCGCTCTTCACGTGGCCCTACCTGTTGGTGGAAAAATTCACCTGGGAACTCTTGGTCTTTCAGTTTTCATGCCGATTGGTCACCTGACACAAACAAACTCTGGGGATGCTTTTCTTCCTGAGTACGTTATGTTCCATTCGCGCTACCAAAGAACGTCAACTTATTTAAACTTTGCCCGCAAGTGGAGCGATGACTTCGCCTGGTCACTGGGAGCGATGTTAGGCTTTCAAGCGACTGCTGAAGTTAAAACGAATATGAGTTTAAATGGGGCCAACTACGGTTCATGGGCCAAAGGTCAGGCAAAGGTCTCTCCTTCAATTGCGGCCATTGCTTCTGTGACAAAAATGTTTGATACCACTTCGGTGTATTTCACTTATCAGCAAGAAATGAAGTCGAACTTAAAGACGACAGTCTTTGGGGAAATCACGAACCCGAACCTGGCGCTGATCAACTCAACACTGACGTCGATGATTTACTACGATCCACACACTTTCCGTTTAGGTTCAACTTACATTGTGGGCGATGCCGAGCTTTACGCTGGTCTTGAGTATCAGATGTGGTCAAACTACAAAACACCGATCATGAAAGTTGAAAAAACATCAGGTGCCGTTGTTCCAAGTAATAACTACGAAAAGATCACCACTCGCGACACGATCAACCCTCGCCTTGGGATCAAATACAACTGGACTGACCGCTGGAGCACTTTACTTGGGGCCCAGTACCGCATGACACCGCTTAAAGGAGATTTCTCACAAGCGGGTAACTCAATTGATGTCGACACAGTTGTGGGAACAGGTGGGATTCAATACCGTATGGTCATTTGGTCAAAAGATGTTCACTTAGGAACAAGTCTCCAGTATCATCATTTACTAGAAAAGCACGTCACAAAAGCTGACGGGCAAGAAAATGGAACGGCCGGGCAAAAGCTGGGAGCTCCAGGCTACGACATTGGCGGCTATATTTTAGCTGCGACATTTGGAGTGAAATTTAATTTCTAATGAAGATAATTGGAACAAATAAACGTGCAGGCTTTGACTACTCTTTAAAGGAATTCTTTGAAGCAGGGATCGTTTTACAAGGAACGGAAGTTAAAGTTCTACGCGAAGGCAAAGTTAACCTGGGCGAAGCCTACGTCGTCATTGATGGCGAAGGTGAAGTGTGGGCCTATAACGTTCTTATTCCTCAATACGCCTTTGGAAACATTCACAACCACCAGGAAGCAAGGGTTAAGAAACTTCTCTTAAACCGACTGGAAATCAACCGCATTTACCACACGATGAAAACTCAGCAGATGAGTTTAGTTGTCACTAAAATTTATTTTAAAGACTCAAAGGTAAAACTAGAATTTGCGCTGGCAAAAGGTAAAAAACTTCACGACAAACGCGAAAGCGATAAAGAAAAAGATGTGAAGAGAAAACTTCAGCGTGGAAGTTACGACGAATAAATCAGGCCTTCTTCTTTTTAGCTGACCCCGACGACTTTCCACCGAAGGCCATGGCGATCATAAGACCCACAATCAATCCCCCCATCGTATAGCGCATCACGTACCAGAAAGATTCATCCAGGAACCCCTGGCTGAAAAAACCTGAGACTGCCCCCACAAAATACCCTTTAGTCAGGACATTCCACCAGTCTAACTGCCCAATTAATGGATAAGAAGGCCTAAAATATAAACCTAAGGCCGTCGCTGCTACTGTGAGAAGGAGAATAATGATTATTTTCTTCATGAGTCAATTATCACTTATTTTAAAATTTATTCACTAAAAAACTATTCATTGAGTTCTAAAATTTCTAAACTTTTTGGCATGAAATTAAGTCTCTTTCTTCTACTCATCGCTTTTTGTTTGAGCTCCGCTCATGCCGACATCGTGTCTTTTAAGGCACCCGAAGTTAACGGCAAAATCCGCGTTTCAAAAAACCTGGTCCTCACAGACTGGCAAGCGGTCATGAGCTGTCACTTTGATGTAAAAGGAGTGAGAAAAGAATCGATTCGTTACCCGCAGACCATCCTGAAAAAAATAGCGACCGATGAGTATTCACTCTTTGTTAAAAAAGGCTCACTTTCAGAAATGCTTCCGGGCTGGAGACTTTTAACCTGTGCTTATAAAATCATTTTAATCGGAAAAAACACTGAGCTAGACAGAAGCATTATGGGAGAGCTTTATCTCCTGGGGCAAGAGAGCGGTGAAATGGATTCCAACGATTTAAAAGATATTCAAAACAAAGAATTTGTCGCGAAAGTGATTGCGGATAAAACCCGCGAGATCAGTCTAACCATCTCTTCTGAAGGTGGAATTGAATCTAACTAGAAAACAACAAAAGATCCTGGCGATCACTCTTTGCTTTTTAAGTGACCTCACACTTATGGCATGGCTATATTTTATGGCCACGAACTATAATAACTATGGAACGATCGCGGCCAAGAGTATCGACTCTCCCGATTTCCAAATCCAGCTCTATAAAATCCTGCTGCAAAGCCTGACATTTTTTCTGCTGGTTTTTATTCTCGCTCAAACGATTGTGTACGCTCTGGCGATTAAAAACTTCAAGGCGGCCTTTTTATATTTGAAGTTTTTTTCAGTCGCTGGATTTGCCGCCTTCTTTTTTGTCACTGTCATGCATTCAGGCTTTGGCCTTCTGCCAATGATCATCTACGTTTTTGGCTATTACGTTTTCTCTAAACTCTTTAAAGAATCATCGGCAGTAGGGCAAAAGTAGCTCCGATCGCCCAGACGACAATCGAAAAAATTGTAATTCGTTTTGACCACTGGCGGGCACTGGTACACGCACGCGCTTCATTAGGATCAATCGGGCAAGGAAGAAACCTCGCCCTGTATTGCATGTAAGAGCTAATCGCCAGCATGATAAATGATGATGAAAAAACCAGGAGCTTATTTTCCGAAAGCCAGATGAGTCCCGGAAAGGCCGAAACCAATCCCACCATCGTCGCTCCCAATCCAATCGAGACCAGTAATGCTGGAAGTGCACAGCACACCAGTGTACTCATCGAAGTGAATAAACTGAAAAAAGAAATCCAGATATTTTTTTGTAAATCACTATTTGGTTTCAATTTTTTCTACTCCATATCCGGCGTCCGTTAAAAGTTTTTCAATACGGGCATTGTCCAGTTTCTGGTTATCAGCAAGCTCTAAACTCACTAAGTGTTTTCCCAAATCCACGTTGACGTTTTTTACGCCTTCTTCTTTAAATTTTTTCGTGATCCCCTGCGAGCAGAATGAGCAAACCATTCCTTTTACCGTGATATCAATTTTATCCCCGGCAAAAACGCTTCCTGACATAAGTAATGTAGCTAGTAATAATGTTTTCATGAAAATCTCCTGCCTAAAAGTGCACCATAAAGTTAAATTGTGAGTCCCCTTTCATCGTCGATCCAAACTCCAAAAGGATGTTGTGATAGAAGAGCCTGATAAAAGGAGTGAGTTTATATTCATCTGTCATTTTGTTGGATTTATCGGCCTGTAAAATAAACCAGGCGTTCATTTCGTTAAACTCGGCCAGGTAAGGAGCAAACCCCGCTCTGACTTTCGTTTGATAGATATTGCGTTTTGAATCTTTATGAGACAAAAGAACGTCCTCTCTAAAAGAGACGTAGTATTTTCTCGACTCCCAGTCTGCTTCCAGGGCCGCTCCAGTTGTATTCTTAAAAGAAGAGTTCACTTTCTCTCCCCCATGCCCAAGAGAAAGATAGATGTTGGCCTGCGAGTCCAGCTCATTCCATCTTTTAAGCAGGTAATTCACCTGAGGCATATAGAATGTTCTTTCTCCATCGCGGGTATCCATTCGCAAGTAGCGGGCCGCCAGTGAAAACTTGGAAGTATAACTATGAGTCAACATCCAGTCGCTCATCTCCTTACTATTCCAAGTCATAATTGATGTGGACCCGGCGTAGGCCACAGGGTGAGCATGGGCCTTTTCCCCCATGAAAATTGATAAAAATAGACCGGTAACTGTTAAAAATTTGGTGAACACGTCCGCCCCTTGCTATGATAAAGCCAGTATTACCCCCTATACGTCACATCCTGAGGGTTTGTGACGTATGCGTTTACGAGAGAGGAAAACGCTGGCCAATTTAAAAGCGCTTTCGGCGGAGGAGCTCATGCTCATCTACCAGACACATTCACCTACTGAAGCTTACGAAGCTTTCAGCGAGCTTTATTCTCGCTACAGTGGTCGTGTGTTTAGTTTTCTCGTGAAAAAAACCAGGAATCAGGCAGAAAGTGAGGATTTATTGCAAAAGGTGTTTCTTAAGATTCACGAAAGCAAGCACCTCTACAAAGATAAGTTTAAATTTGAGCAATGGCTTTTTGTCATCGCCAGAACCCAGGCACTGGATCACTTTAGAAGTGCCAAGAGATATAAGGACCGTCTGGATAAATTTTCTCCTGAGACTCAGGAAGAAAGCATGGTGGATACCAGTGCACTCGCCTCTCTCGAGGCCGATCAAGAGGAACTCCTGGCCATGAAATTTATCGATGATCTCTCTTATGAAGAAATCTCACAAGTGTTGGGTAAAAGTGAAGTCTCTCTAAGAAAAACTGTCAGCCGACTTATGGCAAAGATGAGGAAAGGTGAAGCCCTATGAATCAAATTCCACCATCAGTGAATGAAAAAATTCTAACGAGTGTGCACGCAAAGCTGCACCCAAAAGTTAGTCATCTTCTGGGAAAAGTTTTTCTCGCTCACATTCTTTCTTCTGTAATCACGCTTTCAGTTTGCCCACAGTTTGGTTTTAAGATTTTTAAGCTTCCTATCAATCTTATGCATACGTTTATGGTTTTTGGGATGCCTGTGTGCAATTTCCTTTGTGGACTCTTCTTTACAGCCACATCAATGCTCATCGCGAGCATCGTCCTTAACCGCGACGAAGTCAGGGCCTTAAGACACAGAGAAGTTCTTGCAGCTTCTGTTTTAATCTTAAGCTCAATTGGATTCTTCGGGATTATGAACCCTAACCTCTTTATCGAGTTTTCTCTTCTATGGCTTTTAGGAGCTGTGTTGGGAGTGATTTTAACGGTAGAGATCAGCTCTAGAGTTCTTGCCCGCGCTTAGATTCCAAAATCCGGAATAATGAATTTTGTTTCCTCTGGCATCGTCCAGTCTGGAAGCTCTCTGTTTTTCTTTTGAAGCACGTTTTGTCCCGCCAGGGCCAAAAGGAAAGAGTCAAAAGCGCGTGGGTTTTTAACCAGGATCTCCAGGTCGTGATTGTAGATAAAGATATCCAGTTTGCTTTCAATCTTTTTAATCGTCTCAAGGCGAGTTTCATACCCCAGGTCGATATCAGATAAAAGCTCAACGTCTTTTTTAAGGATGATTTTAGACCTAAGAAGCTCGACGATAATAATGTGAGCATTGGCCTCAAAAAGCTCCAATTCCTTCGGGAAATGGCGCTTGATATAGTTAAAACGGAAAAGAACCATGAGCGAAACATTTCCGAAAGAATCAAAGGATGTATTGAACATCTCTAAGATCTGGTCGTAGTAGTATTTCCAAACCCAAAAATCCAGAGTCCTGTTCCAGTATGGAAGGAAACCTTTTTTCAGGCGTCTTTTAAATGAGCGCGATAAAAGGTGATGAGCTGTCTCTTTTGAAAAGATGTCGCGGTTGTAGACGATTTCGTCGGCCTTATTTCTTTCCTGCTCGTATTTCTTTGGGTTTTCGTTGATGAGCTTTTGGTCTTCATCAAGAAGATTTTTGATTTTTTCCTGAACGACATTAATCTTTTTTTCAGCATCGCTCGCACATTCAATCGCTGGTTTTGAAAGCGGGAAATCAACTACGAGTTGTTTGACATCATAGTTATTAATCCAGGCATGAATAGCGTCGTCATTATGATTCACCTCTTCATCTTTAACCGGAAGAAGTGATTTTAGAAACCATCGTTTGCTGTCTGGGTAGTATTCAAGGAGGCAGAAGTAGAAATTATCATTTCTACCACCCTTCATACTTAAGCTTCCGATGTTGTTTGTGTCCATTAAAGTGGGCCTTCTACATTAAACGTCAGTCTCTTCATTTGAAATTTTCCAAGAAGCTGATCGATGTACTCGCGGTCTCCTGGCTTGTGAGTGATCAGGAAACATCCGCCTCCACCTGCTCCGCAAATTTTCATTCCAAAATGCGCTGACTGGTCTTTTAAAACCATGTGCAGTTGATTCATATTCGGAGTCAGGATTCCCGGAAATAATTTTCTTCTTTCTTCTCCTTCAGCTGCAATTAAAGGAATCAGATCGTTGTATCTCTTTTCTTTAATCGCGTTATAAGCTTCATGAGAAAGACGGGCGATTTCCCCCAGACCATGTCTTACGTTTTGGTCTTTATTAAAAAATGCCTTATAAACTTCCCAGTTATTGATTCCTGAATTTCTCGTCTCACCTGAGTAAACAAGTGTGATGTGATTTTCTAAAACTTCTTTTAACTCTTTTGAGTAAAGCTGCTCAACATGAACCGCTCCCGGTCGTGGAACTAATCCTAGCACTCCCCCGAATAAAGCAGGGTAATAATCCTGATATCCGGCCGGGCAATCGATGATCAGGGCCTCTAGTGCATTGATCTTTTGAATTGCTTCGATTCTGTTGTATTCAATTCCCAGGTATTTTGAAATAGCTGCGTAACAAGTTACACCCATCGCCGATGAGCCACCAAGCCCTGCTCCCGGAGGAGAACCAGACTCAAGCTCCATGCGGACGTTTTTTGTTAAAGCGAATAAGTTCAAGATATGAGCAATGAACGTTAAGTTTCCAAAGAAATTCTTTTGTAAATTCTCTGCTGTGAAATCAGCGCGGTTAAACTTATCAGTGGTCTTATAATCTTTTGAAACGATTTCCACCCCATCAAAATCGATGTGAGTGATTTTTACTTTTGCTTTAAGCGATGTTGCCAGGTTTAACGTCACTACGTTTGGCAAAATAAGATTGATAGGGATAAGATCCAGAGTCCCCCCTAACAAATCTACGCGAACAGATCCTTCTACCAGTACTTCCTTACTCACCATAAACTCCAATGTATGGAAGTTCACGGTAGCGCCCATCAAAATCCAAACCATATCCAATAACAAATTTATCTTCGATATCAAAACCTAAGTAATCAATCGGCACATCTACTTTCAGACGTGCTTTTTTTCTTAGGAGCGAACAAAGCTTTAAGCTCTTCACGTTTTTTAATTTCATGTGTTTTAAAAGAAAGCTGATGGTCAATCCCGTATCGACGATGTCTTCAACGACGATCACGTTTTTTCCTTCCAGCGACTGCTTCACGTCCATGCGGAAGGCCACTTCCCCCGAGCTGTTCGTCCCTTCGTATGAACTCAGGGAAACAAACTCGATATGCACTGGAGTTTTAATGTGACGGACTAAATCTGCACAAAAAATAAAAGAGCCGTTTAAAACTCCGACCACAACCACATCCTGACCTTGAAAGTCACGATTGATCATGCCAGCGAGTTCTTTCACGCGCGTCTGAATTTGTTCTTCGGAAATAAAGACACCAATAGGAGCAGGCTTTGTCATCCTAATACCCTGTGCGAGGAGGATTGATATTGCCTACTAGTGTACTATAAATTTTGTGTTTTGGAACGAGACTCGTTTAAATTCACGAAGAATGCTAACTGGTCCTGGTCTTCACCGAAGAAATCGGCGTGAGCACGGCAGCGTGCCTCATACAGATCAGTTTCTCCAACGAGAACCTGGTTAGTATTTTTTGGATCTTTTCTAAATGTTTTTGAAGCAGGTGCTCCGCACACTGTACAGATGGCCTGAATCTTAGTGACATTGTCAGCGATCGCCAGAAGATTTGCCATTGGACCAAAGGACTTGCCCATATAATCCTGGTCAAGGCCTGCCATAATGACACGAATCCCACGGCGAGCAAGTTTCTCAACTACAATCGAGATGCTCTCATCAAAGAATTGAACTTCATCAATCCCTACAACTCTCGTTGAATCGTAAACTTTTTGTAGAATTTCAATAGAAGAGTTCACTGGAGTCGCTTCAATTGAAAGCGATGAGTGCGATACGACTTCTGTGTCGTGGTAGCGGTTATCAATTGCTGGCTTGAAAATTTGGACTTTTTGGCGAGCGATCTGTGCTCTTTTCACTCGGCGAATAAGCTCTTCTGTTTTACCTGAAAACATAGGTCCGCAAACGACCTCAATACTTCCAGAACTACCTGGCATCCCTGCAAATAGAGTCATAGATCTCTCCCCAAAATGTCTCAAAAATATCGTAACAATTGTGTGTGTGTTTGCTCATCTTGGCAGATGAAAGGCCCGTTTTCAATCGGGTTTAGGCCTTCAAATTCTAACATCAATAAAATTTAAGTTGTTAGATCAGGGATATCAGAAACGTGAAGTAAGACGCGACGAGTATAGTCGTTAAAAACATCAAAAAAAGTGGAGTCAGGAGCACTAAAAAAGCTTGCACTCGAGTAAATCCCAGTTTAGCGCGAAGGCCGCTAAAAAGATAAAGACCCATCGTCAGGACGCTTAAGACATTTCCAAAAATCGGAATAATTAAAAAAATATTGGCCGTAAAAATAGAATTCAGGAGCTCTTCGATCTCGGCATCAATTGAGCGCTCCCCATCGTATTCAAAAATCTGAGCATAAAATCTTAAAACGTAGGCCCAGAACTTAAAACCAAATTGAAAAATGAACGGATAGAAGATCACTTCAAATAACGTCATCATCAAAGAGATCTTTTGGAAAGTCACATTGATGGACTCAAAAAGCAAATGAGAAAAATCAGCTGAATTAGAAAGGTACTCGTAACTTCTGATCCCTAAATAAAGGGCGAAGATCGAGTAAAAAGCGTAGATCATATGCAGGGACCATGAAATCCCCATCACCTCAAAATACGAAATCCTCTCTCCTTCCACCGATCTTTGCGTTGGTTTCAGGAAAGTCTGGAAATATAAATTGAGAGAGTGAATCATTTTTTAGGGCCTGCAAAATAGTCTTCGTATCTTATACTAAAAGGAAGTTTCTCGCCGACCAGATGGTGAACCATCACTTTATTATCCAGGTCGACAATGATTGCTTCATTCTCTTCCAGAATAACACTCAAATGCCTATTATCAAAATGAACTCTCATGATATTTTTCTTGAGTAAATCAGTTGGGCTTATATCTAAATCATTGACGTGATTGCCTTCCATTTTAAAGAATTCAATCAGGCGTTTAAATTCCAAAGCTCGAATCGATGCTTCAGTGTATTTCGTGTTGGTCGGAAGAACTTTAAAAAGTTCCTTGTCCTCTACTTTTACCGTTTCAGTTTTTCCATCGTAAAAAGAAACATTCAGAGTGTAACTCTTTTCTTTTGGAGCAATCACTTTGTGCCAGAAGTCCTGAACGTTCACGAAAAAGTACTGAGCATCTTCAGGCTTTAATTGATAAACGATGTTGTCGAGACTGGTCTTTAAAAAGTAGCCGTTATCTTCGCCATACTTCTTATAAACAGTCAGTGTGTATTTGCGTTTTTCTCTATCGACGACTTCAAACTGTGAAAGAACCTCATCCAAAAGTGCTGGGTTGGCAGGGTAATAAATGCTTTTTCCTTCTAACTTTGAAAGAAACTGGTGAAAAGAGACCCAGTTTTCATCGAAGTATTCAATCCCTTTTGGTGGAGCTGGATTAGTGGTCGAGTCTTTAAAAGAAATGGAATAGGCCTTATTTCTAAACGTTGCAATCCTGATAGTCTCAAAATTGATCTTGTCTTCCGGATAACTAAAATCCTTAAACACTCTAGTGTCATAGAAATATTTATTGGTCAGGAAAAAAACAACCTGAAGCCTTTTAAATTTAACGTCTGATCTTCTGTATTGGTCATCACTTTCATAGACGCCCGGATCAGGGGACTCATCGCTAACGATTACAATCTGCGACTTATTATCGCGCACGACCTGCATATAAAATGTTTGGTCGTAATCCAGTTTTTTCCCCAGGATAAAAGTCATTTGCCCTTTATCAAAGTGAAACGTCATCTTCATTGAAGGATCAGGGATGTAAAAGCTCTCCCCGACTTTGGCGACTTCTGCTTGATTGAGAAAAGTTTTAACTTTAAGGCCACCCAGGATAGTGAAAAACTCGTTGAGTCTTTCTTCTCTAAGTCTCATATTGTTTTCTTTGTCGTAGAAAAAGCCTCCACGGCGCTCGAAATTGAGTTTGATCCCCTGAATGCTGGTGATTTCTCCCAGCCCTTCAGAGTTTAGAAGCGCATTCTTTTTGGCCTCTGTGGCCTCTTTAATTTTATTGCTTCTTTCTTCAAAGATATAAGTTCCGGCCAGAGCTATCACTAACAAGATAAAGAGGGCCAGGTTCTTATGTTTTAAAATTTTTTCTTTCATCATTTTTCCTATTTATCGCGCTTTCTTCTGTACATAAAAATCGCCAGGCCAAAGAGAACCAACGGAGAGAAAAGCACTGAAAAATAAAAAATTATCCCCATCTGAGGAGCTGAAATAAAAATCGGCTCACTCTGAACAATAGGAAGGTTAAACGAAATTAAACGGTCTTCGCCTACAACCCACGACAGCGAGTTTAAGAAGAAGGCATAGTTGCTGCCAAATTTTGAATAGGCATTGTAAACAAACGAAGAGTTTCCGAAAGCTGCAATTCTGTTCGTATCACTTTCAAACGTCAGCGCCAGGCTTAGTGGCCCTGGACGGTCTTCGCCTTGAGTGTACTGCATATTCTGAGCGGCCAGTTCTTTTAAGCTCGTCTCTCCCCATGAATCGGGAAAAGGAGTTGAAGCGGCAAGCGATTTCACAGTCCCCTTCATCCCCGGCACAACTTGATCTGGAATAGGATCAAGTGAAGCGGCCAATGGGAAGAAGATTTGGCCTTTAAAGTTTTTCGTGATCTCACTGTCGTGATCAAAATGATCGACTAGCGGAATAGAGCCATTAGAGCCGTTAACAAAACTCTTTCTATCCATCACCAGATCGTTTCTCACGATCATCTTGTATTCTCTTAATAAGGCCCTTAGATCCTGGTGGACGTCTCCATTTAATTCCGGATCAATGGCCACCATGAGGTTTCCTTTTCTCTGAAGAAACTCTCTAAGAACATTAATTTCTGAGGCGTGAAGTGCAGTTTTTGGACCCCAAAGAACAATTGCTTTTGCATCAAAAGGGATCACTTGAGTCGTCAGAAGGTTGAGTGGTCGAATATCCATTGCCGAGTTTTTTGCCGACTCGAAAATAAATTTCATTCCTTCATTTTCTTGAGAGTTGATATCGCCTTCACCGTGTCCCTGAACAAAATAAACCACCGGGTCCTGGTTTCTGGAAATTTTAATCAACCCATTTGTGATATTGAGTTCATCTCTTTCTGTCACTTTCTGGCGTTTGCCATTGTATTCAATAACTAAAGTGGCAGCATCGCTGATCTGGTAGTCGCCTACTAAGTCCGGGCGGACATCAATATCAATCTTCTCAATATTGATTGAAGGTTTTTCAGCACGGTAAAACTCTAAAAGCGCCATCCACGGAAGTGACTCCTGCTTTCTGGCAAACATTTTAAAGGTGATCGGCTCCTTCATTTCCTTAAGGATATTTTTGGTCTGGTCTGTCAGTGAGTTTAACTTGATAACTGACCAGTCAAACTGCGACGGGTGCTTATAGGCCCAGTAGTTCCCTACTCCAAAGAGAGAAAATAATAGTGCAAAGAAAACGAGAGTTTCCTGAAGTTTTCTGAAGTGATTGCTTTGGTAATAGACTGAAAGACTTGCGCGGTTTAAATAAACTGAAACACACGTCAAGGCCATCGCCACTGCCGTCACGGCGATATTCAGGGTCAACTCCTCCGGGATAGAAATCCACAGAGCAATAACCACAAGGTAAAGAACACTGATAATAATTGCTAAGAGAATGTTGTACCATTTTTTCATTTTTATCCCCTTACCACTTTCTCGACTGAAGAGACTTCAGGGTTAATAAAAAGAAAAAAGCATAAAAAGACAAGAAGTACACGACACTGTATGAGCGCAGAAGACCTCTGGTGAATCCTTCATAGTGAAAAGGAATCGTGAGATACTGAACCATCAGGGCCAAAAGATAATTGTTAGTTGCATTGACGGAAATTACCAGAAGCATTGATCCTAAAAGAATACAAAACGTCAGAAGACTTGCCACGATCTGATTGTCAGTTAGGCTTGAGCAAAAAAGCCCTACAGCAGTGTAGGCCATGATCGAGAGAACAATTCCCAGGTAAGAACTCCACACCACTCCCCAGTCGCTATAACCAGAGAAAGAAAGAATTAATGGGAAAAGCAGAGTCAGCGACAGCATAAAAAGAACCATCGCCACGTTAGAAATAAACTTTCCTAAGATGATCTGCATTTCTGTCAGTTCTGATCTTAAAAGCAAATCCAGCGTGTGCTGCTTTTTTTCTTCAGCAAACGAGCGCATCGTGATGAGCGGGCACAGGAAAATAAAAATAAAATTAATATTCCCAAAGATTGGAGTGATCACTCCCATGGTCATCGTCGTTGTTGTCATCTGCTTTGACTGGACCAGGTAGTTAAAAAACAACCACCCCATCATCAAGGAAAACAATCCCGCGAGAACATAAATTAAGGGAGAAGAAAAAGCGTCCTTTAGCTCTTTTTTGGCCAGGACCATAATTTTTTTACAATAGATCATTCGTGAATCCGTTTGAAAAGATCTTCAAGCTCGCCGCGCTCTTCTGCAAATTCCAAAAGCCCAATCTCTGGGGCCACTAGAAAACGAGAAAGTTCAGAGCGGATATCGGCCTTGCCTTTTGTTACAATTTTTAACAAAGTATTTTTTTGTTCTTCATCAAAAGTCACTTCCACGTGTTCAACCGCAAAAGCGCTTTGTAGTTTTTTCTTTTGTTCTTCCGAGAAAGAAAGAACGCGCGCCTTAATGCTCATGTTCGTTTTAAGGCTGTTTAAAATCGTCTCAATTGATCCGGAGACCACAATCTCTCCGCGGTTAATCAGCGTGATTTCCGAGCACAGAAGCTCTACTTCATGCAGTTGGTGAGACGAAAATAAAATAGTGTGTTCGTTTTTTAATTCCAGGATTAAAGACCTGATGTCTTGAATAGCTACAGGGTCAAGACCAACAGTCGGTTCATCGAGAATGATAATTTCCGGTGAGTGAATAATCGCCTGAGCAATCCCCACTCTCTGTTGATAACCTTTTGAGAGATTGCCAATGAGTCTGTCCTTCACATCTGTTAAACCAGTCTTCTGCATAACTTCATCAACGCGTGCTTCGTTAATGACAGGAGCATAGATGGCGAAGACAAATTTTAAATAGTCTTCCACACTCATGTTGGGATAAACCGGAGGATGTTCCGGTAAAAAACCAACTTTCCCATTCACTTTAAATGAACCACTTGATTCTGGAATAAGCCCACTTAAGATCTTCATCGTCGTGGATTTCCCAGCACCATTAGGCCCTAAAAAGCCATGGATACTTCCTTTTTTCACAGCAAAAGACACATTATCTAAAGCCATGCGTCCAGGATAGTTCTTACATAATTTCTGAATTTCTATCGCTAATTCCATAGGACCACATAGTGTTAATGAATAAATGTCGCTAAAAAGCGCCTTAATGTGGAAAATCGTAACAAAAAGTACAGCATTTGAAAAAAATTTAGTGTAAATTATTAATGCTATGAACATTATCGAAAGATTTCATCACTACACAAAAAACGCCGAGAACATCGTCATCTCTACTCACATCATTCCTGATGCTGATGGTATTGGAAGTGAGATTGCTCTTTGCCTTGCAATGCGCTCTTTAGGCAAAAATGCTATTTGTGTAAACGAGGAACCATTACTTGAACGCTACAAGTACCTCGATCCGGAAGATGTGGTCATTTCACGCGAAGATTACCTGGCATTCTACCCTGAAGCCGAAGTTGATCTCTTCATCGTCACCGATACAAACTCTTTAGAGAGAATTGGTGAAGGAATGAAGGCCATCGCTAAAAAAGCTCCTTCCCTTCTTTTTATCGATCACCACCCATGCCCGAAAGAAGTCATGGCCGAAAACTGCATCGATACAAGTAAAGCGGCAACGGGAGAGCTTGCCGGAGAACTGATTCAGTCTCTTGGTGTTCCACTAAATAGAGAAATGGCCCTTCCTTTATACACGGCCATCTTGATTGATACTTCAAGTTTCCGCTACCCAACAGTCACTGGAAACACTCACCGCCTGATCGGAAGTTTAATGGACACAGGAGTTCGCCCTCCTCACGCCTACAACATGATCTACGGGACAAAGAAAATCTCTTATATGAAACTTCTAGGGAAAGTCCTGGCGAGCGCTCATACGACAAAAGATGAGAAAGTGGCCTGGCTGACTTTGACGGAAGAACTCCTTAACAAGTTCAACGTTGACTCTGAAGACACACTTGCTTTCATCAACCACCTGTTGGTTCTGGACAATATCAAAGTTGCTATCATGTTCAGAGAAATGGGACCGGATATCAAAGTTTCACTTCGCTCAATTGGAACTGTGGATGTTGGGGTTATGGCCCGCGCTCTTGGAGGCGGAGGTCACGATCACTCGGCAGCTGCCATGATCAATGGGTCACTTGATGTGGTCATTAAGCAGACAGTTGATAAACTTCATGAAATGTTATTGATTGCTGAGAGTAAAGACAGCTCAAAATCTCACTAGTCGATAATAACTGGCGGATCAATTGGACCGGTATAAGATTTCCAGCATTTGATTCTTGCAGCATTATAATCATATTCGCTAAAAGTTAAACCTACTGAATCCGATGAATTTTCAATTTGCTTAACGACCTGAGTGGGAAGATGAGTGATTTTTAATTTATTCATTTTCGTTGCATCTGAATAAACATACTCAAAAGCATACTCTCTTAGCGCAAAAGAGAATGAGTCTCCGACATTTTCAAATTTTTTGAGAAACATCTGACTAGCATCAAGGCGAAGAGTGACTTCACAATCTGTTTGAGCAAAGGCCTGAAATGAAAAAGCACTTAGAAATACCGCCAATAAAACAGTCTTCATATTATTTCCTGAATTTATAAAATACTAACGGCAAAGAAGTTCAATCGATTGAATCTGCCCACTACCAGGTGCTGGCATTAGTTCAAGTGTAGCTGTGTTGGATTCTTTTTTGTATGTCAAAACAGTTGTCTCTACTGTTTCAAAGTTGATTGCTGTACAAACATCACCTTCGGTCTCCAGACATTCCAGTGATACACCATTTACATTTAAAATTCCCGATTCAAGAGAAGCTGTTACTTCTTCATTTGAACAAATTAATGTGTCAGCTAGAACAACGTTTGAGCCTAGGATTAAAAAAGATAATAAAATAGCTTTCACAGGACACCTCTTAAAAAAAATGGATGCCCTATCCTACTATAAATCTGGAAAATGCTGGGAAATCTTGTAAATTTTACAGGTTTACTGCTGGCCGAGAATCTTCTCGAGAGCTTCTCTTTCCTTAGGGTTGAAATTAAAAGCACCTTTTGAAAGCACCGTTTTTAATTTCTCCTGAGTGTTGGTGTCCTTAGGGTCATTAAGGGCAATATCACTTTTGATCGTTAGGCTTTTAGTATTAGGAGAATTGTCTTCGTCAATGTCCGGCTTCTCTACTTTTACCTCATCGACCACTGATGGCTTGATCAATTCAGGTTTAACACTGTCATTAAGAAAGCCTTCACCTAATTTTTTCGAGTTGCTTTTGAGCGCCATATTTTTAGCTGTGTCCGATGTTTCCACATGGGCCGCCAATTTTTCTTTTATCTCGCTCGCGCTGATATTTTTTCTTTCCGGTGGAGCTGGCTTTTTGCGAGAGATACCCTTGCCTTCTCTCGAAGAAGCTTTCTCAGCTTTTGCCGGTGATGAGGATGAAACTGTCGATTCATTTCGGAAGATTTTCATGGTATAGTCCTTACTCTCTCTAGTAAGATTATAACAAACATTCCCTTAAATTTTTACCGGGCAAAACATGACCGACTTAAAAACTCTAGTACGACTTAAAGATGCGATTCTCTTTGATATGGACGGGACACTCGTCAATACGGAGCCTCTGCATGCCAAGGCAGCCGTCATCGTTTTAGCGGAAATGGGAGTCAAAGTTGACCTCATGGCCTGTATCGATCAGTTTTATGGAATGACCGATCATGTGGTGTTAAAGACTGTTTGCCCACAGCTTAGTGACAAAGAAATTGACCGTGCAATTGAACAGAAGAATTATCACTTGATCAATCTCTTTAAACAATTAAAAGACCATGAAAAAGATCAGTACATCACACCTGGACTTCTTCCATTCTTAAATCATTTGAAACAAGAAAATAAAATGTGTGCGGTTGTCAGTGCCAGTGAAGACATCATTGTTCATGAAACGATGAAATGTTTTGGATTAGACCACTTTATGAAAATCCAGATGGGACGCAATCAAACCGTTTTAACAAAACCACATCCTGATCCATACATCGAAGCGATGAAGAGATTAAACACGAACCATGAACGCTCGATTATCTTTGAAGACTCTCCTACCGGCATCAAAGCAGGAAACGCCTCAGGTGCTCAAGTGATTCGTGTCACGGCCTTTGCTCACCATGGCGGGGCCCAGACAATCGAAGGTGAATACATCGAACTGGTGAACTTTCACACCGACTATTAAATACTCCTCGCATTAAGTCCTTGAGAAGTCAAAATGACAGGGTAATTCCTTTGACAACAAAGGATGCCTGATAGACTCTTTTGCCTTCAAAAATTCAGGAGACTTTTATAATGAAAGCATTAGTGTTTTTACTCGCTCTTCTTCTATCTGTTGCCCATGCAGAAACGAAGCTTTCTTACTCAGGCGATGCTTACGTTCGCGGTTACTTTAAAAATTCTACAGGTAACAACGGAACTCAAGCCTTCAATCAATTTTTTAGACTAAATGTTGTCGCAAAACCAGATGACAACCTGTCGGTAAAAATTGGAGCCGTTCTCGCTAGCGATAGCTGGGAAGGTGACAACCATAAAGGTATCTACTCTTCGACAACTCAAAACACAGGGACTGCTGTTGGTGGAACAAATGATGATGGATTCGGAAACGACAACGTCACTCGCCTAGACCACGCAGTTATTGAATACTCAAAAAACAACTGGATCACATCTGTTGGTCGCCACGTTGTAACGACACCAGGAAGCTTCGTTACTTCTGATGACAGAAGAGACAGAATTCAGGTGATTAAAATCCGCGACAACTACGACGCTGTAGCTTTTGCTTACGATAAAAGAGCTGAAGGTGCACTTAACAACGCTAAAGACGATGTTGATATGTACTCGCTTAACTACTACGGTGCTTTCTCTGGAATGAAGTATGCTCTTCAAACTGGTTACTGGACGGCGAGAAAATACAATGCGGCGACATCTGGGTTCAATGGCGTGAATCTAGATAACGTAAAACAATTCTCTCCTCAACTTGAAGGCTCTGCTCTTGGAATTGATTTCAATTTCTACTACACACTTCTATGGGGCGGGTCTGCTTACTATAAAGACGAACACCACGCTGCTGCTTTAAAACTTGCGCACGACTTTGAAATCTTCAAAGTTGAGTTCCAGTCTATGGCCACACTTGATGGTGGTTTAATTGCAGGTGGATTTGATTCACTTTCAAGTGTTGTTAACAACTCTCCAGATCACAACCAGTCTTCTATTAAGTTAAGAACAGTTGGTTTTGGATTAGGTAACAAACAATCTGACGATCAATTACACATGCTCCGTTTCTCAAAAATCTTCTCTCAAGAATTAAGTGCAACTGTTGGTGGTGGTTACGGAGTCTTCTACAACACTACATCAAAGAAAGATGAAAAGAACACTCTTGTAGATGCTACAGCTCGCTACAGTTTCTCTCAGTATCTTTCACTAAGTGCTGCTTACGGACGCTTTTTTGGCGATTACGAACAACACGCTGGAAGCCTTACTCTAAAGGCCGTGCTCTAGTCCTAACTCTTGACTATTCCTAGGCCCTTTTCAACAAACACACAAATACTGGGCACTTTTAAAAAAGTGCCCTTTCTCTAACTTATGAAAATTCTTAGCGCGCTTGCTTTCCTTGAAGCTAGCGGAATAACCGAGTAATCTTCTCTTACTTTGAAAAAACGTTTGTGAGTCTTCTACGGTACGTCTGTTCACGTTGACCCTAGTTGATAAGAAGAACCACAACAAGCTTCTAATGGAAGTCGTATGATGAAGATCTTTTCGCACACTAAGGCCCTTGTCCTGTCAGTCGCTCTAACTGCAGGCGTTCTCTCAACTTCATGTGGTGATGGTACCAGCTCATCTAACATCCAGGTACCGGGTGTAAACAACATGTCTGTAACTCTTGTTCAAGACAATGTGTTGATCTCAATGGTTTTCCAAAACCTACAACTTGATGGTGGACTTCGTTACAACATTCCGAAGTATCCAAACTCATACCTAGAGATTTCTCCAGACCTTCAATCAGCTGGAACTCTAATGGCGATCTCTGTTTCTCTAAAAGACGTATTTAATACAAGCCTTCAAACGCTTGACCCTGCAACACTTCCTGGTGGACGTTCTCTACCTGGTGTAGCTGGCGGACGTTTACCGGCAGTAGCTTTCTCAATTGAGAAATTCAAGAATATGAGTTTCTACCTAGGGCCAAAACTGTTTGGTGTATTCATCCCAGTTAAGAGTCTAGGAATTGGTAACTCGATCATTACAGCTAGATATTACACAGGTTCAAACAGAATTGGTAACATCTCTCTTGTTGGTGAAGACGCGAACGGTGAAAATGCTGGTATCCTGTTAATGTTGGATATGTCATCAAGTGTTCAGTCTCAGTTGAAATCTGTTGCTAAAAAATATAACTAATCAATAAAGAAAATAATCTTCTTCTTATTAAGCCCCGAAAGTTCTTTTCGGGGTTTTTTATTTTTTAAGTAGAATGATTTGCCAGCGGTTTTTTGTAGAGGCGTCGTTTTTTAATTGAACATAATGAGGCGTATTTTTCTTTTCCAGGTCGTTGACCACGTAGAACTTCTCTCCTAACACCGTCACGATGTTATAAAGTCCCTGATGGTTTTCTGTATCGATTAAGAACTTAAGAAAGATCAAACCGACCGGAGCATCTTTAGATCCCAACATATCGTAAGACTTCATATCGTTTAGGGCCGATCTGGTCTGGAACTTTTTAATCGGGCCTGATAATTCTGTAATCATCTCTTGAGTAAATTCAAAATCGTCGCGGAAAATATCCATATCCACATCGATGCTCGAAAGCCCTTTTTGTTGAAGCTCCTGAGCGGCCCTTTCAAACTCGCTGATCTGTGGTTTTGGAGGCTCTACTACTACAACAGGAGGTGCTTCAGGTTTCTTTTCTTCCACCTTCGGGGCTTCCACTACAACTGGCTTTGGTTTAGGCTTCGGTTTTGGTTTTACAATGACCACTACTGGCTCAACCTTAGGTGGTTTTAAAGCTGTCAGGAAGTCACTTAGCCCCTTCATATCAAATTCTTTAAGCGCACCTGGGAGGAAAAGCTCCCCTTGCTGATAACGGCTATTAGACTTTAGCAGATAGGAATAAAGCAGTGGGTACTGTCTCGAAAGAACCGGGTAACTCGATTCTTTATTCTGGAAAAGTTTCCCGTAACGGCGTAGACACTCTTCCCCCATCCCCGATTGGTTAATCAGGTTAAAGGCATTTGATTTTTTAATCAGGTCAGTTGGAGTGGAAATTCCAGAAAGTCCATAAAAGCTGTCCTTTTCAGAACAAAGCATCTTAATGGTCTTTGTATCGCTTGCGCAAAACCCCGCAAGAGCATCTTTAATTTCTTCAACAGTAAGGCCACGGCAGTTTTTCTTATTGGCAATACACCACTCGTGCAGTCGAGCAAAAGTTGGTTCAGTCGTCAGTGATGTCGAGTCCTGAAACTCATTAAGCCATGCAGCCGTTTCTTTTTTGCTAAAGGCCGGCGTATGAATCTTTTCAATCTCGTTAACAAATTTCCCGTACACTCTTTCATGAAACTTCTTCATATCTGAAGACTCAGGAGTGCACCCACCAAAAACATCTTTAAAACTCATTGAACAGATATTCTTTCCACCCAATTGAGAAGACAACTTGTTGTTGAGCTTAAGCCCCTCAAATAAATAACTCATCGTCACCAGACGATACAGGTAACGGATATAATCGATATTCTCGCCGAGAGTTTCATCCGGACAAGTCGATTTCTCAACTACCTCATTAAACCAGTAACGGTGAAGCACAAACGGCTCATCTTGAATCTGCTGGTTCATGTAGGCGTCTTTAAAAGTGTCGTCTAAAAGAATCAACTCCCCTACGCTGTCACTATATTGGCTGCGTGGATCAAGTGGCCCTGCATAGTTTATGGTTTTTTTCTCACCCATAAACACGTCACGGTAATAATCATCAAGTTTTTTAGTATCAGCAACTGACGCCACCGATGTGCATAACATCGAAAGCGTCAGAGTGAATGTATGGAATCGTGAAAATATAAACATCTATTTAAACCAGAACAAACTCAGACTTGGTACATAGGTAATAATGACCAGTGCAATAATCAGTAAAATTAAAAAGGGAACAGAAGCACGATACAAAGTCGTAATTGGTTTATTGAACCTAAAACTTCCAATAAAAAGGTTGATACCTACCGGTGGAGTTAAGTATCCAATCTCCAGGTTTGCCAGGAAAATAATCGCCAGGTGGATTGGATCAACACCAAAGTCATTGGCAATAGGAATAATTAACGGTACGACAACGATAATCGCACTGAAGATATCCATCAAGCAACCGACAATCAGAAGAAAGATATTCAGGAAAAGGAGGAATGAGTATTTATCATGTAAAAACTCTTTCATTAGCGCAAAAATTTTAAGCGGAACTTCTTCATCTACTAAAAAGTTCGTAAACCCAAGAGCACAACAAAGAATCAGGAGAATTCCCCCTACTAAGCTCATCGAATCGACAATGACTCTTGGAATATCCTTAAATAGATCAAGGTCTTTATAGATAAAGACTTCCACAATAAAAATGTATAAGGCCGTAAAGGCCGCTGCTTCCGTCACCGTAACAATTCCACCATAGATCCCTACAAGAACAGCTACCGGGAGTAAGGCCTCAAGCCACGCTTCTTTTAAGGCCGCAACGAAATCTTTTAAAACAAATTTATTCGCTTTCTCTCCAGTATGCTTTGGGCTGTTGTAAACCGCCCAAAAAGAAAGAATGAGCATAATAACAATTCCAGGAACAATTCCGGCCTTAAACAACTTATCAATATCAACTTTAGCCACCATTCCATAAAGGATGATTGGAAGTGATGGCGGGAAAAGAAGACCAAGAGAACCAGAGGCAGTAATCATTCCTAAAGTGTATTTTTCTGAATACCCATCTCTCATCAGGATCGGATAAATTAATCCTCCCAGAGCAATGATCGTGACACCTGATGCTCCAGTGAAGGCCGTAAAAAAAGCACAAACGACAAGAGCAACAATTGAAATACCACCCGGAAGCCAGCCCAATCCAGTTTCGGCCAGTTTGAGAAGTCTTTGAGGTGATTTACTTTCTGCCATTAAATACCCGGCAAAAGTAAAAAGTGGAATAGTCATTAAAGTGGGTGCAGATGAGATTCTATAAAATTCCTGTGCGACAGCTGAAACCTCTACGCCAGAAAATGTGAAGGCTACCAGGGCCGCAAGTGACATAATAATAAAAAGTGGAGTTCCAAGAATTGCAAGAAAGACAATCCCTAATGCAGCAATAGTACCGGTCATGCTGCCTCCTCTTGTTTAGCTTCAAAGCTTAAAAGAAAAACCAAAAGAAACCTAACGAGTAAAAAAGCTAGACCAACCGGGATAATCATAACCAGGTAGCCGCTTCCAATTCCCCAGAATTCCTCTTTTGAGAATTCCATCTCCACGCGAGTGAAGTCAATTCCAGACTTGATCAACCATAATAAAACAAACATCGAAGACACCATGATAATTCTGCTGATGGCCGTTTTGGCAGAATGCCATCCTTTGCTTTCCACAAATTTACCCACGATATCGATACCGATATGTGTCCCCTTTCCAGTGGCGACAACACCACCAAGAAAAGTGCTAATAAACACCAGGTGTCTTACAAAGGGATCAATCCATGTAATGTTATGATGAAACCATCTTGCTACAATGCTCAGAGAACTAAAGAGCAGCATAGACATCACACAAATAACCAACAGCCAGGTTGCCGTCTTTTCAACAATGCTGTCGCATTTTTTTACTAAGCCAAACATAACTTTATCCTGATTATTTTTTAGCCATTTCTGTTTCAAGTTTCTTTAAAGCTTCTGCTGAAAATAATTTTCCCGTCAGCTTCTTAATCATGCTTGCTCTATAGCCTTGAGCAACTTTGATTTCAGAGTCACTAAACTTAACAAACTCAATTTTCTGAGACTTGATGGCTGCCATTGCATCATCATTGTCTTTGGCATTTCCAGAATTGATCTCTTTCTCATATTTTTTAGCGATATCAGATACAATTTTCTGATCTGCAGGTGAGATGTTCGCCCATGCAGAGTTGGTAATAACAAAGGCACCAATAGAATATGAGATTGGGAAATCTACAATGTACTTAACTTTTGTATTCCATTGAAGAGCAATAATTCCGATAGGTGGAGCATAGGCTGCTTCAACAACACCAGTAGAAAGAGACGCCAAAACATCTGGTAGAGCAAGTGGTACACCGATAAGGTTCATTGATTCAAAAAGAGTTGCCACGATCGGGTCACCGTCCCAAGTCCAGATCTTAAGTGACTTGATAGAATTTAAATCCTGAACTTTCTTTTGAGTCACGAAATAAACATGACCAATTTCAAATGTAGCCAGGTTCTTAAATTTGTTTTGTTCAAATTTTTGATTAAAATAAGGAACCATTGCATCTAAAGTCTTCAGGGCCTTTACTCGGTCATGGTTAAAAGTAAATGGAACTTCCATTACACGGACATCACCGTTAATTTCCCCTAGCGTTTTCCCTGTAAAAATTCCACCTTGAAGCTGACCAATTCTGATTTTTCTTAGTACATCCTGCTCATCTCCCTGAGATCCACCGTAGTAGATTTTCAGTTCAACGTTACCTTTAGTTGCATCTTTAATTTCTGTTGCCATCTTCTTGATGTTCTTTGCCCATCCTGTTCCTTCTGGAGCAAGAACGCCGACCTTAATGGCTGCATGAAGATTCATCGATGCAAAGAGAGTCATTGAAAGTAAAAGTGTTTTCATGTTCATTACCTTTTTAAATTTTGCCTATTAAAAAAATTGCTTTTGAAAGCGGTTCATTAATTCATAACGTTTTAGAGAGAGCGTCTGATAAAATCTCATCCCCGACTCTCTTGTCCAGGCCGACTCGCTTTTTGGATTCTGGTCGTAGATGTAATATTTTTGGAATTCATCATGGAAGCCTTTCATCGCCAGCATCTGCTCTTTGAAGCCTTCTTCATCGTTTTGAGGAATCAGGTAAAACTGCATATAACTTGTTCTGATCAGCCAATTGTGTGGATGTTTTGTGATCGCCTTTAAAAAAATCTCTTTTCCTTTGGCCGGATTTCCACCGAGCATTTGTGGGCGTCCCGCTTCATATGCTCCATAGAAAATATCGCACGTGCCATAATTAATTGACGGGTCTTTTAAACAAACCCAATCAAACATTCCTTTAGCTGCAGGAAGCTGAGACACTAATCCCATATTGTCTTTTTGGATATTCACCAATGCGGCCAGTGATTGCGCCGTAAAAAGAACTGTTTCCAGGTCTCTTTTGTCGTCGCCCATTTTTTTATCTAAAAGAAGATGAATCCCTTGAGGTTCATTCATGCGCGAGATGATGTCGTTTAATTCAATCCCTTTTTCTTTCAGGTAACGAAGCCCGAAATTAAGCGACCTGGTGTAATTAAAAAGCGCCTGTTTTTTGCCTTCTTCGCTTTTTAGTTCGGCCCACTCTTCTTCGTACATATGTGTTTCATTCACGGCAAAAGCATAACCGGCATACCCTTTATTCAGAGTGGCCAAAAGGTCCATGTTTTTTGGTGACTGAGCAAGAAGTCCCTCGATCAAAATCAAATTGCCTGGCAGACCATCTTTAAAAACGTCGAAGTTTGATTCGTGTAAAACGCCGTTTCCTGAAGTGTAAATCAGATCACTTGCTCCACCGACGGCCATTTTGTTGAATGTAGAGCATGAAGATAGAAGAGTTCCCAGCGTGATTGCAGTAACTGCTAAACGAAGCTTATTCATGAAGCTCACCTTATTTTGTTGGCATTAAAATTCCCTTTCAAGTACTAAGATTGCCCTATAAATCAATGATTTACAACCTTAGCGGAGTGGGAAAGTTTGCCTATTACAGGGGGGATAGGAAAAAGCGCGCTCCCGTAGTATAATTAGCTTAAGTACTTAGTCACCAAGACCGATAAGAAGAGCACTTTAGTCGGTTTTGTTTTAAAGGAGACTCTATTGACGACTTTACCTTCTAAGTAACTTTTTCGAACCTTCTACAACTTCCTTGCGTGGAATTGTTATTGGTTGAAAGGGTTACAAAACCGGATCTACCATTAACGATTTAACAAAGAGGATGACATGACTACTGACAATCAAACGACCAATTCACTGACCCCTATCGAAGACACTACGACCTATTCAAAAGCTGCTGGTATTGGCAGAAATTCTGTTTCTAAAGCTGTTGAGAAAACTTCAACGACACTTAAAACGCTGAGCTTAAGACCTACGAAGTCTGTTAAGAAAAACAGCAGTTTTAAACCGACGAAGAAACTTAGATAGTTTAAAGGAACTGGCTTCGGTAATTTTCACCAAGTACAATTGCAAGCTCGCCTACGACTTTATCGAGGGGAAAACCCACTACGTTGGAATATGACCCTGAGAGATTTGAAATGAATGTTAAGCTTGCCCCCTGAATGCCGTAGGCGCCTGCTTTATCCAATGACTCCCCTGTCGCAATGTAATCGTCCATCAACTCTTTCGAGATTTCTGTAAACGTCACTTCAGTCGAATCAAAAAATAAATGCTCACGAAGTTTTTTCGTGGCCTGGTCAACAAACAGGAAGCTCACCCCAGTAATCACCTGGTGAGTTTTATCTGAAAGCTCATTTAAAATAGCGCGGGCATCGTCCTTGTCTTTTGGTTTGCCGTAGAGCTTTCCATCCAGAACGACAATAGTGTCGGAAGAAATGATAAATGGGTTTTCAATCCCCGAGGCCTTATCCATTACTGCGCGCGCTTTTTGTGAAGCTAAATCCATCGCAATGCGATCTGGGGCTGTCTCGTCAGACACTTCATCCAAATCAGCAGTTAAAATCTGAAACGGAATGTTGATGTAAGAGAGAAGTTGTTTTCTACGCGGGCTTTGTGAGCCGAGAACAAGGTGGTATTTATCTGATCCCATGCATTTTTTTCCAAAGAAGTTTTTTAGTTGAGTTTAAAACTTCTCCGGTTTCTTTGTCATCAGAAATATCTCTGAATTGCTCGCCGTATTTGTAATAACGGTTAAGCGCTGTGATGAAAAAATAATTGCCGTAAGTCATGGCCTGTGTCTTCTCACCTCTTTCTTCCAGGCGCTCCCTAAAACGCGAACTGGCCAGAAGATTAGATGTCTCCACTCTGCGGAAATACTCTTTTAAGAAATCCAGTCGCAGCTCGAGGTCAGCCTTTTTTTCACCTTCATCTGTTTTGATTTTCCCCCAAAGCCTGTAACCATCTTTTTTGGCCAGGATCATCGGATCGTATTTTTCTCTGAAAGCAAATTCGGAATAACGCTTTAAAAAGATCTCACGCCCCATCATGATACTTGGAATTCTTTTGGTTAAAAATTCACCGACATTCAGCCATCTGACTTCTTCGGCATGAGCGTAGTTTCTGCCTTTTTCATCAATAGAAATCCACAGGTCATCTTGAATCGTGTTGAGTGTTTTATTGTCAAAACCGCGCAGCTGCAAGTTGAGATCTTCCGGAGTTGTTTCTGTGGGCTTCATTCCTAAAAGCTCAGTCGAGCGCTTTTTAAAAAATGATTTCCCACCAAGAAGCACCACCATCTCGACACTTGGAGACTCGCCCATAATCGTTGCATTGGGCATAACCAAAAAAGCATACGTCGGCTTTTTCTTGGTCAATTTATTATTGGCCTCAATCGTTTCATTGAGTGATTTGTAATGATTGATAAAGGTTTTTTTCTCTGAGAGCAGTTCAAATAAATCATCTTCGATGTATTGTTTTTTATCATTCACAGGAAGAGATTCATATTCTGAATACGGGAAAAAAATCACGTCTGTTTCACGCACATTAACTTCTTCAAAAGTGTTTTCGTGACGGGAAAGCCACAGGACATTTCCAGCATTGATTCTGGCATTAATGAAATTTTCTTTAACACCCACATTGAATTCATTAAACGTCACCGAAGACTGAGGTGAGAGCCTCACCATAGTTCCATCAAACAAAAAGATCCACGCGTAACTATCACCTACCGTCTGGATTTCATCCCCTTCGTATAGACCTGTGCGGTATGAACCGTTAAAAAAGCTCTCTCCGCGGTCAATTCGACAGATTCCGACACACTGATAAATGCGGCCAACAAGCTCGCGGTTATTTCTTTCTCTAATGATTTTTTCCCAATCGGGAACCTGGTCTCTGATATCACTCTCTTCTTTCCAGTCCTTAAACGACAAAAAAGAGTTAACCGGGATACTTCCCCATGGAGTGACACTTTGGTTTTGCCCTTTGAATTCCAATTTCGGCCCGGGAATGACCTCTTGTGCAGTTGCACAAAACGCCAGAGCGAACAGAAGAATGAGCAAAGTCTTTTTCATGTTCACTCTATCGGAACGATCCTCTGATAAGTATAGGTTCTCACTGGAATACTCCCCCTTTTTATGATAAAATTTCCCCCGTGAATCACCCCAAAGGAGCCTTTCGTGTCAACTGATCTCAATACCGAAGTAAATGAATCGGAAAATACCTCGTTCTCTTTCGTCAAAAGCGAACACAAAATTTTAGATTTCTGGAAAGAAAATGATATTTTCAAGAAGTCACTTGATCAGACAAGAAAGGGCAAGCCGTACATTTTTTATGATGGGCCTCCCTTTGCCACAGGTCTTCCGCACCACGGTCACCTTTTAGCTTCAACTCTAAAAGACATTGTTCCTCGTTACTTCACGATGAAAGGTCGTTATGTTGAAAGACGTTTTGGTTGGGACTGTCACGGTCTTCCAATCGAACACGAGATCGATAAAAAATTAGGCATGTCTGCTCAAGACGCTGTTAAGCAACTTGGAGTCAAAGGCTACAACGACGAATGCCGTGGGATCGTTCAACGTTTCACGAACGAGTGGGAAAAAACAATTACAAGAATCGGCCGTTGGGTTGATTTCAAAAACGATTACAAAACCATGGATGCTGATTTCATGGAATCAGTTTGGTGGGTAATCGGAGAACTTTGGAAAAAAGATTTAATTTATCAGGGAACAAAAGTTGTTCCATTCTCAACTGCGCTTGGAACTGTTCTTTCAAACTTTGAAGCAAGTTCAAACTACCAGGACGTTCAAGACCCAGCGATCACTGTTCTTTTCAAAGTTAAAGACCAGGATTTCTACATCGCTGCTTGGACAACAACTCCTTGGACACTTCCTTCAAACCTTGCTCTGTGTATGGGGCCTGAGATTGAGTACGTAAAAATTCACGACAAAGATAAGGACATCAAGTTCATTATCGCCAAAGACCGCGTGGAAGCTTACTCGAAGAAGAGAAACTATGAAGTGCTTGAGTCTTACACTGGGGCCCAACTAAAAGGTCTTCGCTACGAGCCACTTTTCCCATACTTTAAACAACACGAAGCTGTTGGAGCTTTCGTTGTCCTAAACGACGGATACGTTACAACAACTGATGGTACAGGTATCGTTCACATCGCTCCAGCTTTCGGGGAAGACGATAACCGTGTCATGAAAGAAGCAGGTATCACTGCTCTTGAGTGCCCGGTTGATGACGCTGGTAAATTCACAGCAGACGTTCGCGACTTCGCTGGCGTTCACGTTAAGACTGCCGATAAAGACATCATCAAAAAACTAAAAGACGAAAATAAACTTTACGACCAAGGGGTTCTGGTTCACAGTTACCCATTCTGTCCGCGCTCAGACACTCCACTTATCTACAAGGCGATCCCTTCTTGGTACGTGAGTGTAGAAAAAATCAAAGACAGACTTCTGGCCTCAAACGCTCAGATCAACTGGACTCCGTCGCACATTAAAGACGGGCGTTTCGGTAAATGGCTTGAAGGCTCACGTGACTGGTCGATCTCAAGAAACAGAATCTGGGGTACGCCAATTCCTATCTGGATCAACGATAAGACAAACAACCGCGTTTGCATCAGCTCTGTTGAAGAGCTTTTCCAAAGAACAGGTGTAAAGGTCACTGATCTTCACAAAGAAAACGTGGATGACTTAACATTCACACAAACTGGTGAAGAAGGAACATACAGAAGAATTCCAGAAGTTCTGGACTGCTGGTTTGAATCTGGTTCAATGCCTTTTGCTCAACTGCACTACCCTTTTGAAAACAAAGAAATGTTCAAAGAAGGTTTCCCTGCTGAATTCATCGCTGAAGGTCTGGATCAGACTCGCGGATGGTTTTACACGTTAACAGTTCTCTCAACTGCTTTATACGACAAGCCAGCTTTTAAAAACGTTATCGTTAACGGTATCGTTATGGCAGAAGACGGCAAGAAGATGTCAAAGCGTCTGAAAAACTACACGGCACCAGATGAATTAATGGAAACATTCGGAGCTGACGCTCTAAGATTGTACCTCATCAACTCTGGTCTGGTAAAAGCTGAAGAGCAACGCTTTACTGATGCCGGCGTAAAAGACATGGTAAGAAAAGCACTTCTTCCTTGGCAGAACTCATTTAAGTTCTTCCAGACATACGCTGAAGTTGACGGCTGGTCACCAGTAACGAACTTCAAAACGTCGGATAACATCGTTGATAGATGGCTAATTTCTAACCTGCAAACGTTAAAGAAAAATATCGCTCGCGAAATGGAAGAGTACCACCTGTACAACGTGGTTCCTGCTCTTTTCACATTCATTGAAGACTTAACAAACTGGTACATCCGTCTTAACCGCTCTCGTTTCTGGGGTGACGGTCTGACTGATGATAAGTGCGCTGCTTACTCGACTCTGTACACAGCTCTAAGAGAGCTTACAATCTCGATGGCGCCGTTTACTCCATTTTTCTCTGAACACGTTTTCCAGGAACTAAGAAAAATGAATCCAAAGGAGCCGGAGTCTGTTCATCTTTGTGAATACCCGCTTCCAAACGATTACTTAATCAACAACGACCTTGAAGTTGCTGTTGGAAGAATGCAACAGATTATCCTTCTTGGCCGCCAGAAGAGAAACCAGGTGCAGATTAAAGTTAAGACGCCGCTTAAGCGCTTAACAATCATCCACAAAGATAAAGCTCTTCTAAACGAGATCTCAAAGCTTGCTGAATACATTCAGACAGAGCTTAACGTGAAGAACATTGAGCTATCGACTGAAGAGTCGAAGTTTATCAAGCTTTACGCTAAACCAAACCTTCCAGCTCTTGGTAAGAAGCTTGGTAAGGATATGGGGAAATTCAAGGCCATCATCGAAAAACTTCAAGGCCCTGATTTAATCAAGCTTGAGGAAGAAGGTGTTTTAACTCTTGAAGGTCTAAACTTCTTCCCAGAAGAAATCTTAGTATTCAGAGAAGCAAAAGAAGGGACTCAGGCCATGAGTAACCGTTTCATCTCTGTTGATATCGACACAACTCTTGATCCTGAACTGATCAAAGAAGGTCTGGCACGCGAGGTAATTAACCGCATCCAGAAATCGAGAAAAGACCTAAACTTCAACGTTGGAGACCGCATTGCTGTTGAATACAGCGGCTCTCCTGAAGTCTTGGAAGCGATTGCTGCTCACGAAGCACACATTGCCAGTGAAACGCTGGCCACTGGCCTTAAAAAGGCCTCTGGCGAACTGAGCTTGAAGTATGAGATTGATGAATACACATTGTCGTTAAGTTTGAAAAAAGCTTAAAAAAAAGGGGCCTAAAGAGGCCCCTTTTTATTTGCTAGAAACGAAATCCTACAACTCCGCCAAATGAATTATTCCATAAACTCTGATTAGCTGACTTAGCATTCGCTCCCGAGTATTCCGCCGTTAACTCTAAAGTATTGCCGAATAAAAAACTCGCTCCGAAAGTTCCGCCAGTATTTTTCGATTTGCCTTCAAACTTCCTCGTATCAGTTCCTCTGGTCTGTTCGATATCGTAGCTAAAACTATCGTGGAAAAAAGAAGCATAGATCAAAACCACTTTATTAAAGCGATAACCTGCAATGATATCTACACCCACAACAGAATTGTCTAACTCTGCTTTAGTCGGAGTGTGATAATTCTCGCTCATGCTCTCACTTCCACCGCCTGCATGGGCCGCAATGGAAGTTTGGAACCCTTCTACACCACTTTTTCCAATCAACTGGTATTTTCCTTTTAACACTGTTCCTAAATCGCTGATGTATTGAAGTCCTACATCAATGCGTTCATGCAAACCAAGGTCACCACCAAGCGTGATAAAGTTCTCACGCGATAAATCTGGGCCATTAGGATCGGCCCAGGTTTGTGAGTAGCTCGATGTCAGCGTGATGTCTTTACCATTTCCCACACCTGCATAGAGGTGTGCACCCCAAAGCTTTCCGGTAGTTTCTGACGTTTCAAATCGGTTATCAGGCATTTTGTAATTAAGAGCACACGAAGCAGAAAGTAAGGCCATCATGGCCAGAGCGAGCGTTTTCATTTTTCATTTTCCCCCATAAAAAAAGGGCCTCAATGAGGCCCTTTTAAATAAGTATAATGGATTCTAAAAAAAATTAAAGATTAACTACACATTCAACAAGCTCAACCTTGCGGTCTCTGTTAACTGTGATTTCGTTAGCGACAACTACATAAAGAAGTTCATCACCAGCAATAACAGTTCTTACGACTCTGTCGACATATGAGTTTCTTGTTGAATCTACATAGTAGCGGTCAGTTTGAATGAACTCTTTTTTATATCCTCTGAACATGAATTCAGAAGCGTCGTTGATTACTTTGAAAATTTTAAGATCAGCATTTTCTGCCTGAACAGAAATGGCCTTTGCCGGGAAATTGGCCTCGCTTACAGTCACTTTACAAACGTTACCTTTATCATCAACACCAGTGTGAGTTCCAAGTGGAAGAACTGAAAGAAATGTATCAACTGCACTTTCTGCGGCGAATGTTGAAACAGATGCTAGTAATAATGCTGTGGCAATCAGACTTTTCATATAGGGCCTCCCTTAAAATTAGGGACACCCTATCAAAGCACCTTTTTCCAGTCAAAGGGTATTGATCGTTTTTACAGAGCTAAGTTCTTGATATCCTCGTGAGAAGAGACTTTTAAAATGCGTTTAACTCTATGATTTTTAAGAGCTTCCTCGACATCAGCTTCTAAGGCGGGAGATGTGACCAATACCACGATTTCATCCTTCAAGCTGCCTTCGGTAAGGCCAAATGACTTTGAGAGTTCTCTGAGCTCATTAAGGCTTTGATCGATGATCTTTGAAGGTCTGTAACCTTCTTCCATAAGAGCTTTAATGAGTTTTAGTTTTTCCAGGTCGTCATTGGTATAGACGCGCTCGCCTTTTTGATCTCTACCTGGCCTGGGGAAAGAATAACGTCTCTCCCACATACGCAGTAAATACTTGCTGATGTTGGTTTCTTTTTCTACGACATTGATTGGATACATTAACACCTTCCTCGTATCAAGTTTCAAAACTTATACAGCATGATTTGTGCCACTTATTTAATCCGTTATCTGATCAATTTTGTGTCCACAAGCGGGGCGCAACACCACAGTTGTGGGGAAAAAAAGTAGTCCTTATCAAATGCTTATTCAGGAATATAAGCATGAGTGATAATGCATTAAGAATAACACTAGTTGGCGTATAGAGGATTGAGACAAGTTATAGACAGTAAAAAACTACTTAGTCTCTTTCACTAGAGTTGTGATTTTTTTGAAATTAAGGACACTTCCATTCTCTCGAACATTAGTGACCAGGTCGGGCCTGATATCGGCATAGACCCACTTTGGATAATTCACTTCACCTTGAACAATGATGCCATCATCAGGAAAGCCTTTGTCGCAAGTCGAGTACACTGCGGCCATTCCCGTATTCCTGTCGATGGCCTCTGAATAATCAACCTCTCCCACAGTCTGAGAGACGGCAACGTAGATTTGATTTTCCAAAGCTCTAGCACGAGCACCGACGTGAACGCGGTTCATTCCCGCTGGTGTTTCTGTACATGAAGGCGCAATTAAAAGAGTGATTCCAGATAAAGCGAGTTCGCGCGAGAAATCCGGAAACTCGACGTCGAAACAAATAGAAATTCCCACCTTCACACCATCCACATCAAAGACGTTGAGCTTTCTTTGATCGGGTGAAGACACTTTCCATTCTTCATCTTCAAAACGAGTCATCACTTGTTTGTCCTGATAACCATAAAGGCCTTCAGGGTTAATGAAAAAAGCGCGGTTAATATATTTGCCTTCAAGCTCCAGAGGAAAACTAGGAGCGATAATATAAACTTTGTATTTTTTTGCCAGATCGAGGTAGCAGTTTAAAAAGTCGTCTTTATATTTTTGAATTTCTTTTAACTGCCCGGCAAGATTCTTTTGGATTTCTGGCGTCATCAAAGACACCAATTCAATCGAGCCATATTCAGGGAAAATCACCAGACGAGCACCATGTGTTGCCGCTTCCTTCACCCAGTCTTCAGCATTGCTTTTAAAAGCGTTGAGTGAGCTGTGTTTATTCATTGAGTACTGGGCCGTGGCGATTTTTAACATAATGATTTCATCCAATAGATCATAGGCTTTTTAGTTTCTGCGCTCTCACCAATGTCCTGCCATGAAAATTCACTTCTTAGGTTTTCTTGTTTGACGTATCCGCGTTTTTTCCAGAATTCATCCAGTGGGCTATAGCCTTCCGGCTTCATCGGGTGATCGGCCGGTCTTTGAACTCCACAAAAAACAGAGATGGGAAAACCAAATTTTTTAGCAGCAGCTTCTCTTCCATCAAAAAACTGATGACCTAAACCATGGCCTCGGTATTCTTTTAACAGAACACTTTCACCAAAATAATAAATTTCATCGAGATTCATTTTAGCTTGTAAGAATGGCGCTCTTACATAATCGGCTTCATCACTTAAAGGAAGAGCTGTCGCTGCTCCCACAAGCTGGTCACCATCAAAGGCCGCCACTAAAACGCTGCGAGAACTGTTGGTATAAACTTTAAGGTAGTCTTTTTCATAATCAAGACTTCCCTCATAAAGATAAGGGAAGTCGTGAAAAACTTTTATGCGTAATTCAGCCAGGCGAGGAATCAGTGGAGTGATGTCTTTTCCAAAAAAGCTCTCCACTCTCATTTTAGTATTCCTGCGGGAAGATCTCGTATTGCTCGACGTGATAGTTATTTTCTGAACGAATCTGAATTGATTTACCGTGAGCTTCTTCAAGCGTGTCGATTAAATCAAAGTCTTCGCCAGTTAATGTCGCCGTCACTTCAGGGTGAGCGTAGATCGAAACTTTTGAGCCTTTTGTTTTTGCCAGGACTTTATTGAGTTCACGGATCAGCTCGTAACAAACTGACAACGTCGACTTCACTCTTCCTGTTCCTTCACAGTATGGGCATGGCTCACACATGATACGAGACAGGGTGTCTCTAGTTCTCTTTCTGGTCATCTCAACCAGTCCAAGACCAGAGATAGGAAGCACGTTGGTTTTTGCACGGTCTTTTTTCAGTGCTTCTAATAAAGCATTGTAGACAGTGATGCGGTTTTCTTCTTTTTCCATATCGATGAAATCGATGATGATAATCCCACCGCAGTTTCTTAAACGTAATTGATAAGCGATTTCTTTAACCGCTTCCAGGTTGGTCTTTAGAATTGTTTCTTCAAACGTTTTTCTTCCGATGTATTTACCGGTATTGACGTCGATAGAGACCAAAGCTTCAGTCTGATCAATGTTCAATGATCCACCAGACTTCAGGAAAACCTTGTTGTCGATAGCTCGCTCTACTTCCAGGTCAATTCCAAATTTTTCAAAAATTGGAGTTGAGTCTTCGCCATAGAATTTGAATTTTCCTTTCATCGTTGGAAGGAACTTCTGCACGAACTTTTCAGCTTCTTTTAAATTTTCTTTTGAATCAAGAATGATTTCATCAACGTCTTCATCAGCGATATCGCGGAAGACTCTTTGAATAAAACTTAAATCCTGGTGAACAACTGCTGGAGCTCTCGCCTTCTCTGCTTTTTTCGAAACATCTTTCCAGAGTTTCATCAGCATATTGAAGTCGAACTTCAGTGTTTTATAACTTTGTCCTTCGGCCACAGTACGGGCAATCACCCCTGTTCCTTCCGGACGAATCGTTTCTAAAATTTCTTTTAGTCTCTCGCGCTCTTTTTCACTTTCAATTCTTCTTGAAACACCTGTGTGCTCAATGAATGGCATGAACACAATATGTCTTCCAGCAAAAGTGATATGGCGAGTGACTCGCGGGCCTTTTGTTGAGATTGGCTCTTTGGCAACCTGGACCAGGATCTCGTCACCTTCTTTAATGAAAGTTTCAATCGAGATGTCTGGACGAAAACGCATGTTAACCGCTTCCGATAGTGTAGAAAGTTCGTCAGGAATAACTTCTCCCTGCTTTTCTTTTCCTTCCATCGACTTCTTGCTCTTTTCCGCCATGTCTCTTTGTTCTTCAATGGTAGGAATATATGCATCATCTACATACAAGAAGGCCGCTTTTTCGTATCCAATGTCTACGAATGCCGACTGCATCCCTGGAAGAACGCGAACGACTTTTCCTTTGAAAATGTCGCCTACGAAGGGAAAATCTACATGATTGTTCTCAGGTCTGTGGTGAAATGAGCGCTCCATTAAAAAATCGAGAATTTCACCATTCTCAATAAGCGCTGCCCGACACTCATTGAGTGTCTGGTTGATAATTAATTGTTTGGCCATTGTAAAATCCTTAAAAACTTAAATCTAGTTCAGGATACATTACCTTGACCAAAGTGACAAAGGAGGAAAATGTCGCAGCTCTGTATGGAAATTAGAACGTGAAAGAGAAGCCGACAGTAGGTTCTTTCAGGTAACTCTCGGCAATTTTTTGTTTAGAAAAATCAAGTCTTGCAAGACTCTCGTTTTTCTCTGCCGTCATAGGCGCTGGAGTCAATTCTGTGATGGCCTGAGACTTCGTGGCCTGGTTAAAAATAACGTAGCCTACCCCAAAAACAATCCCGATAGCTCCACCGATAGCGATATTTTTCATATGATCTTTTGGTGTTTCAACAAACGATAGAGTTGAAAGCCCCAACACTGCTCCAATAGCACCTGAACCTAATACCACGTATAAGTCATTCAACGATTCATCGACTAAACCAGTTGAATTTGAGTCTTGCGCCCTTAGTTGAAGTGGGTTTAAAAGAATAACTGTAGTTACTAAACAAGTAAGAATTTTTTTAGCTAGTGTCGATTTCATAGTTTGTCCTTAAACCTGGGGCGATACGTTATGTTTGATTTTCATGAGTCTTTTCAATACACTTTATCCCTTACTCTTAATTTTTTAAGGAACGGTTTAAAGGACGTATGACTCAATCATTCTCAGCTTATAGTATTATACAAAAGAAACGAGATAAAGAAAAACTTAGCAAAGATGAAATCTCTTGGTTCATTGATGGACTGACAAAAGGAGAAATTGCTGATTATCAAATGAGTGCTCTACTCATGGCCATCTATCTCAATGGAATGGACATCGAAGAAACAGCAGCACTTACAGATGCCATGCTTTACTCGGGTAAAGTTCTCAACTTTCCAGAGCAACATTTTATCGACAAACACTCAACGGGTGGTGTTGGCGATAAGGCCTCTTTCATTCTCGCTCCTATCGCCGCTGCTTGCGGTGTAAAAGTTCCCATGATCGCCGGGCGCGGCCTTGGTCACACTGGTGGAACGATCGATAAGATCGAATCGATCCCGGGTTTTAAAACAGAAATCTCATTAGAAGAATTTGAAAAACTTTTACGCGAGCGCGGGGTTGTTCTCATTGGTCAAACCAAAGAAATCGCTCCAGCTGATAAAAAGATTTACGCTCTAAGAGACGTGACGGGAACTGTTGAATCAATTCCACTTATCACGGCTTCGATCATGAGTAAAAAACTGGCCGAAGGTGCTAAAGGGATCGTCATGGACATCAAGACCGGCAACGGCGCCTTCATGTCTAAACTGGCCGACGCTAAAAAATTGGCCGAATCAATTAGAAAAACAGGACATAGATTCGATAAAAATATGATGACAATGATCACAGACATGTCAGAGCCTTTAGGGTTAGCTGTCGGGAACTCATTGGAAGTCATCGAGAGTATCGAAACTCTAAAAGGAAAAGGACCAAAAGATTTAACAGATCTTTCTGTGGCCCTTGCCGGCGGGATGATTCACCTCGCGGGTCTAGCAAAAGATTTAAAGGAAGGAATTAAAAAAGCTCAGGCTTCAATTGATGATGGAAGTGCACTGGAGAAATTCCGCGAGTTGATTTCTAATCAAGGTGGAGATGCAAGAGTTATTGATGACTACTCTCTTCTTCCAGTAACAAAAACAACTTTCAAAGTGAAATCTAAGAAAGCTGGTTACGTGACAAAAATGGAATGCACAGAGCTTGGTAAACACTGCGTGCGCCTGGGTGGTGGAAGACAAAAAACGGGAGACGCGGTGGATTTTGCTGTGGGCTTCGTGATGAATAAGAAGATTGGAGATAAAGTCGCTAAAGGCGAAACGCTGATGACTATCTACTGTCACGACAATCAAATGAAAATTGCTGAGGAGATCTCTGAGCTTGTAACAAGCCGTGACATCACGATAAGTGCAAGTAAACCACCTAAAAAGAAATTGATTATAGATATTAATACGAGCTTTGCTGGAAAAAATACGAAGACAAAGAAAACTAGCAATGCTAAAAAGACCACCCCAAAAAAAGTGGCAAAAAAAACAGTAAAGAAACCCGCAAAGAAGCCCATTAAGAAGGCAACAAAGAAAAAGAAGTAAAAAATGGAATCACTAACACAAAAACTAGAAAAGACCGTCGCTCATATTCACAACGTAAAAAAGACCAATCCACGCGTAGGAGTTATCCTGGGTTCTGGACTGGGAGATTTTGTTGAAAAGATGGAAAACAAAACCGTTATTCCTTATAACGACATTCCTCACTTCAAAAAAGTGACTGTGCAAGGGCACGACGGAAAAATGATTCTGGGAACTGTTGGTGGTGTTGAAGTTGTCGCTCTTCAGGGACGCTTTCACCTTTACGAAGGCCACGACATGGAAGACGTTGTCTACCCTGTCCGCGTTCTGGCAAAACTTGGAATCGAAACGCTAATCGTAACTAACGCCGCTGGTGGAGTGAATTTAAGTTACTCGCCTGGAGACTTAGTGATTCTTACTGACCAAATTAACCTGACAGGAAGAAACCCATTAATTGGACCAAACGATGATTCAATTGGTCCTCGTTTCCCGGATATGTCTCACGCTTTCAATGCAAAATACATCGACATTCTGGCAGAGACTGCCGCTGAATTAAAAATGAACAACAGACAAGGTGTTTACGTTGGTGTTTTAGGGCCGACGTATGAAACTCCAGCAGAAATCAGAATGTTCAGAATCCTGGGCGGTGACGTTGTGGGAATGAGCACTGTTCACGAAGTGATCGTTGCTAATCACATCGGTCTTAAAGTTTGTGGTGTCTCATGTGTAACCAACATGGGGGCCGGGATTATCGACCAGACTTTAAAACACGAAGACATTAAAGATGAAGCCAATAAAGTTATGAGTAACTTCACTGAACTTCTTAACCGTTCAATCGTTAAATTTTCGAGGGTAAAATAATGGAAATTAAAAAAGTACTACGCGAAAAAGCGAAAGATGCTGCCAGCAAGGCTTACTCTCCTTACTCAAAAGCAAAAGTAGGAAGTGCGATTGAAATGAGTGATGGCTCTATCTACACTGGATGCAACATTGAAAACGCCAGCTACGGCGGGACAATTTGTGCTGAAAGAGTGGCGATTTTGAAAGCTGTCTCTGACCAAAAAATGAAGATTGCTAAAGTTTACGTTTATACAAAAGACGGATGGCCGCCATGCGGATTGTGCCGTCAGGTTATGAGTGAATTTGCGGCTAAAGATATGGAAGTCATCATGGGTGACGAAAACGGAAAAGAAGTCACTATGAAGTTCTCTGAACTGCTTCCTCTTTCGTTTACTCCAGATCACCTCATCGGTTAATTACAAGACCTGATGATTTTCTTCTGGGTTTTTGCAAAAAGCTCAGTGATGTCCTGATCCGCGATTTTGTGCTTGAGTTCCTCTATTGCTTCTCTGCCTTTCTTAGGACAATAGCGGGACTTAAGAACAATACCACTGTCATTTGTCTGTTTAATAAATCCATTGGCCACAACTTTAAATGCGCGCTTATCAAGTCTTCCTTCTAAGAATTCATGTCCGGCAATTTCCATTGGTGTGAAAAACGACGTCTCTACTCCCTCGCGGTTGCTGACAGCACGGATATAAATTGTCGAAGACAATTCCGGGTACTCTGCTTTGATATGCTCATACACCTGTGGATCGTATTCAGTGTCATCACCAATTAGAATCAGCCTGTCTGGATTGAGTTCTTTGATAAGTTTTTTGATTGTTGTTGTTTTGTATTCATAAGTATCATCACTCATCGAATCTTTAAGTAGAAGATTGTGCTGTTGTGGAAAATCGTTTTCCTCCAGGAATTCACTCACGCGCACACGGATAACTTTAGGAGATCCACTAACGTAATAGATCGACGTATCCTGATTCACCATTTTATTATAAAGCTCGCTCATTCCGGCAAACGCTTTTTCTCTAAAAAGTCCGTTGAAAATAATAGTTCTTTTTTTTCCAAGAACATCGGTCATTTTAATGGTGTCATCCACATCGCTGACAATTAATGTTTTAGCGTGAAGAGTTTGAATTGAGGCAATCAGGATTGCGCTTAGAAAAAGGATTTTTGCTTTCATGCTTCCACCAAAAAAAAGGCCTTAAATAAGTGATTCCTTTTAACTCTAGCAAATGGTGTGGTTCTCACCATAAAGCTTGTAAAATTTATCACCTATTTAAGGCCTCTAATTAGGGAAATCCCCTTTAAGCTCTTAAAATAAGTCTAATACGGTAATCGAATCAATTCCCATGAACTTGCGGTAGATGCGGTCTTTGGCCGAATCTTCACGTTTTCCAGCGTCCAGGCACTTTTCCATATCTTTTGGAGATGTCCCGATAGTTCCGGCCATAAGTTTTGCCTGGCACTCATTTTTACGACGGGCATTCTGCTCTTTTAACTGCTCTTGAGTGTCGTAGTTAAAAAGATCTTCGTAATTGTCTTTAGCATCGTCGATAAGTTTATCAACTGGGGCTCCCGTCTCCTTGTAAGTCAATTGCACCAGGTTGTCTCTGTCTAGCGGGAAGAACGGGCTTTCTTTTGTCCCGTTGTTTAAAACTGTTTTATAAGTTTTGTTTCTCTTTCCTGCCGGGTGATCCGCTTGGTCTTTTGTTTTATAAGACACAGTGATCGGAGTTTGTTGTTCATCGTTATCCATGATCAGGTCATGAAGCGCCATTAGATCAGGAACGCGAAGTCTCATACACCCGTGAGAGTCGAACCCTCTGACGAATGAATCGTTGATTTCAGTGTGGAAACCAATCGCCGTCATATCATTTCTAATATCATTTCCTTTTAATAATCTGATAAATGGTTTGCCATCAAAGTAACGAGGTTTTTCTCTTTTTGAAATAACCGCTCTCTGGTCAATCACTCCATTTTGAAAACGTGGAGTTAAAAGGCTTACGCGACCTTCGTTTAAAACACCTTCATCAAATCCACCGACACCGATTGGGAAGACGAATTTAATATCGTACATTGAGTCTTCGATGATCACTTTTCTATCAACTAATCCAACAGTGATGGAAAAAGCAGTGTCTCTTAAATTCACAGAGCCTTCTGGTTGAATCAGCATATCAGCTAACTTCTTAGCTCCATTGTTGTATGAAACAGTAAAGCGTTCAAAATTTGAGAAGCCTTTATACTTAACATAAGCTGTAACCGATAAACGAACCATTCCCGGTGTCACTTCCGGAAGCTTATTTAAGAAAACATTGTGGACAACTTCGATTGTCCCGCTGTTAAAAAAGGCCTGTGGATTGCTCTTTATGTTGGCCGCTACGTTAGCAAGACCCGGAACAAGAGAAGGAAAGTTGTTAACTAAGTCATCTAGCCTTACGCCTACGACTTTATTGGCCGCTTCGGCCGGAACGACTAACTGGTTTGTTAAAAGTGAATTTTTCCCCAATACAGCTTGTGCATAAACGTCTTGAACTGACATCGTTAAAAGCACAGCAACAGTTGAAGAGACAATAGCTTGCCTGATCATAAGAATCCCCCTGAGTTTTGTCGGGTTTATCAAACAAGTTTGACTTTCAAAACAGCAGTGTATTTTTTACAGATATTGAGTTAGGATCAACTGGTATGAACTCAATAAATTTTAAAGAATTTTTTTCAGTTACACTTATTCTCTTTTCGGTCATTGATATTCTGGGTGCCATTCCCTTTATCCTCGACATCAAAAAGAAATTCAAAGTGCTCGATGCTTTTAAGATCACCATTGTTTCTGGTGTCCTGTTATATGCTTTCTTATTTATCGGAGAATCGATTCTTCACCTATTTGGTGTAGACGTTGAATCATTTGCCGTGGCCGGTGGTTTGATCATGTTCTTTTTAGGCCTGGAAATGGTTTTAAACATCGAGATCTTTAAACACGACCCACAACTTGCCTACACCTCTCCTATCGTTCCTCTGGCCTTCCCATTGATCGCAGGAGCAGGGTCTATGACGACTCTGATCTCACTCAATGCTGAATACCAGAGAATTAACATTATCCTCGGTGTTTTCTTCAACCTGATTTTTGTTTATTTCGTTTTAAAGTCTTCGGATTTCATCGATAGAAAAATCGGCGTCAGTGGAAGTATCATCTTAAGAAAGTTCTTCGGGACCATTCTTCTGGCAATGGCCATCCGTCTGATTAAGAAAAATATTGTAGGAGTCTAGAAACTATAACCTGCACCGAAAGCAAACTGTAATCCGCTCTCTGTCAGCTTGATGGTTTTGTACTTCTGATTGCGGGCTTCATAACCTACACCTAAGCTCGCTCTGACCTTTGGAAAGAAATAATTGAAGTTACTATTAATTAAATAAGAAGTACCAATCTTCTGATCCCCTGATGGCAGGATAAACCCGACTCTCAGAGAAGGAACGATGGCGAAGTCGCCTTTTTCAAACGCCTTCATATAGAGTCCACCATTGAGTCTTTTCGTCCAAGCAACAACACCATTGATGATGCCATTTTGGTCTTCAAAGAAAATTTCCTTTTTACTTTCCGCACTCACTGTCGCTGACCAGCGCTGGGAAATGTAATATCTTGCCCCTACTTCGTAACCCCCCATCTTGCTCTTGCGGCTTGAGTTGTCAGTCGTATTGAGCACGGTGATTTCATAAGTCGAGAACGTTCCAAAAAGAACGAACCTCTCATTCAAGCGTCTCAGGTAAGAAAATTTTAAACGGGAAGCGAAGTCTGAGCTGAACTTATAATCAATGCCCGGGCCACTGATGTCGTAATTTCCTTCTGCAAAAAGAAACTCTGCCACGATAGCATTTTTAGAAGATGTCTCCTCTTCAGCATTTACTGAAAATGAGATCATCAAAGCAAAGACAAAAGCTAAGATAACATTTTTTGACATAACTTATTGTCTATCTAACTGGAATTTATTACTAGGATTTTTTTAAAAATTAAGTCTCTTGGTACTTAGAATAAAATACCAAGAGACTTAGTCAGATAATTAAAGGCTGCGTTCGATATTTAAGGAATCAATATTTACACCATACGGTCTGTGCTTTAGGAGGTGGCAGGCAACAGGTAAATCGTTAACAACTGCTTCATAATTGTCAGAGTCATTTCCACTAGTCCAATTAAGCGCTTTCCAACCATTCAACAGGTCTTTTTTTACGGTCACAACGAAACCGTAATTCGTGTCCATAAAATCTCCCCACTGGACCCAAAGCTCACCATTAGCAGTATCTTTTGGCGTCACTTCAATTTCTTCGCTCCATCCAACATAATCGTTAAATGCATAAGACAGAATCTTATCATTCTTGATCTTAAAGAAAGCATTGTACTGTTCTTGATTATCAGTGCATGAAATGAATTTAATCTCGCTGGCATGCAGGTTCATTGAGGTCATGAGAATCAAAGGCAGAAGCATTTTCATACGAATTCCTGGTTGAAGTTTAACCGGAATTAACATGCAGCTGTTTTGAATGTAAAGAAAAGCCCCCGAAAGGGATGAAATCTTAATAAATGAATAAAGGGATTAATAGGAAGAATAAAAATGGTGGGCGTTGAGGGGTTCGAACCCCCGTTAACATACAAATTTTATCTGTAATTACTAAGGCTTACGACGTTGTCAAATTCGTCCTGCACCTTCTTCGCACCACCAAGTGCAAATCTATTAGAGTTCACAAAACCATCGTCTTTAACTTTTGGTTTCACATATATTTTAAGCGTTTTAATATCGCTATGTTTTGAAAACTGAACACCCTTTTCATATCCATGCTCTTCAACAAATTTATTTAGTGTTGAGTGCTTGGCGACAGCATAAGGCCTATACATGAAGCCAAGTTTTAAACAAGCCATTTTCATGTGCTTGCGCAAGGTGGTATCACCAATAAACTTTGAAAGCCTTCCTGGAAAAATTGGATCCTCGGGGCCCTTGCCTTCAATGTGCTTCACAAGAATTCGATGCGCCTCATCATCAACTGTGTGTGTTATCACTCCTAATTCTTCATGACCTTGAATGGACTTACGACCCTCTTCAATCTCACCATCTGATCTATGTCTCGAGATCGTTAACTCGCGAGTTTCTGGGTTGTAGTCTTTAGCCAAAAGTACAATGATCTCACAGGGCCTACTTGCAGTCGAAGCGACAATAATCCAGACTTCCCTATAGAACTCATCTTCAATTGCCCGCACTATGGTTAGCTGAGTGTCCTCATCCGGGATCTCTTCCCTGGTTAATGATCGAGCTCTTGGAATATAAGGAAATGGAGGCACTTCTTTAATGTACTCAAGCTCATCTTTTGCAAAGTTAAGAAGAGCTTTCAATTCCCCCGTTGCTTTGTCTCGAGCTCTAAAGTGCCGCACGTAAGAATCATAAAATTTTATAATTTCTTTCTTGTCGATCTCATCAATGTATCGGGTTACAGTTTCACCTTTTGAGTTTAGTCGTTCTTTAAAGTAAGGCAGTAAGTGATTTTTAACATTTGAGACAAGTGTTCTTCGCCCGCCCTTGGTCAATCTCAACCGGTGCCTCTGTGGAAGAGTGAAACGTTTATCTGCGTGAGCCAAATATTCATTCAAAACATTCTCAACACTCATGCACTCTCTAGCTTTAGAATTATATTTTTCTAACTTAAAGCTTGGATCTGTGATTTCTTTATTGAGCTGGCCTATCAACTCTATGCAGTCGCTGACAGAATCAAGACGGTTGCCTTGAAGATTATCTCTAAACCAGGCGTAGTAAACTTTTCCATCCTTTCCAGGAAAGCTTTTTTTCACTCGAAGAAGGGATGGTGGTTTTTGACATTTATCGCAGGCCGGATATTTGGCCTTGATGATTTCATTGAAAATGGTTTTGAAAGCTCCGCCACAAGAGCACACGCTCCCGCAGTCGGACAAAATAAGTCCGTTCATAAATACTCCTCTTTTAAGCTTTTCGACTAGCTTGTGAGGCGGCATCTTACTGTCCGGAAATAAATTTGTTAAGTTGCTTGAAAAATCCATTTAATTTATTTTTAAAATCCAATTCATTTTAGAATCTTAACGCACTACTTTTATTTATTGGCTGAAATTGATTGTGCTCTTCTTGATCGTCTTGATCTTCAGGAGAAAGAATTCCAGCCTTGATCAAATGGTCATAGGCTTCTTTCTGTTTTTCATTTTGAATTTTCACTACAACGTCATAACTCATCAATGCCACGGTTTCACATCTCCCTAAATCAATGTCCCACTTCTTTCCGAAGCTGATACATTTAAGCCTTTGCTCATATTCTTGGCCGGCTTTAAAGCTAATAATTAAAAGACATATATATAAAATTTTATTCATAACTATTTTTAAAACCCCAGATTAAGCACTGAGGAGCTGCTGGTGATTTAGTCCCACCCGGAGCGAACTGGTTTACGAAACCAGAATCCATTGAACGGCTAGCTTTGTATTTAAAGTCCATAGCTACCTACTCAAGACTGCCACGTTACGGTTTAGCGAGTACAGTGACTGAGTACATCGGCAGAACTTCCCTGCTTCCAGATCATGCCTGTTTAAGTGCGGCCATTGATCATTCACACACCGCCTTTTCTTTTTACGGAGTTGGGCTTTCCGTGCTAGGCCATGCGCGACTCTGGCACTCCTGTCTCAATGAGCGGCCTGCGTGTCTCCAGTGGCTTAAAGATTTCACGACGCTCGCCGAACGAGATACCGCTCCCTACTTTCGCATCCACAGCTTCCCACGCCGCTAGCAATTATTTAATCCAAACTAAGAAGGATCACCCTTGCCTTTCTTTTTTCCTTCTGTGAAGCCAACTCGATAGAGCAAGAAACCAACAACAAGCATTACAATAAATTGAACTAATAAAAATTCGTAAGTGCCATCAAAGCTTCCGCCGATTTTAAAGTTCCATAACTGTGATAAATTCATAGTCCATCCTTGCAAGGGAAGAGCGCGACTTCCCGAGGTTCAAATTTTTAGTTATGTATTTTATAATAGCTGTCGCGCCAGCTTTGTTCTTTATATTCAAGGGAAGGGTGCGGGCTCCCCGAGATCTAGTTTTTTAGCAATTTAATAAATCCGCACCTACTAATTCATTCCTTAAAAAAGGGGCGTATGCGACCACCCCCGACGCTCTTCATTTTCTTACTTCATCAAAATCAAGGAGTATTCATCAGAGCACTCGCATCTACTCTTTCAGAAACTGGAATATACTTTTTCTTATTCACAACCATTGTCCTTTTAGGACAAGCATGAGAACAAACAGATTCATAATTTTTTAATTTTGTTTGATTTAGACCTGCACGCGTTCTAGTGCAGAATTCCCCACAAGAGCATTGGCATAGCCACACAGCTGTAGTGGTATTTACGCCGTTAGATTTTCGCCCCATATATTGAACAACTGTCAACTGGCCAAACACTTTACCTTTCAAGTTAACTGTATTCTTGTTCATTTAAACAGCTCTCCCGCATGACTCAAAGGATTCCACAATGTGAATCCCATGATCCTTTGGCAATAAAAGACCATCGCTCTCTTTTACGTTTTGATAAGTAATATTCAGCATAAATGCCTGATCACCATCAAGTGGTTTATTATCAACAATGCTTTCAATAAAAACCTTCTCACTTAAAGTAAGCTCTCCCATTCTTGTTCTGAGATAGCGTAACTTGGCTAGATGATCCGATTGCATTTCAGGAATTTCGACCATGACTTCCCCTGTGTTTGTATAGTTCTTGATTTACAGCAAAGCTCAATTTCCTAAAGAACTCTTCGCCACCATTCGGAGCGAGAATCGCAATAGGCATCGGTGCTGAAGCTTCATCCTTTTCACGAACGCGTGTGCAGGTTCTGCTTGCTCGCGAGTTCAGCTCCCTTCTTTCACTTTCAATGTCCGTTTTACTTCTTGTCATAATTTAAAAATGGGTGGAACGATTAATGTTATTGTTTTGTTACTTTGATCAATTGGTCTTTGACCGTTCCACCCAATCTCTCTAATTTAAAAGTCGTAGCACCCTCCCCTCTTAAAACACCAGGGGCCGATGTGTAGTGTGTTGCTCGCGATCAACTCTTCCTTGGTTATCGTCTAATTTAAAAAATGAGGCGCGCTGGTTTATAAAAGTAATTAGTGCCATTCACACACCCTTACGCGCCTCAAGTCTTTATCCTGCTGAAGCGGACTCTTCGCTTCCAGGATAGATAAAATTCAATCCTTCTAATTTTTTAACTTCTTTGTGGTAATCAGCTGGAACATTCGAGAAGTCCCAGCTCTTCGTTGTCGCGTTCCACTTGCCACCCAAACTTTTTAATGCGTTCTTATGAGAAGCAGTGTTACCCGTGACTGAAAAAGTAAATCTTTCAATCTGCCCAGCTTTCATCTGAGAGTTCTTTAAAGCACTCTCTTGTTGATTGTTAATGATTTCAACCAATAGATCTTTATCAACCGTCAACTCTTCTAACGATTTTGTATAAAGTTCTTTAATGTTTCTAATGAATAGCTTTTTAAGAAGTGCTGTCTTCTCTGTAACCGTGAACGTCTGAACCTGGTCAAGTAATTGCTCCACCTCTTGAGCCAGGGCCATTGTCTCTTTCACATGAGGAGCTTCTTCGGCCATCTTCTTTGCAGCGTCTGCTTTTTGAACAGCGACATCAATTGCCTTAGGATCGTCAATTTTGATTACACCTTCGTAGTTTTGCTCAGAGATTTCATCTTCTATAAACATACCACTTAGTGCCTCCGGGAAAGCCCATCTCAAGACGTTTGCAATCGCACACTTCTCAAGCATTCCATAAGGTCTCAACTTCCACTGATCACTGTTTGGATTATAAAACTCTGACCATCTAGCTTTATGAGTTGTAGCTCCTCTCCCTTTACGTTTAACGATCGCAGTTGCGACAAGTTCTTCACGCTCTTCCCTTGTGATTGGGTCATAAACTTTCTCTAGTTTAGTCTCAACCTCAAGCCCTTCAACTTCACCTGTTTGATTCGCTTGGTTTAAAAAGAAGTGATAAGAAAAAACAACGACTCCAACTTTTTTACCAATCCCCTTATTCCAATACTTAACAAGGTAGATTTGTTTCTGAGCTGGATTAGCACCACTTAATTGTGCCTGATGAAGAAAATCCACCACGAATGATTGATCAATATCTTTATTGCTTTCAAAGAGACCACGGATATAATTTTCTTCAAAAGTTCTTTTCACGCCTTGGGTTAAAAGAAATCTTTCATATGAGATTAACTCTCCCATTATTTACCTGCCTTGAAGGAAAGCTTTCTTTCGCCAAGCTTTAAATGAGCTCCGTTAACAACTTGTCCTTCTTCAATGGCCTTCTTAATTCCGGCCTTATCAATATCGTGAACTTCTTTTGTTTTAATAAACTTCGTAGGAAGTTCATTTTCATTTAGAATTTCTACTGACAACAATGGTTTTCTATATGAAATTGAATACAGGTTCCCCACCAACTTATTAGTGTTAAGTTGATCCATTCCTGCAAGGATATACTTGTGAAAGTTGGCTTGCTTCTTCACACATTTTTCTTTAAGTTCTTTCAGTTCAGCGATTCTATTATCAATGGCATTAATGAAATCTTCCGCCTTTGAATTGAAACCACAAACTGCATCTGTCTTACTGTTCAGGAAAAAAAGCATTTCCTGCATCTTGTCTGCAACAGCTTGTTGCTCTCCTTCACCTAGCGCCACGAAGTTTTCTTCATTCATGAATGCCTCGATGCTGGCAAGTTCATGAGCTGCTCCGTAAAGGGTCATTTCCTTTTTGGTCTCTACTGAATTTGTATCTGACATACTGTCCTCCAAAAAAATTGCGCGCAAAAATTCGCGCGTAAAAATTACACGTTATCTTTTAAAAAGATTTTGTTGTGTTACTAAGATGCCGTTCGAGAAACTTTGAAGAGATCGCTTACTTTGGCACCCAGCCCTTCAGCGATCATCTTTCTTGTTTTCTCTCTGCGGGGAGCCGTCTTCGTTTTTAGAAACGTATAGGCTGTCCCGTAGCTAACCCCACCCTTGAACTGCAATTCAATGATGGGATCTTTGACCTTGTCTTCAAACTCAGACACGAGTTTTTCATTCACAATGATAGTTTCCATGAAAAGAAATTATGACAAATTGTCGTTTATGTCAATTTGATAAACTTTCTTTGTCGTATTTATTTCGATTAATTGTTGTTTTTTTAATTATTACAGTCGTTTAGCGAAGGTTATTACGACAAAATGGCGTATAGAAAATACATGATCACACAGTATTTCTTAGAAAATTTATCGACACTGATGGAAGCCAATGGGTTAAATCAGATCAACCTCGCAAAACAGCTAGGCGTTTCTCAAAGCACAGTGAATAACTGGTGGAGAAAGAAGTCTATTCCCCGAGATGAAACTCTAAATGAACTCGCAAAATTTCTGAAGGTGGAGCCATACTACTTCTTTATGACACCCGGATCACAAGGCAGTGCCCGTCCTGTAGAGAGACACGATAGTTTTAAAACTCTCCTGGATGACCTAGCTCAAAAATGTTTAAACCCGATTGAGTTGAAAACGTACCAAGCCGAGGGCCATGAAGAATTCGTCAGAGTTCTAAGAATGAATTATGAAACCGACCATATTCTCACTGCGAGCTGGTGCTTAAAACTTACACAAGAGCTTAATAAGTACACGTCGATTGATTTGGAAGAAAAGCTTAAGGGCCTGCTGGGTGAACGAGCTTCAGCTGCGAAGAAGGCCTAATTACTTTTACCAGGTTCACAATATTGTTTTTTGAGTGAATCGAATTCTTTTTAAAAACTCCCAAACAATTCAGTTCTATATCGAGATTGCTTCCTGTTAAGATGATTAATCTATTTGGATGAAACTCTAACCAGAAAATTTCAAGACTAAACTTTTCAAAGTAATATTCAGAAATCACAAGATCGTAGTTCTTCCTAGAGGAGAACAAGTTTACAGGGCTTGAAAAACAATCCACCGACACATCGGCTTCACCTTGAATTAGCTTAGAGTAGATCTTTTGCGTAATCAGGCAGGGGTCAATAATCGCAACGTCCATTTCGTATCCAGGAATCAAAGCCTAATTACACGGCCACTTAGCATAGATTCGGAATCTTTAGATTTAGTTTAACAACTCTTGAAAAATTAAAATGGGGGGAATCAAAATTGCCTACCCTTAATCGGTTTAGAATGGCACCCAAAACCACAAAAAGTTGGCACCTCTACAGATATAATCCCAAACTCCCTATGCAAAATGAGTACTCTTCAAAGTTCCTTTAAAAGGAACTTTGATTCTTTTAGGAATTAATTCTTTAAAGCATAGGCTATTTTTGTACGAAAATAGAGAAAAGGAGAAAGTCCCATGCTGAAGATTTTAATGATTACTGCCATGATCCTGGTTGTCTCTTGTGGAAGCAAAGAGAGCTCCGACAATAAACTCATTTTAAACTCCGGCCTTTATGGTGGAACGTGGAGATACGATAACGGGAACGTGTCACAGTATCTCACATTTTCCGGAAACCAGGTACAACTTGTAGAGGAAGTATCAGGTGTCCAGGTTAGTGACAACACTTACACCATAACACCGATCACAACTTCAAAAGCGACTGTAATGAAAAATGGATCACCTGAAACGTGGGACTATGTAGTGAATGGGAATAGCTTAAATCTTTGCATAAATAGTTGTGTGAATTTTACGAGGTAGCAAATGACAGACCCACAACCGTACAAGCTAAGTGAAGAACAGCACAAGCGCTTAAAGAAGGCTGCTGAAAATGTTGTCCATCTAGGCTTGCGAGGAGCAGGAAGCAGCATTGAAAAGTTTGACATTGTATCAAGATGGATGCTCGCTGGTTCAATTTTCATAGTATACAATACACTCACAGGCATTAAAGAAATTCCTACAATATACAGTCCATGCTCTTATAAGTTCTTACTTGCGTTTCAACTCTTGTCTATTATAACAGGAGTTATTTATATTGGGTTCAATGAGATGTGGAAGTCGGCAAGAGAAGAAGTAGTACCCTACCTAGAAAAAGAAGTTGCTGAAGTCGTTCAGTCATTATCAAAAGAAATAGAAGAGTCAGGACAGAATGTATCTACAGCGACAAGCGAAGATTTAATCTTTAATGAGTTGGAAGCTTTAATTAAGAGATTCAGTAATCAAAAATGTTTCTTAATTCAGGTGGGTGCTTTCGTTCTAAGCTTTGGCCCGATCATGATCCAATTCTTTTTTAATCTTTAAGCTGAATGGCTTTAAATTGATTCTGAATTAACTTGCCTTTAAAGTTATTCAGTTTTTTTTTGAATTCTTTTTCGCAAACATTATACTGTCTGCAGAAAGTTTCAATTGCCGTGACCATGTTGGTATAGTTATCTGAAAGAGTGCAAAACATTCCGTAACGTTCCTTGTCCCATTCTTCCTTTGAGAGCTCGCGTTCCTTTCCCTCAAAAATCCAGAATGAATCAGCGCCAAGATCTCCAAGGTCTAAGAACCACTCTGAATTTTTAACCGGAATTCTTGAGCATGAACTAAATATTAACACGCACAAGATCACGAGCACGCTTGCGAATCTCTTCCCTTGCTTGCCTAATTTGTTCATCAGTTGCTCCTTCAGCGACAATTGTTTTGATTTGCTCTACAGCTTCTTTGAGCTCTTCATTTTGGTGCTCCTTAGTGAGCTTCACCTGAAGATAAATCGCCGCATTTCTTCCTGGCGTATAAAGCTGTGTCATAAATTTTCTAAGAATCCAATCGATAAACTGTGACACAATTGGAACCCTGAGAAATGGGAGCTTCGTTTTTAGCGCCTCGATTTCAAGAGCTAGCCCGAATTCAAAAAGCGGATCTAAAATATCTTCCACTCCCACCATGATTAAGCCTTCTTTTCAAAGTACTGTTTGTAAACCTGGTTCGAAAGAACCACGAATGCAGACAGTGTTGTTGAGTGCAATAACGCTGTAACGAGTGGGACGCCAGAAACCATTAAGGCGACAACACCAGACACTAAAGTTAGAGCTAAAACAATAGTAAGCTTCACACCGCCACTGAGCTTCTTAAACACCTGGCCGGCCATCTCGGTTGAGAAAAAGGATAGAATCAACTTAACTGCAATACCTACGATTGCTAAAGTTGTCGCCCCCTTCGCTCCACCAATGGACTCGATAAGAAGCTTAAAGAAATCTTCGTTTGTAACTACCGGGATAACAACATCCTGAGCAAAGACCTGGAATGATGCTAGCAGCATTAAAATACCTGCCACTAAAAAAGAGAAGTTCATCAATTTCAAAATAACCTCCGTGTTATATCCCACTAGGTGGGACTATTCTTTATTTGAATTGTGTTCGAGTTTTCCTTCGATCCTGGAAAGAACTTTAATAGCGTCATTCATCGTTAGCTGAAAAAAGTCTAGCTTCTTCCAAACTGCAGAGTCCTTGTCTTGCTGTGTTCTTTTGTGCTCTTCATGATCCTTCCTAAGGTACCTCACTTCTGCTTCAAGTCTGATACACCAGATAATTACTGTTACCAGTGCTAGCAGCAGGGGCCAGAGCCTTGATACTGTTTCTAATTCCATGAATCTCCTATGAGAAAAAAAGCTTCAGCTCGTTCTCTCTTCTCTTCACTAGTCCAGGAAGAGTTACCTTAAAACCCCACTTATTCTTTGCTTTAACGTAAAGCTTGAATGCCGACTCAATCCTCTCTCTTTTACCTGATTTAAGTGCCAGAGAAAGAGTACTATCACCTGCCGTGATTGGCCCGCTGCCAAGGTTGTAAGCAAAAGAAACAAGAGCAGAGAATTGATTATCGTTTAACTGAACATTGTTTTTCACAAGCCAGTTATTAACTTCATCTTCTTTCTGGTCAAGCTCATAGTTCAACCAGGAATATGCTTGCTCCAACGTACAAGGAGGATCAAACGGGCCTACTCTTTTCCCCTGAAGACCGGCCGGAGCTCGTTCATCGTTTGGGTAATAAGTTGTTCCAATTCCAATTGTCCATACACCCGCAGGGCATTTATAGACCTTTGAATAAAAACCTTCTGAAAATTTAATAAGATCTAGGCCTTTTGTATTGCAGTCCCTTCTTTGCATTTTAACTCCTAATAAGAACCAAAACAGTTAACCGTTCCCCATGAGTCAGTGGCTGATCCGGCACCTGTGTCTGTTTGAATTAGAAAAGTATTCGTGTTCACTGAAGGCGTAGACCACAGAATGGTGTAATTAGCCGTTCCTCTAGTTGAGCCTGTGCAATGGAAGTTTTTATATGTCTTCTCTGTGACAAGAGCGTACGATCCCGCCGTGCTTCGAGAGAAAGAAACGATTCCACCAGTATTCCCAGCGAGAGGAACTAGGTACGGACAAGCCCCTGTAGCCGAACACGCACTAGAGATTGTCGCTCCAAACTTGAATGAAATGAGATCAATGCCACCTGTCGCACCAGGCGCTGTTGGCACTCCTCGCATTTGAATAATCTGTTGGGTAATTTTTGAACGTGCGTAGTCGTCACCTTTTTTCTGACAAAAAACTTTTACGTCCGCATTTGCATTTGCAGTTCCGTCGTTTGCTCTATTTGTAAAAGAAATAGAATTCGCTGACTCTGATGCAATGGCCATGCGCTGGCCCTGCACGTAAGAAATCCCCCAACAATTTGGCGCTTCACCAAACATCCCAGCAACTGGAGTGATGGTAAGAGTCCCACTCGACCAAGAAGCTGAAGCCAGCCAAGGATAGGCAGTTCCAGTACTTTGACCGGAAACAGCATTAGCAGAAGAAACATTTGCGCTAAAAACTGTTTCACATAGCCTAAGATCATCACACTTTGTAGAGAAAGCATTAAAGCCGCCTGAGTTAGAGATTGGCACTTTAATGTTTGCAGAAAAGATTTGCCCGGCACCAATAGAGCTTCCGGCCAATTCCGCGGCACCTGAAGTAGTCCCCGATTGAAATCTAATCGCAGATACAGAAGAAGGGAGAACGCTAATCGCATAAACGTTAGCGCCTGTATTATATGTTAAATAAGCTCCACCGTAAGATGTAGCTCTACCGCCACTTCCCACAGTTACATTCGCCATATTGATTGCCACGCCTGAAGGCATAGCAATTTCAACTGAAGCTGAACCAGAACCAGCGGTTCCGTCTTTGACAAACCAGACGTTAATAAATGCCCATTCCCCGATAATATGGTAAGTCCCCCCAGAAGAAGCCACTGATCCTGATCCAAGGCCAGACACAACTGGAGTGAATGTTTTAATAGGTGTGTTTAATAACCCGTTAACCGCATTGGTTCTTTCACCTACCCATGCTTTATCCATGCCCACGACGGTTCCAGAAGCAGAACCTTTAAGCTCAATTCCATTTGATGTAGAACCTCCAATAAATTGAACTGTAAGCTTTTGAGGAGATCCAATTGCTGTGTATTGAGTACAGCCATTAGCTACTGATGCTGTTACAGATACACCATTAACTTTAGGGCAAAGCCAAATTGGATCGCTTGAGTTGACTGAACCGACCCATATAGAGCCTGTAAGCTCTTGTCCGGCCCATCTAGCAGCGTTTGTCGTAGATTCTTGAGCATTAGACCAGTTAGTCCCTGAAGACGTAAATAGACAGTTTTGAGTGCCGTCCATCGTAACGCCTGAACTGGTAGCACATGATCCATTGGTAGCAGTCCATCCAGTTGATCCGGACTCAAAACTGTAGTTCTTTAACAAGTTGCCTGAATTGTCGCCAAGGTTCTCAGCAATTCCATCAGAGGTTAAAAGTTTTAGCCTTCCATCCTTTAAGTAAACCTTAGCCTTATTCGCAGCAGGCGTTGCCGGAGTACTGCCAAGAGCTTTTAGTTGTCCAATATCAAAACCAATCTCACGGTCTAGTGCCGCTGAAACCTGGTACGAAAAAATAAAAGACAATAAAAATAAGATATTTTTCATTAGCAATTTCTCCCTACTTCGCCCCATGAGACATAAGTCCCATCGGTCCCTAAGAACTCAAGCCTGATCATGTTGTCTTTGCCGAGCTCGACCTCACCATTGATAGCTAAATTTACTCCTGGAGTAAGCGTTAGCTTGGCATTGCTATCAGTACCCCAAATTGAAATTTGTTGACCGATAGTCATATTTGCCACTTCAATAGGCATAACGTTTGTGACAGTCACGTGACCGCCATTTCCTTTTACAAAAATTGATTGAGTTGCTTTTCCGAATGCCGGCGTAATTCTATTTGCTGCACTGATGGCCACACCTGTTTGGCGTGTCCCTTGAGGTGCTCCAATTCCACCACCACCGACACCGAACTCACAGCTCGTCCATGCGTCTGGGTTTGGATCCACATCTGGAATGAGCGTCGCCCCTGCATCTTGAGAGGTGATATTTTTTGAAGTGGCACCATCAATTTGATCAGTACCACCGCGATTGATTTTAATTGCATTTGCGCTCGAGTCTGTTTTCTTAACTCCCAGAACCCAAGGTGTAGATAAATCCAAAGTTGAAATTTGCGGTAAGTTAACGACAACTTCACCACTCGAGCAGTCAATAGAAAGAAGTTTCCCTCTCCTTGCTTCAGTGATTGTTACCGGGCTATCTGCAAATGTGATGAATTCAACATCATTCCAAAGCACCGACGCTGCAGCGGTAGCCGCCGCGGTCGCCGAATTGGCAGCGTTAGCTTCTGAAATCGCTGCGTCTGCAGCTGAGCTCGCTGAGTTTGTCTCAGATAATGCAGCTGCGTTCTTAGAAGCAAGAGCTTCAGCAGCCTTTGTTGTAGCGGTTCCGGCCCCGTTAGATGCAGTTGTTGCGGAATTAGCAGCATTATTTTCAGATGTTGCAGCTGCATTTTTTGAAACCAGTGCAGCTGCTGCTGAAGACGCGGATGCTGTAGCGGATCCTGCCGCCGCTGTCGCTGAATCACTAGCGCTTTCTGCTGATGATTGAGCCGAATCACGAGCCTCGAGAATGCCTTCCTTTGCTTCTACCGCTTCATCTTTTGCAGACTCGGCTTCATTCTTAGCATCAATAGCGGCATCGCGCGCTGCTTGTGAATCTGAAACTTTTTGATTTAGGTCACCTAGAAATGCTGAAAGCTTTGGCCCCGCTTCTAATCCGGATCCATCTTCCTTGATTAGAAGAACTCCACCACCTACAAGCATCCCTGTTAATTGCGGATTCTTCGTGGAAGAGACTGGAAAGCGAATACAGCGTGATAGAATTTCATTAAGGAATTGTTGAATGTAAGTATTATCATCGAACATCTGTTCGATGGTTCCAGCAAGAAATGGCCCATTTTCGTTTAGGGTATTTCCTTGTTTAATTGGAACTTCTCGAAGAATTGCCAAAGGTAAGTTACCATCAGGAGGAGTGCCAATAATTGTTAACACCCCTCCCATATCATTCCCTTCACCAGAGACTTGATAGTCAGTACCGTATTCTTTTTTTACATCGTTAACATAAAGAGCAATATGGCTCTTTAATGAAAACTTGAAAGGGATCGCGTAAGTGGAAGCTCCATTAGCAACGTAATTAACTTTACTCTCTTCTGAAGTAACACTCATGCTCCATCCTTAGAGCCCGTAGACCTCGCTAGGACTCATAAGATATTTTTGATTAAAATCTTTTTTAAGTCTGCGTTCACTACGGCGGATCGAACCTGGCTCGAGTGCTTCTTTAATCTGATGCCAAATTAAAAATTCAGTCGCTGCCCTTGTATACCAAAGAGTATTAAATGGAACTTGAGATTTCGCGATATCGACACCATCAGACACCAGGCCAGTGTAATCTGTTTTCTCGCCTACCGAGCTGTTATAAACCTGCTTAGCTGTTTTTCCTGCAAGGTTAGCAATACCTGCAGCAGTGGTAACGGTTGGGCCTGCAAAGGTTGCAATAAAGTCGGCACCTGTTCTGGCCAATGATCCTTGAACGAAGTCTCCCATAATTCCTAAGCCTCCGCCTTGGAAGGCCGCTTGTAACCAGGTTTGCTTCAAAGTTGGATCTTTTGGCTCAAGACCTTTTGAAAGATCCTTCGCGACCATTGAGATGTATCCAAGCATAACACCTGCGACGGCCTGGTGAATGACTCCACCATAATCAACGGAGTCCTTTGAGATGTTAAATCGTCTACCTTCAATTGTTCTATCCCAGTAAGCGAAGGCAAAAGATTTAAACTGAGTCATAAGTCTAGCAGCTTCACCTGTAATCGTTCCTGACTTTGTCCCAAAAGAGGTAATCCTTTTTGTCTTCAGATCCGGCTCGAGCACGGCGTTCTTGGTTTCTTCGATAAAGAATGTCCTAAGGTTGTTCTCAAGTTCAAACTTCGCACGCTCAAGGTGAAATTCACGATACTCACCCCAGTTCTTAAGCTTAGACTCGAGTGCCTTTTCCTCCATGGCGATCGCATCCCCTTGATCGGCCGGGTTATCAAACTTTCCTGGATCGATTTCTTTTGCTTTTGGTTTATTGCCTTCACGAAATTCTTCAGGGATGAAATCCTCCAATAGGGACTTCTCTACTTTTTGAACAAGATCCGGGTGATAATATTTCACACCGTCAACGTCTTCAGGTGAGATCGATCTTAAAAGATCCCATTTCTTTTTATCAATAGAGCCATACTGCTGAAGAGCTTCTTTATATCCTGCAGGAAGTTTATCAAAGTCAACGTCCACGAGCTCACCTAGATCTTTCGACATTGCTAACGCAAAACCAGACTTCGCCTTTGTTGTGTGTAACTCCTGGCCGGAGATCTTAAAAAGAATATCGTTCATTCTTCCAAGTTTGTTATTGATATTGTCAGCGTCAAATCGGTTATAGTTTTTAAAGTTAATGGTGTCTGCCATAACTCCAAGCCTGTCCAGGACACGCTGCTTTTCCGGTGTCATCGATGAGAAGTAGTGCTTCATTGTATCGACCCAGGCCCCTGCAAAATTATTTCCGCGAACTACTCTGTGCTCGTTAACCAGGTTCAAGAAGTCAGAAAACTGAGAGAGTGTTGCAGCTCCTAACTTGGCTACAGAGTTTACTGAGCGAACTGTTTGAGCAAACTGTTTCATGCGTGGGGCTTCAAAGCTATTACCTTCGCCCATCATAAACATAAATGATTTTCCAATTGCCCCTTCACGATTGATAAGCTTATTCTTGTCGCCCAAGTTTTCAAGAAGCTTTACCCTGTCTGCATCCGGAAGATCTTTATAAATTTTTTTATCCCTGATGGATTGACGAATATTTTCAATTGCACTTGCCACAGTCGTGTCCGGATTCGGCCCAAGTCTTTCCATTAAAGCAATCTTGCGAGAAGTGATATCCATGTGTCTCGACATTGTTTCCAGGATATTGGATCCTTGCCCAAACTCCTTTAGGTAATTCAACTCGCCTGCAGAATCTTTAAAGTGCAGAACTCTTGACTCTCCAAGCTTCTTTGCAATATTTCGTGGAGACTTCACAAGCGATGCCGTTCCATCAATCTGTCCACGTTCGCCACGAACGCCTGTAATGATATTTTGATAAGTTTCATAAAGAGCTTTATCAAGAGCTGCTTCGTCCTTTATTTTTGGAAAAGTCTTTTCTAGGTCGAGTGATCCCTTCATGTATTCAATCCAGGCTTTCTCGCCCTTTAAAATAAGCTTGTCAGCGTCATGGGTTCTCGGGATCCAGCCGTCAAGCTTTCCAATATTGGCACCTGAGAGATTTAACCTTTGTCTTGCTGACTCAGCATGGTCGCTTAAAATCTTTGCCACCTGGACAGCAACATTATCTCCGGAAACGCCTACGTTGCCTTTGCCATCACTTCTGATCTGAAGCATTTCAGTAATAACATTTTCATTAAATTTCACATCATCCATGAAAAGCTTCTCAATGCGAGGATCTATTTCTTTAAGTTCTGAATGAAGCTTGCTTAGAGAAGATTGAGAAAGAGAGTGATAAGTTCCCCACACAGAATCCCCGGCCCCATGCTGACCACGCAATCTTGAGTCACCTTCCAATTGGGATAAAATCGCTTGCTCAGGATTTGCTCCAGCATCAATCAGGCTGAGCGCTTGATTGTGAACTTTCTCTTTTGCAAGCTTTGATAGATAAACTTGTCTCTTCTTTTCTTTGGCTTCAATTGCTAATTGGATTCTTTTTTCTTCAATCGCCTTTTGAATTGCGAACTCATTAATTCCGCTTCCACCTTCAGCAGCAACCTTTTCTTCAGCAATCTCCCTGACTTCCTTTGCAAGGCGATCAAATTCTTTTTTTGAAATTCCAACCTGTTTTGCCAACTGCTCGAGCTCCGTCTTCTTTGAAGGCTCAGATTGAAATAAAGTTAAATATTCCTGGATGGCATCCAGGGAATCTTCTTCGGCTTTAATCTCTGAGAGGTGCTCATTTAATAAATGAATTTCCTCTAAATCTACATTGCTCGTTAAGCCACTCTCTTGATGCTTTAAAGCGATTTCATCAATTGCCTTATCAAGATCTGCTTCTGTTTTAAAAAGCGGCTCTGGAAGAGCTGGTGGCTCAATAGGATCAAAGCGTGGCTGGCCTTCTCCTCCAAGCAATCTTCCATATACTTCGCGCGCATCGTCGCTTAATTTTACATTTAATTGCTCACTAGATTTATAAATCGACGTTAGCCAGTTTTTAAATTTCTGAAACGCGTTTTCAAGTTCAGGTCGCGGAGCCACTCCTTCTCGTAAATATTGCTCAAACCCCCGAGCGAATTTCTCATGGTGCTCAACTCCAATCTTATCTTTTACGCCAAGCCACTTCTTCATGATTTCAAAATCGCGTTTCATTCCAGGAGAGGCATTTTCCATAGCGGAAAACTGCTCAAGGTTTCTTAAGAAGATATGTCCAGTTTCATGAAAGATCGTAGACTTGTCCGCTTTCTCAAAAAGCGAAACGATAGCCTTTCCATCATCTTTAAATGTGACTGCTCCCTTAACCCCTTGATAGTGCTCACTCGCATCCTTGACGCTATTGATTTTATTTTGGAAATCCGATAAGCTCATTGATGAGAGGGGAGATTCGGCAAGTGGCGAAGATCCGTCCGAACCAACACCCTTCGCGGTGGAAGTTGCCCCCCTCTCTCTTTTGATCTCCTCAATCTTCAAATTATAAAGCTCATTATTTTTTAAACGATCAACCTGCAGCTGAACTGCATACTCTTTTCCGTTCACTTGGGCGATAGAATGATAGTAGTCAAACTCGCGTCCTTTCCCTTTAGCATCCAAAGATGATTCCAGGAAAACGGCCTTATCGATAACGTCATCGATGCCATCAAGGATCTTTGAAAGAGTCTTGGCCTGGTGTTCAGACTTCACCATTTTCTTTGAAATTTCAGAGCCTAACTTTCCTCTTGTTGATTCATTAATCTGAATCTCAACTCCGGAGTGGGCATTTATCACAGATCGATCCTGGAGTTTATCTGCTACGATTATAGAAACGTTGCCCCTTAGGTTTTCTTTAATTGGTTTATTGATTACAACCTGGTCAACTGTTTCAGGTAAAGGAATTGATGTTTGCTGTGTTTGAATACCAAGTTCACGTCTTTGCCTTGGAGAAAGTCGTCCCTGAATATCGGCCTGTCCGTAATGTCCGGCCTGATCTGAGAATTGGCTGATTCCAAACTTTTCAATAAATTCATCTATCGTGAGCCCAAGATCAGATGCATACGCCTGAGCATGGGCCACCATAGGAGTGATCGCCGTCTGTGCATCCTCCGGACTATATTTAAAATCGTTAACAAGTTGGTCTTGAAGAATTTGAACCTTCTCACTTCTTTGAATTTCTGGAAGATCCCAAAGGTTTTTTACAGCAGTATCTAATCCTTCGACGTTGTTTAGATTTGGGTTCTCACCTCTTTGAATTGCTTCAATGGAATGATCAAGTGCTGAAGAAAGAGCAACTCTGTCTGAAGCATTTACTGAAGCGCGAGCGTTCCTGGATTCAATCAATTTTGAAAATCCATGCCCAGCTGCAGAAAAGGCACCACCTAGCACTCCACCAATAACTAAATCATTGGCATAATCCTGCCAAGTGGACTCGACTCCGCGGTCTTGCCAATACGGCCTTGTAATTGACGATACAGCAATATTTGAAAGCGCCCCTTCTGCAACACCTCTTCCAACTGTCGCAGCCAATGTAGCACCTTTAACGGCCCCACCTGCAAATGGTATTAAGTTAATCGGGTCGGCGATTGATCCAACAATTTGACCGGCAAACCCCATCCCCGTTCTAACAACTCCTTTTCCACCTGCTTCAATTGTTGCCGCTCTAAATTGACGATCATCAAAAGATTGGGCCAGGTATTTCGCACGGTCTTCAGAATAACCATCCTGGAACGCTACCCCCTCTCTAAAATAAGGAGACTGCTTCCATTGATCTACTGTCATAGTATTTGTTTTCTTAACCGTAACAGGCGTTAGCTCTTTTGGTTGACGGCCTTCTTTGTAGGCTGCCATGTTCTCATTGTGTTGATCCAATGGAGTTGGGATTGATGTTTCTAAGTCTTGAGATCTTTCCTTTGTGTAGTCATAAGCAACACCCAGAGAAGTATTATCAAAGCCATCTTTAACATTGGCCATGAAATACTCCATACCTGTCGGCTCACCTTCAGATAATGATTCAGCCAAATCCTTTTGATCCATTTCCGGAAGAGTTAACATCCTATTCCCCTTTTGATTTTTTATTGTTCTTTAATCCATGACGTACTTCTTCAAACTCAACGTAAGAACCAGGAACGACTCTTCCTGACTTCTTGTCTGCAAGAACGAACCCATTTGGCGAATTCACCCAAGTGTAATCTCTTACTGCCCATTTTGCTCGCGTTGCCATCTCTTTGTTGTCTAACGAAATACTGTCTGAGATTTGCTGTTTTTTCTCATCCAGTGTTTTAATAACGTCGTCAGAATCAAAAGACTTTGGAAAATAAATCGTTTTATCCGAATCTTCTTCGACTTCAAAATTGTCATCAAAGAACTTTGCCCCGGCACCTACGTCCATTTTCTTCAGGCCAATATTGACCATTGCTGTTTGCATATCTTTAATTTGCTCCCCGAGACCTGAGTCTGTCGGAAAATCTCTTTGAACCTTTGCCATCACTTGATAGATCTTAGAATCCTGAGCTGCGGCCTTGTAGTCTGCCTCCTTCACGTTTGGGTCCAGGTTCGTTGGCCTTGAGGAAGCAGCTGACACCAGAAGCTCAAGGGCTTTCTTATCCTGAAGCATCGGTGCAAATGCTAGTGCTTTATTAACCTCTAGCTCTTGTATTACCTTGGGTGCGTGCTTTCCGTATTTAGTTAGCTCCTGGACAAGCTCCGCTTTCTGTCTTTCATCTCCTGCCTCAAAGGCTTGCTTATAACCTGTCTTTTCCTGGAAGGTTAAAACATTGAATCCCTTCTCTGGAATGATGCCTTGATTTCTTTGAAGAGAAATTCTGGAGCTTGCAATCTCTTCTGGCGTATTCCCCTGGGCTCTATTGCTAACGAATCCAGCTGGATCCTTATTAAAGATTTGAACCTGTTTATAAGTTTCTTTTTGAATGGTCTTTCTAGCTTCGAAGTCTAAACCTGATCCTTCGACCTGGTCAGAGACTGTTAAGTCTTGAGCTGCTTTTAATTTCTCTGAAAGAGGTGCGCCTTTGTACTGGTCATTAAATTTAATTGTCCTATCGTAGAGCTTTCCCTCGCTTTCAAGATCGCGTGCCCAATCTTTATACCCCATGCTTCTTAACTTCTGTGCTCCTGAAAAATAGTGAGAGGTGTCACCTTTATCAATTGCCTGGGCCGAGAAATCCTTTCTCTGGTCCATAATCATACGAGCTTCTTCAGCATAAAGAGTTTTGCGCTCTCTTTCTTCTGCACGTAGGTCGTCTTTGTACTTCTCTTGCCATTTAGAAATTTCAGGCTTGCCGAATCCAAACCCATTAATATTTTTCATGAATTCATGCTTATCTTGAGTGTAATAACTTTTTCCAAGCTCAGATCTAAACCTGTTTTCAATTTCAGTTTTCTTGGCATCATACTCTTCTGGCTTAATAATTCCTGATCTAAGTCCATTTTGAAGTGTGTTCTCAACGTGCAAAGCCGCTTCACGATAAGTTCTAGCGTCCTGCCTAATCATATCTTCAGCAACCGTTAAACCAGTATTGAAGCGAGATTCCTTTACCGCCATATCTTGTTTTTGCTCATGGAGCATGACATTCAATCGGTCTTGATTATCTTGAGCTTGGCTCCATCCACCATAAAGACGTTTGGCCTTTGGAGAAAGATTTGATGAAACACGCTCATCAATCTCTTTTGTTTTCTCCATGTACTCTTTTGTCATACCTAAGGCAGACTCACCTTGACGTGAATAATTGGCGGCTTTCCAGTCATTCAACTCTTTGACTTTTTTATTTTGAGCATCCTGGATATCGCTTGAATCTTGCTGTTCTTTATATCTACCGACTAAGTCCATTGCCGCACCAAAAGTGTCTGTCGCAAGTCCTGTCATAGAACTCTGAACCTGGGCGCCGGATCCAACTTGTGAAACACCGCCCCTTCGTGGAATTCTCATTACATTGCTCCTAACATAAATCTACCGCCATCTTTCGCAGTAGAAACATACCCGTTAATTCTATTCATCTTTGCCTGAGACTTCATCATGGCCTTCTTATACTCACCCGCATAGATGATGTTCATTGCCTCGATATTGGCATTAACCTCGTCCTCTTTAATTACATCAGCTGCCGTCCCTTCAAGTTCAATCCCACTTGCTGCATAAGATGCCTGCTGCTCCTTTCTGAACTTAACAGCATCATCCTTCACAAGCCTTGCATTGTATTTAGCTTCTTCGCCCACGCGATCTGCTGCCGCCTTATTCATCTCATATTCACTTTCAATAAGACCTGAAGACAAAGCTCCATAAGGTCCCATCGCTGCTTGAGCTGCTCCCATTTAAGCCTCCATGGTTAACAGAATTCTATTTTTCCCATCCTCAAAATAGTTAACCGTGCCCTGTCTTTTGTATCCAACACTTTCAACAAAGCGGACTTCTCTTTCATAGGATGGCAAATTGTAGGTATAAAATAATTTAATATTATGTGACTGCGCCCCTTCTCGATGAAGTCTCTTTATAAGTTTCATTGTAGAAATGGGACAGGTTTCGATTAGATCAGAAGCAATCAACCAGGTATTGCACTGAGATTGATTATTGATATTACCACCCATAATAACTGCGACCTGATCTTCAACCAAGATCGCTTTCTTATATTGGCAATTCAAATAGAAATCAGCGTGCCTCTCAAGAGCATCGCCGCCTAACAAATCATCAAGTTCAAGATTTCTTAACTTGATATTAAATAAGTGTTCTTTTTTTAAATCGACTATTTTCATTCATTGACCGTTACCTTTGCGACGATCATTAAAATAGTGACAGGCAATGGGTCTTTGCCGAATAGTTCAAATTGACCATCGCGATCCCATGAGTCTTGTACCTTGATTGGCAAATCACCAGTATAAAGCTTTACCGCTTCATTGAAGTTATTACCAAATTTTCGAGCTGCGAGTGGCATCCCTTTTTCTTGTCCAGGTATTCTATGATTAATGCCTGCACTTCTTTCAACACGCACCACAAGTGATTCGATTCTTTTTTTCTTTCCCTGGGAAACGCCAGTAGGAGAACCTCCTTCTAATCTAAGTGGAACTAATCGCCACTCATACTCAAGGCCCACCACAACTTTAGTGGCCTTAACACCTAAAGTAATTTTCCCATCTATAACCTTTTTAACAGGTAGAACTTGACCGTTTGCAATCACGCCAACATCCATACCTTCTAAGTGCTCAAGACCGGACAGCGTTTGAATTTCTGGTCCTTCATACGTCAAGAAAGAATCTAAGTAAGCGCAGCTAGTATCGTTCAAATCATCGCCTTCAAACATATCGGGCATCTTCTCAATGCGTACTTTCCCATTTCTAAGAACTGCAAACCACACTTCCGTGCTTGTATCGCCTTCAATTGTGCAAACACTTTTAACTTCACCCTGAGTTGTATGCCTATGCCATCCTTGAACCTCTTCTGATTTAAGATATGTCAGGCCCGCCAAGGATCCATCCTCCATTACACACCAGAGAATTGTGTCTGGGTTTTGAGCGAGATCGAACTCTCGAATACCTGGTCGAGTTAAATGCTCTGAAAGTAGAGATAACTCTGGAGAGATAAACCCATCTGATTGATATGAATAAGACATATCTCTAAGTTTTCTACCATCTCGAGAAGCGTAAATAGCACCTTGACCTACAAGCTGCACACGTCCGGATTTCGAACCATAATTAGATTCACGATAAGCTTGAATATTACTTGGAGTTACAGCATTAACCCCATCTCCAACTGTCCACTCTCCACCAGTAGTCCCAACTAAAAGTTTCTTGCTGGCAACCAACCATTGGATAGCATTAACCTGGTTAGATGAAATAGTTACAACCATTCCATCACTTCCACCAGTCCCAGAGGTCAGCGTCTCGTAAGTCGCGGTTTTAGAAAACCACAATGTTTGAGGCTTATTGGGTGAGCCCGCAAAAACCAATCTGTTTTGATAGAAACAAATGGCGCGAGGATAATTATTGGCCGTCCACTCAACCGGTTGTCCTGTAAAGACAATTGCTGACAAGCCAAAGGTATCGGGCCCTGTGCGCGAGAGTTTTTGTGGAGGGTGCTTTTCATGCACAAGATACAGTACATCTGCCGATTGAGTGAACGATATATCAGGAAGATCAGCTGCAGAAAAAGGACTTACCACCTCGTAGGGCAATCCCCCAGCCTGAATCTGAGCTCCGTTTCTATAAAATCTTATTTTGTTTTCTGTGAACTCTAGCACATAGGCTTGCTCACGGTTGTACTCAAATGGAATAAGACGAACATTGTTTGTTCGCGCATCTTCAATATACTCCATCCCCATTCTTCTAACGACGCCACCATGCGGATAATTAATCAAATTTTGAAGAACCGCACAGGCATTACTGTACTTTCCAATATCTGATCTTCCATGCAAGCGTGGAGACCACTCTCCCCCGGTAAAGCTCGTTAAAGGAATTGAAGCGTTTGGCATTAATAACCCCCAAGCTTCGCACTAATCCATGTCTTTTTGACATTGTCGCGTTTAGTTCCCTCAAATGAGTTACTTGATTTCGCCATTGAAATAAGATCATCGGCAAGCCCCTGAACTCTTTCCGCCATAGAAACAGAAGAGGTCATTGGATATGCTAATCGTGCCGCGAGGGCATGAGCAATTCCTGAAGATAATTCAGGTGTATAGATATCTGTATTGTCATTAAAAACAACACAATTGATTTGAACTGATTCAGCATTGGATAAAAGCTTTTTCCCTTGAATTTTATATTCTTGCTCAGGAGAAACAGAGTTCAGTCTTAAATATCCAGTTGGTAGCTGATAATAATATTTGTATTCGGAAACTGGTGAATCTGACAATCTATTAAGGTTAAAGTCTTCAGATACACAGTTCCATGGATGGCCAGCGAGAATTACTTTGATGACAGTATCGATATGGCGATTGCAAGCATAGGCTTCTACAGATTCATCACTCAAAGAAACAATTTCTTTTTGTCCTAAGATTGATAAAGCCTCATTGCAGATATCTACCTTGCTTGCCATCGCTCACCTCTTTATTTCTTTTCTTTAATTTCTTGAACTACGATATTGATCGATTCCTTTTCGTTTTTACAAATAACCACATCCCCTACTCTTAGACCTAGGTTCTTTGAGTGGATACATTGGAAAGCTCCTGCTGTCTTGCAAGCAGAAAGGTCGCCCGGATGAGAATAGATAAAAAGTCCAGGGCCAACATAAGTTAATGAGTCACGATTGACAGCAATCGCATCGGTTTCTTTTTTTGGTGTTTTTGTTGCTTCAGACATTAGTTGCTCCTAAAAATATTGATATGAATTAACGATATGAAAAAGAAATAGAAAGGGGTTTCCCCCTTCCTGTTAATCTTTAACTTTTAGAATCCCGCATCCAAGAGCATCTACCAGGACAGCTCCAGAGCTCATCATTGAGTTAACAAAGTGAGATGCTTTTTCCCCGTTCCACCAAATATCTGTTTCAGTACCTTTGGCTTCACCAAGACCAAGAGAGCGCTTGTCAAAAATGATACAATCAGAAACCCCAGTCGCAGTTGCAAGCAGGTTTGAGTGAACAAAGTTCATTCCCATAAATTGCTTAACACCTGCAATCTTCATATCCATTTGGCCATTTTGTTTTCTGTAGTCTGCTGACTTAAACTCATCAATTTTATGAAGAGCTAGCCACTGCTTTGTTTTAAGGACTACTGTCACATCGAAGTCTGCCCCCTCAAAAACATCTGCCCCAAGCATTGCTTCAATACCAGCAAAGAGTACGTCTAATGAAAACGTATTTGTAGCTTGGTTAATAATGTTTGTGGATGTGTAAGCAGCTGCGATAAGCTGAGCATCAACCTTGCGACCAAGTGCCCCTGCCCCAGTCGAAAGAATTGCTTGTCTTTCGTCGATGTTGACTTTGTACTCATCAAGCTTATCAACGTAATCACCTGCATACCAGTCTTCTAAAGTAACAGCGACTTTAGTATGCACTGGGTTCATTGGAGTGATAGCTCCGTGACGAGTTTTTTGAGTAGCTTCACCTTTTCCGTACTTCTGAAAAGTAACCTTTTCACCGGAAACACCAGACTTTTTACGAACAAAGTCTCTTAACTTTGATCCATGTTGCTGATATGCCAAATGCAAATCTGTATCGTATTGCTGAATAAATGCTTGATCAATTGTTGTAGACATAAAAATCCTCCAAAAATAAAAGTGTTAGTTTTACTCTCAGGGTATCAGCTCATGATCAAAGTATCCTTACGGGTTTGACTTTTGTACTGGCCCTAAAGTTTTGCGCTGAAGTTACTTCTTCAGCGCATTTGCTTGTTTATAAAGAGATGCAACCTGGTCAAAAACTTTCTGATCGGTCTTGTATTCTGGTGAAGCCTGCAGGCGTCTAGCTTGTTCAAGTAAAGACTCTTTCGATTCTCCACCATTATTTGGAACAAACTCTCCTTCACCGACTCCCTTACCTAATTCAGCTAGGATTTGTAGAACCAGAGGATCTCTTCCAAGCCCTCTTGCGTTTAGTTTATCAGTGTATCCATAAGCGTCAGAGGCTTTGTTCGCTAGAGCGTAGCCCTCGTCAACTTTGTCGCCAAACGCTTCTTTCTTTGCTTGGTCTAATGTAGGACGGGATGCTTGGTATTGTTCATGATGTTTATTAAGAGCTCCAATGTAGTCTTTAAAGAGACCTGCTGCTTGTTTATCAGAGAGCCCATTCTTGTGGGCCAACTCATTGAACATTTTCTTTTCGCCGTCTAGGTCGAAACCATCGAATGCTTTTACATCTTCAGGAAGATTGTATTTATCGGCTGATTCTGGTCTTCCAAGTGAAGTATAATATTTACTCCAGTCATCATCAGTAGCACCTTCTCCAGGCACTTGAATCCCCTGAACAATTTGCTTCTGCCCGACCATCTTATTTAGATTGTCGATCCCTTTGAAAAAATCTTCAGGTGTAGAATACTTTGATGCCCACGAAGCATCTTTATATTCTGCTGGAATAAAACTTAATCCGACATTTTGAGCTGGCGCCGCTTGACCAGGATTACCTTCTTGTCCGGTTTGTCCCGACGGTGTTTCTTGCCCTTGCCCTGATAATTCTTGATCGCCCATCTAAAACTCCTTTTTTGATTAAGCTTCATAATTGATATTGGGTTGACAGGTGGGGATCGAACCCACGACCTCCGGATCCACATTCCAGCGCTCCACCATCTAAGCTACTGCCAACATAAAATTATTTTGTTGTTACTTTTAACTTGTTTAATAAATCGTTAATAACGCTTTGGCGCCCCATCTGATAATAAAGGTCTGTAACGGGAATTCCTTTTGTGTAAAGGTTCTCCCCGTGCTTTAAATCAATCTTTAAATCTTCAAGCACTCGTTGACCTGCATCCGTATTAAAGACCTGAGAATAGAGCCACAAAATCTCAGAGATGATTTCTTTACCCGTCTCTGGCTTATTGCTATGCCGCTTGTTGTTTGACTTCATTTAGATCCTTTGCTTGCCCAGCCACTGTTAAAACATTACTTGCGTCTGCCATATTCTTTTGCGCCTGAGCTTCTTCAGCTGCGGCCTGATCTTCTTTTGCAACCTTCTGACGATCTTTTAAATATTTTGCCGGATACCCAAACAGCGCTTGAGTGTCTCGAGCGATTTCATCGAAATCAAAATTACGCATCATTTGTGGTTGAGCTTGTACCATTGGAGCTAAATAAGTGAGGGCCTGCTGAAATGCCTCTGCCTCAACTTGCTTTTGTGCTCTAGTAATTGGCGAGATGTAACTCACTTTTAACTCAGCATTTACAATTGACTCTGGTGCTTCTGGAAACTCTCCGTTGCGATACATAATTCTAAAGACACGATTAACTAATGGACCTAAGAATTCTGGTTGAACTCGGCTTCCAACCGGTCCCAGAATATTCATTCGTGCTTTAGTTGCCTCGAGAATTTCTGTAGCCGTTTTTTGTGGGCCACCGACTTCTAAGATCTTGTCGTTTAGCCACATCTTTCTAAGGGCACCTTGCCTCTTATCAATGAATGCAAGTAGAGCATTTAAGTCTGCATCCGATCCAATTGTGATTACTTTATCCTTCATATCTAATGAAGCACGGTAATAGTTAGTTGCACCACCATCACTCGAATATGGAGAAATGAACCCATCATGAGGTAAAAGTGTTGTAGGATCCGCTGCCTTCTCACCAGCGATAAGTGACGACCTGTTCATAGCATTGAGAACTCGAACATCCGGAAGTGATTTCTGTCCGATACCTCGTCCCCAAACAGATCCGGAGATCTTAGACCAACGAGCAACCATTATCGGCATCTCATGATAACCTGACTCATGTAGTGTCTTCTTTGTATCTAAAGCTATGTAGTAAGACGCGATTGGCATATCTTTGCCTCGGACCGCATCTTCTTTAAATTTCTTTCTTGGTTCAATCACATGAAGAACTTTATACCTTCTTTCTGGATCTTTGAGACTAACTTCCGTAAGAGTAACTCCGGCACCTTCTGGCCACTTCTCAACAATCTGACGAGCAGTCATAGTAATGGTTCTATAGACAGTATCAACAATCTTCTTTGAGTTTTCAGAAAAACGAATGTTGTCGATAGGTAAGCACTCAAAGCGAGGCTCACCATCTTCTTCATCAACGAAGAAAGCAGCTGTTCCAAATGAAGGGTAATCTAAAAAGAATTCATGAACTGAGTTATGGAATCCAAGTCGTTCCGAATTGAACTTATCAGACATCTTCCTACTGACAATATCGAGCCATTCTTTTTCTTCAGCTGGTAGTTCTTCTTCCTGCACACCTTCCATCCCTACATAACTCCACATCTGAGTAGATGGGGTAAGAAGTGTGTGAGTGAATGCCGCAAGGTTTTCAAGGCAGTCTTCAGGGGTTGAGTCAAAGATCTTTGCTCTATCATCATCGGAAGTGAAATCCGCACCAAACCCCATAGACCTTTCCGGCTGGAAGTATTCGGCAATCTCTTTTAGTCTTGCCTTGTGTGAGGCTAAACCTGTTTCAAGAGAATTAAAACGATGTATCAGGCGATCAGCTAAAACACTGGCCATCAATTACTCCCCAAGAAGTTTTTTCTTTTTAAGGTTTGAATCATCCCCGGTAGATCCACCCATCATAGTGGAAGAGACCCCAGAGTTTTTTAAGTTAATGTCTTTTAATTGCTTTGCTTCGACTTCGGCTTCAGCTGCGGCTTTTTGGGCTTCATAGTCTGGTGCTGCAGGAAGGTTTGGCTTTAATTCTTTTGCGGCAGCACGAGCAACCTCACTCATTCCTCCAGTTGCTACAGCAGCGAACCCTCTTTCAGCTTTTTCTTTTGCTCCACCCATTTGAACTCCTATCGATATTTGTTACGAGCAGTTGTTTGTTGTGGGATCACAATCTCTTTACATGAAACACCTACACTCATTCTGAAGGCATCGGCTCCGTGAGATTCTGGTCCATGCACCGGATGATCTTTCCAGCATCCGGCCTTGTCATCCCATGCTTTACGATACATTCGAAGGTGATTGATTCCTAGAGCGCACTTCGTCTGATCGAACCAACACTTTTTAAAGAAGTTTCTAACTGATTCAATCGCATCATTGAGATCCGGAGTATCCACAATCTCAATATCCTTAAGACCCAAGCCTTCCAGGATCTCAACTCTAGTCTTCCCATCATTAAGTGATCTAACTCGAGCATCATGTGGAAGGATAGTTTTTCCATAAACGTATTCTTTTTTATCTGCCATCACCTTTACATAATGAGACAGTGGTTCGCCTGAATTTTCATAGTAATCAATATAGCGACGAATGCCGGAACTCTCTTCCTGGAAGAACCAAATCCCATTTGAATCGTTCATCCCCAAGTCCCACGCTGTGTGAACTTTCAATAAAGGCTCATGTGGAACGTGTGTAATTCGACGTTCTTTATCCGCAAGTGCAAATTGCTTGGCGTAATACGCACCTTCAATCGCCTGCTCAAATGCCTCATCCGGATATGATGGAAATTCTTTCTTCATGTCTTCACCTTGTGATTCTTCTTTCTTTGAATACCAGGCCCGCTGCTCAGGGGTCAGAATAATTCCGTAATCTGATTCAAGCTTGGCAAAGTAATCCAGGTTCTGCTGTGTAAACACAACACCTGTCGCATCGATCTTGTAGGCCGGATCCTCATACCAGGGAAAGAAGTGAAGCTTGTAATCCATTTGGCCCAGGACTTCCCCACGCGCTTTCTTTTGTTTGGCAGTCTCGCAATACTGATAGAAGTATCCCGCTTTACCTTCAGCAGTAGACTCAATGGCAACCCTGTTACCAACGGCCACTGCGTTTAGTGCACCGGTTACAATCTCTTTAGCTTTATGAGGATGCTTGGCACAGATCTTCCCGAACTCAGATATAAGAAGTCTCTGAAGGGTTCCAGACCTGAAGGAAGAGCTCACCCTGATCTTGGATCCATTATTAAATCTAAGTTCACCTTTCTTTTCAGTATTGGCCGGCCTAAGTTTTTTAATCGCATCCGGAAGATTGTCATAAGCGAATTTAATCTTATCTTCAAAGAAGGACTTCGCGTCCTCCAGGTTGTGGGCAATAATCCCCGCAGACATATTGCTCATAAATAAGCAATCATCCAGGTAGTCGATACAGAAGAACGTCGTGAAGCCAAGTTGTCTTGCCTTCAGAATAATGTCCAGGTTATGACGGCCATAATAGAAAGAGGTCTGAGCAGAATTCAATATGAACTGAACCATCTTCCCAAACTTGTCCTTAATCTTATAAAGATTATTTAATCGCCACCACTTGTCTCCGATTGTCTTCTCGAAGTTTAGGATGTTAAATGCGTGAACCATTAATCACCTGTAAAAGATCAGAAAGAACGTCGTTGTCATCGCCATTTTTATCTACTGGCTTTCTCTTTGGATAAAGATATTGAACGGCTTCACCCGCTGCCTTAAGCCTCATCTCGAGTGTTATATGAGGTCGCTTTTCTTTGTTGTATTTAGTAGCTGGTTTAAACTCAGACTTAAACCCCATGCCCTTCCAATCACCATTAGCTATCATTAAAAGGACAGCAAGAGGATCACAGTCGTGCTCCTGGGCCAAGGCAATAGCATCAAAGGTCCTCTTATTCGGAGTCCCCTTTTTCCTACCAGATTTCTCAGGCTTTGAGTCACCTTCCTTGAAGGCCATTAAAACCTCATGCTATTTTGTGCTACTTTAGCGTTGCGGAATTCAAGCGTTGTTAGACGAGCAAGCTGGATCCAGTCTTCATCAGTTCTCATCCATGAATTAATCTTGTTTCTAACTGTTCTAATTGAGACCCCTAAAGCCTCGGCAGTCCTTTGCCTGTTACCATTGAAGTGAGTTAAAGTATTTTTATATAAAACTTTCTCAACTCTCTCGGCGAGATCACCAAACTCAAAGTAAACTTCGCCTATTAAAACCTTCAGGTTTCCACTCTGTTCCTCGGTTTCGATTTGTCTGATTGTTTTGCCTTCTAGTCTTCTTAAGGCTGCCGCCTCTCTTTCAAGCCGGAACTCACGCTCTACTTTTTTTTTAGCGATGATCTTATGGATTTGTTCTTTAATGTCTTCAATTAAATCTTCACAATCTTCAATCTCTTTTTTAAAGACCTGGAGATTTAAAACCTCTCGAGTCTCTTTCATGAGTTTGCGGAGCTCTCTGATTGTCAGACTTTCTTTTTGGGATTGGAAAAACATTCTTAGTTGTATGTAATCTCTCATGAGTACATAGTAACAAGAGGACGCGATTTATAATTATCTGACTACGCTCAGGCGAACTAGGTCTCTTATTTAACCTGCCCGCCCATTGCTTTTCTGAATTTAATTTGAAATTATTTAATTACAACAACAGATCTGAAGATATTTAGAGCCGCAAAACCATGGAAGGAAATGCGGCTTTTTTAATTAGATATAAATTAAAGTGAAAATAATTCTTCCATCTAAAGTTGCGTTTAAGATTGTATGAATATTAATCTTCTTTTTGTTTGCATTAATAAACCCAACTAGATCTTCCGGTTCACTAAATTGCTTCCATTTCATATCTGGCATCCCCATAACTCCCTCCTTTTAGATAGATTTCGATAGAAATCCTTAAATCCTTGAGGAGAATAGTATAAAGAAATGCACAAGATTATCTCATTTTTCAGACCACCAAATAAAGGGCTTGTCTCTTTGCTTCATTTGTCCAATTTTCACAATGGCATTTGATGCCAACCTTTGAATGTTCCACACATGATTCGAATCCTTGCCAGTTCCATACCCCTGGGACACCTCGCCTAGTGCCTTAAGTGCTACTTCAAGCTTATCCTCAATATCTGTGCAGTAGTTTTGAAGCTCACCTGTCTGAATCGCTCTATACTTTTGCCAACTTGTCATGATCCCCCCCCTCCATTTCTTCTCGCCCAATATTCTTCCTCTTCTCGCTTTTTTGTAAATTGATTATTAATGAATCCGCGCCTGCGACAATTTTCTGAGATTGTAGATTTAACCAGGTTGTCAAGGACGACATTATCCTTATTCCCATCTTTAAAGCTTATCTCTTCATTTTCATTTAAAGGCCCATAAGTATCTTCCCACATTTGCCGATGAAGAAGCTTACGATCGCCTTTAGATTTTCTCCACTCGTTCTTTTTAGAATAAGTGTATTTTTCACCATTATAAATAATCACCTTAGATTGAAATTTGTGACCTCTACATTTCAACCCCTCTCTGGTGAAGTAATAATGGAGCATTTTTCTATTAACATTAAATCGTGGTGCTACCTGGGCCAAACTCATCCCGCATTGATATAACCCATAAGCTCTTTTTATATCCTCCTGTTTCATATCGCCGCTTTTAGTCTGTCTATGATTTCTTTATATTCTTTATTTTCTCTTTCAAGTTTTTCAACATACTCATGATTGTTCAGTTTTAAATGAACTCTCTGAGATACCTTCAAAGAAAGATCTGTAGACCTTGTCATAACCAATTGTCCAAGTTCCAATGTGATTAAGCCTCTCTCTACGAAAAAAGAAAGCTGCTCTAAGATTGAGTCCTGCTGGGCCTGTGCAATTTTTTGCGAAACCTCCAGCATCTCATCTTGAGTGTTCATTGTTGCAAAAGCGATGTCGGTATCCGTGCTCGGTCTCCATTCTGATGGCACCCAATGATTGCCACAAGTGCCGCACTTTCTAGTTCCAACCATATCCCTCGCAATTATGATATTATCTCCCTTACAAATAAAACAAAATTCCTTTGACATAAACTCTCCTCCTGCTCTTTTTTAATCCTGGGCCTGACCACTTTCATGCCCTGGAAACTTATCCAGGAACTTCACTTCCTTCGCGATAATCTCAGTTGTGTACCTGGTAGAGCCATCCTTATCTTCCCATTTGCGGGTTTGAAGGCCTCCTTCAGTAAACACTAGGCTTCCCTTTTTCAGATACTGACTACAAAGCTCTGCTAGCTTTCCCCAAACAACAATCCTGTGCCATTCTGTTTTATCCTGGTCTTTACCTCTTTCTGAAGTTGCAACCGAGAACGTGCAGCACGCAGCCCCTGTAGGTGTATATGAAAGCTCGGGGTTTCCCCCGAGTCTGCCTAAAATAATTACTTTGTTCATACCTGACTCTTCCCTTCGACTTGACGAGATTGTCTGTCTGCTGTTCTTTTTTTAGACCACATAATTGCTTCATCTAGCTTTGTGATCGTCATGGCGTTTTCACGACAAGGGAACTTACTGTTAAGTTGCTCTACGATATGCTTGGCTACAGCAATCACATCCTCTACTTGGCAACCATTCTCTCCCACTTCTTTAATCGGACCGTTTTGAAGCGTGAATGAAAGTGAGTTCTTGTCGTGACGTACGTAGATAAAGCTATTTGGCCTGATGGTTTCTTCAAACCACTTGTGGTCCATTGCTCCCGTTTCAGTAAATTTTTCAGGAAATTCTTCTCTAAGGTCATCCATGATAACAATTTTTTGACCATTAATTTCTTTGACACCTTTCATTGTTTCTAAAGCCATTAAACTCTCCTATTAGTTATTGCCTTCAAAGGCGGGTTCGTCTGTACCTATTCCATAAACCAAGTAGTGAATGTGGACGTTAAAGAACTGGGCTAGCTTTAAAATATTCTTGTCCAGTTTTTGCACGTTGGTATCTCCATTGTGCCAATCCATTAAAGTCCCCCAAGGTATTCCCGTTTCTTTTTGGATTTGAGAAAGAGTGACCTTTCTTTCATCCATCAATTCCAGAAGCATCTCCTGAAGTACATTCACCTTTTCCTGGACTTTTTTCCCTTCCGGGTTATCCATTTTTAATTCTTCAAATAGCGGCATCTGCCCTTTTAAAATCTCATTCACTTCAAACCTCCGTGTTTGCAGAATTAATTTTTTAAGAAAGCGCTGCTGTTATCCGGTATCCATGCAAGGAAGTATCGCCCTCTTCATCTCGTCAATGAGGGCCTTCTGAGTTTTCTTCGAATCTAGTATCTGAATTACCCCGCCAAAGCCTTTAATCGCCTCTATTTCAAGCTTTGTCCCTGGAACCCATGGTTCTTCTCGGCCTCTTGAAAAAATCTGACTGACGATCTTTGCAGCTGTATTTCTAGCGTTAGAAATTTCTGCGACGCTGTAGACTCTTTCTGGTATCTCTTCTCCCTCTTCTTTTCTTTTTTCTTCTTCTTTTTCTTTAACCCCCTTGGGAGGGGCTCCAGCCCCCCCCTTAGGGGGCGCAAAACTTCCTTTAAATTCGAGCTGATTTTTTTTAAGAATTGCTAAGGCTGTTATGACAACTGCATTTGCTTCAGACACCAGGCCTTCTTTGTCTCCATACTGGAAAACGATAAAATCCTGCACATAAAACTTATCCGAATCAAACTTGATAATCTTTTCTTTAAAGGCCTGGCAAAACTCTTCCTCCGTTACTTCTTCGCCCACATGAAACGACATCGAATCAAAGTCAGCGACCCATACACCTGCCGGATCGCAGCAGTCGAAGACATACTGAAGGGCGCACTTCATTTTGGGTTTTAAAACTCGGAACCACTTGTGGTCCCACTTGTCTGCATCGGTAAATCTCTTCCTCAATTCTCTCTTCCTGTTTGAGATAGTTGTTCGAAGGCTCCGCCAAGAGCCCTGTTGTTTTGCGTGATCAAAATGGATTAAGAAAATGATTGTGAAAAATGCATGATGATTCCTCCGTTGTTAAAAACCAACAAAGGCAAAGAAGATGAATTTGAGTGAACTCTGAATGAAAGAAGGGGCGAAGCTCTTACGAGTTCCGCACCTTTTCCGCACCTCAAGCTAGTCGAAAGAAAGAGGTGTAAATGTATGGATTTGCGAAATTAAAATGGTGGGCGTTGAGGGGTTCGAACCCCCGACATCTACCTTGTAAGGGTAGCGCTCTCCCAGCTGAGCTAAACGCCCATTTGAATTCGTCGAGTGGATAAGAAGATAGTCAAACCACTTTCTTCTGTCAATTCAAAAAAGTGAAAATCTGTTAATTTTTAGAGCTTTTTGGGCCACTCCCTTATCAACCATGTTGTTTTTACAAGATGGATACAGAGGTTGCCACCCCCTTTTTTCTGCGGTAAATCACAGCTCCAAAGTTACCAAGGGGTCAATCCACTGGCCCATCAAATGAGGAGTTATTATGAAATCTTTCGTCCTTGCTATGACACTTGTTCTTTCAGCTTCTGCTTTCGCAAACACTGCAACTGAAGCAGTTTCTAACCTTATCCCTTCTGGAACTTACGCTGGGAAAAATGGCGCTGAGAAATGTACAGTTAACGTAACAATCTCAACTGACGCTGTTACAATCGCAATCCAAGATAAAAACAACAAGAGCGACTACTTCTCGCTTTTAAACTCATACGCTAACTACAATGTTGACGCTGTTACTGGTGAAATCTCTGCTTCTCAAAAACTTAGCTTCCCTCGTTACCTTCAAGGTGGATCAAAAATCCTTAACGTAAGAGGAAATGACAAGAACCAGGTAGAATTCTTTATTTCTCAAATTCTTCTGGACCACAGAGGAAACGATGCAAGCACATACGCATCTTGTACAGTTTCTCTTTAATTCATGATTAACAGGCCGGTGAGAAATCACCGGTCTTTTAAGAACTTTTGTAACTCTTCGGCCACATCGGCATACGTCAGCTTCACATACTTGTTTTTTAATTCTTCCGAAATTGCGACCATCATCTCTTTTGTGATTTCTTCTTTTTCCGCCTTTTCCATAAAGCGTGTAACGAAATCTTCAATGACAATATAAGACATCGTTAATGGTGAAATCCCCAGACTCAATGATTCTGGAAAACCACGCCCATTTCTCATTCCATGGTGTTCTCGTACAATAGAAGGAACTTCTTTGGAAGATTTGATAATCGTTTCCAGTATTGCAGCTGCAGCATCGGCGTGCCCATTAACAACGGCCAGGTCGTCTTCAGAAAGTTTTGCTCTTTCTGCTGGTGAATGGTGGGCCTTAATCAAACGGTCACTGTTTAAAGCAAGGTCATGAAAGAGGGCCAGGTAAAGAATCTTATTTCTGGTCTGATCCTGGCTCCATGAGAATTTTCCCATGACTGCAAAAAGCAGCATGCATCCCATATAGCTATGAGCGTATCCATAAGAGAGTTTCGTATTTTTTAATCCAACTAAAAAAGCGTCCAACGGATTAGGAGACTTCAAAAGAAAGTCCATAGACTTTAAAACTTCTTTGATGATTTCTACATTGTATTTATCAAGCGTGCCGTTTTTAAAAACATCCAACAGGATTTCATAGCTGTCAGAGTTTAACTGCATTCTTTCTTGAATGTTTGAAACGCGCTTAAAACGATCGAGGAAGAATCCACTTAAAATTTCATTGGCCGCTTTATAGTCTTCCTGAGCAACATAAAGCTCTCTTCCCCCACGAACCAGCAGGCGGTCAATATCTGCGCGGGTGACTTTTGTTCCGCCAGCAATCTTAACGTTGTATTCAAACCCTTCCCCTTTTTTTACACGCGAGTATAAATTGAAATCCATCTTCGTCTCTGGGAGAGCGAGGAAGTATTTCATACTGATACCAATGTAAACAGGAGAGCCTGTTGGATCGCCGGTTTTTCTAACTGTGGGTGGTTTTTTTTCCAGGAAAGGAGATCTAAAGACGGTCGTTTTATCGCTGTTATCTTCTTCGCCGTTATCTGGAATTTCTTCTTTCGCTTCTACAGGTGCAGGCATCGGTGTTGGCGCCGCAGGTGGTGGTGCCTGGGGCTCCTCTTCAAAGCTCTGAGGGGAATTTTCTTTTCCCATCACAAACCCTAAGTGAGCAATGACTTTCTGAAAGTTCGCTTTATTGGGAATAAAAGAAACGTGTGGATACTTGCTTTCTAGTTCTCCAAGAACTACGACCTTTACTTCACTTTCAAAATTTTCTTTATTCTTGATCAGGTAATCAAAAATTCTTGGTGCGAGTTTATCGCGGCAAACAATCATTTCAATCGCCGGAAGAATATCGAGCATGGAGATGGCTTCACTCACCCCATTGCGCACGAGAACTTCGGTGCCATATTTTTCGAACAGGCCGTTTTGAATTACACTATTAACTTTTTGGTCTTCAGTAAGAACGAGTATCTGGGTCATGCATTTATAGTAGCATGGAGCGGACTTTTGGAATAAAAAAAGCCCCTTACGGGGCCCTTTCTATTGAAAATTACTTTCAATTAAATAATTTTTAGATGGCTTTATTAGTTGGCAACTTCCATTCCTCTTGCCCCTTCCACCACAGTAAGACTTGGTGTAACGGCCTGAAGGAATTTTTCTGGATTCGTAAGATCAAGGGCTACTTTTAGAACTTGATCTACGTGCTCACATGGATGGATGTCAAGGCCTGCCTGGATTTCTTCAGGTACCTCAGCAAGATCTTTTACGTTTCTAGCTGGGATAATAACCGTCTTCACACCTGCATGTTTAGCAGCAAGAAGTTTTTCTTTTAATCCACCGATTGGAAGAACGCGTCCTCTGATTGTCACCTCTCCAGTCATTGCTACGTTCTGGTGAACTGCAATTCCTGTGATCGCTGATGTCAGTGCCGTTACCATTGTTACACCCGCAGATGGACCGTCTTTTGGAGTCGCTCCTTCTGGTACGTGGATATGGATGTCGTTCTTTGTATACCACTCAGCACTGATTCCAAGTTTTGGTGAGATTGCTCTTACGTAAGACAGAGCTGCTTTCGCCGACTCTTGCATTACTTCACCAAGTTTACCTGTAATCTGGATTTTTCCATTTCCTTCTACTGTCACAACTTCAATGTGAAGTAGCTCACCACCAACCGAAGTCCATGCCAGACCGTTTACCAGTCCAACTTGTGCTCCTGCTTCAATATCTGTGTTATCGAATCTTCTCGGCCCAAGATATTTAGAAAGTTGTTTCGAAGTGACATTGAATTTCTTCCCTGCCGGTACTTCTTTAGTAACAACTTCAGTAGCGATTTTTCTTACAACAGTGTTAACTAGTCTTTCGAACTCACGAACACCTGCTTCTTTTGACCATCCACGTACAATGTCGATCATACATGAATCGCCAATTTGAACTTCGTGCTCTGTTAACCCGTTAGCTTTAACAGCTTTTTTCAGAAGGTAGCGCTTCCCGATTTCCAGTTTCTCTTGTGGAGTGTAACCAGAAAGGTGGATGATTTCCATACGGTCTCTTAATGGACCAGGAATCTTCCCTAGATCGTTAGCTGTCATAACGAACATAACTTTCGATAGATCGTATTCAACTTCGATATAGTGGTCAGCGAAATTCTTGTTTTGTTCAGGGTCTAGTACTTCAAGCATTGCAGCTGAAGGATCGCCACGCATATCAGATGACATTTTATCGATCTCATCTAATAGGATCAGAGGGTTTGATGTTCCGGCCTTTTTCATGGCCATCATGATCTTACCTGGCATAGCTCCTACGTATGTTCTTCTGTGTCCACGGATTTCAGATTCATCACGAACACCACCAAGAGCGATTCTTTGGAAACTACGTCCTAAAGACTCCGCTAATGACTTCGCGATTGACGTCTTACCAACTCCCGGAGGACCTGAAAGACATAGGATTGTTCCTTTACCTTCTTCTTTAAGAAGTGAACGAACCGCTAGGTACTCTACAATTCTTTCTTTTACATCTTTCATTCCGTAGTGGTGGTCATCTAAGATCTCTTTTGCTCTCGCAACAGAGTTGTTATCTGTAGTGTACTCATCCCATGGAAGTGAAAGCATCCAGTCTACATAGTTTCTCACAACAGCTGATTCAGCTGACATTGGGGACATTGACTTAAGCTTCTTAAGTTCTTTAGCCGTTTTCTCACGAGCTTCTTCTGGCATTTTCTTAGCAGCAAGCTTCTCTTCCATTTCCTGGATATCAGTCTTACCGTCGTCTTTCTGGCCAAGCTCTTTTTGAATCGCGTTCATTTGCTCGTTCAGGTAGTACTCTTTTTGAGACTTCTCCATCTGAGTTTTAACACGAGTTCTGATACGTCTTTCAACGTTGATGATTTCGATTTCACCTTGCATCTTTTCAAGTAGAAGCTCTAGTCTTCTTCCTACTTCAACAGCTTCAAGGATTTCTTGCTTCTCAGCGATCTTCATAGTTAAGTGAGCAACCATGATATCAGCTAAACGAGAAGGGTCCGTAATCGAAGAAATGCTCATCAGAAGTTCAGGCGGAATTCTCTTATTAAGCTTCACATACTGTTCAAAGATTCCTTTGATGCTTCTGATGGTAGCTTCAAGAGTAACTGGGTCTTTTGTTTCTGATACGCATTTCTCGACTTCAGCAAAGTAGCCTTCGCTACCTGATTCAAATTTTTTGATGCGTGCACGGTACTTCCCTTCGATCAATACTTTTACTGTATTGTCTGGAAGACGAAGCATTTGGATAATGTTTACCACCACACCCACGTCGTAAATATCTTCGCGGTCTGGGTTTAAAACACTAGCGTCTTTCTGTGTAACAAGAAAGATTTCATTGTTGTTTCTTTGTGCTTCTTCAAGAGCAGAGATTGATTTTTCTCTTCCGACGAAGAGAGGTACTACCATGTGTGGGAAAATAATCATGTCCCTTAGCGGTAATAACGGGAACTTTTTAGACTCTGACCAACCTTGCGACATAGTACCTCCTGCACTATTTGTTACTTCTCCCCAATCCCTAGGTATCACTTCTTGATTTCCGTAGAGGACTTGGAAGGGTCTAATAAAATCATGACATGAAATTCGATTCTTTTGCAAAATAAAAGAAATGGTATAAATTGCTTTTTTTCTTAAACAAACTCCCACTATGGGGGAAAAATTTTATAGGGTATTTCGTGTCACCAAGACCTAACTCTAAGTATTTCCAAGAAACATTCGTAGGGGCACTTTGTAAGGAAGTGTAAGTTGAAAAAAATTCAGCAGGATAGGTGCAAAAATGCACCTATATCCGAGTGAATCTTTCGGATTATTTTTTAGATTTTTCTTCGTTTGTAGTGTGAAAAAATCACCAGCTCGACCTGAATAAAGAACCTAAAGGCAATATTAAATCTCTTTTTAGTGAGCGAATATTTTTGACCTCTCATCGCCAGTAAAACTATTATCTCTTCAGTTAAGTTTTTATTTGGCAATTGGCCTCTTGTGATTGCAATCCATGTGGAATCTGAAATGAACCTGGTATTATCCGTTCTTCTTCTCTTCTCCTCTGCCCTCTCGGCAAAAACGCTAAAAGTAGCTTTTGGAGAAAACCACCCCCCTTATGTTTTTTCAGAAAACGGTGAAGTCAAAGGCATTGAAGTTGACGTCGTCAAAGAAGCCCTTCTGCAATCAGGACATACTATAGAATTCTCTACTCTCCCGGCCAAACGCCTGGAGATGGCCAACAATAAAATGCCCTTCGATATTGCCGTAGGCGTTTTAGAACAAAGGCCCAATCTTTTCTACTCTACAGATTACTTGCAAATGAAGTACTACGCTGTGGCCAAACTCAGCAAAGAAGTCCGCCTGGAGAGAATCAATGACCTGCAAAAGTATAGCGTCGGTGCCTGGCCTTTTGCCTGGAAATACTGTGGCGATGAATACCGCAGGCTTTATACTCCCAAGGCCGATGGCTCTTTTGCCTTCAACTACACTGAACCTGTTAGCAGCGAATCGCAGAATAAAATGTTCTGGCTCAACCGCTTTGACGTTAGCATCACCAACAAGGTGACCTTTAACTATTATAAAAAAATACTTTCATCGGCCTATGACACTTCAGTCGATATCAGCTACTATGACATCATCCCAGAAGAAGTGAAATTCTCCGTGGCCTTCAAGGACGAACAAATCAAAAAAGATTTTGAAGCTGGTCTCAGTCAACTAAAACGCAATAAACGCTTTCGCAGAATTTTCGATAGCTACATAAGATAATGGAGACCGTGTGAAAACCCTGATTGCTCTTTGCCTTTTAATATTAAGCTCGCAGGCCCTGGCAGCTCCCAAAAAAGAACTGCTGATTGGTGGAGCTTATTACAAGAAAATCATCCGTACAAAGGATCTCATTGCCGACATCATGCCTCCGCCGGCCTTTATCATTGAATCCTATCTCACGACACTTCTGCTCTTAAACGAAACAGAAATGGCGATGAAGGACAAAAAGATTGACCCATTGGAACTAAGAAAAATCAAAAATATGATCGAAGAGCTTAGGATGCTAAAAGAAGGCATCAGTGGCAGTGATGAAATCGAAGGTTACTTTGAGAGAATTAAAATCTGGAAAAAGGATTTGCCTGAATCTCGCTTAAAAGAGCTGATTGTTGTTCACTCCGCTCAGGAAGCAAAGAACTTCTACTCCATCGCTGAAAATAAGTTCATTCCCCTGCTTCTAAAAGGCAATGTCCGCGAAGCCAAAGTTATTCTAGGTGAACTAGGCAGTGCCTATAACATGCATAAGACAATTGTCGAAGATGCCGTTCAGCTGGCCCGTAAAGACATTGAAGAACTGGAAAAAGAAACACTCAAATCTAAAAATCAAAAAGACAAAATGATTAAGAGTGACGCCTATACAAAAATTCTTCTTTTAAAAGACTTAATCTCAGACATCCTTCCTCCACCTGCCTTTATCATTGAGTCCTACCTCAATGATCTGGAGATGATTTATAAAGTCGAAAGAAATGGCGGCCCTGGAAAAGAGTTTGAGGGGCTTAAGAGAAAAAGCGAAGAATTGGAAAAGACCTATGTGACTCGTTTTGATTACTGGAAAAAAAATCTGGATGACAAAAAATTAAAAGACACCTTCGTTTCTGGAAATATGTCAGTCTTTTTTAACATCCAAAAGAATACCTTCCTTAAGGCCTTGAATAAAAATGACCTGGTCGAAGCCAAAAAAATTTTTAACAGTGAGCTCTCGCCTCTGTATGAGCTGCACAGGCAAAACATCGACTCAATAGTGATCCTGGCCGATGAACAAATGCTGGTCCTGGAAACTGAAATCGTTTCCAAACTTTCAAAATAAAAAAGGCCCTTTTCAGGGCCTTTTTATTTAAGCAACTCTTCCTTCAATCGTGTATTTTAAATCAAGCACCAGCCCATTGAGCTTTCGTGCCTGTCCAGAGAGCTCTTCCGAAGAAAGGGCCATCTGTCTTGAAGAATCTGCATTGATCTGAGTGGCCTGATCCAGCTGCCCCATCGCGCGGGAAATCTCACTGATCCCCTTACTCTGCTCTTCCGAAGCGACTGTGATATCAGAGACCATTCCGTCGACATCCCCAACGTGAGTAACAATTTGATCCAGAATTTCATTGCATTCATGGGCCACACTAATACCACGCTCCACCTTACTCTTTCCTTCAACCATAAGAACGCCAACTTCTTCTTTGGTTTTATTAACGATGCTCTCAACTTTAGCTGTGCTTGCTGTGAGCATGTCTGAAATTTCCTGAGCGGCATTTCCACTCATCGTTGCCAGGTTTCCAACCTCTTCGGCCACCACGGCAAAGCCCTTTCCTTGCTCCCCTGCTCTGGCCGCTTCAACTGAAGCATTAAAAGAAAGGAGTTTTGTCTGAAAAACGATCTCGTTAATGACTTTCGTTTTATTAGAAATCTCATGGATTACTTTAATAATCTCTTCGATATTTGCGTTGTTGTTATCGACTGTTGTCATCATCTTTTGGTTTGAGTGATGAATGTCTTCAATCGCCTGGATCATCTGCTCAACCGAGCGCTTCCCGACCTGTGCAGACTGGGCACTCTTTTTTGAAACAGCATTTGATTGCTGAGCGTTTTCTTGATTCTTTTTAACCATCGCCGAAAGCTCTTCCGTTGAAGCCGTCGTCTCTTGAATAGCTGCGGCCTGCTCATTTACACTTGAAGAAAGCTCCTCGCTCGATTGAGCGATATTATCTGAAGCTTTGGCCACGACATCGGCCCCTTCAGAAAGACTAACCGTCAGCTCTCTTAATTGAGTCGTAAGTCCAGTAGAGATGAAATACGCGATAAAGGCCCCAAAAATGAACCCAAGGCCAACTGTTACCATGGTTATCATATCCGCCATATTAGAGGTTTTAGCGGCCATATCCGCCCATTTATGAGACTCATTCACCTGGAACTCTGTCAGAGTGTCCAAGGCCTTAAAAAAGCCATCTCTTGAAGCTTTTAGTTCAGTTCGGTAGATATTCCCAAACTTCACCTTATCTTCCATTTTTGAAGAGCGGGCATACTGAGGCATCTCTCTAAAAAAAGGCTGCATCTTAAGCCAATTTGAGTTCACCTCTTCGTAAAGGGCCGCTTCCCCTTCCACAAAAGGAACAGCTTCATACTTCTTTCTGTATGTTTCATATTCTTCGAGGTGCTTTTTAATAGAATCATCAATACGGGCCATATCTTCCGGAGTATTCCCTTCAATCGTATATTGAAGCATTCGTCTTAAAATCTCTCTGGAGCTTGAATCCAGGTGTTTTAAGATAATCGAGTTCTCCAGGTTGATCTTGGCCACGTGATCGTATTGAGAAGTCGTTTTATTCAATAAATGAATATTCACGCCACCAACAAAAAGTAAAAGAACAATAAGCGCTCCAAATGAGGCCCTTAATTTGAAATTGAGACTTCTAGATTTAAACATGCATTCCCTCGCTGTTAAACCTATTATCGAGAATAATTAAGCAGAATCTAACTTAATTGATTCTTAATTTAAAACCATGCTTATCAGAATAAAAAAGGCCACCCGAAGGTGGCCTTTCATTTGTTAGAAATGTGTTAGAAAAATTAAGCCGACTCTACCGTTTTTTTCGTAGCAACAGTCGCTGTTCCTGTAGCTGGCGCCGGAACTTTTCTTGGACCTTCCACTACTTTTGGAGACCCTTTTCCAGAAACGGAATCAACTGTTACAATAACCTTACAAACCTTTTCGTTTGCCGGTACATCATACATTACGTCAAGCATAGACTGCTCAAGGATCGCGCGAAGACCGCGGGCCCCTGTTCTTCTATCAAGCGCCTGGCGAGCAACTTCTTTAAGAGCATCTGGTTCGAACTCAAGTTCGATTCCTTCGTATTCAAAAAGTTTTGCATACTGTTTTGTAAGAGCGTTTTTTGGCTCTGTTAAAATTGAAACTAATGCCGCTTCATCAAGTTCAGTCAGCATAGCGTTTACCGGAAGACGTCCGATGAACTCAGGGATAAGACCGAATTTTGTTAAATCCTCAGGCTCGATCCCTCCAAGCTTTTCAATCATTGATTGCTCAGCTTCTTGTTTTTCTGCCATTAGACCCATTGGTCTTTTTGTCATTCTCTTCTCGATGATTTTATCCAGACCTACGAAAGCACCGGCACAGATGAAAAGAATGTTTTTTGTATCAACTTGAATGAATTCTTGTTGAGGGTGCTTGCGTCCACCTTTTGGTGGAACTGAAGCGATTGTCCCTTCTACGATTTTTAGAAGTGCCTGCTGAACACCTTCACCCGAAACGTCGCGAGTGATAGATGGGTTTTCAGACTTTCTGGCAATCTTATCGATCTCATCGATATACACGATTCCGCGTTGAGCGCGCTCAACATCGAAGTCACAGTTTTGAAGAAGGTTCAGGATGATGTTTTCAACGTCTTCCCCTACGTACCCTGCTTCCGTTAATGAAGTTGCATCAGCGATTGCGAATGGAACGTTCAAAAATTTCGCCAGAGACTGGGCAATTAACGTCTTACCAGATCCCGTTGGACCCGCTAAAAGAATGTTTGATTTAGCTAGTTCTACAACATCACCCTTGCGAGTGTCGCCCGACTTGTGAGCAATTCTCTTGTAGTGGTTGTGAACGGCAACCGAGATAATTTTTTTCGCTCTATCCTGTCCGATAACATAGTTATCCAAGTGAGCTTTAATCTCGTGAGGCTTAGGCACATTATCAACAACGGCCTTTGCATTATTTTTTTGTGAGTCTTCAAAGATAATATCGTTACAAAGCTCGATACACTCGTCACAGATATAACATCCAGGACCAGCAATCAGTTTCTTCACTTCTTTTTGTGACTTTCCACAGAAGTTACAGTGAAGAGCACTTCCGAAATTCGCTTTTTCTTTTGTCATTTTGATTTCCTTTCTCTAAATCCACTGACCTATATTTTATTAACTATTTTTTTAGTTTTCTTCCGCTCTTATCAATAACAACGTCGATTAACCCAAGCTCAATGGCCTTGTGTGGGTTTAGATAATTATCACGGTCAGTTTCTTTTTCAATACGCTCCATAGTCATACCAGCGCTTGAGTGGCGAACATAGATCCCGTTTAGTTGTTTTTTTAGGTCCTGAATCTCGTTAGCTTGGATCTGAATATCAGAGGCCTGTCCACGAGCACCACCCAATGGTTGGTGAATCATAATGCGCGAGTGTGGCATTGAGTGTCTGAACCCTGCTGCTCCCGCCGTTAAAAGAAGAGATCCCATTGATGCCGCCATCCCCACACAGTATGTGTACACTGGGCAAGAAATGTGTTGCATAATATCGTAAATCCCAAGACCAGCGTAAACCGATCCCCCTGGGCTATTAATGTAAAAGTGAATTGGAGCGTCTGCATCAGACTGCTCTAGGAAAAGCATTTGCGCAATCAGTAGGTTTGCTACTGTATCGTTAACTTCTGTCCCTAAAAACACAATACGATCTAGAAGAAGTCTTGAATAAATATCGTACTGTCTCTCCCCTCTCGCTGTTTGTTCAATAACAATAGGGTTAGGGATATAGGCTTTTGGATCCATCTTTCTCTCCATAAGAAGTTGATTCGTTTAATACATTTCGTCTCTTTATCGGCTCGAAGGCCTTAAATCTTTAACTATTTAGCTTACTCTTAAAGCAAAAAAGAACAAGGCATAAGTGTGCGTTATTTTTGGTTTTTGTCAGGTTTTTTAACCTTGATCTCTGAGCTTTATCCATTTAAAGTTAGCCTATATTTTTTTATTACCACCAACCTAACTATTTTTTATGGAGGCTCACATGTCTAGATTAGTTGGAAAAATTGCTCCGGATTTCACTGCAGAAGCTGTTGCTAACGGCGAAATCAAAAAACTTTCTCTTCACAAAGACTTTGCAGGTAAGTGGAAAGTTCTTTACTTCTACCCGCTAGATTTCACGTTCGTTTGCCCTACAGAAATCACAGCATTCGAAGACAACCTTGCAAGATTCAAAGAACTAAACTGTGAAGTTATCGGTTGTTCTGTAGACTCTGCTTTCTCACACCTTGCTTGGACTCAAATTGAGCGCAACAAAGGTGGCCTTGGAAAGATGGCCCACCCTCTTCTATCTGACCTTACAAAGACAATTGCACGCGATTACGACGTTCTTGCTGACGACGCTGTAGCTCTTCGTGGAGTATTCGTTATCGACGATAAAAACGTTATCCAAACATGCACAGTAAACAACCTGTCAGTTGGACGTAACGTTGAAGAAGTTCTACGCACAGTTGAAGCTTACCAATACACAGCTAAGCACGGTGAAGTTTGCCCTGCTGGTTGGACTAAAGGTTCTAAGACAATGAAGGCAGATCCAAAGGGATCTCAAGAGTATTTCGCTACGCTAAAGTAATATTTTCATAGGGCGGGGGTCCAAATCCCGCCTTTTTTCTCTGCTTTTTATTTATCTCCACCTGAATTAATTACATCCCCTCACAATAAATTTGAAAAGTCGTGTTTAGTGCCTTAAAACGCTCAAAATCTTTGGGGGATGGGAAAAATGAATATCGACGGTGAGAATCTAGTCAGTCTAGATCAATGGAAAACGCAAAAGAGAGAAGGAAACTTCTCTGATTACCTTAAAGTTTTAAGCTTCAATGATCTTATGAATGAATCAGACAGCCTGATGGATCAGTTGAAGAGAAGCGAAGAAATGGATGACCTTTTCTCAAAAACGCGCGTGATGATGAATGAATTCACGAACCGTCTGGAAAAAGAATCAAAGCATTTAGCAGACTCTGTAAAAGACCTTAAAAAACAGATCGAAGACAAGCTTCACTAGCATGAAAATTCTCTTCTCTTGAGATGGCCTAAGAGAAGAGAATTTCAATTATCCTAAAACACAAATCTCGTCTTAATTAAGTTAAACTCAAATCCAAAAGTATTTCCAACACCACCAAAAATATTTGTCCCAGAAGACTTAATATCTCCAGAGAATCGTCTATAGCTAAACTCTCCGCCAAATCCAATTAACAGCTTAGGATTAACCTTAAAAAGGACATCTAGTGACGGCTGGAAAACAAAGGCAAAGCCTTCGACACTGGCAGTTCCCGACTCTGATTTTTCATAACTTCCACCGATCTTATTTGACTGCTCCATAATTAACTTGTCATCATTGACTAGTTCAAAAGAAGCGTAGAAGTAAGGATAAATAATAGTGCTTCTTATTTCCTCTTTAGCGATCTGAACGTTATTGCTCTTAGCTGTCGCCTCAGCGTCTGTTACGTTCAACCCCAGTCCTCCTCCAAACTTGTGTCCGTTTACTTTTGCATACACAGCAAGCTCAGAACTCTCTTCTCCATCTTCAATCTCAACTTCAGCAAAGCTTCCCCACCCTTCATTCTCAAAGCCAAATTTAAAGTCGAGTGGCATAAGTTTTAATTTAAATTCACTTCCCTCAAGCTCCAGCTCCGGGTTATTTTGCATTGTATTTTGGTTAGATTCAAAATCCACGTAAGTCCCGGTCATTCTCAGAGGATTGATTTCCAGGAAGAACTTTGAGCCTTTAATCTCATGGTAGATTTTATCTACTTTAGCCACCGACACCTCCACTGCTGACTTTGGCAAAGGCTCTCTTTGGGCAGGAAGGGCAACATCCATTTCAAGGGGGGCCGGAGAAATAACGGCCGCAGGCGCTTCATTTTTTTCTGGTGTGGGTGGGGGCTGAATCACTACAGACTCCTGCGCGGTAACTGATGCAGAAAAAAGTAGAGATAAAACGAGGGTCGTTTTCATAATCATTCCTTGATAAAACTCTTGATAAATTATCTAGTTAGTTTGACTTACAACCCGATTTAAATCAATTAAATATTCTTTCAAGAATAATCCCGCATATTTTCGTCTAGTTTTTTTACACCCCTGGAGTTTTTTACAAAACCCCCCATTTTAACCATTAGCTAATCCATAATAAGGAAATTAATAAACTCACGTGCTGACTATTGTATGACAGAAAAAATACAGCAGTCTCATGCCTCGATTGAAGTCCATCCAGCTTTAATCTATTTTGTAGGAAATGGAGAAAACTATGAAACTAACAAAATTTGTAATTCCTATGATGATGACTGCTCTACTACTAGGGCAAAACCTAAAAGCAGCTGAAGAAATCACTCTTCCTGTTATTACGAAGCCGGCCATCCTGGATGAAGGGACACAAAGAGTGCTTTCACCTGATCAAATTGCAGAGCTTCTTCCATGGGCAAAAGATTCAAAACTATTTTTAACTGATGCGCTTAATGATCTAGACAGCATTCCGATGTCTCTAAAGGTTGAAAGACTCCTGCAATCAATTAAGCAAGTCGTTCAAGACAGTGGTTCAAAAAACTCTGAACTATTTATGAGATACATTCTAAATCGTGGTCTGGCAGTTAACGATATCCTAAGTAAAGAAGTGGATATGGATGCTATCGGTAGTATTGATGCCCAATTCAGAATCCTGAGACAGACAGTTGAGATGGCCATTAAGTATTACGACATCGATATGACTATCATTAACAAAAAAGGAACGGCTCCTTTTAAGGATTTTGGGGTTGAGTATTTTAACTTCCTGACAAGTCTTAATAACTCAATCTTCGATGCTTCTGCTCAATACAATATTCAAAGAACGGCACTTGAGTTTTTACAGTGGGACCTTTACCGCGACTTAAACAACAAGTCGTTTGCTCCTCAGATTGTAAAAATCAATAATAACTTAAAATTTTTCCCGGTAAGAAAGATGCGTGATGCTGAGTCGATCGCTCTTATCCGTCAGATGAAAAAAGTGACAGTGGGAATGGAGCTTGGGATTCGCAAAGAAGAGCGCTCTAATGAAGACACATACAAACGCCCAGAGGGATCGACATCAACAGAAACAAGAATTGATGATAACTTAAAAATCGGTGACTCTGTTTTAGTTAGCGGCTACCCTGGCTCAATCGTTGCTGTCCGTGCTGATGGCTCTATTATGGTTAGAAAAACAAGCGGAGAAGTAGTCACTACAACAACGTCTGCAATTGGGTACGTAAAAGGATGTGTTGATGGTTTTTGCGTTGGCGAAAGAGTCCTGGAAGGTGGATATGATGCTGTCATCACAGGAGTAAAGAAAAATAAAGAGATCCTGATTTACAGGTCTGGATGGTCATACTCTGAAAGCAGAACATCGGCCAACCTTGGAAAAAAAGATGGCTGTAACAATGAAAAATTTTGTGTCGGGCAAAGTGTTATTGATAACACAGGTTACCCTGTGACAATCACAGGTATCAGAAAAGACAATAAGCTTTTTGTTTTCCAAAAAGGCTGGTCTTACTCTGAAATCCGCGACTCTTCATCTTTAGCTAGAACTTCAGGATGTGCCGGACGTAATGTTTGTGTAAAGGATGCTGTTTATCTTTCTAACGGACAATTAGCAACAGTAACAGGAATCGTAAATGCGACAACTGTACGAGTGATTGTTTCTGGATGGAGCTACTCAGAACTACGCACTGTAGAATCATTAGGGCTTACAAAATAATTGTATTATAAACTTTCGAGAGACTGATAGTCATGGAGGACTTTCGCTCTTAAAAGAGGAATTTTCATTCGGCGGTCATAACCCAATAAGTGTGCCACTGTCCTCAATGTCTCAAGCTGCTCAGTCCTGTTTCCAAGCGATTCAAACAAACTCAAAAGATAAACAGTATTTTTCGCGAACGTCTCAACGTATTGGAAGATTGTCAGCTTAAAATCAGCTGGTGGATTATAAAACTCACACCCAATGAAATTGATAAAAACACGGTCAACATTAGACTGGTTTTCAAACGATCTCACCATGCGCACTTTAGTTTTTAAAATCACACGCGGGAAATCTTCGACCGAAAGCTGCTTTAATTCATCCAGCGGCATCCCGTGAAAACGCGGATACTGAATAACATTTAAAGCAATTGGAAGAGAATTGATTTCGGGAATATGAGGGAGTTCCGATAAAAGAACTCCCCCTTCTGAAATGTTTAAAATGCGGGCCTTGAAAACGTGCTCATCGTCGACATAAAGAGCTTGCGACTTTAATGGGGCACGTAAGTATTTTCTCTGCAGTCTAGGATCGGCCATTTTCTACTCGATCACCTATAAAAGTTTTGAAGCCACTTCTGAAAGTGGAGATCTCTCACCAACTTTTAGAGTTGTGTGAGCGATGATTTCTTCAGTTTTTAAACGCTCTACTACATAAGCAAGACCGTTATTAGTCTCATCTAAGTAGGGCGAGTCAATCTGCTGAGGGTCCCCTGTTAAAACGATTTTTGTGCCTTCCCCTGCTCTCGTAACGATTGTTTTGACTTCGTGTGGAGAAAGGTTTTGCGCTTCATCGACAATCAGGTATTGACCAGGAATTGAACGACCACGGATATAAGTTAACGGTTCAACGTGTAACATCCCTTGGTTGATCAGCTCTTCATAAGAAGTTCCGGCCTGTTTTCTATTTTGGTTAAAAAGGAAATCCATGTTATCGAAGATCGGCTGCATCCATGGAGCAAGTTTTTCGTTTACGTCACCAGGTAAGAATCCCAGGTCGCGTCCCATCGGTTGAATTGGACGAGAAACTAATAAACGAGAGTATTTTCCTTGAACGATCGCCTTCTCTAATCCGGCCGCGATAGCTAGAAGAGTCTTTCCTGTTCCGGCCTTACCAACCAGGGAAACCAGTGCCACTTCATCATTTAATAAAGCATCTAGAGCAAACTGCTGCTCGATATTTTTTGGGTAGATTCCCCAAATCCCTTCTCTTAGTGAGATCAGAGGGACAATTCCTTTTTTACCACCGTGGTATCTTCCCAGAAGTCTTCTTCTTGGGTTGTGGAATTCCTGAAGAATAAAATATTCGTTCGGGAAAACTCCCATCTGCTCTTCTTCATCAAAAGCAAGGAAGCGGTTAGCTTCATACTCTTTTAATCTTTCGCCAGAAATTTCGTGAACACGTTGACCAGCATAAAGCTCTTCAAGTGTAACATCGACCTGACCGTAATCTTCGGCCTTAATTCCCAGCATGTCTGCTTTAAGGCGAAGGTTGATATCTTTAGTAACCAGGAAAACATCATCACCTTTTTGCTTTAAGGCCAAAGCAGAAGAAAGAATCAGGTTGTCGTTTAATGTAACGTCGATCGGAAGGGCCTTGTTGTCGACAAAAAGGTCAACAGAGATAATAAGCGTTCCGCCGCTTTCAAGTACAACACCTTCTGCAAGTGAGCCCTGAGTTCTTAGGTCATCAATGAAGCGTGAAAAGTTTCTGGCATTTCGTCCGTTTTCGTTTTGGTCTTTCTTAAAACGGTCAATCTCTTCGATTACAATAAGAGGAATAAAGACTGTGTTCTTACCGAATTTTCTAAAAGCGCTTGGGTCAAAAAGAAGAATGTTAGTGTCCAGGACAAAAGTCTTTTTCAACAATACCTCCGTGTATTAAAGACAGAGCGAAATAGTCGGATTTCCCTTATTGGTATTCGATGTCTCTTGATAAAAATTGTAGAGAATTAGATATCAAAAGAAAAGTCGAAAAGACTTAAATAGACGACGAATCTCTTAGCTTCTTGTTCGCGGAATTTAGAACCCACTTCGACGCCGTAGAATCCGGCAGTGAGTTTAACTGGCCATAACTTAAGTGAGCCACCATAAGAAAGATACCCTTCACTCCAACCAGCGTTAAGCGATAGCAATGGGAGTGAAAGTTCTGTTCCAAAGTGGAATTTGCGTGAAATATCAATTGTACTGGTTAAAGGACGAATATCGGCAGATAAAGTGTAATCAAAAAGACCAAAGTCCTGCTTGTAGGCCACACCGGTATTAACCGTCATATCCTGATCTGGAACTTCTCCAACCCCTTCTGTTTTTGTAAAACGAGTTGTCCCGACATCTAAGATAGAAACGCCGGCCGTAAAAAGACTGCGGCCTGAAGAATACGCATACTCCGCTCCTAAATCTACTCCCCAAGCTTTACCTTTAGAATAACCGAGAGCTTTTTTAAGATCGTTAATATCTGTGTTTCCCGAGTTAATTTTATTTAAAAGTGTCGTCCCAAAAAGATCGTATTGATCCGCCATCCCTTCGCGACCGACGTGTTTGACAGCGATCCCGATCGAGAGACGTTTACCTGAATTGATTTTTGTTTTAGAAGATCTTTTATTGATGCGTGAAGAGTAGGCTCCACTTCCAACGTTGTAAGCAAAACCAGCGATAAAACCGCGGTCATAGCGATAATCTACATCGAGAATGGGGTGAATCGCATTTCTTAACACCATATTGGTTTTTGAACTGGCAAAGAGGTTAAAACCAAACGTGGCCATTTTCAGCCCAGGAAAAGTCGAGGCCTGAACAGAAACCGGGTAATTGAGAATTCTATTGGCGATAGCGGCCGGATCACTTTTGGGGAAGTCTTTAAATTTATCCGGGTCATCAATAACATTTGACCCGCCAAGGTTAAAGGCAAGCGGAGTAAAACTCACTCCCTTATTTCGTCCAAGAGCGGCCGGATTGTAAAATAGTGTGTACTCGTCATCAGCAATGGCCGTGTAAGCGTCACCCATGAGTTGAGCGCGAGGGCTTCTGCCGATATAACCTACTTCCTGAGCAAATGCACTCAGGGAGATTAAGGCGATGAATAGGCTAAAAAACCTTTTACTCATTTAACTAAAGACTCAAAAAAGATTGCATAATATGAAGAAAGAGTAACTTCAGTGATATCTGTCGAAGTTTCACAGTTGGTTTGACTCAAAACATTCATTGTCGCTGTGTAGCTTGAGTCCATAGACGCTAATTCATCTTTTTTCTCTTGAATATCATTGGTCATATCTTTAATTGCATCTAGGTCTCCCCCACCGGCTGTTGCCACAATATTTGGCAAGAGATCCAAAATAGCATTCAACAGGACAACCCCCTCACACAATCTTTTTCTACGACCGCTTACCCCCAGAGCGAGCTGTGGATGTGATGAATTGGCAGAAGTGCAGGCACCTGTTTCTCCCAATCCTAAATAAGCTTGCACAGTAGAAGCATCTGTCGTCGTATAATCAGTAAAGCAGTTATTCGATCCAGAACCTCCTCCCTTTACACCAGAAGAATTTGCATCAGAATAAACTTTCATTAATTTGCCAGTTTGAACTAAAACCATAAACGCAAGTTGAGTGTTGATATCTCCTGCTTGGTTTACAGAGAAATATTTTAATCTTTCTGCTGAACTTGGCTCTACTGTAGAAGCAATTCCACCAGCATATGCAAGAATATCAATTGCTGTCTGTAGATCTCTAAACTTAGAATCATCTGTTAAAGGTGAAGTTGCGGTGACCTGTGAAGTCGAATAAAGGGTCATTCCCCCGAGAGGAGCTGGCGAAGCCGTTTTAGAAATATCATCAGCAAAAAAAGTGATGGTCGAATACCCTGCTCTACAAGCATAGGCACTCGATAAGGCCTTCAGGTAATTCGCATTTTTATTTTGTCTTCCCATGCCTTCTAAAAGATCAATGGCCGGCTGACACTCTTTTCTTGAAAGAAGAATGTTGGCGCTTAAAACAGCGTCCTTCACTTCCTCTTCCGTGCTTTTTCCACACGCCACAAAAAGCGTGCAGGCAAGAATGAAAAGAGAGTTGTTAATGAGAGATCTGAGCATGGTAAAATTCCCCTATCTAAAATTATGCCTTTTTGAGGTATAAGATGATATCAGGGGCAATTTTTGTCGCTCTTATCCGTGCAGGAACTTAACGATTTTTTCAATGGCCTCAGAAAACACTTCTTTATGCAGTACCAGACTTATTCGGGCGGAATTACTCATTCCAAAATCAGTCCCTGGAACAATCACCACTCCCAAATTGTTAAGCATGTCTTCGCAAATTTGGATGGCGTAGTCCGTGGTGTCTGTTTTGTCTTTTTGGTATTTTTTAAAGACCGGAGTCTGAGTGAAATCGATCATAAAATAAAAAGCAGAAACTGGTTGATACCAGCACTTCATCAAATCATTTTCTCTTAATTTCTCTCTGATAATCGTCGCATTATCGCGCAGGTGGTTTTTAACGGGTGTTAAAAATTGAGCAGAGTTGGCGAAGTTGTAATTCATCATCGCTCTCTGCACCAGCGAGTTTGCACTGCTGGTTAACTGTCCCTGAAGATTCTCAATCCCCTTACAAATATTTTTTGGGGCCACACAATAACCAATGCGAAGACCTGTTGAAGCGAAGGCCTTTGAAATACCATCAACAATAATTGTGCGCTTTAAAAGTTCAGGTTTCTTCTGGTAAAAATAAGTTGGTTTTGGATCGTAATAACATACTTCAAAATAAATTTCGTCACTGATAACTGCAATTCCCGGATGCTCTAAAAGCAAATCTGCAAACTCACTCATCCACTCATCTGAGTAATGAACTCCCGCCGGGTTATTTGGACTATTGATAATAATCGCTTTTGTTTTTTCTGAAATCGCCTTCCTGATTTCTGCAAGCGGTGGAGTGAAAACATCGAAGATTGACGACTTGACTTCAACCGGAACCCCACGGCAGAACTTGATCATTTCAGGGTAAGAAATCCAGTAAGGAGAAATGATGATCACTTCATCTCCCGGGTTAATTAAAGCTCCCAGGATATTTGAGATCGAGTGTTTTGCACCGTTAGAAATCACACAATCAAAATCAACACCATCTAAAACGTCAGCAGAAAAATTAATTCCTCTGGTCTCTTCAATGTGCTGGATAATTTTTTGTCTAAGATCGACAAATCCGCCAACCGGCGAGTATTGATATGATTTTAAAAAATCGAGTTCACTTCTAATAGCATCGATAAAATCTTGTGGTGGTCTGAAAGGAAGTTGTCCCGCTGTCAGGTTGTAGACTTGTTGACCTTTTTCAGCAAGCTCCACTGCTTTTGAGTTAAGCTTCAAGGTCACACTTTCGGCCATGCCTTTTACACGCGAACTAAGTTCCATAGCAAATCCTTCGACAAATCTTTTGTCTTAATGAGTACTATTTAATTAGAGCATACTTTAAGGAAGTTGGGGAAAATTCGTGACAAAGATATAGCTGTCGCCCTGCTCGTAAATCTTCTCTGCTTTGAGTCCCATATCACTCAGGGCCTCTTTAGGAATCCCTTTTTTCGGATCGGACTCGACCCAAAGTTGACCAAAAAACCATGGCTCTGCCTGGAGGTATTTGATGACGTCGATATAAATATTTTTTTCTGAATAAGGTGGATCGAGAAAAATCACCGTCTCTTCTTTTTGAGCATCAGTAAGTTTTTCATAATCAACTCTAAATTGTTTAATGAGTTTTTCCGCAGGGAAATGGCTGCAGAGGATCTCACCATTTTTTTTATGGTGATTGCGGACCAGTAAATTTTCGCGGTTTTCTTCCAGCGTTTTTAAAACGTGGCGGTTGACTTCATTGAGATAAATGCGAAAAGCACCTCTCGACCATGCTTCAAAACCCATCGCTCCTGAACCAGCACAAAGATCGACAAACGTCACACCATCCATGTCTTGATAGAAGTCGTAAATTCTACGTCTGAGCATGACAGAAGTTGGTCTGATTAAATCGCCTTTGGGTACAGCAAGAACTTGTCCGCGGGCAAAACCGCCCAGGATTTTTAGGCTCAAAAAAGCATCTCCACTTGTAAGAGTTAAGCTGCTTTCTTTTTAAGCGAATTTGTTTGTGTCGACAAAGGAATTGTGAACTTCATTCCATTTTCCATCGAAACTGTGCATCCAGAATCTTCGCTGATACAAAGTTCCACTCCGGAAACTGTCACGACCAATCCTTTGACAGGGTCAATCGTAAGTTTTGCGCTCTCTTCCCCGACTTTGAAATCAAGGTTAAGGGCCATTGAACCCTGCGCCTGGAAAGACACACCAGACGTCGAAGTTGTCGTCGTCGTTGTGGCCACAGGTGCTGGTGTTGTTGGTTTTTCAAATGATAAAACTTGCGCTACTGGTGCCACCTCTTCGACTGCGGCCACAGCTTCCATCACGTCCATAGCTTCAACTTCTACTGCCGCTTCAGCGACTGAAGTCTCAGGTGTCGTTTCTTCAAATGATCCCATCTCCATTTCCATCGCAAGCTCTGCTTCGATTTTATCTTGAAGACTCATGACCTTCTCTTCTTGCGTAAATTCTTTTTCGAGGTCTTCAATTTCAGACATGATGTCCTGAAGTTCAGACTCGTTGAAGTTCTTATCTTCTTCAAGACCCTCTTCTGCGGCTAGAATTGCATCAACATCATCAAAAATATCACTGGCCATAGACGCCCCTCGTAAAAACAAAATAAACGCTAATGAAACTACGCAATTAACGCGACTTTCATGGTTTCTTATCGACTTTAGGGATTAATATCTTTAGATGTTTCTCATATCCCAGTATTTTCGGTAGGTTCCATTAAAAAAAACTATAAAAAAACTGCACTTTTTCCATGACTTCCTGTGGGGTGTTTGTCACTATTTTATGCCAAAAACAAATTGAATTGGTTGGTTATTTTTTAGGATTAAAAAGTTGGATCACAACAGTAGACCACAACAGTCTTGGATGAAAGACAGTTTCTCATCGTCAGTAATTGACGAGACGGCGTCGCCTACCCAATTTAATCCTTCTGAATTTTTTATCCCGGGCTGGAAAGGCGAAGGCCTGATTACGGCTTCGGCCATCGTTATCAAAAATACTCTAAGCAATCTTTCAATCGACGCTCAAGCACTGTTCAAAAAATCGTGCTCAGTCAACAAGTCGATGAAGCTTCAGACGTACCACGAATTCATGCACTTTGCTGAATACGCTAAATTAGACAAGTCTCTTCTGGGACAGCACCAGGATTTCTGGCTGCACTTTCAGGATGAGTCTTCTCCCTTAAAAAAACACATCGACGACTTTTTAAAAGTTCACTGCTTCAGAGCTGTTGCTATTTATCTTTTCCGTATCAAGTTCATCATGGACCTGGCAAAGGAACAAAGACTAGTAGTGACAGAAGACGTTCTGATGAACCCACTTTCTTTCCTGGGAAAGATCTTCGTAAAAGACAGCTCGACTGAGCTTTTATGTGACTCACTTCAGATTAACCAGTACAGCTGGTACCGTCCAACTCTCGAGTACAAAGACTCTCTGTTAAAACTAAAAGTCGCTTTTGAAAACGTGACACTGACAGAGCTGATTAAACTGATCTCAACTCCAAAAGATGACAAGATCTACTCTATCAGAAATTACTCTCACTCACTGTCTCACTTAACGTTTGGTCTATTGGTTAATGAACTTTTAATCAAGTTCCCAACCTGGCTAAAACCAGAAAGCAAAAAGAAAACATTTGCTGGCGAAAAAGTATGCATCCTTCCTAAAACGATCAACACTCGTTTCGTTGGAAACCATGTTTCTTCAATGGCCCTGTCTCACTGGCTAGCTCAAGAGACAAACGTAAAAATCTCTCAATGGAATAACCTGATTTGTCCGGAGTTTGAAGGCTCTGAATTTATCGATGGCCAATTCCTTAAAATCTGCCAGGAGCTTCAATTCCTAAGCTTCCTGACAAGAATTGCCGCTGAACACAGGTATGAAATTGTCCCTTTCATCTGCAAGATCATGCGCGAGAAATACAAGCAAGATCCAGTCGATGGCCTGGGCCAGGCTTCGTTCTTTAACTTAGGCGAGCTTCCAAGCGGCGATACACTTTATAACCGTATTGTTTTAAATTTAACTGAGCTTCCCAAGACTAACCCACACCACTTCCTGGTTCAGCAAATCCTTGCTCAAAAAGCGATGCTGAAAAAAGATGCGATGGTGTATGTCTTTACGAACCAGAAACTTTTCGTTCCAAGCCAAAGCGAGCGCGTAGAGCAACTTTTAAAAGATTTTAAAGTTGAAGCTGCTATCAATATGGAAGAGCTAAAAGGAAAAGGTGAAATCGCTCACTTTGCTTATATCCTGACGAGAAGAACTGCAGAGCCTGTGGCCAATAAGCACTTATTCGAAGTCAGCCGCAAAACAAAAGAGTCTTGTCTTTCATTCGAATTTAAAGGAAACCTAACTCGCTTTAACAAGTTCAACAAACTAGTTGAAGAACTACAAAGTTTTATTAAGCACAAGAACCCGATTACGACGCCGATTTTTGTCAGCGAAGTAGAAAAAGATATTTTCTTTGAGTTTCACCAGGATGCCATTATTGGTGGAAAACTTGTATCTTCAGTATCAAACAAAGAATCAGGGCATCTTCCTCACCCAAGCTTCTTTAAAAACCTGACGAAGAGTTCAACATCGCTTGATACATTCTTTGCTATTGAGCCGATTGTTCCAGAAGACTTCACTCAAGGGAAAAGAAGCCTTTCAAGTGAACTGCTAGGTCTGAAATTTGGACCTGAAAAACAATTCCCTCTTCTTCTGATCGTTAACCAAAATGATCCAATGGACATCAGAATCGAATTAACACCGATTGATGCTTACCGTGGGAAGCTAGAACAATACGGGACGGCCTTCTACCATTACTTTGGTCTAACACCGAAACACCCGGCCATTAACCTGAACGTTTTTAGAGAATACTTCTCTTCAATGCTTGGTCACCAGATTATTCAGCTTCAGCTCTCTGATGGACCGACAAAATTAAAAGCAAAACTAAGATCACTGCTTGTTCCAAGTTTCTTTGCAAAAGCGCACTTCATGCCGGAAAGAACAAAACATGCCTTCAGTCTTCTGGACCTAGATGCACGCGAGATCAAAAATCTTCACCCGCTTGATTTAAAGCAAAGATTTGAAGTTTTAAAAGGCCAGCTAGCACGCGAGGCTGCAGAGTACCCTTGGCACCTGTTAAGCCTTCTGTCGCACTTTAAACTGCAAATGAAGTCTCTGGTTGAAGAACTGGAAGACGGCAAACCGCAAAGCTTTAACTTTGGAAACTCTCTGATTTCAAGCGAGCTGGTAAAACTTAAAACATACGCCATTTATCCTAAGAATGACGATGTGTACGTTGAGTACAAAATTAAGAGCAACCAGGACCTTCAACTTCCTCTGTCTTCTCTGCATATCAAGACAACAGACGATTCGACTGTCCTGATTTTCAAATTCCAGGATAAGGATATTATTCACCTTCACGCCAATGCGCCGATGATCCACTTTATTAAGTTCATCCTTCAAGGCGCTGTCGGAATTAAGATTGCTGATATTCTTTTAAATCTAAGAATCCCAAGCTCTCACGACCTGGAAATGGCGACGAATAAATTTGAAGAATTGAAATCAACCAAGATCGCCCTTCTGAAAGATACAGAAGAGCTGATCGCTGGCATTTTAAGAACTGAAGTGAGTCGTTAGTTTATTTGGCCGTTTCCTGCAGCAAATCCCGCAAGAATTTCTTTTTTACTTCCCACTTTAAGGTCAACAAGTTTCCCTTGAGTAGAAGAAGCAACTTGAACTGCTGTTCCCGCTTTAAAGATGATTTTCACTCGTCCACCAATCACGTTTCCGTTTTGGTCCATCTTATTATCCAGCTGAACTTTTGCCTGGATTTCACTTAGAAGTGACTGACAAATTTGTAGATCCAGATCCAGGTTCCCGTTTCCGTCACTTAGTCCCGATCTCTGCTTCAAGATGGCCTCATCAAAGCCGGCCCCAGAGTGGATCAGGTCAAAGGCAACCACGTCACCTAGTTTATGAGCGAAAACAGAAATGTTCTTTTCGCCGTTTTCTGATTGAGTTGAATTAATCGCATAAGCAAACAGGTGATAAAGAGTCTGCTCCATATCTTCCTGGCGCCCTTTAATCATCAGGTTCTCAGGAATGTTAATATCGATCTGTACACCTTGAGAGAAAAGTTTTTCAGTTAAAAGATCTACAACAGAAGAGCTCAGTTGCTCCAGGTTAATATCATTAAGTTGCGTATTCATAGTGCTATCGGCAGAAACTCCAATCGAATCGTCTTCCCAAATTTGGTCAATATTTTTAACTGAAGTAGAGGCCACTGCTTTTGTCATTGGAGTGACAAGTGTCTCAAGTGACATCTTGTTTTTCCCTTTTTCCAGTGTCGTGTAAGCATGGAAATTAGCAAAAAGCTTCGAGCAATTGATCAAGTCGTTTTGCTCTAAAGCTACGCGGATAATCTCCCCTACTTTTACGCTGGTCGCCCCTCCGTTATCCAGAAGTTCGGCCTGCGCTTCTTTCTCACGTGCATTGTTTGAAAGACGACGGCGAGTCAGACTCATGTATTCAGCTAACATTAGAATAACTAAAAGAGTCGCTGAAATATAGAAAATATTTTTCTGTTGGTTTAAAGAATTTGTAATTTCTGCTTTAAATGAGTTTGTCGATTCTAGGATCTCATCTTTAGTCGTTTCGATTTTTTCAAAACGAGTTCCTACATCTCTCGACTCACCATTGGTGGCCATCGACTTCGCCCCATTAGGAGCAAGAATATCTTCATGGAACCAGTGAACGTTTGAAGCGAGGTTAGAAAGTTGTTTTGCTGCTCCTGAAAGCTCTTTTGAAAAAGAGTTTTCAACAGTCAAAATCCCCTCTGCTAAACATTCTTCTGTTAGATTTTGGAAATTCTGTGTCAGGTAAGTTGATCCTGTGTCACCTAGAAGGTTCGCTGTGTATGTTTGGTTCACACGCGTAAAACACGTTTGAATTCCACTTTCAAAGTTTGTTAAGCGCTTGATCTGTCCCGAATTTTCCTGAATTCTATATGTTGTGAAAATCAGTCCTGCCAGAAGGCAAAGCCCGGCGATACTTCTTTTGCTTTCGAGAACGTTGGCTAGCTTTTTCATGAAATTGCAATCCTTGCAAAGTTTTGAGATCCAGGGCACTCTTGCCCAATATAATTTTACTCCGTGACGGATCAGGGTCAACATATAGGATAAAAATACCTGTGTTTTCCTAGGGAGAAGTTGTAAGATATCGAAATGATCAGGAATAAGGATTCAAAGTCCAAATATCTCATCTCTTTTCTCGCCGCTATCGTCCTGCATGCGGCAATTCTTGCCTTTGTGAAAGGCGATCTACAGAATATTGAGTTCTTAAACCAGCTTTCGCAAACGACAAAAAACTTAAAGACTCCACTAAGGCTTGATCAAATTAAGATCATGAAACCTGAAGAGGTCGAGCCCTTTAGAAGAGTGGGAGTCAAAGATGGTAAGAAAAAAGATTACCGCCCTGATCTTTCTTTTCAAACAAAGGCCCAAAGGCAGACTTCTCCAACTCCACAACCTCCTACAAAGCCGACACAAGGGGCCCCTGGAGCTCCTCAAAACCAGCTATCAATGGCCAACCTTGCTCCCGATCTTCCAGGGCCTAAAGCTTCTGGAAATCAGAAACCAAGTTTTTCTGCGAGTGATCTGATCAAGGCCCCTACACCTTCTGTTAACGACAGCGGAAATCACTTTTACTTCAATCCAAAAAAGCAGTCTTATATTCCTAAATCGAATGAGCAGGAAATTATTAAAAGGGAAGCGGCCAGAAACTACACACCTCCACCCAATAGACCTACACAAAGAATTTCTAACCTAGAAATCAGATCTGAGCGTCCTGAAGGAATTTCAGAAGATGAACTCAACTCTGATGAGAAGGCCAATTACAGCTTCTATGTGAGAATGTATACGTCATACGCTTCTAAAATCGAAGCGACCTTCGACAAGATCGCCATTGAGCGCCCAGGCATCATGCGCGCTTTTGATAAAAAAGATTTTCTATTGGGAAAAGTTGATTACGATGAAGAAGGAAACATTATGGTGGTCAAGATTCTTAAATCTTCAACCAACGATGACCTTCACTACTTTTTTGAAGAAACTCTAAAACAACTCAACCTTCCCAACCCTCCTAAAAGTTATAAGAAGGGAAAGAAATTTTCCATTTTTTACCAGATCAATATTAATTAAAAAATTGTCTCAGAATAACAAAGAGAACTGCGCCTAGAGCGTAGGTCTTTAGCATATTTTTTGAGCCCAGATTTTTAACAAAATCCAATCCGGCCATGTCGATTTTTTTGAAGTTTGATTTGATCTTTTTTCTCAAACGAGTTTTTTCATTGAGATCAAAAGTTTTAAAAAGCTCGTGCACCTCACTCTCAAAAACCATTTTTGTCTCCGAATCAATTTGCGGCTTCGGAATAAAAACTTTGATTTCCAGATTCTTTTGCTCGAATTTTCTAAAAGCACTTTCACAAACCGGACAAGTGTCCATGTGCTTTTTGATCTTATGAAAGCTTTCCTCTTCTTCTGTTAAATCTAAAAGAGAGAAAACATTTTTTGCATGAATACAGTTGTCACTTGCAGGTCTTAAAACTGGTGCTGATACAATTACATTGCGCCTACTACTGTCCAATTAATAATCCTTAGTTGTGGCCTCGTGGGCCTTGAACGAACGCCGTTTGCACCGAAGTCAATTCTGAGACCATGGCGATACGGGCTGAATATAAATGAGCGAGAACTTCCGTTTTGGTTTTCCCAAGGATGAACTCCATAATTTCCATAGAAAAATCAGTTCTTTCTTGCAGGAATAGAACCGCTTTATCGTCAAACTCCAGGGCAAAAAAGCCAGAGTTGTCCTCTACATTCTTAAAACTCATGCGTAACTGGTGATAGCGTTTTTTCGACATCTCATACATCAACTTATAAAGTTGAATCTTGATATCTTCTGTACTGGCCAGCAGATGCGATTCACCTTTTTTAGTCAGGCTCTCAATCAAATCCTTTTTTTGGATCATAAAAGCACTCACTGAATCAATCATCAGCTGTGTGGCCTGCAGGTCATCGGGGATTAAAATAAAAGCGAAGCTGTAGAGGTCAGTGCTTAAATTTTGAATGTATTTTTCTAGGTCTAAAGTTTTCATCTTGATTCTTACGCCAAAACCATCCATAGGTTTGGGTCTTTCTATTCTACCCTTCCCCTAAACTGTTTACAACTGGGCTGCCGATGTGGAATCAATGACTTAAGTTCAATGAAAGGATGTTTTGGCCCAAGATTTATATAATTTTCAAGAAATTTACCAAACCAGTCGAATAGACAATGGAGAAACTTAAAAACCCAGGGTTTTTTTATGATGAATATGAAAAAAGTGTCCTTCCTTGTATTACTCCTTTCGACCGTTGCGGTTACAGGCTGTGGTCAGAAGACGACAGGGAAATCAGTGACAAATAACTATATTACCAATCCTTCGACTGACAATGGCTCAGGAACAAGTACGGGAACGGGATCATCTGGGACAACTTATACATTTAGCACTGCTCTTCCAGATCTAACAATTCAAGGTCCGGGAACAAATAGCTTGTATTGGTCATCGGCCAACAATCTTCCTTCTTATATTGATCCTAATTCGTTTCAAGCTGATGCAAGATTTGCAGTAAGAATCAAGGCCTTTAGAGTTACTGGTGGAACAGCACTGGCCAATCCATCACATGCGGCAAAGGCTTGTTCAACATTTACCACTAACAATTTCTCTAAAATGCAAGTTAAGCTGATGTTGAGAAAATCTGGATCAAGCTTAGGTGAAACACAAACTCTGGTTGCTGATGCTTCAACAAGTGCATACTCTTCTGTCGCTGAATTTACTGTTCCAAGCGGAAGCTCTAGCCCATTTATCCTGGAAGTTGTCGAAGTGCTTACGGATCACAGATGTAAAGCATCTAGTGGAAAACTATATTGTCCATATGCAGACATTCCATACAACTCAGGTGGACCAACTGAGTGTGTTGGATTAAAAGTTGAGTACGCTACATTATAAAAAAACTGATATCAAAAAAATAAAAAAGGAGAGGTTCACCTCTCCTTTTTTTTTGCCTTTTCCATGCAAGTAAAAATCTGCTTAGAATAAAACAAATAAAACTATTGACCTTATGCTTACCTAACAACTTAATTTTTGCTTCATTATGCATTTTTAGCTCTCAAACTCAACAGTTTTTCCGTATTCGATTCGATATATAAGCACACATTTGATCTCAACCCAAATAGGAGCACACATGAAATTTTTTCTGAGCTTAATGTTGTCGACTTTTCTTATGGCCGGTGCATTTGCAGAAGCACTAACACCAGAACAAACAGCTGCGCTTAACAAGCAAGTTGAAGAAATGAAAAAACTGGCAAGCGATCCGAAAGTAGTCGATGCTGTAAAAGCAGTTAATGCTACAGCACTGGCAGACTACAAAGACATGACTCAAGACAAGTGGAAAGACCTTCCAGTTCTTGACCCAAAAGTTCGTTACTTCTCTAAGAACCCTGCTGGTGAATATTTAAAAACAAAAAAGAACGACATGGTTACTGAAATTTTCGTAAATGCTGCTGATGGGACAAAAGTGGCTTTCCTTTCAAAGACATCAAACTGGTCACACAAAGGAAAACCAAAGCACGATGACCCAATGGCCGGAAAAACTTGGCAAGGATCAATTGAAATGGATGAGTCGACTGGACTAAAGTCTATTCAAGTTGCAGTGCCGGTTATGGATGGTGGTAAGCCAATCGGTTCAATGACTGTTGGTTACTCAATCACAAAATTAAAATAATTCGTTAATAACAGTAAAGAAGAGAGAGAATATCAATGCTAAAGAAACTAGGATTACAAAAATACCTTCTAACCGTGGTCTTTGGGGTCGTGGTGATCAGCTTCTTATCCTCTCTCTTTACTGTGACGAGTATTCAAAAAAACATGGGGAGCTTACTGAAAGCTTCTCAGGAAAGTGCAGCTTCAAGCAACAGCATCATTGCCCTTTCGATTGATATCTCTTCTATCCAATCAGGAATTTCTCCACTTATTACGGAGAAAGATCCGGATAATCTTGAAGCTGGTATTACCAAGCTTAAAGATAAAATGAAGGAAGTTCAAAAAGATATTCAAGAGTGTAAGTTCGACTGCCAAAAAATTTCTGAAATTGATAAAAGCTACGAAGAAAAAGTAAATCATCTCGTAGATAAGATGATTCTTCTGGGAAAAACATCAGAAGCTATCGAGTATTTTATCGGCGATGTCAGCCCCATCTATCTTCAGGCACTGCAAGAACTGGAAACTCAGGGTGATGGTGTTAGACAAAAAACTCAAACTTTTATTCAGGAATCAGAAGCCCAGGCCGTCAAGCTGAAGTACTCTGTGATCGCCGCAAGTGTTTTAATGATTCTTGTTATCATTATTGGAGGATTAAGTTTCCGCAAGGGGCTTGTTCAGGTCTTAAAACAAATTTCAGAGCAATTGAACTTAAGCACGGTCACTCTTAATGAAACATCAGCAAAAGTAGCGACAACCAGCGACTTCTTGTCAGAATCATCGACAGAGCAAAACGCAACAATCCAGGCGACCTCTCAGGCCGTTCAGGAAATTTCTCAAATGACGGACATCAACCGCAACAATGTCCAGATCTCTACTAAAAATGCAAAAGACAGCCAGGTCAAGATTGCAGAAGGAAAAGAGGCCATCGCCCAGATGCTTGCTTCAATCAATCAGATCAGCCTGTCAAATAAACAAATGGTCGATCAGATCACTAAAAACGACAAAGAGTTCGCTGAAGTGGTCAACGTCATTCAAAATATTGATGAAAAGACAAAAATCATTAATGATATCGTTTTCCAAACAAAACTTCTTTCTTTTAACGCTTCAGTAGAAGCGGCCCGCGCCGGAGAACACGGAAAAGGGTTTGCAGTTGTGGCCGAAGAAATTGGAAACCTGGCGATCATGAGTGGTCAGGCGGCCAATGAAATCTCATCTCTTTTAGGGACGAGTGTTTCTCGAGTTAATGACATTGTTAAAAAATCCCAGTCATCAATGGTAGGAATCGTTGAAAGCGGTCGCCATACAATCGAAGAAGGAAATAAAAACGCTGAAAACTGTAACGTTATTTTCGATCAGATCAGCTCTGAATCGGAAAACATCTGCAATATTCTGGAAGAAATCAATGCCGGGACTCAAGAGCAGAGTAAAGGAATTGAAGAAGTGAATAAATCAATGCTTCAACTCAACGATGTGGCCAATAAGAGTGAACAGGTCGCTCAGGAATCGCTGCAAATGTCAGCAAAACTCAATGACCAGTCTGAATCCCTGGGGAAAATCGTTGATGACCTTGTGATTATGCTCGACGGGAAAAAGAGTTAAAGCGCTTTAATAATATCCAGGGCCAGGTTCTTTTTGTGGGCGAAACTCACTTCCACTAAAAGGCCTGGGCACGTGATATTAATTTCAGAGACATTGTCCCCCATAATATCAAAGGCCACCCAATCGACACCCTCTTGTACGAGTTCAGCACAAATGCGATCGCATTCTTTTTTTACTGACGGTGTAAGCTCAATTGCATGAAAAGCTGCCCCCTGAGCAATATTGGCCAGGAACTCTCCCTTCTTTGGAACTTTTAGAATTGAACCCAACTCACGACCTTTGAAATAAAGTGAGCGGATCTCTCCGTTAACGACTTCTTTGCAAAATGGTTGAGCGACGATGGCGCCATTATTTTCTTTTACTTTTTCCGAAAACTTAAAAGCAAGATTTGGTTCACTAATACTCACCTTTTCCACTCCAAAACCCTGGTAAAGATCCAGAGGTTTTAAGATCAGGTCCTGATGATCTTTTTTCATCAGTTCAACAAACCCCATAAAACCTTCCACACTGCTTCCCACATAAGTTTCCAGTGAAGCTTTTTGCGTATAAGCGTGAAGCTTTTCATTGTATTTCAGGATTCCATCTGGTGAGTTCATAACTTTAATGCCGTGAGTGCTGTAATAACGAAGCATCCACAGGTAACGAAGATAGCGAGTATCAAAAGGAGGATCGATGCGCATATGGATCACATCCCCTTTATTCATTTCAAGGACAACGGGTTCTTTTAGAGCAAAATGCTTTAAATAAGCACCGTCTTCATAAAAATCACCTTCAAAATCATAAAGCTTGAAGACACTCTTAGCTTTGTTATTGATGTAGAAATCTTTTTCAAAAAGAAGGTAAACGTCCATCCCTTGTGCTTTCATCGTTGTCGCAAGCATCAGAGAGCTGTCTTTTTTTGGATTTAATTTTTCGATGGGGTCGATGAAAAGGACATGTTTCATAAGAGGGTCCTACTTAAAAAGGTAAACTTCGAAGTCCTCCTCCTCATTTTGATTTTGGAAGTCTTCATACTTTTTGACTATCCAATTATAGTAGTCTTTTAGAGAGAGCCCAAGTTTTTTTTGAAGAGTTTCAAGGCTCATGGACTTCTTCTCGTAAGTTAAGAAAGCTGCAAAACTTGCGTTATTCCACGAACGGTTTAACGGGAAGCAGTCCTTAGGCTGAATGTCGAGTGCTTGGCACTTTTTCATAACCTCAACCTTGAAGCGCTCTTCCATAAATTCATTCAAAATAGCCTCTGCCTCTTCTTTCGTTTTTGGCAGAAGACTTTTGTACATCGTCTGTAGTTCGTTGGCCAAAAGAACAACCAGGTGTTTAATTTTTTTATCGCTCTCATCTTTTTTCTGTTCGAACACTAAATAGTCTGCCCGCCCAATAGAAAGGAAATACTCCGGCAACATTCTCTCCGAGAAATACATCGCCAGGTTCTCATTTAGATCCACCTGATTTTTCACAAAAAAGATGGTGTGATAGAGCTCGTGGAAAATAAGTTCGGCCAGTTCATAGTCGTCATATTCAAAAAATGAAGAAAGAATCGTGTCTGTGAAATACCCCAGCGTCGAATAAGCATAAACCGGACGAATCCAGGTCACGTATTCTTCCGCTTCTTTTTCTTTAGCAAATTTTTTGGCCGATTCCTGATTAAAAAAACCTAAATAAGGAAAACACCCCATTAAGGGAAAACAGTTATCCACTGCTTTAATTTCCTGATAAGGAGAAGCGATCACCAGATAAGTGACGGCCCTATTTTTGAGCATTGTAGTCTGAGAATAAATCCTGGTCTCTTTTTTGTCCCAGTATTTATAAAAATACGATTTTAATTCCTGAATCTTTTTAATTTTTTCTTTCTGAGTTTTCGGAACGCGCACACTTTTAAGCACATCCTTATTCTCCTTTCCCTGAGCAAGGAGGGTCATCTGCCCCATTCCCTGCTCATATAGATACTCAAATTTAGCGCATCCAGAAACAAGAGAAAGTAGCGAGAAAAAAAGCAGTGTCTTTTTTAGAACACCCATGAAAACCCAATAGCGTACTTCACGTTGTCGCGGGCCTTATCTAATTCGAAGGCCGGGAATAATGTCTTAACCGAACCTTTTAATGACAATCTTTCAGTCATTCGCAATTGAAGCGACAACGTCCCAAAAACTGAATCAATTCTTTGTTTAGTTGTTCTTCCTGCAAGATTTGTCCTCGCCTTTGTCGATGTATCTTCAATCGTCAGGTCCGAGTTGTAATTTAAAAACTGCTTGGCGTACCCGATAGAAATACCGGGAATCAACCTTGCCGTTCTTGGAGCAAACATCTGCTTAATCCCTATTCCGTAGACATTAGAAGTCACTCGGTTTTGCTGACCAACCACATCGATACCTGTTGTGACATTGTAACGCTCATTTTCTGTCGTGATGTCACTTGATCTCGAAGCGTTTAAATCAATCGCCGTGTAATCAAAAATGTAAGTTGAAAGGGCCGCTGAATAAGTGCGGTTCACACTTGAGTTCTGCCTTTGCAGACCATAAATCTGGCGATCGTACCCAAAATCAAATGCGACTTCGTTAACGATAGCAAAACTTGAAAGAGGAAAAAGGATAACAAATAGGACTAGTAGAGACTTCATAGAATCACCTCGATTCTATTCTACCAATTTGTCATGTTGATTAAGATGGAGGGGAAGATTTTCCCCTCCTTTTATAAGTATAATTTATTGTAATAACGACGGTGGTCTCTTTCCAAGATCAGCAATAAGCTCTCCTTGGCAAGAAAGTGATGTGGCAGATGTTACTTTTACGTCTACCCAGTGCCATTTCATATCGATTTCATCATTAACCGGTACAAAGTGGACAATTCTGTTACAGTTTGTACGGCCTTTCCATTTCTTCACTCCACCCATATTTCCAAAGTCTTCAACCAGGATTCTGTATGTTTTCCCTACCATTGTCTGGCGGATTTTATCCTGAATCTTTAATTGATGGGCCTGGATTTCGCGAAGACGTGCACCTTTAATATCATCTGGAAGATTGTCTTCCATTTTTGCCGCGCGAGTCTTAGCTCTTGGTGAATAAACGTATGAATAAATGAAATCAAACTGAGCTTTTGTCAGAAGATCCATTGTTTCTTGGTGTTCTTCTTCAGTTTCGTTAACAAATCCGGCGATAATGTCCGTTGATAGGACAATTTCTGGTTGAGCTGCACGAAGTTTATCCAGAAGTCCAAGGTAGTGCTCTGGCGTATATTCTCTATGCATTCTTTCAAGAACGCTTGCCGACCCAGATTGAACTGGAAGGTGGAGATGTTTTGAAAGTTTTTTAGCTTTTCCATGAACTGCGATAAGTTCATCGCTAACATCGTATGGGTGAGACGTTGTATAACGAATCAGCTCCAGGCCTTCGATCTTATCTAACTCCATGATCAGCTCCGCCAAGCTCTCCCCGTTTTCTTTCCCGTAAGAGTTTACGTTCTGACCTAAAAGAGTCACTTCCTGAATGCCCTGGTACTTCACTAGCTTTGTTACGTCGGCCACAACTTCGGCCATTAGACGGCTTCTTTCTTTTCCGCGAGTATAAGGGACGATACAGTACGTGCAGTACTTATTACAGCCTTTAATGATGTTTACGAAGGCCTGTGGTGAGCCGACAGGGATCTTTGTTTCGATCGAAAAGTTCTCGCTTCTATCCCATGAGTTGATCGTGAACTTGTTGTCACCGGCATAAACTCTAAAAACCATATCGTTGATTGTGTCGATAACATCTGTTCCAAACGCGAAGTCCAGGTGCTGATACTTTTTCACCAGCTCTTTTCCTTCAGTTTGGGCCACACATCCACCGATACCTACGACTAGTCCATTTTTCTTCTTTTTAGCGTGTTTGATCTCACCTAGTTGTGAGTAAAACTTATTATTTGAAAGGTCCCTTACCGCACATGTGTTAAATAAAACCATGTCGGCTTCATCTAATTCTTCTGTTCTAGTAAAGTTTAGATCCTCAAGATGGGCCGCGATTCGGTCTGAATCGTGATAGTTCATCTGACAACCAAAGGTTTTCATCCAAACTTTGCGTGGTGGGAAGGTTAAATCTCCCATAACGACTGTTTTTTCACCTGTAACTGGATCAATAGAAATTTGTTCGCGAGGACCATTGCCTCTAGTACCAAGACCTGCTGCCATAAGTTTACCCTGTTAAAAAGCCTTATTGCTCGATTGAATATGAATTTAGGCGCAAAACTTAGCAGGATCAGGGTTGGAAGTAAACGAATCGGGGTCTTTTTTCACGGATTTGGAAGAAAATGAGGCGGATTTTGGACTAATTGGAGAAAGATTCGGTCGGCACAAATAAAAAAGGGACCCGAAGGTCCCTTTTTTAACTAGATCACTTAATTAATTAAGCTTTCTTAGCAGCTTTTTTAGTAGCTTTTTTAGCAGCTTTCTTAGTTGCTTTCTTAGCTACTTTTTTTGTAGCTTTTTTAGCTACAGCTTTCTTAGTTGCTTTCTTTGCTACTTTCTTAGCAGCTTTCTTTGTTGCTTTCTTAACAGCCATAAAACCCTCCAAAAGTTTTTATTCTTTTTTCAAGAATAATCATTTTTTTATTTTCGTGCAAACAAAAAATACATCTTTGTTTTATTTTTCGTAATTTTTTTCAAATCCTTTAATTTTTTTTTTCACGTTTTTCATCATCGAGCATGTGATGAAGTGATCAAAGAGGCCGCAAACGTTGTTTCACCCGATCGCTTTCTCCCTCTGATAGAATCGCTGAAATGCTTTATTCATCGATATTTCGTTCGTTTTCCACAATTGGCATGAGGCTTGAAAAAATAAAGAAGGCAGACCCTGAGGTCTGCCGAAAAAAAATTTTAATGGGGTTAAAAAAAAATGAAGAGGACCTAAAAAAAGTTCATGGCAAGGCCCGAAATTGGGCAAAAATTAACCTAATCCTGGAATCTGAAGACGATTTTCTGCTCTTTTTCATCCAACGACACGACAACAACGCCACCTTTTTCAAGTTTTCCGAAAAGAATTTCATGCGAAAGTGGCTTCTTGATCTCGTGATCGATGATTCTGGCCAAAGGTCTGGCACCCATTTGTGGATCAAAGCCCACTTTTGCCAGATGTGCACGTGCCGATTCTTCAACAATCAGCTCTACATTCTTCTCTCCAAGCTTCGTTTCAAGCTGGATAAGGAACTTGTCGACGATTTTTAAGACTTGTTCATCAGAAAGCTTGTTGAAATGGACAATGGCATCCAAACGATTCCTAAACTCTGGTGTGAAAAAGTTTTTAATGGCCGAATCGCGCTTGAAAGCTTGGTTGTCCAGGCCTTTTCCGATGCCGATTGAGCCGGACTCCATCTCTTTTGCGCCAGCATTTGATGTCATAATAATGACGACGTTCCTAAAATCCGTCGCTCGGCCTTGTGAATCCGTCAAAGTTCCATGATCCATGATCTGAAGCAGGATATTGAAGATATCTGGATGGGCCTTTTCGATTTCGTCCAAAAGTAAAACGGCGTGTGGATGCTTTTTGATCACATCAGTAAGCTGTCCTCCATTATCAAATCCAACATAACCCGGAGGAGCGCCAATTAATTTTGCCACCGAGTGCTTCTCCATATACTCCGACATATCAAAACGCTCGAGGTGAATCCCAAGCTCGCGCGCCAGCTGCTTAGCGAGCTCAGTTTTCCCTACTCCAGTTGGCCCGGTGAAAAGAAATGAGCCCATCGGCTTTTGGTCACTCGATAGTCCTGATCTTGAAAGAAGGATCGCATCGGCCACTTTTTCCACGGCCTGGTCTTGTCCGAAAATAAGAAGCTTCAGGTTGCTCTTTAGACTTCTAAGCTTATCGCGCTCATCAGTGGCCACTGACATCTTAGGAATCTTGGCCATCATCGCGATGACTGTTTCAACATCCTTCTTAGTAATATTTTGGTGGCGCTTGGATTCTGGAAGAATCCTGATCATCGCACCGACCTCATCAATAACATCAATTGATTTATCCGGATTCTTGCGGTCAGAAATATGTTTAGTTGAAAGATCGACGATCAGCTTAATGATCGCATTTGAGTACTTAACATTATGGTGCTCTTCAAACTTCTGTCTTAGGCCAAGAAGAATTTTAAGCGTGTCTTCCGGACTAGGTTCAGCGACATCAACTTTTTGGAGTCTTCTATTAAAGGCAGAGTCTTTTTCGATAAACTTGCGGTATTCCTCATAGGTTGTGCTACCGATGCAACGAAGCTCACCACTGCTTAGAGCAGGCTTTAATAAGTTTGAAGCATCCATTGATCCACCGCTGGTTGCACCGGCCCCCATGATGGTATGAATTTCATCTATAAAGAGGATGGCCTCATTTTTTCCGCCCTCATTATATGTCTTTAATTCTTTCATGACATTTTTCAGTCTTTGCTCAAAGTCTCCGCGGTATTTTGTTCCGGCAAGAAGGCTTGCCAGGTCTAAACTAAAAACGACGGCATTCTTTAAAAGTTCCGGCACATCACCTTGAACAATTCGGTAAGCAAGCCCTTCAGCAATCGCCGTCTTTCCTACTCCCGCTTCTCCAACAAGTAGCGGATTATTTTTTCTTCTACGGGATAAAATCTGAGCGACTCGCTCGATTTCACTTTCTCGTCCGACAATCGGATCAATTCTTCCCTTGGCCACTTCTTCATTTAAATTAGTGCAGTACTCTTCGAGCGCATTTTGTTTTTTCTCTGGCATATCGCCCAACTCAGTGCGGATCGTTTCATGTAATCCCGAATCTGTATTAACAGAGCGGTCCACTCCATGAGCAATAAGTTTGACGACATCAAACTTTTCGACTTCGTGGGATTCAAGCAAGTAGCAAACAAAACTTTCGGGCTCATTAAAAAGGGCCACTAATAAGTTCACCCCTAAAATATCTTTTTTTCCTGATGACTGAACGTGGATAGCGGCGCGCTGAATGACACGCTGTAGTCCCATGGAAATTTCAGGTTGATAACTAATGCCGTTTTCACGGGCCAGTTCTCTTAATTCTGTATCGACGAATTGCTTGCGCGAAAGCTCTTCAATCGCCTCTTCCGACAACAAGCTAAAATTGTCTTCCGTGGTGATAAAAGTATCGAGCTCTTTTTCCATCTGCGTGAGATTCACCCCACAGCTCTCCAGAATATTTCTAACTTCGCCGTCTTCCAACATGGCCTTAAACATAATTTCCAGCGTGAGGTACTCATGCTTTAAGATGTTAGCCTTGATGACCGCCGAGTTGATAATGGCCTCTAGTCTCAGGTTACTTTTTCGATTGCTTCCAATGCTCATAAATGATGTCCTTATTCAGGTTCGATCGTACATAAAAGAGGATGAGCGTGCTCTTTGGCCATTCGCTCTACTTTCCTCGCTTTACTCTCCGCGATCTCATGGGTGTAGACTCCACAAATCCCAGTTCCTTTTTTGTGAACTTCCATCATGATTCTTTCAGCTTCTGGAAGTGCTTTGTGAAAAACATTTTGCAGAATGAAAATAACAAACTCCATAGTCGTATAATCGTCGTTGTGTAACAGGACTTTATATTTCTTAGGAAGTTGTACTTTCTTTTTAGTGATGGTGGCCGTGCCACCTTCTTCATCATGTTGGTGATTGTGTTCAGTCATAGGTTAATTATCGCTCTTTTTTAGTTAAAGACGCAAGACTTCTCTCGTAGCATCTGCAGGTAGTTATCAGGCACACTCACACCACTTTTTAGCGAGCACATAATGTTAGTGTCTTCGGCGGAAATCTCATAGTATACGAGATCACTCTTTTGACCGTCATAGAATTCTGTATAACAATCCGGGAAACCTAAAACATGACCAAACTCGTGGGCAAGCACCTTTTTCTGCGTGATTGCGTCTAAAGATTGGCTCAAATAAACCTGAGTGTTGTCTTCATCGGGAACGTAAGAAATTCCGCCGTTTGTAGGGATAATTTCTATCACATCGCTTCCCTTTTCCTCGACTAATTCAATCGCTAATTGAAAAGAACCGCGGGTCCACATCTGACTGACATACGATAACATTCCACGAAGTTTCTCAGTATCCCATCCGTTACTTAACACCTTGAGGTTCATTGTCACGGCCTGTGCTGCATTCTGCTCACATTGAAATTTCAAGTGCGAATCTCTCAATACAAAAAGCTTATCGTAGCGCTCTTTTTCAAAACGCTTTTGATAATGGCTTAACAACGTTGAAACTTTCCTATTCTTACTTTGAACATTATATTGGGCCTGGCAATTTGTATTACTCGGGTCAAAAGACCTGCACATTTTCACAACTCGCTCTTGAACAAATTGGGCCGAGGGTCCAGTGAGTGCATCAATTATCTTTGGCGAGCAATCTTTTTCACGGCAATAGTCTTTCATTTCAAGATATGGCCTAGTGTCGTTGAATTGTTTTTTCATCAGCATCCCGAACTGACATTTTTGCCCTTCATATCTCATACTATGTTGATAAAGATAAAAGAGATCACTTGCCAGGCCAGAGAGATTTTTACTAAGCATGGCTTCGTCCAAAGCCTTTGCCTTAAGCTCAGCGAGCTTTTTTTCCATATCATCGACATTGATAATAAGCGGGATTTTATAGTCGTAAAAACGCTCAGGAATAGAGAAAAAGGCCATGGGAAAACGCGCTTGAAAATCGGCGTACATATAGGCTATTTCTCTAGTGACCGGCTCCTGGACTATCTGGTTTCTTGCACACTGATTTTCCAGCTGCAAATAACTTAAAGAATCACTCTCAAAGGCCCCACCTGCTTCAGGATTGATTTTTCTCCCACAGGCAACCAGCGCCAAGAGGAGCATTCCTAGGAAGATGGTTTTAAGAGCAATACGCATAAAGTGTCTCATTTTTTGACAGCCGTCTAAGAAAGAGAAAAATCCATTTTCTCATTCCTCATATTTAGGGGATTTCCCCTGCCTATAACATCACTTATTACAAGGCAGATGCCATAAAATCCCATAGGCAAAGGTAGGCTTTTTTTGTAGAGTTTTAACATGAAAAAATTAACATTCTTAGGCCTCTTGGTTTTATCGTTTCCACTCTTTTCAGCAGAAATCCCTTTTACAGTCTTTCACACCAATGACCTCCACTCGCATCTTGATGGAGTCAAAGTTCCTTCAGGTGAAACCTATGAAAGACGCGGAGGATTTGCCCGCCTGACTTCAGTGATCAGCGAGCTGCGCGAGAAGAAAAAAGATGAAATCGTCATCGGTGTAGATGCAGGGGATTTTTTCTCCGGAACTATTTTTTCTGCCATTGGAGTTTCTGCATTAAAAGACTTTCCTGAATACCAGTTTTTCATGGAAAATAAGTACGATCTTTTGACCTTCGGAAATCACGAATTCGACCCGCTTAATGACGGGCTGGAAATCATGCTCAAAAAGATGCTGGAGACTCCGGGGAGAACTCCACTTGTCGCCAGTAACCTTTACGTCAACCACGATTCTCCTCTGAGAAAATACCTGGAAAATCCCGAATTGGTAAAACCTTACCTGGTTAAAGAATTTCAAAGTCCCAAAGGCAATCTGCGCGTAGGATTTTTAGGAATTCTGGGACCAGATGGATGCCTGGTGAGTCGTTCGACAAGAGGCGATGTTCATTTCATTGGATTTGACGATGAAAAATCAAAGCAAAAACTAGGTGCTCTGGCCGATCATTTAAATAAACTCATTGTCGAATTAAGAAGAGATAAAAAAGTCGACATGGTGATTTTATCTATGCACGGAGGAGGAAAAGAAAGCCACGAACTGGCCAGCAAGCTAAAGGGTCTGGATGTTTTTGTTTCCGGGCACACTCACAAGCAAGAATTCGCGATCGTCAATGGAGTGCCGGTTAATCAAACCGGTTCATACGGCGAAAACCTGGGGCTGATGGAGTTTACTTTTGATACAAAACTTAAAAAAGTAAAAATGACCAATCCTGCCGGCAATCACGTCATCACTATCAGTGAAAAAATTGCTGAAAATAAAGAGTGGAAAAAACGCATTGACCAGTGGAGAAAAAAGTCGTTTGAACTAATGGGTCAGACAACAGACCCGTCTGAAATTATTTTTACTCCGAAAAAAAGCTATATCCGCTCAAGTGCTATCCCCAACCCAATGGGAGAGCTGGTCACTCACGCCATTCTCACAGAATTAAATGACACTATAAAAGATGATAAGATTGATGCTTATTTCACTTCAATGGGGCTGGTGCGTACATCTTTCCACAAAAACACCCCTTACTCGCGAGCAGAAATCTTTGAAGCCACATCAATTGGCTTTGATAAAAACAAAACTCCTGGAGTGGATGTTGTCTCTTTCTACCTCTCTCCTAAAGACGTCAAACTGGTGATCAATTTCATGGAGATTTACACCTATATTTCCACGTCTTTTTCCCCGGCCATCTCCCCTAATTTAAGCTTTAAAATCAGGAAATGGGGCATCCCTTTTATCAACCGTATTCACGATATAAAGCTCAATGGAAAAGCGCTTTCTGATTACGACAGGCCGATTAAAATCGCGACGAATAAGTTTGTAGTGATGAATATTGAAACCGTGAAGAAAATCACCCGTGGCTTTGTTGATTTAGTGCCTAAAACGAAAACGGGTGAACCTGTAAAAGACTACGTGGTTCACCCGAAAGAATATTTACTAATGATCGAGCACTTTAAAAAGCACCCGGGTTATTATTAAGCTACGTCTTCATCCTCGTTGTAGTCTGTCCAAGCAGACTCAGGATCTAGAATCACAACATCAGATGTCTGACGGTGCATTTTGTTGTATTTTTCTTTCTTTTTGAAAACTTGTTTTTCAATTTTTTCCACTGCTAAATCGATACTGTGGTAAAGATTTTCAGAGAAGGCCTTTGCGTGGTATTCGCAGTGTGGGGCGTGGTAATAAATCTCAGCAAAGTGCTGACCATTTTTTACATAACACGACCATTTCATCGTTCCTTTATCCTTGAAAAACTTTTCAAGCTTTGCCGAAGCTTCTTGAATTTTTGCATCCAGTGCAGCTGTGTGTTCTAAGTGTAAAAATGATGTAGTAATTTTCATAAAATGCCCTTCTTTTCGTTTTTGTCTTTGCCCCGCAAAGACAACATGTTCGTAATAGAAAACGCTTTTGTCAGATAACTCAATCTTTCTGCTTTCGTTTCGATGAAGGTTCGATTCCTAGCATCTCACGGTACTTCGTTACAGTTCTCCTTGCTACAGTAAGGTTCTCTCTTGCCAAAATCTCCACAACCTTTTGGTCAGAGAGTGGCTTCGCTGGATTTTCTCCATCGAAGATTGCCTTAATTTTCAATTTCAGTACTTCACTCGCAATGTCAACACCGCCGTCTTTACCTCCAATACCTGTGTTGAAGAAATATTTAAGCTCAAACGTCCCTAATGGGGTGTGCATATACTTGTTTGTCGTTACCCTTGAAACCGTCGACTCGTGCATTCCGATTTCATTGGCAACATCTTTTAAAACCATCGGCTTTAAGTGCTTTGGACCTTTCTTAAAGAAGTCCTGCTGTTTTGCCACGATGGCCTTCGATACTTTCTCAATGGTTTTTTGTCTGTTTTGAATAGACTTAATCAACCACTCAGCAGCGCGAAGTTTGTCCTTTACGAACTCACTTGCCTCATCGGTTTTATGGCCGGCACCTTTCTTAATCATTTCCTGATAAAGCTTAGAGATTTTAAGACGAGGAATCCCTTCGTCGTTAACCTGAACCACAAACTCTCCACCTGCTTCCACTACATAGATATCCGGAAGAATATAATGAGTGTCAGGTGTCGCTACTAAACGCCCTGGCTTCGGGTGAAAGTTCTGAAGAAGAAGTGAAGTTTTCTTCACCTGCTCAACAGTCACCGCCAGTGCTTTTGAGATTTTTTCAAAGTTTTTCCCTTGAAGATCTTCAAGGTGATCGCGGATAAGTTTTTCCAGAAGAGGTGATCTCTCTTCTGCAATTCTTGCCTGGGCAAGTAAACACTCCTGCAGGTTGCTCGCTCCACACCCTACCGGGTCTAAGCGCTGGATAATTTCCAGGACATCAAATGCATCTTCGCGATCCAGACCACTTTCAGCAATCAGGTCCTCGAAGTTTACGTCCAGATAACCGTCGTCATTAATGTTCCCGATAATAAGATGAGCAAGTTTCCACTCTTCATCTGAAAGAGTTTCCATTTTTAACTGCCACTCTAAGTGCTCAGCTAAAGTCATCCCTTTTGAAACAATGTTTTCGTAGCTTGGCATTTCATCAGGATCTCCTGATGATGTGGCCATATTTGGTGTCGATGAGTTTGAGTTGAATGAGTCTGCATATGAGTCCCAGTCAAAATCATCTTTTTCTTTCATGAGTGGTGCTTCAGAAAAATCCTCTGAAGTTGCTTCTCTGACTTCGTTGTCGCCTTCAGCTTGCGCTTCAACATCAACTTCGCCACCTGCCTCTTCGAGCATTGGGTTCTCAACCATCTCTTCTGCAATCACATTGGTCATTTCCAAGTGTGTAAGAGTTAAGAGTTTGATCGCCTGCTGAAGCTGGGGTGTCATCGCCAGGTTCTGAGACTGTTTTAAGCCCTGTGAAATTTTAATGGCCATAAGCCCATTTGAATTACATCCTGAATTCTTCTCCTAAATAGAACTTCCTTGCTCTTTCATCGTTAATTAATTCGTTCGGTGTCCCGCTCACTAATAATTCTCCACTGTTCATAATGTAAGCGCGATCCACAATTCCTAATGTTTCGCGAACGTTGTGATCAGTGATCAATACTCCAATATTCCTCTTCTTTAGCCCGTGAATCAGTTGTTGAATATCAGCTACGGCCAATGGGTCAACCCCTGCAAACGGTTCATCAAGAAGAACAAACTTCGGCTCAAGCGCCAGTGTTCTGGCAATCTCTACACGTCTTCTTTCTCCTCCAGAAAGGGCCGATCCTTTCGAAGTTCTCACGTGATTTAATTTAAAGTCCTGAATCAGATTTTCCATGGCAGTCATTCTTTCACGTCTGTTCATAGATCTGTTTTCCAGTACTGCTAAAATATTCTCTTCAATTGATAAGTCTCTAAACACCGAAGCTTCCTGAGGAAGATAGCCGATCCCGTTGAGTGCTCTGATGTGAATCGGTTCTTTCGTCACATCTTTTTCGCTCATTTGGATCTTGCCTTCGTCTGCTCTCACCAGACCTACCATCATATAAAACGTTGTGGTTTTACCCGCACCGTTGGGTCCCAGTAATCCTACAATCTCTCCCTGGGCCACTTCTAAACTTACGCCTTTAACTACTGTTCTTCCGCCATAAGTTTTCTTTAAATCAAAGGCTTCTAATTTCACTTCATCCATTAAAGTTTTTCCTTCTCACGTTCCAATGTGATGTTTGTATTGGCGTCGTCAACCTCAACTGTCTCAATATTCTCGCGAATGATGATACGGTTTCCTTTGATGACATCCCTGCCTTGAAACACTTTTGGAAGTCCTGTGAGCACTACGCGTTTCTCACTAATAAATCCTTCAAGTTTCTCGGCAAAGGCCTTCCTAACCAACGGTTTTCCGTCCATAGTTAGGGTCTCCTGTAATCTCACATCGTCAGAAAGTGAGTAATACTTGAGTTTTTTATTATAGTTTTCCAGGAATACCGTGCCTTTATTAGATGAGGCGTCTAAGTTGCCTTTTTTAAAGGCTACATTTCCCTTCATTTCCACCAGGCTTTCCGGGGCAGAGAGGGTCAATAAATCTGTTTTAAAGGTCACATTCTCTTCATATTGGCGCGCGCGCTGAACCTGGCCTCTGACGTTCTTTTGGTATTCAAAAAACTCTTGTTCCGGACGGTAGACGGCAAAGTCAGAAGTGATCGAGAGTCGGTCATTGGTTTTGGCATCAAAGCTACTAGTCTTTACATTGCCAGTGGCTTCCATGTGCTTGCCACCGTTGTAAATGTTCATCTTATCTGATTTTAAATTTGAGGTGCCGACTTTTACATCAACTGTGTCTTCTAAATAAAGTTCTTTATTAGTCATCAGTCCGCGTGAATTTTTAGCATTAAAAAAAATAGGTTCTTCTTCGAGACCTTTTTGGTTTCTGCGATAAATAACACCATTGGGGTTGAATCCAATGACGACGGTATTTTGCGCTGAAATTGTCAATTCACTTGCCTCTAATTGTAAAAATGGTTTTCCACCATCGAGCAAATAGTAATCTACAACTTTAAAATAACTCTCATCGCTTTCTTTATTTTTTACAGGTTCAGAACTTTTTTCGGCAGAGTTATTTTCACTCTCATCAAAGTGACCAACCCAAGAATAAACCGAAAGCCCTGCGGTAATCAAAACGAAAAATGCGATGATTGTATATTGGCCTAGTTTCAAGCGTATTCCCCCATCACATATCTTATCGCATTTCCTGGCCTAAATCCTTATAAAATTAAGCATTTATTTTTTCAAATCAGCTCTTACATTCCTTGCTAAATGTGCTTAATTTCAGGTACACTTGAGCATATTAATCAAGCTTTAAACAAGGTTGTTTTGTGTCATTGAAAGACTTACAAGCGATTGTTGATTCCGGAACAAAACTGACTCCGATGATGGATCAGTATTTTCAAATCAAAAAAAATTATCCAGATACGCTTCTTCTTTTCAGAATGGGCGATTTCTACGAAGTTTTTTTTGAAGATGCTAAAACAACAGCGCGCCTTTTAAACATCACTCTCACTCACCGTGGAAAAATTGGCGACACACCAATTCCAATGGCGGGAATCCCGCACCATGCAGCTCCTGTTTATATTGACCGCATCACTAACCGCGGTTTAAAAGTGGCCATCTGCGAACAGATCCAAGACCCGAAAGACGCTGTCGGAATTGTTAAACGCGGAGTCACTCAAGTTGTTTCCCCGGGAATGCCTTTTGACCTGGAAAAAACTCAAGGACACGATCACCGCTTTATGGTGAGCGCGTTCAAAAAAAATACGAAGTACTATTTAGTCGCTCTCGACTTCACCACTGGAGATTTCAGTGGATATAAACACGATAACTTTGAAGAGTTCGTTGAGAACCTGCGCATGCTTGCTCCTCGCGAATTTATCACTTTCATGGGCCAGTGGAACGAAGGTCAGGAAGCTAAAGACATTGAAGCGATTCTAAATCACTACGATGTTTTAAAGACTCACCTATCAGAAGAATACTTCAATCCAAAGTTCACTGATATCTACATTGAAAAAATCATTCCTGGATTTAAGCGCGATAAAATCATCAAGCTTGATGAAGATGTTTTAAATCCAATTGGTGCTCTTGCTTACTACGTTTGCTCGACTCAACTTTTAGAGAACTTTATTCACATCCGTCCGTTTAAGATGACTTCACAAGCGAACGTGATGAAAGTGACTCTGCCTACTCTCGTAGGTCTGGAAATCCTTCCTAAGTCGCGCGAAACATACCGCGAATCACTTTTAGGATTTTTTGATAAAACAGAAACAGCAATGGGTGCCAGATACCTTCGCTCACTGTTTTCAAATCCACTCTTTGATATGAACGCGATCACTGAGCGTTTAGATATCGTTACAGCACTAACTGATAACGACTCACTTATTAAAGACCTTAAAGTTGAGCTCTCAAAGATCCGCGATATCGAGCGCATCCTGGCAAAAATCTCAATGAACAAAGGTTCTGCTTCAGATCTTTTAAACCTGGCGACGGCGATTAACTCGTACACGCAAATCTTAAAAGAAGTGAAGGCCCTTCCTATCAAAGCGGTTTTAGCTCCAGCTGAAATCAAAAAACTAAGTGCGATTGCAGAAGACATCACCAACACACTAAACGATGAAATCGGAGCAAGCCTTGAAAAAGGAAACCTGATTAAAGAAGGTGTAAATAAAGACCGCGACCGTTTAGCAAAACTTCACCTAAACGTGGCCGAAGAGTTATTAAAAATGGAAAACCGTCTAAAAGATGAGACGGGCATTTTAAAATTAAGAATTAAATCAAACAATGTTTCCGGCTTCTTTATCGAAGTTTCAAAAGGAAGCACGGTTAAAGTTCCAAAGTCTTTTGAAAGAAGACAGACTCTCGTGAATGCTGAACGCTACACGACTCCTGATCTGATTCAATTAGAAAAAGACACGATTACCGCTCAAACAAAACTGGAAAAACTAGAAAGAGAAATCTTTAAAGGTCTTATCCAGAGTGTTGCGGACATGAACCACTCTGTGCTTTTAATGAGTGAGCACATCGCTTTCATCGACTCTTTCCAGGGTCTGGCGGCCATTGCTCTTTCTGAAGGGTTCACTCGTCCAAACATCAACGAGAAAAAACAAGTTCTGAGTATCAAGCAAGGGTTCCACCCGCTGATTAAATCTTTGATCAAAGACCAGTTCGTTTGCCACGATTTAAATTTAAATCAGGACGCCTACTTTGGTTTAATTACCGGTCCCAACATGGCCGGTAAGACAACAGTCATGAGAGAAGTCGCGATCATCCAGCTTCTGGCACAGATCGGCTCTTTTGTTCCTGCAAAATCAGCAGAGCTTGGGCTTTGCGATTTCCTTTTCAGCCGCCTTGGTGCAAGTGACGACATCCTAAAAGGCCAGTCGACATTCATGGTTGAAATGGCAGAAACAGCAGAAATTCTTCGCCACGCGAGTTCTAAATCACTTATCATCCTGGATGAAGTTGGAAGAGGAACATCGACTTACGATGGTCTTTCAATTGCCTGGGGATTAGTAGAGCACTTCATCGAAAAAACAAAAGCACTCACTCTGTTTGCCACTCACTACCACGAACTAATTGATGTAGTTCAAGGTTATAAAACAGCTAAAAACCTGACGGTTGAAACAATCAATCACAATGGAAATGTTCAGTTCCTTTACCGTTTAATTGAACAACCAGCTTCACAGAGTTTCGGGATTTACGTTGCAAAACTAGCCGGTCTTCCGGCCTCAGTTCTTGCCCGTTCAGAAGAGATCCTTCACCAACTGGAGAAGAATCACTCTAACCCAATTGCTCCTCCTGCAGAAGCGATGAGTGCCGCGACTTTAAAACCAAACAAGAACGCTCAGCTATGCTTCTTCGACGGCATTATTGCTGAAGTAGAGATCCCTGAGCACCTAAAACAGCTGGAAGCCGACCTGCAAAAGCTGGATGTTATGAGAATGACTCCAATTGATGCCCTTCTAAAGCTCAATGAAATGAAGAAAAATCTAGAAATTCAGTAATCTTTTTCTCATCTTTTAGCGCCTTATTTCGATAAGAAAGTAAGGTGCTATCAGAGGAGGAAAGCATGATTCAAGATATGTCAGTATTAAAAAAACGCGTTTACGCTTTCACTGCCGATCTTTCAATCATCGTTGTTTCCAACTATTTTTTAATGGCCGCTTTCACCCACTTCGTGCAGACAGTGTTCTTTCACTTTCCGATGAAAATGCAACTATTCCTGATTAATAAAATGGGTGTGATGTCATCAATTTCTTTGATGTCTTTAACTTTCGCTTATTTCTCACTATTTTATTTTGTCACCAATGGCCGCACTATGGGCAAGACTTTAATGGGTCTAAAAGTAGTGAATGCAGACAAGAGCGAAATGACTCTTGGGCAGTCAATGTTCCGTGCTCTCGCCTATTTTACCTGCGCGATGTTTGGCTCATTTCTTTTTGCCCTTTCTTATATTAGAAAAGATCAAAAGAGCCTGGCCGACGTTTTCTCCGGAACACATGTCACTTTAGACACACCAGATGAAGATGCTGGAACTGAATTTGAACTAGCATTAGTGGAAGCAGGAGTCGCAGAAGCGACAATCGACAAATCTTACTATGATGAAAAAGAAGCCGCTTAATATTGGAGAGATAAACAGAAGTTTATCTCTAGTCTCGATGATCTTAGTAAAAACATAAAATCATCCGGCCCAAAAACAAAAAAGCCTCCCACAAGGGAGGCTTTTTATTTTTGTCATTATTCAAGCATTGATCTTAACATCCAAGCAGCTTTTTCATGGTCATTCATTCTTCTTGTTAGAAGATCAGCTGTTGGTTGGTCATTTGATTCTTCAACTACTGGGAAGATACTGCGGGCAGTTCTTACTACCGCTTCTTGTCCAGCAACAAGTTCAGCAATCATTTGCTGAGCATTCAAATCACCTTGTGGTTCTTTAATTGAAGACAGTCTTGAAAACTCAGAGTATGTCCCTGGAGCTTTAACACCAAGAGCTCTGATTCTCTCTGCCACTTCATCGACAGCAAGAGCAAGTTCGTTGTACTGACCTTCAAACATAGTGTGAAGAGTTTGAAACATTGGTCCTGTTACGTTCCAATGAAAGTTATGAGTCTTTAAGTAAAGTGTGTAAGTATCTGCTAGAAGTCTTGATAAACCTTTTGCAATTTCTTCACGGTTTTTTTCATCAATTCCAATATCAATTTTAGTTTTCATAACAAGTGTTCTCCCATCGTTGTTATCAGTTGGTTGGTATTATAGGTTATTAAAGATAATTACTAAAGCCATTCCGCTTAAAAAACTTGGTTTCATCAGGAAGCGGTAGCTCCCTTCTTTTAATTTTTCTGCGAGCTCTCCAAGAACAACGCTCATCATTGCTCCACCTGCGAAGGCCATGAGAATCGGAAGCACGCCATCAATTTGTGAACTCATATATCCACCGATGATCCCGCCAACTAATTCAACAACACCAGTCAACATATTGCCAAAAAAGGCCATGAGTGGGTTTACCCCGAGGGTAATAAAACTAAGCGCTGTCGTGAATCCTTCTGGTACGTTCTGCATAGCAATCGCACTAAGAAGAGAGACACCTTGAGAGCCAGGTAAAGTCATTGATGCCCCTGAGGCCAGCCCTTCCGGAAAGTTGTGCACCATCATAGCGATAACGAACAACATGGCCTTTTTATTTTCACGAGCATTTTCATTATGTCTTAAAAGATACTCTAAAAATTTTCCTACGGACTTGATAAAGATCACTCCTCCAACTAAAGCAAAGCTCACCATTAAGAGTTGAAATGATCTCTCTGGACTGAAGTAAACTCTTTCATAGGCAGGCCAGATCAAAGAAAAGGCCGCCGCAGAAAGCATTAACCCGGTAACGAAGTCCATATTAATGTTTTTAAGAACCTTTCCAATTTTAGAATCTTTGATTAAGATCGGAGCACCACCGAGTGTAGTTGCTAAACCAGACACACCACCACCAATTAACCCCAATAATAAACCGCTCATTTTTCCTCCAACCATCAATCCCTGAAAGCTCTTTTATCTTTCCCCATAATCACTATCGCACCTTTCAAGGTTTCGATAAAATCAATTGGAATGATAAAGTGATAAATACAAACTATGATCATTTCGCTCCTAAAATCGATATTTTGCGCTCAATTTTTAGACGCAATACACCTTCTGATCTTAATGCAATCTAAATACCCTCCTAACTAATTAAAACTCTGTGCATTCAGTGAGTTATCAAACCAATTTTTCCTCGAAAATAGTGGCAAAAATCCCAAATAGTTGAGGACGTTAAATAAAATTTAAGGATATACTTTTCACCTAAACCGAACTTATTGAGATGGATTCATAGGACATGATGCACACAGAGCAGGAAAATTCAGAACGCACAGAAGCGCTTGCGACGCTTGCGAATGAACTTTCTATTGCCCATCAAACCGTAGAGTCAGAAAGACAAAAATTCGAGACTCTCTTCAACAGCACACCTGCTGCGATGGCCATTTTAAAAGGGCCGAATTTTATTTTTGAAAAAGTGAACGAAGAATACTCCAAGATGATCGACTACCGCCCGGTAATAGGGTTGCCGATTCTTGAGGCCCTGCCAGAAATTCAAACGCGTCCAGAATTCTTTACTAAGATGCAGGATGTTTATCAAACTGGGGAAAGTTATTCAGTCAAAGAGGCAAAGACAATCTTCTCAGCTTTTGCTCACAAAGGAAAAGAGCATTCACAGTACGCCGACATCACTTATAAAAGAATGATGGATGGGAGTGGAAATCCTTACGGGATTTTTATCTTCGCTACAGACGTCACTGAAAAAGTTCATGCCAGAAAACACATTCAGGAAAGTGAAACTGAATTCAGGGCCCTTGCTGAAGTTATGCCGCAAATTATTTTCACGGCCAACCCTCAAGGAGATATCATTTATTTCAATGAGAGATGGGAAGACTACACAGGAGCTTCTGCTCAGGAAGGTCTAGGAAATGGGTGGTACCTCTTCCATCACCCCGATGATATCAAACAGGCCAAGCTTGCCTGGAGAGACTCTATTACGAGTGGAACTCCCTACCAAATTGAATTTCGTTTGCGCGGAAACGACGGGAAATTTAGATGGTACCTGGCGCGTGCGCTGCCAATGCGTGATGAAAATGGCATTATAAAAAAATGGATTGGAACTAACACTGATATTCACGAGCAAAAAGAACTTTCACAAAAACTAGAAATAGTTCTTGATGAAGTTAAGTCTTCAAAGCAACTGGCAGAAAGTGCCAACCACGCCAAGAGTGCATTCCTGGCCAACATGAGCCACGAGATCAGGACACCACTAGGGTCTATCATGGGGTTTGTGAACCTGATGAGGAACCCAGATCTATCACAACAAGACTTAAACAAATACATTTCTATCGCCGAGAAAAACTCAGAGCAGCTTCTGCGTATTATTGACGACATCCTTGATCTCTCAAAAGTCGAGGCCGGAAAACTGGTGATCGAAAAGATTGATATGAATCTTCCAGAACTTCTGGCCGATGTTGCCTCTTTAATGGAATTCAGGGCCCAGGAAAACGGAATTCGTTTTGAAATTAAAGCGATGAACGAACTTCCGGAAATTATCAACTCTGACCCTACTCGTATCAAACAGATTCTTATGAACGCTGTTGGTAACGCCATCAAATTTACGATGAAAGGAACGGTGGAGCTGCAGGTTGGTTTCTGCAACTCTCGCTTGAAATTTTCTATTATCGATTCCGGCGTAGGGATTTCCGAACAGCAGGCCACTCAACTCTTCCAGCCATTCACTCAGGCCGATGTTTCGACCACGAGAAAATATGGCGGAACAGGTTTAGGCCTAATCCTGACTAAGCGTTTATGTGAATCAATGAACGGTGAATTCTATCTGCAGCGAAGCCAGCTGGGTGTAGGAAGTACCTTCGTGGCCACAATGAAAGTTGATATCGTTGATGATACAAAATTTTTCAGCGAGCCTCGCTCTCACTTCTATAAACCTTCTGAAAAGTTTGCTGATAGAAATGCACTTAAAGGAAAACATATCCTGGTCATCGATGACCTGGAAGATAACTTAACATTAATCAATGTGATTTTAAGTGATGTTGGCGCGAATGTGACCACCATCAGTGACCCTTACCAGGGAATTAAAACTGCATTGGAGAATAACTTTGATCTCATCCTGATGGACATCCAAATGCCGCTCATGAACGGCTATGAAGTCACCAAGAGAATCAAACAATCCGGAAAGACTCTGCCGATCATTGCGCTCACTGCACACGCAATGAAAGAAGAGCGCATGAGAGCATTGAACTTTGGGTTCTCGGGATTTTTACCGAAACCAATCAACGCCAATGAACTCATCCAGACCATCCTCAAACTCATCAACGATGAAGTAAGCGACGAGATCCAGGAAAGGAAAGTTGCCATTGTTGAGGACGATCCGGATTTAAGAGATTTACTTGAAGCGATTCTTCGCAACCAAAGACTTGATGTCCATTTCATGGAGACCGCTGAAGAATTGCTCGAGCATTTAAAAGAGAACTCTATCCCGGATCTTATCCTGGTCGATCTCTTCCTGCCTAAAATGTCGGGCTCGGAGCTGATTCCTCTGCTGAACAATAGATTAGACCGCGATCAATTTAAGGTGGTTATTGCTTCAGGTTCAGATGATATTTCAGGGAAGGTTAAGGACTTGAGAGCTGACGGCTATTTGAAGAAGCCGTACAACTCTCGAAGTATTGTCGATTCAGTAAAAGCGTTTCTGCTTTAAGCTTTAGTTGTCCAATTGAAATGAAGTTCTTTTAACTGCGCTTCGCTTGGACGAGACGGAGCTTGTGACATTAAATCACTCGCTGATGCTGTCTTAGGGAAAGCGATAACGTCTCTGATTGAGTCCGTTCCAGTTAAAATCATAATCAATCTATCTAAACCAAAAGCAAGACCTGCGTGCGGAGGCACTCCGTACTTAAGAGCTTCAATGAAGAAACCAAACTGTGCTTTTGTTTCTTCTGGAGTGAATCCTAAAACTTTAAACATTCTGTCTTGAACAGCATTGTCGAAAATTCTCACTGACCCACCACCGATTTCGTATCCGTTACAAACAACGTCATACGCTTCAGCTGTTAGAGTTCTTAGTGGCCCATTTGGATCTGTATGATCAGCGTTCATAAAGATATCCATTTTCTCACGAGACGGCATTGTGAATGGGTGGTGAGCAGCTGTAAAACGTCCCGGCTGTCCATTCTCCCCTTCACTCCACTCAAGAAGTGGGAAGTCATATAACCATAGGAAAGCATCTTCTTTCCCAATAAGGTTTAATTTGTGTCCAAGATTTCTTCTTAGAGCATCAGCACTTGCGTGAGCAACCGAGTGGTTGTTATCAGCGAAGAACAACCAAGTTCCGTCACCTTTTTCTTCAGAAAGTGCAAAAAGTTTTGCTTCGATTTCTGGCGTGATGAATTTAGAAATACCTGTTGATCTCTCACCTTTTGAAAGCTTGTAGAAAGCGACACCTTTACCACCGTAAGGTTTTACGATTTCAACAAATCCATCTGTGTCTTTACGAGTAAACTGCCCCATCGCTTCTGGAACAAACATCGCCTTAATAATACCGCCGTTGTCACCAACAGAAGCAAACGTTGCGAAGTCTGATCCTTTGAAGATGTCTGTAACAATCATCTGCTTTAAACCAAAACGAAGATCTGGTTTATCACATCCATAAAGGTTCATGGCGTCTACATACTTCATCGTCTGAAGTTTGAAGTTGTCGTCTTTTTTGAAAACCGCTTTTAAAATCTTCTCAACCAGGTTTTTCATATACTCTTGAGTGGCAAATGAAACCTCAATATCCACCTGAGAGAATTCCGGCTGGCGGTCAGCACGCAAGTCTTCATCGCGAAAACAACGGCAGATTTGGAAATACTTATCTGTTCCACCAATCATTAAAAGCTGCTTAAGCGTTTGTGGTGATTGTGGAAGAGCGTAAACTTGTCCTGGGTGAACACGTGAAGGAACAATATAGTCACGCGCTCCTTCCGGAGTCGATTTGTAAAGAATTGGAGTTTCCACTTCGATAAAATCTAAATCAGAAAGAAGACCACGAATCGTGTTCATCGTTTTTGATCTAAGCTTTAAAATGTCCTGAAGTTTTTTCGTTCTTAAATCAAGGTATCTGTATTTAAGGCGAAGGTCTTCCGTCGCTTCCACTGCACCAAATGGTAAAAATGGAATTGAGTCGATATCTGATTTTGAAAGAAGTGTGAGCTCTTCAACTTGCACTTCAACCATCCCTGTATCCATTTGTGCGTTTTGCGCTTCTTTCGGACGCGCTTGAACAACACCTTTTGCCAGGATAACAGATTCGAGTGAACATTTTTTTAAGTCTTCGATGTTGCCTTTGAAATTAACAAATCCAAGTTGTGTCACACCGTATTTATCACGTAGGTCGATAAAGTGAAGTGAGCCAAGATTTCTGTATTTGTTAACCCATCCGCAAAGAACAACTGTAGAGCCCACGTCCGAATCTCGCAACTCTCCACAGTGATGAGTTCTTAAGAGTCCGTGGATTTTCGAGCTAGACATTTGCATTCTCCTTCAGTTTTAGAGACAATTCACTGGAAACTATTCCCAGGAATGCTAATGATCACTATATATCAAAAGGCTTCAAAGCTCATTAAAAATTTCGCACTCCTCACTGCGCTTTTACCTCTGATAGCTTGGTCAAATGTCACTTACCAAATGGCCAATCCTGAGAATAAAAAAGTGACTGTGCGCCTGGCCTTAACCAGAGCAGAACACCAACAGGGTCTAAGCGGAATTAAAGATTCTGATTTTCCCGTAACGGAAGCGATGCTTTTTGTTAATGATTCCATGGGGACACGTCGTTTTTGGATGCCCGATACCTACTTCAAATTGGATATTATTTTTTTAGACTCACAACTAAAAGTCGTGGGGATTGAAAAAGATGTGCCGTTTCATCCAGGGCTGGCCGAACCACCTGTTATTTACCGCACCAAATCTTACGAAGCGCAATTTGTCCTCGAGACTAAAGGCAGCTCGCCCTTTTCCAAAAAACTTAAGGTTGGGGATAAACTAAAATGGATTAGTCCTATCTCTCTTTCGGAAATAGTACTAAAAACTCGTCGCTCGCAATAAAGCCCAGGTTGTCGCGAACCAGTCTCTTTTGAAACCCTGAATCTGATCTCATGCGCTCGATCTCACGAACCAACTGCATATTTTCTTTTTTAATGTTTGCGAGCTCTGCAAGCTTTTCATTCACTGTGCTTTTTTGTGAATAGAAGTCCGTCACTCCACCATTGGCGAAGATTAGTCTTAAAATCATTAATGCACAGAAAATCCATGAACCTTTCACTAACCATGTAACGTATTTTGGGTCTAGGCTCTTTTGCTTCTTGCGAGAAGTTGCAGATGAAGTTGTGTAACTAATTTGTGAGGCAACTTTGCGAGTCCCACGCTTAACTGGAACAAACTCTGTGTCTTCTGGTTTTGCCACTGAACGGCGGCTCACTACACTTGTCCCTGCAGGTGGAGGTGGAGGCGTTGTCGAAACGTTCTCTCTTACTCTCACGCGAGGTCTTCTCGGCTCTTCTGATACAGAAGAGATGGGAGTCGCTTCTGCGACTTGAGCTTCAGCTTGTATTGTTTGAGGACGAGCGTATGGTCTTGGTTGTTCTTCAACTGGTTGATTAAAAAATGAAGCTTGCTGATGCTCTTCTTGAACTGGCTGTGATTGTGGTTGTACAGGAGGAGCTTGGTATTGAGCTTGCGGCGCTGCTTGAGCTCCGGCCATTTGTGGTTCCTGACGTGAAGCCTGCTTAGCACGGTTTCTTTCAATCGCTTTTCTTAAGCGTTCATTCGCAATCGTCGATGGATCAACCGTATTTAAATCCGGCCCCGGTCTCACGCCCGCATTTTGTGTTGCTGACTCGGCAACTGCTTGTGGCTGAGGCGGCGTCTGCGGTTGTGGCGCAGCTTGAGAGGGAGTACGTAAATGGGCATCTCTTGAACGATCAAATGAAAATTCCAAGGCAAACATCCTGTAGTTAAGGAACTAAAACAAAACATCCTGTTGTTTTAATCCATTTTAACCGAGCTTGGTTTTGACTTCAATCCAAAACTTGCGCACGATGGCCAGTTCGTGGAAATAGTAAAACAGGGTGCGCCCCATAGAATTGTCGGGGAAATTTTCCAGTTCAGTATTGTTGATACCTTCCAGGAAAATGTTCTTGAAAGAAATGAAACTTAAATGGTCAGGCTTTTGTGAAGCCACAGTAAAACTTTTATCGTCACAAGAAAATTCGCTGATCGGAAATGAACTGCGAAGTAACGTGCGCGCCTGGTTCATTCTTAAGGCCGCCACACTTCCGTCTCCGATAGGACCAAGCTGAATATATTTTTCAGCACGATTGATTCCATGAGAGCGGAAGAAAATCTCAAAACGCCCTTGCTTGTGCCCGTTTTCATTAGCGTCACTCACATCCATCCACCAGCTAAACCCAGGGTCGCTGATGTTGCAAACGGCATCTTCCTGGTGTGGAAAGCGACGGTTGATGATTTGCTCTCTCACCGCTTCGGCCAGCTCAAAACTTCTGGTCTCAAAAAACATGACCTGTGAAAAATCGTCTTCACGCGAAAGTTTAAGAATTGGTCGCTTGCTTGATTCGCTATTGGCCAGTTCCTGGAAAGCTTCTTTGATATTGGCAACTGAATAGCCGCGCACACAAAACGTGCTTGGCCCGTTGTCGATCTTATAAACGATCCCCGGAGTTTCCGGATAAATTGAAACCACAGGAGCAATAATTTCCACTTGAGTAACCGGCTCAGGAATCTCAGACGATACCGGAGCCGAAGTCGTGACTTCCGCCTCATCGCTGATCATGCTGTCTGCCAGGTCTAATAAATAATCAGTGTCATCTTCTTCAGGTAAAAAAGAAGTTTGCACAGGGTCTGTATTTTTTTGAGGTGTATTTGAGCGCAGGTACTCAGAGAGCGCCAACGTTTCTTGTAAAAGTAAATCCAGACTTAAATCATTTTGGTCCATTCAAATCCTATGAAAGGAAGGTTTTTAATCTCAGTAATAATTGTAAAATTAAAATGAATCTAATGACAAGATTTTATCTGCAGATTTCTCACCATAGAAATGAAAAAATTTCGACGAAGATGTAGAGAAGAAACACAACCACGATGGGAGAGAGATCAAACGGCAGCCCTTGGGGCATATATCTTCTAACCGGGTCACATGTGTAATCACAAATTTTCTTAAGTTTTTGTCTCCACTGATACCTGTTTGTCTCAGGGAAAAAGCTCAGGATTGCATCGAGCATAAGAAGAATTGTATAAAGTCTGATGATGAATCTTATCATAGTTCCTCTTTAATACCTGCGAGCGGCCAGCTCTCTTCTCTGGCGGTACACATGACAAACACAGGCCCCGTAAAAGAAAAAGCACATTAAATAGAATAACCAGATAACCCCGATCACCGAAGTATAAAGGTCACCATAATTTCTCATCAAACTTCCGCGAACGTAGTAAATGTAAATCCAAAAAAGAGATTTCCCGATAAACACCGAAGTTGAAAAGGCCAAAGCGGCAATGAAAGCTTCTTTTAACTGAATTTTCCACGAGAACAGCCAGCGGTAAAGCACCGTGAAGTAAGCAATCATGATCGTAATATGCAGGAAGCTTGAGTTCAGCCAGTACGATCTTCTTAAATTGATCTTCTTGATAAACGTCAGAACCGGGCGAAGGAAATCAAAATTCTCATAGAAAAACTGAGTGATGATATTGGTCTGGATAAACTTCACCACGTAAATAATTACAGGTGGCAGCATGAAAATGAGCATCACCATGACAAGAGTGATCCCGATAATGACGAATCCCTTTAAAATCCTCCAGATCGAAAGAATACTTTTGTCTTCCGTGATGAAATAAATCCCCATCCAGATTGAGTTTAAAAAAGTAATCGTAGACACCGCTAAAACAAAAAAGTTTAAAACAGTGAACTGAGTCCCGGCGAAAAGCGGTCCCTTAATCATATTTTGCAGAGTCAGAAGAAACTGTGGTGCCACTTCCGGGAAGAAACGTCCACCGAGAACGAAGAGGTATTTCTGCACGCGGTTGATGTTTCCTAAAAAGTACCCAAGACCTCTCACAGTCAAAAGTAAAAAAGGAATCACTGTAATCAGTGCATAGAAAGTCGACGATGAAGCCAGTGTCGTCCCCTTCTTCTCATGAAACAAAAGAGCGCCTTTGTACAAATTCTTTGCACCATCTTTGGCATTTCTCATAAAATCGTGAATCGGCTTCATAACTCTATGCTAACTGAAAGATTAAAAAAGGGAAAGCTGAGGGCCGCGCATTTCTTCAAAACTTTTTCCAAAAAGTCCCAGAATACTATCGGCAATCGGAGCAAGCTGGCGGTCAATATAGTAATCGTAATCGATATCTTCGTGAGGAAGCTCCACAGGAATGGCCCCTCTTAATGTCATCACATAGTGAGGTCGCCTTTGTAAAATCCCCTTGGTTTCAAAAAGAATTTTGGCCGCGCGTGCATGGGGCGGAACATTTTTTATATATTCTGAAAGAGGTTTGGAAAGACGTTTACTTAAAACCAACTGGTCATCAAGCTCATGCGACTCGAGCTTTTTCATGGTTTCATCGATATATTCCTGGATGTCTTCTCCATAAAAGACTCGTCTGACGAGTTCGTATTGAAAGTTGCGGGCCAAAAGCGACCAGTCAGAACGGACATACTCCATTCCTGTAAGAACGATCTCTTCTACTTTTTTCCCATCAACCTCTTTTTCCGACAGACCTGCGTAACGTTTTTTCGCCCCTTCTTCCATATTTCTAGTGCTAGTAAGAATCAGCGTCTTAAAAAATTTGTCATATTGGATTTCAAGATGTGACTCCACATCGAAGTCATCTTTTAGTTTTTGTGTGAGGAAGGCATTGACTTCGACCACCAATTTTTTTGCCTGGTCACTGTATTGATCATAAGTTGGCAATTGAACAAAAAGTGAGTCCGTGTCTCCATAAAGCACGGCAAATCCTTTTCCTTCTAAAAACTCAATCACCGTTTTTAAAATCCACTGCCCGCTTCCCGTGATTCCATCAGGTAAATCTTCCTGATAAAAGCGACAGCCACTTGAGCCCATCACTCCATAAAAACTGTTCATCAGGATTTTAACGGCCTGTGAAAGGTTGGCATTTTTTTCTTTTTTTGCCTGAGTCCTGCGCTCTAAGAGTTCTGTGATTTTTCCCGGCAAAATATGATGAGAGCGCGAGAATGTAAGTCCTACCGGAGTTTTCAGCGGATCAATATGGCGTTGAAATCGTGAAAGAGGATCAATTAAAAAAGTCCTGATCACTGTCGGGTAAAGACTTTTAAAATCCATGACCAGCACATTGGGATGAATCCCAACTTTTGGATTGAGAACAAATCCACCTTTGGCCTGTCTGGCCCATCCAATATCATCCACGTTCGGAGCCACAACTCCGGCATCATGCAAATCCGGTAAATAAAAATGGTCAAAGGCCGCCACAGATCCCCCGATTCTTTCCATCAGCATCCCTGAAATATAAGAACGGGTTAAAAGCAGGTCCATCAATTTAATTTTTTCAAAAATATCTAAAACCAAAACAGCATCTTTGACATTGTAGCGGGCAAGGGCCATTTTATCTTCGCGAAAACGCCTCTCAATTTCATCCCACTTATCGTAAGACTCATCTTCATCAATATCTTTTGCTTCTCCTAAAAGTTCTTTTGCTACACTGTTGAGCTTAAAACTTTCAAAAGAAAAGAAGTTCATCTTCATGGCGCGAGGACCATCGATCACCACTCGCCCTTCCAGGTTTACTTGCCATTCGCCACGTGCGTTTTGGAACATATCAAGTGAGCGTGTGCCTCTGCCGATATAAAGTGGAACTTTTAGTTGTTTTGATTTCTGATTAATAAAATGAAAGTCAAATCCAATGACATTCCATCCAGTGATAACGTCAGGGTCTAATCGAGTGATGGCTTCCTGGAAAAAAAGCAGCAGGCCTTTTTCATTCAATGAAAAACGCACATCCTGCGTATTTTTTCCTTCACCTAAAACGACAGTACGGTCTTCATTCAACGCTTTTGAACGAAAACTATAAGCGAGAGAAAGAAGTTTCCCATCTCTTCCTGTTTCAATATCAAAAGATAAAATTTTATAGTCGGGATAATAATTTCCCGGTGTGATTTTAGGATTGTTGAAAGTCAGAAGTCCATTGACGAGCTTTGCCTCTCCTTCAATTTTCACTTGGGCATAAATGCGTTTATCCATCAAAAAACGATCAACTGCTTTAACATCGGCCTCAAAAGTCCTCAGTCCATCGCTTTCAAATTTTTGTCGTTTCGTTTTCAGGTCGGCCTGATTGTGACACAGGACTTTCTCTACCCAAAAACCATCAAGGCTTCTGTAAGAGGTAGTATTTTTGCTTTCCACAAAAAAATAATTCTGGAATTGATCAATCGTGACAAGAAATGAGCCTTGATTGGACTGCCCGTAAAGTTTTAAAATCTGGCGATTCTCCAGATCAAAACTACTTCCAGTAAGAATAAATGCTTCGATTTGTGTCTGCATCTAGGCTAGAATACCCTCATCAAATTTGAATTAAAAGGAAATATCATGAAAGAAATGTATCCGGAAATTGAACCCTATAACACAGGCTTTTTAAAAGTTTCTGATCTCCATACACTTTACTTTGAAGAAGCAGGAAACCCAAATGGAAAACCGGTTGTCTTCCTTCACGGAGGTCCAGGCGGAGGATTGATCGCCAATTACCGTCGTTACTTCGATCCAAAAAAATGGAGAATCGTTTTATTCGATCAAAGGGGTTGTGGAAAAAGCACTCCGTTTGCAGAACTAAAAGACAACACGACGTGGGACCTGGTTGCTGATATTGAAAAACTAAGAACTCACTTAAATATTTCAAAGTGGGCCGTTTTTGGTGGCTCATGGGGATCGACTCTCGCTCTTTCTTATTCAATCACTCATCCTGAAAAATGCTCAGAGCTTTTCCTGCGCGGGATTTTCCTCCTTCGCAAAAAAGAAATCGACTGGTTTTATCAGGAAGGATGCTCGAAGATCTTCCCTGATCTTTGGGAAGAGTATGTTAAACCTATTCCTGAAAATGAACGCCACGATTTTGTGACAGCTTATTACAAGCGCCTGACATCTCCGGATGCAGCTGTGAGAAAAGCGGCTGCTCATGCCTGGTCAGTCTGGGAAGGTTCAACCTCAAAACTTATGTACGATGCTGAAGCCGCTTCTCGTTTTGGTGATGATGAATTCGCTGACGCTTTTGCCCGTATCGAGTGCCACTACTTCACAAATAAAGGCTTCTTCACTGAAGACAACTTTCTTTTAAACAACGTCGATAAAATCAGAAAGATCAAAACAGTTATTGTTCAAGGACGCTACGATGTTGTCTGCCCGACAGACAGTGCCTGGGCCCTCCACCGTGCTTTCCCTGAAGCAGAACTACATATTATCGGTGATGCAGGCCACTCGCTTTCTGAAAAAGGAATCACGTCAAAACTTATCGAATACACAGATAAGTGGGCGTAAGACAAAAAAGGTAAAAAATGAAACTCAACTCACTTTCACTTCGAACAAATATGATCTTTGCCAGAAATGAAAGTGAGATCATTGAGCGAGAAAGCTATATTGTTGTTAAAACTCTAAGTAACCCCACTTTTCATTGGGGGAATTACCTTATTTTTAAAAAAGCTCCGGTTGATGGAGACATCGTCAACTGGATGAATATTTTCCAGCGCGAGTTTTCTCATTACAAAACTTTTAGGCATTATGTGTTTGCCTGGGATCAGAGTGCGGAACCCCAAAGCGTTGAGTATTTAAGCTACGGTTTTTCTTTGGAGAAATCAGTATCGCTGCAAACGACATCGGTTTTTCCTCCGAAACATTACAATCGTGATCTTAAAATCAGACTTCTCACCTCTTCTTCTGACTGGGATCAGGCCCTGGAGCTGCAAACGATTACCCGAGACCCCAAACACTCTTATGAGGATTTTAAAGAATTCAAACGTAAGCAGGATGAGTCTTATAAAAAGTTAATCAAAGATAACCGCGGTGGCCACTTTGGTGCTTTTAAGGGCGATCTTCTGATTGCTGATTTAGGAATTTATTTTGAAGGAGACCTGGCCCGCTATCAAAGTGTCGTCACTCATCAGGATCACCGGGGGATTGGTGCTTGTGGGACACTCGTTTATGAAAGTGGTAAATACGCTCTGGAGAACTGGGGAGTTAAAACTCTTTGCATGGAAGCGGACCCGGATTATCACGCGGCCAGAATTTATGAGTCCGTAGGATTTGCACCTAAAGAAAATTCTTATAGTCTATACTGGTATCAACCAACTTAAGGAAAGCCGATGAAGTATTTACTGCTCTTACTGTTATCTCTTCCCCTTTACGCCGCCGACGATCAGTGTGCTTATAACTTCACCGATGCAAAAAGCATCTTTGATCAAAATCCCAAGCTTTACTTAAGCATCACTCCAGTTAACAAAGATCAAAAAAACAAAATACTCACCCAGACAATCACAACTCATAAAGGAACAGTGATCACTTATAAAAAAGGGGGATGTGCTCATTACACCTTTTCTTTTCTCATTCGTCCCCGCAAACTAAACACAAAAAAACCTGAGCGCATTTTCATTCAAGCGCTAAGAGAATTAAGAGCTATTCCGGCAGCAGATAAGTCAGAAATCAATATTCTCAATGAAGCTTTGGATAGAACTAAATGGAAGAGCATCAAGTTTGAAAATGGTCAGTACAATCTTTCTTGTGGTGATGCTACCTGTGCCCTTAAGACGATTAAAGTTAAGGGCATCGAAAGCGATATGGAAATAAGCTACGATTTTGCCTTATAGATTATTGGCCTAAATAACGAGTGGGGATTTTCTCTTCCAGAACTTTCCCACTGTCACTTTTCACATAGTACGACGAAGCACTTGCCACCGAAGAGACCGACTCCACAAAAACTTCATTCTCAAAATAAACGGCAGCACTGTCATCACAGGCATAACCACTTTTAAGACCATTAAGAATCAAGTTGTGATAAGCGGGGCGTCTCTCTGCTTCCCCGTCAAAGTGCGGGCAGAATGAGCCTTTAAGCATGTTCATGCACGAAAGTTTTGTCAGGCTCCCCGGGATAGAATCCGTTACACCTTCTTCAAACCAGCAAAGACCGCCGGCCGAAAGTCCTCCAAGAACGACACCGTTGTTATAAGCTTCCCAAAGAATCTTATCCAGCCCCCACTCTTTCCACAAAGTCATCAGGTTTCGGGTGTTTCCTCCTCCGACATAAATAACATCTTTAGAAAGAACGTAATCGCGAAGAGAACCAACAGGTGCTTTAAAAAGTGAAAGATGTGAAGGCGTCACATCGTGGTCTTTCATGTAATCATAAAAACGATCAATGTATCCCTGAGCATCGCCACTGGCCGTGCCGATGAAACAAACATTTGGTTTCTGTTTTTCTGCCAAAGAAAAGAAGAATTGATCAAGCAGCAGGTTTCCCGGCTCCATTGAAAATCCTCCACCACCCATAGCAAGAATTTTTCTCGTCTTCATTATTTGTTCATTTGTAGTGAATAAATAACATCAAGGGCCACGCCTCCAAGAAGCGCTGACTCAGTTGAGCATTTATCGTTGAACTTGTATGAATCTACAAATGGTTCAGTGGCAGCAGTTTGAGTTTTGAGCTGCTTTGTTACCATATTGGCCGACATCACATTGTAGTTGATCATGGTTGCCAGAGCGTGTTTTTCAACCAGCTTTAGCTCGTTGCCAGCGATGGTTCCGACAATCGCTTCATCTGAGAGAAGATTTTTATTTTCATCGACCTTCAAACTCAACTCTTTACAACCGGAGTTGTAACCTTTGCAGTTTCCATTCCAGAAGATTTTATTTTCTACAACTTCAATTGAATAAGGGCCCCAGTAGTTTTGGTCTCTCCAAACAACACAGTTTGCATTTTTATTGATGCTGTCTACAGACGCACATGAAGCAAGTAACCCAAGCATAATAAACAGAAGAGATTTTTTCACAGGGATTCTCCTTAATATCTTTTAGAGTTCGACCTGAACTCCGACTTCCATTACACGCTTTCTAGGCAACTGGAAGAATGTTGTCGCATCCTGAGCGTTGGCCGTCATGAAAGCAAAAAGCTTTTCACGCCAGATGGCCATGCCTGGCTTCTCCGTAGCAAACAGCCTCTCTTTTCCAATAAAGTAAGTCGCTTCATTAGGGTTCAGGAGAATGTTTCCAATCTGCAGACCATCAAGCTCTTTAGGAATGTTTGGTCTCTCCATATACCCGTAGTGAACGAAGACCGTATAACAGCCATGTCCGATGCTGTTAACTTCCACACGTCTCGATTGAGGGACTTGTGGAATTTCTTCTGTGACCACTGAAAGGAAAATCAGGTGTTCATGAATTGATTTATAGTGCTCATAGCTTTGAATTAAAGCATACGGTGTATCTTTTAATCCGCTTGCCATGTAAATAGCAATTCCCGGATTTCTATAAGGTCTTTGCGTGTCGATCTTATCCAGGAAAAGACTTAGAGGAATAACTTCATCTCTGATTCTTTGAGCAAGAAGCTTTCTACCTTTTTTCCACGTCGTCATCATCACGAAGATGAAAACCCCGACAGCTAATGGAACCCATCCACCGTCGACAACTTTAAGCAGGTTAGCACCCCAGAATGAAAGGTCGATCACCAGGAAGAAACCACAGATAAGTCCTGCTTTCCATCTGCTCCATCTCCATTTTTGTCTTGCGACTAAGTAGAAGAGCACGGTCGTCACGCCCATCGTAGTGGTAACGGCAATCCCGTAGGCCGCAGCTAAATTACTTGATGTTTTAAAGAAGAAAACCAGAAGAATACACGCCACCATTAACATGCGGTTCATACTCTTCACGTAAATTTGTCCAAATTCTTTTTCTGAAGTGTGCTCAATCAGAACACGCGGAATGTACCCTAACTGCACCGCTTGCATTGTAATTGAGAAAACCCCGGTGATTAGAGCTTGAGACGCAATAACTGTTGAAAGTGTCGCCAGGATTACTAATGGGGTCAACATCCAACTCGGTGCCATTAAGAAGAACGGGTTTTTCGCAGCAAGTGGATTGTGAGTTAAAAGAGCACCTTGTCCAAAGTAATTTAAAACCAGACAAGGAAGCACAACTGCAAACCATGCACGTTGAATCGGCTGTCTTCCAAAGTGACCAAGGTCGGAGTAAAGAGCTTCACCACCCGTCACTACCAGAAATACAGATCCTAAAACTAAGAATCCATTCCATTGGTTTTCAGCAAAAAAGTGAAAAGCGTAATAAGGGTTCATCGCCATTAAAACAGATGGCTCCCTAACGATGTTGTAAATCCCTAACCCACCAAGAGTCAAAAACCAAAACAATGTTAATGGCCCAAAGATTTTTCCTACCGCATCTGTTCCGTATTTCTGTACGGAGAAAAGACCAATAAGAATCGCGATAGTAATAGGAATGATATAGGGAGAAAAAACCGGTGTGATAAGTTCAAGCCCTTCCACTGCAGATAAAACTGAGATCGAAGGCGTGATCATCCCGTCACCATAAAGTAGGGCCGTTCCAAAAAGACCTAAACGAATCAGGTTTTTTCTTTTCGTTGCATGCTTATCTGTTCTTGGAGTTACCAGCGCAGTAAGAGCAAGGATTCCTCCCTCCCCTTTATTGTCTGCTTTTAAAACGTAGCGAAGATATTTAAGAGAAATAACAATAATCAATGACCAGAAAATCAGTGAAAGAATGCCGAAGATGTTATCGTGAGTGATGCCAATGTTGTGGCCATGGTGAAATGATTCTTTAAGTGCGTAGAGTGGACTTGTTCCAATATCTCCGTACACAACACCTAATGCTGAGAGCGCCATTAAATACTTATAGCGCGTAGAAAGATTTTTTTCGTCCTGCCTAGCTGACACGGGCCACTCCCAGAAAAATACCAAATCCTAAAATAATGAATTAAAACCCATTTTATAAAATCTGGTATGAAATGTCGCTATTCCTTTTCAACAATAATGCACATAAATGTAGCCAGTTTGGAATATTTCCCAAACTTGTAAGGATCTAGTGTGCGAAGGGCATCTATCGGCTTTAGGTCTTCAACCTTAAGAATTTTAAACCCGGCCTTAATTAAAGGGTTAATCACCTCTTCAAAAGAACGATAGTAATCCGGCATAATGACAGGCTCTTCAGTAAACCCCTTCCACGAGGCTTCTACATATTGAACCCCAAAAGCAGATGTTGGTTTGTACCAATTCCAAGACCCAATTGGGTGTTGGATTGTGAAAACAAATTTCCCTTTTGGTTTTAGCAGTCGATAAAATTCGCTTAGAGGTACACTCCAATCTTCGATATAATCAATTGACAGACTCGCCACTACCATATCGAACTGCCCATCCTGCTCAATAGGAAGAGGCTTGGCCATATCAGCAACGAAGAAAGTTGCATTATCAGGCACGCGTTTTTTTGCCAGGTCAATCATCTTAGGGCTTACATCAAAACCCACAACCTTTGCCCCTTCATGCACTAAATACTCTGCTAAAATTCCCGGGCCACAGCCTGCTTCGAAAATTTTTTTCCCGCGCACATCCCCTACCGCTTTTCTCATCGCAGGTTGTTCAATGTAAGCGTTTTCCGCTTTCGCCGGAGCGATTTCAGAAAAAGCTTCCGCAAGTTTTTCGTAAGCTTCTAGAGCTATCGGTTTTTTAGTTTCAGTGTCACTCATGAGCAGGCCTTTATTTTAAAACGTTGAGTATATCTTTGAAGTACGCTGGCATTTCCGGACGCGGATACCACGCCAGGCAAATATCAGTTAAATCCAGGAATTTTCCGGGTTGTAAATCGACGAGGAGTTTACGATTAATCAGGTCACTTGCCAACTCTTGGGCCAGGACACTATAGCCTGCGCCATCGGCGATCATCGAGGCCAGGGCATCGGTGTTATTGACGTAGTGACGCGAGCTTTGAACATAGTCTTGAAGTTTATACTTCTCTAGGAAATCAAAGGTATATGTATCATTTTGGTCGAAATCAATGATGCTTTCATTTTGAAGAATGTCCTTAATCCCGCGCTTTTTCCAGGACTGTGGCCCTACCAAAATATAGCGCTCTGGTCTTAAAATCCGCGAGTCCATCTCCAGGGCGACATTCGGGCTGCGCACCAAAACAATTTGGGATGTTCCATTTTTTAGTTTATAGACCGCTGAGAGCTGGTCCATCAGGTCAAACTGCAAGCGTAAAAAAGGATATTTTTTGAGAAGCCCCGAGACATTGGGAATCACTCGCGAGCGCATTAAGCTCGAAGGCCCACTGATAGTCAGTGCGATTTCCTGTTGAGTGGATTCAAAAACCAATTGCCCTTCAAGCTCAACGGCACTCTGGCAATAGCGGTGCAAGGACTCACCTTCGGTAGTGAGCTTCATTCCAGAACGCGAACGGATAAAGAGCGTTGTCTGCAGCTCTTTTTCCAGCGCACGGATTCTCTGGGTCACACCTGTCTGGGTGAGCCCGATCTTTTTGGCGGCATCTTGAACGGTCTTTCGCTCAACAACGGCCATGAATGCAACTAAGTTAGGATGAAGTAAACTCATTTATATTCATATATAAATCATTATTATGAATTTATCAAATACATGATTAAAAGTTACATTGCCTCTACTTTCAAAAGGGGGTTAACAATGAAAGTACTAATGTCTTTTCTTTTTCTTTGCTTACTGTCTCTTAATACTTATGCCGTCGAGGCCACGCATGGCATGGTCCTTTTCGGCCAGGAGAAGCTAATGGCCTATCACCTGCCGATGTATCACAAAATCCACAACAAGCAGGTGGTTTTAGAATACTCTCTATCGGCAGAACTTAAAACAAAGCTTCTTTCACACATGACTGAAGGCCAGTTTTTAACTTTCGTTCCGGCACCTTTTGACCTGGAAGCTTTTTTACTTAAGCCTCACGCGCTGGTTGGCGACGTTTATGCCGGTCACTTTGAAAAAGAAGGTGTTGTGGTTATGGAGAATGTCACTTTGGACAATGTGAAAGTTCTCTACCAACGCACGCTTATTAAGCCTAATGCTCAGGCCAATCATTATCTTTTGTTTGGAACACCTTCTGACTTATATGAAGTGCACCTTTTAAACGGCGGACTACAAGTCGATCACATTCTCAAGGCCTCTGTGAATGCCAGTGATCGTGCGACGGTCAACTTAACAAATTATGCGATGAATACTTATTCACCAGTTATTAGTGAAGAGCTTTTAAATGACAAAGAGGAATCAAGCATTGAATTGTTTTATGAAGTCCCATGCCGTCGTAGACATTGTGATACTGTGACAAAAAAACTTAAAGTGACTGCCGAAAAAACCTATTTTAAAGACGATGTCATGTAATAAAAAAGGCCCGCTTCAAACGGGCCTTTTTTTATTTTAATGAGTTTTCTTTTGCACCAGAAACATCCCATCTCTAATCGGCATCAATGTCCCATAAAGATCAGGATTCCCAGCGATATAGTCATTCACCGCGCGGATGAACTCAGTGTTGCGGTCGCGCAGGTCACTGCCTGTCGACTCACTTCCCGGAAGAACTTGTCCACCCCATAAAACGTTGTCGATAACAATCATTCCATGCTCTGAAAGCATAGGCACAGTCAATTTCAGGTAATCAATATAGTTTCTTTTGTCTGCATCGATGAAAACAAAATCAAACTTTCCAGTTAACGTCGGAATGACTTCCAATCCAGGTCCAAGAATACTTTTAATCTTATGTCCGTGAGCTGATTTTCCCCAAAAGTCCTTAGCAAGATTCACTGTTTCCTGGTTAACATCGACAGTGATAATTTCAGATCCTTCCGGCATATTTTCGGCCATCGTCAGCGCCGAGTAGCCAGTGAAAGTCCCTAGCTCCAGAACTCGTTTTGCTTTAATTGAACGCAGAAGAAAACCAATGAAAGACGCTTCCATCTTTCCAATCAACATCCCTGCCCCATGGACGTTTGCCCTTGTATAGTCTTCGATCTTCAGGCAGTCCGTTCCCGGAATGTTACTTTTAGAGATACAGTATTCCTCAATTTTTTTATCGGTGATTTGCATATAAATTCCTTAGGTTTAGCCGCGTTTTGAGAAGAAAAAACCTTATTACAGGCCCCCTTAACATTAGCCTAAAAAGGGAGTAAGGTACAGCCCAAGGACATATATGAATATCGACGCACTTAATGAATGGCTCCCTCTTCCCGCTCCAGGTACACCGCTGGTTATTGCTGGCCCGTGTTCTGCTGAATCTGAAGAGCAGGTGCTAAGAACAGCTCATGCATTAAAAGAAATCCCTGCAGTAAAAGTTTTCCGCGCAGGAATCTGGAAGCCGAGAACGCGTCCAAATAACTTTGAAGGTCTGGGAGAGCTTGCCCTTCCATGGCTGGCAAAAGTAAAAAAGGAAACTGGTCTTTTAACAACAACTGAAGTGGCGACTGCAAAACACGTTGAACTGTGTTTAAAAGCAGGAATTGATATTTTATGGATTGGTGCTCGCACGACGGCCAACCCATTTTCTGTTCAGGAAATTGCCGACGCTCTCAAAGGCGTAGACATTCCTGTCATGGTAAAAAACCCAATCAACGCTGATCTACAATTATGGATTGGTGCTTTAGAAAGAATGAATCAAGCAGGGATTTCAAAACTCGTTGCTATTCACCGCGGGTTTTCTGTCGCTGAAAAATTAGAATTTAGAAATGATCCTCTTTGGAGAATCCCGATGGAACTGAAAGTAAAGTTCCCGGAGCTTCCTCTTCTTTGCGATCCTTCTCACATTACTGGAAAAAGAGACCTGGTTCAGAAAGTCTGCCAAAAAGCGATGGACTTGGATATGAATGGTCTAATCATCGAGACTCACCCAGATCCGGATAAAGCGTGGTCAGATGCTTCTCAACAGGTGACTCCAGAAAAACTTTTAAACATCATCTCGTCTCTTGCACTAAAGAGAGAATACTCTCAGGATAAAAACTATACTGAAGAGTTAAATGACCTGCGCGAACAAATCGACCGCCTGGATAATGAACTTATCCACACGCTGAAACTAAGACAGCAAGTGGTGGAAAAAATCGCGACTGCGAAAATCAACCAAAACATCACAGCTCTACAAAAAGGGCGTTTTGAAGAACTGATGAAAGACCGTTTAGTCTCAGCTGAAAAGATGGGGCTTTCTCCTGACTTCATTAAAGAAATCTTCGATTCTATCCACGAGCAATCAGTTCAAATCCAGACAGACCTTTTTGAAAAGAACAACAAGTAGTCATGAACTTTCTGCCTAAAGGCTTTATCGACATCATTACTGAAGACGGAACTCTCCAGTATTTCGAGCAGTATTCTGATATTAAAATCGACGACGTCATCGAAGGCATTAAATGGAGAAACGACTCCATCACTCTTTACGGAAAAACGTTTCCTCAACCTCGCCTCACCGCCTGGTATGGCGATCCGGGAGTAAAATACAGCTATTCTAACATCCACATGCAGGCCTTGCCCTGGACTCCTGTTCTTTTAAAACTCAAGACTCAGCTAGAGAATGATTTGAATGTGCGCTTTAATTCAGTCCTGGTGAACTACTACCGCGATGGAAACGATCACATGTCTTATCACTCTGACGATGAAAAAGAGCTGGGGCCTAATCCAACAATCGCCTCTTTGAGTTTTGGTGAAACCAGGTCTTTTCAATTAAAGCATAAATTCGACTTGGAGAAAAAAACCGTCATCATCCCTATCACGGATGGAAGTTTAGTCGTCATGAAAGATGAGCTCCAGCATTTCTGGCAGCATAAAATCTCCAAAACCAAAAAACTTATTGGCCCCAGAGTTAATCTGACATTTAGAATGATCTATTAACGACAAAATGTGTGATAATAATTGCCTTCAATTAGGGCACAATGATACTCGGCCTGTAGTTCGATTGACTCTTCGCTTTTATCGAGAACATTGTTGAGTTTGACGATATCTACTAACAGTTTTTGCACATCGTTTGCACTCAGTTTAATGAGCCCATGACTGATTCCCGTTACCGTGACATACGCACCGGCCATGGCCCTGAATCCCGGAGGGAAATAGGCCTTATAACTTCCAATAATAATTCCAATCACAATCAGTGAGCCTGCAATACTCTCAAATTTTAGATAAATGCTTTGTCCCTTTTTAGTGCGACGTAAATTGGTTTCAATATTTCCCAGATCGGAACGTTGCTTTTTCACCGTTAAGTATCTTTCTTCGAGTTTTGAGAGGGCCAGAGCACTGTCTTCGAGTAAAATATTTTCTACGCGCTCTGAAGAAAACGCAGTCTCTGTCACCATGGTCAGCGACAAACAAAGGCTCATGAATAAGTGAAAAATGGTTTTCTTCATTCCTCACTATCTTAAACTCTATTGATCTTCAGATGAGATGATCATGAAAAAAAACCAACCCTGTTCAAAAACAAGACAGTCTCATAAGTTCCCGATTTATCTCTCCTCAGCATTATTTTATGCAAATTAGTCGCATAAATTAATTGCAAATCAATCGCATAAAATATAGAAGTTCCAAAAACTGGAGGAACTATGAAAAACACTATCCTTGCTTTAGCCCTTCTGGCTTCGGCCAATGTTATGGCACATGTTGAATTTGTTGGAACAATTAAAGGTGGAACAGAACCTTGTTCTTTAGAGATCGAACAAACGTATTTTGAAAATAACTCAAATCGCCCGGAAGATTTCCGTGCCGAAGTTGTCGTTCATCTAGAAGCTGATGATCACAACCACCTAAAGCACAATGAAGAACACACTTTTATTATCAAACCTGGAGCAAATGCACTTGTTCTTAATGGAGTCGGAAGCAATCAAAAAGATCAGCTGAACGTTTTAAGACAAGATCAAAACAGCTTTATTCCTGTGAGTTTTGCTATGAAATGGCTTCACATCAATCACTACCACACAGTTCAATGCGTGAATCTAAAGCCAGCTCATGATTAATCTTTTCTTTATTTTTATTTCAAGTTTTCTTGCCTACGCTCACAACCTGGAAACAGATACGATTGTGGTCGTAGGCAAAAAAGAAACCTCTAAAGTCGACAAGTCCTCTGTAGTCAAAAAAGAAGTTCTTTCTAAGAATGAAATTCTACACAAGAACGCCACGAGTTTAGCTAAGGCCGTTGACTTAGAACCGGGAGTGCAGACGACCTTAACCTGTGCCAATTGTGGCTCACAACGAATTACCTTAAATGGACTGCGTGGCGAAAACACAACTGTTCTCATTGATGGAATTCCTGCCTTCTCTTCTGTCTCCTCTTTTTATGGAATGGAGGCGATCCCCATGGCGGGAGTGTCTTCACTGGAAATCATGAGAGGCGCGGGCGCTTCCTTAACGGCACCTGAATCTATCGGTGGGGCCATTAATATTGTTACCACTCCGGCCAATGAAAAACGTTTTATTTATCAGATCAAAGGCGGTAATCACCAATTTCTTAATCAGGAAGTCTTAGGAAGTTATGGAAACGCTAACGGCGGAACACTGATTGCCGCTCAATCAAATCTACTTGGTGCTTTTGATGAAGATAAAAACCATGTGGCCGAGTCTTCACGCCAATCTCAAAAATCTATCTTTATAAAACAAGAAAACCGCCTGAGTAATCAATTTAAATTCTCACTTCGCGGAGGTTATCAAGACCTAGAATTAATCGGTGGAGCAACCAGCGCTTACCGAGTCACCAAGTATCCTTCCGACATCGACACTCTCGATGATTTTGGAGCTGACCGCGATGTACGCAATCCCTACACCGGTGATCTAAGTAAAATTAGCGATCGCATCAGACTTAACCGTCTTGATACGGGAGGAAGTCTGACATTTTCACCTTCAAGTGAAATGGATATTAAAGCTTCATTTTCTCTGGCCAAACAAACACAGAAATCTATCTACTCTCACGGGTATGACTATAACAACGAAGACATGTTTCGTTTTTTTGATTTAAAAACAAACATTCTGCTCAATGATGCCCATTACCTCACAGTCGGTGTTGATCACCGCAATGAAGATATGCAATCAGACTCTGCTTATTTGTATGATCTGATGAACTATAAAAAAGACTCTTTCGCCTTTAAAACGATGGGAATGTACATCCAGGATGAATGGTACCTGACAGACAAAGATGAACTCAATCTCATCCTGCGAGTCGATCATTTAAAAGTTAATTGGCATGATCCACGTCTATTGCATACAAAACTCAACAAAACGGCGATTGCCCCAAGAATTCATTACAAACATTCGCACAATGACGAATACTCATCACGTATTGCCTATGGTGTAGGTTATCGCGCACCTCTTTCAATGTTTGAGTCTCAACACGGAACAAATGAAGAAGGTTTTGAACTCAACATTACTGAGCTTGAACGCGCTCACAACCTGACTTACACCTTAAATCGCTCGAGCGGAAACTCTGAATCCGCTTTTTCTTTTGCCTGGACGAGATTAGAGCACATGGCCTATGCAGATGAAGAGTCTTCACCTGTCTTGTTTCAAAACTCTTCCGAGGTCATGAATATTAAAACCCTTGGGCTTCTGCATATTCAAAAGATCACCCCGGACTGGAGCATGGAAGGAAGTTTTGACTGGTTTATCATGCCGGATAATTACAAGAGTAAACTTCCAACAGCGGCCCAGGAAACAAGGGCCCGCTTAATCTCTGATTTCCATTATGGGTCTCAAGAATTTGTGACTACTGTAAATGTGATTGGTCCGAGGAATTTATCTCCCTATGGTTACCAGAAAAATTACAACACTCTTATGGACGACCCCGATCCTATGAGCTTTGACAAAATCCCGGTGAACCGCAAAAAACAGCGCTCGCCTCTTTTTGCAACAGTTGATTTCTTTTACCAAAAGCAATTTCAAAAATTCAGCTGGATACTGGGAGTGAATAATTTACTTGATTACACTCAGACCAAAAAGGGTGAGTCTCCTCTTTCATGGAGAACCCATTTAAATCATGCCCATCTGGATAACCGCCATATTTGGGGACCAAATACCGGAAGGATTATTTACACTGGTTTAAAAATTGAGCTTTAAAGAATCGCAGGACACAACACCGGTAAAAGATTTTTTAGAATCTTTGCCGGTGATCCACATCATGGGAGTGACGCCTTTAAATTCATAAGCTGCGCGGGCAGCTGAATCCAAAAGGTAAGCTGAATAAGGAATTTTCTTTTTAGCCACTAAGCGCTTTAACTTGTCTTCACTTAGTTTAGATAGATTTTCCATCAGGACAATCACATCCCGATCAGCAACACAGTCTTTCATTTGATTAAGCTGATTCATGCAATGAGCACAGTTATCAGCAATAATGAGTTCATACTTGTGGGAAAAAGGCGTTACTTCCTCAACCTTTCCCGATTTAATTTCGAGTAAAGGCATGGCTTCGACAGAAAATGAAAGAAGAATTAAGCAAAGAAATTTCATGAGGACTTCATACACCAAACAACAAGCTTGGTCTATTCAGCTGGAGGATTTCTCATATTTCTACGGTTTAAAATGGTCTGAATCACCATGAAAACCCCCATGACGATAAAGAGCCCCGCCGTTTTAAAGAAGGCCCAAAGTGAAGTTGGAAACCACAGAGCTAGGACACCCATTAAAAGCCCATAACAGAAAAACAGGATGACCATGTTTCTTTCCATCGACAGGATAATATGATCCGGTGGCATTTTCCCATCCGGCCTCATCTCCATCATCATCTCTTTAAAAAAGCCCGAGCCTTTTCTAAGTTTTACCCACATGTAAACGGCCACGGCCCAAAGAGAAAATGTCGGTTGAAGTTTAAACCAGATTCCGTTTTCTTCCATCAGTGAAAAACCACCGAGGAAAACGACTAAGAAAAAGTTAAATCGTGAAAGCTGATGAATATGTCCGGTGAAGATCTTTTCAAAAAGAATTTCACCAATAGAAAGAGCAATACCACCCATTAAGGCGATTTTTACCGGATACTTCGTTTCCAGGTACCAATATAAGATGGCCGGAAGAAATGAAATAAGGAAAAAGTTATTGGACTTCTTTTTAGACTGCTGTTCCATTCACCAAGAATAATGCGAATTCGCTATAATTGGAAGAACTCTCTGATCTCTTCTGCTCTGTTATGAGCATCTTTATGGCCGATTTCCACTAGTTTTTGAGTGTAGGCCTTATCAAAGGCGATATAGCTTAAAAGATCTGCTCCACGGGCCTCTGTCGCACCAATACCGCTTAAGAGATAACGAAGCATTTTAGGAAAACGATGAAACTGATCTCCGGCCAGTTCACCCAAATCAACAGAAGGTTGAATAAGTAATGTCGGGATCTTTTTTAGCTGCCCGGGGTGAGAAGCAAGAGCATCTTCGCTAAGAAGAGAAACTGTTTTATTAATACGCTGAAGTCTCTCATAATCAAATTCGATAGCATCAAGAAAAAGAGAGTTAAATAAAACTCCCACGATATCAGCAAGGACAATATTGTTCATCTCTACTTGCTGATTGAGTTCTTTGACTTCCATCTCTTCTCTAAAATACCTCACTCCAATCGCCAGAAGTTTATCCGCGCCCAGGTGAATCGCCGGGCTCAAAGGGGCGTTGGACCTGATTCCTCCATCTCCGTAAAAACTATTTTTTATTCTTACCGGACGAAAAATGAAAGGAATCGCCGATGAAGCAAGAACATGCTCTAAACGCAAAGGTCCCTTTAAACCAATGCGTGCACTTCGCGCATAATCTTTGACTGACGGAGAATCAAAAAATGTCACGCTCGTGCCTGTTGCATAGCTCGTCGTCGAAACGGCGACACCATGAAGCTTGTTGTTGATAATATTTTTTTCAATTTGATCAAAGTCGATGCTCTCTTCTAAAAGATCGCGCAGTGGTGTTGAATCGAGCAAATGAGTGGACTCAGATCTTCCAAACATCCCGCCAAAGCTTAAGTCTTTTATCCAGCCGGCACTGAGTTTTCCCAATGAGGCAATGTCGGTTCTTAAAACATTCTCAGGGGTGAGTTCTTCCCAAATCCGGATAAGACTTTGAACCTGTTCATTAAAATTATTTTTTGCTGAAGCGAGATAAGCTGCATTGATAGCACCGGCAGAAATACCGGTGATTATTTGAAAAGGATCATCGCCCATTTTGTCGCCGACAATTTCAGTGATGCCTTTGAGTACGCCGGCCTGATAGGCTGCTCTTGCGCCCCCACCGCTTAAAACCAATCCGAATTTTGGATGAGACATGTGAACCCTCGACCAATGAGACTAAATCTAGTCTTTCGCCTTTAAGCGCTTCTGTCGAGGGTCATTGTGTTATGGCGTTATGACGCTTTCTTATTGCTGCTTTCTTTTTTAAGTTCGCAGTAATGAGAAAACTCTTTTCTGATATGCCCAGGGTCCAGGACTTCAACTCTGTCTCTCATTTTGTATAACCAATGAAAAACATCATCACACATTTCAAGCGTGGCGGCCCAAATCATGTCCCCTTCAGTGCTGGAGGTAACAAAAGGGTTGCCAAGAAAATGGTGCTCAGGAAGAAGATCCGATTGATCCTGGCTATAAATTTTTAGAACCAGTCTTTCTTCTTTGCCATTAATTAATCTTAGGTGTCCGATAAATTCGTTAACTTCAATCTGACTCAAATTCGGTTCATACATGAGGTCCAGATTTTCAACATCCTTGATGTCTTCAAGTCCGAAGTACACCAGTGTTTTATCGGAGATATTTTCTCCCACCACACACAGGACTCCGTCGAGATAAACCTGCCTATGTGGAAAAACGTCGCATTCTTTTTCTGTGAAAAATTTAACTTTCATGGATTTGCGACAGATAATATCGTAATCAATTTTCTTTTTTAACATTTCAAAGGAAGTGAACTCAACAGGAGTTCCTTTCGGAGCTTTATAAAGTGAAAATTGAGCATGGGCCAGTTGGGCCATTTTCATTTTATCTTGCACAATCTGCTGGAAATAAGCCGTTGCCTGGGAGTCCTTCGGCACCACCGCCTGAAGGGCCAGCCATTCGGCCAACGTAAATTCCATTTTAATTCTACATTGTTCTTTAAGCGGATAGATGTACTCTGCATCTCTGAAAGCGGCGACTTTAAAGCGCGCTAAAAATTCGCAATACGTCGTAAGAGTGTCTTCATCAATAGCGAGCGAAGAGCAAAACAACACAAGTTCTTTTTTCTCTTTGAGCTCTTCAAGCGACACTAAAAACTTCCAGAAACTGTTCTCTAAAATAATCTGCTGGTCCGACATCGATCTTCCTAAAAAATAGGGGTTTAAGAAATCATACCAATCTTGTCGGCTACTCCATTTTAGGGCTTAAACTTTTTCTTGATCAAAAACGTTGGTCTTTTAAAAACCGTCGAAATTTAAGGGGGTTGAGTCGTATGAATAATCCTTTCCATCCACCTCCAGGCGGTAGGTCTGGGCATGGAGATAAAGCCTCTTGGCCTCTTTTCCTCCATAAAATTTATCGCCGGCCAAGGGGTATCCTAGATAGGCCAGCTGGGCGCGAATCTGGTGGCGAAGGCCAGTTTTCAACGCCACCTCCACCAATGTACGGTTTAAACTCTTTTCATAACGAAGGGCCTTTAGAGCAAGTTCACCTTCCTGCGAATGAACTCCTGCCTCGGCCACTAACACCCGCTTTCCTTTTTCCTCGCCTGAAGAGAATGAATGTTTAAAGCTTCCTGAGAGCTTCATTTCGCCTTCCACCCAGCACCAGTAGATCTTGGCCTTGGCAATAGTTGAAAAACTCTCACGCAGCTTTTTATAAAGCTCATCGCTCTTTACATAAATCATCACACCTGAAGTTTCGTAATCCAGGCGATACAACAGTCCTCGGTCATACTGAGTGCGGTTAACACTCAAGAGTTCAGGTCTTTTGGTTCTGATAAACGACAAACAATTGTCACTTTCATCATAGGTCAGCGGGTGAACAAATTGATTGGGATTTTTATTAAAGACAAAAAAGTTTTCATCTTCAGCAATGATCCTGATCTCTTCACCTTCATAGTGCGGATTGATCTCGCCATCATTAATAAAATTAAGTGGCAGAGAAAGTGTGGCTTTTTCTTTGAAGCTTCTTGCAAGAAAAGGCTTCTTAAAATGTTTTTTTAATTTATTGGAACTTGCGTGGAACGTAGATTTAAGAAAGTCTTCGACTGAGTCGATTGATTGAAGAAGACAATAATCAGTAGTTTTTGGTTCCATAAACTAGAAAGCCTAGCATAAGCTAGGCTTTTTAGTAACTAAAACCAAAAGTCCTACTGACAAAAGGTTTAATAATTCATTTTTTAAACTGCTGCAGAATTAAGGTAAGCAAGAACTCTTTCTCTTAACTCTTCAACACTCAGGTCTTTTTCGCTATCTAAAAGAAGTTCCCTTTTGATGTAATCAATCGGAAAGCCTGTTAGTTCAGCAAGTGAACCTAAAGAGACTCCTGTCTCTGATGACTCTGGTTTACCCGTATCCTTTAAACCTAAAGTTCCCATTCAACACTCCTTTGTCTTATTTAATCAGCCAATCCGCTTAATCCTTTGTCGATCCGTCGACGGAGATTATGTGGACTTTTTCTTGGCCAAAAAAGTCAATTACTATGACGCAAAAAAATCATATCGAGTGTAAGAAAACAGTGTCAATGTTTCTCGGTCAGAAACATCTGAATGTAAGTTTTTATTAGAATCAAGCAATTTTATAGAGTTAGGGTATCAATATAGCTGTCATGCTTGTAAGTCATCTCTAAAAACTCGTGTTGAGGTTGGCTTAAGAGTGTAATACCGCCCCCCGCTTGATAAGAAAGTGATCTTTTTTTGAAATCAACAACACTAGATCTGATATTAATCGAAGCTTCTATTTGCCCCTTAGAAAAAAGCAAAGTCGATCCACAATAAAAACCGCGAGAGCGTGATTCTAATTTTTTTAGAATCTGCATAACTCTTTTTTTAGGTGCACCAGTGATACTTCCACCAGGAAAAATTTTTTCTAAAATATTTTTCAAAGTCACATGCTGTGAAAGAGGAACTTTAATTTCTGAATACTGATGAATGAGTCCAGGAACAAGTAGCATTGCTTTTTTTCTTGTGACGATGGCCCTTGGAAGATCAATGCGACAGAGATCGTTACGCAAAAGATCGGCAATCATAAACAACTCGCCTTCACTCTTCTTATCCAAGACTAATTCTTTCCAGAGACTTTTAATTTCTCTGGGATCATCAGTATTTCGTTTCATTGTGCCTTTAATGGGCATAGTTGAAAGCATTCCGCCTTCATAACGGAATAAACACTCTGGTGAGTTACTTAAAAAAAGCTGCTCGAAGTGTTCGATGTAAGTCGCAGAAGCAAAAGCTCCACGCTTCTTTGGGTCTTTCCATAAGGCCGAAATAAAATCTTCCGCCTCGATATCATCTTCAAAGTCGTATGTGTATTCACCTGTCAGGTTGAACTGATAACAATTGCCCTCTGTCAGCTCTTTATGGCCCTTCTGGAATTGTTTTTCATAATCGTGGTAGTGAGGAGCACTCTTAAGTGAAAGGATGATTTTCTTGTGGTCTGGATTGATCTGGAGTTCTTCTCTCTTTGTGTATTCGATATCAATGGCCAGAAGATCAGTGCTCATGATTTCTTCTGAAAGATTTTCAAAGAGAAAACCAAGCTCATAAAAAAGATGAACCACACGTTTTTCAATCGGATGCTCTGCTACCGGAAAATTTAAAAGTGATAGCCATCCTTCAACTGCAAACTCGTGAGACTCGCCAGTTAAGAGATCAATGTAATGGTCTTTGTAATACGCGCGCGCCTCTTTGGCCCCGCTTAACATTAGCAGTGAATCTTTATACGGAAAAACTGTATAGAGATTATGGTCCGTCACGGTGAGCGAGGTTTTCAAAGCTTGTGTAGGCACCAACCCACGCAAGTTTTGCCGTTCCAATTTCCCCTGCACGGTTTTTACCTACGATGATTTCGGCAACACCTGGCTCTTTTGTATCCGGGTAGTAAACCTCATCGCGGTAAACGAACATGACGATATCCGCATCCTGCTCGATTGCTCCAGATTCACGAAGATCGGCAGTTGTAGGACGTTTGTTTGGACGGGACTCAACACCACGGTTAAGCTGAGACAGGGCGATAACCGGACAACCAAGTTCCTTGGCCATGGTCTTTAACCCTCTCGAGATCTCGGCGATCTGCTGCTCTCTTTGAAGAGACTTGTTGGTAGAACCCATTAGCTGAAGGTAGTCGATAACAATCAGACCAAGACCTTGGTCAGCTTTGATTTTTCTACACTGCGATTGAATATCAAGGATTGTGGTATTCCCTGAATCGTTAATGAAAATTGGAAGCGCTGAAAGCTCTTGAGTTGCTTTAGCAATACTTCGAAGGTCAGTATCCAGGAAGGCCTTCTTACGAACGCGTTTTGAATCCACCTTCGCTCGACCTGTTAGTAATCTCATTGAAAGTTCCGTCGCTAACATCTCGAGAGAGAAGATCGCAACAGGAAGTCCTGATTGTAGACATGAACTGATCGCCACGTTCAGTGCCAGAGAGGTCTTACCCATCGCTGGACGGGCAGCTAAAATAATCAGCTGACCTGGCTGCATTCCCAGAAGAAGTTCATCGAGACGCGGATACCCCGTCGAGAGCCCTGAGATTTCTCCCATGATTCTTGTAGTGTCTTCCAGTTCTTTTAAGTTTTGTCTTAAAGTGGCATTGATCTTAACCATACCGCCAGTTTTGGCTTCGTTGGTAAGCTTGAAGAAACTCGATTCAACATCCTGGATAAAGTCATCAGCTTCACCTGTATAACTCATCCCCATCTGCACCACTCGCATGGCCGTTTTGATGATCTCTCTCATCGACGCTTTATCTTTGACGATTTTTGCGTACTCATAAACGTTGGCCGATGAAGCCTGGTCTTCTGTTAAACTCGATACAAAAGATTCACCACCTACTTCTTCCAGCTTTCCTTTGTCTTTGAGCTTGTTACAAACAGTAACGAAGTCAATCGCACGGTTGGCTAAAGAAAGATCGGCAATGATATCGAAAACGATCCCGTAACGAGGATCATAGAATTGAGAGGAATTGATTTTAAGGTTGGAGATCTCATCAAAGACTGAACCATCGATAATTAAACAGCCTACTAAGGCTTTTTCGGCCAGTAGATCGTGAGGAAGTTCATTGTGTTGATTCATTGAAGCCATGATTGCTCACCTCAAAAAACAAAGAAGGACCTCATAACGAGGTCCCTCTTATTATAACATCTTTTTAAGCAGAAATTAAGATCTTAGAAGTTTATCAACTTCCATTTTTAATCTTTGCTCTTCAGTCATTTCAGCAGCAGGAGTTGCAGACTCACCAGCAGCTTTTGCGTCAGCAGCAGCTTTCTTACGAGCTTCAGCAGCTTTTAGAGCTTCTTCTTGAGCAAGTTTTAGTTCTTCAGCTTGCTTAGGATCGATAGCAACTTTTACTTTGAAAGTAGCTTCGATATCTTGGAAGATTTTAGCTTTTGCAGTGAAAGTACCAAGACCTTTGATTGGTGCATCTAGGTGAATTAGTCTTCTTTCAACAGTTAAACCGCGGTTTTCTAGTTCTTTAGAAAGCTCAGCGTTTGTAACAGTTCCGAAAAGTTTCCCAGAAGCTCCAACTTTCTTGATAAGTTCGATTGTAAGACCTTCGATTTTCTTTTTAGTTTCGTTAGCAGCATCTCTTTGAGCTTGGATTTTCTTTCCAAGGCTTTTTTGTTGAGCAGCTAGTAGTCTCTTGTTTCCTTCGTCAGCAACCATTGCGAAGCCATTTGGTACTAGATAGTTTCTAGCATGACCAGCTGATACGTTAACGATCTCTCCGATGTTCCCTAGAGTAGGAACTTTTTCAGTTAAAATAACTTTCATATAGTATCTCCTTCATCTTTTTTTGAATTTGTAAAAAATCTTCTAAAATCGAACCATAAATCAAATATGCCTAAGATCGCGAGGAACTTAGACGCTAGAAGAAATGTAAAAGCAATAAACAGAGTCTTAATAAATCCGCCGATTCTTAAAAACTTCAGGAAGTCGTTATAGACTCCAAAACCCTGGAACAGATAAAAAACGCCAAGACAGTATAAAAGGTTTCGACCAATTACTTCTGACTCTTTTGGAAGTCCGTAGTCAGCCCCTAGCCATAAAACCAGAGAAAGAATCAACGGGTACACAAAAAACTCAGGTGCCTTGAAATAAGTCAGGTCGCGCAGACTGTATTTATAAACAGCTTTGTATCTCCATACGATGGCGTTGCGAAGAGTAACATACAAGCTCACCCACAAACCAAAATAAGAAACACAAAAAACAATCAAAGGAAGCGAACTGTAAATGTCATTCGTTAAAGCTTCTGGCTTATTAACAAAATCATCAAAGGCCCTTTCTTCATCTCCAGAAACTTCTGAAGACTCTTGTTTGCTTTTTTTAAGCTGCGATAAAACAGACGATACATACTGACTGATTTCGCTTTTTAACCCTGTCGGGCTCAACCTGTCGTAAGCTACTACTAAAGATCCAGAGATGATCACAAGGATCAGTCCCATGTAGATCAATCCTTTTACCGGATTGATGTTTCTCAGGACAATCTCAGCCGTTACTAGTGCGTATAAAAAGGCCGATCCATAGTATCCCACTAGTGCCGGTGGAAAACCTTTCACAGTTAATGAAAGACCCCAAAGCAGCGCCATTGAAAAAGCTCCTAAACCAAACCCGATTAAACGGCCGTAAAGAAGAAATGCAATAGCTAGTGGAACTGAAGCAAAAATACTCATTGGACCAAATGAACAAAGCGCAATAGTCATGATCGCCAAAAACAACAGTTTTGGAACTGAAGCCTGTTGATCAAAGATCTGTGAGGTTTGTTCGACTTTAGTCATCGCTATTACTCTAACTAAGCTCTATCAGCTGTACGGTTAGATAGGTAGCTTGAAATCCCAAGGTTTCTAGCGTGCTTAATAGCAGCGTTAGCAAATCTTTGGTGTTTTCTAGAGATACCTGAAACGCGAGCTGGAGAAATTTTTCCGAACTCAGAAACTAACCAGTTCCAAGTTTGAGGATCTTTCCAGTCAGCTTTGATTTTCTTAGCTGTAAACCAGCAAGACTTTCTCTTAGCGAATTTACGACGGTCGTCTTCCATATCTTCGAATCCTGACTCATCGTCGTCTTCGTTCTTGTTATCAAGAACTGAACCACGGTGTGTTTTCGAAAGTGGAGACTTGAAGTTCTTCACTAGAGTTTCTTTTTCTTCATCAAGACCGATGTTGAAGATAGCTGTACGAAGAACGCCTTCATTGATACCAAAACGACGAGTTAACTCAGTGTTAGCTTGTGTGTTTGATTTGTACATGAAGTAATGGAAGTGTCCGTGACGAGCACCGTTTGCGTATGGTTGAGCAAGAGCAAGTCTTCCCCAATCGTCTGCGATAAGAACTTCACCATCGAAGCCTTTAAGTGCGTCTTTCACGATCTCTGCGATCTGTGCGTGAGCTTCAGCGCCAAGCTCCGGCTTTGTCACTACTGACAATTCATAAATCATAAATCCCCCTGGACTAATAAAAATTAGGTCCTGACCCACCATGGGCCAGGACGAGTATGTTTTTAGACTGAGGAATTTAACACTAAAGGTGCGACATAGGAAGGAATTTGAGAGTGATTTCCTTAGATGGGCTTGTGCACAAAAATACGTAATTGTACTGAGTCTTGTCCGCTAGGGTTTCTGGAAGCAGAGGCACACACCCAGAAGGAATCCCGATCGATAGTGAAAGTGGCCTAATAAACCCATTATTCTCAGTATCTACCATACTATACAGGCGCTCTCCGTAGATCAGAGTTGAATTGATATAGACCCCAGGACGGCCTTCTGAAAGGATTGGAGTGATCGTTTCTGAGAAGCTCTGGCCTGGAAAACTTGAGTCACGGTAGATCGGAAGTGACGCTTTTTTGCCGTTGTCACGTAGCACCGTAAGGCTCGAGCGGCTTTCTACTAAATAAGTTTTAGCGCCATTTTCAGCAAAAGTGGCCGTTAAAGCGATCACTGGGTTTTCCCAATCTTCGTTTAAATGCTGAATTGATCCGATTTCGTGATCATTTTTCACCAGGAACTCTGCCGTTGCTCTGTTGAGTAAAGTTGTAAAAATCGCTTCATCAGTCACGTTGCCGTTTTTCGAATCGATGATTGGGTAAATCAGCGACTGATCAACAGCTTTTTCCGTCGATAAACTTGAAAGCTTTGAAAAATTATTTCCTTCCAGTGAGATCGTCGCCTGGTGAAGTTGACCGATACCATCTTCATCTACAACAATCAGTGACCTGATCACACCATTTCTCGACTCTTCCATCGTTTGTGGGAATGGTTTTAATAAGTAAACTGACTTCGTATCAAATGTTCCAAGGATGCCCATTTCTTTGCGAAGAGCGGCCATCATTTTTACTGAGTCCACTACGCGAAGTTCGATCTCAACTTTTTTATCTGTCACTTTTGGATTCAGATAGAACTGGTGAGACATCGCTCCGATCACGCGCTCAGAAATCTGTTTTGAGTTATCAGCTTCCGGCATTGTGTACGAACGGTAAATTGAAGGAACAAGAATATTTCCAAGTGTAGGGTTCTTCACCTTAATCCACTCAAACTTCTCCATCCCACCATCAATCGGTAGACCTTCAAAAGTTGAAAGGGTCATCGACCATGTCGAGTTTTCTTTAAACAGTGGGTTTAGTTTTTCATCAAGAATATAGAACTGAAGTTCATCTTTCTTGTTTGAAAGTGTGTAGATGAAATAATCCAGCTTCCCGTCCATATTGATGTCTTGGCGGTGGATTGAAAGCACCTTGTTTACTTTTGGAAGAGTGATCGTCTTCACCGTAAACTTTCCACCTTCACTCGTTAACAGAGACACAACTGAAGCGTTTTCAGTTTGCTTTAGTTTTTCCTGGTAAAAATACTCAGGGAAAGCAATTTGTCTGTGTTTATCAAAAACACGAGTCATTCTCGAAAGGCGTCTGTCTCCACTGATAACGGCCATATCATCAAAACTTGCTTGACCAAGCGACTGACTGATTAAAGCGGCATCGTTATTTAGATTGCGGCTAAAAACTAAGCTTGTTGTATAAGTGCGATCATCAATCTGCACAGTCAACAGAATGTGTGAGTCCCCTGCCAGGTCTTGAATCAATCCGCTCACCGGAAAGCTCAATGATTTTTTGGCCTGGATGTTTTCTACGCTTACACAGTTTTGATCCAGCTCAATCGCCTTTGATCCTGAACGCAGGCACACGAGTCCTTTGTAATCAATGTTTGAAAGATTTTTTAATTCAAGATTAAAGGCAAACCTTCTGTCTCCTGCATTGAACTTAACTTCCGTCAGTCCTTTCATTAAAGGATTAACGAAAGCTTTCTCTTCTTCTTTAGAAGCAAGTTCAAGTAATGCCTTCATATCAAGAGAGCCAAACTTCACAAAACGAGAAGACGATTCTTTTGCCAGTTTCTTTACACTTCTAAAAAGCAGGCTTCTCACCTGGTCATTAGTTAAACCAGGGTGAAGAAGTTTTAAGTTTGCAAGTGCCGCTGTCACGTAAGGAGCCGCCTGACTCGATCCACGTTTTGTTTCGTAGTTTTTAATACGAAGAACACGCGACTCAAGAGCGCGCGGGTAAGTACTGATGATTGATTCACCTGGAGCGACGACGTCGACTTTTGATCCATGGTTCGTGAAATCTGTCAGGTCACCGCGGTTATCGATAGCACCAACGCAGATAACGTTTTCGTAACTACATGGGAAAGTCGGCAGGTCTTTATTGTTGTTTCCTGAAGCCGCAATAACGATAACGTTATTTTGTTCAGCATAGTCGAAGGCCTGGCGAACTTTTGCCAGGTCAACTAGTTTTGGCCATCCCAGAGAAAGGTTGATAACTTCTGCGCCATTTTTCACTGCGAATGTCATCGCATCAGCAATAACGTCAGTAATAACTTTTCCGTTATACACAAATCCGTTAACCGAACTGTTGATAACTTTTAAAGGCATGATCTTAATGCGTGAATCGGCCGCTCCGGCAATCCCCGTACTGTTGTTTCTGTTAGCTGCGATTAAACCTGCCACGTGCGTTCCGTGACCAACATCGTCTGTAAGGATCGTGTTGTTATCAAGGTAGTTGTAACCGTAACAAGGACGGTTGGCAGCGTTGGTTGCTCCGGCACAAAGTTTTTCGTTGTACCAGATACGGTCTTTTAAATCCGGGTGTTCTAAATCCAGACCACTATCTAAAACGGCCACGATTAATTCTTTCTTTTCAGTCTTCGCTTCTTTTGTGTCTACCCAATTGATATCCACACCGGGAAGACCTTTAACCTGCACGCGTTCCAGGTCAGAGATATTCTTTAAGATCACCTGACCGCTGTTTTCCAGCGCCCATTGTTTGTTATAAAGCGGGTCATTAGTCCCAGCGAGCGCTGTTAAGCTTTGAAGAACAAGTGTTGTAAAAATAATCTTTTTCATGAGGGCCACCTATAGTCCTTCGCGAATCCAGCCACCGCTGAATTCTCCGCCAGAAAGTCCTAATAAATCCTTCACAACGTCAAGTGGACCATTCCACTGTTTGCTGCCAATTTTTCCAATTGTGTTCGAGTATAGAGTGTCGTTTAACACTTCTGACTTTTCTCTGAACCCGTCGATTGTTCCGTAGATGTACATACTGTCTTCACCAATCAGTTTCTTGAAGTCGTTGAAGTCCAGGTCATCCATCATTTTTTCAAAAAGCTCGACACTACAATCGGCCATGGCCTCGTCGTTTTTCGACTTTGGACATTTTTTAATTAAGCTCTTAAGCGACCACAGGTCTCCACAAACTGCGCTTCTCTTTCTGTTGTCGTCTTCTGAACACCATCTTTCTTTTTTGTACTTCACTTCTAAAGGCAAGATCTCTGACTCTTTAATTGAGTGCAGACGCTCGATCCCTTTGTTATAAAGGTTCATGTGGTAACCAACATTAAACAGACGAAGCTTCTTGAAATCGATCTGACCGATATCAAATAGTGGGTACTGGAATTTTTCGTTCACTTTAGTCATGAACTTTCTCACTTTCTTCTCACTCATTCCCCAACCTTGTTTGACGTCAGAAAGAGACAGGAACTTCTGGGCAAAACGTTTGTTGGTATCAAGACTTGCTTCATAACGAAGCTTCTGCGTGTGTGAACGCCCAAAGAAGCTCTCTCCCGGGTTGCGGTTTCCGTCTTCTGTGATTCTTACGTCCTCAATTTCTTCCTTTGCCAGGTAATAATTCAATAATTGTTTCGAGAAAGCTTCCGGGTTAAGACCTGTTAAGAAGTCTTTTTCCAAACTATAGTAAGTTCCCTCGACACCGTCTTTTGCTTTTAGGTCGTAGTACGTTTTTCCTGTAAGAGATTTCATTCTCCAGAAAAGAAGCGATAAGCTTCTGGTTCTATCTTTAAATTGAACATCCAATTTTACCGGAGGATTGTTCTTATCAAGAAGTTCAAAATCTTTGTTCTTTAGAACGTTGTAAACCCCTAGTGCATTTGAGAAAAGATTTGGGTTTTCAGAAAGGTCAGTTGAAAGGTTAACCATGTACGAATTAACGTTGTAGTGACCTTTATCCAGTTTTGCACTTACTTTAAGCCAGTTCACATAACTGCTTACTGTAAAGCTGATATCAACATTTCTTACAAATCCTGAGTCATCATAGATCTGAAGAACTTTAGGACTCTTTTTGTATAAGTGGATACGTTTTAAAACAGTGACACTTCCAGAAACTCCAATCCCTGCTCCAATGAGCCCTTGGTTGAAGTTCAGGCGCACGCTTGCTGAAGGGACTAGTCGGTCAGTGATGATAAGTGATTCACCAACGTCCAGGTTCTTGTCAATTTCTGCAAACATTTCTTCAATGCGCTTTTTCTGCTCATCTTTAGCAGACCCTGCTTCGTCGGCCTTCTCTCCAAGTTTTTGTAGCTCAGAGAGCGAAAAGAATTTTTCTTTTAATGAGCGCTTTAAAAGACCCACGAACATATTTTTGTAAGGCTCTTTTAAACTTTCTTTTAAGTTCTTAACTGGTTTTAAGTGAGAGTATGAGCGCACCAGCGATACAGAAGCTTTTGCACTTCCGGCCAGGTCATAGCCCAGACCTTCAATACCGGCAAACATACCGACATCAGCACTTGCTCCAAATGTATCAGCAAGCTGAACTAAGTTATCTGTCCCCAGATAGTTCCCCAGGATGATATCTCTTGAGAGAAGTAAATTAACGTCAACCACCGGGCTGTACCAAGCTCCAACTTTAATTGGAAGAAGCTCACCAGTTTCCACGAAGTGATCCAGACCTTCCTTAAATTGCTTTTGGAAGTATTCAGTTCTCTTTTCACCTAAGTCAAAGATCGACATTTCACCGTTTAACTTATTAACCAGGTTATCAATGATGTTACTTTGAATTTTTGAGTAAAGGAAAAATCTCATCTGCTCAAGCGGAGACTCAGCGTCACCATAAGCAAAGCGAGAAGCATAATCAGGGTACTCTTTTTGAACAATCTTTCCTTCTCTTAAAGCAGAACCCATCGTGATTTTAGGGTTGAATGCAATTTCAGCAGTCTTTAAAGAAAAGAGTTTATTAAGAGAGTTTCTTCTTGAAATGAGTTTTTCAACAAGAACCAATTCAACTTCTTTTGGAAATTGTGCATCGGCAACGATTTTCTGAAAATCAGCGCGAGAGAGTTTATTTAAGCGGTTTAACATCCATACAGCATCGTCTACTGTTGTCGCAAAATCGTTGGCCGTAAAATGCGAAAGGATAACAGACTTGTTATCAATCTTTCCATCAACCCAGCTGAACTTGTTGACACTTTCATAAAGGTCGACCAATGAGTACGGGATAACCAGCGCTCTTAATGAACGACTGTTAATTGTTTGAGTCGGGATACCCATTGAGACGTTATAAAAATCGTATTCATTAGGTTCTGTTACTGCAACGTCTTTTAAAGTTACCGTCAATTGATCGGCCTTTACTAAATCAGTTGCGGCCCATCTATCGGCCGCTCCAAGAGTGGCTTCCGGGATTTCTCTCTTTAGAAAACTTTCCATGGCCGCTTTTGAATTAAATTGAATTGTGACTTTTCTTAAATACTTCATCGCCGGGATTTTATATCCAAGGGCACGCAGAAGATTCTTTCTCATCAACATTGTGTGAAGAGTTTTATCTAAATGGATGGTATAGACCTTATTCCCATTAGTCGGAATCGCATTAAAGCGGTAAAGTCCGGTGTTGGAAAGAATAGAGCCTTCATATGAAAGAACATCGTTGTCGCGGATAGCGATTTCGCTTTGGTCATCGACATTAGTGACAGTGCTGTCCCAAAGATCATTAGGGCGCGGATTTAAGAGCGATAAATCCACTTTCTGGGAATTTCCTAAGATATCCGCTTCACGGCTGGATAAGACTTGATCGTTGTATATCAAATCGTCACTGGCCATCCTCAATCCCTTTTGCAGAGGAATGAAGGACTCTCCTGCATACGCTTGCACGTAAACAAAAGACGTAAAAAGGACGCAGAAACTCATTAGCCTATTAAATTTTGTTTTCATAGTACGGTCCTTAAAGCAAGAAATGATCCAAATAATGGGTATTGTAGCGCTTTATTAAATCAAGAGATTGAGACCGGGTAATTTTAGGAGCAGGTGTCTAAAGTTTAGACACCTGTATTTTTGCTGTTCGTTTATTTAGAAAGACTTGGAAAGGCAGCCAGGTAAGCTTTGTACTCGCGAACCAGGGTTGTCGCAGGAGCTGGAGTGTTGTTTTTGAGTTCACACGTTCCTGGTTTTGGAACTCCAGTGAAAAGAACCTTCTCGCAATCGATCTCAACCTTACACTCTTTAAAGCTACACTCTACTTGCGGGCGAGAGAATGGGTTGTACGTCATATCCCCAGTCACTAATGCTTCATCAAGCTTTGCTTCACACTCCCCTCTTAAGTCTTTTTTCGAGCTTACCGGGCAAAGAAAATCAAAGACTGCTTTTTTGTACTCAGCAAGTGAGCTGTTCTTTTTTAGATTAATTGTCAGTGTATGAGACAGCATTGATTTTGCCATCACTCTCTGACAGTCAGCTTCTGAGTTTTTCACACAGAAGAACTTGTAGAAAGGAAGTCCACCAGCTCTGTATGCTCCCCAGAATCCAACATAAGGAGTGTTGTCTGGCTTAAGTCTTTGACATGTTCCAGTTTTACATTCAACTTCTTTATCATATGAAAGGGTATTTGTTTTTGCCCAGTCAGAGTTTGGAGCATACCCTTCTTCTGAAAGATAGAAATTTCCATCAGAGTGCAGTCTCTGGAAGTTTGTTGATGTCATCGACCCCGCCACTGGAATTCCCCAGATGTTTGATAAGAATGGGGCCAGGTTAAATCCTGAGTTACATCCATGAAGGTAAGCAAATGCATCTTTCATGAAGTTCGGTTTTAGCGCCTCAAGGCCTTTAGTCGTAATATTTAAACGGTTCGCTCTTCCATCCAGGTGAATCCCGAATTGGGCAGAGCTATGGCTAAAAATATCCAGAGAAATGATCTTCTTAAACTTTGAAACTTCCTTGATAAATTCTTTTCCATCAAGTGTTGAACTATCGTTTCTTTCGATTTTAAAACCATAACGTTTTAAGTTCCACTCGCTCCCCATTTCTTTTTCATTGATAGCAATCAAAGCAATCTGGTCTTGTGGATAATTTTCTGTGTATTTAACGGCCTTTGCTTTTGCCACTTCTTCAAATAGAAGTCCCAGGTCATCACCATTACCAACCACCATCACACGTGTCGGTCTGTTAGGATCAAGGTTGTCAGTGTTATAAGAAGCTACATGGTATGAAGCATGAGCTGTAGAAATCACGGCCAGAGCTAAAAAAGCAACGACACTTTTAAACATACATCCCCCAAGGAATTAAATAAATCTCGCATGGTTCTACCTCTGTCGGTGTAGGCAGAGAAGATGGGTGGTAATTTTTACGGCCACAAAAGAAAAGCCCCCGCAATCTCTGCGGGGGCCTCAAGGACTTAGCCACGATAGTGTCTAAGAGTTGATTAAAGTGTGATACCGAAAACTTCTGGAAGAACTCTTTGCTCTAGGTTTGAAGCGCTTGTTCCCAGTTTTTCAGCGATTTTGGCGATGACGTCTTCTTTAGCATCGGCCGATTGAGTTGCTTTTTGGATCTCTTCAAGACTTACACCAGTAAGTGTTTTCATATCCCCAAGAAGTGCGAGTTGGTCTTCTTGAGTTAACTCACCGTTAGCACGTGAAAGCATTTTCTCGATTTTTGATCCTAGAGTAACCATCGACATAGATGTCTCTAAGCTTACGTTGTATACGAAAGACACTTTTGATGCTTTCGCGAAGAATTTTTGTTGTTCTTGTTCTTTGGCCATTAGAGATACGTCAGTTGATCCAACTTCGTCCTCGTATAGGTAACCAGATTGTCTTCCTTCGTAGTATCCAGATGAAAGTCTGTCTACAACTTCGTAGTCGTTACCGTAGTAGTCACCGTTTAGGTTACCTGCTGTCACGTCACCAGTCTCGATTTTTCTGAATTCTGAAGCCACTGCTCTGTTGTTAGAGTAGTAGTCGTAGTAAACGATTGAACGAACATATTGAAGTGATACGGCCTTGTATTCCTGGAATTTAGCATCCCAGATAACAAACCAGTCATCCTGGCCTGCTTGCTTTGATCTTAGTGTTTCGTTTGTATAAAGCTCAACTCTTGAAGAGTAAGTGCTGTCTACAGAGTTAAGTGATGAAACAAATTCTGAAGCTAAGATGTTGGCCGAAGAATATTGTCCATATGTAGATGTTGGAGTTGTTGGTGTTGTTGGAGTTGATCCACCACCGCCAGTTGTTGGAGGTGTATACGTTCCACCGCCTCCTCCGCCACCGCCGCCGCCTGAACAGCTAGCTAGAGTTACTAATAGTGCGAGCATTGATAGTTTAAAAAGCGATTTCATAATTAATTCCCCCCTCAGGAAATGTCGGTTGATTAATTCGACATAATCGATTTGTAACAGGGGTTAAAAAAATAGTCGATCTTTTCACTCAACTTGTAAGTATTTAAGATTTTTGCAATTTTTTTCGGAATCAACCTGACACCAATGATGAAAGTTTAGTTTCTTTATGACACCAATTTGGTCAGGTTTTATGGATTTTGGGCAAAAAAAAAAGGCCCGCTGTAAAGCGGGCCCTGTTAGTTTTTAGCTAAACTGTCTTTGAGATTAAAGTGTAATCCCGAAAACTTCTGGAAGGAATTTTTGCTCTAGGTTTTGAGCAGAAGTTCCAATCTTAGCAGCAACCTTAGCAAGAACTTCTTCTTTAGCTGCAGAGTTTTCTGAAGCTTTTTGTAGTTCTTCTAGGCTAACACCTGTAAGAGTTTTGATGTCTCCAAGAAGGGCCGCTTGGTCTTCTTGAGTTAGCTCACCGTTAGCACGTGAAAGCATTTTTTCGATCTTTGATCCAAGAGTGATCATCGACATAGATGTCTCGATGCTTACGTTGTAAACAAGAGATACTTTTGCAGCTTTGTCGAAGAATTTCTTTTGCTCTTGTTCTTTAGCAAGAAGAGAAACGTCTGTAGAAGTTGCTTCGTCTTCGTATAGGTATCCAGAGTTTCTTCCTTCGAAGTATCCAGATGAAAGTCTGTCTACTACTTCGTAGTCATTTCCGTAGTAGTCACCGTTTAGGTTACCAGAAAGGATATCCCCTCTTTCAATAGATCTGAACTCAGAAGCTACAGCTCTGTTGTTAGCATAGTAATCGTAGTAAACGATTGAACGGATGTATTGAAGAGACACAGCTTTATATTCGCTGTATTTCGCGTCCCAGATTACGAACCAGTCTTCTTGCCCTGGAACTTGAGATCTAAGAGTTTCATTCGTGTAAAGTTCAACGTGAGATGAATAAGTTCCATCTACTGAGTTTAGTGAGTTAACGAACTCACTCGCTAGGATGTTTGGTGAGTAGTATGTCCCGTAAGTCGAGTGTCCACCACCGCCGCCGCCACCGCCGCCTCCGCAGCTAGCAAGAACAGCTAAACAAGCTAACATAGATAATTTTAAAAATGCCTTCATTAAAACCCCTCTTGTGAAGTGTGTCGGATACCCGACAATTATTGTCTCTCTAGTAACACTATTTAGTTTCAGTAGTCGACTTTTTCACTCAACTGTCAGCTTTTTCTTGCTCGTGAAAGAAAATTAGTCGCATATCGACCCCGATTCTTTTAAAGATCGCGTCGATTTTTGCCGTTAAACCACGAGGAACTATGTTTAGGAACAGGTCATGAAAAATTTACTTGTAATTGTGCTGACTGGGTTGTCATTTGAGTCATTTTCTGCGGAGCTTGATTCAATTGCGTTAATTACGCCGACGAACTACGAGAGGCCCTCATCATTCACGCAAACAATGACATCTAAGGTGAAGGCCGGAGCGGCCGACCTGTTCAACATTAATATTGAAAAGAAAGTTATGGAGAAAATCACTCCATACCAAAAAGACCTTCTTGGTTACTATTCAAGTCCAACAGAGCTGAATACTTTTATCAAATCGACTATTCAGGATGGGATGAAAAAAACCCTCAATCCTCTCACTGACGAAAATCTTATACGATTCTATGGATATTTAGGAAACAACCTGATTGGAAAGTTTGCCGACAAAATCCTGGAAAAAGAAGGTGTCGCTGATCCGGCCCGACGTGCTCTGTGGGTCAATAAAATGACCGAGCCGTTTAATGGTTGTATCGGAAAATCAATGAACTCTCAGTACGATGCCAGCCATTGTATTGATGCCCTTTCGGCCAGCTTAGTTCCAAGTGCCGGGATCGGGATCGTGTACGAATTATCGCGCGCGAGTCTTAACTCTTCTCTGCCTTCTGGAGAGCGCACTCCATTTAACAAGGCCCAGGCCGATCTTTATAAGGCCTGTATTGCTAAAACAAAATCGACAGCAACAGATGTAAAAAACTGTGCACTCTCAACTATGAAGACAGGTGTAAGTAAAGTTACAGACATCTCTCTTTCTAAAACAATTAATGAAAAAGCTTCTTCAAAAGCGTCTGCTGACCTGATTAAAAAATCAGTGTGGCCTTCGTTTGATTCATGTACGCAAAAAGTTGGAAACAATCCTCAGAGCAAAGAGTCTTATACTGACCAATTTATGGGATGTATCGACACACTGGTTTCAAATACCGGATCTCTTCTGGTTAATGATAAAATTACCAGTACACCTGCTATCAAGTCGGTGCTGACGCCGGCAGAAGTCAAAAAACTTGCTGCAGATAAGAGTGCCCAGTTTAAAACATGTGCTGAAGCCCAAAAGAAAAAAGGGGCCAGAGCAGACGGAATGCTGGATATCTCCCCTTGTGAAAACAGCATCACCAACGAAGTGACATATAAAGTTGTAAGCGCGACTCTAAGAGACACTGCCAGCGACTCACTCAAAAATAATAAATCATTATCAGTCAAAGTTGGTAATGAAGGTGTCGCCCTTCTTGATAAATGTTGGAACAATCAACAAACACCCGCGGCCCGTGAAGCCTGTCTAAGAAAGACGATTGTCAGCTTCTCTGGAAATGTTGCGACTCTTAAGCTCAATGACGCCATCCCGGATGGAATGCCAGGAAAAGCAGAACTGAATAAGTCTTCAGTTGCTGACCTGGGAAAATGTATCGATAAAATCCTTCCCGATAATATTTCTGAAGCAAGCGACCTTAATAAAAGATTAGGAAGCTGTACAGGAAAACTGACTCACAATGTGGCGATGAAAGTTGCCGACTACCAAATCAGAGACACTGCAAAAGGCAACCTCACAGAAGCTGAGACAAACGCTCTCGTTAAGACCCTGGTTCAAGGTGAATTCGAAAAGTGTATTGGCAATGAGCCCTCTGATGAAACGCTGGAAAAATGCAGTAACTCGCTTACGACTAAAGCTGCTAAGCAAATCTCAAGCACGAGCTTCTCAAAAGAAGTGTACGGCTACCTGGAAAAATCAGGCGGACTTTCTGCTCTTGGTTTAACTAAACAACAAGTAGACTCTTTCATTGCTGATTTAACAAAATCAAACAACGAGTGTATTGATAAGAAAACAACAGGCGTGGTCATGGACCAGGTCAACACTTGTATCAAAGGCTCTGTTAAAAAGATCGCTTTCTTCTTTGGTGAAGTTCAATTCAACAAAAGTGTGGGAAGTATGTACGATGGTCGAGAGGGCGACAAAAAAACGGTTGAAGCTCAATTTAAAAAAGCTCTTGGAGATTGTCTTGGAACAAAAGACGGTAAAGAATTCTCAATCTCTGATTACACAAAAAACCTATACACTTGTTCAGATAAAGTCTCTTCTTCAACGACGATGATCGTTGGCCAGGATCAGATCGACTCTTCACTAAACTCTTACCTGAAAGACCGTCCGGGAATGGACCTTTCAGAAAAACGTAATTCAATCAGAAAAACCCTGATGGGCAACTTCCAGGCCTGTATGGCCAAAGAAGCCAAACAAGACAAATGTGTCGACAGCTTAAAGCGTGAAGCAACGAAATCTATCGTTATCAACTACGGCCGCGTGGAAACTCAGGCGCAGTTAAATACAACGAAGACTCCTTCTGCCCTGCGCCCGGTTGAAGATGAATTTATGGCCTGTGCAGATAAAGACCTTGCCGGCGATGCTCTTTCAGCTCACCTTGATGAGTGTACAAAAAACTTCGCCATCAATTTTGCAAAACAACTTGGGGCCCTGAAGTTAAACTATCTTCTAAAAGGTGCACTGGGTACAGCGGATTTCAATGCTCAAAAACCAGAGATTGACGATGCCCTAAAACAATACAACCAGTGTCTTGATGGTTTAAAGAAATTTCCAATGGGTGAAGTGACTGCGAAACTGAGCGTTTGTACTGATACGCTTACGGCCCGCGGGATGACTATTGTTAGAAGTAACATCAATACATGGATGACGACAGAGCAAAAAGACGCGGCCACAGTCATGATTAAGCGCGAGTTCTCAACTTTCCTTCCGTGCTTGAGTGCCCTTCTTCCAGCTTCTCCATACACGCAACAAATGCAGCAAAACATCGACTCGTCAGTTAAACCTCTGGCGATTTTATTGTCACATTACATCGAATACAACCCGGAGAATGCAAAGCACTCACTGGACGGGATCATTAAAAATCTTTCTGTCGATCTAAACGATGTGGCCAAGTCGAAAAAAGCGAAACAAGACCTGCTGGATTTCTTATACCAGAGCGGTGGGCTTGATCAGTTTATTAAAGCGATGGTTCGTGGAACAGTTAAAGACTCACTTGCCGGGATCTCAGATAAAGATGTTCCAATGGAATTAAGAGATGTTCTTCTAAAGAAAGAAAACTTTGAAGAAATCTTCAACACTCCGGAAGGATCAAAGATCAAAGATGCCGTTATGGAAAAGCTTCTAAAGCCTGCCCTCGTTGATGGTGCTGACATGTCTGGCTCTGGTTTCAAGGCCAATATGGATGCCATTAAAGACAACGTAGTGAAGCTTTTAATTGATGCTCCATCTTTTGGTGAAAAGGCCATCAAGATGAGTATTCAAAACCAGATCAACGAAATGAATGGTGTGACGAAATTTTTCGCCAAGGTTCTTTATGGTGGTGAATCTCTTCAATGGGAAAAAGTGCGCCTGACAGAAGATGGTAAAAAAGCTGAAGCGTACATTAAAGAGCACGTTCTTGAGCCAAAGTTTAAAGGAACGATTCAGACTGATGAAGAAAAAAAGAAGGCCATGAAAGAGGCCGAGAAGTTAGTTACAAAAGCTGTTAAAAATTACGGATAAGCTATGGCCATTATCAAAGAGCAGACATTTAAAATTCTTATTGCCAGCGAAAACATCAATTTCAGAAATATCCTGGCCGGAAAGCTGCGCATGCTTGAGAATTTTGAAGTTGAATTTGCCACCGGTGGCTTTCACCTCCTCTACCTTCTGGAACACAAGAAAGACTACAACATGATTATCTGCAATGAAGATATGAATGATATGTCGGCCCAGGAGATCATCTCCCTTGTCAGAATAGAAAAAGCAAAAGCAGAATTACCAATTTTATTTATATCTAAAAATGGCAACGAAGAAGAAATTTGCGACATGGTTTTCATGGGCGCCAATGACTATATCGTCCAAACAGCAAACTTTCAGCCCATTCTGGAGCGCGCCCAAAAATATCTTCATCAAATGAAGGCAAATGCGGCTTAACCCACGGCAACGAATATAGACTATCCTCTCCTCCTCTCATAGAATCATCTCAAATTATAGCAACGTACAAACGTAAGGAATATGCGCATGACAAAGATCAAAGTAGCTAACCCTGTGGTGGAGCTTGATGGCGATGAAATGACCAGAATCATCTGGAAGTTCATTAAAGAAAAACTAATTCTTCCGTACCTTGATGTAGATATTAAGTACTACGATCTTGGAATGGAGCACAGAGATGCAACTAACGATCAAGTGACTGTTGATGCTGCTGAAGCAATCAAGAAGTACAACGTTGGTATCAAGTGCGCGACAATCACTCCAGATGAAGCACGTGTAAAAGAATTCAACCTAAAAGAAATGTGGAAATCACCAAACGGTACAATCAGAAACATTCTTGATGGGACTGTATTTCGTGAACCAATCATTTGTAAAAACGTTCCTCGTCTAGTTCCAAACTGGACTGCTCCAATCATGATCGGTCGTCACGCTTTCGGTGACCAGTACCGCGCAACTGATTTCGTCGTTCCAGGAAAAGGAAAACTGACTGTGACTTTCGTTGGAGAAAACGGCGAAAAGATCGAAAAAGAAGTTTATAACTTCAAAGGCCCTGGTGTAGCTCTTTCTATGTACAACACAGATGAGTCTATCCGTGGATTTGCTCACTCGTGTTTCAACATGGCCCTTTCTAAAAAATGGCCATTGTATTTTTCATCGAAAAATACAATTTTAAAAAAGTACGATGGTCGCTTCAAAGATATCTTCGAAGAAATCTACCAAGCAGACTACAAGAAGAAATTCGAGTCTCTAGGAATCGTGTACGAACACAGACTAATCGACGATATGGTTGCCTCTGCTCTTAAGTGGAATGGTAACTTCGTTTGGGCATGTAAAAACTACGACGGAGACGTTCAGTCAGATACAGTAGCTCAAGGTTTCGGTTCTCTTGGACTTATGACTTCAGTTCTTGTCACTCCAGATGGAAAAACAATGGAAGCTGAAGCAGCTCACGGCACTGTAACTCGTCACTACAGAATGCACCAACAAGGAAAACCAACTTCAACGAACCCAATCGCTTCTATCTTTGCTTGGACTCGTGGTCTTAACCACAGAGGTAAGTTAGATAACAACCCTGCTCTAGTTCACTTCTGTGAAACTCTAGAGAAAGTTTGTGTTGAAACGGTTGAGTCTGGAAAAATGACTAAAGACCTTGCGGTTTGTATCTACGGTGACAAGGTAACAGCTGATCAGTATTTAACAACTGAGAAGTTCCTTGATGCTCTTGATGAAAACCTAAAAAAAGCACTTAAAATGTAACTTTGATGAGGGCCTCGAAAGAGGCCCTTTTTTTATCTTAATATTCTAAAAACTCTAATCCTTTTACTACTGCTACAATTTTCCTTATCGCCAGATTGTCATCCGGGGTCGCCAGAGCTTCTTTAATCTGTACGCGTTTACCTTGATATAAGTAATACAGGTACGTTTGAATATTCTCTTCATTGATCGCTTTGTGATTTACACCTAAATTTCTCAGCTGCTTTAAAAAGTCAGCACTAATAGCAATCGTCGCGACCGCTGCATTCTCTGGGTCTGTCAGATTGGTCTTACTAATCCCATACGCTTCCATAATTTCTTCCGGAATCACTTTTAACTGAGTTGGGCCACGGCTATTTTTGCTGGTATCAAGTCCGTTTCCTTTAGCTAATGATACGGCCCCAGGTAAAAATTCTTTCAGGACATATTTCCAGTTTTTACCGAAATCTGATTCAGGAGCGAGAACACCAATGGCAAATCCTGCCAGGATGTTATAATCGTCGTTATCCACTTTTAAAATTTGCATCAAGCGACTTTTCTCTTTTTCCAAAGTATTGATGTAATCAGCGACGAATTTCGATTTATAACTGTGTCTGATCTCAAGCTTGAACTTAGTATTACTCTCGATTGAATAATTTAAATTTCGGCTTTTGCGATAGAACTGATACCCACTAAAGGCAAGTCTCTTATTCTTAATCCTAAATTTATGAGCTCCTGTATCTTGAGGAAGAATATAAAGAGGTCCATTAATTCTGATTGCCTGCCCTTGCCTGCTTTTAAAAACTTCTCTCATTCCTCTGTCAGATAAGGCCTTGGCATAATAAGTATTTCCTTTATCAATAAGACCGTAGTAAATACCCGCACCACCGGCATTCATGCGGTCATCAGTAGAAGCAATATCGATCGTTATTCTTTTTTGTACTCTTGCCGATTCATCAAAGAAGGTCAGTGTCTTTTCTTTTTTATTCAAAACTGCAAAGTCAGACAAGCCATAGAACTTATGAAAGTGCTTGATTGTCTCAAGGTTTGAAACACTATGAATAACAGCATTGGAATCTCTATATGAATTAAATGATCCTCCAACTTCTGAAAGAAGTCTGAATCCCACGTGCAATGAATCCACATCTGCGGGATCGTATTTCGTTTTTACCACTTTTAAAGAAGGCATATGCATAAGTGAAGTTTGAGCAAACCTGACATACTCACCATCAATACTGACATCATTTAAGTTTTCAGAGACGGCCATATTCAGTTTATTAATTAAATTGACCAACTGGTTCTTGGGAATTTTTTGTAAACATGCAGACGGAAAATCTCCCAGCAATTGATCCAATTGCCCGCTGGTGACTACGGTCAAGTTATCCCCTTTAGAAATTATTTTAAAAATCGCTTCGCTAAAGGAAATGCTCGGATCTCCTTTATTGGCAAGATAAGCTAAGTTAAGTGCGGCCAATTCCGCCTGGTCCAGTCCCATCAAAGAGGCAACTAAAGAGAAGTCTGCATTACTAATGCGATTATTTTTTTGCCAGTAATTAAAATTCTTGGCCCTGCTCTTTAATGACTCAAGACCTCTGCCTTCGGCTTTACTAACGATATCACGAGCAGCATCTTCAAATGTGCCATAGTTTTCCAGCACTGCTGCTTTGGCAATATTCAACATCGCTCGGGCATAAAGATTTCCCAGCATCTCTGGAGAGATGGTAGACCCCAGCTCGCGATTAGAGACAATACTTGGGTTACAGCTTGCGGCCTGGGCCTTGGGAAGATTCACCATTGGAAAGGCCAAGAGAGTAACTAAAAATAATTTTGAAATCATATTCAATGTCCTTTTAAGAAATAAAATATAATTTCATATGCAAACCAATCGCCACGAATAATAAAAATAAGCATTTGATAATTAGAAACGAAGCTGACTATTTTTTTGACGATGATTGAAATAAAGACAAAAAAAGGGAAGCTTTCGCTCCCCTTTCATTTAGTAAATGTTATTCATTTTCTTTTAAAAATTAGCGACAGATTGTTTCTCTATCGATGATTTTTTCAGACTCAATTCCGCGAGCTGGAAGGCTGGCGATAACTGCTGTTGAGTTCTCTGGCATAAACTCAAGACGAACTTCGCGGTCTGTTCTCTTGTAGTGGTAAGAAATATCTTTTAGTCCGTATAGAGTGATCACTACGTCTTTACAAACAACATCACACTTTCCAGTTTCTTTTACACACACTTTTTCACATCTTCTTTCTGTGATTTGTCTCTCACATTTTTCAGTTGTATCTGTGTATCCCCAGTGATCAACATTTGTTGTGATTGTCCCGCTTACGTTGAATGGTTGCTCGATTTTTCTTCCTTCGATGTAGAATTGTCCGTTCAGTGGAAGGTTTAAGCTGTCTTCAGACTTGATTGGAATATCCACTTCTCCCAATGATCCACCTTTAAGTTCAAGGTTGATATTTTTCTGGCTCTTTACTTTCAGCTCTGCTGAATAAGACCCTGGCTCAATTTTGATTGTTTTTGTTTTTAGATTTAGAAATCCTGATTTCTTCTTCACGCTCATAGCTTCACGAACTTGAAGTGAACCATTTAATTCAACACATGATACAGATAAAAGTAGAACCCCTAGTAACAACATTGCTTTTTTCATGAAAATCCCCCTCAGAATTTTTTGCTTTATTAAGCACGAGACTCCTAGAGCAAGGCCTGTGCCAACAAAAACATCAGTTGTTTGAATAACATTTCAATAAGATCGCCTATTTTCTTGCAGTGACTATATATCACTGGTGCCAGAATGATCCTGAGAAAATGGTGTCACTATCTTTTTTACACACGCTCTTTACTGATCTTTATAGAAGTCATAAAAACGCCGCATATAACCACACGGGGGAACTATGAAGTACTTAATGCTACTTAGCTTAATGTTTGCTTTTAATGTTAAAGCTGACACTGACCTGACAATCAACGATGAACTAACACTTGCTGACGAAGCAATCCAAGCTCCTACAATGAACATTGAAGGACAATACCAAGTAGCTGAACCAACTCCAGCACCTGCTCCAGCTCCAAAAAGAGTTTTAGTAAGAAAACCAGCTCCTAAGAAGTTAACGGCTTCTGACCGTTTAAAACTTCTAAGAGAGAGACTAGAAGAAAGAAACCGTATTATGGTTGAAAAGAAAATGGAACAAATCAGATTCCAACAAGAGATGGCGCTTGCTCGTCAACTTGAGCAATCAATGAACCAACAGTTAAAAGCACTAGATAACTTAAAGTAATTATTCTTTTAAAAAGGCGCCTTAGAACCACTAGGCGCCTTTTTGTCTATCTCTTAAACACATCTTCTATGTAATTCTTTCAACTCTCCACTCTTTCCTAAATAAATTGCGATAATAATCCAAATTTTAAACCTAAACGGGATTTCTTATGAAAAAGATACTTCTGGCGACACTTGCCCTGACAACAGTTATGCAGTCATGCGCTCCTAAAAAAGCAGAAACAGCAGGTGCTTATAAAGATAAAGTGATCTTAGGAAAATTCTACGATGCCGTTTCCAACTCTACTTTTAATGAGTCTCAACTAAAAGACGTGCCAAAAATTATTAATTTAAATGAGCAGACCACTTCGGCAAAAAACCAAAGTGACCGTGGAACTTGTACTTTCTTTGCCACGACGGCCCTTTTAGAGAGTGCGATTAAAATCGACCTGGAAAAGGATGTTAACCTTTCTGAAGAGTTTATGAACCTAGTGACTAAATACTCTGGCAGTTATGCAACTGAAGAAGGATCAACTGTCAGCTCTAACCTTTCGGCCACTAAAAATTATGGAGTGATGCTGGAGAGAGACTGGGGTTATCAGCCTTCGTGGTTCCAGAAAGGACTTCCATGTGAAAAGTATGAATCGTCAAATTCAGCTGCACCTAAAGAGTGCTTCATGCACAACGTACCAAGTGAAGAAACGCAAAAGAGTATTATCGCTTTTGACGGAATTGAGTACGGAAGCCTTCAGAAAAATACCAACGAAATTATCCGATTCCTGGCCACATACCAAAGACCACTGACAATTGATGTTTCAGTTAACTTTGATGGATGGCCGCAAAGCGGAGATGTTTTTTATAATGCTGAGTTAAGAAAGGCCTGCCTGCAGGCACCGGATAAATGCGGTGGTCACTCGGTTCTAATCACTGGGTACGATCTTAATAAGAAAGTTTTCTTCTTTAAAAACAGTTGGGGTAAAGACTGGGGTAAAGATGGTTATGGGACAATGACCTTTGAAATGGTCGACCGTTACGTGACAAGTCCTCTTTACTGGGCGCAAGCAACAGAGAAGTTCTCTGTTCCTGAAGACCATGCTGAAACCTATTTTAAAATGGATGGCTTTGCAGCGACAGCATCACTTGATGAAGACTCATTAAAGGCAGAAGTCACAGGAACTGTTTCAAATATCAGCGGGCAATTAGTTTATGTGAGTTCATTCCTGGCAAAAAAATCTCGCCTGATCACCGAGCTTCCAGGTGATGAGAATTCAACAATTGTTCCTCTTTCATCGTCAGAGTCTACTCTTCTAGGAGAGAGCTATTATAAGACCTACAAATACTTCATCCCTCAGACTGAACTAAGTATGGGGTGGTCTGCTGAGACTCCTCTAGTGCTAGAATTCCCGGCAAAAGGAAGAAAGATAAAGACCCTGAGTGACCTTTTAAGCTCTTCTGGCGAAGAAGCCGTGCTTAGAACAACCATCTATGTTCACACGGACGATCAGTCATATAAGATTTTAAAAAGAACGTACCAGACAGTTGAATAGGTATTTGAAAAAAATTTCAACCCGATCATTATTCCTATTGTATTTTTTTCAAGAGACCTGTTGAACATTATATTCTTTTGGTACTTTAACAATAAATTAGGAGTCTTTATGTTAAAAATTATGAGTTATATTGTTTTTACGAGCTTAATCACAACACAAGTTTATTCAGCAACATCTCCGTCATGCCCAGGAGAGCAAGGTTTTTTTTATACTAACGATAGGGTCAGAAATCCAAAACAAGGCGGATTTGTTTCAAATGAGGCATATGTTGATGACTCTCATGATGTGTTTATTGGTCCTCAAGCTGCTGTATGTGGCTCATCCGAGATTTTAGGTAGAGCAAGAATCATGGGGAACGCTATCGTTATTAACTCTAAAATCATTGATCAAGCTTCAATAAAGGAAAATGCAATCGTTAATAGTGCTCGTCTCAGTGACGATGCTGAAGTTTCTGGCAATGCCAGAGTTAATGGACCAGAAGTTATTATTCGAGGGAAAGCCCGTGTTTATGGAAATGCAATCATAAGTGGTGATGCTATTATTGAAGGAAATGCTGAAGTCGCCGGCTTTGCCAAAATCTCTACGGGGGTAATTTCATCGGGAGTACTAAAACCTAGTAAATCAGATGAAGAAATCAATGACGATTTAAGACGTAAGACAGAACAAGAAAACAATTTAAAGAAACAAAGAGAAAATGATCAGAAAATTTTATCGGAAAAGTTTTTAACAATTTATGAAAATTATTTCAATAACAATAAATTTAAACAAATGACATATTCACAAACCTCTTTATTTATAAACGAGATTAAAAACCTAACTAATGCTTTCTTCAATAAGTACATTCAAAAAGATATTCAAACATTATTAGAAAAAATGCAGCAAAGAGAGATGGTATTAACTAGCACTCAGAAAAATGAAATTGATGCCACTATTGCGAAATTGAATATAGATATTTCATTTTTGTATAACCTTTTACAGAAAGGTGCATACCTATATGAATCTTTCGAATATTTTGGTTTTAAGAATTTAGCTTTGGAAATTGAACATATCAGACTTCAATCCTTTATTTATTCAAGAACATATATTGGAAAAAGAGGTAATGAAACTGGTCTTTCTGCTATTGAGGCTGAATATAAGATTAAAGATAGTATGGTCAAATACCAAAATCAAACATCTCAATGGTAACTCTATAAATCGTCTAAAGTTTTAACAGGTATTTTTTATCTGTTAAAACTTTAGACAGTCTCTCCCCTTACATAATCTTTACTATCAGCCCCTTACCACTTGGCACATTAGTTGTAATAAGAACTGCATATCACATACGTTTCTCACCAAAGGGGATTATATGAAAAAGCAGTCGATGATGTTCTTTACGTTCTCCGCTCTATTAACTGTGAGTGCATTCGCACCGAAGACTTTTTGGGATCAGCAAAAGACAAATGGTCGCGCTCCTTCTAGCTTAGAAGAAGATCGTCTGGAGAAACTTGAGCTTGAGAAAAAAGAAGCCACTAAAAAAGAAGAATTAAAAAAGAACGAAATCACCGTTCAATGTCTTAAAGACGATAAATCATCAAAGCTTGATGAAGAAATCAAAAAACTTATGGCCGATAAACAGGCGATCATAAAAGAGCTTGAAGAATTAAAGAAAGCTAAAAAAGAAGATACAAAAGAAGACGCTCCTAAAAAGGACGAAGCAAAAAAAGAAGTTGTTAAGACAGATTCAAATCAGGACGTCCTGATGATCATGTCTCAATTAACATCACTGATGATCTCTCAGCAGCAACAACAGCAAATGATGATGCAGCAGATGTTCTCAATGATGGCACAACAAAAACCACAGTATCAGTCTCCGTATGATTCATTCTCACCAGTGAGTGAATACATGAGTCCATACGCTTATATGCACGATAGCTTCAATAACTTTGGTTATATGCCATATGCTCCATTCAGTGAAATGGGTGGATACCCGGGAATTGGAATTGGTTACCAGCCTTCGCGCTCTTTTTCTCCATACCAACAAATTGGTGGGATGGACCGCGCTCCTTCTCAGGAAAAAATGGAAAGATACTACTTCCAGCCACAGTTCCAGGAGCAGGCTCAACAACAGCAGCAACAGCCACAGCAGCCAATGCCTCACGATGGATTCAACTTCAGTGTTAATTCATCAAACGACTTTAACCGCGTACGCTTTGAATAATTAGCTTCTTTCCCCCAGGAAGCTACACACATAGGCCGAAGGAGTTCCCCCTAACTTCTTCGGCCTTATTCTTTTTATCCGACTAAAATACTCCAGCGAAAAAGTGGAAATATTTTCCGCTTTTCCCTAAATCTTTTCCATTACACTCACGACAAGACAGTACAAGCATTCTTGAGCTAAGGAACGGTTCGGGAACAACTAGTAGGGACGCAACTCGTGAATAGGATTTCACCATGAAAGTAGAACTAAAAGGTCAGATTAAAAACGATAAACTTATTATTAAGAAGTGCCATATTTGCGGCCAAGTTAATGAGTCTCATCAGGAACCGCAAAAATGTACGCAATGCAAGAAATCTTTCCTTCCTTCTAACTACTTTTCAAAGGTTCACTCTAAAAATCAATCAGATTACGAAAAACTTTTCGCTTACAGTCATGAACTTCATGACGAAGATGTCATAAAAGGTCTTACAGTTCTTTGGTAGTTGCTCCCTTTTCGTAGTTTTAATGCTATGAATAGTTATGCAACAACTTCATCCAGTCGTCCTTAGGCTCTTTCAGAAAAAAGGCTTTACTCATTCAATGATTGAAGACTTTCTGTCATGGGATTTAAAAACAATTCCCGATATGGGCTCGCTTAAAGATTTAGGAAAAGCTTCAGCGCGAATTATTGAGGCCATTGATAAAGAAGAAAAGATTGGGATCTACGGCGACTACGATGTCGATGGGACAACATCTTGCGCCCTTCTCTATCACTTCTTCCACATGCTGGGAGTAAACGTCAGCACTGTTCAACCTTCTCGTTTTGTAGAAGGTTATGGTCTGCACCTTTCAAGCATCGATGAAGCTGTTGCCAACAATCTCAAAATTTTAATCACTGTAGACTGCGGGATCACAAATAATGAAGCCGCCGATTACGCTCGTGAAAAAGGTCTCGACCTGATTATCACCGATCACCACAAAGATGCACGCGAAACAATGCCGAATGCTTTTGCGGTTATCAACCCCAACCGTCGCGATGAGATTGATAACCCACACTACGACCAATTAAAAACGATGGCCGGAGTAACAGTCGCTTTTGCCCTTGCTGTGCAAATCAGAAACGATTTGATCAAGATGAACCAAAAAATTCCTTCGATCTACTCTCTTCTGCAATTTGTGGCCATTGGAACAATCTGTGACCTGGCCCATTTATCACCACTAAATTTAAAACTAGTCCGCCATGGACTTAAACTTTTAAAAGACACTGAGTACCCGGGGCTTCGTGCCTTCTTTACCAGTGAAGAATTAAAAGCAAAGAGCATTCCTTCTGAAAAACTTGCTTTCCATGTGGGGCCACTCATCAACTCAAAAGGAAGACTGGAGCATCCAGAAGCTTCGCTTCAACTCCTGATTTCAGACAACGCAGAAAAAGCGCGTGAGTATTATGATTTACTGGTGAGCTGTAATGCTGAAAGAAAATTCATTCAGAGTGAAGTTTACAATGAAGCCCGCGAACAAGTCGTAAGAGAATTAAAACACCACGACGGCGAACACTTAATCACGATCGTTTATCAGCCTCACTGGCATGAAGGCGTTATTGGGATTGTTGCTTCTAAATTAGTAGAGGCCTTTAAAGTACCGGCCATCGTTTTCACAGACTCTGAACACGAAGGAATCATCAAAGCTTCGTGCCGTAGTGCAGGTGATTTGGATATCTTCTCGCTTCTTAAAAAAGAGTCAGAACTCTTTATTAAGTTCGGAGGCCATAAGGCCGCAGCGGGACTTTCGATGCCAAAAGAAAACCTTCGCGCTTTCATTGATAATATGAATGCCAGTCTAAAAGACATTCCGGCGATCACTCGCACGAGAATTGATTTTTATGACCTGGATATTGATGCCACAGAAATCAATCCACAACTTATGCGCGATCTCGACCTGCTTGAGCCGTTTGGAATGGGCAACGAGAAGCCAAAATTTCGCATTAAAGGCGTTAAGCTTGATTCTTTTGACCTGATGAAGGACGTCCACGTAAGATGGAGCCTTTCAAAAGAAAAAGTGAAATTAAAAGGAATCAGTTTTAATTATATCGGCAAACATGAGGCCATCACTCCAAGTGAGGTCTACTCTACTCAGAACTTAAAACAGGAAGACTTGTCGGTTTACTTTACGCTTGGACTGAATCGTTTTAACGGGAATGAGTCGATACAGCTAATGGTCGATAAATTGGAATTCAGTTAACAAATCACAAATAAAAAAGGGAGCTTTCGCTCCCTTCTTTTTTACATATCGTCAGTAATAATTACTTAAGAATGTTGTAGTTGAATGCAATACCAGCGTAGATTTTTTGCTCTTCAGTTTTTGAAGAAGCTGGTTTTGTTTCTTTGCTTTCAGAGTTCGCGTATACAACGTGGTAACGGAAATCTTCATCTTTGTTTGGAACGTACTCAAGACCTAGTTCCCAAGCAGTTCTTTCAGACTCATTTGAACCAGATACGATTCCATCAAATCCTTTTTCCCCGTCTTCTTTAATGAATTTAGCGAATGGCTTGAAGTTTTCGTGGTTGTAACGAACTGTAGCTACGATAGAGTTAAGTTTTGCGTCTCCAGCAGCTGAAAGTTTTTCTTGTTCAAGAACAAGGTAGTCAGCTTCAACTGTGAACTGAGCAACGTTTAAACGTAGACCAGCTGACATGAAAGTGTCGTATTGACCAGCGCGAGTTGTCCCTTGCTTGTGGTAAGAAAGAACTGGCTCGATCATTTTGTTCATGAATGAACCGTAATAAGCTGCACCCACAACTTTCTTATCTGTGAAAGGAGTTTGAGCGTTATCAGCTTGTTGTAGGTACTGTAGGTAGATGTTTTGTTCTGCTACAGAGTAACCTGCTGTAAGACCCATTAGGTTATCAGCAATGTTGTCGTTGAAAACTGAAGTCGAGTAAATATCTCTTGAAGAGTATTCGTTCTCATGTCCACCAGTTAAAACAGCTTGCTTACCAACCATTGCTGAAATTCCGTGTCCGAAGTCCTTAGTTAGGAATGCTTCGTCTACAAGGTTAGTTAGACCATTGTCTTTTGAGCTGTCAGCTTCTTGGAAATCAAGAGTTAACTTAGCAGTCATTGTATCATTTAACTTAGCGTCTGTTACCAGTCTAAGGAATGATGTTGTTAATACACCTGAAGAATCTTTTCCAGGGTTGTTGTCAGTTTCAGTGCGAACGTAATCAAAACGTCCTTTAAGTCCCATTACAGTGTCTAGTGCCATTGCCGAACCTGAAGTAAGTGCAAGAGCAGCTACGATAGTCAAAGCTTTCATTTTCTCTCCTCGAGATGTTAATAATAAAAAGAAACAGCAATTAATTTTGATCCCGCCTTAGCGTCGGTGTCAAATAAAAAATTAACAAATGCTTATCTCTTAATTGTTACTTTCTCGATCTTAACTTCTTTTACCGGACGATCCCCTGGTCCTACGGCCGTTTTTCCAATCGCTGAAACCACTTCCATTCCACTTACGATTTTTCCAAAAACAGTGTGTCTTCCATCTAGGTGTGGAGTTGGAACAAGAGTGATGAAGAACTGAGAACCGTTAGTTCCTGGTCCTGCGTTTGCCATTGAAAGAATCCCCGGGCCAGTGTGTCTTAGGCCTGGTTGAGTTTCGTCTTTAAATCTGTATCCAGGTCCGCCTCTTCCTGAACCTTCTGGGCATCCACCCTGGATCATGAAATTGTCGATTACACGGTGGAAGATTAAACCGTCATAGTAAGGGCCTTTTTTAGCTGGAGTTTCTTGTCTGCCTTCAGCAAGGTTAATGAAGTTCCATACTGTCTCAGGACATTCTTTAGCGAATAGTTCTACTTCGAACTCTCCCATAGTCGTCGTAAAAACTGCGTTTACGCGATCAAGGTTTTCTTTGTGTTCACTTTTTTTAACATCTCCAAATCCAAACATATTGTTCTCCTTCTAGTAGTTTGTTGTTTTAAATGTTCCGCGGATATCATCCGCATTTTTCTTTGTATCTTGTTTGTAGAAAATGAGCTTCTGCCCTTCTTGAAAAAAAGCATTCACATTAACGTGCAAGCTCGGCTGTCTTACGCCATTAGTGTCGTAAATCGAAAAGAGCTCAGCGCTGATAACTTTTAGGGCCAGGTTCGGAAATTTAGCTTCGGCCTCTTCTTTAGTCAGACAGGCCGACACGAGAACAGGCACTCCAGTATCATGGACTGAAGACTGCAAAAACGCTCTTAAGCGCTCTTCTTGTTTTTTTCCTAAAAGGGCCTCATCCAGCCAGATCAGGTGAATTTCTTTAAACGTCGGGGCATCAAAGAAATTAATCTTGCTGTTAACTCTATCGCTTGCTTTAAAATAAAGGACCTCTTCGTCTTTTAAAGTCAGGTTAACTTTTGGATTTTTCTTCATCACCAAAAACTCTTCGTTATACGAAGCCTGAATTTGCAGGGCCTGGTTGTAATTTAATGAAAAGCTCTTCATCATCGCTTCGATATCAAAGTAGCGAATCCCTTTTGATCTAAAACATCCGGCCGACTGACTGAAGTTGGCCCAGTCAGGGATGTCTGAAAGAAAATACTTTTGAACACCTGTGCTGGTATAATACTGATCGACTTCTCTAGGTTTCAAGGCCTTTGATGAGCAACCAGCAAAAAGAAATAAAGCAGACACAATAATGAAAGAAATGTTTTTCATAAATCTCACGCTTTTTTAAAAAATTTTAAAATATCAGTTTCGATATCTTTGATCATGCCAAGACCTTCATTGAGGTCGCGGGCATTCATCACGTAATGGCCTGGCTCTTCATTTAAAAGAGCAGAGCCTGCAAGCCTCTCTTCTTCCACTCCACGGGCCACACAGATAGCGTCTGCGGCCAATGTCATCATATCAGAAGGCACTCTTGAGTGGTCTCTAAAGTCAGGTGACTCAATCGTAGCAAAGACACCTTCGCGGTCTAACAGGCGGTCTACTGCCGTCACATCATACCCAGAGTGCACAATCAGTGGTGGTGTTGGCTCAACTGGCTTTGGCACTTTAACTTTGACGTAGTCTTCAAGGTCGCGCCACTCGCGAAGTTTTGTTTCAAAAACCTCTTTATCTTTTTCAAAGCGAGCTTTAATTTCTTCAAGGAACTTCTCTACTTCCTCATCAAGCCAGCCAATCCCACAAGACGTGTAAGCGGTTTGATAAGTCACCCAGTGAAGCTCATGTTTTGGTGAAGAAAATAGCCAGTCTTTCATTTTAAGAAGAGCGAGCTTTAAAGAGACACCTTCGCCCACCAGGACGATCGTCTTTTTGTTGCTTAAATCAAGCTTAGTAAAAATATCTTTTTCATAATACAGAAGAGAACTCTCCTGTAGATTGTATTCATTTAAGGCCAGGCTTCTGCCCGCTCCCATTGGAGTTGGCTTTTTTCCTAACCCTTGAGCTTCAATCACGATATCAAAGTCTTCAAAATTCTCTACCGGGCGGTGAAGTGAATTGATGACGTCTTCACCTAATTGCTTAAAGAAGTCTGGGTTTTCTTCTAATTGTTTTAAAATCGTTTCTTTTGGATTCAATGTATAAACCACGCGAAAAAGGTCGTGCATGCGCGTACGCCCAGGTACCACTTCATCGCTATGAAGAAAACGTTTGTGCACGCGAAGAACATCTCCACGTTTTGTCAGATTGTATTTTTCCAGCTCTAAAACGGCCGGGACAATTTCGCTGTCAAAGAACTCTTTTACGGTCACGATGCTTTTTTGGTAAGCGATCTTGAAGTCAGGATAGTGATCCAGAAGAAAGCGCATATTTCCACCCAAAGGCGCGCGCTGAAACAAGGTTACAGTCGCTCCCATTTGATCAAAATAATGTGCGGTTAAAATTGCTAGTGGACCAGAGCCAACGATGGCCATTTTCATAAGATTTGTACTCCCGAATCAGGAGTACAAATCTAACATATGAAGCTTATAATTGAATATGAAATTACACTAAATAGCGCGGTGCTATTACTTGAAATAGACCTTTGTGTCACCCTTATCGATCGCTGAGTGCTCTGCAAACTTATAAATGAAGTCAATAAAGCTCTGCATAGCTTCAAAACTAGCTACAGATTTATCGAATTCACACCCGTATTGCATGTAAGTATTGCCATCTTTACCAAGGACTTCTTTCCCGTGGCGAACTGACATGATCACTGGAATGTATGAGGCGTTTGTGAAGTACATTCTCATGTTTACTTCAAAACCTTGAGCAAGTTTTTTATCTGTTCTTGGGTTCCACGGAACCTGAAATGAACAACCATCCCCTGCGATATCAACCATCGTTACTGGATAGATTGAACCATTATCATCGATTACCGAGTATGCTCCCAAAAAGTTTTGGAACACGATACGGTTAAAAGCTCTGCGCTTTTGCTCGATTGTATCTGCTTTCTTTTTATTGAAATCTAATACTTTAAAATCTGACATGCTAGTTCTCCCAATTTGACCATAAGGTCCGTTCTATTGGTCTCATCGGAAGTCCTGCGAATTTATTTATTATCTTTTTAGATAACTTGGGGTCTGGGAAATTTCTTCTTTCATTCGAAGAAACGATTCTAATCTCGACATGATAAGTGTCGTTTCGTAAGCGTTTTGGTCAAGTTTTGTATAGAAAAAACACCCTGCCGTTCCCGGCTCATGGGTGCAATTTGAGAACTTGCATTGAACCGCACCTTCTTCGATATCCGGAAAGTACGTTATTAAGTCTTCTTCGAGTAAATCTTCAACCCCAAAAGACCTGATTCCTGGTGAATCGATTAAAGACATACTCTCGCAGTCAACAATTTCACTCCAGGTTGTCGTATGAGTTCCTTTTCCAACCTTCCCCACTTCGCGGGATAAAAGTTTAATTTTCCCCTCTGAAGAAGCGGTGATCAGTTTACTTTTCCCCACCCCTGACTGGCCCAGGAAAATAGATGTCTTCCCTTGAAGTCTCTCTTTTAAATCATTAAGCCCCAATGAAAGAACCTGTGGTTTGTAATCAGTGTGGGCCGCTGAAACTTCAAAACACTCAATCCCTAAATTATTCATGCGATCGAATTCAAACTTCATATCAAGAATGTTTGGATCGAATTCATCCATTTTGTTAAAGACGATCAATGGCCTGATTCCCCACTGGTGAGCGCGCACTAAAAAGCGGTCTACGATTCCACGTTTGTACTCAGGACGAGACACAGAACTCACAATAACCATCAGGTCACAGTTTGAAGCTGTGACTTTTTTCTTTTGTTCGCGAATGATCAGTCGGTAAATTTCATTATTGCGCGGAAGAACTTCCGTAATGACATTCTTCTCATCAATCATCACGTAATCACCAACAACGATTGAGTTGTCATCCCCTTTTAAAAGATTCCCCAATGCTGTGGCCACAACCATGTCATTGGTGTCGATGATTTTGCAATCAAACTCTCTCTTTGCTGATTTAAATACGCGTGCCTTTTTTAACATGTCATAAATCCTTCAGGAAAAAATTGTCCCTTAGGATCAAACTGTTTTTTCAGAGCGCGGAAAACACTTTTTTCCGTCTCAGCATAAAAAGGAGCGATGAATTTTCTTTTTAATAAACCAATGCCATGTTCAGCAAAGGGCGAGCCTTTCCACTCTAAAACTTTGGCGTAAAGAGTTTCCAATTGCTCATTACAAAAATCATTTTTATCCGGAGTCGGCATAAAGTTGAAATGCAAATGTGCATCTCCAAAATGCCCGAATAAATTGTATGGAATACCTTTAGTCGCCATTTCTCTATAGAACGAAAGAAGCTCTCTAAACTTGTCTTCCCCTACTTGGACGTCAGTTCCTTTTTTCGTCACTCCCATGCGGCTGTTGACTTCAAAGATTGCTCTTGGAACACTGACACGCAGGTCGCGGCATTTAGACGCATTCATTTCAAAGATATGCTCTTCGTTAATTAACGTCAGCGTACTTAAAAGGTTTTCGTAGATTGATTCAAAATTATCTTTTTTAATTTCTAAAAAAATAACGTCCTGATTATTTCCTGGATTTTTATCTGCTGGCAGGTAAGAAAGTGAATTCGCATCAATGAACTCACAGGCGCGTATCTCGTTTCTAAACTTTTGAACAGCATGGTAAATCTCCAGGTGCGGTTCAAAGTTTTCTTCCCAGCGAGGAAGAAGCATAAAGACATATGTTTCCGGAAAATGCTCAACCGTTTTTAATACGGCCGAAGTGATCACTCCCAACTGCCCTTCCGTCCCTGTCATCAGGTCAGTTTCAAACTCCAGGCGCGGGTATGGTGCATTCTTAAAATTTTTATAGTGATTAAAATCTTTTTGGTATGAAGACAGATCAATGCCACACTCTAGCTTTTTATCGGCCAGGAGTTTTTTCTCTTCACCATTGTGATCAAGATAACTCACTTCCACGATTTGCGAGCGCAGGTTTTTAAAACCAAACGACCTCTCACCAGTACAGCTCGTTGCAATTCCCGCTAGAACGCCGGCCAGCTCTTCAGTTGGAGATGTCATGATCTCTCTTCCCTGACTTAGACAAAATTCTTTAGCTTCTTTCCACGTCACAAAACCTGTGACTTTTAAGTTTCCATCTTTCATCATTTCAAGGTGCCCCTTAATCGTTGAAAGATTTCCCAGAACTGTTTCGCTATTAAGACCGCTTAAATTTTCAAACGGAATAACCGTCGAAGTCTGTGACGAATGAAACAGCGTCGGCTGCCCAGTCTTCAAATGGGCCACGACCTCAGGGACGGAATAAAAGCTTTTTGTCTTCATCCCTCTAGTTTAAGGAAGAATCTCGAATTGGGAAAGATTTATTTAAAATTCCAAGGACTTAGAAAGCCTAAAACCTCATCTTTCGCTTGACATTAGGCCTTCAAACCATTAATTTTCTTCTCACTTCGAAAATTATCCAATCATGCACTCGTAGCTCAGCTGGATAGAGCAACCGATTTCTAATCGGTAGGTCTCAGGTTCGAATCCTGACGAGTGCGCCATTTTAAAAATCCTTTCATATTCAACAAATTGCAAACTGACCCGAGTCGATGTCTCGAACTTTTTTACTAGTGACCTCTCTAGGAATTTTCATTAGAGTTATAGAATGAATTCAGCAAATGATATTCTCAACGGCTTAGACAGATTTGGAATTTCCATAACTGAACATGGTCAGATAACACTTATCTCCCACCTAAAAGGCACATTCGAAATATTAAAAAAATGGAATTGCGATGAAGAAATCTCACTGGCGGGACTATGCCATAGCATTTATGGGACTGAGTCATTTCTAAAAGTTTCTGCAACACTCGACAATAGAGAATATGTACAAAATCTTATAGGCGATAGAGCTGAAAGATTAGCTTATTTATTTGGTGCTCACAAAAAAGAATCGTTATGGGAAAATTTAAATCGAGATTCAAATTTTTTTATTATGGATCGCTTTCTCGACAAAGAAGTTACGCTTTCAGACAAAGAGCTAGCTGATCTCATTACGATAACTCTAGCCAATTGGCTTGAGCAAAGACCACGCTCTAAACCAGAACATCACTTCATCCGACAAGCTGAATTCATAAGATCAAAAATACATCTTCCCAAAAGTGCATTTGAAGACTTTTGTACTGCTTATGGTCTAAAAGATCTATAGAGGTTCGAAAATTCCCCACTTGAGTGCACCATTAAAAAAATCCTTTTATTTCAATGACACCCAAAACAGTCGACTGTTTATCTCGAACTTGTCATAAACATTTCAGCTATATAAAATTTTGTATGCACAACTTATCTGCCAAACCAGTTCAATTAGACTTACATAAAGATATTTGCATTTCATTTCGTGAAGACTCATTTGTTGTGAGCTTTGGTGATGCAAAAAAATTCTATGAAGAAGATGGAAAAGGAGCTGAAAGATATATTGAATGGCTGCAAGGTAAAATTAATAAAGATCCTTTATCTGCTATTCATATCTGGGAAGAAAATCAGATCATCGGACAAATTGAAATGGGTGGACCTTTTCAAGATCCAACTTGTGGTTACATAAATTTGTATTACCTAATTCCTTCGAAGCGAGGAAAAGGTCTAGGAAAATTTTTAGATGAGCATGCAATGGATTATTTTAAAAATAAATCAATGCAAAAGGTCCATCTAAGAGCGAGCCCAGATAATAGCCAAGCAGTTTCATATTATAAAAAAATGGGATGGAAGGATCTAGGGCCTAGTGCAACTTCGGCCGATGTCCATTTAATGGAAAAAATCATTAGTCCGTAAGCATTATATTGAACAAGAAGTTCGAAACTCCCCCAAACGGGTGCGCCATTTTAATCCATATATTTATTCATCTCCGGCGTCTCACTCTCAGCTCAACCTCGTCACATACTCCTTTGGCAAACCCATAGCTAACTAATAAAAATGCTTCGCATTTTTTTGCCAAAGTATGCTCCTCGGCTTCGCATCGGTGATCCTTGGATCTGAACAAATCTATAGATTAAAACAAGTTTAAAGAATCCTTTTTATTCACAAGACGCATAACCACCATTTCATAAATAAAAAGCATTCCCTGTTAAATTAATTAAGAGTTACTAAAATTTGTTTTGAGAATTAAGTTCTCCGTCAAATGAGAATAAAATGAACATCTCGAACTATCTCAAATTGAAAGAATGATTTACGTTATCAGAGGTCAGAGAGTTATGCTTGATTCTGATCTTGCAGATCTTATCAAGTCGAAACGAAACAACTCAATCGTCAGGTAAGACGTAACATTTTAAGGTTTCCTGAGGACTTCATGTTCCAACTTACATCCGAAGAATATAATGTTTTGAAGCGCCAATTTGGCACTTCAAAACCTGGAAGTGGTGGTAAACAAAAGTTGCCACTGGTATTTATTGAAAACGGAGTCGCAATGCTCTCTGGGATTTTGAATTCTGAAAGAGCAATTCTTGTGAACATTGCCATTATGAGAATTTTTATGCGCCTGAGAAGCTTTTTGCTCTTAGAACAGGAGTTAAGAAAAGAAATAAAGGACCTTAAAAAAGGAACAAGTAATATGTTTAAAATCGTATTTGAGAGACTTGACTCTGTCGAAGCTGCTACTCCGGCATTAGTTCCTAATCGCAAGAAAATTGGTATAAATGTTAAAGATTAAGACACAAGTTCCGAAAGTCCGGCCAAACGCGCCATTCCACCCTATTTTTTATTTTAATTACTTCCAAGCAATTCCCGCTGTGTGTCTCGTACTTTTCACTGTATGATTTATGAAATATTTTTTTAAGAGGCTTCAGTGAAATTTATAATTGCAACTCTATTTCTTTTGTTTTCATTCTCTGCATACTCCATGCAAATTTTTATCAAAAAACCAACAGGTACAAAGATTGCTCTGGAAGTTGATGCCAACGACACAATTGAAAATGTGAAGGCAAAAATTCAAGACAAAGAAGGTACTCCTCCAAGTCAACAACAGCTTACTTTTTCTGGTCGTATATTAGAAGATGGAAAAACGCTGGCAGATTACAACATCCAAAAAGATTCAACTCTTTCCCTTGCAATACTCTGTGCTTTTAGCGAGCGCATAAGCTTAATCTCCCCTGAAAACAATGAGACAATAAACTATCATGAGAGTTTGCATTTCAAGGTTTTAAAAGAGCAGACCGATGCCGAGTATATCGTTGAGTTTTGCGATCAAAGTGATTTTAAAAACTGTGACTCTTTAAATAATTCGTTTATTACCCGAACAGGCAGTGGAAAGACCGCTACCAATAATGGCCTGCTCAGTCTATTTATTCTTCCTGCTGTTTTTGGCCTTTTTCATCCGAAAAGAAAGAAATACCTCGGTCTGATCATTTTACATTTTTTAGTATTATCCTGTGGCCAAGGAGGTTTTGCACCGAGCTTAACTTCTTCTAAATCGAGTTGCTTTGTTTCTCAGGCATCTGTCCAAGAAAAAGAAGCTTTTCTTCCTCAATCATTGGTCGCACAAAAAAATTACTATTGGCGAGTCAAAGGCATCATGCCCTCAGGCGAAGTTTTTTACTCGGAAACAAGAAGTTTCAAAGCTACGCTCTGACAATCGTCTCGAACTTCCCAACCGTAAATCTCTTCATATCAAAGGGAATAAATTTAAAATTTTCCGGCCTCATTCTCGGGTCGTTATGAACTTTTTTATTCACTTGGGCAGCATGGGCCTTCGATTTATAAACGATGAAAGCAAAAATCACGGTTTCGTTAGACTTAAGTTTACATAATTTTGTAAAGGATACACCAAAAGGAGTCTCTAGCGTCTCTCCAACACATTCATAGTAATCAAGAGCACCGTGTTCCATCCAGACTTTACAACCGAGTGTGGCCATCTTTTTGTAAGCTTTCAGATCTTTCTTTTTAATAGGAATGATAAAACCGTCAACATAACGTGCCATAGCTCTCTCCTTACTTTATGTTCTTGTTAAAAATATTATGGCAAGAAGTTCAAACGCCATCAAGGCCAGCGCGCCAAAAGGTTGCTCTGGACTTCAATTCCTTTTGCGCTAAGATAGTGGGAAGCAACATTTATAAAAGGCGACCATGAGATATCTTCTTCTTTTACTTCTACCAATCATCACGAGCTGTACTACGCATACAAACAATGAACGAATGCCAAGAGAGTTAGGAGTTGAATCATGTCAGGAAGGAACAACGAGGACAGGATACGACTCTCCTACCGCCACTGGATCAGCAACGTGTTCTCAAAGCACGCAAATCTGTGTCCGCGGTCAATGGCAAGGGCCAGCACTTTATGATTTCTGTACAGAGCAATTTAAAAATTGTGGGGCCATTCTTCACGGTACGGTTGAAAGTGGTTATCAGTCTCCGACAGTTCCCAATGGCAGTCCCTGCATTCCAGCATCGAGAACGTGCATAGAAGGTTCTTGGAGTGGACCTGAAGTTTATAGTAGCTGTAGTGAACTTCCTTAATTAAACGTTCATGAGAGGATGCTTAATCACAAACGTCGTCCTCTCAAACCCATTTGAATCAAAGTAAAGCTCCCCACCATGATCTTTCATAATCGTCTGAGAAATTGAAAGCCCAAGACCTGTGCCACTATTTTTAGTAGTGAAGAAAGGATTAAAAATTCTCTCGGCCACTTCATTGGAAATTTTTTCGCCCCCGTTTGAAACCAGGAAGTAAAAAAACTGATCGTCTTGTTTGAAGTTGATGGAAATCCAGCGCTCGCTTGCTTCTGGCTCACCTGCAACAGCGTCTGAAGCATTTTTGAGCAGGTTTAAAAGAACCTGTGAGATTTGAACTGAGTGACAGTGAATTTCAACATCAGGAATTTCTTCAATATTAAAAGTAATGCCTAACGAATTGATATGCTCCTGACAAAAAGGCGTGGTTTCACTCATGATCTCATGAATAAAATATCTACCTTTAGGCACGCGGTCTGACTGATTAGCGAAATGCTTAAGTCCTTTAACAATCGCCGAAATTCGTTCAACAGATTTGTAAATTTTTTCTGTGTGCTTAATTAATAATTGATTGTCGACTTTATCGGCCTTTCCAAAGCGCGTGAGCATTTGAGCGCATGAAGAAATGATGGTCAGAGGATTGTTGATCTCGTGGGCCATGCCTGCAGACATTTCCCCTAGAACGGCCAGGCGTGATGTGTGGACAAGTTTAACTGTCTGATCAATGATTACACTTTGGCTTTCATTAAGTTCACGATTTTTTCTTTCCAATTCAATTTGATAAGTAAAAAGTTGAACCAGGTCTTTGCGGTAAGCGCGGAATTGCTTTATTTGATACCCGTAATACATCACATATAAAACAATCAATGGTAGGAAATTAAGGCCCTCAGCAAAGTAGTAATAAAGAATAATTCCGACTTGAGGCAAGAGCAGAAAAGTTTGAAACGGTAGAAAGAGAATTGGAAAATAAGAGAGAGTCACAGTTGAAGAACCAACTAATCCAGCAAGCAATGTCGTGGCAACAACAAAATGCACACCACTGAGTTTCAACTCAAAAGAGGCCAGGCTCAGAATCACGGCAAGCCCCAGTCCATTCAACGTTACCAAAGCAATAGTGTAAAGCCATTCTGAATGGCTGAGCGTGCCTTGATAAATGATTTTTCTGTAGTGGAAAAAACGGAAGATACTCAGAACAAAAAGGGCCAGAGAAATAATCTTAATAAGAGAAAGGAATCTCTCACAACCGTAGCCATAGAAAAAAGAAAACAAAGCAAAGCCAGCAAATGCAAACGTCGCCGATTGTCCTTTTTTAGCAACCTCAACTCTTAAGAGATCGTTAAGCAAATTTTCCTTTAGATTCATTGCATAGGTATATAACAATTATTCCTGAACGACTATAAAGAGTTTGATTCCGTGAAATAATTAAACCTGACTCCACTTTTCTCTATCAGTCCTTGAACAGTCAATTTTAAAGATAAGGCATTATTGCGATGGTTTTCCAAGTCATTGGACAAACGTTCCAGGGCCTTAAATTCCCCCGCTTGCAATGGTTTCTTTGAGTTATACAAATTGCCAACAGCAGCAGCGCTTTCATAGGCCATTGATAAAGCACTCAGTGGAGGTTTTGCTTTATAGCTATTAAGAAAAGATGATCCAAAAATCACACACTCTTTATTTCTCATTGGTGACACGCACAGAGCATCTCCTGAAAAACTATAAACGAGGCTGGCCGTCGGTTGTCCTTTTTTTATATCAGCACTAATCGTCTTTGTTCTTTCAAAAATCTCCTCTGCCATTTGCATCCAGTAAAAGGCCCTTAACTGAGAGCTGATTAAAAACAGCTTTTTTATTCTTAGTGACTGTGGTCTCGAGATAGAAATTCCCTGAAAGAGACTATCCTCACAGTAAAGCCCCGTTCCCTCCGCACGTCCAGTTGAAGCAAACATTAAAGGCAGTCGAGGAAATTTGTCTTTATTCCTACAGATCGCTGGCATATCCTGCAAAAAGATATGTTCACTTATCGTATCTTTAATTAGCATTCCACAGCTCTTCCCAAACTCCTGACCAACTCTATTGGCCCAAGGACTAAATCCTTTTTCACACCCAAATTGGATACCATTAAGTGAACTCTCCAGACCCAAAGAAAGTGCATCTCTGGCCATGGGACTCACAATCTCTTCAGTATTCATCATTGATGAGAGTGTAAAATTCGTCATGTGTTCAAAATGATCACGGTAATTAACCAGCTTGCTGTAACAAAGAAAATTAGTATTTACACATACACCGTGCTCAATCATGCTCGTTGGACACATATTTTCTGGATCGTTTATTTTATCAGTGATCACCTTTTTATATTTCTCATAAACCCCATTACAATTTGCCAGATTTTTAAACTGCTCACTGCCCATCAATAGACTCGTCTCTGCGGCCATATAAAGTAGACTCGCACTGGCCCGGTCCAGGCGTGCGTTCAAGACAGGATCAGAAGACCGACTTCCTTTTAAAAGGGAGACTCCCAGCGAAGACAAATAGAAGTCCGTTGGGACATTCTCTGATAGGGACCAAATCCCATCCAGGTTAGAGGCATAGACATCAATAAGCTCAGAGCGCTTATTGCTCAGGGTTTGTCCGTATAAAGTTTGTGAGAATAATAAAGTAAGAATGAAAAGCTTCATTCCCCTATTGTAATGGAGAAGGACTCTGGCCAAGTTTTTTAACGTACTCCTGAACCCTTAAAGCTCTTCTCCTTAAAAAGGTGGCACATTTGAGGAGGCGCTCTAGAGCTAAGTCCCTGCTTTTTTGAAACTTTGCAATCTCTCTTAAACTGTAACTCCCAAGGCATAACAAAAGAGGTATTTTAGTCACATTCCCAATTAACCTAGATCTGGTGGAATGGATCACTATTAACAATGGAACTCCTATGAGGTTCTTTTAGGTAATACAACGATTCTTTCCGAACTTACCACTACTTCCACCTAAAAGCGGACGACGGACCCCATCTCCTCGTCCGCTTTTTGGCGTTTGGTAAAATCTACATATAACCAAATCCTGACAACCATTCTGAGAAAAAAGTGATAGAACGTGGCTCATAAATCACCCTTATGAGAGGAATATATGAAAGCACTTTTAATGTCAGTTCTAGCTTTTGGTATTATTGGTTCAAACGCAATGGCTTCTTCTGGTCGCGACTATGAATGTATCGCCAACCGTCTTCAAGCTTATAACAGCAGCATTTACTACAACCTTTCAAGCTCAGATATCGACGCGATGATCACGATCCCGGAAATGTTCGGACATATCGATGCCATCAATGCTGAAAAAGCATGTATCACTGAAGAACAAAAATATCAGTGCACAGCTGATCGTCTTCAAGCTTACAATAGCGACATCTACTACAATCTTTCAAAAACAGACATCGACACTATGATCTCAATCCCAGAGATGTTTGGTCATATCGATGCTGTAAACGCAGCTAAGAGCTGTGGACTTCTATAATTCATTCTTGTCATCCTTTTGGACGACAAATAAAAAAAGCCCATCTTCAAGATGGGCTTTTTATTATAATCTTTTCAATTTCCAGGGAATAATACTAATCCATATGGACTAGTTACAGTCTTTGCCTGATGGCCCATGCGCTGATCTCAGCAGCATTTTTCAGTCCCAACTTTCTCATTAAGTTACTTTTATGACACTTAACTGTGTGCTCAGAGCAATTTAAAATGACACCGATTTCTTTATTTGTTTTCCCTTGAGTGATGTAGCGAGAGATTTCTTTCTCTCTTTCAGTCACATCTACTGTCTTTTGTGATTCAGCTTCGAACACTGGATTCATTTTTGTTTTTTCCAGTAGAACATTGCTCACTTTAGGACTTAAGAACTTATCACCTTGAACAACTGTATCAATGGCCCTCATAACTTCGTCAGTTGAATCACTCTTAAAAACAAACCCATCGATGTCGGCCTGAATGATTTGAGTGAGAACTTCATGACTTTGATATTGAGAGATAAAGACGAATTTAGCTGGAGAGCGGGCCGCTTTCATCTTAGTCATGAACTCAAGACCATTCATGTCTGGCATTAAGTAATCACAAATAATAACTTCAGCATTGTTTCGAGATAAAAGATCCATCGCATCTGTAGCGCTTTCAGCTTTTCCTACGACATTGTATCTTTCGTTTCTAGACAGGACAGAGGTAATACCTTCAAGAAAGAGTGGATGATCATCCACAATGACAACATTTATTTTATTCATATAACTACGTTAGAAAAAAAGCTCATTTTGTGCAAGCAAAATCAATAAAAATAAGGAATACTTGAACATATGCCTATCTTGTTCAATGTCCTTCACTGGATTTCTGGTTTAATACTCATCTCTTTGAGTTTCTATTGCTTGAAGAAAGCATCTAACAAGCTTGGACTTTATCTCTGTCTTTTTCTCTTTTTACTTTCAGTTTGGTCATTAGGAGCTGCTCTCATCTTTAATGTTCCCTCTCTGGATTTAAAAATAGACTTGATGAGAATAAGACAAGTCGGCATTTGCATGATCCCTGTCAGCTTACTTTATCTTATTCGCTCTTTAGGGGATTATAAACCTCTTCCGCTATACGTAAAAATAAGCTTAATCATTGCACCATGCGTTTCAATACTAACTATTATCAGCCCGTATCATGAATATTTCATCAAGCAATATGAGATTCGGAATATTTATGGATTCAATGTCCTGACATTTCATAACGGCCCCATTTTCTTTTTTAATCATTTCGCGGCTAGAGTCACAGTGCTGTGGTCTCTTTTTCTTTTAATGACCTCTACAAAAAGACAGAACCATATTCAACAGCATTATAACTGGATCCTTTTTACCAGTATCCTGGTCCCTTTTGCCATTGATACCGTCGCCGTGGCGCTGTCACCGACCTTGCGGTATCTTCAAATCGTTCCTGTTTTTTTAACTCTTTCGGCCTTATGCTTCTGCTACATCATTTTAAAAGGTGAAGTTCTAAAGATTGTTCCTGTGGCCAGAGGTCTGATTCTCGATTCCATCAGCGACATCTACATCAGTCTTGATCAAAAAAATAAAATAGTTGATTTCAATGCTTGTGCCAAACAGCAATTGCAGCTCAATGATTCATCCTATGGCAAAAACTTGTCTGATCTTCCCTTTAACAAATTTATCTCGCATATAACTGCGGCCATAGAAGACGGCAAACCAAGCAGTGAGTTCTTCCTTAATTATAAAACTTATAAAGAATACTACTCCATTACTATTGAAGACATTCTCGCCAACAACAATACTTTTGCCGGAAGAATCATCATTATAAAAAATATTACCGAGCAAAAAAATTATGAAATCCAACTCACTCAGATGGCGGAAATCAGAACTAAATTCATCAGTGTTATGGCCCATGACCTCATCGGAAATGTCGCTAGCCACACGCTTTTAGTCGAATCCCTGATGGATCATCCGGCCATTCAAGAGGATGAAGATTTGAAGGCAAGCTTGAGCCTGTTGCATGACTCTTCTCAAAACGTCACCAAGTTTGTTGAAGGTCTCCTTCGTTGGTCAAAAGACAGTTTGGAAAAAATTCAATTAAAAACAACTCAAGTCGATCTTTACGATCTTATCGATGAAGCCATTCTTTACCTAAGTCCAATCTCAATGCAAAAAGATATCGGCTACACTCTTAACATTCAAAAAAACACATCGGCTAAAATTGATGTCAACATGATCCAGACTGTAGTGAGGAATTTAATTTCAAACGCTATCAAATACTCCCCTCAAAATGGCAATATTCATATTGAAGCTACGATGGATGCCGAGTTGGTAACGATCACGATTTCCGATGAAGGCCCGGGGGTGAATGAAATGGAAATGAATCAGTTCTTAAGCCGCTTTCATATGAAATCTTATAAAGGAGGGCTAGGCCTCACTCTTTGCCGTGACTTTGTTCACTTACATAAAGGTGAAATCAAGGCGCAGAATAAAAATCCTAATGGAACTGTTTTTAGTTTTGCTCTACCTGTTACTTAATTAATGATTGATGTAATCCTTAATCACTTCATCCAGCCAATCCATAAAAACCTTTACTCTTCTTGGTAAGTTCCTGCGATTTGGATAAACAATAGACACAGGCATCGGCTCAGAGATGACCTTGGGAAGAATTTCTTGCAGCTTTTGTTTTTTGATTAAATCTCTTAGCCCAACTTCCGGGGCCTGAATAATTCCCAAACCACTCAAGCAGGCCGATTGATAGGCTTCAGTGCTATTGACGGTTATCGTCCCTTTCATTTTCATGGTTTTATATTTGCCGTCTTCAAAATACTCAAATCCAAAAGGCCTGCCTCCTAATGTAAGCGTGTAATGGACTAACAAATGATCAGCGAGGTCTTCAAGCTTTTTTGGCGTTCCAAACTTTTTTAAGTACTGGGGACTAGCGCAATTAATAACTTTCATTTCACCTACAGGTCTGGCAATAAGACCTGAGTCGGCGAGGCTTCCCACTCTCACAACACAGTCAAAACCTTCCTGAATCAAATCCACACGCCTATCAGTGCTGCTAATTTCTAATTCGACTTGAGGATTCTCTTTGAGAAACTCAGGCAATCTTGGAATGACAACATTGCGAGATAGAGCAACAGGCATATCTACCCTGATTCGCCCTTTCACTCCCAAACCTTCGTCGCGAAACATGCCCTCGGTCTCTTCCACATCCATTAAGAGATCTTTGCACCTTTCATAAAATGCCAAACCGTCGTTAGTCAGTTGAACATTTCTTGTCGTGCGATGAAAAAGACGTGTGCCAACCTGCGATTCCAGCTGTTGCACGTAAGTAGAAACGCTGGCCTTAGGAAGCCCCAGGCTTTCGGCTGCCTTAGTAAAACTATTGAGTTCAGCAACCCTGACAAAGATCTGCATTGAATAAAAACGGTCCATTATCCCTCTTTCTATTGTTCGTTTTATATGAACAGTATATCACAATATCTCATATTTATCCGTAATTAATAATCAAATAGAATAAAGTCATCAAGGAGAATAACATGACAACAAAAATTGCTCTTATTACTGGCGGAAGCAGAGGACTTGGAAAAAGCATGGCACTACATTTAGCTGAAAAAGGTGTAGACGTGATCATTACATACAATAGCAAAAAAGAAGAGGCCAATGAGGTTGTCTCTCAAATTGAAAAATTAGGACGCAAGGCCCATGCTCTTCAACTCAATGTGGAGAACTCAAAAACTTTTGGCGACTTTGCAGGTCTGGTTGGAGACGTTTTAAAAAGCAAATGGCAAAGAGAGAATTTTAATTTCTTAGTTAATAATGCTGGCATCGGAATCAACGTCAGCATTATGGAAACAACAGAAGAACAATTCGACCAATTGACAAATATTCATTTCAAAGGAGTTTTTTTTCTGACACAAAAACTTCTTCCTCTGATGAGCGATGGCGGCCGAATTATCAATATCTCTTCAGGACTTGCTCGCTTCTCATTTCCTGGATACTCAGTTTATGGCGCCCTAAAAGGTGCTATCGAAGTGATGACTCGCTATATGGCCAAAGAACTTGGGCCACGTCGAATTGCAGTTAATACAATCGCTCCGGGACCAATTGAAACTGATTTCCGTGGAGGAGATGTCCGAGATAACAAAGAGATGAATAAGGCCCTGGCAGCTCAAACATCTCTTGGCCGTGTTGGACTGCCTGATGATGTTGGAGGAGCTGTCGCGGCTCTGCTATCTGATGAGAGCGGTTGGATAAATGCTCAAAGAATCGAAGTTTCAGGCGGAATCATGATTTAACTCTTGTCCCATACGTTTCCTGAGAGCAAAATTGTTCTCAGGAGACTTTTTATGAACGCCTGGCCAGGGCAAATGAAGCGTTACTCAAGCTTCGTTAAGCTAGCGACCTGGAGCCTTCCTTCAAGGCCGTGGTAGAGGACTTTTCGACCAACATCTCCACCTATATGTTCACCTACAATTTCAATTCGAAATTGTTTTAAAATCTTTTTGGCCATTTCAATATTTCTTTCGCCTATATCATCCAATCCACCCTTTGAATTGCGAATGAAGCAGTTGGCTCCGCCGACGATCTTTGCTTTTAATCCAGTGACTGGCTCTTTGGTTGCTTTGACCATCTCTTCAATTAAAATAGGGATAGCGCGATCCCCATAACGAAGATCATCTCCCTCTTCGCTATTTTCCAAAAAACAAGGAAGTGCATAGTGGATCATCCCTACAATTTTTTTAGATGAAGAATAAAGACAAACTGAAACGCAAGACCCAAGAGTTGTGCTAATCACTACATCATCGCCTGTGACAATGAGTTCTCCAATGTTCAGGCAAAGGATGTTTTCATTCATCTTCTCTTACCGGTGGCCGTTTTTTTGTAAATAGATGGAGCTGCCGTAAACCATGAACTCTTAATCGCCTGCAAAGACTCTGAATGCCCAATAAACAAGCATCCTTCATTAGTTGTCGCCTTATAGATTTTATCTGCGACAATTTTAATCACTTCTTTTGGGAAGTAGATCATGACGTTACGACAAAGAACTAAATCAAAAAGCTCATCGCTGGGAAGATTGTCTTCAATCAAGTTATAAAGTTTAAAATCGATGTGATCTTTTAACTTCTTCTTGACTCTAAACCATTCAGAGATGGCCCCTGTTCCCATATCAAGCGAATCTTTTTGAAACTCTTCTGGAATTTCATTGAACTTAGAAATTGGATACACACCATTTTTTGCACGGCTTAAAATATTTGTATCAATATCTGAAGCCATGATTTTAAAAGTCATTCCGGCCGGAAGTTTCTTCTTTAAAAACATTGCCAGCGTATAAGGCTCTTCGCCAGAAGAACATGCTGCAGACCAGATACGCACTTCCTTTTTTCCCATCTTAACCCATTCAGGAATCAGCTTGGTCTCGATGTATTCAAAGTGTGCAGGCTCTCTAAAAAAATCAGTTTTGTTGGTTGTGATAAGGTTAATTAAATTCTGCCATTCTGGATGCTCTTCTGGCAGATTTTCAAGATAGCGGCGGTACTCTTTATAATTGCCGTGATTGTTGTCGCGGATATAAGGACCTAAGCGCGTCTTTAAAAGATCGCGCTTTTTCTCGCTTAGGGAGATCCCTGCAATAGAAAGGACGAGGTCCTGAAAGTAGGCAAAATCCTCGTCCTGAATATGTTTCTCTTCTTCAAAATTCTTTGAAAAATCTGGCAATGCAAAGTCCAACTCTTAAACCTCTTCAAATCCTGGATGGTCGTAGCTTGGTACTCCATCTTTCGTTCCACCATTGGCGGCTTTTTTCATTGCTGGCGCAGGGGCTGCAGTTGTCGCCACCTTAGCTGCTGCTTTTTTAGGAGCTGGCTTTTTCATATGGATAACATTCGTTGTTGTTGAAGTATTAACCGGAGCCTTTGCTGCTTGCTTTGGTGCATTTGGTTTTTTATCAACAGTTGTATGCACTGGTGCATTCGATCCGTTAATAACGGCTACAAGAGTTAAAACCTGATTCTTTAGAGAGTCTGCCTGAGCAGACAATTCTTCTGCTGCACTCGCCGCTTCTTCAGAAGTTGCCGAGTTGGTCTGAGTGACCTGGTCAAGTTGTCCCATTGCCTTTGTGATTTCTTGAATCCCTTTAGACTGTTCTAAACTTGCGTTTGAGATCTCGCTCGCCATTGTACTAACACTCGAAACATTCGTTACGATATCAGCAAGAACCTCACCACATTCTTCAGCAACTTTTGTACCCATTCTTACTTTTTCAGCACCATCCGTAATCAGGATATCTACTTTTGTCTTTGTTTCATTAGCGATGCTTTCTACTTTGTTAATTGAAGACGCTAGCATTTCAGAAATCTCTTTAGCTGCGTTACCACTCATCTGTGCCAGGTTACCTACTTCTTCAGCTACAACCGCAAATCCTTTTCCTTGCTCACCAGCTCTTGCTGCTTCGACAGAAGCATTAAACGATAGAAGCTTTGTCTGGAATACGATGTCGTTGATGACTTTTGTTTTTGATTCAATTTCCTGGATAACTTTTACGATCTCACCCATTTGCTCGTTAGAAGCATTAATCTGAGTCATAATATTATTGTTACTTTCATTGATTTGGGCCATTGAAGCCACCATTTCGCTAACAACTTGGCGGCCTCTTTCTGCTTGTTTATGTGAAGATACAGAATTTTCAGAAGCTTTTTTTGCATTTTCTGAGTTAATAGAGATCATTGAGCTCATTTCTTCTACTGATGCCGATGTTTCTTCCAGAGAGGCGGCCTGCTCTGTTGCTGCCTGAGAAAGTTCTTCAGAAGAAGAAGCAATTTGTCCTGCCGCTGAAGATACTTGTGTACTTGATTCATCTAGAGCGTCGCTGATGGCTTTAAGTGCTTTTGTTAATGCATTTGAGAAGATGAACGAAGCGGCAATTCCCAGAAAGCCTAAAATGGCAATTGTAACAATCATGATAAATGTAGCATTTGCAGCTGCATCTTTAGCTGTCTTTTCTGCCAGCTCTGCTTGCTCGTAATGAAAATTTCTAAGTTTATGAGAAGCTGTTCTCGCCTGTACACCGATGTCACCAAGTTTGAAATTTACAATCTGAATCATTTTTGCATGTGATTCAGCATCAACTTTTCCTTTTTTGTACATTTCCATTACAGTTTTAACTTCTGCAATTGATTCATCAATATACTTTCTAAAATCAAGATAAAGAACTTCTTCGCCAGGTAAATACTCTACTTCCTGATATTTTTTTTGAAGTTCTGCATCTGACTTAATATTTTCTTCAAGAGTATCATAAACTTTATCTTTTATATCTGTCGGCACTTCAGATGAGATCAGTTGAGTCACCTCAATTCTCATAGAACGATAGTTCGAGAACATTTGAAGCATGTTTGATGTGTTAGGATAACTTGTATCAGAAATAACAGAAAAGTTTTTAACAACTTTACTCAAACTCCAATAACTAATGCCTCCAATTAAAAACGAAATACAAATTAGAAAGGTTGAAAGCGAGAGCAACTTTGCCTTTAAACTAAAATTTTTCAAACTGATTTCCTTGGTTAAGCCGCGCCTATTGCGAACATAAGTTTATTTGCAGGGCTTATCGATAATGAAAAAGAATAGTTAACCCAGGTCAGTAAAATTGATAATAGCTTAAGAAACCATTAAGTTTGGATTCGTGAGTGGTGAAAGACTGAACAAAAATAGAAAATCCATTTAGGGTGAAGTAAGCTGAAATTTATTTAGATCTTAAGGTTCTTATTCTTAAAAGACTATTAGACACTCGCTATAAAAATAATATTTGTCTAAAAACTGTCATAACTCTACAAGGCCATGCAGTTTTCGTATTCGCGGGTTCTTTTTTAGTAAAGATGAGAAGACCGATGCCCAAAGAAAGGCAACTAGAAACTCATTGCTTCTAGTTGCCAATAAGGATTACTTAATATCTTTAAATGAAACGCCAATCTCTGCCAGCATGTTCTGGATCTGATCAACGCTTAGGCCTTTTCCACACCCTAGAGCAAAAAGAAAATCGCCAGGTGCGCGCTCACTCATTAGGTAAAGACCGTAATTTGGAACTCCATCAAAACGGTTTTGGATGACCATTTCTGATCCTGCAGGAATCACAATAAAAGGTGCTGCTTTCGTATTGATACTTAATTCACATTTTTTACCATTTTCTTTAGAGATAAGAATAATGAATTTCCCTTTTAAAGCTTTTACATCTTTAGAGAAGGCAAGTTTTGAAAGACCAGGTGTCACTCTATCATAATCTTCTACGGCCACTTCACCTGCTCCACTTTGATTAACAGCTTTAAGAATTAAATCCTGTAGAGGGGCCATCGCACCATAAAAGGCTTCTAATGTGCTAAAGCTGGCTTTTTTCTTTCCACAATTAGCAATAGCACTCTCTCCGTTAATCAACATTGAGTTTAAAAGATTCTTAACTTCCGTAGAGTCGTTAGACACTAATACAGAATTCGCTTGTTTTGCATAAGTCGAAAACTCTTGAAATGGAACTCCAAATTCGCCTTGAAGAACCTTACAGTACTTATTAAGGTCGAAGATATCTGTCGTCTCAGAATAAAGACGCGCGCTGGCCATAGCACTCGCATACTCTGTTCGACGATTCGTCAGAGATGAACTGATAGCATTTAATTTTGCTCTCTCTTCTGCTGAATACTCTGCAAAAGCACTAAAAGACATCATACAAATAAATACAGCTAAAATCTTTTTCATATTCCCTCTCATAGGTGATGGATAATTTTTCCGATCCTAGCCGATGCTTAATCACAAAGGAATATCAAAATAAAAAGCGTATAGATATTACAATATAAAGTGTTTAAATTAGTACTTTTGTTGGCTTTTTATTTTCGTCTATGGCCACGAAAGTGAAGTCCCCTCTAACGGCAAGCTCCCTGCTTTCGCCGTACATGTCTTCAGTGAACATTTCCACACCGACCACCAGACTTGTCTCACCAACCTTTTTAACTTTGGCGACTAGTTCTGCGATTTTCCCTGCAGGAATTGGTCTTTTAAAATCGATCCTGTCTGTTGAAACAGTGACAACTCTTAAACGTGAAAAACGAGTCGCGCAGATAAAAGCAATTTCATCCATCCACGATAAAGCAGTACCACCAAATAATGTTTCATAGTGATTGGTGACATCGGGAAAGATGGCCTTGGTTTGTTTGGTGATTGAATTTTCAATTTTGGCAGAAATAAGGGCAGATAAAGAGAATGGCTCAGTCATAAATTCCTCCGCGGGATGAATGGAGATAAAAATAAGGATCGGACTCTAACCGTTGCGGGACAGTGCTGGAATCTCACCAGACTTCACTTGATTTTTATCTTTGGTTTTTGTTGGAGTTAATATACTTCGACAATTTCGTACTGTCTTGTCTCTTTTGGAGTTTCCACTTCAAAACTCTCTCCAGCGCCAAGGCCTAAGGCCGCATCGCCAATAGGAGAAAAAACTGAAATCACCAGAATTGGATAATTATCGATCATCAGCATTGATCCACCAGACGTGGTCGAGAGAAAATACAATCTCTTCTGTCCGTTGCAGTCAATAAGACCTAAAGAGCCCAATTGAAGTTTGCTGGCCGGCTCAATCTGAGTCACCAGGTCTTCGAGCATCTGAATGTCCATTTTGATTTCTTCGACTCTTTTATTTTGAGCGCTGGCAAGATACCCAGCTTCGATGGCACGAGTGTCGTACTTTCCTTCCGACTTGAGATCGGGGGCTACGGCCAAATCACGAGTGGATTTGGCCGCGCCTTCGACTTCTTTTAATTCTGTATTTAACTTTTCAATTAAAACTTCAACGATCTTTTTTTTATCAATTGTTTCTAGCACTACTGAAGCTCACTTTCCTCTTTTGGATTTTTCTTATCAAAAGTTTCTCTCGAAGTGATGATCGTTGTCCAGTTTCCTTCGATCCAGGTAACAATTTCTCTCATTGGGTTTAGAATGCTCACTCCAAGTTCAGTTAGTTGATACTCAACTCTTGGTGGCACTTCAGCAAACATCTCTCTTGAAATAAGACCATCTCTCTCAAGGTTTCTAAGAGTCGCAGTCAGCATTCTTTGTGAGATATCCGGAAGGCTTCTTTTTAGCTCAGAGAAACGTGCACGCTCTCCTGGCATTCTTGCGAGAGTAAGGATTAGAAGCACGCTCCACTTGTCTCCCAGACGGCTTAAAAGCTCTCTTAGAGGGCATACGCCGTGGCCTTCGCTGTCCTTCTTATCTTTACATGTGTTCTGTACGAAGAAGTCCTTACCAGACTGTTCCGTAGTGGCCGTTTTAGCAGTATTGATTGTATTAGTTTCCGCTACTTCTGGCGTAGACTGACTATAAGTATCTAATTTCATAATAACCTCTCATTTTAGACTCAGTTCCTAACGAGAGCTTAGTATACAATCGTAACCATGTAAAGGGGGTTTGAAAAATAGTTTGCGGCGCGAACTAAAAGCCCCTCAAATGAGGGGCTTATGAAGTATTTTATTCTTTTGCTTTGGTCGGATCTTGGGTCTTAACTTTCTCAAACAGGCGTTGGTAACCTGTGCGTTGGTAGCGGTTTGAGATGAGTTCAAAGATTGAAGTTGATGAGTCTTTTGAGATTTGATTTTCTTTTAAATCGTAATCGTCCATTGTTGCACCTGCATTTTTCTGAGCTTCATTAAATGCAGCTAATTCTTCAGGAGTCATTGTTTTAGAATTATCAGTTACACCAGTAAGACCTAGATCTACCTTCTCTCCCGAAGCACCAGCACCGCTCATATCTATCACACCGGTACCTGCCGCCGGAGTCTTTTTTAACTCTTCAACTTTTTTGTCATCTGTAGAAGCGGTAGATGAACCAACAGCAGATGCGCCACCTCGGCCACCATACATTGAAGCGTACATCTGGCCGGCAGTAGAGTTAGATTTTTTTAAAGAATCATTCACACCCTTTTCAATCGAATCCGAAAGCGCTTTAGCCTGTTGAGCTAAATTGATCTTACTTTTTTGTTTCAACAAGCGATCAGCTGCATTTTTTTGTGCTTTATCTAAAGCACTTCTTAAAGCATTAGCTTGGCCGGCAAGGTTTGAAGCGCCCTCCAGTGATCCTTTCGTGATTTTACTTGTCCCGTTAAATCCATTTGCATTTTTTAACAAGGTTGATAACTGCATTTGAGAATCGGCATTAAGACCATTGTAACTTGGAAGATTTTTAACTGACTCGTCAAATGACTTACAGTTTTTCGAATCACCACCAGTATAACAAGGTAATGCCACACCATTAGCTGATTGTGACAAATCTACCTCTTCATAGTTAGCACCTGCAATCGCCAGATTCGAATTTGGCTTAATGGTCGTTTGAATCATCGGCTGTTTTGCCGCTATTTGTGTAGTATTCGCTCCCAATGTTAGAGATCTCATTGATTGCAAAATGGTATCAATTTTTTTAATGTTTGCATCTATCTGGCTGATGACATTATCTGTTGCCGATGTTGCAGCAAATGTTAAACCGGCCAGTACTCCCCATGCAATCGCACGTTTTTGTGGGATAAGTAGAAACATATCAATTGATGGCCCAAGTGTCGCTGACGTCGCTAAAAGGAAAGTAACCGCTGCACTTGAAGCAATTCCCATTGCACTAAAAAGTTCAGCATGCGCTGGAGGGAAAATTACATTGAATGCTTTTTCAAAATAAGCAGAGAAATGGGCCTTATTCTTTTCAATAACACTTGCCATCTCTCTAGCATCCATCTTGTTTTGCATGTAGTACTTTTTTAGAATAGGCGGTAAATCCTGCACAGAATTGTTTGCTGTCATAAGCCCGGCACCACCGCTGGTCCCGATATCATTATTTGGAATAAGAGGCTGACAAGCTCCCTGGAGTGATCCGTTAGCCGCTTGAGTGTGCATTGGACAAGACCCGGTCAATGCACTTAATTCTGCTTGAAGAGCTTTTCCTTGAGCAGTCGTTGTCGCTAATCCTTGTGCTGATGGTCCAGAGGCTTGTCTGGCCATTTCATATGTCATTAACGATTGTTGATACTTGGTGATAGCAGCAGTACATGTACCAACTTCACTCATACATTGCGCACCCAGCGGCTGTGTACAAGGCCCGGGACAAGGAGCACTTAACCAAGCTTGGCATTGAGCTGTGACTGCTCCGGAAACTGTAGATAGAGCTGTTCCAATTCCCGATGTACATGTAGTTAACGCCGTCATATCACCGGCAGCCATTGTATAAGCGGCCACACCTGCAGCTGCGAAAGCCGCTGCTGCAGCCATTTGAAGCATTTTTTTTGTGTTTGCAGTTTTCTTTGCTTCTTCATAAGACTTTTTCAATCTCTCTAAAGCTGCAATTTGTTCTTGATTAATGTTTCCGTTTTTATCCCTAGTGATTTCTTGTTCCATGCCTTTCATCACTTCTTTTAATTTAAGATAAGCAAGAACCTCACCTGCAATAAAAGCAGCACCACCGGCAGCTGCAAGCATCACATCCGTTGTCATCTTATAAGTATAAAGTCGTGAGGCGATGGTCCCAACTGCTGTCATGGTCAACGTCCCCATTAAGTCTTTATCCTTAATGGCCTCAGTTTTTACAGTTTCTGCCTGCGCAGACTGAAGAAGTGCCCCTTTATAACTGAAATCAATCAGCATTAAGGAACCGGAAAGAATTGATACCAAACATACTTTGTAAAAAAACTTCAACATACGTGCCTCGATCTTGTTAGAGAGAACTTAGTTTTTAGCTGGTTCTTCCTCAAGAAGTTTTGGGTAACCTGATTTAAAATATCTTCTAGAAATTAATTCAAAAATTGATGGCCCATTCTGGCCGTTGATCTCATCGGTTTTTACATCTAAATGATCCGAGCCTGAAACCATCGGAGCTCCAAGAGCCAGACCATCACCTACTGGTGCAGTATCTTTAAACTCAAGTTTTAGTCCTTCTTCTTTTTCTTTTTCACCAGTTGCTTCACCTGCAGCTAAGTTGACAGCATTGCCTTCAAAATTGACACCCTTGCCAGAACCCGAGTCCTTATCATTTTTAGAATCGGCTGAGTTCATTGGAGTTGAGCCAATACTTGCCATGAAACCAGTTGCTGTCATTCCATGCTTTTGCAATTCTTTTTTTAAAGCTGCATTAACTTTATCTTTGAATTTATTTTCTTCTTTACCAGCATCAAATTTTCCATTGGTAATTTTTGTCAGTTTTGCCTGCTGGTTCTTTAATGCTTTGTTGATCGCGTTTTGCTTGTTCCCTAGAGCTTCGGCACTTGTTAGTGTTGAACCACTGATTCCTGATGATCCACTTAAGCTGTCACCAAGACTTACTGACTGAGAAGCAATCCCCTTCAACGAATCAGGTAAATTTGCAAAGCCTGGCATAGAAGATAATTTGTCCGCTAATTTCGCACAATTTTCAGAGCTGTTGCCTGTCATACACGGAGTTTTAGCAGAACCATCTGCAGAGAAAGGCTGAGCACTCTGGATAGAAGGATTGATTGTCTTAATAGCGACAGATTGATTTTGTAAGTTCTGGGCCTTAACCCCTTTGTTTAATTTATTCATGTCGGCCAGAATTGCATCGATTTTCTGGATGTTATCATCAAGCTTCTTAATGATATTATCAGATGATCTTGAAGCCATGTATGAAATTCCAGCAAGGACACCAAAAGCGATCGCTCTGTTCATTGGCACAAACATGTACGTATCAACTGAAACTCCCATTGTTCCCAGGATTCCGGAAAAAGCTAAGAGTGTCCCAGCCCCTAAACCAAGCATTGGCAACCAACCAGCCTGAGCTTCTGGAAAAATAAACGATAAGCTTCTCTCTAAGTAGTTTGCGAAAATATTTGTTTTTATCTGAGGTGAATTCACAAAATGCTGAGCCGCTGGCAGTCCTAATATTTTTCCGGCATCAACAATATCACCAGTAATTGGGTTAGGTGCAGACTGCTGATCTTTAATTAGAAGATTAGCTGCCGGTAAACATGCCCCTTGCACACTTTTTGATAGTGTCGTAACAGTTGCCCCAGCGACAATTTCACTACACATATTCATAGGATTTTTTGCTGTCAGCTCATAAGGGAACACCGCTTTATCTTTCATTCCTGATGGTTGCCCAGGAGGCGTTCTGGCCTTAGAGTAGGCCATGAAACTTGCACGATACCCTTCCATTAAAGGCTTACAAGCAGTACAAGCACCAGACTCAGTTGCTCCGACACCGGTCGCCCCCGCAGCAATACACTTATCTAGTGCACCGGAAGCATAATTAAGTGTCTGTAGACAACTTTGAATTGCCCCCTCTTCACTGTAGGCCATATAAGTTGCAGTTAAAGCGGCAGCACCAAAAGCAGCTGCTGCAGCCAATTGCAATGTCTTTTTTGTTTTAGTCGTTTTCTTTGCTTCTTCATAAGATTTTTTTAAATCTTGAAGTCTTTGGATCTGTTCTTCATTGATTGTACCGTCACTCTTTTTTTCCACTTCAACGGTCATGGCATCAATAGTGCCTTTGAACTTGATATTACTCATCACCTCGCCTGCAATGAACGCAACACCACCAGCGGCTGCAATTGTTACGTCAATAGACACAGGCGAATAAGCTTGCCACATCCTTCCTGCAATAAATCCACCGGCAAGCATGGTAATCGAAGCCAACATGTCCGTGTCACTTACTTTCTCAAAAGAGACACTCTTCTTAGCAGTGATGACACCATTAGAATCTGTTGTGACAGTTGCTTTACTTTCAGTCGCAGCCGCAAAAACAACAGAAGATTGAACTGTTAAAAGCGACCAAGAGATCACTGAAATCAACAATGTCTTATAAAGATGCTTTAACATATTCGTACCCACCGATATGGTTCTATAAATCTATTTTACATTATAACCGTATAACGTCTTAAAAGATGGAAGGTAATATTGACCTAAAGCTAAGGATTTCAGTCGGATATATGAGATGGATAGGCTTCTTTGAATGCCCACTTTTTGTGTTATTAGTAGGATAAGTTAAGGCGTAGCTAGAAGAAATAAAAAGGCCGTTAAATCAACGGCCTTTAGGCAATTTATTTATCTAACGTGGACAGCGAGCTTCATAATTTTGCCAAGCCCATACTATTTGCCCCCATTGGTTACGCACCTGAGCGTAGCCTGAGCACCTAACCCCTACTCCCGGTTCAACATACCATGAACATGCATTGCTATTATCTCCACTGCTAACGTAGGCTGAACCAACAACAAAACATTGTGCCACTCCTGCCGGTCTACCATAATAGTCAAAGCATGGTGTTTTAGCTGCACACTGTGTATAGCTTGAGAATTCTTGTGCAAAAACACTAACTGAAAATAAAGAAAGAGCTAAAATTAATTTTTTCATTTGTACTTCCTTATAATGTTGAAATGAAATTTTCGTAAAGTGATTTCATGTTGGATAAAGATTGTTGAGCTTGAAGAGCATTATTCTCATTTTTAAATTTAAATATAAATTTATTGTTAAAAATAATTAAATTAGAAGACAAATCAAATCTTACATTATCGTTTAAAAATCTTACCGTATTTACATCATAGGTATTAACTCCTACCGTAACAGTGATAGACATTTCATTTTTTTTACTTACAAAATTTTGCGAGATTTTCATCTCGTATCTTTCAGCTGAGGAATTATTCAATAGTTCAAAAAATAGATTATAATTTTCAAGATATGACCTACGATAACTTAAAATCATTGATGGAGTTAAATTTTGTGAATTTGCTAAATCAATTTTAGCTCCACGTTCAATCAAGTATTCATAAAGTGACATGTCTAAATTCGTATCTAAATTTTTGGCTGCGTGATGTAATGCTGTATTACCATTGGCATCTCTTAAATTTAAGTTTGCACCAGCTTCTACCAAAGTTTTTACCACTTCTTTCGAATTCCAAGCAGCAGCTAAAATTAAAGCAGTATATTTATTTCCAAATCTAACATTTAAGTTTGTGTTAACTTTTAAAAACTCTTTAAGAGTTGGAAGCATTCTTTTATCAATCAGTGATGCAATTAAAGGTTCTGTAGAGCCATCTTTCAGAGGCATCAACACATCAGTATTTGCTCCAATACTGATAAGCAGAGTTGCCATTGGTTCATTTTTATCAATCACGGCCTTTAATAATGGTGTAATTGGACCAAGCTCAATATCAATACGAGATTTTTTATCTAATAAAATAGACACGCATTCATTACATGTGCGAATAGCGATATAAAAAGAAGTCTGATTATATTTGTCTTGGACATTGTAATCAATTAACGCGCTCAATGGATAAGTCGTCGTAAGAATTTTAACAATATTTGGTCTTTTATAGAGGGCTGCATAGTGAAGAGCTGTTAACCCCTCTGCATCTTGATAATTTATGTTGATGTCTTTTCCCGTTTCGAGCAATTCAACAAGATCATCTTCATAGCCATTTTTTACATAACTAATCATGTCTTCATTTGGAGTTGCAAAAGCAAGCGAGCTACAAAATAACAACATTACAGGAATGAGTTTGAACATAAGTTACTTCCTTTTTAAATTTTGCGTTTGATACAACGCCTCCCGAGAATATGTCAAAAGGAATTAAACATTGAATCGCAAAACACTTGTCTCTTTGAATTTCGATATTTTTCAATGATTACAAGTTAATAGGCGCCTTAACTCTTGTAAGTCTTAAAATTCCAAACATACTGAAATAAATTTGAACATAAATTAAGAAAAATTAGCGATCAGGGAGAATAACAGAACGACTTTTCGTCAGCCACTTCTTGGCCTTCACACGGTCTTCTTTTTTAGAGTACCCCAACTTTGATCCACGTTTATAAGACGATCTGTTCGGGTCTAGAGCACAGTCCATTTGAAACTTGATCATGGCCTTGAAAACATCAATAAGATTGTCCTCGGCCCCGGCCGTATTTTCAACTCCACGGCGGCTGCACTCTTGAATAAAGAAGTGGATAGACTCCAGAGTTGAAAGGCAGTAATCGGCAGGCTGCTCTTTAATTTCAAAAATAGAAGTATGAGTCGCTGTAAAAGAGATGCGAGGAAGAGACTGGATGTTTTTAGATTCTCTCATCATTTTTTTAGCGCAAGGCCAGGTGCCATCAATGAGGAAAAGAACGATGGTTTTATTCTCATCTAGAAGCTTATTTAAAGGAGCAACATCGTGCTCAGAAACATTGAGTGAACGCTCTCCCGGATACATCGTAAAACAGTAATTATTCGGGTCATTAATAAGAGCGTTGACCTCTTCGTTTTCAGTGAAGTCTACACCCATGATCATGTGCGAATTTTTAAGCGTGGCCAGACAGATTCTTCCAGTGCCCTGCTTTTCTTTTTTTGCTTCCATCGGATGCATCAGGATAACGAATTTCATCTTGGTATCGAAAGGCTTAATCAGTGGGCACAGGCAATACTTCTGCAGACGATGGCACTTAAAACAAAAATCTTCCTTGGCATTTTTACTTTCTAAAAATGCTTTTTCTCTTTCGGCCTTAATCTTGAGGTAGGTCGCCTTATCCAAACTAGAGCCCGCCGTATGTTTCTTCGTCAAAACCAATCGCGAGCGTTTTGCCATTTTTTTCTAAAACGGGCCTTTTGATCATTGAAGAGTTTTCGATCATGAAATCAATTTTTTTAGCTGGTGTCAGAGCCTCGAATTCATCTTTTAATTTTTTGTAAGTCGTTCCTTTTTTATTAGCGGGAAGCTCCCCCATAAAATCGGCCCATCTCTTAATCTGCTCTTTTGTCGGTGGTGTTTTTTTGAAATCCACAAATTCGTAAGCGATCTTTTTCTTATCTAAAAAAGTACGTGCCTTCTTAACAGTGTCACAATTAGGGATTGCATACATGGTAAACATTAATAGCCTCTCTTTCTAAAAATCACGACTGACTTGTGATCGTTGTAGATCATATCGAGTTGATAAGTTTCCGCCAGGTAATTGAGTGTTTTTTCCTGGTAAAATGCCACATGTGTTGGGTCGTTTTTATACCACCACTTTTGGAAATCAATAGACTCGTCGTAAAACTGGGTCATGATTCCTAAAAGACCTCCGTCTTTAACGAGTCCAACTAAAAGTTCCCAATCTTTTTTTGGCGTTTTAAAGTGCTCAACAACTTCAGTCGATGTCACGACATCATAAGTTTCAGGGATGAGTAAATGAGCGTCTGGAAAAAAAATGGGATCGTAAATTTCGACCTCGCCACCCTCTTCTTCTAAAAGAAGTGAAAGAGTTGGCCCCGGGCCACACCCGAAATCGAGTGCATTAAAATGAGGGGGAAGAAAGTCTTTTAGTGGGTTGAGAAGTTTGCCTAAAAAATCGCGGTATCCCTGGTCTTCACTATTGTTTTGGTGTTGAGCATAGCGATCGTGATCATCTGTAGCGCTCAGAAAGTCAGCTGGATTTTTAAACACCAGTGCGCATTCCGGACAAATAAAAGTACCGGCAACAAAAGATGTTGAATCAGAGTGACATAAGAGGCAATCCATTGGGGATTTTTACTATAATCGGGTGTCTTTGGGAACTGGTTTTCGCCCGGTAAAACGATCGAAAATGGTCTTGAAAAAGCCAATATCTTCGCTGGCGTTTCTTTCTTTTAATACCTTAGAGAGCATAACTGGCAGAGTTCCGCTTTCTGCCACAGCAAAAGCTGCGACGATGGCCATGTCGGCCTTAGGGGTTTTAACTAAGCGAAGAGGACCTTGGGCCTGTGAGCTGGTATCGCACTGAGAGGCTTCACCTACAACAGCGTTAGTGCGGCAAACAGAGGGACGGTCTTTATACACTTTGCACGCTCCGTTTTCATCGAGGAAAACACAAGCGCGATCTTTATAAGAAAGTTTGTAAAAATCAGCGGCTTCATTGCCCACTTCACTCTGAAGACTCAAGCGATTGTAATCAATCACGACACCTTCATCAATGTTATGCAACAGGAGTTCGGCCTCATCTTCTGTCACGCTCACCTGAGTGTGGCAGCAACCAGAGCATCCAGCTTTACAAGGAACAAACTCTTTTAAAAGTGGGTGTGCGAAGACTTCTTTATTGCATTCATCGACAACGTTATGAACGAAACGGGCCTTCTCAAGTTTGCTTTTGATTTTATTTAGGTGCTCTACCACCGACTCGGTGATATTCATAAATTCGGGCTGATTTCGAAGCAACTCAAAAGTGTTTTTTGCGATTGCTGGAATGTTCATACTCTCTCCCGCAGGGAGCCACCCAAAAAGGTAACCTAACTTAATGGTAGCACGTTACAGGAATCTCCCTGTGCAATTGGGAATTAATTGCCGATTGATATTCAAGTCATTATAATCGCTGAATGAGTTTACTTTGCAGCATCAAGAATATTCACCTTACCTTTGGTACTAAAACCATTTTTAAGAATGCCCAGCTCTCTATTTCAACAGGGGACCGCATTGGTTTATTAGGTCTAAACGGGAAAGGAAAATCGACGCTGTTTAAGATCCTCTCAGGAGATGTGGTTCCAGATCACTCTACGCCTCCCTTTGAATTCAATAAGGCGCGCGGAGATGGAGACGACTCAAAACGCTTCACTCTTTTTTATGTCCCTCAAGAGCTTCCAGTTACCGGCCATGAAAATGTCTCGATTAAGGACTACTTTTTCGTTTTTTATCCTGAGTTAAAAACTCTTTATGAAACTCACCTCGATGAATTCGAAAGACTTCACGGATGGGAATTAATCCAGGATTACGAATCATATTTAAAATATTTCGGTCACGAGAATTTAGACAAAAAAATCACCGACCTTTCGGGTGGTGAGCAAAAGAAAATTCTCTTGAGCCTTGGTCTTTCAAGCAACGCCAATCTCATTTTATGGGATGAGCCGACCAACCACTTAGACATTGAAACCATCAAGCTCTTTGAAGACGAACTTAACTCAACTTCAAAAGCTTTTATGCTTATTACTCACGACCGTTACCTGCTTTCCAAATTAACGAGAAGAATCCTGCATATTCAGCACGGGAGAATCGAAAACTTCGACGGCTCTTACACTGACTACCTGGCCTTCCTGGAAAGATCAGAACAGGCAAAAATGAGTTTACTCAATAAACTTAAAAACAATCTGGAGCGCGAACAAGCGTGGATGCGCCAGGGTGTTAAGGCCCGCGGAACAAGAAGTAAAAAGCGCGTAGAGAATTTTCTCGAGCTAAAAGACCGTGTTTCGACAATCAAGAGTGAAGCCAAAAAGACCCTTGATTTAAGTTTACAAAAATCCGGCCGTCAGACAAAAGTTCTCGTCTCCTTCACTGATCTTGATTTTGAATACTCAAAATCGAAAGTTCTCTTTGAACAAATCAGCGGAGAAATCCACAAAGGCAATAAGATTGGCCTTTTGGGACAAAACGGTGTGGGGAAAACCACTCTGTTAAAATTAGTCAAAGGTGATCTTGTTCCAACTGGTGGCAAGATGAAAACTGCTGATAATTTACAAATCCAATATTTCTCACAAAAGCGCGATGAGCTCGATATCGATACAACTCCTTATCAATTGCTCGGCGACGGAAATGATTTCGTGGCCCTTCCGGATGGATCGAAAAAACACGTCATCTCTTACTTTGAAAGTTTCCTTTTTGAGCGCGACGATATCAACCGCCCACTTAAAACATTTTCCGGTGGAGAAAAAAGCAGGCTTCAACTTGCTTTTAACTTAACAAAACCGGGCGATATTTTAATCTTCGATGAGCCTACCAACGACCTCGATCTTGAAACGATCCAGATCCTGGAAGAAAAACTCGCTGAATTTCCAGGTGCCGTTATCCTCATCAGTCACGACCGTGCTTTCTTAAGTACAGTGACCAATAAAGTCTGGTTGATTGATGACAAGAAACTACAGAACTTCGAAGGTGGATACGATCAGGTTTCCCCTTACCTGGATGCCCTGGAGATTGAAAAAGAGCTTAAGGAAAGCACTAAAGAAGCTCCCCCTGCTCCTTCTGCTCCTCAACCTGTTGCAGCTCCTAAGGTAAACAACAACAAAAACAAGCTTCGTCTTGAAACGATCTATACCGACATTGAAGCAACTGAATCCAAGGTTAAAATCATCGAAGAAAAGATCGCAGGCCTCGACTACACGAAGCTCGCCGATCCTAAAAATGGTGAATTAAAAATCCTGACAGACGCCCAAAGCGTTCTGGAAGAAAGACTCCTGGCGCTTTATCAAGAGCTTGAAGAGCTCGAAAAATAAAATACCCGACTAATTTAATCTTTTCCTTTTTCATTTCGATAAGACTTATAGAGAAATTTTTCTCTGGAGTTCACGATGGAAAAAAAGATTTGCGCTCTATTATTCGCTTTCACTTTTATCACTCTATCGAGTGTTGTTCACGGACAACCTGAAAGTGTTCATCGTGGTCCATCGGTGGAACCAGTAGTTGAAGTTGATATTGAAGACGCAAAAAAAGTTGATTCAGGGTATGACTTCGCTAAAACCGAAGCCCCTGCACCCAAGCGTTTCCCGGCCAACATTGTGGCCAAAGCAGACGCAACAACTCCATCTAATTACGTCGGCCCGCTTATTTTCTTAATCGCTCTTCCTATTGCTCTATGGATTATGGTTTCAAAGAAGTTCAGCAAAAAGTCTGATGAGAAAGCTGTTGGATACTATCCAAAAACTCAGCAGTTCAAACCATACAAAACGGACTATCAGCAAAATTCTGAAGACGACGATGACGTCGATTTCCCAAAGGCCTCTTAATTAATTTTGGTTTTGATTAAAAGTCTGCCACTTCCCTTGTCCTTTGTAGATAAAGACAGTGCTGGCATTTCTATGCTTGATGATGAGCTCTTTAGTCTCGTCGCGGTTTAAGTCTTCAAGATACACTTCGTAATTTCTTTTATGATAATGCCCTTTGAAGGTTTTCACCTCATCAAAGAAACTTGATCCCTTAAAGATACTCAGTGTTTTTAGATCGCGGTTATCGATAGTGATGGCGTAAATACGTGCCGTTCCCTGAAAGTCGATATATTTGCTCACCCCTTCGTAATAATAAAGGATCAGCACATCTGTTCTGGCATTAAGAGTTTTAAGTTCAATCCTAAAAAGTTCTGAATCGTAACCCTTGTTTTCAAAAATATGCCCGAAGATTTTATTCTTCTCGCTGTCCAGGATCTCGATCCAATCCTCATTGTCTTTTTTAACAAAGACGATCTGCTCTTCCTTCCCATCGCGGTTTAAGTCCAGTGAGTAATAAGGAGTGTGGACAGTCCAGGAATACTTGCGGGCATCAGACTTGCCCTTTTTATTGAGCTCTCCGGAGAATAGCTGCCTAAAATAGCGCTCGTCTTGCGCCAGGACCTGCCACGACACAACACAAACAATCAGTAAACTTAGCAACTTATTCATATATTCAAGTCTATACGAACATCAAATCGCGAGCAATTTCGCACATTTTTCCTAGCCAAGTGGCGGATTTCCTTAGTAAAATGCTTAAACTCTATAAGACTTTTGGGTAAAAACATGGATTTTAATCTCCTCTACACTAAGAATAAGGAACAAGGAATCGTTCGCTCTTTCAAGCACAACGAAACACCAAGTTCAAAAATCATCGACATCAGCGAAGCTAAGAACCTTCCACTGCAAGGGTTTATCTTCTCTGAAGAGCTAAAGAACGATGAATTCCTGGTTGGCCTTGAAAACGAATTAAAATTCTATCCAATCCGCTCAAGCGCAGAGTTCAGTCTTTCAGCGGAAAGATTCGACAAGCTAAGTTACGATGAAGCAAAACCTATTTTTGATAAAATGCGCGAGAATTGGATTCTACAAAACAATATCTCGCTGATCGAAGAGCTTTTTAAAGTCAGGACTCACCTGCTTGGTCTATTTCCAAATGACCGTTCAGGATTTTTTGAAGAGTTATGGTTTATCTTAAAATCAAACCTAGGTGCTACAAACCTGAAGCTGATCTACAACGATATGATCAAAGCAAAAAACGAAAACGAAAAAAACAAACTTGTAAAAGTTAAAATCGTTGGAGAGCGCTTCCCTGAAATGACATCAATTGATGACATGGATGAAATGGTTTTAAAGAGCTACGAAAAAGATTTCGGAAACATTTTTGAAATCACTGACTACAATAAAGACAAAGGCCAGCTGGTCATCTGTGCTTCTATCAAGAAGTCACCTGTTCTTATCATGACTAATATCTATCAATTGACTAGACTACAAAAAGCTATTCTAACTTCCCTTTTTGAAGGGCTAAACAGTTAATAAAAAAATGCAGCCTCGGCTGCATTTTTTTTATAATTTAATATCTTTTAACTTCTCACCTCTTCCCAGCATTTTCACTTTTAAACTAAGCGACGCTTTTGATCCTAAAGTGATATACCCTTTAGGAACAGAAGCACAATAAGTGAGCTCCTCTACATTTTCTGAAATCCTATAAGTCGGCAAGGCCTTCTTTTCTAATTCCACTTTAAGCGTGACAGAAACATCCAATGCCTGTGGAGCAAAGTGAAAAACTACTGAGCCAGGAGCAAGCATTTCTGCGGTTAAATCTCCCATTTTAATTAGCTGTCCATCAAGCCTTAACCCAACTCCCAAATCATCCAGTGAGGGATTGGCAATTTTATCAAAGCTTCCCGATGGAACACTTTTTCTGTATTCACAGCGCCCACATGTACCGGCCTCAAGCAAATCGCGGGTGCACTTAATGGTCGCTCCGGTAAAGAGTTTTGTGATATCTCTTTCTTTAAAAAAATCATAATTCATGCTTAAAACCATTTCTTTATAGCTTTCAACATAAAAGGCCGATCTTTCCTTCAAGTCTTGAAGATCAAAATTCTCCTGATAAAACTTTTTATCGTTTTCCATCAGGTCTTCATGATTCACGCTAACCAAGTAAAGAGTGTTTCCCTCTTCTGTGTAGTGCCCGTTGGGATTGATTAGTTTAAATTTTCTTTGAGCTTCAGGGGTAAGTTTTAATTGAGATATAATTTCAGGAACCACAACTTTCTTAGGAACAAAATAAATTTCAAGCCTATCAGTGAAAGAAACAATAACCTTGGCCATTGTGCGCTCATTATGTTCATAAAAAACGCGGTCGCGCTCACTCATTTCATAACCTAAGAGTTCATCTCCTTTTTTAATCTCAAAATCTGGGTTGTTTGCAGGAAACTTGGTCTCTACGATTGAATTGAGTGCTTTGTTTCTAAACACAGAGCTTCCTTTTTCATGAGCAATAACAATAAAACTTCTCTGCTCTGAAGTTGAAACGACGGAAGGAGTGCTGATGCTATTGCTTTTTTTTCCGCAGGCACCAAGAAGTAAACATAAGAGTAAGAGGATATAAGGCATAAAAATCTCCTGTGTTTTGTGAGAACACAGAAGATTTAACAAATGATGGACTTAGATTAAATAAAAAAGACGGCAAGCAATCGGCCATTTTCAAAAATGAACTAGCTACCGAAACGCCCCAATTTCTCTCCACTTAAAACGTGGAAATGGGTGTGAAAAACTGTCTGGCCAGCATCTTTGCCAAGATTAGTGACAACTCTGAATCCACCTTGATCAAGGCCCTGGGCCTTCGTGTACTCGGCGATTCCTTGATAGACTTCACCAATACTCTGTGGATCTGCTGACATATGATTAATGTCTGACGTGTGGTTTTTGTGAATGAAAAGCAAATGGATTTTTGCCTGTGGAAAAATATCCACAAAGCCCATCACATTTCCTTTTTCATAAATCTTTGTTGAAGGAATTTCGCCCTTCAAAATTTTACAGAATAAACAATCAGCGCTCATTATGTTGGATTCCCTGGAACGCGTTTAATCTTCGCTCCTAAAGCTGAGAATTTATCTACTAAACGCTCATACCCTCTATCCAGGTGGTAAACGCGCTGGATTTCTGTATCCCCTTCAGTTGCCAGAGCTGCAATAATAAGGGCCGCACTTGCGCGAAGGTCAGTACACATAACTGGAGCGGCCGTCAGCTTCTCTCCACCTTGGATGAAAGCAGACTTTCCTTTAAGAGTGATATCAGCTCCTAAACGAACAAGCTCAGGAACGTGCATAAAGCGGTTTTCAAAAATATGTTCCGTAATCACTGAAGCACCTTTAACTTGCGTACAAAGAGCAATCATCTGGGCCTGAGCATCTGTCGGGAACCCCGGAAATGGTGCTGTATCAATCAAGCAGCCTTTAAGTTCACTCTTGAAAACTTTAATTGAGTTCTCACCAGTGACGATCTTGGCTCCCATTTGCTGAAGAACTTCTGTGACGAAATCTAAGTGGCGAGGATTTACGCCCAGGATTTCGATCTCTGATCCTGTTGCAAGAGCGGCCATTAGGTAAGTGGCAGCTTCAATACGGTCACCGATTGCTTCGTATGTCACTTCTTTAAGTTCTTTTACACCAGTGACAACAATCGTTCTTGTCCCGATTCCTTTAACGTTAGCACCCATTGCATTTAAGAAGTGTGCCAGGTCATCAATCTCTGGCTCAAGAGCAGAGTTTTCAATCGTCGTTACACCATCACTGAAAACAGCGGCCATCATCAGGTTTTCTGTCGCTCCTACTGATGGGAAGGCAAGTGTGATGTGAGTGGCCTTCATCTTGTCTACTTTGGCATCAACATAACCAGAGTGAACGTTGATTTCGCAACCAAGTTTTTCCAGGTTAGTTAAGTGAAGGTCAATCGGTCTTGTCCCGATCGCACACCCACCAGGTAGAGAAACTCTTGCGGCCTTTCTTCTTGCAAGAAGAGGCCCAAGAACGAAGATAGAAGCTCTCATCGTTTTAACGATGTCGTAAGTGGCTTCGTGAGAGTTCAGAGTTGAAGCATCAAACGTCGTGATATCCCCTTCCTTCTTGATAGTGACACCAAGATTCGAAAGAAGTTTAATCATTGTTTTAATATCCTGAAGTTCAGGAATGTTTTTTAAGTGAATGGGTTTATCTGAAAGCAGGACCGCTGCCAGGATTGGCAGGTAAGCGTTTTTCGCTCTTGCGATTCTAACTGTTCCAGAAAGTTTTGCAGGTCCAGAGATAATTAATTTGTCCATGATCCTTCCTTTATTTTTTTAACTTTAAAAATCTGTTTCTTTGTGTGTAGTCCTGAATCACGACGGCTTCGCTAAACCCAGTGGATTTTGCCATAGCTGCCAAATGTTCAAGATGGTGTTCGTGTCCTTCGATCAATGATACACCTGTGGCCGATAACTTTTGATAAATACTTTCAAAAAATTCCTTAAACCATTGGTCATACGAATCATCGTCCAGGAAGAGGGCCAGGTGTGGTTCAAATGACGCCACTTGCGGGTGTACCTCTTTTAGGTCCGCCTCTCTCTTAATGTAAGGAGGGTTGGAAAGGATCAGGTCGAATTCGCCAGTAATATTGGCAAAACGATCGCTAAGAACGAAGTCGATCTGGTGAATGCTTGAAAGTCCGTAGCGTTGATTAAAGTAGTTTTCCTTGGCGATCTTAAGTGCCTTCGGAGAGATATCGCTGGCAACGATAGAAAGAGCGGCGCTCTCTTCGGTCATAAGCGATAAAGCGATGGCCCCAGTTCCCGTTCCAATATCGGCCACACGGCATGCCCTCTTGCGGTAGTTTTTTTTGATTTCCTGAGAGGCCAGCTCAACCAGGATTTCAGTTTCACTACGTGGGATAAGAGTGTCGCTGGTAACTTTAAAAATTGAACGATAAAAATAAGCGTAGCCCGTGATGTATTCCAGAGGAACACCTTCTTTAAGTTTTTCGAAAAAAATGGTCAGTGGATGCGTGCGGTGAGGGAGATAAGGGAAATCAAAAATTTCCTCTGAATCAATCCCGTGCAAAAAAGCATGCAGATTGATGTCCTGGCGAAGTCGGTGCAACGTAAGCCCCGGGTAATTTTGCATCAGATTCTTTTTTTCCGAATCAAAAAACCCCTTCAGGTAATTATCTAAACTGACAATACTCACGCGCACTCGCTTGATTAAGAATTATTATTCTTCTTGCCCTTTCATTAGTTCAGCCTGGTGATGAGCAATTAGAGCGTCAGTAATGTCGCCTAAATCGCCGTTCATAACACCTTCAAGGTTGTGAACAGTCAGTCCAATTCTATGGTCAGAAATTCTGTTTTGAGGGTAGTTGTACGTTCTGATTTTTTCAGAACGGTCCCCTTCACCGATTTGTCCGCGGCGTTCAGAATCGATTTCATCTTTTTGTGCTTTAACCATTTGCTCGTAAATTCTCGAGCGAAGAATCTTCATCGCTTTTTCTTTGTTTTTTAGCTGAGATTTCTGGTCCTGGTTAGCTACCGACATCCCTGTAGGAATGTGGGTAATACGAACTGCAGAGTCCGTCGTGTTAACCGACTGACCACCTGAACCACCTGAGCGGTAAACGTCGATACGAAGATCATTCGGGTTAAGTTCGAATTCAACTTCATCAACTTCCGGCATAACGGCGATAGTGATGGTTGAAGTGTGTACGCGTCCCATTGTTTCAGTTTTTGGAACACGTTGAACGCGGTGAACTCCCGCTTCCCATTTAAGTTTTGAGTAAACTTTATCACCTGTAACAGTGAAGATAATTTCTTTTAGACCTTGATCACCTTCAGACATTGAGTCCACTTCAATCTTGTAACCTAGGTGGCGGAAATAGTTTTGGTAAAGACGGAACATATCAGCTACGAAAATCGACGCCTCATCTCCACCTGCACCAGCTCTCATTTCCATGATAACGTTGCGGTCATCTAATGGATCTTTTGGCAGAAGAAGAACTTTTAGCTTTTCTTCCATTGGTGGGATTTGCGCTTCAAGTTCAGAAAGCTCCATTTTTGCCATTTCACGCATATCTTCGTCTTTTTCATTGCGAAGAATTTCTTTAGACCCTTCCAGGTCTTCTTTCATTTTTTTGTATTCTCTATAAACGTTTACAACTTCTTCGATGTTTGAGCGCTCAGATGAAATCTCTTTGAATTCCTTCTGGCGATCGTAGATCGACGGGTCTGCAAGTTTTTCTGTGAGCTGCTCATAACGATTAACAACTGCTTCTAATTTATCAAACATTGACATGGATATTAGCCTTCTAAAAAGTCTTTAAGTTTAAAGTTACTGTTTTCAATATCACCTAATGTGCGAAGGTCGATTTCGTCCACTGTGATTGTTTTTGAGCTAGCGTCTTTCAAGTTGTACTTCTCTTCTAAGAAAAGCACCGCTTTGATTGAAGCAAGAGCGATTTCCAATTGCTGGTCATCTGGCTCTTTAGTCGTAAGCTTCTGAAGCATCTTTCCCGGGTAGCTCAGGAATCTTCCAAAAGATGAATCCGGATTTTTGCCCAGGAATTTGATTAGTTCATAAGAAATACCCGCGATCGGGAATGTTAAAGCAACTTTAAAAAGAATGGCATAAAGGTGCTTTAAAATAACCGGAGAATTTGTTCCTACCGGAATGATCGCGAAGATAATGGCAAAAAGAATGATCGAAACAAACATTAAAAAGAAAATGAACGTCGTCCCACAACGAGGGTGGAATGTCGGAAATTTTCTAGCGTTAGCAATCGTCAGTTCTTCACCTGCTTCAAAAGTCGAAATCGATTTATGTTCAGCACCGTGGTACTGGAACACTTTTTTGATATCCGGAATGAAGCTGATTAACCAAATGTACGTCAGGAAGATGAAAGCTTTAATGGTTCCGTCTACTGCGTGGAATTGCCAGCTTTGAAGATCCCAGCTCGCTCCCGAGTATTTTTCAATCAGCGCCGTCGCGGCGTGCGGAACAAAAACGAAAAGCCCGATACCAAATAAGAAAGAAACCGCAATTGAAAGGAAAGTCTCAAGACTAACTTTCTCTTTTGATTTTTTTGTTTTTTCGTACTCTTCTTCCGTTTGACCTTTTTTTAACGCTTCTTTTTTATTCTCCTCGTCCATAGCGATGTTGGCCGAGTAATTCAGAGAAACAATTCCATTGGCCATTGTTTCTACCAGAACTAAAACACCTCTTAGAAACGGCTTCTTCAAAAAAGCGAGCTTATTTGAAAGTCCGTACCATTGATCGCGTCTTAGACGGATAGATCCATCCGGTTTTCTGACAGCGACAACAAAAGCGTTTGGCGATCTCATCATTACGCCTTCAATCACGGCCTGGCCGCCGATTGAAGCGTATTGCTTTGAGACGAGAAGAATTAATTTTTTAAGTAGCGTCTTTTTCATATTTTCTCTTATGAGTTCATTGAATCCAGGAAGTCCGAGTTCGATTTTGTTTTCGTTACACGGCTTAGGATAAATTCCATAGCGTCGATTGGCGCCATTGGGTGAAGAACCTTGCGAAGCAGGTACGATCTTTGTAGATCGTTTGGTGCCATAAGAAGGTCTTCCTTACGAGTTGAAGACTTGTTGATATCAAGAGCTGGGAAAATTCTCTTTTCAAGAAGTTTTCTATCAAGCTGGATTTCAGAGTTACCTGTACCTTTGAATTCTTCAAAGATAACTTCATCCATTCTTGAACCTGTATCGATAAGAGCTGTAGCGATGATCGTAAGAGATCCACCACCTTCGATGTTACGAGCAGATCCGAAGAATCTTTTTGGTTTGTGAAGAGCGTTTGAGTCAACCCCACCCGAAAGGATTTTACCTGATGGTGGAACAACTGTGTTGTATGCGCGAGCAAGACGAGTGATCGAGTCCAGAAGGATGATGACGTCTTTTCCAGCTTCAGTTAAACGCTTAGCTTTTTCGATGACCATCTCAGCAACTTGAACGTGGCGAGTAGCAGGTTCATCGAAAGTTGAAGATACAACTTCAGCGTTAACGTTTCTTCTCATGTCAGTTACTTCCTCTGGACGTTCATCGATTAGAAGAACGATCAAAACAGCATCTGGATGGTTAGTTGTAATAGCGTTAGCGATATCTTGAAGAAGAACAGTCTTACCAGCTTTTGGTGGAGCTACGATAAGACAACGTTGACCGAACCCTTGTGGGACAAACAGGTCGATAAGACGAGTTGAGTAGTTTGTCGGGTGGTATTCAAGGTTGATTTTCTTTTCTGGGTAAAGCGGAGTTAAGTTATCAAAGAGAACTGTCTTCTTGTGTTTTTCAGGAGACTGTCCGTTGATTTCGTTTACTTTAACAAGGGCGAAGTATCTCTCCCCCTCTTTTGGTGGTCTGATTTCACCTTCTACTGAGTCCCCTTTTCTTAGACCGAATTTTCTGATCTGAGATGGTGATACGTAAATATCATCGGCACCCGGAAGGTAGTTATAGAGTGGTGATCTAAGGAATCCGAAACCATCTGGCAGAATCTCAAGAACGCCGTTTCCGAAAATGGCTTTATCATCTTTTGCAGTTGCTTTTAAGATAGCGAAGATGAGTTCGTGTTTCTTTAAGTTACTTGGGTTTTCAATCTGTAACTCTTCGGCCATGGTCGTGAGTTCGGCAATTTCTTTTTCTCTAAGATCGTTAAGATGCATTTGAAGGTGACTCCTGTTGCGGTGAAAATTAGTTATCTAAATGTTGATTGAATTTTAATGAACGAAAATAAGACCGAATTTTGAAAAACCTCATGGTGTTGAAAATTTCGGGGATTGTTATTAGCGGAAGGTACTTGTAAATATATATCCAATATTATCCTTGTAGGGAAAACTGTCAAGATAAATGGCCTGAAACACGTTTTTTTTCGAGGTAAAACGAACTCCTAACCCATTAAAAACAGCTACTTTACAGAGATTGCACCGTAAGATATACCCCAGTGCATGGAAGATTACTCTTTTTATCCCCGCTACCAACAATTCATTGCAAAGCGAATCCTGGCCATTGATTTTGGCAGCAAGGTCATTGGGACAGCAATGTACTGCCCGGGACACGACCCTTTTCCCTACGCTTTTGAAAAGATCATCTACCGCTCTCATGAAGAATCCATCAAAACCATTCAGGCCATGGTTGATAACGAAGGCATCGACATTATCGTTTTAGGTGTGCCGTATTTTGTCGACGGAAAAGAAAGCGACAACACCAGACGCATGAAAGAGTTCGGCGCTCTTTTACAAAAGGCCTGCCCGGATCAGATGTTTTTTGAACAGGATGAAACGCTGACGACCAAAGCAGCGGAAGACAGAATGAAGAACTCTCCCCAATTCAACTTCAAGGTTGATGTCACTAAAATCGACTGCGTTTCAGCGACCATCATCCTCGAAGATTTTATTAAATCTTAAATTATTTACAATTTCTTTCGTAGACGGTTTCGTACGTTTTTAAGTACTGAGCAATCCCGTAAGCTTCGCGGTAGAGCTCCAGCGCTCCCTTACATCTCTTTTGGTACATTTCCAGCGATGTTTTTGAACGATCGAGTTTATCTAGTAAGTCTTTTCTCGTCATATCCGCTCCCTTGGCCGGAAGCTTGGCAATTTTCTCTTCGTATTCAGTGATAAACTTTCTGGCCTTCGAAATACTCTCCGCATCCGAGTACATTGAAGCCTGGACATCAAAGCCATTGGTCTTTTCCAGCTTCTTCATCAATTCTTGTGCTTCTTTAGTTCTAGCGCGTTTTTTTGCTTCAAGTGCTTCACCTGTTAACTTTCCGTCGATTTCCATCGGCCTATACTGAACAAGTTTATCGTCTTTGAAGTTGTTTAAGACAGCTTTTCTTCCAGGAGAATCAACCACTGCTTGAACTGGAGTTTCCACCGGTTTTACCGCCGGAGTAGTTGGTTGAGGTTTGGCCACTTCTGCTACCGGCTTAGCCGCCGCTGTTTCCGTTTTCTTTTCTACGGCCGTAGCGACAACGGTCTTAATGCCATTTTCTTCATTTGATTTTGCTTTTAAGATTTTAGCGATTTGATCATCAGTAAATTTCGCTTCTTTTAAAAGCGCTTTGGCCTTATCGGCGAATCCTGCTGCTGATGATTTCCCCAATTCGTGAATGGCCACCATCGCGTCTTTTTGAACTTCAGTCATAGTGAGTGCGACTGTTTTCTCAAAGTGCTTCACCATCGCATTTTTAAAGAATGGATCGCGGAACATTCCGGTAATACCATTTTCCATCAACTCGCGGGTTTCAGCAGGTGAGAGACCTGCTTCTCTTAGGATGCGTGCTTTTTTCGAAATGTCTTCTTGCGTATAAGAATAGAAACCACGTCCTTCTTTAATCCCTACTTCGTGGGCCTCCATCACCGCTTTCTTTTCTGCTTCTGTCAGTTCACGTTTTAAAACGGCCTGAGCTCCTTTTAATCTGTCTTTCGTTAAAAGAGCGGCAGAATCTTTTAGGTCCGCTTTATTTCCAGAGGCCACTGCTCGCTCGATGTTGCCCAGAGCTTTTTTAGATTTAACGACCATACTGATTTTTTTTGCGGCCATCAGCACACCGCCACCCAAAGCAGCGTCTGCTAAAAGTGAAGTCACGCCGGCACAAATCATCTCAGCTTTTACTTTCGGCGTATAACATTGATAAACAGCACCGGCCTCTTTCATTGCCGACTTTAGAAGCTCCATTAGACCTGGACCCTGCTTCTCTGCCTTTATGGCCGTCGGTTTTTTTCCGGTTAAAATCGCGGCCTGTCGCTCGCGCATCATCGTATTCTGATAATTTTGATAACGGTTAAAAACTAATTTTTCAATTTCCGAACAAGGAGCTTCTTCAAGCCAGCGTCCTAAAAATTGTTCTGTTAATTTGAAACGCGAATCTTCGATTGTTAAGTTGAAAGCGTTTAAGATCTCTCTTTTTTTCTCAATGCTCTGGTTGCACATTTGAGTTTCACTAAAACCTTTGGCAATACTCTCAGCAATTTTCCCCGGAAGTTTTCCCAGGTCTACTAATTGTTCTCCACTGATTTTTAATCCGTTCCAAACACAATCGCTCAAGCTCACATTAGAAAGTTTATTGGCCTCAAGTGATTTGCTGTCGCATTTAATAACTTTATATTTCTCGTTTGCTTCAAGTTCATCTTCAAGTTTTGCACATTGGTACTCTTCACGAGTTGCCGCACATGCCATACCGGCTGCATCTTTAGCAAAATTCTCTACACCTGTTTGCGGAGGAACGGCCGGGCATGAAGACCGAGCAAAGACATTGGTTATTGAAAACATCATTATAGTAAGAGCTAAAATAATTTTCATTCACTTCTCCAGCCTCCATTCTAGAGCTGAACGAACATACGCAATACTAGGAATTTATGGCCATTCGTTGTAAGCCCGGATGTTATTCATTAACCTCTAGATATTATGAAAAAAAATCTATTATTTCTTCTGGGTGCCCCATTATTTGCCTTATTGTTAGTAGGACTTAGGATTTATTACTCTGCCTACATTTGGAGATATGAGGGGCCCGATACCTTCTTTTACATCAAACCGAGCGAGAGCTTCTCATCTATTAATGCCCGCTTAGACAAAGAAAAACTTATTTCTTCTCCAAGGCTCTTTCACCGCCTTTCTCAAATGAGAGGAGTGATGACGAAATTTAAATCAGGACAATACCAGATCAAAAGTGGCTCTAACTTGATGGATGTTTACAACACTTTTATCAATGAAAAGTCCCTGGCAATGTACTTCACTATCCCCGAAGGAAAAAATATGTATGAGATCGGGCGCATGTTAGAAGAGCGCTCAATCACTACGTACGATCAGTTTGTTGAATTATGTAAAAGCCCGGCCTTCGTTCAAAGTTTAGGAATCAAAGGAGCTACTGTAGAAGGGTATCTCTACCCGGAAACATATGACTTCGCTCCAGGTCTTCCAGCAGAAGACGTCATCAAAGCGATGGTCAGAGAGTTTAATAAAAAGACAGCTGGAGTTGATTACTCTTTGGCCGGAATGAGCAAAGAAGATGTCATCACTCTTGCTTCAATGGTTGAAAAAGAGACTGGAGATAAGAGCGAAAGACCCCTCATTGCCGGCGTCTTTTTAAACCGACTTAAAATCAAAATGAGACTGCAGTCAGACCCTACGACGATCTATGGTATTTATGAAACTTATAATGGAAACATTACAAAAAAAGACCTGCTGACTCCAACTGATTACAATACGTATACGGTTAAAGCTTTACCAAAAGGGCCGATTGCCAATCCAGGAATCGAGTCAATCAAAGCGGTGCTACACCCTGCTCAACACAAGTATCTCTATTTTGTGAGTCAAAACGACGGAACACACATTTTCTCAGAGAACTATGGAGCTCATCAGGAAGCGGTCAATAAATGGCAGAAGAATGCTAAGAATCGTGAAGGCAGAAGCTGGCGCGATAAGGATAAGAAACCTGAAGTTCCACAGGCGCCAGCTCAACCGTAAAATTTAGTTTTGAGCAAGTAAAGTTCTGCGAGCGTAATCTCTTACCAGCATGTCTTTATCGCTTGCTAGTCTTTGCAGAGTTGTCACCGGAGTCAGAGGGTTTTTTGCCACTTCGTGACGAACAGTGATTGATACATGGCGAGTGAGAATATCAAGAATGCGCGGGCTCACGTTTTTTGACTTAGCTAGTTCCAGGGCCACTCCCGGCTTGTCTTCTTTTAGGAATTGAAACATTTTTTCTTCGTCACGGCATTCACGCACTAGCGCCAGATACTCTTCAGCAAACATATAAATCGTCCTCTCTATAGATTTCCCCAATAATAATGGCTCCCCAAAACCTTGTAAACTTTTTTGACAAAATGGCGCCTAAACTTGTCGATTATTCAGTCAAAACTCTGGCCCAGATGAAAGGTAATGGTAGTTTTTTCCCTTGTGTCAAATTCAAAAAACAAGGTAAACTATTTGGTAAGTTTCTTCTGGCGCACACGTCAGACCGAGTTTCTTAGGTTACTAGTTTAAACGAGGAATGTATGGACAAAGCTAAGATGGAAAAATTCAAAGAACTACTTCTTCAGGCGAAGATGAAGATCATGAACGGTGGTATTCTACGTAGTACAGAAGACCTTCAAGTATCTTCAGACGACCTATCTGATGAAGCAGACCTGGCCACTTCGGTCATCAATCAACAAGTAACATTTAATATGCGCCAAAGAGAGCTGGTAAAGCTTAAGGCCATTGATGAAGCCCTTTATAAGATCGAGCAGAACGTTTACGGTCACTGCGAAGAGTGTGATGAGGCCATCGGTGAAAAACGCCTGGAAAACCAACCGTGGACAACTCTGTGTATCACTCACGCTGAAGAACAAGAAAGAGAAAACCAAAAATTTATCAAAGCTATCTAATTACATTTCTCTCACAACAAGATCTAAATAGAAAAAGCCTCCAATTGGAGGCTTTTTTATTGATACCGGGCAATCAGTGCTGAGGGGGGAATCAGCACCAGTTGCTCGATCTCGAAATGTATTTACCGCGGGACTTCTTCCCTTTTTGAGGTTCAGCTGGTGCCTCATTGGGCTCCACTGGATGACGCATGTCTGGCTTTCTGTCGATAATGCTTTGCTTGGCTTCTCTGGCATCGCTGCTTAGGTCGCGATTTTCACATGAAAAAAGCGCTAAACTGACGAACATAAAGACGAGATAAAATCTAAGTAATCCATTTTTCATACAGTAACCTCTACATCCTTGAGGGGGTGGCCCCACTTTGGGCCTCTTACCAATATATAGAGCAAGCCGCTTGCCATTTATTTAGTGTCATTTTTTCACTGCCAATCCTCCTCGCCACTATTTAATGTAGATTCGGAGTCAGTAGGGTTGTCGGAACTCTTAAATTAAGCAGTAAAAAGGCTGCGCCTTTTTTCCGCCAACTGTTTAAACTTTTTACAGCTCACTAGTTTTTTATCAACTCTTTAATCACTTTGAACCTTAACCCCCTAGATTATTAGGGGAACTCCTTGGCAAGAAGCTTGCTTTTTAAGGGGGAGAACCAATTAGGCCAGAATGAACCCTGGCCGGATCGAATTAAGGGATTAGTATGAAGAATCAAATGAAGAAGATGATCACCAGACTTGTTGTACTTAATGTAGTGGCAACAATCTCGTTTGGAGCATGGTCACAGACTGCCAACATTCAGGGAAATCTTCCAAGAGTTCAATCTCAAAAAATGGAAGAGAAGTCTTATTTTGATCCACGTGATTTAACTTCTAGTTATGTAAGCTGGGGTGTTAATCCAGAAAACCCATCGAGCATTAATCTTCTAGAAGCATGGAAGAAATTTAAGAAGAAAAAAGAAATCGTCGTTGCCGTAGTTGATACAGGTATCGATCCGATCCACCCTTTCCTTGAAAAAAACATCTTCGTAGAAAATGGAAAAGTTGACGAGAACAACTTCGGTGTCGACTTCTCTAAAGATAAAAAACTAAAAGGTGCTCCACTTGATCAACACGGACACGGAACTCACGTATCTGGGATCATTAAGAGTATCTATCCAGATGTAAAAATCCTTGCTCTAAAATACTATAACCCAAATGCTTCTGGGATTGATAACCTGAACTCTACGGTTGAAGCTCTTAAGTATGCTGTTGATAACAACGTTGACGTTATCAACTATTCTGGTGGTGGACCTGAGGCCGCAGTAGAAGAACTGCGCATCCTTAAAGAAGCTGAAAGAAAAGGAATCCTGGTTGTTGCGGCAGCAGGTAACGAAGAGTCTAACATTGACGATAGAAAGAAAGCTTACTTCCCGGCAAGCTACGGACTAAAAAATATCATTACAGTAACGGCTCACGATGAAGACCTAAGAATCCTTAGCTCTTCAAACTACGGACGCTCAAGTGTAGATATCTTTGCTCCAGGTTACCGTATTAAATCTTCTCTACAAAACGGTCGTGCGGGATACTTAACTGGTACTTCTCAAGCAACAGCATTCGTAACAGGTGTAGCTGCTTTAATTAAGTCTCAGTTCCCTAACCTTCCGACTGAAAAGATTAAAGAAATCATCAAAGCTTCAGCTAAAAAAGAAGTAACGATGGAAGGAAAATGTGCAACAGGTGGACGTCTTGATGCTTCAGCTGCGATTACTCTTGCAGCTCAATACGAAGACACTCCAAACCGTCAGCTGGCCAACGACTCTAAGTCTCAGGCTAAAAAAGAAGAAGGGAAAATTATCTACCGACTTGCGAACTAATCACACCATAATAAGCGACGGCCATTGCAACCACAGTGGCCGCGATTATAACCGTCTTAAAGATCCGGTCCACTTTCAAACCAAACCAACGATGATTTAAAAAGCGCACTCCCCATGAAGCTTCGAGCTTATTTTCTTTTTTCGTTTCATTCAAATACAGAAGCAATTGTTCAGATAAAAGAGAACCGGTCTCAAATGAGCTGCCTTCAATTTTTTGCTGAAGAATCACTGGACTAGTCCCGTAACGAAGAAGCTCATCCATAAGCTCCATGATTTCGACATAAAAAAGCCTGCGGTTTTTTGTATCCATGGCCTCTTCATCACCAAAGGCCTCAAGCAAATCATCAAAACGCTTCATCAGTTTTCTAACGTAGCTCTTGGCTTCATTGCCCGTTTTGTTTTCAAAAACCGGGAAATACTTAATGAAAGTTGAGAAACTCTCATAGTAGCGCTCTTTAAAACCATAAAGGCTTTTAGCACTAAAAGGATCTCCGATCGGGTGATAAAGGAGTGAGCGCCCACAGGCTTCGCAGTTAGTGTCGGTTAAATAAACCGACTGGCAGTTCGGGCAGCGCTTGACTGGTTTGTAAGCGGCTTCAGGGATGGATGAACGAAGCCCCTCAAAATAATCGAGAGACTCTCCCCTTCCTGGAGTTATTCTAGAAACATCATTGTTCATAATAAAATTCTAAAGTGAGAGTCTCTCATTGGCAAATAATCTGAATAAAACTAGTATCTCTTTATGCCAATTTTATTAAAATACCGAACAATTATTGTCTGTCTCCTGGCCGGAATGCTTTATGCTTTGGGCTTCCCACTTTTTAACGGCTCATCGCTGTTTATTGCTCCGATCATCGGGTTTGCTCTTTTTAACTGGGCCCTGGATCAGGAAACTTCTCTCAAGAAACAATTTGTTTTAAGTTTAGCCTACTCACTTGGTTTTTACCTGCTTGGTTTCTACTGGATCCCACACACTCTGCAAGAGTTCGGCGGTCTCTTCTTTCCTTTAAACCATCTGCTTGGCCTGGTGTTTTCTTTTGTTATCATTCCTCAAGTCTATTGTTACGTGGTTTTAAAAAGCAAAATCAAGCACCCGCTTTTTCTTGCTGTAGGATATGTTCTGCTTGAGCGCTTTGTACCTCAGCAATTCCCGGCGCACTTAGGACATTCATTTCTTTCATTAGCACCGACAGTGAAACTGGTTTTTGCTCCATGGGCAGGGGCCGCTTTCTATTCATTCTTCACGGCCCTTTTATCACTGGCCCTGGTAGAGCACTTTAAAACAAAACAAAAACCTAAACTTTACTATGGTTTTGCTCTAGTCGTAATTGTGTTTCATTTGCCTTTTTTACACCCAAGCAGTGCAAAGGAATTGAGCACCTTAAAAATCCGCATGGTTCAACCCAATATCGGAAACTTCCTCAAAATTGATTCTGAACGCGGAAGTGTTAACTCAATCAAGAGCGTCTACGACAGCTATTACTTTTTAAGTACAGATAAGCTTCCCGGAAAAACAGACTTAGTAATCTGGCCGGAAACAGCGTTCCCCACTCTCTTTTTAAGTGAAGGGATGAAGAACAATAAAAATTTTCCTCCTCCATCAGTTATCGACAGCATTATCGAAAAAACCGGAGCTGAACTTTTTATTGGTGGTTATGATTCAAGCCTGAAGCCGGGTGAGCAAAATTACAAAAGCGACTACAACTCTGCTTTTCTTTTTAGCAGCGATCGCTACATGAAAGAGGTCTACCATAAAATGCGCCTGATCCCTTTTGGTGAAGGACTTCCTTTCGGACCACTTAATCAGTACCTAAGCAGTATCATTACCAACATCTCTTATTTTGCTGAAGGCGATACTTATACTGGCTTTAAAACCAGAGACAACCATAGTTTTGTCTCTGTTATTTGTTATGAAGTTTTATTTCCGGGTTTTGTTGCCGATATGCTCAACCACCAAAAAGATGAAGCTCAGTTTTTAATCAACCTGACTAACGATTCATGGTATGGCGACACGGCTGAACCTCACCAGCATTTGTTCTTAAGTAAATGGCGAGCACTTGAATTTAACCTGCCAATTATCAGGTCTACGAATACGGGAATTTCAACGGTCATTTACCCTGATGGAAGCGAGGGTCCTCGTCTATCTGTGGGTGAAAAAACATACCTCGATCAAGACTTTTCTTTTGTTAAAAGAGAAAAAACAATCTTTCAAACTTTTGGTCTGTTAAGTTTTCTTGCGATCGCAGTCGTTTTAGGATTGGTGGAATTAGCCCTTAAGAGAAAAACCTTCTTTCAAGAGATCATGAAGACGGATAAAGCCTAAAAACTTTTTCCCTTCCAGGACCGGCAGTATTTGAAATGACCTGGTCTTCGACTCCATTAACTCCAGTGCTTCATAGGCCAATTGATCCGGATGAATACTAGTCGGAGTCCTATTCATGATGGACTCTACACTTGTTTGGAGCCCTTGGTTTTCGCGAGTGAATGTTCGTCTTATATCGCCTTCAACCAAAATGCCTTTAAACTCGCCATTGTCGACAACAGCACAGCCCCCAACCGGAAACTTCGTCATCATCAAAATAGCGTCTTGAAGAGTCTGAGTACTCTTTAAAACCGGGCACTGATCATCTTTGATAGTCAGGTCGCGCACTTTCATGCGCAGAGATTTACCAAGGATTCCTCCCGGGTGATTAACAGCAAAACCTTCTTTTGAAAGACCGATGTATTTTTCAAAAAGCACGGCCATCGCATCTCCCATTGCCAGCGCCAGTGTTGAACTCGTCGTCGGCGCCTGGTTGTTGATGCAGGCTTCTTTTTCTACCGAGCAATCAAAAATAATGTCACAGTACTCTGAAATGGGTGAAGGAACTTTGCCAACAAGAGCAATGCGGTGGCTTCTTGGGATTTGTAAAAATGGCATCAGCTTTAAGACTTCTTCCGTTGTTCCCGATTTACTTAAAAGAACGATGGCATCGTTTTTCCCCACTCGCCCCAGGTCCCCGTGAAGAGCTTCTGTCGGGTGAAGAAAAAGGGCCGGAAGACCAAGAGAAGTGAATGTGGCCGCGCACTTTTGAGCGATAATGCCAGACTTCCCTACTCCACAAAAAATAATCGACGAACCTGTCGCTCTCAACTGATCAAACAAGCTCGTGAGTTTATCTGCATCTTTTGAGTAATCTTTTTCTAAAATCTCTGCGGCACGAAGAAGTGATTCCGCTTCCAATTTAAGAACATCCGCCATGGTTTTTGAGTGGGTCATACTTTCCCTTTTAAGTGAAAATCTTGAAACTACTGGGTCTTACGTTACAATATTAAGAAGATGATAAAAAGTTTTTCAAACAATTTAAAGCAAAGATTACCAAAGATCATGGCACAGACCATTGTAGTCACAGCTATTTTGTTTGGGACTTACAGCTGCTCTTCTTATGAGAATTTCAAGGAAGTCACTGAAGATCTTGAAATTCCAAGTCAAGTTTACCGTGCCGACTACAACAAGGTCTGGCAAGAGGTGATGAAGCTCACCAATAAATACGCCAGAGAAGTCTACAACCAGGATGCCGGAGTCATTAAAACCCGCTGGATCGACAACACTCTCGAGCTAAACTTCGCCGACTCTTTCGGCTCAAGTGATTCTGTAAAAAGAGCGGAATTCAAACTGATCATCAACGTCGTTAAAGGTTATCGTGGAACTAAAGAAGTGGCGAAGGTCACGGTCTTTAAACGCCAGAGAGTTGAGCAGGATTTCCTGCAAGGCTGGAAGATTATCAGGACTGACGGAATCTTAGAAAAGTCTATCCTCTACCGTCTTGAAAGAGCACTGGCGATCGAAGCCAAGCTTCAAGAAATCGAAGATAAGAAAACAAAAGAAGCTGAAAAGAATTTCTAAAACTTCTTAAAAATTTCTTTAAATTAAATTGTTGTATTTAGGGCCATACGTTGCCAGAAGATTCTCTTCTTGCTCATGTCCCCGTTAGGTGATTTCTGTCCAGTGATCTTTGCAAGACTTGCATCCATCTCCGGGAAGATATCGTTGTAGCGCTCTTTTTGAATCATCTTTAGAAGCGGCTGACGAGCTTTTTCAAACTTCAGATCCCCTACTGTCGCGATGACTGACTTAATGATGTTTGAACGTTTTGCTTTAAGCGCTTTTCCATTCATTGTCGGTTGGTAGTAGTTTTTCTTGTCGTACAACATCGCCCATACTTGTGGAGCAGCGTCTACTGTTTTTAGTGTCCTGATGTTATCCAGGGCCTGCGCACGAACGATGAATGAATCATCTTTTAAAAGGCTCGCGTACTGTTGTGAGTACCCTCTTTGTTTTAAGGCAAGCATTGTCTTTAAGCTGGCCATTCTCATAACCCAGTGAGGGTGCTTTAAGAATTTTGAAAGAAATGGTGCCGACTTATCGCCCATGATTTGTCCCAGAAGAAATGTCGCCATCCAACGGTTTTTATCCGGGTACTTTCCGTTTTTCATCACTTCAATCAAGGCCGCCACAGACTCTCCACCGTGCTTAAGAGTCTCACTCTTTAAGCTCGCCATCTGAATCTTGTCGTTATTTAGCATGTATCGTTGAAGAAGAGCATTCTTTACATCTGAGTTGTTAATCGCTGCTTGTGCATAAGCAGAAAAAGTCAGAGACAGAACACAGATAATACGAGCTACATTCTTCATCAAAAACTCCCGCGGGATTAACCCAGCATTTTTTCAAATTCAGATAACAGTTCTTCTGCAGATTTCTGCTCCCCTTCTTCCTGAGGAACTTCTTCAAGAGGGATATCCATTACCTGAGGAGCTTTTTCAGCAGCAGGTGCCGGTTTGCTGTCAGCAATTGCCTGGGCCATTGCTGCTTCTAAATCTTCTACTTCTTCAACAGGTGGAGGAGGTGCAACTGGAGCCGCTGCTGGTGCAGGAGCTGGAGCGCCCTTCTTTAAAGCTTGAAGTTCAGCTTTCAGCTGATCATTTTCTTGGTGAAGGCGTTTTAAGTTGGCCAGGTCTTCTTCGATAATCGCGTATTCTTTTAAGCGCTCACGGATTTCATTTCTTTCACTTGTTACAGAGGCTAGTTCTTTTTGAAGACCAGCGTCTCCACCAGCTTTTGTCATCGCTTCTGCTAATTGCGCCTCAAGGTCTCTCACTCTTTGTTGAGCTGTCCCTAAGTCTTTTTTCAGGATTTCAGTTTCAGCGCCCAGACCTTTTCCAGCAGAAAGCTCCTGAATTGTTCTCTCCAGGTCAACGATTTGTCTCTGGCGGTCGCTTAGCTTTTGTGTAAGTGCTGCGATCTCTGCATTTTTTTGAGTCACTTCTTCAGCGCCGGCACCAATGCCGATATTCATTGAAGATGGAAGATCCCCTACCGGTACAACAGACGGAACACCGTTGCCCATATCAAGACCACCGCCTCTAAAAAGAGACGACTTTAGTGAATTAGAATTTTGAATGATTGAATCTAAATAATTTTTTACAACACTCGCTGGAATTTCGTGTGAAAGCTGATGAAACTTTTTGCGGTTGTAAAACCAATAGATAATAATCGCCACCATCGTCAGCAGTAATAACAAACTAAACACTGTGATGGTTTCATCAGTAAATTTGGTGAGAATCAAACGTATTGTTTCTGTCACGGTCCCTTCCTAGGATTTAATCTCTAATCACATCTATATGGAATTATAATCTGTTCCCAAATAAAGACAACAATTCCTTGTGTAAAGGAGCTCTTGCCGCTGCGATTGTCGCTTGGAAAGGATGGAATTTCTGACCGTCATAATCAGTTACTAAAACACCGGCCTCAAGACAGATTAATCCGGCCGCAGAAACATCCCACGCCGCCAGCCCTCTCTCCCAAAAACAGTCGAATACTCCGCGGGCCACGTAACATAAATCCAGGGCAGCACTCCCCATTCTTCTGATCCCACGGCTTTTGCCCATAAGTTTTTTAAACAGGTCGAATTCCTGATCAAAGACCGGGCCTTTTTCTGTGGCAAACCCAGTAACCAAAAGTGAGTCACTCAGTGCTTTTTTCGTCGATGTCTTCTTCAGACTGATAGGTTTTGATTTCTTCTTAAAATCTTTTGAAAAGTTGATCAATTTTGTTCCTTTGCCTTTGATGGCATAAAAACAATCTCCGTTAGTCGGCCTGATCACCACTCCGACTACCGGCTCTCCGAAATGAACCAGAGAAATACAGACTCCATAATAATCGAGTCCGTTTAAAAAATTATTTGTTCCATCTAGTGGATCAATGATCCATACCCATTCTTTCTCTTTGAGAAATTTATAGCGGTTCATCTCACCCATATATTCTTTGTAGGCGCTCTCTTCTGCCAGGATAAAATGATCTGGGTATTTTTTCACAATCCCATCCATCACCAGTTTTTCCGATTCAACATCGGCATTGCTGGCAATTCCCTGAGCCACTTTCGTTGTGATTTTTAAGCTGGATAGTTTTTTTTGTTTTTCCAAAAGAAGCTTTGAAGCCTTAACTCCAAGGTCCATCGCCAGTTTGAGCGCTTCTTCTTTTTTTACAACTGCTTTTTTAGCTTTCGTATTCGCTTTCATTTCTTTCATCGCTATCCTGCTCGATTGATTGTTCCTCTTCCATGACGACATCTTTTGTCGGGACCGTATACGTTTCCTGGAACCAGTGTCCCAGGTCAATCTGCTGACATCTCTTTGAGCAGAAGGGACGAAACTCTGATTCGTAATAAGTAAAAACAGTGTCGCACTGTGGGCATTTAACTTTTAACAATTTATTCATACCTTTCTCCGAATCGGCCGAATTTCAGGCACGTAGTCTGGTAAAGATTTTTCTCTCTTACAAAATTGATCTTTTCATATTGATCAACCAAACGAATGCCTTGTATGGCATTAGTTAACCAAATTTCCCTGGAGCTTTCAAGTTCACTTTTAGAAATGTCGGATTCAATCACATGAAAATCTTCACGTTTTAAATATTCAATCAACTTCCTGCGAGTCACTCCATCCAATACCATAGAAGAAAGCTTAGGCGTCAGGACAGTTTTTTCATCTAGCCAGACAAAAACATTTGATGTGCTCGCCTCTGTCAAATTGCCCTGGTGATCGAAAAAAATCACATCGTCGAACTTTCTTTTTAAGGCCTCTTTTAGTTCGAGGTCAGCCACTAAATAGTTGGGAGATTTAACAAATGAAGGAACCAAGTTCGGTGCCTTGATTGATGTGGCATTTCCCAAATTTAAATAAGGATTTTTTGGAGCATGGGGCTTCTTGCTAAAAAGCAAAGTATCCCCAGCAATACTAAGACGAAAATAATGTGCCGGGACAAATTCAGCTTGTAAAAAAGCTTCAATCTCTCCCCTTAAATTCATCCAATTCGCTTTAGGAAACAAGTGATCTGCGCCTTTGAGCAATCGGTTTAAATGCTCGTTTAAAAAGACAAAATGCTGTTGCCCTGAAAGAAAAGAAGTGAAAGTCCAAACCCCGCGGTTTAGCTCTTCTGACTGGTAAAATGGAATTGAATCTTGCGATATTATTTTCAATGAAATGCTAGCCTCTTTCTTCCTAAGAGTGTAGCTTTATTCATGAAGATCTGACAAAGGAAAGTTTATGGAGTCTCTAAAATCCAGCGTGACAATCGTCGGTTTTGGCTCGCAAGCAAAAGCATGGGCATTGAACCTCAAAGATTCAAAGCAGGGCTTAAAAATTGCTTTAAACAAAGGAAGTAAATCGCGCGCTCTTGCCGAGCAAATGGGTTTTCAGATCATTGATCTGGAAAGTGAAGCCTTAAAAAACGAGCGCCTTCTGGTGATGCTGATCCCTGATGATCAACAGCTAAGCTTCCTGCAAAAAAATCAGTCTTACTTAGCACCTGGGGCCCATTTGATTTATGCTCACGGCTTTAGTGTTTCTAAGTTTGACTTGAAAAAAACTTATCCAAAATTTCACCACTCACTACTTGCTCCCAAAGCGATTGCCAGTGAAGTACGATACCAGTACGAGATTAAAGGAAAAATCGGGGCTGCTTATTGTGCCGACTCTGCAGAACTTGAAGCAGACCTGCGCATGGTTGCTAAGGCCGCGGGTTTCACTGCTCTTTACAAAAGCAACTTCGATGAAGAGTGTGCTGCTGATTTATTTTCTGAGCAGTCATTTCTTTGCTCGATTCTTCCCTACGTCGCTTTAAAATCTTTTAACACTCTTAGAAAAAACGGCATCTCTCAAGAAGTCGCTTTTATGGAATGTTTCTTAGAATTGAAATCGATCTCCCAGGCCATCGTGACATTAGGGCCTGAAGCTTTCTTCAACCTGATTTCTCCCAACGCTCTTTTAGGTTCACTAAAAGGCAAAGAGCTTCTTTTAGGCGAAGAGTTTGAAAAAGGTCTGGAGAAAATTATGAGTGATATCAACGACCGCACTTTCTACAAGGAAGTCGAAGGATACACTGACGAACTGAGAGCTAAAGTAACCAAAGACTGGGAGAAAGAAGAACTCTCTCAGGTTTATAAAAGATTAAAAGCTGATCTTATCAATTAGTGAGATAAATATGAAATTAGACACCAGAAAAATCCGCGCCTTTAAAAAGAAAACAGCAAAACGCACTCTGCAAATGCTGACTTGTTACGACTATCAAATGGCCCAGTTGATGAATGAAACGAGCCTTGATCTTCTTTTAATCGGCGACAGCGTTGGAAATGTTGTTTTAGGTTACGACCACACGATTCAGGTCGACACTCAGACGATGATCACTTTCTCAACAGCGGTTAAGCGTGGAGCCCCTGATAAATTTGTCGTCGCCGATCTTCCTTTTGGAAGTTATGCCACGATGGAGCTTGGTGTACAAAACGCTATTAAACTTTTTCAGCAATCAGGAGTTGAAGCGCTAAAACTTGAAGGTGCTTTCCCGTTTATCCTGGAAATCATCGAACGCCTGACTCAAATCGGGATTCCAGTTATGGGACATATCGGTCTGACTCCGCAGTCTGTGCACGAGCAAGGTGGATACTACACTCACGGAAAAGACACGGCTTCTCAAACTCGTTTAATGAAAGAAGCTCAGGCCCTTGAAGCTGCCGGGTGTTTCTGCGTTGTTTTAGAATTTGTTGAAGAGTCTCTATCGAAAAAAATCACAGATAAATTAAAAATCCCAACAATTGGTATTGGCTCAGGGAAACACACTGACGGACAAGTTCTGGTAGTGAATGACCTTCTTCATAACGGTAAAAAAGATCCACCAAAATTCTGCAAGCCAATTGGCAACCTGTACGAATACAAAATGAAGCTGATCAACGAGTACTTAAAAGCATGAGACTAGTTACGATCGATAACGGCAATACGAATCCGACAGTCGCCATTCACGACAATGGTGTTATGCAGAGTCTTGTGCCTCTTGATCAATACACTCCTGTCGCTTCTGATTTCATTCTGATTTCCAGCGTGGGAAAAAGCCTCTCTATCAAACCAAGCTTCGATTTAAAAACGAAGAGAACAAAAACTCATTTCTTTGATATGAAAGTGAACTATAGCGAAACTTTGGGTGAAGACCGAATGATTGCGGCCTATGGCGCTTACAAAAAATTAAAGCCTAATGAGAAAGTCCTGGTGATTGATGCCGGGACTTTTATCACTTGCGACCTCGTGACTAACGATGGTTTCCAGGGTGGATATATCTTTCCGGGACTAAACCGCTTCTTAAAAACTTATTCCGACAGCGCCCAGTTGCCGCATTTAAAAGCAGACCAGTTGTTTAAAAGTAATGAAGAATTGCCGCACACGACGGATGAAGCGATTTTAAAAGCGACAGAGGTTTATGTGAAAGCGGTGATTTTAGAGGTTATAAAAAAAACTTCCCCCGGAAAAGTAATCTTCGCCGGGGGAAGCGCTGAGGAATTAAAAAAAGTTCTTAGTTTAACAGTTCCTGTTGATTTAGATCGTCACTTAGTACATTCAGCACTGTCGTTGATCCATCAATCTCATCTGAGCCAAGGGTAGCTTTTAAACTATCAGGGATTTCCACTGCACGGTATTTTTTCCCGTTAGATGTTCTAATCCAGTAACCCATAACCAGCTTCTCTTCCACTACCATACGGATAGGCTTCAGGCTGATGATGTGATCAAGGTTGATTAGTAATGTTTCAAAAATGTTGTCGACTGACTGGCCATCTTTTGGCGAAACAATCTTAAATCTCTCTAATGCCATAAAATCCTCTAAAAAATTGTGTGATGCCTGAGTATAGAGCAACCAGTATGGCTTAATAGCCCCTTTGTAATTTTTATACTTGTTTAGGGCCTTCCCTCTTGGAAAAAGTCCATAAAATAGGTATAAACCGCCCATGACAATTGATTTAACCCCATCACAGGTCACCACCGACTACAACCAGCGCTTTGGCGGGATCGCCAGGCTCTATGGTGTCGAAGGGCTTAAAAACCTGATGAGGGCCCGCGTCCTCGTCGTAGGCCTTGGGGGCGTTGGTTCCTGGGCCGCCGAATCCCTTGCCCGCTCCGGGGTTGGGTATATCACCCTCGTAGACCTGGATGATATTTGTATCACCAATACCAACCGTCAGCTCCCAGCGATGAGTGGTCAGTATGGGAAACTCAAAATCCACGTGATGCGCGATCGCATCCAGGCCATCAATCCAGACTGCCACGTGCACCTGATTGAAGACTTCTTTACTGAGTCTACGGCTGAAGCGATTCTCGATGCTCCTTATGACTATGTTATTGATGCTATCGACAGTTTAAAAAATAAATCCCTGCTCATTTCTAAGTGCCATCAAAGAAAAATCCCTGTTGTCATCACTGGCGGAGCTGCTGGAAAAGTTGACCCGACTAAAGTTATGCTCGCTGATTTAGGCTCCAGCAAAAACGACTCTCTTCTTTTTAGGCTAAGAAAAAAACTACGCCGCGATTTCGACTTCCCGGCCGGAACAAAAACCAGCAACCTGAAGCCACAAAAATTTAAAATGATGTGCGTTTTCTCGCCAGAAGATGCAATCTATCCAACGGCTGACGGTGGCACTTGCAATATCCCCGATCCTGAAACGAACCTCAAGCTCGACTGTGAATCAGGCATGGGCTCGGTCTCTCATATCACTGCTTTATTCGGTCTTATGGCCGCAGGTCACGTCGTCAACACCATTGCTCGCAAGTAATTAAAGTTATTTACCCAAAAAGCCGAAACGTCTAAGGTGAAAATTACCTTTGCCCTACTTTTATTATCTTTCTCTTTTTCAGAAGCATTCGCCAAATGTAACAGCAATGCTATCGGCTACCGCAATGAAAGCGGCTTTGGGATCTCGTTTGGTGGTGGCTCAAGCAGCGCCGGCTTTTACGATAAAAACACAGTCAATGTTCCCGTTTCAATTAATGGCGAACAGGCCTGCTTTAAAAAAGTAAACGCTTTCAAAATGAAGAGCGAAAAGAAAAAAGATAAAGCGGAAGAAAACAGCATCGTCATCACTCCAATGAAAACGGAATTTGAAAAAATTCCTTCGGCCCATCAAAAACAATATATTTTTGTAGAGAAAAACCCGCAGAAGCTTTTAACGAAATTTCATGTGATGAGTTTTATCTGTTCAGGGGAAGTCCCTCTTTCAATTGAGGCGACGAGCGATACTGTTTTAAAAATCAATATGCAGCCTGACTCAGCCGATGTGAGGGTCTCTCACTCTTTTGCAACCGGTGCAGCCGCAGAAAATCTTAATAAAGGCAATAAAGGTAAAACATCCAATGCCGAGACTTTTGATTTCTTCTCAAAGCTTTATATGGAGAAGTCACAAAAGGAACTCGCTGTTGACCAGGCCTGTTGCAGTGATTTTAAAATCCCAAGCATTATTTCTGATACTTCCATCCACGCCTTCTCTGGTGTTGAGCGCGCCATCGCTTCAAGCTTTACCACAATGGCGAGCAATGTTCCCAATGGCTGCAGCAATGCTTTTGCTGAGACCATGAAGAACTATCAACTAGAAAACTACGAAACCAACGACTCACTTAAAGGTTACAAAGTTAAAAAGAAGTGGTTTTCGGACGACTTAGTTTTCGAGTGGTAATTCCCGCCGCCAGTAGATTCTTTAATAAATCCCCAGGCAAAAACGGCAAAACTCCAGCAATCAATAGTTTTTCTGTGGGGATAAAAAACGACAATCCTAAAACGCCACAAGAAAAAATAATCGCGCTTCCGATATAACAGGCAAGAAGAGCTTTCCAAAAACTTCCAGTCCATCCCCTATCGCTTAATTTTCCGACCACCCATGAAGCAACGAACATTCCACCTAAGTATCCCATCGTTGGTCCCATTAACAACCCAGAAGCTCCTCCTGCAAAAACCGGTGCTCCTAAAAAACCAAGTCCTAGGTAAGCAGCAAAAACTGAAAAGGATAAACGGCTTCCCCAAAGAAGTGCCAAAAGGGCCACGCCAAATGTTTGCCCCGTGATCGGAACGGGCGTCCATGGAAGAGTAAACTTTAATTGAGCAAGTGCACTCAACATTCCCAATCCTAATAAAAAGGAAATGACTGTAGCTTTTGTCTGCTCTGGGAATTTTATAATAAGTGTGGGAACCAAGGCCTTTGATGCTTGCATATTTTTCTCCTGTGTTCACAATTATTAGAGAATCTCCCAGTGAAAAACAATTGCAAAAGCACTCTCTCTGACATAGTTTAGCGCTAAACTATTTACCACTAAACAAGATGAAAAAACCAAAACTAGACAAATTTATAACTGAGAGCGCTACCATTTCTTTGATTTCCAATGGGATGAGATTGCAAAAAGAACTCAACCTTGCTCTTAAAGATTTTGGATTAAATCTCAACCAATCTTTGATTCTCTTGGCCATCTTTTTTGAGCCGGAAAAAACAATCCGTTTTAATGAACTCTCGGAAATTATCCCGACAACTAAAGGAAACATCAGCCATTGCACTTCTTTTCTGGAAGAGAAAAAACTCATTACAAGGCAGCTGGTAGATAATGATTTGAGAGGTTACTCGTACTCTCTTACTGCCAAAGGAAGTAAGTTGTCTTTGTCGCTGATTAAGTTTTTCGATGGGATTGAAAATGACTGCGATAAGAAGTTTTCGCAGACTAAGATTAAGGATTTTATTGGGATGGCGGAAGAACTCGCTAGCTGGAATTCTTAGTTATCGTCCAACCCCGCACGAAAAGCTTTATAAATAATCCCTTCAATGCGCTTTTCACTCGCATCTTTAATCGACCCAAAGCTCATCACTTCAACCGGACTCACTCCACAAAACTCCAGTACGGCCTTCTTCATCATATTCACCGCCGGGTGAAAATAAGTTAGGTAAAGCCACCAGACGGGAGCATCACTCGTCACAATCAGACGGGCACTTTTTCCGGATAAAAGTTTGTCCCAGTTGTGTGAATTCTCGCGGTATTTAAAAGCAAATCCTGGCAGGAAAGCGCGGTCTAAAAAGCCTTTAAGAAGTGCTGGAACTCCACCCCACCAGACCGGAAAAACGATCACGATGTGTGTGGCCCACTTCACCTTTTTTTGAGCTTCGATAAGATCAGGTTCGAGGTTTTGAACAACTCGGTAACCATTTTTTAAATTGGGATTGAAATTTAAATCGGAGATATTGATTCGTTCGACTTCTCCGCCTTTTTCGCGCGCACCTTTTTCGTAATTATCGGCCAAGGCCGCGCAGAGAGATTTTTTATCAGGGTGACCTAAAATAATCAGCGTTCTCATTTGATCGCTTTGTCTCCGTGAAGTTTATGTAGGATTTTTTTAGCAATTGAAGGCATGACGTATTGGTCGATACGTTCATTTAACTGAGCAAGCTCTCTAATTAAACTTGAAGAGATCGTTGCAAAGTGAGGCTTAGCAAAGAGACAGATTGTTTCAATGTCTTTGCTAATCCCGCGGTTACCAACCGAGAGTTCAAGTTCCATTTGGTAGTCAGAAGAGTTTCTTAGTCCTCTGAGTAAAAACTGGGCCTTTTTGTCTTCTGCAAAACGAGCGATTGTCCCCTCGTGAGAGACGATAGTGACGTTTTTTAGTTTATAGTAATCTACGTAAGCCTGCATCATTTCCAATCGTTCTTCCACTGTGAACATGTAAGCTTTTTTAGGGTTCGTCGCAGCAACCCAGTAAAGGTGGTCGAAATGAGTGGCCGCCCTCATCATGATATCGGCGTGTCCCCATGTTGGCGGGTTAGCGCTAATTGGGTAAACGATAATTTTCTCATTCATAAAAGCTCCAGGGAATGTACAAACTTTCCCCTATTATACACTTTGATAAAAAGCATTCCTAGTGTTAAAATTTTGACTTCCAAAATAATCAGGTTCATTTACCAAGGATTTCATTCATGTCTGAAACTACCAATGCCCAACAAAACCAAAACGACTACGACTTCGCTAGTATCGAAGCCAAGTGGCAAAAGTTTTGGGAAACCAACAAAACATTTAAAGCGGAAAACAATTCGAAGAAGCCAAAATACTACGCTCTCGATATGTTCCCGTTCCCGTCAGGAGATGGACTTCACGTAGGTCACCCTGAAGGATATACAGCGACAGACATCATGTCTCGCTACAAGAGAATGCAAGGCTATAACGTGCTTCACCCAATGGGATGGGACTCTTTCGGGTTACCGGCAGAGAACTACGCGATGAAGACAAACACGCATCCAGACATCACAACCAAAAAGAACATTGCAACTTTCACTCGTCAGCTTAAGGCCCTTGGGTTTTCTTACGACTGGGACAGAGAGATCGCAACGTCTAACGTTGACTACTACAAGTGGACGCAGTGGATTTTCGTTCAGCTTTACAACAAAGGTCTAGCTTACGAATCTGAAATGAACGTTAACTGGTGTCCGGCGCTAGGAACAGTTCTAGCAAACGAAGAAGTTATCGACGGAAAATCTGAAGTTGGAGGCCACCCGGTTATCCAAACGAAGATGAAACAATGGGTACTAAGAATCACTGAGTACGCTGAAAGACTGCTAAACGACATCGAAGATGTTGACTGGCCGGAATCAATTAAAGAAATGCAAAGAAACTGGATTGGGAAGTCTGAAGGGGCGACAATTAAGTTTAAAGTTGAATCAGGTGAAGAGATTGAAGTCTTCACAACAAGACCAGACACTCTTTTTGGTGCGACTTACATGGTTATCGCTCCTGAGCACGCTCTTGTTTCAAAAATCACAACTCCAGCTCAAAAAGCAGCAGTTGAGGCCTACGTTGAAGCTTGTAAGCTAAAAAACGAACTTGAAAGAACTGAACTTAACAAAGATAAGACCGGAGTTCCAACGGGAGCTTTCGCGATTAACCCGGCAACTGGAAAACAAATCCCAGTGTGGATTGCTGACTACGTTCTTGCCACATATGGGACTGGTGCGGTTATGGCCGTTCCTGCTCACGATGAAAGAGACCATGAATTCGCTAAAAAATTCAACCTTCCAATGGTGAGAGTTATTGAAGGCGGAGACATCGACGAGGCAGCCTACACTGCTGACGGTAAACACATGAACTCTGACTTCATCAATGGATTAAACATTGCTGATTCTAAGAAAAAAGTCATTGAATGGCTTGAGTCTAAAAAATTAGGAACTGGAAAAATTAACTACAAACTTCGCGACTGGATTTTCTCTCGTCAAAGATATTGGGGTGAACCATTCCCTATCTTAAAGTTTGAAGATGGAACGATCAGATGCCTAGATGCAGATGAACTTCCACTTGCTCTTCCAGATCTAAAAGAATTCAAACCATCAGGTAATGGTGAGTCTCCACTTGCCAACGCAACTGACTGGCTTTGGATTACTGATCCAAAAACAGGGAAAAAAGCAAAACGCGAAACAAACACAATGCCTAACTGGGCCGGGTCTTGTTGGTACTACCTGCGCTTCTGTGACCCACAAAACGAAAAAGAGCCTTGGAACAAAGACGTAGAAAAATACTGGATGCCAGTTGACCTTTACATCGGTGGAGCTGAGCACGCGGTTCTTCACTTACTCTACGCTCGCTTCTGGCACAAAGTGCTTTTCGACCTTGGATTTGTTTCAACAAAAGAACCATTCCAAAAGTTAGTTAACCAAGGCCTGATCCTTGGAACTGACGGCGAAAAAATGTCGAAGTCTCGCGGTAACGTTGTTAACCCGGACGCAGTTGTAAAAGAATCAGGAGCTGACTCTCTTCGCCTTTATGAAATGTTCATGGGTCCACTTGAAAAAGTTAAGCCGTGGAACGAAAACGGAGTTAAAGGGGTTTTCAACTTCCTTTCTCGCGCTTATCGCTTCTTTGCTGATCCTGCACACATCACAACTGGCGCGGAATCAGATGAGACGTTAAAGGCGCTTCATAAAGCAATTAAAAAAGTGACAGAAGACTACGATCACCTTCGTTTCAATACAGCGATTTCTGCGCTGATGATTTTTGTTAACCACTGCTACAAAGCTGGCAAGGTAACAAATGAAACAGCTAAGACATTCACTCTCCTTCTTGCTCCAATGGCACCACACTTAGGTGAAGAACTTTGGGAAATGCTTGGTGGAAAGACTACGCTTACTTATGAAACATGGCCTAAGTTTGACGAAAACTTAGCTAAAGACGACACGATTACTGTTGCTGTTCAGGTTAACGGAAAGCTTCGTGCAACTCTTGAAGTTGAGCCAGGAATCACTCAGGCAGACGCGATTGCAATGGCAAAAGCGGATGAGAACGTTTCGAAACACCTTGCTGGAACAATTGTTAAAGAAATTTATGTTCCAGGAAAAATTGTTAACTTCGTAGTAAAAGCATAAGGATTATATATGTCGGAAAAATTTTATATCACAACCGCGATTGATTACCCGAACGGTAAACCCCACATGGGTCACGCTCTGGAAAAAATCGTCAGCGACGCCTACTCAAGATGGCACGCGTTTCTTGGTTACGAAACATACTTTCTAACAGGGACAGATGAAAACGGACAAAAACTTATTGAGTCTGCAAAGGCCAATGGACTTGAAACACAAAAATTCGTTGATGAAAACTCAGCGATCTTTAAAAAGCTTTGTGCTGATTTAAATGTTTCAAACAATGACTTCATCAGAACAACTGAAAAACGTCACCACGATGTGTGTGTTGACCTATGGAAGAAGCTTGAAGCTAAAGGCGACGTGTATTTCGGAGTCTACTCTGGAAACTACTGTCTTGCTTGTGAGTCTTTTTACACTGACACTCAGGCGCCGGACAATATCTGTCCAGCCCACAACACTCCTCTGACAAAAAAAGAAGAAGAAGGTTACTTCTTTAAAATGGGCGCTTATCAAGACTGGATTATCGCTTACATCAAGACCAACACAAACTTCATCGTACCAACATCTTCGTACAACGAAATGCTTTCACGCCTTGAAGGTGACAAATTAAGAGATCTTCCAATCTCTCGTCCAAACGAAGGATGGGGAATTCCAGTTCCAGGAAATCCAAAATTTGTAATGTACACTTGGTTTGATGCTTTAATTAACTATTACGCTGCAGTGGCAGGCACTCCGAATGAAAAATTCTGGCCAGCTTCTATGCACGTTATCGGTAAAGACATTACCTGGTTTCACACAGTCATCTGGCCAATCATGCTACATGCTGCTGGAATCGCTCTTCCAAAACAAGTCTACGTTCACGGGATGATCTTGGCCGAAGACGGTAAAAAAATGTCGAAGTCGCTTAACAACGTTATCGATCCAAATGATATGCTGGCAAAGTATCCTCTGGATAGTTTCCGTTATTATCTTCTTCGCGCTATTCCTGCTCAGAGTGACGGACGTTTCTCTGAAAAAGAATTAATTGAAAAGCACAACGCTGAACTAGGAAACTCTTTTGGGAACCTAATCATGCGTGTAATTAAGCTTTACCTAAAAGACAATGCTCCTACTGTTGATGGCGCTGGCATTACCCAAGAAGTTAACTTCGATGAAAACTTCAAGAAGATGAAAGAGTTCATGGAAAAACGCGAACACAACAAAGCGCTTGAAGCTCTTTGGGAAGGTGTCAACAACATGAACCAATACGTAAACACGAAAGAGCCTTGGAAACTTAAAGAAGATAAAGTGGCGCTTAAGCAAGTTGTTTACAACTGCCTATACTCGATCCATGCGATCTCTACACTTCTCTCTCCTTTCCTTCCAGACACTGCTAAAAAGGCGCTAGAGCCTCTTGGAGTCAAGCTAGGCAGTTACGCTGATGTGAAATTCGGAACAACAACGTATGAGCTTTCTGAGCCAATGCCACTGTTTCCGAAAATTGATCTTCCGGTTGAACCAAAACCAGAGCCTAAACCAAAGGCGCCTAAACAACCGAAAGCTCCGAAAGAACCAAAAGAATCTTAGTTCATTAAACAAATCTCAGTCACACAGGAGTCTTAACAAGGACTCCTGCTTTGGCCGCCTCAAAAAAGACACGCTTTTCCCCAGCTAAAAAAGTAAATTTAGTTTGATAACGATAATAACTCCTTTCCCAAAGGAGCTCTTTAAAGCCTTAAAAAGACTGCCATTTATTATTAAGAAATAAAGCTTTTCCTACCAAATCAGTAAAAGGGATTAGAATATTAGGATAGCGATTATTAACGGTAACGGTGAACGTATGGATGAAGAACAATTGGCACTCGTAGAGGAAGGATTAAACCTTCTTTTACAGAAGTACAAAAGAAATCAGCGCGATGGTGATTTGAAGAGAGTCCAGGCCGTCATGGATGCCAAAGTGGCCATCCGCAAAGTTATGTTATCCGTCGCTATTAAAGGCGACATCAAAGACATTACTCCCGTGATTGAAGGAGGAAAAGGTGCTGGCTGGGAAGTGACCGACTTTGACAACAAAGTTGTTCGCTATCACGCATAGCTTTCTCTATTGTATTCCTTCACTACTTAATCAATAATAGCCTCCTATAGGGAGGCTATTATGTTGGAACAAATCACTGAAGATATCAAAAAAGCAATGTTCGCTAAAGATAAAGAGCGTCTAGATGCTCTACGCTACTTTAAGGCGATGCTGATTGAAAATAAAACGTCTAAAGCGCCAATCGCTGAGATGGACGTTCTTATTAAGCACGTAAAAAAACTTAAAGACTCTCTGGAGAATTTCCCACCAGAAAATGAAATCAGAAAGAAAACTGAAGTTGAAATCAGTGTTCTTGCTGAGTACATGCCAAAACAATTAGATGAAGCGACTGTAAAAGGTTACATCAAAGACATTATCGCTGCGAATCCTGGCGTTAATGCTGGTCTGGTAATGAAAGAACTTAGTCCGAAAATTAAAGGGCAGTTTGATAGTAAGCTTGCCAATGAGCTGGTTAAAGCGGCTTTAGGATAAAATAAAAAAAGCAGCTCTAGGGCTGCTTTTTTTTTTGATTAAAATTTACAGCTTAAAACGACCGGAAAATGATCAGATAAAACTTCTTGAATAAACCTAAAATAATACGGATTCGTCAGCTGTCTTAAGAACACTCTTCTCTTCATCCCTTCAAGTCTTTCATTAATCTGGAAATCATCCGCTACAATTTCGTCTTTCTTAACAGTCTCAAGGCCCGTTAAGTACTTTCCGAATTGAGCAACAAACTTATCCATCTTACTTTGTCCTGCCGGTGTCAGCGGGTACTCAAGCTTGATTGTAGCAGGGTCATCCACTGGTGGGATATCGCCATCAAGGATTGGGTTTTCTTCTGTGTTAAGAACATCGATTTGATCTAAACCAAGATAAGCTTCTACGACTGGAGACTCAAAACTCTTGTTTGAAAGTCCTACAACTTCTTTTCTAATAACGTAACGAGACTCAACGTCTTTATAGATTTTCTCGTTGTAATAGTTATAAACCTTTCCTTCATCGCAGCTAGGGAAAGCTTTTTTATCTAAGATGAAATGGTCGTAGTCATTAGCAACACCATTAGTTTCTTCTTTTTTAGCATTGTAACGAGTTGGTGAAACTGTCGTTGCCTCACTAATAAGCAGTTCTCCACCTGGGAAGGCCTTAAGAACTTCCGGCCAGAAAGCGTTGTTAGACACAAGGTTCATATCGGCCATTAACATGATCTTTGTATCTTTATATTTCTTTCTATAACGATCCATAAAATCAAGTGTGTTTTTAACTTCAGCATAACGAGCGAAGTTTGCTGAGTTGATTCCTGTTCCAAGCTCTTTGTGGCTTTCAACACCAAATGTTTTTTTCATCAGGTCTTTTTCAGCGTCCTCATCACCCGAGTAAGTAAATACCATGTGTGAAGTCACTAGTGTAAAAGCCGTGTTCCCCGCTTTGAAGCTCGCCATAAAAGGGCGTCTTGCAAAGTGCTGAACCAGGTCTTTTCCCATGAAGTCTTCTGTTAATGTGATGAAACAAGCAACTGGCGAACCAGCTCCTTCTTGAGCGTATTCTTGACAGTGAGGATTAATCACTGGAGTTGCAGAGTTTGCACGGTAATAAAATCCAACTAATTCCTCAACCGATCCAATCAATGCCGAGTCTCCACGAGGAGAAAGTAACAGTGACCAGCTTGGGTCTAATTTTTTTAATTCTTGAAGAACTCTCAGGTAACCAGGAGCTCTATAAAGATCGTAAGCTCTGTATGTATCGCTTTTAAGCTTGGCGATTTTAGCGTCGAGTTCTTTAATCTTCGCAGCGTCTTTCAGCTTGCTTCTTTGGTCTTGGTATTTCTTTAAAATGTTTGGTGAATCTTGAAGAAAAGAAACAACTGCTTTATTGCTTTGTTCATCACGACCCACTGTCGCTAAAAGCTCCAGCCCTGAAACGATGTCGTATTGATTCATGATTTTTGCCACTAGAGCATAATCTTTAAACAAGGCCTTTGATGTTCCTGGGTGAAGAAGATTGTAGTTGGCAATTTTTAGAGAGCCGGTTGCTCTTTGTGCTTTTGATGATGGTCCGTATTGATTGTAGTTGGTGTAACACCCAACTTTATACTCTTCATTCACAATCAGCATCTTGATCGTTTCACAACGCTCTTGATACTCAGCGATTTTTTGAGCGTCATCTTCTAGTGACTTGGAAACCTTAGGCACAGCATCTTGGGCCTTCAGTGTGAAAGCGAAAAGGACTAGTATAGAAAGTAGTAATTCCTTCAAACAGGTCTCCAACTATAAAGATCAACTAATAGTGGCCATTAGATTACCAACTTAATCAACTGATCTTCAACTTTTGCCGTGGGAAGATTTCTTCCTAAGTAGCTGATACCCTGTTCTTAACAGAAAAAAAATGAAGGTGTGTAAAGATGACACGGCTAAAGTTTTTGACTCACAATGCCGATAATTAGCTCAAGTTGCTAAGACTAAAGCGAGGAAATATCTATGTATAAGTATTTATTGATTTTATGTTTAACAATTAACGTCTCATACGCGTCTGCGGTGAAGCTAGTTGATTACATGGTAAGTGGATCTGGAATTGCTGAAATCCTGGCAAAGCATGGAATTAAAGGAAACGATGCTAAGCAAGTACAAAGTTATGTCGCTTCATCGCTAGCTGCTCTAAGCTCGAAAGGCTCTACTCTTTCTAAGCAAGAACTTCTAGATGTTCTAAGTAAACTTCCAGTAACAGGACAAGACGCTAACGTAAGAAAGGGTCTGCAAATGTTACTAGACACTCCAGCTGATAAAATCCAAAAGAAAGACGTAGTAAACGCAATCAACAACATTATCTATCTGGCCAACCGTCATGGTAAGTCAGTTATCATTACATGTGCTGAGTGTGTAAACGAAAACCTTGCTCGCGACGGTTTCAAGTTTACAGTTGAAGCCATTAAAAACGCTTCTGCTTCAAAACTTCTTAATGACGTTATTCCAAAGAACCCAGCTCAACTTAATACATTCATCTCTGGACGTATGAAGAGACTTGGAATGGGAGACTACTCTAAAGTAACTCCTGACCTAGTTGCACCAGAAGACGAAAAGTCACTTGCTCTATTTCTTGGTCTTGCAGAGTCAGGATCGGCTGAGCAAAAGGCCCTTATTTCTTCAATCAAAAAACTTTCTACAAAGAATGGTAAAACAAACATCATCGATCCAAAGAACCCACACAAATTCTGGAAGGTTCTAGCTGACGATATGTCTGCTCAAGACATGGCAGGATGGACAAGAACTCTTGATGAAGTAGCAACACGTGCTCAAAAAGATAATATCTCTGCTGAAGAAGCTTTCTACCGTACACTAAAAGATAAAGCTTCTGGAAACGAGTACCTTACTAAGCAGTATGAGACTCTTAAAGCTAAGAGATGTTTCTTCAGATAATCATTTAAAAGACAGTTCAAATAAAAAAGGCCCTCGTAAGAGGGCCTTTTTGTTTTTACATATTGTCGATCCAGGTCTTGATAGCATCCAGCTCTTCTTGGGTTAGCTGGGCAATTGGGTCCGGAGGCATGTTTCCTCCGTTATTTTTTAAGATGGTCCACATTTCCGATCCATCAGAGCTTCCTTGCACTACCAACCCAGCACTCACCCACGCTGCCGACGTTTTATAAGACGACCACTGGTGACACTGAAAGCATTTCGTTTGCGCCACTTTGTAAGCGGCCAGAAGTCTTGCTCCATCAGCTGTTGATGAATCAATTCCTTCAATCGGTGAATACTGTCCACCGTCTCCAGAATTGCTGTTGTAATCCTGGCCACAGCCAGAGAGAACAAGCATCGTAAATGTGAGAGTCAGGATCTTTTTCATCATAATTAAACGTCGATAACCGCTACGACTTCTACTTCATCCGTTACACCAATGCCCATGTATTCAGCTGGCTTTAGTTTTAGTTCTGAAGGTTTAACTTTAAAAGTCGCTTCAATTTTATTTGGGTTCACTTGTTTATAAGTGAAATCTACCGGCTTTTTTACATCGTTTACTGTCAATGTACCAGTCCCCTTTCCATCAGCTGCGCTCACTTGAGAGAAAGTGATCTTTGGCGACTTTTCAAAGTTTAAATGCTTATGGAAGTGTTCATCGCGAAGAGAGATCCCTGTCTTTAGTTCTTCAACTTTTACCCAAAGATTCTCTGCTGTGAACTTGTTGCCATCTTTTTTTACGTCACCTTTTACTTTTGCTGATTTGGCTTCGAAACTTCCTGCAGGAGAAAGGGCAACTTTAACTGTTACTTCGTGGGCCATTACTGAACCCATCATTAAAACACCTGAACAAAGAGCGATCATTCTTTTCATATAAAACTCCTAAAAATCGTAAACTGCGCCTACTGACCACAGACTTCCCGGGTTAGGAAACACTTTTCCTAAGCGGGTTCTGAGAGATACATTTTTAATTTTAATTTTCGATTGAATAAAATAACCAGCTTCAAGCGCTGTATCTTTTTCAAAACGGTAAGTCGCTTCATCCGGATTCGTCCAATCCCCTGTGCGGTATTTAACTGGAATTTGAAACCCTAATAAAACGTTATCGGAAATTGTTTTAAAGTACATTCCCGGGCCAACAAAAAGACCTTTTACCGAGACAGATGACTGCTGGTAACTAATGGCCCTGTTTTCTGCACTAATCGTAGCCGATGCCACAGCAAAACATCCTTCCAGGTCAAACTCATACTTAATGTTTTCCCACTTCTTTCCTCCACCGACACAAGAGCCGATAGCAGTGCTTAGAAGATTGTTTTTAACATTCGTACTTTTATTCACCAGGATCACTCTATCCTGCCAACTTAAGATTTCCAGAGTCGCGTACCACCCTGGTTTGTATTCCAGGTTTTCATCGCGAGTGACTTTCTCCTGAAGAAGATCTTCTAAGAGTTTTAAGTCCGATTCTTCCACTTTTACTTTGCGGGCAAGACCGATAAAACCTTCTGCATTCTTTTTATACTTTCCACGCTCATTTTCTGGCGTGTAATCATTTGTATTGCTAAAAAGCTGAGTATTTAAGAAGGCCAGTTTGTAATAATAAAGCGGAAGCTTTGTTCTTTCATAGTAAGAGCTCTCCATCGCCGAAGGAGGAGTTGCCAGGATTTTTTCATGGGCTGCTTTATTGAAGTTAATGATGATCTTGCGATAGACTTCAATCGCTTCTTTAAACTTCTCTCTGCGCTCAAAGCTAATGGCTAAACGCTCAAGGGCCATCCAGCTTTTGACCAGACTGTCTTCCTGGTCATCGTATAAGTCTTCAACTTTTTCTGGCTGATTTTTATCCAAGTAAAGCTGCATCAGCTTTACGTTTTCAACCGTATTGTCAGCTCCCATGGCAAGTGATGAGAGTCCGAAAGCTAAGAATGTTAGTTTTGTCATCTTCATCGTTATAACCACAAGTGAATCTGGGCCATTAAATCCCATCTATCTTTTGTACTGATCTGCTGATTAAAGTTTCTAGTGTTGTATAAGTCAGCACGTAGCTCGACTTTTGACATTGGGAAGTATTGAATACTCGGCCCAAATCTTACGCGATAACTTTTATCTGCATCGTTTTTGTAATACTCAACAGAATTTAAAAGATAAACTCCACGAGTGGCCTTGATATGGTTTTGGAAATTAGCGTAGTATTCAGTCTTATCGCCACTGACTAGTTTTGGTTTCTTATCGACTTTACCGATTTCAAACATCAAGCTGCTTCCATTGCCAATCCCAGAACGGATGTGAGCGGCAAAGGCCGTCAGGTCCACATAGTCATTGCCTTCACTCATTGCCGAGAGACCAATGCGGTTTTTCTCAAGTAGCGTGTACTCAAACGTTCCAGCAAAACCTTTCATGCGAAGATCAGCATCTTGAGTGAGATTTCCAACGAAGACATTCACACCCGCTTCAAAAGCAGGATTGTTGTAGTGAAGAATCACCCCGTGAGATTGGTCATCCATCGTCACTTGTGGAGTCGTGCGGGCATAAGAAGTGTGTTCAACAATTCTTATCCCGTAAGTTTTATCCATTAGTCCCGCATACACTCCCCAACTTGGGCTTGGGCGGTAACCAACATAGTGCTCGCGCGTGCGGTACTCTTTTACACTGTCGGCTGCTTTTGTATTTTGTAGTGATCTTGGAATGGGAGCATAACCAAAACTGAAGCTTCCCATGTATTTGTCGTTTTCACCAAACTTCACCACCATATTCAGGTCGGCCTGCATATGGATGTACTCTGTCTTTTCGCTGTCTTCACCAAAATTTCTTTTTAATAAAAGACCGCGGTAGCTGGCAAAAGGTCTAAAATGTTTGTTCTCTGGTTGCTTAAAAAAGAACCCCGATTCCTGACCAATTAAATCTTCTGGTTTACTATCATTATAAAAGCCTCTGCTCCCAATGGCCGTGGCCGAAACAGCTCGACCGTAATCATTGATGGGTCCATTTCCAAAGGGGTTATAATGACAAGTAATACATGAGTTGTATCCATGTCCGATAAAGTTGGGATAGGCCTCGGCCTTTGAGATCATCAGAGCGCAAAGACCAAAAAATAATGAAATTGTTTTCAGCATGATTTCTCTAAATAAAACTAAAAATATCCCTTAATCCTAAACTAAAATTTCAACAATAACATTAACAATTTAACCCCTTTCTCAGAGCATTCTACTCGGGAATCGGAAGTATTTGCATGCCACAGTAATTGACCATCCTTATGTTACGATAATTTGAGTGAATTTATTTATAAGGGGGAGTTCCATTAAACTACATCATTTTTTAAAAAAAGAATTCATCGTGATTTCTTTCGTCTCCCTGTCATTAAATTCTGCCTTTGGTGCGGCCAGAGACCAGGCCTATCGTCTGCACAACCGCCTGGCCAGTGTGCCTCCTTCTGTAGAAGTTTTAAACCAAATGGAGACCTATATTAAGAACGGCAATGCTAAAGATGCTGCTCTTAAAGCAATGGACGATCAAAACTTCTATAACATCACTCTAAAAAACTGGGTGAAACGCTGGACGAATGTCGATAATTCTCCTCGCGTTCCTCTCAATGACTACGTAGCGACTGTTATCGGAATGGTTCGCGATAATATTCCCTTTGATCAGGTTCTATATGGAGACCACCTTTATATCGCGGCACCGACAACTCCGGTCACCATTCCTGCTTACAATAAAAAAGATAATAACCAGTACATTGAACTGGAAAATAAGTTCGTCTCGTTAAAAGACAACTTAATGAGAGTGAATCAATCCGAAGTGACAGGTGTAAAAGACACGGCGGGAGTTCTGACAACCAGAGCTGCGGCCAGCGCCTTCTTCTCTGCAGGAACAAACAGAAGAATGACTCGTTTTACTTTTATGAACTTTCTTTGCCGCGACTTTGAAGCGGTTCACGATATCAATATCACCGACTACCATGTTAGACGTGACGTTGAGAGAAACCCAGGTGGGGACAGCCGCACTTACCGCAACCAGTGTGTTGGTTGTCATGCTGGACAAGACGGGCTTGGTGGAGCATGGGCCTACTTTGATTTCGTTGATAATGAGATTAAACACACTCCCGGGACAGTTGCTGCCAAAATCAATAAAAACGTTCTTTATAAAGATGGATACGTCACGACAAATGATGAATGGGTCAACCTATGGGCCGATGGACAAAACGCCAGTTTAGGATGGCCGGATAAAACATCAGGAAAAGGGGCACGCGAATTAGGAATGATGATTTCAAGATCGCGCGCTTTTGCTGAGTGTATGTCGACACGAGTGTTTGAACTTGTTTGTGTCAGAAAGCCAAAAGTCGACAGTGAGAAAAAAGAAATTAAACGTCTCGCTGATCTTTTCCAGGCCAACGACAACTTTAGCATGAAAAATCTTTTTGCAGAGACATCGATTCTTTGCATGGGCGAATAACAAATGAATACAGAAAACAACGAAAAACAATCTACTCTACCTAACGGCGTCCGCATTGCCATTGCAATCGGAACTCTGGCTTCGGTGCTTATTGCCTTTAACCAGTGTACTTTTGAGCCGATGAAAGCAAACAAAAGAAGCACAGCTTCGAAATCCACTGCTCCGTCAACAGCAACAGGTGATGCCGGAGATATCGACAGCGATGCAGAACTTCCTGATGGATTAGTCATGCCGCCAATGAATAACCCTACGGCGGAGACAGAACTTGATCAAGTTGATGTTGGGGTTAAGAACTTTGAACAAGTTTTCCAGTCAATGGTTGCAGTGACAGGGGTTCCAGCGACGAATACCAGCGTTCAAAACTTATATAAGGAAATTATTGTCCAGCTTCCAGCAGACAACAATGTAAAGAGTTTCCTTCCAGCTAACCAGGTAGCGATTACAAAACTTGCTGCTGAATTCTGTGAGCAATTAGTTGAAAATGGAACACTCAGAGCAGCGATCTGGCCGACTATTAATTTTGGACAGACGCCAACTCAAGTCTTCTCTGCTGCCAATAAGCAATTAATCATCAACCAGGCCATCGATCGTTTTCTTCCACCACTAGATACACAAACAAGAACATCGACGGTGAATGAACTGACAAAACTTTTTGATGAGTTGTTGACAGGAGAAAACCTCTCTTCAAGTGTAACGACAAGAAAACTAGTTAAGGCGATGTGCATTTCCACTCTGGCAAGTGCGCACTCAACTCTACTTTAAAGGAACGATAAGATGACGAACAAAAACAAAGATCAAAATCCAAACGCTCCTTTAAAACATGAAAACCACACTCTTCAAAGTAGAAGGGATTTTCTTTCACAAGGTTTTCTAACCGGGATGAGTTTCACCATGCTTCCGGGTCTTCTTCCTCTTTTGAAGATGAACTCGGCCCATGCTCTTGAGTGTGGTTTTGGAACTCAAGAGGCCATTACCCGCATTCCAGTTATGATCTTCGATCTCTCTGGTGGAGCGAACTTAGTTGGATCAAACGTTATGGTTGGTAAGGCCGGAGGCCAGATGGACTTCATCACCAACTACGAGTCTCTTGGTCTTCCAACAGCGATGCACCCAAAAAATGCGGGGCAAACAAACAATGAACTGGGACTTGTTTTCCATAACGATTCAGCGATTCTTCGTGGGATCAGAAACACAACAGCAGTGACGACCAGAGCTAAAGTTGAAGGCGGTGTTTTCTGTGCGGCCTCTAACGACGATACACAAAATAACCCGCACAACCCAATGTACTGGCTGACAAAGGCCGGAGTTGTCGGTGAGCTTGCTCCTATTGCAGGAACGATTAACAGTGAATCTGGCGGTAACTCAATGGCGCCACAAAGTTCACTCATCCCTACTCTTAAACCCGTCACCCTAAACTCGCCACAAGATGCACTAAGTTTAGTTAATATCGGTCGACTAGGTTCACTTTATGGAACAGAGAAGGCCCAAAAAGTTTTAAAGACTATTGAAAACCTGAGTGCGCAGAAATTAAAACAATTCAACGCCAAGGCCCTCCCTGATCAAATCAAAGACCTGGTAAATTGTGGATACATTCAATCTCAGGATTTATTAAATCGCTTTTCTGCCACAGCTGTTGATCCAACTCAGGATGCAATGGTCAGACAGGCCTTCCCTAATATTGCTAACAACAATGATCAAAGAAGAACGGCCACCATGGCAAAACTAATCCTTGATGGATATGTAGGAGTGGGAACTGTAGAAAAAGGTGGATACGACTACCACGACAATACACGTTCAAGTGGTGAAACACGCGACTCTGAAATCGGCGAAATGATCGGTCGAGTGATGGAGCTTGCTTCATTAAAACAAAAAGACATTCTTATCTACGTCTTCACAGACGGTGGTGTTTCTGCAAGTGGGGCTACAGATGATTCTCAAAATGGCCGAGGAAAAATCCCTTGGACGGGAGACAGCTCTCAGCGCTCATCAAGTTTTATGCTTCTTTACCGCCACGCTGGTAAAGCAACATTAAGAACAGCTGATAAGAGACAAATTGGTGCCTTTAAAGACAATGGTGCCGTTGATACCAACGCAACGATGGTGAGTAACAGTGTCACCAACCTTTCAAAAGCAGTCGTGGCCAACTATTTATCACTGTCAGGACAAGAGTCAAAACTTGCTGATGTTGTTGGAGACAATCCGTTTGGATCGAATATGAACAGTTATTTATTTTTTAACCCGATTAAATAAGGACTAAACTTTGAAGAGATCAACCAAGTACAAACTGACATCTTTTTTATGCCTGGGTCTAGTCCTTATTGGATACAATCAGTGTATCAATCCGATGCAAGCGACAAATAAATCAGCAATGAAATTCTCTGCTGATGGAAAAAGCTCAGGAACAGGGCAAGCGCCAAACAATTCAAATACGCTCTCTTCTGCTGAAGTAAGAGCGATTTCAATTGAGGCCTTTAAGACGACAGTCTACCCTATCACCCGCGCCCGCTGTGTTTCTTGTCACGGGACAACCCAAACACCATTGCATGCTTCTTCTAATCTAGAAACGGCCCACAATGTTTTGGTTGATAACTTTAAAATCGATTTTAACAATATTCCTAGCTCTCGCATGGTCTTAAAACTTAAAAACGAACGCCACAACTGTTGGGGTGACTGTACGGCCAATGCTAATGAAATGCAGGAAGAGATCACTGAATGGAAGCGCATTATTGATGAGAAGGCGCCAGATGCTACAGATTCATCAAATGTGTCAACTCACACGACTTCTGAAACAAAAACAATCGCTGAAATCCTCAGTCCGGAAAACCTGATTGATCAGGGAACCATCACTCTCATGGCCGAAAGTGGATCGCTGCGCACTCCAATGGTTAAAGCAACAGACAATGGAACAAGTTATATCTGGGCACCAGAAGGAACAGGAACAAAAAACCTGACAAGTGCTGATGCTGGTTTAGCTTACGTGAACTTCAAGCTGACAAACTCAGACTTCTACAAAGTGTATATGCTCGTTAATGCTCCAGATGCCAACTCTGATTCTGTTTATGTCAAAGTGGCCGGCTCAGATACAAAAGAATGGCACATCAGAACGCTGACAAAAGGTTTTGAATGGCGTGAAGTGACTAACACAACTTCATACCAGGACACTCCTTTTTATATCGCCGGAGGATCAAACTTTGGAGTTGAGCTTCGCCAGCGCGATGACGGGTTAAAAATTTCAAAAATCACGATCACTAATGATCCAATGTTTGATCCAAACGCAACGAAGGCCCTGAAATCTACAATCAGCATGCCTATCTCTTCTCTTTCTGGTGTAAGCGGATCAATGCTGGATATTGATATCGAAGAATACGATATGTACAGTTACAAGCTAACCAATCCAAGAATCAGGACCACTCAAGACATTTATGTTAAATCGCTTAAAGTTCTGGTGAATGGCTCATACAATCCACAACACGCGACTTACACGGTTGTGAATAAAAAAGTCTCGGCGGCGGATGGAGTCCTTTCAAATTACTCTATGATTCTTTTAAAAGATAAAGGACTAGACAGCGACAAACTTTCGTTTGCTTTCGATCATATCGGAACATCAGAAGCGCCGACAACGACGACTCCAACAACAGGAACGGGATCAAACCCAACGACACCTGTAACCAAGATCTCGTCAGTCGATGGGTTTAAGCAGACGCTGTGGCCGGTTCTTCGCGCCAGATGCATAAACTGTCACGGTGATAGCCAGCCTCCTCTGCACGCTCACTCTAACGTGACGACAGCTCATACCAACGTCGTTGAAAGTGGGCTGGTGAATTTCACAAACATTGGAAGCTCAAAGATTTCGACGAAACTTAAAACCAATAGACACAACTGCTGGAGCGATTGTAATTCCAACGCCGCAGAAATCGAAGGCCAGATTACAATTTGGAAAAATCTCTCAGGTAAATAATGTTTAAAAAAGGTATTCTGATTTCTCTTTGCTTATTCGCCCTTGTCCTCGTCATCGATTTTGTCTGGAAAGCTCAAATGATGACGGGGGAATCGGCCCATATCAATCGCGGATTTATTTTTGGAACTCTTCAAGACCTGCCGGCGAGTTTAACATTAGTCACACTCTGCTCAATGGGCGGACTCTTAGTTTTCGTTTATGTCATGATGATCATTCTACTTCCCGCAGAGCTTCTGCTTTTAAAAGCGGGGCTGGGACTTCTTTCCGGCGGAGTTTTAGGAAACGTAGTTGACCGTGCCATTCACGGTGGGACGTTGGATTTTCTTCCTATGCAAATCCCCGGGCTCCCTCCTATTGTGTTTAATCCGGCAGATGTTTTCCAATGGATTGGGGCCGCGATTATTGTCATAAAACTTATCACCAAAGAAAAGATCATCTGGTATCCAGAAAACCAAAGAGGTTTTGGACTGGTCAACGTAAGAGAGCAGATGAAATTTGCTTTGAAGTTTGCCACCATTTCACTTTGCACTTGTTTAGTACTGGGGCTTTTTTCGCTTTCTTATTTAACTTTAACTCTTCAATCAATCAATGTTCACAGCAAGTCGACAGTGATTGGTTTTGCCATCAGCTACCTGGCAATCACACTACTTTTTGCAGCTGTTTCATTTATTGCCGGACTACTTCTTTCAGAAAGAACAGCAGGTCCTCTCTACGCCTTTGAGAAGTATGTTGAAGACTTACTTAATGGGGATCAAAGAGAATTGAAATTAAGACAAGGGGACAATTTCAAACATCTTGAAAATGTCGCCCTTAATCTTAAAAACCACTTGAACAAAAAGTAATTACATTACTTCAAGAACTGCGGCATTGCGGTTGATTGTTAAAACTTTCAATGCATTTAAGTAACGCTCGAACGAATCGATGTCCGAATACTTCGCCAGCTCTTGCACGGCCCTGTGAGCGAACTCACCCACTTCTTTCATCCCAAGAAGCTCATCAGCTGGAACAGATTCCCAGATAACTTCTGCCGTGGCTTTATCTTTAAGAGTCGCAGGATTCAGAATCAATTCCTTAAAGGCCTTGTACTCCATCTTCTGACCGCTCTTAGAAAAGCTTACATAAAGTTTTCTTGTCATCGCCTCTTCTACCGAGCGGTATTGAGACATAACTTTAGCTGATTCAGCAGCCGTTTTACGGTTGGCCATTTCAGCAACTGAAAGTTGGAATGACTTGAAGGCATCATAGGCCGTTTCTGATTTTACATAACGTTTTAACTTCAACGTCAATCTTGCCTGAGACTTATAAGTTTCATGCACCAGACGTGCTCTTGCCGTTACTAATCTTCGCAACGTTTGTCCTTCAGACATCATACTTAAAAGTGGAATCTTTCTTCCTTTGATGAAGTTAAACTCCGGCATCCCTTGAACAAAAACGAAATATGGAATTTCGCGTTTTCTCATTGGGATATCGATAAAAATATCTGTCAGGTCTTCAATGTTCTTATTGATATAAGCATTGAGCTGTCCTGGTCTACTTCCCATTGCATTGAGTTCTTTTTCAATACGCAGGATTTTCGCCGCGTTTTTCGCTAACGATTCGTTTCTCATGCGCAGGAACCAGTCCTTCACTCCACTATAAATGGGAATTCGTCTTCCAATTCTATCCGTCGAGTTAATTTCTCCCATGATACGAACTGCTTTATTTAAACGCTCACCAGAATAACCTTGAACTAAACGAAGCATCTCTCTCGGGTTATCCCCAAAATAGTTGGCCATCATCGTCGCTGCTTGACGGTCGATTTGCTCTTTTGATTCTTTAATCGTGACTCTACCAACTTCAGCTTTTACTGTTTTGGCCACAGCAAGTTTAGCACGCTTGATTGGATCAAGGACTGCTCCAATTCGCGACATCATCTGCTCCATGCTGATTTCACCAGATGTATAAAGCTTTCTGATTTTTGAAATCTTAGTCGTTGCATTCTGTAGAGTCTTGGCATCTACACCCGCATTCTTTGCTGTATTAGAGAATCCTAACAAGAAGTGGGCCGCTCTTACTTCTTCTTCCTGTGTCACGGACTTAGCTGCCGCTTTAAAAGAAGCTTTACCGGTCTGTCTCATCATCGACTGAGTTGAGACGTACACGAGTTTAGGTCCAAGGGCCAGGGACCTGGTCGCGACACCAATCAGAGGGAAAATACTGATGGCCTCAAAGGCTGCCCAAGCATATGAGCGGTGAACTTCATCCGCACTACCTGTATTGGCAAAACCTAAATCTTCCATCACTTTGATCTGAGCCTCTGAAACATCGGCTTCAGCTTTTCTCTCCAGCTCGTTTCCTGTTAACTTGATCTGAATTCCCAGAGAAGCTAACCCGGCAACGGCCATCGCACCACCAAGCGGAGCACAGATACCACCGGTTAAAGTTGTACATGCACCACCAACAATAATGGCAGCAACTCCGGCCACACCGGAACCAATCCCCCACCACATATCACGCCATTCACTTGAACTCATTTCATTGATCTTACTTAAAACATCCTCTGGCACGGCCGGAAGACCTGCCATTTGGTTTAAGTCGTTTTGCGCTTTAGTTGTCGAGTAGAAAATATTTTTAAACTGCGTTTCATCGTTGATATCCATTTTACAGAAACGGTCCAGCTCCTGCAGGATCTGCAGTTTTCTCGTTTGCGCCGCTTGCTTTAAGAGATCTTTATAAATTGGTTTCTTATAAGCATCATCCAGCGCCAGGAAGTTTAGTTTTAAGCTAAACGTGTTATCAATACCGTTTACTTTAGAGAACTCCTCAAACAACGCTTGCTGCTTAACCGGATCGCGCAGGTTGTATAACTTCAGGAAGAAATCCCCTAATTGCGCTTCTGTTTTCTTTGAAACGTTTTTAATTTCAGAGACCGCTTTCTGGCTCAGAGTCGTTCCTGTTCCAAGTGCCGCTTGCTCTGAAAGAATAGTCTTATAAGAAATATTTTCAGCTATTGAATAATAGGCCTGATTATTTCTCTTCACACTAAAGAGCTGTGCGTTTCTTTGCTGAATATCATCCAGAATATTTCTCCAGATCTGCTTTTTCTCTCCCGAGTTGAGCAGTCTTCCGGCATGGTTGTAACTAAGTGGCAGATGCAGCCCCAAAATCTTTCCGGCCTTTTGAAGAGTGTTGTACTGCACACTCACGTTATTGATCTTACACATCACCTGATCATTGGCCTTCGAGAAATAATTTTTTGTATCGTACTGAGGAAGGATACCTTCCTGTTGATACTCCAGCTGATCCAAGGCCACCATGTAACTAAACTTCAATCTCGCCCATGGGTTTCCAGCAGCCATCTGATCTAAAAGGAAGTTGAGCTCAAATGGTTTTGCGTCCGGAAGAAGCGCAAGCTGATCCCTCATATTTGTCCAGATGAATCCCAGGAATGGATAAAGTTCTTTGTATTTTGTTTCTTCCAGTCTTCTGGTTGGAACGTATTTTTCTCCCGTGCGAAACTCAGACATAAAGTCTGCCAGGTTTTCCAGGATGTTATTTCCTTCGAAACAAATCTTATTCAAATCAGGAGACCTGCGGCTTCCCATCATACAGGCATTTTGCACAACTTTATAAAGAGCAGAGTTTTTCGGTGCATTTCTTTGTTGGTAGAGAGTGTCCGACAGGTATCTTAAACTCCAGTCTCTCCAGACAGGTGAAGAATACATCGATGGAAAATCGACGCTCACTTTTCTACCAACAAATTTTTTCTTCATTCGTTCAGTGATTAGGTCACTATAATCCACAAAACCATTTTGTTGCATTAACTCCAACAGGTATGGAGATAAGTTTTGTTTCCCCGGATAAAGTTGTTTTACTTCACCACTTTTTAATGTCACTTCGGCAATATCATCAGCAGGGAAATCCCCTAACATTTTTTGGAAGATATCAAATCCCGCATATGTAACGTTCTGACCTCTTACTTTTCCTCTGAATGCACTTTGTGCTTCACCTAACTTGTAAGACATGACTGTCTGGAAGTGGGCCACATCATCAAAGTGTGGTTCAAGGGCCTGAGGTCCAGAACCTTCCGCACTTCTTAGAGCATTCTTATAGTTTTCGAATGGAACAAGACCGCTATACCCTTCTTTCGTCGGGTCTTTGTTAACGTTATCAATGTAGTAATCAAGATAAGAGCTATCGTCTTCTTTGTATGTCAGACCATGGCTGGCAAGAATGTTTTCTAAGAACTGATCACCAACACCTTCTTCGTAAGTGAATTTGAATTTAGGAGGAAGGTTTCCGTTAAAGTGCGTTTGACATGAGTTAGGGATCGCCAGATCAGCACGGCTTCCTAAAATGGTGTCGTATAAATACACCTGAGAAAGCATCATATGCAGAGTCATCCACTTTAAGGCCATAACGTAGTTTTTCGACGATGGCGCTTTTAATAAAGTGATTACGTCACGTCTGATAATATCAGTTGCTGAAAAACTTAAACGGTAAATCCCATTTTCAGCTGGCTGAATTTCTAAATAGAATGGACTTGAAGCCGGGTTTGGTCCCTGAGTGATAAGCCCAAGCTCACTTTGATCAAGACCTTTAACAAAGGCCGGAGTCATATAAGGTTGAAGACCAAGATAAAAAATCTTTCCATCATCTTCTTTTGGAAGATATGAACGCATGATCACGACAACATCTCTTACCGGAAGAAGAACGTTTTCAACGTAAGTTGCCAGTAGCTCTGCACGGTCAGCATGGCTGTAATTTTCGTTGTGAAGAATTGGTCCAAGTGTTTTTAAATAACCCTGAGCTTCTGTTGTAAAGGCCACAAATGTCGGGTCAATTTTATTTTGAAAATAAGTCAGTTGTTTCTTTTTTGATTTCTCTTCTTGAATCGTCGCTTTAACAACTTTATCAAAATATCCTTCTTTTTTTACTTTCGGGCAGGCCTTTTGATTAAACTCTTCGCGGTCGAGACTATAATTATCTACTGAACACGAATCGCGCTTAACAGAGGCCATGAGCTTTTTAAAGTCAGCATCCATCTGCTCTTTAGAACAATTCGCATCCTGTTCTGTACCAATCAGACGAATCTTAAAACCTTTCATCTTATTGACGAAATCATCAAAGTTCGCAGCTGATGCCGGCTTCCTTCCCCATTCACTGAAATTCAGCGAACACGACTGAAGAATAAGACATAAAATAAGGACACTAGAATTTAACCACTTCATAGTTACTCCAGAACATTAAAGATCAATCTCGTATCGGTCTTGTCGGGTATTACTTTAGTTGAATTTCAGATTTCAAAGACTTAGGTTTAAAAATAAAGATTAAACTTATTTAAAGAAATAGCCGACAAGATCGGTATGATTTGGAAAAAGTCACTCCTTATTTCTGCTTTCACTCTACTTGCTTCCTGCTCACATCTGCCGGAAGAAAGAGTGTCTCTGCGTGAGCCCGCAGAAGCGACAGGCTCATGTCAGGAACTGGCCCAAAGTCTATTCTTAAAAGAGAATTATGAACCTGATTTACAGAAGGCTTTAGTTGATAAGAAACTCATCACCTTCTCTAATAAGTTCGTTACAGTTGAGCATCCAAAACTTAACTGGATCAACAAAGCACGCATCTCTTTAAACAAGTCGATTAAAAACTGGAACAACAATAAGTACCCGGCTTTTTATATTTTTAGTGATGAAGATGTTGTCACTGAAGCTAAAAGATATTTTCAAACTATTGATAGTATCGTGAGCCCTGACGTTGCCGTTGATCCGGCCGCAACAAAAAACATGGCATTAGTTGAAGGATGGATGAAGTCTTTTGAGTCTTATCAAAAAGACGTCGATAATTTATTAGAAGAGCGCATCTCACTTCAATACAATCTTTCACTGCTTAAGAAATTAAAGCTTAAAAAAGATGAAGTCCGCGATATCAAAGTGACTGTTAAGCGCAATGGTGTCATGGTCGAGGAAATCCTGACGTTAAGAAAAGCTGAAAAAGACCTGGATTACCAGGTGAAAAGATTTAAAGAAGAAATCAAAGCCCTTGATGGAACCCTACTTAAAAACGGGAAAATCAAAGACCGCATCATCAGACAGGCCATGCTGACTGATATGCTAACTATTGTTCAAAGAGAATTTGAATACGGGATTAAAAATGCCAAGGCACCTAACCCTGAATTACAAAAAGAACTTGAACGTATCAGTGCCATGATTAAAAAATCAGAGTTCCAACCGACGACTTACGGAGTTTACCGCATCACGAATAAGGTTTTTATCAGAGAGCTTGCTGCTCTTACTAAGGCGGATGTGGCCTACAAAAAGTTCGTTGAAACTCCACTTCTAAAAGTAAAAGAAGTGCTAAACGCTTATATTCAAAACCGTGCGATTAAAAACCAAACGGATGAAGAAAAAGTTGGAATTTTAAAACGTATTTATGCCAAAATCACCAGCATCACACCAAAGCAGGCCGCAATCACCGGCGGAACTGTCGCTATTGCCGGTATTGGTATTGAAAGATATTTCTGGATACAGAATAATCCTAGTCACACTAATGCAGGATCTACTCGCGTAGAAGAAGTTACTGACCAGTCAGAAAGTGTCGATGTCAATGGCGCGAGAGTCGTTGAGACCAACGATGCTCAAGGGGTTCAGACGAACGGTGCCCACGAGCAACAACTTGACCGCACGAAAAAAGAAGAAGAAAAAATCTCTGATTCTCACTCAAGTGTTGTTGAAGTTCATATTGATGAATTAACAGGACAATAAAAAAAGGCCCCAAATTGGGGCCTTTTTTATTTTAGTTTCTTAAGTCTTTTCTTAAAATCTTCCCAACATTACTCTTAGGAAGTTCAGTTCTAAACTCGACCAGTTTTGGAACTTTATATCCAGTCAATTCTTTGCGGCAGAATGCAATCACTTCTTCCGCTGTTAAACTCTCATCTTTTTTCACGATGAAAAGCTTAATGGCTTCCGTCGATTTCTCATCAGGAACACCGATGGCCGCTACTTCAAAAACTTTCGGGTGAGTGGCCACAACATCTTCAATCTCATTTGGATAAACGTTAAATCCTGAGACCAGGATCATATCTTTTTTGCGATCGACGATTTTCACATATCCTTGGTCATTCATCATTCCGATGTCACCTGTTTTAAAGTATCCATCAGACGTCATAACCTTAGCTGTCTCATCATCGCGGTTCCAGTATCCAGGCATGACTTGAGGCCCTTTAATACAGATCTCACCTACTTCATTGAGACCTAGCGTTTTATCATTGTCATCTTTGATCACCACATCAGTTGAAGGGATCGGAAGACCGATAAATCCATTATAGTCTTTTAGAGAGATCGGATTGATACAAGCAGCTGGTGATGTTTCCGTTAGTCCGTAAGCTTCAAGAAGCACTTTTCCAGTGACACTCTTCCACTTATCAGCAACAGCTTTTTGAACGGCCATTCCTCCACCAAGAGCAATTTTCATTGTAGAGAAATCCAAAGTTTTAAAATCTGGCTGGTTTAAAAGACCATTAAAAAGAGTGTTTACACCTGGAAGAACTGTAAACTTCCATTTTCTTAATTCAGCAATGAAGGCCTTCATGTCTCTTGGATTTGTAATGAGAACGTTTGTCGCTCCAATCGAAACAAACACCATAGAAACAGTCAGTGAGAAAATGTGGTAAAGCGGAAGTGGTGAAATTAAAATTTCAGTCTGCCCTCCAATCGCCGGAGAGAGCCATGCGCGCGCCTGGCACATATTCGCCACCATATTTTGATGAGTAAGGATGGCCCCTTTTGCTACACCTGTTGTTCCACCTGTGTATTGAAGGAAAGCAATGTCTGATTGACTCATACTCGGCTTTCTAAATTTCTTTTCATCGGCCATGCGCAGTTCTGTCATGAAATTTTTTGCGCTTGGAATACTCCATGCTGGAACCATTTTTTTAATTTTCTTGATCACAAAATTAACAATCATTGATTTTGGAAAACCAAGCATATCGCCAATATTTGTCGTCAAAACATGTTTACAGTCAGTCTTATCCAGGATCCCCTGAAGGGTGTGGCAGGCGTTTTCGAAGATAACGATGGCACGGGCCCCCGAATCCTTGAGCTGATGCTGAAGTTCACGTGCCGTGTAAAGTGGGTTGACGTTTACTGCGACGAATCCACCCCTTAGGATACCAAATAAGGCCACTGGATACTGAAGAATATTGGGCATCATCAGGGCCACGCGGTCCCCTTTTTGTAGCTTTAATTCATTTTGAAGATAGCTGGCAAACTGACGGCTTAGGCGATCAACCTCTTGATAAGTAAGGCCTTTGCCCATGCAATTGAAGGCCTCTACTTGAGAGAATTTACCAAAACTCTCATCCATCAAGTCACCTAATGAATGGTACTTTTGCATCTGATCTTCGATAGTCGCAGGTACGCCAGACTGATAGTTTTTAAGCCAAATTTTCTCCATAAAATCCCCTCAAAAAAGTGTTCCCTAAAAGTTTAATAGACAATGTAAGATTACGCAAAGTGCTGTGAAGCAAATTTCTTTAATTTTATGTTTGAACAGAATATGAATCGTGTTATACCTGAGGTCTAATAGTTACTTTGGTCCTAAGAAATTACCTGTCTTTGACCATTTTTTTGGAGTTTTTTGTATGGCTACTAAATTGTATGTTGGAAACCTTCCTTACTCAGCTAAAGAAGAATCGCTAAAAGAGCACTTCTCTTCAGCTGGATCAGTTGCATCTGTGAAAATCATCATCGATCGCGAAACTGGTAGATCAAAAGGTTTCGGATTCGTAGAAATGGATTCAGAAGATGGAGCGCAAAACGCTGTATCTCAACTTGATGGTCAAGAGTTCGAAGGACGTTCACTAAGAGTTTCTGAAGCTAAACCTCAACCAGAAAGAACTGGTGGCGGATTTGGTGGAGGCGGTTCACGTGGTGGATTCGGCGGCGGAAACCGTGATGGCGGTGGACGTGGTGGATTCGGCGGTGGACGCGGAAGAAGAGAATAATCTTTTTTTAAAGACTATCCATATACGGCGGCTCCTTCGGGAGCCGTTTTTATTTGAGCTGAATGAACACTCCTACTCTCATTGAAAACATCGACTATACAATCAACGAAGACGGCAATCTGGTCTTCACTGCTCACTATCTCTTAAAACGCGGTCATTGCTGCCAGAGCGGTTGTCTTAACTGCCCTTACGGATACAAGGATAAGGCCGATCCAAACGTTCCAGCGGAGTTTAATGACTCCTGGGAAGACGATTACTCGTACGACAACGAAGAAGACGACGATTAATATCTAACCATTCCTTAGACACCATTCCATTCACCCCCATTGAGATATAAAATCAACTTATGGAATTCGACTATATTGTCATTGGTGCCGGCAGTTCAGGACTTACCTTTGCTGCACTAATGGAAAAAAAAGGATTTAAAGTTGCCCTGCTTGAGGCCCACTCCTTGCCGGGTGGTTGCTCATCTTATTTTGAACGCGAAGGTTACACCTTTGATGCTGGGGCCACAACTCTTTCTGGTCTAAAAGAAAACAGACCACTATTTAACTTGATTAAAGAACTAGACCTCCCATTAAATCTCACGGCAATTGATCCTGGAATTGTCTCCATCTTGCCGGATAAAACAATCTTTCGTTTTAAAGACCAAAAGAAATGGAGAGACGAATTAGAAAAAAAATTCCCAGGCATTGATCATGAAAAATTCTGGGGCCGCTTGAGTGATATTGAAGAAAAAGGCTGGCACTTATCCAGTGCCTTTAAAAATATCCCTCTTCGTTCAATTGGGGCCGTAAGCGGCTTTTTAAAAATAGATACATTAAAAGCTCTCTCCTCACTGCCGGCCCTTTTTACCAGCGTTGCAAGTGAGCTTCGTTCTTTAAAAATAAATGACTCCGGATACCTTTCGATGCTTGATGAACTCCTTTTCATTACAGCTCAAAATCATATGAGTGAGACTCCGCTTTTAATGGGGGCCATGGGGCTCTCTTACCCGGATGACACTTATTACGCCACTGGTGGAATGAAGGCTTTCTCAGAAGCCCTGGCCGCCAAATGCTCTCACATTTTCTATCGTCATACGGTAAAAAAAATTACGCCTCTTGATGATGGACAAAGCGGCTTTGAAGTCGCGACTAGCAAACAAACGATAAGAGGGAAAAAAGTTGTCTCCACGATTCCAATCTGGAATCACTCTGAGCTCTTTGATGAAAAAGAAGTTAAAGCTTTTTTTCAACGCTACCCTGCACCCGATCCTTCATCGTGCTGGTCTGCTTTTATGATCTACTTAACCATTCCGCTCAATGAAAAACGCGAAGGCCTTTACTACCAGATTCACACTGACCCAATTCCTCATTGTGAGACACGCTCTTTTTTTGTCTCACTGTCTCATCCCCATGACCAGGAAAGATCGATTAATGGCAGACAGGTTGTGACTATTTCAACACATACAAAATCTAAAGAGTGGATGAATTTAACTAAAGAAGACTATCAAAAGAAAAAAGAAGAGTGCGCTCAATTTATTTTGAATGTCCTAAAAGAGAAATTTGAGTTGAAAGATGAAGACTTAAAAAATGTAATGACCGGAACACCTAAAACATTCATCAAGTACACTCACCGCTTTCATGGCCTGGTGGGTGGCATTCCTCATTCGCTCAAAAGAAACCCGATTGATTTTTTAGTAGCGAGATCCCCTCTGCAAAATTTCTACATGCTGGGAGACACGCAGTACCCGGGACAAGGAATTGCTGCCGTTGTCCTGGGTGCACAAAACTTATGTGAGTTTCTCGATTAGTTAATCGGTTCGAAGAACGTCACTTTACCAGTTGTCAGCGAGTGATAAGCTGGAATGATTTTTAGTTTTCCAGACTTGATCCCCGGGCTTAGAACCGGACCAACTGTTTGTAGCTGTTGAGCAACCTTTCTAGCGTTGGCGATGATTGAATAATATAAATGGTCTGTTGGATTGTGTCCGTGAACCGGGCGAAGCTCTTCAATGATTGGAATAAGCTGCCAAGAAATCCCTTTGATGTTTGGGTGTTTCTCCGGGTTCATACAAGCGCGGAAGGCCCCACAGTTTTCATGTCCCATAACGACGATAAGAGTGACACCAAGAACTTCTACGGCCATCTCGATACTGCCAATAACGGCATCAGATAAAACGGTTCCCGCAATTCTGCAGGTAAAAAGATCTCCGATACCTACGTCAAAGACCAGCTCGGGTACAACGCGAGAATCGGCGCAACTTAAAATAGCGGCGAATGGCTGCTGACCAAGATACTGAGAGAACATAACCTCTCTCCCTCTTTCCGGGTGAGTTGTTTGCCCTTCGTAAAAAGCGCGGTTACCTTCAACTAAAAGTTTAAATGCATCTTGCCAGTTATCTGCTTTTCTCATTCTCTCAAACCTCTTTAAGTTAATGCTAATATAAAACTCGCATGAGAAGTCATAGTCAAGAGGCTTCAAGATAGACCAGGCCTTTACAAGCAGCGCAATGCTAAATTTTAGTTATAAACTGCGCATTTGTGACTTTCTTTCAAGGTGCCTTCCAAAGGCGCGCATTACTTCGAGGTGCACTACGGCCTGGGTGATGATGTAGATAAGCCAGGGAAGTGCTGGCTCAAAGTCATGGATGGCCGTGATGATGTAGCGTTTATTTTTAACCGGCATGGTCTCTCTGAACTCAAGCCGGCTCTTTTCATTGAAACGAACTAAATTCCCACCAACGATATAAAATAGAGCTCGATTCATTGTGCTTCTTTCTTTTGAGTATTTTAGTTTCAAGAGAACCACTCGATGATGGAAAAGTGAGAAATCGACCATATCATCTTCGACTTGAACTTTGATAAGAGGAGAAAAGATTTTAGGAAGCCATTGCATATACTCCAAAGCCGCATCTTTAGCATTCATAAAAGAAGGGATAGGCAGTCGCTGGACTGAACGGACAAAGCGGTGATTCTTTTTCACAAAAGGCTTTCTATCATTAACCCCAGTGGCGACTAGGGCCTCTTCCAGGCACTCTTCGAAATTTTTAAAACGATGGTTCTCTAGCTTGAACTTGCGTTCTGGATTGCAGATCATCGGATGCCGGATAGAATCAAGCAAAGGGTAAACCAGTTCTTTATTCTCTTGAGTGATTAACCTCACCCAGAGTTTTGAGAAACCTACAAAATGGACTGGAACTTTAAGGTAATATCTTTTTAATTTTAATCTCTCACCTATTATGCGCATCAAATCCAGGTATGTGTACTGCCCACTTCCTGAAAGATCAAAAGTCTTATTATAGTAGCGATCATCATCAATCACACTCGCCAGGCATGTTGTCACGTCATCCACTCCAATTGGAGTCATAGGGTTATTGACCCATTGAGGGCAAATCATTACCGGTAATCGCTTCACCAGTTTATACATAATTTTAAATGAGGAGCCATTGGGCCCGATAATTAATCCCGCACGAAAGGCGGTCAGTACGAAGTCTTTTTCTCTAAAAACTTGTTCGACCTCCAGACGACTCTCTAAATGCTTGGAAAGGTTTTCCAAATTAGAAGGGAGTAACCCTCCTAGATAAATGACTTGCTTCACCTGATTTAAGTTAGCAGAGCGGGCAAAGTTATCAGCAAGTAAAAGGTCATAGTCTGCAAAACTTCCCTGATCGAGATTCGCAGAGGGCAGCATTGAATGAACAAGATAAAAGGCGACATCGACATCTTTTAAGGCCCGCTCAATTTCAAGCAACGAAAATAAATCGCACTCTCTCCATTCAAGACGGGGGTTATCACTTTTTCTGCTGAAACGGCTGAAACCAACCAGGTCATAATCGGTGGTTTTTAAAAGATGCTCTATCAGTCGTTGACCGATAAAACCAGAGGCACCAGCAATTGCAATTTTTAGCTTTTGCTTTTTCATGATCAAACTTTACTGCGGAGTAAACACAAAGAAAACGCCAAAGAGTTAAAAATAAACTTCAGACTTCAATTGAGTTAAAAACCCATCAATATAGTCCATTCTCCTTCTACCTTCAGCTTTGGCCGATTCTGTATTCATCGTATTGGCAATTGACTTCAATTTAATATGTATATGATCAATTCCGTATGACTTATCATCCAGAGAGCGTTTTTCAGCAAAAGGATCAACGACATCATAAAAGGGTCTTTGGAGTTGAGTGATGACAGAAAAAAGTCTCCCAAGCCCGATAGCACCTAAAGCATCCAGGCGGTCTGCATCTTGGACAATCTGAGCTTCAATTGTTTCAGGCCTGATGGCCGCAGAAAAACTGTGAGCACAAATGGCATGGTGAATGCCTTGGAAATATTTTTCGGGATAACCCATATTTCTTAAAAAAGCGATGGCCTCATCAGCTGCTAAAACAGAAGCTCTCTTTCTGTCAGGGTGATTTTTAGGAAGATTCACTAAGTCATGAAGCCAGGCCGCAGGAATAACAATATTTTCATCAGCGCTTTCTTCTTTGGCCAGGCGTTTGGCCACAGTGACAACTCTCTTCACGTGAGCGAGGTCGTGGGCCGGGTCCTTTGTTCCAAGAACAGCTTCAATTTTTTCCTGAAAAAGCTCTTCAAACTTCTGCATGAAAATCCTTAGGGATTAAGGCGCGCTTTTTTTGTGCCGGCCATTTTTTAATATGAATTTCTCTTTTTAGAGCTTCTGACATCGTTTCAAACTCTTCCAGGTGAACAATCATCACCGGAGAATCTGTCCTGAAATACTTGGCGCCTTTTTTCACATCACAGAGGTGTTCGACAAAGCGCCTTTCAGGATCAGTGGAAATTCCCGTGTAGAGTTTTCCCTTCGTTGTTAAGATGACGTAGACGTACCAGTTCATTTCGCCTCAAGTGAAATGTACGAGAATGTCGTCACATCAAATAAACCGCGGTCAGTAAGTTTTAATTTTGGAATAACTGGTAGAGCAAGGAAGGCCATCTGAATAAATGGTTCATCAAGGATGACTCCACATTCTTTGTAAGCACTCTTTAATTTTTTAATATCGTGGAAGAGCTCTCCCCCTGTTTTTAAACTTAAAAGACCAGCGAGAGGAAGCTCTAAAATGCCCGTGACTTTTTTATCCAAGGCCACACACAATCCTCCACCTGAAGCGATAAGAGCGTTAACTGCTGTCACCATATCTTCAAGAGAAGCGCCAATGACCATTAGGTTGTGCGAGTCGTGAGCGACAGAAGCCGCAATAGCTCCTCTCTTTAATCCCGTTCCTTTCACCAGTCCCAGGGCCGGTTTTAATTCAGAACCGTAGCGTTCGATGTTGGCCATGAAAAGAATGTCGTCCTGGTCAAATTTATTTCCATCGTAGTTGACGACTAAGTGGTTAGTGATAATTTCATCTTTAACGATTTCAATCACGTTGTATTTACCAGCTTTTAAGTTGTAAGCAAAATCACTTTCTTTAAGTGGCTTTCTTTTAATTGTATTTTCTAACGGTGGAAGAGACTTTGTTAACTTCTCATTGATTGAATCATCGAGTTTTAACTCCGCCACTCTTTTTCCAGCGATTAGTACGTCTTTGATATCAACGGAACGAACGTCATTGAGTAAAACGATGTCAGCTTGTTTACCTGGAGCAATTAATCCCAGTCTCTTTAACCCAAAATGTTTTGCTGCTGAATATGAAGACAGGCGATAAGCAATATGCGGCTCCATCTTCATTTCGTTGATCATTTTTTTAATCAGGTAGTTGATGTGTCCTTCTTCCAGGATTTCGTATGGGTTTCTATCGTCTGTGCACAGAAGACACTGAGTTGAATTGAATTCACTCACCAGTGGAGCAAGAGTTTTAATATTTTTGGCTACAGATCCTTCGCGGATAATAAGCGCCATTCCCTTTTGCAGTTTTTCAAAACCTTCTTCTTTCGTCACTGTCTCATGACAGTTTTGAATGCCGGCAGCGATGTAAGCGTTCAGTGCTTTTCCGCGAACAAGTGGCGAGTGCCCATCGAGGTTGTAATCTGAATAAGCTTCGATCTTATCTAAAACGGCATCGTTTGCGTTGATGACTCCCGGGAAGTTCATCATTTCCGCCAATCCTAAAACGTTAGGGTGTTGCTTATACTTAAGCATCTCTTCTAACTTAAACTCTCCCCCGTTGCTCTCGAATCCCGGAAGGGCCGGAACACATGAAGAGGTTTGTACGAAAAGATTCTGGTGCATTAATTCAGATGAACGCAGAAACCATGAATACCCTTTGTCGCCCATAACGTTGGTGATTTCGTGTGGGTCACAGATCGCTGTCGTCGTTCCAATCGGAAGAGTCATGCGCTCAAACTCAAAAGGGTTCATCATTGAGGATTCAATATGCAAGTGACCATCGATAAAACCAGGAACGGCCACTGCTCCTTCTGCATCCAGGTAGCGTTTAGCTTTTGGGATATCATTTTCCAAATACTCTAAACCGATACCCGCAATCGTTTTTCCTACGATCGCAATCGCTGAATCAAAAGTTGATCCGTTGATCAGGTCGAGGATTTTTACATTTTTAATAATGAGATCCGCGGCTTGCTCTCCGCGGGCAACAGCTAAAACATTTTTTAATTCTTCACGCGAGAGTGTCTGCGTTCTTTTTTGCGCTAATGACATATATTTACCTACAATTTAAAAAGCTCTGAAATAAGGGCATCAAAAAGTGGTCTGGCCGCTAGGCCCTGATCGAAACCACCGTTAAACATAAAGACAAAAATCAGAGGGGAATTATCTTTTCTTCCTACATATCCTGCAAGTCCCACCACTCCGTCAAGATAACCGGTCTTTGCACGCACTAAACTAAAGTCCTGAGTCTTAAGACGATTTTTCATCGTGCCATCAACTCCGGCAATAGGAAGCCCTGAAAGGAATTCTGGGAAGATCAGGAAGTCGTTTTTAATACTCGTTAAAACTAAGGCCAGTTGTTTGGCCGTGAAACGATTGTCGCGAGTTAGACCTGAAACGTTTTCTAAAACATAATCTTTTCTATTAAGACCCAACTTGTCTAAATAAGTCTTGATGCTTTCAATGCCATCTTTCATTGAAGCGCCTTTTCCTTTCGTGATTTCTTCGGCCGCCAGGTTCTTAACCAGCATCTCCGCGACAAAATTATTTGAAAACTTAAGCATGTCACTGGTCATTTCATTAAGGTATTTTGAGTCGACTTTTGCCAGAACTTTTGAATCGCTCTCGCACTCGCTTTCTTTGATGTTTCCTTTAACTGTAATTCCACGTTGTAACAGGAACTGCTTTAAGTGATGCCCTGTCCACAGAGATGGATTTGAAATGCTCTTGTAAACAACGGCTTCGTTTGCATTTTGAGAAATGCTTCCAGTGATAATGATCTTGTCTCTTAAACCCAGCTTCACACGTGAGACATCAATAGTCTTCACACCACTTTTAGCAACGGTCTTCGTTTTATTTTCTAATTCAAGATAGTCATTAATCGGGTCAAGGAAAACTCTGGCCGGATCGTTTTCTTTTAGTCCCGGGCGAATATAGACGTTGACGCTGTTCCAGTTAAAAGAAACCGGAGACACAGGTGCATCGTAAGCGCGGTCTACGCGCACAGAATCTCTTCCAGAATCAAAAAGCTCTGAATCAAAGCGGCTGGCATCAATCAGGATATCACCTTCAATTGTTTTCACTCCACTGCGAGTGAATTCATTAACCAGGTACCACATTTTTTCTGAAACAAAAGACGGGTCTCCTCCACCTTTTAAACACAGGGCCCCTTTCAGGCTCTCTCCTTCAATAGGTGCTTTGCTCCATAGCTCAGTGACAAATTTAATATTGAGTGGAAGCTTGGTAAGAATCGCTCCGCCCGTTACCACTTTTGTCAGTGAAGCTGGAACCATCAACTTTCCCGCGTTGATATCGACAATTTTCTTCCCGTCATCTTCAACATATAAACCAAGAGTTGACTCAGCGAAGTGATGTTTCTTAATGATTTTCTGAAACTCTTCCTGAGGGCCGGCATAAGTGTTTTTACCAATAAATAAAAAACACAAAAGTAATGAAGATTTGAGAGTGATTTTTCGCATATAAACTCTTTGTCGTAGGAGGTATTTGTGGTTAATATTTTACCGCTATATTAGGGCTTACCACAAGGACATAATGTGACTAAAACAGTTAGAACTCTCCTGGCGTTTTCTCTTATTACAACTCTCAACTACTCTTATGCTGCCGATAAACTTCGCTTTATCGGAGATGTGACTTTTCCCACAGGAGAGATGTTTGCAAAAACTGAAATAGGTGGTCTTTCAGGGATCGCTTATGACAAAAATAAAAAGCGCATGCTCGCTGTGAGCGATGATAAATCACTGGTGAATGAAACGCGCTTTTATGAATTTGATATCGCTTTAACAGAAAAATCTTTTTCAGTTAAACCTGCTGTCGTAGTGAGATTAAAAAATAAGGCCGGCAATTTCTTTAAGAAAGGCGAAGCCGATTTTGAAGGGATCGCCCTTTACGGAAACGATGTTCTTATTAGCTCAGAAGGCGCTATTAATCGCACGAAACCAACTCCTCCAGAGCTTTACCGCTTTAACCGCATGGGCGATTTTGTCGGCATGATTTCTATTCCAGAAAAATTCCTGCTTCCAAGAAAAGAGCACACTGATAAACTTTACGGTTCACGCGACAACCACTCTTTTGAAGCTCTTTCTACAAGCCTTGATGGAAAGACAACTTATATGGGAAGCGAAGAGGCCTTATTTCAAGATGGCCCCATCACAACGATCTCTTATAGCTCTCACACGCGCATTATTCTTTATAAAGACCTAAAACCAACAACTGAAATCGCTTACCAATTAGATAAGGTAGAGGCCATCAAGGCCGCTCCAGGAGCTGAGAAGTCTGAAGAAAAAGCAGATTTAACAACTGGAGAAAATGGTCTGGTTGATATCGCTGCTGTTGATGATAAGACTTTCTATACAATGGAGCGCAGCTGGATTCCTTTCATCAATAAAAACGTTATCCGCATCTTTAAATGCACAATCACTGATAAGACCACAGACATCTCTAAGATGGAGTCTCTAAAAGATCAGAGTTTCGTAGCCGTTGAAAAAGAGCTGGTTGCCGACCTGGATGACTTCATCCCACAAATGACTATAAAGGAGCTGGATAATATCGAAGGAATCGCCTTTGGACCAGTTCTGGCCAATGGGAATAGGTCATTAGTCGTCGTTAGCGATAACAACTTCGGAAAGACCCAAAGAACGCTTTTTATGGCCTTTGAGCTTATTCCTTCTAAGTAGTAATCTTTACCTGGCCGTCTAAAAAATTGTCACTTTTTTAGACGGCCGTAAATCTTTAGACACCCTCCCCTCTCTAACCCCTAAAATACACAGTCTCAAAATTGGCATTCCCCTTGCTCTATGTATAAGTAACAAACCTCAAAAGAGAGTACGTTATGAAAGCATTAGTTTTTACATTTTTAGCCTTACTAACATTCAACACTGAAGTAGAAGCAAGCATCCTTTGCCACACTCCACGTATGAATAAAATCTTTGAAGTAAGTGATAAAAAAGTAACTTTCTTCAATGAATTTGATTCTCATGCAAAAAGAGAATTAGCTTCTGTGGTAGGAAGAACAAAATCTAATGAAATGGGATTGACTAAAATTGTGGATTTCGAAAACCAGAAACACACAATCCATATTGCAGATACGAACAGCTTCTCTGATGTTAATGACTACATCATTATCAAATCGAGAACTGGGCACGAAGTGACATACCCATTAACTTGCGAGAAAAAATAGTTAACACCGCTTATCCCCCCCCCATCGAAAAGCGGTATCAAGGCCTTGTCTTTTCCCCCAATGAGGCAAGGCTTTTTTAATTTTTACTGAATGAAAAGAAACGACGTCTCATCCACTCCGATAACATTCAACTCCGTCTCACCTTTTAGTAAAACAGAATTGTAAGCTTCGACCAGATGATTATTCACTGACAATTTCCCCTGCAGATTTAAAATCGAAGGAAGCCTTTTGGATTGAGATAACGGAAGCGACATTTTTTGTCCCTTCTTCAAATTCACCAGTGTTAATTTAAAATCCGGATGCTCAGCTAAAAGCTTAGCGCCATTATGATTAAAAATATTTTCAGTGAATTTAAAAAATTCTTTTGTGTTGGCCTCTGGAGCAAAATTGATAACGTCTAGTGATTTTTCCACGTGAAGTTGTCTCGGTTTCCCTGCGGAATCCAGGCGGTCCCAGTCCCAGACGCGGTAAGTGATTCCCGAGCTCTGTTGAACTTCGGCCATGGTAATACCAGCGCCGATAGCGTGAATTGATCCAGGAGGAGTAAAGAAAAAGTCTCCAGGTTTAACCTCGAAAGCATTCATATACTCGCTCATATTTTTCTTATTTTCTAAACCTTGGAGGAAAGATTCTTTGGTCACTCCGGGCTTCATTCCCAGGTATAAAATCGCCTTTCTTTCACAAGCGATAATGACATAACATTCAGCTTTACCGCTGCTGTTTTCATGCATGCGAGCGTATTCATCATCAGGGTGAACCTGAACAGAAAGATTTTTTGATGTATCGAGAATTTTAACCAGGTAAGGCAGTTCAGCATGAGTTGAAACTTCTAGTTTTTTTCCCTGACAAAAACTTGGCCCTTGAGGATGAACTGAAATCTCCCACGTCTCACCATAGGGATCCGCTCCTCTTAAAACTGGAAGGTTTTTTAAACTTTCTAAATGTTGTCCACCCCAAATTGTTCTGTGGGCCGAAGGAGTTAAATAATAAATCATAAATCCTCTAAGAATTGGCGATATTCTCTCAGGGGGGGCATGAGATTTCAAGGGAGTAAGCATGAATTACAGTGTTTTTAGCCCCTCTGATAAAATAGTGTCATGAAGCACTCTTTCCCAACCCTCTATTTATTCAACAACGTCTTTTTTCCGCAGACGGTGATTCCGCTGACGGTGAACGATGGGATTTCAAAGGATGTTCTCCTGGAGTGCTATGAGCAAGGTCAACACCTGGCCTTTTATCACCCAAGCCTGCGAGCTAATAAGATTGGAACAGTTGGACGCATTTTGCTTTTAGAACACAATGACGACAAAAGCATGACCGTTTTGGTGCAAGGGCTCGCACGAGTAAAGCTTCTCATTCAAGAACAGCATCTTCCCTTTCCTATTTTTCAAGTCGAAGACTACTTCGATGTTCAAGACCAGGCCGTCATTCTCGACGACTCAGTCGGACGCCTGCATGTGATTTTAGAAAACTGGCTCAACCGCCACATCACCAGCACCAAAGAGCGCGAGCGTTTTTTAAAAGAAATGAACTCGCCCACAAGACTCATCAACAACCTTTGTCTCTTGGTTTTAAAAGATGTGGAGCTTAAAGAAATCTTCCTAACGAGTGTTTCACTCTCTGAGCGCATTCGCATGATGGATGCTCTTCTTCGTGGAAAGGCCCCGGAGATAGAAGACATGGCCATGAGCGAGGCGATCAAAAATTTTGAACGCCTCGAACCTGATACCGATATTAAAAATGCTATTTAGTTTTTTAGAACAGGGGAACGATGAAGTTCACCAGGTAAAGACCTAGTCCAGACACAACTGGGATACATAGGTTGTCGTCGACAAATTGAGAGCACATCTCAGAAATCGCACCGATAATTCCGGCCATGATAGCAAACACTAAAAGGTGTGTGCTTGGCCCAACATAAATCAATCCGTACACGATAGTTGCTAAGTAACAAACTGAGAAAGCTGCAATCGTTCCTTGAAGTGACTTATTTGGAAGGATCTTGTCTCTTCCGTAAAGGATTCCAAAGAATGAAGCGATAGGATCAGCAAAGATTAAGAATAAAATAGCGAGAATAGCGATGCGCTCAGGGAAGAAGAAAAGCGCAAGAGAGACACCTAGAGCATAAAAAGGTAACCCGCTTACTGAGTTCCTCTCCGACTCCCTCATTACTGGCTTCATAAGAAGCATGGCAACTTGGTTCACCTTTGGATTTCTTAAACGCAAGAATTCGAATAAGAAAGCAGCAACGGCAAAGGCCAAGAGAATGTAAGCAACATTATCTACAGAAATGCCTGATTTCTTATACGCAACAAGACCTGCAAGACCAGTAGAGATGTGCCAAATTTTGCGAGTTAAGTGCAGATCAGTTCTTAAGCGCAGTGGCGATGTGATTCTAAATTGTGACATATTCACTTGACCCATTTAAGGCTCCTAAGTCAGAGGCCGCTTACAAAAACCTAGTATGCAAGTCGCCTATTCCTTTCAAGTATCTAATTTATCGTTTTTAAGACTAACTTAAGACGTGACAAGAGTAAATCTCCCTGCATTAATTACAACAATAATGTAATCAACCACTTTGCTATTTTTTCGCTTACCAATCCGATATTTTTATCCCTATAATATCTATTGCAAATACAATTGAATGTTATTGCCGTAGATAATTTAGGATGGAATCTAGTGTTTAATAATAACGACCAAAGTAGTCTAAGTAGCGAATTTCAAACACATTTGTCGCCCCAAGGGCAACAAAAAATCTGGGCCATCGGTGGTGGTAAAGGTGGGGTTGGAAAGAGCCTTGTGACGGCCAATTTAGCGATCTGCTTAGCCCTGATGGGACATAAGGTAGCGGCTATCGATTTGGACTTAGGGGGAGCGAATCTCCACACTTGCTTGGGCGTTCCTATCCCAGAAAAGACCCTATCTGACTATCTTTCTAAAAAAGTCAGGACTTTAACTGAACTTTTAACCCCTACAGCGATCAATAACCTCTTCATCATTTCTGGTGCTCAGGATGATTTAGGAATCGCCAACCTAAAACAAATGCATAAAGCGAAACTTCTAGCTCAGTTCAGCGAACTGCCAGTGGATTACGTTTTATTAGATCTTGGTGCGGGGACAACTTTTAACACAATCGACTTCTTTATCTCGGCCGATCAGGGAATCATTACGACTCTTCCTGAGCCGACATCAATTGAGAACTCATACCGTTTCATCAAAACGGTTTACCATAGAAAGTTAAAGATGGCCGAAGAGCTTCTGGAAATCGGGCCACTGATTGACCAGGCAATGAACGCTAAACTTTCTCAAAACTCTACACCTGCAGACTTAATCAACCGTGTGATTGAAATCAACCCAGTTGTCGGTCAGAAGCTTCGCTCGGAGATCAATCGTCTTCAGCCAAAGCTGATTATTAACCAGGTAAGAACTCAGTCTGATATTGATATCGGTTTCTCGATGAAGCTGATTAGTAAAAAATATTTCGGTATCAACTTAGATTATGTTGGTTACCTTGATTACGATGCGACAGTTTGGCAGAGTGTGAAGAAGAGAAAGCCTCTTCTGATGGAGTTCCCTAACTCTACTCTGGTCAATAACTTTGACCGCATCATTCATCGTTTATTAAACATTAATTAATCTAATTATTTATTTTTTTAGCCCAAAAGAGTTTTATGAATAATCCGACGTCTGATTTAAAAAATTATTATGAAGTTTTAGAAATCCCGGCCAATGCTCGTTCGGAAGAAATCTACCACAGCTACCAGAGAGCAAAAGCAGCTTATTCTTCGGACTCAATCGCTCTTTACTCGCTTATGAGCCCGGAAGAATGCAGAAACGTCCTGGAAATGGTGGAAGAGGCCTATTCAATTCTTTCTGACCCTACAAAAAGAAAGCGCTACGATGAAGCCCGTGGACTTAACCGCGACTTCAGCTCACTAAGCTACAACTCTCTTTCTGACCGCGTGGCCCCTTTGAGAATTGAACGTGAAGTGATGCCGACTCATCAGGTGAGCAGTGCCTCGTCAGTGCTTCCAAGTGCAGATTTTACTCTCAACTCACAATCGACTGGCTCAGACAGTGCTTCATCTACAGCAACAAATGTAAATAAACTTGTCACTCAAAAGAGATTTGCTCTTGATTACGTGATCAATGCTGACTTTGAAAAAGAAATTGAAGAAGCAACTGAGTTCACGGGAGATTTCCTGCGCAAGATCCGCGAATATAAAAATCTTGACCTTGACCGCTTAAGCGATATGACTAAAGTTTCTCGTCTCTACCTTCAAGGTATTGAACTAGAAGACTTTGGAAAACTTCCGGCGCCAGTATATGTCCGAGGGTTTGTTTTCCAGTACGCGAAATGCTTAAAGCTAAAACCAGAAGTCGTTGCTAACTCTTATGTAGCAAGGATGAAAAAACTGAAACCATAATGAATGACTTAGAAAAAGATCAAATCGATTCATCAGCAGAAGACTCAGAACAATTTTTAACTTTCACGATTACGAATGAAGATAGGGAAACCTATAAGCGATTTGATCAGTACTTAGCTGAGAAAGTCACAGGCTATTCCCGTACTTTTCTAAAAAATCTTTTTTTAAAAGACCAAATCACACTAAGCGAAGATTCTCCGGTTCAGGCGAAAATCGAATTAAAGAAAATGCCTCCGGCCGGTGCTATTGTTCAGGTTGAAGTTCCGCCTCTACTGCCTTCAACGGCACTTCCAGAAAACATTCCTCTGGAAATCCTTTATGAAGATGAACACCTGGTGTTTGTTAATAAACCAGCGGGACTTGTCACTCACCCTGCTCCAGGAAATTATACTGGAACATTAGTCAACGCCATTCTTTATCACTGCAAAGACATTCAAGGTGTCGGCGATCAAAAGCGCCCGGGAATTGTCCACCGCCTGGATAAAGGAACAAGCGGAGTCATGGTTATTGCTAAAACACAGGCCTGCCATGAAGGTCTGGTTCTACTTTTCTCTACTCATGACATTGAACGATACTATGAAGCATTGGTTATGAGATACAAGTGCCAATCTTACGGCACTATTGAAAGCAATATCGGCCGCGATCCAAACAATCGCTTAAAAATGAAAACCGGAACCACTCGTGGAAAACCGGCAATCACGAACTATAAAGTCCTGGAGCTCTTTGATAAACATGTTCACATGGAATTCAAACTTGAGACCGGACGCACGCATCAGATCCGCGTACACACTTCTGAAATTCTGCGCATGCCAATCATCGGCGATTCTACTTACGGATCACCAAACGAGCAGATGATGAAACTGGGAGCAGACTATAAGGAAATCATTGATGGTTACCCTTATCCATTCCTGCACGCCAAAGTTCTGGGACTGATTCATCCAATCACTAAAGAAAAACTTCGTTTTGAAGTTCCACCTCCTCCACTTTTCCAAAAAGTGCTGGAGTACTCGAAAAAGAAAAGCGAGGACGCCGCTCAATGAACGAAGCCATCACTTATGAAACTCCCCTCTTAAGAGGACGCTTCATTGTGTTTAACGAAAGACCTGACCTGGACTTCTTGAAAGTTAAGCAGACTCATTCGGATATCGTTCTTTCTGAAGGGCAATGTGGCCCGGAACAAATTGGCGACGGAATCATCGGCGACAGTACAACCCCTAAAGCAATTTTAACTGCTGACTGTGTGCCACTTGTTTTAATTGGCAAAGACCAACACGTTGTCATCCATGCCGGCTGGAGAGGACTGGCACAAAATATTTTAACCAATAAACTGGTTAAAGAAATCAACCCTATTTTTGCTTTTATCGGTCCTCATATCCGCCAGGGTCATTATGAGGTTCAAAAGGATTTCCTGGCCAATTTTCCACTTCACCAGGAAGCTTTTAAGACAATCAATGGAAAGATTTACTTTGATCTTTCTTTTGTCTCAGAGGCGCAACTAAAAAGCGCTTACCCCGGTATAGTAGTAGAAGATTGCGGTCTTTGCACATTTGCCGACCCGAAATTTCACAGTTACAGAAGAAATCAAACAGCAAGTCGAAACTGGAATATTTATTTTCCTGAATAAAAACGGAGTACCTTATGACAAAAAGATCTGTGTACAATAGCTCGATGAATACAACCATCGCTCTATTTGTACTGAGCGCTCTCATGATCGGTTTTTCAATCTACTTAACCGGCCACTACTTTGAACTTAAATTCCCAACAGGGCTTGAATCAGGCTCTCTTTGTAACCTGAACAGTTACTTTAACTGCGACAAGACGACTCTTTCACCAATGTCTAACATCGCAGGCGTTCCGATCTCTGTTTTCGGGATTGTCGTTGGTGCCCTGGTTATGCTGGGCCTTTTCATCAAAAATGAAGCTTATGAAAAAACAATGTACTTCGCCCTGATGATCAACATGCTTGGGTGTGTGGTGCTCTTTTTCTACTCACTTTTCGCCCTTGGCGGTCTTTGTCCTTTCTGTTCTCTTTATTACGTCGTTTCAGGTATTACACTTTGGATGTTTTATAAAGACAGTGAAGACTACAAACCAAACTTTGCCATTCTTGGCGGGTTTGCAGCCGTTATCCTTGTTGCTGCTTTTATCACAAAATCAAGTGTTGATAAAAAGACTGAGAACATTTCTGCAGTTGCCAACGACCTGATCAGACAGTACTACGCTCTTCCAAAACTAGGTGAGCCTAACCCTCCATCTGAATACAAGATCGCGACAGCTGAAAATGCTCCGATCCAAATGCAGATTTTCTCTGACTTCGAATGTCCTGCTTGTAAGGCCCTTTCTGAAATCATGCCTCAACTGCTTCTTCGTTACGGTGGAAAAATCAATATCCAGTATTTCTTCTACCCACTAGATCACAACTGTAACCCGTCAATGGAGAGACCACTTCACCAACAAGCTTGTCGTGCAGCTTATTACGCAACTTGTATGCCGGCAGAAAAATTTGGCACTCTTCACGATGAAATCTTCCACAACCAGGAAAGACTTCCAGACTTCCTGGACGACGCTATCAAGAAAAATAATGTCGCAAAATGTGTTGCCGATCCAGCGACAAAAGCAAAAGTTGTCAGCATTATCAATGCAGCTACTCCATTCAACATCAGATCAACTCCGACGTTTCTTCTAAACGGAGTTAAAATTGAAGGTGTTCTTCCTCCTGATCAGCTTTTTGCAATCATGGATGAGATTATCAAACGTGGTGGAAAATAAGACTTAACACTCAAAGCGGCAGTCATACTGCCGCTTTTTTTTTACCCAGGATCGCTCGTTAGAGCTTTTTTAATATAGGGTGTGATCTTCTCGCTCAACTGTTTTAGAGTAAATGGCTTCACCAGAATATCTTTAATCCCGCCTTCAATCGCCTTAAAAACATCTTCTTGAGACAAGGCCCCGGACATCAAAACTATTGGCGTGCGTGCATACTTGATCGAACGGCGAAGAAAAAGAGCGTAATCAATCCCTGTTTTCACTGGCATGATATTGTCGATCAAAATCATATCAAAGTCTTGATTGGAAAGCTTTAACCCCGCCTGCTGAACATCAGCGGCCGTCACACAGGTCACCTCTTCACTTCGCAAAGAAAAGAAGGCCTGAACCAGCTCCCTGATTTTCGGGTCGTCATCGACCACTAAAATAGCATATTTTCTTTTTGCATTACTCATCTACAACTGCACCAATGGCCCCAACCAATTCTTCTCTGGTAAATGGTTTCAAGATGATCCCTTTTAAATCCAGCTCATCTTTCATTTTCTTGTATTTTTCAACAAAGTCTTTCGATGTCATAAACAGAACAGGAACTTCGATATTGCGTTTTCGGAGCTCCCTGATAAAACTCTCTCCATCCATTTCCGGCATTTTAAAATCAGTGATAATAATATGCACAGGTGTACGCTCTACTTCCCTTAAAGCTTCAGTTGCACTTGAGGCCCCCAAAAAAGCATAACGACTATCGGAGAGAAAATTCATACACAGGTTCAGAATATTAATTTCGTTATCAACAACTAAAACGCGGACAACTTTATCCCCTTCGTTGATCAGCTTTTCCCAGTTTCCATTCACTAAACCGGCAATTCCAATGGCCGGAAGAGTGATCCTAAAATGGGCCCCTTTATCAGAATTAACCAGGTCTAATTTTCCTTGATGAGACTGAATGATCTGCTGGGAAATAGACAGCCCAAGTCCTGTCCCTTTTCCAATATCTTTAGTCGTAAAAAAAGCATTAAAGATCTTTTCGCGGTTTTCGTCCGTGATGCCAGTTCCATTATCTTTCACATCAATGCGAATAAAGTTTCCACTCTTCTCTGTTGTCAACTCAATGAATACGACCGGGTCCTTAACATTGGATTCTTTTAAAGAATCAATGGCATTTTGAATCAAATTAACAAAAACTTGTTCAACCTTAATTTTGTTAACTAAAAGAATTGGTGCTGGACCCTGAATATTTAAATTGACCTTGATTGCCGTGTCTTTTAACGAAGGCGCTGTAAAGGCAATTGATTTTTCAATAATCTCTTTAGCATCACTGTATTCTTTTTTGTCTTCACTCTTGTGCAAGAACTCTTTCATGTTAGAGATGATCTTGTTGATTCTCTCCAATGAGTGATTGACATTATTGTTGTATTTTTCAATATTGTCTTTTTGATTATTCAAGTCAGCTGTTTCCAGGCAAAAAGAAATAAGTTCAGCGTTACCTACTGCTACTGTAAGAGGGTTATTAATTTCATGAGAAATATTCGCTGTCATTTCCCCAATAACCTTAAGCTTATCAAACTGAAGCACCTGAGCGTATGTATTCTTTAACTCTTCCATCTGAGCGCGGTACTTATCATTAAGCTGCTTTTCAACTGTTACATCTTTAAAAACAAATAAGACATAATCGAGTTCCTTTTTTGCTCCTTTGACAATCAGGGTATTCATCTGACCTTCAAAAAAGAAATTTAACTCCGGTGTGATCGCCTGCCCCTCTGAAGTCACTCTGGCAAAAAACTCTTTGAAGTCCGGAATAATAATTCCCAGATATTCCACCAGGTTTTTTTGCTTTTGCATAAGCCTTGGCGTCGTCTTGAAAAAAGACAAAAAACTGGCGTTGTAATAAGCAATAGAGCCATCAAGCTCTGTTACCACTACCGGCTCAAATAAATCGTCTAGGTACTCAAAAGCATCCATCTTATTTCCCTTGGCTTAAAAAACTAAAATACTGTTTTTCAATCGCATCAAATTCCAGTTCCGTTTTACAAGTGTTGCAATGTTTTAGAGGTGGCTTACTGCCTGAGACTTCCGAACTCTTTAAAAGAATCTTTTTTCCCGTGTCACAATTGGTACAAAAATAAGGAGCATAAAAAGATTCCACAGCTACACCTTTACGGATAAAGCCATGAACCATATTTACTTGTTCAATAATAATCTGTGGGCAATTAATATAAGTGATACTTGCTGATCCCAGCTCATCTAAGTATTTGATCCACTCCCTAATCCCACATGAATTAATCATGCTGACGTTGTTAAAATCAAAAACAAACTGATTCATTCCCAGAGACTTAATCTTATCGAAGTTTGCATCCTCATCAATCACTCCTTCCAATGCCACATTCGCTGTGACATCTGTAATTCGAGTTGTGATAGTTAGTTTTTCGCTCATGATCGGATCTCCTTGGCCATATAGTGAAACGATGTCACTCTTTCTTTGGCCTTTTTATAACGATTAAATTTTTCAAAAACACAGATAATTTGCCCGGCATTTGGCCCACCGTTAATCACCCAAAACTGGTTGCTCTTTTCGTAGACCATATAAAGCCCAAGCCCTGCACCTCCGTTACCATCCAGTGGAGCTTTTTCTTTATAGGCGCGGCAAATACTATTGATTAATTTTTCTCTCGAAGAAAAGCCAGTTGGCCCCTTCACTGAAACAATGACGTTTTCATTACTAACAGCAAACAAAAATTCCACTTCTCTATCTGGTGTCAGAAGAATTTCTTTTCCTCTTTCGGCCTGGTCGCCGTTTGAATGATAAAAAGCATTTGATAAAAGCTCTTCGGCCACGAGTTTTAAAACATCACCCTTAATGGCTTCAGTAAAGTCGTCATTAAACTTCTGTCCCATTTCTTTTAAAACGGACGGGATTTTAAAATTGCTCACCAGATTCCAGCTCTGCTTTTTATAACCATCATCTATATAGTCTGGAAGATAGAATTCTTTTTTGGACTCCAGCACTTCCACCAAACGAATCTCACGCTTCAAGTCCAGCGTGTTATGTCCAATAAGATGGTTAATCTTATTGCCAGTTAAAAACTCCAGGTTTTCCTGATTCGTTAATTTAGAAATGACATATAAAGAGTCATCAGTCTTTGCATTCTTGTCTTCAACAATCACGCGCTGACCTTCAAAACTCACCGTGATAAGAGTGATGTCGTCTTGTAATGGAGCATTCTTTCTATGCTCTCCAAAATCTTCCAAAATAGCATTGAGAAGACCACTGGCCTCTCGATGGCATCCCTTAAGAACACTTTTTAAGAAATTTCTCTGCCCCCAGGCCTTCCCTTCAACTTCCATCTCCGTTAAGCCGTCTGAGAACATCACTATGCGGTCACCTTTAGCAATCGCCATTGATGTTTCTTCATAAGACGATGTGATCTTCTCGCCAACTCTCGCCCCATTATTTCCAATGAGTGGATCAACCCCTTCTTTTGTGTACTCATCGTTGATTTTATGAATTAAGAAAGGATTCATGTGAGAGGCATTTGAATACTTAATTTCGCCTTTCTCTTCATTGATTTCCAGGACAAAAGCTGTCATCAGGATTTCTGAATTCATTGAACAAACAACTTTATTAAGTTTCTCCAAAACAACTTTTGGAGAAATATAAGTTTTTTCTGAATCAATTTTAAGTGTAGAAATGCAACTGTGAGCTGCCGCGGTAATCAAGGCCGCAGGAACTCCATGCCCAGTGGCATCACAGACGATCATTGTCACAATCGGCCCTTGCTCAAAATACCCCCACCAGTCACCACTACACTCTGAAGCTGGCATATACCTTCCATCAAAACTGAAAGTCGACTTCACCATAGCGTGCTTCGGGAAAAAAGAATTCTGAACCAGTTGAGCAACTTTGAGCTCGCTTTCAATTCTCGCCTTCTCTTTCATCTCATCCATGAACATAAGAATCTTGTCTTTCATGTCGATAAATGAATCTGTCAGGGCGCCGATCTCGTCATTTCCTTCTGCTGAAGGATTAACATCGAAATTCCCCTGCGACATTTGAGTGGTCGCTTCAAAAAGAGTCTGCACATTTTTAGTCATTCTCTTGGTAAAAAGAATACCGACAATCACCGCAACAGATAGAATCAGGATTCCAAAGAAGAGGGATTTTTGAATTAATAAACTCGAAGCAAGGAAAGCTTTACTCTCTTCAATCTCAGTAATTGAAATAAGCTCCAGCCCCGGGACCTTCGAGAAGGCCCTGATAACGGCAACGCCATTGTCATCAAATTTCTTTACCCCTTGCTCGATATCAACCACTGCCTGGTCAGTCACAATCTTTTTTAAATCTTTTGGAACATTAATATTGTTGAGTTTAAAGAAAACCTTTCCACTTCCTGTCAGGATATAAGTCCCGTAGTTAAGTGTTTCATTCATGAGAGGCATCAACTTTTCATAGGAAATATGTAGAGCACACTTTAAGTTTTGCTCCAGTGCTTTAATGATAGTGAAGTGTGAAGGAAAACCCGGAACTCCGGCCATCTCCACTCTTGTCGCCCCTGTTGGAATGGACTTCATCCACTCAAAAGAACCATGGGCCTGATCAAGAATCTTTTCCTCATCATTGCCCGTAAGTTCTGCCAGTTTTTTATTATTTTTAGCGCTTAGGTAGTTTTCATTATTTACCAGGCACTCGACCCCCAGGATTTCGTCGTGGGTTGAGGCCATGGTCTGCATCTTTTGTCCAATATCATCACCGCTCTCACTGTCTTTAAGTGAGTTTAAAAGATTGGTGTCTTCGTTGATTAAAAGTTTTGTTCTTTCTGCGACGGAAATGGAATTAGTCAGTGCGATTGAATAAACATCAGCGGCCTTGTCTTCTTTAAAAATATTTAAAGCATAGGAAAGATAAAATCCCATCGTTAAAAGAAGCAATACCGAGATCGCCACAACGAATTTGTATTTCAAAGAAAATTTGACTTTTCTAATCAAGATTATTCTTCCTAGCTAAAAAGTTTTTGTAGCTTAATGTTACAATAACTTAGAAGAAACCCAATATGCGGCAAATTTTTGAGACTTAAGACTTTTGACAATTTTTTACTCGTCTTTATGAGTGCGCTGGCGCTTATGAGTCTCTATGTGCTTTACGCTCCTAAATCTCAGGGAAATGGCGATGAAATGAAAGTCGCCTCAATCGTAGAACAACTAAAAACGGTAAAACGAAAACGCGATTTCTATCAGGGGTGGATTGATGTAAAACCCGGCGATTCCCTCTCTCAAAATGATGAAATTTATACTCACGGGCAATCTTCGGCGAAGATTAATTTTATCAATGGCCCGGAAATCAGTCTCTTTGAAAACTCACTTCTTAGAATAAAAACCGTAAATAAGACTAACACCTTCAGTTTGGACAAGGGAAACCTGATTGCCAAACTTAACAAGGATGCCCCTAATCTGGATATTGAATTAGGCGGGAAAAAGTATTCATTTAAGTCGGATAATGCCAACATTCAAATCGAACAAGGCCCAGGCGAAAATAAGTTCCTTCTGCTCGATGGAAAGGCCCGCCTGAAAGATCAGGAAATTTTACCCAACCAGGTAGTTATTCTGGATCTTAAAACGGGAAATATCAAAGTCAAAACGATCCCTTTTATCCCTGAATCTCCCGCGCATAATTTGCGCCGATACTTCGTTAAAGACACCGCACTTGAATTCTCCTGGAAATCTGTCGTCGACGATACGCCGGCCACTTTAATTATTGCCAAAGATGCCAACTTCAAAAAAATTTTTTACTCTGAAGAAATAACTGAAAACCAAAAGACTCTGACTCTTTCTGAAGCAGGCACTTACTTCTGGAGACTCACTGGGAAAGATCAGGTTTCCGGCCCGATCAAGACATTTACATTAATTGAAGAAATGCCAGTCGTCGTTAATGCTCGCGAAAACATTCTCTACAAAGGGCCAAAACTTACAGATAAAGCTTTTATTAGCTGGCCAAAAAATAATGTTGCGAACTTTCTTCTAAAACTTGAATCACCTGATAAAAAGACTGAAGAAATTAAGCTTTCTAAAAGCAATTATGAATTCACTCCTTCTGAAATTGGAACTTATCAAGTTTCAGTCAGAATCGACTCCCCTGAAAGACCGCTTGCTCTTTGGAGCTCTCCTCTTTCACTAAGTGTGATGGAAGCGCATCCCGTGAGCATTACTGCAATCACGCCGCCGCTTTTAGAAAAAGTAAATTACAACGACCAACAGACCTCTCAGGTTCTTTCATGGACTGGCCCTTCATCTGTTCGCTATAAAGTCCGCTTGATTAAAGACGACATTGTTCAAGAATTTGAAACTGAACAAACATCACTACCTGTTAACTTAAAAGACAAAGGTGAATACAACTGGGAAGTTCAAGGAGAAACACTCTCTGGAGTGACTTCAAATAAGATTGCCGGAAAAATTGTGATTAAATCTCCCCTTCGTTTAGCTCAAATGCCAAGTGAAGGAGCAGTCATTGAGCTTGAAAAACCAGACCAGCTTGTGTCTTTTAAGTGGGATAAAGTTGAAGCCTCTTCTCTTTATCAGTTTGAGCTCTCTGACGATCCCGCCTTTAAGAAAATTATTGTCGCCAAAGATGTAGACACGAACAATGCCTCAACCAGCCTGGCCAATACCGGAAGATACTTCTGGCGAGTGAAAGTGAAAAAAGGTGAAAATGTTGAGTACTCAAGCCCGGTGAGTGTTGAGATTAAGCCATCTCCTCCACTGTCTCGTCCTGAAATCACTCCAAACTTAAAAATCAAGCTGAAGTATTTAGAAGAGTCTTCATCATTTAATATTTTTGATCTTTTTATCGGCAGAGCTCATGCTGAAGGTCCTGTCGCTGTCGCAGAATGGGATCTGCCAGCAAACTCTCGTGCAAAAAGTTATATCGTCGAAGTTTATAAAGACAGTGACCTAAAAACTCTGATCACCAGAATTGAAACAGAGGTTCCGCATGTGATCTGGAAAAACGCCACTCCAGGTGTTTTCTACTGGCGCGTTTCTTATGTGGATTTCTGGGGAAGAAAAACTGAATTCTCGCGCGTTTCAACATTAGAAGCTGAAGTGAATCCTGAACTCTTAAAACCTGAGCCTATTGAGATTCTGCTTCTTTTACCAAAACATCGCGCCGCTGTTATGCCGGAAGAAGAGGACTCTGCTCTTTTAAGCTGGGAAGCTATTCCCGAAATTAAAACGTATCAAATTTCAGTTTCCCGTGACCTGGATTTCTCTCAAATCGTCTTTACAAAAAAAGTGAATGCAGTCGAGTTAAAGATTAACTGTAAAATGTTTGATAACCGCGAAGGCGAATACTACTGGAAAGTCGAAGCACAAGAAAATGCTTCAAAACGCCGCATGTTTCAAATCGGATGCGCTCCTAAAAAAGTAGAAGTTCCAGTGGTTGTTGAAGAAAAACCTCCTGTAGCTGAAGTGAAGACGGAAGCAGCTCCGATTGTAAAAAAAGAAAATGAGCATTACTTAAGATTAGGGTTTAAGCCTCACAAACTGAGCTATGAGAATAAGGCCGATCAGTATTCAGCTGAAGTAGATGGAACTGTTTTAAACAGCTGGTCAGTTCTTTATCAAAGACCAATTGAAATGAAGTATTTTCAGCTGATCTCCCCTGCTTTTTCTTTTTCTCGAGGAAAAGTTTTTAAAGAGATCACTTTTATGGACATGGACCTGAATCTTAAAATGATCAGAAAAGCTGATAGCTTTTCATGGGGACCGATGATTGCCTTTGTTAAGAAGACAATCTATGTGGAATCTAATCTAAAGATTGCCGATGAAGGTTTTTCTTCTCCGATGGCCGGAGCGTTCATCAGAACGAAGTTAGGTGCTATCGATTTAAATGCCGAGGCCGGTTTTGGGAAATTACTTTCTCTTCATGCTGATGCCATGGTGAAAATCAAAACTCATTATGGTGCCGGGGTATTCGTAGACAATGTCTCGTTCACAAAAGAAGATAACAAACACTCATTCATGAGTTTTGGTTTAATGTTTAATTACACTTTTGATTTTCTAGATAAAGAATAATGAAGAAGTGCCGCTGCTAAAAAACCAACCATCATATTAATGACAAAAGAAGGTTGAGATTCATCCAGTGCAACTTTCGCACAAGAAACAGAACTACTGTATTGTCTTGAGACTCCCGATGTTCCTGATGAAATCGGAGTTGGAGTAAATGAAGTGCTATAAGGAGTTGGCGATACAGAAGCTGGATTGGCAATAGTAATGACACCATCGGCATCATCGAGACGAATTCGTCCATCTCCACCATCTCCACCAAACCCATCAGAGAAAAGGGAATCGTTAGTTCCACCCGTTCCTCCAGTAGCATTGATTGATCCAGAAGCACTGACAGTCAGAGTTCCTCCGGCCTGAAGCCAAACAGCTCCACCTGAGCCAGCTCCACCGCCTCCACTACTTGTAGTTGTGCCATCTCCACCGCCGTTTCCACCATTAGAGACAATGGCCCCATCAACTGTAATATCACCGCCAGCAATAATACGAATCGCTCCGCCGCCACCGCCACCAGAACTTCCAAACCAAGTTATTGAACTTGATGCCAGACCCGCTCCACCAGCTGCTCCTCCAGAGCCTCCAACAAAGCTTGAATCAAAAGCACTTTCTGGTCCGTATGTCGTTCCATTTGTTCCTGCTGTAATCGTTGTACTGTTGTCGTTGTCATTACCTGCAGAAGGTTGAGTTGCTGAAGTGGTTTTATAACTTCCACCACCACCACCGCCTCCGTACGAGTCAGTGATCCCCGAGCCCGTTCCATAGTGTCCACCGGTTCCGGCCCCGCTGCCATTTCCATTGCTGCCAATAGTGTTCGTTGAATTTCCACCAGCAAATCCACCAGCGCCCGCGCGTCCGCCAGCTGATACAGATCCTGTTGAGCCGTTACTGCCATTAGCACCACTCAGATCGACGGTTACACCCGCCTGAATAGTCACATCTTCCTGAACCTTGATAATTAATGGGTCACCATTAAAAGCGGTCCCACTGCCTTTAAAAGCAGTTAAATTGGCATCGATGTTTAATGATTTACATTGATAAGTTCTTCTTGCAGATGTGATCTGAGTGTCAACTCCACCAGAGATATTGCAAACACCATCAGAGCCATCACCTGAGTCGATCGCAAAAGCTGAGGGTGACAAAAGAAAAAGGATTAACATGCATTTCATACATACATGTTAACCCAATTTAGAATCTATTTCGCTTTAGTAATTTTTACCTGAGTATAAACTTCATCTACTCCGAAACTCACCGGGCTACCAAAACCTACAGTGGCCATCGTGCTAGCGCATCTGTGTTTAATAGCATAAGTCGTCGCTTCAGTAATCGTCACTGATCCCAGGATTTTTGAAGGCTCCATACCACCGGCCACATTATGGCTTCTGGCATTTGACCCTAAGATCACCATCTCACCAGTTCCTGCATTAACCAAGACAGCTTTGTGGAAACCATCTAAATAAGCTGGAGCTTCGGCTTCAATGACATACGTACCTGCTTGAAGCGTAAATTGATTTGAAGCCAGAGAAACAAATGATGTGTCTCCGCTGATATTATTTAAATCGCGAACCTGCTCCCACCCTTTTGATGAGTCACACGATCCACCGTTAGTACCATTTGCTTTAACATCTTTAAGGAAAGCAACTTTTGAAACTGCATCAGGTACAATTGAAGCTGGAAGTCTTCCATTTGAACCAATCACTGGGATTTGCCCGGCAGCTGTACCGACATTCACAGCAATCGTTCCACCGTTACCAGAAATTGTTCCACCTAAAATACCAGCACCAGCAGTTAAGCTGACAAGACCTGGGTCACCTTTTTCACCCTTGTCTCCTTTGTCTCCCTTTTCCCCTTGAGCTCCGGCCACTCCTGCTGGTCCTTGCAGACCTTGGAGTCCTTGCTCGCCTCTTTCTCCTTTATCTCCTTTTTCACCTTTTTCCCCAGCGATCCCTTGAAGACCCTGCGGCCCTTGGGGTCCTTGAGGACCAACAGCTCCGTCAGCACCATTGTTACCTTGTGGACCTTGAGGCCCAGTCGCACCAACAGCACCAGCTTCACCACGCTCACCGGCCGGACCAACAGGACCCTGTGGTCCTTGTGGACCTACTGCTCCTGTTTCACCTTTATCTCCTTTCGGACCTTGAGCACCAACGGCACCGGCATCACCAATTGCACCAGAAGGACCTACTGGACCTTGAGGACCAGTTGCACCTGTATCTCCCTTATCTCCTTTTGGACCTTGTGGACCTACGGCCCCGGCCGCTCCAGTGTCACCTTTTGGACCTTGCGGACCAACTGCACCTACTGGACCTTGAGCTCCTGTTGCCCCTGCTGGCCCAACGGCACCAGCAGGACCTTGTGGCCCTTGTGGACCAACTGCACCTGTCGCACCTGTTGCTCCTTTTGGACCAACAGCACCCGTCTCACCTTTATCTCCCTTGTCTCCTTTATCTCCCTTATCACCTTTAGCCCCAGCAATACCTGCGGCACCAGCAGCTCCTGCTGGACCTTGAGGACCGGCCGGACCAACCATACCAGTTAGACCTCTTTCTCCCTGGTCTCCTTTATCACCTTTGTCTCCTTTATCTCCCTTATCACCTTTTGATCCTGCTCCACCTGAGGTTAACTTCGAAGCTGTCCAACCTGTCCCATCCCAAACCAGGACATCACCTGCGGCCTGTCCATCTGGAATGTAATCAGTCGGCACCCAAAGCTCTCCATCAAAGCGAAGGATTTGTCCTTTTTCAGAATCTAATTGAGGAAGAGTGATACCTTTGACGTATTTTTCTAAAACTTTCACTGAAGCGTACGCTGTCGCTGGAAAACCTTTTGTCTCTTTTAGGTATAAAGAGATTTTTGAATTTACACGAATGTCTTCCTTTGCACGAGATCCATCAGAACAAGCGACAAAAGGATAAGTGAAGTTGAAAAAGAATCTTGTGACTTTCGTTTCGTACTTACACTGAACATTATCAAATACTAAATAAACCGTTGAGGGTCCTTCTCTTAATAAACCAGCATTCACCTTGATTGAATCCGGAATTTGAACCGATCCATTAAAGGTTACGTTGCTCACTTCACCTGACTTACTCGTCATGCGAAGCCACGATTCATCCTTCTTATTGTTCCAGCTCTTTGGGCTAACGATATAATAAGCGTAATCATTATTATCGTTATTATTGTGAGCAAAAACAGGAAGCGAAGTCATCGCCAGGGTTACTAACATAGCCGCTGTTTTAAAAGTATTTGTTGTCATGTCAGCATTATAAGGCCTCTTGAACAAATACTGATCAGTACACCTTTTTATATAAAGAATGAACGCGTATCTAAGGAGTTAAAGCGTCTAAACAAAAGCTCATTTAAAAGGCAGGCCTTCTTTTTTTACTTAAATTTTCAGCTCAAAAAGTTGGCAGATTAACCGTGTCTAGAGGGAAAATGCACATTTTAAATTCTCTTATAATCTCCACCATTTGCTTTGGATATCACACAGTTTTTTACACTTAACTTTCTCCGATTTAACAGATGCTTTCACATAGAGTTATAATAAAACCTAAAGATGGAATGAGTATGGATATGGATAGAATAGATAGTAAAGCCAACCTTATATATGAACTTGTTGAAAAGTTCTTAAATAACAAGGCGATTCTTTTAATCGATGATGAAGAAGAGATTAAGCAGTTAATGTCTAATTATCTTATTAAATCTCGAATTGAAGAAGACCGCATCGTCACCGCCTCTGATGGTAAGGAAGCTCTATCTAAAATCCAGAACCAGGAGTTTGGTCTTATTATTGTCGACATAGTGATGCCGAGAATGAGCGGGTTGCAGCTTATTAAAGAACTCAAGGCACGAAAGAAATATAAGGACATTCCTATTTTGATTATCTCAGGAACTATCGACGCAGATAATGTGAAGTCCGCCATCTCAATGGGAATTAGCAACATTATTGTCAAACCTTTTACCTACAATATATTCCTCGATAAAATCGGCCGAACCCTGGGGGTTTAAAGCCCACGTCAACTGTGCTAGTATAACTTCCATGAGTAAAAGTCGCCCTGAAATTCCTATTCCAGCATTCCCCATTATTGAAACCCATTTCCATTTGGATATGCTCAAAGCAGCTTCGCGTGAAGATGTTGTAGCGAAAACGGAAACTCATAAAATTGAAAAGATGATCACCATCTCCACTTCTCCCAACAACCTGGACGAAGTGATTTCCATCTCTAAAACCTTTCCGCAAATTTACTGCACGCAAGGCCTTCACCCGCATGAAGGAAAAGAATGGAATGATGAAGTGAGAGCTCACGTCATTAGAAATTTAAAAAATCCTGAGAATAAAAAAATCGTTGCTGTTGGAGAAATCGGTCTTGATTACTACTATTCAAAATCTCCTCGCGACGAACAGATCAAGGCCTTCGAAGAGCAAATGCAGATTGCTGTGGATTTCAACCTTCCTGTTGTTATTCACACCAGAGACGCTGACGATGACACAATTGCTGTCTTAAAAAATTTCTCAACCACTCTTAAAAGAAAAGGCGTTATCCATAGTTTTACTTCCGGCCTAGGATTGGCACAGTTCTGTCTGGATGAAGGATTTTATATCGGCTTTAACGGCATCATCACTTTTAAAAATGCCGAAAACGTCAGAGACGCCCTAAGAATCACTCCCCTTGAAAGAGTGCTCCTGGAAACAGACTCCCCTTTCCTGACTCCCGATCCTTACCGTGGAGTGGAAAATGCTCCTTATTACCTGCCTTTTATTGCAAAGAAGATTGCCGAAGTAAAAGGTATCACTCTGGATGACGTTTTAACTAAAGCTTATACAAATTCTGTCGATCTGTTTCACTTCTAGATTCATATCCAAGGAGTTCTTATTAAAACATCACTGATTTTAATGTCGTTGACCCTTTTTGCCGGCTGTTCACTCTTTACTCCAACTCCAGAGCCGACAGCAAAACCAATGACCTTTCATGATAAGAAGAACTGCTCTCCTAAGGCCTATGAATATATCAACAAAAGAGATGAAGCTCGCGAAAAGAAAATCACTCTCTACGAACACAATCAATTACAAACTCACACCGTCGATTTCTTTCTGGAAAAAGAGAAAGATCTTCTAAAATGCTCACAGGGGCTAAAAGACAACTATGCCTGCCTGGCAGTTGGAATCAATTCAAAATCAAAACTGGAATTTGTCGATGTTGCTGATGAAGTCAACAAGCTGGATGAAAGCGTAAAAAACTGCCTGGTGAAAAAACTTCAATCCTACGACTACCGTTCTTTGAAGGCTAAATTTGGAAACAAATTTATCATGCCTTTAAAAATGACTGTGAAGAAAGACTAGTCGACTTCGTAATACTCTTTAATTACCTTGGAGTTGTTAATGACATTGGGATCAGTCGTATCCCCTTTGATTTCTCGCTTAACTTCTTTCAGGGTTTTTAAAGCACTGTCAAACTCGGCCATTTCATCTTCGCGAAACTCATATGTTTCTTTAGTGTCAGAGTTTTCAAACTTGAAGATGGCCTCATTGTTAATACGCTGTCGCTGAAGCTCAAAGGGCTGAAGCTCTCGCTCTTGTCTTTGGCCAATTATTTTAGATTTTGAAATAGGTTGAAGCTTGCGAGGTTTACTCTCCCCCATAAACTCTCTTTCATGCAGCAGAAGATAAATAGCGAGTGCCATAAAAGCGACAAATGCTGTAATGGAAATGACCTTCATCAAGCCTCCAATAAAAAAGGCCCTCTTGCGAGGGCCCTTTTATTAAAAACTAGTTTTTGTAGAAAGACTATCCAATCGTTGCAATTAAAGAAGCGATTAGAAGCGATACTACTGACATAACTTTAATTAGGATCGCTACACCTGGTCCAGATGTATCTTTGAACGGGTCACCAACTGTGTCACCAACAACTGCAGCTTTGTGCGTGTCAGATCCTTTTGGGTGACCTGGAATTCCACCTTTTTCGATGAACTTCTTAGCGTTATCCCATGCTCCACCAGCGTTAGCCATGAATAGAGACATTGTAGCACCTACAGCTAGAGATCCTGCAAGCATACCTGTTAGAGCTTGAGGTCCCATTGCGAAACCAACAACAACTGGAGCTAGAACAGCGATGATACCTGGAAGGATCATTTCTTTTAGAGCTGCAAGAGTTGCGATGTCTACGATTTTTGCTGGTTGTGGTTCAGCTTTACCTTCACGAAGACCTGGGATGTCTTTGAACTGACGAGCGATTTCTACTACGATCGCCTGAGCTGCTTTACCTACTGCAGTCATTGTTGTTGCTCCAACAAGGAATGGTAGGATTGATCCGATAAGAATCCCTAGAAGAACTCCAGAAGAAGTTAACTCAAGAGACATCTTAGCTAGACCAGCAGTTTCTCTTACGTGGTTTACTTCCATTGTGAAAGCAGAGAAAAGTGCAAGTACTGTAAGGATAGCAGATCCGATAGCGAATCCCTTTCCGATAGCAGCAGTAGTGTTACCTACAGCATCTAGTTCATCTGTAATGTCACGAGTTGCTTTTCCAAGACCTGACATTTCAGAAATACCACCAGCGTTGTCAGCGATTGGCCCGTAAGCATCAACTGTCATTACAACAGCTGTACCAGCAAGCATACCAACAGCAGAAAGAGCGATACCGTATAGACCTAAGTATTTGTCTGCGATGTACGCAGCAGCTACTACAAGAAGCATTGGGATAGCAGTTGATTCCATACCAACAGCTAGACCGCGGATAACACCTGTACCAGCTCCCGTTTTAGCAGCTTCAGCTGTAAGACGGATTGGTTTACCAGCAGTGTAGTACTCAGTGATTAGACCAATGAACATACCTGAGAATGCACCGGCCGCTAGAGCGATTGTTACACCTTGAGAAATTCCAAACATTGGAACGATTACATAAGATGCAATAGTTAAAATGATTGGTGGTACGATTAGAGCGTTTCTTAAAACCGTTGCTGGTTTTGAGTTTTTAAACATACGAGCAAGGAAGATTACTGCAATTGAGATAACCATTCCTAGAGCTGAAAGAAGAAGAGGAAGAGCAACACCCGCCATACGAGCAGCAACTTCATCAGCAGTTGATACAAGGTTTGTTAGGCTTGCTGCAGGGATTGTAAGAGCGATGGCCATAGCAGCTACGATAGCAGCAACCATAGACTCGTAAATATCAGCACCCATACCAGCTACGTCACCAACGTTGTCACCAACGTTATCAGCGATTACACCTGGGTTACGTGGATCATCTTCAGGAATGTTTTCTACAACTTTACCTGCGATATCAGCACCAACGTCTGCCGCTTTTGTATAGATACCACCACCAATACGAGCAAATAGCGCGATTGATGAAGCCCCTACTGCGAAAGCGTGAAGGATTGTTGAAAGATCAGATGAGTCTTTGAATACAACGTAAATAACTCCAAGACCAACAAGTCCAAGAGAAGCTACTGCTAGACCCATAACCGCTCCACCATCAAGAGCAACAAGAAGTGCTGCTGCTTTTGATCCAGTTGAAGCTGCTTGAGTTGTACGAACGTTAGCGTATGTCGCTGCTTTCATCCCAGCAAAACCTGCTAGAAGTGAAAGGAAAGCTCCTACGATGAATGAAACAGAAGAAACTGCTCCAAGACCGAAATAAAGAGCCGCTGCAACTACTACACAGTAGATTGCCAGAACTTTGTACTCACGAACTAAGAAGGCCATTGATCCTTCACGTACGTAAGAAGCGATTCTTTCCATTGTTTCGTTTCCACCTGGCTGTGATTTTACTCGGAAGTAAAAAAACGCGGCGATTAATAAACCAAAAACTCCAACGTAGATCGGAGAATTGATTAGTGCTGCACTAAACATTGCTGTACCCCATGTTTGAAATAAGTAATAAAATTCGAATACTTAGAATTACCCTAAGCGACAAAAACCGTCAAGAATTTGTATTTTCTTTTGCCTGTGTTCGCAGTGAGTAAAGATGTTGAATCTATGTGGGGATGGGCAATAAAAAGGCCCTCTTTCGAGGGCCCCTTTTTTATTTAAGAAGTTTTTCTACTAGAATTTGTGACTGTTGGTCTTTTAATGCTGCTGGCGAGTTGTGAGGGTAAAGGATAAGGGCTCTCATGTTCCCTAGACCTCTTCTCATCGACACGTGCTCAAGATCGTTTGCACCTACTGTTACCACTTCTGGCATATCGTAGAAGGCCAGAGAATTCTCAGAAAGGTTCAATGATTGCCACTTCTCACCATGGTTAGCTAAGAAGTCATCACCTTTTGAATCAGCTTCTAGGTGAGTGACTGAAAGCTTGATTCCTACTTTTCCGTTTTTCCCTTTAGCAATCTTAGAAAGATCAGCTTCTACAACTGCAACGTTTGAGTGGTTGTAGAATTTCATTTCACGGGCATCAAGGATGGCCGGAAGGTAGTTTTCTTGAGTGTTCGCTGGGTCCATTTCAAACGCCATACGAAGGTTTCTTGCCATCTCTGCATCTAAAAGAAGAGAAGCGAAGATATCAGCTGTGATCCCGCTTACGTAGTTCGCTTTGATCGCCAGAAGTTCCTGGTCTGCAATTCCATCGTTGTTAGCGTCGATCTGAAGAGAGATGTCACATGGCTGCCAGAATGTCATAGCATCATATAACTTCACCCCAACTTGAAGAACTTTTGTTGTTTGTCCTTTGTCAGTTTTTTCGATGATACGAATCCCTGCTGCTTCAAGGTCACATAGAGTTGAAGCTGACATATTGTTTGGATTTAATACCGTCTTTCTCTCATCTGTTCCCAGAAGGTTGAAGATAAGAGCGTCACCAGAAGACTTAGCTGAGTTTGTCAGCGTAACTTTTACTTCTGATCCGTTTCTATCTACTTTCGAGTCAGTTTGAGTCACAAGGTCTGAAGCCTTGATGTCACTTACTTTGTTTAGAACCGCAAGGAATGGAAGAGAAACTTTTGATCCATCGTCTGCGTTTGTTAAGATAACAAATCCGTCTGCTTCAATGTTGTTTTGAGCAGCGTTTTCACGAGCAAGAGTGAAGCTTACTGTGAAAGTAAGTGAACTCTTCGCCTTAACTTTTAGAGCACTTTGCAGAGACACCTTAATGTTCTTGCTGTTGATTGCTCGTGTTGAGAATAGAACATCTTTATCAGATGAGTTTGTTAATGTTACTTTCTTCGACACAGTCTTTGTTGAAGCTACTGGAACTTCTCCAAGAGAAAGAGTCGCAGGCATTGCGATAACTGGAGCTTTAAGAGCTTCTTCTACTTGAACACGTCCAGCACCTTGACGAGAAACTGCTACGTGAGCTCCGTTTGCCATCATGATTTTAGCTGTGTTTAAGATACGAGCTTTTAGTTCCTGAACTGAAGCTTTCGGGAAAGCCTGTCTCATAAGGGCCATAACACCAGCAAGGTGTGGTCCTGACATAGATGTTCCTGAGAACTGAACTGATTCAGCACCTGTACCAAAAGCAGCAGAGATAACGTTTGCTCCTGGACCAGAAATTTCTGGTTTAATTAAAGAGTCGATTGAACGTGGACCACGAGACGAGAAGTTTGTCATCGTATCGATTAGGTCGTCACGGTTAATGATTTGTCCTGGTGAGAAGTTAAATACTACTTCTGATTTTTTCGCTAGAGCAGCTTTAATTGCATCCCCTAGAGATTTTGTAACCATGACAGCCGGGAAATCGTATTTGTTTTCAGATCCCATTGCGATTGGAGCTCCATCAACGTTGTTAACCATAACAACACCAGAAGCACCAAGAGCTTTAGCTACCTGGAATTTTTGTTCGAATGAAATCGCTCCACGGTCCATAAGAGCGATGCGCCCTTTAACCTGAGTTTTGACTTCTTCAGAAATCGCTTCAACACCTGTTCCGATGTGAATAAGAGCACCACTTACTTTGCTTGAATCAGCTGGGATTGTTCCGTTTCCTTCTACTTTCTCAACTAACTTTGAAGCTCCTTCGATTGACACTTCAACCGCTGGAACAGCGATGTTTTGTGGCATGTAATCGATTGAAGCTGCAACAGAGATAGCTTCGTCAGAAGTTGCCGGTGCACCTGTAATGTATGGGTTGTCTCCTGAGTTACCAGCTGAAGCTACAACGATAGTTCCTGCTTTTGTCAGGTTCTTGATTGCTTCAGTATAAAGGATTTTTGGTTTACCGAATCCACCACCAAGAGAAAGGTTAACTACATCAAGACGGTTTGTTGGTTCGATTTTCTCACTTGGGTCAGCAGCGTATTCCAGGGCCTGGATAACGGCGATATCAGACGTGCTTCCTTCTTTACCGAAAACTTTTAGAGCATATAGAGCTGCTTCTGGAGCTACACCAGAGTATGAAACAATGTTGTCACCGATACCAGCAACTGAGCCGGCAACGTGTGAACCGTGTCCACTTTCATCAATTGGGTTTTCATCGCGCACTGGAACTTGTTGCTCAAGAGAAGCTCCACCTGCAGAGTATTTTGATCCTACGAAGTCAGCTCCACCAACAACTTTCGCGTTCGGGAAAAATTCGTTTGGTGCTGAAGGATCGATTGAATCGTAAGTTTCTTTTTTACCAGTCCCACCAAGCATAGCGTGAGTGTAGTCGATACCTGTATCGATAACCCCTACTCTCATCTTCTGCCCAGAGATCCCCATCTTGTGAGCTTTATCAGCACCGATGAATGATACAGAGTTTTTATCTTTCAGGCTTTCGATTGCCGCTGTTACTTTCTTCTCAAGACCTACAGTTTGTGGTCTAGCGAAGTTTGTGTTTTGGATAAGTTTATTTACACCTTCAATTCCTTCGATCTGACCGGCCACTTCACTTGGAGCTACGAAAGCTACCGCGTTTAGAACCATCTTATATGTCGCCACGATTTTAATATCTGGTGAGATATCTTTTAGTTTTGAGATAACTTCTTCTTGTTCATCAAGAATAGCTTTCTTTAACTCTTCATCGATAACAGGTTTACCATCAACTGTTTGCGCTTCAGCTAAAAGTGCAGGATGAGATAATTGAACGATCCCCACATATTGTGTTGGAGTCTGTTGTCTCATGCTGAAATATTTGCTGGCGATTAAATCCAGTGATGATTGGTTAGAATTCTTCGGTGCACATGATGCTAGTAGCGCCAAAGACAGAAGTAATGATGCTGAATATTTCATAAGTTCCCCTTGCTCTTAAATAAGCGAAAGGGACTATATCGTATAAAAAATTGATGTCAAAAAAATGTCGCTGATATTTACTCAAAGTTGAGATTTTTAAGTTTTGGGGCCCTAAATGTTGTAAAAATCACCACAAGGAGTGTCATTGTGCCACCAAAAATCACCGAAGGAACTACCCCCATAATCTTCGCGGCCGTCCCTGACTCAAATGCACCAATCTCATTGGATGAACCAATAAACACAGAGTTAACTGCTGAGACCTTTCCCTTCATATCTGGAGGCACAAGCGTCTGCATAATCGTTCCACGGACGACAACAGAGATGTTATCGCAAGCTCCACTGACAGCGAGAATGAAAACTGAAAGATAAAAATTCTTTGAGAGTGCAAAAATAATCATGCACACACCAAAACCAAACACAGCAAAGAGCAGTTTCTTTCCCGTGTTTTTCACTGGAGGCCAATAGATATTAATGGCGGCCATAATAAATGAACCCGCACTCGGTGCCGCTTTTAAAAAGCCCAGTCCTTGAGGTCCCACTTTTAAAATATCATTAGCAAAGATTGGAAGAAGAGCGACGGCGCCACCAAATAAAACAGCAAAGAGATCGAGAGAAAGGGCCCCTAAAAAAACCTGATTCTTAAAGACGTAAGAGATCCCCTCTTTAATTGAATCCAGCATCGGTGCACGCTTTTCTTTTGTCATCAAGTGAGGCTTTGGCGAAATAAAACTAAATGAAATAATTCCGCAAAGAACGAGTACACTCACTACCAGGTAAGCATCGTAACGAATGTAAGCGAATAAAAATCCACTCACTCCTGCTCCCAGCATATAAGCAATCTGCCAAATCGTTGAACTCCACGACGTTGAGTTGACGTAAATATCCCTCGGCACACACTCTGTAAGAATAGAAAACATTGAAGGAGAAAGTGTCCCGCGGGCAAGCCCCGTTATCGCAATCACCACATAAAAGAGTGAGAGCTGTTGATTGTTATCGGGAACCATGTGGGTGATGGTATAAAGACCAATACCACTTAACATCACGACAAAGAGACATGAGATAACAATTTTCTTTCGGTCGTAGATGTCGGCATAGTGACCAGCAAACAAAGTCACCGCAAAGTTTGGCAGGATTTCCACCAGTCCGATCATCCCCAGAGACATCGGGTCTTTGGTGATCTCATAAACGTGCCAGCCAATACTGACCACCTCAATCTGAAGGGCTATCGCCAGGAAAATCCTGGTTAATATGTAGAATCGGTAATCGGGGTATCGAAGGGCCGCGTACGGGTCTTTTTTAGTTAGAATCGGGGTATTCATATGAGTCTTTCCGCCTACTTAGCAGGCTCTTTGAGAATTTGCTATACTGTATATTAGCCAAGGCTTTTGATCCAGTACAATTTTTAACATAAGCCATCCTTACGCCGATACGACTAGTATGAGTAAAATGGGGAATAACTTTTTTTCAGTTTCTTTTGATCTGATTTTATTGGATAAATCGATTCCCTATGATCTTTACGTCAACTCTTCGGCCTCTTCAGAGCGTGAACGTTTTGTTCGCATCTACCCAAAAAACGACTTATTAAGTTTAGAGGACCTGAAGCTTTTTAAGAAAAAGTACTTCCAGCTCTACGTGCATGAATTTCAGCGCGAAGATTATTTAAAGAGTTTAATCCAAATCAGCGGTGTCGCTGATACGACGAAAACAGAAGTTATTAAATCATCAGCGATTCACTACCTCGATAAACTCTTTGATAAAGACAAAGAGTTTACGACAGAGCTTCTTTCAGAAACGATTTCTGAGTGTAAAGTGGCCGTTGAATCCATGGTTGACGTGATTAAAGACTACGACGTTTCAAAGCTTCAAGGGCTGATTGCTTCTTTAAGCTTCCATGACTTTTATACTTACGATCACTCTATTAACGTGTCGATGTATTGTATCTCTCTTTATAGAGCGGCAAAACCAAATGCCACAAAAGATGAAATCGTTATGGCCGGTCTCGGCGGGCTTCTTCACGATATCGGTAAAATTAAAATCTCTACCGACATCATCAATAAGCCAGAGAAACTTTCAGACGAAGAATTCAATATCATTAAAACTCACCCTGCCTTCGGGTTTGAGCTTCTCGCAGAAAATCCATGTGACTGCGAAGGTGTAGACTTCAACATCATTAAACGTGTTGTGTACGAACACCACGAAAATTTCAACGGTAGCGGTTACCCGAGAAAACTCTCAGGAGCAGACATTCACCTGCTTGCCCGTGTTACTGCGATTGCCGATTTCTTCGATGCCATTACGACCAAAAGAACTTACCACGAAGTGCTCTCAACTGAAGACGCCATCGCAGTTATGGCCAAAACAGTTGGAAAAAAACTCGACCCACAACTCTTTGAAGTGTTCACAAAAAGTGTGAAGCAGTTAGTTCTCAATGGAAAATTAAATAAAGAGCTTCCAGAAGACTTTGATCCATGTCAGCCGCAAAACGTTTTACCTTTTAGAAACCCAAAAGGGTACAAGGTAGAAGGATTCGGTGCCGGAGACAAGCCCCAGTCATTCGGAAAAATCAAAAAGAAAGTCGGATAGAATGCGCAAGCATTCCCTAGATATCCATTCCTTTAATCAATTCTTCAACTTGTGATTTTGTATTGAAAACGTGGAAAGAAAGACGAATGTTCCCCTGACGAACAGACACGTCGATATTGCGCTCTTTGAATTCTTTTTCAAGCGCAATACTGTCCCCGCTCACCGACTTCATACACACGATATTTCCCATGTGATCAAGAGGTGTAACCAGGTTGTATTTTTTCTTCGGGTAATTCGCTAAGAAGTAGTCTCGGATTTCAGCGTTGTATTTTCTGATGTTCGAAAGACCGATTTCCTGAAGGAAACTTAAACTTCCTTCCAGGCATCCAGAACACAGCAGGTTTGCCGCCTGTCCTCTATCGTACTGACGAGCACCCGGAAGTGTTTCAGTTGTATAGTCCAGCAGGTTGTAAACTTGTTTTGAGTTCGGGCTTAGAATCCAGTTAGCATTCAAGTGATAGATTGAATCCTGTGCCTTCTGGCTGAAATAAGCAAAGGCATGTCCGTAAGGCCCAAGCATCCACTTATAAGAAGAAACTGTCAGGACATCGATATATGAAAGTTCTTCTGCTGTGATCTCCATTCCCCCAAGGGCCTGAGTTGCATCAACAACAAAAAGAATGTCTTTTGATTTTAAGAATTTTCCAATTGATACCAGGTCCATTTTTTTACCAGTATCAAACGTCACGTATGACATATTGAAGATTCTCGTCTGAGGCTTAAGGTTTCTCTCCAGCCAATCAGGAGTGGGAACCACCTCGCTCCCCAGGTCAATCATGTCGAAAGTAAACTTTCCATGTCTTTGGGCCAGCATCCACGGAAGGATGTTGGAAGGATAATCTTTATTGATCGCGGCGACTCTGTCTCCGCTTTCGAAGATAAATCCATTGGCGATAATATTGATAACATCAGACGAAGAAGTTGAGTGAGTGATCATGTCTGGAGAGACTTGAATCAGTTCAGCAAACTTCACACGAAGTTTTTCTGAAATACTCATCCAATCATCGTAAGCATAGAACGACGGATCTAATTCGCGGTTCATTGCTTTCGTGATCGTTTCTTTCGCACGAATAGGACTAGGCCCGAAATAGGCCGAGTTAAAATAAAGTGTCTTTAAATGTGCGTACTCTTGATCGATTAAGTTTCTGGTGGCCGCGTCCATGGTGCCGCCCTTACTTACTTCGTCGCAGGCGTAGTTGCAGGCGCCGTCGTTTCTGGTGCAGCTGGTGCCGTTGTTGTTGGCGCTGGAGCTGTTGTCGCATCAGAGTTTAGTGGACGAGAAACTGGAGTTTCAGAATCCAGGATTGATTTTTGGAATTTTGAATCCTGAAGACGAGCTAGGTAGATTGAGTTAGCAAGGAACAAGAAAGCTAGAACACCAGTGATCTTTGTCATGATGTTACCGCGAGTTGAACTCGACATGATTGATTCAGAACCAGCAGCAGTCATTAATCCCGCTTCAGCACCTTTACCGAATTGAAGTAAAACAGTGATGATAAGTAGAACTGAGATAATTGCTTGAAGTACCATTAATGCTGTAGTCATGAACTTTTGTCCTTAAAAAATAAAATGTCTTAAATAGATAACAAAATTGCCGTGTTTTTCCAATTATTTTAAGAGTTTTGGCTAGATTACGCTAGCACTTGTACACAGTTGCTTGAAATCTTTCGCCTTTAGACTCGCCCCGCCAACAAGTGCACCATCAATATTCTCTTTTCTTAGCAGTGAGTCAATGTTATCCGGCTTCACTGACCCCCCGTAAAGGATGATGGTCTGCTCAGCATTTTGAGTGAGTTTACCTCTAATAAAAGCGTGAACTTCTTCGGCCTGTTCTGCACTCGCCACTTTTCCAGTACCGATGGCCCACACTGGCTCGTAAGCAATCAAGAGTAAGTGTGCTTTATCGGCCGGAACATTTTTTAATCCAACCGCAAGCTGCTCTTCGATAACTTTGAATGTTGTATTTGATTCGCGCTCTTCCAGTGTTTCACCTACACAGTAAATCACTTTTAAATTGTGCTTTAGGGCCGCCAGAACTTTTTGATTTAAGATTTCATTGTCTTCTTTAAAAATAGTACGTCTTTCAGAGTGTCCGATGATCACAAACTCCACTCCGATATCAGCGAGAGCTGCCGAAGAAATCTCTCCTGTAAACGCACCAGCATCAGCATGTGAACAGTTTTGTGCTCCCACTTGAATCGCTCCAGTAGTGAAAGCGATTTCTTTTAAAATAGGAATATGCAGAGACTGAGGAGCAATCCACGCCTTGCACTTTAACTCCATTTTCATTGCCGTCATCTGAATAAAAAACTCGCTGATCTCATGCAGAGTTTGATTCATCTTCCAATTACCAACAATGTGGATTTCGCGCTTTTTCATAATCATTCCTAAGTAAAAATGTGATACTAAGTAATAACCCAAATAGTACCAAAAAACTAGACAAAGCAAATTTATTAATCAGATAATTTTACCCATGACTGTAGAAGAAATCCACAAGCAGATTGTTTTGCCCGCGATCGCAAAAGCTGAGCGCGAAATTCCCAATCTCAACTTCAAAAGCTTCAACGACACGACTCCACTTTATGGGCCCCCTGGCGCTGTGCTGGATTCGCTTAATCTTGTGAGTTTTGTTTTTCTTCTGGAAAATTTCATTGAAGGTCAGTTTAAGAAAAAAATTGAAATCACCACGGCCGATGTTCTCAACGGAGACAAGCCGCCTTTTGCCAATGCTTTGGTCTTAAGCGAGTTTCTCGCGGAAAAGTTGAAGTAAATGGAAGAGCTATACAAAAGCTGGAAACACTCATCTAAGATTTTTAATATTTCTGAAAATGGAAAAAAGACTTACGATGACTTTTTTAATGACCTGGAAAAAAGCCGTGAGCATTTAAAAAAAGCCTTTACCCAAAAACAGCTTTTTGTCCTGGAAGCTTCCAATGATTACCAAACCTACGTTAAGTTCGTTTCGTGCCTTCTGGAAAAACACTGCGTGTTTATGTCGGCAACTTATCAGTTTGTCGATCCTGACTTTCGCGCGCTTTTAGAAAGCGAAACTCAATCGAGTTTTATTTATATTCCTGCAAATAAGAAATTTAATGATATTGCCAACACCAGTGCAACTCAAAACCCTATTATCCTGCAAGCTCTTCAGGATAAAATCTCGCCTTTTTTAGTGAGAACATCAGGTACTTCAGGAAATAAATTTAAATTCATCTGCCATAGCGCTGAAGCTTTTGTCAGAAAATATCACCAGATTCAAAACCATTTTCATACAACCATGGCCTTTTCTCCCGCTGACACCATTGCGGGAATTGAAACGCTTATGGAGGCCATCACTCATCAAAACACCCTGGTCAGTGATAAAGAAAAAATGACTCCGCTTAGAGTTTCAGAACTCATTGGAAAAGAGCAGGTTGATTATTTTCAAACGACACCTAGTTTTCTTAACCTAATGCTGATTTCCAAGGCCTTCAATCAAGAGAAGATGAAAACGCTAAAGAAGATTGCTTATGGCTCTGAGCCTGCACTCTCATCTTCTTTGCTTGCCATAAAAGACGCTCTTCCTCATCTCGAATTCAAGCATACTTATGGAATGAGCGAGATTGGAATCCTCTCAACGACGACTGATCAAAACGATCCTGCACGCTTTAAATTCAATCAATCGATTAATGACTTTAAAATTGAAGAAGGTGCTCTCTTTATCAAAACAGAAACCCGAATGCTGGGTTATCTCAATTACGTCAATCAGGCACCTGGATGGTTTAAAACAGGTGACGCTGCTGAGCTTGATCGCGAAGGTTTTATCAAGATCCTTGGCCGAACAGATGATCTCATCAACATGGCCGGAAGAAAATTTTATCCTTATGAAGTAGAAGACCTGCTCATTCGCATTGAAGGAGCAGAAGACATCAGCGTGACTGCAGAGAAAAATGCTCTCATTGGAAATATCATTGTGGCCAAATTTTTACTTGCCGCGGATTATGATGAACAGGATTTCAGGGAAAGACTTAAAATTTTTTGTGAAACTCAACTTCCAAGTTTTATGTGCCCGCATAAGATTTTAGTCACACGCGATCCTTTTATTACTTCTCGTTTTAAAAAGGACAGAAAGATATGATGTATTCGACTGTCCAATTTATTTTTTATACGGCCTTTGCTCTTCTGGCCCTCTACTACACTCCGGGGAGATTTAAACTCTGGTGTGTTTTTCTAGCGAGTGTCATCTGGTATTTAAACTGGGGCGCTCTCTGGTTTAATATCTTTGCAGGGATTATCCTTTTTAATATTGGAATACTTTTTCTGCTTAAAAAGCGTTCCGATAAAAAATTCTTTCCTTATCTCGTTGGACTAAATGTTTTTATTTTTGTTCTTTTAAAAATCCTTCCCGAGTTCATACGTTTCAGGACGCCTTACGGCACCAGCTTTTTCATGCTGATTCTTTTAGGGATGATTATTGATTACTGGAGAGAAGAAACACCTATTCAAAAAGAAGATATTCTTCCAGCGATGACCATGCCTTTATTTTTTCCAGTATTAATGGCAGGCCCCATTGAACGCAGAAAACATTTTTTTCCTCAGTTAAAAACAATTCCACCTTTTTCATTAAATAACCTGGTCGACGGCATTCTTATTTTCAGTATTGGGTACTTAAAGAAATTTCTCATTGTTGATCCCTACAGCAGATCAGTTCTAAGTAGCAGTGGAATAGATAATTTTATTTACCAGGGATTGCTCGATACGTTTATCACTTACGTTTTATTTTGCAGTTATAGTGAAATGGGAAGAGGTTGTGCTAAGGCAATGGGAATTGACCTGGCCATTAGCTTTAAGCCGTTTTATTACGCTAAAAACCCCAATGAATTCTGGCAGCGCTGGAACATCACACTGGGAACATGGATGCGAGACTACGTCACTTTCCCAGCGATGTTCAAATGGGGACGAAAAATCAGTCCTGATTTCATCATCCTTTTTTCTTTTCTTTTAATGGGATTGTGGCACGGGATTGGATTAAACTGGTTATGTTTTGGTCTCTTAAACGGACTGGCCATTTACGCTTTTAACGTTTCTCAAAGAAAATGGTCCCTGCCGGGGATCGGTATCTTCTTATCTGTCTGTATCTGGATTGGAAATGGTCTTTTCCAACACAAAGACTTCTGGCATAGAATGACCCGCTCTTTTGAACTTATACCTGAACTAAGAGTCCACGACATCAACTTGTCCTTATTTTTAGGGGCCGTGGGCCTGTTATTTGTTTTTGAATTCGTTCAGGAAAAGAAAAATAAAATCGATTTTTTTACCGGTTGGTCTTTGTGGATCAAGGTGGCCCTTGCTGTCCTTGTTGTCTTTTATTTCGGATGGAAACTCGACGACAACTCCCTCATTCAGACTTTTGACCTGCCACCTGTTTATTTCAGGATTTAAAGTTTTCTATATCGCTTGATGCACTCTTCGACATGCTGGAAATCTTCGTGGTGAAAATCTGTAATAAAAAACTCGTATCCATAATCACTATACTTCTTTAACAGCCCTGCACACTCATCGTAGCTTCCCACAATAAAAGGTGCCGAAGTCCAGAAATTTTTCATCGCACTTAAATTAAAATCATCTCTTTCGTTCGGATTCTTCTGGAGATAATCCTTTATCCACTGGCTCCATGAAGTCTCATGCCCTCCTAGAACCATATCAAAGAGCATCTGCCCTTTTCTATCTTGAGGGTAAAGCTTTTGCATGCTGGCCTGTGCGTCTTCATTAGTTGCTCTCGTGCAAATCCCCAGCAAGAGTCCCTGATTGGCCCCTTCACTCTTTTTCATTTCGTTTAGAGGCTTGATACCTCTTACATAATTACCGGACAACTCTGGCGTTGTCGTCACTCCAGAATAAAATAATTCAACATCCTCTTTTAAAGGAGGAAACAACTTTGCATCTGTCACCTGGTAGTACTGGCCCTGAAAACTGCCTGTTGTTTTCTCTTTAAAGAAGTCTTTGAGAACATTTGAAAAATCTTTTAAACGAGAGAAGCGTTCAAGAAAACTTAGCTCATCATGAAGGGCGCTCATTTCGTTTGGAAACGAACCCGGGATCATATTCAGGGCCATAGGCCTTGCATAAAAATCCTGTAGTGATGAAAGTTTTTTCACAATGTGAAAAGGATGTTGATGAAGTGGATTCACCGCAATCAGTGGATGAAATTCAGGGTTTTTCTCCATGGCCTTTTGAGCAACAACCCATGGGTCAAGACGCTTATCACCTGCCGTAATGAGGGTGTATTTAAAAAATTCTTTTTTCGTTTTCCCGACATAATGATCAAGCTGTGCATGAAATTCTTTTTCATCACGACGGTCATTTGATGGGGCAACATTAATAAAAAAAGCTTTTGTCATTCATTCACCTAATTATGTTGTGCAAGGATCTTCGTCATTTCATCACCAAGCCATTCACCGTAAAGCCTGTAGCCATAAGATGTTAGGTGGGCCCTATCCCACCACATATTCCCATTTTTTATATGGTCGTCACGATTGAGGTATGGGTTGGGGTTTAGGACAATTAAACCAAACTCTTGTGTCCAGCGCTCAATTATTTCTTTTTCTCTTAAGGAACTCTGCTCTTCTACTGCTTTACTAAAAAACAGCAAGTCGAGCCTTACATCGGAATTGGTTCTCATAAAGCTTTCAGGATTCTTTTGAAGTGAAAGATAAATGGGAGTGATTCCCATTGGAGTCATTTCTTTTAAAAGTTTTTTAAAACCACGGTCCTGTTCTGGAATTACTGAAAAATCTGTATTTTTTGTCAGAAGAAGATAATTAATTTTTTCCTGCTGTACTTTCTTTAGTATACGCTTGCGATCTGTTCTATATGAAAATTGATCGATTGAAAAATTGATGCTTTCAAGATTAAATCTTTCCTTAACTGCCTCATAAATTCTTTTATGGGCGACATTCATAAAGCCATCACCTGGATGAGTGACCCCACTACTATAACTAAAACTCGCCCCCACTAAACCAATTCTTATCGTAGGCTTGCCGTTATCAAGGGCCTTAATCGTTGCGCGCTCTTTTATAGACCCGCACTTTTCATTAAAGCAGTAAAAATAGCTTGGCTCGAACTTCGATTCACCAAACCTCGCAACAAAGGAATGAATGTCAGAACTCTTCCCACCCCAGGCCTCATACCAGGCCTTAAAAACTCTGTAGCGTCCAACCTCAAAATCGTAATCTTCTTCGGCCACAGACACTCCTCTAATCCTTCGAGTCGCGAGCCTTTTGTCACTCCAGTCACTTTCGAGCCTTGAGAAATAAAGGTAATCAAAGGCGAGCCATAGACCACCCAGAAGAAAAATAAATGATGTGCAAATGGCAAATGACTTTGAATAATGGATGTCTCTCAGTTTTTTTACAACGAAAGCGATGATTAAAGCTCCCGCTAAAATAATTAAGAAGTGACCAATGAAATGTTTTTCATAATCACGGTTGTTTTCAAGAGAAGTCCCAATCTTAATTCCAGAAACATCCAATGCTTCAATATTCGAGACAAAGGCCCCGCGCATTCCGGTTTTAAAGCCAAACTGGGCCCACTGGAAATGGTCATTGGGAATAACACTTGCTTTTTGCCCATCGACAAAAAGAGTGATGCCTTCTTCACTTTCTTGCACTCTCACTTGGACTTTGCCTGATGAAGGAAGATCAATAGGGAATGGCTGAACATTTAAGAAATCTCCTTCGCGTTTACCGTGATAAAACATGGAAGGAAAAAGTGAGCTACGGCTTAAACGAAAAGCTGTCAGGTTATGATCAGTGACGTTAAAGATCACATCTAGGTAAGAATTTAGCGGGATTGAAGCATCAAAGCTAAGAGATGAAAGTTGGACGGCCTGGACAGAATTAATTTCATTAGCGCCATAACCAGCTCTCAAGTTCAACTGATTGCCCGCAATGTTTGAGCGCGAAAGTGCTGAGCCGGTAGAGCCCATCATGTTCGACGTAATCATTTTGCTTTTTAGGTTATACCAATAGGGATTGTTAACCATGTAAGTCTGCGAGATATGCAACGACTTCGTCCATACCCAGGCTGCAAGAAACACGCACAGAATCCCTGTGAGCCAGTAGTTATGAAAAATGTCTTTTAACTTTTTCACAAAACTCTCCGCTTTGCCTTTTTTGTGCTGATAGTATTAAATACTTCTCCAGCTCCTCATTCATTTCATTGCTTAAAACTGGTCTTTGAATTTTTCCCTCTCTGACAAGAGTGAGGCAATCTCCAATATATTTTTCGATGTTTTTCACATCGCTAAAATAATGAATCAATTTTATTTTTTGAGCTTCGACCACATCAATTTTATCACCGTTTGCTGAAAGATGTTCAAATTCTCTCTCTCCTATTTTGCTTTTTAAAATAGGAGTAATGATTCCCGGGATAAGTCCCCATTTTTTTTCCGGTAAAGAAAACTGAGAAAATTGATCGCTTACCACCACATCACTCGCGGCCACAAGCCCCATTCCTCCACCAGAAACTTGTCCTTGCACCTGGCAAATAACTGGCACACGGCATTTTAAAATCTGCTGGTACATGTTTTTAATTTTGGCCATGTCTTGCAGATTTTCTTGGGCACTTAATTCACAGGCGCGCTTCATCCAGTTCAAGTCTGCACCCGTGCAAAAATTTTTTCCTTCAGCGCTAAGAAGAATCGCTTTAGCTGATGATGGGACATGAGAAAAAGCACTTGCGATTTCCTCTGTCATGTCAGCATCGTAACAATTTCCTTTTTCAGGATTATTCAAGGTAATGAAGTAAATATCGTTTTCTTGGTAAGTTAAAACTTTTTTCATAATCACCAGGTTAAAAGGGACATTTCAATTGTCAGCCCGGGTCCCATGGTGATCATGATGCCGTAATCACCTTTTTTGACACTTCCTTCATTGAGAAGTTCCTGGTAGCTAAAAAGAAAACTTCCACTGGAAATGTTGCCGTAGTTTTTTAGAATCGTGCGCGTGTGGCGAAGATCAGATTTCTTAAATCCTAACTTCTCTTCGATGCCATCAAGAATGCTTGCGCCTCCTGAATGAACAATCCAATGAGAGATATCTTCTCTTTTTAGTTTGAAGCGATCTAAAAGAGTATTCAGTGGCCTCTCAACTTCCCGGGCCAGGAATTTTGGAGTCTCTTTGCCGATAAAAAAGCGGTAGCGGTTTTTCTCTTCATCCCAATCAAAGCGAAGCATTGGAAGTGAGTCCGGGATTAAGTAACTTTCAAATCCTAAGATCGAAGCCTCTCCACTCTCTTCTTTTTGTTCAACTAAAGCGACGGCCACGCCATCGCCAAAGAGGCTGTTGACCAATGCCGTGCTCTCGCTGTCATCTAAGGTATAGATCGACGAACAAAGCTCACAACAAATGAGTAAGGCCTTTTTCCCTGGGTTATTATTCACCCAGCTCGCAACTGCATTTAAACCGTTTAATCCGGCATTACAACCCATGCCGACGATGTCGAGTCTCTGAGTATTGTTTCTGAATTTTAATGGTTCTAAAATAAGTGCAGAAAGTCCTGGAACAAGAAAGCCGGTTGAAGTCACACAACAAACATAATCAATGTCTGAAGGACCTAGACCTATTTGTTTTAAGGCCTTCTCAACAGCAACGCCAATGAGTTCAATCGCATTCTTTTTAAACTTCTCACGAAGGTTAAAGACAGACTCTTCAGCAAAATCATTTTTAGATAATGTCAGGTAGCGGTTTTCAATATGCTCATGTTTAAAAAAGCGTTTTGATTTCTCGCTCGTCACATTCATAAGAGCGGCGATTTCATTCTGGGAGAACTTATTTTGGGGATGTGATAAACCGAGTGAAAGAATTTTAGGAGTGGACCTATGCATTGCCTTTTACCAGAATGTCGTTGTGTTCTAAATATGAAACAACTAATTCTGCTAAAAGGCAATAATAAGACTAATCAATACCGAATTTAAGAGCTTGAATACCAGGAAGAGTCCCGTTTTCAATGTACTCAAGAGAAGCCCCACCACCTGTAGAGATGTGAGACATTTTGCTCGCAAGACCTGACTGGTTTACAGCATTAACTGAATCACCACCACCCACAAGTGTGAAGGCGTCTAGTTCAGATAATGTTTTTGCAATCCCTAGTGTTCCTTTTGCGTAAGCTTTATTTTCAAAAAGACCCATTGGACCATTCCATAGAACAGTCTTAGCGTTTCTTAAGTAGTCATTGTAGTTAACGATTGTCGATGGACCGATATCCAGACCGATTAAATCGTCACCAATGTTCGTCTGCCCTACCTCAACCGGCTCTCCACCAAAAGTTAAAGAGCACAGGTGATCGCTTGGAAGAACGATCTTATTCTTTGACGGCATATTAAGAATTCTTTTTGCCAGTGAAACATCTTCGTCTGAACAAAGTGACTTCCCGATCGTGTGACCTTGAGCTTTTAAGAATGGGTAGGCCATAGCTCCACCGATTAAAAGCTTATCAACTGAGATAAGAAGTGCTTCGATGATCTTGATCTTATCACTTACCTTTGCTCCACCAACAACAGCAACAAAAGGCTTTTTAGGGTCTTTTACAATGCGGTCTAGAGATTCAACTTCGCGCTTTAGAAGAAGTCCGCCATAAGCTTTGTTCTTGAAGAATGCATTGATCTCGTAAGTTGAAGCGTGTTTTCTGTGAGCGGCACCAAAAGCGTCGAACACAAAAACGTCCCCGTAAGTTGAAAGCTGACGAGCGAATTCACGGTCGTTGCTTTCTTCCTCTGCGTGGAAACGAAGGTTTTGAAGCAGGATGATTTTCGATTCATTAAGACCTAGAAGAGTTTTGATTCCACGGTCAAGTGCCGTTTCAGTCAACGTCACTTCCATTCCTAATTTTTCTGCCAGGCATTTTGCCACTGGTTCAAGTGAATATTGCATATCCACTTTTCCTTTTGGTCTACCGAAGTGACTCATCAGGATAACTTTTTTTGCTCCAGCTTCCAGGATAGCTTTGATCGTTGGGATCGCTTCATCGATTCTTGTCGTGTCAGCAATGACCGTTGGATCTTTTTTATCCATTGGAACGTTGAAATCAAATCTCGCCAGGACTTTTTTGTCCTTAGCGAGTGTTTTAAAACTTTCTTCAGTAATAAATTTTAAGGCCATGGATTAAAGTCCTTTTGAACCGATGAACTTAACAAGGTCAAGAACACGGTTTGAGAATCCAGCTTCGTTATCGTACCAAGAAACTACTTTTACAGTGTTTCCAATCACGTTAGTTAAAGAAGCATCTAAACATGAAGAGTGTCTCATTCCCATGAAGTCTACAGAAACAAGTTCTTCTGTTTCGTAACGTAGAATTCCTTTTAGAGATGTTTCACTTGCTTCTTTTAGAGCAGCGTTGATTTCAGATGCACTTGCAGGCTTCTTAAGTGTTGCCACGAAGTCTGTTAGAGAAACGTTTGGAGTTGGAACGCGGAAAGAGTATCCATCCAGTTTCCCTTTTAGCTCAGGAATGATTTCCCCTACAGTCTTAGCTGCCCCTGTTGTCGTTGGAATGATCGACATAGCAGCTGCGCGAGCGCGACGAGGATCAGAGTGTGATCCATCAAGAAGCATTTGATCAGATGTGTATGAGTGAACAGTTGTCATGAATCCAGTTTCAATTCCAAATTTTTCGTTAAGAACTTTTACGATTGGAGCAAGACAGTTTGTTGTACAAGATGCGTTTGAGATTACGTGGTGTTTTGAAGCATCGTAAATATTGTGGTTAACACCCATTACGAAAGTTGCATCAAGTCCTTTACCAGGAGCACACATAATAACTTTTTTAACAGTTCCATGCATGTGTTTTGAAAGACCTTCTTTATCTTTGAATACACCAGTTGAATCGATAACAACTTGAACTCCAAGATCTCCCCAAGGAATTTCTGATGGATCTTTTTGAGAGTAGAATTTTAGAAGTTTACCATTAACACTCAGGCTATCACCTTCAAGATGAACATCACCTTGAAATGGTCCGTGAACTGAATCATATTTTAGAAGGTGAACGTATTGTTCTGCTTTACCAGGGTTGTTAACTGCAACGATTTCGAATTCAGATTCATTGCGGTTGAAGAACTCGCGTAAAACAGTTCTTCCGATGCGTCCCATTCCGTTAATACCAACTTTAATTTTAGTCATAAAAACTCCATGAAATATGTAGGCGTATAAAGCGAAAATTCGTCAATTTTTTATACTTGTAGAGAGTGTAGTGTAAAAGGTCAATGGAAGTTTTGACAGAAGTTTTTGAGAGGAAAATTACACCTAAAAAACGCACCGGGCCGTACCCGGTGATTAAGCATGATTTATTTAAATAATGCGGGGCTTTCGCCCCGGAAATTGACTGAAATACTTCGATTAGCGAGACAGAGAGCGCCCGATAGACTCAAAGAGCTCTTTAATCCACGAGAAGAACGACTTGAAAAGGCCTCTGGCCGTGTCGTTAATTGAGGTTTGAGGCTTCGAATCGACAACGATATCTCCTCCTCTTTCTTCATTTTTCTTTTCATCTGAAACATTCGGTTCGCTCTCAGCGAACTGAAGCTTTTTGTCGACCCCTTTAGAAATAAGAAGTCTTTCAACAATTCTCTCCAGCGGAGCCCCAAGCCCTGCGTCGACATTATTCATAACTGTTGAAGTTCCCCCCGGGTGCCATGAGTATCTTGGAGTTTTGGCCTTGTTGCAGACTTGTCCGCGATAAAGGCCTGTTGGCTCAGCAAGGACCATCGCCATTGTCGAGTTGTTTTGTGGAGCTTGTTTTTTAAAATCAACGGCCCCTGTTCCCAACTGACCGGCAGTGGTAATCGGAGTTGTTGCTAAAATGTCACTATTCCAAGGAATACTTCCTCCGTGCAATCCTTTAGCTTCCGGGTCACTACCATAAGAAGGCTGTGGAGTGATGAAGGCTAGATTGGGCGTATTTCTTTCTCTTTCACAATAAATCTCGGCTTCAGAAGCGCTGTATTCATACTCGTCGCAAAGACCCAGTGTATGCATATACTCGTGTAGCATGGCCCTTGAACTTGTTCCCGTCGTAATAACCGGGACACCGCCACCAACAGAGCTCGACCCACCCCACTTGCTCATATTCTTTACAATCATGGCCTGATCCCCGCCGCGTCTGGCGGCCTGGGCCTGAATGCTGTCTGAATTTTTACACGTCACCAGGCGGTCGATTCCCAGAGAGCTTCCGCAATCCAACTCCTCAGGAGAGACGCGAACAATTTCAACCTCCACATCAAATTTGTTGAAGGGGTAAGTTGATTTCATCATCTCTGCGACTTCTTCTGATTTTTTGGTGATTGTTTCATCAGTGTAAATGACATACTTATAAGCATGCGCTGACTGAGTCATCCCCAGAACAAAAGTTGCCAGTGCGATTTGTTTTAAATTCTTTTTCATAACTACCACTTTATTTTTTGCATTTCGTAAGTCTTTTTATCTTCAAGCGATTCAATTTTATACTTTGAAATTGTTCCCATTTCTTTAGAGACCGGGAATTTTACGATGCGCGAGTTTGCATCTTGAGTGATCTTTGTTTTCTTAATCGCCCCAGGGTCTTTTTTATCAGTGAAGCCTTCATGAAAAACCATTGGATTTAAGTAGACGCGCTTGTCGTAAACAAGTTTATCTTCAGCGTTGTAGAGCCTAATAATGAAATTAGCATTCTCTTCATAGCGACCGTTGTCACAGAACTCATCTTCTTTCATAAAAGCGCCATCGAGCACAGGTGGTGCTTTTTGTGCGATCTTAAAAATAGCGCTCATGCTCTTTCCACAAACTCCTAATTCTTTCTTTAGCTCTTGCCCAAAAGAAGTTTCAGAATTAAAAAGAACAACCGATAAAAATGTGATTAAATACATTAGTTTTGACATGAAAATCTCCTTAAAGATTTTCGGTTTAAATGTCACAGACCTTTAGGAGTTCCCCCTTGAATAAGACCCAATTCATCAATCAGCTTGGTTCAAAAGACGATGTCCTCTCTCCTTTTTTGGTAAAATACATCAATAGCGCCGAAGGAAAGGATGGAAAAAGCTATCTCAATATCATTTTGGCCGATAAGTCTGGAGAAATTGAAGCCCGCAAGTGGCATGGGGCCGAAACGATTATCGGACAAATCCGCTCAGGTGATGTGGTCATCGTCAACGGCAAGATCAACCAATTCCAAGGTCGTCTACAGCTCATCGTAAATGAACTTTCTAAACTCGGGGAAGAGCAATTCAACCGCGAAGACTATATTCAAAAGGCCGGAAGTGCTCCGGAAAAAATGTTTCAGGAACTTTTAGATATCGTCGAAACTCTTGAGGAAGTCTATATCAAGGACCTGTTAAATTCGATTCTTCACGACCCGGAAATCGCTCGCCGTCTTAAAATCTGGCAAGCGGGAAAGAGCATTCACCATGCTTACCAATCAGGTCTTTTAGAACATATTCTCTCTTGTACCAAACTCGCGGTGATTCTTTCTCCTCATTATAAGGTGAATAAATCGTACGTTGTGGCCGGTTGTATTCTGCATGATCTTTGCAAAATTTACGAACTCACAGAAGGCCCGGTTGTCGATTACACAGAGGAAGGAAAACTCGTTGGTCACCTGGTAAAAGGACTTGAAATCGTCGATCACTACGCCGCTAAAATTAAAAATTTCCCATACAACATGAAGATGCACATCAAGCACATTCTGCTCGCTCATCACGGTGAATACGAATACGGATCTCCAAAAATCCCGAACACATCAGAAGCTTATCTCGTTCACTTAATTGATTTAATGGACTCTAAGATGGGCTCACTTGAACAAATCAAAAAACACGATTCAAGCACAGGCCACTGGAGCGGGTTTGTAAAACACATGGATCGCATTGTGTATAAGAGCGAACTTCCAAGCTTCACTCATTATATTGATGAGGACAAGAAGGCCTCTCCTTCTTCTACTCACGAAGCCCCTCCGGCCCCAAAGGCCACTGGTAGCAATAATAAAGAGTTAAAGTCATCGCTTGGGAATCTTTTAAAGGACTTCAAAGTCGAAGACTAAACATTTCAAGGAATACTATCGCCTGACGATAAGTTCCTTATGAAAACGTTTAAACATTCACTCTTCTTTTTTTGTATTCTGGCAGTCCCTGCGGTTGTCAGCTTCCACTACTTTAACCATGGGTATAGTCCATCGAGGACTATTGCTCAAGTTCACTCGCCTGATGGTGAATATGAAATTGTCGGTGTCAGCGACACTAAAGGTGAATACACTGGAAGGGCCTGGGTTCGTGGCGGAGCTGTTCAGCGTATCGTAAAATGGAAAAATTACTCTTATCAAGGCATGGCCGTTGAATCAGTATGGTCTGGAAAAGTTACACCTAGTGGTTTTGATTTTTCTCTTTCCCTTTCGAATGTCCTGACTCGTTTCGAAGACTACGATGCGACTAAAGAAGAACTCATCCCTGTTAAAGTCACTCTTCCTCTAGCAGGATTAACTTCAGAATTTTCTACAACACTTAAAGGTGACGGTGTTATCAAGGAAACATGGACACGTCTAAAAGATGCCGGACAAAATCCACTATGGGTAGACCAAAGAACGAGCTTCGTTGGGAATGGAGATAAACACCCTTTCATTACGATGCTTTCAAAAATCGCTGGGATGTACAAAGTCATTGAAGCCTACAGAGAGCTTCCACAAATTAAAATTTACGCAGACAAAGAAGCATTCCAAAAAGGACAACAGATTTGGGTAGAAGATAAAACAGATGCTGACTTCTATTTAAAAAATCAAAACGTTTTAAGAATTACCAACAAGACAGTAAACCCTCTTTCACTGGCCGAAGCCGTGATGAGAAAAAATGCTTATGGCCACACTCTGACTTACAAAGAAAATTTCCTGGCCAATGAAACTCAAAAATTAAATATGAACGATGCCGGAATGCTGGAAGTCGCACGCATCGATAGTGACGGTAACAAAATCGGAATGGGCCCAGAAGGCGACTCTGCTCTTTGGACCGGGATTTATGGATGGTCGCAAGTTGTTCGTTATCAAATGACCAAAGACCCTGAGGCCATGGCCAACTTTAAAAAAGTTTTAAATGGAACTCTGACATTACTTGAAATCCCTAATGACCCAAAACAATTTGCCAGAACACTGGCCATCTCTCCGGCCTCAGAAGTTTGGAGCGATGAATGGATTCAGGGAACAGGTCAGTACTCTCACCTAAAATGGATGAAGAGAGGAAACAACGACATGGCCAAGGGAATTTTCCTGACTCTGGCCCTTGCTCACAAGATGGTTGATCCTTCTGAAGTGCAACTCATCGAGAGAATTAAAAAGGCCGTTAAGTCTTTTCCTTCAGCTACTGCCATCGAAGAGCGCAGCTTTAACTTTGGGATCGCCAAAGGTCTTGATGCTCTTTGGAACAAAGACGAAGAAAGCTTACTGACGTTTCAAAAGAAGATGCTTAACTTCGAATCATTCATTTCAAACTTCACTCATCTTGATGCCGGACTTTATATTGAAGGAATTGCAGACTGGTCAGGGATTCACCTGACGATGTCTTCGATTATGTCTCAATACTTTGTTTCAGAAGAGTTGATGAAAGTTTTCCCAAATGAGTATTTCAATAAAAAGATTCATGCAAAAGCGGAAGCGAGTTTAATGGAACTTGATGACGTTTACAAAAATGGACACCGCCGTTTTGTGACTCTCGTCGCTTATACTTATTCTCCAAAAGCGCGCAAAGATAAAAAATTTGAAGCAAGAGCACGCGAAGCTCTTTGGACATTAAAAGAAGTTCCAGCTCCAAGATTTGTTGGAAATGCAGGTGCAGATCTTCCCAAACGCCCGGACTGGTCAATCTCAGCCTGGCCTCGTCAGCCTTGGAAAGGGCTTACTGGTTTTAGAAAGATGAAAGAGGATTTCAATGTGGCCGAGCTTCAACAGGGAGCTTACTTCTACCCTTACTTTGAAGGTAGCACTTGGAATACAACTTATTACTGGAAGGACATCCCTTTCCCGGTACATATCAATTCTGACAAGTCTACGAAGTCCTTCTCGTCTGATTACCTAATGCTTTATTGGGTCAGCCGCAGCTCGGGACTCATAACTGCGGAAGATTAAACTTACTTGAGTGTCATAGTCCAATTTAAAGGCCAGTGAGTATTTACCTATGCAGGATTAAAACTCAGAGGACCTTTATAATAGGGCTATGACGAAAGTAGCAGACAAAGCTCTGATAAAAAATTCCAATCTCCAAAACTTAAAACCTTTTCGAGGAAATGGAAAACTTCCGGCCGAAGCTGCCAATGCGACTAAGACTGCTGAAGGTCTGCCGAAAGCAGAAATCACTGATCAGGCAAAAATGCTGAAAGCTCAGGAGACAACTCCTCCAACAACTCCAGCAGAACCCGCACCCGAAACAACACCAGAGCAGCCATCGTCATCACCATCAACTCCTTCTTCATCAGTAATGGATAAAGCGGCGTCAGTGGCTAAAGCGATTGCAAAAGCTCCAGTTATGCCAGTGGTTGTTCCCAAAAACACGAAGTCTATTGAAAATAAAATCTCTGATAAAAAACCAGACGCCCCTCCTCACTTCATTAAAAAGCCGGCCGTTATTTTCATCGAAGGCTTTTCAATGTTTGGGATTTCTAATGGCGATGGGATTAAAGAAATGTCTGATAACTTTCCAGGAGCTAAACGCTTTGATTGGACTGAGCACGACAAGATCATTGGAGAAATCAAAAAACACGCTCCAGATCAACCTGTCGTTCTCGTAGGACACAGTTTTGGTGGAGACACGGCCATTGAAGTGGCCAATGAATTAAACTCAGCGAAAAACGGTTTCCGCCCTATCGACCTACTGGTTTCAATCGATGCGGTTGGGATGAATAAAACCATCATTCCTATTAACGTTAAAAGCAATCTAAACTTCTTTGGCGAAGGGATTCTTCCTTTCGTTCATGGCGACCCGACGGTTGCCCGCAATACAAAATACACTGAAGTCACAAATGAGTTGCGCTCAGATATGCACTCGAAAATGGACGACAGTCCTGAAGTGCAGTTTGAAATCTTCCAGAAAATTAATGAAGTTCTGGGTAATGCGGGACAGGAAGATATCTTTATTGAGATTAGTGAGACTAGTCAGATTAAAGATGTTTTGGACGCGATAAAGAATAGTCTTTAAGAGAAAAATCTACTAACCGTCTCAAAAAACATTTATTTAAAACTTAAGCCTAAGAAATTTTTGGTTACAGCCATATAGTTAATGCTGCATTTTTATATCTTCTCATTATTAGCTTTTACTTTCTTGAAGCTCTTAGTGCTGCCGATCTATTGGTCTTTTTGTAAATTTTTTCCATATTTTCTAATCGATCAGAACAAATCTTATTCGCATAAAGCTAATCTAAGAAACTAAGTATTTTATTAATTGAATGATTGCAGTGATACTCACCTTAGTACTTATATTAGATCTAAAAAATTGCAGCATCTTTCCATTATTCATAACTCCATTTTTTATCAAATTAAAAACCTCTGAGCTATTTTGATAATTTTCAGACGAAACAAATTTTAAAGAGTCTACGGCATTTTTGATATGCTGATTAAGCTCTAAAAAGGAATCCTCCACCTTATCGGCTTTCAATGAAACAATAAATGAATCCGAAATTATTTTGCCATCCGCTTGGAAGAATAACACGAAAGGAGTTTTAGGATTTTTTTCTAAATTTAAAATTTTTGACACTGACTCGTTCTGCGTATGCCTGAAAGACTCTTTAATATCTATTGAACTCATAAGACCGATATGCCCTTGAGTATTATTTTCATGCTTATCTTCAATGTAATTTAAATAAAAAACTGTAAGATATTTTCCTGAAATTTCATTCAAAGCATTCCAGTAATCTATATCCCTAAGAACTTTACCAATAGCAGGGCTTGAAAAATTAAAAACAATAAAGGCAAATGCTACTGCACGTCCATCTCTCTTATGATTCTCACAAGTTTCTAGAATATATTTTTGAAGATCTTCCGCAGAATATATCCCTCCGATATAGCTAGTTATTGGGTTCATCTTTTCCTCCTAGTTTTAACATTCCAACATTCACAAGAACACCAAATGAGATCCTCAGTCAAAAAACCGCCAAACATAGTGTTCGTTAGCCATCTCAAGAAAATCTCTACTTTGAACACTTTTTTATATTTTTCAGTCATTTGTTATGCATAAGAAAATTTTAAAATTTTTTTTAGTTGTGCATATTCTTCGATTCTCCCTTCTTCAAATATTGCTTTTGTTTCTTTCCATGCTTTAAATGGCTTATCCTTACTAAACGGCGCTCCATTTGCCCACAATACATTTTCAAATGTATCAGCAACTTTAAAAATTAATTTATCATCGCCAACAATATCTAAAATTCTTTCATTTGCCTTATATTCATCACTGCCTGATATTTGTAATAATTCTTCATCACTTCTTCCTTTCCTATCTTCATCATGAATAATTTTGAAAGGTATACCAAAAGTTTTCAAAAGTAAGGCGATTGGGGCAATAGTCCACTTACCATCACAAGAAACAATAGTTGTGCTTTCATAGGAGTGAGGACTAATATTTAAATATTCTAGATAGTTTTTTACCAAGCTAAAGAAAGCAATTTCCGTATCACCTTCCACCAACACTACTTGCTTCGCAAAAAATGATTCACAGACAGTCGGATGAAAATCCAACAATGCTCTCAAACTATCTCTTTCTTTTGTCTTTCCGACAAAAGGATCTGCTTTTAATTGCTTGAATGATAATTTTCTACTTTCATTCTTTTGCAAAATTATTAATGATAAAGGATCCTTAGCAACATCAATCAAAAACGGTGAATGGGTTGTACATAAACATTGCCAACTGTCTGATTTACTAATTTGCTCTAAAGCACTTTTTAATCTTCTCATAAGATGGGGGTGAAGATACAATTCTGGTTCTTCAAAAAGGAGTAATGTTGAACGTATCTCTTCCTTATCATCTACTCCCCTCTCCCCCTTAGAAAGAGCGGATCTCTTGGCCAAGACTTCAATTAAAGCAAAAATAAGAGATCTCTGAGCACCATGTCCCTGCTTTTCTACTTCAGTCTCGAATCCATCATTTAATTTTACAGTAGCACCGCCACTTATAATCTTCGATACTTCTGGATTAGCGAGAGTAAGATTTACTTTAGTACCAGATAAAATCGAATCCATCCGATCTGACAAATCTTTAGATAAATTTTTAACTTCATCTATTTGTTCAACCCCGTCACCTTTAACTTTTGCAACAAGTTTATTCATTGCTGTTTCGAAGCTCTCAAACTCCGTTGTATTTTTTAAAGCTGGAAATATAACTGTTTCAAGCAATTTACCAAATGGTGTCTTCGCCGTTGTTTTTAATTCTTCTCCAATATTTAAAGAGGCTGAAATTATTACGACTTGAGGCAAGGCTTGTTTAAGTGCTTCCTTAATACTGATACCTTCGGAAGTCCATTTAGACTCTCCTTTGATAATCTTATCTGAATGATGTTTTCTAATAAAATTCTTGAGTGTCTCCTTATTAGATTTACTATTCCAATTCTTGGAAGTTAATCCTTGCCCCTCTGCAAATGTTTTTACTTCTTTAGGTAAAGTAGTCCATGTTGCATCATCGAATTCTGGAATTTTCTCGTCTTGTAAAAATGCTTCATAAGTCGTTTCTATCTTATCATTTTTCTTGTCGTAAACGGCTTGCATCCTAAGAAGAATTTTATCGTTTTGTACTAAAGACGCAATTCCTGGTTTTCTTCTTTCCCAATTTTGAATCTCTTCAAACTGACCTTCAATTTCAATAGCTGTATCAAAATCATGTTGATGCCAATCATCCTTAGCTAATTTAGACTGATCTAAAAATAATTCAATAGCCTTGAGCACTGACGACTTGCAAGAGTTGTTCGGTCCTATAATAGTCGTATAGTCCCTTAAATCTAATTCAAGATTGTGAATGCCCCTGAAGTGCGTAATTTTTATTGTCTTTAGTTTCATATTTCTTCCTGGAATAATTAATAAGTACTTTAACTTTAAAAAAAACTGTCACTATTATTTTCATTGATACGAATTATCGGTTTTTAAATATAAATCTTTCTATTACATTGCCTGCTGACCGTCTCAAAAAAAAAAGAGTATTTAAACTTGTAAACGAAAATGATTTCCATTGCAAATAAAAAAATTCCTTTGAGAATTTATCCCGACCATGTTATTCAAACTCTATTCAAGAAGAGCCAAATGGATTTAAATGAAGAAAGCTCAATCCCAATAGGCAAAGAAGCTAAAAAAGTTTAAACTCTTCTCCAATGAAAACCTTATTAAATGCCCTGACGTTTTTAACTTATAAACTTCCACGCAATATTATTATTGGGGTCATTGTCCTCTACACCCTATTTGGTTTTTTCATCGTTCCATTAATCATGGAATCCCAGGTCGAAAAATTCATCACTGAAAGCTACAAAGAAAAAGTTCAAATCGAAAAAATCTTTTTCAATCCTTATACTTTTGAATTAGAAGTTAAAAAATTCGCCATTCCTGATACAACGTCTGGAGGGATCGATAAAAGCCGCCTGACCTTTAATCGCCTTTATCTCAACCTTGAAATCTTCCCTCTCTTTGTTAAAGAGATCACTTTCAAAGAAGCAAGCTTCGAAGGCGCTCACGTTTATTTAAGTTTTTACAAACAACAAAAGAATAATTGGACATCCTCAGCACCTAAAAAGCCTGAAGAGAAAAAAGAATCCTCAGGATCTCCCTGGACTTTGGTTTTAAAGAAGCTTTCTTTCGACAAAGACTATTTCCAATTTAGAGACTTTAATTACCCAACTCCGGTTAATCTTCCTCTTGGGCCTTTGAGCTTAAAGGCCTCGAACGTTAGTACGACGATTGGAAATCAATCCGCACTAGAGAGTCTTTTTATCAATCTTGGAGACCAAGGAAGCCTACTTCTCAAAGGAAAAGTGAGTCTCTCTCCTCCTTCGGCCGATATTCACTTAACAGCAAAGAAGTTCCCACTTAATTTCCTAACGGCTTACATGTCAAATACGACTTACTTAAGCCTCAACCAAGGCAGTCTCGATTTTAATGGAAACATTGATTACGACAAAGCCGTCTTTAGCGTAAAAGGTGATGCTCAAATTAACAACTTCTCTCTTATTTCAACAAAAGATCAGACTGATATCTTAAAAATTAAAAAGGCCGACTTCCAATCACTTTTTTATTCGACAGCGCCAGCGAAGTTTACTCTTGAGGCGATGGTCTTTGATGAACTTAAAAGTTATGTCCTTCTTAAACCAGATGGGACTTTAAATTACAAAGAACTCATGAAGCCAACTCCTGCCTCTCAAGTTGCACCGACAACTTCAGAGACAGCAACTGCCGAAACAAAGAAGCCCGGTTTAAATTACAAAATTAACACAATTAAACTTATTAATGGTCAGCTCGACTACAACGACTGGCAAATTAAACCGAAGTTTATCGCCCATATCCACACTCTCAATGGTGATATTGGCCCTCTTTCTAATAATCCAGAAAATAAAATTGATATAGCTCTTAACGGAATGGTGGAAGACCAAGGTAAATTTACCTCAAAAGGTTATTACTTTCAAAGTATCAAGCCTCTCGATTTAAATCTCGATGTGAAGTTTGCCAATATTGAGATGACAACATTCACTCCCTACTCTGGCCACTTCATGGGTTATGAGATCAAAAAAGGAAAGCTCTTCCTTGATGTCAATTACACTTTAAAGAAAAACCGCATTGTAGGGAAAAACAAAGTTCGCCTGGATCAATTTACTTTAGGAGAAAAAGTTGAAAGTAAAAACTCAACCAATCTTCCTCTAAAACTTGCCGTTGCTCTTCTAAAAGACCGCAAGGGCCAGATCAAATTCAACCTTCCTCTTGAAGGAGAAACGAACTCTCCTAAATTCTCTTACGGTAGTGCCATCAGGACTGCGCTTTTTAACATGATCGTTAATATCGTGATGTCTCCTTTTGATTTTCTGGCAGACGTTTTTGGAGTTGGAAAAGAAGTTCAGCTGATTGAATTTGAAAACCAGCTAGTCACTTTTAAGGTCGGGAATGAAAATAAGATTGATAGTGTCACGAGGATATTGGAAGAAAGGCCGGAACTTCGTTTGGAAATCTTAGGAACTTGCTCTGAAAAAGAATTTCTAGTTGAAGGAGCTAAAGAGCAGCCGGTTATTGAGGAAGCTCAATACAAGGAAATTGGACTTAAGAGAGCTCAGCTTGTTCAAAACCTTCTTGCCAAAAAAGGAATCAGCGCCGAGAGACTTTTTGTCATGGCGGGAAAAAAGAATGATGATTCGATTGGGAAATCGGGGGCAGTTTTAATCTTTAAAGCGGATTAATTACACTCTTCCCCAGTCTCCCTCGTAATATAAAGCTCACTATACTCAGCATCGAGCCCAATACACACCGGAAGATTTTCTTTCTTAGATTCAATCAGGTAAGTGACAAGTTCATCACACATGAACATATCCAGATAAACATTGCTCTTTAGCTGGCCCTTATCCGAGAACGTCATTCCCGTCACAAGGCTCTGGCAATCGAGCATGACCTTATCAAACTTCGTGGTTTTTATTTCATAGATGTAATCCATATCTGGTGTTGGATTGAAGTCTTGCACTGGCATTTTGATAATGTCATCTGCCATAGCAGTCATGGACATTAAAAGGCCGATCAAAACGATCATCTTTTTCATAAAAAACCTCACTTGTTTAATGAACAAGTCGGGCTTTGGAATAAAAAGTTGAGCAAAATAATAGAAAAAATGAGAAAAAATTGCCGGGGAGTCAAATATCCGTCACTTATCCTTTTCAAGGATGTTTCAAATTATTTTAATAGCTAAGCTAGATCATAGAGGCCCATCCCGCGAAGTGAGATTATCACTATCAAGGAGAGACACTATGAATGCTGAAAGTATTATGTCCAAAGACCTCATCACAATTAACAACGACGTCCCTATCATTGATGCTTATAGATTGATGAAGGAAAAAGATATTCGTCACCTTCCGGTTGTTGATCACAACCAAAGGATTATCGGTATCCTGAGTGACCGCGATGTTCAAAAAGCAATGGTCGCCAAAAAACTTGATGAGTACTACAGTGAGACTCCACTGGATAACAAGGTTTCAAGTTTTATGAACTCACCTGTTTATATGGTGAATGAAAAAACAGACTTAAAAGCCGTTGCTAAAATAATGATTAGAGAAAAAATCTCTTCGCTGATTGTTGAAAATGATGAGCACGACATCACTGGTATCGTGACAACAACTGATATGCTTGCCTACATTCTTCAGACACTGGAGAAAATGGATCACAATCCAAACTGGACTCAGTGGACGATGTCGTATTACTTAAATAGTCACAAGAAATAAAAAAGGGCCTCAATTGAGGCCCTTCTTCTTTTTAGATTAATTAAAAAAACTAAAGACTAAAACGGAATGTCGTCAGATGTGAAGTTTGTGTCTGTCGAAATGTCGTAGTCTTGGTTAACCATGCTTGAGTCGTAAGATGGACCGCTTTGGTTCATATCTTTACCTGCTCCAGCATTTGCACCAGCACCAGCAGTTGCTCCACCGATGAACTGAATAGTCTTAGCGTTGATTTCTGTTGTGTAACGTTTTTGACCGCTCTTATCGTCCCATGAACGAGTTTGAAGTGATCCTTCAACGTAAGCTTGTCTTCCTTTTGTTAGGTATTGGTTGCAAAGCTCAGCAAGTTTTCCCCAAACAACAATTCTATGCCATTCAGTTCTTTCTTGTTTTTGTCCTGCTTTATCGGCCCATGATTCGCTTGTCGCTAGTGTGAAGTTACAAACTGCCATTCCACCTGGAGTGTATTTCAACTCTGGGTCTTGTCCTAGACGTCCAAGGATAATTACTTTGTTAACACTCATTGAGATCTCCTGTTTTATTCACGGTCAATACTAACGTATGAAACTGACCGCTACATTGTGTGTGTTTAATGACCGCCATTAAACTTTAAATTTTACAGGAGCAAAAGGGGAAATGTCTTACAATTTATAATTGAGCGAAATGCCTAAGAAGGCTTGACTGGGTTATTAGAAACTGACGGGTTAACCGGCTGTTTTTGCGCCCAGAATTCTGCAACTTTTTGACGCGCAACTTTTACGTCGCGTTTATACCAAGTCGCATCAAAGCCACAGTGAGGGCACGGGACTTGTTTTTTATAATCCGAACGAACGGCAAGCTCGAAAGCTCCCCAGATCGCAAAAAAGATCACGAAACTCTCTACCCCAAAAAATGGGTATAGAGCGGCCCCTAAAACAATCGTTGTCAGGGTGATTTGCAGGAGGTTTTTCTTAGTGAGTTTAGGCGATACAGTGACGTTTCTTTCTGTACGGCAAAGCGGACAGAAAAAATTGCGGTCTTTGTTTTTGTATTTGTATACGCGCTCTACTAAGGGTTTTGGTTGATTTCTCACATGCTCCTCCATCTCCTATTCTACCCAATGAAGGCGGGCATTTTTAGAGGGCACATTTTTTCCCATACCGGGAAGGTCGGGCAATAAAATAAGGCGAGCCAGAACCCCCGCGGGTTCTGGTGTTTGAAATTGTGTGGAGTGCACCGTGCACGGTATGAAGAAGGTAGTGATGGGATTTCCGAGATACAACCAACGTTCCGCTTTATCTAGACTCGGTCTCTAGAACTGTTTTTATCAACTTCAATAATCGGGCCAACTCATAGGACCACCAACTGGTCCTATGAGCACCTGATTTCAATGTATTGTTTGACCATGAATTTCGCCTTCGGTAGCATTGAGACACTACAGTGAGTTTTATAGAGTGATTAAAAGTAACCGCGGACAGCTCAGTATCTTCATGGGTGTCACCTTATTGCTGGTGATGGGGATGCTTGCGTTTATCGTAAACGTGGGACTTTTCGTAAAGGCCAAAATCAACCTGCAAAACGCTGTGGACGCCGCTGCCTTCTCTGGGGCCGCAACTCAGGCACGCCAACTCTCTAACATCGCCTACGTAAACTGGGAGATGAGAAACACTTACAAAGAATGGATGTTTAAATACTACATTCTGGGGCAGATGGGATTGGTTAAGGGAGTAAATAACAATCTTTCAGACAACGTTCTATCATCGAATACTCGTGTAAATTATATTTTAAAAACACCTAACGCCGACGTCTCAGGATCAAACTTAGGTTCAGGTGGAAACGCTTACGATAAATACAACGTTCCTACGATCTGTATTCACAACAACTCTTCTAACGACATCTGTACACTTTATAACCTACCGGGGATCCCTCGCTTTCCAGCGATTGGTGTAGCGGGAATTTCAGAAATTCACGAAGCATTCGTCAACAAACTGGTAGAAGAAAAAGGGGCCAACTGTTCGGCCAGAACACAGATTAACTTCCTTGCTGCTCTTTCATGGGCCTACAGTTCAGGGCTAAAAGAAATTCCTGGTGCACCTCTGATTGCAACAAACAGAACTGGGGCATGGCCAGAAGCTCTTGAGCTGGCAATGAGAATGAGAAACCTGGAAATGATTGTTAACCGTCCTCCTGTAGCTGAGATCACGGCAAACAACATGAATAACTTTGCCTCTGTCGGACAAAATATCGGGCTTAACGAAAGACCAACAAAGGCCTTCATGTCTGCCTTCAGGAATCTGGGTGGAGGAAAATACAAAGACAACATCTCTTCTGGTGGTGTGGCCCAAGATGAATTAGCAGCGACTTTTAAACTCACAGAAATTTCTCCGCAACCTTTTCAAGCACCGGAGAAATCAGTTTCAGGATTCTTAATCCCTACGACATTCACTTACCCTGGTGAATCAAGTATGACTGCTTTGACTAAACACTATCTCGACCTACAAGCCGTGCCAGTTAACTACGCAACGATGTTCTCTACTTTTGCGACGACTCGAAACGAGTTTGAATCAAACGTAGCAATGGAATCGAGCTGCTTTGTTTCTAAATCGGCCATGCCTGTTCCTGGTTATCTTTTAGGATTCGTTAAAAATCCTGCCGTCGTGACATACTATGCAGTCAAAGGCGAAGCTGAGTTCACCGGGCTTTTCTTCCCTCGCTTACAAGGCGATCAATCAGGGTCATTTAAACTGACTGCCTATGCTGCTGCTAAACCATACGGTGGAAGAATTGGTCCAAGACTTTTTAACTTCACGGATGGCGACAGATCAGTTGTCCCAAGAGAAGACGAAAACGCGAGAAGCAGTTCGTACATCGGAGGAATTAGAATCCAGGTATCGACTGGGTATGCTCCGGGTATGCCAATTCCTTCAAGCGAAACTTTCTGGGCCAATGACATCAACTCTCTGGTTGGTGGAGTTCCTGGTTCGGGTTCACCGATTTCATACGGTATCCCTAATATGATTTACGATTTCGACACAGACAGCGACCTTGCAGCTCAAAACACTGGTGGGGTCACTCGCATTCAGACTATCACTCCAAGAATTTCTCCTTTTATGAGCACTCAAGAATCACAAGGTCTTTATAACTCTTATCAAGTGAGAAAGTTAAAACAGGCACTGGGTGGAGATTTCACTGGTAAAAACATGACGTCTTCTGATTTGATCCGCGCTCTCGTCTCGGCCAGAAGAGTGACAAAATACGATGCTGCCAACTATATGATCCCCGATTTTTCTCACGATGGCGAAGCTAAGAGCAATGCTGCTCCAAGAGTGAAAAAAACCCTGGACCCGAATACTGGAATGCCCAACTCATTTCAATACCAGCTCTTTGCTCCTTTGCTTGGACCAGAACTTCTCTACAAAACATCGTCTGAAGTTGGAACGATCGTTATGACTTACATGAGTGCCAACCAAGGGGCGATTGAAGCCTACACCGCTGCTTTACTCGAAGTGGCCAGAAAGATTTATAGTCTTGACCAGGGGAAAGGAAACTCAACGAACCTCAGTGCCCAGGCCGGTCAAAGTATCCATGCCAATGCGGCCGGTGGTAGCGCAATTCCACCTGAAATTTCCAGCCCTGACCCAACTAGTCCTGCAGGTTGTAACCACGGCGATATGGCCTCGAAGTTTTATCACTTTTTTACGAAATCTCAGATTCAATGCGGGATCGTTCCGCTTGAATCACTAATGGTTGAATACATTGACAAAAAGGTCAACCAGCCTAACGGCGACCTATTCTACACTACCAGCTACTACAACCCACTGCCTAATAATACGACAATGACAGCGTATTACCCAGGAATGCGCCAAGGTGCGGGGGCCGATGCGACTGCTCAGAACCCTATTGGAGTTACTACTGACACGGGGACCTACTCATTGCGCAGAAACTTCTATTCAACTAAGTTTGTTGCACTAAATAAGCTTATTAGCGGTTATAAAGACAATGTGTACCTTGAATCAGACACAAAGCCCGTCTCAGACCTGCCTGTTTTGCCAATGCAAAACCCGGTCAAATCTGATGCCACAACTAATCTTAATAGCCCCTTTTTTCTTGATTTTTAATTCTTGAAAAAAGTTCAAATTTCCATATATACTCTTCTCCAGTTTTGAAGAAAAAAACCTTCCTAATCCGAGGATATCAGAATGGCCAAAAAAGCAGCCCCAAAAGCAAAAAAAGCAGTAACTAAAAAAGCCGCTCCTGCAAAAAAAGCAGCAGCTAAAAAAGCCGCTCCTGCAAAAAAAGCAGTAGCTAAAAAGGCCGCTCCTGCAAAAAAAGCAGTAGCTAAAAAGGCAGCACCTGCTCCTAAAAAAGCAGCCGCTAAAAAGGCCGCACCTGCTCCTAAGAAAGCAGCCGCTAAGAAGGCCGCACCTGCTCCTAAAAAAGCAGTTGCTAAAAAAGCTTCTCCTGCTCCTAAAAAAGCAACAGCTACTAAGTCAGCACCAAAAGCAGCTGCTAAAGCAGTGGCACCTAAAAAAGATGCTGTTCTTTCAAGAGAAGAAGCTATCAAGAAATATAAAAGCGCCATCGCTACTCCTGTTAGTGCAAAAGGCAAACAGAATGATTATTTCGATGACGAAATGGAAGATGACTTCGATCTAGACGCTGATCTTGGTGACGATGAAGACACTGAGACTGTAGATGAGGCCATGGGCGACGAAGACTTCGACGATGAAGAAGAAGGCGAAGGCGGCGGAGCGAAGTTTGAAGAAGAGTTCGATCCTGAAGACGATGAGGGCAATAGCCAGACAGAAGGAAACTACTCTTACGGATGGGGTTACAACGATGCTTTTGATAAACCAGAAGACGATGACCTAGACCGTGAACTTGATGAAGATGAGCAATACGCTCTTGGAAAGAAATCAGGTGACGATGAAGATTCGTTCGATGACGATGATGATTACTAGAAAGTAAAACTATAGAGGGCTTCTTCGGAAGCCCTTTTTGCTATATAAGGCCATAAAAATGAAAGCCCCTGAACTAGATTTTTATTACTTCGACTCTTGTCCTTATTGCCAAAGAGTTATAAATGTCATTAATAAGCACAAAATTAAAGTTAACTGGATCGACATTTATGAAGATCTAAATGCGCTCCAAAAGCTTATTCAGATAACGGGAAGAAAAACTGTCCCTTGCCTGTTTATCGATGGAGATCCTATGCATGAGTCGTCTGACATCATGGCATGGCTGGAAGCAAACGTTGACCGTCTGACAAAGACAACTTAAGGAACAAAATGGAAATTCGCGATCCCGTTCATGGCTCTATCCACATCCTCGATGAAGAAATTCCCATTATCCGTGATGATTTTTTTCAGCGTTTAAGAAACATCAAACAACTTGGTTTTTCTGAATACGTTTTCCCGGGAGCAACTCACACCAGATTCATTCACTCTATTGGTGTTATGAATATTGCCAACAGCGCTTTCGACAGACTTTTCAAACACCGTTTACAAGACAAGAACATCCAGAGATTAAAAGAAACTTTTAAGCTGGCCTGTCTTCTTCACGATGTCGGTCACGCCCCGCTGTCTCACTCGACAGAAACGGTGATGCCGAAACTTTCAGAACTAAACATTCCGAAAGACTTCCTCTCTCTTAAAGATCAAAAAACTGACCGCCAGGCGACTCACGAAGACTACACAATTAAGTCTATCGTCGACAGCTCATTTGCCGGCTCATTCTCATTGGTTGAAAAAAAATTCGGCCTGCAAAGAAAACACATCGCCGACTTAATCACTGGTCACACAAGCGACCCCGATTATTTTAAAGTCGATGGAATTAACTACTTCCCTGTCTTGTCTCAGCTGGTTTCAAGTGAACTAGACTGCGACCGCATGGACTATCTGCTTCGCGACAGTTACTTCTGTGGAGTAAGCTACGGTTCATACGACCTGGACTGGATGCTTGATAACCTTGAAGTGTGCGTGGAAAACGACATGGCCTACTTAGGGATTAACGAAAGGGCCGTAGTGACTTTCGATGATTTCCTTCTGTCTCGCTACCACATGTTCATCATGGTGTACTTCCACTACCGCGCAGTCTGCCTGGAGCAATTGCTCTTTAAGTACTTTAGGACTTCACCTTCTGAGTACGTCATCCCGGCGAGTATTGAAGAATACATCGAACACGATGACCAATTCCTGATGAAGGTTTTAAGAAAATCAAAAAACAAATATGCTGAAGCGGTTGTGAAGAATCAAGTTCCACAAAAGATCTTCGAATCTTTCAACGATAACCAGGAAAAGAAGCTCACTGAAATCCTGAACTACCTGGCACAGGAAAACATCGAATTCATCAGAAGCTCTTCAAGTGGGCGCCTTTCAAAATACTATGTGGATGAAACAAGTATTTCGAAGTACCCGATGAAAGTTGTCAGAAAGCTTTTCGGAAGCGACCAAAAAATCACTTTCGATATCAACGAAGCTACTGACCTCTTCACAAAATTTGCTAAATCTCACGCGGTTAACCGCCTTCACTGCGATTTTGAGACCCTGACTCCTGTTCAACAGAAAAGGATTCTGGAACTCATTCACGCCCGTTAAGAGGCCAGCCTAGAAGCTTTTGCCCGACTCCCCCAGTGGTGGTCTTCCCCTGTAGAATAGAAGGAAGATCACACACTAGAAGGAGTCGACTGTGGATTTAAAAAGCTTCCAGATGCTAGAGTTTATCAATTCAAGATTGAACAACATTGAAAAGAACATTTCTCGAATTGATGAAAAGCTGGATTTCTCCATCACTCTTCAAAGAAACCATTTAGTGCGTGTTAAAAACGGCGAAGAAATCGACGACCACATGATCCTGATGGGAAGACCTTATAACGACATCTCTCCTCAAAGAGCATGGAGCATTTACAACAATCCTAATATCGATTTTTTTGTTCTGGATGTGACAGCAAAGTCATTTAAGGGGACAAGACTGGAAGAAGCGGTTCATATTCCAATTGAAGAGCTGCATGTTCGTTTTTCAGAAATCCCAAGTAAAACTGTTCCTATCCTGGTTATCTCAGAAAATGGACTACGCTCTATTTCGGCCTGTGAGTTATTGGTAAAAAAAGGATTTTTTAATATCAATAATATTTCGGGGGGCTATGAGTTCTGGCCTGGAAAATCATCAGAGAAGAGTGCACCTGATAAAGATGCACCCGTTTAAAAGAAATTATTTTAGTAATTGATAAGCAATCGTTGCGCCGGCATAGCCCAAGAGCCCCATGTAAGTAAACATGAATGCCGGGTATTTCCAAGAGCCCATTTCTCTTCTTAGAATCGCCAATGTACTAATACACTGAAGAGCAAAGACGAAGAAAATCAGAAGACTCCATGCTACTGCCGTATTGAAAACAGGTTTTCCTGTGACCGGGTCAACTTCAGATTTTAGTCTATCGCGAAGAGAGCTTGATTCTTCATCAACATCACCAAGAGCATAAACAGTTCCCAGAGTCGAAACGAAAAGTTCACGTGCTCCAAAGGCCACGAGAACCCCAACTCCCATTTTCCAGTTCATCCCCATCGGCTTAAGCACCGGCTCCATGAGCTTCCCTGCTTGACCAAGGTAAGAGTTCTCAAGTGTTAATGCTGAAACTTCTTCAGGAGTTTTATTGATAGTCTGCTCTTCACTTAATCCAGGGAAAGTCGAAAGAATCCAGATTAAAATCGAAAGCCCCAGAATGATTGTTCCGGCCTTCTTAAGAAAGACTTTTCCTTTTCTCAAAGCTTGTCTTGCAGCAAATCTAAAAGAAGGTTTTTCATAATGAGGAAGATCGATAATGAAGTTACTTGTTTCACCTTTATAAATCGTCAGCCTGAAAATCTTGGCGATGATTAAGGCCATAAAGCTTCCAAGGAAATAAAGGAAGAAGAAGGCCAGTGCCTGAGAGTTTAAAAAGCCCAGGTAAGTTACACTTGGAATGAATGTCCCGATTAAAAGAACATAAACCGGAAGTCTGGCACTACAAGTGATCATTGGAATCGTCATGATCGTGCAGGCCCTTTCTTTGTGATCCGGAATGCTTCTTGCTGCCATGATCGCTGGAATAGCACAGGCAAAACCAGACATATAAGGAAGGAAAGCCTTTCCGTTAAGTCCGAATGTCCCCATTACTTTATCAGTTAAAACAGCGGCCCTTGAAATGTAGCCTGATTGCTCTAATAAACTTAGCAAAAAAAAGAGAATCATAATCTGAGGAAGAAAGACAATCACTCCTCCAACTCCGGCAAACACACCATCAATAACGACACTTCTGATAAGTCCTTCTGGAAGGTGTGGCCCAACGAAATCACCTAAAGCGCCCACACCAGCTTCAGTCAGGTCCATGATAGGGCCGGCCCAAGAATAAATGGCGTGGAAAATGATATAGAAGATTGCGATGAAAATTAAACTTCCCCAAACCTTGTGAAGCATAATTGCATCTAACTTTTCAGTAAATTTAGTTTTAGAAGAAGAGTGAGAATAGATCCCGTTGATAATTGCTCTCGCCTCTGCTTGATGAGATTTAATCGTCTTAACAACATCATCTACGGCCACTTCTACAAAGTGCTCCTGCGATTTTAACTCAGGAATATACTGAGTCGACTCAGGGTAAACTTTGATTTTTTCAAAAGCAGAGTCTGTCTCTTTTTTATCTGTGACGAATTTGCGGATGAAATTATCCAGTTCTTTTTCATCGTCATTGATCGCCGAAATACTTAATACCGGATAACCAATTTTGATTTCAAGTTTTTTAGCATGCTCTGCTGTGAAGAGCAGGTGATCATTTTTGTTAACGATAACAATGATATTTTTCTTTGGAAGAATTTCTTTGACCGCTAAAAGCAGCGACAATGAGGCTTCAAAGCGATCAAGGTCCAGAATCATGGCGATCGCTTTGTACTTTGACATGTCTTTAATAAGTGAAGTTGTTGTAACTCCTTCATCAAGACTTGTCGGCACGAGGTTGTATACACCCGGAAGGTCAACCACACTTATTTTTTTATCATTGATTGAGTTTGAAATTAATTCTGCGTTTGCTGAATCAACGGTTACACCTGAGTAGTTGGAAACTTTTCTCAACTGGCCTGTCAGCATATTAAAAATGGTTGATTTACCAGAGTTCGGAAAACCAACGAGCAATACGTTTTCCATTTTATTCTCCCAACTTCTTTACAATGATTTTATTAGCGTAATCTTTTCTCAGTGCCAGGAAGTTCCACTCTCCATGCTTAAGAGCAATCGGGCCACCAAAAAGACTTTTAGATTTGATTTCGACATGATCTCCAGGAAGAATCCCAAGAGAAATAAATTTGAATTCATAAAGGCTCTCGCCTTCATAACCGACAACTTCGACCTTAGTTCCAACAGGAACATCTGCAAGAGTTAAACTCATAAACCGTCCTAATAAGGTAACAGTAATTCCAACCTAGGAATAAAAATTTGAATAGGCTAACTTACCGCATACTATTATTAGTACGGAGGATAATCAATAGGAAGTTTGCTGATATAACTCAGTGGTCCGAAAAGTGCTCGAAAAGCCCTGGTTGAACTAACAACTTAGAATGAAAGTTCTTTAAGATGAGTTCCACACGGTTAAGTTCAAGGTCACCAATTAAGTCGGTGTACTTTTTCTCAATATCGCCAATGCATTCAAACAAGTTCAGTTTAAATTTCAGGCCATACTCCGTAAGGAAGATATTTTGTTCGCGTTTGTCGTGAGAGTTAAGTCTGCGCTCGATATAGCCGCGGCTTTCAAGCTCATTAAGGTGAGAAGTCATCGTCTGCTTCTTTAGACCACAACCTGTACCGATTTCTTTAATAGACGGTCCGTCGTGCTCACAGATGAATAAAAGAACTTCTAAGAACGATGGTCTTAGGTCAGTGAATCCTCTTGATTGTAATGAGACTAGTAGTTCTGCTGAGTAAGTTCTGTAAATCTTTTTTACTAAACTTCCGATACTCGAAACTTTCTTCATGAAACGTCCGTGGTTATGGTTTTATTTAGTCCCCTACTGAGACTAAAATAGTTTCCCACGAAGATTCCAAGAGAGTCAAGTCTTACAACAGTACTAATAGCGAAATGCCAGACTTTAAAATAAATTTCTCGCATTGCTGATAGATGTCACGACACCACAACACACTCCGAATGTCAGAAGGTTTGATCCTCCGTAAGACATGAGTGGGAGTGGAATACCAACGATAGGCATCAATCCGGAAACCATGCTCATGTTAACGATAGTGTGCCAGAAGAAAATCCCGAGCACTCCGACAACAACAATGGAATCAAACATCTTATTGACGTTGGAAGCAAGCCATAACAATCGATAGAATAGCGCCAGATAGAGAGCAATCAGAAATACTGATCCAACAAACCCGTGCTCTTCATTAAAGATCGCAAAAATAAAGTCAGTGTGGTTTTCTGGAAGATAGTTCAGGGCCCCCTGAGAAGACTGGCGGAATCCTTTTCCAAAAAACTGTCCCGAACCGATAGCAATTTTAGATTGAATCGCGTTGTAACCAGAACCCTTGGCATCGAATTCCGGATCAAGGAAAGTGATAATCCTTTTCTTTTGGTATTCGCGAAGACCAAAGTTATACATAACTGTCGCTGAAACAATTCCGATCATTCCGATAACAACAATCGTCTTCCACTTTAGCTTTCTGTAGAAAGTGATCATGAAGAAAATAAGAAGCGTTAACATTCCCGTACCGAGATCGGGCTGAATAATAACCATGATCGCAGGAACGAAAGTAATAAGAAATGGAATGATGAGTTCTTTAAAGCCTGTTTCTTGCTCCGGAGAAGCCTTTGAATACCATCTGGCCAGAACGAGAACTACGGACATCTTAACAATCTCCGACGGCTGAAACTTAATCCCACCAATACCGATCCAACGTTGTCCTCCGAGTGCCGAGTGACCCACAAAAAGAACCATAATTAAAAGCATGATACATAGTAGATAAGAAGGATAAGCTAACCGGTAAAAGTTCTTTGGTTGAATAAAACTCACCCCGATTCCCACCATCCAAGAAAGGCAGAACCACATAATCTGAGTTTTATAAATCCCCTGCTCTGGACCAACACCGTGTGAATGAGTCGCTGAGTACAGGTTTAAGATACCAATAATGAAAATTGCGGTACAAATTCCGAAGAACGAATAATCGTAGCGCTTGAGTTCTTCTCTAAAATTAATCATTATTCACCATCCGTCCCCTCTCCTTCTTTTAATGGAGCAAGAGGCGCGCGTTTGCCATCTCTAGTTAATACATAATTGCGTACCAGAACCCCTTGTTCATCGTAGAAATCAATTGGGTTTGTCTCTGGAACCATCGGGAACGGGTTGACTCTGTTGTCTTCGATAGCTTCTTCAAAAGTCATCTTATCTTCAGCAATCAGCTTTTCCTGATATTTTGGGAAGTATTTATTCATGTAAGCAGAAACCATCGCGCGGGCAACTGGACCTGCGGCAGAACCACCGTGACATCCGTGTTCAACAACAACTGCAACGGCGATTTTTGGATTCACGCTTGGAGCATAGGCCGTAAAGAGACCGTGGTGACGGAATCTGTATTCCTGGTTTTCACACTTACTGAAAATCTTGTCTGCCGAGAAGCTGATAACCTGGGCCGTCCCCGTCTTACCAGACATCTGAATCCCCACTCCTTTTTGTGAGTAAGCTGTACCACCTGGTACGTTTACTACGTCGAACAGGGCACGTTTTGTCAGATCAAGTGTCTTCTTAGAGATTTTAAACTCATTGATAAGTTCCGGTTCATATCTCTTTAAGACCTGTCCAGTGTTTGAGAAGACTTCTTTAACAACGTGTGGACGGTATAATTTCCCTTCGTTTGCCAATGTCGAGTAGAACATTGCCAGTTGAAGTGGAGTTACGTTAACGAATGACTGACCGATTACGCACGAAAGAGTCTCCCCTTTCTGCCACTCAACTCCTGTGCGTTTTTTCTTCCATTCTTTGTTAGGAATTAAACCTGAAGTTTCGCGCGGAAGGATGATCCCCGATCTCTGTCCCATACCAAACATCGTCGCGTACTTGTAGATAACGTCGATATCGATCTTGTTTCCGATTGTGTAGTAGAAAACGTCACATGAAGTTTGCAGAGCTTTAATAACGTCTACGACACCGTGACCTTCTTTTTTCCAACAGTGGAAGACCCTTCCTCCCATTCTATAACCACCACTACAAACAACTTTCGTGTTTTCGTTGATGATACCTTCTTCAAGGGCCGCAATGTGAGTCAGAGTTTTAAACGTAGACCCTGGAGAATAGTGCTCCTGGATTGTTCTATCGCGAAGAGGTCTCTTCTCATCCATAACTAGTCCACCCCAATAGTTTGAAGTAAGACCTGTCGAGAAGTTTCCTGGGTCATAAGCTGGGCGAGAAACCATGGCGATAACTTCACCAGTTTCAACATCAAGAGCAACAGCGGCTCCATCTTTTCCATCAAGCGCGTGGTAAGCGGCCAGCTGAACATCGCGGTCAATTGTCAGACGAACGTTTTTCCCTGGCTCGGCCAGTTTGTTTTCAATTCCTGAATAAAGGTCATCAGAGCTAACGTGTCTTCTTGCGCGTCCTCTGGCATCAACTTCCATGAACTGGTAGCCGTCTTGCCCTCTGATTTCTAAGTCAAACTGCTGCTCAATCCCTGCTTGCCCGATAAAGTCACCTTGTTTGTAATCGTACTTATCGCGCTCGCGCAGCTTTGGCAGTTTTTCTTGAGAGATTTCTGAGATGTATCCCAGTAAGTGAGCACCGGCATCGCGGTCGGTGTACTCGCGGGAAATAAACGTTTCAACCGAAACCCCCGGCAGTCTTGCCGATTCAGTTTCAATGATCGCTACTTCTTTTCTTGAAATATTTTTCTTAATAACAACCGGGATGTATTTTGCTTGTCCCTGGTAACGCTTTAGGATTTTCTTGATCGCATCCGGAGTCATCTCCAGGATTTGCCCAAGGTAGGCCACTGTCTCATCCGAACTTTCTAAATACTGAGGTGTCACGATCGCATCAAAGCGCGGAACGTTGTGAGTAAGAAGAACGTTATTGCGCGAGAAAATCATCCCGCGTGGAGCGCGAACGACGTCTTTTCGAAGTCTGTTTTCCAGAGAGTAGTTAAAGAATTGCTTTCCACGATAAATCTGCAGATACCACAGGCGGGCAAGCAGGATCGCAAAAGCTATAACAATAATATTAAATAATAAATCTGCTCTTTCCTGGTGGGATTTGACCAGATCGTCTTCACCGAACATTAGACCTTATCTCCTAGCATACCGCGATCATCTACGTTCCAGATTCTATTTAAGATATAGAAAAAGATCGGCGATAAAAGGGCGATAATGACGGACTGAGGAAGGAAGCGCCAGCCTTTTTCAAAAATGTAATTCAGACTTCCAAGCTGAATATAGATAAGAATCGATTGTACAAAAAACCATAATAATTGGAAGACCTGGGTAATTAGGATCGTCATCGTCCAAGACGAGAAGTGGATCATTTCTCTTACGTAAGAAACGACAACACAGATAACGATTCCGGTAACTGTCCCCATCTCCCAACCTTCAACGGAGAAAAATCCGTGAAAGTACTGAACGATCATAATAATGATGGCCAGGTATGGTGTTTCAAGTCTTAGACCAAGAAACAATACCAGTAGAATATTGAACGGAATTCTATAGTGTAGAAGACCAATATTCGGGAACACCGCTGTCGTCATCACCTCTAAAAAGAACAGAAGGATGAGCGTTTTAATCAGTGGAACAATAATATCTTTTAAATTTGTTTTCATCGCTTAATCTCGCCTGCTTCCGGCTCTTGGTCTAAGGCCTTCCACTCGAGTTGTTTATCTTCTTCTTGTTCTTGAACCAGAACCAGAACTTCTTCAAGTTTAGAGAAATTCACGATTGGCGTGATTTCTACGTGCTGAGTGATCCCGTAACTTTCGCGTTCAATACGCGAAATGTATCCGATCTTAAGACCTTTTGGATAAACGTTCCCCAGACCGGCCGTTAAAACGATATCGTTTAGGATGATCGGCTCTGTACGGTTAACATATTTCATAATACAGCGACCGCGGCTGTAACCTTCAACAACACCATGAGAGCGAAGGCGCTCAACCACACCGTCAACACGGTTATTGGCATCAAGAATAGTAATAACGTCAGCAAAGTGTGCAGTCAGACGGTAAACATAACCAACCAGACCTTCAGCACTCACAACAACAGAGTGAAGCTTCACCCCGTGTTTAACCCCTTTATTGATACGAATAACTTTGTAATCATCCGCTGAATCCCACGAAACAACGCGGGCAACGATTTTCTTTCTCTCTAACTGCTCGCCGTAGTTAATCAGCTCGCGTAGGCGGTCACTTTCTTTAACCGCTTCCTGGTAACTAAAAACTTCATTTTGCAGGTCTGAAATCTTATTTTTTAGGACTTTATTTTCTTTACTAGCATTAAGGTTTGCCACGTAGTGCTCGACGTACGAAGACATGCCTTCCTGGATTCCAGTCACAAAACTCTGGACTGGGGCCATCAGGTCGATAATGACTCTTTCAGCAATAGATGTTTTTTGGAAAACGTAGTCTCGCTGCGACATCCCATACAGGGAAATCGCTAAGATTATGCTGTTAATCACAATCTTGGTTTTGCGCTCTTCTGAATCAGACAATCTCAAGTGATTCACTCCGTAAATATTGATGGGAAAAACAATTAATAATTAAGCTTAAGTAATCTTTTTTAAAAAGCCAATAAACTTTACGAACTTTACTTTTAATCGTTACAATAGTGAGAAATTTTTTAAAGCGCGAACCAAAGGGAAAAAGTTATGTCTGAATTCACAAAGAACAAAACGGCCGGCGTTTTTGCTACTGTTTTAATCGGTCTCATCATTCTTGCTTTCATGTTTACTGGTTACCAACAATTCGAAGGCGGTGGATCTGTCTCTCAAGTTGGATCAGTTGGCGGAATGCCAATCAAGCCTGAAGAGTATCAGCAAGAATACAATCGTCAGATTGAGTTCTATAAACAAATTATGGGTGGAGAGCTGACTGCAAAGCAACTTGAAGGCCTAAAAATCAAAGAAAGCACGATCAAAAACATCGTCCAAAGAAAGTTAATGGTAAAATTCGCGAAAGATCTCGGAACTTTTCCATCTGATGAAGAAGTTAAGGCCGAAATTAAGGCGCTTCCATACTTCCAGACTAACGGTCAATTTGACGTTAACCGCTACAAAGGGATCCTTTCTGCAAACCGTCTGACTCCACTTGAATTCGAACAAGATGTTGTCGACCAGATCAGAATGAAAAAAGTTCAAGAATTAGCTGGAAACTTCCCACTGTCAAAAGGCTACATGGCCGATATGGCAAAATTCCGTGAAGACCAACTCAATGTTGAAGTCGTTCAGATTTCAAAACACTCTCTTTCTCAGTTTATCGACGTATCTAACGACGAACTGGCAAAGTTTCTTGCTGTTGAAACAAACCAAAAAAGAGTTGAATCAATGTTCAACGAAAGAAAAGAAAGCTTAAACAAACCAGAAGAAGTTACAGCTCGCCACATCCTGCTTTTAACAGAAGGAAAAGATGAAGCTGCAGTAAAAGCACAAATTGAAAAAATTGCCAAAGAAGTGACTCCTGGAAACTTCGCTGCAAAAGCTAATCAATACACAGAAGACCCATCTGGAAAAGGTAAAGGCGGAGAGCTTGGAAGCTTCCAAAGAGGAAGAATGGTTCCTGAGTTCGACCAGGTTGCATTCACACAAAAACCAGGGACAGTTTCTGCTCCGGTAAAAACACAATTCGGTTATCACTTAATCTTCGTTGAAAAGAAAAATGAAGGTATGACAGCTAAGCTTGCTGACTTCCGCGAAAAATTTGCTCGCGAAATCATCCAAAAAGATAAAGTTGAAGACCTAAAGAAACTTACTGTAGATATCGCCAACAGCATGAGAAAAGCTCTTGAAGCTGGAAACGAATCAGAAGTTAAGGCCTTAGCTGCAAAATACAAACTTCAATACAACAAAGGAACTGCTAACCGTATCGATGGGATCTCAACAGGAGCTTACGTTTCTGCTGATAACATGAAGGAACTATTCGCTGGAGACCTATCTAAGCCGAAGTTCAATTCTTTTGATGACGGTGCAAACTTGATTATGGTAAGAAGCACGGCGGCTGCAAAAGCTACAGATCTAAACGCTCAAGCGAAGACTGCAAGTGATGAAGCCGGCCTAAAGAACGCCCTAGCTCGTAAAATGATGGACAACATCCTAAAAGAGCTGGAAGCGAACACAAAGGTTAAAATCAACCACAATGTTTTACAGATGTAATAAGAGATAAAAGAGCAATGGCCGACAAAAACTCAAAATGGGATCTAAATGTACCGGGGAAATTCTACGTTGATGACCAATGTATCGCTTGCGATGCTTGTGTTATGGAAGCCCCGAGTTTTTTTACCATGAATGATGATGACGGCCATGCTTTTGTTAAATTACAGCCAAAAACTCAGGTAGAACTTGAAGAATGCCTGAGCGCCATGGAAGCCTGCCCTGTCGAAGCTATCGGCAACGACGGCGAAGCCTAGGCAACCTTCTTCCCTTCAGATAATTCCACTGCACTCACAATTGTTTTATCCAGAATGCCTGAAATCTCAGTCGCTGATTTGGCGCTGACTTCGGTAAGTTTTTCAAACTCATTGATGACGAGTAAAAGATCCTTCCCACTTTCGCCCGACTTAACGGCTTCAACCGAGGCATTAAAAAAAAGCTGCTTGGCCTGAAACATACTTTCATTAATCGTTCTGTTTTCTTCCTTAATCGCGTACATGGTCTCGATCATTTCACTAAAATGCTGGTGACTTTCAGTTTCGGCCGGGGCCTTTCTCAAATACTTATTTAAGAGCATTGCTGATAAAAACATCAAAAGCCCCATCAAAACACTCATGCCTTGAAAAATAAAAATCCTTTCCTTGTTCATTTTTATTTCGCGTTCCAGACGGGCCTTTAAGATCTCTTTTAAATCTGTCACGGCCTTAGTGAACTCTGTCGAAAAATTTTGATAAATCTGATTGTGCATCAACCTTTTTGCCAGGTCTAAATTCGGCACACCTTTATTTTTATAACCACCATTAACGTCGTGATAGAACCCCTGGACGGCGTGAATGGCCTCAATTTCAATGCTCATTAAATCTTTTGACAGTTTCACCGCCTGCTCTACTTTATTTAGTTCATTGCGAGTGAATCCTTGCTTGTGAAGCAGATCTTTTTTTGACGATTTTCTTTTGTCGTATTCTTCTACCCATTTCTTCTCACCAGTCACGATATATAAACGCGCAAGACGTGTCAGATCATCAGAGTTTTTTTGCAACTCCTGAATCCCCTCTAGTGAAGTGTGCCTGAATTCATTTAATTGGTTCACTTCAAAAGAAGCCCACAATAAAGCGACAATCGAACCCAAAAAAAGGGTAAGTAGAATCATATTGATTCTGAAAATATTGCGGTAATTAAATATTTTTGACATCAGAAAAGACCTCAAAGATTCGGCAACGAACTCCTATCGAGACAGAGGGGAATTTTCTAAACTTAAGATTTGAAAAAAATATTTATTAGGCTGGCAAATGACAGGGCCTGCACGAAAACAGGCCCTGTTAGAAGTGGTATCTAAAGATTCAAAAATAATTGATCAATCAATGTATTATCTTGGTTGAATGTCTCGATCTTCAAAGTACGGTTAGAATATTTTACTTTAGTAAAAGTAAGCGCATTTGAGTCAAATTTTTGTACATATGGATTCTTAAAAGTTGGCTTATTTATACGCCCACCGGCAGGGCCAGCGACTAAATAATGAACACCATCTTTAAATGAGCGCTCATACATATGAGTGTGTCCGCTCAACACCAGCTTAACACCGTATTTTTCAACCATTGGAACCAGTTTTCTCCTTAGCTTCATTACTGCAAAGCTTGTGAACTTATTTAGTGAAGATGAATACACCGGGAAGTGAGTTACAAAAATCAATGGAGTGTTGCTCTTTTGGGCTGCCTGCATTTTTTGCTCAAGCCACGTCCACATTTGGTCTTCTTCATCACTCTTAAGATCGCCGACATTGCTGTTCCAGATGACTAATTGAAAACCTGGCATTTCAAAGAAAAGGTTTCCGTTGGCCGGGCTTCCTTCCCATCTCATGTATTTCTGGAAAAATTTTGGAAGTGCGTAATCTACTTTGTGCCCGCGGTAATCATGGTTTCCAATTGCTGCGATTTGCGGAACATCCATCAAGTAAGCTTTCCCACCTAAAAAGTACTCAATCCATTCTTGTTCGTCTTTTTGTCCATTTTGAACTACGTCCCCACCGTTAATGAGAAACTGAAGCGGGTCCATTGAGTGGTGATAGGCGATAACTTGTGCGATCGCTTCATGACGGTCTTTATACTGTTGTGTATCGCTGATAAATCCAAATGTGTAGTCTGGAGCTCTTGATCCCTCTGTGCATGAGAGACCTTCATAGCTTTTCGTGAAAACCACTTGGTTTGTTCCAGCATCGCGGATGCGCAGGTCTTTGCTGACTCCACATTCTTCTTTTCCTAATTCTGTCTGGTAATGAGTCCCTTTTTTGTATTCAAAAGAGCGGTTGATCTTCTGCCCGTCTTCAATCACCAGCTTCTTATCTTCATTTAACTGAAAATTTAAAAGCAAATGACCATTAGTGTGCTTGAGTGTGTAAGGAGCGACCTTAAACAAATCGGCCGAAAAGGCCTCAGAAGAGCCGACGATACATAAGGCAAGAAGCCCTAGTCTTAAGTTCATCATTGAAATCATCCTTGATTTTTATTTATTACTTAAGAGTTTCGCTTAGATTTTAAAAGAAAACAAGATGCGTGGATGTCAGGAAATCATCAGGTCTGTGTTGGCACAAACCTGATGAACGATTGATTTATTTTTCTCTGAATACTTTTCTTAGGTCTTTTGGATTTGTCTGACGATATTGATCCAGTGTTAAGCGCAGCTCCTCTGTCGTCATCCATCTGCCAGTTTTCTCAAAGTGTTCCTGGTCAGCTTTAGTGACAACTGGAAGTAAATTACCGCCAATAGACTTTAAACTCGCCATCGTCGTAATCGTTAAGCTTGGGACATCTTTCGTAAAGTCTTTTGGGATTCCAGAAATCTTCGACATCATCCCCCACAGTCCCGGGATGTATCGTGTTGACCAGATCACCTTTGCGGCAACACTCGTCATATTTTCATAGATGCGGTAATCGTAGTCCTGGATCCATCTGAACATCTCTCCTAAAAGAGCGTCCTTTCTCCATGAATCGCGCATCACGCGGTAATCCGTCCAGTCTAGAACGACATCAAAGCGCGAATCTGTCTCCATATCTGTTGGAACCATCATCGGCCCTTTTTTAACACCAACGCGCTTTAAAAATTTTGGGTCATCTAAAAGAATCTGAGACTCCATTTCCGGAATAATCATCGCTCCATTAGAAACCGTTTTATAAGCATCGTAGGCCACTTCTTCGCATGACATTTTGCTATTGTCGGAAAAATCCAACTCATAGTCATACGGAATGTACTTTTTTTCAGACTTAAGTTTTTGAACCTTGTTGTACATATAGTTGGCGGCTTTCGAAGCTAGGGCCTGATCTTTTGCTCTTAGTACCAGGATGCGGGCGTTTTCGTTTTTAAGCGCCTCCTCAATTGGGAAAATGCTCACGCCTTTTCCGACATAGGATTCAATCGTTGTCACTTCTTTCGTTTTTTCATCAACGTGAACAAAAACAATATGGCTGAAAACGGATTTAGGAGCGGCCAGTTCCGAAATCGTGCTCGAAACAAAGCTGATCCCTTTAGTGATCATGATATCGCCGTTTTTAAACTCGAATTTCGCTTTTGGATCAATCCCCGCTCCTACGTGATAAGGACGGTATTTATCGGCTTCATAAACCGGCACAGGCTCTTCCTGATACTTAATCGAATCAGCAGAGATCTGGGCATCGCTATAGTAGTGAACTCCAACATAATCCTCCACCATGCGCATTTTCAGGTAAAGGTCTTTTACTTTCGCCTTACATTCAACCGGTAAAACATCCAGCATAGAGTGAATGGCCATTCTAGCATCAAAACTTTGGTCCAGGATTTCCTGTCCTTGGTTTTTAATGACTTCGATATTCAGTGTCTCCGGCGCTTTACTATATTGTTCAATCAAAAGGTCTAAATCGCGGCTACAGCTTTGAACATTAAAATCTCTTGTCGCTACCCGGTCAATGATCACCTGAGATTTTTCCAGTAGATCCAGTGATGTCTCTACACTTGAAGGCTTTCTCCAGCTTTTCGGCCAGTAGGCACAAGATGAGAGGACAAAAGCGATTAAAATAATTAAACAAGTATTTCTCTTCATATTTGTTCCGGTATTTTTCCCAAAAAAAGGGGCCCTTCCTAGGCCCCTTTATTATTTAGCTAGCTAAAATTATCTCTTAATCTGAAGAACTTGTTGTAGCATTTCGTCCGCTGTCGTTAACGTCTTAGCGTTAGCCTGGAAGTTTCTTTGAGCTGTCATCAGGTTAACGAATTCGTTTGCGATATCAACGTTTGAAAGCTCGATTGACTTAGAAAGAACTTCTCCACGTCCAGACTCACCAGGTTTACCAAGAGCAGCTTGTCCAGATGCTTTTGATTCTTTGAAAAGGTTCTTACCAATTTTGAATAGACCTTCGTTGTTTTCAAACTTTGCTACAGCGATTTGAGCTACGTCTCTTGTTTCACCGTTATCGTATGAAGCAGTTAAAATCCCTTTATCGTTAAATGAAAGAGAAGTTAATGTTGCAGCTGAAGCTCCATCTTGAGTGTGACGGGCCATTGCTGAATCAGATCCGTACTGAGTAGAAGCATCAAGACCGTTTCCACCTTCTTTAATCGATTGACCAAAGTTAAAAGTAATTTTTTGGTCTTTAGCAGCACCTTTGTTGAAGTTGAAAGAGTTTTTAGAAGTCTTTTCTTCTTCAAGTTGCCCTTTGTCGTTGAAAATTAGAGTACCAGAAGCTTGTTCATACATAGTATCTGGCTTTCCACCTTCTACATCTTTTCCATCAACAGCAATGTGGTATTCCCATGTGTTGTTATCTACTTTGTTGTAGTAAGCAGTTACAGTTCTAGCTGTACCGATGTTATCGTAAATTGTCATTGAGTTAGAGAAGTTAGAAGTTTTCTCTGGGTTCTCGATGTTGAATTCCATCTTGTTCATACGTGAATCAAGGTTCATCGACATTAGAACTTCTTTTGTCGCTTTCGCTGGGATTGTTGTGTTCCCTAGTTTAATAGCGTCGATTTTGTTAACCATCTTTCCGTGTTCATCGGCCTGGAAACCAAGAACTTTGTATCCGTCCATAGTTGTTAACTGACCTTCTTTATCGAAGTGGAAAGATCCATCACGAGTAAACGTTCTTCCTGCTGGAGCTTCAATTGTGAACATACCGTCACCAGAAAGTGCAAGGTCTGTTACTGAATCTGTTCTTGAGATATCCCCTTGAGTCATTAGAGGCTTAATGTGACCTAATTTTGTACCGGCACCGAATTGGTCTCCCCCTTCGATTCCTTTAAGTGATACTGCTAATACGTCTTGAAATTCAGCTCTAGAAGATTTAAATCCGTTTGTTCCGGCGTTAGCGATGTTATCACCGATTACACCCATACCTTGACCAGAAGCATTTAAACCAGAAACACCAATTGTGAATGAACGTAGAATACCCATTATGTCCCTCCTAGACCTAATCGCTTAAAGATGTTTATAGCACTACAGGCTTTAAACTCAGGTTTCCGGAAAGGACCAACCGTTTTCTTTAAGACTTTTATTATTAATTTGTTAATTCATTAAAATCGTAGAATCAATTTTCGTAAAAACGTTTTCTCCAATACTTTCTTTATCAATCGCAGTTACAATCGTGTTTTTCGGAACATCTACTATGTACGCCGCTTTACCCGTAATAACTAACGAATCCTGCCCTCCTTTTAATTTCAGGCGATCCATTGCTGTTTGTAATTTTGTGTATTCATCTTTATCAATTGAAATGTTTCTTTCTTGAAGCCTTCTCATCGCGTGAGTTGAAAGCTGAATGCCTTTTTTTGGAGCTAGAGCGGACTGGCCTTCCTGCTCTGCTACTTGTGAGTCTAAGAGTCCCTTAAACTCTGACGTTTCCCCTTGCTTTAACTTATTAACGTCATCCGTCTTCTTCTGCGACGGCAGCTGCGTGACGTTCGGAATAAGAATGTTGTTAATTTTAGGATTCGCCATTTTTTTCTTTTTTTACCTTATATTTTTTCTTACGAAAAAATTATTGTTTCTCTACTTGATTATAAGCTTGCGCCGCTTGCTTTTGCAATGCAGGAATATTTTTTCCCTGATCATTATTTTCCGCTACAGAAAAACTTTGAACATCTTTTAGGAAAACTTTTTTTCCATTCGCAAGATCTAATACAGTCTCACCGTCTTCGAAGTGTACACCTTGTACTAAACCTTCAGAGCGAGTTGAACCGTTAAACTTATTGTTGTTTTCATCGAAACCAATCACCTCAAAGTGATAAGTTTCTTTCGCTGCAATTTGTCCGTCGAATCCAATTCCATCCCACGTTACGTCTTGCATTCCTTTTTGTAAATTCTCTCTTTCAATTCTGGCAATCAGCTGGTTCTTATTATCAAGAATGTTGATAACAGCGGCCTTCGCTGGTTGGTCAAGGAAGAAAGGAACTCTTACATCTTTCCCATCACCTTTGTAGTCAATACTTGTTCCAGATGTCACAACTTTTCTTCCTAAGAAAGCTGCACCCTGAACACGTTTATCGTCAACTGCATTTTGGTTAACGGCATCCATTTTTTTATTCATGGCCGTCAACTGCTCTAGTTGCGAGAACTGAGCAAGGTTGGCTGAGAAATCTTTTTGATCCATCGGTTTCATTGGATCTTGATTTTTTAACTGGTGAGCAAGAAGTTTCATAAAACCATCTTGACCAAGTTCTTCTTTTTTTCTTCTATCGACAAAACGCGCTTCTGGCTTATTTCCGGCGATCTGATTTAATGAATCACCTACTGCTCTATTAGGAAGAGCACCATTTGCAGTCGATGGTTGTCTATTGATTTTGATGTCTGAGAATGCGTTTTGCTCTACTGGTCTTCCAATTTCTGGCATACCTTAAGCTCCGTATCTTTGTTGATTATCGCGGGCCTCTTGCCATAGCTCTCTTCTTCTCTGAGATCCATTTGACGAGTCACCTGAATCAAAGCTCATAAATTCTTTTGGAGCTTGATTATATTGAGAGTTTCCTGATTGTCTTGAATCATTTTGAGCGAAACTAGAAGATTCACCACCTGAAACGATTCTTAAATCAGAAAGCTGAATTCCTGCTTGAGAAAGATTCTTCAGAAGACCTGTCTCGTTCTTCATAAAGAACTCATGCCCTTCTGCAGTTGATGTCGTAATTTGCATATCCATTTGGTTAGATCCAGGAGCCGTTGGTTTTGTTACCTGAATCTTGAACTGTCCAAGGGCATCGTGCTTAACTGTTAAGTCGATACTATCCTGGTTTGCCACCTGGCTTTGCTGAACGTAATCACTGATACGTTTAATAACTTCTTCTGTATTAGATGCATTCATCTTAGAAAGATCTAGAACCTTTCCAGAATTCTGCGTTTGCATATTCTGTCCCATTTCTTGCTTTTGCTGCATTAAAGGAACGAACTGCTCTTTTACCATCGCAGTTTCTGCGCCGATTTTTAAATCTGGATTTTTTAACTCATCAATCGCCGATTTTGGCTTTGTTTCTTTGAAGGCAAGGTCTTTTGTATTTCTAATGACGTTATCACTTAGAAGATTTTGTTTTTGTCCGTAAGCCTTCATCGACTGGTTTAATTGTTTTTGCATCAATGCTTTTGGATCGAAATCCTGAGCAGCGTCGCCTACCAATTGAGCTGGAGCTTTTTCAGCTTTTGCTTCTGCCATGTTCTTAATGAAATCTTCACTTGAGAGACCAAGCTTTGAAACAGACTCAGGATTTGTTGCCAGAACTTTTTCAGTTGTAACAGCTGCGCTTCCTACGTCCTTAGACTTTGATTCTTTAATTAAGAAATCAAGAGCGCTTCCTTTATTGTTTTTTACTTCTTTAGAGTTAGTGTTTTGAAGTGTCTCGCCTTCAACGTCCTGAACATTTCCTTCTTCACCTTTTAATGTTTTTAAAAGCTGGTCAAGATTAGTTGAGGCCGAAGTGATTTTTCCATCAAGGGCTTCACCTTTTACTGGTGCACCTTTTTGTCCTTCTGCTGTAACTGGAGTTTTTGCCAGAAGGCCGTCGATATTTTTTAAGACTTCAGGAGACAGTGCCTGCTCTGTAGTAAGAACCGTCTGCTCTGTTTTCTTATCTTGTTCTTGTGACTTATTTTTTAGAAGAGCATCTACTTTAGCTTCAGAGTTTGAAGCTTTTGTTTCTGTGGCCACTTCACCTTTTAGAGTTTGTGGTTGAGCTGATCCTTCTGTAGATTTAGTTTCTGAGTTGCCAAGAAGATTTCCAAACAGAGAAGCGAATGCTCCTTGCTCTGCCTCTTTTCCTTCTTTATTTTGACCGATAACACCTGCAATTTTGCCATTAGCATTCACAGATGCTGCTGCATCCGTTTTCCCTGTAGCTGGAGCTACATTTTGTGCTAATAAATTTACTGGCAATCCTTGCATACGTTCCTTTTAATCATCCTAATTAAAGTTTCAACGCTTCTTGTTATATTAACTTACTTTTTCATTTGAAGAAACTGCTTTTGAAGTCGGGCAGAAACTTCCTTATCCATCAAGTTAAAGATCTTTGAAGCCTTTGCTGAGTCCAGTTGGCTTAATATCCTAACAGAAAGGTCGGGATCTTGAACCGTCAGTACATCGGCCGCGTTCTGTGGCTTCATTCCAGAAATAACATCCACCATCTGAGACACTCTTTTATCGGCCTGTGCGCTTTTTTCGTCAACACATCCTAAGAACTTCTTTTGTGAGTCCTGGAACTCCACCAGCTTCTTCTTAAAGTCGGCCTTGTTCATTTCTAGTTCTTCTGATTCTTTTTTAACAGCGAGTTCTTTTACCTTGATGGCCTCTTCTTTTTCTAAAAGCTCTTTAGAAAAATCCACCAAGTTGGCACTTCCCGCTTTTTTCATTAACTTTGTCGCTTCTTCAAGCACAGCTGCTTTAAATTCTTCTTCTGTGTATTCGCGCTTGGCCGGAGCGGCCGGAGCTGCTGGAGCTTTTTTAGCTGTCGCTGCATACACCAGACTTGCGACTGTCAACATAGCTACGATTGAAGTTGTATATAAAATTTTTCTCGTTTTCATAATATTCCCTAGAGCAATCCCTTAGATCCGTTTGATCTCATCATCAGAATTTCTTCGATGGCTTCCTGTTCTTTTTTATTTCTTTCTTTAGACCACTCGTCCTTCTTTTTTTCTTTGAAGTTCTCCATGACCTTTACTTCACCGCGGGCCTGTGCCAGTTCGGCGATTTTTTTATCGTACTTCTTTCTCAGAGACCAAAGCAGGTTCTCTTTATTTTTGATGTCTTCTTTTTTCCCCTGAATGAACAATGGGAAAAACTGTAACATTTGTCCTGCTGAAGGGTCTTTCATGAACGTTTCTTGCGCTTCATAGGTTTCTTCAATTGCCTTGTTTGCTTCAGCAATTTTGTCTTCAACAGCAGTGATCTCTCTTAGGATTTCTCCCAGCTCGATCTTGATTTTCTTTTCTTTAAACTCGCGAACCTTTAGAAGACCGTCGAGTTTGAATTTAAACTTTTGCATTTATTTTTTTACTTATTAATGTTTTCAGCTTTTCTTGCGATCTCAACCATGCGGTCAAAAAGCGCATCAATTGTTAAGAACTCTGTCATCCCCTGAGTTTGCTTCAGAAGAGTCATTAAATCGTCATAAATCAGCATTGCCTTATCAACCTTAGGGTTTGATCCCTTGGCATAGGCACCAACGTTAATCAGGTCCTCATTGGCCTTATAAGCGGCCATTAAATCTCTTAAGTGAGATGAAACAATTCTGTGTTCCTTCGAAGCAACCTTCGACATAACTCTGGATAGAGATGCCAGAACATCTATCGCCGGAAATTGGTTTCGTGAAGCAAGCTCTCTTGATAAAACAATGTGTCCGTCGGCAATCGCTCTTACCGCATCGGCAATCGGCTCATCCATATCGCCCCCTTCAACGAGAACGGTATAAACTCCAGTAATTGATCCTGCTCCAGTCTTTGTTCCTGCGCGCTCCATTAGCTTTGGAAGTTTCGCAAAAACTGAAGGTGTATACCCTTTCTGTCCTGGTGGCTCACCGGCCGAAAGAGAGATCTCACGGTTTGCCATCGCAAAACGCGTGATTGAGTCCATCATCAAAAGAACGTCAGCGTTCTGATCGCGGAAATACTCAGCAACAGTTGTTGCGACGTAGGCCGCTTTCATTCTCGTTAATGCTGATGAATCTGAAGTTGCAACAATAACAACCGACTTCTTTAAACCTTCCGGTCCAAGGTCGTGCTCAATGAATTCTAAAACCTCGCGACCACGCTCTCCGATAAGCGCGATAACGTTGATGTCTGCACTTGAGTTCTGGGCGATCATACCCATGGTTACCGACTTACCAACACCCGAACCGGCCATGATGGCAAAACGTTGTCCTTTTCCTGCCGTCATAAAGCAGTTGATAGCGTGGATACCAGTATCCAGGGCTTCACTAATTGGCGGTCTTTGAAGTGGGTTTAAGGCCACACCGTAGATGCTTCTCGCTTCTACACCTGTTTGCTCAATCGGGCCTTTTCCATCGATAGGGTTCCCTTGGAAATCGATGACGCGACCAAGGAATCCTTGTGAGATTTTAATTGTTGTTGTCAGGTCTTTTAAGTAAACGCGAGTTTCTGAGTTGATTCCTGAAAGTTCATCGTACGGCATGGCCATACAACGGTTTCCGTTAATCCCTACGACTTCACCTAAAGACTTATCTCCGTATTCAGTAACGAACTCAACGTTCGCTCCAATAGGAGCTCTTGGAAGGTTAATTTCAAAAACCATCCCTTTATTGGCAAACACCTTTCCAATTTTCTGGAAAGGAGAAGCGTATTCGTAATTTTTATGGATTGAAGAGAGATCAAGATTCTTGTCCATTTACTCCCCCCTTAGACTTTCGCCAGTACGTCTTCAAACAGTTTATCAAGCGACTTGAATTGTTCTTCCATTGTCGCGTTAATGATTCCGTTTTCTGACTCTACTACAATTCCTCTTGTCGTAACCGATGAATCGATTTCTACTCTCACATTCTTCATTTCACCTAAGCGGCCTTGAACATGGTTCAAGACATCCGGCATTGAAGCGAAATCATCTGCATTCACCTGGATTAAAAGATTGTGTCTTGCCTGCATTTCTAAAAGCAGTCTTTCAAGTAATCTTTCGATGTATTTTCCGTCGTCCTGAAGCTCTCTTAGAACGATCCACTTTGAAAGGTTTCTTAGTAACTGATACATTTCTGTTTTTTGATTAAACAGGATTTCTTCCTGAGTCTTTAAAACAGCTGTCACCATTTGTGAAAAGTCTTCAAGCTTCTCATCAACAGCGCTTCTCATCTGGTCAAAAATCTCTTCGCGCCCTTGGTTTACACCTTCATCAAATCCGGCCTTAAAAGCTTCGTCCTGAATTTCAGCAACTCTTCTTTTAACTTCTTCTTCTACTCGGTGTTCATATTCACGGTCTTCCTGGTCTCTTAAACCACGGAATTGTTCAACGATAGGGTTAACTTTAAACTGAGAGTTCTTTGCAAACTCTCTTTCAGTTTTAATAACTCTTTGGAACTCACTTTTTTCAATAGTCTGAGCAGCAGTAAGCAGAGGCTTGAACTCGAATAACTTAACAGACTCGTTCCCTTCTTCCACTTCTGTGAAATTCTGAAACTTGTATTCTGTAACTTCGCCGGTCGCTTTAACCATTTTATAAATTCCTTATTTAAACTATTAAACCAGAGAGTCACCATCAGAACCGCGAGCGATAAAGGCTTTACCTTGACCTTCAAGTTCTTTAACTTTAGCAACCATTTCAGCCTGTGCTTTTTCAACATCTGAAAGCTTAGTAGGTCCAAGTGCCTCAAGATCTTCTCTAAGCAGCGTAGCCGCACGGTTTGACATGTTCTTGAAAAGCTTTTGCTTGATTTCGTCTGGTGCCGTCTTCATTGCAATAACAAGCTTTCCGTTGTCCACTTCGCGAAGAAGGTTCTGGATACCTTTGTCGTCCACGTATAGAAGGTCTTCGAAAGTAAACATAAGTTTTCTGATCTCTTCTGCCAGCTCTGGATCTTTTTCTTCAACACGAGACATGATGTTCTTCTCAGTGTTTTTATCCATAAGGTTAAGCATATCAGCGATCGGCTCAACACCGCCAAGCTGGTTAGTGTCGATAGAACCAAGAGTAGAAAGTTCAGTTTTAAGTACGTCGTCAAGCTGAGAGATAAGCTCAGGAGAAACGTAGTCAAGGTTAGCAACACGAAGAACAACTTCCGCTTGCAGACCTTCAGGAAGACGTCTTAGAACGTCTACTTTTCTTTCTGGTGCAAGGTGAGCAACGATAAGCGCGATAGTTTGCGGGTGCTCGTTGATTAAGAAGTTTGATAATGTTCTTGTATCTACCAGTTCAAGAGATTCAAGTGTATTTGATTGTCCAACTTCTACGATCTGACCAAGAAGTTGTTTTGCTCTGTCTTCACCAAGAGTGTTGATGATGAAATCGCGTCCGCGGTTTTCCGCGAATAGTAAGTCGTTTTCTTCGTTTAGTTGCTTGTAAAAATCCTCAAGAACTCTCTTAACCATCCAGATTGGCGCGCGCTTTACGTTCGACATCGCGTTGATCATTCTCTTAACATCGTTATCCTTCATGTTTTGAAAGATAAGCTGGGTAATGTTCATTCCCAGTGAGCTCAAAAGAAGTCCCGCTCTGTCCTGGCCATTTAGGAGGCCATACTCTGTGTCGGGATCTAATTGGTTGTCGTTCAGTGCTGCCATCGTTTATTCCTCAATAAGGATTAATTACGCAATTTGTTTATCTGATTCAGAAGAGTGGATCATCTCGTGGATAATCTGAGCTGCTTTACCTGGGTTGTTTTCAACCAGAGCAATGATTTTTTCACGAAGCATGTTCCCTTCAATCTTCTCAGGGTTAAGTTTTTCTTCAATCTGCGGAAGAGCATCCTCAAGACCTGGTAGGCGTTGGTTGGCCTGAACTTTTTCAAGTTCTTCAAGTGTACGAGGTAAGAAGTCTTCCACTGTTTCGATCGTGTTGTCCGTAACCCATTGGATGAAAGGACGAACTACCAGGAAGAAGAATAACGAGATTGTTAATCCTACTGCCAGGTACTTTACGATGTTTCTGATAAGTTCACGGTTAGCTTGCTCTTTTAAGATGGCATCAGCTACCGTCATGTCTTCTCTAGCAAATTCCATGTTCTTGATGATCAGCTTGTCACCGCGCTTGTCACTTGTTCCAAGTGTGCTGGCAACGATTTGCTGGAAGTTCTCAAGATCAGCTGCAGACCACTTCTCATACTTCATGACAGGGTTCCCCTGCTTATCAAGTTGAGCTGCTCCGTTTTCATCTAATACTGGAACTCTCTTACCATCGATCATAACCGCAGCAGAGATTGCTTTTACGTTTGCCGCTGGCTTCTTAGACTGAGTTACTTTTGTTGGAACATTGAAGTTTCTCGTCGTAAGTTCTTTTGTTACGTTATTTTTTGTTTCAGCTACACCTGCTTGCGGCTCTTCACCTGGAAGATTTGCGCGAGCTCCAACCACTCCTTGAGGTGATGGACGTGACCCAGCAAGATTCTGAGAGTTCTTTACTTCAGACACAACTGCCGCGTTCTCATTGTCATAAGACGTTTCAGTCGAAACTGCTTCTGTGAAATCCAGGTCAACTGTTACTTTTGCTACAACTTTTCCATCTCCAACAACCTTGCTTAGGATGTCTTCGATTTGTCTTTCGTATTTTTGGTTTAATTGAGCCTCAAGAGCAAGTCTGTTTGCTGTTGTAGCCGTCATCGGGTCACCGATGTTTTCAGAAAGCTTCTTACCGCGGTCATCTAGGATAACGACGTTTTCAACTCTCATCTCTTCAACCGAAGAAGCGACTAGTGAAGCTACCCCTTTAATCTCAGCTGGAGTTAATGACACTCCATTATTTAATTCAAGAACAACTGAAGCAGAAGGAGCTTTCTTTTCAGCTACGAATGGAGATGACTCAGGGATTGAAATGTGAACGCGTGCGCGTTTTACACCCTGGATGTACATAATCGACTTAACAAGCTCTCCTTCAAGAGCTCTTTGTTTATTTACCTTCTGAACGAAACTTGTCGTTCCGAATGATTGTTTATCAAAAACTTCATACCCTACAGTCCCCGAGAAGCTTGTTCCAAGCTTCGCGATTTCCAGACGCCATACTCCAACTAGATCCTCTGGGATCGAGATTGTTTTTCCATCATCTGATGTTTGGTATGGGATTTTCTTCTCTTCAAGGATGATAGCAATTTTTCTTGCATCTTCTTTATTTAGATCAGTATAAAGAGTGTCATATCTTGTTTTAGAGGCCCAAACAACAATCCCCACCATCGCAGCTGCAATCATACAGGCAACAATGATGAAACCAAGTTTTTTAGTGGCATCTAATCCATTAAAAAATTCTTTGAAGTTTCTAACAATCTTTTCCAAAATATCTTGCAAGGGAATCCTCCTGATAATCCAATTTCACATCCTATGAAATCTTATATCGCCCTAGTAACCAGTAACCGAGTAACCAAAGAAGCAGTGATTCAAAATCACATCTGCATTCTCATAATCTCTTTATAAGCTTCAATCACTTTCATACGAACCTGGTTCATAGTTTTGAAAGCAATTTCCGCGTTTTCTACCGCAAGCATTGTCTCACTGATATTTTTAGTTTGTCCTGAAGCTAGTTTCTGAATCGCTTTATTTGCCTCAACCTGCATGTTGTTTACTTCTGCCAGTGATGAAGCCATGATTTCAGAAAAGCTCTGAGGTGCCGCTGCGCCTTGAGCTTGTCCAGCTGTTAGCTCATTGAAGTTCGGAAGGCTCGCCTGATCAATCGAAGCACTTTTCGTCCAATCCTGAGTGCTATATTTTGATAGCATCTTGTTCATGTTTCCTACGTTTTCAATCGACATCTTTGTCTCCTACTACTCTTCTTATTTATTTACCGAACTCAAAATTTCAATGTTCAACTTTTTACTTTTTCATCACCAGTCAAAATGCTCCACTGGAGCATTTTATCGGTAAATTAATTTCTACCAATCTCTAAATCTTTAATCGCCATACTCTTTGCAGTGTTCATGGCATTGATGTTAGCTTCATAGGCCCTTGAAGCTTCAATCATATTGGCCATCTCTTCCATCGTGTTGATGTTTGGGTAGGCCACGTACCCTTCAGCGTTAGCATCTGGGTGGTTTGGTTCATATTTCATAATCGGCGCTTTTTTGCTGTTGGCGATTTCCGTTGCGTGAACGGCCTGTGCTTTTTCTTCCAGCTCGCCTTCTAAAATCTCAGCAAAGTTCTCTCTTGCCGGCTCTGATCCAAAAACAACTTCTTTTGGCTGGTAAGGTCCGCCTTCCGCCGTTCTTGTTGTTTGAGCGTTAGCAATGTTCGAAGTGATTGCTCCCATTCTCTTTTTGTTGGCAGCCAATCCTGATGAGCTAATTTTTAAACTAGTTAATAAATCCATTCATCCCCCCTAAACTATTGCCCAGAACCGATGGCGTACTTAAGTAGGCCAAGTTTTTTGTTAATTAGCTGAACAGTGGCATCGTACATAACTTTGTTTTCTGCCATTTCGGCCATTTCCTGGTCGCGGTCAACAGTGTTACCAGTTGGATCTACGATTCCGTTTGAATCTTCGTAAATCTCTGGTTGTAAATTATTAAAACCACCGCCTCCAACATTGAAATGTTTAGAGTCGGTAGTTTTCATTGTTAATTGTTCATCTGTATCAAGAGCACGGGCCAAAGCTTCTTCGAAATCAAGTTTCTTTGCTTTGTATCCTGGAGTTTCAGCATTAGCGATATTCGATGCATGTAACTCCTGACGAAGCTGTCTGAACTTCAGTGAAGCTTGTAGGGCCTGCATTGTTTTATCGTTAATCTCCATCGTCCCTTCTCCTCTACTCTAAATTATCTTAGGTTAACGAAGTACGAAGAACCTTCAGTTCTATACTCGTTAATCTTGTTTCTAAGAGTTCTGATTGATACACCAAGGATCTTAGCAGCTTGAGTTCTGTTTTCTGAAGTGTGGATAAGTGCTTTTTTGATAAGAAGCTTTTCAGCATCTTTAAGCGACATTAGTCTTACACCGTCAGAGTCGTCTTCACTCATGAAGTTAACTGATTTTTTGTCAGAAACTTCGTATGCACTTTCGTCTAGTAGAGATGAATTGTTAGAGATTGAGCTAGAGATAACTTGTTTTAGCTCATGGATGTTGTTTGCCCAGTAGTGAGAATTGATTCTATCCATAGCAACTGAATCGATATCAACTGTTTGACTTTCAGTCATTTCGCTCATGAAGTGACGAGCAAGACGCTCAAGGTCTTCTTGTCTTTCACGAAGTGCTGGGATTGTTACAGCGTTGTTTGAGAAGATTGTATATAGACCACGGTAGAATCTTCCAGCTCCAACAAGCTTAGAAAGGTTCTTTGTTGTTGTCGCGATTAAACGAACGTCGATATCGTAGTCTTCAAGTTCATTGATAATTTTGTGTAGTCTTTTTTGGAATTCTTCATCAAGGCAGTCGATGTTAGCGAAAACAACAGTTCCTCTGTTGGCCGCTTCAAGGATCCCTTTATTGAATCTTCCAGTAGCATTGTCTCTGTGTCCAAGAATGCGGTTTTCAACTTCTTGTGCTGGAAGTGAACAGTCTACAAGCTCGAATGCTTGAGCTGATCTTCCTGAATTTTCATGGATGTAGCGACCTAGAGTTCTTTTACCAACACCATTTTCGCCAACAATTAATACGGCAGCTTTGCTAACAGATAAGTTTCTTGCTTGCTGAACAGCTCTTTCTACTCTTGCATCTGTTCCAAAAAGTTCTACCCTAATCGCTTCCATCTGACCTCCTGTCATACGAATCTCGCTTCCATCCTGAAGCTAGTTATAAAGTTCTTTCTTTAAGATTTAGTAACCCTAGTTCACTCTTAGCTAACTCTTTCAAATAGTCTGAGGTGTTTTTATCGTTAACCAGTGATGTGAAGATCTCTCTTCCTTCTTTCACTTTCTGGTTAGCCACCATCGCTTGCCCCAAAAGATAGTTCACTCGTCCTGTGTAAATCGACTTTGAGTAAGCTTTTTTGAAATCGTTAATCTTTTTTTCAAATAACATATAGTTGTTTAGTGTCCCTTTTCCGGCGGTTATTTCGATACCGAGGTAGGCAATTCTTTCCCGGACATTTTGAATATAAGCATTATCCGTGCCGAAAGAAGTGGTGTCATTTAAGATTGCCTCACTAACTTTCAAGAATTTATCAGTCTGCCCCAATTCGTAGATGGAGTCAGTATAGGCCCGGATCATATCTGCTACATCCGACGGGTCGTAAATAATTCTCTGATCTTGTTTAGAGAAGAAGTTCTCCAGGTGAGTCACTGCACCTGCATAGTCTTTCTGGTTAAAAGAAACCAGACCTTTGTAGTAATTTGTCTTATTGTAAGCTGGGAGTTTCTTCTCAAAAGCTGCAATATTCTTTTGAACCAGGTCCCAGTTTTTTAGTTTAATGTCTTTAACGATCACTAATTCGCTTAATAAGTCACTTGCCTTCAGCTCCTGGTTGCGAGCAACCCAAATAGGGAAAGTCCTGTTAGGAGTGTCTTTAAGCTTCTCAAAAGCGGCGTAAACATCGTCAAACCCTTTGTAGAGACCAAGCTTCACATAAGAGCTTCCCACTACGAAATTCATGTATGGGTCCATTGCCACTTTATCAATGTATTTATCTTTGTACGTCTGCCATGCTTTGATAGCTTGTGAGTATTCTGCTTTCTGGTAGAAGTCCGAGATGATTCCGTAAACAATCTCCGCTCCGTCACCGTCAAAAATGCGAGCGTCGATTTTCGCCATACCAATTGTTGGGATCAGGCTTAGGTAGGCCAGTGCTTCTTTGTATTTGCCATCAACAATAAGAGTTCTTAGACGAACCTGCTGAAGAAGTTTTGTTAAGTTCTTATCTGGGCTCGTTGCATTCTTATCTTGCTCTAAGAAAATTCTGATTTCTCTGTCGCGGTCATCAAGATCTCTCTTTCTCACACTTCTAAAAGCAACGTAACGAACGCGAGCTTCGTAGCTTACTTGTCCGTCAACTGAAGTATCGATTGCTCTTTTGTACAGGTCTAGAGTTTCATTGTAGTTTTTATCCATTAGGTCTGAACAAAGGGCCATTCTTAAGTAAGCATTTGAAGCTACATATTCATACGAGTAGTTCTTCGTGAACTCTGTATAAAGGTTCATTGCTTCCTGGAAGCGACCCACTCTGAAGTAAGCTTCAGCAGTGTTGTACATGATAACCGGGTCGATCGGCTTAGCTAGTGCGACTCTGTTTGTTTCGTAGAATGAAATGAGTGCATTTAAATCCCCGCCTCTTAGGTAAGCGTAAGATTGGTAAGCGAGAAGAAGCTGGGCCGGAAGGATCTTCTTCATCGTCTTTTCTTGAGAAAGCTCTCTGATCTTATCGATCTGACCAAGTTTTGCCAGAGAATTTAACATTGCTTCTGCTGGGATAATTGACTCTTCGAAATCGAAATTGTCTCTTGTTCCCGCATAATAAGTTTTAGCGATTTGAAGAATCTTAAGGGATTCATTCTTTTCAATATAATAACTTAGAAGGTATTTATAGATCGCCTTCTTTAGTTCGTAGTTATCTGATTTTTCAGAAAGATTTGTAAGCATAGTCAGAGCGTTTTTAAAAAGCTCTGGGTTTGGAACATCGACGTTTTCTCTTAAGATCGCGTTTGCCTTAATGAATTCTAAAAGCTCCCACTCTGCCGTTGCACCGTATTTCTCAGTGAAAAGCTTCATAGACTTATACATCAATCCCCACTTCTTCTTGCGGTATAGATTGATTGTTAATTGAAGGTGGGCCTCTTTATCGTCTTTTTTAAAGTTACGGTTAGCAATTGGATAGAAGATCTCAGGGATCTTCGTCTTTAAGTTCACTAATTGTTTGTAAGCCGGTGCGATAGGATCGTAATCCCAAACAAAAGTCGCTCCGTATCTGAAGTCTCTATAAGGTTTTTTCGAAGCCTCTTCTTCAGCGTCCAGCTCTGCCGCTGATTTTTTGCTGATTCGAGAAGGATCTACAACGAAACTTGAAAGAACTTTATCTGCTTCAACTTTCTTTTCCAGGGCAACGTCTGCTTTTGGCATTGGTTGCTCTTTTGCGATTGCAGTTGTCACTTTCGACTTCGCTGCAATGATTTTTGGTTCAGTTACTTTTGGTGCAATCTCAATTTTAGGTGTTGGAATCGACGCCGGAGCCTTTGTTGCCACTTCTTCTGGCTTTAAAACGGCTGCTTTTCCTAACGTAACGGCATCAGAGCTGTCAGTCCAGAAGTCTACAACGTACTTCTTATCTCTTTCGCGGTAGAAGCTGAACATTTCAACGTTTGCATCTTTTAACTCAATTTCTACGGCCATAGCATTAAGAGCATTAGCGCCATTAGCATTATCTTTGAATTGAATTGCATTTAAATACTGAGGATCAAGTCTTACGTCTGATAATTCGTTCTTTAAATTGTTAAATAGCTCAACATTAAGAGTCTTTATAACAACTTTATTTCCGACTTTTGAAAATTGGAGCTGGTCTCTACCGGTAAAAAGATTCCAACGAAGATACGTTGTCGCTTTTTCTTGGTCTAAAAGTGCTTGTGAAAAGGCATTATTTGCCAAAACAATGGCAAAGACAAAAACAATCGTCAAAAATTTGAAGAATTTTTTCTGTGGGCACATTTTCACGAAACATCCTGTTCGCATCAAATTGTCCTAAAGTTTAAGGCTGTAATTGTCCTCTTCATCCTGAAGTGACTTCTTATTGATCTTACCCTTTTTTGGATTTTTTAAAAGGAAAATTTTTCTCGCAGGCATAAAATGCCGGGTCAATTCCTTGACAGATGAAAGAAATAATCTATTTACAATCATTTAGAACAATCTTCTAATAAAGGTAATAAATTTGGTAGTAACCGAGTACTTTAGACTGTTTATGAAAAACTTCTTCCTTATATCACTCCTCTTTATTATCGCTTGTTCATCAAGTGAAACCGACAGCGGTGCTTATACAAAAAGCGCTACTGTAGAAAACCATTTAAGTAAAACACTCAAAGCTCCATGGAAAGAAATCGACAATCAAGGTTCAGACCTTGCTTTAAGCAATACAAAAACAAACAGCTTCTTTATCTTTAATAGTGCCTGCAGAAGATACGACCAAAGCAATCTGCCAACTCTTACGAACTCTATCCTAAGTGGCATCAGCAATGTTGAGATTTCAGAGAAGACCATCGTTTCTCATCAAGGAAGAGATGCCTCTCTTGTTATTGCTAAAGGTGCAGTTGATGGTGTTGAAAGATACTTCCGCATTTTAACAACTCAGAAGAACAACTGTATTTATGATTTCGCTCTTATCTCTACAGGCCAAAAGAACCTGGATAAAGATACACCTGACTTTAATAAATTCATTGAACTGTTAAAATTAAACTAAATGAAAGCATTGATCCAAAATACAATTGACCGAAGAATCGAAAAGGCCCGTGAGTTTTTTATTTTCATGGGCGAAATTTTCGAACTTCTCTACCAAACGATAAAATGCACTTTTAGCGGAAAGTTTTATGTCTCAAGACTAATGGAGCAGATCAACCAGCTGGGTTTTGGCTCAACTTCTATTACCGTAGTTATCGGGTTAACCATGGGTCTGGTTATGACCCTGAACTTTGGTTATGGCCTAACAAAATTTGGCGGAACTCTTTATGTTCCGGCCGTTGTATCTTTATCTCTTGCCCGCGAGATGGCGCCACTCTTTACTTCCCTGTTGGTTGCCGGCCGGGTAGGTTCAGGGATCGCTGCGGAAATCGGAGCGATGAATGTTACTCAACAAGTAGACGCTATTAGAGCACTTGGAACATCACCTGTCAGAGTCCTGGTTGTCCCTCGCTTTTGGGCGCTGGTTATTTCGCTTCCTTTATTGTCGGCCCTTTCATTTGCTGTCGGTATTTTCGGCGGAATGATTGTTTGCATGTCTGAATTCGACATCATTCCTGGCTTTTACTTTTTCAAAGTTTTTTCAACCGTAAAGTTTTATGACTATATGTCAGGGATTGTGAAGTCCGCGATCTTCGCCGGAATCATCACGATCTTTGCCTGCTACAAAGGTCTTCATACCAAAGACGGAACAAAAGGAGTTGGAGTCTCAACCACGTGGGTTGTAGTGACTGCTTCTATTTTGATTCTGATCACAGATTTCTTTATCAGTAAAATCTTCCTGGTGATCTGGGGATAAAATGAGCGACGTAATATTAGAGCTAAAAGACATTCATAAAAGCTTTGGAGACAACGCCGTTCACCGCGGGATCAATCTCACTCTTAGAAAAGGAGAAAGTCTCGGTCTTCTAGGCGGCTCAGGAACAGGTAAGTCTGTTCTTCTTCGCTCGATCATCGGGCTTGAGCGCATTGATAAGGGCCAGATCCTTTTTCACAACGAACGTTTTGATCACCTGGACGAGGATGAGCTGACCCCTTATAGAATCAAAATCTCCTACTCTTTCCAGAGTGGCGCCCTCTTTGATTCAATCAACGTTTTTGAAAACATCGCCTACCCTTTATTTGAACACACTCGTTTTAGTTACACGCAAATTAAAGATAAAGTCGCCCAGATGCTAAAACTGATCGACCTCCCGGGAAAAGAAGAAATCATGCCTTCAGATTTGTCCGGCGGGATGCAAAAGCGCGTGGGCATGGCCCGAGCCATGATTTTAAATCCTGAAGTCGTTCTTTATGATGAACCAACTGCAGGTCTTGATCCGGCCAACACCCTGAACGTTGTCTCGCTTATGCAACGTCTGAAAGAAAAAGGGCTGGCCTCTATTTTTGTTACTCACGACATCCCTTCGGCGTTGAGCCTTTGCGACCGCATCGTCGTTCTCTATCAAGGGAAAATTATCTTTGATGATACTCCTGAAAAATTTCAAGCTTCTAATGACCCTGTCGTTATGAAGTTTCATGTGCATAAGGAATAGATTATGTTTAAGCCATCTGATAGAAAAAATTATCTTATCTCTGGTATTTTCATCTCGGTCCTCCTGGTGGTTGTGATGGTAACAGTCTTTATGCTCAATAAAGAGAACCCGCTTTTTTCCAGCAAGGTTTATATCAGCACTGAAGTTAAGAGTGCTCAAAACTTAAAAGAAGGAGCAGCTGTCCAATTAAGAGGGATTAAAGTTGGAAGTGTTAAATCGATCGATTTTAAAGACCTGGACACTCTGGTCATTACTGTTGGTGTAACTGAAAAATACAGCACATGGATTAAGCAAGACTCAACAATGACTTTTAAAACTCAGGGGGTTTTAGGGGACAAATTCCTTGAGATCTCGGGTGGAACAGACTCTGCTCCTGGAATTAAAGATGGAGATGTTCTAGCGACCAATGAAGCTTCTCAAATTGATCACATCATCACTAAAAGTGAAGACCTAGTGGTTGCAGCCGGTAGCATTCTGACGAAGTTTGATAAACTAGTTTCAAGCATTGAAGATAGAAGATTGGATAAAATCCTAAGCAACATCGAAAGCCTGACGGCCAATAGTAATAAGGTAATGATGAGCTTAAATGACAAAAACCTTGGACAGTCGCTGGCAAATCTTAAAGCTTCAAGCGACTCTATCAGTCGCATGACAAAAAGAATTGAAGAAGGACCTGGGACTCTCCACGCGCTTATCTACGATCAAGGCCTGCATGAAGACCTGAGATCGCTGGTTGGTGGGGCAAATAGAAACAAGGTTCTTAAATTCTTTATTAGAGAATCTATTAAGAAAGAAGATAATAAGTAATCTATTTGTTCTTCAAGAAGTTCTGGCAATCGCCATACACTAAGAAACTCTTAATGCGCTCGACCTGGTAGTAATAGTAATCACTAAACACACAAAGGTCCGGCGCAAACGGGTGCGGATGAAAATCCACCACCATATATCCTGCTTTACATTCAGGTGAGAAAATCTGGTAGCGGTCATCTCCACCTTCAATTCTGTGCATTTTAAATTCTTTCACCGGCGTTTTAAACGTCATGTGTTTTTCAATACGTTTTCTCATGTCGTCTTTGCATGTATTTCTCGTGGTAAAAGCATCGACGATGGCCTCAACCAGCTCCTGCGAACGAACATAGACGGGCAACTTAAATAGATCCTTATACTCATTGATCTTCTTTAGGTCTTTTTTCGACAGCGGAGAAAAAGAACGAGATTTTTCCCACCCATAACCCCATCTCCATGTGGTTTTAATTTTCGGAGTCCCACCAAGTGAAACACCATAATAGAAAATGGTGCTTAACCATTTCCCCATTTTGTTTTTTTCCAGACAGGCCTTAAAGGCCATATCAGTCTTCTCTTTCTCTTCTGCTGTCCCCCCCTTCCAGTAATTGATATCGTGAGGAATACAGCAATTAAGCCAGTCATTATTGCTAAAAGGCTCCGAATCCGGAACCATTGAACAGCCATCCGACTCAAATGGGTTAAGCCTGTTTTCCTCTTCCCCAAAGGCCTGTGAGTTCATAAAAAGTAGTGAGAATGCCAGTAGTAGTGTTTTCATATGTCCTAAGCTATTGCAAAGAAACGACCAAACTCTCCATCTAAACATATCCAGTAGATAGTCGCCTGTCTCAAGTGTGTCTGATGCTGTGTCATTGGTCATATGCCTAAAAGATAAACATCAAAAATCACCTGTAAATTCTTCAATTCTCTTGAGAAGAAACCCTCTTAAAGGTACACCTAGCTCATATGAAAAACGTAGTGATGGGAACTCTTTTACTGGCCCTGGCCGGATGTAATTTTATCGACCCTGATAAAGGCCCGCTTGCTTTTTCATCAGGCAAAGCAATCATCAATCCAATCAAAACTGACACTGATAAACCCGAGACTGAAGTTGAAAAAGACCTGGTATATCTCGATATCAAAAAGAACCTTTTTGATATGAGCTGTACGAGATGTCACAACCCTGAAAACGCCGTCAAAAAAGGCCGTCTCGATTTAACTAAGAAGGAATTGATCTTGGAAAATTACGACGACATCATTTACCGCATGACTGATGCTTTCGATCTTGGCGTGGATTATATGCCTCCGAGAGGAAACCGCGTGTCCCCAGAGGTCATTAAACAGCTTAAAGCATGGAAGGCAGACCAGGCCTATCTCAATATTCAGAAAACAGTTTTTGAAGCAAGCTGTACAAAATGCCACAATCCAAACAACAAACGCCGAATGGACTTAACTTCGAAAGAAGTTATCGTTGAAAACTACGACAAAATCCTCTACCGCATGACCGATGCGTTCGAAGAGATGAACCGCCCGATGCCACCAATCGGAAAAGGCGAAAGAGTTTCTGCTAAATTAGTTGAAGAACTAAAGGCCTGGAGAGCTTCTCTTTAATTTTAAAAATTTAATGAAATAAAAAAGGCCGCTTAAGCGGCCTTTCTTTTTTTACTATTTTACTAGTTTGTAATTGATTGTTTCTAACCATGGGTGTGAGTGGCATGTATCGTTTGTCACTTCAGTATCTACAGATACAGCTAAAGATTCTGCATTGATTTCACCGTAAGCAAGTTGTCCTTTTACATTAAGCTTTGCAGAGATCCCGTCTCCACATCCTGATTCCCAAATATCAACAAGAACAGCCTCTGCCTTAAAGTTAAGTCTGTCTTCATTGTGGCGGCTAGTTTCCGTGATTTTTAGAGCAGCTGGAAAGCTTCCATCTACACTCACAACATCTAGTTGATTGTAAGTTGTTCCATCAACGATTGATTCAAGACAAAGAACACTTGGCACTTTGTATGGAGTAGCAGTTTCTGCTTTGTAACAAGTTGTTCCGAATGCAAGAGCTGGCATAGCTAATAAAAAAGCGATTAGTTTCATAAATCCTCCAATTTTTTGTTGGAGGACTTATAACTTAAAATTTAAATGATTGGTGTGAAGAAATGGTTAAGATTTCGTTACTAGTTGAGTTGAAGAAACCCTTTCTTTTTCATCTTTTCAATTAACGTCGTGCGGTTCATTGAAAGAAGTTTAGAAGCTTGATTCTTATTTCCACCAGTTACTTCAAGGGCCTGGTTAATGAGCGAGTCCTCGATGTCTGAAAGAAGCTGCTTAAGGTCAACACCCTCGTCCGGTAAAGAAATAATATTTTTATAGGCTTCGACGTTCTGTGGAGACGTCTTTAAGAATTTTGCTGGAAGGTCTGAAACTTTAATCTGGTTTCCACCTTTTAAGATAACAAGTCTTTCAATTAAGTTCTCTAGCTCACGGACGTTTCCTGGCCAGTCGTACCCAATAAGAAGCTCTAGTGTTTCATCATCAAACTCAATATTGTTTCTTCCATCCGCACTTACGAATTTCGACAGGAAGTACGAAATCATTAGCGGGATATCCTCACGGCGCTCACAAAGGGCCGGGATCTTAATCGGAATAACATTTAAGCGATAGTATAAGTCCTCTCTGAAATTTCCTTCAGAGACTGAGTCTTCAAGATTTCTGTGAGTCGCTGTGATGATGCGAACATCGATTTCAGTTGTTTCAGTTGAACCAACTCTTTCGATCACTCTGTTTTGAAGCACGCGAAGAAGTTTTACTTGAAGAAGAAGTGGCATATCCCCGATTTCATCCAGGAAGATGGTTCCTCTGTGGGCCATTTCAAAACGTCCCTTGCGAGAAGAGATCGCTCCAGTGAAGGCTCCTTTTTCGTGTCCAAATAATTCACTCTCTAAAAGCTCCGAAGGAATCGCTCCACAGTTTACTGAAACCATGTTGTGCGCTTTTCTTGGAGAAAGATTGTGAAGAGCATTCGCTACTAGTTCCTTCCCTGTCCCTGACGGTCCTGAAATGAAAACAGTTGAATCACTCGCTGCTACTTTTTTAATGCGTTCAAAAACCTGCTTCATCTGTTTAGAGCGTCCAACCATGCCACAGAAAATGTCATCCGGGCCTGGAGCTTCGATCTTAAACTTTGATTGGAACAAGTGAGGCGCTTGAGTCGACTGCGAAACAACCGACTTCTGGGCCATCGTTTCAGCGGCCGCAAAGGCAGAAGCTGGAACGTTTAATTTTTTAGTGAAGGCCTTCGTTACCAGGTCACTTAAGACATCCAGTTCAAAAGGTTTTGTTAAATAGTGAAAGACCCCTTTTTTAGTCGCATTGATGGCCGTTTCAATTGAAGCGAAGCCTGTCATAACGATTGAAACAAAGTGGTGTCCACGCTCTTTTAAAAGATCGATAAGAAGAAGTCCGTCAGAACCACCAGCTTCGAAGCTGATGTCTGTGATTAAGCAAAATGGCTTTTGGTTAACAACAGTTTCTGCTTTGATTTTTTTATCGAGTTCTAAAAGGCATTCAGTGGGAGTAAGGAAAAAATGAACATTGAGATTGAGCTTTCTTTCAAGGTATTTCTTAATCGTCGTTCCTAAAACGCGATCATCTTCGACCAGATAAATATCCGGGAGCTTCATTTGATTTGTCAGTCCAGACCCCTTTTGATCCCTGGTGGGATCTTGTTCGTAAGAAGTATGGAGAAATTGAAAATCATTCACTCTTCGCGTCCTTGAAAGAAATTATGAAATTAAAGCTTTACCAAAAAGGTCAATCCATTTGACCTTGTAGAAAAATGCTAGCAATGAAATGGAGTCAGTGTCAATTTCTCAACATCCAATTTTAAACGGGGCAACAATTTCCGACTGATTTGATAAGATAGGCTAACTAGCTAAAAGCTTGAGTTAAATTCTTTGTTATTCCATCTGGCCCACCCATCGCAAAATAAACGGCGATAGCTGTAAGACAAAATAAGGTTATTCCTACCCAAAAGTAGGCAATGTCTCGGTAGTCCTTCAACCAAAATGTATAAGCGAAGTGTAAGCTGATGAGTCCTGAAGGGACAGCCCAAAATGGAATGTATTTACATGTGAACAAAACGACATCAAAGATATTCAAAGAAGCTGCCTCATCTGGTTACTGTCTCAGTCTTAGGCGCTTCTGGGCGAGTGTTTTCCAGCTCAGTGTTTGGCTTAGCCTTTCTCTTTCCATCGAAGTTTTTATCAACCACTGGACCTGGAGTTTTTGTTGTGACGGCCGAAAGAGTGTTACTGCACGCAACTGCTTCCAGACTTTTTAACTCTTCCATTTCCTCTTCTTCAGCAGAGTTCATGCACTTTTTCACTTCTTTACACTGCTCCTTCTGAAGTTCAAGTGCATCCTTTTCCTTAACAACTTCTTTGCCGTTAATCACAACTTTATAAGTCGTAGGAATATCCAAATTGCATGAGCCATCAAGCACAGCAGGAGAACGCGAATTCTCTGCGTGAAGAGCTGAAGAGATAATGAATGTGAATAACAAAAATTTATTCATCATTAAAATGGTGCCAGAGAGAAGATTAAGGAGCAAGGGGGGAAGCATTGCCTCCCCTTAAAGTTTATTCAAATAGTTAGTTTAATCGCCCTTGGCCCCAAAAGGATCATCCATCGGGCATAAGGGGTGAATCGAGGGCCAGGATTCGTGCAAGAAAAGATGAAAAAACTAGAGAGACTTCAACTCACCAATGACAGACTCGATAAAGAGTTCCTGAGTTTTATTAAAGAGTTTTCCTCGTCTCTGATAGAGTTTCAATGAAAACTCTAACTTCTCGCCAGGTAATAAATTTATTAGCTGCTTCTTTTTAAGATCTTCTTTTAGGCTGAACTCTGGTAGAACCACTGCCCCTGCCCCTTTTAATGCAAGCTCTCTATGAAGTAACAACCCATTCGAATTGATTTTAATCTTTAATTTTGGATAAATCTTTTTGAGCTTATCAAACGTAGGAAGTTTCTTTACCAAAGTATAATCGACTTCACGCGACCCAATAAAGACCTCGTGATTTTTTTTAACTCCCGCACAAATAAAAGCGAGCTTTTTGATTTTCTCAAATTCAATGCCACTCATTTCTTCCGGCCCATAAAAAAAGAGGCCAAAATCAATTTCATCTTTTAGCATCTTCTCACAGCCTTCCTGCGCGCTGATGAATTGCAATGAAATATCTACAAGAGGATACTCTGCAAGCCAACGGGCCACAATGGGAGAGAGAATATGATGAGCAATAAGATCGTTCGTAGCCACTCTCAAGCGCCCGGCAACCTCTTCGCTTTTTTGTCCGATAAATTCTTCGAGCTTTTCAACTTTCAAAAAAACGTCTTCAGCATAACGGTACAACTCTCTTCCCTTGTCAGTGAGTTGAATCTTCCTTCCTCTCTTTTCAAAAAGAGGAAAGCCTACGCTGGCCTCAAATTTTTTAAGCATAATACTAAGAGCTGGTTGCTGAATTTTAAGCACCAGGCTGGCACCGGTTACGCTGCCACTCTTAGCGACCTGATAAAAGTAAGTGAGATGAAGCAAATTGATATTCATATATTTAATATATCATACATATTAAATATATATATTTTTATTTAATTCGAATCCTTTGTATCTAGTGGTGCTAATAAAAGCAGGAGGAGTTATGTTTAAGACTTTGTTTCTATGCCTTTATACCAATGCCGCTTTCGCCTGGGGGACTATAGGTCATCAGACCGTTGGAGAAATTGCCGAGCGCAACCTAACACCCAATGCTCGCAGTGCTATCACTTCAATTCTTGGGGCCGAGCGATTGGCCATTGCCGCTGTCTGGCCGGATGATGTCCGCGACGATCCAGACTTCGAAGTTTTTAAGCCTTATCATTATATCAGCATCGACACCACCGACTCTTACGACTCTCTCCCTGAACATTCCCATGATCCTAAGGATTCCATGACTGTTCTTACAAAATACCCTGCCCTTATTAAAGACCCTAAAGTTTCCCGCAGTGTAAAAATCGCGGCCTTAAAATATCTTCTTCACGTCGCAGGAGATGTTCATCAGCCAATGCATATCGGGAAAAAATCAGATAGTGGTGCCAATGCCTGTATGGTCATTTGGGATAAACAACCTTTCTCCTTGCACCAAATCTGGGATGGAAAAATCATTGATGCCGACATCAAAAGATTAAAAATGGAAAATCCAGGCATCCGTCAGTATAGCTTTATTCAATACGCTGATGACATCATCAAAAATAACTCCCCTAAAGATCTTTCTCTCAATTTTTCTGAATGGATTCACGAAGGACAACTCCTACGCGATGGTCTCTATCCACAAGGCCTTTGCTTAAGAAAACCAAATGAAGTTTCTGTTATTAATGACGACTATAAAAAGCAAAGTATGTCTCTAACAGAAGAGCGTTTATTAACTGGGGGATTAAGACTTGCTGCTCTTTTAAACGATCTCTTTAAAGATGGAATTGATCCTGGAACAAATGATCACCTTACAAAAAACCAAATTATTGATCAGCTCAGTCTCTCAAACTATTAGGAGTCTTTATGAAATTTCTTCTTCTCCTTTCTCTGTTTTTTTCTTTTAATGTCTTTGCTTCGGGGTGCATGCCTGATGATGTCCAACTCGTAAGTGAAGAGATCGTCACAGGTCTTGGCAGCTTTGAAGCCTATGGACGTTGTGAGGACGGTAAATGCGGCCTTTCTGTTTCCAACTCGGTAAAAAATGAATGGCACTACCTGCACCAAATAAGCGGTCAGCCCAATGCCATTGCCCAAAAGACAATTGAATTAAAAATTTACGACCAATATTTTGTTAGTTCGTGTTCGGAAACTCACCGCTACATTCTCGGTGTCGACATTGATGGCAAACGCTTTAGAGAAGAAAAAGACTTAGATTATTTATAGGCAAAAAAAAAGGCCCTCTTCCGAGGGCCTTTTTTTTAGAAGTGTGATTTTAGTTCGTCTAGACGGTCTAGTTTTTCCCATGGGAAAATATCGCGTCCAAAGTGACCGTAAGCAGCTGTCTGAGAATAGATCGGTCTTAGAAGATCTAGTCTTTGGATGATAGCTTTTGGTCTCATATCAAACATTTCGTTGATAACTGCGTTTAGCTTAGTCATATCAACTTTTTCTGTTCCGAATGTATCAACTAGGAAAGAAACTGGCTTAGCAACACCAATTGCGTATGCAACTTGAACTAGAGCTCTTTCAGCAAGACCAGCAGCAACGATGTGCTTCGCTACGTGGCGAGCAGCGTATGCAGCTGAACGGTCTACTTTTGAAGGGTCTTTACCAGAGAAAGCTCCACCACCGTGAGCTCCGTGTCCACCGTAAGTATCTACGATGATTTTTCTTCCTGTAAGACCACAGTCTCCCATTGGTCCACCAATAACGAAACGACCTGTTGGGTTAATGAAGATTTTAGTGTTGTTATCGATTAGGTTAGCTGGAACAACTTTGTTGATAACTTCAGCTCTGATTCCTTCTTCGATTTGTTTTAGAGTCATTTCTTCAGCGTGCTGAGTAGAAACAACGATAGCATCTAGACGAGCTACTTTTCCATTCACGTACTGAGCAGAAACTTGAGTCTTACCATCAGCGCGAAGAAGTGGAAGAGTTCCATTCTTTCTAACTTCAGAAAGTTTACGAGCTAGGTTGTGAGATAGATCGATTGTAAGTGGCATGAAGCTAGCTGTTTCGTTAACTGCGTAACCAAACATTAAACCTTGGTCCCCTGCACCTTGTTCAAGGTATGTCCCTTCGTTTTCGTTAACACCTTGAGCGATATCTTGAGACTGCTTTCCAAGAGCAACAGTCACACCACAAGTGTGAGCGTCAAACCCTTTTCTTGAATCATCGTATCCGATGTTCGCAACAGTGCTTCTTACGATTTTTTGGAAATCAACGTTAGCGTTTGTTGTCACTTCACCTGCTAGAACAACTAGACCAGTAGTGATTAGTGTTTCACACGCAACACGTGATTTTGGGTCTTGAGCTAGCATTGCATCCAATACCGCATCAGAGATTTGGTCAGCGATTTTATCCGGGTGACCTTCAGTAACAGACTCAGATGTAAAGATGTAATCTTTTAACATAAACGTTTCTCCGCAAATTACAGGTAAATAAATTCTACCTAAATAAATAATACTCTAGTGTATTTCGTGGGAATATACACCCACTAATGGCCTTGAGCAACTATTTTACAGGAGCAAAATAACGAAATTGATTGGGGTTACGGTAGTAATAAACCTGTTTAGGGTTACTAAAGTCGACCACATACGGCCTTCCTTGGATTTCCACTACCAAATAGGTCTTTTTCTTATCGGCCACCGTGAAGTCATACAGGAATTTATAGCGGTCCTGTTTGAAGAGTTCCGCGAGCTTTTTAGTATTGCGGGTAAGTCTACCTGGCACTTCCCCTAGAGGTTTATAACCTTCCCATAAGGAGTCCATTTCAATACGCCCGTACATGCTCATACGAGAAAAATAACGAAGGGCCGGAAAGCTTTTGCGAGGGCTATTCAAAAGCTCAAGAGCAATGCGCACATTTTCTCTTCTTAAGAACTGGCCCACTTTAGTCATATCAGGACAGTAAATATGAAGGTTTCCCGGAATATAAAAATAAGTAAACGAAAACTCCCCTTCCTTGAAAAGAACGTTGAGCCATTTGTTGTCCTTGGTCTTCATGTCTTTTGGGAGGTAATCAAAAATGGAATCAGCTGAACTGATTTCACTATAAATCGGATGAGAGAAACGATTAATCACAACTTGGGCCACATCTCTTCTTTCCAAAGCATCCGGGGCATCAATGCGCCCAACCTCTGCATAGAGAATCGTTTCAATTGCGTATAGGTATTGAAAGAGCTCTGATTTTTTTGACCAGTATGTGTAGGCTTCAGCTTCCTTCTTTAAAACAAATTCTTTTAAATTATATAAAGAGCGGGCCCTATCCTCTAAAATTGTAGCGATATCTGCTGCGCTTACTGCTCCATCAGATTTAATCTTTTTTCCATCGGCCAGGTCTTGATAAAAAGTTAAACTGCGCTCTGTCCTTGAGGCCCATTCATCATAACGAGATACCAGCGTTTCCTTACCTAAATCCAGTAGTATTTTAAAATTAGTCAGAACATATTTAAAATCTGCTCTTTCATTATCAGTTAAAAATGTGCGGCTTTTGTCTTTATTGAGAGAAAGATAAAGTGTATCAAAACCGGCACGGATAACAGAATCATTGCGAGTCAGGTTTTCATCGTAAGAGCCATCCTGAACAATACGGCGGTAAAGATAAATAGAGTTCGCTTTTGCCCTGGCTTCTTTCGTATTCATTCCTTTAAATTTTTCGTATTCTGCACGAAGCCCCAAATGATCCAGAGGAAATTTAAAACTCTGCAAGTAAGGAGCTGCATTTTTAAGATTTTCAACTTCCTTCATCATTTGAGCGAACTGCTTTTGAGCACGTTCTTCAATATCTTTTTTCTGGTCGTTAGTTTTAGCAAAAAAGAAATCTTTCTTGGCTTCTTGTAAAACCTGAACCTCGTTTTCGATTCGTTTTAAAATCTGTAGCACTTCTTCAAAACTTGGAGTCTTTTTAATCAACTCTGACTGCGTTTTAATCCAGGCGATTTTTTCTTTGATTAGAGGGAGGTTTGCTTTAACCGTTTTTTGATCTACTTTTTGATCAAACGCTACAGGGATAAAGTTCCCGTCACCACGGTACTTCACATCCAGGTCTTTATAGGTCTGTTCAGTGGCCAGTCCACAAGTTGTCTCAGCATACTCTTTTTGGATTTTTAAGTACTCTGTCAGTACAGCTTGGTCGAGTTTGCTCTTCGCCCATAATTCCTGGGACGCAAACAAGAGCGAAATGATGTGAATAAAAAAATACATTCTTATTTAGAAAGATTTTTAACGAAGTCAGACTCCCAAAGGCCCAGACAAGTTCCGTTACTTAAAATAAGAACGACATTTTGTGGCCCGGTGATTTTTTCAATCTCAGTCATCAATTCATCAAGAGTCCCGACCACACTTCCTGGCCTTCCCGATTTCTTAACTTCTTCAACGATTTTATAAATGTCCAGGTCACCAACGTTTTTAACACTTGTTGGTCTTGTTGGTTTAGTGAAAATAACCGAAGCCGCTCGTCTTAGAGATTCTTCAAACTCTTTCTGGAAAATAGCACTTCTTGCTGTTGCCGAATTCGGCTCCATAATAACGTGAATATTTTTTCCAGGGTATTTGGTGATAATTCCATCAAGAGTTAATTCAACTGCACGCGGGTGGTGAGCAAAGTCATCGATCACAAGGGCGCCTTTATAGACTCCGCGAACTTCCTGACGACGCTTAACCATCTGCAGATCTTTGATGGCGTTGGCAATTTCTTCTTTAGAGAACCCTTCCGTTAAGGCATAAATAATGACAGCAGAAAGGTTTAAGACATTATGCTTTCCAATCAAGTTTGTCTGGAAAGTGTATTCTTCTTTATTGAGTTTTAACTGAAATGTTGTCCCTGAAGGATCGGCCGATAGAATTTTCGGTCCAACTTCAGAATTCTCTCCATACTTCATCCAACGAGTCTTATCTCCGTTGCTAAATTCGCTGAAGAGTTCATTGGCCGCCACATAATCAGATGTGATGATAAACTTTTTTTCGATATGAGGAATAGCAGCTCTAAATTGATCTTTGATTTCTTCAACTGAGTTAAAGATATCAGCGTGGTCAAATTCAAGAGAAGTTAAAATCAGGTTATCAAGAGAGTAAGACCTAAACTTAGAGATCTTTTCAAAATAAGCTGAATCGTATTCATCTGATTCAATGAAGAAGTATTTCCCACTCCCTAGCTTTGAAGAAGGACGTCCTTCCATTACACCACCGATTAAATAACCAGGAAGTGCATTTAGGTTTTCAAAAACCTGTGTCGCTAGATAAGTCGTCGTCGTTTTACCGTGAGTTCCGGCAATCCCGATAACGTTCACATCACTTAAAACCAGTGCACCGATTGCTGTCGGGAAAGATGAAAACTTCACACCAAGCTCTTCAATCATGCGAGCATCAGGTCCGCCGTTTGGAACAACGTTCCCCACTACGATCAGGTCAAATGACTTTAAAAATTCTTGAGTGATTTTATCAAGCTTGTGTAATGGGATACCAGTCGACTCAAGATAAGTGCTCATCGGTGGATAAAAATTAATATCCCCGCCTTCAACGTCATATCCTTTTTCTTTTAACAAACAAGCGGCAGCTCCCATTCCGGTTCCGCACACTCTGTAAAAAAACACTCGCTTAATATCTTTTTGCAGCTTTCTTAAAGCACTATAGTCAAGTTTGTTTGCTAAATTCATGAGTTTTCCTGTCAGGTATAAGTGAATTCTACCTGTATCTTAACATATTTAACCCTAAAACATAAGCCAAATGTTACCGAAGAAACACTGAGGTGTTGGAGACTCTTATGAAAAATTTAATATCATTATTCGTACTAAGCATACTGCTTATTCAAGCGGGATGTTCAAGCTTTACTGAGCGCTCACCTGCTCAAGTTGATAGTGAATATTTTCAAAATGCCTTTTCATTTTCTGCGACAGTAAAAGGAAAAACGAATCATAAAGAAACTATTGAAAAAGTTATTTCAGAAAATATCAGCCTGGGAGCTTATAACAAAAACGATGTTCCTCGTTCTGAATTCGTTGCCAGCAAGTCTCTCCCAAAAGGTGAAGCTTTTCACCTTGAATTAGATATTGACCCAAAAACGTCTCAACTCGTTTATAGAATCTATCATGCACCAGGAGCGCTACAAGACGATGTGGCCAGCTATGCACTCATGGATTTTTTTAGCAAGATTCTGGACTCCGGCAAACTAGATACGAGACAAGCTATTTTTGAAATGTATTACAACGCCAGACAGGGCGATCCTATTGCAATAGATAATTTTTTAAAACTGCGCGACTCCGAACAGCACTACATTCACGGGATCGACAACGCTGTTTTCAATAGTGATGAGTATCAAAAGGCCAGCAAAGATATAAAAAATCAAAGAAGTAAAATCGCTTCTGAAATCAAAGCACTTAAAGCTCAAAGGGCCAAAGATAAGGCCAAAAGAAAAAGCATCTTAGACGCTTTAGATAAAGCACCAGAAGCAAAACAATTCAGAACTCTTATTGCCAAAAATGACCGCGCGGGAGCCGCTTCCATCTTAAAGAAGTATCTTCCTTGGGAAGAGATGGCCCCTTTTGAAAAAAACTTCTGGGAAACCTATTTAGAGGTTATTGAAAAACCAGTTCCTCTTGAACAAAGAGTTTTAATCTATCGTGGACTTGATGGAGACTATATCCATCGTGCTGTGGTCAAAGGAAAAGAGCTAACGGAAAAAGAGGCCATTATTCAGAATAAAGCCTTCATTATGTCATCAGGCATGGTCAAAAACCAAGGATCATGGAACAGAAGACTTCGTTCACTTGAATCAATGAATGATAAGTTTATTGCGACAACTTCAGACGGCAGCAATGAATTTGCCCAGGTTGCTAGAATCAGTACAATTTTTAAGCGTCACTCAGAAAACCCAAAAGGAAGTCCGTTTCTTTCCTACACACCAAATTTTGATATTGCAGATAACTTTGGCGGAGAAAAGGTTTCTGCTTATCTGTTAGACCCAAGACTTTTAAATTTTAATTATGCTTCTAGTTTTGACAATGAAATTGAGTATCTTGTTCCGTTGAATACTTTTCCTGATGAACTTGTAGGTATTGCAGACATCGATCTTCTACCAGAGGATAAGAAGTATGCACGCCTGGAGTACCTGGATAATCAATTAGAAAAGCTTATCGCCAGTGAATTCGGTGAAGCTAAGAAAAAAGAAGTTCTGCTTAAAATCAAAAAGAACACTTACGATTTCTTTAAAGGTGAATACGATGGCATGGTTGCTGTTCCGGGGAAAAGCCCCGCTGCTTCTAACCTGGCCTTTTATAAAAAATTTTTAACGAAAGGTGACCCGAAGCCGCCCATCTCTCCTAAAGGAGAGATGAACTGCAAGGACCTCATCGAACTTTTCTGGATGGCGAACTGATATGAAATTTACATCACTACTTCTGATTCTCTCTCTCTTCATCACCAGCTGCTCGAGCGTGCAGTTTGGAAAACCAGGTATGGCAACTCCGTCTGTTGAGCGTCTGCCTGCTTCAAGTGTTGAAGAAATTGCTTATTACTTATCTGTGGATAAATTCAAATACTATTTGAATGAGTACTCAGTCGCGCAGGAAGGAAAAATCCCTGAGCCAATCATTAAATATCTTCGCAGTCTGGATGTTCAAGACATCATGAAAATGAACCTGGACACAGACGCCCTTAAGGATGCGAACAATTACGATAAAATCATCTGGGATCTGCTAAAAGATGAGAAGCTTACTGATGGTGTGACACAAACTCAGTTAAAGTGGGGCTACAACTTTTTTAAGACAAAACTTAACGAGGCTTTCAATTTAGCTCCTAGTAAGCTGGATATTGCCCTGACTATGCCAAGCACGAGCACTGATATCAACACGGGAACCGTGCTCAATCCGGAAATCCTGGCACCAGAAGATATGACTCTGGATTCAGGACATTATATTTCAAACAGAACAACGCGAGCTATCTTCTGGGAAGCTAACGAGAACAACCGCCCTATCGAATTTCACCTTGGAGATAGCCGCGAGTTTTTAAAGGAACTAAAAGATAAAAATGGCGAGCTTCTTTATGAAGTAAAACCTTTTGCTAAAAACTATAATAAGATTTACATCATCCAATACCCGGGTGAAAAAACTTACCGCTATGCTATTACAAACATCGGTGGACAAGACCGTCTAGACCACTTATCTCACCAGATCTCTCTTTCTAATTTCTCTGGTGGAAAATTAAACAGTAAGGTTATCGTTAAAGGCGATATTAAAAAATTCCACGCGGCCAAAGCTGAAGAACATGCTCTTCAACTTCGCCTACTTCCAAAAGCAGACCGTGTTATCATCGGACAAAAAGAATCTATCGATGGAAAGTTCAACATCTTCTGGAAAATGGGAGCACTGAAGAACTACTACCAAAAAAACCGCGCTGCATTTGAAAATAAACTCGAATCTCTTGGAACAAAAGAGCGTGAAAAGTTCTTTATGATGATGAACAGTGTTGGTGGACACGAGGCAATCTTCAAAGACAAAAAAATCATCGAAGATGCCTATGCCCTATTTGAGCCGGAATTTACCAAAGATCCTTCATTGCTTCCAGGTAAGTTTAAACTTTATAACTATGACAACTTTACCATTGAAATGTGTGACTACGTTTTTGAAGGAAACGATGGAAAACCAGTTCGCTGGCGTGTTGTTTCTAACGTTTGGGGAGATGAAGTTATTCCTATCGCCCAGGCCCTAAAAAATACCGGCCACACCAATGTAACATACATGGGAACAGCTGGTGCTTTTGCCAATAAAGAATATAAAGTTGGAGACCTGGTTTCTCCGGCCAAAGTAAGAGATGGTGAAGCCGCTCTACAGATGATGTCTCAGCCAATGAAAATCGAAGGCGCAAAATACGGTGGTACAGTAGAACACGTAGGCTCTCCTTTTGAAGAAAGCCATGCGTGGCTGGCAAAAGCTCAAGCGCGTTCTGAGTTTGTTGAAGTTGAAACGTCTTACCTGAGAAGAATTTTTAACGGTCCAAAAGACAACTTAGAAATCTTTCTTCTGATCTCTGATATCTTAGGAAGTGAAACTGAAACTCTTGCTCATGCCACTAGCTCGAAGAGGAAGAATTCACAAAACAAACTTCTGGCAAAACTTTTTGAAAGAGATTCGAAAGGAATCCCAGCAGCAACAAAGTACACTCCTCCAACACAATTGGAAGGAATTAAAAATTTAGTTTTAAGAACACTGGAAAAGAAAACTCCGGCCTTCCGCTACTACGCTTACTCTAGCTTAAAAGGAAACAAGAACCTGACTCAACAGGAGATCCTGGCCTTTGCTGAGAAAAAAGCTTCTTTCACTGACAGCTTCCTTCTTGATCGCCTGGTCAAAATTGGTGAAGTCATTCATGAGATGAAAAAGAGTTACCCTGAAGCGGGAGAATTCGAAGTGGCCTTCTCAAAGTCACTTGTTGAAGGAACATGGAACCCTAAAGAAGATAAATTGGCCGTGACTTTTAAAGCGAAAAGCCCACAAAGTGAAAAAGTGATGAAAGAAGCACTAAAAGAAAATCAGGCCTTCTTAGATAAGATGAAAGCGTTTGCAGTCATCGACGTTAAAACGGCCATTGATGATCCAAACATGGTCTGGCTAAAAGTGCCGGAAAAAACAGATCCGGATTTCCTGGTGAAGATTTATTCACTTTCAGGATTTAAGAATGCAGGTCTTTATAAGAACGTCACTTACAACGGTAACGTAACACTAGATTTTCTTCCTACAAGCCAGACGGAAAACGCTCTGGAAGCTTTCTATCAAGGTAAAGGAGCTGTCCCCGCAGTTAAAGGCCTTGATGTTGGCGGAACTTGTATGGAAGCGATGTCGAGGTTAATGAAGATCTTATAGTTTTCGGGGAGCTCTATGTTTTCCTACGGCCGCACGGCTTTATTATTGTGTGCCCTGGTTGTAAGTTGTGACAACAATGTCACTATCTCAACCCAATCATCAAAATATTTGATGAAGGCACACGTGTCTGAGCTGACGGCCCAGGACGCCCTTCCACAAGAAGTGCGTACACTGCTTAAACGTGAATCCTTAACTAATAAAAAGCCAGTGAAATTTCCTCTCGCATACTACCTGATTCAGGAAGAAGACACCAAGATGTTGTACTCTTCTGATTTTGAAATAAAGATCACCACCCAGCTTTTCCTTGTGGTGAGTGGAACAAAATATTACAAACTTTTTGTCCATCCAGACCTGGAAGGCAGTTACTCTTTTTTAAGAAACGCCTACAGATATATTGGTCCTGATCAAACTGAGTTTATGGCCACTCCGACTACGGGAGAAAGAACCATGGCCGTTTGGAATCGATCGCATACAGGCAAAATACCTTTCATCGTAAAAACAGAAATCGATGAGCGCACAATCAATGTGGGTAGCACCCGCGTGCCGGCCAGTTTATCGCAAACCGTTCTTCCTGACTCTATTCAAATGATCTTTCACCGTCCCATAAGAGGAACTAAGGAGCGTATTGAAGGTCAGCAAATCACTAAAATCCCTTCCTATAATAATCATTAAGCCAGCCAAATTCTGTAATTTTTACAGCTAAAACCACCTTTTTCCCCTTTTTTTCTAAGCCTCCCTATAATGCCGGCACAAACAAAACTTATGAGGAGTCTTTATGAAGGCATTCGTTCTTGGTCTATTAGTTCTTGCCCTATCAAACAATGTATTTGCAGACACTGAAACACGCACATATAAAAAAGTTAGTGCGACAGAAGCAACAGTTACTATCAAGACAGAAGAAACAGATGGAACTCAAGCTGCTGGTTATGTTGATGCTCAAGAAAATGAAAAATTCATCAACGAACTTTTAAAAGACCCAACTTCTCCACTTTATAAAATCGCAAAAGAAATTGAAAACGATATGTGTGATGCAGAAAGCACGCCTGATAATTCTTGGATTGATGGATGTGGTGAAGTCACAATCACAAAAGAAGTAAGAACATCTTTTGGTAGAGGTGGTTGGGCCTCTGCTGGTGCCGGTTATACATTCTTCATCGGTTTCACAAGCGATGGAACAGGAAGATTCTTTGATGTTTCTTATATGGTAACAATCGGTGAATCAGCTGACGCTCAGACTGACGATAATGGCGAATACAATGGAATCGTGCTTAAAACTCTTTCGCTGGCAGAAATCAAAAAACTAGAAAATAACTAAAATAAAAAGGGGCCTTTAAGGCCCCTTTTTTGTTTTTAATCTAAGTAAAAAATCACCTGACTTACAACCCTCACCTTTTTCTTTAGCGACGAATCGGCATCGTAATCATTAATCGGCGATCCAATTGAAAAAAGCCCTTGAGACGCATTTTTAATGTCTCCTACCTTTGCACCAGCGTTGGCCGCAAAACTCTGAGCTGCCGCTCTGGCGTTTTTAGTCGCTTCTTCCAGCATCTGAGGTTTGATATCATTTAAGGCCGTAAAGTAATAACTCACACGGCTTCCGGAAAGAGCAACACCTTTGCTTAAAAGCTCGTCGGTCTTCTGGCTGGCGGCAACCAGCTTATCAATTTTTGTACTCGTCACTACAAATCCACCACGGGCCACAAAACGCGCGCCTTTTCTCTCACCGTACTCTTGCGCTTCTTTATCTGTGATATTTCCAGCGTCTTTAATAATTTCTTCTTTTGTAAAACCCTCAGCTTCTAAAAAAGCTAACGTTGTCTTTTGAGTGTCGCTAATCTTCTTATTGAGATCACTCATGTTGTCTGAAGCCACGTTATAAGTCAGTGACCATCTCGCCTCGTTGGCATCTACCACGCGTTCTGAAAGCCCTTTAACTTCCACCACACGGTCTAGTTTCTTAAATTGAATAATTCCGTTACCGATAAAAAATCCGCCTAAAGCAACTCCAAATGCAACAACTAAACTCGACACTGAATTCATTAAATCCTCCAGATAGCTTCACCAAGTGTTTTTCTAAGATGGGTTAATCCCGATCGTTCATACCAATAAGTTTGAGTGGCATTAGTCAGAATAACTGAACCTTTTTGCTGTTCAAGATCTATCCAGAACGATGTTCCGGTAAATCCTAAATGCCCGAAGGTTTTTGTCGTAGCTCCTTTTCCTGCCAGCGTATTTTCCGGGTCCATGACGTGGTCAAAACCCAGGATAAAGCGGTCTTCATTTTTGTGTGACTTGAAAGCCTCTGTTAACTGGTCGTTAAGTTTTACCGTCTTATTCCAATTAAGGAGTGAACGGCACAGGCCTCCGACAGTCGCAAATAAGCCAGCGTGAGAAATAAACTCACCAATGTTGTAGCAATTATTATCATGAACTTCTCCACTCACTACATGCTTGTTTCGGATTCCATACTCTGGTGAAAAGGCCCCATCTGGAAGCTCTTTCCAGTGAAGCATTTCAGGATCAAAGTAATACGAACATAAATCCTTTAATTTTTTACCCGACTTCTTTTCAATCTCCAGCATACAGCGAAGAGATGAGTAATCAGAGTATAAAGTCGGAGACAATTTAATATCGTAGGCCAGGAGCTCTTCTCTCCATGTATCTTTCGAGAGAAGCCCTCCGCTTGGCAGACCCGCAATGTGATTTAATAGAAGCGAATTCTTTTCATCAAAAAGTCCTGGCTCCTTTAACCTCACCGCTGAATTCGTCAAAGGCTTAGTTAAACTTGCCAGGTCAAAATATAAGTAAGGCTTTGGCGATACAACATTCGTGGCAGCGATCTCAAAGCTTTCAAATGAGTTATTCTTAAAGTCAATCACGCCAACAGCAAGTGAATCGAAGTGCTGCTGATCTAAAAGTTCAAGGCCTAAATTTACTAATTCGTTTTTCATACTCTCGTCTATCTTAATGGGGATTTTAAAAACCGGCACGGTGAAAATGGGAGAAACGGCAGGAAGTGTATCCACTTTGCGGACACCCTGCCGTTTAAAAAGATTACTTCATCAACTTTAAAATGTTTCCGTCAACATCTTCAAACACCAGCATATGCCCCCAAGGCTGCTTGTTTTCGCTTAGGATTTTTCCGCCGTATTTTTCAATGCGTGCACGGTCCTCTTCGATATTGTCTGAAGAAAGCGTCAGCGTTCCTCCATTTTCCTGCCCGTGGCTATCGCGTACAGTTTTTGGAACATCCTGGCCTTCATTCCAATGAAGCCCTAAGCACAGGTTACCAACAACCATGCTCGTCCAATACTCGTCTCCTGTTTCAACAAACATCTGTAATGCTTCTTGATAGAAGGTCACGGCTTTTTTCATGTCTTTAACATTGTAATAAATGTCTTTGTACCCTGTGATCATATTATTTATCCATTTTAAAAACTTGTTCCATGACTTTTTGGGCCACTTCAAAAGTGTCGCTGACTACGAAGATTTTACTTTCTCTATAAGCAATGACTTTGTTTACTGATTTAGGTTTCGGCATTTTCTTCGAAAGCATTCCTCTGGTTTTTGCAGAGAATTTATCCGGGTCTATTTGCGAGTGGTACACTAAAGTCACCAACCCTTCTTTACTGAACATTTGCGGCATATTTCCTTTGCTCACGATATAAATCGGAGCTGAAATGAATTCACCATTTCTTTGAGAAATAAGTTGCCCATTTTTTTTGAAGTAACTAATCACGTTCTTATTCAGGTAAAGTGCATACTCACTTTCAGCATTTTCTTTTGTCAGGTCAGTGTCTTCAACCGCCATTGTCATCTCATCAGAGATTGCGTTGTCGATAGAAAGTTTCTTTCCTGTCAGCTTTGAAAAAAGCTCTGAACAAGCATTAAACCCTTCACACTTTTCAGCATATGAATTCGCTGAAAGGGCCATAAGCATAAGGGCAAGAATCACTCTCTTCATTCATCCTCCATAAAACGCAAAAAGGCCCGCACGAGGCGAGCCTTTTAAATACTTACTATTTTGTGTTCTTGATTGCTGCTTGTGCAGCGGCCAGACGAGCGATTGGAACACGGTAAGGTGAACAAGAAACGTAATCAAGTCCAATCTTGTGACAGAACTCAATTGATTTCGGCTCTCCACCATGCTCTCCACAAATACCAAAGTGCATATCAGGGTTTGTTTTTCTTCCTTCAGTTACGGCGTGTTTCATTAAGAAACCTACACCTTCTTGATCGATTGAAACAAACGGATCTGTTGGTACGAGTGTCTTATTAACGTACTCAGGAAGGAACTTACCTGCGTCGTCACGAGACAGACCAAACGTCGTCTGAGTTAGGTCGTTTGTACCAAACGAGAAGAACTCAGCATGCTTAGCAATTTGTCCACCCATGATCGCGGCCCTTGGAAGTTCGATCATTGTTCCAACTTTGTACTTAACTTTCTTTCCTTTTTCTTTAAATACTCGCTCAACTTCATTGATAGCGTCTTCTTTAAGGATTGTTAATTCACCTTCAACGGCCACAAGAGGAATCATGATCTCAGGAAGAACAGTCATTCCTTTTTCTGTACAGATCACTGCTGCTTCAGCAATGGCCTGAACTTGCATGCGGTAAATTTCCGGGAATGTAATCCCTAAACGGCATCCTCTGTGTCCTAGCATCGGGTTGAACTCATGAAGCTGCTCGCCTCTGTGTTCAATCGTCTTCATATCAAGACCAAGACTGTCAGCAAGTTCTTTTTTCTCCTCAGTTGTGTGAGGCAGGAACTCGTGAAGAGGTGGATCTAGTAAACGGATGTTAACCGGAAGACCATTAAGGGCAGAGAAAATTCCAACAAAGTCTTCTCTTTGGAAAGGAAGAATTTTTGCCAGCGCTTTTTTTCTATCTTCAAGTGTGTTGGCGAAAATCATCTCGCGAACAGCAAGGATTCTGTCTTTTTCAAAGAACATGTGCTCTGTACGGCATAGACCAATCCCTTCGGCTCCGAACTTCACTGCTACTTTTGAATCTTCAGGAGTGTCAGCATTTGTTCTTACACCAAGTTTTCTGAATTCATCAGACCATTGCATGAAAGTGGCGAAGTCAGCTGTAATCGCAGCATCAATCGTTGGCACGATTCCTTCGATAACTTCCCCTGTTCCACCATCGATTGTCAGTGAATCGCCTTCTTTGTAGCGTTTCCCGTCAACTGTTAATGTACCAGCAGCGTAATCGATCATAAGAGCTGAACATCCTGCTACACATGGCTTCCCCATTCCGCGGGCAACTACCGCCGCGTGAGAAGTCATCCCTCCACGTGCCGTCAGAATCCCTTGAGAAGCAACCATACCTGCGATGTCTTCTGGAGATGTTTCCTGGCGAACCAGGATAACTTTTTTCCCTTCTTCTGCAAGCGTGTGAGCGCGCTCAGAAGAAAAAGCAATAATACCAGCTCCAGCACCTGGAGACGCTGGAAGACCTTTAGCGATCATTTTCTTAGTAGCTTTCGGGTCCAGACGAGGGTGAAGAAGTTGGTTTAGGTCTTCAGCGTTTACACGAAGAAGAGCCTCTTGTTTTGTTAAGATTCCTTCGCTTACAAGATCAACGGCAATCTTGATTCCAGCAGCTGCTGTTCTCTTTCCGTTTCTTGTCTGAAGGATATAAAGTTTTTTGTTTTCAATTGTAAACTCGATGTCCTGCATGTCTTTGTAGTGACCTTCAAGTTTTTTGTAAACTTCAGTTAGTTCAGCAAATGCTTTTGGCATAGCTTCTTCTAAAGTTTTGAAGTTTTTGTTCGAGTCGTTTTTAGAGAAATTGTTAATCGGCTGAGGAGTTCTGATCCCTGCTACAACGTCTTCACCTTGAGCATTGATTAGGTACTCACCGAAGAACTTTGCTTCTCCAGTCGATGGGTCGCGAGTAAAGCACACCCCAGTAGCACAGTCATCTCCCATGTTACCAAATACCATTGATTGAACGTTTACAGCTGTTCCCCAGTTATGTGGGATATCGTAAATCTCGCGGTACTTAACAGCTCTTGGATTTCCCCAAGAGTTAAATACTGCAGCGACAGCTAACCATAATTGCTCCATTGGATCAGTTGGGAAAGACTCCCCTGATTCTTCAAGGATGATTTTTTTGAAAACTGTAACAAGCTCTTTTAGATCCCCCGCTGAAAGCTGAGTATCATCGTGAACTCCACGAGCTTCTTTTAAATCTTCCATCGTCGCTTCAAGAAGCGAGATATTGAAATCCATAACAACGTTGGCATACATCTGAATGAAACGTCTGTAAGAGTCCCATGCAAATCTTTCGTTGTTTGTTAGTTTGGCTAAACCTAAAACCGATTGATCGTTAAGACCAAGGTTTAAAACTGTGTCCATCATCCCTGGCATTGAAGCGCGGGCCCCTGAACGAACAGAGAAAAGAAGTGGATTGGCATTGTCACCGAATTTTTTACCAGTAAGTTTTTCAACTTCTGCAATGGCCTTCAACACCTGAGCTTTTACGTCCTGGTTGATTGCCTTGTTATTTTTTTCATAGTCCAGACAGGCTTCCGTCGTAACTGTGAATCCTGGAGGAACGGCAAGTTTTAAAGAACACATCTCGGCAAGGTTGGCACCTTTTCCTCCAAGAAGATCCTTCATGTCTTTGTTCCCTTCGGTCTTTTCTGCGCTAAAGAGATACACCCATTGTTTTGTCATACTTTCCCTTGTTGTTAAAAAGGCCTCGATTAATTGAGGCCTTAAACTAAAATTTAAATTTATCTTTTAAATAATTTTGTACGTTAGCAATCGCGATTCTTTCCTGAACCATTGTATCGCGGTCGCGAACTGTAACGGCATGATCGTTTAACGTATCGAAATCCACTGTAATACAGAATGGAGTTCCGATTTCATCCTGACGTCTGTAACGTTTTCCAATTGTACCCGCTACATCGTATTCTGATTTATAAACGCCACCGATATCTTCGAATAGCTTTGTCGAGACTTCTTCCAGCTCTGATTTTTTAGAAAGCGGAAGAATTGCTGTTTTAATTGGAGAAAGTGCTGGGTGGAATTTCATTACTGATCTTTCCTTGTCCGCATCACCTTCGTTTTCTAATCTGTAAGCATCACACATAATCGCTAGTAAACATCTATCCGCACCAACCGAAGTCTCGATTACGTATGGAAGATATTTTTCGTTGTTCACCTGATCAACGTAGTTCATGTTCTTCCCAGAGTATTCCTGGTGTTGTTTTAAGTCGAAGTCAGTACGAGAGTGGATCCCTTCCATCTCTCCCCATCCCATCGGGAATTCGTATTCGATATCTGTAGCAGCGTCAGCGTAGTGAGCAAGTGAGTCTGGTCCGTGTGGTGCCCACTTGATCTTCTCTGCACGCAGACCGTTTTCAAGGTGCCACTTCCAACGGATTTCTTTCCAAGCTTCCATTGACTCTTTTTGTGTTCCTGGTTTTACGAAATATTGCATTTCCATTTGTTCGAACTCGCGAGTTCTGAAAATGAAGTTCCCTGGAGTGATTTCGTTTCTGAATGCTTTACCAATTTGAGCAATACCGAATGGAAGTTTTTTTCTCATTGTTGTTTGAACGTTAAGGAAGTTTACGAAAATCCCTTGAGCCGTTTCTGGTCTTAGGTAAACCATAGAAGACGTATCTTCCATCGCTCCCATTTGAGTTTTGAACATTAAGTTGAATTGACGAACGTCTGTGTATGAATCTTTTGATCCACACTTCGGACATGGTTTAGTCATGTCGATGTTGTCCGCTCTGAATCTTTCTTTACAAACTTTACAGTCTACCATCGGGTCAGAGAAACCATCAACGTGTCCTGAAGCTTTCCAAACTGTCGGGTGCATAAGAATTGAAGCATCAACACCTACGACATCTTGACGAAGAGTCATTGCTTTCCACCAACGGTTCTTTAAGTTATTTTTTAACTCAACTCCGTAAGGACCCATATCCCAACATGAGTTCAATCCACCATAAATTTCTGATGATTGAAAAATAAATCCACGTTGCTTACACAGGGCCACTAAATCACTCATTGATTTTAAATTGCTTTCATTAGACACGGCTAATTCTCCAGGCTGAAATTTCCAAATTTTGACTCTGAAAGATTACTTTTTATTGGGTTTTTTGTAATTAAAATTTTTGCTTTAGTTAATGAAAGCACAGCTTAGTTAGTTCCCAAATGTGCGCGGTGCGATGTTTTGAAGTCTTTGGCTAAGAAAAAGGTCATAGCCAGGGGCAAAAGTATAGCGTTTCATAGATGCAAGTGCTGGCAAAACACATTTTTTAATTATTTTGATATTAGGATCATATTCCCAACTGTCTTGAATGAGCACTATGTCAAAAGGAATCTCCCCATTTGAGCAGGCGTCCTTTAATTGAAAATAAAGGTAAAACTCTAGGCCTTCATGACCCAATACCTCTCCAATTCTCTCATATGAAAGAATACGGAAACGGTTTTCATAATCTACTTTGGGAAGAGATTGGATCAAATCATGCATTGGCTTGTTAATAAGTCCATTATAAGCACGAATTGAAGGGAAATTGACTGAAACACCATCTGCATAATTTGGGCGATCGAACAAGAAGGCCATTAAGCATAATCCAATAATCGCTTTGGAAATCCATCTGTGACCTCTAGTATCGAGCATAAAGGCTAATAGACTCAGCATCAAAACATAAAACATGATTATGTAAGAATCAAGATTTCTAACCGCTAGCAAAGGCACCATCGCTACATAATAAAAAAGCTGATTATCCCTAACTTCTCTCCAGTAATTCTGTCCTTTTTCTTTAAAAGATTTTTGAATGAAAAGCAGCAAAAGAAAAGCATTCATCATGGTAAAATAAGAGTCCAACAAAACACGCCAAAGCGTATAGACTACATACTTTCCATATTGAAAAATATTAAAAACGAAGATGGAAATCAAATTCCATAAACGCTCAAGCGGACCGTAAGATTGAGGATGAGTGTCAGTTGCCAGGCTAATAGAAAGCAGAGGTTTCATCCCTCCAACGTATTGATAAATCAAAAACGCTGCAGCAATTCCTCCCAATGAAAAAATAAAGAAAGATATTATCTTTTGCTTTTTTGTCTTGGGAATCCCCAAAGAAAGCGATAGCGCTAAAGCTGCAGCAAAAGCAAATTCCATTCTAAAAAACCCTAAAACTCCTAAACTAAGAAAAAGAAAAATTCCTCGAGCTCTACCTTCAAAACGATCCGCCATAAGCAGAATCAGAAAATAAAAAGCAATCGCCCAAAAATGCATTTTCCTCGACAAGGTAATATGCAATGAACAAAGTGCTAATGTTGATGTAACAAAAATGTTAGTCGCCAATGAAATATTTCTTTTCCTGTGATAAAGGAAAAAAAGAAGACAGAGGCAAAAGCCCGAGAGAATAAAATTCATATAAAATACGTCATAAAAATTTCTCGAAATCAGAGTAAAAAGCGAAAGAAACCTGACGTGAAGATTATTGGGATATGTTCCTTTTCCAAGTGCCTGCAAAATTGAATGATATTCATCCTGATAAGGGTAATCAGCATACGAAACCATCCAGATTTGAATATAAAAAAGTAGTCCGATAAAAAATAAGATTATTAGACTAGATGCATATTTTTTTAAAAAATCTTTTATTTCCAAAGCAAATAATCCTTAATTACTAGATAATCCATTTCTGTTTTCATAAAACAATCCACGGCATCATCTACTGAAAGCACAATGGGCATTCCATTAATATTAAAGGATGTATTAAGTAGAATCGGGCAATCCGTCAGTTTGTAAAACTCCCTAAGAAGCTCAAAAAATTCCGGATTATATTTTGAAGAAACTGTTTGCACACGGGAGGTTCCATCCTCATGCACAATAGCGGGAGCAAGCTCTTTTGTTATCTCCTTTGCATTTAAAGTTTCAATCATAAAAGGGTAAGAATTTTTATCTGTCTGATAAAAATTCTGCACTTCTCCTTCTGGAAAACTAGGGGCAAAAGGCCTGTAAGGCTCACGGAACTTTACTTTTTCATTGATAATATCTTTCATCTTTTTATCGCGAGGGTCCCCTAAAATACTACGGTTTCCAAGCGAGCGATGACCAAATTCCATCCTTCCCTGCATCCATGCGATGACTTTCCCCTTTGCCAGAAGCTCGGCCACTTCGCTGGTATGGGAGATTTTTTTATAGTTAAGATTTTTAAATGAACTGGTTTTAATCTCCCCGATAGCAGGCCCTAGAAAAAGATGTTCCACCTTTTCCATTTTCACACCAGCTTGCATCTGCACCCACTGAGCAGCTCCAAGAGCTGTCCCATTGTCATCGGCCACTGGAAAAAATGTATAACTTTTAAAAAGTGAACTCTCTGCAATTTTCTGATTCAATAAGCAGTTGAGAAACACTCCACCTGAAGCAGAAAAAGAATCTGAATGAAAAAATGATTTATTCTTTTCTAAAATCCCGAGCACAATAAAGTTCAAATGATCTTGTAGCGAGCGAGCAAAATCCATTCTGTCATTTTCCGTATTCACGTCCGGAAAAAGTTCGTAAAAGGCTTCAGAGAAAAACTGATTTCCTTTTTTATGAATTTCAAAATACTTGAGGTTTAACTCAAAATGATTGTCATTGAAACGATAAAGCTCTTTAAAGCGTTCGTTAAAACGCGCACTCTGCGAATAAGCGGCAAGCCCCATCACTTTAAATTCATCGCTATCTGGAGTAAAACCTAAAAACTGCGTCGCACTCGAATAAAGGACTCCCAATGAATGCGGGAAATGGTCTTCGTAAATTTTTCGTGTATTGGACCCTTTAAATTCAAACAGACTGGTGGAAGCAAACTCCCCCATCCCATCGGCCACCATACAAATGCCATCCTGTCTTTCAGTCTGCACATAGGCCGACACCGCATGGGCAAGGTGGTGATCAATAAATGAGATTTCACCTTTAAACTGATAGCGTTTTCTAATTTCATTTTTAAGGTTAGCGATAAGAAAAAACTTATTAAAGCGCGAACGTTTTTTAGCGCCTTCTCTTTTTTCCAGAAAAAAACGCAGTGATTTTTTGTGTAAACTTTTTAACTGGCCCAGGATAGTTAAGCGCGGAGACCAGCCAATAGCAATGTGATCAATCTCTTCGAAAGAAATGCCAAGTTCTGTGGTCAGGTACTCAATGGATTTTTCGGGAAAAGCGTCGTCGAATTTCTTGCGGGAAAAACGTTCTTCAGAGACCGCTCCTAAGGTCTTGCCATCTTTTACCAATGCGGCAGATGATGAATGTCCCTGATAACAGATAATCCCCAGCGAAATCATGGCGCTCTTTTTCCCTCATTTTTCTCACGTAAAATTAGTTTATGTTATAATGCTTTTTATGAATATAGTTATTATCAACCCGCCGGATAAAAACACCATCGTCGAATTTCCCGACGAAAAAGGCGACAGTTTTTTAGAAGCTGACGACTATGGTTATTTTCCTCCTCTGGGTGCTCTCTATGTTCTGTCATACTTAGAAAAAAACACCACCGGCCACAATCTTCACTTCATCGATTGCGTGGCCGAACAAGTGGATCACAACGCTCTTATTGAAAGATTAAAAATCATTCAACCTGATGTTTTAGGAATGACCAGCTTCACGATTTCTTTAGTCGACATAAAAATGGTCGCAGAAAATGTGAAGGCTCATTTTCCTAATTGCCACATTTGCCTTGGCGGGCACCATGCGATTTCGTATCCAAACGAAGCAGCGGCCATGCCCAATATCGACTCCATTGTCGTGGGCGAAGGTGAAAAGGCCTTTACTGATTTAGTTAATTGCCTGGAAAAGAAAGAATCCATTGAGCACATTCTTGGTGTGTACACTAAAGAATCAATCAAGCGTGCAGAAGAACCCAAAAAAGACAATCGCTTCCTAAACTCTGTGATCGTCAATCCTGCGTATGTCGATGATGTCGACACCATTCCCATTCCCAATCGAAAATTCATTAAACACATCAAATACAGCAGTATCTTGGGCGTGAGTAGCAACCTGGCGACTATTATCAGCAGCCGTGGATGCCCTTACCTCTGCACTTTCTGTAATGTGCCTTATAAAAAATACCGCGCGAGAAGCCCAAAACTTATCGCTGATGAAATCGAAGAGTGCTTAAAGCTTGGTTACGACGAATTCCATTTCTACGACGATCTCTTTAACATCACTCCAAAACGTCTTATTGAAATCTGTGAAGAGTTTGAGCGCAGAGAACTTAAGATCACATGGGATTTTAGAGGACGCGTAAATTCGCTTACTAAAGAGGCCCTGGCCATCGCCAAGAAAAATGGATGCCGCTTAATCTCTTTTGGAGTGGAAACCGGAAGTGATGAAGGACTTAAAGTTTTAAAGAAAGGCTGTAACATCGAAAAAGTCCAGAATGCTTTCCGCTGGTGCCGAGAGCTCGGAATTATTTCTGTGGCCGATTATATGATAGGACTTCCTCATGAAAGATCAGAGGCCGACATCATCAAGAACATTCAGTTCCTGGTCGACTTAGACCCGGACTATGCTCAGTTTAATATTATGACTCTTTATCCACACACTGAAGCCTATGACCAGGCCGTGGCCAAAGGGCTAATTGAAGGCGGAAGATGGCAGAAGTTTGCCATGAACCCGACCAAAGATTTTAAAGTGGATCACTGGGAAGAGTATGTGCCGATGAAGAGGCTGGTAGAGCTGCACAAGTACGCCTACCGCAAGTTTTATTTCAGACCGCGCTACATTTTCAGAAGCGCAGTCAAAACCAAATCGCCTTTTGAATTTATGAGTAAATTCAGAGGGGCCTTAAAAATCCTTCGAACTTAAGCCTTTAAAGAAAGCTCGTAAAGTTTTTTGTACTCACTGTTGTTTGACATCAGTTCGTTATGAGTTCCCTCTTCAACTAAACGCCCGTCTTTTAAAACGAAAATGCGGTCGTAGTCCTGAATCGTTGAAAGCCTGTGAGCAACAGCAATAACTGTTTTATTACCAGCAATAGATTCAAGTGCTCTTTGAACAACTTTCTCTGATTCGTTATCAAGGGCACTGGTCGCTTCATCGAATAAAAGAATGTCAGTGTTCTGCAAGAAAGCACGGGCAATCGTTAAACGCTGCTGTTGTCCGCCTGAGAGTTTGGCACCTCTATCTCCTACAACTGTATTTAGACCTTGAGGAAGTTTATTCACAAACTCTGAAGCGTAAGAAACTTCAAGGGCACGCTGGATTTCTTCATCGCTGAATGTTCCACCGATTGTTAAGTTCTCTCTAATCGTGTCGTGGAAAAGGAAAATATCCTGAGACACTAATCCAAAACGTTTTCTTAATTCTTTAAGTTTAATCTCAGAAAGAGGTCTTCCATCAATCGTGATTGAGCCTTGTGAAAGCGGGTAAAGACCAAGAAGAAGGTTAATCAATGTCGACTTTCCAGAACCCGATAAACCAACAAGAGCGATCTTCTGACCTTTTTTTACTTTGAGAGAAAAATCTTTCAGAACATCAGCTTCACCGTAACCAAACGTCACGTTATTAACTGCGATTTCATCGTTAAACGATTTAATATCGTAAGTCCCTTTATCAACTTCCTCTTCCAGATCAAGAATCTGGTTAATGCGATCTGCAGCTGCTAAACCTTGCCCAAGTTTTACGTTGGCCTGAGAGTATTTTCTGATTGGATCCATTAAAAGGGCAAGAGCTGCTACGAACTGGATAAAATCCCCGACAGTCATCGCACCTGATTTAATTCTGTAGTAAGCAAAAACGATAACCAGAGAAAAGGCAATCGCCCCGATAAGTTCAACAAACGGGTGAGCAATCTCTTCGACTTTCGTCGTCTTCATTTGAAATTTAAAATAATAGTCCTGTGATCTCTCGTAACGTTCCATCACGAATTTTTGCAGGTTAAAAGCTTTGGTCACTTTATGGCTTGAAAGCCCCTCAGCTAAATTGTGAGTTAATTCAGCTCGCCCTTCCTGAACCTGACCTTGATTCGCTTTAATCTTCTTTCCGCTAATCTGGAAAATCATAACAAAAAGCGGACCAACAACTAAAATAACCAGAGTTAATTGCCAGTCACTGTAAATCGCAAGACCAAGGTAAACCAGTGCCTTTACCGGCTCTCTGATAATATCAATCAAAGCTCTAAACGATTGCGCGAAAATCTCAGCGTCGTTAAGAACAGTTGAAAGCATGCGGCCTTGTTTATTTTGGTTGTAAAAACTTGTCGGCAATCTTTGAAGTTTAGCAAAAAGAGTTGATCTCATGTCTGAGTTCATTTTTTCGCCAACGTATCTCATCCAGTAAAAGTGAAAGTATCTTGCCGGGAAGTTAATCACACCCAAAAGCAGTAACAGACCTGAAAGAGTGAGAACTTCCTGAAGTGTCGCTGATCCCGATAGACCGCTATCAAAAATAGGCTTGATAAGTTTTACTTGCGCTCCCGTTAGGGCCGCTAGAACGAATGATAATAAAAAGGCCGCAAGGGCCATAGATTTATATGGCTTAATGTAAGGCCATAGCTGCTGGATAAGTTTTTTAATCATGCCCCAGATTAGCCCATAAGAGGCTAAAATACCATAGGAGCGGTCTTAAAATCTTTCTCTTCAAAATGGAATTGGAAACAAAAATAGTGGAAGAGCATTTTAGGAAGTGATTTGTATTCCAGCTTAAGCCCATGAAGTTCGGAGTATTTTGTGTGGGCGATGTGCCCGACAATTTCCCAAAGCTCGCGCCCTGATTGCACAGAGTAAGACTTCCTCTGATTCATGCAAGGAGGACAAGAGAAGCCCCCTTCTTCTGAAAGCAAGTACATATCATTGAATCCACCCAGCTCAATGCCACACAACGTGCAGTGCTCGCGCTCTGGAAAAACTCCCAAGTGAAGCAAGGTCTTGGTTAAAAAGATGACGGCGTGCGAGTGAATATAAAATGAATTCTCTTTAAGAGACTTTTCCAGGTGCACCAAAGCATTACTTAGCGATGTAAAAAGCCCTACCATCTCCGTGTTTTCTTCATGCACATCATGCAGGTTCTCCGTCGGAGAGATGCGGTTGATCACTTCTAAGAAAAAGCACATCAGGTAAAAAGCACTGTGGTTAGAACGAATCAGATCGTGATGCCAGATCAAGTTCCACTCTTTAGCATGATAAATATCAGAATGATTTTTTGCTTGAGAAAGTTCTACGGAAAGCATGAAACCAAGTTCGATGATCGAAGACTTTTGTTTTTTCCCACCGCCGCGTCCACCGTAAAAGACCACGGAAATTTTTCGTCCTGTCCTAAGCAGAAGATGAGCGATAATGTGGCGTTCATCGTAGGGAATTTTCGAAAGGACCAGCCCTTCAACTTTGGTTTGCATCCTCCCATCTTACCTGAAGGAGAAAATGTTTGTCTCCTAGATTTCAATTCCCAGAAGGTCTCCCAAAACGATTTTTGCTTTATGCTTTAGTCTTTCTTTTTTAGTCGTATGAAAACGATCAGTTGTATAGACTTCGTAACCACTCCCCCTTCTTCCTCCCCGGCCAATCATCTGCAGCCAGAAGTCGTAATTCTTCACTTCATAATCAATAAAAACTTTTTTTATCTCCGGAAGATTCACTCCGTGGCTTAAAGTTGTCGTCGAAAAGATGCAATCAATCTCGCCTTTATTCTCTTCTACATTTTCTAAAAAGGACTCCACTTCTCCACCGACACAGCCCAAGGCCTTAAACCCCAAACGCTTTGCCCGGTCGGTGAGCTCATCCACCTGTGAGCGGTAAGCACAGAAATAAAGAAAAATGTGCTCACTCTCTTTCTGTCTTAACTCTCTCCAAAAAGCTTTTTGTATATAGGCCGGCTTCATCCCATAAAAGCTCAGCTGCTTTTCAGGTTTTCTATGGAGAGCATGATTGCCGTAATCGATGTGAATCCAGAAGTCCTGATAATACTCCAGGTCTTTTTTTAATCCCGCCATCACTTCCTGATCCATCGTCGCGGTGACGGCCAGCATGGGAAAGCAACAATTCAAAATGGCGAGGAAGCGGTCATGAAGTACAGGACGAAAACCTTGCCCCCAATAATAAAACAAATGAAACTCATCAATGACAAAAATAACTTTCTCTTCAAGCTCAAATAATTCTTCGAGGAACTCTTCACTCAAAAGCTCCATCGTTGAGACCAGAAAACTCTTCTTCGCTTTAATAAACCCTTTTAAACAATCCTCCAGCGGTGTTTCACCACCAGCGAGAAAGATATGTTTTTCACCGGCCTTTTCTAAATTGGAATGGACTTCATTGGCGAGGGCCCGCAAGGGAGAAAGATAAACGATCTTAAAATCTTCTTCGCGATAAAACTCCACCACCATCCTGGTTTTTCCGGAAGCGACAGGGGCAGTCAGTAGTGTAAAACATGAGGGTGAAAATAAAGCGGGGATAAGTTTCATGAAATGGCATCATTCAATGCTACCTCATGCCCCTTATCCCCAACCTAGGAAGATTATGGACGTGACTCCAAACGAACTTCTAATCTTTGTATTTTGATTTCATTTCTTTCATACGAGTTTTCATAGCTTCCTGAAATTCTTTATTCTTTTTCTTCAGGACATTTTCTTTAAACTCTTTTCTGTTTTTCTCTTCTTCTTTTTTGAAAGAGTCTTGTTTCTCTTTAATCTGTTCACGTAAAGCTTTGTTGTGAGTTTTATCACCCGGCTTTAATTGTTTATAAAGCTCTTCAAGCTCTCTTACATTGGCCAGTTTGCGGTCATACATTTCGTTAATATGTTTAACGTGCAAATCACGCATTTCCTGAATGTGGTCTTCACGGAATTTTGAGCACTCTTTAGAAAACTTAGCGACGTCTTCTTTTACCTGGTCATCGGCCGCAAAAGTCACAGCGCTTCCCATTAAAAGGACCAGGGTAAAAATAGCGTTTCTTAGCACCCCTAATGAAATCGTCATGTTAGAACCTCCGTTTTTGTTCTCTTAACCATTTTACGCTAGCATTTCATAAAAGTTTCACGAAACTTTTGGGCAATATTTGCGTATTATAGGTGAATGGAAACTGCCAGGGCCACAAAAGGCATTATGTCCGACAACCAGTTAATGCAGATGTTTGCTGATCACGATGATCAGGTTGCGTTCGAGCGCCTTTACCATAAATACAAAGAGTCCTTAATTAGATTTAGTTATGGATACACTTTTAACCAGGCCCGTGCGGAAGAAATTGTTCACGATACCTTTTTAAAGGTCTATCGCTACAAAAAAAATTATGATCCACAAAAAACATTCCGAACATGGTTGTGGACCATTTGTAAAAATACCAATCTCGATGCTCTTGATAAGAACCCACTTAAAAGGGACCAGAGCTTTGAAGATATAGAAACTGAATTCACCGACCAGGATGAATCAGTTTTAGAAAAGATGGTGAATGAATCTACCAAAGAAGAGATTAACAATGTAATTGGCACGCTTCCTCTCACTCAAAGAGAAGCTCTTTTGTTGTGGATGAATGATGACTTAAGCTTTGAAGAAATGGGAAGTGTTTTAAATAAATCTCCCCAGGCCGTAAAAAACCTGGTCCACCGTGCGAAATTAGGAATGAAAACTAAATTAGGAGGCTCAAAATGAGCAATCAATTAAAAGATGCACTAAAGAAGAAAATGGATGTCACTCCATCGTCTAACTTTGATTCAGCTTTTTTTGAGAAGCTTGAAAAGAGCAAGAAGCCTCGCCTATTTAGCAATTGGGTTACCTGGGCCGTGAGCGGTTGCGCGACAGCTTCAGTCCTTTTTATTGCTATCACTAACTACAATGTCCCGGGGCCCCAGCGTGTAAACCAAAGGGAATTTGTGGAAAATGCCCTTGAAATCCAGGGTGCCTTAAACGAAGGGATTTCCCCTATCGAATCTGACTTGACGGTCTCAATCACTGATGAGATTTAGTCATGCATGAATTCATTAATCCTAAAAAACACTGACGGGGTCATTGCCGATCCAAAAGTCCTCGCGCATATGCACGAGACACTTAAAGCGAAGGCAGGAGACACATTTAAGTGTACAGTTTTAGGACAAGGCCTTTGCCAAGGTAAAATCATTGAGCTGGCAAAAGACAAATGCATCCTCGAGCTCTCTCCTCTGACAAAAGCTCACTCGCAATGGTTTAACTTGGTAGTGGGAATTTCCAGACCGCAAACCAGCAAAAAGGTTCTCGAACACGCCACTACTTTTGGCGCTAAAAATATCCATTTTTTTAAGGCCGCTCTCTCTGAGAAAAGCTACCTGGACTCAAAAGTTTTTGACCCCCATGAGTGCGAAGAATACCTGCTTGCAGGACTTTCTCAGTCGGCAATCTATGGTGAACTTCCTGGTGTTAAGGTCGATAAATATAACCCAGCAGATCACTATAAAAACGAGCCTCAAAAGTTCATTCTTGATCTTTCAGGAAAAGAGAACTTCCTTGATTTAAAAGAGAGTATTAACTTTGATACTGCCATCACCTTAGCTATCGGTCCGGAAAGAGGTTTTATCCCTGAAGACATAGAGCGTTTTCATCAGGCAGGCTTTAAAAGTGTCAAGATATCGTCTAGCATTCTTAGAGTAGAACATGCTATATATTCAGCCGTTTCTCAGTTAGAATTGATTAGAGGAAGATATTAATATGATCAGAAAACTAGAAAATTTATTTGATGAACAAGTTCGCCCGGCACTCGCTGCTCACGGTGGTAACGTGGAAATCGTCGACCTCGACAACAACGTTCTTTTCCTTCGCCTTCAAGGTGGATGTCAGGGATGTTCAAGCTCTAATGCCACTCTTAAGCAAGGGATTCAAACTCTGGTGAAACAAAATTTTCCGGAAATCACTGACGTGGTCGATATTACAGATCACGAGAGTGGAGAAAATCCTTACATGTAGTTGTGATGGACCCCATCACTTTCTCCGGCGTAAACAGTTTCAAACATTGCATGTACTCATCTTTTAAATCACAGACGGAAAGACCACAGTAGTGGTGCACTCTGGTTCTGCATGCCAGCTCTTCCACATAAAAATAAGGATGCTTTTTAGAATCGTATGGATGCCATTCATTGGCAGGCTCTGGTCCAAAAAGCGTGAAGCTCTTTAAATCAACCGCAACCGCGATATGTTTTAGGCCTGTATCATTTCCAATGTAAAAAGCCGACTCCTCAAAAAATTTTGGGAGCTCAGCCAAGGGAATATGAACGATAGCTGTATTTGAGGGAAGACCTAAAGCTTCTAGTTCGTTTTTAATTCTTTCATCATCCACGCTTTTAGAAAGTGGTATGACTACTTCAAATTCAGGAAAAGCTAAGGCCATCAGTTTCGCCAAAGCGATATAATTCTCCAAAGGCCACATTTTCGTCAATCTGGTCGCCACCACTCCAAAAATAATTCTCGCTTTTTTAGCGTTGGAATTAAGGACGGTCATCTTCGGTGAGTAATCCAAAAATTTTGGAATCTCTTTATCACCTAAAAAAGAATACACACCATCAAGGTCTCTTTGAATAAGTGGCTTAATCACGCCCTGATCAAGAACCTCACCACCTTCTTTTAAATGATGGTTATGGGCGGTGTATTTAATCCCCATTAAAAAAGCTATCAGCTTAAACGCCTTAGCTCCTCTTCCCGACTGGTGCATTTCATGAATGTGATCGATTTTTAGTTTTCTCAGGTCTTGGTAAGTTTTAAAGAAATCTTTTAACGACTTTAGCGAGAGCGGGTAAATAGAATCTGCCGCTGTTTCAACATTCTTATAAAGCGGCGCCACCCATTGAGGAACAGCGTAAATGATGTTAGCCTTGGGGTATAATGCACGAGTGTAAGCAACCGAGCTAAGCCCCATAACGGAGTCGCCTAAAGCACGGTTTTTAACTAACAGAATGTTTGAAAGTTTTCGCATTTAGGTACCAAAGAATGAATAAATTAACAGTGGCCATCATAACTTACAACGAAGAGAACAACATTGAACGTTGCATCACTTCGGTTAAAGAAATCGCCGATGAAGTCCTGGTAGTGGATTCATTCTCTACAGATAAAACTGAAGAAATCGCTACCCGCCTTGGTGCCCGTTTTATTAAAAATCCATTTGCCGGCCACATTGAACAAAAGAACTTTGCTTTAGATCACTCGTCTCACGATTACGTTCTTTCTCTCGATGCCGATGAAGCCCTTTCTCCAGAACTTCTTACTCAAATCAAGATGGTCAAAAAGAATTTCAACATGAATGGCTACCGCTTTAACCGCTTAACCAATTACAACGGTCACTGGGTTCGCCACTGCGGTTGGTACCCTGATACAAAACTTCGCCTGATTAAAAAAGGCAAAGCTCGTTGGGGTGGAGAAAACCCACACGATATTCTTCAAATGACAGTGAACGAAGGAACCGGTTTTTTAAACGGCGATCTTCTCCACTACAGTTATGATTCAATCACTGCTCACGTGACTCAAACAAATAAGTTCACGACAATTGCCGCTTACGCTGCTTTTAAACAAGGCAAGCGCTCAAGTGTCTTTAAAATTGTCACGAGACCTGTCTTTAAATTCTTCCGCGACTATTTTATCAAGGGTGGATTTTTAGATGGCCGATACGGTTTCATTATCTGCTGTATCAACTCTCTCTACGCTCTTTTGAAGTACTCTAAGCTTCACGAGCTGCAACTTGGTAAAAAAATCTAGGACCTTTATGAAAATAGTTTTCTCTCACTCAGGCGTTCTTCCGGTTATTGGTTATGGCGGAATTGAGCGCATTCTTTTCTGGCACATGGTAGAGCTTGCTCGCCTGGGCCATAAAGTCGTTTTAATCGGACACCCCGATTCTAAAGTTAAAGAATACGGCATCGAACTCATCCCTATGAAAATGGAAGGAAAAGAGTGGACGACACAAATCCCACAGGACGCCGACATCATTCACTTAAGCTACAACTACCGCGTTCCTGGAAACATTCCGACAATCATTACTGTTCACGGTAATGGTCAACCGGGAGAGATTTTCGATAAGAACTCTGTTTTTGTTTCTAAGAGACATGCTGAAGTTCACGGTTCAACTCAATTCGTTCACAATGCAATCGATCTGGCCGAATACCCATACCAACCAAAAAAGAAACGGGCCTGGAATGATTTTCTCTTCCTGGCCAAAGCTTCCTGGCGAGTGAAGAACTTAAAAGACTCCGTTAAGGCAGCAAGAAGCACTGGCAGACACTTGCACGTTGCAGGTGGACGTTGGTGGGGGCTGTCTCGTTATGTCCACAACCACGGAGTTGTTGGCGGCGATAAAAAAATGGACATTATTAGAAACTGCGACTTCATGGTTTTTCCGGTTCGTTGGCCAGAGCCATTTGGAATCGCTGTTATTGAAGCGATGTCACAAGGTCTGCCTGTGATTGGTTCTCCTTACGGAAGCCTTCCTGAACTTATCACTAAAGATGTTGGTTTTATCGCTCACAACTATAACGAATTGGAAAAATTTGTTCGCGAAGATCATTCAAAAACTTTTGATCCAGATAAAATCAGAAAGTATGTCGAAGACAATTTTAATGTGAATAAACATGCTCTAAGTTATCTGGAGCTTTATAAGAAAGTGATCAGTGGAGAGAGTCTGAATCAGACCAACCCAACGTTTCAATTCTCTGAAAGGGCCGAGAACCTACTACCTTTTTAAAACAGAGTAGCTATGCCATTTAAAGAACACGTCGAAAACACACTTCGTATCAATCCTGAGCCAACACCGCTCTTTAAGATGCTTCTTTCTGCGCTGGCCATCACCACTCCACTCATCATTGGACATTTTAACCACGAACTTTTTGTTTCGATGTTCGGCTCACTTATGGGTCTGGTTTTTTACTTAAATGATCACTTCGATAGTTTTTTTGTTCGCACCCGCCACCTGGTCGTCACGTTTATTCTCTTGATGATCAGTTTAGCTGTTGGCGCAGCTTCTGTTGGTAGCCTCTACACTGTCGCCATCATTCTTTTCATTTTGAGTTTTCTTCTGGGGAAATCAAAAGATTATGGAATTGAACTTGAACGCATGATGCTTTTTATCACGCTTCAATTCTTAACGGCTTCAGCAGAAGTTGTTATTAAGCTGAAACTTACCTCACTTCTTCTTTATTCAAGTATCGCTTTTCTCAATTACTTATTTTGGGCCTATGTCATTTTTAAGGTTACAAAACATGAGACTAAATTAACGGAAAGTAAGAGAGCGACAGTAAAAAAGATTATTGCTCATAACCGCGGGATCAAATTCCCTTTAGTATGCGCTGTCTTTTCAACTCTTGGGTATATCCTTGCTCAGGTTTTTGAATTCGCTCATGCAAACTGGATTGTGGGGACTGCGCTTATCGTGATTCTTCCAGACAGCTATCAAAGTATTTACAAAAGTGCCCAGCGAGTTCTGGGAACAATTTTAGGTGTCGTCATCGCTTCGGTCATTTTAAGTTATGCCCACAACCAGCTTCTGCTTATCTCTTTTGTGTTTATCTGCTCATTTTTAATGCCATTAGGCCTTTCTCAAAATTATTGGGTTGGTAACATCTATATCGCGGCCATGATTCTTTTTTTCCTGGAAATTGCCGCTCCTCAATCAACGGCCACTCATCACTTAGCTTATTGGCGTGCGATTGATATCATCCTTGGATGTTCTATCGGAGTCTTAGCAGCAATTTGGCTCAAGCCAGACATCGTTAAAAAGTCGATCAAATCTCTCAGACATTAATTTGTCACATTTGCGTTTTGTTTGGCCGATAAGACCCCTAATTGGGGGTCTATGTGAAAATTAATCTACTTCTTCTTTCGCTTGCTTTGATGCAATCGACAGTCTTCGCTCAGGTGCAAGACTTGGATCAATACAATCAGTATCCAGGGCAACAGCAGCAACAAGGCTCTCAAAAAGACTCTTTCAATTACCCTGGTGGTGGCATATTCGGTGGAATGACTGGTGGGTTTCCTGGGGGCATGGGAACAACGAAACTCAATCCTGATGATTATCCACAAATAACGGTTAAACTTGCCAACAATCAATCATCTGTAAAATGTAATCTCGATAAAGAAGTCAAAGTTTACGTTTGTCCTAATGGCGACAAACCAGTGCTGGTTAAAAACAATCCATTTGGTTTCACGGCCCTTAGTAGAGATAAAGAAAATGCACCGTCATTCGCTACGATTGAAAATGTCGTGGCCGATGGAAAAACTCTCTACGCTGCTCCAACGACATCTCCAGGAATGGGAATGGGTATGGGTGGTGGAATGATGGGAGGTTATGGTGGTACAGGCGCTTTTGGAAAACCTAACGACCTAAGCACTAAGTACAATGAAAGTGTCATGCTCATTGATGCTTTTTTCACCAACCCAGAAAACCGCTCTGATAATTCATTAAAGACGAAAGGCTCTTCTCAATATAAGTCTATTGTCCAGGCCTACATGTACGACAGAGAAGAAGCGAAAGCAGAACTCGACAGGGCCTACAACGAAAAGTCATACAAGGTTCAACTTTTTAATGGCCAGGAAGTTTCATGTGAGCGCGGTGAAACCAGAGAGCTGACAAATCAAGAAAGAGATTATCAGCGCCAAATGGGTTACCAGATTAAATGCGGAAGCTTTAAATGTGATCCAGTAACGATTGACGGGAAGACATACCAAGCGACAATGCTTTATGACTCTGCTCCAAATTCAATGATCCCGGGAACGATTCACTTGCTAGATGAAAAAGATGGAATCGGTCCAACTACAACGATTAAAAAAATCACATCTCCAAATTCGCAAACACCATTAGTAGATATGCCTTATGACTATAAGAAGCTTCCGATGTACGGCGATTACATCAAAGCGAGCGTTCCTCAATCACTTGGGCAAGACCGCGATAAAGTTGTGACATATAAAGATCCCAATTTTGAGCAGGCCATCGTTTACTACAAAAATGTTTGTAAAGACAACAAAGCATTAAACGATTTGGTTGAAGGCAAAAAGAAAGTGCTTAAAAAACTTGGCGATCTTGAGCTGGCCGAGTTCATTCAGGTTATCGGAAATGGAAACCTAGTCGGGACTTTTGTCGATCCAAAAAAAGCACCTGAATTAGGATGTATTTATCAAGGTGTTTTCCTAAATGCTGAAGCGGCAAAAAATCTTGACCGCATCAAAAAGAACATTCACCCAGATAGAACTGTTGAACAAACCATTACGATGGACAGAGCGAGTGAGCTTTTTAAGAAAGCACAAAAGATGGATGACATTGCCTGGAAATATAAGCCAGACGGTTGTTATGCCCGTGCTCACTTAATGGCAAGACGTTTTGAAGAAGAAGGTGTGCGCGTTGATAAAGTCTGGATCAAGGGTGATCTCTATGTTCCAGGAACAGAGCCACTTATCCAGTGGAACTTCCACGTAGCACCTATCGTGTATGTTAAAAATGCTAAAGGTGAGACACAAAAAATGGTTATCGATCCTTCTCTTTTTGATAAACCGGTAACAGTTGAGGAGTGGGACAATAAGATGTCAAAGAACACAGCTCGTGGCTCGGTTGTGACAGCTTTTCCTTTCCCGGAAAACGCAGCTCAGATGGAGAGATCAGCTTTATCTTTCTCAAGCTCTGATCCTTACCTTCCTCGCGACAGCATCTATCTTTCTGAACAAGAGAAAATGGATATGGCGAATGAAACAATGAGAATGTACAAACCACTGGAGCCAAGATAATGAAAACATCAATCCTTCTTTTAACACTTCTGATGTCCTCTTTCACACTTGCCCAGGAAGCTGGGAAACGTGAAGAAAAAACAATAGAAATCAAAGCTCATATTGCCAAGATGCTGATGACTCCTAAAAAGGTCTACAGATTGGAATTAGTCGAGCTTGCAGCTGCCTACTTCGCTGAAGAAAAGTTCGCACCTTGCCTGCAAAAAGCGATGAAAGAAAATAAAAAGGCCACTATGAAAGTGGCCGCTTATTCGCTTAGTGTTTTAGATTGCAAAGTCGATTAATAAGGACGATTCATTAAGACTGATTTCCTGATGAGTTCAATCTTCGGGAAATCAAGTTCTACCACTCCTACTTTCACACCTTCTTGAAGATCCATAAGAATATCTCCCCACGGGTCAACAACTAACGAGTGACCATAAGTTTGCATCCTATCGTTGTGATGTCCCCACTGAGCAGCCGCAATGACAAAACACTGATTCTCAATCGCGCGGGCGCGAAGAAGTGTATGCCAATGAGCTCTTCCCGTCGGCACTGTAAAAGCGGCAGGGTAAGTGATAATGCTCGCTCCTTCTTTTCTATAGTGAAGGGCCATCTCTGAAAAGCGCATATCAAAACAGATCCCCAGACCTACTTTAACGGCGTTTACATCAACGACTTTATAATCAGAGCCAGCAGTGTAGTTTTTTGCTTCTGAAATCTTCTTATCTGGAAGATCACAAGCAAAAAGATTGATCTTGTCGTAGTGACCAAGGTCTTTACCATTTTTATCAAAGTTGTAAGCGCGGTTAACCACTTTACCGTTTAGTAAAGTTGCGGCCGAACCACCAATCTGCGCCATCCCGAAATCCGTCGAGAGTTTCTGGATTTCTTTATAGTGCTCGTTGCCCTCTTCAACTAAATAAGGTGTAGGAGTGATTCCATCACTCATTGAATAGAAAACTTCCGGCATAAAGAATGCTTCGGCCCCTTGAGCTTTAGCCTCTTTTAAAAGGCCTCTGATTGTCTCAAGGTTCGTTTTATAATCAAGAACAGATGTTAACTGGAGTACTGCGATTTTCATTTAATGAATTTCCCAATTGCGTAGTAAGTAAATCCTTCTGCCTGAACTTTTTTAGTGTCGTATAAGTTTCTTCCGTCAAAAATAACTGGTTTGTTAAGCTTCGTTTTAATTTCAGAGAAATCAGGAGTCGTAAACTCTCTCCACTCTGTTACAGTGATTAAAGCGTCAGATCCTTTAAGAGCATCATACTTGTTATCGAAGGCCTTAATCTTGCCTTCACATTCTTTATACTGACTCATTTCATGTAGGTAGTTTTCAGTCGCTACTGGATCGAAAATGTTAATTGTAGCACCAGCTCCGATTAACTTTCTTGCCATCGCAATCGCCGCTGTCTCGCGAACGTCATCAGTGTTTGCTTTGAAAGCTACACCCCAGAACGTGAAGACTTTACCTGTCAGGTTGTCACCGTAATGTTTTTTTACTTTTGAGAAGACATAAGATTTTTGTTCATCGTTAACTTCTTCAGTTGCGTTGATGATTTTTAAATCCATTCCGTAGTCTTCAGCTGTTGCCACTAGAGCTTTTACGTCTTTAGGGAAACACGATCCACCGTAACCTGGACCTGGGTATAGGAAGTGTCCACCAATTCTCTTATCTGATGAAATCCCCTTTCTTACTTCTTCGATATCTGCATTTGTTAAATCACAAAGGCGGGCAATTTCGTTGATGAAAGAAATCTTAGTAGCAAGGAAACAGTTCGCTGCGTACTTGCTCATTTCAGCTGAAAGGTTGCTCATTCCGTAGATCGGGTTACCTTGGCGGACAAGAGGAGCATAAAGCTCTTCCATTACTTTCATCGCTCCAGCGTCCTGGTGACCGATGATAACGCGGTCAGGGCGCATAAAGTCTTCTACCGCTGATCCTTCTTTTAGGAACTCAGGGTTGTTAACCAGGTGGAATTTTTTTGTCGTTTTTTCTGCGATTAGCTTTCTGATTTCAACAGATGTCCCAACTGGAACTGTTGATTTAATAACAACGATTGCTCCGTCAGTTAAATTCTTTGCCACCGCTTCAGCAGCTGCACGAAGATACTTAAGGTCAGCTCTTCCGTCGTCTGCAGATGGCGTTCCAACGGCCAGGAAGATTGATTGAGCTTCCGCCACAGATTCATACCCTGTTGAGAAATGAAGTCTGCCCGCTTTAATATTTCTTTCCAGAAGTTCTGTTAAACCTGGTTCATAGATTGGCGATTTATGTGCTTTTAGCATTTCGATCTTTTTTGGATCGATGTCGATACAAGTTACATCGTGTCCGATTTCAGCAAAACAAGTCCCGCTGACTAATCCCACATACCCAGTACCAATAACAGAAACTTTCATATTTTCCTCTCTCTCAAAATTAGCAATTTCCCCCCTACAATAGCATTATGCGAGGGAATATGCTAAATTTTTATAGATGAAAACCACCCTCAAATTCCTCCTGGCCTTTGCCTTATGCTATTGGCTTTTTAAGAATGATCAGCTGGATTTCTCTCTCGTAACAAAGACCTTGAATAGTGGTTACTTATGGGTGTTCGCTATAACCTTGCTCGTTGCTCGATTATTTGTCGCCAATGTCCGCTGCCAGATTCTCCTGGAAACAAAGAGCGAAAACAAAATCTCTTTTTCCAAACTCTTTGCGTTTAATGCAATTGGCAATTTCTTTTCCGTAATCCTGCCGGGCTCCAGTGCCGGAGATGTCATAAAGTTTTTCTATTTTAGAAACCTGGATAAAAGTCTCTCTGCCACAACCGTTGCTTCCATTATAGCCCTCGATCGTTTTGTAGGGCTTCTTGGCCTATTGGGGATTGGGATTTTTATTTGCTGTTTTCAATACCAAAGCATCATGGCACTCAACCCTGCGCTCTTAACGTTCATCATCATGAATGTCGTTCTTTTTGTCGGGCTTGGAATTTTTATTGTTGTGATCTTTAGCAACCTGATCAACAGAGAAAAACTCGTCTCTAAGCTCACTCATTACCTCAACAGATGGCCAAAGGTCTTGGGTCCTTTAATTGATATGCTTTCCATCCGCCTATCGTTTAAACCATTTTTTTATACGTTTATGCTGAGTGTGTTTAATCAGTTGTTACTCTTTATCTGCATCTGGCTTTTAATTAAACCTTTTATTCCTCTGGAAACCTCAGTACTCAATCTCTTTAGCATTCTTCCCATCGGAATGATCGGCGCAGCTCTGCCTATCACACCGGCAGGTCTGGGAGTTGGTCACGTCTTGTTTGAAAATTTATTTAAGATGCTGCAAATTGATCATGGCGCTTCATTATTCAATTTATTCTTTATCGCCAATACGCTGGTGAATCTTACGGGAGTTATCCCCTACCTGTTCGTTAAGTCTGAACTTAAAGACAGGCAGGAGACACCTTAATCATTATCTGTGCTGGCTTTCTTTCATCGAATTAACCGAAGTTAAAATCGCTTCCTGAATCTGGTCTCTCATTCCCGTTACGTTGCTTGAACTGTACGGAACCATGATAGTGTTTGAGTGAGAGTTTTTACTCATGGCCTCTAGCGCATCATAGTGTTGAGTGATTAAAAGAATAGTTAAAACCTCTTCATTGTTAATGCCGGATTGTTTTAAATCTTCAATCGACAATTTTAAACCAGAAGCAATCTCTTTTCTTTGGTTGGCCATACCAAGACCTTGAAGACGTTTACTTTCAGCGTGAGCTTCAGCTTGCATAACGATGCTGATTTTTTCAGCTTCAGCTTTGGCCATCGCTGCATCTCTTAATCTTTCAGCAGCGTTGATTTCGTTCATTGATTGCTTAACTTTTTCATCTGGATCAATATCAGTGATGAGAGTTTTAATAATCATGAATCCAAAATCATCCATTGATTCTTCAAGAGACTCTTTCACTGCTAAAGCAACAGTGTCTTTGCTAACGAATACATCATCAAGAGAAAGTTTTGGGATTTCCGAACGAACTACGTCAAAGATATAACTTTCAATCTGCGCGATAGGATCAGACAGACGGTAGTATGAATCGTGAACTTTATCTCTGATAATCTGATACTGAACAGAGACTTTTGTTCTTACGAATACGTTGTCTCTCGTTTTCGTTTCAACTTCAATATCCTGTTGAACGATCTTTAAATTTCTTCTGATAACAATTCTGTCGATAAACGGCAGCTTGAAGTTTAAACCTTCGTGAGCTGTGATATGGTATTTCCCCAGGCGCTCAATAATGGCAGCAGTCTGCGAGTTAACAATAAACAATGAATCAAATAAGCAAATAGCGATAAAAATCAGAAGCACAATCAATAGTGGTTCCACATAGACCTCTCAAATTAGTTTCTTTGATCATAAACCTTGAGAGGCCTTCACAAAAGCCTTAATGCAAAAAATTATTTCTCTGTAAGATTCGACGCGAAGAGAGCTCTAAGAAGGGTGGCGAAACCCGATATGTCTGCTGGATAACTGGAAAATCAGTTTAAAATCATCACTCCACGGACGGTGAAGTTTCGACTTCATTTCAAGACCTGGCTCTGCTCTCTTAAAAAGGTAATCAAACAATCCTGGCTCAGTTAACACCATCGACTTCTTTAAAGCAGATGGAACTTCGCTGCTTGAAGCAAACCAAGAAACCTTTTTGGCCCCAATTGTTTTAAGAAGAGTTTGAGAATATTTTTTCGGGTCTCCCACAATCGCCACTTCAGAAACTTCTGGAAGCTCCCAAATATCATTCATGCGCAGGATGCGCTCTTTCATCACTAGTGGATGAGTGCCAAAATATTCAACACACTTATTTTTGCTGGCATTTCTCTGGCCTTTGGAAAGCTTTTCTTCCAGCACTTGAGCTTCATGATAAAGTTTTCCCATATCGCGGATTTTTTCTTTATATGAGTCCTGCTCTCTTACGTGGCCGTAATGGAAAATACGCGCCTCTGTGAAGAAAACTTTAGTCTGGTTTCTGAATCCCTGAGCGTCTCCCCAGGATTCAATATTAGTTTTTAGTTTGATCGCTCTGATTTCATGCGGGTACCATTTTTTAGAAACGGCCACATGATGATGAGTCTGCCAAAAATGGAAGTAGCGGAATGAAATCGCATCACAACCAGTCTTCTGAGCTTCCTCAATATCTTTAATTAATCTTTCGTAATCATCTTCGTGCAAAACTTCATCGGCCTGCAGGTAAATTCCCCAGGCATTATCTTCTTGCCCGTGATCTTTTCTCAAGGCCTCAAGTGCTTTGTTCGTTTCCACAGAAAGCACGAGTCCTTTTTTCAGGGCCATGTCCCAAGTACTTGGGATGATTTTTACGCCGGGAATCTTTTGTGACTCTTCCAGAGAGTTGTCATCACCTTTATCTAAAGCAACGTAAACTTCCTCTGAGATATGAGATAATGACGTGAACGATTCTCTAAAAGAGTAATCGTATTTCACGCCATTTCTTAATAAGGTAAAACCGTATAACTTAACTAAATTTGAAGATTTTTGTGGCATCGACGTGTCCGTAGCGGATCCACTTCGTCTTAAAAGATTCAATCTTCAGAAGGAATTTTAGCTCCTCACCAGGATTTTTCAGCTTTCTAACTTTTTTACATTCCTTCTTCAGGATACCGCGAACATCTTTTGGGATAACACAAAGGCCACTCATCAGATAGTTTTGGTTTTCATAAGTCAGAACGCGCCCAACGAAAATATCATCTTTAATGATTGATGGAAGCGACTCTCCTTTTGGAAGAGTGATTTTTTTATCGTGAAGCATATCGTACAGAGTATCGTATCCTCTGAAGTTTTTACCGACATACTCAAATAGAGAATAGTTAACGCCTGAAAGGGACTTCGCCAGGAAGTCATCTACCGGGTTGTTGATCAGGTAATCGCTGATAACAGTTCTAGTTCCACGCATAGAAATAAACTGAAGAACGTACCACTCGTTAAACGAGTTCATGCGCGCTTCAAAATCATCATCGTCGTCGTTAGCTTGACCAGTGATTGTGAAATACTCTTTCTTGGCTTCTAAAAGCGTGTCGTAATGTACACCTTGTGTATAGATGTCCAATGCTTTTAAAAAATGTTCTTTTAACAGTGGGTGCATATAATCCTTTATATGAATCTATTTCATCAATACCATCTTCATCGTTCAGTCGCGCGACGTGCAGTAGCACGCCTCCTCCTTCACTCTTCAACTCCTAGAATCTGGCATCGCTGAAACAGCTTCCAATTCTTAACTTATTCATCAGTTGAAAGAACAGCGAGGAACGCTTCTTGCGGAACCTCTACAGATCCTACCATCTTCATGCGCTTCTTTCCTTCTTTTTGTTTTTCTAGAAGTTTGCGCTTACGTGAGACGTCACCACCATAACACTTGGCAAGTACGTTCTTACGCAGGGCCTTGACTGTTTCTCTTGCAACTATTTTAGCACCAATTGCAGCTTGTACTGCAATATCAAATTGTTGGCGATCAATTAATTTTTGAAGTTTTTGCACAAGGTCACGACCTTTATAGAAAGAATTGTCGCGGTGACAAATAATCGACAGGGCATCTACCTTGTCCCCATTCAATAAAATATCAACTTTAACTAAGTCGGCCTCTGCGTAATCTCTGAACTCATAGTCCATCGAAGCGTATCCTTTAGTTAAACCTTTTAGTTTATCGTAAAAATCAAAAACCATTTCCGAAAGTGGCAGATCGTAAATAACCTGAACGCGGTCTTCGGTGATGTATTTAATCTCAGTCTGAATCCCTCTTCTTTCTTCACAAAGAGTGATCATACGTCCTACGTATTCGTTCGGAACGTGAATCGATAATTGAACCATCGGCTCACTAACAGATTGGATTTCTCCCGGCTCCGGCATCTCTGACGGGTTAGAGATCATGATTTCTTCACCGTTATTTTTTAAAACTTTGTAACTCACCGATGGAGCTGTCGAAATCAGGGCAAGACCAAACTCGCGCTCTAAGCGCTCCTGAATAATGTTCATGTGCAGAAGTCCTAAGAATCCGCAACGGAAACCAAATCCAAGGGCCGCAGAACTCTCCGGCTCGTATGTGAAAGAGGCGTCGTTAAGAGCAAGTTTCTCCAGAGCTTCTTTTAGATTTTCATAATCAGTAGACTCAACAGGAAAAATACCACAAAAAACCATGGGTTTGACTTCAACGTATCCAGCGAGATTTGGAGTCTCTTTTTTGTTGGCATGAACAACAGTGTCGCCAATATGAACGTCACGAATAGTTTTAATACCACAAATTACCATCCCTACTTCACCGGCCGTTAATTCATCAAGCTCAGTGAAAAATGGCGAGTTCACCGCCAATTTTAAAACTTCGTATTCCTGGCCTCCGGCCTTAAGGAAAATCTTCTCGCGTTTTTTTAGTGTTCCTTCAACTACTCTCACCAAGATAACTACACCCTGGTAAACATCAAACCACGAATCGAAGATCAGCGCCTGAAGTGGGTTAGTTGATTTTCCAGTTGGAGCAGGAATCTTTTGAACAATTTGTTCTAATAAAGCATCAATACCAATTCCCGATTTTGCCGAAACTTCACAGGCTTCGCTGGTATCGATTCCGATAATATCCTCAACTTCCTTCTTCACTCTTGGAGCATCGGCGTGAGGTAAATCAATTTTGTTAATAACTGGAAGGATTTCCAGGTCGTTGTCGATGGCCATATAAACGTTGGCCAGCGTCTGAGCTTCTACCCCTTGAGAGGCGTCCACAACCAGAAGAGCTCCATCACATGAAGCTAAAGAGCGCGAAACTTCGTATGAGAAGTCTACGTGGCCTGGAGTATCTATCAAATTAAAATAATAGGTATTGCCATCCTGCGCCTTATAAGGGATACGAACAGCCTGGGCTTTAATGGTAATTCCGCGTTCGCGCTCTAGATCCATGTTATCGAGTAAACGGTCTTTCTTCTCACGATTTGAGACAGCGTTTGTTGCTTCCATAATACGATCTGCGAGAGTCGATTTCCCGTGGTCGATGTGAGCAATGATAGAAAAATTGCGAATAAATTTTTGATCCATAAATCCCTAAAATTAAAGATAGCAATCACCATAGCATTAGATACTTAAAAATTGAATTTATTATACGAAACTTAGGACACCTTTCATGAAAAACGAGTTCGAAATCCAGCATATTGATCCTATTGGGCAAGGCGTTTCTAAACAAGAAGGCAGTGTAACCTTCATCAAAAAAACTTTGCCAGGCGAAATTGTCACTGCGGAAGTGTTCTCTTCAAAAAAAGGGGTTCAATTTGCCAAGCTTTGCGACGTTGTCACCCCTGCACCAGATAGAATTGCACCACTATGCCCACATTACAGCGAGTGCAACGGCTGTGATTTCCAGCACACTAGTTACGAAAAGGAACTTGAATACAAAAAAGCGGCACTTGCCCGCCATATGTTCAAATTCCCGGAAGTGCCAGTGACAGTTCACGGCGCAAAAAGAAGACTTTCATACAGAAACCGCATCCAACTTCATTACGATAAAAAGAAGAGAGAGCTCGGGCTTTTAAACTATAAAAATGAAATCATCCCAGTTCCTGAATGTAAGATTATCGAGCCAAGTGTTGCTTATGAACTTCGCGCTCTTTACGCTGCCGACAATTGGTTAAAGCTAGTGACAAAAGAGCCAGTTAAGGGCCATATCGAGCTTTACTCAAGAGACAATCACACTGGCGGGCACAACGTAAAAGTGTCAGTGAATTACCCATACGCCAATGGCGGTTTCACTCAGGTAAACGCAGAAATGAATGAGCGCTTGCGCGTTTGGATTGAAAAAAAGGCCCATGAAATCATTCCTCCAAAGGCCGTGGTGTACGACCTTTTCGGCGGAAATGGGAACCTGAGCGTGAAATTTAAAAACCCAACTCTAGTTGTGGATAAATACCGTACAACTCCCCAACCTTCGGCCCACCAGAAGTTCTTTTCTCTCGATTTATACGACAAAAACGCTGTAAGAAGCCTCATCGCTCTTAAAAAAGACGGTTATCCTCGTCCTGATTGGTTAATTATTGACCCTCCTCGCTCGGGATTAAAAAATTTACAAGATTTTTTAAATGAATTTAAACCAGCTGGATTTATCTTCATCGCCTGCGAAGCGACCAGTTTCACTCGAGATACACTGGCGACTTTGAGCAATTACGATCTTCAGAGCGTGGAAATATTCGACCTTTTCCCTTCAACACAGCATTTTGAAACAATCGGCATATTTACAAGAAGAGCCTAGAGCGATTAAAATAGACTCATATCTTAATGGATTGAGATGTGAGGATCCCATGCTAAAAAAAGCGTTATGTTTAACTCTTACTACACTTGCTGTTGCTTCTTGTTCAAGCAATCAACTAAAAGAGCAGACAGTTGAAGAAAAGAAGGCCGAAGTTTATTACGGTCGCGGCACAGAAGAATTAATTTCTAAAAACTACGCTCAGGCCCTTACATACCTGACTCAGGCCAGAGACCTAAATCCAAAAGATTCACAAATCAGAAACAATCTTGGAATGGCCTACTATTTTAGAGAACAGCCAGTCCTCGCAGAAAATGAATTAAAAGAGGCCATTAGTATTGACCAAAAAAACAGCGACGCCAGAATCAACCTTGGTTCTCTGTATATGGAAAAAAACAGGCTTAAAGAAGCGCGTGAGCAATTTGAGCGCGTAGAAAAAGACCTGACTTTCAACAATCAATTTAGAAACTACTACAACCTGGGAATTCTTTCGCTTAAAGAAGGCGACAGACGTTCTGCTTTTGAGTACCTGGCAAAGTCAGTGAAAGAAAGAGAAGACTACTGTGCTGCTCACTACAAGCTTGGTGAAATGTATGCGGAAGAATACCGCTTCTCGCAGGCCCTTGAATCATTTAAAAATGCCGGAAAAGGAACGTGTGTAAAAGAACCTGCTCCGTACTATCAACAAGCTCTAACACTTATCAATTTAAATAAACCAGCAGAAGCAAAAAGAAAGTTACTCGAAATTACAGACAAGTTTCCATCAACTCGTTTTAGCTCGATGGCCGTTGCTCAACTTCGCAAGCTGGAAAATATGCCGGAAGGCCAATCATCAACCAGAGCTTCTCAAACTGAAGTGATTAAAGAATCACGCGCAGTCGAGACTCCGAACTTTTAAGAAACTATGACGGAAGAAAACAATACACCTGAAAATGAAATTGAAACAACGCCAGTGCAAGAAACACCTGTACACGTTGAACCAAAACTAACGATCGGACAACTGATCAGAAAAAGCAGAGAAGATAAAGGACTTAGTTTAAAAGTCATCTCTCAACAAACGAAAATCCACATTGGATTACTGGAAAGCCTGGAAGCTGACGAATTTGAAAAACTTCCAAGCAAAGCTTATGTTCGCGGTTTCGTAAAATCGACGTCAAAAATCCTGGGCATCAATCAAGAGATGGCCCTTGAGCTTCTTGATACAGCTTACGCAAAAAGTGCTCCTCAAATGCACCACCCAGTTCCCAACCAGGAAATGAAAACGGAAGCTGCAAGAAACACTCTTTCGGCCATCACGACAACTCCACTGGAAACAGTAAAATCAGTAACAGCTTCTTCAACAGTTTTTCTAGCGAAGTCAGCAGTCGTTATCCTGATTGTGGGGATTATTGGATTTAATGTTAAAAACTTCATGGAAAAATCTTCTGAAGAATCAGAAGTAAAACTTCCTGAAGTTCTCTCTACTCTTCATAAGAAAAAAGCACCAGCACCTAAGCCGGTTGCGAAAGTTGAACCAGTTGAGCCTAAAAAAGAAGAGCCAATTCAGGTTAACTTAATTCAGGATAAAAACCCAAAACCAGCTGAAGTGACTGTTAACGATATCAATCTTTCAACGATTTCTATTGCTGAAAAACAGTTCGCTGAAGAAAAAATGGAAAAGGAACAATACGACGAACTTCTTCCAGCAAAGTACCGTATTCAACCAACAAAAGGTCAGGAAACTGTCTTTATCAATGCTAGCGAAGGCGACTCGTGGCTGACGTACAAAGTTGATGACAAAGAAATTAAAAAGTTTGTTTTACGCCAGGGAAGAACTCTTTTTCTAAGAGGTTCTTTAATTCGCCTGTTTGTTGGAAACACTCGCTCACTAAAAGTTTTCTACAATAACAAACCTGTGAATCTAACGGCCGGAGCAAAAGGCGGCGTAAAGAACATCGTTCTTCCAGAAGAAATGAAAACGAAGTACATGGCACCACTCTTTGTTTTCCAGGATGATGGTTCTGTTTTAACGAGTGATGAATACTTAAAAGTTAATCAGAAGAAAACGCCAACTCCTCCACCGGCACCAGCGGCGGAAGCTCCAAGAACAGATGGACGCAAAGTTAATAATATCTAACTTATCCGACCCAATCTAATTTTCGATAATAATAAAAAGAAATACACAACAAGAGGACACTAGGTGAAAAGCTCGCAAGAGCAGCACCTATTGCTCCTCTTTGTGCCAAACTGATCAAAAAGAAATAAAGACCATAGTAACCAAGAAGAAAGACAATTGCACGGATAGTGTTCCCACTTCCTCCGCCTCTTCCTTTCTTAATTCCTAAAGTAAAACCTAAAAGCACAAAGAGAATGATTTGCGGAAGAGTGATGAAGCGTCCGTAGTATTCGATTTGAGATTTTACAATCGACTTTTTGGCCTCTTTTCTAATCTTCGTATCATCTTCATTTTTGGCCGGAGTCTGCATCAGATAGTTGTACTCTCTGAGCCTATTCTCGATAGTCTTATACAACTCTTTATTAGTCTTCATACTATCTTTGTCTAAACTGCTCGAGACAAAATCAGCATTAAAAATTGGAAAATCATACTGCTCAAAAAGCACCTTCTCTACCTGATCCCCATCACCATTGATCTTGGTAATGTTACCGTCTCTCAGGTGAAGCCTTAAACTAGGGGCCTGTTGTTCATCGGCATAAAGCTTTACCAGCGAGCCCTTTTTAGCAAAGATGATTCTCTGCTCTGCCCCCGACTTATCTTTTAAGTGGAGAAAGACCTCATCAAAATTGTCTCCATTCTCTGACACATCCTCAGCAAATAGCGTTGCGTTTGGAATGTCGGTAAAGAATTGTCCTGATTTAATACTGGTCAGCATCCCCGTTGATGTCAGACGTAAGATGGTGTTCTTAAAGTTAGCGTTGGCCTTAGGAATATAAACACTATTAAGTGAGAAAATCATTCCTCCAATAAGTAAACTAACCAAAAGGAAAGGAAGATAAATCTTAAACTTTGTGATCCCAAACGAGCGCATAGCAATGATCTCAGAGTCTTCGCTGAGCTTGTTCAACGTATAGATAGTCGCAAAAAATACGGCCAATGGTGTCGCAAGAGGAAAAAACGAGACACTTAAATTAGAGACCATCCCTAGGACTGTTCCGATTTCAACTCCCTTGTTCACGATAAGCGAGATGATCCTAAACATGTAGAAGGTAATGAGGAACGCCACGAAGAACACAAAGCCTATGGCGAACGGAGGGATAAAATTTGCTGCTAAATACCTAGTGGTTACTTTTAACATAGACTGTGCTATTTTAGCCTGAATACTTTTTTTTAAACATCAAAAACATAGGAATGTACCGATGAAAATTAATTTAAGCTTCGCACCAACATCCGCTGAACTCAATGTTTATTCTTGTTTTAACAAGACACAGGAAGAAAAAGCGGCAAAAACAACAAAAACCTCTAAAAAAGCTCCAGCATCTAAAGGAAAAGCTGAAAAAGTCCTGGTTCACTCTCACTGGCCAGAAGAAGTTACTGAAGCTTTCGAGCACGCAGTAGCAAGCAAGCACTACAAAGGTGACGTTGGAGAAACATTTGCTCTAACTCTAGTAAACGGACAAAGCGCAATCATTCTTGGTCTTGGCGATAAGAACAAAGTAACTAAAGAAACTCTAAGACGCCAAATCGCGCATATCTACAAAGCAGTGTCTGGAAGATATGAAGACATGAACCTTCACCTTGATGGGTTCCTTCTAAAAGGTGAACAAGAAGAATCACTGGCTGCAATCGTTGAATCTCTTCACATGACTTCTTACGTTTTCGACCGCCACCTTTCAGCTAAGAAAACAGCTAAGCTTCAAACTATCAATCTGGTTACAAGCGAAAAGAAAACAGCTCAGAAGAAATTCGAAGCTGCTATCGCTGAAGCTTCTAAAATTGGTGAGTCTATCACTGTAGCTAAAAACTTCGTTAACGAAGCACCAAACATTCTTAACTCTGAAACATACGCAAAAGAAATCGAAAAAGATGCTAAGTCACTTAAGAACGTAAAAGTAAAAGTTCTTGGTGTTCCAGAGCTTAAGAAAGAAAACATGAACATGTTCCTTTCTGTAAACGCTGGTTCAGCTTATGGAGCTCGCCTTGTTCACTTAACTTACACTCCGAAAAAAGCGACATCAAAAACTCGTCACATCGCTCTTGTAGGGAAAGGATTAACTTTCGATACAGGTGGATACTCATTAAAGCCAGGTGCTTCAATGATGAATATGAAATTCGACATGGCAGGATCTGCAACAGTATACGCTGCTTTCAGAGCTGCAGTTCTACTAGAGCTTCCAGTAAAAATTTCTTGTTACCTTGGTATGACAGATAACGCTGTTAACGAAAAAGCAACTATGCCAGATTCAATCGTTAAAGCTCGCAACGGAAAAACTGTTGAAATCCTAAACACGGATGCTGAAGGACGTTTAGTTCTTGGTGACGTTGTTAACTATGCTTGTGATGACAAACCAGATGCACTTATCGACGCTGCTACTTTAACTGGAGCTATCCTTGTAGCTTTAGGAAACGAAGTTTGCGGTCTATTCTCAAATGACCAAAAACTTGCTGACGCTCTTTTAAAATCAGCGAAGAACTCTGATGAATATATGTGGCAACTACCAATCATCGACGAACACAAAAATGATATGAAGTCAGTTGTAGCCGACCTTAAGAACATCGGTGGAGCAAGTTTCGGTGGATCTGCTAAAGGTGCTGCGTTCATTGAAGCTTTCATTGAACCAGGTATCTCATGGGCCCACTTAGATATCGCAGGTATCGGTGACTCTCAAGGACACCTTCCATACTGTTCAGCAAAAGGAGCTTCAGGTCTTGTGATCAGAACTCTTGTTGATTACCTTAAAAAGCAATAATGTCTAAGTTTAAGATCGTATTAGTTGCGCCTGAAATTCCCGGAAACACCGGGAGTATCGGGCGCACTACGGTCGCTCTCGACCTCGAACTCATTCTCATTAAACCACTCGCTTTCGATATCGATGAAAAGGCCGTCAGACGCGCAGGCCTTGATTACTGGAAGTACGTTAAGCTTAAAGTGTATGAGAATTGGGAAGAGTTCATGGAAAAAGAGCAGCCTAGCGCTGATAAGATGTTTCTCTTCTCTCGTTTTGCCACTAAACCTATTTTTGATTTTAAGATCACTAAAGACAGCTATCTTATTTTCGGGTCAGAAACCAAAGGTCTTCCGGCCGAAGTTAAAGACGCCTTCACCTCTCAATTGGTCACCCTGCCAATGAATTCTGAGCACATCAGGTCTCTCAACCTTGCCAATGCCGCCACGGCCGCAGCTTACGAAGCCCTAAGACAAATTGATTTCGTAAAATAAAAAAGGCCGGAACTCAGTCCGGCCTTATGAAGTTTTCTTTAAATTAGCTTCTTGGTTTTGGAAGTAAACACCCTGGAACACTCAGGTCGATGTTGAAATCCGGGCGAAGGCAGCTATAAATATTATAAGTCTGCTGTCCGTACTTTTTGTCGCGAAGAACAGTGATTGTTCCTTGCTCATTGATTTCACAAGGATTGTTCATTGTACACTTCTTCCCGCTTTCGTTAGCTGTGTTGTTGATAGCGATAACTGAACGAGTTCCACGAGAGATGATTGGAGAACCTGAAGTTCCACCAACAGTCGCACATCCATCCGTGTAGCGAATTGAGTCCTTAAATGTGTACCCTTCTTCTTTTAAGTTGAAAATGAAAGCGTCGATAGCACAGCTGTATCCACGTTCCCAGTACCCAGAAACGATATCAATATTCGTTCCTTCAAACGGTCTCACTGTATCCAGGCTAAATGGCTCAATTTTATATTTAGACATGATTGAATCGTATGATTCAGAAAGCTCATAAAGAGCAATATCAGTATCAGTCATTGTTCCGTAAAGCACGCGAGTTGCCTTAACAGGGAAAGTCTTCATATCTTTGTTGAAGATCTTCATATCACGAGAAATAGTTTTGTTATAAATCACTTCACCTGGTTTCATCATTCCACCAAAGACTCCAGCAGAATAACAGTGACCATTTGTTAAAACGACGGCCTTAGAAGATGTCGGTTGTCCCTGGAATCTGATTAAAGATCCTGAACAGTTGTTAAGCTTAATGATTCCTTCGAAATCATAAGTCTCAGCTTGAGTTGATTTTTCTGAATGTTCAATTGTTGTCTTTAGAGCATCAAAGGGAGCTGTAGGAAAAGCAAAAGCAGATTGAGCAAGAGCGAACGTTGCCAGCGTTAATAGAAACTTCATAAAACCATCCTTGGATTATATTTCTTGTGAAGTTAATCATAGGATTGTTGATCTGACTTTGTAATCCAACAAAATATCTCTTTTGGCGCTTAAAATAAAAAAAGCCGGGCGTTAACCCGGCTTTTTTATTATGAATCAATTCATTTAATTCAGAATTAGAACTTGTAAGTAACAGCAACACTTGTTTCTAGGTTTTCAAGTGAAAGGATACCAACCTTTGGTGCATTAGAATCTGTTGCAGATTTTGTCTGAGCTCCAGTTCCGTTAGTTGCACTGATTAGACCATCAACTGAAATTTGTCCAAATGATAGAGTTGCTCCAGCGTTTACCTGAGTAGAGTTCGCAAGAGTCTTCTTTCCTGATCCACCGTAGATTTTAGAAATTAGGTTACTTGCAACTTTATTTAAACGAGTTCCGCCTGCAGCGTAGTTATCCACGTTTTTGTTGTCTTGTTGACCCCAAATGTTTTGAACTACTGATCCGCGAAGAACTAGCCAATCTGTTGCTTGAGCTTCATATCCAATTGTTAATGGAAGAGCGATGTGACGGATTTCACCTTTGTTTGAAAACTTCAAGTTGATATCTGTTTTCTTAGCTGCAAAAGAGTAGAAAAGTTTATCAGTTGTGTTTACATCTGTGTGAGATCCCCATCCAAGATAGTAAGAAGTGAAATCACCTTTTACAGTTCCTTGTTGTCCACCAATGTTTGCTTGTTGAGTAGCATTGTAACCAAAGCTATCTTTTTGCTCCCATCCGTAGTGCTTCACGTATCCGAAAGCTCTATTGTTTCCTGAGAATACGTATGAACCACCAACTTGAAGACCAAGTTTTCCTTCGAATTCTTGAGTAACAGCAGTTGAACCGATACCAAGAGCTGCTGCTGCAATAGTATCTGTTGCTTCTGCTTTACTTGCCAGAGATACGTTTAAGTGAGCATCCCATCCAGAACCAATCACACCACCACGTAGAGCGATCGCTGAATCTTTTGCTTTTCTTGCATCATCTTTTCCGAAAGCTACAGTTGGGTTAACGGCCCACTTAAGATCGCTTCCACCACCGAAGAATAAATCAACTTGGTTATCAGCTGTCTGAAGCATTTTTGATTGAGGTGAAGTAGCTGCCCCTGTGTATGCGTTCATTGCTGAAGCTGCAGAAGTACCAGCAACTCTTAAAAGAGATGAAGTGTTTGACTCGTTTCCGAAGTATAGACCGTAAACGAAATCACCGTATGTCTTAAAAACCCCACCTTGAGCTTTTGGGCTTGAAGTGTTGTTGTTAAGAGTTGCTACTGAAGTTGTAGCTCCAGCTCTTGCGTTTAGACCAGTATCTCCCCACTCAAATACAGCGTGGTTAGAGTAAAGGTTAATGTAAGCTGGGTTTAGGAACATATTACGAGCGTCTGAAACGTGGTACATACCTTCGTTGTCAGTTTCGTTCATACCTAAAGCTAGAAGTCTAGCTTGAGAAGCCATAGCCGATGTTGAAATAAGTGATAGAGCACTTACGATTAATAATGATTTTTTCATTGCAGGATTCCCCTTTAAGCAAATTTGTCTAGTTTAAAAATACTTAAAAAAAAGGCCCACCGGAGTGGGCCCATTGAATTCAGTTAAGAATTAGAAGTTGTAAGTTACACCAACTCTAGTAAGAAGGTTAGATGTTGAAAGAACACCTTTCTTCCCGTTAGCTCCTGTTCCGTCAGTTGTTCCAACTAGACCGTCAACAGCAAGTTTTCCGAAGTTAAGAGTAGCACCACCGTTTACAGTAGTTGAGTTAGCATCAGTTGATTTAACAGATCCGTTCTTTCTGTTGTTTAGAAGAACGTATTGTCCTACTGATCCACGAAGAGTTAACCATGAAGTTGCGTCAGCTTCGAATCCGAAAGTTACAGGTAGACCCATGAACTTATCTTTAGTAGTTGTTTTTTCTTGTGTGTAAACAAAAGAAGCGTCAGCTAGAACTCTAGCAGTTGGGTTGATTTCCCAAATACGTCCAGCACCAACTCTGATATCAGTTGTTTTTGTAGATGTAGTTGTTCCAGAAACTTTTTCTTCTACTTTTCCGTTAGAGAATTCACCGAAGAAAGTGTATCCAGACCAGTCATATGATCCACCGATTGTGAAAGATGGCTTTTGGTTCCACTCGTCACCAGCAGCAGCTCCACCTTCTGATTTGTCAGAGATGTCAACGTTAGCGTACCCTTCAGCAGCTCCCATTACCATACCAAGACCTACACCGTAAGCAGAGTTTTTCTTCTTAACAGTTCCTGTATCGTCTTTTCCAGATGCATAGTGAAGACGAGCTCCCCATTGCATACCAGCGTCACCACCTAAGAATAGGTCAAGAGCGTTGTCTTGAGCCATATAGTTAGTTGTTCTAGTTGTATCGTTCTCACCATCGTTTCCTAGGTATAGACCGTAAGCTAGAGATCCAGCGTCTTTAAAGAATCCACCTTCAGCTCTTGGAGCAGTAGATGAATCAGCGTTAACATTGTCACCCCATTCAGTTACTACGAAATTTTTGTGCGTGTTGATTGTAGCTGCGTTTCTGAAAACGTTAGCTTTGTCTGAAACGTAAAGGTTTGCAGCTCCATCGTTCCCGCCTAAAGCTGCTAATCTAGCTTTAGATGCAAATGCGTTTGTAGATAGTAGTGCAAGACCTGCAATTACTAATGCGCTCTTTTTCATTCAATCTTCTCCTTGAAGTTAAACTAAGTATGTTAATACTTGTCCTAATAAATCACGTCTTTCATTAAATGTTGTGAGCAGTCGATTCTTTTGTCAACATACCCTAGTCAAATTTTTTCGTATGGTTAGACTGAATAACAAGGGCGCGCATCACCCCATTTAGATCTTTCTTGGAATATTCGAACGTATAATTAGCACACTGCTCGCTAGTAACCGGAGCATTGATCCCAATGAAAAAGAGATTTTTCATTTCGTTTTTGCCGGCTTCTAAACTTTTAAGAAAAAGCTCGTCGTCAATTTTAAGACACCCAATTTCTTGCTCCAATGCGATGTATTCATGACTTTTAATTTTTAAAAAATTATCAAAAATCTTCTCCATATTCTTTTTTAAAAGACGAATTATTCTTGAAACGTCTTCTTCCGACATCAAATGGTCTTCCATAAAGTGCATGAATTCGATTTCCTGCCCATCTTTAGAGGCCCTAAACTCTCCTACAAAATGCCCCCAATCATGGGTATAGCTTAGAGGGATAAAAAGCGTCTCTTTCATGTCTGAAAGTGGTGTTTTATCGAAGACAAATTTCACAAAGAGGGCCGAAGAAGTCTTAGTGGTTTCACAGAACTCCATAAAGCTGTCAGAGAATTCGCTCTTTTCAGAATAGAACTCCATATAATGATAAGGAGAAAGTCCAAAATAAAGAAACTCGCAGTGAAATTCAGTTCCGTTGATACATTCAACGACGAATCCTTCGTTTTCCCTTTTAATAGACTTGATTTTTACCTGGTAAGCTTCCTTATTGATCCCTTCCAGATACTCATCAGAATGAGGGATGTTTTTAAAGATTTGTTCATAGTCCGGAGTGATTTGTCCGCCTGTATAGAACTCTTCATCGTACTTCAGGACTTCAGACTTACTTCTTCCACCAAAACTCTTCCACGTCATATCTTTATAGAAGAGAGCATTCTCCATCGTTTCGGTACGGGCGATATCCGGAAATGTCTCGTTAAAGAATCTCTTATTCACTTCTCCGCGGATTGTACTTGGCCCCTTTGGCAGAAGATCCGAACGCAAAACAGCGTCCTGAGAAAGCAGGCGTACCTTGTCATCTCCATGGGCTTTTTTCAGATCGTTATATAAGGAAAGAGCGAAGATATCTTTTCCAACCACTAGGTATGGAGTTGTGATGCTTTCTTTTTCAACAACCGCAATTTTCTTAAGTTTATGAAGATCTTTAAAGGCCATAGATATTTCCTTGAGAAGGGCACTCGGGAATTATTTTAAAAACAAAGTGTACTTCAAAGAAAATAAGACTGGGAAGAGGTTTTAAAACGAAAAATGGCCCCAGAGGGGCCATTTTTATAAGAGAAAAATTTTATTTAGATTACTTGATAACTAATTTTACGCCTGCATTAACTTTTTTCGATTTTTTGCTAAGGACGTCTCCGTTCGACGCTATTAACCGCTTCACTGATATTCCGTGTTTTTGTGCTACGGTGAACAGTGTTTCTCCCTTTTTTACGGTGTAATAGCGCATAGGCTTTTTTCTAGCTGCATACCTCTTTGCTCTGTAAGCACGGCTGTTCTTTTTCAAAACTTCACGGCGAGGTTTTTCAAATAAGTCAGCGTAAAGGTTATTCGATGGGCTTACCAACTCTCCATCTCTAAATGGAAGTTTAACCACATCACCCGGCTGGAAACGAGCGCCTTCTGAAACATTGTTCAGGCTGGCAATTACATAGTCTTTTCTAATTTTAAATTTCTTTGAAATCTGAGCAAGAGTCATGCTCTTCTTCCCACCTACTACATACTGCTGGAAGTTTGTCGCAATCAGGTTTGCCTTTGCACAACATTCTGCGAATTTCTCAGCTGTGTTTGGTGGAAGTCTTAAACGGTACTCTGCAATGTTTGGTGGAGTGAACCAACGAAGAACTTCTGGGTTCAAGCGTTGCATTTCTTCGAAATCAACTCCCATTAGCTCAGAGAGTTTCACTAAGTCTGTCGCTGCTGGAACTGTGACTTCATCAAAATCCAGTGGCTCATGGAATTCAACATCATCAAATCCGAATGACTTCAGGTTTTTTCCGATGATCGCAAGGGCCATAATTTTTGGAACGTAGTTTTTCGTTTCAGCTTTTAGGTACTTTCCTTTCGTTAAGTGCCAGAAGTCCTCAGACTTGTACTTTTTAATCGCACGTCCAAGCTTCCCTTCTCCAGCGTTGTAAGCTGCAGCTGCAACTTCCCACTGTCCGAAATCATCATAAAGCTTTGTTAGGTATCTTGCCGCTGCAACAGTTGCCTTGATCGGGTCGCGGCGTTCGTCGCGGTACCAATCTTGTTCAAGACCATAAAGTCTTCCAGTGTAAGGCATGAACTGCCACGGACCAACAGCTGCCGCCCAAGATTTTGCTACGTTGTTGAATCCACTTTCGGCCATTGCTAAGAAAATAAGATCGCGAGGCAGACCGTGCTCTTCCAGGATTGCTCCTAAGATCGGCGCATATCTTCCCGCTCTTTCAGTATAACGTTCAAAGAAAGGACGTCCTCTGTTTAGGAAGTAATCCATCCATTTTTTTACCTGATCGTTGTAAACAACTGGGATATCAAAGTAATTATTTTCAAGGTTCAGTTCTTCTGCACCTTCAAGATAATAAGTTTTTCCCTTATAGTTTCCAAGACCATCCAGAGTTGAAGCTCCAGTGATCATTGACTTTGATTGAGCTTTAGCAATCTTCGCACTTTCTTCTTCGTCGATTTTCTTATCTTGCTCAGTGTAATCCGTTTTCTTCAAACGCAGGTAAGCTTCGCGGACGCTTTCAGAGGCAAAACCATCTTTCGTGGCCACATGATTAGTCGATGCTTTTTGTGTTTGAGAAGTAGATGCACATGACGTAAGGATAAGAGCGGCTACAAGAAGAGATAATTTAGAAGAGGCAGATTGAATCAGTCGGTCTTTTTTCATAAATTTATCATCCTGATGAAGTCACAATAGGTGATCCAACGCTCCTGTTGAATCGAGCACAGATACAGATAAAAGTGTAACCTTAAATCCCTCAAAAAAAAAGTTTTTTCCCGGCTAGTGCGAAAATAAAGCTCCGCTTAAAATAGTCGAATGTACAACCAGTTTACAAAATATCTTTCGCTTATGCTGTTTTTAGCAGGGATTTCGATCATAGCGAAGGCCGAAATAAAATCTCCAAACTACGATTTTAATCTGGCGGTTATTGAATCATTTTTCCCGGGTAAAGGGATTGAAGAAGCTAAAAAAGACAAAGCAATCAAGTCTGATATTTTTGAAGACAACGGCAACATTAAAATCTGGCGATTCAAGGTTAACAAAAAATCCTACATACTCGACATCTACGCTCAGGTTAAGGACGACAAGATCACCGATATGTACGTGCGCCTTCCCCAGCACTTTTCCCACGACCAGGTTTTAACAGATTTACAAAAGCGCTATAAAAAACAGGATAAATACGTCAACAAGGACATGAGCTCCCTTTACGTATGGATGAACCGCGATGGCAATAATGTCATCTATCACGGTTCGTGCTCAATAACTTGTTTCCCAATGTTTGTGGAAGTGGTGAGCACAGATAAAACCGTCACACCACTCTATCAGAAATTAAATGAAGCTTTGCCTAAATGGTAGTGTTTCTTTTCTTCGCGTAAATGCCTACGGCCACACCTACGATAATCATTAAGAAACAAAGAATCTGACCCATCGTTAAAAAACCAAAATAATACCCAAGTTGTGTATCTGGTTCGCGGTAGAATTCAACAATAAAGCGGAAGATTCCATAAAGAGCGATAAAGGCCGCAGAGATCATCCCGTACACTTTAACTTTTGATTTCATCATCCAAAGAATGATTGAAAGCACGATTCCTTCCAGGACTGCTTCATAAAGCTGTGACGGGTGTCTTGGAGCTAATCCCCCGCCATTTGGAAAGATGATCCCAACCCATGAAGTTGTCGGACGTCCGTACAACTCTCCATTGATAAAGTTCCCCATTCTTCCAAAGAATAACCCTTGAGCTCCGGCCAGCGCGATACTGTCCATAACCTCAAACCATGTCAGCTTGTTTTGTCTTCCAAAAATATATCCACCAACACATAGACCAGCGAGCGCTCCGTGGAAGCTCAATCCGCCCTTCCAGACAGCTAAAAGCTCCATCATGTGATCAGCGTAATAATCCCAGTTGTAAATGAAGACGTAAGCAAAGCGAGCACCGATAAACATACACACGATCATCGTGGTAATCAGTGAATCAATTTTTGCTTCTTCAACTTTAAAGAAATTGTCTTTGACTAATTTTTTTAACAGAACACCGGCAATGATAAAACCGACAACATACATCAATCCATACCAACGGATCTGCAAACTTCCTAGATCTAAAATGACTGGATCAAGATTGTGAACGTAATGAGAGCCCATATATTATCTCTTTTTAAAAATTGATTTTTAAGAAGGATAACTAAGACTGACTATAATGACAAATCAGTTCTCGGCCTGAAGCTCTCTTCCGGATGAATCAATCCCACTGTCATTTTCGCCAGCGTTTGAATCATTTGTCTCACAGGAACTGAAAGCCCGGTATAATCCAGGTATGAACAATGTGCTGAGATAAAACTCAACAACTCTTCATTGGTCATGCGGATGTTTCTTCCGTGAAGAGTCGGGTCGAGTCTTAACACTTTAAACTTCGGACCTAGTTTTTTAATTCCATCCAGAGAAAGAATGCGGTTTCCGACGACATCGACAAACACTGCCTCCCCTTTTGATTCAACAGATCTCTGCAAAACCATTCCATCATCCACTGTCACTCCCCACAGACCAAGAATCCCGTGGTGAACCAATGCCCAACTCAAAAAGCGGTGAATGATTGTTTTATGGGCCAGGCGCTTTGCCGAATCCTTACTTGAACCAAAATCGTGAAAAGCTCCAAACTCCCACGATTTCACCCCAAAAGAATAAACCATCAGTCCTTCATCTTTGTAGCGGTAAACTTGGTAGCCTGGTTTTGGGATCACGCTTTCTAGCCCGTAGCGGTCGCTTTCCATGGTTGAATGAATTTGACGCGCAACGGCCGGCGTGGCCTCGGTGATATTTAAACATCTCGATGCGTTATTTTTCTTCATGGTTTCCAGGGCCGCCGCTTCTTCTTTGTCCTGAAGTTTGGTAAATTTCATCAAAAGCAGGAAGTCATTTAACCCGGATTCAAACCCTTGCGGATCTACGGCGATATAAACGGGCAACCCTAAATCTTTTTGGTATTGATAAATGGCTTTTTTACTCATAACAGCATCCTCGTCGACTCCGGGGGTTTTCCCTCGGAAACTTATCCCTTTATCGGACGAGTATTCCCTTGACATTAAGGCGGTATTTGCATAAAAATCCAAGGTTCATAAATAGTGGTTAAAATTAGGGCCAACAAGTTTTATGCCTGATCAAAAAAATCAGTTATAAGCCCCTGGATTTTGCTATTTATAGTTTTAGGAGTTTTCATGTACGCAGTAGCAGAAATTGGTGGTCACCAGTACAAAGTTCAAGCAGGTGATCTAATTGACGTTGAGAAACTAGCAAAAGACGCTGGTTCACTAATTGAACTTGATCAAGTTCTTTTCATTGGTGGAGATAAGCCTCTTGTTGGTGCTCCAACAATCGGTGGTGCTAAAATTACAGCAAAAGTAATTATGCACGATCGCTCAAGAAAACTAATCGTTTTCAAGAGAAAGCCAGGTGGATACAAAAGAAAGAACGGTCACAGACAACACTTCACAGCCCTTCTGATCACTGAGATCAACGACGGGAACGGAAATGTTGCTAAGATCGATAAAGCATCTAAGAATGCTACAAAGTATTTAAAATAATTAATTAAGATTTTTTAGGAGTTATACAATGGCACACAAAAAAGCCGCCGGGTCCACAGCTAACGGTAGGGATTCAAACCCAAAAATGCGTGGAACAAAAAAATACGGTGGAGAAAACGTTATCCCAGGTAACATCATCGTAAGACAAAAAGGGACAAAACTATTTCCAGGTACTGGAGTAGGTATGGGCCGTGATTTCACAATCTACGCTCTAATCCCAGGAAAAGTTAAGTTCTCTCACTACACTAAAAATAAAAAGTTAGTTTCTGTAGTTCCAGCTTAGTTTTTTCTAGATTCATAGCAAAAAGTGTTATAAAGGGAATCCACTGGATTCCCTTTTTTTTTTGTGGTTTCCCAATAGGACAAAATGCGTTTTATAGACGAAGTACGAATTACTGCAATTTCAGGCCACGGTGGTCCAGGTGCCGTTACTTTTCGAAGAGAAAAGTCGATTCCATTTGGAGGACCAGATGGTGGTGACGGAGGCCGCGGAGGCTCGGTTATCTTTATTGCAGACGAAGGGATCAACACACTGATTGATTTCCGTGGAAAGAAAGTCTTTAAAGCTGAAGATGGTGAACCTGGTGCCGGCAGACAGTTAAACGGTGCTGACGGAGTTGACCAAATCCTTCGCGTTCCAGTCGGAACAATCGTAAGAAATGCTGAAACTGGCGCAGTTATCGCCGATTTAAAAAAACATGGTGAAGAAGTTGTTATCGCTGAAGGTGGTAACGGTGGACGCGGAAACATTAACTTTAAATCCTCTGTTAACCAGGCCCCACGTATTGCTCAGCCAGGTCTTCCTGGAGTTGAGTTAGTTCTTGATCTTGAGCTTAAGCTTCTAGCCGACCTTGCTCTTGTAGGACTTCCTAATGCTGGTAAATCGACGCTTATCTCGTCGATCTCTGCCGCAAGACCAAAAATTGCAGATTATCCTTTTACGACACTTGAACCAAACCTTGGAGTTGTCACTCTAGGCGAGAGATCATTTGTTGTCGCAGATATCCCGGGACTTATTGAAGATGCGAGCATCGGAAAAGGTCTAGGGACAAAATTCTTAAAGCATATCGAAAGAACATCAGCACTCGTTCACCTCGTGGATGTTTCATGGTGTCTTGATGAATACGAAGCCTTTGAGCAATATGTAACTGTGCGCACTGAGCTTGAAAAATACAGTGAAGACTTAGCTCTAAAGCGCGAGATCGTGTGTCTGACTAAGATCGATGCGATGACTGAAGAAGAAATTAAAAAATTCCAGGACTTCTTTGAAGAACAACTGGATAAAAAAGTATTACCAATCTCTGGGGTTTCTGGACGCAACATTGACCAGCTAAAAGCGCTTATGATCAAGTGTATCGACATGGCCAAAGCAACAGAGAAAGAAAAGCGTGGGAAAAACCTAGATGGTATCCATGCGATTGATGAGGAATAAAAATGAATCGTGATTACATTTCAAAAGAAGTTGCCGCTATTATCGAAGACAAACACTTCGAAGCTCCATTAAATGCAGCGATGGCATCAGCTTGGATTATGGGAAACTTCAAAGGTTTAAACCTTAAGGTTTTAGATCTTCGTAAAGTTTCTGGGATCGCGGACTTTTTTGTCATCGGTTCAGCGTCTAACCCTACTCAGGCAGGGGCGATGGCCGAAGAAATCTCTCACCAAATGAGACAAAATGGTTTTGAAGCTCTTTCTCGTGAAGGACTTAAGACAAACACTGACTGGATCCTTCTGGACTACGGCGATTTTATCGTTCATGTGTTCCATGAACCTTCAAGAACTGTTTACGATCTTGAACACCTATATAAAAACGCAATCGCTGTTGATATCCCTGAGTCGTACTACTTCTCTACTCCAGAAAACGAGAGAAAAGGTGGAAGCGACGACGGACGCAACTACTTCTAGTTTTTTTAGTTCATGAAAGATCTTCATCTTATTGTTGTCGGAAAATTAAACGATAAAAATATTGAAGAACTTGAACGCGATTACTTTAAGAGAATTACAGCTCCAAAACTCTTCATTCATGAAGTTAAGGCCCATTCAGAAGACCTCGTTAAAGAGGCCCGCGAAGTCATATCTAAAATTGATGATATTGCTAAAAATGAAAATCCCTACATTGTCCTTCTGATGGAAAAAGGAAAGCAATTTACGAGCGTGGATTTTTCTAAGTGGTTATCAGGAGTTTATGAAAGGCAGAGCATGGTCTTTGTTATTGGAGGAGCTTCTGGTCACGGGGAAGCGGTCATTAAAAGGGCCCATTTTAAGCTGTCTCTTTCTGAACTCACTTACCCGCACAAATTGGCAAGGCTACTTTTCGTCGAACAGATTTACCGCGCTCAAACGATCGTAGCAGGACATCCTTACAACAAGTAACTATTCAAAGCTTAATGGAAGCTTGTAAGTTGAAGCGACTGCGGCTTCACCTGCTTTACTTGAAGTAATCGTCAGCTCTTTATACATTTTTAGTTCATTGCCTTTGATATCGCATCTAAAGAACTCAGCTTCTTTAGTGCACTTTACCGGGAAGTCTTTAGCTCCCTTTAGTGACATCGTAACCTGTGACTTTGTCATGTCTACTTTCTTGAAATTAATATCTAATAGATACACCTTGGTTTCAGCTTCACTCGATACTAACTCTACGTGATAGGCCCCAGGCATTCTTACATAACCACCATTAGGTCCCGGTTTATTCATGCCATGAGCAAAGACCCCTGTTGAGAGAGTCATTAATAATGTCACAAATGCAAGTTTCATAGCGTATTCCTTTTGTTAAACTAGCTGTACTCAGTATACGACACTAAGGAGAATATGTGACAGTCAATAAATCAGTAAATTTCAAAGTTAATGGTATGCACTGTGGTGGATGCGCAAATAAAATCAAAAACAGCGTCGCTGGTCTCAATATCGAACATGACTTAAACGTTGATGTGCCAACTGGAAAGGTCAACATTAAGTACAACTCTGAAGAAACTTCTATTGCCACATTAAAAGATAGCATTGCAAAAGCGGGCTTCCAGGTGGAATCAGTTGAGCTCGAGTAATTTAAAATTTAAAATCGAAGGAATGACCTGCGCTGCTTGCTCAGGCATCATCGAAAAAGAGACGAGACTTTTAAAAGGTGTTGAGTCTGCTGAAGTTAACTTCGCTACGGAGTCAGCTGAATTTAAAACTGCTGAAGGTTTTGATCTTGAAACATTCCATGCTCTTTTAAAGAAGCTAGGCTATCGTGCGATTGATCCAAACGCTAAAAGTGAACAAAACAACGATACGATTTTTAACCGCGACTTTACCAAGGCCGCTATTGCGATCGTACTTGCTTCTATCACGATGTTTTTTGCCATGGTTGTTCCTAACAACACCATTCAAGCAGTCTTAACGACAATTCTTCTATTTGGATTTGGCTGGCCTTACATTAAGGCCGTCATTGGTTTTCATTCCAATATGAACACGCTCATTGGTTTGGGAGTTTTAAGCTCATACCTCTATAGCATGTATCTTATTTTCGCCTCACCTCACGCTCACCCCTATTTTGAAGGTGGAGCTTTCATTATCGCCTTCTCTCTCGTCGGTCACTACCTGGATGGGCTGGCCAAAACAAAAGCGAGAAACAATTTAAGCTCACTTTATAAAATGCAGATTAAGTTTGCTTCACTGGTTGTTGATGGAAAAGAAATCAACACACCTGTAGTTGATTTAAAAGTTGGCGACGTGATTCGCCTTCGTCCGGGAGAAAAATTTCCTTTGGATGGTGAAATTATCGTCGGCGAAACTCACGCTGATGAATCTATGCTTACCGGTGAATCACAGGCGATTGCCAAATCAGTTGGTTCAAAAGTTTTTGCCGGAAGTATGAACCTTGAAGGGTCTGTGACTATTAAAATCACAGCGACACTTCACAGTACTTTTATTTCTGAAATCGTTCACTTCGTTGAAAAAGCTCAGCTTAAAAAAGCTCCTATTCAACAATATGCTGACAAGATCGTTAAGATCTTCGTTCCAATTATTCTTCTGATTGCCGCTTTGACTTTTGTCGTGTGGTACTTGATGACGAAGGATTTAGGATTCTCTTTAACTCATATGATTGCTGTTTTAGTTATCGCCTGCCCTTGCGCGCTTGGGCTAGCTGTCCCAATGGCCATTATGCTTTCAACCAGTGAAGCGGCCAAAAATGGACTTTTAATTAGTGGTGGAGACATCGTTGAGAAAGGGTCTCATATTGATACGATTGTTTTTGATAAAACGGGAACACTCACAGAAGGTCGTCCTGAATTAACAGAAATTGTAGTCTTCGATACGGCCCACACAGAAGAAGCGCTACTAAAAATGGCCGCCTCTTCACTTCAGTATTCAACTCACCCACTTTCACAATCAGTGGCACACGCTGCTGTTAAAAAAGATGTTAAGCTTGCTGACCCTGATAAGTTTAAAAGTTTAACAGGACTTGGTGTTGTAGCGGAATTAAACGGCAAGAAACTCACTCTGGGAAATGCTGATCTTTTAAAACAAGAAGGTGTTGAAGGGGCCATTCCTGAGAGCTTTTATAAAGCTCACGTCGGAAGTTATGTTTTCCTTTCTATTGATCAAAAACTGGCAGCCGCTTTTGTCATCACTGATCCGATTAAAAATGAAGCGCGCGCCCTGATTTCAAACCTTCACTCACTAGGCATTAATGTGTGGATGTTAACCGGAGATCACCATGGGGTTGCTCAGAAGATCGGTAATGAATTAGGTATTACGCCTGAGTTTATCCGTGCTGGTGTTAAACCAGTTGGGAAAGCAGACTTTGTCTCTGACTTACAAACCAAAGGTCATAAAGTCGCAATGATTGGCGACGGAATTAACGACGCTCCAGCATTAGCGAAGGCCGATCTTTCAATCGCAATGAGCAATGGCTCTGACGTGGCCCTGGAGGCTTCTGAAGTGTCTTTACTCGATGGGAAGATTCTCTTAGTTGGTGATTTTTTCGCCCGCTCAAAACGCACGATGAGAATCATTAAAGAGAATTTACTGCTCTCTTCGCTTTATAACATTCTCTGCATCCCACTCGCGGCAGGTGTGTTTTATCCATGGACAAAGATGTCTCTCACTCCAATGTGGGCGAGTCTGGCCATGGGGCTTTCTAGTTTTTCGGTGATTATCAACTCGTTTAGAGTTAAAAAATTATAGCTTAACCTACAATCTTTCTAACCTCAGCAGCGGCTTCGGTCGCTGCTGCAAATGAACATTCAAACGCCGGATTGGCCCAATTGTCCTGGTTAGCAAAGAAGATCTTTCCACCAAATGGTTTACACATTTTTTCAAGGTAACCACTTTCGATCAGACCTTTATCGGCCACAGGAATTGAGTGCCCCCAACGAGTCATGCGCATTCCTTTTAAATCATTCCAATCTACGCCGACAGTCTTGGCGAAGTTTTTAAGCTCCTCAGAGATTAAGCGCTTATGTTTGTCGTGAGCTGCTGGGTTGAAGAGGAATTGGCGTGCTCCATCGAATGGAAGAGCTTTATAAACAGTCATAACACCGTTTTGAGTGTCATCGTTTTGTGCCCATGTACCGAAACAAACATCGCTGAAAGCGCGGTTAGATTGCTTCATGGCCATTGGTGGCTCAGGCTTTTCACCTTCAAAACAATAAACATCAAAACCAGCAGACTTAAATGGGTGATTGAAGATGGCATTCGCAACTAAGTATCCGCGGAAATTTAAGTCATCCATCAATTTGATTTGCTCAGCTGGAAGTGAGGGAACAATCAGTTTCGCTACGAATTTTGGAGAAGCTACAATACACGTTTCTGTCTCAACAGTCTTAACAACACCAAGTCCGTCTTCATAGGTAACCCAAACGTTGCCGTTACTTTTTTTATCTACCTTTAAAACGAAGGCCTGCGCGCGAAGAGAGTTCGCAGTCGTTTGCTCTTCAATTTTTTCAAACATTCTTTGAGTGATTCCTGCGTTTCCGCCAGGAAGAGCTAGGACTCCATCAACTTCTGAAGCTACAAAGTTTAACACCTGAAGCGCTGAAAGCTCTTCGATAGATCCATTGAAAGAAGACCAACAATAGAGTTGGAAATATTCCAGGATGTGTGGATGCACTTTCCCGAATTTCTTATTTAACCATTGCTCGAAAGTCATTTTATCCAGCTCAAGATACTCTTCTTTTGATATCGCACTCTCAGGTGTCCATGGAATATCAGGATAAGCTTCGTCGTAAATTCTTCTTAACTCAGCTTCGACATTAATAAAATCCTGTGCATTTTTTGGATCAGTTGTGCCTTTCCAAAAATCACCCATCAGAGATTTTTTGTAAGTGAATTTTGTCTCTTCCGATGTCTCGTGCTTTAGTTCATCTAATAAACCTAATTCTTTAAAAAACGTTTCAATGTCTGAGCCTTCATCTGGAATTGTGACGTAAGCAGCACCAATTGAGTAAGTTGCATTACCGTATGTCTCGCCTTTAGAGTTTCCTCCAAAGTTCGGGTCTTGTTCTAAGATAAGTGGATTTAAATCGCGAAGGCTCCATCCAGCGATCAGGCCAGACATCCCACCGCCAACAATAACAACTTTTCTTTTTTCAGTCGGAAGAGGAATCCCTCCTTTCTTTTTAATGTAACCATCAAGGTTCCATAAAATGTCGTGAGGTCTATTAATATTGTCACCATTGAAATCAAGACTCGCAAACTGATCAGCGCTTAAGACCTGAATAGGAGACATTTGCATAAGACTCTTGGGAAGCAGCTTTTTAAGAACGGCTTCGGATTTTTTGGGCATAGCGAAGGCCATGGCCGTAAAAGCAGAAAGTTTTAGGAAATTGCGACGAGGATTGCTTTGAGACTCATTTAAATTCAATGACATATGAATTATTTCCTTACTGAGAAATTTGTTTGAGGTATAAAACACTTCCCGTGTATTTCTGTCAAGAATTCCTATAAAAATGACGATAAATAGGCGTGATAAGTTTAGTAAATAGGCACATTCTCCTTCTCATCACCTGGATGCTGATTGCTTCATGCAGCTCACACCAGTTAGAGCTTAGTACGCGCGAACCTGCCGGCGAAAACAGCTGTGCAGACCTAATGTCTGCACTCATCCAAAAAAATACTGCTTTAGACACCTCCCCTAAAGAAGCTCCGATCCTTCCAGGGCCTCTTGTCGATGTTCCCCTCACACGGATTATTAGCAAAAGAAAAAGTCTCAAAGAAAAATATATCAAGATTACTGAATCTATTCGCGACTTCCAAATTGGCAAAGACGTGCCAGTCAATGGAAAGACAAAACTTTTACTAGATGCTCGTGAAGGCTATCTGGCAAAAATCATGATGATTAGGAATGCTAAAAAAACCATCGACTTGAGCTATTACATTTTTAAAGACGATGATACAGGTAAGGCCATTTTGCATGAATTAAGACTGGCCATTAAACGCGGTGTAAAAGTACGCATTCTCGTTGACTCCTCAGGATCAATTGCCAAAGCTCCATTTTACGATGATATCAAAGCCCTCATTGCCTTAAGCGGAAGAGCTGTTCTTGATGAATATGGCAATCCTACTGGTGAGTACGCCCACGCCGAAGCGATGCTCTTTAATCCCGTTTTTAATATACGTGCCCACGTCGCGAACTGGGTAAAAACGATTCATAACTTATTTGCCAGTGAAAATGAAAAAATCCCTCTTGCCACTTTTACCATCAATCGCAGAAGTCATGACAAAATACTTCTGATCGATGCTCACTCTGAAACGGATTCAATGGCCATTATAGGTGGAAGAAACATCGCCGACAGGTACTACTCGGTCAATTCAGGTGAAGACAATCCAATACTTGATGCAGAAATTCTCATCAAAGGTCTTGCAACAAAAGATGAAAATGGAAATATTCAAAACTCACTGGAAGACCACTATAATAAAATTTATTTCTATCTCGCCAACAAAAACTTTGAAAATTTCCTTTTCAAAACCAATCGTGCTCAAGTGAAAAAAGAATTCAAAGAAATGCGCGTTAGTGCAAAAAATCTTTTTGATGAAGATGGTCCCTTACATGAACAACTCAAACAAATGGAAGAAGATAAATTTCTTGAAACGGATTTTGAAGACGGATTAATTTCGATCATTAATGAAATCCAAAACCTCAGCCGCACTAAAATTTTCCTGGCACCGCAAGGAGCTCACAATAAGAAAAATGGAAACTCTCTAGTGGCTAAACTTCATGCGGAAATCGCCAAAGCTGAAGATACGGTTGATATCGTCTCGCCTTATTTCTGGATCCCCGATGAGGAGATTGAATTTCTCATTGATTGGGCAAAAAAGCATCCACATCGAAAAGTGCGAATCTTTTCTAACTCGATAACAACCACAGATAATATTATTGCCCAGTCAATGGTGGATGCGACTTTTCAAGAGACAATCATTAAGCGCATCAAAGGCACTCCCTATGAAAAGCAGTTTGAGATCTACTCCTATGGTAGAATTGATGATGAAATCCTGGGAGGGGATAAGCGCTATGGATTCCTCCATGCAAAGCTAGTCATTACCGACAATAAGGTTGTTACCGTCTCAACTTCTAATTTAGACCCAATTTCGAGGCACTTAAATTCAGAAGTCGGAACCACCATTGAAAACCTCCCTAAGAACTCTAAGAACTTGCAGAAGTTGGTAAAATACATTGATGATCTGGAGAAAAACTCTACACTATGGGGAAGTGCTGAATGGGAAGAAATACGCAGGCATCCTAACAATAGGATTATGACGATTTTACAAGCCTTTGTAACTAAAATCATTTATGCATTAAACTTAGTTCCTATTATCTAAAAACGGGGCAACTAATTTCGATGCACCAAGAGAAAAAGCAATACATTGAAGATCAGTTGAGCAACGACTACGTCGTGAAGGCCCAAAATTCTTCTATCGCTTTTCTCCTCGGGGCCCTGCTCTACTTTTTCTTGCACAAAGAGCATGATAAATACCAAATTTATATTATTATCTTGCTCGTTGGAATCGTTATCCTCTCTCTTCTTAGACTCTACAATGCCAATCGCTACATCAATAAGAAAGTTCCTCTTCAGGATGCTGTTAAGATTGCCAGTTTCAGTGCCATTTTCAATGGGCTTCTGTGGTCTGCCGTTGGCATTTTTTCTATACTCTCCTTTAATACTGTCAGTGTGCAAATCATTATCACATTTATTATTCTCATTAGTTTTAGTGCCGGCTCTCTCTTAACACTCTCTCACCGCTGGCCAGTTTTAATGATTTTTAACTTTGCTATCTTATGCCCTCAAGTTTTTTATGCTTTCTACCATCGCAGTGAAGATAGTGGCAGCCTTTGGCTTCTGGCCTACACTGTTGTTAACATCATCTATATTTTTAGACAGGCCAATGTTGTTCAAAGCGAACTTAGAATGCGCTTTACCTCTGAATACAATTTAAAAGAATCACTTGAAGCAATCGCTCTTAGTAAAAAAACACTGGAAGAAGAAAGTATCAAGACCTTTCACGCTTCCCGTCTGTCTTCTCTCGGAGAAATGGCCGGAGGAGTGGCCCACGAAATAAACAACCCTCTAACCATTATTCAGGGAATTACTAAATCCATCATGGTTCACGATCAATTGAAAACTGATGACCAAACTCGTGAAAAGCTCGGCAAAATCCATGCTGCCAGCCAACGTATTGCTAAGATCGTAAAAGGAATGAAAACAATTTCAAGCAAGCATGATCAGATTGAACACGAAGAATTAAAAGTCAGTAAAGCACTCGAATTGTCTCTGGGACTTTTTGAAGAACGTTTAAAAAATGAAAGTGTTATTTTTCATTATGAGAATTTAACTGACCCTACAATCAGATGTAACCCTCAACAGGTTTCACAGATTATTATTAATCTTTTAAGTAACGCCCTCGATGCTCTCTTAAGAGTCGATATTCAAAGCCATCGCCTGGACGTTTTAGTGATTGAGGACAAGTCCAATCAAGCGGTAGATATCAGAGTTATTAATAGCGGACCTCTTATTGATCCTGAAGTCGAAACAAAGATCTTTGAGCCTTTTTTCTCTACCAAGTCATTAGGACAAGGAACAGGCCTTGGATTAAGCATTTCACAAACCCTTGCAGGGAATAATGGTGGGTATTTGAGTTATGAAGTGTATCAAGGTAAAGTATGCTTCAAACTTAGACTGCCAACGGTGAATGTATAATTTATGAAAATTATCTGGCCCCTTATTCTAATTTCTTATGCCAGCCTTTTTGTTTTTGGAATTAGCGACAATATTCGCGGCCCCCTCTTTCCTGAAATCCTAAAAGACTTCAATGTCAGCGATTCAATGGGATCATTGATGTTTGCCTTAAGCTCAATCTCAGGTTTTTTTGCCAGCCACTTAACCAGGCACCTACTAAGACGTTATGACAGAAAATCCATTCTACAAATTGGATGCTTAGGTTTAACTTTTGCACTTCTAGGGATGGCCCTGGCCCCAAGCTTTCAGATTTTCCTGGCCCTAAGTGTGATCTTCGGAATGTGTTCTGGGATTCTTGGGCTCATTCCCAATGTTCTGGTCCCCTTGGGAGCTTCTGCTGAAAAAAAGCAGCAGCTTTTATCAGGACTACATGCCATGTATGGGATTGCCAGCCTGCTTGCGCCAATGTTAGTTGCAGCTGTTGGATTTTTCACTAAAAATTGGAGAATTACTTTTGCCTTAACAGCAGTAACTCCATTGATCCTCTATTTTTACTCTCTTCATAAAAGTCATTACCCTCACCACCAAAAACCAAAACTGACTGCAGAAGAACATAAGGCAAATAGAAAAAAGAATTTTAAGCCGCAAATCTTCCTGGCCTTCATGGTGAGTTTTGCCGTTGCTGCTGAAGTAATGATGTCTTCGCGTCTGGCCCTGTATATGAGACGCGTATGGAATTACGACCTGGAAATGTCGAGCCTCTACGTCACGTATTTTTTTATTGCTCTTCTTTTAGGACGACTGCTTTTTACCGGCGTGAAGTTTAACCGCTCTATTCCCTTTCAGCTCTCGGCCTGTTTATTGATTACAGCGATGTGTATTTCTCTGGGACTTTTTATTCATCCTCTCTTTTTTGCTGTTGCAGGTATGAGTATTGCGCCTTTTTACCCCCTGGCCATTGCCATGATTTCTTCTGAGTTTCCTCATGACCTGGACACCGCCGTCTCTTATATGATGGCAACAGACTCTATGATGCTGGCAATTATGCATGTGACGGTTGGAAAACTGAGTGATGAATACGGAATTCACCAGGCCATGTACTCTGAAGCTTTCTTTCTTACGGTGTCATTCATTTTAGTGAACACCTACCATTTCTTTTTCAAAAGAAATGCGCAAAATCACTAAAGACTATTTTTTGATTCTGCATTATCATTAATCTATGAAGTTTTTAATGAAACATTCATTGATGGTCATGGCCGTTACGGCTATTGTCATCACTCAATTTATTCTTCCATGGTCTGGGGTGAATGATGCTTATCCAATTTTTAACTGGAGCATCTTCTCTTTTAGTCTTCCAACCACTCAGGCCACTACCATTCGCGTGACTTTTAAAGATAATATCGGCGAACACGTTTGTTACCTGACTCTTTGCCCGCGTGAGCTTAGAACCGGCAACCGCAACGAACTTATCTGGAAAGCAGTGAACTGGGAAAAAGCTGTAGATAAATCGCTGGCAAAACCTACCTTTTTTTCAAACTTAGATGAAAGAATCACTCACTATGAAATTCTAAAAGTCGACATTGATCATACGAAAGCTTTTGCACCTGAAACAATCACTCCTGTTCAGGTATTGGGGAAATGGAAAGAATGATGATGAAAAATAGAATCACACTTCTTTACCTGACCCTTTTTGTGCTCATCATGGCCCATGTCACCCAATTTCTTTATATTTTAAATTTAAGGCCTACTGATATTCTCTGGCCGGTTAAATGGATTCCAGAATCAGCATGGTTTTTTACTGGCAATATTATGCTTGGAGCTTCCCTTCTAAGTACTTTCTTTTTGGCGGTTAAGAGCAAACACCGCTTATTAAGAATCATCTCTTTTGTTTCCGTCTTCTTCCTTCTTGCTATGTATTTTTCCTATGGAAAAATCAATCATGGGTTTCATCAATGGATTTATGTTCTCGCTGCCTTAATGATTCCTCAAAACTTCAAAAAAGAAACGACTGATTGGTGGAGACAGAATCTCGCTGGGATTTTTACTTTAACTTATTTCTGCTCTGGCATCTGGAAGATCAGGGGCTTTTTTGATTTTGCCATTTCCTATAAACAATACAGCTTGGCCGACTATCTTCGCATACAAGTAAACAATGCCACCTTAGATAATGGGCCTTCTTACTTTATTCACTTTTTTAATTCTCCTTCGAGCAACAGCTTTCTTATTCTAGGTGCCTTACTAGTGATTGCCCTTCAAGTGTTGCCTTTTCTTTTTGTTTTCAAGAAAAAATATCTTCCAGCCTTTATCTGCGTCGCTCTTTTTCACACCATGACACTTATCTCTCTTAAGGTTTGGTTCTTTCAAAGCATCATTCTTGCTGCAATTCTCCTTCTAGACTTCGATCAGCAAGAACATGAAATCAAAGAAAATTAAAAGCATCGTTTCAAAACTGACTCATCTACTTTTTTAATTTAACTTTAAGTTCTTGTAGGTCCTATTAAGCTTCTATTTTCTCCTTGATAAGCTGAATTTAAGAGGGGCGATTCCCTCTCTAATGGAGGAAGAAATGAGCGCTGAGCAAATCATTACTGTTTCGGTTATGGCCCTTTGGTTTTTGTTTCCCATCGGGATGTTTATTTCGGTCTGGAGACAACAAGACGATGAAAAGCGTACAGTTTATCCAGCGAAGTCCAAAAGACCAGAAACCATCCATGTTGTACCTCACGCTTCCTATGTTTATGAAGACAATCTTGACGATGAAAATCACTATCAGGATTATGACTACACTAAGATCCCGAAGAAAGATTCTAACAGAGATACTCACTACACCAATAACTAGTGCTTGCTTTTATATTTTTTAAAGTCATCCAGGACTTTGATTTTTTGTTTTAACTTTAAATAACCTTTCCAAGGGTCTGATCTCTTTTTAAGAAGTTTAGGAACATCCTTAAGCGTATAAGAGTGTCCACTCTTTAATTTTTTAGCTTCTGCCCATGTAATGGGTAAAGCAACAGGTGCATGCTCTCTGGCCCGTACAGAATAAGGAGCAATCGCAGTGGCCCCATACCCATTTCTCAAATAGTCTAAGAAAATTTTCCCTTTCCTCTTGGCCTTAGAGACAGTAGTTGTGTATTTCTCAGGATGAGCGGATTCCATTTGCTCACAGATTTTTTTAGCAAATTCTTTAATTTCATCCCAGTTATATTGAGGAGAGACTGGTACTTGGACATGGAGCCCTTTTCCTCCGCTGACTTTGATAAAAGATTTTAATTTCAATTTTTCCAATAAGGCCTTAAGTTCAAAAGCTGCAGATTTAACTTTTTCGAAACTCATACCTTCATCTGGATCGAAATCAAAAACGATTTGATTAGCATAATCAATATGCTGGTAGTCTCCTCCTCTCACATGAATTTCGAGTGTGCCTAATTGAACCAGCTCTCTTAAACCGTCTATCGAATCGATATAAAGCACCTGCTCTTTCTTCTCTTTTAGCTTAGAGACAATATCCTGACTCTTAATACCTTCCTCATCTGTTTCGGCATGCTTCTGAAAAAAGCAGGTATGATCATATCCAGCTGGACATCTCAATAGGGCCAGAGGTCTGTCTTTGAGATGAGGAATAATCCATTTTTCAATCGCTTTATAATAATCTAACAGGTCTTGCTTCGTGATTTGATCTTCTGGATAAAGAATTTTATCCGGACTGCTTATCTCTGCTGCCATTTTATTCTTCTTCTGAAGCACTGCTTTTTTCACCGGGAGCTCCAGCATAACCTCTGGTGCTTTTTTATCTTTTCTTAATCCTTTAAAGGCTGCATGTCTCAAAATCTTATCCTCCGTCCAGGTTGAAAATTCAATATTGGCCACGAGAGAGGGCTTTACCCAAAACTGCTGCCTTCCTTTAGGGGATTTCATTTCAAAGGGAGATTTAGTTATTTGCAGGTTTTTTAAGGATTTTAATAGAGCTGTACTCGTTTTGTTATTAAATCCTGTTCCGACTTTTCCGATGTATTGAAATTCTCCCTTTTCATTATGTACTCCCAGTAAAATCGCTCCAAGAGAAGCACTATTTTTTTGAAGGGTATAGCCGCCAATGACGAACTCCTGGACATTTTTACATTTAATCTTTAACCAGTTTTTCCCTCTTCCAGATGAATACTCACCGTGGATATTTTTAGAAATAATCCCTTCTAATTCATTCTCGCAGGCACTCTTAAAAACGTTCGCCCCATCTTCATCCCAATGGGAACTGTATATAATCTTTTTGGACTTAGTCTTTTGAATGACTTGCTCAAGAAGTTTTTTTCTTTCAGCAAGAGGAAATCTTCTAATGTCAAAGCCATTTAAAAAGAGAAGGTCAAAAACATAGTAGATTAGCTTTCCGTCATCTTTTTCTTCCAAAGCGTTTTGCAATCCTTGAAAACTTGAGTGCCCATGCTCATCAAGCCAAACAATCTCTCCATCCATGACAATGTCATCGACAGGAAGTTTTTCACATTCTTTTAAAATGCTTTGATACTTCTTACTCCAATCAAGTCCATTTCGAGTGATGAGCTGTAGCGATTTTTTCTCTTTTCGGCAAAGGGTCCGATAACCGTCATATTTGATTTCATGAATCCAGTCTTCGCTAAGAGGTGGTGAGTCGACAAGAGTTGCTAATTGTAAAGATCCAATCTCTGCAAAGGTTAGAGGTTTTGTTTTCTTAGGGCTTTTTTTTTAGCAGTGGACTTTGTTTTTACCACCTTCTTTTTCATAGGGATTTTCTTTTTAAGTGTCTTTAACTCCACTCCACCTTCCAGATCTTCAATCGTGACGCCCGAAATAACACTTCGATCATTCTCAGTAACATCTACACCAGACACTGCTCCTTCATCGTCTTTTTTTACCAGAAGCCAGTTTGGTTTTTTATTTTCTCCCTGTCTGGTCCTTAGAAGCATCCAATGCCCTTCAAGTTTTTCACCATGTAGTTCAAAATCAAGATGCCCCTTTTTAAGTTGCTCATGAACGTTCTTAGGAGGAGTCCACTCCCCCTTATCCCACACGATAACGTGACCTCCGCCATATTCGCCTTTTGGAATCTCTCCTTCGAAATTGGCATAGTCCACAGGGTGATCTTCAACTTCTACCGCTAACCTTTTAACCTTTGGATCCAATGATGGCCCTTTCGGAACAGCCCAGCTCTTTAAAACTCCATCCAACTCCAAACGAAAGTCATAGTGAAGATGACTGGCATGATGTTTTTGAACAACAAAAATATGCTTATTTTTTGCTGAGCCTTTGAGGCCTTTAGGCTCAGCTGTTTTCTTGAAGTTTCTTTTGGCCTTATATTGTTTTAACGTCATGCTCTCGCTCGCTTTTTCTTAACAACTCTTTTTGCAGGAGTTCGGCTTTTATGGCCGGTCTTTCTTTGTCCATGAGTTTCCCCAAGGCTTTTTTGCAGAAAAGGCAGGAGATCGAGAACATTAGTGTCTGTTTCCTGGGCCTCTTCTTCCAAATCCTCATTTTCTTCCACATCGCCTTTTTTAATTTTCTTTTTAATGTATTTTAAAAGTTCATCCTGATATGTATCTTTGTATTGTTCTGGTTTCCACTTAGCCGTCATTTCATCAACGAGTACTTTCGCTGCCTTTAATTCACGAGGAGAAATTTTGACTTTTTTCAAATCAAAATCATCCAAAAAATTTGCTTCATGGGTTTCCTGAATTTCATGAGCAAATCGGAGCATCTCTAAAACGAGGTACTCATCCCGGGCCATAACGGCAACAAGGTGCTGCTTACTCCTCAAGACAAATTTTGCAATCGCCACTTTACTAGTGTCTTCAAGTATCTTTCTTAAAAGCACATAGCCTTTTTCACCATTTTTTCCAGGAACCAGGTAATAGGGTTTTTCAAAGAGAAGTACATCCACTTCATCAAGAGAGATAAAATCTTCAATATCAATAGTCCTCGTGGCCTTGGGATTGGCCTTTAAAAAGTCTTCTTCAGTAATAATTACAAATTGATTTTTCTTATACTCATAGGCCTTTTCAATATCTTTTCTATCAACTTCTCGGCCTGTTGCTTTGTTGTATTGTTTATATCCTATTGGGGCTTTATTCCTTTTATCGAGCATCTTAAAGCTAAGTCTTTCCTCCTCTTTTGCGCTCATGACTGAAACAGGGATATTTAACAGCCCAAAACTAATTGCCCCGCTCCAAATTCCTCTTGCCATGCACACCTCCTTCGTACATCACTCCATTCATTGTCTTGCATTTCTTGTACCCAATAATTCCCGACTATCTGGTATGCAAATTGCTTAACTACAAAATCGTGTTCATTAACGAGGAAATATTCCTCAAAACTAAGGAGTGTTTATGAAAATCAAGTTCCTATTATTAACTCTTGCCTTAACGTCTGCTTTTTCTTTTACAGCACATGCACAGGCCATGAATGATCATCAAATCGCAGAAATTCTTGAAGAGGCAAATGATGCAGAGATCGATGCTGCCAAACTAGCTAAAGACGATGCTTCTCATAAAGAAGTTAAAGAATTTGCTAAACATATGATTGAAGAACATAAAAAGAACGAAAAAGAGACAAAGAAAATTGTAAAAAAGAACGATATTGACCCAGAAGACTCTGAGTGGTCAAAAGCATTAAAAGAGAGTGCGAAAGAAAATAAAAAAATGTTAAAAAAACAAAAAGGCATGGCATTTGATAAAATGTATATGGAGCAACAAGTTTCTATGCACCAGCAACTTCTCAATGACCTAGATCAGAAGTTTATTCCAAATGCAACAAAACCAGAATTTAAGTCTCACCTACAAGCGACTAGAGAGCATGTCAGCAAACATCTTGAGCAGGCCAAAGCTATCCAATCAAAACTTTAATTTTCCAAGCAAGGTAAAGAGAGGGACTTAAAACCCCCTCTCTTTATCTACTTTCTGTGTCGGCCCTCTTTTGCCACAGCCTTTTATCTCTGCATAATAATTTCTCATTCGTTGTTAATTCTTATCCAAATGATAGGTTGATAAAAACTACATTTGGAGGTTTTATGAAAGTATTACTTGTTTCTCTTCTTTTATCCCTAACATCACTTCTACAAGCAAAAGAGTTTTCTCCCAAAAATCTTGATTGCCAATTTAAAATTTCAACAGATGAAAAGACGATCTCACTTCCAATGATTTATTCTGAAAGTGGCATCATTGGCCCAGCATGGATCAGCGGATTTAAAAATGAAAAAGCTCAATACCGCGCACTTGCTTTTGGAGGAATGCCAATAAAAAATAAGCTTATTCTCCTTTATGTTGAAATTGTACGCGATGAAATCTATGAAGCTAATGGAAGTGTCAACGGTTCATCAAAGGTTTATAAAGCAAATCTGGCCCTTAACAATGATAGCCGAAGTGGATTTATCTCATCAGAAGTAACTCAATGGCCGGAAGGAAGCAGCGAAACGCTTGCGGTTGTTTGCGAAGTACAATAACAAAATTGTCTAAAGGGCCTGCGGGCCCTTTTTCCTTTCATCAACATTGTCCTCATTCAAGTTTTGTTGTAGCCTAAAAGAGTATAATTAGACATAACAACCAAGGAATCCCTAATGAAAAAATGGGGACAATTCATTCCCTATCTTATCATTTTAGCCTTTTGTTTAATCAATGTGTGGGTGGTGGGTCCAAACAGAGATAATAAAGTACGCCTGCCTTTTTTTAACTGGTGCTTGTTCTGCACGGCTGATGCTCAACATATAAAATATTACGAAGTCCAAATCCAAGGGCCTAATAAGCCTCTGGTCATTTTCAATAACAGAAATAACCGCAACCAAATAGATGCTCTACGCATAACAGAGATCATGTCTCTTTACACAAAATCTCAATTAACACCAAGTCGTCTAAAAGATTTAACTGGTCAAAAAAATGCTACGGTCTTTCTTTACGAAGTAGGTTGTGACATTCATCAGTGGTTTATCAAAAATGAATGTGGTCCAACTAAACTACTGGCGGTTTATGAAATCTAAAATAGATAATGGAGTTCAATATCCAACAATCATCGCCTTTCTTTTTTACCTGGCACATGCATTTTTCCTGCCGCGGCTAACTGTTTTTTTAAATAGCCAGATGCCGGCCAACTATTATCAGTGGCCGATTCGACTTGTCCTGGAAAATGCAGGAAATCCTTTAATTGGAAAATGGCTTATTGTTGTTTTTTGCGTTTCTGTTTATTTTCTATCTGTTTTTTATGGAAGAAAGAAGTCGATTCAGTTCCTGGTTGTTCTAACAAATTTATTCTATATTGCCATGACCAGCTTTCCTGTCTTGGCAATTAACGCAAACGAATCCTTCTGTTTTTTTTATTTCTCAATCGCTCTTCTCTTTTTTAATTTTGATAAGAAGTTTTTTGTCGATAAATATAAAGTTTTGATGGCCATTGCCGTCTCACCTTACGTACTTTCTGGACTAATCAAGATTTATCAATACGGTCAATTCCTGACAGATAAAACACTATTCAACAGAATCATTGAACTTGAGTATTTCAGCCATCGAAGTTCATTCTTGGTTCCATTTTTAAAAGGGTATGAGTTCTCTACCTACCCACTTTTACCGCTAGCTCTTTTATTGCAAGTTTCAGGTATATTCGCCATAAGCTCAAAGCGTTTTCGTAAGTTCTGGATACCTTCTATTCTCTTTTTTCATTTATCAAACTCAGTTTTATTTAATATCCATTTCTTTTTTTCGTTTCTCATCCTTCCTTTTTCTTTCTTTAATTCTGAATCTGAAGAAAACGTTGAAAGAGATGCAACCAATATCATAGTGCAGACATTTTATTTGCTTTCTATTTTTACCGTTCAGAACTTATTTAGGTTCACAACACTTGCTTTACCGGAGGGGGAACTTGCAAGCCTGCGCATTTACTCCATGATCTATATGGCCATCACCTTCGCTGTCATTTTCTTATATAAAAAGAACTTTATGCGTACCATTTTCTTTATTTCTCTTATCTTCAATACTGTCTTATTAGTAGCCTATAACATCCCTTTTTCTTTTCCCGATCACATTATTTTGATCGTCTTGGCCTTTGCATTCCTGAAAGATCTAAAGAGTCCTTTAATGGGAATAAGGGAATGGATACTAAAAGGAATGACTTTTGTTGGTGGGTTAAGGGCCACGTTACTAGCAGTCATCATTATTGCAAAGTTGCCTTTCGTTCATTTTCCTTTAGAGCAATTACCACGTTCACTTAAATTTATGGTCGAACTACCAACAACCGGACAATGGAACCTCATCATTTTTGCTGTGATTGCTGCTTTAGAAATATATTTTCAAAAGATCTCTTCCAGAGTCTGGGCACTCCCACTTTTAATTAGTGCTCATCTTTATCTTGCCTGCTTTTTCTATGTCACCAGTTCTTACTATTTATTCTGGGTCATTTTAATTATCGCAATGAGCAATGTGAAAAGTTCAACTACTCCAAACAAGTGGACAATTGCCACTTGCGAAGGATAAAATTTTTTTACAGTTATTATTGGATTGCCGGAGTATTTTAGTGAGTTCTTTTAAATTGAAGCACGTATTCTTTTTGTTACTTACTGTCTCAATCATGGCCTGTCGCTTTTCTGCGAATGACAATTCACTCAATGAAGATCTTAAAAAGAAATTAAAAGATACTAAGAATCCCGTTTCTGAAGACGTTCTTAACGGAATGAAATGGGAAGAGTTTGAAAACTTCTACCGCGACTGGCGCATGGTCACGTCAACTTTCAGAACAGACAGAGACCAGCTTCGAGTTATTTTTGCCAATGATATTGCCTGGAAAGCTCTCAACGAAGGAAAGTCTTTTCCAGATGGAGCGATGTTTGCCAAGACAGGATTTCAAGTTGAAGAGGATGAAAGATTTCCTTCAAGTAAAATCCCTTCAAACCAACTTAGACTCATGGTTATGAAGCGCGATCATAAGCTTTACCCAGATACAGACGGATGGGGTTATGCTCTTATGAACCGCAGAAGACTTGAGCGCTTAGAAAAAGGTGAAGTCCCGGAGAAGTACGAGTCGATTACAGACTTCCAGACGTCATGTCATGCTTGTCACCAGTTAGCGAGCAACACAGATTTCGTTTTCTCTAAACCAATGCTTAACAATGTTCTCGGACGCACAACTTCTGTTAATGGAATGGAAACTCTTATTTCAAAGTTCCAGAAGGCAAATGCTCCATTCTCTCAAAAAGTGGCCCTGGAAATTTTCCAAGAGATGGGAGTAGATAAAAAGCATCTAGAGAATCTTTGGTATATGGAAATGCCTCTCTTTGAAGGTGCCCTTCCAGAGCTAAGAGCTTCTCTCACAAAATTCACCGGGAAAAATAATCACAACTACCTGGTCTTTGATCCAGCTTCACAACTCTATGCTTTAAGTATTCCGGAAAACTCTTTGAAAAAATGCCAGAGCGCTCAAAAATACTATACTGGTTGCCTGGATAAGAAGATCCCGAGAAAAAATATGGTGGAAGTCACTCACATCGTAACAATTTGTGATGGGCAAGAATTAACCCATTAATAAGCCACTATGCTCAAAATAAACAAGATTATCCTTTTAGCATTCTTCTTACTCATGGGGCAAATGCCCCTGAGTATTGCCAAGGAAATGATCACTCAAGACTTTATCTCTGAGCCTCTCTCCCTTCAGCAAAAAAAACAAATCGAAGAATGGGTTACTGGCAAAAAAATCGACACTATCGTTTCGGGAACTATTAATCTACACCCAAACATCAAGCTTCCCCCGGGAGGCGAGCTTCACTTGAGGCTTGTGAATATTTCATCGATTTATCGCCCTTTTATTTTTAAGCGCCTCTACAATGTTCAGTTCCCATATAAGTACCAAATTACGACTTCGGATTTTGTTGGCGGCATTGGCCCACAGGCCTTATTTGAACCTTACTATCTGGAAGCATTTTACTATCGCTACCGAGCGGATAAAACTCCTCGCTATGATGATTCTGAAGGAGTTGTCGGTGGAGAAGCTTGGGGGAATCCGGGAAGACCCTATCCACTTTCATTTGGACAAAATCGCGATTTCCAATTGAACTTCTGGTGGACACCGGAATTATTTGGCTCACGTTTTTCACCTTCAATTAAATCTTCTCCTTCACTCACGTCTGGCTGGTTATACCTATCTAATGTGTTAAAGAAGAAACTTGATAACGTTAAACAGATTGAAGGCAGTATTTATGTTTGTGACAAAAAACTTCAACTTGTAAAATCAACTTCGTTTAAGATCGCTGACCTGAACAAACCCATTGAATGGCATATTGATTTACCAAATACGGTTACTGGTTTTATCAGCGTAACGGCCACAGCGAAAACACCAGATGGTAAAACTGTTTATCTTCGCGGAGGAAGAGCAAGTCCGAAAGTGGTCATCAATCTTCCGGCCGTCAGTTTAAAAATAGTTCTAACAACAATCAGTAATAAAACAGCTCCGGCCTGCACTCCACGAGATAGTTAAGGAAATATGATTAAACTTATCAAACCATTTTTTTTAATGTCTCTTCTCTTTGCCCACGCATCGGCCTTTGCTGTAAAAGAAGTTGTGACTCAGGATTTTGTTTCAGACTCTCTCTCTGTAAAAGAAGAAGCTCAAATCGCCAGCTGGATTGCCAAGAAAAAAGTTGAATCTATCATTTCTGGAACAATCACTTTGCATCCGAATATCAAGGTGCCTCCAGGAGGAGAGCTGCATTTAAGATTAGTTAATTTTTCTTCAATCTATCGCCCCTTTATTTTTAAACGTTTTTATAAAGTCCAATTCCCCTACAAATTCGAAATTAAAACCTCAGACTTTGTCGGAAACATTGGATTACCTGCGCTATTTGAACCGTACTACCTGGAAGCTTTTTACTATCGCTATCTTCCCAATAGAACTCCACGCTATGATGACTTTTCATCTAACCTGGTTGCTGGAGGAGAAGCTTGGGGTGATCCCGGCAGACCTTATCCTCTCTCTTTTGGGCAAGTCCGCAACTTTCAGCTAAATTTCTGGTGGACACCAGAACTCTTTGGCTCGAAGTACTCTACACCGATCAAAGATTCTCCTGGCCTCATGTCTGGATGGCTTTATCTGTCGGCCTTACTAAGAAAAGACTTGAAAAATGTTAAACAGGTACAAGGAAATATTTATATCTGCGATAAAAATCTTAAATTAATCAAATCGACTCCTTTTAAGATTTCCGACTTAAGCGCGCCACTTGAATGGCATACAGAATTAGCTACACCGATTACTGGATTTATTAGTGTCATTGGAGAGGCAAAAAAAGACAAAGGAGAACCTGTTTATCTCTATGGAACAAGGGCCAACGCTAGAGTTTCAGTGAGCCTGCCGGTCTCAAATCTTAAAATCGCCTTAACAACTTCGAGCAATACGAAATGGCAGCCATGTCTTTCGGAAAATTATCATGGAAAATAACTTAGAGAGTCTCGAAACAATCTTCTGAAATGTTGTATGACTTTAAAAGTTCTGAATACACTCTAACTCCTAAAACATCCGGGGAACTTGTAAACTTCTTTTTATAATCTTTATAAAAAGAACAAGTTGGTTTTAATTTTGATAGGTTCCCACTGAGTTCAATATCCTTTGAGAGATAAGGCCAGATAGAAAAACTTTGTCTATGGCGCGAATTAAGAGAAAAAGCTTTATATAAATACTGAGCAAAGATATCGCTGCTATTTGAATCAACAGAAATGATCTCCTTATGGTACTTCTCAGAAAAGAGTGAACTGGCCTTTCCAATGACTTCTGCTTTCTCTTTTAACACTCCAGTTGCTGGATAAAACAACACGCGAGACTCAGCAATGCTTCGGATAGAAGAGCGCTTTTGCATATTGCGCTCATAAAGCCCCTGTCCCCAAAATAACTTTGATAAATTTGGGTTTTGACCTTCATCGCATTTTCCCTGATCAGAGAAAGCCTCAGCAGAAGTTACCGCCGTTCTCGACCCAACAATGACCGGGGCCAGGCCTGCCTGTCTAATTCTCCCAGTAAATGGAAAAGCAAAATTCGTTAAGCAATTAATTCGTTCATCAGTAAATGACCGAGTGACAAAAATCCCATTATCAGTCAGCGCTCCATTAACTAAATCGAAAAACTCTTTAGTATAAGTCAGCCTGGCACTCATATACAAAGGCCAGGTCAAATTGTTCACAATCAAATCATAAGCTTCGTTATATTTTTTTCTGGCCAAAAATTTGAAGACGTCATCGGTATGAACTTTTAATGTCGGCAATTTTTTATCGTTAAAATCAATCACATCGCTGATTTCTTTTCTAAATCCTTCTCTCTCATAAGGAGGAAAATTGTCGATAACATCAATCGTTTCAATCGTCCCACCTGTTTCATCTTGAAGAATTGAAGCATATTTCAGTAAAAGATGATTTCCCAATCCAAGTATTAAAACGCGCTTCACTTTATTTTCTTTCATAAGCCTTTTAGTCGCAAGCGACTTAGCTAAATCAGCTGGAGAATACATTGGGGCGACATACCCCCCAAGTCCAATCCCCGGGATATCGCCATAACTGTAAACAAAACCAACTTTTCCTTCTTTGCGATGAATCTCTTGGACTCCGTTTAATCCAAAACTCTTATCTACAAAGACTGATTCAGTTAAAAGAATACGCGACTTAAGCGACTGAACAAGAATTCGTCTACTAGGATTAGGAAAAAGAAATACACAAAGGATCACTGCACACACCGCAAGTCCAACCATTTGTTTCTTGTTATTAAAATCAACGGTCTTCCACCAGACCAAAGATAAGATGAAAAATAGTGGTAGAAGCATCTCAAGAGGCGGATGGATAAGCAGAACCCCGGGAATAAGGAAACCGAGGAAATTCCCTAAAGAAACGAAGAATAAATGATTTTCATTCGGCGTTTCTAGCTGTCGTCTTGGAACAACATAAGCAAAAAAAGCATACGGAATTAAAAGAGTGAAAACCTGAATAAAGCTCACTAGTGCAATTCGATAAGAAACTGAGTAACTCGAAAAAATAAGCGGCGCTTGATTAAAAAAGAAGAAATCTTTCACTCCGCCAAAAAAACCAACCAAGATTAAAATCAAGGCCAGGAAGGCCATTATTGGGATGAGAGAGAATTTTACTTTTCGTGCCGGCAAATAACGGGCAACGGCCAAATGTAAAAAAGTCAGAAGAAGATAAAAATGAAACTCAAACCCGGAAGGAAAAATAGATAGTTCCATCGTTTCTAAAACACAAGAGAGATAAACTCCTGAGAAAAAGCCAAGTCCCAAAGAAGTCAAAGTCAGAGAGTTCCAATGAATCGCAAGCAGAGATTCAGATTTATTCCATAGACGGTGACTCAAAGAAATCAATAAAAGAGCGCTTCCTGCCACAATACAGACAGCGGCATTTCCAAACTTAACCTGAATTCCAAAAAGACATAAAATACCAAAAGCACAAATTAAGTTGTGCCAAAAGTAATTTTTCTTAATGTCAGAGTCAAGATAGATCGCACGCGAAGAAAGGATACCGGATGAAACAACAGTTAAAACAATGAAAAATCCCGCAAGTAATTCACCAATAAGCGAACGCGAACCTTGTAAAATGGCCTCAGAGTAAAACCAACCCAGGAGTGTGAGGATAATACCCGACACCGTTAATAGGATGCGTGTCCAGGCAATATTCAAAAGACCTGATTGCCCAAGGCAAATACCACCCATGACAGCAATTAAAATCATGCTTTCAACTGCAGTGGTGCTTCCAAAAACTCCAAAAAAAATAGGCTGTGCTATAATTTGAATAGTAACAACAACGACCGCTGCCACCAAATGTAGACTTTGCTTTAGAAGGGACATAAAATAAGTTTATGTATCCCTTAGAGAATTGACAACAACATTATTCAGATCATGAGTACATACAAACTATACAATCACCTATTCACTTGTCTGTTCATTTCATGCTCTGTGATTTCATGTTCTCCTTCTCCTCATAAATTACTGCCTGTTTATTTATCGACACCTCTTTCTGGCCCAAAGGATAAAGGACAACGGATTTTTAATGCAGCAGAGATGTATGTGGCCGATCATCCTGAGCAAAAATTAGAACTGCATGCTGCAGATTCAAAGTCAGATGAAAAACTAAGTGCACAACAAACCGTGAACTTTCTTAAAGAAAAGGATCCCAAATTAGTTTTTGGACCTCCTGGCTCTTCAATTGCTGATGAAGTGATCGAACTTACAAAAAGTCTTAAACCGGAAGAAAAGAAAAATCTTTTTTTTCTTAATCAAGTCGTCGCTTCTCCTAAAATGAATCTTGCCCTTCCAACGATTAATGTGTTTTTTCAAACGGAAGATTACTTATCAGGGGTTGTAGATTTTCTTTTAACGAAAGGAAAGAAGCCGCGCAAGGCCCATATCATTCGCCTGACGAATGTTCCTTACTTAGACGAAGTCGCTGAATTTGCCAGAAAGGATTTAAGTGCAAGATCTATTGCCATTGGTTTAGATATCGCTACACCTCAAGAAGGCACGCCTGAGTTGGCCGAAAAATGGAAAAAATCCGACATAAAAAAAGAAGATTGGGTTTTTCTTATCACACACAATATCCCAGTTACTTTTAAATATCTTCAAGACGATAAAGTCTTTTCCGCAATGACCAAAATTATCACTTATGGGAAAGCTCAATCATCAGTGGCCAATCATCCATGGCTCTATAAAAACAGCTGGCAGACCATGTTCTGGCATCCAGATCTAGAATATAAAAACAGTGGCGCCCTATCAAATTGTGCCTTTGAGACAAAGTTTGAAAAACAATTTCATTATAAACCAGATTTTCACTCTGCTTTCATGTACTCAATGTTCGAAGCAGCTGCTGCTTTAGATTTTAAGAACCCTTTTTTAAAAGAAGAAGGCTTAGTTGGACTTCCTCCCATCTCTACCCTGACCGGTGAAGTGCAATGGAATGAAAAAGGACTAAGACTTTCACTCAAACCAATTCTTTATTACCAAGGTGAATCAGCTAGTGAAATTTACCTTCCACCGGCCGTTAAGAAGGTTTGTGATTCCCCACGCTACTTAAGTGGAGCTAAAGTTAAATTATGGGATTCTCCTTCTCTTGGATTAAACTTACGTGCTTGGGAAAAATCAATCAAAGGCAATTCGCGATTCATTCCTGTGCAACTTTGGGATGGAAACGATTGGGATGGAAGTGAAACTCTTTCAATGGAAAATAGCAATGATAAGAGTTTTAATCATACTAACAGCCGAGGGCACACTTACAGCAAAGAAATCTTAGGTGCACAACAATGGTATCATCCAAAAGTTAAACGCTCACTTCTTGTTTATAAGAGAATTTCACCAAAGACTCCAAAGATTGAAGCTAAAACTCAGCTCTTTACTCTGACTGATGACTCTCAAGGTCTTGGACGAGTCTTTGATACGCGCGAAGGAAATTATTACGCTTTTGATGAAGTAAAATTTCCTTTGGGTTGGTGGAAAGAAGGTGAAGAAAAAACTTTTAAACATTCCCGCTGGTATCAGGGAGATGTGAACCCTCGAGAGTTTACTTCTAAAATCAAAATACTGGAGCTCAACTTTAATTACAAAGGAGTTCCTCACTCATTGAAGTATGACCTTACAATTTATGATGAAAATCATAAAATGATTACTCATAACATCTATATTTATAGTCCTAACCAAGCTAACGTTTTAACACAAAACCTTATCAATCAATATCGATGAAAAACTTCTTTAAAAAGAACATTAATGAAATTGAAAATGATAAGGCCTTGAGTTGGTTTGGGGTCTTCCTTTCTCTCACTCACGTCTGGACTTATCTCTTCTGGAGCCTTGATTTAAAGGTTCCTCAAATTATTTCCAGTCAGGCCACTCCCGTGTGCTGGCCATTTTTTGAGAATTGTTTCAACTATAGATTTTTGAGCGCTGGGCAAGTAGACCTCGTTCTTTCCCTTTATTTGTTACTTGGGTTGGCCGTCTCTTTTCTTTTTGTCTTACCTACACGCTACACGAAATGGGCCTATACTGGACTTGTCACTCTTTCGGTCTTTAAATTTATTCTTTTTGCTCAAGACTATCAATTGAGAATGAATCAGCACTACATGGCCCTAGCTGTAACCTTGGCCTATTTATTTATCTATAGTAAACGAAAAGTTATTCCACAAGTCATCGTTCTTTTCTATGTGTGGGCCGGAACAATCAAACTCAATGAAGAATGGTTAAGTGGTGCCGGCATTTATAGATTAGAGAAGTTATGGCTTCCTGAAAGCCTGCATAAAATTTCTTTTGCTTATGTTGTTGTACTCGAACTAGTTCTTGCTTTTTTTCTTCTTTCAAAGAAAAAAGGAATCTTTTACTTTACCTTTATTCAGTTCTTAATTTTCCATCTGCTCTCTTGGCCTATCGTTGGATTCTTTTATCCTATGGTCATGTACTCATTACTCACCATTTTTGTCCTCGATCGCCTTTTTTTAGCTCCGACCGCCTCTGCCCCACTTCTTCCCATTGGCGGAAGCTGGCAAGGCGCAACTTACTTAACTCTATTTTGTCTGGTGCAACTGACTCCTTACATTTTTCCTGGGGACATTACTCTTACCGGAGAAGGACGCTATTTTGCACTTAATATGTTCGATGCCAAAAGTGTGTGCGATGGTGAGTTCACTATCCAGATGAAAGACTCCTCAGTTAAAAGGCTCAACATAAACAATGACTGGAACGAGAGTTTTAGAAAAAATAAGCTCGACGGGACACTCAGACTTAGAACGCGCATTCACTGTGACCCTCTGGTTCATTTTAACCGCGCTCAGGCCTTCTGCAGAAGAAATGAAGTGCAGAACCTGGATTTAATCTTCTTTTCTAGAAGAAGTTCGGACTCTGAGTTTAAAAAACTGATCGACGTAAAAGACTTTTGCACGCAAAATTTAAGTTATAGTATGTACCGACATAACTCATGGATTCTCGCGCAATGAAAATAGTGTCAAATTCCTATTTGCCGGAAAAAAGTGAATGGATCAATCTGCTCTTTCCATTGATCTCTCTTCCTTTTATTTTCGCTGAATTCCAACTTGGCTGGGCCTTTTCAATTGCCTTTTTTGTAGCCATTAGTCACTTCGGTGCCATTCACCACTTAATCACCATCTACATCGTAGGCCAAAGTCCCGAGTGTGGAGAATGGGCCAAAGAACATTTTGGAAGCGTGCCTAAATTCTTTGCTGCTTTCATTCTTCTGGGATTGATTCTTTTTTTGATGTTTGTTTTTAGTATGGAAAAAATGGAATCCCAGTTTCCTTTTATGAAATGGGTTTTTCTTTCGTTCATTTTGATAGACATCTACTTCATCTCTGTCTTTCATATGATCCATCAAAGTAAGGGGATCTCTCTTCTTTATAATAAATTTGGAGAAACTTCTGACAAGTTAAAAAAATGGGAAAAATGGGAACGCTTATGCGCCACTGGACTAGTAACAGGTGTGGTCATCGCAGGCTTTTTTGGAACCTTCCGCAGAAATCCTATTAATGTTTCTCAATATGGTTTTTCCAGACCACTTGAGATCTTAGGTCTTACTCTCGCAGCTCTTTCGGCCCTAACTTATATCTACGTGGCCATAAAAAGCAGCAGCCTCTTAAAATCATCAAAAGGCGTCTTTGCTCTTAGAATGATTGTCTGGGTATTCTATCCTATTTCGATGGTGGCCCAAGCAACACAAAGATTAGTGCATGGTCTAGAGTACTATTTCATTTACGCTAAAATTGGAAAATCCAGAAAAGACATGATCACTTTTTTTGGTATTCTCTCTGCGATTGTCTTAATTGCTACGTATGCAGTGGTGTTATCTTTCCGCAGAGATGGAATGACGGTTTATCTTGCCAATTTTGGAATCTTAGAAAAAGGACTCACTGAACAGTATATCGGAGGCTTTAAAGTCAGAAACCTGGCCTATGCTTTTTATGGGACACTCAATGTCCTACATATCTTGATTGACTCATTTCTTTTCCGTTACAAATTCCCTAAAGCACGCCTTGTGACCCTACAACACCTTCTAACAAAACGTTAATGAAGAATGGTCGCCAGTTCATTTGGGTGATCAATGATATAGTCTGCCTGCATCTCTTTTAGCCTGGATGGATCTCCATAGCCGTAGCTCACTCCAACAGTTCGCACACTGGCATTTTTCCCGGCCAATATATCGGCTTCAGTGTCACCGATTATTAAAATATTTTCTATCGAGACATTAAACTCATCAGAGATTTTAAAAATAGGAAGAGGATCAGGTTTATGTTTTTCAAACGTCTCTTTGCCATAAAAATTCAAAAAATAATTGCTAAGTTCAAGCTCTTCTAGGATCACTCCAACAAATTCATTTGATTTATTCGTCAAAACAACTTTTTTATAATCAGAAAAACTCTGGAGCATTTCAAAAACACTTTCATAAACAGATGTATTTTCTAACATACATTCAGCATAATTCTTTCTGTAAACCTCAGCTGCTCTCTCAAAATCCCTTATTCCCTTCTCTAATAATCTTTGAATAATAAAATTAAAAATCCCACTCCCTATAAAACTCTTGGCTTCATTCGCTGAAACCGCTGGAGCATTAAAATGCTCCAGCGTTCGATTAACCGCATTTAAGATATCCTGATGTGAATCCACCAAGGTTCCATCTAAGTCAAAAATAAGGAGCTTAATTGTTTTATTCATCGAGTTCTCTATTGAATGACTGGCTTCAAAAACAGCGCGTGAAACCCAGAAAAAGAAAGAGAGTAATGATCTCTGCTACTTTCTTTAGATTCATCCAGCACCAGCAAAGGAAGCTCTCTTAAAATCTCTTCAAAAAGCAGACGGATTTCTAATCTTCCAAGCTTTGCTCCTAAACAATAGTGAGGCCCGTGTCCATAAGCAAAGTGACTGACTTCTCTTCTGATATCAATTTCATGGGCCCTGGCTTCAGTTGGCAAATCCCTATTGACCGCATGATTAGAGATAAAAATGACATCTCCTGGATTAATAGGCTGCTCCCCTATTTTTGTATGCGCGCGTGCTACCCTAAAAATAAAAGTCACTGCAGGATCAACTCGCTTTAATTCTTCTAAAGCATTATTAATCAAAGTAGGGTCGGCTTTAAGCTCTTCTTGTATTTTAGGATTTGCGGCCAAGAGAAACATAATATTGTTAATTTGATCCGTTGTTGTTACCTGCCCAGCAACAAACATCATAATGAGTTGAGAAATCAATTCATCATCACTCATTCCTGTCATAGGCTGAGCTTTAAGTAAGATGGAAACATAATCTTGCCCATTATTCCCTCTTCTTTCTACAATCAGCTTTTGAAAATACTCTTTTAGCGATTTAGCTGCATTGTTAACTCGAATTCCATCTTCATTAAAGTAGCTCGTTGCTCCCCCAAAGAATCCAGTCATGATATTGGCCGAATTGAAAAACTCGGCCCTGTCCTTCTCTGGGAGCCCAAATAAATCTGCCAAAACTGTCGATGGAAGTTCTTTACTTAAAGCCTCAACAAATTCAAAGGATTCTTTATTTTTTACATTTTTTACAATTCGCTTAACGGTTTCTTCAACCGTTTTGGCAAAACGGTCAATGATATGATCTTCAAAACCTCTTGCCGCAATTTTCCTTCTTGCAGAATGGTCTTTGTCATCACTCATAACCATCATCTTTTGAACAATTCCAAAAAAGTCCTGGATAAGGGAAAGGTCCATTTCCGGCATACGCGAAATGAAAAAACCGCCTCTGTCTGCGCTAAATTCCGGTGATGTTAAAACCATTCTCGCGTCAGCGGCACGAGTGACAACATGAAAATTCCCTTTCGACCAGAAATACGTGTCACCAAATGATGTTATATAGTTAGAAAAATCTTGCGGGAAAGTTTTTAAGTTAGATTCTTTCTTAAAGTCTAAAAATGATTGTCCGCTCGCCGTTTGCATATAGTCTCCTACAAAATTTGAATTCTTTTAAAGCTGCGTTTTAAATTACTCTTCAATGCTCTTCGCCCATGTAAAAAGGTGAAGTTGTCACAAACCACTAAATCACCTTTTTGCCATGAGTGTTCGTAGAGATACTTAGGATCGTAGAGTTTCTCGCACATCTTTTTATAAAAAGCCGTCGTATCAATCCCGCGGCTACTTTCAATATGAAGCCCTACCGGATTAAGCGAGGTCTCGACTCTTTCGGCCAGGCGTAATATCGTCCTGCCACTCAAGGGATGCTTTTGCACTAGAGGAACACTAATCTCTCCCCCATAATGGGCCTTTTTTTCCGTGAAGTACTTTAAAGTAATGCTCTCGCATTCTACTTTTTCTTCAGTCGTTAAATCATTCCAAAGGGCTTCAGTGTTCACAAAGATGGTTTCTCCACCGGCCCCAAGGCTTTCCACGCAATAAAAAAGTAAATGCGAAGGCTCTTTATAAAAAGCCCCATCCCAATGGAGAGGAACTTCTTCTGCAGAAAATAGGTAATTCGAGGCATTCTCATCAAACTTCATATTCATGATGGGACCAAACTCCCAATGAAGAATCTTGTTCTTTAGATCCCCTTTTTTATCGCTTAAAGAAGAAGCGTAATGAAGAAGCTCTTCATCACTCTTTTCTCCAGCATTTAAAACCGTAAGAGTATTAAACTTCGAAGTAGACATACTTACCCCCAAACTTTTTTTCTGTAGCTCCAAGCTCTAGTGCCTTTGATTTATGCATCAGTTGAAAAGCCCCATCTACTTTCACTGTCACGTTATGCCAGGGAGTCGCCCATTTATCTGATGACGATAAGAGCTTCACTCCAAATTTTGAGTGATTGATTGGGTAAGCGTGAATCGACAAGCGCAGAACATCCCCAAACTGATCTGTTAAAAGCTCAGACCAGGCATCAGATCTCCTGATTAGTTCATATGTTAAGAGTTTTGTTTTTTTGCTTAATTGGTTCTTCGATAATGTTTTATTTTCAGCAAGCCCTCCGTGGTCTTCCATCATAAATTTATGAACCCCATTAAAGAGCGCTCTGTAATTGTCATCATTAATAACCAGAAACCTAATTTCATCTGTAGACTTGGCATATCGCCAAACGAGTCTTTCGCGCAGAAGGTCTCCTTTTGTATCCGGGTATAAGTCGTCCATCGAAAATGTCGAAAGATGAGAAAGCTTAAACTCTTTAATAATATTCTCAATCCACTCTCCATACTCATCAATATGAGCGTCGGGAACAGACACAACATCACTAAAAACTCTTCCATCTGAACAGATCACCACTTGAGCACCTGGAGCGTAGACGCTTGATATTTTTTTACACATTTCATCCAGGCTTTTGAGTGCCAAAACTTCACCCAAGTCAGGATGAATGCCCGAAGTCTTTGCGATACTTGGGCTTTTTGCAGGAAAGGCCGGCAACAAGAAAGTCAAAGGCACATTTTCAAGGAACTGCTCCGTTGCCTTCTTAAGAATAGGAACGTCAGCATATTGAATGTCACTTAAATCGTCTTGATTAGATAACTCTAAAATGGCTTTATAAATCACGGCTAAAGCTTCTTTATTATCTATAAGTGCTTCATTTTTTGCTGCTTCCATCGATTCCTCCATCGAAATTAATTTTTACTATTGATAAACAAAAGCTGATCATTTAAAAATTAGATGGAATCAATGTTTAATATAGGTATTTACAAATATGTCGGTAACATTCAAAGATTTAGAAAATTTTGTCACTGTCGCTAATTCCAAAACTCTTTCAGAAGCCTCTGAAAAGCTCGAAATGGCACAACCTTCTCTTTCTCTAGCGATTAAAAAGCTTGAGGGTGAATTGGGAATTCCTCTTTTTATCAGGGGGAGACAAGGAATTAAGCTAACTCCTCAAGGGAGAATGATCTTACCTGAGGCCAAAAATGCCCTAAAGACACTTTTTAAGATTAAGGGGAACCCGGTCAATCTGGCCTTTAAGATTGGCTGCCACCCTTCAGTTGGAATGTTTTTATTGGGAAGATTTTTAAAATCAATGAATCAGTTTGCCTCTAACGTTGACCTGCAAATTATCAACGAATCCTCAATGGAAATTAATAAAAAAGTGGCCTCTGGAGAAGTTGATTTCGGTTTGGTTATGAACCCACTCCCTATTCCTGGATTAATTACGAAATTAATCGGCGAAGATGAGGTGGCCGTTTTTGAATCTAAAAAGCTCTACCGCAAAAGACTCATCTACAACCCTGACTTAATCCAATCTCAGGCCATCATCTCTAAATGGAAAAATGCTCCCACAGAAAGAATTGAAGTCTCAAATCTTGAACTTTTAGCTAACCTGGTTGACTCAGGGGCTGGTATTGGAATTATCCCTTCGCAAGTCGTTCTCGCCCAAAGATGTGATTTAAAGAGAGTTCCCAACACTCCGACTTATAAAGACAAGCTAGCGTTGGTTTGTTACCCAGAGATTCTCAAATCAAATGAAGGGAAAATGATCTTTGAGGAGCTCAAGAAGTCTTTTATCCCTGCGTAGATATAGGTTTTAGCCTATAATAATCATAATTCGATATCAATTGTTCAAATCTCCCCTTTGGCATACATAAAGGGGATGAAGGCCATTTATTATAACATTTTTGGGATTGGACACATCAGACCAACCCTTCCGCTTGTCTCCGAGCTCTGCCGCCGAGGCGTGGAGATCATTTACCACACTTCACCTGCACGCCAGAAGCTTGTCGAAAGCACCGGAGCAAAGTTTAAAAACTATGGCAGAGATGACTACTCCGCCAGCGATTACAATCCTAATAAAAACTTTGTGCTTCAGAGTCTTCCTGCGGCCAGAGGACTACTGCCCTTCCTTCAAGATGAAATCGAGAAAATTCGTCCCGACTTTATTCTTTATGATTCCATGGCACCTTGGGGTTACATCTTAGGACGAATCTATAATATCCCTGCCTTCTGCACAGTGACGACTCTTGCTTTTACACCTGAAGAAATTCAAAAGGCCTTTTCGCAAAATCATATAGAGATAGATCAACCCAATGAAGACGCCATTGCTTTTTTTAAATCTAACTTTCAATTGAATATTTTGCTTGAGCACGCCTTGGGAGCTTATGGTGACCATAACATTGTCTTCACCACAAAAAGCTTCAACACTCCACTGAACTATTCAGGCAAAAATTTCTTCTTCACCGGGCCCCAAATACTTCCACTAGAAAAGTTAGCACCAAAATACCTGGCTGCAAAAAACCAAAAAATGATTGTTATGTCGTTTGGGACTATTGTTCTGAATGAGAGACCAGAACTTCTTAGCCACTTCATTCAACTAATTGAAGAGTATAAAAATAATACTGACACTAAATTGATCTTAGCTGTCGGCAGCTCTCAAAACTCTAAATTTATAAAAGATCACTATCCTAAATTTCCCGCACATATTATTGTTGAAGAATTTATACCTCAACAATCGCTATTAAAGATCGCTGATGTCTTTATCAACCACGGAGGAATGAACAGTATTAATGAAGGCCTCTACTTTAAAGTCCCTCAAATCATCATCCCCATTGCCAACGATCACTTTATCAATGCTGCTCAAGTTGAAAAACTCTCGTATGGGGCTCAAGTCTCAGCACAAAAAAGTTTTTCATTTAAATCATTAATTGAAAGTGTTCATGCGAATGCATCTATTCGAAATGCCCTTCTTGCTCAGAAACAGATTCCAGTCAAAGGGGTTTCTGAGATCATGGATTTTATTGAAGAGAAACTCAGAATTTTTAATTGATCAAAGAACTCTCTTTAACCTTCGTGAAGCCCTAAAGGCTAAAACTTAGCGCAAAAGAACTAACGCCTTATTCATGCTTTGTTCTATCTTAACTGGTCAAAATGGAAGGGGTAAGTATTTGAAATTTTTGGTTGCGGGAGCAGGATTTGAACCTACGACCTTCGGGTTATGAGCCCGACGAGCTACCAGACTGCTCCATCCCGCAGGGTGATATTAGATTGCCGGAGGCCGTTTGTCCAGTAAGAAATCGAATTATTCGCTCCAACATAAAGTTCTAAATTCCTTCGTAAATATGGCGATAAATAGTTTAGTGACCCTTTTGAACCCTATTTAGAGAGAGGATTCTTTTTATGTCAGCCCAGACTTCATTAAAAAACAGCATGATCAAAATCGAGATTGATGGAAGCGAGCTAACACCACAGCAAGTGAGACTCATTAAATCACTTAATACGATGCTCACGCATGTGCTATTAACTGAAAGCGAAGAAGAGTACTTTGAAGGGAGCGCTGAGTTCATGAGAATGTGTGCTGCTCTTATTAAGCAAGCGCGCTTTACAGAGGAATTGAAGGATCAAAGCAATATCCCCTATGCTCAACAAGCATTAGAGTATTCCGTTGATATACTTCAAGAATACGTTACTGCGTCAAAAGTTGTTACTTACGATAATTAATCTATTATTTAGCCATGGGAAAAAGTGAGCAATCAATCGCGTAAATAGCGCCTTTTTTACACACTTTTTCTCATGCATTCAAAAAAATCATCTTTGTGAAAAACTCACCTACTTAACACGACAGGCATTTCTGACAAGTGTGCATTTGTTATCAAGCTCAAGTTTTTTGACAAGTCTTTCAGCTTCGTAACAGTTGTACAAAGGATTATACGCCTTAAAAGTCGCATAGAGTACATCATCGACATAAACGTATGAATCATTACCGGCATCTTCCTTGCCAAAAAAACCAGATGACATTCGGATACTGCACGTATGTTTTGGTGCAGGCTTAGCCTTCGCACTGGCGCATATATAATCCCCTTCCGGAGAGACTTCTCCTGGAGATAAAACTCTTGGTGATTGGGCGTATAGTGATAAGCTTGTCACGACAGATAGAATAGTCATCATCATCTTCATAAAAACTCCTTTGTTTTTTTAACTTACAAGTTGCCAGAAGCATGCCATCTCTATTGCCTTGAAAAAATGTTAACCGGTGATGTGTCTTTGTCCAAAGACACAATCAGTGTTTAAAAAAGAGTCGTGTTTTTCACTCTCGACACACTTAAAAGAAAAATAAATGAAGAAGGTTTTTGGAATGATGAGGGGAACTTTTAACAAAAAGGCCCGCATTTTGCGGGCCCTTTACGATATTAAGCTTTTGGAGTTGAAGGCTTTGAATTTCTAAAGTTCGTTCTATTTAGGTTGTTGTTTTTGATCGTCGCTTTTACTGCATCAACCTTTTTTCTTCTTTCTACGTATGATTTTTGTTCTTCAACGTAAACCTGATCAGAAAGAGATTGGATCTTATCGGCAACTTTCGCTTTCTGTTCAGCAATTTGTTTTAGAGAGTCAAAATATGTCTCTCTTCTAAACTTCTTGAAAGCCTCATCATCAGCAACAGTACCTGGTTGAGGGCGTTTCTTCTTAAGATCGATTGTCTTTTTAGCAGAGATGAACCCTTCTTGATTCAATACTTTTCTCATTGAACCATCTTCATTGATTCCGATGAAACCAAGCATTTGCTCTTTGCTCATTACACGGAATTTCCCTGGAGCAACACCTTCAACAGAAAGGTTACCGATAGCAAGACGCTTAAGTTTATCTACTGTCAGACCTACGGCCTCACATAGACGTCTAATCTCTCTGTTTTTTCCTTCGTTAAGACGGAATTCAATCCATGTCTTAGTTGGAAGCTGCTTAATTACACGAACTGAAGTCGGCTTTACCAGACCTTCGTCAAGATAAGCTCCGGCCTTAAGTTTATTTAGGATTGTTTCAGTCACTGATCCGAATACCTTTACTTCGTAAACTTTTGTTACGTTGTATTTCGGGTGCATGACCATGTTGGCGAACTCACCATCATTTGTCATAAGAAGAAGACCTTCTGAAAGGTAATCTAGACGACCTACTGGATAAATTCTTTCCGGGATTTCTTTTACCAGGTCCATAACCGTCTCACGTCCTTCTGGATCGTTTAGAGTCGTTACATAACCTCTTGGCTTATGAAGCATTAAATAGATTGGCTCAACTGCATTTAGATCTGCAAGAGCACCATCAACCATAACAACATCATTATATGGGTCTACTTTCGTTCCAAGTTCCGTAACGACTTCACCGTTAACTGTTACACGTCCTTCACGGATCATCATTTCAGCTTTACGACGAGACGTAACTCCACAATCAGCAATAAATTTCTGAAGGCGTACATTTAATTCGTTAGCTGTTTCTGCGATTTTTGCTTTTGCGAGCGCGGCTTTTTTAGTCTTTGACTTAGTCATCAGGTCCTCCAATCTGCCATAACGGCTGTTTTTTGGTTAAATATGTAATCGGACCAGAGTTTTACGCTATGGTCCGATGAATGTCAAATTAGTCTTGAGAACGATCGTCTGAATCGTCATTTTCAGCACTTGGGTCTTTTAAAAAAGACAGGTCTAGGTCTAAATCCTGGGCCTTTTCGATCATGCCGTTAGTGATGTCATCAATGCTTTGGCTTCTTTCTTCAAGCTCTCCACCAAAAGCAAACTCTTCATCTGAAAGGCGGCTATCAAGTGATTCACCTGTCAGGTTTTCAAAAGCTGCATCAAGGGCCTTTGAAAGGGCCTCTTCTTCGCTTTCTTCTTTATCGAAATCAAGGTCTACGATGATATCGAATTCGCTCTCATCAAGACCACTTTCATAGTTTCCATTTTCATCAATTTCGCCGTCGAATTCAGCGTCGTACTCGATAGGTAATCCCGTATCAAGGTCGATCATCTGGAACTCTTCTTCGTCCTCTTGAGGAACGTTGAAAGGTCCTGCTTCAAGGTCGTCGATAATTCTTGGATCAATTACGTTAGTTGTAAGAAGAGATTCGATCGCCTGTTTGTTTTGCTCAGAGATAAGTCTCTTATTAACAAACTCTTCAAGAAGATCAAAAGCAGATTTAACCTCAGCTCCATCTTCTGACATACGTTTCTTTTCTTCAACTTTAAGTGAAGCAGTAAAATCAGTTTCACTTGAGATGTTTTTGATAGACTCAGAAAGCATATCAAGCTCTTCGATTTCGTCGAACTTGAATCTCGCTTTATCAGCTCCGTCATTAACCAGAGTTTTAATATCAGCGATTTTCCCAACTGAAGAAGCACGAGACATTTCATCAAGCTCATGCTCTGGTGGAAGAGCTGCCAGATCCGGAAGGTTAAACACTTCCAGGAACTCTGGAGTTGTTCCGTAAAGAACCGGGCGACCTAATTCATCTGATCTACCAGTTACTTTTACTAAACGTTTATCCATAAGGGCACGAACGATGTGTCCGCTATCCACTCCTCTGATCTTGTCGACTTCAACTTTTGAACATGGTTGCTTGTAAGCGATGATCGCTAAAACTTCCAGTGCAGTTGGAGAAAGAACCAGTGAGTTGATTTTGAAAATATCTTGCACGTACTTAGAGTACGTCGCTTTTGTACGGTATTGGTATCCTTCAGCTACTTCAAGAAGGCGAAGGCCATGGTGTTTTTGCTCGTATTCAGCTTGAAGTCTTTGAAGAGCTTCGTGAACTACTTTAAGCGGCATTTCAGCGTCGATTAGCGACTTAATCTTTTGGATTGAAACAGGCTTATCACTCATGAAGATGATTGTTTCGATAGCACCACAAAGAGTGTCTGGGTTTAAACCAGTACGTGCCTGCCATAGGACTTCATCTGAGACGATGCTGTCAGAGAAGCTCTCATCAATGATTTCGTTTTCGATCTCATTCTTAACTTCTGTTGCAGCAGCAGAGATCTCAATGTTCTCATCCAGTTCGGCCATTTCAAAAATCGGCAGTTCTAAATCTTCCTCAGAAGGAAACTTAGCTGGAAGTTCAATATCATCCATGTGTACGTCTGAATTATTGTTAACGTTATCCATATATCCCCTTACCCTTATTGAATTAATTTAGATCCGCTGTCTGGACTCTCAGGTGTTGTCAAAAGCTCCATGAACTCATCTTCCTGCTCTTTTGATAATCCAGTCTCTGTAAGCTCTGAAGGAATTTCTTCATCGGCAGAAGCTTCTTTTGTTTCTTCTTCTGCTGAGTAGTCACCCAGGTCTTCAATGATTAGTTTTTCATCCGGATTAGCTGCTTTAATTTCTAAAACATCATCATCTTTTGGTGCCGGTGTCGGCTGTTCGTCTTCAAATCCGTTTGCCTGATCAACATCGAAATCTTCAAGTGATCTGACGACATTGACATAAATCGTGCTTCTATCTTCATTTTGAAAAACGTTGATGCGCTTAAGACGAGCAAGCTCTAAAAGAGAGATGAAAGTGATAACGATGTTATCAATTTTATCCTTCTTCAGGTTCTCAGGATTTTGGTCGTCACCAATGAGGGCGTTTCCATCCTGCTCTAAAAGAGTGTCAAACGTCGTTTGCTCACCCAGCTTCAGATTGCTCTTTAAGAATTTCAGTTTTTCTTTAATCGATAGACGATCGCGTTTTACGACTGTGTATTTTCTTCTTTGTCTGAATAGGAAATCGACCATTGTCATAGTCAACGAGTTTAAATCCATTGGAGTTAAAATCGAGTTAACGATGGCCTTTCTATCTACTTTTGGTTTTACGAAGATCTCGTGACCTTTCTTTTCCAGGTCCCAAAGCTTCTTAGACATTTTTTGGTAAAGCTGAAGCTCTTCAAGACGTCTGATAAGTTCAGACTGAGAAGTGATGTTTAATCCTTCTACGCCAAACTCAGACTCAAGCGACTTCATCTCTTCTTCGGCGATACACACTTTTGATTTTAGAAGCAGAAGTGTTGAAGCCAGGAAAAGGTAATCTCCTGCTACGTCGAAGTTCAGATCGCGCATCTGAGCTAAGTAATCTAAGTATTGTTTTGTAATCTTTGTCAGGTCCAGTTCGCGGATGTTCATTTCTTCTTTTTCAACAAGAAGAAGGAGCAACCCGAGAGGTCCGTCAAAATGATCTGTCTTTACCTGAATAGATGTATCTAACATTAAAAACCTGCAAAGATGTTAATAAAAATATTAACGATAAGGTTACTTGCCCATAGTGCCGGAGACATAATCCAACTCAGCACTGGAGTCATAATCAAAATAATTAAAAAGACAAAACTATAACGTTGAAGATCTTCAAACTTGCGAGCGGCATTGTAATCAAGCATTGAAGACACCATTTTCGATCCATCAAGTGGTGGAAATGGAATCAGGTTGAATACGGCCAGAAGAACGTTGATCGTTACTGCACTCTTAAGCATTTCAGTGAAAACCTGAAAGTATGAGAAGTCTGGAGAAACTTTTGTGAACATGAAAGCAAGCAGGATAGCTGAGATGAACATCAGGATGATGTTTGCCAAAGGGCCTGCGAAACTCACCCAGAAAATACCCGAGCGAATGTTTTTGAATCTTCTTGTATCGACCGGAACTGGTTTTGCCCATCCGAACATCGTTCCACCAAGCATGGCCCCAATTAACGGGAAAATCACTGTTCCAATCGGATCGTAGTGCACCAATGGGTTTAGGCTAAGTCGCCCTAATTGCTCACCAGTTGTGTCACCAAAACGCTTGGCCATCCACGCGTGCGCCGCCTCGTGACATACAATGGCCAGAAGGAAAGCAGGGAGTGAAATTGCTACTCTATAAATAAAATCTTCCATAAGCGGAAAACATATCATTTTGGTCAACATGTAGCAACGAATTATGGGGGTAAGAAACCTCCTAATTAGGCAATTTTTATGACTCAAATATTAAAATGTCAGATTATGTTAAAATTTTAAAATATGAATGATCAAGATCTAAAGAAAAAAGTCCAAGTGGTGGTCGTCGCCGACAATCACCTTTTATTGTTTGAATTCAATAATCAAATCCCCAATAACTACGTCGGATTTCAAAATATCACTGGCGGTGTTGAGGGAGATGAAAGCTACGAAGAAGCGGCCAAGCGCGAACTTTGGGAAGAAGCAGGCCTTAGCGCTGGAGTGATTGATCTCAATTTAAGATATGAGTTCTTCGACCGCTGGAAAAAACAATGTGTTGAGCAGGTTTATCTTTGCCACTTCGATGAAAAACCTGAAATCACTCTCAATGAAGAACATCTTTTTTTCAAATGGGTTCCCTTCGATGAAGTCGACCCGAAAGACTATACCTTCCCGACAAATTACGAAGCTTTTGTGATGGCGAAAAAATACCTAGAGGGGAAAAAATAATGAAGCTGGTGTTGGTTTTACTTCTCGCCTTCTTCGCTATTTTTAGCCATGCCGCCGAATTAAAACCCTACCGCGTTTATTTAAAGCCAGGCACTGTTCTTACCCGACTCTCAGATAAAAAAAGTTTTGCTATTGAGAGAGGAATTTACGCCAACGTCCTGGAAAGTAATCCTTCAAAAAGAGACCATTTTCTAGTCTACGATAAAAATGGCAAAGCAATCTACGATACTCTGGCCGATGGAGTTGTGGAGATTGAAAAAGATGTCCAGATTCTTCCAAACGTCGATGCAGAAATCAGTTACCCTCCTCCTTCGCAACTCAAGGCCAATAACAAATACGCTTTTTTTGATACGCAATTTAACCTGCACCTGGAACGCCTGGGGATGGCCCCTCTTAACTCCATCTACAATCAAGAACTCACTTCTGCTGTTGGAAATCGCTGGGAAATCAGAACGCTTTACGTCTCTACACTTCCAGTAAATTTCGGCCTTGGAATCAATTACCAGACTGCGACCTGGGAAAATGATATTGATGAAGTGAAGCTTTCAATATTAAGTTTCGGTCCGCAAATACAGCGCTACATTTATCAAGGTGAAACCACTGCGCTTTCACTTCACATGGGGGGAGAATTTGCTCCCATTTATACGACGTCATCAGGTACATCAAAAGAAAAATACCAAGCGATTTTATTCGATCTGGGCCTAGAAGCACTTTGGGATTCCGGTTACGGTAAATGGACGGTCGGAACACACTATCGCAGGCATGATTTAACTCTTACTTCGACAACCAGACCTGGCTCAAATCCAGTTCCGGAAGAACTTGTTATCAATTCAATCGGCGCAATGGTCGGTTACAAATATGAATGGGATCTATGAGAAAATATTTTTTCCACTTATTCACATTTTTAGCTCTTTCAACTCAAACGGCACTGGCCTATGATGGCGTCGTCATCGTACTGGAAGCTCCCCTCTTAAAGGGCCCTTCACTGAGTTCCACAGTCCTGCAAACAATCAGGAAGGGTGAACGCGTTTTTATCCCTAGAGAATACTATGTCGATGGGACTCTCCCTGACTTTGTTCCGACATTTGACCGCGCAGGAAATCCTGCTTTTATTCCGGCAAAATATGTAAAAGTTATTTCCGGAACTTACAATGAAGACAAACAACCAATCAGACTGGCACACGACCCGACTGACTACCGCATTGAAGAGCCGATTCCTTCAACATATCCCTTTGAAGACCGCTCATTTCTTCGCGCTTCAATCTCATTTATCGTTGGAAACAACACGACTTCTCCTTACACATACAACTCTTCTTTTGATAAACAGAAATACCGTGCTGAGATGGGTGGTCGTTTAGTGATCTCTCATAAAATCAGCTACGATAAGTATGATCGTTTTTATTTTGGGATGATTGGTTTCATCACTTCTTCAAAAAACACTGTTGAATTTAAAAATGACAACGTAGCAGAAGAAAGCCGCGACATGATTCGCGTCGGACCTTGGTTTACTTACGATGCTTATAAAAGTGATAAATACCGCCTGGCGATTGGAACGGGGTTCACTTTTAACTATCATCGTTCGACTCTCTTTATCGACAACGCCTCTATTGGCGAAGAAAGAATCTTTTCTGGATTCTCTATTTCTCCAATGACCAGCACTTCATTACAAATCACTGAAGTGTTTCCCAACACGGATTTAATCGGTGGAGTGGATTTAAGTTTATTTCTTCCCCACTCGGTTAAAACAACCGACCAACCTGCTTACCCCGAGCTTTGGAGCGAAGACCAGATCTCGAGCGGGCTTAAGGCCCAAGCCTCGGTTTTTGTAGGAGTTCAGGTAAGATATTAGGCCTGATCTCCGAGTGAAAAACTCCGGGATTAATGTCTAAAAAATAATTAAAAAAAATAAAAAAATGTCTAAAGTTTTGACGGCCCACACACGAAAAGTAATGCAAGAGACAAGGTAATCACAATTTCACGGAGGAAATTATGAAAGCATCAAAATCAAACACACAAGCAACATCTGAAGTTCTTTTTCAAAAATTAGGAAACACTTGGTACGTCTTCACTGAAGTATCTGGAGATATGGTTTATTCTGCTCTTCCGTACGGAATGGATCCACACACGACAAACCTTGAGCTATTCGAAGTGATCGAAAGCCATATGCAAAAAGTTTCTAAACACTATTCAAGCGGGAGAAAGCCAGAAGTGGCTGCATAAAAAATTATGGGTGCTCTAAAAAAACCTCAATGCGAAACAGTTCCAAAGGCGAAAACACAACTAAAAGTAGTTGATGATAATATCGTCCAGAAAGCTGAAATTGAACGCATGAAAAAACTGATTACCGAAAAAATCAAAGATCCGGCGCTGGCAAAAAAGGCGGCGATGATAATCACCGAAATGTTAGATAAAAAATAAAAAGGCCCTCTTCGGAGGGCCTTTCTTTTTTAAGATCCAGAGTATTCGTTATTTGAGTTATTGTTAGCTGTTTCTTTTTTCTTTCTCTCTTTGTACTCTTCCGGCTTACACTTCTTTAAAATCGCCATCGACAATTGATCCATCTCCCCTTTTCTTTCCAGGTATGGAACAAAGTTTCCGTAGTAGTAATGGTTGAAGCTTGTCATCCCATCACGGTATTTATAAATCGTCGTCTGGTGTTGAAAGTTACTGTCGATGATTTCAAGATCATATCCACCATCAACTTGTTTCATATTAACAACTAACCAAGCGTGAGCTGTTACACCTTTAATCTGTAGTTTTTGGTAAGCAATGTTCCCTTGAACTTCAACATAATCGTAAAGCTCATCCATCATCTCTTTTAATTTTGGAGCTTCAACTTCGTTGCTTCCAGAAAGACCGATAACCCAATTGAACTTCACGATCCCATCTGATTTCTGCCATTTTTCAAGTTCACGCTGAATTAAACTTCTATAGGCTCCAGAGAATTCATTAAAGTTGCTGAATCCTGGGATTTCGATAATGTCTTTACCTGAACGGATTTTACTAATGAGTTTCTCAGCTTCGCTGATTGTTGGTTTTTTTTCTGCTGGCTTATAAATCGTTAAATAAAGCGCATTTCTTTGAAAACGCGAGTGCCACCAACAAACTCCACCATTGGCCAGACCACCACGATTCTGGAAGGCCATTAAATTGGTATAACTTTTAGTGAGGTCTTTTGTGTATGAAGAAGAATCACGGTCTGCGCAAAACTGCTCTTCAGATTGAGAAGGGGTAGCTGTCGCCGCCATAGCGCTCATGCTAGCAAAGGCCAAAAGGGCCAAAATAGTCGATTTCATACAGTTGCCTCCGGGGGATAGGCTGTTTTTGTTACGTTGTCGTTGTAAGTAGAAGAATCGTATCGCAATGCAGAAATAGTGCAATTGAGCATGAAATCTTTATAGGACATCTCTTGCTAGGAGGCCCCCTAGATGGTAACTAAACCCTTTAAAATTAAAAGGCTTTAGACTATGGTTGATTATTCTTTCAAAGAAGATTTCAAGTACAAACATGAGAACCCTTATCATGAAAGGTTGGGTGCGTTTTCTGATTTCGTTTTAAGAGATAACGAAGCAGAAGCATTCAAAGGTAAGTGGAACAAAGAAATTTTTAAAAGAGACGGCGAGCTCTTTTTAGAAATCGGAACTGGTGCTGGCCATTTCATGATTGATTATTGTGCTGATCACCCACACCACCACTTCGTAGGCCTTGATTACCGATTCAAAAGAAGTTTTGCTCTGGCAAAAAAACTTTCGACTCTTGAGTTTACAAACTTCCGCTACCTCCGCGCTAAAGGCGAGAGAGTGGAATTTATGTTTGAAGAAAACGAACTCGATGGAATTTTCTATTTCTTCCCTGACCCATGGCCAAAAACGAAGCACCACAAGAAGCGTTTGATTCAAGAGCCATTCTTAAAATCAGCTCACAAATCGCTTAAGCCGGGCGGGATTTTCTATATTAAAACTGACCACGATGATTATGCAGCGTGGATGGAAAGAGAGATCAAAGCTCAGAGCGATCTCTTTGAAGTCATCCTTGAAAGTAAGGATTTAAGAGCTGAATATCCAGATCATATGCTGGCAAAATATACTACGGGCTTCGAAAAGATTTTCCTTAGCCAGGGAATCAAGATCAAAGCGTTCGTATTGAGATCAAAGAAGTAATGTCATTAGACGACTTAAAACAAAAGATTAAAGAAGAAATTCCGATTTCATCTGTGATCGGCAATTATCTTGCGATCAAGCGCTCAGGTTCAGCGCAGGTTTCCCTGTGTCCATTTCACGGCGATACAAAACCGTCGATGAATATCAACGACTCCAAAAAGATCTTCAAGTGTTTTGCCTGTGGAGCTGCCGGAGATGCTATCACCTTCGTAATGAAGTATAGAAACCTGGACTACGTTGAAGCGCTTAAAGAAATTTGCAACAAACAAGGAATCAATTTCGATTCTTACCAGGAAGAAAAAAAGACCAACCCGAAAGTGGAAATGGCCAAAAAAATCCTGACGAGAACAGCTCTCCTCTACCGCAAAACAGCTTCATCGGGAGCATTTGCACCGTATACATCATTCATTAAAAATCGTGGACTGAATGAAGAGATCGCGACGACCTACTCGCTTGGGTTTGCTCCCAACAGAAATTCGATTACCGACTATTTAAAATCAATTCCCGATCCTAAAGACCGCGATTTCGCCATCAATACAGCTCTGGATATCGGGCTTATCAGAAAAGATAAAAACGATCCTAATGCCCAATATGACACCTTTAGAGACCGAATTATCTTCCCTATCTGGGATCAATTCGGCCAGGTTGTAGGTTTCACTTCAAGGGCCATTAGAGACGATCAGAAAGCTAAATACATGAATTCGGTGGAGTCTTTCATCTTCATCAAGAGCAACATCCTCTATGGCTTCCATCTTGCTAAAAATGCCATCAGGGAAAAGGATGCTGTCATCCTGGTTGAAGGAAACATGGACCAAATCGCAATGTACAACAATGGCTTTAAGAACACCGTGGCGGTTATGGGTGTTGCATTGGGTACTAACTCACTTGAGAGGATTGTGGGTCTTACAAAAAATGTTTACCTGGCACTGGATAGCGATAAGGCCGGCTTTATTGCCATGGAAAGGATCAATAAGCAGCTCGCTGAAAAAGGTTTAGTGGCCAAATACATCGAATTCTCCCCTCAAAAGGACCCGGATGATTATTTAAAGGCCAACGGTGCACTTGCAATGCAAGAAAAGCTCGATAACGCCATTCCGGCCTTCGATATTCTGCTTGGCGCACTGATCCCAGAGAAGCTTCCAGAGGTTCTCGATAGAAAACTAGAAATCCTAAACAAAGCTTTCGAAGTCCTGGCCCCTCTGAAAATGGAGCTGTCTGCGACTGAGCGAGTTGTAAGCTTTGCTAAGCGTCTGGGTTTAAAAGCCGATAGCGCTCAAATCGTCAAAAGTTATCAAGATCACTTAAGTAAAACGACTGAAAAGCCGAAATTTATCCAACCAAAAAAAGAACAACCTACGGAAGAACCTGCTTACACTGACAGTGATTTTATCCCTGATACCAATGAAGAATTCCACTTTGATGCTGAAATTTCTCCTCCTCATATTTTCCTCTCGAAGATGGAGAAGCTCCTAGTGCAAGAAGTAGTCCAACTTCCCTCTCTATTAAACATGGATAAAATGAATGAAATCCTTGATTTAGTAGGGAATGATGAGGTAAAAAAATACATTGGAAAAATTCGTAAAATCACAATGGAAGTTGATGATAGCGAGTACGAATCAGTGGTGCTCAATGTGACGAATAGTCCAGAGTACTCGATTGATTTAAGAGAAGTCGTAACTTCGGCATTCTATAATTACAAACCTAAAGACGCTGACAACAAAACAAAACAGCGATTACTCTTTGACCTAAAAATTAAACTGCACATGGAGCAGTTAAAAAATAAGAAAGACGAAATTAAAAAACTTCAACAAACGTGCGAGTCAGAAGAAGAGATGACAAAACTCCTGACCCAGTTACTTGAAGTTGAAAAAAATATTCAACAATTAAAGAATTCAAAACCCGAAAAAATTAGTTAGGGAGAACGATTAATGAGTAACCCAATTTCACCAGCAGTGGCTCAATTCCTGAACTCAAAAGAGTTCAGTCGTCTTTTGACGAAAGGAAAAGACCAAAACTTTATTACAGCTGAAGAAATCAACGACGCACTTCCTGCCGGCATTGTCCTGGCATCAGACGTCGATGAAATCATGGGCCGCATCCTTGAGCTTAAGATCGAGGTTATGGACTCAGCAGCGGAAGAAGATGAAGATGAAGAAGGGATCCGTTTAGACGGTACTGAAATCATCGAAGAAGCACTATCACGTGAAGAAAAAGCTGAACTTCGTTCAGCATCTACAGACCCTGTAAAACTATATTTAAAGCGCATGGGTTCAGTTGCCCTTCTAACTCGCGAAGGCGAAGTTGTAATTGCAAAAGAAATCGAAGAAGGAGAAAGAGAGATTATCCTTTCTGCCCTATCTTCAACTCACGCTCTAAAAGAAGTTGGAAAGCTTCGTGAGAAGATCGAGACTCAAGAAAACCCACAAGAATTCGTTAAAGAACTTGTACGTGGTCTTGATGACGAATCATCTCCAGCTGACATCAAAAAAGTTAAAGACAGAATTTATGCGGTTATCGACCAAATCGCAGTCATCCTTCAGGAAACTGAAAAAGCTGACGGGACTCTAAAGGCCCTGGACGTTGCTCAGAAAAAACTAATGGATGAAATCTCTGCTGAACTTGCTGATTTAACTTTCAACAGAAAGATCATCAACTCTTTCGTAGAGCCAGTTAAGAAATACTACCTTCAGTTCACTGAAATGTTCGATCAACAAGATCGTATCTTCAAGTTCCTTGAAGTTGGAAATGCTGAAGACTATAAGATCCTTTACGACAGAGTAATGGAAGATGATGCGTTTAAGAGAAAGCTTGCAAAAGACCTTTTCACGACAGACGCAAAGATCGAACAACTTATCCGTAACCAGGAAGATATCCTAAGAAAGCTTCGTCGTTTAACGATCGATGCTGGTATGGAATTCGTGGAAATCGAAAAAGTTTACAAGATCATCATCGAAGGTGAAACAAAGGCCGATAAAGCGAAGGCTCAACTCGTTGAAGCCAACCTTCGTCTCGTTGTTTCTATCGCGAAGAAATACACTAACCGTGGTCTTCAATTCCTTGATCTCATCCAGGAAGGGAACATCGGTCTGATGAAAGCCGTAGATAAGTTCGAGTACCGTCGTGGATACAAATTCTCGACATACGCAACTTGGTGGATTCGTCAGGCGATCACAAGAGCAATCGCGGATCAGGCGCGTACAATCCGTATCCCTGTTCACATGATTGAAACAATCAACAAGATGGTAAGAACATCTCGTCAACTTATCCAGGAACTTGGTCGCGAACCAACTCCGGAAGAGATTGCAGAGAAAATGGAACTTCCAGTTGATAAAGTTAAAAAAGTACAAAAGATCTCGAAAGAGCCAATCTCTCTTGAAACTCCAATCGGGGAAGAAGAAGATTCATCTCTTGGGGACTTTATCGAAGACAAAAAGATCATCTCTCCAGCAGACGCTGTAATGTCTATTACACTTTCTGAGCAAACGAGAGCGGTTCTTTCAACTCTTACTCCAAGAGAAGAGAAAGTTCTTCGTATGAGATTTGGTATCGGTGAAAAATCGGATCACACTCTTGAGGAAGTAGGACAAGACTTCTTCGTAACAAGAGAGCGTATTCGTCAGATCGAGGCGAAAGCACTTAGAAAGCTTCGTCACCCATCGAGAGCAAAACTTTTAAAATCTTATGTAGATAACTAAAAAAGGGCCCGGTTAGGGCCCTTTTTTTTTTACTCAATCGAGCCAATCGGCAGCATCACCTTAAACGTCGTCATCCCATCCTCCGTTGCTGATTCCAGCTGCAGATTTCCGCCATTATGAGAGAACACATTCTGAGCATATGTTAGCCCTAAGCCCTTCCCCTCTCCTACATTTTTAGTCGTAAAAAATGGGTCATAAATCCTATCCATAATCTTCTTTGAGATCCCACGTCCGTTATCTTTAATAAGCACGTTAATATGCCCGTCATTCTTTTCCAAAAGAACCTCAAACCTGCGCTCACCTTCAATATTTTTTAGCTCATCAAAAGAGTTTTCCAAAATGTTATAAAAGGCCTGGAAAATTTCCGTATAAATCCCGTTAAAGTATAAGGGTTCATTATAAAAGTAAGTGCTCACTTTTATCTGGTTCTGACTTATCTTCTTAGAATTCATATCGATCAATGAATTTAAAAGTGCCTGCATGTCAATTTTGGCGATTTTCTTGTTCTCATCTTTATCCGAAAACGTTCTCATTGACGTTGTAATGTCATGAATGCGTTTTGTATTTCTGTCGATCATCTCCATATAATGAGTCAATGCCGCTTTATCAATTGGAGCTGAGGACTCAATCATACGATTGATCTTTAACTGTGACCCTTGAATAACCGCTAGCGGATTATTAATCTCGTGAGCCACCCCGGATGACAGTTTCCCTAAAGAGGCAAACTGAGAAAGAAGGAATGATTTTTTTTGTAGCTCTTCTTTTTCCAGTGAAGTCTTTTCTCTAAGCAAGTCAGAAAGAACACAAAGAACCGTGATCAAACTCGTGCAGAGAAAGAGTGATGTCATCATGAGTTTTTCAATTGGCGCTCCTGCTAACACGTTAAGAGGAAGAGCATCATTTTTTCCGAGATAAGAAATGATTATGATGTCCGCAAGCACAAGCAGATACCAGATCACGCTAAAAGTGGCGTTAAGAAGAAAAGAGGCCAAAATCGGTACAGTCCCCAACCACCAAATGGCAGAAGCCTTAACTCCTCCTGTATGGAGGGCAAGAAATGTAACAGAAGCAAAATGAATCGCCACAACATAGTTGGCCATAATCAAATGAGATTTAGTGAACTTCTTTACCAGTGGAATAAAACACGCCATTGCTGAAGCCAGGGCACAAGAAATGGCGAGCGATGTTGCGTGGTATTTGCCGTAGTAATAAAAAGAAAAAAAGAGCCCCATTCCTACCAGACTGTAGGTAAAAGGAATGATGTACTTGGCCTTCGCTCGTTCAGAGTGCTTGGATAATCTAATCTTCATTTAAATTAGATTTTATTAGAACCAGTATCTTTTTCAATGGAATTAAATTGCTTGTTTGGGAAGAACAACTTTAAAACACGCGCCTTTTCCAGGAGCGGGGACAAACTCCAACGTTCCACCATTAAAGGTGATAATATTTGATGAGTATGTAAGCCCTAATCCTGTAGCCTGACCGATACTCTTTGTGGTGAAGAATGGATCGAAAATATTTTTAGTAAATTCCTCGGGAATCCCTCGGCCATTATCTCTAATAAAGATCACCATATTTGGACCATAATCATCTAAAGTGATTTCGATTTGGCCATTTCCACGACTCAGATCAATGAGTTCATCTAAAGCATTTTCTACAATAATATAGATGGCCCTAAAGATCTCATTGTAAATCCCAGAGAAATACAACCCTGTTTGTTTGAAATAAGTGTGGATTTGAATATCGCGGTTTCCGATTCTCTCTTTTGCCATGGTCGCAACTGACATCAAAAGCTCTTGCATATTTATCGGTGCAATTCTGCGATTGCTCTTATCGGAGATACTTCTCATTGAAAATGTCACATCCTGGATGCGTTTAACATTTCTTTCGATTTTATCCATGTAGTTTTCAAGGGCTTTTTTATCGACTGGTCTTTCGGATTCAAGCATTCTTCTAATTTTGTACTGGCAACCCTTGATGACCGATAATGGATTATTGATTTCGTGAGCTACTCCGGTGGCGAGGTTACCAAGCGAGGCCAATTGTGTAAGCCTGAAGGATTTATTTTGCAGTTCTTCTTTTTCGGAAGTCGTCTTTTCTCGCAGAATATCGGCCAGGATACAAAGAGCTGTAATCAAGATGATTCCAAAAACAGTTGAAGTCACCAAAAAGCGATCCATTCCATCCAAGGGCACCACATTGGCCGGTAGCATATCCAGCCTTTTAAGCTGGTTGACGAGAACAATGTTTAATATCGTAATCCCAAACCAGACAATGCTGTAAAAAGCGTTAAGCAAGAAGGCCGCAAGCACTGGCACGATACCGATCCACCAGATTGAGCTCGCTTTAATCCCACCTGTGTAAAGGGTCAGCATCTCGATGGTGATGAAATAAACGACAATAATGTAATTTGCAGTGAGTAAATAAGATTTAAATGTGCGCATGATGAGCGGTAAGAACATGACAGCTACGCAAGCCCCTAAACAACTAAGGGCCAGAACCTTAGACTCATACCTGAAATAATAAGTCAGAGAAAAATAGAGCCCTAAAGTTACAAAGCAGTAAGTAAAGGGCAACACATAACGTGCCTTTGCTGATTCTGATTGTTTCGAAAGTTGTGTGCTTAAGAACTCCATGGCCTGAGGTTAAGTAAAATTCCATGGAAATTAAATGCGCACGCCATTACCTGATTAAAATACTTTTTATCCAGAAAAAGTGCCGAAAATAGAGGTGAAATAGAAGAAAATCGCTTATAATACCCTTTTATCCACAAGAGATTTAATGAACGATCGTACCTGGAACATTCCTGAAAAAATAAACGAAGAATGTAAGCGCTTTTTTTCGCCTGCATTAATTCAAAACGGCTTGAGATTTTTTAAACTCTCGCGCGTGTCTATTTCGTTTAAAAAAGGTTCACCTGATACGTACTACATCGTAAGTGGTATCGTGCGTGATGACCGCGCTCACGAAACAAAGATCGTCTACAAAAAACGTCTTGAAGGCACGCCAGAAGGCCCCTTCTCTTCAAACTGTGATTGTCACCACTGGAAAGAAGGTTCGCACTGTCAGCACGTTGTTGCTCTCTTTTTAACTTATCAAGTTCAACAGTATTTAGAAGAACAAGGTGAAGAAACCGCTGATAACAATGAGAGTGGGCTTCCACCAATCGTTATCAACTCAAGCTTTGGGGTTAACGTCGCTGAGTACGGGACTATCATCGGTGGGCCTCACCAACTTATCGGTGCTCCCGCAGCTCCAACCTACTCTTCACTTCAATACCTTCTTCACAATAAAAAGATCGTTCCTTTCCCAATGCCTGAAACATTCAGAGGAAAGTTACAGCTACACCTTTTCCACGATGAAAAGGTACGCTTTAAATACCGTTCTCCTGAAAGTGATAAAGCTATTTCAGAAGTTTCTATTTTTGAAAACCTTTACATCTTCAATTGGAGAGATGGAACTGTCCTACATATCCCGAATGACTTAAAAATTCTTATCCAAAGAATCAGACTGAATCTTTTTAACTACACTATCAACGATATCCTGACGAACATTCAGGAACTGGACCTCTTTTCGCAAGTAGAAGTCTTTATCGAAAATGTAGCGCTGGAAGAAATCAGAACCAGCAGACCAAAATGCCGCGTGACTTTAGCTCCGGCAGAAAAGAAGGGACTGCTTCACGCCTCCTTGGAATTCTTCGATGAATCAGAGCTCCTTGTCGCTCCAAACGAATTCATGTCGTTTTTTACTTTCAATCATGGAATTCTTGGGCACTTTAAAAAGAAACAAGAAGCTTATGATTTCGTTCTTGCTGTTAAAGACAGCTTAGTAAACGGAAACGAGAGCTATAAAAAGTTTATTGTCTCGGCCAATAAGAAAGTGAAAGCTCAAAGTTTAATCAGCGAGATTACTAAAAACCGCGACACCATTGTTTACGATCAGACAAACCACCTTGTTTGCCTGTACGAAAACCAAACGATCCGCGAGCTTTTCCTGGCGATGATCGAGCACTTTGGAGACCAGTTCTTCAGATACGCTCACCTCGACGGCGAAGAAAAGAAAGTGAAATATGATGTTCAACCGGGAGTTGTCTTCCAGGGACTATCAGAATTCCACCGCGCAATCTCTCTTTTGAATATTGAAATTTATTACGACCGCCACGAGATTTCTAAATGGAACTCGCGCATCAGGTTCGAACGTCGCTCTTCAAGCACGAAATGGTTCGACCTCGAACTCAACATCGACCAGGATGACTTAGCAGTTATTCAGGAAGCCGATCTTGAGGCCGGAATGGTTATTACCAAAAAAGGTCTGATCCTTTTAACAAAGGAACAAAAAGACCTGATCCGCTTCATGCAGAAGTATACAAAATACGAAGCGACTGACACTCAGACAAAAATTGATGGAAGCCAGTCGTTTAAAAAATTCATTCTGCCGTTTAACCGCGCAAGAATTTTTGAATTATTTGAACTAAGAAAATTAGGAATTGAAGGAGCCCTTTCAGAAGAAGATATCGCTCTTTGCGAAAGACTCTCTAACCTCACTGAAATGCCAAGCTACCCTCTTCCACAGGAACTGGATGGCGTTTTACGTCCGTACCAGCAAGTTGGATACAATTGGCTAAGGTTCCTGCACGAACACAAGCTTGGTGCCTGTCTTGCCGATGATATGGGTCTTGGTAAGACTCTACAGACGATTACGTTCCTGCAATCTATTTACGACAAAATCGACCGCGTCCTGGTTGTGTGTCCAGTGACAATCCTTCTGAACTGGGAAAAAGAAATCCAAAAGTTCTCGAAAATGAGCATGCACATTTATCACGGTGGCTCGCGCGAGATTCCAAGTGATAAAAAGATCATCCTGACTTCTTACGGGGTGATGAAAAAAGAATCTGAAGCTGTTTTCTCAAATATCAACTTCGACATTCTGGTACTAGATGAAGTTCAGCACTTAAAGAACGTCAGGTCTTTGGGGGCTTTCTCAGCGAGAAAGATCAATGCTGATTTCAGAATCTGTTTAACTGGTACGCCGGTGGAAAACGATCTCTCAGAGTTCTACAACATTCTCGATTTAAGTATCCCAGGAATCTGGGGCGATCTTCAGTTCGTAAGAGCTGTTTCAAATACAAAGACCAGAGGAATCGCCAGAAGAACGGCCAGTCCGTTTATTCTAAGACGTACTAAGGCCCAGGTTCTTCACGATCTGCCACCGAAAATCGAAAACAACGTCTACCTGGAATTGAACGAGGAAGAAAACAAGTTCTACCAGCAAAACATCGTTTCGATCCGCGCACGCATTCAAAGCTCGACCACTTCAGCGAAGTACGGGGAAATCCTGCGCGGTCTACTACAACTAAGACAAAATTGCTTATGGCAAAACCGTGCTGGAGATAACAACTACAAGCACATTGATTCAACTAAGATCGACTTCCTGTTAGAAACACTGGAAACAATCTTGGAAGAAGGCCAGCAGGCCATCATCTTCTCTCAGTTTACGACTTACTTAGATATCATCCAGCACTTCTTCAGAGAAAAGCACTGGAAGTTCTCACGCATCGACGGATCTCAAAGCATCAACAAACGTCAGGAACAGGTTGACCAGTTCCAGTCGGGAAAAACTCCGATCTTCCTTATCTCACTTAAGGCCGGAGGTGTGGGGCTTAACTTAACAGCGGCTAGCTACGTGTTCATCATGGACCCATGGTGGAACCCGGCCGTTGAATCGCAAGCGATCGATAGAGCTCACAGAATCGGGCAGAAAAACACACTGACGGTTTATCGTCCGATTATTAAAAACTCGGTTGAAGAGAAAGTTCTTAAGCTTCAGGAAGAGAAGAAACAGCTCTTCTCTGATCTTCTTTCGACGGATGATGATCAGGTGTTCTCTGGTCGCTTGACGATGAAAGATTTTGAGATGCTTTTTTCTTAGTCTGTTTTTAGTCAAGAGCCTTACAACGAATCGAAAGCTTCACTTTCCCATCCGCTTTAACTTTACCTGCAACAGAACACTCAGCCTCGCCTTCTGGTTTTGGCCACAACTGTCCTGTGCCTGTAACGACATCGTTTTCTACAGTTAACTTGAAAGCACTGTAGCTTGATGAATTGGTACAATATATAGCGATCACATCCGTTTCCGATGGATTGATTTTACATTTAGAACCTTGAGACTTCTCCACCGCTAATTTAAGGTTAGATACCAAATCTTGTGCCGACACAGTCGCCGAAAAACTTAACCCTAAAATCATTAAAAATAGTGATGTCTTAAGCATAATTCCTCCAAATCCCCCTAATCATAGCACCTGAATAAAAATGCCTTAAAAGAAGTGAAAAATTTACGGAGGTGTTCAATTTTTTTACAGTGTTGTCGTTACACTAGTTTATGAGTTTGTTGAAAATAGTCCTCAATGTTTTTGGCCCTTCGTTCGATACTTAGGCCTCTTCGAGGGTTGATAAATGTCATTCGAAAAACTCATTGGTTGGTCATTTAAATTGGTGTTGAGCATTTGTGCTGGGTTTTGCATCAAGATTTTGATGTTTACCTAGTCAAGCTTCCAATCAATCGGTTTAATACTTTTCGATTCAAGATAAGTATTAGTTTGAGAAAACGGTTTACTCCCTAGAAACCCTCTGTGCGCAGAAAGTGGAGATGGATGCACCGATTTAATCACGTGGTGTTTTTTTGTGCTTACAGCTTTTGCTTTTTTCTGAGCAGGACTTCCCCACAGGATAAAAACTAAGTGCTCACGTTTTTCGTTTAGCACTTTAATAATTTTATCTGTGAATTCATTCCATCCAATATCTTTGTGAGACATTGGCTTCCCACCTAAAACGGTCAGCTGATTATTTAAAAGCAGAACACCTTGCCTTGCCCACTTCTCAAGATCGCCATTAGAAGGCTTTTTTGCCCCCATATCGCTCACAAGTTCTTTGTAGATATTCACCAGTGAGGGTGGAACCTTAATCCCCGGCTTAACTGAAAAACTAAGCCCGTGGGCCTGCCCAGGTCCGTGGTATGGGTCCTGGCCAATAATAACGACTTTTACTTTTGAAAAGGGAGTCAGGTTTAGTGCAGTGAAGAGTTCTTTTTTTGGCGGGTAAACAGTTTCTTCAGCATAAGCTTTCTGAAGTGTCTCTTCCATCGCTTTAAAATACGGCGCCTCGAATTCATCTTTTAGAACTTCAAGCCAAGACGGGTCTTCAATATACTGAGAAAGCTTCATTACTTAATTCTGCAATCTGGAAGTGCGCTAATCGCTGATCCCAAATCAATTTTGCAGTTAAATAATTCCATCACTGCTGGTGATGATGTTGTTGAGATAACTTTATTCGTTGATGTTTCAATCAAGCGAACTGATGTTTTTGCCATGATTCCAAAATATGTCGATGTACATTCAACTGAAGCGTCACTGATAAATTCAACAGATGAAACTTCTGATGGATGAGAAAGAACTGTAACAAAATATCCTTTTTGTTCGTAGGCCTTGATGACTTCTTCTTTTTTAGTGTCTTCGTTCATTGCTCTTCCGAATGGAAGAAGGCCTAGTGAGCATTGGTTTCCTGAGATTGTGGCTGCGTTTGTTTCGGCTGAATATAGAGCGATGACGGCAACGACTGCTAGGATGATTTTTTTAATTAGTAGCACTGGAAAGGCTCCTGAATGTATGAATTTATTCAGGGGTGTTTTATAGAGAAATTGTTGATTTTTCAAGATAGAAATAAACCTTATTTCAAAATTAATAACTCCCTTCCGATAGTTACAATCTCATGCACAATAAATGAACATTCTACCTATTTACAAGTAAGGTAAAAAACCTTACAGATAAAGAATCATGGATTAAAATTCCTATATTTTGAGGTCAATAATTATGGTTATTAAATCACTATCAAAAAAACTTGAATCTGAATTAGGGCCTTTGAGTTTTGGAATGTTTATGAGAGTTTCAAGAAAATCTTTGGGCCATACTCAGCAAGAAATGGCTGATCTTTTGGGGATTGCGAGAGGAACCTTGTGTGATATCGAAAAAGGGCGTCAATTTGTTAGTGTTGAATTTGCTACGAAAGTTGCAAAGAAAGCGGGGCTCTCGGGGGTGATGGCGGTTGAGGCTTGTTTTGTGGATCAGATTAGGAAGTCGAATTTAAACTATCAAGTTAAAGTAAAAGCTTAAAACATAATTTCTTAGATACTTCACGGATCATCCTTAGATTTCTTTAGGTGGTTCTTTATTTATGACACCTTTGATAAATGGAATATGATCAAATGCTGCAGAATTATGTCCTGTCGCTAAATAGATTTTTAAAAAACCTTGCTTAAAAAATTTTTGGGCCAAGATCTCACCTTTTACTTCTTGACCAGTTTCATCCTTTCCAAGATTTGAATCAATATAAAGCACTGTCTCTGCATCAATATTCACTAAATCTAATTCTAAATCTTTTGCACTAGAATATGCCTTAAAATTATGTTTTCGTATTTGAGCATTAAATTCCCATGTCATTCTAACAAGCTCATCATCATCAACTAAAATGTAATCGTATTTTATCTTCACTGGTTATTTCTCATGTTGCTGCAGATGGAATATGTAGGGTAATAGTAGTACCTATCCCCTCATCACTTTCTATTATAAAACTTCCCTTCCAAGATTTGATTGTTGTCATTGCATGATGCAGCCCCAGCCCACTTCCAGAAGTTTGAAGATTTTCTTTTCCATAGCTAAAGCCTTTAGCTCCCAGTTTATTAAAAAGAGCTCGAGGAATTCCTTTTCCAGTATCTGTTATTTTTAACTCGATCATATTGTTATTTGAGACCAAAGAAACCTGAATCTTCTTAACAAGACTACTCTGACAAGCCTCGATAGCATTATTTAAAATATTGGACACAATTCTTTCAAGCTCAACCTTATTGGCTAAAACATAAAAATCATTATCAACTCCAGAATCAAATTTAAAAGTAACACCATTCTTCTTGTCGATCTCTTTTTCTGTAACAATTCCTTGAACAATTCTCCCTATTAAACAAGGACTTAATGTATTTTCGTTATCAGCATTAAGCTGATTGAATAACTCTTGAGTTCTATCTAATGATCGTGCAAACATTTCTTTAATTTTAGGATCAACATCTCTTAAGATTTCTAAAAATAACTTCATCGTTGCAATAGGAGATGCTACATCATGCCGAATCTGTAATGTCTTATCAAAAAACATTTGCTTTTCAATCTCTGAAGCTTTGATCCTGACAAGAGAAATTTCTTCTTGCTTATTCAAATATTTATTTAACTGGTTTGCTCCAAGGGCTAAAATTAAATAAATCAATGTTTCTAAAATAATAGACTGCCAAGGCATATTGAGCTGAAGAGTGATCCTATATTTTAAACCATTGACTGCTTTGGAATCAAAAGAAAACTCATTAAAAGCTTTCATCAACACAGATTGGTAACAGTGATTTTGATTGACCGTAGAGTAGAAAACTCTCTTCTCAGAAAAATCTTCAATCAATTCGGAACATCTAATGATTTCTAGCTTTTCAAGATCTAATATCGATTTAGATAATGCATACGTATTTGCAATTAGTGATTCATTTCGCAAAAGTGAATTTATCACTTGTTGCGTTCTGTACTCTGACTGTTGATTTGCCCATCTGAAATAGAAGAAAGTTACAAGCGCTACTAGTATGGTCAGTACATATATTAGATTCAATTTACTTAACTTCATACTAATATAAAAACCTTTCAATAGGCCCCTCGTGCCACGATGTCCATCCCCCTATGATTACTCTAGCGATGAAGCATTCTTTGTGATGAACTGACTCTATTTTTTCGAATACAACCTCAGGTATTGGCCATTTTTTTTCCGATGCTTTATTAATTTGTGCAAGTGCAATATCTTTATTTTTTGAAAAATAGACAACTTTATTAGCAGGAAAATGATCATTCCCGACGGTGTTATTCTTAACAACAAGTAAATGTCGATATGATTCTAAAAGTGAGTGCTGCCATACCGAACCGTCATTTGTCTGGGCAGAAGACCCAGGAAATATTCCGTCTTTAGTGAAACCCATTGTTTGAGCAACTTCGATATCTATAAATTTTCCATGAAAAAAAATAGTTACGATCTTTCGATAATACTTAACTTCAACAAATTGCTTTGCAAAGAAAATTGAAGCGGGATCTAAATGTATTTGATCTTTAGGAATCTCTTCAATAAAAAAGCCATCATCGATCCACTTACTCATTACCCAGCGCTCGCATGCTTCAGAAAGAGCTCTAAAGATTGTATTCATCTGATCGAATCCTGCTGCAAAGCCACATGCTGTTGGAATAATGTCTAACCCCCAACTTTCGCGCACACTCTCAGGCTGAGAAGAAATTGTATAAAATGCTTTTCTTTCTAGGTACTCAGCAAAAGAAATTTTTCTTGCATGCATTTTATCTGATGCAAATCCTCCCGCTATTGGAAGATTACTTTTATCGAGCACTGTCGAGTGCCAATAATCAATTCCGATTTCGGGAAAAAGGCTCGCTTCTTCGATTCTACATCCGTTTAGATTGAATTCATCATTAAACCAATTTAATAGTGAGCTCATTCGATTTCTACTTGATCAAACCTAACTACGCTTATTAAGGGACTGATAGACTTCGTATTTATGCCTGAAGAGATGTACCACTGAAGACCAAAATGGCTTATTGGCAATATCGCCGAATCCTCTTCTACTGCCGTAATAAACTGATCTGTGAGTTCTTGTTCTGTTAATTTATCTACATTATATTTTTCCAGCATCCTCTTCACTCTTCCAGATGGATCTGGCAAATTAGGCCCAACAGAGGAAAAGAAAAACATATCAAGTCCCCATGCTTCAACCCCACTCCCAACGGAAGTTCCAGCAATTCGAAGATCATAACTTGGATCAGAATGATCTTTCCATGTAAACTCGTTATTTTTCATAACGTATTTCCAACCTAATGACTCTAGAGCATCTATCAGAATTTTATAAGCTGCATATTTAGGACTCGTGGCATCTAGCACTTTCCCTTCTATTACTAAAGGTTTTTTTGGAGGACTTACAACAACATCGGGAAGACTCTGCTTTGCTCTTTGTTGTGATGGATAAAAAAAGGGACTGTATGAAGCACTTGGCTGCTTATTGGGATAATTTTCTCTTTTGGTCTGAACTGCATTATCAAGGGCCCTGCGATTCTCTAGCTTTGAAAAGAAACCCTCTTTTATATCTCCAAGTAAAATACTACACATATATTCTGGAACTAGTGGATAATTTTTTAATTTGGATGGTAGTGAGTTTAAGGGTTGCAATGAATCAATAATTGTATTTCTCTTTACTCCTGCTTCACTCGTTGGAATATCATGAGTTATAATGACCCTTTCTGGAGATTTTGAAGCAAAATCTATCCATTCTTTTCTCTTCACAAGTACATACTCTTTCCCTATTTCAATTTTTTCTACCTTGTAAGCTCCTGAAGAAATAAATTTAGAATCATCTTTCCACGATAAATCAGGATTTAAATTCTCTTCGCATATATAACCAAATGGAGCAAAGGAAAGGAGTTGTAATGGTCCTGATCTTGTTGGTTCTGTAAATCTAAATGACAATGTATCATCAAAAACGATTATCCCGGGAAATGTATCTATTTTCCCATTAACTAAATCACTAAAACCTTCAAGTTTATTAAAAACGGGAACATTTCCTTTTTTGGCAGCTACTTTAAAAGAACGAATTAAACTCTTTTTAAAGCTCGCAGCTGAAATTTCTTCTCCATTTTCACAAGTATAGCCTTTCTTAATCTTAAAATCCCACCGAGTTGGCGAAACCCTTTGCCAGCTTTCACTAATTCTTGGTTCATAACGACCATTATTTGAATAGTACACTAGGTTCCCAATTAATTGCTGAACAATAACGGCTGGAGCATATCTCTCAGCTTCGTAAAGATTCAAAGTAATTGGAATTTGATTCCCTGCAAGTATATAAGATAATGTATTCAAATTTTTCCTGCTGCCTTGATTACTTAAAGCCTTTATTACCAACCCCATGAGCACGAGCAATAGAAACAATAGTACTAAAACGATCATACGTTTCGAAACGAATGTCTTTACCTTCATCTTCTTTACTCACTTTTAAATATTCATTCCAGTCGATATTAACTTGGTAACGGTTATAAAATTCTTCTCGAACAACTTGAGCTGAAATCCCGTACTCATCAAGATTGTGAACTTGAACTACAATGTAATTTTCACCAGCTCTTGTGATCTGACTTGAAAAAATTGCGAGAACAGAAACTAAGGCTTTCTTTAAATTCATATAACTCCCACTTAATACAAATATTCGTGATACATTTCTTAAAATATTTATAACTAGATTCAAAATTGCGATATTATTTATTATAATTCCTTTGAGCATACATGATTATGCTATCGATAAATTGAATATTTTTCATTTATGAAAAATATTCAATTCACATCCTTGCCAGCCTCATTTCAAGTGATGTTCAACTTAGTAAAAATATTAAATGGCGACAATTCGGCTTCCTTAACAAGGAAGCCACGATTTAGGCTGGAAGAGCAAAAATTATTGCCCTTGTGATTAATTAAGAAATCTCGACTAAAATTACTGTTGTTTTATTAAATACTTATAAAGACCTTGTCCGAACCTCCTTCGCATTCATGATACAAATCCAAAGGAGTTACCCATGATTCACATTTTACGCTATACTGAAGATCTAGAAAAAGCTGGTTTTACCAGTGAGCAGGCCAAAAAATCTGTACAAATCTGGATGGAACTTATGGATCAAAATTTTGCAACCAAGTCAGACTTAAAAGAGCACTCTTTTATGGTGAAAGCAGATCTTGTGAATATGCAAAATGAGATTAAAGAACTTAGAGCTGATTTTCAAAGCGAAATCAAAAGTTTTAGAACTGAGTTTCAAAACGAAATTAAAAGTTTTAAAACTGAAATTCAATCAAACACTAAAGAACTAGAGCATAAACTAACTATCCGCTTGGGAGCATTGCTATCTACAGGAATTATCCTTTTAGGTGTATTAATCTCTTTGAAATAATTTAGATATGAAAGGGGCTTTCGTTATACACTAGCCCCCTTTCACAATCCTATTCAACTCATCCACCTGCTCATTTAACCCACTCGACTGCTCCCCAAGAACAACCACCGTCTGCGAAATTCTCCCAGACACATTCATATTCTTCTCAGAAGCTTCTTCCAGAATCCTCATGGCCTGATTAATCTCTTTCGCCTCACGATCCTGAGCATTCGTCCCTTCTTTTATCTCTGTCGCTTTAGTCGAAGCTAATTCCACTCCTGAAATGATCTCAGAGAGAACCTCACCACACTTCTGAGCGGCGACAGTTCCCTTATCTACGATAATCATATTGTCTGCAGACATCTTTTCATTCGAAGCTTTTGTCTGAGCGATAATGCGGTTAATTTGAGTTGATCCATCTAAGATAATATCAGTAATCTCTTTTGAAGCCTTTCCAGACATATTGGCCAGGTTCCCTACCTCTTCCGCTACAACCGAGAACCCTTTCCCTAACTCTCCTGCTCTCGCCGCTTCTACAGAGGCGTTAAAGGCCAAAAGTTTTGTTTGGAAAACGATATCATTGATCACGTTCGTCTTTTCTTGAATGACATTGATAACCTGGACGATGCTATTGATCTCTTCAAAATTCTCTTCCATCTTCTTAAGCATTGAAACGTTACTATCTTTGATCTGAATAATCGAATCGACCATTTCAGAGACAATCGCTGAACCGCGCTCGCCTTTTGCATAACATTCAGTCAGAAGCTGATTAGACTCGTTGGCCTTATTTGAATTTTCCGTAATCGAGACAGAAATCTGATTTACGGATTCAGTTGTCTGTGTCAGAAGAGTTGCTTGTTCCTGGCTGACAGCATTTAAGTCTTTTTGAGCGTCGGCGATAACCTGAGACACTCTCGTCACTTCAGTTGCTCCAGAAGCAACATTTTCAGTGATCACTTCGATTTTCTTACTAATTGATGAAATCATCATCCACACAAGAGCGGCGATGAGAATTGTGACAAGAACTGCTCCACCGACTTGATAGAGAAAGAGGTTGTTTGATTCTTTCTTAAGTGCGCTCATTGGGACAACACTTGCATAATACCAAAGCTCTGGTGATCTTCCCATCTTTACCGGGCGGAAGTATTTTACAGATTCTTCTTTTAAGTATGGTTCATACGATTGGATATAAAAAGGCTCACCTCTTTTCATTTTTTCCTGAATTTCGATCGCTTCTTTTTCAATCGGCCATGGTTTATTCAAATTGCCTGAATCAATATCTGCGGCAATCTTTCCACTGCTGGTGATTAGACGAGAAAGGCCTTTTTCAAACGGGCGCGACTTCTCAAATGTTTCCTGAATAGAACTGATTCCAAAATCACATCCAATGACACCAAGGAAATCGCCCTTATCATAAATCGGAATGCTGATTGAAGTGAGAAGTTGTTTCTTACCATTTACATCATCGAGGTAAGGATCAATCATGATCAAATCCTTCACTTCTTGAGGTTTCGCGAAGTAAGGTTCATTCATCACATCTTCCCACTTATACGGGTCTTGAAGAACAGGGACTCCTTTATCATCGCGCGCCCAAAAAAGCGTAAAACGACCGTTTTTGGCTTCGTCGTCGCCGAATTTTCCAGGAACCCAGTCTGCCCATGCACCTTTAAGGAATTTGTTAGAGTTCACCCAGTAATTAAAATGTACGCTGAACGTATCGCGGTCGAGTTTCTTTTGATCAACCCAGGCCTGAACCATCTTGGCCATATTATCAACTTCAATAGAGGCCTTATTAACTTCTGTGAGGATTTCAGTAGAAGTCTTAATCGACTCCTGCTCTAGAGACGTGTATGTCATTTTCTCGAGAGTGGATTTCGTATTGAGAAAGTTGAGAACGCTAAAAGCAGTGAAAGCAACAGCGACCAGAATAATAATTGGGAGGAAAACTCTCCACTTCATCGAAAGACGATTGAACAAACAAAACCCCTTAGTTAAGAACTGTCTGTTTATCGTAACTTAGAAATAGAATCTTTAAAAATACTTAATTGGTTTGACGAATGGCCGAGTGGTCTTATCGGAGGAGAAAACAAGAATGCCCTACTAGGGATAGGGCATTCCGTAAAAGACTGACGAAGATTAGATTTCTTCGATTAATTTTTCTGATTCATCAAGGATCTTGTTGATAGCATCTACGTTTTCTTCTGTTAATTGTTCATCAGATGCGATTGAGTTTAATCCTTCTTCTGCTTGAGCAAGTTTTTCTTCAACAGAGTTCACGATTGCAGCTACGATTTTTCCTTCAGTGATATCGTCTGTTTCGAAGTTGTTAAGTTTTTCTTTTAGAGCTTCTCTTTGCATTTCGATTCTTGATTCAATTCCAAGTAGAGCTTTAGCTGAAACTGTTGCTGCTTGAGCTGTAATAAGGGCGAATAAACTTACGATTGCGATGAATGACTTCATTGGGCTTCCTTGGTTAAAGATTTAGGGGCATCTTACTCCTTTGCACTTCCCAATGAAGGGGTTTTGTAAATTTTACAGGTGGGTGTAAAGTCTTTTGCCTCCCATAAATAACAATTATTACAGGTGATTTTGATCAAATTTTGAACACCCCCATAAATCTTATAAGCTAAGCCCATCCCCGCCCTATTTCCCAGTACTATATCCAGATGAAAACCTATATCGCCATTGCCTTCTCTCTTCTCGTAAGCCTTCCTGTGTCTGCTCAATTTATCGATTTCCCCCAGACAGAAGTCAGAAGCATTCTTCTTATGACCCCTGAGCAGATTAAACAATTTGCCCATAAAAAAGAAATTGAACTCTTCAAGTTCACAGACCCTGTGCCCTCTCAATCAAAGGACATTGCCCACGGATTCCTGGCTACCTTACCGGAAGCAAATCAGGAACTTTTTAAGCCTTTTCAGGAAATTTTCACTGGCTCGACATTAGGGGTGTATTTCTCTAAACACAATTCAAGTATTGATCTCGAAAGTGACACTATACTTTTTTCAAGTGAAGCTGATCGCTGGACGATTGCTCACGAGATGGGACACGCCCTGATAGATAAAAACAGGCCGTTGGAAATGAAAAGAGATGAAGGTGCCGACATTGAACGCCTTCGCAATGCCAAGGAAGATTATGAGGAAGTCATGAGCCTTTATCGCAATCTTGGTTTTTTCCCTAGCCAGGGCTATATGCAAAGGGCCTTGCACTCCATTCAGACCTGGACAAGCTTGATGCTTAATATGCTTTATACTTATGAATTAGAAGAAGTTCGTATCGAGCGCTACCTCATCAGTCTTTATGAAACTGAACCGGGTTTAAAACTTGATTCACATACGTATAAGAGGAGTTTTTGGTATATTGGGAAAAATTGTACGAGTGCCAAGGCGAAAGTAAATCTTTCGCTTGAGGTGCTTGAGTACTTTTACTCGATTGTGTCGAAGGATTTTAAAGAGGCTTATAAGGATGAGTTTTTAAAGCATAGAAAACTTTTGAATCAGCATAGTAAAACAATAGGTGAAATCTGCTTATAGTGGCATCTCTTATGCAATAGCTTTAATAAGTAGGAGGACACTATGAAAATCTGGAGCTACATCAAAAAACTTTTTCACCCTACAGAAAAGAACAAGTATGATAACCAAAAGCCGAAAAAGAGAAATCTTTTTCCCGAGAAAGAACAACCTTTAAAGTAGTATTGAAATGAAACTATTTCTGGCCCTTGATGCTCAGTCTTTGAACTTTGATAAAAGTACCTTTGCTAAACTTAGGGTCAGCCTGAAAAAGAAAACGGATGAGTTTAAGTTTGTCGACATGGATAAACTCTGCATTCCATTAGTTCATTTGCCTGAAATTGATATTGATCCTTTCAAAGAAAAAATAAGCTCTATCGCTCATAACACTTCCCCTTTTGATCTCAAACTCTCAGGGCTTTCGGCCTATCCTGATTTAATTCAAGGGCGCATGATTTGGATGGGAGTGCAGAATACGAAGGAACTCAGAGAGCTTCAAAGCAGGCTGGAAGCGCTCTTTTATCCAGAGAGCGAGCAAGAATACAAACCAACTCTCCCACTAGTGAGAATGAGAAATCATCACAACGTGACTGATGCTCTATCGCCTTATAAATCGACTAAATTTCCTGTTTTAAGTGCTACGACTATCGTGCTTTATGAAATGGTATCGGGAGGCGCTTATCCGACGATTAAGCGCCTTTTGGATTTTTCTCTTACTGGTGAGTAGCTTCCTGCTCGTAACTCGTCTCTGCCTTAAGGCGAAAATGAGTGAATTCAGGAACTAAATCTTTAATCATGTAAACGATAGCATCCGGCTCCGGTGAACGAAGACTTAACAACCCATCCAAGTTTGAATGGAAAGAGTTTTCCAGCGGTCTGAAAAGAGCTTTTCTAATTTTCCCATGATGAGTGAATTCATATGCTTCTTTATCACTAAAGAGTTCTTCGAAAAGTTTCTCTCCAGGTCTTAATCCAGAGAAAACGATCTTAATGTCTCTTCCTTCAACCATACCTGCAAGACGAATCATTTCACGGGCCAGGTCAACAATCTTAACAGGCTCTCCCATGTCAAGAACGAAGATCTCTCCTCCCTCGCCCATTGAACCGGCCTGTAAAACGAGCTGACAAGCTTCTGGGATCGACATGAAATAGCGGATGATATCTGGATGAGTTACCGTAATATCTTTACGCTCTTCAATTTGCTTTCTAAATAGTGGGATAACTGAGCCATTACTTCCCAAAACATTTCCGAAACGAACTGAGATAAATTTCGTCGTTGTGCTTTTCTTAGAAAGATCAGTAATAACCATTTCAGCGATACGCTTTGAAGCCCCCATCACGTTAGTTGGGTTAACGGCTTTATCGGTAGAAATCATGATAAATTTTTCTGCGTTGTGATTCAAAGCTGCTTCAGCAACAATTTTTGTCCCTTTGATATTTGTCTCAACCGCTTCCATCGGATTGTGCTCCATCATCGGAACATGCTTGTAAGCTGCCGCATGAAAAACAAGTTGTGGATGGTACTCATTGAATACAGCATTCACTTTATCTGCTTGTCTGACATCCAGGATTTTAGGAAAGAACGAAATATCTGGAAACTCTTCTTTGAAGCGCAATTCAAGCTCATACATGAAAAGTTCACAGTAATCTGCCATGACAATGATTGCTGGATTAAATTTAGCGATCTGAACACAAAGTTCACTACCAATCGATCCACCAGCACCAGTAACTAAAATAACTTTGCCCTTAATCATGTCATTCAAATGAGCCGTATCAAGCTCCACCTGATCACGCCCAAGCAAGTCTTCGATATTCAAATTTCTCAGTAAAGAGAATCCAACACGAGTAGAAAGCAACTGGTCCATCTTAGGAAGAATCTTGATCTCAGCTTCTGTTTGATCACAGAAGCTAATGATGCGCTTAACGTCTTCCCTATTGGCAGAAGGGATCGCAATAAAAATTTTATCAATTGCTAATTTTTGAGTTAATTCCGGGATCAGCTGTACATCACCAAAAACTCTTACGTTGTGAATGCGCGCATTTTTTTTGAATTTGTCATCGTCGAGAAATGCTACAACATTCAACTTAAGCGCAGGAGTTGAATTAATATCGCGAAGGAGCTTTTCTCCTGCTCGACCAGCACCCACAATTAAAACTTTTTTCACTTCAGCATCAGCTCCACCAATCATAGAGCTCAATGATGTTTGATCTTTTAAGAAGCGATAAACAAAACGTCCACCACCAAGACCGATAACTAATAAAAGAAACTCAATCAAGAACATTGACCTAGGCACACCATTAAGCCTTGTCATAAAAAAGCATGCAACGACTGAAAGAAAAATGGCGACAGATGAAGCTTTCACAACTCTAACCAAGTCATGCATACTGCTAAAACGCCACACACCCTGATAAAGGCCATTTAGAAAAAAGCTGAGTGCATGAATAAGCATGGCAACAAAAAAGAAACGATTAAAGGCAAGATCATCAGACAAAGGTATGTTAAGAGTATCAAACCTTAAATAAATTGCGATCCAGAAAGAAACTCCTGCAATAAAAAGATCATAGAGAAATGCGAGCATAACTCTGGGGTTTCTAAAATTATTTAAAAGATTCGTCATGGGTTTTGCCTATTTTCCCTTCGTAAAATTGAGAGAATTATCTTATAATTCCTTTTTATTGATGTCATGGAAGATTTAATGACAATACGCACAATGAATATCATTTTAAGCCTCACTGCTATTTTGATCTTTGCTATACCATTTTGCATTGTCTGGGCCCTTGTTAGAATGACAAGTCCAGGGCCGGCTATTCATTGGTCAAAACGCATCGGCAAAAACAACGATATTTTCTTAATGCCTAAATTTCGAACAATGAGAATAGACACGCCGCAAGTAGCGACTCACCTACTAGGAGACGGAAAAAGCTATCTAACTCCCATTGGATCTTTCCTGCGCAAATCTAGCCTAGATGAACTTCCTCAGCTCTGGTCAGTCGTGAAAGGCGATATGAGCCTGGTTGGTCCTCGCCCGGCCCTTTTTAATCAGGACGACTTAAAGGATCTAAGAACTCAGTATGGTGTACACAAGATTGCCCCAGGAATAACTGGCTGGGCACAAATAAACGGACGAGACGAACTAGAGATTCCTGAAAAAGTTAAATACGACAAATACTATCTCGACAATCGATCACTCTGGTTCGATATCAAAATCATTTTTTTAACTGTCTACAAGGTTATTATGAGAGCAAATATTCAGCACTAAGCATTTTTGAACGTATCTTCAAATGTGTATCGTGGCTTCCAATTCAATCTGTTTTTAGTTTTAGAAATATCAACTTGAAGATTGCCAAACAACCTTTGTACGTAAGTTCTTTTGCCAAGAAGGACTGCCCCAAATTTCATTAATCCAACCGGAACATATATCAAACGAGGAGACTTATTGAGAGTTTTGCCCATAACCTGCAGCAGTTCTTTTAAGCTGTAGTCATGATCATCAGATACAAGAAAAATTTCTCCCCCTGCATTTGGATGATTGATACATGTAATAATTAAATCGCAGAGATTATAAATAGAAACAAGACTTCTTTTATTTTTCACGGCTGCAAATGGAAGTGGAAAATCTTTTTTTACAAGCCAGAAAAGTTTTTCAAAGTTTGCTTTTACTCCTGGGCCATAAATCAATGGCGGTCTGATGATAACAATTTCAAATTTTCCAGGTTCATGCAAATTCAACAGAGCAATTTCAGCTTCCATTTTTGAAACGCCATACGGATCTGATGGTGAAGGCATATCCGAGGCAGAAAAAGGAACATCCTGAGTTTCTTCTCCATTTACTTTGATTGAGCTTACAAAAATAAACCGCTTCACACCAGCAGCTCGAGCTCCTACTGCAAGATTTAGCGTTGCTTCGACATTTACTTTTCTAAATGCAACTAATGGGTCCTTTTCAGTTTCATCCATTACGTGCACTCTGGCCGCAAGATGCACAACTACATCATGACCAGCAAGAATATCAGACCATCTCTTTTGAGACTCCATGGCACCATATAGTGAGCGCTCACCTGCAGTATATGAAATATCATTTTGAACTAAAAATCTGCTTAATGTCTTTCCAACAAATCCATTTGCTCCCGTAATAAACACCTTATTCATGAGCAGCTTCCAGGCTCATGACTTTTCGGTGATATTGATAGAGAAACTTATTAGGTAAAAACACCAAAATCATAGGTTTCAAAAGATAAAGATAATATTTCCAGGGGAAATTATTTAACTTGATCAAATTAAATTTGAATCTTATTTCTCTCAAGCGATCCTTAATGGTTTTTCTTTTATAATCCTTCCAGCCCCAGTGAATTTCATAAAGAGGTTCTAACAGATTTCCAAATTTTTTACCTTTTGCCAGCATACGCATCCACATGTCGTAATCCTCAACACGTATTGCAGTAGCATCGTACCCATTAACATCTTCCATTGCTTTTCGTCTCATAAGAACACAAGCATGGATAACTTGTGTTCCTTTTGCCCAGTCCTCAAGACGAGGCCTGTTTGCAACTCTATACATACCCCATTGAACATTATCGTCGTCGACTAGATATGCGTGAGAACTCATCACATCCAAATCTTGGTGCTCTTTAATAAAGGCCAATTGTTTTGAAAATCTTTGCGGTAGTGAAACATCATCAGCATCTTGCCTTGCGACATATTGCCCTCTGGATTTCTTAAAGCACTCATTGAGTGTAGCCGCTAATCCTATGTTTTTTTTGTTTTGAATTAGAACAAATCTAGAATCATCTTTATACTTTTGAAGAATATCCCAGGTTTTGTCTTTAGAGCCATCATCACAAATGATAAATTCCCAATTTGAGAATGTTTGCGATAAGATCGATTGGATAGCTTTATCTAATGTCCTCTCACAATTGTAAGCACCCATTAGAATTGAAATTTCAGGATTTGATGACATATTAGGTAAACTCTTAAACTTGTATTTAAAATTAAGATTATGGGATATTTTCATAAATGAACATAGAGATTCTAAAGAAAGCACAAAAAAAGCGCCTGGTATTTATTGCAACAATTCCTCGCTTTTTTGTCCACATAATCAACAATATCAAAGAGCTTGAAAAAAATGGATTTGATATACAGCTCGTTTCTTCGTTTGAGTCTTACGGCGATTATTTAAAACACGATCACGGTTTCAAAATAGATTACATTGAAATTCCCCGCGAAATCTCCCCACTAAAAGATGTTAAAGCACTTTTTCTGCTTTATTTATATTTGAGAAAAAATAAGTTTGATATTGTTCACTCACTTACTCCCAAGGCTGGAATCGTAGTTGCTTTAGCCTCTTTTGCGGCCAGAGTTCCTATCCGAATTCACACATTCACTGGACAACGCTGGGCGACCCTAAGTGGTGCTTTTAGAAGTATTTTAAAAACCCTGGATAAGATAGTCATCAAGCTTAATACTCGCTGTTACGCCGACAGCAAATCTCAAATCGATTACTTAATCAGTGAGAATGTTGCCAAACCTTCAGAAGTTTTTTGTATTCATGAAGGGGCACTTGGTGGTGTCGACATTGAAAAATTTCATTTAAATAAAAATAGCCTTAGGACAAGAATCTCTCAAGAATTAAATATCCCCATGGAGTCTCCATGGATATTGTTTTTGGGAAGAGTCACTAGAGATAAGGGTATTAATGAACTGGTAAAAGCTTTTGAACAAAGCCAGGACTCTACAAAAGCTTATTTAATAATTGTTGGCCCTTATGAACAAGATCTTGATCCTGTCGACCCATCAACCGTCAACAGCATTAAAAATAACCCATTTATTAAACACATGGGTTTTCAGAACCATCCAGAACAGATCATTGCCGCTTGTGATTTTCTCTGTCTCCCAAGCTACCGTGAAGGATTTGGAACAGTAATTATAGAAGCTGCAGCTGCAGGAGTCTGCACAATCGGAAGCAACATTCCTGGAATTCAGGATGCAATCATTGACGAGAAAACAGGCGTGCTGGTTCCTGTAAAAGATATCCATGCACTTAAAGAGCAGATAATCCGCCTATCCAATAAGAAACAATTCAGAGAAGAGCTTTCTCATAACGCTTTTTTACGGGCCCAGAAAGATTTTAACTATCAAATCATTTCTCAATTTCAAGTTAACGAGTACCGCCAATTGCTTGCAAATAGGAATACGTAAGCTTATTTATACCTATGCCCCCCTGCTTCCCTGCGTAAGAAAACCCTGTTTCATGCTGGTCAAAATTCGATTATGATGTCTTAATTATTGAAAAAACCTAAAGGACTAAAGAGTGAGCAATTTCAGATTTCAAGAAAGAGTTTTAATGTCTCCTCCTCACATGAGCGGGCATGAGAAAAAATATATTGATAGGGCCTTTGAAGATAATTTTATTGTTCCACTTGGACCAAATGTAAGAGAGTTCGAGCAATCAGTACTCGATTATCTTCAAGAGAAAAATCTTTATGCTGTTGCCATGAGCTCTGGTACTGCCGCTATCCATATCGCTTTAATATTGATGGGAGTAAAACCTGGAGAAGAAATTTTTTGCTCTTCAGGGACATTCATTGCGACCTGTAACCCTATTCTTTATGAAAAGGCTATTCCAGTTTTTATCGATGCTGAAGATAAAACCTGGAATATCTGTCCAAAATCACTTTTAAAGGCCATTGAAGCTAAAAAAGCTACTGGAAAAATTCCTCGCATCTTGATTGTCGCAGACTTATTTGGAATGAGCGCTGACTACAAAGCTATCATGGAAATTTGTGATCAATACAAAATTGAAGTCATTGAAGATTCTGCAGAGGCATTAGGATCTATATATCATGGAAGAAAATGCGGTACCTTTGGACGCTTTGGAATTTTATCATTCAATGGAAATAAAATTATCACGACTTCGGGTGGTGGAATGCTCATCACGCATAGTAAAGAAGAAGCTGACAAAGCTCTCTTTTTAATTACTCAAGCTCGCGACAATGCTCCTTATTATCTTCACTCGGAAATTGGTTATAACTATCGAATGAGCAATATTTGCGCTGGTATTGGACTAGGACAAATGAGTGTTCTTGATCAGAGAATTCAAGCAAGAAGATCACACTTTGATTATTATCAAAAAGCATTCGCAGATCTACCAGTCACTTTTGTTGCGGAAGATTCTAATAATTTTTCTAATCGCTGGTTATCTACAATGTTGATTGATCCAAAGTCGCAGGTAACGACAACCCAACTTTTAGGAGCACTTGAGCGTGCAAATGTTGAAGCAAGGCACATTTGGAAGCCAATGCACACTCAACCCATTTTTAAGTCTCACGAATTCTTTACTTGCTACGACTATCCTGTTTCAGAGAAAATTTTTGATCAAGGTGTATGCTTGCCATCAGCTTCATCAATGAAGCAAGAAACTCTGGAAAAAATTTGTGATCTTGTTAAGAGCGTTTTTTAGATTCTTATAGATACTTTTCGTCTTCTGCGCGCTTACGAATAACCTTACACGGCAAACCGTAAGCGAACGCATGATCTTCAATATCTTTTATTACTAATGAACCTGCGCCTACGACAGTATGCGGCCCAACTGTCCTGCCATGAATAACATTCGCACCAAGAGAAATGGTAGAGAAATCTCCAATACTCACAGTTCCCCCCAGAGTGGCCCCCGGAGCAATACTTGCAAAGTTTCCAACAGTGCAATCGTGATCAATTGAAGAAGATGTATTGATAATTGAGTGCTCCCCTACTGTACTAAAAGGATTAATCACAGTATTGGCCATGACCACCGTGCCTTTTCCAATAATGCAACCAGTACCAATTTGTGCCGAAGGATGGATTGCCTTAATAAAATTAAAGTTCTTATTGATTGAGATGACTGTTTCAACAATCTTGGATCTCACCCAATTATCACCGATAGCAACTACACCTGCCTCAAATTTTAGCTTTGAAAATTCATTCTGATGATAATGAGGAAGATCTAAAAACGTTTTTAAATTTTGATTTAAACTAACAAAGGCAACAGGAGTGTAAACTCCTTCTTTAACAATAATATCGTAGACAACTTTTGAATGCCCACCAGTCCCAAATATAATAACCTCTTTTTTCATTCTTAAAGAATACCTTTACAATAGGATCGTGCCAATATTAGATTATTTATATTAAATTTTCACCAACAATGCACTGCGAGTCACAGATGGAAAAAGCACGCGCGCAAGATATTAGATCTTTTTCAATATTTCTAGTGATATCTCTTGTGATTTGCATTTTCAGGCTTCCTCTTCTCGCTCCGTTCTCCCTACATAGTCTTACCGTCGTTTTGAATTTTATCCCATTACTGGGAGCACTCTATTTCTATTTTAAATTTGGAAGCGACAAACCATGGAATAGGCTTCTTTTAAATTTGAGCATTTTTGCCATCGTCTATTTAAGCATTTTACTTTTAGTTGTGGCCTTTACTGGAGTGAGTGAAGCATTAGCAACTCTGAGAAGCCTTTCTTCAACAACCCTCTTCCTGCTCTTCCCGCTCTTCTTGGATAAAATTCTAACGAAGGAAGAAATCGAAAAGATCTTAAGCTACCTTGTTCCACTAATCATTATTATTGCACTTGGATTAACTTTAACTGAATTTGTATTACTGAAATCTAAATATGTAACGGCCAATGAAATTTCGCTTTTTTTATTAAATAAGCCAACAGTAAAGCCTACGCGTATTGTGACTTTTATGGGTTCAGGGGCTTTATCAATTCTTTCAATCATTGCCCTGTATTCATACATCTTCGATAAGACACTAAAGATTTACCAAGAGCGCTCCACTATCAATCCACTTAATTTTCTTTGTATCCTTCTAGGATTCATTTGCATGCTACTTAGCGACTCCCTGACTCTAAATCTAGCTGCCTTTATCCTGTCATCAGTTTCATTGCTTGTTTTTTTAAAAAACTCATTGAAAGGTTTCAAAATAGATTGGAAAGCAATTCTCTTAATTGTCGTCTGTACTTATGCTTTTTATAAAATTGCAATCTACCTGTTGGTCATTACTCGCTTAGGACATCGTTACATGGCCTATTTTTATTATGGAGAAGGCCAGGGAGCCCTAGATGCATGGTTTCCGAAAGTTTCAAATTGCAATATAAGCCATATCCTCACAGGATTTCCGACACTCTTAAAAACAAATCTTGATCTTGTTTGCATGCCTGGAGAATTTCACAGTATGACATTAGCCTTTAAATATGGCTTTGGAGTTCAGCTCGCGTGGTTTGTTTTTATTTTGTTTCCTATTTTTTATTTTTTCAAAAATATAAAGAATTTTTTCAATTTCCCTTCTAGTTTCTATGGCGCGATCGCCTTCCTTCTACCAATGAGCCATTACTCTGGAGTAGAAATATGGGGTAATAATTATATCGCCGCCATTTTCATCGTCTTGCTTATGAAATCAAACTTTGGTGAAAAAAAGGCTTAATTGGCAGTTTTATAATTCTTATTTTTTGACAGAAACCAAAGCAAGATTGTCATGGATACAACCATTGATAAGGCATCGGGAAGAAACCAGTCAAAAAAGCCAAAACTAGTAAAGAACTCATGAAATAGCCACAAAAACGTAATTGCAAGAACTCTGCTATTTATAGCGTTATATATAACAATGGAAAACGTAGCCAAAAGACCGATTAACCCAAACGCTATTGTCGAATTCTTAAAATACAAATAACTTTCGCCAAACCATGTGGGCATATCTGAGTTGTAGCTCTTTAAACTAGAAGAAATCGTTTTGAAATCTGGAAGATAAAAATACCTGAATAGCAATGCTAGCGTATGCTCGTTATAGACTCTTGCCCCAACAAAGCGGTTTAATCCTGCTTTTACTCTTTTTGATAACAACAACTCCTCCTGAATTGCTCCCCTTTTTTCAGGAGAATCAGAGTTTAAAAAAAGATGAACATAATCAATTCCGCTTAAACGGCTGGAAAAACGATAAAGATGATAACTTAAAGGATGATTAGATTCTGTTGGCCGGTTTACACGATTTCTAGTTCCTAAATCATACTGGATTAGAAATAGCACAAGGACGACAGTCCCCCAAACAAGATGCGTTTTTTTGAATTTATAATTAATGCTTCCAACCAACATATTTAATAAAATCAAAAAACCGAAAAGAATAAATCCATGTCTTGCTCCCATCAATGTAGAAAAAACAACCTGACAACCAAGCATCAAAATGGCCAGTGCAATAGTTTTGCGTTTGAGAATAGACCAGCTAGAGAATAATACGAATACAACAATTATATCTATACACAAGATATTCATTAAAAATTTTCTAATAATGTTTACGATATAGAGATAATTCCCCGGAAGCTGAAGATGTGGTAAACAATAATAAAAAACTAAAAGCAAAGTGTTAAAAACCATAACAATGTTTAATTTCTTGTAATCAATATTCTGAGCGAAGTGATCATTGAGAAATGGATCATCATCCCTAGTAAGTAGTTTCATGACAATCAATACGACCGTATGTGATATCGTTAAATAAAGAAATGTTTTATCAAACGCAGTCGTGCTTAATTTTAAAGCAGGCACATGAAACCAAGTTCCCATTAAAGAAGTAGGGTCGTCGATAAAGGGCCAAAACACTAAATTTTGCATGAAATAAACAAAGAAAAGAAAAATGTAAAACTTAATCAATCTGCTTTTACTATATTTTAAAAAATAGACATTTAAGATCACCTGTAAAGAAATCAGAAATATGGCAAAAGGTGAAAAGAATATGCCCTGAAAGAAACTAACTGAACTTACTACTAGAATCAGCAAGACATTTAAAAAGCATAATAAATTGATAAAAAATGTCATCGCCTACAACTCTCGCCTTAATCTCACTAGCATGATTAAAATTGAAAGAGTTACCGAGACCCAGAAAGCTAATAGAGTTTTCTTATATAGAGTGTAGTTAGGTCTAAGAATTACTGTTTGAAATGATGTATCTACATTCTTTTGCGCCAAAAAAACCCAGTTCGTCCAATTTGAGATCATCAGGTCACCAAACATTCTTTTATTTTTGAGATCATTAAAAACGATCTCATACTCTTTTAAGAGCCTCGGATCAGTTGAAAACCTTACCATGTCGTTGATTGAACACTTCACAACATCATTACATTCCTTATGTTCTACTTTTTTGGGAGTTAACTTTCTTGAATTTAACCATAGCTGATTAATTTTTAACGAAACATCAAATAGGTCGGTTTTAAAGCTAGCAAGTTGCTTTAAAAAATCTTCATCATTTCTTTGTAAGGGAAATACTTCGAGACTTTCACCTGCGATGGAAAAAGTGTATTCTTTACCAGAAAAATAATTTTGCAATTGTTCCTTAACAAAATGATCCGGAAGCTTCATTACATATTTCACGCTCTCAGTATCAGAATCAATCCTTGTACCAAACAAGAACAAAAAAAACATTCCCGCAAAAAGTATTGCAAAAATCTTAAATTCTTTTTTTGGTAAATAATTCATTCAAAAACCTTTTAGATACTCATTGCAATGAAAACAGATGAGCGAAGCGAAGCAATTAAACTTTTGCAGCTACAAAGTATCATTATTACTTTTTGCTGAAATTAAAAATCCAATGTTTTGCATGGATATGATTAAACTCATATTCAAAAAAACCAATATTCATTTCTTGATTCGGAAAGAAGCGTGCTAATTCTTTTTTCTCTGGAATAATCACAATACAACCTTCTTGCCCTGGGACAAGCGAGCGATATGTTGAATCCCCCAGGAACTCAGCATGAACCTGACTGATGTCACCTGGAGCTGCAATGGCCCCAACAAAAAGCCCGCCCGGTCTTAGAACTCTTTCAATTTCTTTGGCAATTGGTTCTAGTGAAGACCAATTGTTGTAATATAAAACCTGCCACGCCACGATTATGTCGAATGAATTATCAAGAAAAGGAAAACTGCTGCCAACTTCGTAAAGTTCTAGTTGAGGCTTAAATCCACTTTCTGAAAATTTTTCACTCGTTTTTTTTAGTGCATCTGGCGAGACTTCTAGTCCATGAACATCATGTCCCATTTTGGCAAAATGAAGTGCATTTGCACCTGTTCCAAAACCGAAATCCAGAATTTTAGCTTGTTTATCTTTTGGGAAAAGCATATTGGCCACTCGAACCAGCAAATCACTTGGATACTTCAAGTCCCCTTTTCCATCACGATAAATTTTCTTCCAAACATCCTGATTAACTTGAGCATTCTCTGTCATATTATTCCTTTGAATTAACAAGTGCGTCTAATTTCTTTCTATCAATTTTTCCATTGCTATTTAATGGCATTACCTGAACATACCTTACCTTAGTTGGGATCATATAATCTGGAAGATAAGGCTTAAGTTTCTCGGCAAACTCAGAGTAAGAGCTTTCTACATCTCCAGAAAGAACCCCAATAAGATCTGTTACCTTTTCATTTTTCACTACAGCAATACAAGCAGCGTGAGAAACATCGAGAGTTTTTCTGATGACTGCTTCAATTTCTTCTAATTCAATCCTGTATCCCTTAAATTTGATTTGGCGATCAATGCGTCCTTTAACAAATAAAAGATTTCCCTCTTCAAAATAACCATAATCGCCAGTCCTATATGCTCGCAAACCGTCTTTTTTAAAAAACTGCGCCGCCGTTTTGACAGGGTCATTTATATAGCCATGAGAAACGTTATTTCCAACAATAACTAGTTCATTATTTCCATTTGCTGTATCTACATAAAGTTCTGTCCCTTCTTTTACATACCCAACAGGAAGAACCTCATACTTGTTTAAAACATCTTGTGTAATCTCAATGGCCGTCATCGCACAAGTAGCTTCTGTCGGTCCATACAGATTTAAGATATGGGCATCGGGAAATCTTTCTTTTAATTTCAAAGCCGTACTTTTTGCCAGCACTTCCCCACAGAATACAAAGTACTCAAGGCTAGGGATACTTGCAGCGCTAAATCGTTTATCGATTAAGCACAAATCTGCAAATGAAGGAGTAGAAACCCATACTGTACATTTTTCTTTTTGAATTTCTTCAAAATGTGCTCGAATATTTGAATTATTTTTGTGCTCAAGTCCTAAAATCTTCCCCTCTAGTGCAATCGAGGTCCAAAGCTCAAAAACAGACAGATCAAAAGAGAAAAGTGCCTGATTAACAAAAACATGTTCTTTAGCTTTTTGAACAAGTCCCTTACTCCAGAAAACAAAATCATCCAAAGCTTCGATTGAAATTTCTACGCCTTTAGGCACTCCGGTTGAACCTGAAGTAAAAATGATATAAGAAATATCTTCATTTTTTACATATGAATCCAAATTGAGTTTATAGTGTTCACCACTAACCAATAAATCAAACTCAACGATATTGCAGCTGACATCAAATGGAAGTGGAGAAAGCGCAACAATGAAATCTGCCCCTGAAAGCCTAATCACGTTTTCCACTCTTTCTTTTGGTGTTGTGACATCGACCGGCACAAAAGCTACACCAGAAGCATTACAACCCAAGAAAGTGGAAAACATTCCCGCTTGTTTGTGCCCAAAAACAATTACAGGCTTATTGTTATTTTTTTGGACTAAAAATTTTCTTACCTCTTCTGCAGATGAAAATAATTCCTGATAAGATGTACTCTTCCCATTATTGACATAAGCAACTTTCTGAAGTCTTTCATTAGAAGATGCAATGTTTTCTAAAGATTTTTTTAATAACATAGTAGCCTTTTATTAATACTTAATATCATTTGTATCTAAACGAGGGATCAAAAGAGAGTTATCTAATGAAAGATCAGCGATTCGCATTTCCGTAGTAAATCCAACCAGACAGGATTTATTTTTTAAAACATGAAGAACGTCATCATTAAATCCACCATAAGGATAACAAATGGCCCAATTTTCAGCGGGCATTCCGATTTCTTTCAAGAAAGATATCGTATGATCAATCTCTTCTGTAATTTCTTTTGATGTAAGAGAGTTTAGCCACTTGTGTTTATATCCATGTCCACCAAAGAACATTCCGGCTGCCTTCATCTCTTTAATTTGCTTCATATTCATGTAGAGATCCATGGCCAGCTGTTTCTCATCAACGCCTAAAAACTCTTTTAAAAGATCAAGACAGATGTTTCTTCTTAACTCATACGGTAATGCAACCTGAAGCATTCTTTTAACAAAAATGGTCTCTGGTGTATCAAAACGATTAGATTGAAAATACTTCTCAATGTAATACTCGTCGCTTTCCAATGAGTATTTCTCTCTATTCATCTCAACTAACTTTAAGACTCTACTCATTAATAATTTTGAATTCTCCACTGCTCCCAACACATGATGTATAATGTTTACATCCAAAACGACTTCCTGCTGGGCAGTTAGAACGGGAGGAAAAAACGCACCAGTGAGCTTATGTTTCTTCAAGATTGGAAAAACAAATTCATAATGATCAATATAACCGTCATCAAAAGTCAGAAGCAAAGCGTTGTCTGGAAGAGGTTTTTTATGGAGAAGAGACTCATAAATATCCTCCATTCCAACAATTGTATAATTATCTTTGAAAAACAAAATTTGCTTTTCAAATAACTCCACCTGAAGTCCTTTCAAACCCTTGTATTTGGATGTTTTGAAATCTCTCACATAGTGATACATTACAACTGTGACATTATTCATTTAAAGATTAATCCCCATTTTTACCAAATAAGACTTATTCGCACGATCTTGATCTCCATCACCTCTAGAGATGAAAAAGTGATCAATACCTTCCGGTGATTTAGCCTTCAATGCTGCCGAAACATAAATTTCAGCATTCTGAACTTTTCTACTCATGTCGATGGGATCAAGCAAGCTAGGAAGAGAGTCATTGTAGTCTCTTTCAAATCCCGTTTCTTCTAACATTTTATGGTATTCATCTGCTGTACAGTAAAAATCTGCATAATCACAACCTGCTTTCTGAAAAGAATTCAGGCACTTTTTCATTAAATCCATGCCTAACTTTTTTCCTTCATCTGTTTCAGGAAAAAAGAAATCAAGTATTCTTGCAACCTTTATCCCTCTATCTGTATCTACAACTCTTGCGACACAAACAGCTGGTGCCGTTTTTGGGCCAGTTACAAAAATTTTATATTTAAAAAAAGGGTAAGTTGCGTATCTTTGATTGATATAATTATAGGTGCGAAGTGTTCCAAATTTTAGTGCAGGATAAAAATTCCAGTCTGGAGAATAATCCTTCATTGAAGAAAAATCGACCTCGGCAATATCAGAACCGTTATCGCTTAGATTGAAGTCTTTTGAGGAATCGTAACCTAATTCATTCTTTATTTTTTCTCTATTAAAAACACAAACTGATTTAGGAATTTTTTCTAAAAATTGAAATCGCATTTTAGAAACAATGGCCTGATTCATTGCGCTCGCCCCCTGTGTGGCTACAATTGGAAAAAGTTCTGTTAATTTTCTCATTAAAAGAACGCCGACCCCATTGCGGTACTCTTCAATTGTCATCCAAAAAGCAGTCCATGCTCCCTGCACATTTTCACCATTCCAATTGAAAGTTGTAGGCAGATAACCCAAGAGAGAGACAAGTCTGTCTTCTTCATAAGCAACAAGCATATTTGCATGTTCGCGGTCTTCGCCTCTGACGAAAAACCACTCAAATATAGGGCGGTATCTTAATATATGTCCTTGCCCATGAGTAACAGCTATAAACTGATCCATCTGCGCCCAGTCTTTCATTGGAAATTTTGAAAGCAGAGTTATTTTTTTCATTTAAGCTTCATAACCTTTAACAGTTAACAATTGGACAAAATCTCCAATGCTATGAAGGTTTGCCAGCTCGTCAGATGTAAAGGCAACTCCTGTTGCATCTTCAATTCCGACAATAAGAGAAATATGGCGAACAGAATCCCAATCGGCCACATTGTCAGCATTTAAATCACTGGTCACAACCATTGCTGGATTTTCAAAAACTTCTCTTACAACAGGGGTGATCTTTTCTAAAATTTTATGCGTCATAAAGATTTCCTAAGAATGTATATTTACCATCTTCCTAAAACTTTCACTATTTTGTAACAAGTGCTCATAACTTCCCAATCCAACAATCTTCCCTTGAGAAACTTCAATCACGATGTCGCATTTTTTAATCGTCGTTAAACGATGTGCTACGATAATGACTGTCAGGTCAGAATCAAGAGAATCAATTGCATCCATAACTTCCTTTTCAGTGTTGTTATCAAGTGCACTTGTGGCTTCATCAAACATTAAAACGGTCGCATCTTTATAAAGTGCACGCGCGATCCCAATTCTCTGGCGTTGCCCACCAGAAAGCTTTACACCTCTTTCGCCTACGCTAGTTTCATACCCCTGAGGACTACTTTCCGCAAAATGATCAATACGTGCTCTTTTAGCGGCTGAGCGAACTCTCGCCATATCAATTTTGTCTTTAGGAATACCAAAAGCAATATTTTCAGCAAGCGATGCATCTGTCAGGTAAATCACTTGAGGAACATGAGCAATAATCTTTTGCCAAGACTTTTTTACTGCTCCTTTGAGGACCTGGTTATCTATTTTAATTACACCTTCCGCCGGCTCAACAAGACCCATCAGCAAGTCAAGCATCGTACTCTTTCCACTACCGGTTCCCCCAGTAATCCCAACCCTTGCCCCCTTTGGAATAGTTAGCGAAATGCCATCAAGAACTAAAGGAGTTGTAGCTGAATAACGAAATTTAACCGCATCAAATTGAATTTCTTTTTTAAAATCAAGTGGCGCTACGTTTGAAAAATCTTCTCCAACAAGAGGCTGATCTAAGAAATCCAAAGTCTCTCTCAAGGCTGCTTGGTTAGATACAATTCCTACCCATGAAGCATAACTTTGTTGAAGTGAAGGAAGCAAGCGCTGGGCACCCATGGCAATTGCACCAAGAATTGGAAATGCTGCCGCCACTCCACCTTCCGATTGACTTAACACGTAAGCAAGACCTGCGACCAAAAGCATCCCAATGGCCTCCATCAAAAAGCGCGGACTTCCTCCAATGAAAATATTGTTCCCGATAGCATGCTGCAGCGGAATGTCTGCTTTGCGATAAATTTCACAGTAAAAATCCTGAGTGCCATCCAATAGAACATCTCTAATTCCACCCAGGCCTTCTTGAACAGCACGGACGACCTGAGTTGACTCGCTAGAAATTAACTCCGAGTTCTTCTTTAACTTTCTCTTAAAAAATAAGCTAATGCCAAAATAACAACCACCGAAACCTAATGCTAAAATAAAAGGCAAAGCCGACTTAGAAACGACTAGCACCAAAAGAATAATACTGACCAAAACAATTGACGTGATCAGCACTAATGTTTGATACATGGCCCCTACAGTGTAGACCACTTTGTAATTTAACCCACTACTCACCTCACTTGTATTGCGCGATAGATGTGTCAAATAAGGCTGAAAGAGGGTCCTGCGATAAATTTCATAACTAATATCTGAACCCGTAGAATAAACAACTCTACTCGAGGCCCAAAGAAGAAGCAGACGAAGTCCTGCTCCGAAAAGAGCGGCTGCAATAAAAATTAAAGTCAAAGGAAGCACTAACTCATGCGGTTGTGAAATACTAAAAAAAGTCGCTGTTTTTTGTGCAATTGAATATTGAAAAATTTTCTCTGGCGCCACTAACACGCCTAGGAATGGAATAACTGCACCCAGGCTAATAACTTCCATAAAGGCACTGGCCACCATTAAAACTAAGACGAGCTTAAATTGAAATCTTCTGCGGTCTGACAGATGACCCCAAAGGCGTTGCAGCAAACCAAGGACTGAAACTGAATTGTGGTCTTTTCCTGCCATGAGAAATTTCCTTGAACTTCACTGCTAAATATAGGGATAAAACTTTAGTATACAAAAAGCAAAATAACACCAACTTTTTAAGTCGTAGGTATGTATTTTATAACTCTAGCAGGAGAGCCAACGACAACGGCACCCGCCGGGACAGATTTAGTAACAACAGAGGCGGCACCCACCACTGCATTTTCACCAATTTCAACACCTGAGAGAAGGATCGCCTTCGCTCCAACCCAGCACCCTCTGCGCAAAATAATTGGCTCATCAGGAGTTGACCCCTGATCAATCAAGGGAATATCTCTGGTTTCAAATTTGTGGTCACTGATATACATATGAACACCAGAGCCAATCATCACATCGTCTTCAATGATGATTGAGGTCGGGAGTGTATAGGACTCCCCAAAAAGCATACAGCCAGGTCGAAGAACAACCCTCGAGCCAATTTTTATTTTAGAACATCCAATGACATATGCTCCAGGGCGAATCACAGCAGAATCCGCAAAACTTTGAAATTTTCTTTTGCAAAGTTTTTTCATTTTGCTTTCAAAATGTAACATCCAATGCGTAAAAGGCACATCAGGTCCAATTCTGTCGGCATTGAGACAATAATTAATTTTTTTATATAATTCTTTTAAAAACATACGACTCTGTATTTTTACTATTTTTTGAAATGATAACAAACATTCTTCATTTTTCTATAAAAAATTGGATGCTTCATCAGGCAATAAAACCAAGCTATAAAATGCTTAGGTCTCTGTGCTAAAAAACTCAATTGAAATGAGAGCCTGGCAACAAGCCCAGCGCCCCTTCGATCGGCAAACCTGATTCTTTTTAATGTCTCCAAAGCATACAAACGCTCTAAACCAGAAAGAGAATTCCATATAACTCTATAAAACTTTATAAATGAATAAGCAGGATTTTTCCTGTGATTTGTAAGTCGAGGTCTCGAATCATCGTTAGAGTAATTGACTAAAACATTATCAATCACGATTGCATCTAGCCCTGAGAGGGTGAGGATTTTCACCCACAGATCCCAATCCTGACAAGCTTTTAAATCAGGATTAATGCTAATGTTCTTTAAATAACTAGAACGCGTTAAAGCAAATGAAAAACTGCCAATAAAATTCGATCTGTGCAAATCTTTTAAAGTATAAACTCCATGTGCAGAAATCTTGCGGCTTCCATTCTGGTCTACAGAAAAATAATTACATCCAATGATTGCATATTTTTCTGAATTAATTGCTTCGACTTGCTTTTCAAGTTTTTCAGGTAACCACTCATCATCATCATCCAGAAAGGCTACAAATTCGCCGCGCGCTTTTTTGAGAGCAAAATTTCTCGCCCCACCACCACCTAGAGGTTCACGCGACTCAAACGAAAAAATGTTTTCATATCCCTTATATTTCTCAAGCGTCGCACTTGTATGATCGACACAAGCATCAGCAATTATAATAATTTCCCAATTTTTATAAGTCTGTTTAAGCACACTGTGTATCGCAAGCTCAAGAAGTTCTGCTCGATTATGTGTAGGAACAATAATGGAAACTAGACCCTTAATCATGGCGATCCTCGCTGCCAAAAATGTACTCAATAAACTCGCCAGGATTTAATGATTTTTTAAAGATTAATAAAGCACAATCCTCTTGCTTACCATAATTTTTACTCATGACAGAATGCTGAACTTCATGTTTACAATCGGAAGAAATAAAATATCTTTTTTGTGTTTTAGTGTTAAAGCTAACTCGCGAACCATTAAGTGCCAATGAATCAGCAGAACAATCAAGTGGTAAAGCTAAAACATAGTCTGATTTTTTCGAAAGTAATTTATCTCGAAGAATTAAATTTTCCTTCTCTAAATTGTATTGAAATGTTCTTTCAATAACGGCGGCTCCGTCGAAAGATGAAACTCTATACCTAAAAAGAACTTCAGATTCTTGAATAATATTAAACTTTGAAATGAATAAACTCTTAACAATCGTTGGGATTGTCTTAATATCCCAAGGTCTATGCCCCAAACAAGGCATTGAATGAAATGCCTGTTTTTGTTGTTCAATTGAAATATGGTCACCTGTATAGTCTTTTCTTCCTAAATCCTGAACAAGTGCACTTCCCTCGCAAAAAAGTACAAAGCTGCCATTATCTTCATGTCCATGACTTCCAATTCCTTTGTTTTTTGCCATTACAAAAAGATCAAACTTACCAATTTTTTTATGAATCCATACATTCTTAATTTTTGTATTAACGACTTCGGGAGAGGCACTTAAACCATTTAACAAAAAGCTCCATGGAGACTTCTTTTCTATGTCTATGAAAGGATAAGACATAAAGGTCTCGACAGGAAAATCCGGCGAAATATCACCAAATAAAGGGCCTGTTCCGTTCTGTAAAAATGTTTTCCTGCAAACTCCTAATAGGTTTTTCAGTCTAGGTTCAAGCCACTTTTGAAATTCATAGTCTTTTGCTATTTTCGAAGCATGAAAAACTTCAATAAACCATCGAGTAACAATAAACTGATAATGAGTTGAATCTTCCTGTAAATACCCATCAGTAATATGCTCATCATATTCTGCAATTATTATGACTTTTCCTAATTCTTTAATTTTTTCATCACTTAGAAATGCACCTCCTACATATAAGGCCATTGCATTTTTTAAAATGTGATTATTTGTAAGCTGCCCCTTGAATTCTAGATTTTGAGCTAAGTAATTAAGTTGCTTAATAATGGATTTAGAAATTAATTTAATATCATTTTCATCGATATTAATTACACCCTTAGAAAAAACAAGGAAGAAAATCCAGCTTGTGATTCTTTCTGATATTGAATAAGACTCGAAGATGTCTTTATTCCCTTCCATGTCATAATCTTTAGAGATCCATGAAAGTATCAAGCTCAAAGCTTCTTGAAGGGCCTCGGGATTCAACTGTGTCAGATATTCGCTCCATAGCCAGTTAAACCTATGAAGTTTGAAGAAATCCTCGATATCATTAAAATGTGAATCGAAATCTTTTTTAGTAATCAAGCTTGGGAGTAAAGTCTCCGTTTTAAAAATTGTAGCTTCTGCAATTCTTTCAATTTTCAAGACAGAATCTGCTGATGTTGGAAAATGTCTTAAGAGGCTAATGATCTTACGATTCCTTTTAAACCTCAAATACTTAATCTTAACAAGGCCTTTTCTTAAAAAAAAATCACCAATTAAAAGTAAAGCCAGAACTTCATTTTTAATTTTCTTGCTCGCAATTAGATAAGGAATTTGTTTTTCTTTAAGCTTGGTTAATATCACTAGCTTTCTTTCCTTCAATAAATAACTGCGCCCAGATTTCTAAAACAACTACCTTCCACAATTGCCAGGAACGTATTTCATTAATATCAGCTAATTTAATTAAATTGTTACGAGCTAAATACCCATTTGAAAGAATTCCTTGGAACTCTTTTAAGTATCGCTCGGTCCAGGCATCAACAGGTATACCAAATCCTTCTTTTTTTCTGTAGATCAATTCATGAGGAAGTTTCTTTTCAAGCAGCTTTTTAAAGATAAATTTTCTTTCATTATTTTTAACTTTAAATCTTGAAGGGATTTGCCAACTCAATTCAACAAGTCGGTGATCCAATAATGGGACACGACACTCTAAAGAAGTGGCCATTGTCATTTTATCAGTCAGTAATAAAATATCGTCCTGTAAATAGTTGAATGTATCTGAAAGCATTTGTGCATTCAATTCATCATCGTTCTTGAATTTTTTAAAAATAGTATCAAATTCTTCCTTTCCAGAATTTTTTTCATACCAACTGAAAATTTTCTTCCAATTGTAACGATTGTCTTTCCAGCGATCATAACTCGAAGAGGCAGGACAAGAGTTCTGTAAAATTAATCTTAAAAATGATTCATGCAATGGATATTTTTTATGATTTGAATAACCACCAAATAATTCGTCCCCACCGGCTCCACTCAACACAACCTTGACAGACTCTGCTGCTGTTTTTGCCAGAGTATACGTCGGCACAAAGGCCGCGTCAGCTAAAGGCTCTTCCATGTGCCAGATTAACTTAGGAAGTAAATTTAACAAGTCGATATCAGAAAAATTCGAAAGATTAAAATTAGTTTTATATAAACTAGAGACTCCTTTCGCATACGACTCTTCGTTAATCTTTCCTTTTAAATTCTCCCACGAAAGATGAAATGTATTAAGCGGAGTCTCTGTAAAGGTTGAAGCATAGGCAACAACTCCTGAACTATCTAGTCCTCCACTCAAATAAGCTCCAACTGGAACATCACTTCGCATTTGGATGCGGATGCTGTCTTCCAGGAGAGATTCAATTTTTTCCAAGATCAGGTTTTCATCTTCAATTGGTTGAAACTTTTGAGGTCCCCAATATTGAGAAATCTTGATCCCTGAAGCATTAAACGTTAAAACACTCCCTGAAGGAATTTTTTTTATTTCGTTGAAGCCCGTTTTCGGACAAGGGATATAAAGAAGATCCAGGTAAGTTGAAAGGGCACTGAAATCCACTGTCGGCTTAAAAGTATTTAAAGCCAGAATAGACTTTAATTCCGAGGCATATGCAAAAATGCCATTTTCAAAAGAATAGTAAATCGGCTTTACACCAAGACGGTCTCTTACCAAATGGATTGAATTTGTTTTTTTATCAAAAATACAAATCCCATACATTCCATTTAAAAGGTGAACAAATTCTAATCCATGCTTTTCATAAAGATGAGGAAGCACTTCAATATCTGAATGGGTCTTGAATTTAACTCCATCCTTTTCTAATTCACTTCGCAGCTCTACATAGTTAAAGATTTCACCATTACAGAAAACAACGATATCTTGATTTTCACTATAAAAAGGCTGATGTCCTGAATTAATATCAATGATACTTAGTCTACGCATCCCCAAAGCAAACTTGTCAGTTACATATCTTCCTTCTCCATCCGGCCCTCTGTGCAATTGCATTTGTGCCATTGCATCTAAAAGCGCATCTGGATTATCCTGACTAACTCTACTAAAACCGAATATTCCGCACATTAGACAGTTCCCTGTGGTCTGGAACTTTTATAAAATCTTCTACCAATTCGATAGATCTTATAAAAAAATTCATAGACGCAAGCAAAAGGTAAAAGAACAACCATTAGAGGGTAATACCCTAAGTTTGTTTTCAAGTGGTATCCAAAATTAATAAAGCTGCTCGGGCTAAGCGATGACAAATGTTGAGCCCAAATTAAAGTAATTTTAAAAGTGTATTTTATATTTTCAAAAAAACTTAAAGGTAGTCTCTTGATGTGATAAGAAAGCAATCGATAAAACTCATCATAAGTGATTTTATCTTTTGTTGTTTTTCGAATAGTCGTTTTATGTTGTCTGAAAAAGTTTAATTCTTCAGTTAAATAGTAAAAGTCGTATTTCTCTGCAAGTTTAAAGAAGATATCCCAATCGCTACATGCCTTATAATCCAAAGATAGTCCATGTACTTCTTTTAGGGCCGACGTTTTTATTAAAACCTGGCTAAGATTAGGAATCACGCAAGAATGAAATAAAAATTTTGACATCTGTAGACCAGAAATCAGGGTATCCTTGCTGCATATTTCTTTGAAAGATTTTTCACGTCCTTCAAAATCATCACCAATATCCTGGCTCTTTTCATCGACCATCGTATTTCTTGAAAAAACAGCGCAAAGATTTTTATGAACAGCAAAGGGTGCAACCAATTTTTCGATCTGATCTTCTTTGCAATAATCATCACAATTCGCAAATACTATAAATTCACCAGTGGCCATTTCAATACCCTGATTACTAACTTTTACCCAACCTGAGTTCTTTTGATTTTCAATCAATTTTACTTGAGGGTATTTAGTATAGGGGCGAAGAACTTCAAGACTATTATCTGTCGAGCAATCATCAATTACCAAGATCTCAAGATCTTTCCACGTTTGATTAACAAGACTATCCATTCTTTCTTTTAAATATTCCGCATGATTATAGCTCGCTACAATCGCAGTCACTCTTCCTTTAATCATTTATATAAACCTTTTTCTTTAAGCTCTTTAATGCTGGCTTCATAAGTATCTTTTCCAACCGCTTCAGCCTTAACCCACTCAACAAACGATTTAAGACCTTCTTCAAAGGAAATTTTTGGAACATATCCTAAAACCGATTTAATCTTTGTGAGATCGGCAAGGTTGTGACGAATATCACCAACTCTAAAATTTGAAGTGACTTTGACAGGAACGTCTGAGTTTAAAAGTTCACGCAACTTCATAGATAAGTCATAAACATTAATGGCCTTACCTGAACCTACATTAAAAACACTTTGAATTGTTTCTTTATGTTCGATTCCCAGAATCGTAGCATTTACAACGTCACTAACATGAACGAAGTCACGGCTCTCAAGTCCATCTTCAAAAATATTAACTTCATTTCCATTTCTTATTCTAGTTGAAAAAATTGAAAGAATTCCAGTGTAAGGATTAACCAATGACTGTCCGGCACCGTAGACGTTTTGGTAACGATAAGCGATTGCCGAAATCCCCAAAGATTTCCCAACAACTAGAAACATCTGTTCTTGGTTATACTTGGTGATACCATAAATAGAGGCAGGCTTAATCATAGAATCTTCTGCCGTTGGGATCATTGAAGTCACTTTAAAACACTTTGGACAATGTACTTCAAAATCGCCTTTGCTCATATCTTCAACCGAACGAGCCTCAGGATAAACAGTGCCATGGTCAGGACAATTATAAGCCCCCTCTCCATAGATAGCGCGTGAAGATGCAACAATAATTTTTTTAACTTTGTTTGGCTTATTAGCAATCACATCCAAGAGTAGTGCCGTTCCTGAAACATTTACATCTGTGTAATGTTCAATGGCATACATAGACTGTCCTGTCCCTGTCTCCGCTGCATAGTGGACAACAGTATCAATGTCTTCCAGGGCACTTTCTACCGTCGAGCGATCGCAAACACTTCCCTTAATAAACTTAACTTTGCCCTTAATCGATTGATAAAGAGATGAGGATTCTGAATCTTCCCCATGAATCTGCTTACTCAGATTATCTAAAACAGTAACAGTGTATCCTTTTTTCAGAAGTTCAAGAGACAACCTACTCCCAATAAATCCGGCCCCACCTGTAATCAATATATTTTGCATTTTTCCTCAATTATTTAAAAAACTATGAACAATAGTATTCTTTTTAGCAGCAACAGAACCGACAAAATATTTTGTCTTATTGATATTAAAAATTGTGAAAAAGGCCTTCCTCATTTTCCCCGGATGACACATTGCCACCTTGGACTGATTCATCCATAATTATTACCCATTTACCAATTATCAATAACAAAGAAATAGTACTTTAAATACCTACAGAAAGTATACATTTGCCCGGTAGAATTATAGAAAAAGACATTAAGGCCATTGCCTCGATATGGTGCTTTGCAGACCCAAATAGATTGCTCGATTACACAAAATTTTAATTAGTGCCAATGACAAGAATTCAACGATTATACATCTCAAATTTACGACGAAATATCATCTTCGAAATTTAAATAAACTTTATCCGTATGAAGCTGATTTGCTCAACTTTCACAAATTATCTAGGTATCGCTTTCCACTGCTTTTCGACTTCTGAATACTGCTTAATGATCCGGGCAGGTGAACCTACGGCGATTGAATAGTCTGGAATATCTTTTGTCACCACACTATTAGCACCAATTACGCAATTCTTGCCAATTTTAACTCCCATTACGCAAACATTCTCTCCAAGCCAGGACCCATCTCCTATCTCAACGTCTCCCTTAAACTTCACCTCTTGCAACATAATTGGTGTTAAGTGATCTTCATGAGCGTGATAATTATCAGTAATAAACACATTATTGGCAGTTAAAACCATTTTCCCAATCTTAACTGACTTAATAGCCGTAATGTGATTGTTGTAGCCTAATACTGTCCCTTCGCCGATTGAAAGGACTGCGTTGGTATTGCTAGTGTTTTTAGCATATAGCCAACCATTGCTTTGAATACTTACAAAATCTCCCAGTGAAATATACTCCCCCCCATCAATTCTAATAGGTTCAAATAAACTCACCTTCTTCCCGCTTTTTCCTAAAATTGCTTTATAGTAAAATTGATAGAGTAGTTTTTGCTTAAGTCGTTTTATTAAAAGAATCATTTTTTTACCTTATCATACTCTGCTAAAAACTTTTCAGGTTGATCAAACCATTTTGAGAGACCTTTGATTTCTACGATAGATAAATTCCACCACTGACTCTCTTCAAGTTTTTGACATAATTCTTCATTAAATCTCTTTTTGATAAACTTTGCAGGCACTCCACCTACAATTGAATATGCTGGAACATCTGTCGTAACAACGGCTCCGGCCGCAATGACTGCCCCTGGCCCAATTGTGACTCCGGCCTTAATTTGAGCTCCATACCCAATCCAAACATCTGCCCCAATTTTGGTAGGAATCAAAACGTTATTGAATTTTACTCCTTCTACAAATGCATAAGGTAGAGGCTGTGTAGAATCATAAAAAGACGGATGAGTGCTGATAAAATGTGTCGGATGACCCGCAAGACCAACAACTACATTTTCAGCAATTGAACAAAACGGACCTATTTCAGTATTGTAGATTGCTGTCTTTTTTTGAATATATGTATGATTTCCAATTTTGGATAAGTAGACATAAACATCACGGAACAAAACAACATATTTCCCAAGCGAGCTTTGCTCAACAACCACGCCCTCATAAATAACCGAATCTCTAAATTTATTGCGTGTCTTATGCAGACGATACACCATTTTCAAATAACGAATAATAAAAGTGATTAACAATCTGAACATGCACTCACCTTTGCTGCCAGCTCTAATACTTGAGCTTCATTGCTACAATTTAATAATTTATATATATAATCGATATTGCGTTGTACATTGTTCCCATCAAGAGGTCCTTGATAGTACTCCATTACTTTCCTATCCAGAAACTTATTATAGCGTTCGCTGTCCAGGTAAAAATCTTCAAATGCAGCTGAAAGCTCTTCTTGATTTTTAGCAGTTACCAACTCCCCTTTCCCATCAAAAGGCGGATGCATAACCATTGTATCCTTTTTATAAAAAATGACAGGAACTCCCAACATTGAAGCTTCAAATAATGTTTGAGAATAAAATGAAATATAAAAATCTGTTTTCTGCAAAACTTTAAGCATTGGAACAGAATCCAGGATAGTGACTTCTAAACTTGGAAAATACTCTTGAAGAAAACTTACATACTGTGACTTGTAACCATTGGGTCTGACCTTAATGATAATCTCAATATTTTTTCCATTATTTTTCTTATCCTGTAAAACCGTTAATATATCACTTAAAAAGCAAAACTCTTCTGATGAATATGAATTGAGATCTACGTTGTTAAATGCCGAAGTTCCGATGGAAACAACCGTCTGCTCCCTATTAATTTCTCTTCTTGGCATTAAGAAATACTGGTCCATGCGAGGATCACCCAAAACTACAATATTGTCCTGGCCATGATAATAATTCTTCTTTATTGCCTCTGAATAACTATTTATAGTTAAAGCATATTTAGATTCATCACCAAAATCATCCCCTAAGAAACCATTAATGATTAAGTAATTGGCAATCTTGTTTTGTGTAAAATAAGCATGAACAATGCCACTGAAAATTCCAACATTCCCTACTAAAATTTCTAATTGTGGTGGGTAGTGAGAAAAATAGAATTTTACTGAATCGATATATTTCAAGTAAGACACGATATTTGTCTTTAATCTTTTTTCAAAAAAAAGAAGAATAAAATCTGTTATATCTGATCCGTCCAGCAGAACAATTCTTTCATGCTTTTCATTGCGAAACTTATTCCATAATCTTTCTGCTTCTTTTGTGTGTCTTTTCTTTAAAGTAAATAATGGTATTGTTCTTTCCTGAAAATAGCCTTTCCAGTTTCCATAATCCGAATATCTCTCAAGACATAACCTGACTTTATTATCACTTGCCAGTTTTTGTAGAATTGGTTTGGTGGGATGGTAGTTTTGAACAAACACCAATGGTTTCTGTTCAAGAAAAGGATTAAGTTTGTGTAAATAAAACATTACCCAAGGAACAATAAAATAAAAAGCATTTCTAAGTTTTGCTTTTAAACCGCTTGGCCTTATGGCCTGATTCATCCACTTACTCATCGGAAAAAAATAGGTCATCTCAGAATTTTGAATCATTTCAATTTTAGTAAAACTCAAATTTTGAAGACTTAGTATTTGAAGCAAAACTTGATCATCTGTTCCGACATAAAGTCTCTGGCATTCAACCGTTTTAAGCACGCGAAGATTAATCAATAATCTAATAGAGTAAGTGAAGTCGTTCCAAATTTCCTGACGGAAAACAAATCCAAAATCCAATCCATTATAATTGAAAATATCACGCCCATTTTTATCGAGGTGCCATTTTTTAAAGTAACGGTAAATATTAATATTTTCACTTTCCACAACTTGTGGATCAAGCAAATGATCCAGGAAGTGAACTTCACCTTTTTGTTCTTTGATTTTTTTATGGACAGCAAAATCAAAAGTTAAGACTAAATCATGTTGTGAATCATATAGATGTAAAAAATCTTCTTCGTAAGAGCGATCCGTTACGATAAAAATATTTCTATAAACTTTGCGGGCAAACATCCCTTTATCCCTTTTGCCAATGAATGAAATATAGTAACTTTAAGATATTGCAATTACAATGATTTCCTCCTTGACCTGGACAACTTCTCTTGTAGAATTCATCCATTTTATGCATACTTACCAAATACTTATAGGGAGCTAGAATGAAAATAATCGAGACCGGTATTTCGGACTTATTAGTGCTGGAGCCTTCTCTATTTAAAGATAATAGAGGCTATTTTTTTGAGAGTTATAACTGCCAAAAATTTGAATCTTTAGGACTTAATTATCGTTTCGTTCAAGATAATGAGTCCTTTTCTGACTATGGAACATTACGTGGCCTTCACCTCCAAAAAGGTGATGCAGCACAAGCAAAGCTTGTTCGTGTCATTCAAGGAGAGGTTCTGGATGTAGCCGTCGATGTTCGTCACAAATCTCCAACATTTGGGAAAGTTTTTTCAATTCGACTGTCAGCAGAAAATAAAAAAATGCTCATGATCCCAAGAGGATTTGCCCACGGATTTGTTGTTTTGAGCGAAACGGCCGTCTTTGCATACAAATGCGACAATTTTTACAATGCAAGTGCTGAAGGTGGAATCATCTACAATGACCCTACCCTCAATATTGACTGGGGTGTAAAACCTGAAGACATGAAACTTTCACCAAAAGATCTTGTGCACAAAAGATTTAAAGAAACTGACTGGAGCCAAATATGATTATTGTCACTGGCGCTTCGGGCCAACTGGGGCAGGAATTAAAAAGAATCGCCGGACAGGATTATCACTTTATCGACAGAAGTATCGTTGATTTTGAGAATATTGATACCGTCAAAGAGTTTTTTAATAACTCAAAAATTAAAGGCGTCATTCATGGTGCCGCTTATACTAATGTTGAGCAAGCTGAAGTAGAAAAAAGCAAAGCGCAGAAAATCAACGTAGAGTCTACATCTGTCATTGCAGAGATGGCGAAAAAACATCATTACAAAATGACCTACATATCTACTGACTTTGTTTTTGATGGAAAAAAGTCGACCGCATACACTGAAGAAGATGTGACTAACCCATTAAATCATTATGGACTGACAAAGCGAGATGGCGAAAATGCCATTATCGATACTGACGGTGACTATGCAATTATAAGAACATCATGGGTTTACTCGACTTTCGGGAATAATTTTATAAAAAAAATCATTAAGCTTTCTGAAACGCAGAAAACACTTAAGGTCATTCAGGATCAAATCGGAACCCTGACTTATGCAAGAGACCTTGCTCAAGTCATTACGAGAAGTGCAGATCTTCAAGGTATGTATCATTTTTCAAATGAAGGAGTCTGCTCTTGGTACGATGTCGCCTGCGAAATAAAGAGAGCATTTAAACTCGACGTAGAAGTTATTCCAGTTTTATCAAATGAGTTTGCAACAAAGGCCGTGCGTCCCCACTTCAGCTTATTAAGTAAAAGAAAAATCAAAAATGATTTAAATATGCAGATTACTCATTGGGTAGACACCCTTCATGAAGTTGCTCATCAAATTAAATAGAGAACCCATCATCAACAACAATATTTTGTCCGTTGATATAAGTTGAATCCTGCGACAGTAAAAAGATCAGACTTCCTGTAATGTCATCTGCATTCAGCATTCCCTTATTAAGACAGTTGTCCTTATATTTTTGCAGGAAGGCTTCTGGTTGGGCATCCAATAGCCCCCCAGGGCTTATACAGTTCACACGAATATTTTTGCCTGCCGTATATTTTGCCATGTATTTGGTCAGATGGATCAGACTCGATTTAATCGCCGCGTACTCCACTGGCATTGTCATGTGAGTGTCTTTATATATTTCAAACTTAGGTGCGACGACACCATAAATTGAAGAAATACTGACTATGTTTCCAGAACCTTGAACTTCAAAAAATTTCATAAAACATTGGGAAGTTAAAAAGTATCCCCCAATATTAAGATTTAAGTTTTCGCAAAAATCATTATAAGTTACGTCATAGAACTTCTTACCGTAATTCTTATTACGAGGATACGCATTGTTTACAAGTCCATCAATATGGCCAAACTTCTTAGACAAATCCTGGATAAGAGAATCTAGTGATTCTTTTGACGTAATATCTAATTTAGCAGGATAAGAATTGGCAATTCCTGATGAAACCTTTGAAGCTCTATCAAGATCTATATCAGCAATTACGGCAATTGCGCCTTCTGCTGAAATTTTTTTACAAAAGGCCTGACCTAATAATCCTGCCCCACCTGTCACGACAATAACTTTATCTTTTAATTTCATTGATGTTTTTCCATGAGTAATTTTACAATTTCAAAATCAAGGTCGGAATCAATGTCTATTGATCTCTCCTCAGGCATTACAAAAATCTTTGTACGCTCATTTAGAACTGATTCTAACTTAAAGAATTCTTCGCGCTTCCATGAATAAATTGAAGCGTTCATATCAAAGCATTTAGGGGCATCTTGACGTCTCACAATTGGTCTGTCGAGTTTTTTGGCCAGATTAACAAAGCCATTTTCGTTCATCTCAACCAAATTAAAATAAGGCGATCGCCTTGCCGTCATACCTGTAATGACGTTACTGCAATCATCAACTTCAGTCATCTCGACAACACCTTTGATATCTTCAATAGTTCTAAGTGGCGACGTACAATCCAAGTCGACAAATACATCAAATTTTTTATTCGTTATTTTCTCGGCCATCATTGCACAGTGTTTAATTACGGGAAGTTTTGCTGCAGTATCTGTTGCTAACTCCTCCGGTCTCTGAACAGTAAAGTCAGCTCCGTACTCCATCGCGGCATTCAAAATATCTGGAGAATCAGAACTCACCACAACATATTCAAATAGCCCTGAAGCTTTTGCTTGCCTGATACTGTGAGCGATTAATGGAAGACCTCCGATAACTTTTAGGTTTTTCCCTTTAACACCCTTTGAGCCTCCGCGAGCACAAATTGTACATAATCTCATCATAGTTTTATAACCTTCCCCTCTGCAGAGGAGCTTTCAGCAGCCTTAATTAATAGAAGAGTGTTCATGGCATGCTCGTAAGTACAAAAGTTTTCAAACGTGTTGTTTAAAATATTTTCGACTTGGCTTAAGTAGGTATTAACTGCCTTTACACCTGTTAGTATCACTGTGCTGTCTTCTATTAATTCTCCCTTGATTAAGTCAAGGTTGTAAGTGTGATCGTTTGTATTGATAATAATTTTTCTAGTTGGACTTCTATCGAGATAATTAACTGTGATATTCACAGAAGCAGCATTAGTGCATTTGCCTATTAAGTGAAAAACATCGTCACTAGCAATTTCCAGGTTGCTAAAATGCCCTCCAAGAGCTGAAACAAATTCAAATCTACCAGTCAACCATGTCGTATAATCCAACTCATGGCTGAGGTCACGAATGACTCCTCCGCCTAGTTCTTTTTTTGCTGAATATGTCTCTTTGTAATCCCTACCAGGGCGCCATGTTGGCAAATACTGGCCACAGTAAACATTGGCAGAAATAATCTTTTGATCTTTTAATTTTTCCTTTAAAGATAAAAGCAAAGGGCTCATTCTCAAATTATAGAGCACAAAAATATTTTTGAAGTGATGATCCAGTTCGACAGGCTCTTCAAAGATCGGTTTTTCAACAAAAACACTCTCAGTGAAACGAGCGGCCACCAAATCAGTGAGCGACTGAAAATGTTTACTTGTTTCATTAGTAATTAAAACAATGTCTGGAGAAAAATTCTCTACTGCTTCTTTTACATTCGAAAAAGTCTCAAAAGGAGTGCCTGTCTGAGAGGAAACTAATCCAACTTTGGCGGACTGGGACTTAAAAAGCTCAGCGTGTCTTTTTCCAATTGAACCATATCCTATCAGAAGAACTTTTTTCATTTTCTATCCACTGAATAAAATTCTCTGGCATCATTTAAGTCTGACTCTCTTCCCACATCAATCCAGTTTTCAATGATAGGGAAACATGCAATGCTCATTTTCTTTTCCAGCATACAGTTAAGTAACGTCGACATGTCGTAATAGCTGCCTTGAGGTATGTTTAAAATAATTTCAGGCTCAATTACGTAAATCCCGGCATTAACATTGAAATTATAGACAGGTTTTTCAATGAATGAATTAACCATACCATCTTTGATATCCACGACTCCAAAAGGAACCTGGATCTCATGCCCGCGAATGCCCATTGTAATTTTAGACTTATGTTCATAGTGAAATTTGAGCAACTGCCCCAGATCTACCTGGGTCAACAAATCTCCATTCATAACGATAATTGGAGACGAAATATTTTTTGGCAATAGAGACAGCGGCCCAGCTGTCCCTAGCCTTACGTTTTCTTTCAGATATGAAACGTTACAGTTAAACTTTGATCCATCTCCAAAATGATTTTCAATGATTTCCGCTTTGTAGTTCAAAGAAATAAAAAAATTACTGAATCCTTGATCAATAATTTTCTTCATAATCCTTTCAAGCATTGGTTTACCTGCAACCTCTACCATTGGTTTGGGAATATGTTCTGTAATCTTACCTAAACGAGTTCCCATACCTCCGGCCATCAAAACAACATAAATGTCATCGTGATTTTTATTGCTTTCAGTACTAAAAATATCTACCAATTGTTTTTTTTCATTCAGGATTGGAAACGATTGAATATCTTTTAATTTTAGAAGATCTTTTTTTTGAGATTCGCTAAGCGACTCATTACCATAAATAAAATTTTCTTGCATCGCGGTCGTAACGCTGTCATTCATTGAACAACCTTTAAGCAACGCTCTTCTAATATCTCCGTCTGTAACTGAACCACAAACAGTATGAGTATCTGTTATAACGTAAATTCCTCGATGGCCGCCTAATCCGTTAAGCTGCTCCATAGCGTCTTTAATAGTCTTATGATGAAGGATCGTAAAACCTTTTAATCTATCATGCATTAACTCGCTCCAGATCATGAAATTTCTTTTGATTGGTAAATTTTAGCTGCGAAATCAGTTTTATAAATGGCTTTGCGAAATTCCCCGTTCCATACAGAAGGGAGTTTTGTTTTGTATAGGGCTCTTTTAAAAGTGTATTAAGTGCTTCATAAATTTCTTTTTCACGACATTCCACATGAGTCACAATCTCATCGTCATAAAGTCTGCCTTTTTGCCTCTCTCCAATATTGAGGGTTTTTGTTCCAACAAAGGGGCTTTCTAAAATACCACTTGAAGAATTTCCAACAACAAGATCAGCAATCTTTAGCATACTTGAATATTTAAGTGGCCCAAGATTTGTGAATAAAAAAACATTTGGATTTTTAGCTGCATAGTCTTTAAGGCTGGTCGCAATTTTTGAATACCCTGGATCGGAGTTTGGAAGAGAAATAAACTGTCCGACATTCGGAAATTTCTCTAATGCTCTAAGAAGGTTTGAAATATCTTCACTGGCCCCAGTAACCGGGTGAAAAGTTACCAGCACATTTTTACTTAAAAATGTTGCCCCTAAACTTTTTGCCAGCTCTTCCTTACTCATTAAGTTTTGTTTTAAAAAATTTTCTAATCCGGGAGCTCCAAGATTAAAAACTCTTTCAGGGGCTTCCCCCAATTGAATAACTCTCTGTCTATAAACTTCAGTCGAAGTAATATGATATTGGCTTAGCTTTGTAATACAATGGCGAATAACATCGTCAAAAGCACCTTCAGTCTTCTCTCCCCCGTGCAAATGAATAATTGGAATCGAAAGAAAAAAGGCTGCCTGAGCAGCTCCCAAGATTTCATAACGATCACCAAGTAAAACCACAGCGTCAGGCTGAAGCCTGATTAGGGCCTGAGAAATGTTTTTCACAGCTTCAGACAGCTGAAGATTAACTGAGTTTACAGAATCATCCAATGATCCTAAAGAAACTTTCTCATCGACCTGAATCTGGTCAATTTCAATTTCTTTATATGTTTCACCAAAGACTGGAGATAAGTGCATACCTGTCGCAATAACTTGCAATTGCAAATCCGCAGAAGACTGGACTTCTTTCATGGACCATTTTAACAATCCATAATCAGCTCTTGTCGATGTAATGAAACAAATTTTTTTCATAGTTCTACAATCTCATCCTCTGAGAAATTTCTCTTGGCCGTTTTTCCATAAATTTCTTTAATTTTCATTGGAGAGATCCCTGTGCCAGGTCTTTTTGTCGTAAGATTCTCTTCCGAGAAAATGTCCCCTGCTTTGATCTCTTTTCTGGCAACCACTGACTTTCTGGCAACTTTGATATTTTCAAGTTCATTAGCCGTGGGCTTCTTATCTTTTGATCCAAGAGCTTTTTCAATGTTTCTGACTGAATCGACAAGATTTTTTAATTCTTCCGGATTCAATGAAGCTTTATGGTCAGGTCCCGGCATATTTTTATCAAGAGTAAAGTGCTTTTCGATAACTGTCGCACCAAGCGCGACAGCTGCAATAGCAACCTCAATTCCATTCGTATGATCAGAATATCCAACGGGCACCCCAAATCTTTCAGCGATTGCTCTCATTGCATTTAGATTAACATCACTAAAGCTTGTCGGATAATCAGTAGTACAGTGAAGGACAACTAGCTTTTCTCTTGAAGCACCAGCTTCAATTAGAGCCTTTAAAGCAGCATCTACTTCCTCAAAAGTGCACATACCTGTCGAGACAATAATAAGTCCGCCTTCCTTGCCTATAAATTCAAGATACGGCAGGTTTGTAATCTCCCCTGAAGGTATTTTCCACAAATTCATTTTAAGAGTTTTTAAAAAATTTAAACTCTCAAGATCAAATCCCGTTGAAAGAAATTCAATTCCCTTCAATTCACAGTATTTTTTCAGCTCAATGAACTCTTCTTCATTTAACTCAAGACGCTTAAGCATCGCAAACTGCGATTCACTAACGTTTGTATTTTTTGTCTGATATTCGGCCATTTTTGCGGACTTCGTTACCAGGTTTTCAGCCTTAAAAGTCTGAAACTTTACAATATCAGCCCCGGCCAACAAGGCTTGGTCCACTAATTCTTTAGCAATCTTGATATCACCATTATGATTAACACCTGCTTCTGCAATAATAAGAACTTTAGACATTATAAATTCCAGCTTTATATTGTTTAAGATTCTCTTTATTGAGAAACCATTCAACTGTCTTTTCCAGACCAGCTTCAATTGAAATCTCAGGAACGTATCCGGTCAGTTGCTTAATGAGAGTATTATCACACCATAACCTATGGACTTCAGATTTTTCCGGACGTAGTCTTTGCTCATCCAACAGGAAAGTCACGTCACTGTTCATAATTTTTTTAATAATATTCAGAGTATCCCCAATAGAAATCTCGTAATTTGAACCAATATTAACTGATTTTCCAATCGCTTCTTCACATTCTGCGAGTGCAATAAAACCACGGCAGGTGTCTGTCACGTAATTAAAATCTCTTGTTGGTGTCACATCACCAAGCTTGATTTCTTTCATCCCTGAAGCAATTTGAGAAATAATTGTCGGAATAACTGCGCGAGCAGATTGCCTAGGCCCATAAGTATTAAATGGCCTCGCAATAGTTAGTGGAAGAGAAAATGAATTAAAAAAACTCATTGCCATTGCATCGGCTGCAATCTTCGAGGCGCTATAAGGTGACTGTGGTTGCATCGGATGTTTTTCATCGATTGGCACATACAAAGCAGTCCCGTAAGTTTCACTAGTTGAAGTATGAATTACTCGCCTAACTTTATTTTCCATTGCAGCTTTGCAAATATTAAGAGTTCCATTGATATTTGTATCAACATAACTTGCTGGTGCTGAATAGGAGTACGGAATCGCGATAAGCGCTGCCAGGTGATAAACGGTATCAATTCCTTTTGTAATTTCATTACAAAAAAATGGGTCTCTAACATCACCAGTAACCACTTCTACCTTATCGATACATGCAATTGAATCCAGCCATCCCCAGCTGTTAAATGAATTATAAAGGGCAAGAGCTCTTACAGAGTATCCTCTGGCAACAAGCATCTCAACTAAGTGTGAGCCGATAAAACCGTCTGCACCTGTCACTAAAACTTTTTTCAACGAACAGCCCCCTAAGATTTAAATTTTTCTTTGTAATAAACAATTGTCTTCTTAATGCCTTCTTCAAAAGTTATTTGCGGTCTCCATCCGAGATCACGTGTCGCTTTTTCAAAGTTAATTGCATATCTGAAGTCATGGCCCTTTCTATCTTCAACAAATGTAATCAATGATTCAGGTTTACCAGTTGCTGCTAGAATTTTTTTCGTTAATTCTAAATTTGTTAACTCTGTAGCTCCCCCCAGGTTGTAAACATTTCCTGGAGTTCCTTTAACAAAGGCCAGCCATGCGCCAACATTATGGTCATCAACATAAATCCAATCGCGAATATTAGAACCATTTCCATAAACAGGAATAGATTCATCATTCATAGATTTTTTTAATACTACTGGGATAAATTTCTCATCAAACTGATATGGTCCATAATTATTTGAACATCGAGTGATAATCACGGGAAGTTTATGAGTTTCATAGAAGCTTCTTACCAGACAATCTGCTCCTGCTTTTGAGGCAGAATAAGGACTATTTGGCTCAAGTGGGTTATTTTCCGTGAAAGCTGGGTCTGTGGCTGAAAGTGTTCCATAAACCTCATCAGTAGAGATTTGCAGATAACGAAACTCTCCTGTTGCTTTGAATCTATTTAAACTCGAGTTTAACAGATTCATAGTCCCCAGAACGTTTGTTTCAACAAAAAGATTTGCTGATTCAATTGAGCGATCTACGTGAGACTCTGCCGCAAAATTAATACATCCATAAAAATTTTCAGATTGAAAAAGCTTCTCAATCTGATCACCATCTCGAATATCCATTTTCACAAAACTTAAACTCTCTGGATATTGATTTAGCTCAGGTTGAATGTTCTCCAGTCTAGCTGCGTATGTAAGAGAGTCGAGAATAACAAAATTGTACTCTGCTAATATTTCTTTTTGCGTACAAATATTTTTTACAAAATTCGAACCAATAAATCCTGCACACCCAGTTAATAAAACTTTTTTCTTAAGCATGTTGCCCCTCGATCTCACTCGCTACATTTTGCAGGTATTTTTTATATGGACACTCCGGAAGTGTTCCAACAATTTTGTTGTAATTATCAATCGTAATAAAATCCATCCTCAAAGCAATCTCTTCAAGACAAGCAACTTTCAATCCTTGTCTTTCTTCGATTGCTGAAATATATGCGGAAGCCTCCAGCAGTGATTTCGGTGTCCCCGTATCAAGCCAAGCTACACCTCTGGAAATAACCTGTGCCTGAAGCTCTCCTTCCTGCATGTACATTTTCAACAACTCTACGATTTCTGTTTCACCGCGAGCACTTGGTTTAATTTTTTTTGCTTTTTCACTTACCGAATTATCAAAAATATATAATCCAGGAATTGCGTATTTTGATTTTGGGGCCTTTGGTTTTTCTTCAAGACTCAATACTTTTTGTGTCTTTGCTTCAAACTCAATAACACCATATCTTTCAGGATCGCTTACGGGATAAGCAAAAGCTTTTGCTTTAGCCGGTGAAAGAAGAGCATTCTTAAAAAATTTAATATCACCGTAAAACATATTATCGCCAAGAATAAGCGTAACGTTATCGTTGCCAATAAACTTCTCACCTAGAATAAATGCATCAGGTAGTCCTGTTGGTTTTTCCTGGATAACATACTCAAGCTTAATGCCCCACTGGCTCCCGTCACCTAAAAGACTTTTAAAATGTACTTGATCATGTGGTGTTGTAATAATTAAAACTTCTCGAATCCCACCCAGCATTAAGAGACTCAAGGGATAAAAAATCATTGGCTTGTCGTAGATGTTAAGAAGTTGCTTAGTGATAATTTTTGTCAGTGGATAAAGACGTGTCCCCGATCCACCAGCCAAAATAATGCCCTTTGTTACTTTGTTCATAATTACCTAGTTTTGCATATTAAATTTATCGCAAAATAGTATTAAAAAAATAGGTGTAAGAAAAGAGAATTACATTGGAGAAAATAGTTTTTAGGAGTTTGAGATCTCTTTCGTTTTCACTTGAACAAAGGAGCTTATTGAATAGGCTGCAATTATAAAAAAGAGATTAATTCCAAGGCTGATTGTTGACTGGGTCAAACCGCCTATAAAAAATGTAACAATGAAAGGCAGTCCAATCTGAGCAAGCACATCCGATCTGTTATAAAGTTCTTTAAACCAAAGAACTAACCATAAAATAAAAGTTGTAACCCCTAATAGCCCTGTAGATCCAAGCATTTCAAAAACATTATTATGAGCATGTCCTTTAAAGTCAGGAACCAGAAAATGGTATCGTTGCTTAATATTCACAGAGTGTTTTTCAAAATTTAAATATCCATACCCAAACACTGGCCTCTCTTTAAAAGCTGCAATTGCGGCCTGCCACTGCCCGAGCCTGGTTGCGTCATAATCCTTCCTATGCATCGCTTGTCCCGCTGCAAAGTAGACAATCGCTCCAAAAACAATGATTCCTCCAACCGCAGCAACGAACCATTTTTTATGATTTTTGAAAAAGTAGAATGGAATCGCAAATAAGAAGCCTAGCCAGGCCCCTCTAGTATAAGAAAGATAAAGACCGGCAAGATTTATAATGAAAACGGCATAGACAAAATTCATATTGATATATCTTTTGCACTTTTCTCGATAAATAATTACTCCCAAAAGAATAATTAAAAAATAAGACATGTTATGAGCGTAATTCATCAACATACCAAAAAAGCCACCAACACGTGTATCGTTAGTTGGCGCACCAATAAAAATCAAGCTATGACCAAACTTAATTTTTAAAATTCCATACACCGTTGCTAGCGTTGTTCCCAAACATAATGCATACAAAATATAAGATATTTTTTTTTCGTTAAAATGATTTTTAAAAACCCATGCAAGAGGCCCTAGAGAAACAAAACCAAAAATAAAGTATTTTGCTTTCGCTATTGGAACATAACCTCTCACTGCAATATCTTGATTCACTAATACGGACAAAATAATGACAATGTTCATCGCTAAAAGCGCCCATGCACTTTTGGGCCATGAGGAATAATTTGTTCTAGGAATGAAATAAAGAGCAGGCAGGATCATCAAAATATGAGACAGTGCCAGGATAGTAGGCGACGTCAAAAGTCCAATGGCCAAAACCAATAAACTTCCATAAATCATCCACTCTAACACTTCATCTAACTTCGAATTCACTTTTTCCATGGAACAATACTAAAGTATAGGAATCATTAGTTCAACAGTTTCTCAAATTCTTGATTTCAACAATTGTGTTCTAGAGCAAATGAAATTTATTACAACCGGCAACTGGAAAAAAACGTCAGCACCTCTTCTGCTTTCTTCCAACTTCCGCAGCATTCAGGACTAAGTGAAATTGTAACAACATCCACTATCCCACTTTCAAGACCTTGCTGAATAGAATGAGACAAACTTTCCAAATAAGAATGACTAAAAAGCATTGTCTTTTGCGGAGCCGCTGAAAAAAAATAGTCCAGATCAAGATTTACAATCCAAGGCAGATCATTAACGTAGCGAGATCCTCCAAAAACATCTTCAAGATATTTTTGCAGATAATACGCTCCAATATCTTCATTTAAAGTTTTATCCTGCCCAACTTTATGGGTCGCCGAAACGGTCTTTCCTACCAACTCAGGATATCTCTGCAAAAAAATTTCAATATAATTATCCCACCTAAAAAGCGGCATATTTATATCGTCTTGCCAAGTTGTTCGATATTCATTCAAACTCATCGACCATAAATCATGATTGAAGTGCTTGAGCGCTGACTCACTCATATCCGGATGAGCATCGATATGCAAAAGATTATACTTTTTCCCTTTCTGCATCTTTTGAAACCAGCACCAAAGTGCCAGTCTATGGTTATCCATAATAAAAACTTTGCCTTCGTTCCAAAGGACATTGTCTTCAGAGGAAGCCGAAGCTCCCCTTTTAATAAGCGGGATAAGAAAACTCATTTCTTTTTCCTCAATGGATCCGTTTCTTCCAAATAGGCCATCTCAATAGAATAAGAAAACCCAAAAATCTCCCCGGCCCCAAGAGTGATAAGACCATTCTTAGTTTCAAAATTCTTATCACTATCAACAGAATCACATACACCATACCACGGTTCAATACAGACAAAAGGCACATCACCTTTCCCCCAAACTCCTAAAAAAGGAGTGTGAGAATGAACGCGGATAATCTCATTTCTCTTTTTATCAATAAGCTCAACAAACTTTGATTTAACCTTTTTAAAAATCAATGCATCATCGGCAAACAAACCCTTTTCCAACTGGATGCTTTGAGCATTTAGCCCAAAAGGTCTCGTCAAGTTGACCAGGCCATTTTCCACGCGAAAATACTCTTTTTCTTCTTTTTCAAAACGGATTTCGTAGTTTGTTAATACGTTTGTTTCAAAAGCAGGATGTGCTCCAATGGAAAAATAAATATCCTGACGATCGTCGTTTTTTACAAAATAAGAAATAATGACTTTTGAACCTTCCACTTTGTAGCGGACTCGCAATTCAAAACAGAAGGGGTACTGATTAAATGTTTCTTGCGTGGCCACTAAAAGAAATTCAATTTCCGAAGCTCCACATTCAGTACACTTAAACTCGTAATCTCTGGCAAAGCCATGTTGAGGCATTTTAAAGGTTTTGCCTTGAAGATAATACTCATCATCCTTAAGTTTACCGACAATAGGAAATAAGACAGGAGCAGAACGCTTCCAGTTTCTTTCATCACCAAGCCATAAAAGCTCGCGATGCCAATCTCTGGAGAAAAGACGCTTCATTTCTGCGCCAAGACTCGTCACTTGGACGATTAAAGAATTACTCTCGATTTGATACCAATCACTCATACTTAATTTAAGTATAATTGGAGCCTTTTTCTATCACAAGTCAATAATTCCTGCTATAATAAGGCTCTATGAAAGTCACTGAACACTTAGAGCGCGCAAAAAACCCATTGTTTAGTTATGAGATCGTTCCTCCTCCGAGAGGAAGATCTGTTCAAGATATCATCGATATCGTTGAAGCATTAAAACCCGTTCATCCCGCATGGATTGATGTTACGGCTCATTCCTCTTCTGCTTATTACAATGAAAAAGAAGACGGAACAATTGAAAGAAAGATTTATAAAAAGCGTCCTGGGACAATCGGCATTTGTGGAATTATCCAAAACCGCTTTCAGATTGACACAGTTGTTCACTTGCTTTGCCTGGGGTTTTCAAAAGAAGAGACAGAAGATGCTCTTCTCGAACTAAATTTCTTGGGTATTCATAACATCCTCGCTCTTCGCGGCGACGGACCAAATTATAAAAAAGAAATCTCTAAAAGCCGAAGTGCTAATTACTATGCTTCGGATCTGGTTGAACAAGTCAAGGCCCTTAATAGCGGCAAGTTCCTGGATGAAATTGAAGGTGGTTCAAAGTTTGATTTCTGCATCGGTGTCGCTGGATACCCAGAGAAGCACTTTGAAGCTCCAAATTTAAAACTCGACCTAATCAACCTTAAAAGAAAGGTTGATGCAGGCGCTGATTATGTCGTGACCCAAATGTTCTTTGATAACAAACACTATTTTGAGTTTGTTAAAGAGGCCCGCGCTGCCGGCATCACTGTGCCAATTATTCCGGGAATCAAAGTTCTAAAGAACACGACTCAGCTGGTGAGTATCCCTAAAAACTTCTATATTGATTTACCAGATGAACTGGTGGAAGCTGTCACCAAAGACCAGAAGAACGTTACCCATATCGGAAAAGAATGGGCTTCAAAACAAGTTCAAGGTCTTTTAGAGGGAGGCGCCCCATGCGTTCACTTCTACATTATGAATGACACTAACACTGTTGTAGATATCGTTAAAAAATTCCAAAAGTAAGTTATGAAAAAACACCCTACGCTGATTGAACTTGAGAAGACCCTGCAAGAGAGAATTCTATTTCTCGATGGCGCTATGGGAACCATGATCCAAACTTACAAACTAAAAGAAGAAGACTTTAGAAAAGGTCACTTCGAAGACCATGCTGGCGACTTAAAAGGAAACAACGATCTTTTAAGCTTAACTCGCCCAGATGTCATTTATGCCATTCACATGAAATACCTGGAAGGTGGGGCCGATATTATCGAAACCAACACGTTCTCAGGAACAAAGATCGCACAAAAAGATTACGATCTTGAACATATCGTCTACAAGCTAAACTATGAATCGGCCAAGCTGGCCAAAAAAGCTTGCGATGATTTCATGGCCAAAAATCCAGGAAAGAAATGTTATGTTGCTGGTGCTCTAGGGCCAACGAACAGAACGCTCTCTCTTTCTCCTGATGTAAATAACCCGGCCTTCCGTGCTGTGACTTTTGATGAGTTAGTAGAGGACTACTATGAGCAAACAAAAGCACTAATTGAAGGTGGAGCTGACATTCTTCTGCCGGAAACAACTTTTGACACTCTCAATTTAAAAGCGGCGATCTTTGCCATTGAAAAATACCAGGAAGAAATCCAGACTAAACTTCCTCTGATGTTATCGGTGACAATCACTGATGCCAGCGGAAGAACTCTTTCAGGACAAACAGTAGAGGCCTTCTGGAACTCTGTTCGTCACGCAAGACCTCTTTCTGTCGGACTCAACTGCGCTCTTGGTGCTAAAGAAATGCGCCCATACCTAGAAGAGCTTTCGAATATTGCTGACTGTTTTGTGAGTTGTTACCCGAATGCCGGTCTTCCTAACCCACTTTCTCCTACCGGTTACGATGAAACACCTCTGATGACTGCCAAGTTCGTTGGTGAATTCGTCGATAGTGGATTTATCAATATCCTGGGTGGGTGTTGTGGAACAACTCCAGATCACATTGCTGCCATTGTTAATAAATGTCAGACGAAAAAGCCGAGAAAAAGAGCAGAAATCAAAAAAGCCACTAGGCTTTCTGGGTTAGAACCATTTACAATTGAACTTACACACAACAATCCCTTTTATATGGTCGGTGAACGCACAAACGTCACCGGCTCTCCTTTATTCGCCAAACTTATCAAAGCAGGAAATTTCGACGAAGGTCTCTCTGTCGCCCGCCAGCAAGTGGAAAACGGAGCAAACATTATCGATATCAACTTTGATGAAGGTCTTCTTGATTCAAAAGCATGCATGACTCACTTTTTGAATCTTGTGGCCAGTGAACCAGATATTGCCCGCGTTCCTATCATGATCGATTCTTCAAAATGGGAAGTTCTTGAAGCAGGATTAAAATGTCTTCAAGGAAAAGCAATTGTTAACTCAATTTCACTTAAAGAAGGTGAAGCTAAATTCTTAGAGCAAGCTCGCCTTATCCAGCGCTACGGAGCAGCTGTTGTTATCATGGCCTTCGATGAAAAAGGTCAAGCGGCAACAAAAGAAGAAAAAGTCAGTATCTGTAAACGTGCTTATGACTTACTTGTCACTAAGCTGGATTTCGATCCATGCGATATTATCTTCGACGCCAACATCTTAACGGTGGCCACAGGAATCGAGGAGCACAATTCTTACGGAGTCAATTTCATTGAAGCCGTGAGAGAAATTAAAAAAGTTTGCCCAGGTGCTTTAACCAGCGGTGGGGTTTCTAACTTGTCTTTCTCTTTTAGAGGAAACAATATTGTCCGCGAAGCTATTCACTCTGTGTTTTTATTTCACGCCATCAAAGCGGGATTAGACATGGGGATCGTCAACGCCGGAATGCTAGCTGTGTACGATGAAATTGATCCGGAACTAAAAGCAAAGTGTGAAGCGGTTGTTCTCAATCTTCACCCACACGCCACAGAAGAGCTTTTGGAGCTGGCAGAAAAATTAAAAAATCAAAAATCTGATAAAACCGAAACCAAAGTCGATGAATGGCGCAACTTCCCTTTAGAAGAGCGCATCTCTTATTCGATGGTGAAAGGTTTAGACCAATACATTGAAGAAGACACAGAAGAGGCGCGCAAAAAATTCGGTCGCCCGCTCAATGTTATTGAAGGTCCTTTAATGGACGGGATGAAAGTTGTCGGTGAGCTTTTTGGGGCCGGGAAAATGTTCCTTCCTCAGGTTGTTAAATCGGCGCGTGTTATGAAAAAAGCCGTGGCCTATCTTGAACCATTTATGGAGCAAGAAAAACTGGAAAACAAAAATGTACGCGAGCAAGGTGTCTTTGTTATCGCGACTGTTAAAGGTGACGTTCACGACATCGGAAAAAATATCGTTGGTGTTGTTTTAGCGTGTAACGGTTATAAAGTTATCGATCTGGGTGTTATGGTTTCAGCTCAAAAGATCCTCGATGTGGCGATTGAAAACAAAGCTGACATCATTGGTCTTTCGGGTCTGATCACTCCTTCACTTGATGAAATGATCCACGTGGCGAAAGAAATGGAACGCCAGGGATTTAAGACTCCACTTCTTATTGGTGGAGCGACAACCTCTAAGGCCCACACGGCCATTAAGATCTCTCCACACTACAATTCTCCCATCGCTCACGTTGGTGATGCTTCACTAGTTATTGAAGTGTGTACAAATCTCCTGTCCCCAGAGCGCCGTGGTGAATATGTAAAAAACCTAAACGAAAGCTTCCAAAAAATCAGAGAGAGACATGCCAATCAGTCTCAAGACAATGAACTGATCTCTTTAGAAGAAGCGCGTGCTCATTCATTTAAAACAAACTGGGAACAAGTTGAGATTGCAAAACCTTCTCGCGTCGGTGTTTTCACTCTGGATATTTCACTAGAAGAAGTTGTCCCTTATATCGACTGGTCTCCGTTCTTCTGGACGTGGGAACTAAAAGGGACTTACCCAAAAATCCTTGGCCATGCGACGTATGGGCAAGAAGCTCAAAAACTTTTCCATGATGCTCAAGTTCTGCTCAACAAAATTGTAAAAGAAAAAATCTTCTCACCGAAAGTGGCCATCGGTATTTTTAAGGCCTTTTCACAAGGTGATGATGTGATTGTGAATAACAACACAACTCTCCATTTCCTGCGTCAACAAAAAGAAAAAATCGGTGACGATGGAGTCTACTACTGCCTGGCTGATTTTATCGCACCAGAAGGTCACAACGACTATTTTGGCGGCTTTGTGGTCACCGCAGGTCATGAAGTTGAAGCTTTTGCTAAAACCTTCCAGGACAAGCAAGACGACTACTCATCAATCATGGTCAAGGCCATTGGTGATCGTTTAGCTGAGGCCCTGGCAGAGCTAGCGCATAAAAAAGTCCGCGATATCTTCGGCTATGGGTTAAATGAAAATTTATCCAACGAAGACTTGATCAAAGAAAAATACCGTGGAGTCCGCCCGGCACCAGGTTACCCAGCTTGTCCTGATCACACTGAAAAAGAAATCCTGTGGAATCTTTTAAACGCTAACGAACTTACAGGCGTTACATTAACAGAAAACTTTGCGATGAATCCGCCAAGCTCTGTTTCTGGTTTCTATTTCAATCACCCAGAGGCCCGCTACTTTAATGTAGGAAGCATCGGTGAAGATCAAAGTGAAGACTACGCAAAAAGAAAAAATGAATCTCGCACTTATGTCGAGAAGTGGCTTGCGCCCAATTTAGGATATGAACCAAAATAATCCGCCGAAAAAAATATTCAGGACTTTGGAAGACGTTATCACTGAAAAAGGTGAAGACTGGCGAAAGACACTCGATTACGCCCGCCAGACGGTTCCAGAAAAATTTCTCTCTGATAGAAACCTGATTCGCTTAACCAAAGGTGCTGCAACCATTCCTCAAACTGAACTCATGGTGAAACTTTTATACCAAGACAGCAAAGAGCGTCCGGTGGGTATTCCTGGCATCGATCTTTTTTTTAAAGTGGTCGATCATTCCAACTATTCTCTTGGGGCATGGCTTGCGGCCGTTACTTTTTTCAATGACTGGCTTACAGAGCAAAACCGCACAACCTCATTTCAAAAAATGCTCGGCTATCTTCAATGCTGTGAAGAATCTCCTGAGAACAAAGACATCGATCATAGGTTTTTGGACTTAGTAGAAGACATGCTGAAGACACATGGATACGTAGGATAAGATTAAAAAAAGTTTGAACCGGTAGAAATAAAAAAGGCCCCTTTCGGAGCCTTTTTTATATTAGTAAAACACTCTTACGAGTGGTTAATAACTAATTAGTGAGCTGGAGCAGCTTCTGCAGCTGGAGCAGCTTCTGCAGCTGGTGCAGCTTCTGCAGTTGGAGCAGCTTCTGTAGCTGGAGCTTCAGTAGCTGGAGCAGCTTCAGTAGTAGCAGCTGGTGCAGTTTCAGTAGTAGTTGCTTCTTCTTTTTTTGAGCAACCGAAAGATACAGCAGATACAACAAGAGCAAGAACTAATAATTTTTTCATCTCAAATCTCCTAAGTTTCGTTTAGATGATGACGTGTTACCGTGCACAATAATGATTACTAAATTTATATTACTTTTGCTGTATCGAAGTCAACTGTCTTTCTTAAAAAAGTTAAAAATATTTTAATCTAAACTGCCTGCAAAACTCCCTCAATTAAATCCGAGTAGTGAGATAATCCCCAGACCACTACACGCTGTTCACAGGTTTTTTCCCTCTGAGGATGGTATTTTCTCGCCTCTTTCACTCCATTGAAAAAACCTTCCAGCGTTGCCATATGGGATTTTAGAATCAACTCCTCTTCTCTTGTTAACCAGACCTTTTGGATTTTAAGTTGTGGCCCATTTTGAGAAGAAGGCTGAGTTTCTTTTTTAAAATACTGATTCACTAAAGAAGAGAAGATTTCTCGGGCCTCTTCTTTGACGTTTTCTTTCCTATTCACTTCACTTAACCATTCGAAACAATGGTCTTTATCGATGGAATAAATCCCACTTCGATAACGAACCATGTTCCTCATGAGTAAATTCGGCAGAATGTTTAACAACAATCCATGGCTTAAATTCGTATCAATTTCAATCTCTTGGATGTTCTTTTCCTTTTTAGAAAGCGATTCAATCACCATTCTTTCAATCATTAAAAGTCCGTCGCTCATTGTATTTCCCCCCGTGCGTTAATTAAGCTGTTAATGTGTCGGAAGTGGCCGATTTCTGAACCTGAATGAGTTTCCAAACTTCCAGTTTTCTTTTTAGGAATTGCTCCAAATCCTTGATGGCATCCGGGCTTAAACGAAGTGAGCATTCAAAGGCAATCGCCTCAATTCCATCAGTTAATCCCATTTTCTCTTTCACTTTTTTATTAAAAATCTGGTACTCCGAAAGCTTCATCGTGCTGCCGTTAAAAAGCCTGAAAACTCGGGTGATTTGAATCCCAGTGTCCTCGGAAATTTTCTTTAAAGTTGGTTTGCCATTTAAAAGCACATACTGATTTAAAATCGTTTTCTGTAAGTCCATTGTCCCTCCCTTTTTGCCTGACTCCTAAAGCAGGGGGTGTGCCAAGGCTTTTGATGGGATAACGTCATGAAATCAGGCCATAAGGAGGGGCCTTGAGAGAGAATCATGTTCTCATATAAGAATGTTCTGTTCTAAAATAAGAACAATTTATGAAACTCAAAATACTCTCGTCCAACATTCGTTTTTCCAATCCCGCTGATGGAGTCCACAACTGGGAAGCCCGCATGCCTCTTTTGGTAAAACTCTACCAGGATTTTAAACCGGACATTTTGGGAACTCAGGAAGGCAGAATTGGGCAACTAAAAGAATTAGACGATGCCCTTCCTGAACTTGTTTTAGTGGACTCTCACAGAAACTGGATTGATGAGCGCATGTACCCGTGTCTGTTTGTGAATCCCAAAACGGTGAAAGTTGAAAAATCCGGAGACATTTGGCTTTCGGAAACCCCTCATACCCCGGGATCGAGTTCTTTCCAAAGTATGTTCCCCAGGCTTTGCACTTGGGCAGATGTAACTTTTCTTGAAAATGGCCACCAGATGATCATCATCAATACCCACCTGGATCACGTTAAGAGTGAGACCAGGCAACAGCAAATTGAAGTCCTGATCAAAGAGATCAAATCGCAAAGCTCGCGCGAGGTGATTATTATGGGGGATTTTAATGAATCACCAACAACAGCACTTCAGGATACTCTAGTTAAAAGTTTTAATTTAAAAGATCCGTGGAAAGAAAAGAAACTTCCCGAGGAAACCAGTCATCATAGTTTCCTCGGTGATAAAATGCCTGAAGGCGATCGCATTGATTGGATTTTAATTCCGAAGAGTTTTAGTTGCGAAGATATCCGTCTGGTAAAAACAACAAGCGCTGAGGGACTCTTTCCCTCTGACCACTACCCGCTTTTAGCAACGGTCAGCGACACTCATTCCTAAATGAAGATAGGTCTCCATTCCTTTTTTAGTATTGGCCAGAATGTCTGCGCTTGGTTTCCATTTTCCTTTTTCACCAACGACAATCACTGTTGAGCCACCAAAAAGGAAATAACCTTTTTCCTCTCCGCGAGCGAACTCTCTACCTTTATCTAAAGGTTTTGACTGGATGATTTTTCCGACACAGATTGCTCCTACTTCAATGTAGGCTAGTTTTCCGAAATTCTTTGTTTCAAGAATCGTGACGTGTCTTTCATTCGTGATCAGAATATCTTCTTTTGATTTTAGCGCTAATGGATTTACTGAGTGGTAAAGCCCAGAGACGCGGTAATCATCGACAATTTTTCCATCATCAGGGAAATGGTAGCGGTGATAATCTACCGGGCAAAGCCTGGCTAAAAGTAGTGGCCCGTCTTCAAAAGTCGATTCCCATTTGCTGTTAGCGATTAACGCTTTTGGTTTTAAGTTGTGCCCTTTGACAGGAACAGTTTCGTTATCCAGAACACTCTCATAGCCGTAATAACGGGCTTCACTAAAAGCTGCCATCTCAGATGGATTCTCTACAATTGGACGCTTTCCTGGGCGAAAACGGCGGATAAAAAACTGATTAAAAGTTGAGTAAGGAGATTGTTCAGTTCTTCCGTCTTCAGGAAGGTAATCATCCATTTGAATCTGGAATTTTTTAATAAACGGTGCAACTTTTTGCTGACTTAAAGGTAAGTCTTGTAAGGCCCCATAAAATTTACTGATTGGCGCTTTGCAAACAAGGTGAGAAAGGCCTTTTCCACTTGGAGATTCGTAAAGCCACTCAATAAATTTATCTCCATAAACCATTTCGTGATCTACTTTACCCGTTACGCGGTTGTAAAACTTAATTTCCACCTTAACCCCTTGCTCAAAATGCCTTCCGGGATTATATCTATAGAGTACATTCCATGCAAGGAGGAGTTCATGCGTAAGTTAAGTCTTTTAGTTGTTCTAACTATGGCTTTAGCTGTCCCTGCGTATTCACAGCAAAATGCCAAAAAAGAAGCGGCCATGCTTCTGGACAACGAAAAAAATTCTATTAGCGTTTTCCAAAATACGGCCGATTCTGTCGTCAACGTTTCCAATTTAAAAAAAACCCGCGCCATGTTTGATATGGACGCTACCGAAGTTCAGGCCGGAATGGGCTCGGGACTTGTTTGGGACACAACTGGACACATCGTCACTAACTATCACGTTGTCGATGGTGGAGACTCTTTCACTGTGGCCTTTAGGGAAGACCAGAAACAATACAAAGCAAAGCTAGTTGGTGGCGATCCAAAAAACGATATCGCTGTTTTAAAATTACTTGAGCTTCCAAAAAATTTAAAACCAATCGTCCCAGGTGACTCAAGAACATTGCTGGTTGGACAAAAAACTCTGGCGATCGGAAATCCACTTGGACTTGATCACACACTAACCACTGGATCTGTTTCTGCTCTTGGAAGAAAGATTAAAGGTTTTGGTGGCGTTTCCATCAACGGAATGATTCAGACAGATGCTTCGATTAACCCAGGTAACTCTGGTGGAGCTCTGCTTGATTCTCAAGGAAGACTGATTGGAATGAACGCGATGATTTACAATGCCGGAGGAGCTGGGGCTTCTGCTGGTCTTGGTTTTGCTATTCCTGTAGCAATTATCAAAGACATCGTTCCACAAATCATTCAATACGGACGTGTCATTCGCCCTGGTCTTGGAGTCGCTATTCTTGAAGATTACTACGCTGCCCGCTTTGGTCTGCGCGAAGGTGTCATGGTGAAATTTGTCGATCCAAAAGGTCCAGCTTCAAAGGCAGGACTTCAAGGAATCACTCGCGATCGTTTCGGCCAGTACTACATTGGTGACATTATTGTTGGAATCAACTCTGATTCAATTAAAAGCTACGACGATCTTTATTCGACAGTTAACAAATATAAAATTGGCGATAAAGTAAAAGTGAAAATCGTCAGAGACGGAAAAGAAAGAACCATTGATGTAACGTTAGTACAAATTTAAAGATTAAAATTCTTAGCCAAAAGCCCCGAGCGATTCATTTCCTCGGGGCTTTTTTTATGAAGCACACCTTGGGAATCAACCAGCCAGATTTGATCAACGATATTTTCAACCAAGCTTAGATCATGGGTGCTAAAAAGCACACCGACGCATTTATCCAGGCTCACCGATCTTAAAATTTTCATCAATTCAATCTTTGAAGGAATATCTAAATAAGTTGTTGGCTCATCTAAGAACAAGTAATCCGGAGTCTGCACCAGTGCGCGCGCAAGCAGTGCTCTTTGTTTTTGTCCGTCACTTAAATCAGAAAAAAACCTGTCGGTAATAGATTCGATATTAAGCATTTTAATGATGTCATTTACAGCAGCTTTGTCTTCTGCTGCAACTTCTCCCCAGAAGTTAGTGTAAGGAGATCTGCCCAGCATAATGAGCTCAGAAACGCGTAAATAATCGACCTGAACCCTATCGGTTAAGACCACTGAGATTTTTTTGGCGAGGTCTAATTCAGAATAAGTTGAAAAAGGTTTTTCATCTAAAGACAGCTCGCCTTTAATAAGCGGATTTAAACCCGTAATCGTTTTTAAAAAGCAGCTCTTCCCTACGCCATTGATTCCCATGAGGGCAATCAAGTCCCCTTTTCTCAGCTCTCCTGTAAGTTCGGCCAGAACTGTTTTATGGTTAAAGCCAACCGAGAGATTGTTAAATGTAATCATACAACTCTCCTGTCGCGGTAAAGATAGAGAGCAATCACCGGAGCACCGATTAAACCTAAAATGGAATTTGTTGCCAGTGAGTATTCACTGGTAAAAATAAGAATTAATTCCGTGAAAAGTGCCAGAGAACTTCCGACAAAAAACACCGCTGGCATCACCAGGCGGATATCACTTCTTTTCATAAAAGTGCGGGCAATGTGAGGAGCAATGATTCCAATAAACCCAATCGGGCCACAGTAAGCAGTGACGATGGCCACTAAAAATGAACACACTAAAATGAGAATTGTTTTAAAGCGTTTTACGTCTACACCCATGCTACGAGCATAGTTTTCGCCGATAATAAATTGGTTAAGCCCCTTTGGAAGAATGGCCAGGAAAACTAACCCTAGAAGTCCAAAGCCAACAAAATATGGAAGCTCTTCAATTGCCACTCCCTGAAAACTTCCCATCGACCACATTAAGAAGTTTTTTACCTGAAGACTTGGAGTCATATTCACTAGCACACTGATAAAGCTTGCCGTAAAACTTGCAATTAAAAGCCCAAGAATCAAAAGACTGATGCGGTTAATATTCTTTCTGACTAAAAAAGTTAAAAGAAGGAAAACACTCAAAGCACCCAACATCGCCATCAGCGTCTGACTAAAAGGCGCAATTCCCGCTGGTAAAAATGAAGCCCCCATAATAGCGATGGCCACACCTAAACACGAACCGGCGTTGATTCCTAAAAGATCAGGTCCCGCTAATGGGTTTTGGAAAAACACTTGTAAGAGAAGTCCTGATCCGGCAAGCATTCCTCCGGCCATAAGGGCCACGATAATCTTAGGAAAGCGTAGCTGCCATAAAAGCAAATCGTCTTGGACATTAAATCCGGCCTCTCCATAAACCAAAAGGATCGCAGCTAAAAGCACGGTGATCAGAAAAAAACTAAAAATGGTGACTAAGGGTCTGCTGTTCATTTCAGCTCCTTATACCAGATTGTTTTTTCATTGGGCAATTGAGAAGGATGCATTATTGCAAAGAAATCTTTAATAAGAAGATCAGGACGGGCCACACCTGTTTCCCAGAAATCACTAAAGCCATACTGATTTATAAGTTTTGTATTATTAAAGAGAGGAACATCCTGGAATTTTTTATAGCGCGAGTCTTTTCTCATGCCCTTAGCATCTTCCCAAGTATTCTGTGAAAACCAGAAGTCTGGTCTTTCATTGATCTTTAAAACTTTTTCCAGAGAGACATACTGAGTCTGGTTACTATCGCTCTTTAGCAGAAGCTCTCCTCCGGCATCATTGATAATGATCGCTAGGTCACTCGTGCCACCACATGTAGACCATTTTCCACTTTGAATATCGCCAACCAGGATTTTGGATTTTTTAAGCCCAATAGCTTGCTTTTTAAATTCATTGTAACTTGTTTTGATTTTATTAAAGAGCTCTTGGGCCTCTTTATCTTTTTCAAAAAAGACAGCTTCAAAAACAATCCACTCAGCTCTCGCCAAAGGATGTTTTTCTTCAAAGTCATAATTAAGAACAATGGGGATTTTTAACTTTCTTAATTGTTTTACTCTCTCCACTCCTGCATTGGCAGAATAGGCCATGACCAGGTCAGGTTTAAGAGAAAAAAGCTCTTCAGGATTCATTTGGTAATTAATCTCTTTAATTTTTTGCGACCTAATTTTGTCGTTAAAGATATAACGGCTTCCTTGAAACCCAACTAAAGTGTGCTCGAGATTAAAGGCCGAGAGAAAATATAAATGTGTCGTTGAAGAGGAAACAAATCTTTTTGTTTTAGATGTCAGCACCGCCAGATTCGTTTCACATTTGAGTGGAGCGTCTGCAACAATATAGCGCTCAAGCGAAGGCGCCTTTCCTGCATCTACAATTTTATAGTTATCATAGTAAGCAATGGTGAAATATTCAGCGTAAGCTGGTTTATAAACCTTAAGTGGTCTGGCTGCTTCACAATCGGCAGCGTGGGCCTTAATTGAAAGGGCCAGAATAAAAATGAAACAATAAAACTTCATTTAAAAAGTCTAAGGCCCCTCATTTTTATTGTAAAGTGTCCTCCTTTCCCTATAATAGAGGCAAGCTCAATGAAGAATAAGAAGTAGTGAAGTTTGGTGAGATTCCAACGCTGTCCCGCAACGGTAAAGCCCGATCCCTTTTTATTCCCTTATTCACCCGTGGAGGAACTATGCTTGGAAAAATCACGCACGCATCTCTTATTGCCTTTTTAGCCTCGCACGCAGCATTCGCTGGCGATGACATCATCGTTACTGCCGATAGAATTAAAAGTACTCTTGAAAAATCACCTTCCGATATTAAAGTGTTCGAAAAAGATGAAATCAAAAAGGCTTCTTCAATAGTTGAACTCCTTTCAAGAGAATCAGACCTAACATTATCACAATCGGGGCCAGTGGGTGGAAACACCAGCCTTTTCCTGCGCGGAACTGAGTCCTCTCAAGTGCTAGTGGTTATTGATGGTATTGTCATGAATGACCCCAGTAATCCGACTCGCCAGTTTGATTTAGGAAGATTGAGTTTAAATAATATTGAGCGCGTAGAAATTCTAAAGGGGTCGCAAGGTCTTCTTTATGGATCAAATGCTATTGGTGGCGTTCTCGTTATTACAACTAAAAAAGGTTCCGATAAACTTAGTGGGTCTGGATTTGTTGATTACGGAACTCACAACACTCTTAATGCTGGAGTCAATGCTCAGAAAAAATTCAACCAGACATCAGTGAGTTTTGGAGCTGACCATTTAAAGACAACTGGCTTTTCAGCGGCTAATGACTCTCGCAATCCCAACGCTGAAAAAGACGGAGAAAAACGAACCACTCTTTCGGCCGCTCTTGCTCAAACTATTTCGAGTGGGGAATTCAACCTGAATTACCGCTACGTCAATGACGAAGTCGACCTGGATAAAGGCGGTGGGGCCGGTGAAGATGATCCAAACGACTCCCAATTTACTGAGCAAAAATTTATGAAGGCCGGATACACTCAAACCTGGTCATCAGGGGAAACATCCCTGAACCTGACTCGCTCTGAGCATCACCGCACTCTAAATGTTAGAAGCGACAGCAAACACACGGCGGCTTCATCAACGACAACTAAAGGTGAAATTAACGGCGTAGCTCTTAATCACACTCAGTATCTCAATGACTTCTTCACGCAGAACTACAACTTCGATTACCAGCATGAAGAAGACCAAAAGAAAAATACTAACGAAAATTTCAGTTTCTTTTTATACAACCGCCTGGAGTTTGGCCCGGCCGTGGCCAATGCCGGAATCCGCTTGGACAGCAATCAATCCTTCGGTGAGCATGTCACATATAAAATTGCCCTCATGCACTTTTTTACTCACTTCAACCTGAAGATGGCCTATTCAACTGGTTTTAGAGCACCAAGCTTAAATCAACTACACGATCCTACTTATGGAAATAAAAACTTAAGCCCGGAAGAAAGCCAGACAGCTGAAATTGGATTTGAAGTTCCGGTCACTGAAAACGGTAAGTATATTGGGACTCTTTTTTACACTGATATCAAAAACCGTTTAAGTTATGACCCGGTCACTTTTGTTAACCAAAACAGAGGCACGGCCAGAATCATCGGAGTTGAAAATTCTTTTGCCGCTAAATTGACGGAAGATTTAAGCTCAAATACGTCCGTCACCTGGCTTTCTGCCCGAGATATGACAGCGAAGAAAAAACTCGCCAGACGCCCAAATATCAATGTTAAAACTTCAGTAGACTTTGCTCCTTCCAATAAAGAATTAGTCAGTGTTGAGGGGGATTTCACAGGTAAAAGAAGCGATGTCGATAACCTTGGAAACACGGTTAACATGCCATCGTACCTGATTTTCAATTTGCGATATGAAAGAGAATTCAGGGCCAACACTTCTATTTACCTGAAAGTGAAAAACCTGCTCGATAGAGACTACGAAGAAGTCTACGGCTATGGAACAGGTGGAAGAATTGCTTCTGTTGGACTTAGATACGTTTTCTAAGTCATGTTCGGGTCCATTGCATCTCTAACTCCCTGACCGATTAGGTTCAGGAGTGTAAGAACAATGAAGAGCGCCAGTGACGGGTAGAACGCTAACCACCATGCGATGGTATAGTTTTTCTGAGCTTGTGCCAGAAGTTCTCCCCAACTTGGCGTTGGAACCTGAAGACCAAACCCCAGGTAATCAAGAGCTGCAAGACCTACGATTTCAGCCGCGATCGTAAACGGCGCAAACGTGATAATCGGAGTTAATGAGTTCGGCAGAATGTGCTTAAAGATGATCTTCATATTTGAAGCCCCAAGAGACTTGGCCGCTTCAACGAATTCGCGGTTTCTGTTTTTTAGGAACTCACCACGCACGTAGTATGAAATGTTAATCCATGCAAACACGCATGAAATCAGAATCAGCATTCCCAGAGAAGGAGTGAAGATTGAAATAAGAATGATAAGAAGGAAAAACTGAGGAACAGTACTTAGGACCTCAACAATCCTCTGGCCGATGAAATCTACTTTCCCGCCGAAGAATCCCATCACTCCACCAAGAATTGTCCCGATAGAAAGTGAGATAAACCAAACAGCAACAGCATAAGAGATACTGTATTTAAATCCATAAAGCAGTCGAGTAAATACGTCACGTCCGCGGTCATCTGTTCCAAAGATATTTGTTTCAGATGGAGCCGACGGATAAGAGTCTACTTTTGAGTTACTTTCAAACGGGTCCCATTGAACAATTGGCCATAAAGCATAATCGCCCTTGCCCATTTGTAGAGCGCGGTAATCCACATCAAGAGCATCAGTGATCCCGAAGTCAGAGGCATTATAATCCTTGAAGATTGGGAAATAAGTCGTTCCATGATAACTGATCATCAGTGGACGGCTATTGGCGATGAATGGTGAAAAGAAAGTTGCTAGAATTAAAAAGACTAAAACAAACGATGAGATCATCGCTGATTTACTTTTTTTGAAAATCTTCCAACGTTTACGAGTTAGTTCATTAGTCATGTAACGTTCGATCATTTGAAATCAATCCTTGGGTCAACAGCAATGTAAGCTAAATCGCTGATCAGGTTTCCAACTAACATGAGCACACTCTGAATAAAGATCAGACCCATGATAACGTTATAATCTCTCTGAAGGATTGATTTATAACTTAGAAGCCCCATTCCATCTAACTGGAAAATACTTTCCAGAAGAAGAGAACCAACGAAGAAAACTGAAATAAATCCACCGATACCCGTTACGATTGGGATCAATGCATTTCTTAGTGCGTGCTTTAGGAAAACCACTTTTTCAGGAACACCTTTGGCACGGGCAGTACGAATGTAGTCCTTTTTAATTTCATCCAGAAGCGAGTTTTTCATTAGCATAGTTAGAACTGTGAAAGATCCAATCATGTAACAAATGAGCGGCAGGATAAAGTGGTGAACGCGGTCGACGATTTTTCCCCAAAGAGTCAGATCGTAGTAATTGTCAGAGTAAAGTTCCCCCATCGGAAACCAGTTGTAGAATCCCCCACCCGCAAAATAAACGATGAGGAGAATCGCTAGCATAAAGCCCGGGATCGAATAGAAGACAAAGAGGAGAAAACTGGAAACATAATCAAAAGCTGTTCCGTGCTTTACTGCCTTAATAACCCCTAAGACTACACACACCAAATAAGACATGATCAGGGAAACAACTCCGAACTGCAGAGACACTGGAAGCTTGCTGGTAATAACATCAAGTACAGGCTCTTCGTAAGTAAAGCTCTCACCGAAATCAAGTTTGGCGATATTCTTCAGCCAGATCCAGTAACGGATATGTACCGGCTTATCGAATCCATATTGTTTTTTAAGGGCCTCAATAACCTCTTCAGAAACTGCGCTACTTTTTGAGTTGTCGCCGTTACTTCTGCCTTCGTTCCCCATTCCACCGAATTTCATTTGCTGAATTCGCTGTTCAATTGGGCTTCCGGGAGCAAGGTTAATGATAACGAATGTGACCAGAGTGATCCCGAGCAAGGTCGGGATCATGATCAGTAATCTTTTTAAGATATAAGTAAACAAGAAAAACCTCTAGTTATTTAGCAATCCACCAGTAATCAGAACCGATCGAGTAAGTGTATGTATCTTTTTCTTTACCGATACGATCTGTGTGAGCGTAGAACTTAAATTTTCCGTTAAACAGGAAGATATAAGGAACGTCTGCTGCGATTGTTCTGTAAACTTCGCGAAGTTTTTTAACTCTTGTCGCTTTATCCATAATTAGACGAGACTCATCAATAAGCTTGTCTACTTTTGGATTGTTGTATTGAACAAAGTTTGATCCAGCGTTCGCAATAGATTCTGAGTGCCAGATTTGTTTTGGATCCCAATCAAGGTCTCCACCACCCCATGCTAGACGAACAGCTTCGAACTTTCTTTCATCAAGAAGTTTAATGAAGGCGTTCCACTCAACAACTTTTACCTGAACATCAACACCAACTTTCTTAGCATCTTCCTGGAATGTCGTCAGGAATTTTACGAAGTCTGGAAGTGGTTCAAGGATTGTGAATGAAAGCTTAACTTTTTTTCCATCGATCATCTTATCAAGGATTCTATCCCCGTCTGTATCTTTCCATCCGTCTTCAGTTAACTTCTTAAGAGCTAGCTTTGGATCGAATTCAAGAGCTTTAACAGTTGGATCAGCATAGTCCGATTGTTGGTATAGAGGTCCAGTTGCTGGAAGAGAGAAGTTGAAAAGAAGTTTTTCAATCATCTTCTTTCTGTCAAACAGGTGAACCATTGCTTCTCTTGTCTTAACAGACTTGAACATTGGGTTTGTCAGGTTGAATCCTACGAAAGCGTAACCTGAGACTTGTTTGTTTTGAGTCTTAATCTTATGAACAGACTTACCCCATTTAGGGCCGTTTGTTTTTTGAGCGTATTCTTCTGGTTGAAGAGCTAGGTAATCGATGTCTCCGTTCTCAATTGATCTGATAGAGATCGTTGAGTCCTGGATAAATCTCATTGTGATCGTCTGGAAATTGTGGATTCCTTTTAGTGACGGTTCACTTCTTCCCCACCAGTTAGGGTTAGATGTAAGCACGATTCTCTTAGCACGGTCGAATTCCTTAAGCATGTAAGGACCAGTTCCCACTAGAGTTTTGTTCAGGATCTTTTCCTGCTCTTTGCTTGGGTTCTTGTATAAGTGCATTGGAACAACTGTTAAACCAGCAGCAACTGTGAAGTTGTTGAAGTATGGAGTTCCTACTGTGAACTTGATTTTGTTTGGAGCTACGATTTCAACAGATTTGATGTTTTCGTAGTAAGGCTTTAAGTGAGCTGTTTTGTAAGTGTCTTTTGGATCCATGATCGCATCAAAAGAAAACTTAACATCTTCAACTGTAAGTGGTTTTCCATCGTGCCACTTAACTCCGTCTCTTAGTGTGAACTCAAAAGTCTTTCCGTCTTTTGAAATTGTCCACGACTTAGCAAGAGCTGGTTCCCACTCTCTTGTGTCTGGGTTTCTTGTTAATAAACCTTCCATGATCATCGATTGAACTTCACTTGCGTAAGCATCAGATGATGACAGAGCATTTAAAGTTGTAGGCGCTTGACCTAGGTTGATTTTAAACTCTCCACCGAATGGAGCTTTTGCATTTCCGACAGCGAAGGCAGTGTTCATCACGCCAAGCGCCAATGATAGAGCAATCACACACTTTTTCATTGTATTTCCACCTTTTTAAAAAATTAATACAGCTTAGAATAGAAGTGTGCAGAGTTCAATTATTTTTTGAAATAGAGATTAGAGTCCAGAGACCATCTGTCGAGTGTAAGATTCTCATCTTTGATCTTATACTGCTCAAGCTTTTGGTCAATTTCATCCAAGCGGCGTTCTAAATCTTTATAAGACCTTAGCGAGTACGTTCTATCTTCATCCAGGGCATGGAGTTCTTTCTGCCACTCTTGTTCCAACTTGTCGCGCAACGTCTGGTAACGCGCATTGATGGTATTGATCCTCTCAACATGGCTTTGGATCTCTTTATTCTTCATCTCCATTTGGCCTTTAACTGCCATGCGTTTTTTAATAAGTATACCTACCACTTCACGGCCCATCTTGACGTTGTTCTGCAGGTCCTCACTAAAAAACTTAAAGTAGGCCCCGGCCGTAAAATAGAGATTCTTTTCACAGAACTTCATGTCCGGTATTTTTAAAAGAATATAATCAGCAGTTCTCCCCATGACATAAGCTTTGCACTTAAGAGTGGAGTTCTTCTCATCCCAGAATTCAATTTTATCTTTGACGTTGATGTACTTAACGTTGTCGAAATCGACTTTTACTCTGACGACAGAAATATCGCGGCTGATTTTAGAAATGCGCCCGGAGAAAATCCCCTCTTCAGAAAGCTGAGCGCTCACTGTACTAGCAGTAAACAAGAGCCCCAAAAAAGGAATAAATGAACGCAATAATCTCATTCTTCCATTATCCAAAGCTATTGGATTTTCGTCCAGATGAGGAAGATTATACTTGAGTGGATTGATTAACTATCTAAGCTTTAAAAGGAAATAGTTTGATTGATCTTCTGCCTGGTAAAGCAGAACTTCAAACTGCCCAAGAGTGGCCATGACGTCTTTTAACTCTTGCGAGTCTTTAAGAACAACCAGGCTGCTTTTGTTTTTAAGTCCTTTAAGAACTTCGCGGTCGCGTTTTAGGTCATCGCTAAAAACGATGTTAGTTTTTTCATTGAGTTTTTTTGCCGTCTTTAAACCTTTTGTTGCCAAAAGATTTGTCGAAAACTCGTCCATCTTTCCTGTTGAGAAATAAGAAAGGTCCTGAGAGTTCTCTGGCATATGGTTCAGTACTTCATTCCAGAACAATGCAGTCGAATCTTTTCTCTCCCCTGATGGAGCTTCTGTACTCTTCACACTTCTTGAATTCTTCACGCCAGAAAGCGCCTCATATCTTCCTGCCGGAATAGCTTTTCTTGTTTGCGAAGAAAGTGCAAACGGGATAGCGAGTACGAAAAAAAATGCGGCGATATTAATTGTCTGTTTCATGTTCTGCTTGTTCTTTAATAAGTCCCATCTCAACGTCAATATACAGATTCAGAGTTTCGAAATGCTTTTCCAGCTCTCGCACATAAGCATGCACTTTATCTTCTACTCGATTAGGCATGTCCTGTGTGTGATTAAGATACCAGCGCATTTCATCGACCTTGCTGTAAAACAGATCGAGTCCTACGAGCACTTCCTCTCCACAAAGCATTAGTTCTTTAATGCTTGTCGAATCGTAACGATTATTAAAAACCGCCGGGAAATGATCTCTGGTTCTTTTTAGTGAAAACTCGTACATGTATTCTGGCGACCTGAACTTGATTCTCTCAAACAGTCTTTTGGCATCAAGCTTTAGAAGCATGAGCATACGTTGCGTTTCTTCACTAATTTTTACTTTCATAGTGTTTCTATTTTACGACTTAATTTGAATTAGTCATAGAAGGCAATTTTGCTCTACGCCCGCCTGGCCATTCAACAGGAGCATTGCGGTCTTTGTAAAATTCTACGGCAACCGTCATCGCTACTTGTTTTACGTTCAGTGGAAGTTGAAAATACCTGTAGACATTTTTGTTTTCAAACTTCATCGCGTTCTCAACCTCTGAAAACGAACTGATATCATAAACCATAAGCTTACCAGAGGCCATAGCACTATCAAGAAAATTTTTTCTAGCATCGTTAAATGCAAACGCAGAAGAAAAATCATTTCTCACAACAATCACATGATGTTTTTTATTCTTATCAATGTTTTTTAAGTCGTGAGATTCGATGGGAAGTAAACTTATATTAATCTTCCCTAGTACTTCTGCTAATACATAATACGTATGATCTAGCTCGGTTTTAGTTTGAAGGTAAAAAATGTAATTAATGTGGGTTTGGTTTTCTGCACTCATGCTCTCCTATTCGGAGAAACTCAGCAAAAAATTACTTTTTTTTTAATACCTGATCAAAACCTTTTGTCTTCTATTTTTCTCGATTTTCCCAATGAAAGCGATCAACATCATACCCATAATTAGGGACCCTAAGAAGTTTGCCATTGCTCCACCTGAACCACCTGAATTTTTTGAAATATCTTCAATTGTTCCACAGGCTGCCACTTTCTTTTCTTGTGTTGAAAGAGGTGAAACATAACCAGTCGATTGCCTTTTTAGTGTTTCATCAACTACCGCATTCACTCCCTGGATATCATCTGACTGAAGAGTTGTCGCAGATCCAAGGCTTGCCGCCATGACTGCACCAGAGTCTTCCGAGTGATCAAGTCCAAGAGTATGTCCAACTTCATGAAGGATTGTTGTCTTTAAAGTGTTGCCCCAGTTCTGGCGAAGGTAGCTGATACCTCCGTTTAGAATGATAACTGTCTGCTCGAAATATGTTCCTCTGTTGTAGCGGATAGTGATTGCCAGAGTTCTTGAAGGGTCATACCCCGTCTCAGCTCCGAAGTTATCCGACCAACGGATATAACTTCCTGAATAGCTCGTAGAGTTTTGAACAGCACTCAACTCCCAAATATCTTTTCCGATCACTGATTCCCATTCGGCTACGGCCTGGTTGGCCAGAGTTTCAAGGTTTTGAGCATCGGCAGAAGCTGCGAATTTTGCCATCTTTATTGGAAAAGCACGCCAGTAAAACCCATTCTTAAAATCAGAAGTGAATGTATAGGCTTGTGCGTTTGAACTTAATCCCAGAAACAAGAAAATGGCCATTAGCGAGAGGGGGATACTAATGGCCAATTTTTTTGTGTGCTTCATTTTACTTCCTTGTAAAAATTATCACTTCGTAACTACCTTCCATCCGTGGAAAGCATTAAGAAACTTTATATCTATCTAATAACTATAATTTTGAAAAAAGAGTCGCCGAACATAACCAGACATCATTGGATTCAAGAGTGTAAATCTCACCGCTCTTGAACTTCACAGGTCCATCTTTGACGACCTGGATTTTCTTTGAAAGGACTTTTTCACCTTTCAATGTCTGAATAATCTGGAAATCAACTTCGACTTTAGGGAATGCAGCCTGGGATTCAACATCCTCTACATTCGTGACTGTAGCAATATACTTTTCGGGACAAGATAGGTTAAAAGCCGACGTTGCTAATGCGTTTTCCACGCCAAAAGATCCAGCTAAACCGACAAGTGTAACAGCGACCTTTCCTAGTCTTAATAATTGCTTCATCCTAAAGCTCCCTACTTAAATATTCTTCCTTGAGGTTCCAAATCCTTGGTGGAAATCTTCCATGATCTCCTACTTTTTACTATTGCAGGCTGTATGCCAAAAGAAAGTAATTTATAACATCTTGATAGCCTAAAACCCCCTCAATTAATCAGTGACGAAAAGGCCCTAAACTGACTGATTAGGTGTCAAAAGAAAATGTCAGACTTCAAAATTTTGACCTCATTACCTTTTTACAGAGGGAGAAAGCACTAAAGTAAACTTTTTGAAAGTCCGACTAAAGTCACATGAAAACATCAATTAAGACTTTAATAGTTGCTCTTTTTTGTACACTATCACTCTCTGCCAAGGCGGAAGACCCGGGTTCAGTCGGTCTTTATACCAGTAGCGTTTTTGCCCTGAGGCCTGTTAACAAAATAAGTGAAATCCTAAACACTTTTCACGAAGAAACTCCAGATAAGAACATTGTTCTTTATATTCATGGCCGTGGAAGACATGTAGATGAAGAATGGCAGATGATTTCGAATCTAGAAAAAGTTCACAACGTACGAGTTGTAATGTTTCACTGGCCATCGTGGTCTTCTCTACTGACTCGCCCGGTGGAAAATGCCAAAGCTTCGGCCAAAGATCTTTCAGTGGTTCTTCATGGAATCAAAACATATAAAGAAGAACACCCTGAAGTTTTCGAACGAAAGAAAATAACTTTACTCACTCACAGCATGGGTCATATCGTCTTGCGCGAATACACTGAAAAGCTTTACGCTCGCGATCTCAATGAAGTTTATGGAAAACCACTTTTTGATAACTACATTTCCGCTGCTGCAGATATCGGTCTTACAGACCACAAAGCATGGCTTTCTAAAATAGACTTTGCCGGACACAGACATGTTTTAATGAACAACCGCGACCTGATGCTTATTATGTCTTATCTTCTAGACTTAAAAGCAAAACAGCCGCTTCTTTATAAATTGGGATTGGGATTTGGAAAAATTCCTTCTAAAAGACGTGCTGAATTCCAGGACCCGGAAGCTATTTATATCGACCTTTCAAAGTCGCTACAGACAGACCACAGGTACTTTGAATCTAATAAACCGATTATGAAGAAACTCTTCACGCCCATGTTAAATGGCGAAGTCTTTGCTCCCAAAGATTTAACAAAGGCGCGCGTGAAGGAAGAAGACAATATCTTCTACGTTATTGATTAGCTCTTCTGTAGGTTGCTTTCGTGTTAGTTAAAACACCATTAGAAGCATTGTAGATCGTCGACTTTTCCATTAGATCACCAGTTGCTGTCTGTGAGTATTTATTCACGGCCCTCACTGGTAAAAAGATCGAAGGAATGCCTGGGTCTTTTTTATATTGAACCTTAACTTCCAGGACTAGCTCCTCGCCAGCAAAAGCTCCGCGCCCCATAGCACGAACTTCCTGATCATCTTGAACCACAGTAAATTGGTTATCTAAAAGTAAAGTGTGAGTCAGCGGTCTTGAAAGAACTGAGACTTCTTCGCAGCCTTTTTGAGAAAGAATAATACTCTCCCCATTTTTATCAATGTAAGAGCCAGTTAAATCAGGACAAGCAAAAGCATTTACTGACAATAGGCCAGCTGCAATCAGAATCAATGTTTTCATTTTATTTTACTCTTCTAAAAGTTACGTAGTCTGTTCCCAGTTCCGATCCATCTTCCTTGAAAGGGCGGATCTTTTCAACCAGGTTATTAAACTTATCAATTCGGTAGGAAGTAATCCAACGAACAGGAAGGTCAAACTCATTGCTCCCACCCCAGTCCATACGGATGTCGATGATCAGGTCATCTTTAGTAAAAGAAACTCTCGCATACGCCGTCATCTTGCCGTCTGTCTCCAGAACTCTTTCAACGTTGTCTGCTAGTAATGTGGTGGTACTTTCTTCATCTGACCAGGTAGTGCTTTCGCATGCTACTTGAGTGATTGTCTTTACGAGATCTTCATCACTGTCATAGAAAGAACCAGTGATATTAGGACATGCAAGGGCGCTTGCGGAAAAGGCAAGCGCCGCCACTGCAGTTAAAAACTTCATTATTGATTGACCTTCAGGCGCATCTCTTCACGGAATGCAGTTAACTGCATTGAAGAAATTTCAACGAGGCATAGAACGATCAGAACACAAAGTCCTGCGCTTAAAATAGCTTCCATAATCATCTCCTTGACTAATTGCACGCAAATCCTTCACGCACACCCATAATAGATTATAGGGCTATTTAAACATTCAAGTCATGATTGTGACAAATTATTTGGGCCCCGAAGGGCCTATTGTAAGATAAAGATAAAATTTAGATTCTTTGGTGCAAAGAAGTCATTGAAGCTAGGACGCCACCTGTCGAATTAAAAATTGTTGTGGTCAAAACGACATTGCCACGAGCGTCTTTCACATAGACCTCTAAAATTTTTACAGGGATAGCTGTTGGCGGCACCTCTGGAGGTAAAGGTTTTTTGTATTCGATGCGATGATTAAGAGTCAAGTTTACGCCGATAAAAGCGGCCGCAGTAAAAACCCTGACATCTTCGTTTTCTTCGCTCAGTCTAAATTGGCCATCAGTGATAATCGTATCCGATCCATCTGAACCAGTAACCGTCACACTCGCACAGGCCGATTGAGAGACTGTATAAATCTCGTTTTGTTCGTTTTTATACCTTCCAGTGAAGTCAGTGCATGCAAAGGCTGCAGAAGAAAAAAATGTAAAGAGAGACAAACAAAGGGCCAGTACAACTTTCATAAATCCTCCTTAAAATTTAGTGCTTGGAAGATTAGGCATGAGGAAATTGTGAGTGTAAATGGAGGCCAATTGAATTAAGGAAAAAATGAGAATCAGCGACGTGGGATGTTTAATGCTGGAAATAAAAAAGGGAGTCCGAAGACTCCCTTAATTGGTTTGCAATTGAGATTGATGTAATTAGTTAATTACATCATGCCGCCCATTCCACCCATGCCGCCCATTCCGCCTGGCATTCCAGCAGGAGCGTCAGTTTTTGGAAGGTCAGCAATCATTGTTTCAGTTGTCAGCATTAGACCAGCAACTGAAGCTGCGTTTTGAAGAGCTGAACGAACAACTTTAGTTGGGTCGATAATTCCGGCTGCAACTAGGTTTTCGTATTTTTCATCGCGAGCGTTGAAACCGAAAGCTTTATCTTTGTTAGCTTTAACTTCGTTAACAACAACTGATCCTTCAAGACCTGCGTTTGTAGCAATTTGTCTTAGAGGTTCTTCAAGAGCGCGCTTAACGATTCTGATACCGAAGTTTTCTTCTTCGTTGCGGCCTTTAAGGTCGTTTAGAACAGTTGAAGCATGTAGAAGAGCTGATCCACCACCAACAACGATACCTTCTTCAACAGCGGCACGTGTAGCGTGTAGAGCGTCTTCATATCTGTCTTTCTTTTCTTTCATTTCTGCTTCTGAAGGAGCACCAACTTTAATAACAGCAACACCGCCGTCGATTTTTGCTAGTCTTTCTTTCAGTTTTTCTTTGTCGTAGTCAGAAGTTGTTTCTGCGATTTGAGCTTTAATAGCTGCAACACGGTTTTGAACTTCTGCTTTGTTTCCATTTCCATCAACGATTGTTGTGTTTTCTTTGTCGATTGTAATGCGTTTTGCTGAACCAAGAACGTCTACACCTGAAGTTTCAAGTGACATTCCAAGCTCTTCAGAAACCACTGTTCCACCTGTAAGTGTCGCGATGTCTTTTAGCATTTCTTTTCTTCTGTCACCGAAACCTGGAGCTTTTACAGCTGCAACCTGAAGTGTTCCGCGAAGCTTGTTAACAACAAGAGTTGTTAGAGCTTCACCGTCGATATCTTCAGCGATGATAAGAAGTTGTCTTCCTGATTGAACTGTTTTCTCAAGAAGAGGAAGAAGTTCTTTCATTGAAGAGATTTTTTTATCAGTGATTAGGATGTTGCAGTTATCGAAAGCAACTTCCATTTTTTCTGGATTGTTTACGAAGTATGGAGAAAGGTATCCACGGTCAAACTGCATCCCTTTTACTACGTTAAGTTCTGTTTCAGCAGTTTTTGATTCTTCAATCGTGATAACACCGTTGTTTCCTACTGTAGACATAGCTTCAGCAAGTTTTTTACCGATATCGTGATCGTTGTTTCCAGAGATCGTTCCAACTTGAGCGATTTCTTCAGATGTCTTGATTGGTTTAGACATAGTTTTAAGTTCAGCAATAACCTTTGATACTGCAAGATCGATCCCGCGCTTAAGGTCCATTGGGTTGTGACCAGCTGAAACTAGTTTTACACCTTCTTTGTAGATTGCTTGAGCAAGTACAGTTGCAGTTGTTGTACCGTCTCCAGCATCTTCGTTTGTTTTTTGCGCAACTTCTTTAACCATTTGCGCGCCCATATTTTCGAAGTTGTTTTCAAGTTCGATTTCTTTCGCTACAGACACACCGTCTTTTGTGATGTGAGGAGCACCGAAAGATTTTTGGATAACAACGTTACGACCTTTTGGTCCTAGAGTTACTTTTACAGCGTTTGCCAGAGCGTTTACACCGTTAAGAATCAGAGTTCTTGCGTCTTCTGAATATTTTAATTCCTTAGCCATATATTTCTCCTAAATGGTTTTTTACTTTAAAAATTATTGAAGGATTCCAAGAATCTCTTCTTCTTTCATGATCAGAACTTCTTTCCCATCAACTTTTACTGATGTTCCAGAGTATTTTCCAAAAAGAACTGTATCACCAACTTTAACGTCAAGGTTGCGAACACTTCCGTCAGTTAGTCTATAGCCAGTTCCAACAGCAACGATTTTACCTTGAGAAGGTTTCTCAGTGTGGTTGTCCGGAATAATGATTCCACCAGCTGTTTTTGTTTCTTCGTCTAAGCGTTGAACGACAACGCGGTCTTGTAACGGCTTTAATTGCATAAGTCCTCCTAATAATTTGAACTCTAACAATGTGGTATCAGACCCAATGAGTGTCAAGGTTAGACCCTAAAAATTATTTTTCCAGTGACGGCAAAGGGTGTCATTTTTGCTTTTTACCGGGGACTGGAGCATTATTTCCGGCATAGGTTTTTTTACTTAAGGAGACAAATATGGTCACAATGACTGGGATTTATGAAGGAGATAAGCACTGCACGCTAACCCACGGTCCTTCTAGCACCCAAATCCATACTGACGCACCCAAGGACAATAATGGTCGCGGCGAAGCCTTTTCCCCTACAGACTTAATGGGTGCTGCATTGGGGAGCTGTATTCTAACAACAATGGCCATTTACGCTGAAAAAAATGGAATTGATATTAAGGGGGCGAGTTTTCAAGTCACAAAAAAAATGAAGCTCTCACCTAGGATGATTGCTGAATTAGAAGTGGCCATTACCCTACCGGCCCACTTAACGGCCGAACAAAGACCGACGCTGGAGGAGATTGCGCATACGTGTCCTGTAACCAGAAGCTTAAACTCAGAAGTTAAGATTCCGGTCACATTCACTTATCAATCACTTTAAATCGTACCAGTTGATTCCTACACCCATATCAACTTTAAGTGGTACGCGAAGATCGACAACATTTTCCATCCCTTCGCGTACCAGCTCCTTCATCAGGTTTAATTCATCTTCTTCAACTTCAAAAATAAGTTCATCGTGCACCTGAAGAAGCATTCTTGATTTCAGGTTTTTCGCCGTCATTTCCTGATCGATTTTAATCATCGCCAGCTTAATGATATCGGCAGCTGTTCCCTGAATCGGGCTGTTGATGGCCATTCTTTCGGCCTGGGCCTTAATCGTTCTGTTTTGCGAGTGGATATCAGGTAGAAGACGTTTTCTTCCGTGTAGTGTCTCCGCGTATCCCGTCTGCTCTGCCTTGTCTTTTAAAGTATCAAGGAAAGTTTTAATCGAGCTAAAACGAGTGAAGTATTTATCAATGTATTGCTTAGCTTCTGTGCGGGAAATTTTTAAAGTTGCAGCCAGACCAAAAGAAGACTGACCGTACATTAAACCGAAGTTGACTGTCTTTGCCATCGAGCGGTCATTCTTAGTCACTTGAGTAATAGGAATATCTAAAACTTCAGACGCTGTCTGAGCGTGAATATCCAAATTATCCTGGAACGATTTTAACATCGTCGGGTCTTCTGAAAAATGAGCAAGAAGACGAAGTTCGACCTGAGAATAATCGGCAGAAAGCAAGATCTTTCCTGGTTTAGCAATAAAGGCCTTTCTTACTTTCTCACCCATCGGACTTCTCACCGGAATGTTCTGTAAGTTAGGATTCGTCGATGAAAGACGCCCCGTCTGCGCGACTGTCATATTGAAATTTGTATGGATGCGTTTTGTCTGTGGGTTAACCAGCTCTGGAAGGGCCTTAACATAAGTTGAAAGGATTTTTCCATACTCGCGGAAAGTTAAAAGAAGACCTGGAACTTCACTAATGTTCATTCCATCAAGTTCTTCTAGCACTTCAGCGTCTGTAGAATAACCTGTTTTGGTTTTCTTCACCGGTGGAAGGTTCAGCTTTTCAAAAAGAAGAACTCCTACTTGTTTTGGAGAATTTAAATTGATCTCCCCTCCGGCCAGTTTAAAGATTTCGTCTTCAACTTTTTTAATTTCAGTTGAAAGCTCAACTTCAAACTCGCGCAGGTAATTTGTGTTAAGAGAGATTCCCTCTTTCTCCATTTTTCCCAGTACTGAAAGAATGTTGAGATCGATCTTATTGAAAATATCCATCAATTTCAGGTCACTTAATTTTTGCTTAAAGATTCTCGCTAAAACAAAAATTGCGTAAGCGCGATCTCCATTGGCCTGATGTTCATCAGGGCCAGCTTCCATATCCAGGTATTCCTTCATGATGACATCAAGGTCATGGCGAAGTCCTGCATTGATATTAAAATGGGCCAGTGTCACGTCAAAACGTTTCGCTTCAAACCCCCATCCGTTAATAACCGAATGGACGTAATCGCGTTTTAAGTTGTCAGAAATCACTTCCAGGTCTTTGTTGTTCCAAAGGGCCTTAAGGACACCTTCAACCAGATTTTGGTCAGCTGAATAAGTATGTGTTTCATTGAATGAAAAATATGTGCGTGAGATTTTTCTCGCATAGATATCATCGCTGTCAAACAAGTTATAAACAGCAACACTTTCTGCTTGTTTTGCTTGAGTCAGGATTTCATCGAAGTTATTTTCATCTAGGTCAACGACAGTAACTGATGCGCCTTTTGTTTGATTAAAAAGTGAACTTTCAATCGGGCCATCATCAGTTGTTCCACCTGTACTCTTATCTGTTTCACGTGCCAGGTGATGCTGAAATCTCATTTCCTGAAGTTTAACCAGGATTGATTTGAATCCCAGGTCTTTTAAGAAATCAGAAAGCTCGTTTGTTGGATAAAAACTCACCGCTGTTTCTTCAGGAGTGTGACCTAAATCTACATCTGTTACGATTTGAACTAGTTTTTTTGAAAGAAGGCCGGCCTCAAGGTGATCCGTGAAAGCTTCAATCACTTTCTTTCCTTTCAATTGGTCGCGGTTAGCGATGATATTTTCCAGCGTGCCGTACTCTTTTAAAAGTTTAGCCGCACCAACCGCACCAATCCCTTTCATTCCAGGAATGTTATCTGACGTATCCCCGACAATTGAAAGGTAATCGACGATTTGTTCCGGGCGAACACCCATTTTTTCTTCAACATCATCAGGCGAGTAAAGTTTGTCTTTCATCGTATCGAGAAGTTTTACGTTCCCGCCTACAAATTGCATTAAATCTTTATCCCCTGATGCGATAAAGATCTCATCAAACTGATCTTTCCACTGAACCGCTGCCGAACCAATGATGTCATCGGCTTCGAAGTTCTCATGACTGAAGGCCGGAAGATTCATTTTTTTACATAGCTCTTCGATTAAAGCAAACTGCGGAATCAATTCCTCAGGTGGCTCAGACCTATTGGCCTTATAACCTTCAAAAAGTTCATTTCTAAACGATCCGCCCTTGGTATCACGGGCAAGAAAAACGTGTGTCGGTCTGTGATCAGAAAGAAGCTTTAAAAGCATCGTGAACATTCCGTACACCGCATTTGTCGGCACGCCTTCCGGTGAGTGCATCGGACGAATAGCAAAAAAAGCACGGAAAATAAAATTTGAGACGTCGACGATGATCAAACGTTTTTTCGACATAAATTAATCCTGAATGATTGAGCTAAAAAACTAGATAGAACCAGTTGTATTCGATGTGAACCAACTTGTCTTTCGATTTTTGACTCCAGCAAAATTATCGTCGTTGGCCATGACAGAAGTGTCTGCCATTACGTCGCCGAGACGATGTCCCGAGTCGAGATTGTAAAGGAGATAAAGTTCAAAACCAATAAGCACAACCGCAAGAATCGCTCCTAAAATCCAGCCGATAACCGGAAGCAAAAGAGCGACTAAAAGTGGCAACGTAAAAGGCAAATTTCTAATCACTGATTGTTTGTATGAACAAGGAGAACCATCTTCCAAAGATTTTACGGCAAATCCCATAAACTTCTTTCCAGCTGACTGTCCATTACTCATACCGTCACACAGCGACATGTAGATAATTCCCAGAACAACACCCAATGGAAAAAACCAAATAGAAAAACAGGCCACGATAAACAGGTCGATGGCCTTGGCTATGAGACGAGTTAATTTGGCGACTCTTATCGCTTTTTCCAATAGATATTTTCTATCCATAAATCAATCTTAGTGACACACCCAAGAAAAAGCAAAGAAAAACCCTTGTTTACGCCTAAGAGTTACAAGAGCGAAACCAGGGTGTATGCGAGGCATGATATTTTTTCATTTTCACCACCTTACGACTTAATGTAGAATGAATCTTACAACAAAAAGGAGTTCCTCATGGGATCAGTAAATAAAACAGACGTAGCACACTTCGAGTCAGATGTATTAAAAGCAGATAAACCAGTTTTAGTAGATTTCTGGGCTGAGTGGTGTGGACCTTGTCGCGTACTTGGACCAATACTTGACGACGTTGCTCGTGAATTAGGTGAAAAAGCTCAAATCGTAAAAGTTAACGTTGATGACAACCCTGAGCTTGCTCAGAAATACGGAATCCGCGGAATCCCAACGATGATCTTCTTCAAAAACGGTCAAGCTGCTAAAACTCTAGTTGGAGTTCAAGCAAAAGACGAAATTAAAAAATCACTTGAAGAGATGGCGTAATTTATGTTTGCACTAGAGTCGCTACAAGATGCACAGAAAGTTCTTAATGCGTTTGTTGATAACAAAGGCAACGTTGAATTAATCAATAAGGCCATCAATCTAATGGTTGATTCTTATAAAAACGACGGCAGAATGTTTAGTTGTGGAAACGGCGGCTCTATGTGCGATGCTATGCACTTCGCTGAAGAGCTTACTGGAAGATTTAGAAAAGAAAGAAAGCCTCTAGCGGCCATGGCCATCAACGATCCTTCTCACCTAACTTGTGTTTCAAACGATTACGGGTACGACTTCGTTTTCTCTCGCTACGTAGAAGCTTGGGGAAATAAAGGCGACGTTTTACTTGCAATCTCTACTTCTGGAAACTCACCTAACGTTCTTCTTGCTGTAGAAGCTGCTAAGAAAAAAGGCATGAAAGTTATCGGCCTTCTTGGAAAAGGCGGTGGAAAGCTAAAAGACATGGTGGATGTTCCACTTATCGTTGAATCAAACGTCAGCGATCGCATTCAAGAAGTTCACATTAAGTGCATCCATATCTTTATCGAAGGTATTGAGCGCTCATTGTTTCCTGAAAACTATAATAAGTAGTCATTCAAACATAATAAAAAAGCTCCGTAACAGGAGCTTTTTTTTTGTTCAAAAATGATCGTTCTTAAGAATTAATAAATCGCACCCATCACAATAAACAGCGCCGCCATATTAGTAATCAAAAGCCACTGTTTTGAATGCGTCTGGCGATAGTTCATAAAAGCATCAAGCAAGAATACCTGTGCCCATAACATAAAACCTACGCGGTAAATAAAGCCGCGGAAGGCATCGTTAACATTAAAGACATCGAGCAAGAAAGGTAAGCTAAAAAGAACCAGGAAGACGATCGACATAATTGAGCGCTTGATTCTCTCATCCTGATAAAAGATTAAGTCTGGCTTTCGTAATTTGATGTAGAGATCGTTTAAGAAAAGCACGTAAACGAACACAATCAAATAATCATCAAATGATTTGAACCCTATTAAAAGCTGGCATAGCAAGAGAGTACTAAAGGCCAGAAGCAATGCCATTTTCACTCGGGTCAGTTGTAAACCAGAAATGTTCTTTAACACGTTCATGGGACTAGTATAACTGATGATCCGAATTTAACCGTGGGTCAGGTCTAAGGTCTTGAAATGCGGTTTGGCAGGACCTAAGACCCTGCCAACAAAGGATGTCAGAGCTAAGTGTACTAGCGAACGCGCTCGATTCCCTTCTTGATTTCCATTGTGAAGGACTTTCTGTAAGGAAGGCGGTTCGTGAAGCGCTTTTCATGGATAGGTGAAATCGAGATATCGCTTGGCGCTCCCGTGTCCCCTTCAATGTTCAGGTCATCAAAATCAAACTTCTCATACTGCTTGTATGTGTAAATGACTTTTTTGTTTCCACTTTTTCCTTCTCCGGCGATATCGTCCTGAGCGAAAAGAGTGCTAGATGAAAGAAGAAGTGCAATAAATAGTGTTTTCATATTTTAATTCCTGATAAATCTTTCTACTTTTTGAGCGTATTCACTAATAGGACCCGATGGGCTTGAGACGTTTGATAAAACAGTCTGAGCATCAATCGGACGATTGAGTAGCTTTAGAGCGACAGCATAATTTAATCCAACAGAAGGAGTAGCGAGTGTCGCTTTATCAAACTTACCGTAGATATCTACAGCGCTCTGATAATCACCTTTGATCAAATAAGCAGACGCTAGTGCTGATCCTACCTCCACATCTTTTGGACTGCGCTTTTGTAGTCCTTGAAAAATAGGAAGAGCTTTTCCAACAGTTCCAAAACGCAGATACAACTGTGCCAGGTTATAAGTTGGAGTCACTGCAAATGTATTTAAATCTGAAGCCAGCTTAAAGGCCGCAAGAGCTTTCTGGTATTTCCCTTGCTTTTGGTAAACAACACCAAGGTTGTTGACCGGTGGGATATACTTGCTGTCTAGGTCGCGCGACTTATTGTAGAAAAGAATCGCTTTCGCATAATCAGATTTTAAGAAGTAACAAGTTCCTAATTGATTCCAGTAACTCGTGTTGTTCTTAAATTTTGTATACTGATCGTCAGCAATTTTTAAAGCTTCGTCGTATTTACCTTGATAACACTTAATATTCATCACAGTTAAAGGATCATCATTTCCTTTTAGTGCTTCTTCAAGTTTTGCTGGAGCTAAAGACCCCAGAGACTCTTTCACTAGTGCATATGATGACTCATCCGATGAAGAGAAATCAAATTCATCTTTATCAGCATTGTATTTTTCTTCTTTCTTCTTATCGAAGTCTAACTGCTCTACCCACGAAAAATCCTCTTCGGCTGAGCTCACTCCTCTTTTAGAAGAAGCGATTTCGCGAGAGACATTCGATGTTGTCGAACACGCTGAAAGAATGAGAAGTAGTGGTAATAGTTTTTTCATTTCGCACCTGCCTTATCCATCAGAGCGTTTCCTTTTTCATTGTAGTACTCTGGAATAATTGCATCATTTTTAACCAGGAACCATCCGTTGTCTGAAGACAGAATGTTTTCCTTTTCGATTTTCTTAATAGCTGTTTCTCTGAAATCCTGCGCTTGTTTATCTAGCGGGCTTGCTAACTTTTGCATCCCTTTTTGGAAAGACGACACGTACTCAGGAGATTTTCCTGGAGGTGTAAACTCAGTGATCTCTTTTTGCAGTCCTTCGTGAGCTTCTACGATGTAGCGGTAAGCTTTTACGATACCAATCCCTGAACCAAGTTCAGCAATCGAGATCGCTTCAGTTGTAATCTTATCCAGCATCACAAATTTGTTTTTTAAATTCTTGTTATACTCAGCTTCCGGGAAAGCAAGTCTCACTGAATTTAATCTCTTCACCTGGTCTTCCAATGCGTTTAAGCGAATAAGCGCAATCGCATCCAGACCTTCAAGTGGAACATCCATTTTAGATTTTTTAGCTGTTTCAAAATAAGTCAGCATTTTGCTTCTTACTTTTCCAGCATCTTCTACTCTACCGATATTTTCCAACTCGTTAGCAAGAAGACTTGATGGGTAAATTAACTGAGGCCACATTTCTTTTGTCGCTTCCAGTTTTTTGATCACTTCATTAAACGATCCCCACTTGCTAGCTGCTGCCAGCTCATTTAAGTGATCGAGGTAACCAGGAAGGACAACATCATTTCCTAGACCACATTTTGGAGCTTTTGCCAGAAGGTTTAAGCTCTTATCAAACTGTCTGTCTGCCAGGTAAATAACGTTGGCGTTTTTAAAGTAAGTTTTGATATTTTTTGAATTCGTCGTACAAATTTTATCAAAGATCTTCTCGCTTAAGGCCGCTGATTCAGCAAACTGGCGTCTTTGGAAAAGGTCAGTTGTAAAAAGAATAAAATCTTTTTCAAATTTCACGATTTCTGCCGGCTCCATCATGACAGCGGCGCGGTCTGCCCATCCATACATTTGCTTCCACTCACCTGTCTCGTAGAATAAAACGGCGATGTTATAAGCAGCTGTCTTTTTAGCTTCTTTGTCTGTCTCTGGTGATTTATAGATTTGCAGGTAGCCTTTTAGAGCTCCACGCTTATCTCCTTTGATACTGGCCTGTTCAACTTTCTCAAACTGCATTCCCAGCATAAGTGTCTTAACTTTTTGGCCGTACTCAGGGTTAACTTTGAATTCATTTGATTCAATTCTTTTTGCCCATCCAAGAAGTGCGGCTTTGTTGCCGGTGTCTTTATGGAAGTCCATTACCTGCGCTAGCATTTTTTCCTGAGTTTCAGATTCAGCTGGAAAGTTTGACTTGTAGTTAATAAGTGTTTTTTCAGCCCCAGCAATATCCTTTTTCCCCATTTGAGTTGAGAATAAACGCTGATAAACAACACTCGATTTCTCACCTTTTGGGTTAACGGCCAGGAATCCTTCATAAGCTGGAATTAGATAGTCTTCCGATGTTTTTTTGCTTACATTTTTCCCAAGAGAAACCATCAGAGCGTTACTCGCCAATTCCTCAGTCTTTTTGTCTTTGTTGGCCTGTGAACGCTTAATTGATTCTGCATAAAGAGGAACTGCTTTATCATACTCGCCGATAGCAAAGTACGTCTCCCCTGTATGGAAGTAGGCCATTTGAGATTTCTCAGGAGAAAGAAGAGCGCTCATCATGAAATATTCATTGGCAGCTTCTGCTTTTTTCGTGCGAATCTCTTTTTGGTTTTCATAAGTCTTGGCCACCAGCTGCTGTTGGATAAGCGCAGACATTTTTTCAACGTTAAATTTCAGGATCTCAATTTGATCCGGGCTTAAATTCCCTTTTGAGAATTGACTGGTTAAAGCACGGCTTGTTTCCAGATGCTTTTGATCGCGACCAAACTTTTCATACAAGCTGATAAGTTCGATATTAATATCGTTTTCTTCCTTTTCACTTGTTTTGTACTGAAGAGCATCACTTAAAGTCTTCTCGGCCGCGGCGAATTTCCCTTGCGACTTAAGGTACTTTCCTACTTTTAACATAACGTCTGAAACTGATTTACCATTCTTTTTGTAGAAGGCAATCGCCTCATTCGATTTCCCAGCTTCTGTATAAAAGAAGGCCAGGTCGCGCTCGATACTTTTTGTCATATCGATGTATTTGGGATTTTTAGAGAGTTCATATGACTCTGTCATGACATCAATCGCTTTGTCGTGACGACCCATTTTGAAATAAGACCAAGCTAGGTTGAAAGCATCTTTCGTCCACCACTTATCTCTTTTTGTCTTAAGTGCCGTTTCATAAAGGTTCATTGATTTATCAAATGATCCTTTGTTGAAATAAATTTCAGCAAGAGCAATGCGCGATTTATCAGCAATCACTGAATTACTTTTTGATTCTTCCAGAGCTTTCTGGAAGAACTTTCTCGACTGTTCTTCTTGTTTTAGTTCCTTGGCGTTGTATGCCAGGATATAGTAAGCATCGCCTTTCTCATCAAATTTTTTAAAGTTCTTTAAAAGAACTAAAACTGTTTTTTGAGCTTGGTCAAAATAACGGCGCGATTCTTTAAAATACTCATCTTTGCTGCCTTTCTCTCTTTGGGCCGCAGGAACTTCAAGGTACTTTTGGTTTTCCTGATCTTTTAACAAACGGGCCTTTTCTAAAAGAACTTGGGCCATGCGTAGCATTAGATCCGGTCTTTTTGCACCGACTTGTTTATTAAGACGAGTGACCTCGCGAAGTTCTTCATCTAAAACCTTAATTAACTCAGCTCTTCTTTGCTCAACATCAGCCTTCGCCTCTTTGATGACCAGAGAGTTTGTTAAAAAAAGTCCTAAACAAAACGAGAGTAGCATTTTTCTTTTCATCATTACTTACATTCCGATTTAAGCGAGAATACATAGTCACCAAGTTCATCGGCCCAGAACTCGCCATTAAATGTCCAAAAGTATTGTTTATCTGTTCTACGTAAGTGAGCGACGTTCCCTCTTGCTCGGCCATCACCGCCGATAGAGATGTCTTCGTATAACTCTGTTTTTCTCTTCGATAAAACTTCCAGCTTGATATAACTCATATCTTCGAAAGCACGCACGACTTGAGCAGCATATAATTGAAGCTGTCCGCGGATATAACTTCCGATCAGGTTTCTTTGTAAGCTTAGAGACTCGCGAAGGTTTTCGTTTAAAGCTCCCTTTAGCGCATCATTTGGAAGACCTTTTAATCTTTCAATTTCATCACGTCCATTGTTAAACGAGTTGTAAAGCTCCAGGTAAGCCGGGTCTTTCCCAATAGAAGCCAGCGCCGTACTTAGGATTTTATTCTCTCTATACTTTCCTTCTTCGCGGTCTTTAACCAAAAGGTAGTACTGACGGTAATCTTTACCAAGAGAATCAATGAACTTCTTGTATCCAATGTTGGCAGTTTCATAATAAGTATAGAAATCTTCTACCGTTTTCTTTGAATCATCCCATAGACACATTTCCATATAAGAAAGCGCCTTTAGAACTTCAATCTCAGGATTAAAAGTGTAGCTAAAGACTGGCGCCTTGTATGTTACAAGCTTCCCTAGAGTACGGTTGTAATCTTTTTGATAAAAGCTGTTCCATGCTTCTTCAAACAGGATTTCCGGCCAGATATAAGATGACTTCGGAAGATCCAGGTAAGATGAATAGGCCAGGTCAAACTTAGCTAAAGCAAACTGAGAACGAGGAATACCCACCACACAATAATCGCGAGTGATATTCAGCTGTCTGATACGGTCTTTGTTGCTTTCTTTTTTAATTTGAGATTCTGCAACTTCGATACACTCTCTAAAGACTCCGGCCGCTTTATCCTCTCTTTTGCTTACAGAGTAAGCACTCCCTTCTAGCAGAAGAGCAAATGGTTTTACCGGATGCCAGTCTTCGATCTTACGGTCAAGATACTTAAGCGCCTGATCAAACTTCCCTTGGCGGAAAGCCTTTCTTGCCAGAATGTAACGGATTGTTGGTGCATTTGATTTCTCCAGAATGTTCGCTGGAAGAACCTCAAACTGCTTTACCCCAACCTGCGTGATAAGTTCATCAAGAACCTTATCAAGAGCTGCATCGTTGACTCTATTTGTTGAGGCCATGTACTCCTTAATAAAAGGAATAGCACTGAAATACATTTTGTCTTGCACCAGCTCTGCGGCCAGTTGCGGGTAGCGGGACTTATCACCCGCTTGATAGATTCTTCTTGCACCTTGAATTGAAGCATGGGCATTCATTCCAAGGGCCAGGAAGAAAAGTATTAAACATGATCTTTTCATTTTCACTTCTCCCTAAAAACTTAGAATGTGTAACCAATAGACGCCGTCGCATCAAAGTTCGACTTATAGCTTGATCCCGAAGTTGAAATATTGTCTGCGCTATAGTGAACCGCTGTTAAGTCAGTTCTCACGCTGAAACTTTCGTTGATATAAAACTTAAGACCAGCAGACCACATGATCCCGCTGTGTGTTTCTTCTGTTTCAATCCCTTCAGCTGTTTGCCCTTGAGTGAAACGAAGCTTGTTATTTTTCTCTTTTAACTGAGCGTATCCAAGACCAAAAATCCAGTCCATGTAAACGATCTTGTTGAATGTATTGATCTTGCTGTAAAACGGTGACCAAAGAAACATTGCTCCCATGTAGCTGTCGACAATTCTTCTAAATGGAGTTGTACCAGTTCCCCCACCACCTGAGTTACGAACACCTTTTGCTGTTTCGTTTTCTTTCCCTGAGTTCTTTGAGTATAGAACTTCAAAACCATAGTCTTCCGTGAAGAAGTATCCTGCACGTCCCTGGATTGCTGTTGAATCAACGAATGCACCAGAAGTTGTGATCCCCCCACCTACGTTAATATGGGCGTGATTGGCCTTTCTAAATTTTCTGTTTTGAAGAACGAAAACTTCTTTATCCGGATCAAGCCATGAAAATTCGTAAATGTCTTTTTCACTGGCGAATAAATTTGTTGTGAAAGTTAATGAGAAAAGAACTAGAGAAGCCAAAACTTTTGATTTCATACGCATCCTGCTTTTAAAATTTCCTAAAGTCTATCCAAGGTCTAGAATTTAGTACTATTTTAACACAGGACCTATGTCTCGCAACTCGTGGCAGTTCTTTTATAGTGGATGCACATTGATGAGTAGTCACAGGCCGAGCAGTGATTCAAATTAACTTGATTAAGCGACTCTGTTTTTGTCCAGTTCTCAAAGAGAATTTGAGAAATTTGGGCAAGACTCATAGTTTTGTTCACCAACTTTTTTTCATCGACGTAAACCAATGAGAGGGGGATCATTTTTTCCGGAGTAAAATACTTCAGCTTTGCATATGCGTACCCATAACACATCAACTGGAACCAATAGCTTTCTTCATTCTTCTCATCGCGAAGACCCGTTTTGAAATCCCAAACAACAACTGAGTCCTGATCTTCAAAAATTAAATCCGGTGTTCCTGAAATCATTTGTCCAAAAAGAGAAAACTTAATCTGCTTTTCACTGATAACATTTTTTCCGTTGGAAATATTATTGGCCTCTTTAAATGCCCACTCTATTTTTTCTTTATCAGCGCCGTTGACTTGATCAAGAGTCATCTGATTGAGAAGCAACTTCGAAAGGTGCGCATGCACTTTCGTTCCGCGCTCCATTGAAGAATAAAACACTTCTTCCGCTTCAATGGCCTCTTCTTCATCAAGTTTTAAGAATAGTTGTTTATCAATTCCGGGAGCTGGAATTTTACAAATATTAGAAAGGTAAAATTTAAATGGGCACTGAGCTAATTGAGCAAGTCTAGTTACAGATGTCTCTGCAAACACCCCAAGTTTTGTTTTTTCTTCAGAGGCAATTAACCCAAGTGAATCTTTGAGAATAATGGGGATATCGACTTCTTGATGAATCGTATTTTTTCCCAGGCTCAGGGTTCTTTCTGTTAAAACATCTGAAGCCGGAGCAAGTCTCATCGCTCTAATCCAGTGATTGCTCCCGGGTGAAAGTTGCTTTTCTTTTCCGTCAATATTGGCCCACAGGTCAACCCAACCTAAGTATTTCACTGCACGCGTACAGGCTACATAGAGAAGCCTTTTACTTTCAGAGAATTCTTTAGCGCGGTCTAGTTCTGCTTCGTAATAATAAACAGGTGATTTATAAAATTTCTTTTGATTATAGGCTTTCTTCCATCTAAAACTTTTTGGCAGCTTACCAACAGTTTCAGTCTTTCCCATCTGCAACCCATTGCTATGAATCCCACCTAAAAGAACGGCATCAAACTCCAACCCTTTTGAAGCGTGGGCAGACATAATAATAACTCTTTTAGCTCTTGCCCCATTCATTAATTCAAGTGAGTACTGTTCTTCACTTTCAGTTGAAAGCAAGTGAAAAACCTTAATTGGATCTTCATTACAAACGCGGCAGATAGAATCAATCAGCGCACTGTTTTCCTGGTACTGTGAATTGCTAATTCCCAGCGAATAAACCAGTTTATGGAAGGCCAGGCGCAATCCTAAGATGGCAAGATCGCCAAGGAATTTTTCTTCGATTTCTCGGGCAGTGCTCTTTACGTTCAACACTTCCAGAAGTGAATTAAGCAGGAAATGAGTTGAACGAAGTTTCTTTTCTTCGTTGGCATTAAGCTTTAACTCAATGGCCCTTAAAAATAAATTGATGATCGGGTCTTCAGCATACTGCACTTTAACTTGGGCACTAAAGGCCACTTCATTCTCAGCTAATAAATCTAAAAGAAGCGCACTTGGACGAAGTTTGCGGTAAAGCACACAGACACTTTGCATATCATCGCGATTTAAAAGCTCGCGGATAATTTCATAGAGGGCTTCAGCTTCATAAAAATCCAGATCGAGTTTTTTATCGCTCTCTAATCCTTCAATCTCTGTCTTAAAGCGCTCAACCTGTCCTAGAGTATTTTTAATCTCTGGAATCGTCTGAGGCTCCATTAAAACTGTATTCGGATCTTGTCCTTCAAACCCATAACCTAATGGAAAAACCGTTTCAAAAAAATGGTTATTGAACTTGATGACTTTTCCAAAAGACCTGAAGTTATTTTTTAACCAGATATTATTTTCAGTTCCCAACATTTCTGAACATTGGTTAAAAACCAGGAGCTCTCCACCTCTAAAACCGTAGATCGCCTGTTTTTTATCCCCAACACAAAAGAGTCTCTGGTGATTATCGCCTACCAGGTGCTTAATAATTTCATATTGAACTGAAGAGGTATCCTGGAACTCATCGACAATAAAATAGTCGTAGTTCTTTTTAATCTTTTCTCTGATTTGTGGATGTCTAAGCCCTACGCAGGCAAAGTACTCCAGATCGGAAAAAGCAAAACCTTTTTCCAAAAAGTAGTTTTCATCAATAAAGTTGTAAACTTCTTTAAAAGTCTCAACCCACGACCAATAAATATCGTAGTGATCAATAAAGTTGGTCAAGTCTTCATGAATATCTCTTAATTCTTTAACTAAAGTCTTTAGTTTTTCCAGAGCGTATTTTTGGTCTTCATTCATCGCTTTAACTTCGCGGGGAAGAGTTCCTACACTAAGGGCCCACTGGGCATATTCACGAAAGTTCTGGGCCTTAAAGCTTCCAAGTCTTGAATAAAGTTCGTCATAACTTTGAAGAAAGACAAACCATCCTTTCTCTCTTTCTTTGGCATCAGCATTTACATCTACTGACGAAGCAAGAAATTCTTCCAGATCCAGTGTCGAAATCAAATCTGTGATAAATGATTCCAGTTCTTTTTCTGGAGAAGTCTTAACTAATGGCTCTTTCCACATCAGCCTCAATTCTGGCGAGTTATAGATTTCAATCATCGCTCCGATTAAGGCCTGTGAATTCGCCTGGAAGATTTGATTCAAACGATTATTTTTGGAAATAAACCACAAGTTAAAAAGGTTTGAGATTTTATTTTTAAACTCGACGCTGCTTAAAATCTGAATATCGTTACCGACATCAGCAAAATATCCTTGAGATAAAAGCTGATGACAAAAAGATGAAATCGTCGTGATATTCATCATCGAAAGATATTGTCTGATAAGAGACCAAAACTCTAGAGTTTTTGCATCTGAAGCATTTTCACACAAATCATCGATTCTCTTCATCATACGAATCGACATTTCTCCTGCGGCCTTTTTAGTAAACGTCATTAAAACGAGCTTAGGCAATTGGAAAGGAACGACATGGAGCCATTCCGATGACGGTGTCTTTACCCTCAAGTTATCCAGCCAGGTAATGATGTGCTCAATCAGAACAAAGGTTTTCCCCGACCCTGCACCGGCAGAAAGGATTTTTCCTCCTTCGTGGTGAATGGCAATTTTCTGTTCTGCGTTTGGAGACTTTGCGCCTGAATTAAGACTCACAAGTTCCTCCTTTTAGACAAAACAAGTTCACCGGACAGAAATGGCAAACCTTATTCTCTCTGGGATTAGGACGGAAAACTTTCATGGCCTGAATATCTGCAATCGCCGTCTCCACGACTCCCGCCACACTCTCCAACGAAGACCCCAAAAGTTTCTGGGCCTCATCAGTATCAAAAAATAATTTATCATCTGTCAGGTCACTTAAGTTTAAATAACCGAAAGCATCGATCTCATGACCTTGATGTTTTAGCACTAGAAGATAAACCCATAACTGAATTTTCTTAAACTCTACCGTCTCTGTTTTAGTTCCGGCCGCACTGCTTGATCTTTTAAAATCCAAAATGCTGACTTTGTTATCTGAGGAAATCATCAAGCAGTCGATAGAACCGTGAAGGTTCCATGGATTCTGCCCCAGCGGGACCTCAAATTTAATTGTAGTGATATTTTTAAGGCGAATAAGGTCTAATAAAAAGACAATCCCATTCCAGGTATAATGCATGATCTCGTTATAACTTCTCGCCTTTTCGGTTTCTGTTAAAACCAGCTTGCTGGTTGCGAGGTATTCATTGAAAACCTTCACACAAATCGCCTGATGCAAATCAAGCTTGATCTCTTCGGTGATATTAGAAGCAATCCCTGAAAAATAATCTGCAATAATCTGGTGCTCTAGATTTCCTAATTCATCAGGACCCAGGCTTGCTCTCTCCATTGGGCGGTTATCAATTTTCTCAATGTGCGTGAAATAAAATTTCTGTGGGCAATCAATAAAGGTCTGAAGCTTAGAAGCCGAAAAAGTCTTTTGAGTAAAAGGCCCTTCTTTCATTTTGGGAAGCAAGTACTCATGGATCTTTTTAATAGAGTACTTCACCCCCAGGTCTAAATCCTGAACATCAAAGTTCTTAAGAACTTCTCGCCATGAAAGATCCGTTTCTAAAACCTGCTCTTCAATTAAAAGAATTGTTTCTGGATGCCCTAAAACAGAAAGGAGCTCATATTTGTGAAATAAAAATTCCAATCCCGCACGCTTAATTGGCCCAATGGCCCTTAAGGCCTTGGTCATAGCTTCACTTAAAATCTTTTCATTGGCCCTAAAGCCTCCAAGACTTCCTGTGGCCAAAACAGCAAGAGGCTTTTGATCATTCCTAAAATTCAAAGCGTTCATATCTAAAAACGATCTTTGGATTTCTTCTTCCAGCGTAATAAAACTCACACGTGGAGAATTTAGTCCTACGATGATTTCCAGGATATCAACGGCAAAGTGATCAATCAGTGACTGAAATTCGCTATAAGAAGCCAGCGCTTCTTTGGCCAGGTCAATCACTTTAAACTTGCGATACTCTCCTTTTTCCTGCGCGCTGATTTTAAGTGCGTCCAGGTGCAGGTCGAGCTCAGTGGCCGTATAACTTTTTACGTCTTTTAATTTTTGTCTTAAATCCCCAATGAGCCACTCAGTCTCTGAAGCAAAAAGATCTTCTGTCGTTTTAAAAAAAGAATTTTTCCTTTGGGCTTCCTGGAAACCCACTAGCCCCACTCTTGTTCCTGCTAAAAGCAGGTCGTAGCCTGAATGGTTTTCAAAAAATTTATTTAAAATGACATTGCCCTTTCCCTTAGGAAGGACACTGACTTGAGTCGGAATCATTTCTTTTAAGCGCGCTTTAGGTTCTTCTTGTGAAATCCATTTAATCCAATCATTAGGTAAGGCTTCACTGTAAACAGGGGCCGGGAAAAAAACATCAACTTCCTGCTCTTCGCTTAAAACCTTAACCATATCTAACTGCACACCGCTCATGTGCTTAAAACCCACAAACCACATAGGACGGTGGAGTTTTGATTCTGTTACCTTCTGGTAACTAGCGTGCTCGTCGACGATCTTTTCCTGATCGAGGTAAGTCCAAAACACCAAAATTGATTTAACGATGGTCTCGTCGAGCTCTTTAAAGAACTCGGCCAGAAGTTCCAGGTTTAGAGTAAATGAGCGAAGTTCAGTAAAAAGCTCAAATGACTCCAGAAAAATAGCTGTTTTTTCATTGGGAAAGTAATGCTTCCAAACGGCCGAAAGTTTAACCATTAGCTCTGACTTTCTAGCGCGAACCAGGCCCAGGCCTTTTAAATGGTCAGCAGTCCATTTAGAAATAGTAATGATTTCAAGTTCTGGAAGGAGATTTCTCAGGTTGTCGGCAATCAGTGGGCTTGGACAAATAACCAGCGGAGCACTTTCCTTTTGCATTTTGGAAAGCAAATCTTGGTTGGAATCATAAAAAACCACTTCTAGCACAACGCTTTTCTCCAAGACAAAACCGGGAATATTTGGTAAAAATTATTTTATGCTTCCAGAAAGTCGATTGTATAGTTTTATTGACCAAAAAGAGGGCTTCACGCTCCACTTCCTTGAGGGTCAAAAGTTAATTAATGATCTCGCGATTATTCACGAAGTCATTGGTGCCGGATTTCAATATTTCCGCGATGCCATCCTTTCGTTCCAACCGATGATTTCATTCTTAAAACCAGGCGAAGGTCTGGGAGTTTACATCGATTCTGAAGAGCCTTATTTCCGCTTAAAAATTGAAATGAGCGACCAAGGTCAGATGAGAACACTTCTTCTGCCTGAGCAGTTCAACGAATTCCCGAAATCGATTACAGGCAAATGCCGTATCGTAAAACTTCTTCCGGGTGAACTTCATCCATACACTTCAATTATCAATCTGGATCAAATTGATGCCCATGCTATGGTCAACAAGATCCTTTCAGATTCATACCAGGTAAAAAGCGCTATTCATGTTTCCCTGGAATCTGATCAAAGCATCATGCTGATGAAACTTCCAGAGATCAACGTCAACAGAGTAGAAACAAACTACAACATGAACATCGATCAATACTGGAAGAGCATTCAAGACAAAGTAGAAGAGCTTTTCAAAAAAGGTGCGACTGAACAAAGTGATATTCAACCTCACTTTGAAGGTCTGGGCCTAACGTTCCTTGGTTCAAAACAAGTTTCATTCAAGTGCACTTGTTCAAGACAAAGAATGTTTGAAGGCGTTCGCTCAATCATCTGGTCGAGCGGAATTGATGCCGTTTTTGCTCCTGATGAATCAAGCATCGAAACAAAATGCGACTACTGCAAAACCAGCTATCTTTTAACCAGAGAAGAATTTTCTAACTAGAATGGACTTACACTGTCCCAGTTGAATTTCTTATCTTCAGGTTTATAAATCATTCTTTTTAACATGTCTGATTCATCAAAGATCCCGCAGAAGTTTTCTGCCATTGATCCTTTTGCCAGAACCGGTGACATAAGAGATGAGTTTTTAAAATAAAGATTTTTTCCGGCCTTTTCAAAATCTGACCACTCTTTTCCCTGTAGAGGAAATTCAAGCATCATCGACTCTGCTCCGCTGACGACAACTAAAAGGTCATCACCTTTGTTACTTTTAATTGAAGAGACAATTCTGTCGATTTCCTGGAGAGACTCTTTCGCCAGGCTGATATCTTTCTTTTTAAGTGCATTTTGGAAATTGAAATCACGAACCACAAAAACTGAGCGGCGGTGATCTTTTGAATTCATCGTCCAAAGTGTTCTAAAATTATTTGAAAGGCTTGAGTAACAAATCCCTTTTTGGCATGAGCGATCGTAATAAAGTCCCGGACGAACCGTTTCTTTTGATTGATCAGGCGAGTCCTGATAATGGAACGTTTTTTGTGGGCCAATGTCTGGCCCCATTCTATAGAAGCGCATTTTACTTAAATCGATCATTTTACTGTTTGAGCAACCTAACGATTTCTCTAAACTCTGCTCCACAGAAGCTCCACTTTCCAAAACACTGACACTATAGCCAACGTCTTGCAGGAATTGCCATGAAGGAACGACGGTGTAATCTTCGCAAGTTCCTCTGATGTTTTTTGATCCTGTGATCTGCGACAAAAAGCTCTTACTCGCCTCAGGTCTTAGCTGGTACAGGTTAAAATTCCACATTTTACCTACGCAATCCACTTGTTCCAGGTTGGTTTTATGAGTGGCCTCTGCCACGTTAAAGCGCAGAAGTGGAATATGCTCTTCCGAAAAACCTGCAACCTGAATCCAGATAATATGGTCTGGCCTTTCCGAATACTCATGGGGCTCAAGATTTAATGTTTGTACTCTGGCGCATCCAAGGGCCGAAAGAGTGATGAGTAGAGCTAAAAATCTTTTCATAGGAACGCTTCCACTGATAGGGATAATAGATTTTTATTATGCCCTAATTAACTAAATTTCTCATTTAATTCTTTGTGATTCTCATCTATTCTATTCTGAGAACCACTTACATTTTATTACCGGATTAATTTGCTCGAGCATACTTAGGGGAGAAATTATGGGAGATGTTGCAACACTCGCCACCAGAGAAGTCATGTGGAATATTCCACACGCATTCAAAATCGTCATGTACATCATGTTCCTGACATCAATGGGATTTTTAATCAAAGGTTTTTATGACAAGTTGATGTTTGTCACTAAGGGCCAGGGAACGGATGGCCTTAAAGGTCTTCTGCCTGAAAAACTTCAGTGGGACAGATTTCTTCACACTTCTCTACTAACTGGAAAAGTTCCCCGTTTTAAATACGTTGGTCTTTTCCACAGTCTGATCTTCTACGGATTTTTTATTCTGTGGATTGCAACAGACATCGTTGCGGTTCACGCCGACACTCCTTTTAAAATTTATAAAGGGAACGTTTATATTATCGTTTCATTTCTTGCTGATGTTGCCGGAATCATGATCCTAGCTGGTCTTGCGATCGCTTACCACCGTCGCTACATCAAGCGCCCGGCTTACTTATCTGCAACAAGACCACAACAAGAACTTTTCATGTACTGGATGCTGATTGGTCTGGTTGTTCTTGGATACATGATTGAAGGTCTGCGTATTCTTGGAACGGGAATGCCGATCAACGAAGCGACATGGTCACCAGTAGGATGGGCCATTGCTCACTTCTTTAAAGCTTTCTCTTTTAATGACTCAACTCTAGCTCTTTTCTTTAGATCGCTTTGGATGATCCACATGATCAACACAATGGTGTTCATTGCTAGTATTGGGTACACAAAGTTCTCTCACATCTTCCTTCTGCCGCTTGCTTCTTTAGTGACCCCGGTAAGACGCGGAGCTGTTTTAAACCCAATGAACTTTGAAAATGAAAATGCTGAAACATTTGGTTTAGGAAAACTTTCTGAACTAACAATGAAAAACAACCTGGATCTTCTAACATGTGTTGAGTGTGGACGCTGTACTCAAGTGTGCCCTGCCAATCTTGCTGGAAAAATCCTGGACCCTAAAAAGATCATTACAAAAACTCGCGATCTTGCTTTTGAAACTCAAGCTAAAGGTGAAAAAGACGCTGAGATCTGGGGCGACAATCCTATTTTCCAATCAAACGAACTTGATGCTTGTACGACTTGTGGTGCTTGTATGGAAGAGTGTCCAGCAAACATCGAACACGTCAATATCATCATGGAAGCTAAACGCTACAAAGCTTTAACTCTTGGAGACATTCCTCCAGCTGCTGCTGATGCTGTAAACAAAATCAAAAATCAAGGAAACCCTTGGGGGATTGCTCAACACGATCGCTTTAAATGGGCAGACGGACTTGATGTTCCAGTCATTGAAGCTGGTAAAAAAGTGGATTACCTATACTACGTTGGATGTGCTGGTTCATACGACGGCTCTAACCAAAAAGTAGTTAAAGACACAGTTGCTATGCTAAAAAAAGCAGGCGTGAGCTTCGCTGTTATGGGAAAAACTGAAAAATGTAACGGTGACCCTATTAGAAGATTTGGTGACGAGTATTCTTTCTATGAAATTGCCATTGAAAACATAGCCAACATGAGACAATACGAGTTCGGTAAAGTTGTTACCCACTGCCCTCACTGTCTACACACTATTGGAAAAGAATACGCTAAGTTTGAAGATGGTGCGTTTGAAACAGTTCACCACACTGAACTTCTGGCAGAACTGATTGACAAAGGTAAGCTATTTCCTGAAAAAGCGATCAACGAAGAACTTACTTTCCACGATCCATGTTATTTAGGCCGCCACCACGGTCAATATAATGCTCCTCGTGCGATCTTAAACTCTATTCAGGGTCTGAAGATTAAAGAAATGGAGAGAAGCAAAGATAAGGCCCTATGCTGTGGTATGGGTGGAGGAAATATGTGGTACGAGCTTCCAGAAGGCGAGCACATTGCAAATAACCGACTTAAAGACATTGGTGAAAAAGAAGTTAACAAATTGGCTACGGCCTGTTCTTATTGTATGATTAACTTTAATTCATCAAAAGCTCACGTTAAGGAAACGGAAAACCTTGAAGTTGAAGATATCGCATCTATTCTGGCAAAATCAGTTTTATAAGATAGCTATGCTTATCGGCCTTACCTGTTTATCAGGTAAGGCCTTCTCTCAAGAGTCTTCTACTCCCGGAATCATTGAAAGCTTCGAGCGCCTCTTAGAACTTCACAAAGACCAATTCCAAAAAAATAAATCCCGTATTCAATCTAACTTAAAAGCAGTCTCCAATCTTTCTGGTTACGCCGACGTTAAACTTGATCCACAATACGTGAAATCTATAATCCTTCACTCTGATGAGCGTTTCTTAAAATACGCTCAACAAGATGAGTGTAAATTTCTTTCCTCTTTGGAAACAAATCTGCTTAAAACAGCAGAAGGTAATATCGACAACATCCTGATTGAATACAAAAACAAAGATGGCTCGACTGATTCGGCCTCAATGTTAAAGGATGATTTTTTTGAACAAATTTATAAAAGAAAGTGTTTAAACAATCGCGAGTTCTCAATTCTCTTTAGTGAAATCAACGCTCAAAAGACAATTGAAGGAATCAAATTCAGCGTTCCTAAAAATAAGGCCGAGTGCTCAACCATTCACAACGAATGGCTGGCCAACCCATTTACACCTTATCTGTGCCGCATTCAGCAAGTCTTTAAAAAACCTGCTCTTAAAAGACAAGCTGATTACTACCGCGAACGCATCCCACTTATGCAACGAGTGTACCTGGATAACCTCTGCAACTCTTTAAGTAATCCCGAACTTTTTTGTTCGAGCTATTTAAAAAGCGATGTATGGAGCAAAATCTTAAACTCAGAACTTCCTGATTATAAGATGAGTTATAAATGCCAGCAGATGTACAATAAGAAAGACAAACTCACTCCGATGGAAATGAAAAACTGCGCCAGCAAACTGGCAACAGAAAACACCTTCTGTGAAACCAGAGGGAACCAGGACTTTCCATCCAACTTCCCTCTACAAAACTGTAGCAATATTTCTCTGGCGCTGAACAAATCAAAACTAATTAGCGATTACCACGATTGTCCGGGAAACATTGACAACGAAGGGCTGACTAACATTCACAGAATTGTTAATCATTTCTCACCTAGACCGATTGTGACTTCAAGGGACACTTGTGCAGGTGAAGCTAACTACACACTGGCAAAACTCAATCTCGACGTGAAACACGAAGCTGGATGGCCATTAAAAGTTTGTTACATGAACCGCATCGACAACAAAGAAGCTTGCGTAACTTATATTCCTGGTTCGCGTGCTGATGAGCCTCTAAGTGAAGACCAAGTTGTGGCCAGAATCCTTTACCAGCAAAAAGGAGCTCCACAAAAGACGACTTGTCGAATTGTCGATTCTCGAACTTACAATCCTGTTCGCTCGGAGTTTAAGTTTGGCTGCTTCATCGTTTACAGTGCTGATCTTTGTACGACTCTTTCTTGTGATAAAAAAGTTATCTGGGAAGAAAAAGTTCAACAAGACATTAAGTTTATCGGGGTTCCGGTATTTGATTATTTCCCGACATCATACTTGAATGAACGTTACGCTTTCACCAATTTATTAGACGAAGTCAAAGGAACTCAAGATCGCATGATCAGAAATCTCACAGATGTGAAGTTCTTCTTGGATAAGATGCCTACGGGAATCATTCATGGAATCGGCTGTGCTGAAGATATGATTCCTGAACAATTTATGAGAACAGCGATCAATCAGTGTCACCCAATGCCATTTATCGTTGATGGACACGTTGTGAAGAATAATGAAACCTGGCTGGTTACTCGCCTGGCAATTGATGATGTACACACTCCTCGATTGTTGATGTGGCCAAATATTTTTAACGCTGTCAGTGCCTATCAGGAGCTACACCCGTTAAATACATGGACGTTATATGGCATTAGAAAATAAGAAGAATATGATACTAAAATTAATCTTCGCCTTTCTACTGGGCCAAAGTGCTCAGGCCAAAATTATTTTGCCTGAACTTTTAGCGAAACAAGCTGTTAACAATATCCGCTTCCTCAGCCAGGATGGAAAATTCACTTATTATCAAAAGCGCTCGGGAAGCCTTCTTTTCTCCAGCAATTATAAAGTAGCGGAGTTAATCAAAGGTCAGATTGGAACGCAGTATACTTTAATCGGTACACCTGCGAGAAAAAAGATCGTAGTCATGCAAAATGAAAACTTCCATACGTTCTACTCTATCAGGTCCCGTGAGAAAATTTTTCTCTTGGATTTTGGTGGAACAAATCCAAAAGAAGTGGGCATGGGATCAGCGGCGGCCCTTCATCTTAATGATACGTGGCTTTCATACTACGACTACTATTCAAAAGTTTTAAGTTTTGAGAATACGACCAATGCGGCCCTTAAGTTCAGTTTAAAACTCAATAACCGAATCAATCCCTACTTTACTCCTCAAGTCGTGATGAGTGATGACAACACTGTTTATTACACTGACCTAGGTGAGAACGGAGCTGTCGGACTTCTGGAATTTAAACGCAATACTGGAAAAGCAGAACTTATCTTCAAGGCCACCACCCCAATGGTAAAAGCAGAAATCTGTCTGCACAACGACTACCTCGTAATGGGTCTCTTTGGACTTAACTTCTCTAAAAATGGCGCCACTATTACCCGTGCAGCTTTACCTCTGAGTGATTTTAAAAAACGCGAAACGATTTACACATCGTCGACGAATGACTTTGGTCAATTAGTTTGCGATTTCAGCAAAGACTACATCACTTTCATTAAAAACTTTGGTAGCAACGACCAAATCAGCACCGACCTGGTCGACCTGAATCCGTCTAACAAAGAAATTAAAATGCTTAGTGAAATGAAAACCATTACGAGTGTCATCAACATGGATGGAACACTTTTGGCACTGGATAAAGGTAAATACTATATTGTTAAAGGCACAATTGATTATAAAAACATTGACTCACTTAAGGCCCTTCCTCCAAGTGGAGCGAGTGAAGCCATTAAGCAGATTGATAAAGAATTAGATAATGAGTAAAGCGATTAAAACATTCACTGTGTCTGCTCTTCTCGCTTTAAGCGTACAGAACACACACGCCGAAAAAGTAGCGGCAGGATCTAAAGAATTGCCTTTAGAAGTGAATCTATTAATTGATAACCTTCAAAATAATAACCCGGATATTTTTCCAAAAATCCTACCGGATCTTCTCAATATCGACCGCTATGCCCGCTCAATGAGTAAAGAAGACATTTTCCTGATTGGGAAAATTGAAGTTTATAAGACATTGCTTAAAAATTACGATGCTGCCATTAAACAGCCAGTCGATGGAACGAGTTTAACGACTCTCAAAGCAGCTTTGGGTAAAACGAAAGACAATTTCACTAAGTGGTTTCTTCAGGCCCTATTAAAAGACTGCGAAGACCTGATGAGCAACAAGCTCTATAAAGAATTTTTACTGCAAAAAAACAACGGCCTTAAAATAGAAAAAGTTGAGTACCGCAAACTGGAGAAAAAAGGCGAGCTTCTGCAGTATTGGATTTCTAAAATCAATCCAAATGCCCAGGATTTTCCCGACACTCTAAAAAATGACCTCACTCCAAAGATGCTGGAGACGTTAAAAAACATCTCGAGAAGCTTTGAACTCATGGCCAAAGAAAGCAGCCTTTCACCTCTGGCCCCAGAACTTAAAGACGAAACAGAGCTTAAATTCTTTGCCGTCAAAGATGTGGCCAAAACCCCTGCCAAACCTGCTGCTCAGACCAGTGAGTCTAAGAGCGTGGAGGAAATCCTGGCCCCTGTCACCGACGTAAAACCGGAAGAACTTCCTCAGCCGACCCAAGAAAATTGGCTTGAGGATGAAAACACTCCTGCGTCTCTGCAAAATCTTCCAAAACCAAGCAATGACGCTGATTGGCTAGAAGACTTTTAGCCCATTTCGTGATAAAATCTCTCTCTGAAAATGCCTTCATTTTCGATAATGTTTGTAAGGAATAAACTCAATGGCGCTTAATAAACAGCCCTACCGCGGAACCCGTGACTTTTTCCCAAAGTCTAAAAGGGTGCAGGATTATCTTTTCTCAGTCATGACTAAAACAGCAGAAAGCTTCGGTTACGAATCTTACGAAGGTCCACTTCTAGAAGAAGTCGATCTTTACCTGGCAAAGTCTGGCGAAGAGTTAATCAATGAACAGATTTACTCTTTCACTGATCGCGGTGAAAGACATGTGGCCATCCGTCCAGAGATGACTCCAACAGTTGCTCGTATGGTTGCTCAAGTTCACCGCGAGTCTAGTAAACCTCTTCGTTGGTTCTCAATTCCAAGAATGATGAGATATGAAAAACCTCAGCGCGGAAGAATGCGTGAGTTCTGGCAATTAAACTGCGATATCTTTGGAGCTCCAGGAAGAACTGGTGAAGTTGAAATCCTTCAAGTCGCTATCGAGTTATTCGAAAGCTATGGAGCAACTAATAAGCACTTTGAAATCGTTTTAAATGACCGCGCGATTGTCGACGCTGTCTTTAAGCGCATGATGAAAGCGGACGAAAAACAAACGTACCGTCTTTATAAAATTGCCGATAAATCAAAAAAGGTAAATGAAGAAGCTGTTAAAAAAATGGTTGGTGAAGTTGGGTTAACTCCAGAAGCCGAAAATATTTTTTACAGTTATCTACAATTAAAAACTTTTGCTGATGTAGATAGCTTCTTAAAAGAGCATAACGAAAACGAAATCGCCGTTGCTTTTGCTGATTTTATAAAACTCACAGATGCAAACGGCTTAAATGAATACTTAGTGTACGACCCAAGCATCGTCAGAGGCCTGGATTACTACACAGGAATCGTCTTTGAAATGTTCGACAAACACCCGGACAACCGCCGCGCTCTTTGTGGTGGAGGAGCCTTTGCGAACCTACTTCAAATTTTTAACGAAGACCCACTTCCTGGAGTCGGTTTTGGTTTAGGTGACGTCACGCTGGAAGACTTCCTGACCGTGCACGGCCTTCTTCCAAACCTGGACAATCCAACAAACGATGTCCTGGTCACTTTCCAGGAAGACAACGGACTTGAAGCTTCAATGAATCTAGCCAAGGCGATGAGAAAAAAAGATCTTAAAGTCGTCACAAGTTTAGAGGCGCTGAAGTTTAAGAAAGTCTTCCCGACTGCTGAGAAAAAGGGAGTCAAGTTCGTCACCCTGATGGGAAGTGATGAAATGGCAAAAGGAGAGATTCAATTAAAGAATCTCGCAACAAAAGAACAACACACTTTCAAGATCACTGATCTGGAAGAAATGTTAAAAATAATGAAGGCTTAATTATGACAACAAATACAACAGAATTAGCAACAACCTACTCTCCCGCTGACGTTGAAACTAAATGGTACAAAACGTGGGAAGACGGAAAATACTTTAAACCAAAAAAAGGAAAGGCCAACAAACCTTTCTGTATTATCGTTCCACCACCAAACGTAACTGGTAAACTTCACGCTGGTCACGCCCTGGATATCACAACTCAGGACTCTTTAATCCGTTTTAAAAGAATGAAAGGTTTTGAAACTCTTCTTCTTCCAGGATTAGACCACGCTGGGATCTCAACTCAATCAGTAGTTGAAAAAATGGTTTTCGAACAAGAAAAGAAAACTCGCCGCGATTTCTCGCGCGAAGAATTCGTTAAGAAAATCTGGGCATGGAAAGAAGAATACGGAAATCATATCCTTAACCAACAAAGAGCAATGGGAACAAGCTGTGACTGGGATTACCTGACGTTCACACTTGATCCGATTCCAAATAAAGCAGTAAAGAAATTCTTCGTTGATATGTACAACCAGAAAATGATTTATCAGTCTGACTACATCGTTAACTGGGACCCTATGCTGCAATCAGCGGTTTCTGATGCCGAAGTAGAACACAAAGATGTTCAAGGTAACTTCTTCCATATTAAGTACGCCATCAAAGGCTCAGAGGACTTCTTAGAAGTTGCAACAACAAGACCAGAAACTCTTTTTGGTGATACAGCTGTTGCAGTTAACCCAAATGATGAGCGCTTTAAACACTTAATTGGAAAAACAGCGATTGTTCCACTATGTAACCGCGAAGTTCCAATCATTGGCGATGAGCACGTTGATTTAGAAAAAGGAACTGGATGCTTAAAAGTAACTCCAGGTCACGACTTCAACGACTTTGAAATCGGAAAACGCCACAACCTTCCAATCATCAACATCTTAAACAAAGACGGAACGATGAATGAAGAGGGCCTGGAGTTTAAAGGTCTGGCAGCGAAAGTTGCTCGTAACGTTGTTTCGAAAAAACTAGAAGAGCTTGGGCTTTTATTAGATAAAAAACCGCACATGCACCCGGTTGGTCACGGTGAGCGCTCAGGTGTTCCAATCGAGCCGATGATCTCAAAACAATGGTTCGTTAATGTTACAGACATGAGCCGCCGTGCTGTGGAAGCTGTTGAAAACGGCAATATGAAATTCTATCCCAAAGAATGGGAAAACACTTATTACTCTTGGCTAAGAAACCCTAAAGACTGGTGTATCTCACGCCAACTTTGGTGGGGACATCAGATTCCAGTTTTCTACTGTGACAACAATCACCAGTGGGCAAGTGAGCACGATGAAACTGAATGCCCAACTTGTAAGTCTAAAAATGTTCACCAGGACCCTGACGTTTTAGATACATGGTTCTCATCAGGACTATGGCCGATGTCGACATTAGGATGGCCTGATCCAAAAGCGATGGAAGAGAAAAAATTCTCTACCTTCTTCCCGACTTCAGTTTTAATTACTGGATACGATATTATCTTCTTCTGGGTTGCCCGCATGATGATGATGTCTCTTCAGACTCAAAACCAGGTTCCATTTAAAGACACTTATATCCACGCTATCGTTCGCGATAAACTGGGAAGAAAAATGTCTAAGTCCCTTGGCAACGGGATTGACCCATTCGATATGATTGCTCAGTACGGAACAGACGCTTTCAGATTTACTCTGGCCGCTGGTTCTGGATACAACCGCAATATCAACCTCGACCCGGATAGAATCGGTGGGTACAGAAACTTTATTAACAAAGTTTGGAACGCTTTCCGCTTTATCTACCCTCACCTTCAGACTGGATCGGCAAAGATCACTGACATGTCAAAACTCGACCACCACGAAAGATGGATTTTAGCAGAGCTCAATACAACTGCTAAATTAATGAACGAGTCGATGGAAGTTTACCGCTATGACGACGCTTCAGCGGCCATTTATTCATTCGTTTACGATAAGTACTGTTCATGGTTTATCGAGCTTTCGAAAAACATTTTAAACGGCACTGATGAGGCTGCAAAAGCACGTCGAGTTTCGGTATTAAAGTTTGCTTTCAGAAAAATCCTGGCCCTGATGCACCCACTGACTCCATTCATCACTGAAGAGCTTTGGTCATACTTAAAAGAAGCTAATGAAGACCTGCTCATTGCTCAGGAATACCCGGAATACGATGCTGCTCTTGAATTCAAAGAAGACCAGGATCAAATGAATAAGTTCGTTGAAGTTACTACGGCGATTAGAAATCTTCGCGCTAGTGTAAACATTAAACCTAAAGACGAAGTTAACGTTGAGTTATTCACCGATAATCAGGACCTGATCAATTATTTCAGAAATAACTTCATTAACTTCCAGGAACTGGCACGTGTAAAAGATCTTAAAGTTGGCAATAAGGAGCTTAACCGCCCTAACAAGTCGATCGTTAACGTTCTCACTCACACGGAAATCTTCCTGCCTCTAGACGGCGTTATTGACCTGACAGAGCAGATTTCTCGCCTTGAAAAAGAACTGACAAAAACAAAAGCTGATTACGCTAAATATGAAGCAAAAATGAAGAATGAAAACTTCATGAAGAATGCTCCTGAAAACGTAAGAGCTGAAGTTATACAGAATGAAAAAGAGCTTGGTGAGAAGATCGCAAGCTTAATGGAAAACATCACTCAGTTCAAATCATAAGCGACATTTAAAAGACCAAAAAAAGGCTCCTTTCGGAGCCTTTTTTATTTTAACAATTATGAAATTTTAAGTTTCTTCTTAAGAGCGTCGAAAGTCTTTTCTTCGCGGATAGCGTACATAAGATTGTTCTTAATTTGCGCATTTCCTGAGTAATACTTCTTAACTGTCTCTAGATCGATTCCAGCTTGAGCTGCACTTTCTTCAAGTTTTTTGTTGAAGTCAGCTTCTGAAGTTTCAATCTTAAACTCTTGAGCTAGGTGATCTAGAACAAGTCCTGATCTTACCTGGAAATCAGCTTTAGTGTTGATATCGCCTTTCCATCTTTCGAAGTATTCACCAACCATATCGTCGTTGAAGCCTTGAGCCTTAAGGTTCTTAGCTAGATCGTCTTGAAGGTATTTTTCTTGGTTTTGAACAAGAGTTGCTGGAACGTCGAACTTGTTTTCTTTAACAAGTTTTTCCAGGATTTCTTGGTGAAGTTTTTCTAGAGCTTGTCTTTCTTTTTGAGCTGCTAGGTTCTTCTTGTTTTTTTCGTTGAAATCAGCAACCGACTCATATCCGAATTCTTTTGCTAGTTCATCGTTAAGAGTTGGGTATTTCTTTTCTTTGATTTCAAGAAGCTCAACTTCGAATTTTACTTTTGCGTTTTGAAGGTCAGTTGCGTGGTAATCGGCCGGGAAAGTAAGGTTGATGTCTTTTTTATCACCTTTCTTAAGTCCGATCATTCCGTCTTCGAATCCTGGGATAAATTGCCCTGAACCGATTTCAAGAAGATATTCTGAACCTTTCATGTTTTCTGGTCTTGATCCGTCAGCTTTAACGCCTTCGAAGTTAAATACTGCAAAGTCACCTTTCTTAAGAGCGTGCTTAGCATCCGTTACTTCAGTCATTTCTGCTTTTGAACCAAGGTAGTTCTTTGTTAGTTTTTCCATGTCTTCGTTAGACACTTCAACACTGTCTTTTTTGAAAGAGTATGAAGAGTAATCAGCAAGTTTAATTTCCGGGAAGATTTCAACTACAGCGTCGAAAGAAACTGATTTACCTGCATCGTATTTTACGTTTTCGAATGCTGGGTAACCAACAGTTTTTAGTTTTTCTTTGTTAACAGCTTCGAAAAGTTGAGATTGCACGAATTGGTTTAGTGCATCTGATTCGATTTGTGGTCCGTATACTTGCTCTACCATTGAAAGTGGAGCTTTACCTTTTCTAAATCCCTTAATGTTTGTTGTAGCTTGTTTTCTAACAACTGCAGCCTTAATTTCTTTTGATAGGTCTAGAGTTGCGAAATTGAACTCAAGTTTTTTTGTGCATCCGTTGACGCTTTTTACTGTGTAAGACATAAAAATCCTCGCTTAAAAATAGTTCTCCAAAAGTATTTGAGAGGGCCCTAATTGTAAAGAGTAAAGACAACTTTTCCCCAATGAAAACGCGGTGAATTTAGTGGACTTTAATAGTGCACTTCTTTGAGGTAAAGACCCTGCGGCGGAGCTGTTGGCCCCAGGCGATTAGGTAGAGGCGTTTTGAGTGATTTTTCAAGATCTTCCAGTGTGATTTTCCCTCGGCCAAGGCTGATAAGTGCTCCCATCATCAGGCGCACCATCTGCTTAAGAAAGCCGGTTCCAGTCACTTTTAAGACATAATACTCGCCAACTAGGTGGGCCCAATGCCCTGTTGACTCTAAGCGCACTAGTTCACATGAGATAATTTTACGCACAGTGCTCTCAACTTCCGTCCCCACACACTGGAAATTCACAAAATCATGCTCGCCGCAAAAAAGTTGGCAGCCTTTTTTCATGGTCTCAATGTTGAGCTGAAATGGAAAATAAGTCACAAGCTCTCTGGCAAACGGAGAGATATTTTCTTCAGTCGCAAAAACATAATTATATTCTTTTGATTTAGCACTAAAGATCGGATGAAAGTGCTCAGTCACTGATTCGGCCGCGATCACGCGTATGTCTTCCGGAAGATTTGAATTCATCGCTTTTGGAAGACTGGCCACAGGAATATCAACCGGGATTTCAATACGCACAACCTGTCCAAAAGCATGCACGCCCGAATCCGTTCTCCCTGACCCCACCGATTTAATTTCATCTGACTTAGAAAGAATCCTCAAGGCAGAATTGATTTCTCCCTGAATCGTTTTTCCCGAAGGCTGAACCTGGAACCCTAGATAGTTCGTGCCTTTATATTGAACAGTGATCTTATAAATATTCAAACGTAAAACCTACACCAAACGACGTCCCCGAAATCTTGATGTCGTCCTGGAAATTTGCATAGTTTTGATGACGGACTTCAAGGTTTAGAAATAAATTCGTGATTTGGCTAGAGGTAAATAGATCGTATGCTGTCTCTTCGTTAAATCCTGAAAGGTTAATCTTAAGTTGAGCGTTGGCAAAGTATCCCGGACTGTATTGAATCTTTCTCTTTCCTTTCTCTCCGCGCTGAATGTCTGATCTGTTTTGCATTAACCCCAGCACACTTGGGCCAGCAGTTCCTGCCATTTTAAACCACGTATAGACAGGAATCTCTAATCCAAGTCCGGCATCAATAGGAAGTTCCCAAAGATTGATCGTCGTATCACTTCTATTTCCATTAACAAAAAGACCTTTACCTGAGTTGTAACCAATACCTGCACCAAAAGACCAATACCCATTAAGTGCAGCTGTCTTAAAAACATAAGAATCGTGGCGAACAAAAATTGACCCACCTTTAACGCTCTTATAACCTGTCCCCACTGTCTGATTGATAATGTCGTTTGGAGATTGATAATCAAAGTTGTTCTTAATAAACGAGATATTCAAACCACCAGTTGAAGCTTTTCTGAAATCCTTGGCCATCTTAAGCTTATCCAACTCAATATAGTTTTCCTGTTTTTCATATGTACCAGGAAGCGTATAACCAAAATCTTCATACTTTTTCTTCGGTGTAACCTTGTCACTGACTTCTTTAACCCCGTGGTTAAAAATGTAGTCTTCACCTTGTGCTTTAGATTTTTCAACATTGTCAGATGATTCACCATCGACCAGAAAAGGACTGTTCCCAGAAGCTGTACTCGCCCCTAAAACGTCTTCAACATTTCCATCTTCAGAAACATTCTGACGTAAATCAGTAGCGTGTAATGGCGCTGATAATAGAGCTAGAGTGATAAGAAAAGCTAGATTCCTTCCAGGCATATCAATACTCCTACATAAGTATCTTTTAAATTTTTTTAGTCGACGTGATCGTCGTCATCATGCTCACTCTTCCAGTTGAACATGTCTTCCATAGCACCTTTGTTCTTAAAGAAATAAGCAAGGGAGCCAAGAACATAAACTAAAATCACTCCACCAATCATGATTTCTTCATATAAGAAAGTCAGGATGATGATTGAGAAAATGATAAAAAGAACTCTCTTCTTGTGCTTTCTTACCCACTCCGATTTCTTAAACGAGTTAAATGGAATGTTTGAAATCATCAGGAAAGAGTAGAAAAGAACGTAACCAATAAGCAATGGACGGAAATCCATGATCTCAGGAACAACAGATGAGAAAAGTGTAAGCCCAACCATGGCCAGCGCTCCACTTGGAATCGGCAGACCTTGAAAGTACTCAGAACTTACTTTATCAATGTTGGCATTGAAACGAGCAAGTCTTAAAGCTCCACATAGAAGGAAAATAAAAGAAGTGATCAGGCCAATACGGCCAAGATCGCTGAAGAATTTATTGTAAACAAGAAATGCCGGGGCCACACCAAAAGACACAACATCTGAAATAGAATCAAACTGCTCACCAAAAGCAGACTGAGTTCCAGTCATACGCGCAACTCTTCCATCAACTGAATCAAAGATAGCGCCTAAAACTAAAATCATTGAAGCTTGATAGAACTCTCCCTTCCATCCAAGAATGATCGAAAAAAAACCACAGGCCATGTTTAGTGCTGTGAACGTGTTAGGAAGAAAAAAAGCGAGCCTGCGCGGAGTATTTAGCATTTAGAATAACCTTTAAGCGTGGTCAGGAATTACTGCGATAATTGTCTCACCGCATGTAATCTCATCATTTGTTTTAACTAGTATCTCATATTTTTTTGGTAAATAAAGCATCACTGTTCCTCCAAAAGGAAAGTATCCAATATTCACCCTTCTTCCGCCGCGGTCTCCCGGCATGACCATTAATTCAGGCCACAAACCAAGTTTGCACTTAAAGAAAGTAAGCCCGACAGTCTCGCCACGATTGTCCAGGGCAAGGCCTACACCTTTTCCCTCTTTCGTCCCGATCACCTCTGAGGCCACATGAGTTCTTAAAAAAGACTGTCCTTTTAGCACGTGAAGCATCTTCACTTCAGAAGAAAGAGGAAGGTTAATTCCCATCTCTTTCCACCATGGAATCATAATTTGAATTTCGATTAATTGGTCACCATACATCCCGTGCGAAACGTTGTGTTCAATGTGAACGATCTTCCCGTTAGACGGAGAAAAGATCACTCCTTTAGTGACAACGGGATCATCGCGGAAGTCATTTCTGCTTCTTCTTAAAGAGACATACAAAATAATATAGGCCAGAAGTAAAACGGCCAGGGTCTTATAGAAGCTAAAAAGCCAAAGCATAACGAATAACACGATGGCCAGTGTATTGAATCGAGGTGGAAGATAAGACTTCAACATTTATTTGAACTCCTCATCCAGAGTTCTAAAATAGTATGGAGCTTCTCGCATCTTATCTTTGAAAACTTTTGAGAAGATTTTTTCAGACGATTGATGAATCAATTCTTTTGTCGTTTTTAGTCCAACAAAGTTTTTCCCGTCATCAGCAAGCGTGTACCCTAAAGCAGGGTCAACAATTTTGTAATCAGCAGCACTGACCAGCGATTTCTCTGCCAGGTTAGACTGTAAATCCCAGTTATAGATGAACACCTGCCCTTTAAAAGCATTTGTCACCCAATAACCTTTCTCTACTCCAGCAAGCCTTGGGGCATCGAAATGAAGGAAAGAAAAAACTTTCTTATCATCCCAGGCAAGCACCTGAGCGATTCCTTCTCCCAGCCTCATCCCGGTATAAGAACCGGGACCAGCTGAGAAAAAGAAATTCATTTCTTTTAAATTGAGTTTGTATTTACTGATGAGATTATAAATCTCTATATGGATGACTTCCGATGGTTTTTTCTCTCTAGTGTCTTGATACTCAATCCACTTAAAGTTTTCATCGAGAAGGCCGATTACCAGCCCGGAAGTACTGTCCACATATAAAGAATGCATTAGAAGAACCTGGTCACATCATTAAAGATTGCACCAACCATTAACATTAAAAGCACCGATAGTCCCACCTGTTGAGCAATTTCCATCTTTCTTCTTGAAAGCGGCCCACGGTTAATGATCTCAAGGGCGATAAACATAATGTGCCCCCCATCAAGAACAGGAATCGGGAATAGGTTGATGACCCCAAGGTTAACTGAAATCAACGCCATTAGCTGGAAGAAATATGACAGCGATGTGTTGAAAGAGTCATGGGCCACTTTACCAATCGCCAGAGGTCCACCGATTGATTTTAAAGATACCTGGTTAGTTAACAATTTTACGAATCCATCAACAGTCTTTTTCATCGAGTCCCATGTGCGGGCAACCGCAACAGAAACAGAACTGAAAAATCCTTTTGATTTAGTTAGAACGAAGTTCGTCTTTAGAACTTCAATGAAGCTATATACCCCAAGAAGTTTTGTCGATTTTCCGTCCTGCATGCTTACATCTGGAGTGACAGTGAATTTTTTTAACTCTCCTTGAGAGTAAACTTCCACTTCTACAGAAGTTTTTGTGTAAGTTTGAAGTTTTTCTCTTAACTCTTCAAAGCTTGAGACTTTCTGACCTTCAAGGGCCACGAAAACGTCATCCCCTTTGATCCCTACTTTATCAGCAGGAGAACCCATGTTTACACTTCTGACCATAAGGTCGATAGTTCTGAAATTTTTCGCCTGAAGAGCGGCCACCATCGTTTTCAAATCAGTGTACTCAACTGCGATCTCTTGTCCTTTTGTCAGATCAGCTTTAATTTCATCTGAAGACAGGTCTTCAGTTTTAGCTACCGGATATAAATAAAGAGTTTTAATTCCCGTCAATGTTCCAAGCTCTTCAATTGAATGAGAGAAATCCACCTGGTCTTTTTTTACTGAAACAACGTAGCGGTTAGCGCTTGGATCAACCACTAACGGTTTTCTTAAAATTGGTGGGTATTTTAAAACTTCATCAAAGAACTTATCGCCCTGGAAGTTTACACTCAGCTCTTGCAGCTCTCCGTTTCTCTTAATTGTTAACTGGCTAACAACTGTGCTTCCTTCAACCATTAGGTCTGATGGGTTGTACACTTCGTTGTTGTTTACCTTAACTAGAACGTCCCCTGTTCTTAAACCATTTTGATAAAGAACAGATTCAGGAGCAATCGCTCCGATTTTAATTTCTGGAATTCTCTCCCCTACAATTAAAAGCGAGAAGAAAATAACGAATGCCAGGATGAAGTTAGCTAACGGTCCACCCATAACAATCCAGAAGCGAGCCCACTTACCCTGGTGAGTAAAACTTTGTGCTCTTTGGCTTTCAGGAATTTCGTCTTTATTAAACGGATCATCACCGAACATTTTTACGTAACCACCTAATGGAATAGCGGAAACGGCGTATTCAGTATCACCCCATTTTTTCTTGAAAATCTTCGGTCCAAACCCGATTGAAAAAACTTCAACTCTTACACCAAATAGTCTGGCGAAAAGAAAATGTCCCAATTCGTGAAAGAATACGAGTGGGCCTAGGAAAACAATAAAAATAATGATTTTTTCTAATAACATGGAAGCCTCTAAAAGGAGAGAATACTAAAGTAAGTGCTGTCCCAGATATTTTACAACAATCACGAAAAAAGGCGATAGGAAGATAAGACTGTCTATGCGATCGTAAACCCCACCGTGTCCGGGAATCAGGTTTGAACTGTCCTTGATCGCAAACTCTCTTTTCATTTTAGACTGAACTAAATCACCAACTTGAGACATAGCTCCGCAAACAGCGAAAATAGCTGAGTAATACCATCTGAAATCACCGAAAAACTGCCACCATGCCAGTGAAGCAAGGACAGCTGCTATCATCATCCCACCAATTAGACCTTCTACGGTTTTTTTGGGACTTACGGCCGGCCATAATTTGTGTTTACCAAAATTTTTGCCCACAAACCAAGCACCAGTATCCATAGAGTAAGTAACGATCAACAGCATTCCCAGGATTTCTCTCCAGTATTCGCTGTCGAAATAAATTCCAATTGAAAGAAGCGGCAGCATAACAAAAGTTGTAATGATGGCCGGATTTTTTCTCGAGCTATTTTTCATAAACTCGCCCGAGCTTGGAATTTTAAATAAATAATAAATAAGAAAAAGATTTAAAAAGATCGCCGCGACTGTGAAGAAACCAAGCGAGAGTTTTGCGCCCAGGACATTCACCGACACAAAAAGGATGATGAAAAATCCCATCACATATTTGTAATTAAATTCTTCTCTTCTTGTCTGAGAAAAATTCACCAGAAGTTCATCAATACAAAGTAAAGCTGCTGCCAGGATAACTGCTAACGTCGTCCACTTTCCAAAAATAACCGCTACGACAACAATAGCAGCCATAACAAGTGCGGAAATGATTCTTGCTTTTGTATTAGACACCATTACCCTCGAATTATTCTCTGATTTTCGCGGGCAACGATCACATTCGTTTCAAGATTAGCCGTCGGAGCAATGGCCCCAAATCTTCTCTCTCTTTTTGCTACTTGCTCGATAATGAATCTGAATTCAGTCACCGTAAAATCCGGCCACTTTGTTTCAGTGAAAAACATTTCGGCATAAGCAATCTGCCACAACATAAAATTAGATACGCGGTGATCTCCACCCGTTCTAATTAAAAGATCCACGTCTCCAAGATCCGGGATCATTAGAAATTCATTCAAATCATCTTCGCTCATCTCTTTGCCAGGGTTCGCTTTCATAAAACGATTAACAGCATAAGCAATTTCAGAACGAGCTCCGTAACCAAAAGCAAATGTCAGCTTCAAGCCTGTATGGTGAGCAGTCTCCCCTTCAAGTTGAGCGATAAGTTTCTTGGTTTGTTCTGGAAGATTAGAAACATCTCCCATGATTCTAAAACGGATGTTATTTTTTAGAATTCTTTCGCGTTCCTTTTTTAGGAATTTAAAAAGTAGATTGAAAAGAACACGGACTTCCGTCTGAGGACGGCTCCAGTTCTCTGAAGAAAAAGCATACATTGTTAAAGCTTCAATACCTAAGTTATCCGCTTCTTCAACGATAGTTGAAACCACTGCAGACCCGCGCACGTGCCCCCAGACTCTGGGATGCGAGCGTTGTTTTGCCCAACGGCCATTGCCATCCATGATGACAGCGACGTGTTTAATATTGTGGCTGAGTGGTTCCAAACTTTTCCTTATTAGATTGCAAGAACTTCTTTTTCTTTGTTCGCAACCACAGTATCGATTTCTTTTGTAAATTTATCAGTGATATTCTGAATTTCTGTTTGAATCTTTTTAGAATCATCTTCTGAAATCGTCTTATCTTTTTCTGCTTTTTTTACAGCTTCGTTAGAGTCACGTCTTAGGTTTCTAAGAACAACTTTAGCGTCTTCACCGATTTTTTTAATTTCTTTTGCAATGTCTTTTCTCTTATCTTCAGTTAGTGAAGGAAAGTTAAGACGAACAAAATTTCCATCGTTCGTTGGAGTCACACCAAGGTTCGCACCAAAGATTGCCTTTTCAATTGCAGCAATCATCGTTTTATCGAATGGCTGAATTTGAAGTAAACGAGCTTCTGGAGTTGAGATTTGTCCCAACTGAGAAATCGGGCTCATTGTCCCGTAGTATTCAACTTGTACTCCATCAAGGATAGAAGCAGATGCTCTTCCTGTGCGTACTTTTGTAAGTTGGTGTTTAAGTGAATCAACTGCTTTTTTCATTGAATCATTTAATGAAGTTTTTGTTTCATTCATCATAATGACATCCCCTTAGTTAGAAATAGTTATGTTATCTATTTGTTAGTTACAATCGTTCCAATTGTTTCGCCCATTACTGCGCGCTTGATATTTCCTTCTTCAAACATATTGAAAACAAGAATATCAATTTCGTTGTCCATACAAAGGCTGATGGCCGTAGAATCCATGACCGAAATGCCTTTATTTAGAACGTCGATAAACTTTAGTTTATCAATTTTTACAGCATCTTTAAACTTCATTGGATCTTTATCGTAAATTCCATCAACTTTTGTTGCTTTCATGATTACATGTGCGTCAATCTCGTTTGCACGAAGCGCCGCAGCGGTATCCGTCGTAAAGTACGGGTTCCCTGTTCCTGCCGCGAAAATCACCACTCTTTTCTTCTCAAGGTGGCGAACTGCACGTCTTCTGATGTACGGCTCAGCGATTTCTTGCATATCAATCGCTGTCAGTACGCGTGTATTGATTCCATGTCTCTCAAGGCTGTCTTGAAGTGCCAGAGAGTTGATAACTGTCGCCAGCATCCCCATGTGATCCGATGTCGTTCTATCCATTCCTTTTGTAGCTCCAGCTACACCACGGTGAATGTTACCACCACCAATAACGATTGCGATCTCAACACCCATGGCCTGAAGTTCTTTCACCTCAGTTGCAATGTTTGTCAGAACGTCTGCTGAAATTCCATGCCCTTGCTCACCAGCAAGTGCCTCTCCTGAAAGCTTTAAAAGAATGCGATTATACTTCATTAGGTTTCCTCAAATTTGGGTCAAAAAAAAGGGGCCTTTTGAGCCCCTTTTTGTGTTTGGTAAATTCTTAATTACTGTTTTCCACCAGTCATTGAAGCAACTTCAGCTGCGAAGTCGTCAACTTTCTTCTCAATACCTTCTCCAAGTGTGAACTTAGCAAATCTTCTAACGTCGATTTTCTCTCCGATTTTGATTGTTAGTTCATTGATTAGGTCTTGAACTGAAATGTCTGGGTTCTTGATAAATTTTTGATCAAGAAGACAAACTTCAGTAGAAAGTTTTTTAACTTTCCCTTCAACGATCTTAGAGATCATTGCTTCTGGTTTTCCTTCTTCTTTTAACTGAGCTGTATAGATCGCAATTTCTCTTTCTACGAACGCTTGGTCCATTTCAGAAGATCTTACGAATTTTGGATCAGCAGCAGCGATGTGCATAGCTACGTCTTTTACGAAGTTTTGGAAATCGTCAGATTTTGCTACGAAGTCAGTTTCACAGTTGATTTCAACCATTACACCAATTCTTCCACCGTGGATGTATGATCCGATTGCACCTTCAGCTGCAATTCTAGATTGTTTTTTCTGAGCAGCTGCAAGACCTTTTTGTCTTAGGTAATCGATCGCTTTTTCAAGGTCACCATTAGTTTCCCCAAGTGCTTTTTTACAGTCCATCATTCCAGCGCCAGTTTTTTCTCTTAGTTCAGAAACAAGCTTTGCAGTAATTTGTGTCATATCTATTCCCTTTATCGTTTAAATTAAGTTCTTAAAAATTATTCTTCGTCAGCAAGATCGATGTCGTTTTCGAATTTGCTGATGATTTCTTTTTCAAGAGCAAGGTCACGAGAAGAATCTTTTGAACCTTTTTCAAGCTTGTTGTTCTTCTTAGCAAGGTTTAATCCTTCTGCTACTGAGTTTGCGAAGTATTCTGTGAACATAGACACAGACTTAATCGCATCGTCGTTTCCTGGAACTACGAAATCAACACCAGTTGGGTCACAGTTTGTATCTGTGATAGCTACAACAGGAATCCCTAGGTTGTTAGCTTCTTGGATAGCGATTCTTTCGTTGTTTGGATCGATAACAAAAAGAGCTCCTGGAAGCTTTCTCATTTCTTTAATCCCACCAAGAACTTTTTCAAGTTTAATAACTTCTTTCTCGATGTTGATTCTTTCTTTCTTAGTTAGAAGACCGAAATCTCCTGTTTCTTTCATTTTTTCTACTTTGCGAATTTTATCGATAGATAGAGCTACAGTTTTGTAGTTTGTAAGCATCCCACCTAACCATCTTGAAGTAACGTAGTTTGCTCCACAGTCCTGAGCAGCTTTTGTTACAACGTCTTGTGCTTGTCTTTTTGTTCCTACGAAAAGAACTGGCTTTCCTTCAGCTGCAGTTTTCTTTAGGAAATCGTAAGCGTCTTTTGCTAGAGGAATAGTTTTAGCAAGATCGATAATGTAGATACCGTTCTTCTCACCATAAACGTATTTTTTCATTTTTGGATTCCACTTTTCAGTCTGGTGACCAAAGTGTGCGCCTGCTTCTAGTAGGCCTTTTAGAGATAATTCTGACATAGATACTCCGTTGGTTAATCGAATTGCCTGTGAGCCGCCAAAGACGGACCAACATTTCAGACAACTGAAATTATTAATGAGCTAGATATGTAACACGGAAGAGTAAGTTTTTGCAAGGAATATGAGAGATTCAAGAGGGGTTTTCCCTCTCAAATCTCCAATGAAAATCTATTTAAGTTAACGACTCAGAACCCATCAAAACTTTACGCGGTTTGGAACCCTGCGCAGGCCCCACAACACCCTGAGCTTCCATCTCTTCAATTAAGTTGGCCGCTCGGTTATACCCTACTCCAAGACGTCTTTGAAGCAGTGAAGCACTCGCTGAACGGTGCTCTAGCACCACGCGAACTGCCTCATCGTATTTGTCATCTCGTCCACCTGATGAAGACTCACCACCCTCGCGAGTTGTGACAGCTGCCATCGGCTCTTCTTCTCCGCCATTTTCCAGGAATTCCATAATGTGCGGGTTATATTCTGGAGTCATTTCCGACAGTTTATCGGCCAGAGCTTCGATCTCGGCCTCATCAATAAACGCCGAGTGGATACGAGTTGTATCTACTCCGTACTTGTAAAGCATATCCCCTTTACCAAGTAGTTTTTCCGCACCCATCGCATTGAGAATCGTTCTTGAGTCTTGTGAACTCGTTACACGGAAAGAAACACGCGTTGGGAAGTTCGACTTGATAACCCCAGTGATAACATCAACTGAAGGTCTCTGAGTCGCAACAATTAAGTGAATCCCTGCTGCACGGGCCTTTGCCGCCAGACGGTTAATTTGCGTTTCAATCTCCTTCCCTTTTGCTGAAAGAATAAGATCTGCAAACTCATCCACGATAATAACGATAAATGGAAGTTCGTATGTATCTTCACTCGCATACTCATAGTGCTTTCTTAATTTTTCCAGCGCCTGAGGTTGAGCATTTTTTAATTTATGGTTGAAACCTTCAATGTTTCTCACCCCAAATTCCGACATAATTGTGTAACGTCTATCCATTTCCTGACAAGCCCACAGAAGCGAAGTCGCCGCCGTCTTTGGCTCAGTAATAACCGGCATTAGCAGGTGAGGAAGACGAGAATAAAGTGCAAGTTCCAGCTGTTTCGGGTCAATCAGGATCAGCTTCATTTGGTTAGGCGACTTCTTAATTAAAAGCGACACTAGAACCGAGTTAATGAACACCGACTTACCAGCACCAGTTGATCCGGCGACCAGCATGTGTGGCATCGCTGCCAGGTCTACGACAACAGGCTCACCGAAAGCATCTTTCCCCATTGCCAACGGAAGATGGTGAGAAGTATTAGTAAAATCTTTCGACCCAATGATTTCATCAAGGAAAATAAAATCGCGCGGATTTCTTGGAACCTCAATCCCTACAGTCGTTCTCCCTTTCATTGGGTAAACCATACGAATCGGCGATCCAGAAAGCGCAAGCGATAAGTCTTCTGCAATTGAAGTCAGACGAGAAACCTTCTCCCCTGGTCCAAGCTCCCATTCAAAAGTATCAACCACCGGCCCTTTAAGCACGTTGATGATCTGACCTTGAATCTTAAATTCTCCAAGCTTCGCCTGAATTTTAGAGATAATATCGTGGAAGTATTTTTCATCCGGTTGATGAAATTTTGTCTCTTTTTTCGTATTTCCCAACTTAACCAGATTGTAATACTGGTCATCGTCAAAGCTATCAACTTTATGAGCACGATTTTTAAATGTTGAGATTTCCGACTCATCCACATACTCATCGTCATCATGAGAAGACTGCACCACCACTGGCAAATGCTCTTCCATCTCATCTTCATCAACCACTGCCGGCTCAACTTTTTTTGCCTCAGTAATTGGAACAAGGAACGCTTCACTCTTAACTTCTTCTGCATTTTCAGCAGCTGGAGAATGATCCGGAAGTAAAATTGGAGCCGCTTCTTCTTTAGCCGCCTTCTCAGCTTCTTTAGCTTTTAAAGCAGCTTTTGACATTGGAAGTGCTGCCGGTGCTGCCACCATTGGCTCTTCTGCCATTTCTTCTTCAAGCTCATCCTCACCTTCAGTTTTCGGTTTAATAAACTTGTCTTTTAGTAATAAAAACTTCTCCTGAACTGGAGCTGTTGCAGCCTGGTAATCAAAATTCTTAAATCCAGAAGTCGCTTGTTGAACTTTTTCAGTGAAACCACCTCTAAAAGTCCCCCATAAAAATAACGTTCCAGCAGCGGCCCAAACCAAGAACATTGAAAACGCTGAAAACGTCATATCAAGAATTTGATATAAACCCGCCCCTAAAAGCGACGGTTGAAAATAGAAAATAGTAAGTAGGGAAAAAATTGAAAGTGAAAAGATATTTAAGGCATCAATCCAGTCTGCTCTTTTTGAAAAGACCAAAACGTAGAATGAAGTAAAGATAGCACATGGAATGAAAACCCACGGCCCAGAATAATAATTGATGAAATTTAAAAAACTTGTTCCATAGTAGCTGAAAAATCCACTCGATGATGCTGACGAAATCGAAAGATAATTATCCGGCAAAGTGTCTCTGTAATAAAACACCACCAAAGTAATAATCGTCAGAAAAAAAAGAGTAAAAAGCTCATATTTAAGTATTTTTGTATTCATCATACTTAAATTCTACATCATGCTTTGTCGAACTCAACTGAAAACATCCGCGTATCAAGTGCTCATGACACCTTATTAAATACTGCAGGTTTAACATCGATAAAGTTCTTGTGAATTGAAAAAAGGCATAAAAAAACCCGAGAACAAGCTCGGGTTTTTTATAAAACAAGAGGGTGCATTGACCTTTTCTCACACCAAGCTTCCCTGGCACTACCTTCGGCGCTGAAGAGCTTAACTTCCGAGTTCGGGATGGGATCGGGTGTTTCCTCTTCGCTAATAACACACCCAAACTGGATATATCGTTAACAAACTTATAATTTCGAAGCTGTTTATATGTCTTTCAACACTACAAATCAACCTCATTTTTGAACATTTTTAACATTCACAAAACAAGACCAAATAAAAGCAGAACCCATGTAATCAAAAAAAAGCAAAACGACAAATTAGTATTGGTCAGCTCAAAGCATTACTGCTCTTACACCCCCAACCTATCAAACTCCTAGTCTAGAAGTTGTCTTAATAGAAATCTTATCTTGTAATAGGCTTCCCACTTAGATGCTTTCAGCGGTTATCCCTTCCGAACTTAGCTACCCGGCGATACAACTGGCGTCATAACCGGTTCACCATAGGTTCGTCCAACCCGGTCCTCTCGTACTAAGGTCAGATTTACTCAAATTTCTTACGCCCACGGAGGATAGAGACCGAACTGTCTCACGACGTTCTGAACCCAGCTCGCGTACCGCTTTAATTGACGAACAGTCAAACCCTTGGGACCTGCTCCAGCCCCAGGATGCGATGAGCCGACATCGAGGTGCCAAACCTCCCCGTCGATGTGAACTCTTGGGGGAGATCAGCCTGTTATCCCCGGAGTACCTTTTATCCGTTGAGCGATGGCCCTTCCACTCGGAACCACCGGATCACTAACACCTGCTTTCGCACCTGCTCGGCTCGTTTGCCTCACAGTCAAGCTCCCTTATGCGTTTACACTCTATGGCCGGTTTCCATTCGGCCTGAGGGAACCTTCGTGCGCCTCCGTTACTCTTTAGGAGGCGACCGCCCCAGTCAAACTGCCCACCAGACATTGTCCCCCGACCGGATTACGATCGTAGGTTAGGATTCCAATTAACATAGGGTGGTATTTCAAGGTTGTCTCCCCGTACACCGGAATGCACGGATCAAAAACTCCCACCTATCCTACGCAATGTTAATCGAAACCCAATGCCAAGCTACAGTAAAGGTTCACGGGGTCTTTTCGTCCTTCCGCGGGTAGCGCGTTTCTTCACGCGCTCACCAATTTCGCTGGGTCTCCTGTTGAGACAGTGGGGAAGTCGTTACGCCATTCGTGCAGGTCGGAACTTACCCGACTAGGAATTTCGCTACCTTAGGACCGTTATAGTTACGGCCGCCGTTTACTGGGGCTTCAATTCAAAGCTTCTCTTGCGATAACCTCTCCTTTTAACCTTCCAGCACCGGGCAGGCGTCAGCCCATATACTTCCACTTACGTGTTTGCATAGACCTGTGTTTTTGATAAACAGTCGCTACCCCCTTTTCACTGCGACCTCCAACAGCTTGACCAGCAAGTGATCTTACCATCAAAGGCGTGCCTTCTCCCGAAGTTACGGCACCAATTTGCAGAGTTCCTTAACAAGAGTTCTCCCAAGCGCCTGAGGATTCTCTCCTCATCTACCTGTGTCGGTTTATGGTACGGGTTAATAAAAATCTCCTAGCGAAACTTTTCTGGGAAGCCGAGGATCATGAACTTCGCTTGCGCTCGTATTCGTATCTCAGAGTTAACGCCGACCGGATTTGCCTAATCGACCCCCTACATACTTAAACCACAACCAATAAGTGGCTTCACTACCTTTCTCCGTCATTCCATCTAGTCAAACGATTTTTACTAAGTACAGGAATATTAACCTGTTGGTCATCCACTACGCCTTTCGGCCTCATGTTAGAACCCGACTAACCCTGGGCGGAGTCACCTGGCCCAGGAACCCTTAGATTTACGGCGGAAGTGATTCTCACACTTCTTATCGCTACTCATTTCAGCATCAGCTCTTGTGAGACCTCCAGCGCTCCTTACGGTACGCCTTCATCGGCAAACACAATGCTCTCCTACCAATATTTACATATTCCATAGCTTCGGTACGTCACTTTAGCCCCGTTACATTTTCGGCGCAGAATCACTAGTCCAGTGAGCTATTACGCTTTCTTTAAAGGGTGGCTGCTTCTAAGCCAACCTCCTGGATGTCAAAGTAATTCCACAACCTTCTCCACTTAGCGACGATTTTGGGACCTTAGCTGATGGTCTGGGCTCTTTCCCTTTTCACGACGGTCCTTAGCAACCGCCGTGTCACTGCCCGATAGTACTCAATGGTATTGTGAGTTTGATATGGTTTGGTAAGCTGGTAAGCCCCCTAGCCAAGTCAGTGCTATACCCCCATTGGTATTCGTCGGACGCTGCACCTAAATGCATTTCGGAGAGAACCAGCTATCACGGAATTTGATTGGCCTTTCACCCCTAACCACAAATCATCCCAGACGTTTTCAACCGTCACGAGTTCGGTCCTCCACGAGGTATTACCCCCGCTTCAACCTGTTCATGGCTAGCTCATCCCGTTTCGGGTCTATGACATGCTACTAATCGCCCTATTCAGACTCGGTTTCCCTACGGCTACACCTGCAACGGCTTAACCTCGCAACATATCATAACTCGCTGAATCATAATGCAAAAGGTACGTCATCAGGCTTTACAATAACCCTCTGACTGTTTGTAAGTGTATGGTTTCAAGATCTATTTCACTCCCCTCATCGGGGTTCTTTTCATCTTTCCCTCACGGTACTTGTTCACTATCGGTCAGCAAGTAGTATTTTGCCTTGGAGGGTGGTCCCCCCAGCTTCAGACAAGGTTTCACGTGCCTCGTCCTACTCAGGATACTCACTAGAGGACAATCATTTCGGATACAGGGTTTTCACCTTCTTTGACCGGACTTCCCAGACCGTTCTCCTATAATTGCCTTTCCGTATGTGAGTCCTACAACCCCAGAATACAAGTATTCTGGTTTGGGCTCTTCCGATTTCGCTCGCCGCTACTGCCGGAATCTCGTTTGATTACTCTTCCTGCAGGTACTAAGATGTTTCAATTCCCTGCGTTCGCTCCTATGTAACTAGTTTACTCATTACATGGTTCACACTCTTTCAAGTGTGAAGGTTTCCCCATTCGGACATCACCGGATCAAAGTCTATTTGCCGACTCCCCGATGCATTTCGCTGGCTAATATACGTCCTTCTTCGCCTCTTGCTGCCAAGATATTCCCCATACACCCTTAATAGCTTTTTTCATTTTGTTATTAAGTTATATTTAATTTAATTTCAAATAACGAGGGCATTACTCTCGTTACTTACATGGGTTCTCGTCTTCTATCTGATCCTGTTATGTCAATGTTAAAGAGCTAATGTTTCAATTCGTCCTAATTAATGGTGGGTCTGGCAAGACTCGAACTTGCGACCCCGTCCTTATCAGGGACGTACTCTAACCACCTGAGCTACAAACCCAATTTTTATAATTAGATTGAAACAAAATATTTCTCTTATAGATCTAAAGAAATTCAAAAATAAGAAAGGTCTTCCAAACAATTTGACCGGATAAAGCTCCTATAGAGCTGGATCCTTTAAAAGGAGGTGATCCAGCCGCAGGTTCCCCTACGGCTACCTTGTTACGACTTCACCCCAGTCATCGTTTCGACCGTAGACGCTCCCCTCCTTGCGGTTAGGGCCACGGCTTCAGGTAAAAACAACTCCCATGGTGTGACGGGCGGTGTGTACAAGGCCCGGGAACGTATTCACCGCGGCGTGCTGATCCGCGATTACTAGCGATTCCAACTTCATGGAGTCGAGTTGCAGACTCCAATCCGGACTGAGATCGGTTTTTTGAGATTGGCTCCCCCTCGCGAGTTCGCATCCCTTTGTACCGACCATTGTATTACGTGTGTAGCCCTAGACATAAGGGCCATGAGGACTTGACGTCATCCCCACCTTCCTCCTGGTTAGCCCAGGCAGTCTTTCTAGAGTGCCCAACTTAATGCTGGCAACTAAAAATGGGGGTTGCGCTCGTTGCGAGACTTAACCCAACATCTCACGACACGAGCTGACGACAGCCATGCAGCGCCTGTCACTACATTCCCCGAAGGGCACTCCCTCGTTTAAAAGGGATTCGTAGGATTTCAAGCCTAGGTAAGGTTCTGCGCGTTGCTTCGAATTAAACCACATAATCCACCGCTTGTGCGGGCCCCCGTCAATTCCTTTGAGTTTTAGTCTTGCGACCGTACTTCCCAGGCGGAACACTTAACGCGTTAGCTACGACACTGAAGGGGTCAAATCCTCCAATATCTAGTGTTCATCGTTTACAGCGTGGACTACCAGGGTATCTAATCCTGTTTGATCCCCACGCTTTCGCGCCTCAGCGTCAATACTCGTCCAGGAAGGCGCCTTCGCCTCTGGTGTTCCATCGCATATCTACGGATTTTACCCCTACATGCGATATTCCCCTTCCCCCTCCGAGATTCTAGACCTGTAGTTTCAGACGCAGTTTCGAGGTTGAGCCCCGAGATTTCACATCTGACTTGCAGGTCCGCCTACGCGCGCTTTACGCCCAATAAATCCGAACAACGCTTGCACCCTTCGTATTACCGCGGCTGCTGGCACGAAGTTAGCCGGTGCTTCCTCTATGTGTACCATCAAACAATCGGCCTATTAGACCAACTGCCATTTTTCCACATTAACAGAGCTTTACAGACCGAAGTCCTTCCTCACTCACGCGGCGTTGCTGCGTCAGGGTTTCCCCCATTGCGCAATATTCCCCACTGCTGCCTCCCGTAGGAGTCTGGACCGTGTCTCAGTTCCAGTGTGTCCGATCATCCTCTCAGACCGGATAGACATCGTCGCCTTGGTAGGCCTTTACCCCACCAACTAGCTAATGTCCCGCAGGCCCATCTAATAGCGAATGCATATGCAGAGGCATTCTTTCAAGCACAGTCTTAAAACCGTGCTTCGTATGCGGCATTAGCCAAAATTTCTTCTGGTTATTCCCCTCTAAAAGGCAGGTCACCTACGTGTTACTCACCCGTGCGCCACTTTACTCATCCCGAAGGACTTTCACGTTCGACTTGCATGTGTTAGGCACGCCGCCAGCGTTCGTTCTGAGCCAGGATCAAACTCTCCAAGCTTCAATATAAAATTTGATTTAAATTTAATTTAACAAACTACTATACGGATTGATCTATTCATTAATTACCAGTGACAGGAAATGTACTGGCTCCGACTTTTTATCACTTTCAACTTTATTACAACTTGAGCTTTTAACAGCGTGACTGAATAGTTACGTCAGATATTTTTTGTTTGGGACCTTTCTCATCTTGAATCGAAACCTTTCGGTTTCAAATCTTTTATCTCTATTAGAATTTTAAAGAACTAAGTTACGTTTAGTTTTTGAAAGAATGGTGGACATGACAGGAATCGAACCTGCGACCCTCTGCGTGCAAGGCAGATGCTCTCCCAACTGAGCTACACGCCCAAAAATCTATATATTTCTATAACGATGATTTGTGTTTCGGCAATCAGTCTTAACTTCAAACGTGAAGAGGAATTTAATCAAACGATGATAAAGTGTCAACACAAAATTAAGAAAATATTAATAAATTTTAAAAAAACTTTTTTAAACTCAGATTCTCGGTATAATTTATCTAATAACAATTGCTTAACGTGTGACGGCATATGAAAACTATTAAACTTTTTTTATTCGTAACTTTAATTGCACTCGCTGGCTGCAATAGAAACAGCCATAAAATTGAAGTGATAGCGAATCCTAACGGCGAAGAAATCGATATTGAGAAATTAAAAACAGATATCGGTGGTCTCTCTACTGCTTCTGCTACAATGAAAACTGTCCATGGTGATATCGTTTTCCGCTTCTATACTAAAGCTGCCCCAAGAACATCTGCTAGAGTCATGCAATTAATTCAAAGCAAGTTCTACGATGGTCTTATTATTCATAGAGCGATTCCTAATTTCATTATTCAGACTGGAGATCCTACTGGTACAGGTACGGGAGGAAGCGGGCAAAAGTTAAAAGCTGAATTCAATGAGCTTCAACACATCAAGGGAACTATGGGTATGGCCCATGGAATTGATAATGACTCTGCTGATTCACAATTCTATATAAGCTTAACAACTCTCCCTCACTTAGATGGAAAGAATACTGTCTTCGGTCAGGTAGTAGATGGATTAGACATTCTTCCTAAGCTCTCTAAAGGAGACCGAATCATTTCCATTACTTTGAACCTAAAAGACACTTCAGCTAATTAATCATACTGTTTAAATCTTAGACGGCCCCTTATAGAAAATACTAAGGGGCTACATCCTCGTCTCACCTTCGTTCATAATTCCTACAAACATATAACAAACTTTCCCTGAGGAGATTTTATGAAGAAGGCACTTGTTCTTGGTCTAGCTGTATTAAGTTTTCAAGCATTAGCGGACGTTCGCGTCGGAATTACTATTCCAGGAAAAAATGGTGGGCGTGATGACCTGCCAATGTGTTTAAAAAATCTTGATAATGCCAATAGAAGAATCAATGATCTTCAATCACAACTGATCTCTTGTCAGAATTCATCTAAGCCAGGTGGAGGAAGAGAAGTTGAAGAACTAAGAAGAGAAAACAGAAGACTAAACGATTCAATTGACCGTCTTAATAGCGATAACCGTTCACTTTCAGAATCAATTTCTCGCCTGAACTTTGATAACAATAATCTACTTGATTCAAATAACCGTTTAATCAGAGAGAATATGGATCTTCGTCGTCAGATCGATGATATGCAAGCTCCAAACAGAAGCCTGGGATTCTTTAGCTATGCTGGATGTAAGGACTACGGTGGGAATGTCGAGCTAAAACAAATCCAGAGTGCAGAAGGAAGAGTTCCTCTTGAGGCCGAAACAAATGCAACTCAAAAAGTGTCTTCAACATTCTCATGTCTATATGGAATTAAAGTAGCTAAGACAGAAGAAATTTTAACAACTGAATCGAGAAACTACTGTGTAGCTGCATGTAAAGACTACGGTGGAAATGTTGATGCAAAAACGGTGAAGTCAGGAATGGGAAGAAACCAAACTGAAGCTCAGTACAATGCGATGAAAGAAGTAGCTAGAACAAATAGCTGTCTATACGGAATCAGAATCCAAGCTTGCCAATAATCACAAATAAAAAGGGGCCCGATAAGGGCCCCTTCTAGTCTTAGGAGGACTTAAGCGCCGATTAAAACCGAGCGCATCGAAAGGCTTCCAAGTTCAAAATCTTCATAAGGAAAAATCACTTTTTCATTCGGGTCACTCGCACCTAACACATATAAAAGAGGAAGGTAATGATCAATTGATGGGTGGGCCATCTTCCAAAGTGGATACTTTGAAGGGTCTTCGGCCAAAAGTTGGGTCATATCATTTTTTAAAATAGCGTCTTTAATAATGCCGTCAAACTCACGTGCCCATTCAAAAACAGGTGCTGTTTCACTGCGGCTCAATTGGCGAAGATTATGGACGATGTTTCCACTTCCTATAATGAGTACACCTTCTTCGCGCAGTTTTTTTAATTCCTGAGCAAGTTTATGGTGATCGCGAAGGTTCATAAAATTTTGGTTGAGCGATAGCTGCACCACTGGAATGTCTGCCTTCGGGTACATATGGTGAAGAACACTCCAGCCTCCGTGGTCAAATCCCCAGTCGAGATCGAGCTCGGCCTGATAAAGATGCAGGCTGTTTTTTACTTCACCCGCTAATTCCGGATTTCCAGGTGCCGGGTAGACAATGTCCGAGAGGGCCTTAGGGAAGCCGTAAAAATCGTAAATCATCTTAGGTGTAGGAGAGGCCTGAACCTCTACTCCTTTGGTCATCCAGTGAGCTGAAACCATTAATATTTTTTTAGGGCGAGGAAGTGTTTCACCCAAAGTTCTTAGATGGCAGGTAAAAGCATTGTCTGCCAGCGCATTCATAGGGCTTCCATGTCCGATAAAAAGCACGGGCATTTTTTGAGTGGATTTTGATCCTATATAAGTTGTTGCTGTCATGGCGACCAGTCCTGTTCCGGATAATGTTAAAAAAGTTCTTCTATCCATCCTTCTATTTTAAGCCTCTCTCGTAAATATTCATAATTCAAAGAATTTATCGACTTAATAAGCGAATCGAAAGGTGATCGGGAATGTTTAACAGAGTGAAATATTTATAACCGGCATAGGAAGCCGCTTTGATTCAGGCTATAGTCCGGCCAACTCAAACAGGTCGTAAAATATGAAAGCTTCTATCCTTTCTTTTGTGTTATTGGCTTCAGCTCATTCACAGGCGTTTGCCGGTAGTGCTTCCATCATGCCTTCAACTTTTACCGAGACGGGAATTCCGAACTCTCACCTGGTTTCAGAAAATGTGATCCGCGGGATGGCCCCGAGAAACAAAAAAGAGATGCAAAAACTTTTAGACTTAGGAGTTGAGAAGTTTTTAATGATTAAAATCGACACTAACGGGGATATAGCCCGCGAGATTGAAACTCTCCAATCGCTGGGAGTTTCTGAAAGCGATATGATGCATTTAGATTTTCCATGGAAAGACATCACTGATTACGGCGCTTTTTGTGAAATGACAGTGGATGCTCTCAACATGCTTAAAAATGCTGAAGCTAACAATCAAAAAATTTATTTCCACTGCACTTTGGGAGAAGACCGCACAGGATACCTGGCCGGGCTTTACAAAATTTACCGTGGTGATAATGAATCGAGAAAAGAAATCTTTGAAAACGAGATGTGCGATAAAGGGTATGAGGCTGGGAATCCGACTAAGATTTATTCTGTCGTAAAGAAGGTTCGCGATGGACTGACTCCTGCCTTTATGGGGATGGCAGATCTTATTGAGAAGAATCCTGGAAAAAAACTTTCGAAATCAATGTGCAAAGGCTTAGTGATTCCGAAAGTTAATTTCAAAGAGTACAGCTGTAAAAAATCGAAATTACTTTAAAATCTTTTTGCTTCCTAAGAAGTGAATGTTTCCATTTGCCACTTCCAGGGTGAATTTATCGCCCATTGAGCTTTCATATCCAACAGAGATGTCATCAACCAGCTCGATTCCAAGATCTTCAAGTGTTGTCTGCGCTTCAACCGAACGGTTGCTGTTAATCACAACATTTGATCCCGGAAAAAAAGTAAACGTGCACGATGCTTCGATTTCTGATTTTCCGCAAACAACTTTAATTGTTTTATCCTGAGAGATGGCCTGGAAAGAATTTTTTCCTGCGCCCAATCTTCTGATTAAATTTTGAAGATCTGCTTCTTCGCCTCTTTCGTTAACTAAAACGATAACTTTTTCTGGACGATAGAATACGCCGACTGAATCGCTGGCGGCCATTGCTGTGCCTGTTAGAAGAAGGGCAAAAAGTGAAAGAATTTTCATGTGTGCATCTCCAGATAAAATGATGAATATTTTTTATCTTGGGATGAGTGAAGAGACAAATAAAAACGGGCCCGATAAGGGCCCGTTCTTTATTTAAAAATGTGAAAAAGATTAACGATACATTCCTTCAAGGATTAGGGCCGCAGCGTAAAGAACTGCTGATAGAGGGACAGCTGCAATGACTTTCATCCATGCTGTTTCTTCCTTTAAGTGCATATAGAAGTAAGCAACAACGAAAGCTTTACCGAAAGCTAAACCAACAAGAGCAACAACCTTGTGCCAGTATTCTGTTTTCAGACCTGGAATCATAAGCTCAAGCAGGGTTAAAAAAGTCAGGACAAAAAATATGATGATATATTCTTTCGTGTGGCTTTTGTATTCTTTGTGGTTATGGTCGCCCATGGTTATCTCCTCTCTTTACTAATTTTGTACAGCTGGTTGTGGTTGAGCATGACTGAAACTGTTGTTTACTAGAAGTCCAAGATCGATCATCATTTTATCCATCTCAACTCTTTCAGTTCCGTAATACCCTCTAATCTGTCCTTTATCGTCTACCAGAACTAATTTTTCTGAGTGAGCAATATCGAACAACGTAATTTTTTCTTCTGCTAATTGTTTTTCAATCGGCTCTTTTGATCCCATCGGAACTTTGAAGCCATTGATAACGATTTTTTCCAGGTCGCCTTTTGTTCCTGTTAAGTAGTTCCAGATAAAAGGGTTTGAGTGTCTTTTTCTGGCGTACTTATAAAGAACTTCCGGAGTATCAACTTCTGGATCAACAGTGAAAGTCACAATCGCTGCTTTTGTCCCAAGTCCTCTGATTCTTTTTTGAACCAGGTCCATTTTCGCCATCAGTGCCGGACAAGTTGTCGGGCATGAAGTGAACATAAAGTTAGCGATATAGAATTTTCCCTGAAGCTCTTTTGTTCCAAAAGGTTTTCCGAATTCATTTGTTAGAGTGAATTCTGGAACCTTGTAATAAACAGGCAGCGGTGGTGGAAGTGTACGGTGAAGTGTCCTGTACACTGGATAGCTGAAAGATAGGACCCAAAAAAGCAGCCAGAAAGATTTCTTTCTGACTAGTTTTTGAAACCAGTTATCTTCTCTATAAAATCCAGTCGCTGTTGTTGTCATAAATTAATTCTTAATGTTTTCCAGAAGCTTAGCTCTTGCTGGAGTTCTCTTCATATCCATTAGTGATTTTACATAATGAGCTACGGCCCAGATTTCGTCGTCCTGAAGAACGCCTTTCCAAGAAGCCATTGCTGTTCCGCCGACACCAGAGTTTAGGCGAACGTATAGCTCTTCAACCGTAGTCGCAGAACGAACAGAGTCGTATGTGAAATCAGGTGGCATAGTTGCAACACCGTAGTCAGATGGCTGTAACTTTACGTGGTACATATCTGGGTCAAATTCAGTAACTGGTGCTCCGTTAATTTTTTGAGCGATTTGGCTAAATTCTGCGTGAGAAACGTAAGCTCTATGGCATGTCCAACATTGAGCAACTACGTGGAAAACTTCCTTCCCTCTTTGGATTGCACTTTCTTTATGAGCTTCTCCGTACGGATCTTTACCAGCAACAATCACGTCACCAAGTTTTTTGTCAGCCCCTTCCCACTTTTCTGGTGCGAAAGTTTTGATGTATTGAACGACGTCATGCATTTGCTGTTGAGATAAATCCCATGGAAGCATAGCTGTACCATGTAGACCTCTTTTCAGGATTTCGTAGAAGTCTTCGTCATGTGGAAGTTCCCCAGAGACAACTCTACCGAATTTAAACTGTCCAAGTTTGAAGTTTCTTGGTGGAACAGTTAGCCCTTTTGCAGCTACACCTTTTCCATCTCCGTTTACACCGTGACATGGCATACAGTATTCAGTGTAAAGTGATTTACCGTCATTCAAACTTTTTGCCGGAGCATAAACTCCACCTGCAAAAATTTTGTCTTCTTTGAAGTGTGTTTCACTACATGACACTAATGCCAGAAGTGAGAAGACGGTTAAAGTTAGTTTCAAACCTTTCATAGTATTCCTCATTATAAAACGAAAATAGTCACAAACATTATTATCCAAACGATTCCAAGAAAGTGCCAAAACTTGCCAACATTCGCGACTTTTACAGCCGTCATCGAATCCGCAGTTTTAAGCGCGCTATATAACCACACTAAAAGTCCAAGTCCTGCTACAATATGAGCGGCGTGGATCCATGTGAAAGCGTAAATAATCGAAGCAAAAATTCCAGAAGAAACAAAAATCCCGTGAGACTTAAGTTGGTTCCAGAATAAAAACTGGCTCACCATAAAGGCCACACCAAGAATTAGAGTCCAAGTCAGGCCTCTTTTGTCTGCCATCCCTTTCACTACATTCTTTTCAAAAGACATATAGATGATAGAGCTCAGAACAATAACTAGCGTGCTGATTGTAGGAAGAAGAAGCGAAGGCTTCTCCATTCCGGCCGGTGGCCATACTGGAGCAGTAAAACGGTAAATCGCAAAGCCCATCATCAATGTTAAAAATAACATTCCGAATGACACTAAAGTCACAATCATAGCAATCGTAGAGATAACTTTATCCCCTTCTTTTGCCTGTGCGATATTATGTGCCTGTGCTTGTGCCATCTTTATTATGCTCTTACTAATTCTTCAGTTTGATATTGGAAATCTTTCCCAGATAAATTCGGGTTACCGAATTCATGTGGTCCACACTTCACCACTGGAACTTCTTTGAAGTTATAGTGTGGAGCTGGTGAAGGAATAGTCCATTCAAGTGTTCCAACTTCCCAAGGGTTTTGCGTAGCAATTGGCCCTTTGAACATTGAGTAAACAAAGTTGTATACGAAGAACAACTGAGCAGCACCCATTGTTAAAGCTGAAATTGTAATGAACATGTTCAGCGGGATTAGGTTTTGTAGGAACTCATAGACGAATGGGTTGTAGATACGACGGTGCATACCAGCGTGTCCGATAACCATCATTCCCATGAAGATTCCGTTTAGACCAATCATTGAAATCCAGAAGTGCCACTTCCCTAGTGTTTCGTTCATCATGCGACCGAACATTTTTGGGAACCAGAAATAAGTTGCAGCGAATCCACCAAGAAGAACCGAAGCGGCCATCGTGTAGTGGAAGTGACCAACTACGAAATATGTATCGTGAAGGTAAAGGTCAGTTGAAACAGTTGCCAGGTATAGACCAGTTAATCCACCTAGACCGAATACGAATACTACCCCAAGAGAAAATAGCATTGGAGTTTGGAATCTGATCGCTCCTTTCCAAAGTGTCCCAAGCCAGTTAGCGAAGAAGACAGCAGAAGGAATCGAGATCGTCATTGTTAACATCATGAAAGATTGAGTTAACAGTGGAGACATTTGAGTTGAGTACATGTGGTGACCATAAACCAGAGTCGAAAGAATCGTGATTGATGTCATCGCAAGTGCAGTAGCTTTAGCTCCGAATGCTGGCTTTCTTGCAAAGAATGAAAGAAGGTCAGATACGATACCCCAAGCTGGAAGAATAAGGATGTATACTTCCGGGTGACCGAAGATCCAGAAAACGTGCTGGAATAGTACCGGGTCCCCTGATCCTGAAGTAGCGGCTGCTCCAGCAAGGAAGAAAGTTGTTCCGAATACGCGGTCAAAAGTTAGAAGAAGAAGACCTGCTCCAAGAACTGGAAGGAAGATAGCGTTCAGGATTGCTGTCAGCCAAAGTCCCCAGATCGTAAGTGGCATGTCGAAGTAACCCATTCCCGGTGCTCTTAATGTAATGATAGTCGCGATATAGTTTACCGCACCCATTGTCGAAGAAACCCCTAGAACGAATAAAGATAAACACCAAAGAGTCTGACCAACACCGGCCGAACCAATTAATGTTGAAAGAGTTGGGTAAGAAGTCCATCCACCTGCTGCTCCTCCTAATGGAGTGAAAAGTGAAGCAAGAAGAAGGATTGCTGAAACGAATGCTAACCAGAAAGAAAGCATGTTCAGTGTCGGGAAAACCATATCGCGCGCTCCAATTAAAAGCGGAATACAGTAGTTACCAAAAGCACCAATCAGAATTGGAGTAATGGCAAAGAAGATCATGATTGTTCCGTGAAGCGTGAACAGCATGGCGTATGTATCTGGTGGAACAACTCCTCCCGTGTGTGGGAAAAGGATCTGACCTAGAACTGGAAATGGTTCTCCAGGGAAAGCCAGTGTCCAACGGATAAGAAGTGCCATCATCCCGCCAATTCCAAGGAAAGCAATTCCGTACCACAGGAATTGTTTTGCAATGACTTTGTGGTCAAATGAGAAAACGTACTTCGACAAGAATGTCGTAGGTGCGTCGTGAATTTCTTGTTCAAAAAATGCCATGAGTTTCCTCTCTATCTTTAATAATCAAATTCAATAATTAGTTAGATGCTACCCACTTCCATCCCCAGAAGATGTCAGCGTTGTCTTTTTCAGTTACGTTAAGCGCACGCTCTTGCATCTCACCCATCCAAGTTTTGTATTCTTCTTGAGTGTACACAGTTAGCTTCGCTTGCATTCTGTAGTGGAAAGTCCCGCACATTTCTGCGCAGGCAATATCGTATAGACCTGGCTTTGTTAGTTCATACCAAAGTCTTGAAATTCTTCCTGGCATTGCATCGACTTTTTGACGAGCGTTCGGGAAGTATAATGAGTGGATTACGTCTTTAGATGTAACTTGGAAGATAACTTTTTTTCCAACTGGAAGGCGAAGATCGTTAAGAGTTACAACGTCATCTTCAGTGTTGAAGATTCCATCTTTACCTGGGTAGCGGAAGTTCCATGCCCATTGTTGAGCAAGTACTTCTACGCGGATGATATCTTCTTTTTCATCTGGGTATTTTAAAAATACGTTTACGAAGTCACGGTTAGAGATCGTCGTAATTTGCATATCTACCATGATGAATACTAAGGCACCGATAGCTGCAACGATAGCAATTTGCTTTCTGCTTGTTCCGTGAGTGTAGTGTGCTTTAGGGTGTTTCTTTTTTGAGTAAAGGTATGAGAAACCAAATAGTCCAAGACATACCAACACGAAGAAGAAAAGGATCAACCAAGTCGTCAGCATGAATAAGCTATCGATTAAGTGTCCTGTTGTTGAAATATCAACTGGTGGTTTGATCGCTTCAAAAAAGCTAACATTAGCTTGCGCGCCGGCCACGAAGTATTTCATAAAAAAGTTCAAAAGAAGATTCATATCAGCAATCCTGTCTTGGGAAAGTTAAAGATGCGTTATTATTATCAATTATTGATGTATATCATAATCAAAAATTCTAATTTTAGCCACTAGCTAATCTTATAAAAAGTGGTCCGATGGTGAGCTCTCTAGCCTGCATTTTTTCGGGGTAGCCCGAACTCTTAAAAACACACCGACCTCTTTAGTCGTTCAAGACTAGTAAAAATGCTCCACTGGAGCATTTTTTCAGGGTAGCCCGAACTCTTAAAAACACACCGACCTCTTTAGTCATTCAAGACTAGTAAAAATGCTCCACTGGAGCATTTTTTCGGTCTACTTAAAAAATATGAGCGCCATCAGGAGTAATGGGAGGTAAAACAACGACCCATAAAAGTAATTTCTTGCCCACTCCCTTTCCTTTGCCTGGTCTTGTTTAATGAAGAATCCAAAGGCCGAGTAGACTAAGAAAATCCCACTTAGAACAAATGCTGCTCTGGTATAAATAAAACTTGCATGAGAAAAGATCGACGGCAGAAGCGAAGTCACGAACAAAAAGCCCGTGAAAACGAAAATCCCTACTTTTGTAATAGTGATCCCACGTTTTAAGTTGGGATAAACCTTAATGCTCGCCGCACCATAGTCATCTGCGTGGTAAAGCGAGATGGCTAAGAAGTGTGGAAGTTGCCAAACAAAAAGAATCAAGAAGAGTGTGATGGCCATGATATCAATTTGACCCGTCACAGCAGTCCATCCCATGACAGGTGGAATCGCTCCTGGAATTGCCCCTACATAAACTGCAAGCTCACTCTTTTGTTTCATCGGAGTGTAAGCGTACAGATAAAGAGCTGCGGCAATTAATGCCAGGACCCCGGTTGTCAGGTTGATGAACATGCAAAGGGCCGGAACAGAAATAAGAATCATGACCGCGCCAAAAATCAGCGCCGTTCTTGGATTCATTCTCTGAGCTGGAAGAGGACGATCTTTTGTACGATTCATCTTCGCATCGACTTCGCGCTCGATGTAGCAGTTAAGTGCAGCTGCACCGATAACCACCATGGTAATTAAAAAGAAGGCCAGTAGTGCTTTGAAGAAATTAATTTTGTCCGGAGCGATTAAGGCCCCCACCATCGCCGTCACCATAACGAGTAACGACAGCCTTGGTTTTGTTAAATCAACTACATCAGATAAGAATGAGTGACGATTACCTAAAAAAAAAGAGTCTTCCACATCCTTCATCATTAAATTTAATTTCCATAGGGAAATCAGAGAAAGAGCGGCCCCTGCTAAGTGCAGAGTTGTGGGAAGAACACTCATGTTCAGCCAGATAGTCATGATTCCGATGAACACCTGGAATGAAACAAAAATAAAAGGAAGAATACTTGCTGTTCTTAAAGTCTTATCACCTTTAAAGAAGTGGTAAGTCTTAACAGAGAAGAATGAAACAACTAAGAATACGATCACGCCGTACATACGGTGGATCATGTGCAGTTGAGACGGATGCATTGAAGGCCAGATCTTTAATGACCAGCTAGTCACATCCATGCAAAGGAAAGCACTGTTTGGTCCAAGACCACAGGCAGCCCCTGCTCCGGCGTGTCTCATGAACGCGCCAAGAAGAATTTGAGAATAAAGAAGTGCCAGGGAAAATAAAATCCCATGACGAACAACTGGCTTCCAGTTCTTCTGGAACTTCTCTTTCACAGCGGCCGAAAGTTCGCGGGCCGGATTAACCAGCGTCGCAGCTTTGTGGTGAATGTAAACGATGAAAGAAAAGAAGATCAGTGAAAGACCTAAGTGAGATGTCGACACAATAGTAGGAAGTTTGTAGATAACAGTGATCCCACCAAGAGCTCCCTGAGCGATAACCAGGAAAAGAGCAAGAAGAGAAGCCTTGAATAAGTGCAAGTGAGCTTCTGATTTTTTTCTGTCGTTAAAAGAAAACACCACCATCCCAATTGTCAGTAAACCAACAAAGCTCGCCAGAAGACGGTGGCCGTGTTCGATAAGAATCGCTCCTTCCATGTTTGGAAAAACCTGGTCGTAGCATAATGGCCAATCTGGACAAGCAAGACTTGATTGAGTGTTGTGTACAACTGCTCCCCACATCAGCAGTGCAAATGTGAAGAAGACGTTAGTCAGTGAAAGATTCTTAAGACGCATATCTTTTACTCTGTATTAGGGCTGTAATCGGTGCCCCATTTTATACTAAATCTTTCTTGCAAAGTCATACAGTTCTTGAGGATAATTTCGCTGTAAAAAGGGTCATTTTCGTAAGGAGTAAGCACATGCATAAAAACAAAGGTCCAGTCTATTATGGGGACTATTTACAGCTGCCTAAGCTCCTCGATTCACAACTGCCCCTGAGCCGTAAATATGCCGATAGCACTAACGGCGAATGTCATGATGAAATGCTTTTTATTGTGGTCCACCAAGTCTATGAGCTTTGGTTTAAACAAATTATCCACGACCTGGACTCTGTTCTTTCGGTTTTCAAGAAAACTTACATCCCAGAGGTAGAACTCTCTTCGATTGTTCAAAAGCTTGAACGCATCCAAAAAATCCAGGGACTCCTGATCGGCCAGTTCGATGTCTTAGAAACAATGACCCCAATGGATTTTCTGGAGTTCAGAGACCTACTCATCCCGGCTTCAGGATTTCAAAGTGTGCAGTTTAGAGAAATTGAAATCAAGCTAGGCCTTCATACTAATGATCGTTTAGATGTGGACCGCGAATTTTTCATGGGACGCCTTGATGAAAAAGACAGAGCTCACCTGACGGAAGTTGAAAAATCACCGACGATTTTAAAATGCCTGGAAGGATGGCTTGAGAGAATCCCATATACAAATATGGAAGGATTCAACTTCTGGAGTGAGTATCAAAAATCAATCAATGATATTCTAAAAGATGACCAGGATATTATTGAAACCAACAGCGCTCACCTTTCTGACAGACAAAAACAAATTCAATTAGAAAATTTAAAACTCACTCGCGAAACATTCTCGAGTTTATTTGATGAAACAAAACATAAAGACTTGATTGAAAAGAATCAAAGAAAGCTTTCTCAAAAAGCCATCCTCAATGCTCTTTTTATTCTTCTTTATCGTCATGAATCTATGCTCGCTCTGCCTTTTCAAGTTATCACCGGGCTTATGAATATTGATGAGAACTTCACGACGTGGAGATACCGTCACGCACTTCTTGCTCAAAGAATGTTAGGGACAAAAATTGGAACTGGTGGATCATCAGGGCATCAGTATTTAAAGAGAGCTGCTGACAACAACCGCGTGTTCTTAGACCTATTTAACCTTTCAACATTTTTGATTCCAAACTCGAGACTGCCAAAGCTTCCGGTTGAAGTTAAAAAGAAGATGAGTTTCCATGTATAAAAAATATTATTCACACTTTTTAACGGCCAACCCACATATTCAGCATTACGCCAGCCATAGCCACCACTTCTGGCCGGATGTCACTCGCGAAGCGACGCTGGAGTACTGGGATGATTCAGCAAAGTATGTGGATGATAAATGGGGTCATATTTTTTCAACAAAACTTCCGGCCACTCAAAAGCTGATTGCTGAAATTTTAAATGTTTCTCGTCCAGAGCAGATTGTCTTTGCTCCCAATACACATGAGTTTGTCTACAGGCTCTTTTCTTGTTTTGGCACAGGCAAGACGATTTCTGTTTTAACGACTGATTCTGAGTTTTACAGTTTTGACCGTCAGGTCAATCGCTTAAGTGAAGATAAGATTGTTTCAGTTGAAAAAATGGCCACCCAGCCCTTTGATAATTTTGAAGATCGTTTTATTGAGAAAATAACAACGAATCACTACGACATGATTTTCTTAAGTCACGTCTTTTTTAATTCGGGAATGGTGGTTAAAGATCTTAAAAAAATTGTCGACGCTGTAAAAGAAAAAAATACGATGATTGTCATCGATGGCTACCACGGATTCATGGCCGTGCCGACAGACTTAAGCGCAATCGAAGACCGCATCTTTTATATCGCTGGTTCATATAAATACGCCCAAGGAGGAGAAGGCGCCTGTTTTATGGTAGTGCCTCCTCATGCTGAAAACCTTCGCCCTCTTTATACTGGATGGTTTGCAGGGTTCACCAGTCTGGCCACTGACGGTGGAAACACAGGCTACTCTCGAGACGGTTACCGATTTGCCGGATCGACCATGGACTTCGCTGCCCTTTATCGTCTAAACGCTGTTCTTTCTCTCTTTAAAAAAGAAGGATTAACAGTTGAAAAAATTCATGCTCACGTTCAAAAGCTACAGAAAAACTTCCGCAATCATCTCCTGGAAATTGATCACAATTACTTAGTTGAAAAGAATATTCTCAGTGTTGATTACGATAACCATGGGCACTTTTTAACTTTTGCTATGCCAAGCCCGGAGCATACAAAAAAACTTCATGATGAACTTCGTGCGATCAATGTGTGGACTGACTTCCGCGGAAGCAGACTGCGTTTTGGTTTTGGGATTTATCAAAATGATTGTATCGATCTGAGTGCGCTTAAAAAATCTTAGTTAAACCACTTAAGAATCACGAAAATCAGAACACCTGTTACTGAAACATAAAGCCAGATAGGAAAAGTGTATCTCGCCACTTTCTTATGTTTTTGGAATTTTTTAGTAAAGGCCAGGTATAAAGTCGTCAGGATTAATGGAACCTGCACGATTGAAAGTAGAATGTGAGTGATCAAAATAAAGAAATAAACTGGACGAATCCATCCTTGGGCCAAAAACTTAGTGTCCCCTTGGAAATGGTGATAAGTGACATAACTGACAAGAAAACATGCTGATGTTAAAGTCGCGGCCAACATCAAACGAACATGCAGTTCGCGGTCATTGGTTTTAATCGCGTAATAGCCAGTCACTAAGAAAATAGCAGTCAATGCATTCAAGAAAGCGTTCACGGCCGGAAGTGAACTCACCCATCCGTTGTCACCAACACTTGCACCTGTCTTGAAGTAGATTAACCAAAAAAGAAAACCAATAACAGCGGCACTGAGAAGTCCGATGATTGCAAATACTGTTTTATCAGAGCGCATAGGATTTAGCTTTTAGAGTTAAGATCAGTATTGTTGATGTTTCTGAACTTAATGAAGGTTTTAAACAAGTAGAACATTGGAAAGTAGATAACCAGAATAAAAGCGCCAACAACCCAAAGGTAGTATTTATCATTTGGACTCGACCCCATACACACCGGGCAAGCAAGTGCTTGCCCAGAAGTGATAAGTAATAATGTCGAGACCAATGATAATTTTTTTAACATAAGTTTTTACAGCAGGTAAACGAACGTGAATACAAGGATCCAAACAAGGTCAACAAAGTGCCAGAAAAGACCAGCGATCTCAAGTTGGTTGTAGTCTCCATTGTCGAAATCACCGCGGTAAGCATGAACGAACATAGTGATCAGGTAGATAACCCCTGAAAGAACGTGCAGACCGTGGAATCCAGTAATAGCAAAAAATGTCGAAGAAAATAGTGCATCACCGTGAGCGTAAGAGTTGAAGCTCATCCCCATTGCATGGTGAAGGTGGTGATACTCGTAAGCCTGGATCGAAAGGAAGGCAACCCCACCAAAGATCGTAGCTGCTAACCATCTTAGCATTGCTTGTCTATTTTTCTGCTTACAAGCATCAATCGCAAGAACCATTGATACTGAAGAACAGATTAGAAGGAATGTCATGAAACCTGAAAGCTCAACACCACCAAGGGCTTCAGCTGGGTTTGGCCATGCGCGAGTCCATCTTAGAACTGCATAAGAGATAAGAAACCCTGAAAACGACATACCGTCGGTTGCAAGGAATAACCACATCCCGATTTTCCCTGGGCTTGCTTTCGCAAACTGAGGATCGTGTGGATACTCGTGGTATGGCTGTGGTCCATCATGAGTATGAGAGTGTCCCATGTCTTTACTCCTATTGTCCTAATTCAATAATGTATTTAGTTAAACCGTTAATTTGCTTTTCAGCATCTCCACCAAAGTAACTTGGTTCGATTGGCTCTTTACCATTTTCACCGAAGAAACTTGGCATTGTCGTACCAGGCAGGATTGCTTGTGGGTTTGTAAGCCACTTTTTAATCCATGATGGTCTTAGACGCTTGCTAGCTTTTCTTAAATCTGGAGCCAGTGGAGTTTCTCCATTGAATCCTTGAGTGTGACACTGAACACAGTTTAGAGCTGTAAAAAGTTTCAGTGTTTCTTCACGTTCACCTGGTGCCCACTTCACGAATTCAGCTGGCTCTTCAAACGTTGGTTGATGAGCACCTTGCTGGAATCCTGCGATCAGAGTGTTTTTCTCTGCAGTTGTCAGGTTGAATGTTGGCATTCTTACCGACAGCCATGGTCTGATCTTTTGGATCTCAGGGTTTGTTAAGAAGTGGTAGAACCAGTCAGTCTGGATTCTGTGTCCTTCGTTAACAAGTCTTGGTGGACCTTGGTTGATATCATCAGCGTACATACCAAGAATGTTACCTCTTAGACCGTCGATCTGGTGACAGGCCACACATCCGTACTTGTTCGCTACTTTCATAGCATCGTTATATAGTGTCTCTCCAGCATTCAGTCTCTTCACTCCAGCTAGTGGAAGTGGATCAGAAACTTGTCCAAGAAGAGCAACTGTAATTTTCTTAGCTTCAGCTTCACCCATGTAGAAGTTCGGCATTTTGTTTAAGTCACGGAACACTTTATCGATACCGATATCCCATCTTCTTGGGTTTTGTAAGTGAGCTGTGATCCATGCATCTCTTCTAGGAGCAACATCGTGCTGGATACCAAAACCAAACTGAGTGATTGGTTTTGATCCTTCTTTTGTTAACTCTGGTCCGATAGGAGCATAGTCTTCAAACCCTTCGATGTTGTGACAAGAGAAACATCCGTACTTACCAATTGATCTCTTACCAAGATCAAGAGTCTTTTCACGGTCGCCCATCTTAGCGACTTTTGCTTTTGCATTTTCGATCGTGTCGAATGCAGATAAGTAGTCAGCTAAAAGTTCGTCACGAGCTTTTAAATCAAATGGTGCGAAAGTTAAGCTTTCGAACTGTTTGTTTCTTAGAGAAATCAAGTAAGCTGTGATGTCGTTCGCTTCAGCGTCTGTTAGACGAAGAGACGGCATGATCGAATCTTCTTGATAGTGCCATGGTTTTTTAATCCATGACATGATCCAGTCTGGAGATACTTTTGATCCCAATCCAGATAACCACGGTCCAGCGTAAGCTTTAACCGCTTTTGACTGATCTTCTAATCCATCTACACCGTGACATCCCATACATCCGATGCTTGAGATTAGCTCCTTACCTTTATCGGCGTTTCCACCGCGGTACTTTTCGTTCGGTTCGTATGGCTTAGACTTATCCCAAATGTACTCGGCCATAGCGTTAACTTCAGCAATGTTTAGACGAACAAATTCTGGTTTAGAGTTGTTCGACTGTCTAAAGAACGCCGGCATTTTTGTGTGTTTATTGAAAGCTTTTGGCTCCCAAACCCATGACTTGAACCATTCTTTATCAACTTTTCCAGCGATCTTAAGAAGTGATGGCCCCATCTTTCTCTTGTGTTCCCATCCTGCAATCTTGTGACAAGCATTACATCCGTACTTCTCGATTGCCATACGGCCTTCGTTAAGAACTGTAGCACCTGGGATAAGTTCAACACCTTGGTGACACTTAACACAGCTTGCTTCCGTTTGAGATTTTGTGAACATTGGCTGAGGAACCTTGTGTGGTTCATGCCAGTTGTATTTTTTTACCCAGTCTTTTTCTTGCGCTTCAGAATCAGGCATGTGAGCAGCTGAGTTGAAGTCGTTAACTCTGTGTCCTTCCCCACCGTGACAAGCCGTACATCCAATTTGTTTCATTGGGTGTTTTGATTCTAGACCAACGTATTGATCTAAGTTCGGGTGAGTCTTAAATGGGTTGGCTTCTTTTTCAAATCCAGGTTGGTCAATGAAAGTGTGACAAGTAATACAACGGTCTACTTTCGGAACCTGACGGAAATATCTGTCATCAGTTACGTTGTTAACAACAATCTGGTGAATCTTGATTGTTGGGTCCATGAAATCGATGAACGGCAGGTTTCTTAGAGCGAAAACCGGCGTGATATCTGTCGACTTCTTGGCCATCTTTAATAGCTCTAAAGTGTTAGTGATATCTTTGATTTCTTTTTCAGTTTCTGTGACTTCTTGATTTAAAGTCGCGATTTTAGCGTGAGCTTCTTTTTCCTGGGCCTGGTAAGCTTTCAGGTCATCTCTACCTTTATCAAAATCGGCCTTTAGTTCTTTAAGGTCTTTATAGAACTTGCCAACTTTTTTGAATTCTTCGTGAGCTTCAGCTGTTTCAAAGTTAAAGTTTTTAGCACCAACTTTACCGTTTAAAACCCCGTTAATAATTGTTTGAGCTTTGATTTTTGCAATAATTGCAGCTAGCTCTTTTTCAGCTTTTGCGATCTCTTCTTTTCTGCTGGCAACGATTTCGTTTCCTTTAGCAAGACGAGCATTTAATTCAACAAGCTTCTTATCATCAATGTTTTTAGCTGCTTCTTTAATTTTTGCATCTAAGTGACGTCTTTGAATTTTCATCGCTTCTACTTGATACGCTTTCCACGGTCTCATGTAGTCATCTAAGAAAACCCAGATAGTTGTTACGAAAAATATAAAGGACAAGATCGCCATGATCTTGTGGAGTTTTGGCATGCTGTATGCCATTCCTGGTTCCTTATTATTCTCACTCATTTTCAATAATCCTTAATAATATAAAAATCTTAAAATTAAATTACGGCCATTAAACCTATTACAGGTTGAGCTCCCACTCTGGTAGAGCAACGATATACTTCAAGCTAAATAACCAGCGAAGAACCATCTTAATCGGTAAACTCATCATTACTACAACTAGAGTCATGAAGATGTAGTAACGAATTGATCCCAGGTTTTCGTAAAAGTCGCGTCCAAATTTAGTCGCGCGAGCAAACCAAACAGGGATAACTGTAAGGTATAGAAGAGTAAGAATGATCCCGAAGATTTCTCTGACAACCAGGTTCTTCGGCATTCCGATTCCTAGACCTTTAATCCAGATAAATTCAGAAAGGTTGATGTTGTATTCGGCCACAATTTTGTGGAAGTCCCAGTACTCGAATGGGCCATAGAACGTCCAGTTCGGACCGCGGAAGAATACCCCTACGATGATTAGGTAGATCCAAAGAACTAGCCATCCATATAAGAAAGAAATGATCGCCCATTTTCTTTCCATGAATGTGTAGTATCCGTTCCCTTTCGGGTTTGTATCAATATAAGGAATAGCAATTAGACCAGCTACGATTAGACCAGGTAGAACTACCCCGGCCATCCAAGGGTCAAAGTATACAAGCATTTCTTGAAGACCAAGGAAGTACCATGGAGCTTTCGCCGGGTTTGGTGCCCAAGTCGGGTTAGCAGGTTCTTCAAGTGGAGCTTTAAAGATAATCGCCCAAATAACCAGGAAAGCAGTACACGCGATGATCGCGAATAATTCTGTGTATACAAGGTTAGGCCATGACCAAACTTTTTCTCTGTTTTCAGGAAGAGCTTCAATCGGTCCAAGTCCCTGCTCAATTCTCACATCGTTTTCAGCTGCTTTGTGTAGTGAAAACCACGTCGTGAAAGACACGAGGATTAACAGGATCCCGATAGGAATGTTATCCGGAGTCTTGATGATCAGGAAGAAGTTAGGATCAGCGAAAAACCATGCAACAACAGGAATAGCGATGATCGTTGACCAAATTGCGAATTTCTTCGATCCAACAAAACGATAGTACTTCACCATTAGAAAGAACAATACCGTCGTAATCGGAAACGAGATAATCGGATCGGCTAAGTGGTTAATAAATTCTTTTAACATTTTCTATTTTCCTTAATAGTTTTTTGTATAGCTTAAAGCGGAGCTGAGATCCCACCGTCTTTACGAACTCTCCAGAAGTGAACTGCAATTAAAACCCCAACAACAAGTGGGATGAATACACAGTGAAGAATGTAAAAACGAAGAAGAGCTGGCTCACCTACGAAACGTCCACCAAGTAGCTGGAAACGAACGTCGTTCTTATCAGAAACCATTACGAAGTCACCGATACGAGCTAGCATGGCCCCCGGACCACCGTTCCCCATGAATGGAGTAGCTTTGGCCATGTTCGATCCTACTGTAATCGCCCAAATAGCTAGCTGATCCCATGGAAGAAGGTATCCAGTGAATGAAAGAAGAAGAGTTAAAACTAAAAGGATAACACCAATACCCCAGTTGAATTCACGAGGTGGTTTATATGAACCTGTCATGAATACACGGAACATGTGAATCCACACTGTAATAACCATGGCGTGAGCTCCCCAACGGTGAATCTCTCTCATGATCCCTAAAGGTACGTGCTCTCTTAAAGCGATGATGTCGTTGAATGCGTATTCAGCTGTTGGTCTGTAGTAGAACATTAGAAGAAGACCAGTCACTGTTAATGCAAGGAAGATGAAGAACGTAAGTCCACCCATACACCATGTGTATCCAAGTTGAACCCCTGACTTCTTTAGCTTGATTGGGTGAAGGTGAAGAAACACGTTACCAGCGATAACCGCGGCTCTGTTACGAGCGTTATCTGGTGGACCATGTCTGAAAATTGATTTCCAAACCTGCGTGTCGCGAACTTTTTTTGCTAATCCATTTCCTGCCATTTTAAAAACCTTGTTCGAAATATTTTTTAAGTTTTATTGTTTTACTAATTACACTGGTAAGAAAGCATCCGGGTTATCCCACTCGCCTTTTTCAGCGCGGTAAACCTTTGTCTTATCAACTTTGATTTTTCCATCTGGTTGAAGAGAGATTTTATATCTTTCAAGTGGACGTGGTGCCGGCCCTTCGAAGTTTACACCTGACATGTAGTAACCAGATCCGTGACATGGACACTTGAATTTTAATTCAGCTGGAAGCCAGTTAGGAATACAACCTAAGTGAGTACAGATGTTCGATACAGCAACAAGACGTCCTTCGTACTTAACCATCCACACACCAAATAACTGCTTGTATCTTTCATCAACTCCGTTGGCATAATCAGCAGGAGTTCCTGCTAAGAATTCCATCTCTGGATCGAAGTTAACGTTAGGGTAAGAAAATCTGAAGGCCATACTTGCAAGTCCAGCGCATGCAGCTGTGAACATGACCCATCCAACTGTGAGATAACTAAAAAACTCACGACGATTTAAACTCTGTTTTGTGTCACTCATGACCAAATTCCTCGTTATAGACGCAAATAAGCCGAAACCTCGATCAGACTTTTTCTTTGTCTTGGTTTCAGCTAAAGTTGTTAAAAAAATTCAATACTTAGATTATGCGAAGGATCGTCTATTTTTTCAATAGATTTAATACTTCTTTCGCTTTTGTAGCGACAGAAATATTCTCGTCCTTTTCCGCTGTCTCTAAAATAGTATTGTTTAAAATGTCCCAATTATATTTTTGTAGAGTGATTAAAACACTCAACTTTAAATCTGAAATTTGTTTTACATCTAGTGCCGGAGGTAAAACGCGCGCATCCTTTGGAGGATAAGGAAGTTTTAAAATTTCTTCCAAATGCTCTTTTGCCACTTCATCTTTGTAAGCAATTAACGCTGTCGCCGCAGCGTATCTAACCACAAGGCTTTCATCGCGAAGAAGACCTCTAATCCCCTCTTGCGCTTCTGGAACCTGGTGAGTTGCAAGTGCTAGTGTCGCAGCTTGTCTTAGAATGGGTAATTCTGATTTAAGCATTGCTGTTACTTTTGTCCAATCAAAGGAAATCCCTTTAGGCATGTTGGCTAAGGCCACTACAGCATGAAACTTAACGTCAGTATCGACATCGTCTAATGCGATTTGTAATGTCGGTAAAGCAAGGTCAGTACTTAACGCACCTAGTGCAGCAATAATGAACCCTCTTGTTCTTGGGTCCACTGAATCTTTATAGGCAACTGTTAAATTCTCAACCAACCAAGGATAATCTTCGGCAGGAATCTGAGCACTGTTAATTTGTTTTGAAAGTTCGTAAGCTGCTACCCACTTATTTCCAAAAGTCTTTGATTGAATTTCGTTTACTAAATCTTTGTACGATCTTTCTGCTGAAAGCATTTTCGTTACACCGAAAATGATAAGCGCACCTACAAGAACGATGGCAATAGGAACCACAAGGCTTCCAACAAAGGGATTCTCAAGAATTTTCTTTTGAGTTTGAGGGGCTTTCGAATCAGTAGATCCAGTCGACATGTTTAGCACCAAAAGGCCTGGGCCTCATTTTTTTGTTACTTTTTATTTCTTAAAAACGTTGTTAATGATAAATAGCAAATCTACATTACCATGACAATTTATTTGAGCCTTTTCAAAGAGAAATAAGCGAGAAAATATGGCCTACCTACTTCGTACTTTAATCATCCTGATGGTCGTCAGTATTATCCTAACAGCACTACTTGCGTTAGGCCTTGTCCATATGCAGTTTTCGCACATTCAGCTGGCAATTCCGGCCTTTATTTACACTATTTTCGCCCAAGCATTCGTTATGTTTTACTTTATTGGCGTAGCTCGTCTAACAAATAATGTTTACGCTATCGTCTCAAGTGGAACTAACCTGAATGAGCTTTTTGATGAACCGCCGTCGGATCTTACTCCGTATATCGAAAAGACAAAAAAATTTGTTGAAGAAGCTGACCGTTCAAAGAGACAAACAATTCCCTGGACTATTCTAATGCTCATTTTGGGAATGATTGCTTTCTTGCTTGGCGGTGCTCATGACACAGGTCTAGTACAAAAGACAACTCACTCTGGTGTTGTCCTTGGATTTTTTGTGGCCATGATGATCGGCTTTTTTAGACAGTGGTACTATCTTGGAAAATCACACATTCTTCTGCGCAAGCTCAAAGGCCTGTACATGATGAATGATGCTCAAATGTAAAAGCTAGATACTCTTTACCATGATGAAGACGCGAGTCTTCCCCGGCACATTCTTTACGTTCGAAGTATTGCTTTCAAAAAGTTTTGATTGATTCACTTTCATTGCTTCGCTCATAAAATCTTTGAAGCTATTGCGAGGAATGTAGATATTGTAATAGACTCCACCAGGAACATCGTTGCCTGGCTTCGAATCCCCAACCGGGCTTCCTTCATATTTTTTAACCAGCTCGTTGAGCTGATCGCGTGTCGCATACGTGTTGGTCGACGTCATCATCAAGCGATAAATTTTTGTCGTTCCACCTGTTGTTTCGCGGTAGCCGTTCGGGTTTTCAGCGTCGCCTTCATATTGAGAAGCTTCTTTGTCCGCTTTGTTTAAATCGCGCGGAATGTTTTCAAACGATGTGAGTGTGACTTCCGATTCTTCTTCGTACTTTTCCGGATCGAAGAATTCGTTGATGTCATCACTCTTTGAAATATCTTTAATGCCATCGAAGTCTAACTTAAATTCTTTAACTGGCTTTTTCTCAAGGCCTTTAAAGACACCACTTTTATTCAACCAAGTGAATTGCGGCTCATAAATGCTGACTCGATTGGCGAGATGTTTTTCATACCAGATATTTCCCTGGCGGACTCCGTAAATTGTCAGTGTGAAAAGTAAAAGCAAAATGCTGATGTCTTGAACCACGCGCACTTGCTTTAAAAAACTCGAGCGCTCTTTGATTTTGGAAAGATCAAAACCCTTTGTTCCAAAATCGGCCTTCATGCGCTTTTGGAAAACACCCCACTCATCAAAAAGTGTAACTTCCATCGAGGGCATGATCTCATCTTCACGCGATCCACTTTCTGGACGATCGATGCTGATGTCTTTTTTTATTTTTTCAAATGAAGTGTGCAGGTTTGGACTTAGAACATTTCCCACCTGAAAGACTTCGCTGAAATACTGATCGAGATGCGGGTACTCATCTAAAAGATAGTTTCTTAAGATGGTTGCAACCAATGATGGACTCAAATCTGACTCGTGAGCAATCTCACCTACTGTCTTATTTTTAAAAAGGAAAATATAACTTAAAAATTTATCTCGCAGCCATAAAAACCACGAAGAAAGCGAGCCAATTTTAACTTGTGAATAGGCATAATCAAAACGCACGATAAGACTTTTTACCGTCAAGTTCTCTTCGAAGAAAACATCCCAGAAAGCTTCAAATTCTTTCTTAAATCTTCCCTGCCAGGTCAATCCATCGAGGTTGAGGTTCAACCATTTTCTGAATTCATGGTAATCGTTATGAGTTAAAACCAATTCGTTCATTAAACTCTCTTAAGTAAGACGGCAATCCCTTGTCCGCCCCCGATACACGCTGAAGCGATACCATATGTTTTTTTATAGTGAGCTAATTGACGGGCAAGTGTGTGAGCGATGCGCACACCTGAAGCCGCCAACGGGTGACCTAAGGCCACAGCTCCACCCCATAGATTAATTTTTTCGTGTGGAATGTCTACATCTTTCATACATGAAAGTGCTTGGCCGGCGAAAGCTTCGTTGATTTCGAAAAGATCAATATCTGAAAGCTTCATATTCGTTTTTGCTAAAAGACCTTTAATCGCAGGACTTGGTCCAATCCCCATAATTTTTGGATCGACACCAATCACAAACCCGTCGACGATTTCAGCAAGTGGAGTGAGCCCTTCTTTTTTTACAAAAGATTCACTGGCAACAATCACTGCCGCGGCTCCATCAACAATTCCTGAAGCCGAAGCTGCTGTGACAACTCCATCAGTTTTAAATGTTGGCCTTAACGATTTCATTTCATCTAATGAAGCATCATCTCTTAGGTGTTCATCTCTATCACATGAACCTTTTTTAAGTGGAAAAGGGGCGATTTCACCTTGAAGCAGGCCATCTTTATAAGCTTGCGTTGCACGTGCATGAGAATTGTATGAGAAAGTATCACACTGCTCTCTTGTCACTTGAAATTTTTCTGCCAGGTTTTCTGCCGTAATCCCCATTGGAGTCTGGGCGTATTGATCAGTCAGTGCATCTAAGAGCATATCGACTGTTTTTAACGATCCGTATTTGGTCCCGAAGCGAGAACCGTATACAAGGTGAGGAACCATCGACATATTTTCAGTCCCAGCAGCAAGCACACAACTTGCTTCACCTAACTTGATAAGACGAGCGGCACTTAAAATGGCCTCGATACCCGATCCACAAAGTCTATTGACGACAATACCTGGAGTTTCTTGCCTACACCCTACTTTCAGGGCCAGATGGCGACCGCCATACATTGTATCTGTTGAAGAAGAAACGACACTTCCTAAAATAACCTGATCTATTTTTGCCGGGTCTAATTTGATTTCAGAAATCAGCGCTTTAGATGCATGCACTGCCAGATCTACAGGGGTTACGTCCTTTAAAGAGCCACCAAATTTACCAAAAGGAGTGCGTTTCCCTTGAACTAAGTAGATCTTTTCCTGAGCGGACATATTTGCCTCCTACATTTCTGAATTTAGTCTTCGTATCATAATGTTAAGACGTACTTAAATTCTTAGCAAAGAATTAAAAGAAGGGAACATATGTCCAGTATAAATGATCTTAAAGCTCAAAAATATGTAGAGGCTGAAAGCAAGCGCTACGAGAGTGAGCTTAAGCAAATGAAGACTGAAAACGAACGCACTTACACTTCAGAGTCGAAGCAAAAAGAACTGGAGTTAAAGAAGATGCGCGATGACTATGACACTCGCATCAGCAACTTGAAAAATGAACAGGAAAGAAAGCTGGGAGAGATTCGTCAAAAGCACACAAGAGGAATGGCAGAAGAGCAAACTCGCCTGAAGCAGGAACTGGAAAACCTAAAAAAGGTTCACGGTGACCAGGTAGAAGAAATTAAAATCAGCCAGCAAAATGAACTAACAGAAATCAATGAATCTCATCAGCGCACTCTGGATAACGCCAGAGAGAAGTTTATGAGAGAAAATTCAAAGTGGAAAACATAAGGTCGTAGCTCGTGGGAGAATTAATGGAAAACAATAACAACAGCGCTAGTGGTGTATTTATTAACGGAAAAGCTCAAATCATTGAGATGCTCCAACATATGCCAAGAGAAGAGCGTGCGAAGCTTCTAAAGAACCTGAAAATCAGAAACCCACAACTTGCCGAAGAGTTAACTGAACAATGTTTTACATTCTCTGATCTGGATAATCTTTCAGATACAGAACTGTCTATGATTTTTAACTACATCACCGCTCCTATTCTAGGGATGGCCCTAAAGAATATCGAGCGTTCATTCCAAAGAAGACTTCTTTCTCTGGCAAACCGCGAGTATGCCGAAGAAGCTTTCCGCGTATTGAAAACTCCTTACTCTACTGAGAAAAGAGACATCAAAAGAGCTCAAAACAAAATTATTGAAGTATTAGTGTCACTTAAAAAGAGAAAGCAAGTTCAGTTCTAGTCCTGAGAATTAAAATCAGCTAGCGCTTGAATGTATTTCTTTTCTTCATCCTTGGACATAACAAGGCGCGGGTCTTTTTCCGTCGCTAAATTATGCTCTTCGATCATGTCCTGCGTGTGCTTTAAACGCTCGCACAGGGTCTCAAAGATTTCAGGAATCCATGATGGTGAGCTCTTGATCACCGAGAGGACATCTTTTTGATCGACTAACACTAGCTCTACATCTGTTTTAGCAATCGCTGTTAATTCGTTTGGTTTGTTCGTTAAGATCGCCACTTCGTTTAGGATCTCGCGCTCCCCACACAACTGAATAGCGCTCAAATTCTGGCCTTTGAACTTAATGAGTCTCACTTCACCTTTCTTGACCAGGTAAAGATACTTTGATGGTTTTCCTTGAGCAAAAATCACTGTGCCCGCTTTAAAAAGAATAGGTGCGTCTGTTCCCTTACCTGCCGATAAATTGCTCATCAATTCCTCCAGAAATCACAGTTCCGTAACGAAGACCACGTGTCGATACTTCCATTGTATCAATATTTAATTTCTTGCCAATAAGCTCGACGACCTTTGATCCACCGGCCACCATTGGTGCTCTTTTTCCCAGGAAAGGAAAAAGAAGCAGAAGGTTTTCTACTGTCGTGTTTTGCAAATCGCGTGAAAAATCCTGGAATGACTTAAAAGCGATTTTCATGCCTTCAATCTTTTTATCTTCATACACGCGCTGACCTAAATACATTGAAGCAAGGGCCGTCATACTTCCGGCCACACATACTAATGTGTCAGTGTGGTAGTGACTTAAATCCGGACTTAAGATCTCTCCCATTCGCTGGTCAAATTCGCCCTTCTTCTTCCAGTCTGTCGCTCTGACTGAGCCAACAGGAAGACTGACTGTCTCAACAATCTTAAATGGGTTTAAATGGATTTTAATCAGCTCTGTTGAAGCTCCACCAACATCCATAACCACGATACTATCGCGCTCTTTGCTAAAAGAAGAAACCACACCTAAGGCAGTGTAATAGGCTTCGCCCTCAGAACTTATAATTTGTACGGAAAAACCTAGTTCCTCTTTGATCTTTTGATAAAATTCGCGCGAATTCGTCGCTACACGACTGGCCTCTGTCGCCGTCATAATAGTGTCCTGGACTGGAAAATTGATTTTCTCCAGGAGTTTTTTATATTCGCTTAGGGCCTCATAGGTCGCTTTCATTGAATCGGGATGAAATTTTTTCGTCACATCCAGGTCTTTTCCCAGTGATGTGATAAAAGATTCATTTAAAATTTCGCGAGTGATAGTCCCGCTTTTTTCATCAATTTCTGCTGCTAAAAGAAGCACAGAATTTGATCCGATATCAATACTAGCTCTTATCATTTTTGACCTGCTACATTCCTTACGTTTTCTGGTGTCACTGGATTGATGGCCCCATTTTCACAAAGGATGGCCGTAATGCATGAGTGATCAGTAACATCGAAGCTCGGATTTAAGGCTTTGGCTTCAGGGTGAGCGATATGTGTTCCCTTAAATTTTAAAATCTCGTTCGGGTCGCGCAGTTCGATTTCAATTTGATCTCCCGTTTTCATCTCAAGATCAAATGAACTTACAGGTGCCACGATAAAAAATGGAATGCCGTAGTGTTTAGCGATAATGCTTAAGCTTGAGGTCCCCACTTTATTGGCCGTGTCTCCGTTTTCAACAATGCGGTCAGCCCCTGCGAAAATAGCATCTACCATTTTATTTTTCATTAAGTATGAAGCGGCACCTTCAACCACGATTTCATGATTGATGCCTTCTTTAATAAGTTCAAAACTCGTAAGTCTTGACCCTTGAAGGTATGGTCTCGTTTCAGAAGCAAAAACATGTTTTACTTTCTTTTGCTGGTTGAGGTGAACAATCACACCTAAGGCAGTTCCTAAAACTCCGCAAGCAAGTGTTCCAGTATTACAAATCGTCATCACGTTAAGTGGACGATCGCCGTAAATTTTCTGCAGCTCCACTTCAGCAAACTTGGCCATCGCCAGGTTTTTTTCATAAAGGTTATTCATTTCAGCTAAAGCGTGGTCAACCAGTTTTGGGTAAAGAGCAGATAAGTGAGTTTCACTTCTGGCCATTTCTACGCAACGATCGATTTCGTAGGCCAAGTTAACAGCTGTCGGGCGTGCACTCTTTAAGTACTCAGCCGCTTGCTCAAATTGAGGCAAAACAACTTTCGGATTGTTCTTTAAGAACAGGGCCAATCCCCAAATTCCGGTAAAACCAATAAGAGGAGCCCCCCTCACCACCATGTCCTGAATAGCGCGGAAGCAGTCTTCAATTGTTTTAGCTGTCATATAGACTTCTTCCAGTGGAAGAACTCTTTGGTCCAGGAGTTTTAAGACTCCGTTTTCATATTTTAATGGCTCTACTACGTTTTTCATGTCTCTCTCTTATTTTTTCTTAAACAGACCGTTTAGAAGTCCTTTTACTTGTTCGCGAGCTTTCTCTGGAACAACTTTATCAATATTTTTATCAATAACTTTTTGAGCAGCTTCCACACCTTTTGTTTTAAGTGCTGACTTAGCTACACGAGAAACTGTGAATTGAATTTCTGGTTTCATCGCAAACCCCGGTCCACTTACGCGAACTGGAAGCTCTTTAGACCCCAGGTTCTTTTGCAGAACTTCACCAATTTTTCCATTCTCTGTCATGTAGACATCCATACTTGAATTTTGTGAGCCAGGCAGAGGATAAATTGATCCACTTCCTTTTAATTCAACTTTTTTATTTAACCCAATAAAGTTGAATGAAGAGATTGTGTAGTTGTCTTGCTTAAAGCGACCTTTCATTGTCATTGTTTCAAAATTTCCATCAAGCTTAACTTGTTTGTCCTGGACCTGGTCTTTAACAACCGGGATGCTTCCCAAGATTGGGTTGATGTACTCAGAGATATTAAGTTTTTTAATTTCTCCATTTCTTGCGTTTACATCAAGATTGACATCATAAGTAGGGGCCTTGGCCGCTTTATAGATCGTCGCACTTCCATTTACACTCCCACTGAAAGTTCCAGAGAAGTTTTCAATGAATGGAGGAAGGAAAGGTTTGAATGATGACAGGTTTAAATCTGTAATTCCCAGAGCAAATGTCGACTCGCTAGATTTCACTCCAAGTTTCATTGTTTGAGTAAGCTTGCCAGAACCTTTTGAGAACTTGAAAGTCATCCCATCAATAGCAATTGCTTGTGAACTTACAACGATCTTTCCTTTTCCAGAGAAATCTTCTCCTCCGACACTGATATTAGACCATGCTACGTTTACGTTAGCCGGTGGAAGTCCAGGAGCAGGTTTCCCCTCTGCCGCTGCTTTAGCGCGTGCTTTTTCTGCCTCTGCTTCAGCTTTGGCCACTTCAGCTGGATCTTTTTTACTCCACAATTTTGCCTGAATTAACTTTTCAGGAATCTTCATTCTTGAAGCCGTTACTTTAATATCAAATGGCTTTAGCGCTTTTAGATCAAACTTCTGATTAGGGTCAAACTCTCCGTTGATGATTGTTTCAACTAGACCACTTAGCACATCAGTCTTTACATTAATGGCGATGTCTTTTTGCTTGAAAGAACCGTTAACAGTTGTTGTCGCAACAATTCCTTCTTTTGAGTAACCAATTCCCGGAGAAATCTGGAATCCCAGGTCGGCATCAATCTTTTTCTCTTCTGTATAAATGACTCCGCCTTTTGCTGTTAATTTAGCCTTTGAAAGGTCGATTGCGTGATCAAGCCCCATAATAAGACCAATATCTTTTAAAATGATATCTACATTGATATTTGAAATCTCAATCTGTTTAGTCATTTTAAAATCAGCTGCGATTTTATTTTGTGTTTCAAAAGACGTTTGAATATTCCCCGAAATCTCTCCATCTTTTTTTAGAAGAAGATTTAGGTTTGTTGTAATTTCTGGAAACTTCCACTCCAGGCCGGTTTTAGCGATGTTATTCACCTTAACAAGAACCATTGAGCTCACTGAACCGTTTTTTACCAGATCAGCAATATTAATTTCTCCAATAGCGATAGTGCTGAATGAAACCACAGATTGATCTGCCATAACGAATTTTGCATCTGAAGCAATTTCAAAAGCAGTTGAAGATTCAAAGTTTAATCCTTTGACTAAAAAGCGCGAGATCCCAACTTGCCCGCTTGAATTGCTTCTTAAAGCATACTTTACGGCCACATCAGTCAACTTAACGTTGATCTTGCTCTTTCCAAAAATGCCAATCGCTTTTTCTTGTGCTGCCGCTTGCTCTTCTGGAGTTTTTTGTTCTTTTGCTTCGTCCTTCTTCTCGCCCATTGCATAAGTCCAGTTATTTCCAACCGGGAACTCTGCATAGTTCATTAAAGGTTTATCCATTTGGATCTCAATGACTCCACCGTTTGTCAGGATGGCCCAGATTGGAACTTTCACAATCAGTTCATCTACCGCCATCATTTCTACTGGCGCACCTTCAGGATTTTTAGTATTAAGAGCGAACTTGTGAAGTTCAACTTTAAAGTTTAAACCCCAACCGATCTTCACGCTTTCAAGAGAAGTCGTGGCGTTCGGGAAAACCTTCCCAGTTTGTTCGATAGCGATCTTTCTAATTTCTTCCGGGTTTAGTTTTGTCGAAGCGTAATACACGACTCCACCAACCAGAACTAAAAAGACAGCGACGATAATTCCAATAATTTTTAATTTACGGTTCACAGGTCCCTCGTTGGTCTATAATCACGTTTAATATTCTTTTTTGTTTGTTTCTTTTCGAGTTTGTAAGCGATGGCCAGAAGCTCTCTCAACGGTTCAATCATAGGGTGAGCTTCATTAAAACTATAAAGTCTCGAACGCCCCACTACACGTGAAAGCAAAAAGCCTGCTTCTTCAAATCTCTCTAATTGTTTTTTGATCGGATCAAGAGCGGTCTCATACATTTGAGCAATAGCTGATGCGTGCAACTCTTCGTTTGCATAAAGAGCAAGCATAACTTTTTCTGCAGATTTGTTACCGAGTAATCCTTCTAACATCATGCAAACGATTATCGACTAAAGAGAAGTCTATATCAACTAGATTTTAGTTGAATTAAAATGCTCAAATATTCTTCTCAACGCGTGCGCGCTGCGAATGATAAATGCCACTTTTCCCTGAGAATAAGTAACTCGCAACAACAGCTAGAGCTGCGTAGACACCAATGCCTGGACCAAAGAGTTCAAACGCAAGAATGACACCTGCAATCGGAGTATTGGCAGCACCTGCGAAGACTGAAACAAAACCAAGAGCAGCAAGAATCGGATAATCCAAAGGAAGAATATATGAAAGAGAATTTCCTAATGTCGCTCCAATATAAAAAAGAGACATGACTTCACCACCTTTAAAACCTGATCCAACTGATAGGGCCGTCATAAAGGTCTTTCCCAGAAAATCCCAAGGGTACATATGTTGAGTGAAACTTGCGCGAATCACCTCTTCACCTAAGCTGTGATAACGATCAGAGCCAATCGCAAAGTAAGCAACAACAAGCAACACTCCACCAACGACTGGATGAAATAAATTATTGGAGATTTTTTCCTTAAGAAGGTCTTTCACTGCATGAAGCATCCAGCTAAAAAATTTGGCAGCATAACCAAAAATAACACCGGCAATAACGGCACTTAAAATCCCGGGGATAGACACTTGTGGGACATCCATAAAAAAGTAATGTGGATGTGTCACCCCTAAGAGAATCGCTGTGTAATAACCAGAGATGGCCGCAATCAAACAAGGAAGTAGAGCATCGTAAATCATCGTTCCAATAAAAAGAACTTCAAATCCAAAAATGGCACCCGCGATAGGTGTTCCAAAAATTGAAGAGAAACCAGCGCTCATCCCCATCATTAAAATGAGTCTGCGATTTTTAAAAAAACGATCGAGGTATTTAGCAAACTGGTCACTGATACCACCACCCATTTGCACAGCAGCTCCTTCACGTCCAACAGAAGCTCCGAAAAGATGAGAGATAACCCCGCCCGCAAAAATCATTGGCACCATTCGAAAAGGGATGGTTTTTTTTGGCTCATGAATTTCATCGATAATAAGATTATTGCCTTTCTCAACTTCGCTGCCATATTTTTTATAAAACCAAGCAACTAAGAAACCAATCAATGGCAGGAATACGATAATCCAGGAATGAGCACGGCGAAACGAGATGGCCCAATCAATAGAGTGAAGAAAAAGTGTTGAGGACACACCGGCCAAGGCCCCAATAACAGCACCAAGCGAGCACCAAACCACCATTTTTTTAAGCATTGAAGGTTCGAAGGCATCGAGGTTTTTTAAGTGGCTTAGATCTTTCATGTCGTTGATTTCACTGGGTATAAAAGTCGTATTGTTGCCATACTAAACCCATAACTCCCTCGTGTAAAGTTTACAGCTCGAAAGCCTTTTCCTAGGTTTTTCCTTATAGTACGTCCATGAGTGAACAAACGAGAAAGCTCTATCATTCATCACTGCTTCTCTTATCGTTAGTCCTATTATTAGGGCTGGGGCTTTATATACAAAAAAACAGCTCTGTCTTTGTTTATCTCCAATCACTGCGTCCTGATTACATTTTTCTGCTTCTAGCAACTCACGCTCTGGATTTCTATTTAGTAGGAATCATCCAAAAACTTCCATTGAGCAAACACAACATCACTTTAAAATTTAAAGAGTGGTACGGTCTGTGTGTCACAGCAGAACTTTTCAACATGCTTCTTCCGGCAAAAGGTGGAACCGGTATTCGCATGCTGTATTTAAAAGATAATAAGGGACTGGCCATCAGAGAGTTTCTCTCAATGAGTTTTGCCGTTGTCATGATTGGTTTTACTTTTTTAGGATCAGTCGGGCTTTTATACTCCCACTTCTTCTTAAAAAAGAATCAGGCCATGTCAGTGCTTTTAGAATCAGTGTTTCTTGCTCTCGCGGTCTCTGGTATAGCACTTCTCTTTTTCACTGAAACAGCTGGGAAAATCTTTAAGTTTAAACGCCGTTACTCGCCTAAGCTTTACCTAAAAGACTTTAAACTTACTGCTCTGACAACTCTGGCGTGGATTGGTGTTTTTCTTCTCTACCCTATCAAAGTTTACCTGGCCTTCACGGCCATTGGAATTGAAATTAATTTCATTGATAGTTTCGAAATCAGCATGATTCTTTTAATCATCTCACTCTTTCAGGTCCTTCCCGGAAATATGGGAGTCAAAGAAATCGTGACTGCTTATATTGGGAAACAATATGGGATTGAATTTGAAGCAGCACTACTGGCAAGTCTTATCGACCGCGTGATCATGCTGCTATTTTTATTTCCAATGGGATTTTACTTTTACTGGCAGCTCTTCCTGGAAGCAAGTCTGCCGAAAGCTTTCAGAGTTATTAAGCTAAAACAATCGGCGCAAACTTCACCATAAACTTCTTGCGGTTACCATCGGTGAATTTAATCTGCACTTTCTCTTCAGCTCCAGCTCCTTCCGAACTCTCCACTAATCCCGCACCATAAAGTGAATGAACGACTTTTGATCCCTTAGGGAATTTTGGCTGGTGGTACGTTTTTGGTGGCTGTTGAGCAGCTGTTTCTTTAACCTGATAAACCACTTCATCGCTGTCGTAATAAGACTCTTGAGACTGATCATAAGGATCGTAGTTTCCGCTTGAGAATGAATTATCATAGCGGTCTTCTTGATGCCCTTTAAGTTTCTTCCAACTGTAGAGTTTTTCCGGGATCTCATCAATAAAGCGCGAAGGCCCATTGAACTTCACCTGGCCAAAAAGCATACGCCCCTGAGCAAAAGTGATATAAAGCTTAATCATCGCTCGAGTCATCGCTACGTAGAAAAGCCTGCGCTCTTCTTCCATGGCAATCTCACCGCTATCCACACTTCTATAACTTGGGAAAACGTTTTCTTCTGCTCCAACCACAAAGGCATGAGTAAACTCCAACCCCTTTGCTCCGTGGACAGTCATAAGAGAAATTTCCCCATCAATGGCCTTAGCCCCTTCATCAAACTCAGTGTTAGAATCCAAAGTAATAGTTTCTAAGAAACCAGAAAGAGTCGGCACTTCCGCCGAGTCTTCAAACTGAGTAATGGCGTTTAATAATTCGTCCAGGTTTTCCAAGCGGGCCAGGGTTTCATAATCCTTGTTGGCCTTTAAGAAAGCATAATAACCAGATTCATGAAGAGCTTTCTCATAAATCGTTGAAGGTTTGACTTTATTCTGGTCTAAAACGCGAAGCTCGTTAATTAACGTTACAAATTCTGAAAGCGAAGACTTAATCTTTGCTGAGAGTTTAATATGAGCGAACTCGCCGGCGTGATCGACGATCTTTTCGATGATATCCCAAAGTGAAGTGTTATTGTTCACAGCCTCTACTTCGAGCTTGCGTAGCGATGTTGCTCCTACTCCTCTGGCCGGAACGTTGATAATACGGCTTAGAGCGAGAGAGTCTTTTGAGTTAATGATCAAACGAAGATAAGAAAGCATATCTTTGATTTCTTTTCTTTCGTAGAACTTTACCCCACCGACAACGCGGTAGTTGATTTTAGATTTTCTAAGAGCATCTTCAATCTGGCGGGCCTGAGCATTTGAGCGGTAGAAAACCGCCATCTCTTTATAAGGCACTCCTGCGCGGTAAAGTTTTGCTGATTCATTGGCAATAAATTCAGCTTCATCTTTATCGTTAAAACACTCGACGATTTCAATGGCATCCCCTTCCGGGTTATCCGTCCACATATGCTTGCCCTTTCTCATGGTGTTTTTTTCAATTACACATGAAGCAGCTTCAATGATGGTTTTACTTGAACGATAGTTCTGCTCTAGTTTTAAAACTTTTACATCCGGCCAGACTTTTTCAAAATCCAGAATGTTTCTGATGTCAGCTCCACGCCAAGAATAGATCGACTGATCTTCATCTCCTACCACGCATATATTTCTGCGTTTTCCACAAAGCATTTTGATTAATTCAAACTGCGCGCGGTTGGTATCTTGATACTCATCTACTAAAACGTAGACAAAACGATTCTGGTAGCGGCTTAAGACTTCAGGGAATTTCTCAAAGAGCTGAATCACAGCAGTGATCAGTCCTCCGAAATCCAGAGCATTGGCACGGTGAAGTTCTGATTCGTATTCTTCAAAGTAGCCGAAGAATTCATCAGACGCATCAGCTCCGCCTCCATCCTGCATCACTCGTCCAGGGTAGTAGCCGTTATTTTTAAGCGAATCAATATAAGTCAGGATGTCGTATGGGTTGATCTCTTTAGTTGAAATCCCACGGCGCTCTAAAAGCGATTTAGCAATCGCCTTTGATTCACCTTCATCATAGATCGTAAAATTGCGGGAAAGGCCCAGGTAGTTGGCCTCTGATCTTAAAAGCTTGGCGCAGAAAGCGTGGAAAGTTGTGATCTGAAGAGCACCTACATCCATCGACACTTCATGGGCGATACGCTCGCGCATTTCGCGGGCCGCTTTATTGGAAAACGTAAGCGCTAACAACTGGTGCGCGCTTACATTTTTTTCTTCTAATAAGTATGAGATTCGGGTGACAAGGGTTTTGGTTTTTCCAGAACCTGCACCGGCCAGGATCATAACCGGGCCGTCTGTGTTTAAGACGGCCTGTTTTTGAACGGGATTTAGACTATCTAGTTTTATCATCCCATAAAAGTATCATAGGAAAATCGCTTATTCTACGGTTACTGACTTCGCTAAGTTTCTTGGCTTATCAATATCAGTCCCTTTGAATTTCGCCATGTAGTAAGCAAGAAGTTGATTCACCACGTTTACGTAAAGTGGTGATAATTCTTCCAGACCGTCGAAATCAAGAGGTATATAAAAATCGCTTAGTCCCATTAGCTCTTCGTTGCCACGAGGTCCAATTCCTACGATGATTCCTTTTCTCGCCTTAATTTCGTGAACATTCGATACTGTTTTTTCGAATAATTCAGGTCCAACAAGAGCGATGTTTACCATTTCTTCATCGATAAGCGCGATTGGTCCGTGTTTTAACTCTCCAGCTGCGTATCCTTCAGCGTGAACGTAAGCAATTTCTTTTAGCTTCAACGCACCTTCAAGAGCGATTGGGAAGTAAGCTCCGCGACCTGTGTAGAAGAATCCTTTTTTGTTATAGATTGATTCTGCTACTGCTTTAATTTCATCTGACTTTAAAAGAAGTTTATCAATTCTTTCTGCAAGAAGAGCAAACTTACCAGTAAGTTTTACTTTTTTCCCTTCGTCTTTTAAGTCCCCGGCCATTGCCGCCGACATTAATCGCCCTGTAAGAGCTTGCTGAGTGAAAGCTTTTGTTGAAGCTACACCAATTTCAACTCCTGCGCGGATAAGAAGGTTGTCATCACAATCTCTATAAAGAGTTGAACCATCAACGTTAACAATCGACATTGTTTTTACGCCGGCCTTTTTACAGATTGATTGAGCGGCAAGAGTATCTGCCGTTTCTCCAGATTGAGAAACGAAGATCCCTACGTCACCTTTTTTAAGAATTGGGTTTTTGTAACGGAATTCACTCGCTAGTTCCACAGTTGAAGGAATTCTGTTGATTCCTTCAAGGAAGTCGCGAACAACAAGGCCAGCGTAAGCTGCTGTACCACAGGCCGAAAGATAAATTCTCTCAGGATTGTATGCTGCTACTTTTTCTAGTGATTCTTTTCCTTCTCCAGCAAAGTAATACTGAGTCAGGTTTCTGATAAGACCTGGTTGCTCATGGATTTCTTTAAGCATGAAGTGTTCGTATTCACCTTTTTCAGAAACTTCAACAGACATGTCCTGTTTCTTAGAAAGGTATCTTGTCGTTTTCGTCAGGTCTAATTCATAGAAGTTTGCGATGTTTTTGTTTTCGCCTGAAAGGTGAACAAGAACTTCATCTTCCGGGAAGTATAAAGAGTGAACCATTCCAGCAAGAGCGTATGGATCTGAAGACACTAGTGCTTCAGATGTCACTTCGTTTACACCGCAAACAAGAGGAGCCCCTCTTTTTACAGCGAAGATCTCACCAGTTTTTGGGTAAAGAACGACGAAAGCAGAGTTACCAACAACTTTTTTAAAAGATGTGGCAATCGCTTCTTTAATCGGCATGTCTTGTTTTAAGTGATAAGTCACAAGCTCAAGAAACGACTCAGAGTCTGTTTCTGATTTAAACTTCACTCCGTGTGCTGCTAATTCTTTTTTAATTTCGTTCGCGTTTTCAACAATCCCGTTGTGGATGATTGAAAGGACTTCGTTATTGTGTGGATGAGCGTTTACATCCGTTACACCACCGTGAGTGGCCCAACGAGTGTGACCGATACACGCGCGAGCGATGGTATCTTTTCCAACCAGCTCAGCTTTTAAGTTATCAAGCTTTCCGGCCTTTTTATAAAACTGCATTTTATTGTTTTGATCAATGAAGCTTACACCAGCTGAATCGTATCCACGATATTCAAGGCGCTTTAATCCTTCGATAACGATCTCAACAGATTTTTGAGAAGGTCCAAAATAACCGACAATTCCACACATAGGTATACCTCTTAAGAGTGATTTTTAAGCTGGATAAGAATAGCACTAATTCATTGAATTGTGTTTAAGGTTTTTACAGTATTACCTTTTTACACACTACTTCTTTTCTTTGACTTTAATGAATCTTTTGGCCATGCCCTCTTTAGTCGTCTGCTGGCCGCGCGAAATCGCAAAAGACCCATCCGGCATATTCTTGGTGACAGTCGTCGCTGAAGCTACGAAGCATTCATCTCCAATCTCAACCGGAGCAACCGTCTGTGAATCTGATCCAATGAAGCAGTTTTTCCCGATTCTTGTTATATGTTTGTTGGCCCCATCATAGTTACAAGTAATGAAACCACATCCAATATTGGTCTCTTCCCCGATGAAGGCATCCCCGACGTAACTCAGGTGGGAAACCTTAACGCCGCGATCAAGTACTGCTTTTTTAATCTCTACGAAATTTCCGATTTTTGCTTCCGGCCCGATATCTGAGCCTGGTCTTAAGCGGGCAAACGGTCCGGCGTGTGCTTTCGTATGTAGCTTGGCATCCTCAAGGAGTGTGTAGGCCAGAACCTTGGCGTTGTCCGCCACTTCAGAGTTCCTGATTTGTGCCCCCATTTCAATCACTACGTTTTTCCCGATTTTGGTTTTACCGGTAATATATGTATTCGGGTACACCACTGTCCCAGCCCCGATTTCCACTTCGTCATCAATATAAGTGTGGTTTGAATCAATAAAGCGCACACCTCCTTCACGAAGATCAGCGATTTTTTGTTTTCTTAAGACAGTCTCAACAAACTCCAGTTGCTCCAGGTTATTTACACCTAAGAAGATATGCCCCTGAGGAAAACAAAGTGCCTTGACGTTAAAGCCGTCTTTAAAAACGTCTGTCAGGTAGAACTCACCTGACTTATTATTCGAATCTACATTTTTTAGGTGCTCAAGAACATAGGATGTCTTTAGAAGATAGAGTCCAGAGTTCACTTCTGTGATTTTTCTTTGCTCATCCGTTGCATCTTTTTCTTCTACAATATGAAAGCCTTTTGTCCCTCTGATGATACGCCCGTATCCCTTGGGATTTGACTCGGTAAAAGTAGCAGCTACGCCATCGCATCCCTCTTGCTTTAAAAGCTCTAACATTTGGGTTAATTCTTTTTCAGAAACCACTGGAGTGTCAGCGCAAATGACCAGCGTGTAATCAAATTGGTGTGTATTAGAAGAGGAATTAAAATACGCACGAAGAGCATCGGCCGTACCTAATTGTCTTTCTTGAACTGCGAATTTTACTTCTGGGTAACGAGATGAAATATAGCTTTGAACTAGCTCTTTCTGGTGACCAATCACAGCTGTCTGAGTACCAGTTAAATTATTCCGACTAAAAAACTTTTGTAATTCGCGAATGGGAAAATCCACGAGTTTTTTATCTAAACATGGCGCTAGTGGCTTTGGTGCATCTAATTTCAAACGCTTTCCTTCACCCGCTGCAAGAATAACTGCCCCTACGGTCATTTTCATTCGTATCTCCCTATGTAACCACTCAAGTATTTCGTCTATTTTTCATTTAATACAATGATAATCGCTCTCAAGTATAACCAAAAAAAATGAATAAATATTCACAAAATCTTAAAATATTTTAAAGAGTTTATTCCATATCCCGATTTGGATAACTGAATGCAAATGATTTTGCAGATAGGCCAATTTGGAGGATATGTATGGTAACTAATTATGAGGGTGACAACATCGAACTAAAAGATCATCTCCCTCTCCTGCCGATTAGAGACATCGTAGTATACCCATTTATGATACTACCGTTTTTCGTTGGAAGAGAATCTTCAATTCAGGCCGTTGACCACGCGCTGACAAAGACTGACCGATTAATTCTTCTTTCAAGTCAAAAAGACATGAAAGCGGAAGCACCTGCTCCGGATGAAATTTACGAAGTAGGAACAATCGCGATGATCATGAGAATGAGAAAGCTTCCTGACGGAAGAATCAAAATTCTAGTTCAAGGTCTTTCTAAGGCCCGCATTACAGCATTCACTCAAGAAGCTCCTTACTTCATGTGTAAATTAATGAAGGTTGAGGATGTAAAACTTGAAGAGAACAATGTTGCTGCCAACGCTCTAATGAGAAATATCCGCGAGCAACTTGAAAAAGTTATCAATATGGGGAAAGTGCTTTCTCCAGATATCCTGATGATCCTTGAAGACATCAAAGACCCAGGAAGACTTGCAGACCTTGTGGCTTCAAACCTGAATCTTCATGTGGCAGAAGCACAAACTATCCTTGAGATCCTTGATCCAATGGAAAGACTGCACAGAATCAACGATATCTTGGCGCGCGAGCTGGAAATCCTGGCAATGCAAAACAAGATCAAGTCGACAGCAAAAGAAGAAATCACAAAGAACCAAAAAGAATACTTCCTTAGAGAGCAAATCAAAGCTATCAAGTCTGAGCTTGGTGACGAAGCTCAAAAGGAAGGAGATGATGAGTTTGCTGAAATCAGAAACAAGATCGCCAAAGCGAAAATGCCTGAAGAAGCAGAAAAAGAATCGCTTAAGCAGATTGCTCGTCTGGAAAAAATGCACCCAGATTCATCAGAAGCTTCTATCCTTAGAAGCTACCTGGAGTGGATGTGCGATCTTCCATGGTCTAAGACTAGTGAAGAAAAGATTGACCTGGATGCTGCTCTAGAGATCTTAAACGAAGACCACTTCGATCTATTTAAAGTAAAAGAAAGAATTTTAGAATACCTTGCTGTTAGACAGCTAAAGGGACCAGGAATGAAAGGACCTATCCTTTGTTTCTCTGGACCTCCAGGTGTAGGTAAAACATCTCTTGGTAAATCTATCGCTAAAGCATGTGGACGCGAATTCGTTCGCATCTCTCTTGGTGGTGTAAAAGATGAAGCTGAGATCCGCGGGCACAGAAGAACGTACGTGGGAGCAATGCCAGGACGTTTCATTCAGGCCATGAAACAAGCAAAAACAAACAACCCGGTTATCCTTCTCGATGAGATCGATAAACTAGGTGGCGATTTCAAAGGTGACCCATCAGCGGCACTTCTTGAAGTTCTTGATCCGGAACAAAACATGAACTTCCGCGATCACTACCTGAACGTAGCTTTTGACCTTTCAAATGTTATGTTCATTGCCACGTCTAACTTCTTAGAGCAGATCCCTGCTCCATTAAGAGACCGTATGGAAATCATCAATCTTTCTGGATATACACAGGAAGAAAAAGTGGCGATCTCGAAAAAATACATCATTCCTAAACAAATGGATGAAAACGGAATCACTGACGAGCACATCAACTTTACAGATGAAGGTGTCGCAAGTGTTATCAAGGGTTATACGTCAGAAGCTGGTCTTCGTAACCTTGAAAGAAAAATCGGAGCGATCTGTAGAAAAGTAGCAATGAAAATTGCTAAGGGTGAAGCTGAGCAAACTCACATCATGAGCGAGACAGTTTTCAAACTTCTAGGGCCTCCTGTCTTTACAAAAGACGATGAAAAAGAAACAGATGAAATCGGAGTGTCAACAGGTCTTGCCTGGACAGCTCACGGTGGTGAAGTTCTTTACATCGAGACAACTAAGATGAAAGGAAGAGGTTTAACTCTTACGGGTCAGCTTGGTGACGTCATGAAAGAATCTGCTCAAGCTGCTATCGGATATATCAGAAGCCAGGCCTTTGAACTTGGAATTGAAGACGATATTTTCGAAAAGAATGAACTGCATATCCACCTTCCGGCAGGAGCGACTCCGAAGGATGGTCCAAGTGCAGGGATCACGCTGGCAACAGCGATCGTTTCTCTACTGACGGGTACACCGGTAAGTAAAGACGTGGCGATGACTGGTGAGATTACCCTAACAGGTAAAGTTCTTCCAATCGGTGGTCTAAAAGAAAAGGCCCTGGCCGCAATGAGAATGAACGTTAAGACGATCATCATTCCATGGAAAAACAAAAAAGACCTGGAAGACATCCCGGCCGAATACAGAGAAAAACTAAACTTCGTACCAGTGAAGTCATTTGATGAAGTTCTGGACGTTGCTCTGGTGGGATGGAAAGAAAAGAAAAAGAAGAAAGTGTATTCAAGAAAAGAAACTCTGCCGCCTGCAGCAGCCTAGTTTCCGACAAATTTAGTATGACTAAAAAGAGAAACCAACAGTATTGTTGGTTTTTCTTTTTTTAGATCACCCTTTTGCGATATCATAAACATAGAAGAAACATTTAATTTTGGATCATTCTATGAAACCACCTCGCAATCATGACAAGCTCAAAATCCTTATTGTGGACGACTCCGACTTCAATCGCAAGAATATGGTCGAGATTCTGACTTACGAAGGATTCAACGTTATCGGACAGGCAGGATCTGCGGAAGAGGCCATCCAGATTGCCCACTCTGCCAAACCGAACCTGATTTTTATCGATATCGTTATGCCAGAGATCTCTGGTCTTGAACTAACAAAACATCTTCAGGAAAAAAGCTCGGGAGAAAAATTCATTATCATGATGTCTTCTCTTAATATTGAAAGCATCGTTATTGAATCAATCTCAAACGGTGCCAGCGATTTCCTACAAAAGCCATTTGAAAGAGACGACCTGATTAAGGCCGTTGAAAAAGTTGAACGCCTGGTTGAAAAAGATAATAGATAAGGGACTATCATGTTTATCATTCGTTTTATTTTTTATTTCACTCTAAGTTTTGCCATTATGTGCATTCCGATTGGCGGAGGAAGACAAGTTTTCGACAAACTCTACAGCATGGTGACTCCTTATGCCCGAGATGCTGCCAAGGTCACAAAACAGAAGTTTTCATCTACCAAGAGATATTCAAAAAAACTTTACTCTAACTCTGAACCTTCTCTGGAAGAAGACCAGGTAAAATCTAAAATGGCCGCGGTCAAAAAGAAAAAGTCGATCATCAAAGAAAATGGACCTGCTGATGATACGTACAGTGATGAAGAACAAGAAAGATTAAGACGCGCTCTGAGCGACGAATAAGAAAAAGAAAGGCCCACTATTCAGTGGGCCCCTCTTTATATCAATAATGTCTTTTGTAATTATTTTGAAATTGTCTTGATTGCTTCTTTTTTCGCTTCTTCAGTAGAAGTGTCCACTACAACTTTTGCATCTCTCTTATTAGATTGGTTAGAGTAGATACATTCACCTTTTTTGTCTTCACCAACTTCACCTGACATTGCTCTTAAAGAAAAGAAAAGTAGAGATGAGATAATTAGTGCTTTCATATAATTCCCCTTTTTGGTTTTTAAGCTTTCTTGCTTTGGTAGTTGCACTAACAATGCCAACTTTGTGCTCTTGATCTTTTGATGAGTTAGAAGAAATTGCTCAGCTATTTACGTCCAAACTTTAGACAGGCATGGAAAATATTTACACAGTTTTTTGTTATTTCAGGGCATTAAAAAACCCCGCATTCGCGGGGTTCTTAAAAAGGAGTGTGAGAAAAATGTATGCAGAAATGAGTATTAAAATCTATTTTGAAACGGCCTTTGATTCTGGCTTCTTGTCTTCTGAAGAAGTGGCCACTACTTCTTTTGCATCTCTCTTATTTGATTGGTTAGAGTAGATACATTCACCTTTTTTATCTTCTCCAACTTCAGCTGAAAAAGCGTTAAGTGAAACTATAGTAAGAGATAGGATGATTAGTGCTTTCATAAAATTCCCCTGGTTTTGTTTGTATTTTAAGTTGCAGGCTCCATGCCAAGTTTTGGCATCTGCAATATTAAAAACTTAGGGATTTCCCTCTGAAAAAGTGTTTAAACTTTAAACAGCACTGTGTGAAAGATATACATATATTGATTTAAGACGCTATTTTGACCTTTATAGAAGTGTTGCCTCTTCATCAGCATAGTTTTAGGCAATAGTGCATACAAGCCCTATAAAAGGCCCAAGGAAGCGTCAGAAGTGATCAATTGTGGAAAGTGCCCATGAGACAGGCAGAGGTTATGAAAACCGCCTGTTAACCAGGCGGTCCATTTTTAATTATCTAAGTGTATGTCGAAGAGAGGAAAAACAGCGACTATTTTGTTGTACCAGTCGTTCCTGTAGTACCGTCTTTTCCTGAAGCAGCATCAGTTTTAGAAACATTTAGACTTGAGTTGTTGTTTTCAAGACAGTTTGTTGCTACTGAAGTTTCCTGAAGCATACATTTTACTTTGTTGCTTTCATTGAAAACAAACTTCTGTCCTTCTTTTGAAATTCCGTCGCACTCTTGTTTTGTCTTACACTCTGCCGGTGATGATGATGAACATGCACCAAAAGCTGTTCCTGTAAGTACTGTAGACATCGCGATCACTAATAAAAATTTCATACACTCTCTCCCTTCGATTGGCCTTCAGGCCTGGTCCATTACATATTTAAGTTAACACCTGCAGGTTTAACAATGCTTAGAAGTGACTGGAATGCTTGTGTCACTTGAAGAGCCATTTTTGCGCCCGCTTTTGATTCAACTTTCTTGATTTCACCGTAGTTATCGTATGCTACGTTGATGATTCCCACGTTCTCCATTTCAATCTCAACAGGTTTCCCAAGTGAGTTGTATTTGAAAGAAAGTGTTCTTCTCGTCTTAGCATCGTCCTTTTCCTGGTCGATCATTTTTGTGATCTTTCCAGAGCGATCGTAAATCAGAAGAACTGATTTGCCTGCACTGTTAACAGCTTTTGCCAGGTTTCCGATCTTGTCGTACTGGAAGTTTGTCCAGCCGTCATTGTTTACAACTCTTGTGATCTTGTTGATCTTGTCGTCATAAGCAAGTTCAACATACTCTCCACGAGTTGATGTTTTCTTTGTAAGAAGTCCTTTCGCATTGTATTCGAAAGTTGTTACGTCTTTTCCACGAGTGATTTTAAGTGGAAGAGAACAACACTCAGAGTAGATCGTCTCAGTTTTGATTCCATCTACATCAGTCGCAATTCTGTATGTGTATTGCTGACCATCTGGTTTTGTCTTAATTTCATACTCGTAACGGCTTGAAGACTCTGGTCCTTCTACTGGTTTTTTTGTTACTGTCGTCCAGTAGTGGAAATCCGGATTCTTCGGGTTGTTTTCGTACTTGTACTTAGTAGACTCCCCGTTTCTTTCGATAACTTCAGTTGCAAACGAGTTCTTGTCGTACTTCACTTGCATCTTCGTTGTATCAATATACGTGATACCTGTTAAGTTATGGTTGCTGTCATAATCATACTTATAAGTGTTACCTGCTACGTCTGTACTTGTAGAAAGGTTACCTTTTGTATCGTAAGCGTAAGTCGCTTTTTTATCTCCAGTGAAAGCTGCAGATTTAATTTTCCCATCCGGGTACCACTCGAAAAGGATTTGTTTTGCTTGCGTATCTTTAATCGCAAACAGCTGCTCTCCCTTGTATTCGAATGAAATACTATATCCGTTTTTATCCGAGATTTTTGTCAACTTACCTGCGTTGTCGAAGTAATCAACTTTTCCGTCAGATCCTGTTCTCTTGTATCCCGTCTTCTCCTTCACCATTGTCTGGATTCCACGGTCATTCGAGTAAAGCATTGTTCCGTCGGCCAGGACAGTTTCAATGTTGTATTTCTTCGAGTAGAACTGGCGAAGCTCAGAGTCGCTGTTCAAACGCTTCATCAGCGACTGAACCATAACGTCACTTACCGGCTCTTTTTTCTTCATAGCTTCGATAATTTTCTTAGAAGCAATCTCTACATTGATCGCTTCTTTCGGAACGAAACGAGTCTGTGCTCCCGATCCGTTTTCCATAACTACGACTGATCCGTCTGCAGAAACCATTAGCTTTGTTTCATAGAGAGATCCCCATCCGAAACCAAACCAGCCATTGTCTGTTGACTTAGAGTTATATGTTCTCGTCACCTCTAGGTCATGGTCTCCACCAGGAGCGATGATATCAGTGTAGGTGATATAAAAGTTTCCGTTTTTTAAGTTAACACCACCAAACGCCATCATCGGCATTAGAGAGAGTGCTATCAGCGATTTTTTTAAACTCATAATTCACAGTCCTTTGTTAGAAAAAAATACAGTTAATTATTCGGTATAATTGAACATTTTCTTTAGATCTTAATTTTTACAATTTTCATTATAACGTAAATACCTGCTATATCGAAGATTAAGGCCACAAATAAAAATACTAGACCCAGTGGAGTCGTAAATAACGGAGTCATTGACTTGGGATCTTGTAGGAAATAGACGAATCCCAGAAGGTACGGCATTGCCCCGATGGTCATTCCCTGGAACATCCCCTGTGCAGTGTAAGTGTCAACTTTTTGTTGCAGTCTTACCCTTTCGCGGATTACATCAACAATCGTATCAAAAACCTCCGAAAGATTACCCCCGGTTTCCCTTAGAATATTCACGGCAGACACGAACATATCGTTATCTTCCAAGGGCACGCGTTTAGCGAGGTTTTCAAAACACTCTTCTAACGGCATCCCGATTCTATTTTGTTGAAGAAGCACATTGAACTCTTGAGAAATCGGGGCGGGCATTTCTTCAACGATCATCCCGATCGCCTGTGGAACCGAAAGACCGGCACGAATCCCATTGGAAAGAAGTTGAAGGGCATCCACCATTTGCAGTGAATAGGCCTTAATTCTTTTTTCCACCATGTAATCAATAATCCATCTCGGGGCCTTAAAACCAATAAAGGCCATGATCCCACCGAGAATAGCTCCCAAAATCCAGCTGGCAAAAAAGCCAATGAATAAAAAGATAAAACAACCAACTCCCACCGAAGAGGCCAAAAGCAGGTACGTCAATCTGTCTTGGGGGATTTCAATAAAAAGGAATTCCAGTTTCTCTGTAATATACGTGCGCGTCCCATAGGTCTGGCGCTCGATCCAGTCGAAGATATTGATTGAGTACTTGTAACTTAGAGCGAAGACCATCATCCCCACCACAAAGATGAGTCCGTTTCGGCCAACCATATCTAAGAAAAAACTCATGCCCTACCTATTTCTTTACCGGTGGTTTTGCCGCTCCAGCTGGTGCAGCTCCTCCACTCGTTGGAGGTTTCGGCGCACCTCCAGCTGCCGGTGCCGCCGCAGGAGCCGCTGCTGCTGGCGCTGCTTGAGGTGGACGGTTGCTGAAGATCCCTCTTGGTACGTTGTAACCTTTTCTCTCCAGGACCTCGATAAACTTAGGAATGAATCCTGTGGCCTGGAACTCTCCGAGAATTTTTCCGTTCTTATCAATTTCTTTTTGAATGAATAAGAAAATATCCTGAAGGATAACAGTATCTCCCTGCATCCCCGCGATCTCGGTGATATACATAACTCGTCTCGATCCATCATCAAGACGTGACTGTTGAATAATCATGTGAACTGCATTGGCGATCATTTCTTTAATTGCACGAGGAGAAATAGATGTACCAGCGTATTGAACAAGTGTTTCCAGACGTCCAATACACTCACGTGGATTGTTCGAGTGGACAGTTGTCATTGAACCGTCGTGACCTGTACCCATCGCTTGCAACATATCCAGAGTTTCACCACCACGACACTCACCAACGACAATTCTATCTGGACGCATACGCAGAGTCTGTTTTACCAGACAGCGAATATCAATCGCCCCATCTCCTTCCAGTGAAGGTGGACGTGTTTCAAGTCGAACAATATGCTCTTGAGGGAAGTTCAATTCCGCCGAGTCCTCACATGTAATGATACGTTCATTTGATTGAATGAACCCACCAAGAACGTTGATCAATGTCGTTTTCCCGGAACCAGTACCACCAGAAACGATGATGTTTCTATGGGCCTCTACTGCAATACGAAGAAAGTCTGCCATGTTCTCTGTCATTGACCCAAACTTAACCAGGTCTTTGTATGTCAAACGTTTCTCTGGGAACTTACGAATCGTAATAGAGCATCCATCGATGGCCGAAGGAGGAATGATGGCGTGAACACGCGATCCATCCTTTAAACGGGCATCAACGTAAGGTGTTTTTTCATCAATACGACGGCCAATAGGTGCAACAATTCTTTCGATAACGTTTAGTACCTGGCGGTCGTTAGTGAAAGTGATCTCAGAGAGCTTAATCTTTCCGCCCTGCTCGTAATAAATTTTATAAGGTCCAACAACCATGACCTCAGAAATACTCTTATCGCGAAGAAGATCTTCCAGTGGCCCAAGCCCTAGAGCTTCATCGAGAATTTCTTTTACGATCTGGTTCATATCTTCGCGGGTATTTAAAATACCCTTCGTGTCTTCTTTTCCTAAGAGTTCAACAACAACTTTTTTTGTCTGCTCTTTTAAAATGATCTGAGCTTTTGGATCATTGTCGTCTGCTTTCTTTAAATCCATCTCTTCAACAAGAGCACGGTGAATGCGCGACTTTAAATCTGTCCAAGGGCTCTTCCCACCTTTAGTGGCCCCACCACCTTCAGCTCCGGCCTCACCACCCGCTGGGGCAGCTTTTTTCTGACCGACATCAGAAGGCTTGTTTAATTTTTCAAGTGCTCTAAGAATACTTTTTTCATTGAGACGTCTAACAGTATCGACGACACCTTTAGCGAAGTTACTGTTTCTCGCGACTAACATAACCGGCTTTTTCTGGTTAAGAGCGAGTGTACAGTTTTGGTCATCGCGAGGGATAATGCTAAAGGCAGGCTTTCCTAATGTCTTGGCAATTACATCGTTAGTAACCGGGTGACCTTGCTGGGCCTGGTTAATTACAAACTGGATCATGTCTTTAGGAAACATCATCGTCACCAGGTCAGAGTACAATCTCTTTGTCTGGTTAAGTGCAAGAATGTCCGGTGTCACCACCACAAATATGAGTGTTGAGAACTCCAGCGCTTTAATCGCAAGCGGAGTCAGTTCATTTCCAGCATCGATGATAGTAATAGGATAAATGTTTGTTACGGCCTTAAGAGTTCTACCTAAAGCTTCAACTTCAATTCCCTCTGCGGCCGTCGGGTCGTTAGGCATCCCGATGTAAAAAACGTTTTGATTCATATTAACGAACTGCTGGATCGAATTCGGGTCAATCGCCCCTTTGAAATCCGCCAGTTCTTTTAAATTCTTTTTCCCCTTCATCCCGGTGATGAAGTCCTGGTCTCCGCTTGCCTTTTGATCGAAATCTAAAAGAAGCGTTTTAACTTTTCCTTCAATCGCGTAAGCAAAGGCTAAGTTCGCCGCAACCTGCGACTTACCAAGTCCTCCTTTACCCCCGATGATTGAAATTATGTGTCCGGCCACTATCTGCTCCTTTTCCTGAACTTTCTTTCTACTTCCTGTGCTCCTGTAGAAGCTGACTCAATAATTTCTGGAGTCACGAAAATGACGAACTGAGAGCGGTTAGTAGAATATTTTTTAGACTTTAAGAATGAAAACAGTGCTGAACCATTTTCAATCGTTTCCTGCACAGGCGGGTCTCTGTCATAATCTGTTGTAAATTTATTTTGTACAACACCCCCGACTACGGCCGATTCCTGTGACTTCACAATGATTTGCGTATTAACAGTGTTATCCAATTCTGTCGGAACAGAATCCCCTGTTGTCGCCTTGACCGAAATAACCATTTTCAAGTTGATTTTCTCTTCTTGAAGCATGTTCGGTGTAATTCTCAATTCGAATCCTGAGACTGCAGTCCCACTCTTTAAGTTGTCGCCAGTCCCAATCGCATAAGGAATTTTTGATGTTTTATTAATCGCACCTTCGACATTGTCTTTAACAATGATAACCCCTGACTGAACAACGCGCGCGTGCCCCGCACTCTTGGCCGAGTTTAGTTTTGGGAAAAGATTTGAAATCGTTGCGGCCAGTGTTCCCTGTGATGAAGTTGCAACTCCACCGCTTCCAGTTTTCCCAACTTGAATTGACCCTCCACCATTACCGATCGTCGGCGTCCAACTAAAACCAAACGTCTTGTCATAGGCCTTTGTTAATTCCACGAACTGTGCCGTAATCTTAAAAAGTTTTGCCAGTGGCTCTGGTTTTGGTTTCGTATTGATCGTTAAGAGGTTTTCAAACGGAGGTTTTTTAGTCGTCTGAACTGCATCTGTTCTTCTTGCCAGGTTTTGAATCTGATCCGGAAGATACGCGCGGGCAATTTGCTCGGCCTTGTTACTTTCTTCCTGCGAATTAACCACTCCTTCAATCCAGAAAGTTCCGTTGACTACGCGAACAGTAACGTCGCGAAGTGTACTCTTTTGCATCTCATCCTGCATTTTTTTAGCAATAACGAGTTGAGTTTGTGGAGAAAGTTCAACTAAACGAAGAACATCAGGATATTTTTCGAGGATAACAACAACTTTACCAATATCACTTGGAACTACAATCTGACCGCCGACAAAAACGGCGTCTCCTTTAATACCAATTTCCAGACCTTCAACATCACCCAAAAGTTCTTTTAACTGAACAACAACTTTAGACTGATCAGATGCCGTTACTTTTAAAAGATAACGGGCCTTGATATCTCCGGCCAGATCGCGAACTGTAAGGGTCGTATCCCCTGCCTTAATCCCGGTTAAAAGAATCTGCTTTTTTTGCGGAACGAGCTGGTATGAAACTAAATTTTCGTTGGCGATTTTAATAACTGAATTTGGAACGAAATCAAGCGTGATGATTTTTTCTAAACCAACAATAACTTCGACTTCTTTCAAAGACTCATTAGGGTCCCCATCCTGAGAAAATACAGGAAGTGCGATTAGTATCCATGAAAAAAGAATAATAAAAAATTTATTGAGCATTTTTAGACTCTTTTAAATATTTCTCAGAGAAGAAACCTTTAGCTTCAGAAGCATCTTCTCCAAGTACATCGTAAATTTGTGTTGCTCTTAATCTCACCGGCTCTTTATCCGCATTGTTTCTCAGAGACAGCGATAATGTACCGCTACCATAGGCCTGCATGAATGCAAGTTTCTGAACATCGTACGGATCAAGTTCAAGCGTGATCGTATTGTAAGTCGTGTATGTATTTAAGTTCATCGTACGGATAACTTTCGGAGTCTCCACCCCGTACATTGGAATTGAGTTGGTCATACTCATCCCCGTAGAAAGAACAAGAACGTCCTGAAGGAATGTTCTCGTTTTTTGTAAATCTTTTCTCGCCCCTTGAGAAATATCAATCGCTGCCAGGACATCTACGCGGTCTCCTGGTTTAATCAATCTTCCTACGGCATCTTTCTCAGTGATGTTAATTGCAACGGCACGTTTACCAACTGAAACCTGGCGTGAAAGACCCGTTTTAATTCCGGGATAAGTTACACGTGGTTTTGTGATCTGTTCCCCTTTGATAATAGGAACAGTCGCGATTGTGTTTTCTAATTCTTTAATTGTTTTGAAATGTCCTGGTGCCAGGAAGTTTGCTGGAACAGTTTTAACTTCAACTTTTGAGTCATCGATCAAATCGAGTTCTTGAATATCATTTTTTGCAACAACAACAGAACTTTGAATACCGTATTCTTTAATCATCTCGCTTTTTTGATCTTCGAGATATGTCCAAACCATCATCATCGCAAAAGCTGCGATTGCAATGGCCAAAGTGAGGGCACGTGTATTCATATCTTTTCCCAACCTGTTTAAATAACTAGCTTTTTAAATAGTAACAAAATTTAGGAAAAAATTTGCGGAAGGGAAGAATTTGACTAGTAGAGCCTAGTTGGAAAGGATGCAGTTTCCGGGGTTATTTTGTTGGGCCGGATTGATATCGTAGTAATTACCAGCTCCCCCATCGGAGATCTTGGTGTAAACCGGGCCACATATTCCATAAAACGTAAACACTCGGACATAGCGGCTGATAGGTTGTCCGTCATTGTCTTCGTCTCGTTCTTTAGAATCACACTCTTCGCTCGAATCATTTTTTAGGAGTGAAGAAAATTTAAAACATGGAGCAAATGAGCGCTGCCCTCCAGAGGCCGATTTCTCTCTCCATCCCAGGGCCGAAAACCCGACTACAGAAATAGCTTTTTCTGAAAATTCATCCAAGTCAGTTGTGGTATTGATATAAGAATTTCCCCTCAGTAGTCCATAAAAGTACCCGCGCACTGCTTTTTGCTGGTTGATTGAACCATTAATCGCATTTCCAGTCGTCGAATAAATCGTGTAGAGAAAAATAAGGAACGGCAAAAAGATGATGAGTTCAAAGATTGCCTGACCTTTCTGGTTTTTTAAAACATTCTTCATATCATCCCCCATTATCTTCCAGGGTGACATGAACGTCACAACGGCTCAGCCCCAGTGATTTGATCGCTGCGCAGACTTGTTGTTTTGATTCAGACCTGCTTGGCTCTCTTCCTAAAAAAGCTTCCGACCTGAAATTAACATTGGATTTTCCACCGACAAAACCAATTGAAAATCTTTGGGCGTATTCAATGTAAAGCCCAACAAAAGCACGATACTTGGTGATTGTCGGGTTTGGACTGTTTTCTTTTAAATCACCGCCGGTAACTCCCTTTATCAGTCCATCAGGAAGATAGGAGTTAAACACTCTCTCCGCTGTTGTTTTGGCCAGGCGGTCGCCTTCGTCAATATCATCGCGGTCAGCATCTGTGACCAGATAACTGCGAGCTGCAAGAAAAGTAGCATGATGAACCATGTACCCATCAGTATAATTCAGGGCCATTTTTAAAAAGACGAAAATAAATCCCACGGCCGCTGTAAACGTCATAAGAAATTCTATCGTCGACTGCCCAGAATTCTGACGGAACTTATTTTTTACCATAAGGCTCCGCCCCACCAAAAAAACGTGAAGTGTTTTCTTTGGTATTAAAATAAGTGTCGTGTTTATTAGACTGGTAATTAAAGCTCATCGCTGCATCGTAATCTGCATCTGCATTGAGCTCTCTTCCGTAGCGGTATGAGTACTCCATGCTTTTTCTGATAGCAACGAAAAGACCGGTTTCTCCGCCGACAAATTCTTTGAATTTTTTATTATTAAGCACAGTGATCGTAAGTGCACTAACGACGACCAGTAACAGGATGTACTCGACAACGGATTGCCCTTTCTCGTCTTTTAGAAAGAAAGAATTTTGTAATTTTGCCATCCGAACCACATCCAAGCGATAAAGATTACTGGTGCATAAGTAAACTTCTTACCAAAGATCCTCTTGATCCCGGCGATATCTCTCATTTTAAAATGAACTATGATTATATCAAGGTGTTTAAGCACATTAAATAAAAGTAGTGAGCTTCCTACTAAAACCGTTGCATATAGCAGATAAGTAAAAGTCGTTTCCTGGAACTGCACTGGCACTAAAAGATACAGCGAAGAAAGATACTTTGAATCTCCTCCCCCCATAATGTTCATGATGAAGAGCATGAAACCCACCAGTAAAAAAATCAGCGGGAAAATAAATGTATGAATAGACCAGACGTAAATGTGAGGGAAGATGAGGGTCAGGAGGCAGAAAAATAAAAAATTAATCAGCATCCACATATTGGAAATTTTCTTGGATTTAAAATCGATGTAAGCAACAAAGAGCAGCTGGATGGAAATAAAAATATAGACCACAATTGGCAGCATGCTTACTCTTCCTGATTAACATAGCCTTTAAAGAAGCAAAGCTCCTTACAGACCCCCACTGTCAGTTGCTCCGTTAATTCATAGCCAATGGCCCCTACAGAGGCAAACATGGTCTTACTCAGCCCTTTTACCATGCTGATAGAAATAAACGTCATAAAGCAAAATATGAGCAGATATTCGATGAGGGCCTGACCAGAGGCCCTCATGCGGATTTTAGATTTCATAATTTAAGGATCAAAGATTGAGGAGAAAGAGACAACAGCAGGCATATGTTGCCGACTGCTACACGGTAGTAGAAAAGTAAGGCAAAAGAGAATCAAAACGGCGAAAGTCTTCGACTAGTTACCTACGTCGATACCGTCAACCATACTTGATGCTTTACCAAATACTTTAGTCGTTAGACCATCAAGGGCATCTCCCCCGGTCTTCTTGAATTTAAAGATGATCATCGCAACAACAGCTACGAGTAGGATGTACTCTGTAGATGTTTGTCCGCTCTCATCCTTCAAATATGCAATTAACTTCTTCATACTAGTGTCTCCTGCACTTACGAAATTCACGCAAGATACTCCTCGGTTTCTTCACACGGGATCTTTAGCTCTTTGCTCTATTATTTTACCATTAGAGTCGGATTTCTTTACCGAATCCCCGACATTTCGGCTTTTTTTTAGTTAACCTATTAAAAACACTTACATGGAAAAAACTTTCCTAGAGGGTCAATTGCCAAAGGTGTATACTGAAAGTGGGTCTAGGAGTTGGCATTTAAGCTGGTTCCTCTATAAAGATTTATTCGGGAGCGGTCCCTGGTCACGGTGAGCAAGCTCATATTAATCCCTCGGGATTTTTCAGTGAGAAGCCTAAAGAGACTACTAACTGCAGCCACCTATTCAAAAATGGGCGGAACCTGATAAGTAAGTCCACCACTAGGCCCCTTTAAATTCTTGACAGCTAGCCCCTATACACCGATCATTTTTCTATGATCGAAAATAATCAAACATACCAGCCACTTAACTACTCTTGGATTGAAAACTTAGCCATGGATGAAATCAACATGGATGAGTCAGGTATTGTTAACATCAACGGGCATCTAAACCCTGCTCTGTTACTTGAAGAATCTTCAATTGCACTGATGAATGATATTCGCGATCGCTTCGAAGCTTACATGACAAAATTTAATGAGTATCGTGGACGCAGCAATTCAAGTGCGGCCATCAAGCTTTTTAAAATTTCAAATACTGTTAATGACTTCATGCTGTTTAGAAATTCACTTCGCTTAATTTTCGCTAGAAAAGCTAACGATTGTATCTCTATTGGATTTTTAGCAAACGGCAAAGACATCTACGGTGCACGCCTTTCTTTCAACGACCAATTCGGCTCAACAACGATTCATGAAATCAGAGCGCACATGGGACCTTTTAACAAGATCACATGGCGATTTAACAATGAAGTTGTCGACCTGGATGCGATGGTTCGCCACTACTTAACAGAGTTCATTGTTAACTCTGCTCGCTAGCTAGAACGGCATTAAATAAACGATAGACCTTCGCCCTTGTTCACGACACCTTTAGCGGGTGTGCGATTTCCATTTAAGCGCTTAAGTGTAAACTCCAGCGACTCGCGGATTGTCGGCATTTTGATTTTTAAAAGACCCTCAATGTTCAAAACATCAAGTTTGTAGTGAAGGTGCTCATCCACTCTCTCAACAGATGTGCTTTTTAAGATTGGCAGATGCCACTTACCTTTGTTGATTAAGCTTTCTGATTCGTGAAATATTTCACAATAGGTTTTAGCAAACTCATAATAAGTCATGTTGTCTTGAGAGGCGAAGTGGATCAACCTATTGGCCACATTCTTATCAATACACATTTTTAAAACCATTCCCAGGTAATAAACATCAACAAAACCCTGGTGAACAAAGTCATCGTAAATCGCCGATTGATTGGCCTTCAGGTTTCTTTGTAGTTTTTCAAACCAAGACTCGCGAAGCGGGCTGACTCCTCTTCCATAAACTTTAGAGCAACGGACAATGAGATAGTTCAGTGATGACTTTTGCAGATAGAATTCTGAAGATGCCTGAGACTTCCCGTATTGAGTTATAACATCGGCGTTGTCCATTTCATTGTAGTTTTTATTGGCCCCGGAAAATACAAACTGCGAAGAAAGATAAATGACTCTTGCTCCATAACGGGGAGCGATTTCGGCAACGTTAAAAAGCCCTGCCGAATTGAGTGCATCTGAGGCATTTGGCATATCAGCGCATTCTTTAAGCCCTGTTAAGCCTACACAGTAAATAACAATATCCGGCTTAAAAGCATAAAGAACTAATTGCACTTCATCTTTATTTAAAACATCACAAGGAAGAGCAAGGACACCTGGAATTGGCTGGCCTTTGCGGTGATAAGTTCCTACGACTCTATAATCTTTGCGGAAAAATTCACATAAGTTTGATCCAACAAAAGAAGTGATTCCCATAATGAGAACTGTTTTTCTTTTATCCATGGAGCTGTTTAAATCAAACATGACTTTTTTCCTCTTTAATTTAGTATAAACGAAAATAAGGAAAGTTGCTCCATTCGGAGCAACTTTCCTAAGAATTATCCATTGAGTAGTTTTAAAGCGGTGTTTGGAGCTTGGTTCGCTTGCGATAGCACCGAAATACCTGCTGACAGAAGAATGTTATTCTTTGTCATATCGGCAGTTTCAGAAGCTACATCAACATCTCTAATTCTTGAGTTGGCAGCTGATAAGTTCTCATCGCTGATCTCAAGGTTGTTTTGAGTTGACTGCAACCTGTTCTGAAGGGCACCAAAGTTTGCACGAGTCCCGTTGATTTGCACCAACGCATCGTCAAGCTTCTTAAGCACACTTTGTGCTCCTTCTTTCGTCGACACCCCATCAATCTCCAAACCAAGTGATTTGAGGGTTGCGTCCGCTCCAGATCCATCGTAGTGAAGTCTATCGAGGACTGGATCATTTTTAGTACCAACTTGGAATTCGAGTTTTCCGCCTGAACCATCGAGAAGTTTGATTCCGTTGAATTCTGTAGACTTTGCAATTCTGTCGATCTCTTCTTTGAGATTTTGGAATTCAATGTCTGAGAAACCTCTCTCTGTAGGTCCCACTGTATCAGAAGCGGCTTGGACTGAAAGTTCTCTAAGTCTGATAATGATGTTAGAAATCTCATTCATCCCACCTTCTGCCACTTGTAACAGTGAAACAGCGTCGCCAGCGTTACGCTTAGCTTGTCTCATTCCTCGTATCTGTGCTTTTAAGTTTTCACTAATTGCTAAACCTGCTGCATCGTCACCTGAGCGAGTAATACGCTCCCCTGAAGATAACTTTCTAAGGTTATCGTTTAGGTTTCTTGTATTGATCCCTAGAGATCTTTGTGCTGATAACGAAGGCACGTTCGTATTAATTCTTAATCCCATTGTTATTCTCCTGTCACGCAAACCCTCCTGGTAATACTCCGAACATCTTGTTCAGAAAATTTGTTATTATTTGTTTTTAAATTTTAAAGTACACACGTATCCATTAACTAAACTTAGCAACTACTCAAAAGTTTAATTCTCATCCTTAAAACTGTTGTGCATTCAACTCACACTTGCAGGCGTGGAAGATGCCTCAGCGTTTATTAACGCTGAGATGCAGCCTGGATCAAGCTCAATGCATTGTTTGTACTTGAGTTCGCTTGCGCTAAAACCGATGTACCAGCAGTCATTAAGATGTTCTGTTTTGTTAATTCTGCAGTTTCTGCAGCGATGTCTGTGTCTCTTACACGAGAGTTTGCAGCAGCCAGGTTTTCAACACTTGTTTGAATGTTGTTTACTGTCGACTGAAGTCTGTTTTGAAGAGCACCGAAGTCCGCTCTAATCCCTGATACTGAAATGATCGCTTGATCAATTGACGTCAGAGAGTTTTGAGCTGAAATTTTGTCAGATACTGAAGCAAGGTTTAGACCTAGAGCTGCTACGTTAACGTCAGCTGATGAAGCATCAAACGTTAAACGGTCAGAGATAGGATCGTTTCTTGTTCCGATTTGAATATCAAACACAGCACCAGTACCGTTAAGAAGTGGTACGCGGTTAAATTCTGTCGAGTTTGCGATACGGTCAACTTCCGAAGTTAACTGTTCAAATTCCACGTTAAGGAACTTTCTTTCAGTTGCTCCGATAGTATCAGAAGCAGCTTGTACTCCTAGTTCTCTAAGTCTGATTAGGATGTTTGAAACTTCCCCTAATGCACCTTCCGCAATTTGAACTAGAGAGATACCGTCTTCAGCGTTTCTTTCCGCTTGTCCTAGACCTTTAATTTGTGCTTTTAAGTTTTCTGAGATTGCGAGACCGGCAGCATCGTCACCAGCTCTGTTGATTCTTTGCCCTGAAGAAAGTTTCTCCAAAGACTTGTTCATAGAAATTCTAGTTGAACCTAGATTCCTTTGTGCGTTTAACGACGCAACGTTCGTGTTAATTCGAAGTCCCATACATCCTCCTTGATTTCTGGTGTGAGAAACATCATGTCTCTCGGTGGGAATCATCCCACGGCTTCATGTTTAACTATTCGTCGACATCTCAAAAGAACTTTAGAAAAAAATGACTATTTTTTAGACATTTTTTCACCCACAAGTCATTGTTTTTATTACAAAACTGGTACTTGATAAAAAACCTCACCCAAAAAAGATGAAAGAAAATTGGTCATTTTTGAAGTTAATTGCCTTTAAAATAGACATATATGAATGATTCATCATTTTCCCTTACTACGTTGTCTGCTAATCCCGAATATTTTGAGAGTGTGATCGCTCTCATAGAGAAGGAATTCCACTACTCTAGTGAATTTTCCTTCGCGCGCGACTTCGCTCTGCTTATGGACCCACTTAATTTTGAAAATTGTTATCTTTATGTGGATACAGCAACCAATCAAGTGGTTTCACATTTAGCAGTCTGCCCTCGAGTGATGACAAAAAATAATCACCAAATCAAAGTCGCTTTCATTGGTGGTATCGCCACAGTGAAAGAGTATAGAGGAAGAGATCTTTTTAAGGGACTCATGAATCACGCTTTAAATGAACACTCTAAAGAGTGTGCTCTTTTTATTCTATGGAGTGAAATCACCGGCCTCTATGAGAAATTTGGTTTTCATCTAAGTGGAGGGCTAATTGAAACAGGACACGCTGTCTTCACTAACAATGACCGCCCGGTGGGATTTCAAAAAACAACATTTAAAGATCTCTCTCCTAAAGATTTCGACTCTCTAAGAAGTGTGTATTCACAGTTTAATGAAAAATATTTTTTTACTGTTATCAGAGAAGAAAAAGAATGGTCCATCATTAAAGAAATGACTTCTATTGATCTTTATATCAGGAAAAATCCAGATGGTGTTTTAGAGCAATACTTCTGTGTAAACAAAGGAAGAGACCTTTCAAACATTATCCATGAAATTGGCTGCCTTCCCGATCAATACCTTTCTCTTATGAAAACTCTTCAGCGTTTTAAAACCTGGCTTCCTGAAAGCGAGCTTTCTCTATCAAGCAACAAAGACATCTTCTTTACTGCTTTTATGCGCCTTGGAAACTATCAGGTCTTAAAAGAATTCCTGCAAAAAACCAGTGAAGGCTCTTTAGAGCTTTATGATATGACCGGCGATCAGATCAAATTTAAATTTGAACAAAAAGAATATCAGGCCACTCATCAGGATTTCCTGCAGTACTTATTTGGACCTCGTCCATCTGTGGAGTTTGAAAAATTCCTGCTGTCCCCATATATTACAGGGACAGACAGTATTTAGAATTCGTTTCTCTTCACCACGGCCGGCTTAAAAATCGAATTGATGTGCTTTAAAGAGATCTCATAAGGGAAGTTCTGATTTTTGATATTGTTCATTTCAATAATCGTCTCTTTACTTAAACGCGACAGATCCGACTTCTCCATGAAGTCATAATCAATGGCCCCCGCATCCTGTTTTACAAATAAAAAAGACTCATCAGCAATGCGGTAAGGGAAGAATGTCTTAAACCCAGCGTAATAGAATGTGCTCGCCAGAACACTGTTATTGAGAAGGTTTCTTTCATTAAAGATCGTCGTCACCATGACTCGTCCACGAATGTTATCTTTGATCTCGTTTTCTTTATCGAAGAAAGGAGCATCTAAAATAGCAAATCCATCCGGGTTCAAGGCCTTTCTAACATACGTGTAGAACTCCACGCTATAAAGCCTCGCCAGGTCGTATGAGTTTGGGTAAGGGAAATCGATAAAAATAGCATCAAACTTCTCATTAGTGTTTCTTAAAAAGTAAAAACCATCATTGATATGGACTTTAACTTTAGGGTTAGAAACAGAGTGCTGGTTAAGTTCAGCAAAACGCCCTTTGGCCAATTCGAGCATCTTTTCATCTAATTCGATGAAGTCGATTGACTCAATTTCGTCGTATTTTAAAAGTTCGCGTAAAAGAAGACCATCTCCCCCACCTAAAAGCAGAACTTTTTTAGGCACTTTCTTATTCACTGCAATTGAAACGTGAGCAAAGGCCTGGTGATAAAGAAACTCTGTGGCCGTATTGAACTGGAAGTTTGTATCTAGGGTTAAAATCGTCGAGTCCTTCACCTCGCCGTTATAGACAAATGGGTAACTAAAAATATCCAGGTATTGGTAAAGCGATTTTGAGCGCTCAACTTCTGGCAAGCGATCGAGTTTATGATAGAGATTTTCAACTTCCTGCTTACTCTCACCTAGAATTTTAGGCATATAGTAGAAAATTTTTAAGTAAGTCTGAGTGATCTTGTGCTCACTACTACTAATGAGAATACCCAACACTAAAATGGCACATGAAAAGGCATAATAAATTTTCTTACTAACTTTTAAATATCTCACAATGAAGTAAACGCAAACGGCAAGGTTTAACAAGGCCACTGCCACTGACGTTTTAATAACATCTAATTTAGGCAGAAGAAGGTATGCAAAAAACGTTGTCCCCACCAGGGTTCCAATGTAGTTAATACCAAAAATCTGGTACTCGTTATCATTTTCTTCACCTAGTTTTTCTTCTGCAATTCTTACCATTAGTGGAATTTCAAACCCAGAGAGTAAACCAATCAAAAATGTCAGGGCCTGAACCATGACAAAAAAGACAATCTTTAATGCAAAGAGATTTTGTAGATAAATACTCGAGTGATAATTTCCTGTATAGAAGAACAAGTTATCAATGTATTTATACCCTCCATGAAGCATGTAGACATACACAACACTGATCATCCCAAAGAATGAAAGAACGATTTCAGTGTTAACAATGCTCTTATAAGTATCGCGCAGACGATCTGAATAATAGGCGCCAAGCCCCAGACCTCCGATATAAATACCGATGGTCATCGACTGCCACCAAATATAATTACCAGTCACGATGGCCAGTGTGTTGGCCAGAAGCAATTCGTAGACGATACTACAGAAGGCCAGGATAATGGTAATGGCCAGGATTTCAATTTTTACAGCTTGTCTATTATTCATGGCTGACCACCAAAGTAAAATTTCTGGATAATCATTTCATTGACCGTGTCTGAATTGAAAATCAAGAGTACCCATCCAATAAGCATTATAGCAATAAAGAGTTTGTACTTATTATTGTCAATTTTAAGTTTAATCATCACAAATAACGCCACCAGGATATTCATCGCTGAAACGACATAACCAATGGTGAAGATATGCAACTGAGGAAGAATCATAATAGGAAAAAGAATCGCTCCAATAAGCGTTCCAAAATAATCGTAGGCTAAAACGTAACTTCCCTTTCTCTTATCAAATTTTTTTCCCATATCAATCAGAAGCGGAAGCTCCAGACCTGACAAGAAACCAATCACCACAATTAAAACGTGATTTAGAGTAAAGAGTGGCATTTGAATCCAGTTTGAAAAATACGGGACTCCACTACTTTTAGCGATATTGTTAAAAGCATAATCGAAAACCAAGGCCAGGACAGGGGCCGATCCACCGACTAGAGAAAGAAGAAGCTCATACTTAACAAACTCTTCCAGGACATCTCGTTTTACAAACTTTTTATAGAGAAGGGCACCAAATCCCATGGCTGCGATATAAAGACCGATCGTTGTGTTGTAGCGAAGGGCCGTATTCCCCATTGTCGTTGAAAGAGCTTGAGCTAAAAGAAGTTCATAAAGAATACTGCAGCAAGCAGTTATGACCGTTACAAGATAAATCAAGTTTAAATTGTTGGAAGTAACAGGTGTCCCGATTTTCCCACGAGAAAGAAAACGCTGGTCTACTTTCTCAAAAGGCACAACCTTAGAGATTTCGTTAACGATCTTCTTTAAGTCCGTTTCCATGTTACAGACATAAATATCCAGCGAGATAAAACGATTTTCCGGGTAAGTGTGCAATGAAAAATGCGACTCTGCCAGGATGAAAACAATCGTTTCTCCATGCGGAGTAAACTTATGTTCAATTTTACTCACCACCGTCAGATTTTTTTCAATGACATCTTTTATGTGTTCGATATCCGCTGCTGTGAAATCGCGCTCACAGACGGCATCAAATAACAAATGCTGGGACCTCGTGTCCATACTGTTACCTATCTTCTTTTTTGCAGAATAATGTCACTTAATGGCGACACTCTAACAAAATAACAAAGGGCCAATGTAATAAAAATGTAGATATAAACTTCGAATGTTGAAGCAGTTAAAACTCTCCCAAACAAGCTGCCAAACATAACGCTCGTTGGTGCTATGACCTTCACAAAAAGAATGCGGTGAAGAGCAAAGATCATCAAAGAATAAATTCCCATCCAGTTAAGTAGTGGGACGTTGAAAATAATCTTTCTTCTCTCTAGCCACAAAAAGGCCGAAATCACGATTGCCTGAACACCTAGGACATAAGCTGTTCCTGAAAAAGTGCGGGCAAGGTCGTGCTCAGTCCTGAAAAAGTCATCGCGGTACATGACAAACTTATCACCGATAAGAACATAAATTAAAACTAAAAGAAGCCCCATTCCGGCAAACAAAAAATCTTTTTTATGTTTATACATCGGGAGATGGTAATGGACATAGCCCATAATAAAACCTAAGCATCCTGACAGGATGAAATACTCCAGGCGCGCATCGTATTCATATCCTGGATGGATCGTGCTTCTTACCATTGATTCAAAAAAATCAGAAATAAGCTCTACCGGGATAATAAAACGTAGGCAAGAAAGCAGGGTCAAAACTAACACTCCCCTGATTCCCAGGAATTTATAAACTAAGGATAGCGCCCCAAGGACCACCATCCACAACATAATTGGATAAAATGAAATCGCCTGCCCGAAATTAGGGGCCACAATAAAGTTCTCAAACACGAAGTAAAGAAAGATAAGACCGAAGACTTTAAACCTTGAACCCAGGCTTTCTCCAAAAGAGAGCTGATCTTTTCTGGCCAGGTTAAAAGCTGCCATAGTCAGATAGACCTGGCTTACCCATGGAGTAAAAACCATAGCAAACCAATAGTTCAATGTATCGCTGGAAATTTGTTTGCCGATCATGGGAAAATGCACACTGTAGGTGCTGGTCAAGGCCATGGTGTCTCTAAAATAATCCACGTACCACATGTTAATGTAGTACGTGAAATGTTGTTGTAATGCCAGGAGAATGAAAAAGCCGCGTAAGAAATCTAAGTTAACAATTCTCGAGCTTAATTCATTATTATCGTTTGTCTTCAATGACATCCTTGTCTTTCTTTCTGATCAATACTTTATCGTAGTTTCTGATATAAGCATTGGTTACTTGTTCAAATAAACTCTGACCATCTTTGGACTGATATTTATCTTTGTTTTTATTTCTTGCATCGATTGCGTCTGCTAGTCTATCTTGGTCTGCGCTCGATGCTGCACTTGATCCCGATCCTGAGCCCGATCCAGAGTCTGCAGTGTTGTTGTTTGAACTGCTTGATGAAGATGATCCTGATCCACCACCAAACAGAGCGCCTGTTCCAGATGTTCCATAACCAGAGTTCGATCCAGCACCGTAAATGTTCTTAGCATCTTTTTTCGCAGCATTTGAATCAGAATTAGATCCTGAAGAGTTGCCGCCAGCAAACAATGAGCTTCCACTTCCAAATGAAGAGTTTCCTGTTGCAAAACTCTTACTGAACTTCTTAGAAGTCGCTGCCATTTTAGCAGTACGCTCTTTATCTCCGTTAGATGCCATCGCCTTATTATAAGTATCAAGTGCCTTTAGCTGCTCTTTTCTTGATGCTCTCAAGTTACCAACCGCTTTTAAGAAGTTCGCCTGGTCTGTTGAAAAATTAGCTGACCCGTTAGCACCGGCCAGTTTTGATTGCTCGGCAACTGTCGTTGAGCTTAAATTCGATAACTGGCCATCAAGGGCAGAGTTATCAATAAGAGCATTCATTGTCAGAAGGTTATCCAGGGCCTTTTGCGTTTTATCAATCTCTTTAGCCAGAAGTGCTTTTTTAACTGCATCTAACTGGTTTGTTGGTTTATCCGCATAAAGCTTTAAGTTATTCAAGTAATCTTTCAGGTACTGAGCGTTCAGTTTATTTAAACTAATTGTCTCTTTTGCCAGACCAGTTGTCAGAGTCCCTGAGATATCAACTGCCATATAACGAAGGTAATCTAGAAGACCGATCGTTGGGTAACTGATTTCTTCTGGATTCGATTTCTTCGGCCATAGGAAGTGGTACTCGTAAGCATAGTTAGCAAAAGCTTCAAGGTTTGCTGTTTCAGTTTCTTTTAAGAATCCTTCACTGATGGCGAAAGCTTTTGCAGCATCTTTAATTAGCTTCACTTTATCGCGATTCATGAAATAAGTTTTTTCTAAATCCTGTCCAAGTCTTGGAAGATAACTTCCAAGGATGTTGGCGTCGATGAATACTTCAGACAGGTAAAGCTCCGATACGAAGTTACCGCCACCTTTTTTACCACCACCACCAGTTGCACCTGGGTTTTTCATGATCATGGCATTTTTAGCGGCCTGGAATCCTTCTTCAATCTTTTCAGCATAAACTGGCTGATTAGAAAGGATCGCATTTCTAGAAACTCCAGCTGGAATCCATGGGTCAACGATGTAACGAGATTCTTTATCTTCACTAATAACTGTGAAAGCTTTTAAACACGCGCTCGCTGAAGCGTGGATCTTACAGATATCGTTGTATGGCTGAACCAGAGTTCTCGTATACTCCATACATGTTTCTTTCTTACCGCAAGAATAACTTCTTGGAGGGATGTCATAGTCATTGATCTGTGGTCCAACCTGGATCCATGCACCTTTAAGGGAAGCAATCATCCACAATCCTCCGGCACCCGTTGCGGCCGAAGCTGTGATAATACCAGCAGTCATCCATGTCGAAAGAATTGAAGTTGTAGCAAATCCACCAAGGATAGCAATAACCCCGGCAGCTAATAAAGCACCAATGAGGGCCCCTAGACCGGCCACACTTCCACTAGGATTTTTAATGTTGAACTTAAATAGTTCATATTTTCTTGTTTTTGTATCTCTCCATTTAGCTTCTGAACTTGCCCAGCCAGAAACTTTATTAAGAGCTGTATAAGCTTCATTGTTATCGATTGTCAGTGAAGCATAAAAAGATGAAAGGTTTGATGTCCACACTGTTAGAAGACGTTTTGCTTTAATACCTGAAGCATCACCGTCCAGCTCATCGAAGTTTGTTGATGGGTCTGTGTACTTAGCGTACTCTTCACAGTTCTCTCTAAAGAATGTCTTTTTCGATTCGTCAGTCTGCTTGTTGTAACCTTGAACATCAATACACATACAAGTTAGTTTTTTATTGATGTTTTCGATTTTCTTATTTGTATCCGCACGAACTAGCTTGTGGTTTGCAGCTACCTTTTTTAAACGTGCATAAATTGAAGTGTCAGCATTCCCATTTGTCGTCCAATAGTCCGCATCAGCTTCCCCTGACATAACAAAGTCAAAGGCCAGCATCGCAATCTCGCGGTCCATTGTTCCGTTTTCTTTTAGACCATTATAAAAGTCATCTCTGAAACGGATATCACATGTAACGAAGTTAGACTTTTTATCAAAGACTAATTTCGCTTTGTTTTCATCCATGTTCAGAGCTTTTCCTTGCTTAGATTCTGCACGAAAGTTTTTATATTTTTCTGTATCTGACATGATCCCTGACTTCAGGTCTAGTCCGTCATTTTTAGCACCGTTATTAAGGAACTTTTCTTCGTCTTCCAGTTCTTCTGCTGCCGTTTTAGCTCCAGTAGAACTTTGAGCTGTTTTTGTCGCAGCTTCAAGCTCTTCTGCCAGGTACTTATAGTCATCAGCATTCAGCTTACTACCAGTCATCGCTGCATACTCATTACTAGCAAAGAATTCACTCGCTGGTGAATATGTTTTTCCACTGGCCGTAGTGATAGAAGAAGGTATCGTCGTCTGGTTGTCTCCTGAGCCTTCAGTTCTTGAATTTGTCAGAGTGACATTACCAAAACCCGAAACATTGACCGATGTCGATGCACCGTTATTAAGCGATTGAGCTTCGGCTTTCTTTAATGTTTCAAGAGTAGAAGCATTCGCTGCATTTGATGAACTTGTCCCCAATGGGTCAACACCATAAGTTTGAATGATGTTTTGTCTTAGCTCAGCTGACTTATTAGCAACTTTGATAATATTACTTTTTTCACTTAGTTCAACGCTCGTGCCTCCACCGACAGGAGTATAAAGAACGTTACCAGTTGGAAGAACTTTTAGAGTTCCAGATCCCCACGTGAAAGTAGAACCAACAGGTGCATCTTCATGTTGGGCCATTAGCTGGTCAAATGAATTCTGAATTTTTTCAATTTCCCCTGCATCTGCCGTTGAGATGAAGAAGCTCGCGAAAGCAACAAAGATTGACTTGATTGGTGAAACGCGAACTTGCGGGATAACTGAAGGTGGAACGTCTGGAACACATACGCCTTTACCATTCATATAAAGCCCCTCGCAACATTTCTGTCCTCTTTGAGGTTTACCACCTGTGCTTACACAGTCTTTACAGATAAAGTTTGCCTTACATACACCACCATTACATGAATTTGAACAGCAGTCAGAATTTTTCTTACAAGATTTACCTTGAACTTCACACTCTCCAATTCCAGAAGTTTGTGAGTTATAAGGAAGACAAATACCAACACCACAAACAGGGTTGGCCATACATGACTGACCAAGGGCCAGTGGTCTATAACAACGGAAGACTTCTTCACATACTTTTACTTTTGAGCCTGCTTTTTCTTCAACACACTCGCCAGAAGCACACTCTGCGTTTTCAGCACATTTATCTCCGGCCTTCTTTCCTCTACCAATCGCCACTTGAACTGGATCTGGTGCACACTTAAGACCGTCTTCACAGCTCCAAGTATTACAAACATTTCCTTCTGCTACTTTGGCCAGTGCTTTCTTATTAATGTCATCTAATTCTCTTTCGATGAAAGCATAAAAAGCTTCTTCTACTCTATCTGGTGAGACGCCTGGATTTTTTGAGAATGCTTCATAGTTCTGTTTAATTTTAAGCATCTCATCACGAGTGAATTTCTCTTGTTTTAAGTACTCTTCAAGTTCAGCATAAAGACCTGGCTTAATGATCTGAAGATCAACGCGTCCTTTATTCTCAACTTTATGTTCTGCAATTTCTTGCTTCACTTCATCTAAAAATTTTTTTCTGTCGTCACTTGAAAATCGATCCTTTGCAAAGGCGATATTCAAAGTCAGGGTAAACAAAATTAAGATTTTTAGCATACGTACCTCGTTATCAATATTTATAACTATATTTTAAGGGCTTATGTGATTGGGGTAAACAACATCCATGTTTTTCCTACCTAAGCGGTTGAAACGATGAATGCCCGATGGAATTTGACCGATTTTTAGACGACTCTTTTTCTTGGCAATAGAGATTTTGGCCAGCTTTCCCTAGCGGCGAAGGCTGGCAATACCTGAAGAGAACAATAGGATACCCATACTCCACATGATCCAGCTTCCTGTAGGAATCTGGCTCCAGTGAGAGATATCTTTTGCTCCTATTATAAAGATACCTGAAAAGAACATGACTGAAGCCACCAGTGCAAATCCCATAAAAGTGATCGCCCCAACAGCAGCATTAAACTCTCTTTCATACCCGGTATTTTTAACTTCAATGGCGTAGCCCTTTTTAGCGAAGTCGCGCAGGAACCACTTTATATGGCGTGGAAGAACACGCATGGTAGATGTTAGGTCTCTTGCGGCCCAGGCCGCTTCTTCTAGAAGTTCGTCTTTACTAAAAGTGCTCTCGATGATTTCTTCGATATCTCCTTCAAGGATCCCGAAAATGTTTAGGTCAATACCCAATTGCTTTCCTACACCATCAAGAGTGATCAGAGCTCTAAAGATGATGTACCACTCACGCGGAAGATATATTTGGTGTTTTTTAAGCGTGCTTAAAACAACAGCTAAAAGATCAGAAAAATTTGTCTGTTTTACTGATAGCCCAACAAATGGGCTTAATGATTCGCGCACATCGCGGATAAGAGCGTCTGTATCTGGAATTGTCTCGTATTCAGCGACATCTAAAAATTCATAAACCAGGTTTTCGTAATTGTATGAAAGAATGGCATAAATAATAGCAATAAAATGATGGCGTCCACTCTTACTTAAACTTCCCATCAACCCAAAATCGATAAGACCGATTTTTCCATCTTCAAGATAAAAGAAATTCCCACCATGAAGATCAGCGTGGAAGAAGCCATCTTTTAAAAACGTCTTTAAGAAAAGTCTTACTCCGTATTCCATCTTTGGGATCACTTCGCTCTTTCTTGAAAGAATCGCTTCGTTATCTGAGAAAGGAATACCAATGAGCTCTTCGATCACCAGGACGTCTTCTGTCGAATACTCTTTGAAAACCTTTGGGATGTAATACATCTTCTGGTCATCATGCTTTTCAATGTTCTTTCTTAAGCGCTCACAGTTCAGGGCTTCAACATGAAAGTTTAGTTCGCGGTGAAGTGTCAGGGCAAAGTCATTTACAACGCGAGAGATCCCCAGGTACTTAAGTTCTTTACTGACTCTCTCTGCTTGAATGGCAAGAAACATCAGGATAGAAAAATCTGTTTCGATTTCTTTTTCAATTCCTGGACGTCTGACTTTAATAACAACCGGAGTGCCATCGTGTAAAACAGCTTTGTACACAACTCCAATTGAAGCCGTGCCGATGGCCTCTTTTTGAAATGAGCTAAATGCGTCTTCAACTTTTTTCCCAACAGCTCTTTCGATGCTGGATCTTACATCTTCAAATTCAACTGGCTTAACTTTGTCTCTAAGCATCCTCATTTCTTCAAGGAAAGATGGATGGAAAAGATCATCGCGAGAACTTAGTAACTGACCGAACTTAATAAAGGCCGGCCCTAATTCTTCAAAACATTTACGCAGGCGAAATCCCAACACCTGGTTCCAATCTTTTTCCGACTTATCCGCAAGTTCTTGAGTGATCGTTTTCTTAGATTTAGGTAAAACAAAATTTGGTATTTTATTAGTAGTATTTTTTGTAATGAATTCATCAAAACCGTGTCTGGCAAAAACCATGACGATTTCCTGAAGTCGACCGACGTTCCTGATTGTTTTTGAAATTCCAATACCAGCTTTAATCAAATCCATGAAAAAACCTTTTGAATGAGATGTGCCTATATTATAATCGAAAATAATAACAATTGAGGTGATTTTGCGCGTTTTTTTGATTTTCTTGCTTATTTTTAGTTCGATCAGTGCTCACGCTGTTGAAACATGCTCGCGCGTGGCCATTATCAACTACCAGGAAGTCCTGATCGATTCAAACACTTCTGAAAAAGGTGAAGGACTGCGCTACCACCTGGAAAAAGATCCAATCGCTTTACAATACCTCAACACTTACCAAAAAAATTCAGGCATCCGCTGGCCTTCAGCCGTGCTAGGAACTGCAGGAACAGGGCTTTTGCTCTACGGATTTTTTAATTCTAATTCTGAAGACCGCAGGCTTTTTATCATTGCCGGGACCACAACCATCCTGGTGAACTTTCTTGTAGCGAGAACACTGGAAGTTTCTAACGAAACCAACCTGAACAAAGCCATCGAAGAGTACAATAAGCGCAATCTTCCAAAGATTTATTTCAGCCCGGAAGCATCGCAAAGTCAGATCAATTTTTCTAATATTAAATTAGGTCTTGTGCAGCAATGGACCTTTTAATCATAATGGTTGAGTAAATGAATAATATTACCTGTTATCACTGCCATAAAACCATTCCCATTTTAGGAGCCTTCAAGATCGTTAGAACTGAGGAGTGCCCCTATTGCTCTACGAGCCTGCATTGTTGTAGAATGTGTACTTTCTATGACCCGAAGGTTTACAACGAGTGCCGAGAATCGAACGCCGATAGAATCGTCGATAAAGAAAAGGCCAACTTTTGTGACTACTTCAATCTTTCAGATGGATCTCAAGCTGGGACATCAAAGGAAGACTTAATTAACCACGCAGCTTCACTTTTTAAAAAATAGGATTACGACCATGGATGAATTGCCAATCACATTAGCTGGTAAAAACAAGCTAGAAGCTGAGCTTAACCAACTTGTAAAAGTTGAACGCGAAGAGCTTAAAGTGGCGATTGCCGAAGCCCGTGAACTGGGTGACTTAAAAGAAAACGCTGAATACCATGCAGCTAAAGAAAAACAAGGAATCGTTGAAGGGCGTATCGCTCAACTTCAAGGTATCCTGGCGCGCTCGCGCGTTGTTGAAGTCAGCAAAATCAAAAGTACAAAAGTTGTTTTTGGTGCAACTGTCTCTCTTTTAGACGTGGAAAAGAACGTTAATATTACTTATAAAATTGTTGGCGAAGATGAATCTGATATCCGCGACAATAAAATTTCCTACAATAGCCCATTAGGTAAAGCGCTTATCGGAAAAGAAGAAGGCGATACAGTTATCGTGAAAGCACCAAAAGGTGACATTGAATACGAGATTGAATCATTTGAATTCGTTGACTGAGAAAAAAACATCAAAGAAAGAACTGGCATGGTCTTCAAGTCTTGAAGACCTGCTGGGTAAAGCTTCCAAAAAATCCTACGAAAAACTCGTTCTCGCTGGCATCACTGAAATCTCTGACTTTCTTTGGGTTTTTCCTCTGAGAGTTGTTGAACTCCCTCCCCTTCGCAGTTTTGAATACATCGAAGAGGGACGCATTTTCATTGGGCGCGCCAAAGTTTTAAACGTTCAAGCTAAACCCAATTTCCGCATCCGCGGTCGCGGGAAGGCCATGCTTTATAATATCATGGTGCACGTTCAAGATTTACTCTCAGATAAAATCCTGACCCTCAAGTGGTTTAACTCATACGGCTCAGTCACTTCAAAAATTTCTAAATGCACCTATATCGAATTCATGGGTGAAGCCTCTGTTTTTAACGGTCAACACCAATTCGCTAACCCGGATTTTTTCCCGTTGGAAACTCCGGATGATCCTTCCCCTTTTGTCACTGTTTCCAATGAACTAAAAATCCAGTACCCAACAGTGAACACTGTCCCGGGTGTGCAGATTAAAAAGTTCATTGATAAGATCCCTAAAAATCTTTGGGACAATATCCCTGAAACTCTGCCAAAGAGTTTAATGACTAAAAACAATTTCCTTTCTCTTGGCGATTCTTTCAAAGTGATTCACGCCAAAATTAAGCCCAATGCTGATTTAGAAAAACGTGCCGAGAGCCGTTTGATCTACGAAGAATTTTTTGAAGACCAATTAAAAATTTATCTCAGAAGAAAATACTTTAAAAAACCTAAAGCTAAAAAATACGAAGTGAGTGAAGAAGTCTATTCATCATTTGCGAAACTCTACCCTTATGATTTGACTGTCGATCAGGCCAAAACCCTTCAGGACATCCGCCGCGATTTAAAGAGTGAGCACCCGATGATGAGGTTGGTTCAAGGTGATGTCGGTTGTGGGAAGACAACTGTCGCTATGATCGCTGCTATGATCGTTATCGAAAATGGCGGTCAAACTGCACTCATGTGTCCAACCGAGGCCCTGGCCATGCAGCACTTCGCTTCGGCCCGCGAACTTTTTGGCGACGACACCGTGAAATTCCGCCTGATCCTTGGTTCCACTCCTGCAAAAGAGAAAAAACAAATCCAGGCCGATTTATTAAGCGGAGATATTGATTTTATCATTGGGACGCACTCACTGATTCAAGAAACTATTCAGTTTAAAGAGCTAGGCCTGGCCATCATTGATGAACAACATAAGTTTGGTGTCGATCAAAGAATTAAATTAACCAGTAAGGGTCAGGGCACTCACTGCCTGATTATGTCAGCGACTCCGATTCCAAGATCGTTGAGTCTAACTCAGTATGGAGACCTTGATATTTCTTCTATTAAAACGATGCCAAGCGGACGCAAAGGCCACAAAACCAGAATCGTGACAGAAGAGACTTATCAACAGTATTTAAACTTTCTCATGACCAGACTCTCTCTTGATGAACAGGTTTATGTCGTTGTTCCGGCCATTAATGAAAGTGCCGAACAGGACTTCCACAACCTGACTGACACATTGGAAAGATACCGCAAGTATTTCCCCAAATTTCGCGTTGAAGGACTTCATGGCCAGATGAAGCCCGATGAAAAAGCAAAAATGTTCACCGACTTTAAGGCCCACAATATTGATATTCTAGTTTCAACCAGTGTTATTGAAGTTGGGATCAACGTTTTAAACGCTACGATCATGGCGATTATTAACCCTGAGCGCTTCGGCCTTTCTTCCCTGCACCAGTTGCGTGGACGTGTTGGTCGCGGAGATAAACCGGGCTTTTGTTTTTTAGTTAACGATAAAAAGATTTCTGCTCTTTCAATGGAAAGACTAAAAGTCATAGAAAACAACACGGATGGGTTTAAAATCGCTGAAGAGGACTTAAAACTTCGTGGCGAAGGTGACCTTTTTGGGACAGACCAGTCTGGTAGTTTATCGCAAAAACGCCTGGCCAATATCGTTTTACACGCCGACATTCTTTATCAGGCGCGCGAAGACGCCTTTGAATTAATCAAGGCTCAGGACCCGGATATCAGCAGGCTTCTGGAGAAGTTTTCATCTGATTCGCGAATTTTTACGACCGTTTAATAAGTAATTTTTATAAGACCCACCTTTGAATTGTAAAAATCTGCTATACCCACTGCCATGGAAATAGTGATTGAAACATCTCTTGGGGCCAAGCCTCTTCCAACTCTCTCAAAAAAAGACCCCGTCGTCTCGCAAGTTGCTGCCGACTTAAAAGACCTTCTGGCCCAGTTCAAAGACCCTAAAAAAGGTCTCAAAATCATCTCGGTCAAAACATCTATCCACGAAAAAACACTCAATAGACTTCTCAATGAAGAAAATCGTGCCAGCTACATGACAATCTTCAAACTTTACCGCTACATTCTGGATGAGAATGACGATGCAAAAATCCTGGATCTCGCACCTGAAGTTATTAAAAATTATCTCGTGCAATCCAATCCTCAACTCCTGACAGAGCAAATTACATTCAGCTCTGGCATTGATCAGGAGCTGGCAAAAAATCCGGTCTTTGGGGAAATCTATATCCTCTGCGGAACAGGTCCACTTAGTAAAAATGAACTTCTCACTCGCTTTGGCCATTACGGTTTAAGCATTTTAGAAAAAATGCTCAAACAACAGGTCTTAAAAGAAAGTGGCTTTGAGGTCTATGAATTAGGTAAAAACCAGGCCAATTTTGGACCCGAAAGCATTATCAATCTTGGGACTCATCTTGCCTTAAATCACGTCAAAAAAATCAATGGCGATCTGCTCGATCAAAACTTTATGGGTTTGTATGCCGAAGGCCTTTCGGATGAAGCTTATAAACAATGGCTCAAAATTGATCAGGAAGCCTTTAGAAAAAAAGTTGCACTCTCTTCAAATAAAAATAATCTTGGTTCTATTAGGGCATTCACCTTTATGACCACAGACTCTCTCAATATTGAGGTCGAAAAATGAAAACATCATTAATTCTTATGGTACTTACATTAGGTTTTACTTCTTCTGCCTTTCCAGGCGTAGGAGGAAGTCATGGTGGTAGCACACTTAGTGCTTCATGGAGCGAAATCAAACGCTCGCCAAGACTGGAAATAGCCTCTCCTCAAATTCACTTTGTTTCACAAGAGAAAATTACGGTTGCCGTAGATGTCATGGAAGTTTGTGTGAGTGGAGACACTCTTCGAACAATCAATGCCCGCAGTATCTATACTGGCGATGATAAAAAAGACAGTTATGAAATTCTTGAAAGGAGCCGCACCTACATGGCAAAAGTTCCTTCAAGGAAAAGAAATGCAGAAGAAATTAGTGTAAAAGCGGAAATCCCTCTTAGATATGAAATTGATATTATGGCGAAATTAAAAGACCGCAGCTATAAACTCTTCTCAAAAGATTACATTATTCCTGAATGTAACAGAGAAGGCGAAGCTCTGGAGTAAAAACAGCAAAAGGCAGAGATAGAAACAATCTATCTCTGCCGGCAACTAGTTAATTCGCAAGGGGGGAATTAATTAGTTCTTGTGGTCGATAACTTTTACGCATTTGTATCCTGCGAATACGAACTTACGAAGCTCTTTGCTCCAAACGTAGTATGGTTGAGATTCGTAGTTAGCTGGACAGTCAACAGCTAGAGTTTCTGCAGCTTCGAAAGCTACGTCATTAACGTCTGCTTCGTTAGCGAAAGATAGAGTTGAACCAAGAACTAGAGTAGCAAGTAATACAGCTTTTAACATGTGTGTCTCCTGTGACAAGTTATTAATGAGGCGCTATCTAATCGCTTCTGTTTTTTATCGTCAATCAAACATAATCCTCACCCTTCACTCTTATGGACATCTTTAGACACGACGGTTTTTGTGTCCCGGTTTGCCTGGACAAGTAGTGTTTTTGTCCAAAAATACCCGAGTGATATACACGAACAAATAAAAATGCCGGCTGTAAAAATCCTGCGATTTGCTATAATGAATGTCATGTTACACTTGGAAATTTTATCTTCCAGCGATCCTCTAGCCGTCGGACTCTACGAGTTTGAATTCAATCACGTTCATATTGGCCGCTCGAAGAAAAATGATCTTATTTTTTTAGACCGCGAACTTCCACTTCAGTACATGACGATTCAAATTATCCAGGATAAACATGGACCTGGACTAATAGTGAAGAGCTTAACCCGCGCTCCTTTTTTCTTCGTCAATGGAAAGAAGATAAGCGGTGTTTTAAAGATACGTCCCAATGATGTAATTGCCTTTGGTGAAAACAAAATAAAAATCCACGCTTTTGCTCCTACGTCTGATGAAACAGACTTAAGCGAAGCTTTCAAAGGATTTGCCGCCAACGCCAGCGAGCTGAGATTTGTCCTGGACTTCATTGAAGAAGTATTGATTGAAGTAGAAGAGAAAAACCAAAATGTTTAAGAAAAATCACCCGAGCTATTTTTATACCAGTGATGGCATTCGTCTTTTTTACAACACGAATTTCCCTCTTCAAGAGCTCAATCCGGAAAAACCGGTTGTGGTGTTTATTTACGGCCTTCTTTGCAGCAACAATCACTTCAAATACCAGATTCCGTTTTTTGAAGAGCAAGGCTATCAGATTCTTTTGCATGACTACCGCTTCCACTTTGCTTCGTCTGGTGACGGCGATCTGGAGACGTGTAACTTTCCCAACATCGCTAAAGATCTTCACGAGCTGCTAACAGAATTAAATATCAAAAAAACTCTTTTTGTTGGCCACAGTATGGGAGTCAATATTTGCCTTGAGCACGCCCGCCGCTATCCGGAAGACGTGAGTGCACAAGTTCTTATCTCCGGCACAGTTGTTCCTCCACAGGACATCATGTTCGATTCAAATATTGTCGACATCACTATGCCTTACATTGAAGCTTTTACAAAAAAATACCCGGAACTTTATAAGTCTGTCTGGAAACACTCTTTTAAAAACCCGATTGCTCAGTATGCGATCTTTGATGGTGGATTTAATAAGAAACAAGTTGAGATGGAGTTCGTTCAGCTCTATATGAAAAAAATCAGCGAGCTTCCTGAGACATTATTCTTTCACCTTTTAAAGCTAATGCACGATCACGATGTCATCAATCACCTGGAGTCTATCCAGACGCCAACCTTAGTGATTGGTGGTGATAAAGATAAAATCATTCCAAATTATCTTCAGCAGATCCTCACCAAACATCTGCCAAAAAGCCAGCTCTACATCGTAAAAAATGGCTCGCATGTACCACAGGCAGATTTTCCCGATATGATTAACTATAGGATCAATCAGTTCACTAAAAAAACATTGAAAGCTTAGATTTCGATTTGTTTGTATTCGATAATCGATTTAAAAACGCGCTTCATCGCCGATCTCACCTGCTGACGCTTATACTCCTGATGAGAAGCCTCTCCTTGTGAGTTCGCCTTAAAAGCTTCCTGATCGACAACTTGAATTTCGTATGGGTAGAAGAAACGAATATCTCTGGCCACCAGTGAGATGTCCATATTGAGAACTCTGCGGGCAAGTTCATTTTCTTCCGGGTTAGAATTTTTAGCAATCCTTCTTAAGTCGTTAAACTCCTGAAGAAATGGATTTTTATACTCAATCAGCTGACGACAAGTGAATTGAATCGACTGATAAGCTTTAGATGTATGCTTGTTTCTTTCATTCTCTGAAGGCTCAAGATGTGCTTCAGCGGCCGCTCTTTCCATCGCCGATAAAAAACGCTCTTCTGAAAGATTATTTCTAATGGCCATCTTTAAAAGCGATTGATGAGACTCTTTAAACTTCGCCATATCAATCATCGTGTTGATCGCGCGGCTTGGTTTATTATTATGAGGAATAACGATATTCTTTTCCATTAGGAAACGAATCAATCTTAAAGAATCAAAACGCGTATGAGTAATAAAACGCACTCCAACTCTATCAAAAAGCTCTTCGGCCACGTTTTCAGCTTTATGTAAAAGCTTAATGATAACACTCTCGCGGGTCTTTTTAGATTTCGTCTCAAAATCAACTAAAGGCACGCGGTCGTCAGTTCCCCTGACTCCAATAAAGAGTTTGTCGTCATCACTTCTAAATACATATTTATAAAAACGATCAAAGATCTGAGTCTGAACAATATTGAAGTAATTCGAACGAAGGTCTTTATCAGCGTGCATAATTGTATGCATAACTTTTAAAACAACTTCCGCCCAAAGCTTATCTTCTTTCTTGACGATGTTGTCGTCAGTCGCCATTAAAAAGAGCTGGCTGATATCCGAAATCATCAAAAGAGAATTGGGAACTTTAAGATCCAGTCCGTCCGGGTTTCCTTCTTTTAAGAAGTACCTGCGAATAAACTGCATGGCCTCCTGGAAATTTCCAAAGAGTTCTGATTTAGCTACGCGGTCGTTGGGATCAAGGCCATAGCCTTTAAGAAACTGGTTAACTTCATCAATGCTGGACATAGGCCCGAGAAAGTTCTTTGTATCGAGGGCCGACTTTCCGCCGATAACGACGTCGAAGATTTCCCAATCGAACATATATTTTTGAAGATAACTCGGTCTTTCCATTTAAAGCCTTTTTAAGATCCAATAATCAAGCTAGACTATTATGTAATGAATGATGCTAATCGACCAGAACGAACAAGACCAGATATTCTTTTCCTCTCTTTCTTTGGTGTAGGTTTTTTGCCTAAAGCACCTGGAACGTGGGGAACTCTTGCTACGCTTCCATTTCTCTACTTCATCGGAAGATTTAATCCTCCGTTTTTTTTATTCATTCCATTCATTGTTATCGTGACTCTGATTTCATCATTTGTCACAGATAGCGTGCAAAAAAAATTCAATCTGCACGATCCACAGTTTATCGTGATCGACGAAGTTTTAGGAATGACCACTGCGTGGTTATTCATCCAACAACACAATCTCGCTCACCTCTTTGTCCTCTTTATTCTCTTTCGCGCATTCGATATTAAGAAGATCTGGCCAGCGTCGTATTTCGATCAAGAAGTGCATCATGGTGCGGGAACTATTCTCGATGATATCGTCAGCGGCGTGTATGCCGGAGTCGTCTACTTGGGCATTAACTACCTTTTCGGCCAATATTTAAATTTTATCTAACTTACGCTAAAATTACGCTTGACTTGCGCAAAGTTTACGCACAAACTGAATATAAGAAAAAAATTGATTCTTTAGCCGTCAATTTGTGATGTTTTGACCCCGTTAGTCTAATAATTACAAACACTTGATTCTGTTATAAGTTGATCAATTTGCATAAGTTTTAAGTTATCGAATAACCACAAGAGTGTTAGCGTTAAAGCACACACATATTGAGATCCTCCGGAGGAATAATGTCACTACAGAAAACATCTGCTGCTCCATCACCAGAAAAATTAAAAGCTCTTGATCTAGCTCTATCTGCAATTGAAAAACAATTCGGAAAAGGCGCGATCATGAAACTAGATAACAAAACTGCGACTGAAAAATTAGCAGTCATCCCAACAGGATGTTTAAGTCTAGACCTAGCACTTGGAGTTGGTGGTATTCCTCAAGGTAGAATCATTGAAATCTACGGACCAGAATCTTCTGGTAAAACAACTCTTACTCTTCACATTGCGGCTGAATGCCAAAAGCAAGGTGGAACAGTTGCTTTCGTAGATGCTGAGCACGCTCTTGATACAACATACGCTGCAAAACTTGGCGTAGATATTCCAAACACTCTTATCTCTCAACCAGACTCTGGAGAACAAGCTCTAGAAATCGCCGATATGCTAGTTCGCTCTGGCGCTGTTAACCTTCTTATCGTTGACTCGGTAGCTGCTCTTACTCCAAAAGCAGAACTTGAAGGTGAAATGGGTGATTCACACATGGGTCTTCAAGCAAGACTTATGTCACAAGCTCTAAGAAAACTTACGGGATCAATCTCTCGTTCAAACTGTACAGTTATCTTCATCAACCAACTTCGTATGAAAATTGGTGTTATGTTCGGTAACCCAGAAACAACAACTGGTGGTAACGCTCTTAAGTTCTACGCTTCAGTTCGTCTGGATATCAGAAGAACAGCTGCGATTAAAGATGGTGAATCTCATATCGGTAACAGAACAAAAGTTAAAATCGTTAAGAACAAAGTTGCTCCTCCATTTAAAGAAGCTGAATTCGACATTATGTACGGACAAGGTATTTCTAAGGTTGGAGACATCCTTGACCTAGCTTCAAACAACGGTATCGTAGAAAAAGCTGGAGCATGGTTCTCATACAACAACTCTAAGATCGGTCAAGGAAGAGAAAACTCTAAGACTTTCCTAGAGCAAAACCCAGAAATGCTAGAAGAAATTAAGCAAAAAATTCTAGTGAAATTTGGTCTAGCTGATGGTTTCCCGGCTCCACAAGTTGACACAACAACTGGTGAGATCCTTGAAGAAGAAACTGAAAAAGCTCCAAAGAAATCTAAAAAGAACATCCAATAATTAAATACTGACTTTAGAGTCCCACTCTCCTCGAGAATTTGAGGCCCTGGGACTCCAAAGTTTTTAGACCAAACAAATGTCAAAACAAGCGTACAGCTACCTCGTAAAACTTCTTTCATCGAGAGATTATTCTGAGCATAAGCTTCGCGAAAAGCTCCGTGAAAAAAAGTTTCCTGCAAACGAAATTGAAGATGCGCTTAACGAGATCAAGGAACGCGGTTTTCTACGTGAAGAAGCTTATTCTGAAGCCCGTATCAAAGGCTTTATGAGTAAAGGATACTCGGCCAATTATATCAAACAAAAACTTCAGCAAGAAAAGCTCGATGTGTCTGAAGAACATATTTATGAAATCTTTGATGAACATAGAGTCAGTGAAGCTGAGCAGATTAAAAAGTTATTAGCTAAAAAGTTAAAAGGTCTTTCGGAAGATAAAGAAGAGGCCCACAAGGAACGACAAAAAGCGATTCGTTTTGCTTTAAGTAAAGGGCACAATCCCGGAGCTGTCTTTAAAATCCTAAAAAGCAATTTCAACAGCGCCGGAATCGAAATAGAACCTGAATTATTTTAAAGAAATTCCCATTTCATTTAGAAGGAAAACATATTTTTCACCTGGAAGTCTCTCCAATGTGAAGTCCCATGTTAATCGGACATTGATCTGCTCAAAATAAACTGTTTTGTTTTTTCTTTCGCAGGCAAACTCCCCCCAACCATTAAGAGAGAGAATGTAGTGATAGTTGGCCGTTCTTCCTTTTTCCCAATAAAGGTTTTCAAGATTTGCTCCAACTAGCTTGTCACCGTTAGTGCATTTATAAGCGGTCATCAATGAAGGAACTTCATATTTTTCGCCGTTATACTCTAGTACATACTGAGCAAAATCGTATTGATTGCTGCTAGCAAAAAGAGTGAAGACAAATTGGCTGCCCAGAACATCATAAGTGAGTTCCTTAGTATTAGCTTCCATCATAGTGCGCACACTTAAGGCCAGATCATCCAGAAAAGAATGAGAAGCGACACCAACCTGGTGCCCAATTTCATGAACAAGCAGGGCCACCATCGAAGAGTACAGCGCATCTTTAGGATAATTATGAGCTTCAGTCAGGTTGATGAAGATTGGGAACTCATCGCTAAAGCCTGTTTTGGCCACACGGATTTCCGGGTCCAATTCATCCTGCATATATTTTTCGAAGTTTTCCCCAGAAAGGAACACTAAACGATTTTTTTCTTCTCTATTTTTAAGAACAACTTCTCTGATCTTTTTTAGAACTTCACGTCTTTCAGATTCCTGGTAACAGTCTTTGCTGTTAAGGCATTGAGAGATGTAACGATCCAGGCTGCGGTAGATATAAAGTGAAGCCTGCTCAACAGCGCCACCCCCATTCCCCACAATGTCTGCTCCACCTGAAGCTTTCATGGCCTGAAGGCTAATCGTTAAAAATTTTTGGTTAAGCAGAGCTCTATCCTCGTCTGGAAGATAAACACTCGCGCTTAAGTTTTTAGAAACAAAAAGTGCAATCAGTAACAAGGCCGATTTAATATTTTTCATATTCACTTCCCTAATGCTTCAACTGTTTTGTTAGTTCAAAAAACTGCACGTTCATCTGGTAGACATCTTCTGCCTCTAACTCTGAAAAACGGCTCGAAAACTCCTTAATAAAATCAAAGATAAATTTCTTTGCTTCAGGAAGGTTTTCTTTTTTAATTCTCATTGTCGTACTATTAATCTGTCTCTGCTCCACTTCCTGCTCCATGAGAGCTTCCTGAGCCAGCTCCATCATCCCGTAGTGGTGCTTTTTAATCGCTGATGAAGGAATGTCATTTGAAGTGATGAGACCTGGTTTCACTACGCGCAGACGATTTGTTTCATCGCGCTTGATGATTTCAAGATCTTCAAGGTCTTTAAGGGCCTTTTTGATTTGTCCGACACTGACTTTTTTTCTTAAACGTTTATGAATCCAGTTTTCATCTTCAATGAAAGAGTCGGTAGAAATGAGCTGCTTAAGCGCAATGTAATACCATTCACTGATGGCCGAAAACTGTTGAAGGTCGATTGAGTAAGAGTTTTTCTCTGTACTTAATTTCTGAATTTGCTTGAGGTGCTCGTTAACGTCCTGGTTTTTTGTCTTTTTTCTTTCCAGGTCCACGAGAAGTTTAAAGTAGCGCTCTTCTCTTCCGCTCATCTTAAAGTCTTTAACTAAGCGCTCGATCATATCTTCAGAGGGAAGGCGCTCTCCAGTAAGAACCATCGAAAGGGAACTGGCCGACTTATAGCCCAAGCGCTTCGACCAATTCTGTAGATTGTGATGGTCGTGCGAATACATCCCGGAAGGCAGACCTTTCTTTAACATGAAGGCCTTAAAATCCGAAAAATCAAATAGACTAAGTGGCAGTTCTGTCGTTTCCATTCTTACCCTTAAATTTTAAAAGAAGTGCCCACGAGGGGCGCGGGCACTTCAGTATTTAAACGATTACTCGCAAGCTGTGATTGAGTATTCTTTTGTGAAAAGGTGACGAGTTGTTCCTTCTTTTGGAGAAACGATTTTTAGAACGTCTACGTCAAAAGAAGTTGGTTGAGCGTATGAGTAGTCTTCGTACTTAACACAAACGTCTTGCTCTTTTGAGTGTCTGTACTCAACACATCTTGTTCCAGTCACTTCATTGTTTACGATTCCGAAAGCTTTTGAAGTAGCTGCACAGTAAATTCCACCGTTTTGACCTGGTTTAACTGCGTATTTTGTACATTTTTCGATAACTTTTTTAGTTCTGATTGTGTTTCCATCAAGACATAGGAAATCAACACCAGTCCAAACTCCGTGAGTCATTTGAGCAGATGGCCACTCGATTTGAAGAGAGCGGTCTTTGTTAAGAGATGACCAAGAGTCATTTACAGAAGCTGCAAATACGTTTGAAAGGCTAAGAAGAGAGATTGCAAGTACGATAGTTTTCATTTTTTTCTCCAGTTGTAATTAATAAGTTCACTGTTAATTCGATGAGTGAGTTTTATTAACTACGGAACCCTTTCACAATTATTTTTCACGAAACCAATACATTTGTTTTCACCGGCCGTGAAGTCCTTTGTAAAAAAGTCGTGAAAAAACAATGCGCCGAGCCTTCAAGCTATTGAAAACATGGTCCTATCATTGGAGAATCCATTCCCGTTTTATAAAGTTCTATGGTACTCTTAAGTCTTCAATTTAGTGTACTTTTGACAGGATATTAGGCACATGGAAACAAAACTGACCGGACAACAAATTAGAGAAAAATTTGCAACCTACTTTGCGAAAAAATCGCATGAGAAGGTGGCCTCGAGTTCTTTAATCCCTCATAACGATAAAACTCTTCTCTTCTGTAATGCCGGAATGAACCAGTTCAAAGATTATTTTACTGGTAAAGCAGTTGCGACTAACAAGCGTGCTGTGAGCATTCAGAAATGTGTACGCGCTGGTGGTAAACACAACGATCTTGAAAACGTAGGACATACAGCTCGTCACCACACATTCTTTGAAATGCTTGGTAACTTTTCTTTTGGTGATTACTTTAAAGAAGACGCTATTAAGTTTGCCTGGGAATTTTTAACTGAAGAATTAAAAATTCCAAAAGAAAAACTCTATGTCACAGTTCACTACTCTGATGATGAAGCCCGTGCTCTTTGGAAAAAAGTTGCTGGCCTTACAGACGATCGCATTTTCAACAAAGGCGACAAAGACAACTTCTGGGAGATGGGAGAATACGGGCCGTGCGGTCCTTGTTCTGAAATCTTCTTTGATCATGGTGAAGAACACACAGATGTAGGTTTAGTAAGAAAAGATCCAAACGACCTACTTGAAGATGAAAAAAGATATGTTGAAATCTGGAACCTGGTTTTCATGCAATTTGAAAAAACTCCAGAAGGAAAATTCTCTCTTCCAAAACCATCTATTGATACTGGTGCTGGTCTTGAGCGCGTAGCTGCTGCTCTTCAAGGTGTTTATAACAACTACAACACTGATATCTTTGCTCCCATCATGAGAAAGATTGAAGAAGTTTCTGGCAAAAAATACGAGCCAAACTCAAAAGACGAAAAAACAAAAGCAGCTTTCCGTGTTGTGGCCGATCACATTCGCTCAGCAACGATGTTAATTACTGACGGGGCTATTCCTTCTAATGAAGGACGTGGATACGTTCTAAGAAGAATCATCCGCCGTGCTGTTAAATACTTAAACGAGCTTGGAGTTAAAGAAGTTTCTTTCTACAAACTTATCCCTGCAGTTTTTGAATCTCTTGGAACTGAGTACCCGCAAAACGCAGCTAACGCTGAACTTGCTGTTAAACTTCTTGAGCTTGAAGAAAGAAAATTCAGAGAGACACTGGAAAATGGTCTTAAGTATCTGCACGAAGCTCTGGCAAAAGAAGTTACAAATAAAATCTTCTCTGGAAAAGCAGCTTTCAGATTATACGACACATTTGGATTCCCGGTCGACTTAACAGAAATGTATCTGGCCGACCAAGGGATCGCTCTCGACCATGAAGGCTTTGAAAAGGCCATGAAAGAGCAAAAAGAACTTTCTAAGAAATCTTGGAAGGGTGGTCTTGATAACTCTGATAAAGTTTTCCACGCAGTTAAAGAAAAAACTGGTGCAACGAATTTCGTAGGCTACGACAAATTAGAAGTTGAAGCAAAACTTGTGGACGTTATCGACATGGGTGAAGCGAAAGGACTTGTTTTTGATACAACCAGCTTCTACGGCGAGTCTGGAGGACAGGTTGGTGATATCGGTGTTGTGAAGTCTGGAAAAAACACTCTTGCTCACATTGATGACACTCAAAAGCCAGTTGATGGACTTCACGTTCACATTTCAAAAGATGCTGACGCTCTTGAAGTTGGAAAATCATATACTCTTTCTGTTGATGCTCACACCAGAGCTTTAACAATGAGAAACCACTCTGCGACTCACTTACTTCAGTCTGCTTTAATCAAAGTTTTAGGTGCACACGTAAAACAGGCCGGGTCTGTTGTAACAAGTGAGAAGCTACGTTTTGACTTCACTCACCTTCAAGCGATGACTAAAGAAGAAATTCAAAAGGTAGAAGACTTAGTTAACCAGGAAATCCAAAAAGCTCACGGTGTAAGCGCTGATCATATGAGCATGGATGAAGCTCAGAAAAAAGGTGCCATGGCCCTTTTCGGTGAGAAATACGGAAATGTTGTCCGCGTTTTAACAATGGGTGATTTCTCAACAGAACTTTGTGGAGGAACGCACGTAAGAAACACTGGTGACATCGGATTAATCACAATCCTAAGTGAATCATCTCTGGCGACAGGGGTTCGTCGTATTGAGGCGACAACATCTGAGACAGCGGTTAACTACTTAAGCCACAGATCAAACCTTCTTAAGAAAGTTGAAGGGATGTTCATGGATAAGGAAGAGCGCGCGCTGGCAAAACTTGAAAACCTATTTAAAGATTTAAAAGACAAACAAAAAGAAATCGAAGCTCTTAAAGACAAAATCATGGCGAGTGAATCTAAAGACCTCTTCAGCAACGTTGAAAATATCGGCGGTGTAGATGTGGCCATTGTTGAAGCTCCAGCTGATAGCGATTTAAGAAAGCTTTCGGATATGTTTGTGAGCAAGTTCCAAAACGGAGCCGTTGTTCTTTACAATACTAGTGGTGACAAAGCGACAGTTCTCGTACGCGCGACAAAAGGCGTAACTAAACTAAACGCTGGAGACGCTCTGAAGGAAATTCTTTCAGTCGTTAACGGTCGCGGCGGTGGAAAGCCAGACATGGCCCAGGGATCTGGGGATGCTAGCCTTCTTGCGAAGATCGCTCCACAAGCAAAAACGGTGCTTAAATCTAAACTAGGGTAATAGATGAAAAAATCACTGGCAGTCTGTAGTCTCTTTCTCGTTCTGGCCTTTTTCTACGGTTGTAATAAAAAAGAAGCCGTTAAGAATGACAAGATTTTGAATATGGCACTGACCAGTGAGATCTCAACTCTCGATCCGGTCAACTCATACGACAACGTTTCGGGAATGGTTATCTACAACATCTGTGAGCAGTTATACGACTACCACTACTTAAACCGCCCTTATGAATTAAAACCTCTTCTTGCTGAAGGAATGCCGGTCATTGAAAACAATGGCCAGCGCTACGTCATCAAGATCAAGAAAAATATCCGCTACCACGATCACCCGGCCTTTAAAGGTCAGCCTCGTTTCGTGACAGCTCAGGACTTCATTACTCAGTTTAAACGCCTTTCTTATAATCCACTCAACTCTACTGGATGGTGGGTTGTCGATGGTGCTATTAAAGGAGTCAATGAATTTAAAAAGACTGTTGGTGATGACTTCGAGAAGTTTAAGTCGACATCAATCTCTGGTATCAAAGCTCCAGATGATCACACATTAATTATTGAGCTTACTCAGCCCTCTCCTCAGTTTATTTATAAGTTGTCGATGAGTTTCATTTCTCCAGTGCCACTGGAAGTTATCGAGCATGATAAAAATGATTTAAGCCACAACCCGATCGGAACTGGGCCTTTTTATCTGACAAAGATGGATGCAGCTAAAGAAATCACGCTGGCAAAATTCCCGCACTACCACGAAAGCTTTTACCCTTCTGAGGGAGATCGCTATGCTAACAGCCGCGGGCTTCTCAAAGACAGTGGTGAGAAAATTCCATTTATCGATGGAATTAAGTTTGTTGTGGTTAACGATAATAAAACTCGCTGGGAGCTATTCAATCAGTACAAGTTAGACTTCATCGTTCTTCCTCAAGATTTCTACACTCAAGTTTTTGATGATGTCGGGAACTTAAGAGAAGACATTAAAGCAAAAAACATCCGCCTGCAAACCATGCCAACTCTGACTTACTGGTGGCTGGCCTTCAACATGAAGGACCCTTTATTAGGAAAGAACCTGAACCTAAGAAAGGCGATTGCTTATGCTGCTGACATGGATAAGTATATCCAGCTTTTCACTAACAACACTGGGCAAAGAGCAAACTCCATTCTTCCTCCGGGAATTTTAGGTTACGACACTTCGGCCACTCTCCCTTACGAGTACAACCTGGAAAAGGCTAAGGAATACCTGGCAAAAGCTGGATACCCTGGTGGAAAAGGTCTTCCTGAATTGATTTACGATACAAGAGCTGAGTCAAAAATCAGTAACGCCCAGGCCGAGTATTACAAAACTCAGCTGGCACTGATTGGAATTAAAATTAAGATTGTTCAAAACAACTTTAAGCAGTACTTGGAAAAATCGCGCACCGGTCACCTGCAATTCTTCCAGGATGGCTGGACGCTTGATTACCCGGATGCTGAAAACATTTTCCAGCTTCTGACTTCATCGAATCACCCTCCGGGGCCGAACGCTTCTTTCTACTCTAACCCGCAAGTGGATGCGATGTATGAGAAGATGAGCAAGCTTCCTGATGGTGAAGAGAAAAAAGCACTCATTGAAAAAATGGAAAAAACCGTCAATGACGATCTTCCATGGATCATGCAGTACTACTCGAGAAACTTCATTCTTTACCATGACTACGTAAAGAACTACCGCCCTTCAGACTTGATCTGGAGCTACCCAAAGTACTTACGAGTGAAGTAATTTCTATTCTGGATAAATTGATTTCATAAATTCATAAACGGCCGGAAGCTTCTCTTTGATGGAGCTACGGTCGACTAATTCTGGCGAAATCGAAGGACTCTTCGGATTATGCACACCAAACCAAGCAGCACTTAAACACGCAAAAAACTCTTGTTCATTGGCCATCATATAAGTTGGCTCATTATCAGCATTCTTTTCAAAGATGCTTTTGCTTTTTGCTTCTTCATATAACTTTGTTAACTTCTTTTGATCACCTTCATCCATTCCCATAACGTGCATAGTATGAGCGAATTCGTGCGTAAGGATATCTTCTGTTCCATGATAAGGATCGTTTGGGGTTTTAAGCAGATTGTCTTCACACACCGTTGTGATCGGCCTTCCAATCACACCACCGCCTCCGCAAATATCACAAAAGCTTCTGCCATCAAAAGTGCGCTTATCTTTTAAGTCGCGTGCTTCTGGCATATCACAATAGTTCTCGCTTTTAGCGATCACTACTACTTCTGCATTTAGTTCAATTAATCTCTTTCTAATATCTGGTCTCTTGGAAATCATTTTTTCAATAATGGTCGCCGCTTTATCTAGCGATTCGTCTTCGATAGAGTTCGATCCTTTAATCCCCAGCCCATTAGTCAGTTTAAATTTTTTGTAGAAATCCTTGGCCGACAGTAAATTTACGGCCTTTTTCACACTGCCACCTAAAGCCTCTGCATTTTTATTTAAAACATCCGCCGTCCCTTCCTGACAGGGAACGCTAGAATCATGACCTTCATGAGCGAAGGCCTGAGACATTAGGAATAGAAGAAAAACCAGTGTTTTCATCATTTTTAGTTTAGCATGGCTGATACCCGATCATTTTCATTTGATCACCCTTTCAGGCAACTTTTTCCCACCGGCCCCTCCCTTTCGTAGCGCTTCTTATCTAGGTGGCCATTGGCGCCGATAAAAAAATAAGATTCAAAGACTGCACTTTGAATAACGGCGAGTTTAGTCATGAAAAAGTTTTTTGAGCTACCAGTTCTCTTTATGATTGCTTTGACATTTACGGCTTCAATGGCCATTGCCAAAGATTACGTCATTTACAGCATCGCTCAAGACATCCCTATGGGCAATAAAGATGAAATTATCAGAAAGAACTTCTACGTGGACATGGGTAAAAACCAAGGCGTGAAAAAAGGAAGCGTCCTTGATGTTTACCGCGTAGTCTCTGTTCTTGATCCATATGAAAGCAAAAAACGCTTCAACCACCGTGTGAAAATCGGTGAGGTAAAGGTTCTTCATGCCGAAGACTCTTCTGCTATTGGCGTTTTAAATAAGCTTGAAGAAGGCGAAGAAACACCAGTCTTTGAAGTTGGAAAACTAATGATTGGGGATATTGTAACGGTAAAAGTTAAGTAAGCCTTAGCTTTTGGCGTGTAGCACGGCCCTTCTTTCCTGAATTGATTCCGTCATTTTATTAATCGCGGCAAGTGCTTTTTCCAGGCGCTCAATCTCGCGTGCTTCTACATTCGGATTATCTCGTAATGTACGAAGAACAAATGTCGTCATCCCATGGGCCACGACTATGTGATTTGAAATATCATGAAGAAACTTTCTTTCTTCAGCCGTTGTTTCTTTCGATGTTTCTTCACTCATAGTCTTTCCTCTTTTTCGAAAGTATATCACGTTTTTTATTTACTCAATTTTTTTATACTTAAGCAACGTCACTTCCAGCACAGATTCTCGCACACATTTCAAAGTAACCCATAGCAGGTAATCCTCCCCCTTATCCAAGGCCACCGATTGATGAGGGTAGACATGAATTTCCTTAATTTTTAGTCCACTATAAAAACCGCGGAAGTGAAACCTGAAAAAAGTTTTTTTACTGCGTGGAGAGATTCTCTTGGCCTGACAACGTGAGAGAATTAAGATCATATCTTGCATAAAATACTCCAGTATCAAATGCCTTGATATTGCAGAAATCGAGCAAAAGTTTTTTAACTAAGATGCCGAAATTAAGTTAAGCAAATTATTTAAAGGTTCAATTTATGATGAAAGATTCAACAATTTCAAAACTCTTTTTTAAAAAGACTTCGAAATCACCTCATAGAAAAGCTATCGGATGGGTTGATGGAAACGACCTTAACTTCTACAACAACGATGAATACCAACAGAAAGTTCGTCAGTTTTTTTACGGACTGATTAAATTAGATACTCAGCCCCAAGACCGCGTAGCGATCCTGGCACAAACTTCTAAAGAGTGGCACTTTTTTGATCTTGCAACGATGTGTGCACGCGCAGTAGTGACTCCCGTCTACCCAACTTATCTTGCTCACGAAGTTGAATACATTCTCAACCACAGTGAAACAAAAATTCTCATCCTGGAAAACGAAGCTCAGATGCAAAAGATTCTTGAGATCCAACACAATCTTCCGCATCTGAAATATATTGTTGCCTTAAAAGAAGTCACTGAAGACTCAGTGAAAAAACTTTCAGACAAAATTATTTTTCAGAGTTTTCAACAATTCCTCGACAATGGGGCAGCTGAATCACAGAACTCTCCTAAACTTTTTGAAGCGACGATTGAAGCCAGCGAGCCGCAAGATATTGCTTCAATCATTTACACTTCAGGGACAACTGGTGAACCAAAAGGTGCTGTAATCTCTCAACGCGCTTTTGTGGTTATGTTAAATAACGTCTACACTTCCCTGAAAACAAATATTCTTCCAACAGACCGAACGCTGACGTTCCTTCCGCTCTCTCACGTCTTCGGCCGTTGTGACTCGCTGTTGAACTTAGTTTTTGAATTTGAATGCGTCTTTGCTGAATCTCTTGATAAAGTTGTCGACAACCTTCAGGTTGCTAAACCAACTCTTCTTCTGGCCGTTCCAAGAATCTTTGAAAAGGTTTACTCAAAAGTTCTGGAAAATATCCAAAAGGAAAACGATCTCAAAAAGAAAGTTTTCGATTGGGCACTTAAAGCTTCTAATGATTATTTTGAAAAAATTAATCAGGATAAATCACCAAGCACCTATGAGATTCTGCAAAAGAATCTTGCTTATAAACTAGTCTTTGAAAAAATCTACAATCGCCTAGGTGGACGTATTCGCTTCTTAGTTTCTGGAGGTGCTCCTATTTCTCCTGAAATTATCCGCTTTATGCAAAATGCGAATCTTACGATCCTTGAAGGCTACGGTCTGACTGAGACAGTTGCTCCTTGTATCCTGAATCCTCCAGTGAGACAGATTCCGGGAACCATCGGTCTGCCTCTTGGTGATGTACAAGTGAAGTTCGCTGAAGACGGCGAGATCATGGTGAAGACTGAGGCAATGCTAACAGAATACTACAAAAACAAAGAAGCTACGAAAGAGGCCATTAAAGACGGCTGGTTTTATACCGGGGATATTGGAGAACTTACAGTCGAAGGCTACGTTAAGATCACCGACAGAAAAAAAGACATCATCATTACCAGCGCAGGAAAAAACGTGGCCCCTCAAAAAATTGAGAACACGCTTAAGCTGCAAAAGCATATCTCCAATGCCATGGTTGTCGGAGACCAGAGAAAATTCCTGGTCGCGATTATCAGTATTGACCACGAAGCCTTCCGCGACGATGGCGTGAGCGGCAGAACCTATGAAGAGCTCGCTGAGGACTCGAAAGTGTATGAGATCGTCGACCAGGAGATCCATGCCGTAAACAAAGAGCTCGCTAGCTTTGAGAGTATTAAAGGGTTTTTTATTGCACCGAGTGATTTTACGGTCGAAAACGGCCAGATTACCCCTTCCTTGAAGCTTAAGAAGAAGGTTATCCTGAAAACTTACGCTAAAGAGATTGATGCGTTATATAAAAAGCTGGAATCATAAGGGACCCAAGCGGGTTCCTTTGACAAAAATACCGATTCCGTCTATAACCTAAAGTTCGTAAATCTATTTTTAGCCCCAATCGGCTTTAGGAGACAATCCAATGGCAAGAATTACTATCGAAGACTGTTTAGAAAAAGTTGAAAACAGATATGAGCTAGTTCACCTAGCGACTAAGAGAGTAAAGCAACTAAGAGAAGGAGCTGAGCCTCTAGTTAAATCTAAAAACAAAGAAGTTGTAACAGCACTAAGAGAAATCGCTGCTGGTAAAATCAAGCACGCTCCAATCAGCGAGTACGACTCAGACGAATTCTAAGACCTTATTCTTCATTTATTTCTTATATAAAAGACCGCCTAATTTAGGCGGTTTTTTTATGCCCAAATCTTAAGGTTAATTCCATTTAAAGATAAATACCGGTATCCGATATGAGAAGTGTAAACATCTCATGTTTGCACAAGAAACGGGGAATTGTGTTTATCTAGAGTGTTTATAAAAAAGGCCGGTGGAGACCGGCCTTTCTATTTTTAGATCATTACTTTTTCAAAGCAATTTTTAGAACTTCATCAAAATGCGCAACCGGATAAAACTTCATTCCTTTTCTATGAAGAGCTGGAACTTCTTTTAGGTCTTTCTCATTTTGTTTTGGAAGGATGATGTTTTTAATCCCAGCGCGTTTTGCCGCCAGAACCTTCTCCTTAATCCCACCAACAGGAAGAACCTTACCTGTTAAGCTTAACTCCCCTGTCATGGCGATATCAGAATCAACCGCTTTGTTAGTCGCTAAGCTGTAAAGAGCAAGGGCCATCGTAATACCAGCAGAAGGTCCATCCTTAGGAGTTGCTCCCGCAGGAAGGTGAAGGTGAACTTCGTGTGCTGCCAGGTAATCTTCATTCTCATGCTCATCTTTCTTAACAACTGGAGTTGCCGGAGCTTTAGTCGCTTTCTTCTTAACTGGAACTGGCTTCTTCTCGTCCATTTGGTTTTGAAGAAGTTTTTTAACGTATGAGTAAGCTAGTGTTGCTGATTCATTCATGACGCCACCAAGCTGACCTGTAAGCTTGAATCCTTTTCCTTTAAGAGGAAGAGTTTCAATGAAAAGAATCTCTCCACCGTATGCAGTCCAAGCAAGACCTGTAACAACACCTGGTTTATTTTTCTTTTCTGCAGAGTCAGAGTGGAAACGTGGAGTTCCCAGCATTTCTTCCAGACTCGTTGTTGCTGGAACAAATTTTTTCGCTTTATTTTTAGGGCGAGACACTTTTTCAAGAGCTGCACGTCTACAAAGTTTAGCGATATGTTGCTCAAGAACACGCACACCTGGCTCACGAGCGTAGTCTGCAATGATTTTCTTGATAACGTTTAAGCTTAGAGAGAAATCTGATTTTGTCAGACCATGTTTCTTAAGCTGACGAGGAATAATCCATTTCGTTGTGATCGCTACTTTTTCTTCCAACGTATAACCAGAGAGCTCAATAACTTCCATACGGTCTAGAAGGGCTTCCGGGATATCGTTGATGTAGTTAGCTGTCGCAATGAAAAGCACTTTTGATAAATCAAAAGGGATGTCCAGGTAGTTATCGATGAATGTCGAGTTCTGTTCTGGATCTAGAACTTCAAGTAGAGCTGATGCAGGGTCACCTTGGAAAGACTTCCCGATTTTATCAATCTCATCCAGCATGATAACCGGATTGTTTACTTCGACTCTCTTTAAGGCCTGGATGATCTTACCTGGCATTGCTCCCACGTAAGTTCTTCTGTGTCCTTTGATCTCTGCTTCATCTCTCATTCCCCCTAGAGAGAAACGGTAGAACGTTCTTCCTAGAGATGCGGCGATTGATTTACCAAGAGATGTCTTACCTACTCCCGGAGGACCTGCTAAACACAGGATCGTTCCGTCGTATGAAGGCTTAAGCTTTCTTACGGCAAGGAATTCAAGAATTCTTTCTTTGGCCTTCTCAAGACCGTAATGGTCTTTTTCAAGGATCTTTTTAGAAGCAGCGATATCGATGTTGTCATCTGTCGACTTCTTCCATGGAAGTTCAATCAACCATGTTAAGTAAGTTCTCGCTACGTTGTATTCTGGAGATGAATCTGGAATAAGCTCCAGTCTCTCAAGTTCTTCCTTCGCTGTTTTTAAAACATCTTCAGGCATTCCCACTTTTTCAATTTCTTCTTTGATTCTCTTGATATCGCGAGACTTTTCATCCTCTTCCATACCAAGCTCAGAGCGGATAACTTTTAGCTGCTCACGCAGGAAGTACTCTCTTTGATACTTGTTAACTTTATCGTTAACTTCATCTGAGATTTTCTTTTGGATATCAGCTACATCTTTTTCACGCTTTAAATAAACAAGAAGTTTCGCAAATCTCTTCTTAACAACAAGTGTTTCAAGGAAATCCTGCGCTTCCGGAATATCGAGAGAGATCGCGAATGCGACAAGGTCGGCCAGCGATCCCGGAGATGGCGAGTTTAACATCGCCAGCTTCATCTCTTCATTGAAGTATGGATTGATTTCTGAAAGTTTCTTTACCTGATTAATAACTGATCTTGTATAAGCATCAAGTTCTTCATCAGTCTCAAGGATGTCATCAAAAACTTCAATTTTTGTTTTTAAAATTGGAGACTCAGAAAGAATTTCTGAAGCTCTGTATCTCTTCATCCCGTGAACAAGAACGTTCACTGATCCATCTGGTAGTTTAAGTTTCTTTACAACCTTACAAAGAACCCCAACTTTGTAGATATCACCTGATTTGATCTCTTTTTTATCGAAATCAATTTCTTCCTCAGGGATCACTTCGCCTTCATCATTCTTCAGGTCGTTTTTAACCAAGTTAAGAGCAACATAACCTGTTTTTAAAAGTGACTCATCCAGTTCTGGTGTGAATTTTTCTTCACTCAGAATAATAGGTGCGATCATTCCCGGGAAAATCGGGCTGTTCATGATCGGGATAATAACAACGACTTCAGGAAGCTTTGGTAGCTCTTCCTTGCCTGTCGACGGCTTTAGTTTTACTTGGAAATCACTTTCTAAATCAGACATTATTAAACTCCAGGAAATTAATTTTTCAAATCAATAACGAGACGGCCTGGGTTTTCCAGGTAAAAAATATCAGCGATCACTTTGCCTTTTAATTGCATATCAATAGACAAATGATTTGATTCGATTGGGAAAAAATTGATCTTGTTAATAAAACGAGTATTGGCCACAGTCTTAAAATCTTTAGCTAGGCTTGTTTCAAAAATATCTAGGTACATTTTTTTATCATCTGAAGAAATGTGTCCGTAGATTTTTGGAACTTGATTTGTCGAGAAGTCGATAACGATTCTTTCAAAACCTTGTTTTGGGTTATACGACTGGCGCAGAGATTTAAGCGTCGATTGAAGCTTAACTCCACCGTTGTGAAAGATTCCCTTTTCAACGTAGATTGAAGTTTTGTTGTTGCTTAGTTTTCTGATTCTTTCTTTTAAAAGATCCTGGCCTAGTGCTGGTCCTGTAAAGATTGATGTTAAGCAAAACAGAGAGAGAGAAAGAGCGACAAGTTTCATATAAGCCCCGGCTAAATATACTCATAAAAAGTATAAATCAGCTTGGGTTATCTTGCTATATGTTTTGGTTTATTCTGCTTAATGATTGAAGAGGTTAGATGGCAAAGAATTAGACTCAAAATCAGACCAATAAAAAATCCTCCCGGCCCATTGCCAGATCCGCCGTTAAGGTCCACCGTTCCACAAGCGATACCATCGTCTTTCTTGCGCGCCCCACTCGATATCGTGCCCTTGGTTGTGAAATCTGTTAACGCGTAAGTGTTGTTTGCATCAGTACATTGAGTGTTGTCAGTGAGCACTTGTTCCTTCGAAGACACCAATGAAAAAGTCGAATTTCCATTGTCTCTCACAATAGATGCACTGACTAAATAGAAGTATAGAGAATCTTCAAAGTATCCCGACGATGGGAAATAATCTGTTTTAGTATACGGAAGCCCATTCGGGAAGTTGGGGAATTCCATTGATTCAGGCGTCACAGTAATTTCGAAGTTATTATCCGACAAAAGTGATCTGTTAATCGGAACGCGTACAACCGTTTCAAGATTTAACCAGCCATCCGATTCCTGAACATATTTTGGCGTGACACTAGTTGTTCCGGAATCTCTTTTAACAGAAATATTGGCCTTAAAGGGAGAATAGAAACTTTGGTTTAAAATCCTGAACTCAGCATAAAGGTTCCCGGTCCCCACCGCATCCCAATCCGAAACGCCGGAAAGGTCCATGCGGAAATAATCAGCACTTCCCGATTGCCCCATTTCTTGAGCAGAGAAAAAACCAACAAAAGCGTTACCTAATCCACTCATCACACTACTTTGGATATCAAAACCCGCCGGAGTGATGTTTTTATTTTGCATATACTCCACCGGAACATCAAGGCCACAACGAATCGTTACATTCCCCACATTCACGCTTGAAGAATTAAGACTCACGGCCTGAGGAAAACCCTCTCCGGCAGAACCACATTTCTGAAAGAAACTTCCGCGGTATTTTTTCGAGTTATCACAGTAATCGTAATGGGCATTTGAGTATTTATTAGGAAGACCTACAAGCACAATTGGTGACGTGTACAAGTAATACTTGTCATTTTTATCCAGGCCATCAATCACAAAAGTTCCGTCATAATCACTGATATTAGATCCGGCCACTTGCCCGGTTTTAAGTGAAATCGCCTGAACATGAACTCCAAAAACACTAATTAATGAGCGCCCACCAACAATTTTTCCATTCAATGACCCTTTGGTAGAATCACCATTCGGGTAAATAGAGTAAACTCCGGCCTTATCATCACTCGATATTTGGTTTTGTCCTCTGCTTAAAGCATAAAACATACTCGAGCCATTAACCTGACTATGTCCTAAACCAAGAAAGTGCCCCATCTCATGGGTAAGAACGTTCCCTAGATAATTTACCTCTATCACACTCGTAGAAAAGGTAAAATTATCATTGATCAAAATATCTGCTTCAATAATTTCACCGGTGTTATTTTTATAATAAACCTGAGTGACTCCAACAACACCTGTCCCGTTAAAAACCGAAGGGTCTGTTGAAAAGTAAATTTCATTTAATCCCGTCTGTCCGGAGCCAGCTGTTTGGTTTTTACGCAAGCTGATTTTAGATTTTCCATCCCATTGAGCAATCGAGTTGGCGGCAATCGACTGAACCGTCGCCGAAGAAAGAGACTGAGTGTTTGTACTGTTAACAAAAATATCTAATAGTGCAATGCCGTTCGTCCAGTGGACTAAAGAGTCGCTGGTCGTGCGGTTTTGCACATAGGCCTTCGCCTCTGTTAAAAACAGACTTACTGAAAGTGAAAATAGAATCGCAATAACTGTTTTTTTCAATTTAAGTTCTCGTTCCCTTTTTCAACTTCCACCACATCGTCAAAGCACTAATAACCATCAAACCGAAAAAAGACCACATGGCCACAATGCCATCATTGTGTCCTTGCTCATCGACCTGCGCCGGAGCACGTTTTTCAAAAGTTACATTTTTGGCAAAGACGCCCTGTTTTTTTGATCCTTCAACAGGAGCAGCACTATCAACCTCAGGCGCACGAGTTGTTTTAAATTTCATTTTGATCATGTCGATCATACGCTCTTTTTTTACCTGACCGATATCGGCGTCGTATGGGAACACGCTCGAAACATAATAAACCTGCCCGTCGCGGTTTTCGATTTTATATTTCCCCATAGTGAAATTGCTCAGGTAAATTTTAGATTCAATTTTCTTAAGCAAAAGAAATGATTTCTCTCCAACTGCAAACTCAGGAGCTCCATCGATAAATGAAGTCACCCCGTTTACCGTTCCTCCCGTCATGGTAATTTTTAAAAACTCTCCATCCAGGTCGCTATTGTCTAGGTTGTAAGATTCACTCATAGCAAATGTGTACTCAGTAAAAATAAGTCCCATTTTATTCATGAATGATTTTTTAGATTTGAGTTCCACTTCAGCAGCGCTGTTTGATTCATCGACTAACTTCTCCAAAGGCATAACTTGGAAAGTCGTGGCAAATGCACTCAATGAACTTACTAAAAGAACTAAAATGAATAAGCCTTTCTTTAGCACTGTCTTCCCCCTGGAATTAAGTACTATTTTATCGGCTTTTCATTCTTATAAATTGATAAAAAAACAGTGGTTTGATGACTAAAAAATAGACACCTTTCTCTCTAGAAATGCCTGCAAAGCTGCTGATTTTTAAAACTCAATCTGATGGTGAGAGATTTGAGCAAAAAAAGCATTTTGGTCAATTACTACTACGGTGTTGCCACTGCCAGATAATTGGTGCAAAAGCTCAGCAAGAGGGGCGTACTCGTGATGAGAAAGACCACTCGTGAGGTTCTCGAAAATGATCATCGCCCCCTGGATTTTTTTATCCAAAAGAGTAAGAAGTTGTAGCCTTTGTCTTTCTCCACCAGAGAGTGAAATGAGCGTTCTATCAAGCGAAAGATAATCCAGCTTGAGGATTTTAAAATACTCCCAGATTCTCTTTCCTTTTGGCGTAAGTTTAATATGCCCCAGGACTTCGGAAAGTGGAAGATTGAAAGCCTCATAGGCCGTCATCGTTCCATCTGAAATATTGGCGTAATAAGGTTTTAGCTTTTTCCCTTGGCAGTCTTCACAGACAAATTCCACGTCTTCCATAAATTGCATTTCTACAATCTTTACTCCACGCCCTTCACAACTCAAACACTGCCCAAGTTCTGAATTTGAAGAAAAATGCCCTTCTTTAAGTCCTAACTTTTTTGAAACTTCCAACCCTGCAAAATACTTGCGCACGAATCCACCAAGGTCAGTATAAGTGGCCACAGTAGAGCGCGAGCTGATTTTATCCAAACTGCTATTGATCACAATAACATCTGAAACATCTTTGACGCCTTTTAATTTCTTAAATGTATAATCTTCAAATGACAGCCTGGTTCCATAAACATTTTTATGAATTTCATTGGCAATGATATTCACTATAAACGATGTCTTCCCGGTTCCCGACTCGCCGTGAACCCAGTTGATTGCATCTTTTTGAATTTCAATTTTTTTCTTAGTGAGCCCTCTGATATTGGCCTCTTCCAGCTCAATAAAATGTTTCGGCCCTTTTAAATTGTAATCGAACTTTGGCAGTTTATTTTTATCTTCTTTATACGGCCCCTGATACAGAACCTCTCCACCGCGCCCTCCAGCAAACGGTCCCATCAAAATGAGTTCATCCGAAGTCGATTTTAAATACTCCGAGTGCTCGACCATGATGATGGTATTTCCCTGATCGCGAAGTGAGCGCAGGTACTGAATCAATTTTTTCTGAGTTGAAAGCGAAAGCCCTAAGCTTGGCTCATCCAAAACAAACAACGATTGCGAGCCTTCATAAGAAAGATACTTTGATAAAAGGAGCCTTTGGTATTCACTCGAACTCATCGAGCGAACTTTTCTGGTATTTTGTAAATGCCCCAATCCCAGGTCCACTCCAACCAGATAAAGGCGCTCGAGCTTTTCAAAAGTCGTCATTAACTTCTCATGAAGTAAAACAGACTTTAAATCCTCTTTAATTTTTTTCAAGCAAGCACTTGAATCAAAGAAATTGTTTTTTAAGAAATCTTTATAAGTAACCACTCTGTCTTTAAGTACAAGTGACATACTTCCTGCTCTTTCAGAAACACGAGTCCCTTCACAATCTTCACACAGAACTTCAGTCTGCATGCTTCTCATGTAAATACGAATGTTCTTTTTATAGCGCTGAGTTTTTAAATATTCGAAATACTCATTAAAGCCTTCGTATTTTCCGGCCCCATCATAAAGGAACTTCCAGATGCTTTGCGGCTGATCCTTAAAAGGAACATCAACATCGTAACCAGCTTTTTTTGCTTCTTTTAAAAAGGTCGGAAACAAATGCTGAAAATGGGAGAAATTAAGAAAATTAATCGCCCCTTCACGAATAGTCTTTGTCGGGTCCTTAACCAATTTCTCTCTGTCGTAAGTTAAAATCGCACCATGCCCTTCACACGTCGGACAAGCACCAAGAGCATTAAGCGGTGAAAGCGACTCTACGTTAGTGACCTTCTGGGCCTCTGAATGGCGGTTGCAAACCGGGCAACGGTATTCATAAGTGTGCTTTAACTGAATCTTTTTCTTCGCCCCCAATACATAGAGTAAAACGTCTGCATCTTCGCGCAGTTTTGCTTCTTTAAGTTTTGGAAGAATTTGATCTATATTTTTTCTTTTCACTCTAAAGAGTTCATACCAAGGGTCTTCCTCGTTAAACTCATTGAGCGTTTTACCAAATGACCTTGATGGATTCATCTCGCTCGAAACTGTGCGACGGTAATCATCCGCTTTGGCAAAAACGTGATACACCTCTTCATCAGAGGCCTTCTCTTTTTTAAGTTTTAGAATCTCACTTTCCATCGCCAGGAATTTTTCATACGGAACATGATGATCAGGACAAACAAACGAGCCCAGCTCCATAAAAAGACGCTGAAGCCTCTCATGACCCCCTAAAACATCCAAGGCCACTGGTCTAGAGTTAATGACCGGATTGTGCTGAGGAAGTCCCCAGGCCGGCAATACAGGATAAATACTATCGACATCAACAGTATGCGGGATTTCCCAAAAAAACTTCATATCGGTCGGAAGCGAATTGATAAAACGCCTCTTCGACTCTGTTAACAGAGTATGAAACGCCAATGAACTTTTCCCCGATCCCGACGGACCAGCGATACAAGTGATCTTTCCTTGAGCGATATCAATATTGATATTTTTTAAATTGTGAGTTCGTGCGCCGCGAACCTTGATGACATTAAAGTTCTGCATGATTGGATTCTAGGCCCAGAAAATAAAAAAGCCCACATTTCTGTGGGCTTTTTGCGAGGACAATATATAGACAAATATTATCTTTTCGAGAATTGGTATCTCTTTCTAGCACCAGCGCGTCCAGCTTTCTTTCTTTCTACAGCTCTTGGATCTCTTGTTAGGAATCCAGCAGCTTTTAGTTCAGAACGAAGACCTGGTTGAACTTTAATAAGTGCTCTAGAGATAGCTAGGCGGATAGCTCCAGCTTGTCCAGAAATCCCACCACCAGCAACGTTGATTACGAAGTCGAATTTCTCAGCAAGTTTTACTAGGTTTAATGGTTGGTTAACAACGTATAGGTTAGTTTCTTGTTTAAAGAAGTTTCTTACGTCTCTTTTATTGATTGTGATTTTACCTGACCCGTTAGCCATGTAAACTCTTGCAACAGCAGTTTTTCTTCTACCGATTGCGTGTGTGTCGTATGTTTTACCTTTTGCAGCCATCTTATGATCCTTTTATTATTTTAATTTATATTCAACTGGGTTCTGAGCAGCGTGATCATGAGTTGCGCCTGCAAAAACCTTAAGCTTTGTTAATTGTTTTCTACCAAGAGTGTTCTTTGGTAGCATACCTTTTACAGCTTCCATAACGATTAGTTCTGGGTGCTTTTCAAGTTGTTCTTTAGCAGATCTAGTTTTGATCCCGCCTGTGAAGTTTGTGTGCCAGTTATATTCCTTAGCATTCCACTTATCACCAGTGAATTTTACCTTATCTGCGTTGATAACTACTACGTAGTCACCAGAATCAGTATTGTAAGTAAATTTTGGGTTCAGTTTCCCTCTTAGGATGTCAGCAATTTGAGTTGCTAGTCTTCCTACGATTTGGTCTTGAGCATCGACTACGAACCATTTTTTGTCTGCTTCAGCTGGCTTTAGAACGAACGATTTTTGAGTATACATAAACGCTTTCCCTTAAAGTGATCCCTTCAATATTGTTTTTCGCGAACGAAAAATTACGAAGTATTTATTCAAATATAAAATGCAGAAAAATGCAAGTGTTGTCCCTTATAGCGAGTTTTACGGCCCTCCGTCAAGCACTTCTTGGAGAGAATCTGGAAACTAAAAGAATCCTATTGAGAGGTGGAAACGACCTACTGAGTCGCGTTGCTTGTCTGCATATGCCTTGCGCTGCAGCTTAAATCCATAATCAAAGTCCAGGGACCCTACAGGGGTCAAGTACTTAAGCCCAGCTCCAACGGAAGTTCGCAGTTTTGTAGGTTGAAAATCGCTCACAAATACTCGCCCAGCGTCAAAAAAGACTCCTAATCTCAGGTTGTCAGTCAGGTTATAACGAGGTTCAAATTTAAGGGCCGTAAAATAAGCTTCCTTTTGAACAATGACTTCCCCGATCGGAGTTCCATCCATAAGCCTGTTAATCTCCCCCTGGTCGTATCCGCGGATCTCATCATAGCCGTCCAACCTGAACACCTTAATACTTGGAATATAACCGCGTGTGCGCGGCTGCCCATTGGCATTGAGAAGGACATTTCCGTTGGCGTCTTTTAAGACATCTTCAGCAAAGTTTTTCTGGTATCCGGCCGCAATTGAAAGCGCCAGAGTAAAATCCCCAACAGGATAATAGAAGCGGTTGCGGCTGATCACTTTAACAAAATTCACTTCCAGGTCTTTTTCATGCATCGATCCGAAGTACTTATTGGCCCACTCAGAAGATAATGTAAAAAAGGCCCCTTTTCTTGGATTAATCACATCATCTCTAAAGTCAAAAGTAAGCGTCGGAGTAAGACCTCCGATCGAGAAGTTATCATTATCTTTTTCTTCAGTGGCATCAAACTGAACAATGCGCTCGAACTGGTAACGTAACGACGTTGAAAACCACCTATTAAAGTTCTTAGAAAGCTGTGGGGAAATTCTTAAAATATCAGCATCGAATCCATAGAAACGAATGCGCTGATAAGAGGCCGATGTTTCAAATTCTATCTGAGTCTTTATATACTCATGAAAAAGATAAGGCTCGGTGAAGGTCAAACGTGACGAATATTCAAACAAGTCCTTGTCATCTTTTCTTCTTCTCTCATCAAATCCATCTAAATTAAAGCGCTCGTTTCCTTGAAGCCTTAAACTCAGTGAGCGGTTCATCCCACCAAGGTTATTCCATGAAACACCTGTAGAAAGTTTAGCCCCCAGGTCAGTACGAAATCCTGGAGCCACTTCAATCAGACCGAAGTCCTTTTCTTTAACCTGAATCACCAGATTAGTTTTTGCACATCCAGACGCTTCAGATTCATACATCATATAAGGAGTGATACGCAGGGAAGAGAACAGGTTTAGACCCGAGAGTTTCTGTCTTAGGATTTCCAGCTTCCCAGGAGTGATCAGCTCTCCGGGTTTAATATCAATTTCGCGGTTAATAACCGTAGATTTAGTTTTCGCATTTCCATTTATAATGGCTTCGTTAAAACAAATCTGACGATCAAGAGCGATTTCTGGTTTTAAATCTACATAAGTATAGGCACGGTCATAAACCATTAGGTCATTGCGGTTTAAATTAGAGATTGTCGCAAAATAATACCCTTCGTTTTGGAAATGAATGATCATCTTGCGAAGGTCACTTTCAATTTCAACAATATTGATCGGCGTCCCTTCTTTGTTAACCAGCGCGCTCTTTACACCAGTGGCCAGCTCTTCTGGAACTTTCTGAAAAGTGATGTTTCTTAAAATGACTTGTTGTTTTTCTGCAATTCCGTACTCAATACTGACTGTGTCGTCTTCGTCATTAGTCACAACTCTCGGCTTTGAAACCTCGACAAAAACAAACCCACGGCTTAAGTATTCCTTTTTCAAAATATCCGAGAACTCATCAAAGAATTTTTTATCATAAAAGCCACCTTGGGCCAGGGGAGTTCCATTCTTTTTAAAGATCTCTTCAATCTCTTTTGCTTTAAGATATGAATTCCCTCTATAAACAATTTCTTTAACGATAACCTTAAAACCTTCATCAATAACAAAGAAGTAATTGATGACTTTCCCTTTTTCCAGGTCCTGGCCTTCATTTTGGTAAAACTTTACACCTGTCTGATAAAAACCCGTCTCCTCATATTGATCGGCAATATAAGTAGCAAGGCCTGCGATATCAAATTTTCCGAATTCGTTTTTAATTTTTTCCAAAAGTTTAGTTCTTAGCTCTTGATGGCTAAAAACACTATTTCCTCTGAATTCAAAGTTCACTCTCTCTCTAGGCTCTACGGTAATCTTAGCGTAAACATTCCCGCCTTCAACCTGAAGTTCGTGTTTAACAACGGCATTGAAATACCCACTATTAAATAAGTCTTTGGTGATCTGATCAATTTGGATTTTTAAAGTCAGGTTATCGTACGTTTTTCCAGTGATCGCTTTAAAATAAGTTCCAAAACGCTTCTTCATCGCCGGGTTATTTAACTCGACAGCTTTTAACACCGCACCCTTTGGTGCGGATGATTCCTGGGCCATGGCCAGATTAACCATCATGGTGCTTAAAAGTATTAAAAGAAGAAGGAGGTTTTTCATTAAAATGACTTCCTCCACTTTAAATCGGCACCAAGCGAGTTTGGCGTATTCGTGTTTTCATCTTCCGTCGGCTTAACTTCGTAAACCCCTTCTAATGAAAAGTTCTTATTGATGTTAAAATTGATGTTCATTTCCTGCTTCTGTTCTAATGATCCACCAATTGTACTTGAAAGCGATACATCTACGCGATTGTTAATTTGCTTATTAATCTTAACTTTTGTCGCAGACTTTAGTCTGCTGGTGCTTCCGTCACTCACTGCAGACTTTCCTGAAATAAGTGTTGTCTCATCTTCCTTAAATTCCGGCTGCACGCTGAGCTTTAATCCCAGAGTTGAATTGAGATCTTCATTGATTTTAAGCTGATCCACTAAAAGCGTCCCGATTCCTACAGTTGTAACAAACCTGCGCTCACCAGCTTCCAGGTTTTTTGACATATCTGAGGTGACCCCTAAAGTTAGAAGCGATAGTAAATCTTCTTTTGAAAGCGCTGGCTCTGATGAAAGCTCAACATTAACGTTGCTGATGGTTCCAGATAGATCCAGGCGCATATCGTAGTCGTTAATCTTAGCGGCACCAGCAAACTTCAAATCAGAAATCCGGTTCTTGCCGCGGTCTCTGATTTCTACATAACCCTGGCTTAAAGCAAAGTCGTGGCCTTTGAATTTGAACTTACTAATATTTGGAACTGTCTCCAGCCTGGTGTTAAATTCAGGGGAAAGCACATCTCCAGTCACCTGTCCGTTTCCACGGAAGTACACTTCCACCATGTTATTTTTAATTAAAACCGGGCTTGCTGTTTCAAATGAAAGGTTCAGGTCAATAAAGCCCTTGTTTCCTAAAACATCTTTTTCTGGAAGATACTTTTTATATTCATCAATACTGACTTTGTTTTCTTTCATCAGATCAGCTGGGTCTTCCAGGATTTCTCCATGAAGGAAAGTCACTTTACCATTGAGTTTATAAGGAAGATCAGTTCCTGTGACTGATCCCGTACTGCTAATAATAACATTCGAACGTTTAAAAAGTGGTACAGTCGCGCGGTCAATCTGATAGTTAAGGTTAACTTGCGGGTACATATCATCGAAGAAAATCTTCCCGCCGATTTTAAACTCACCTTCTCCATAATTCCCGCGCATTCTGGAAATCTCAAAAGATTCACCATTTTTAATAAGCGTATAATCAAATGAAGTGATGTACCCCGGAAGTCCCTTGATCTTTAACGAGTGATTGTCTCCTGAAATATTGAGATCTTTCACAGTAATGTTTTTATTTAAAACGACTTTAGACTGACCTTTAATAACACCAACGGCGCGCTCAATGTAATTAGTGGCCATTTCAAAAAGACTCGCCTTAAGAGCAAAGCGGTGATCAACTTCAATTACACCGTTAGAAAGATTGCGTCCCCGACTTAAGAAGAAATCTTTTCCATCATGCAAACGAAGATCCCAGCTTTTAACAATCCCTTCATCAACCTGAATCATGTTGTATTTTGGGTCAATCTGCAGAGAAATATCGCCTTTCTTTAAAGTCAGGTCTTCAACATCCAGGAAGAAGCGTCTTACGCCCAGTGACCCCAAGCTGATCTGAGTGTTGAGTTTCGCTTTAATTTTACCGTTGATCCCGCGATCGATCATATTGTGAGCAGAGAAAACTCCCAAGAACTCTCTTAGGTCACCAGTCTCAATGCTTGATTTAATGGCCGCGATATCGGTTTTAAAACTGACTAGTGAATCGACTTTAATCTTTCCACCCAAAAGGCTGGCGTTAGTTACGATATCGTTAGTGTTAATATAAAAAATTGCCGTTGATGATGATGCCGGCGCATTTCCGATAAAAGCATTGGCCACTCTAGTTTTAAAACGTGAACTGAAATCTTTCGTTGTTCCATTTCCGTCAAAGTCTAAGAACAAGTCCCCATCGTACTCCAAATTTAAGTGGCGATAAAAATTAAAATCTCTTAAACGCAGAGACTGCGTCGCTCCAGTGAGATCAATGTAATCATTTTTTAAATTCACATTCACATTCGCATTAAGTTCACCACGTGATTTATTAATTTTAATTTGCTTGAAATTTAACAAACTATTGGCCAGAGAGAACTTAAGCGAAATTTTCTCCGCCTCTTCTCCGGCAACTTTTAGATCGGTCCCTTTAATTTGCCCGTCAATTTTTAAAGTATCGAGACCAAAGCCCCCTTTGACTGCATAATTGGCTTCAAAGTTAAACTCTGGATCTACCGGAAGCTTAATATTTTTAAAAACCAGCTGATACATTTTTCTGGCATCAGAGAAAGTCGTATTAGCGAAATCAATCTTAAGGTCCATCCCTTCGTTCTTATCATCAAACCCTAAACGCCCTTTGGCATTGAAGTTTGATTTATTAAAGACACCATCCAGATTCCTGATATCCATTTCAAGTTCATTTAAGGCCAGAGAAAAATCAGCCTTTACTTTACCAAAATTCAATTCAACAACACTGAAGTTATTCCATTCAACATTGAAGTCAAACATAACATCATCAAGTGGCCCTGAAACTTTAAGATTGGCCGGTCCAGACCCAGTGAGTTTTACGCCGGCAATCGGTCCCAATGCCTGAAGATCAATTTTTGAATTTGTGACATCAACGTTAATTCCTTTTTCAGAAATTTTCCCGACCGCATTTACAAGTGTATTGGGCATCGACAATTTAGCATCAAGATTAACTGAATAATCTTCGTTAATCGTAACAGTCGTATTTTCTAAATTAAAACCACTATTTTTTAGAATATCGCTTTTACCATTAGGGGTCGTCAGCCTGAAATTCTGAACACTCGCTTTCTCTTTAATCGTAAAAACCGCTCTATTACTAAAAAGTGCCGCTTCCACATCTCCACTCACTGAGCCTTTTAATGTTTCAAGTGAGTCCTTGGCAGCTAACAAAAAGGTATTAGTGTATGCATTTTTTAATCTAAGGCTGAAATTAAAATCAGTGAATTTACCGGTATTCAGATCGAGGAATGCCTGAGGTTTTCTAAGCAAGTACTCTTCAATTCCATTTTTTGCCTGAAGCTTTTGGGCAATCAAGAAGTTCTTCTTTTTTGCCACTGTTCCCTCGACGGCCTGAAGCTTGATCCAAGGAGTATCAGCGTTAGTTGCATGAAAAGTTAATACGACATCAGGGTTATCAATCACTCCAGATGTTTCAAACTCTCCTTTCAAATCCCCCTTGATTGCTTTGATATCCGATGGAAGTGTCTTAAAATTATTGAGAACAGTTTCAACATTGGCCGTTAAAGTTCCTGTTGTTTTTAAATGCAGCAAACTTCCTTCATTAAAGGCGGCACCCTTGAGTTCAACAATATTCTGGTCTTTTTCAACTTTAAGCTCGTCAATCCTCCACTCTTCTTTTTCCATCGCTCCCAGGAGTTGGATTTTAGAGATATTAACTGGAGCAAAGTCAGGGCTGTCATGTTGAATCGAAAGATCAGAGATATCACCTTTGACACGGACACCTTTGCGCGATGGTGAAACTGAAAGCTTATTCACGTAGAGCGATGTTGTATCAATATCCAGTTTGATTTTTTCCAGATCAAGAATATTCAATCGCACAGGCAACGAAGTAAGGATTTCTGTATATTTAGCAAAGATCTCTCTGGTTTTAAGTTCTCTGACAATTGTGTCTTCTTCGCTTTTTTTGTAGATGTCTAAATTAACCGATCCGTCGCGAACGCTGACTTCATCGATTTCTAATTCGCTGGAAATGAAACTGGCGTAAGTGAAGGCCACCTCAAGCTCTTCGGCCACAACTTCAACATCAAGCAAAGTCGGATCTTTTTTTACAACATGAACATTTTTAAAAGTTGTTGATAAGGGAACAAGACTGAAATCAACACCAGAGAAACTTAATTGAGCACCAAATTTTTGAGTCAAGATTCTTGAAACTTTCATCGAAGCTTCATGTGAGAATCTTTCTGAGTGAATGAATCTCCACCCACCATACAGGGTGAGAAAAGTGATCACCAAAAATACAAGAAGAATTTTATTTAATCTCTTCAAGACTTCTTAACCTTTCTCCCACTAAACGATAGTGCGGGTTTTGCTGTTTAATTTTGATAAAAATATCTTTCGCTGCTTTATGCTTTTTTAGCTTAAGTAAACTTTCCGCCTTAAGATAATAGAAAGCCAGGATCTCATCGTTGAGAAGCGGTTCGCTTCCCGTAATGTCATCCACCATATCTGAAACTTTGTAATATTCTGCGTGATTGAAAAGGGCCTGGGCCATCATGAACTGGATGCTAATTCTTTCTTTCACATTCGTCATCAAAGGAATAACTCTTTCGCTTAATCGAACGACAACTTTATCCATTCCCAAAAGACCAAAGGCCACGATCATGTCTTTGCCTTTTGAAAGTAGCTCATCATCATGTAAATCTTCAATTGAAAGAAGGATTTTTCTTTGTTCAGTAATACTTGGTTCAACTGCACCAGACATCACGTCCATTGCCAGTTGATCATAATCAGCATGAAGCTTATCTGCTTTTTCAACAGTGCTTGCTTTTGGCTTCTTCTCTTCAAAGCGTTTAGTGTTAACCTTCTTCTCTTGTAAAAAGGCCATGAACTTTTTTTGATGATTCGTTTTATTGAGTTGAAATGCTTTTTCCATCAAGGCCAGCATCAAATCTTTATCGTAATAAAACTTAAGAATGAATTCATAAGCAAGCTTCCAGTGCTGGAGTTGCCAGTTCTCCTCGAGAAGCAGGAAGTATTTCAACGACTCTTTTGAGTTTTTCCACATCTCTGGATGAAATTCAAAAGCTTCTGATTCTTCCAGTGAGTCGACATCTTTTTTCCCGAGAATGTATTCTGCTGCATGAATATTTTTATGGTTTTTCAACATACCATAAGCTGCAAACTCCGCGAGGATTTGCTTGATGGCAGGAACTCGTTTGAGTTCTACCAGGTAATCGAGAATGAACTCAGCATAATTTTTTGCGAGCTTAATTTTTCCTGAACGATACGCAATCTTCCACATCTCAAAATATAATCTTTGAGCTTTTCTTTCACGAAAGTCGCGATCCATTTTTTCAAATGCAGATAAAATGATTTCGTCATTGCCCGCATCTTTTTTTGAAATCAAAAGATCGAGTTCGCGCAGAATTAATGTCCATTTCTTTTCATCAATCAAACGATGAAGGTGTTCAAATTCCAAAAATTTTCCCTCACTTAAAATTAAGTTAAGTTATTGAGATTATTTTTATTTTAACCCGAAAATCGCTGGAGAATGAGGGTAAATATATGCCTGCCAAATTTTTTTAGTTGAGGATTTTGGGTGGAGATATTTTGAAGTGGGCACAAATAAAAAAGGCCCCATTTTGGGGCCTTTTTTAAGTCGTCTTATTTTGCGTTAGCGCGTTCGATGTATTCACCAGTACGCGTATCAATTTTTAGAGTCTCACCTTCTTTGATGAAAAGTGGAACTTTAACTTGAAGACCTGTTTCCATAACAGCTCTCTTAGTTGCACCTGAAGCTGTGTCACCTTTTAGTCCTGGATCTGTCTCAGCAACTTTAATGAAGATGAAGTGAGGGTGCTCAATCGAGATTGGGCGACCTTTGTAGTAAAGTACTACTAGTTTAGATCCTTCCATTAAATAATATTTGTCATCTCCAACCTGCTCATTAGTCAGGTGGATTGTTTCGAAGTTTGATTGGTCAAGGAAGTTGAATCCGTCAGCGTCTGAATATGTGTATTCTACTTCTTTTTCTTCTAGGTCTGGAGCTGTAACGTTAGTTGAAACTCCTGACTTCCAAGTTCTTTCGATAACTTGTCCAGTTTCCAGGTTTTTAATTCTAGCTGTTACGAAAGCAGAACCTTTACCAGGGTTAGTAAAATCAGATTTCAAAACGACGTAAGGTTTCCCTTCAACTTCAATTTTTAAACCTTTTTTGATCTCGGTAGTGTCGTACATAAATATATTCCTTTTTAAAAAAGCTGAGACTTAACAGCTGTAAGATATGCGATTTTTCCTAGGCCTTCCATTATGATTGTTGAAGCTTTTGCAGTCAACTTCGTTTGCCTGAACTCCTCACGTCTGTGAGTGTTAGAAATATGAACTTCAATCACCGGGCATTTCATAAGGCAAAGCGCATCAAAGATGGCCACACTCGTATGAGAGTAAGCTCCGGGATTAATAATTAAGGCCTTATAGTTTTTTTGTGAAGCTTCCTGGATCTTAGTGACAATCTCACCCTCGATGTTGGATTGGTACCACTCGAGTTTTACATTATCCTGTTCCAGTGATTTTTCTGTATAATTTTTGATTTCTGCGAGAGTTAACGACCCGTAAATTTCGGGTTCGCGAGTGCCGAGCATATTGAGATTCGGCCCATTGATGATGAGAAATTCGCTATTTTTCGTTTGATTCATTCTCGGACAACCTATCAAACGCGCGATTGATAATCCAGTGCTCTTTTTTGAATTTTCTTTAAGAATTGGCCTAATTTTTCTTCGATCTTGCGCTTTTGCTCTTCGGATTGGGCAATTTTCTGGTCGATTTCATCTGGAATCGGGTCACTTGCAATTATTTCGGCCTCAATCATCTCTTCATGGCCTAGCTGCTGATCCAGAATATCCATCAGGTTTCTACGCCCATCTTCCTCTGAAATTTCTTTTAAAGCTTCGAGATGAGGTTTATTGGCGATAGGGATTTCGATTTTAATCTCAGGAACTTTTTTTACAGGGACCGGTGTTGAAACTGGCTCAGCTGTATAAGGTCCCATCAGTGATTTGATCTCTCTGATTTTTTGAATCGTTTTTTCGTCTTTTGGATTGAGGATTAAAATCTTCTCTAAAACTTCCAAGGCCTTTTCAATATGACCTTGTCCGCAGTAAAGATCGACAAGTGTGTGAGTGACAAGTGGAACTTCACCCGCTTCATCTTGTTCGCTCTCTTCCTCTTCTTCATCGTCTAAATCTAAAGCTACATATAAATCAGGAGCTGTTTTGATTTCAACTTGTTCAAATTTTTCCAATAACGTAGGTTTTGTGGTTTCTGGTTTTTCTTCAACCGGTGTTTCTTCTTGCGCAGAAGATCCCAGGTCTAAGGGTGTATCACCTTTTTTCAAATTCCAGAATTCGTATGGATCTTCTACTGCTGATGGTGTTTTCTGATCGCGACTTAAATCCAGGGCCATCCAATCATCAAAATCTGCTTTTGAACTTGCTGGCTTACTTTGTAGTTTATCGATATCAAATAATTGATGGTCATCAATCTCAGTTTTTTTATTATCATTTCTGAATTCAGATTCTGGAATGTAGATAGGCTGATGAACCGGCCTGTATTGCTCTTCTATCGAGCGCTCAAGTGTTGAAACCTGAAGGGCCACTTCTTTATCGCGAGGATTAATGAATAAGAGATACTTGTAAGTATCAAGTGCTTCTTCTTTGTAACCAAGCTCCAGACAAACATCAGCAAAAAGTTTTTGCAGACGAATATTATCACGGTTGTTTTCAACCAAAGGTCTTAGAGTATTGTATGCAAGATTGTATTGTTTTAAGTCTGAGTAACAGAACGCCAGCCCAAGATAGCCCATGACATAAGTTGGATGAAAACGAATCCCTTGAGCGAGAATTTCCATCGCTTTGTCTGTCATACCAAGTTTTCTATAAGTTTCAGCAAGAGGCGCAAAAACTCTCGATCGCGGATTTTTTTCGTAATCCGCCTGATACTTTAGAAACAGTGGTGATAGAAGCTGTAGTTTATCTTTACTCATTGGTAAGCTTAGCCTCTGTCAACTAAACCAGCTTCTTCTTGGTTAATAATTCTTGGAGTTAAGAAGATAATTAACTCTTTCTTTTCGTTTCTTGGATTGTACTTTGTTCTGAAAAGCCAGCCGACTAGTGGGATGTCTTTTAAGAAAGGGATACCAGAGTGGCTTTCGTCAGAAGTATAGGTATAAATACCACCAACAACCACCGTGGCACCATTATCAACCAAAACTTGAGTCATGACTTTACGTTTTGTTTCGTTTCTTGGTGTTGTAATGTTAACCTGTGGATCTAGTGAATCCTTTTGCATTTCCACACTAAGTGAAATTGCACCTTCATTTGTAATTTGCGGAGTAACACTCAACTCAAGCTTGGCACTTTGTAATTGCCAAGAATTTGTCGTTCTTCCATTTTCAGCCAATGTCTGAACCTGAAACCATGAATTCTCATCCTGAACAATTTGAGCCTTAACATTGTTTTTAGTGATAACTTTTGGACTAGAAATGATCTTCGCTTTCGCCTCACTCTCCATTAAGTTTAGACGAAAATTTAAATCAATAAGACGATTAAACTTTCCAATCGTTAATCCAAATACGTTCCGCGTAGAGTCTGGGCCCGTGCTAAATGAAAAGGCTCCATTGTTTCCAGATGAACCACCTGCTCCAAGTGGATCATAACCAAATGTCAAACCTTGATCTAACCCGATCTCTTTTGTATAACGTTCAGTTACTTCTACAATTTTTGACTCAATAAGAACTTGTGGAGTTTGAGTATCAAGAAGCTCTACAATTTTTTTTACTTTTTCAATAACATCAGCTGTATCTTTGACGATTAAAGAATTGGTTCTTGAATCCTTAGAGATTTTTCCTCTTTTTTCAGTAGAGTATTCGGCAAGAATTTTTTGCAAATCATCGATGCTTGCAAAACTTATTGGGAAAACTTTCGTTAACAAAGGTTCTTGCTCAAGAGTTGATACTTTTGCTTTTTTGATTTCCTCTTGTTCCTTGATAGCATTTTCCAAGGTATTTACAATCAAGATCATTCCATTTTTTTTCGCAACCAGCTTGCTCATTTCTAAAACAGTATCCAGCGCTTGATCCCATGGAACATCAACCAAACTTAACGATATTGGAGGTAGAGCTTTTGCATCCTCGGTAAGAATAATATTAAACCCTGATGTCTCCGCAATGATACGTACGATCTCTTCAGGCTTAACGTTTTTTAAATTCATGGTAATTTTTTTACCAATATATTTCTTACGACCTGACATCGTAACATTCTCAAGAATGTCTTCAATTGTATCTGACTTTGGGATATTTAATCGAGTTGCTTCTTCTTTGGAAACATCTGCAATTTTCTCTTTATATGTTTGTCCTTCTTCTGCCTTTTTTTGAGAAAAAACGCCGTAACGATTTTCAATTTGAAGAATAACTTTATTTGGCTTTCTAACAAGTGTTGAGCGAACATTGTCTCTTAATTGAATCGCGACTCGAATATCCTTATCTGCTTTGGGTTTTTTATATGCTTTTACAAAAACAACACCACCGGAAAACTCCGAAGTGTCAAAAGCACGCATCACTCTATCTGTTGCAGATACATCTGTTAGATCAACGATAATTTGTTTGTCATCTTTGACCTGGAACTTACTCGCTTGGACATCATTATTATCAAAAATAAATTCCAATTCACTCACTTCACCTTTTTGGGTAAAGTTTATGGCCTTCATTTCACTGGCATTTGCATGCGTTGGAAGAAGGAAAAATAGATAAAATAAAACACTAAGAAAAAATCCTTTTTTCATGCAACTCATCCCTAAGTTATCATGTTATATCCTCTATAATTGAAGACTTAATTCATTATAGCATCAATTTGAATTTTGTTGCTTTTTTTTAGGATTTAATAACCGACTTTTTTAATCATTTGAAACTGGAATAACTGTTTCAAGATATTCATCTTGATCATAAACGTTGCGAATTTTTTCTACTAAAACCACTCCTCCAGGAAGAATTGCTTTAACCTCAGCTCCGTTCTCACCAACCTTCATGCCTTCTTTAACATAAATGATTTCCCCCCCTGGCCCCTTATTGTCATCAGATACCTTAATCATCGCTCTTCTTTCAGCACCAATTACAACACCAATGACATGCAGACTCTCAATTGAGCGCCCTTCAAGAGAATTGGTATAGTTTGTATAAATACCGTTTAATCTTTCTCTGGCCTTTACTTGATTTGACTTCTTTTTGTTAATTCTTCTCTTAAAAGGATCTCTTAAATCTAATGGATTTTTAACGTATGTCTTGCTTTTAAAAAGATTATATTGATTACTCGATTCCTGAGCATGTAAATCAACTGAAAAAAGCATAATTAGAGAAATGATAAAAAATTTCACAATTATTCCTCCTTTACCGCTTTGGCTTTCGCTGCGCTGGGATGCTGGAACTTCTTCTCAATCTCTGCAATACCTCTATCTTCTTTGAAGTTTGCATTATAGCGATAAGCTTCAATAATGAAATCGCCTCCAATTATTTGAAATTTACCACGCTGAGGCTCTTCAACTTTCTTAAAAGTTGCCTCTCCAACGTTTAAAATTCTTTTATTTTCACCAATTTTTTCAAGCATGATTAAAAATTGCAGAAATGTTGCTTTTGCTTTAATCCTATAACGGCGAGCAAGAAAGAATCCTCTATCGATTTCTTGCTCTGGGGCAATACTAATATCTTTTATATTTACATCCTCAGCCATTGATCGAAGTAAATGAATATTTTCGCTATCCGATATTTCACTCGGTAACAACTGTTGCATTTTTTCAATTTCAATAGCGACTTTTTCAATCTTATCTTTTTCTTCTTTAATATTTGAATAATAGTTCTTGATTTCTCTTTCAGTTTTCTTATTTCGCACAAGCATATTTCTTTGCACTTCAACTTGTGATTCTAGACCTAGAAACTCTTCGTTTTTTGTTTCATAGATGTTATAAAATTCAAACACAGCATAAGCGATGATAAACCAATGTAAATTTTTTAATAATTTTTCCATGGATTATTTCGACCTCATGTCGTAATTGATAATTTTTCCTTTTAACTCAAACGACTCATAGTTAGTAGTGATTCCATCAAGAGTTTCACGACGATTCTCTTGGACAGATGGAATAATACTTCCTCCAAAATAAGGTGAATCATTGATTGATGTAATAAACTCTCCAATCGCTCTTGGAGTATACGAGCCTCCCTTAATCGAGACTTCATTTTTATCATTGATCACCATGCTCTCAAACCAAACATCTTCTGGAATACTTCGAGCAATTTTTTCAAGAATTTTTTTAGGATTTGTTCTTGTTTTTAAGATCTCATCAACCTGAACTGAGCGATCTTGCAATCTTTTTACTTGGCCTTTATAAGCTTCTACTTGAAGTTTAATGTCATTATCTTTTTCGATAGATTTTGCAATCTTCGCATTTTGAGCTGTTACCTGCTCAAGTGTCGCACGAACTTCATTCATCTTATCGTCGAACATGTATGAGCCAACAAAGCTCGGCATATAATAGATGACGAATGCCACACCAAGCATCTTTAAATTAAGATTGTTAAGGTCAATTCCAAGAACTGTTGGAAGAACTAGGGGTTGCTTTTTCTCGAGTAAGTTTAACTCAATCATTTCGGCAAGCTCCTCATGGCCAATCCGATTGCACAAACACCTTTAAATGCAATTTCATTGATCATATCTTCCGAAATATTATTCTGATTATAACTCATTGTGGAAAACGGATTTAAAATTTGCACTTCTGTTTCAAAGAGTTCTTGTAGCGCTTCAGGAAGACCTGGGATCAGCGCACTTCCCCCGGTTAGAATACATCCATCAAAGCTTTCTTCAGATGTTGAATTCACCCAGAAATCGATAGTCTTTTTTAATTCTGTAAAAAAAGTATCGAGAACTTGGTTAATCAAATCAACAATCTCTTCTGGTATATTCCCGTTTCCATCTCCATGGATTTTTAAACTTTCCGCTTCACCATAATTAACACCCATCTGTCTTTGAATTTCTTCAGTAATGGTTAATCCACCAATATTAATTTCCTTAAAGAAAACAAGAACACCATTTTTATAGATCATGAAGTGAGTTTTTTGAGCCCCAAGATCCATTAAGATCCAGGTCTTTCCCTTTGCCTTTACTTCATCGCCCATAACAGCTTCAAAAACATTGATGGTCGCGGCAGCATTTAAATCTACAATTTTTACTTTTAGTGTAGAACGTTCAACAATCTCTTTAAACGACTGGAGGACTGTTTTTTTCACTGCTCCAATAATGACGTCAACCCCTCCCCCTTGATTTTCCCCAACAATACTAAAAGAAATGTTTCCTTCATCTATGGGAAAAGGAAGGTATTGCTCTGTCTCCCAAGATACCTGGTCTTCTATTTCTTCATTTGAACCACCAGCGAGTTGAAGTCTTTTAATGAGAGTATTTGGTCCAGATAATCCGAGACATGCAAATTTATTGCTCGAATTAAGTTCCTTAATTCCCTTTTGGAGAGCTTTCAGAATTTCATCTTCTTTTTGAATCTCATCTTCAATGATGGTCCCCTCCGGCAAATCAACCGATGCGTACCTATTGATTTTATAATTGCCTTCCGAGATATGAGTGATTTCAGCGAGCTTTATAGCGCTTAGTCCGATGTCTATGCCAATGACGCCCTTAGGCCCGACATAAAACATCTCGTTGATTTTCTCTCTAATATTTTCAACAATATTCTTTGGATCCAAGAGTTGCGCCTTTCACAATTAATTATTAATGAAATTATACATTTAATAAATAACTCTGATCAAGGAATATATGATATTAGATGTTTGAACCAGTCTTCAGCAAAAATTTGAATAGCGGCTACTGCTATAATAAACGGCCCAAATGGTATGTGATTATCCCTCTTAATTAATTTAGTCGCTATCAAACTCAAGCCAACCACAGCACCAACAAAACAACTCAAGAATAAATTCTGCATAACCCCCATAGGACCAAGATACAATCCTAAAGCTCCATAAAGTTTAATATCGCCTCCTCCTAATCCTATCTGTCCTTTCAGTTGATAGAAAATCCAACTGACCAGGAAAGGGAAGCCGAAACCTAAAACTCCACCCAAAAGCCAATGAGTCCATGGAGTTGTAAAGATACCTACAAATGCAAATAAAGTTGCGAGGTAAATATTAATACTATCAGGGAGTATTTGATGCTTTAGATCAACTATAAAGTGGACTAAAAAACAACAGAACACGCTGAAAAAAAATAAGAAATTAAAAATAGATTCAGAACTTAATTCTTTGGGGGCTATAGTGTACGCAAAAAGACAAGTAATAATTTCTACGGCTGGATAGACCCATGAAATTTTTATTCCACAACCAGAGCAGCGCCCCTTTAAAAAGATATAACTAATAACTGGAATGTTCTCATACCAATAAATTAATTTATTGCAATTTGGACAAGAGGAACGAGGATAAGCAATATTAATTTCTCTTGGGATCCTGTAGATCAGAGCATTGAGAAAACTACCAACAAGAAGTCCGAATACGGAAAAAAATGAAGTCACCACTATTTCCATTCTTAGTCCAGGTTCCGTTTTTTGAAAATGACTATGATCGTTGCAAAAAGAGCAAGGAGATAAAATGCAATATAAAGCTGAGTATTTAATAAATATTCAAGTGAAATACTTTGCTTATAGATTAAGAAATCTTTGAGGTTTAAGCGATAAAAATTTGGAATAAAAAAAGTACCAATATCAAGAAGCGCTTTAAAAAAGGGAGAGATTTTCACAAAGAAAATTTTTGATGTTTCATTAAGCGCATGCCCAACAATAAAAATACAGATAGTATAAATTACTGACAATGTTGAATTCGTAATTAAAGAAAATAATACTGCAAAAGCAAGAACTATAAAGGCTTCTAAAAAAGAAAAATAAAGCGCCCAAACAAAGAGCGAACTCAAACTCTCTCCCCCATAATAGACATACAGGCCTAAACTTAAAACTCCCAACAAGAAAGAATTCAACAGCAACACAGTTGAAAGTCCTAAAATTTTCCCAATTAAAAAAGAAGCCCTCGAAATAGGTCGAGAAAGAATCATATAGAGTGTTCTTTGGTCGATTTCTTTGCTTAACAAGGTAGATCCTATAAACACGGCGATTATCAAATTAGATATTGCCATAATTCCTAAACCTACATCTAATGCCACTTTTGCCGGAGCACCATAAGCAAATTCCGAAGCAACATAAGTCACTAACAATAATCCCATTGCTAGAAAGACAAGACTCATCATCAACTTGCTGCGATAAACCTCTAGAAAGGTAAATTTAGTAACAGTAAAAACACTATTCATTTTTTTATTCTGTAAATAATTTCTTCTAATGTCATTTTATCTTTTTCTAGCTCAACAATATTGACATTATTAGATAGCAGCTTCAGAAGAATGCTACTTTTTTCACTCTCAGTAAAATTCAAACTTCGAAGAGCGGATCCTTCATAATATTTAATGGTGTAATTATCTCGACTATGTTTTATGATGAGATCATCAATAGTTCCGTTATAAAGAAGTTTCCCTTTTTCAATAAAAACGACTTTATTACAAATTTCTTCAACATCTGCCACGATATGACTACTAAAAAAAATCGTCACACCTTCTTGGTTTAACTCCTTTAGAATAACTTTAAATTCTTTTCTTCCAACAGGATCCAGCCCTGATAGCGGCTCATCCAGCACAAGGAATAATGGGCGATGAATTAATGCACTTATAAAGCCCAGACGTTGTTGCATCCCTTTTGAATAACCTCTAACTAAACGATCTAAAGCATGATCAATTTGAATTTTTTCTGACCATTGTCTTATCAATTTATTTAAATCGTTTTTAGGAATCCCGTTGAGACTTCCTATGTAAATTAGGAACTCTCGACCAGTAAGATGTTGGTATAAATATGCTCTCTCCGGTAGATAACCTATTTTTGAGCGAATTGCACTTGGCCCAATACCTAATTCTTGACTAAAGTTGATCAATCCACTTGTTTGGCGACTAAAATCCATCAAGATCTTAATCAGTGTTGTTTTTCCTGCACCATTAGCACCTAAAAAACCAACGAGGCTTCCCTTTGATATATTGAATGAAACATCATCAACTGCAACAAAAGGTTTTTCCCAAAAATGATTTTGAAATTTCTTAGTAATATTAACGAATTCAATCATAATATTATATTATATAGTGGTATGAAATTAAGTAAACACATAAACAATTCGCTTTTCATTCTAATAATTGTCTTTGGGCTGCTTGGCGCTCACTACATTTCATCTCAGTCAGAGAGACCTGCTCTTTTCGTTAGGAAACAAGATAGCTCTGTAAATATTGAAGAGAATTTTTTTCGTTTTTTTCATTTTGGACAGAAAAGACTCATTTCTTCAATAATCTGGATTGCAACTATTCTTGAAAGTGATCATGACCACTACAAAGGGAAAGACTTAAACTCATGGATGTTTCTTCGCTTTAACACTATCAGTAATCTAGAGCCTCAATTTTATGAAAACTATGCTTTTGGGGGCCCCTACCTTTCAATTATAAAAGATGATTTAAAAGGTGCTTCGATTATTTATAACAAAGGACTTGAGCAATATCCTGAAGATTTTTATCTCTTAAAAAATGCGGCATTTCACTTTCATTTTGAGATAGAAGACTATCAACGCTCACGAGAAATCCATCAAAGGCTACTACATCACAAAATGACTAACCCTATTCTTTATTCTAGCTTGGCGAGAATTGAATCTGAAATGGGTAATCTTGAAGTTGCTTTTGCCATACTTTTAAGCAACTACAAAGATCTATTGGAAAAAAATCAAAAGCCTCTTGCAAATAAAACATGGGACAATTTATATTCTATCCGCGCAGAGATTGATCTAGAATGTCTCAATAAGGGCCTTCGTAAGCTTTGTAGATTAAAAGATTTAAACAATGAAGCTTATATCAAAAACAGTCATAACCAATATATCGCGCCCAAAGCATGGGCCCCTTTCAGAATTAAAAAGTATAAACACTCTCCTGATCAATAGCCTATTTGCGCATTAATCAATGACTTTGCTTCGTTAATTGTCCAGCGGTCTTTTGTGTTGGCTCCAGAACCAGAAATATTTCCAGCAGCACCTGCCAGGAAAGCTGTCGTCGCTGTTGCTGAAACAAAAGCTGTTAAGTCCGCGGCCGCTGTTGCCACACCTGAAGCTGTCAGTTTATTTGTCGGATCTACCGCATATTGTGCCGCTGCTGCCGAACAGATTGTCGAACCCGCACGAGTATTAATTTGTGCCAAAGAACCAGCATCACTCCCCTGGAATCCTATGATATAATACCCTTTTGGTGGCTTCTCATATCCAATCTCACCGATACATGTACCAAACGTATCGTAATCGGCCTGTGCGCCAACTTCCGTAGAATAAACTGCGGCCAACTGAATTTTTGCTTCTGTTTGTTTTGACTTTGCTTGATACTTCTTAAAGTTTGGAACAGCAATCGCTGAGAGAATACCAATAATTGCAACTACGACCATCAACTCTACAAGAGTAAATCCACCCTGCATACTTTTTAAATTTATCACGAATAGCTCCTTAAACATGAGTCTAATTAGTATTATGGATGCTATTTATTTTAAATGACTAAAAATCGCTGTTTTTAAAGCACAATATTGGTTCAAGATTTCCTAAAAAAAAGCTGTTGAAACAAAAAGGACCCCAGATTAGGAGTCCTTAATAAACTAGGTATGAGAAATTTAAAAAAACTAGTAACCGATTTGAGCATTAACTAATGACTTTGCTTCGTTAATTGTCCAGCGGTCTTTTGTGTTGGCTCCAGAACCAGAAATATTTCCAGCAGCACCTGCCAGGAAAGCTGTCGTCGCTGTTGCTGAAACAAAAGCTGTTAAGTCCGCGGCCGCTGTTGCCACACCTGAAGCTGTCAGTTTATTTGTCGGATCTACCGCATATTGTGCCGCTGCTGCCGAACAGATTGTCGAACCCGCACGAGCATTAATTTGCGCCAAAGAACCAGCATCACTCCCCTGGAATCCTACGATGTAATACCCTTTTGGTGGCTTCTCATATCCAATCTCACCGATACATGTACCAAACGTATCGTAATCAGCCTGTGCGCCAACTTCCGTAGAATAAACTGCGGCCAACTGAATTTTTGCTTCTGATTGTTTTGACTTTGCTTGGTACTTCTTAAAGTTTGGAACAGCAATCGCTGAGAGAATACCAATAATTGCGACTACAACCATTAGCTCTACGAGTGTGAATCCATTCGGATTCTTCAGAATCTTTTTCATAACTACTCCTATTTGATACCAAAATTAAGATTTGGTATTTTTATTAAATTTTGTCTCCTTTTACACTGATCAAACATTAAGAGTTCAAGCGTTGTAAAACTAAACAAAATTATCCTTACCAGACTATTATAGGCCCATCCTTGAAAAAATAAACCCTTATTTTAAGTGGTTATTTTTTCTACTCTGCCCCTCCCGCCGACATAAACATTGGCAGATACATGGCAACTAATATTGTCGCTATAATCCCCCCCAACACAACGATAATCAAAGGTTCGATCATTTTGGTCATAGAACCGACTAATTGATCTACCTCGTCTTCAAATACCTCTGCTACCCTAGCAAGCATTTGATCTATTTGACCTGTTTGCTCACCTACGCGAATCATTTGGGTTACCAGCTCCGGGAAATATTCAATCTTACTCAGTGGCTCTGTTAGCGTCTTTCCTTCAATAACTTTCTTTTTAACTTCTTGAATGTCTTTGGCAATAACAGTACTGTCTAATGTTTCAATACAAATATCTAAAGCGTCTATCAATGCAACACCAGCACCCAAAAGAGTTGCTAGCGTGTTTGCAAATGAACTTAAATTCCCTTTAACGACGACTGATCCAAATAAAGGTATGCGCATACTGAAGTTGTCCCACATGACTTTTCCGGACGGGGTCTTAATATAAGAGAGAAATAAGACAAGCCCTATAATGACAGCTGGAACCATAATTGGTGTATATGTCCCCATAAAATTTGAAGTATCAATAACGAATTGTGTGACCCACGGTACTTCTTGACCTGTCTCTTTCAGCATTCCTGTAAATTGAGGAACAACAAAAACCATCATCCCCCAAATAACCAAAGCACCAACACTGACAACAATAGATGGATACATCATTGCAGACTTAATCTGTGCTTTAGTCTTCTCTTGTTTCTCCATGTGAACAGAGAGTTTTTTCAAAATCTGATCTAGAATACCGCCGGCTTCACCAGCACGAACCAGGTTACAATATAATTTATCAAAAGGCTTTTGTGCCTGCATCGCTTCAGCAATTGTCTTTCCCTCTCCTACATCTGCTGCAATTTTCTTAACCGCTAGTTTTAATGTTGGATTTTTTTCAGAACGATACAAGATTTCTAATGCTTGAAGAATAGGAACACCAGCACTGATCATAATAGATAACTGTTTTGTAAATGAAGCAAGCTCTTTAGGCTTAACCGATGATCCAAATCCCTTCTCAACCATCCACGCCCCAAGATCAAACTCAAGAATCGTTGGTGGAATAATCTTTTTTACACGCACACTTTGAGCGCGCAGAACTTTTCTCACTTCTTTTTCAGAAGCGGCATCAACCTGTCCTAAAACTTTTTTCCCGTTGGCATCAAAGCCTTCGTATTTATAAATTCCCATTTAGCTCTATTTTACCTTCACACCCAGCTGTGCTGCAAGCTCATCCGGTGCATTTGAGTAACTCATTGCTACGTCGACAGAAATAGAACCTGTCTCAACATGTTTTTTCAAACTTTGGTTCATGGTCACCATACCAGTCTTATCCTGACCAATTTGCATTTGTGAGTAGACCTGGTGAAGTTTGTCTTCGCGGATCAGGTTTCTAATACCCGCAGTTGGAACCAGGATCTCCATCGCGGCCACACGGCCCTTTTCAAAAGACTTGGCAATCAGCTGTTGAGAGACAACTCCCTGAAGTACGAATGACAGAAGTGTTCTTACCTGAATCTGCTGGTGGGCCGGGAATACGTTGATAACACGGTTGATGGTCTGAACACACGAGTTGGTGTGAAGAGTACCGAAAACCAAGTGACCTGTTTCCGCAATCGTTAAGGCAGCTTCAATTGTTTCCATATCACGAAGCTCTCCCACCAGAACGATATCAGGGTCCTGACGAAGTAAGCTTTTTAAAGCATTACTAAATGAAAGAGAGTCACTTCCAATCTCGCGTTGGTTAACTAAACACGATTTGTGAGCGTGGACGAATTCGACCGGATCTTCGAGCGTGATAATATGTCCGGCCTCATGTTGATTTAGATAATCAATAAGGGCCGCAAGTGTTGTCGACTTACCAGAACCAGTAGGTCCTGTTACCAGAATCAGGCCGTTACTTACGTCACACATTTTTAGAAGAACGTTAGGTAAGTTTAGCGATTTAAAATCCGGGATGATACTTGGAATGATACGGAAAACAGCTGCGACTGCGCCTTTAGAGTTAAAGACGTTGGCACGAAAGCGAGCAAGGCCCTTAATCCCGAAAGAAAAATCGAGTTCGAGCTTCTTCTCAAATTCGTTCTTTTGATCCTCAGTAAGGATCTGATAAATTAATCTTTTTGTGTCTTCACCAGTAAGTGCTGATGTTTTAACTTTAATAACCTCTCCGTGAACACGAAGTCCAGGTGAAGTTCCTGAAGTGATGTGCAAGTCAGATGCACCACTATCAACCATGAGCTTGAAGAGCTGCTGGATTTTCAGGTTTTCGTTTCCGGCCCCCTGATTGGTTCCAGTCTGTGTTAGCCTGGTTGAATTAGCTTTCGTTTGCGTTTTGCCTTCCATAACATCCCTACATTTTATCTGAAGCTGAGTTTGATACTGCTTCATCTACTGTCGTTAACCCCTGGGCAACCTTAGTGAGGGCCGACATTCTTAATGTTTTCATTCCGTCTTTGATCGCTTGACGTTTAATTTCATCTGCCGATCCATTTCTTAGTAAGATTTCCTTGATTGAAGGAGTCATCTCTAAAACTTCATAAATCGCGACACGTCCCTTGTAACCAGTGTTGTTACAAGTAGAGCATCCTTTTCCTTTATATACAGTAATTTTTTCTGCTGATGCAGGAGATATTCCCAGTGCTACCAATCCTTCTTTTGTAATATTTGGATCGACGTCTTTGCAATCTTTACAAATTTTACGACACAGTCGTTGAGCAACAACAACGTTTAGAGCTGCTGCTACCAGGAATGGCTCAATCCCCATATTGATCAAACGAGTAATCGTACTTGGTGCATCGTTAGTGTGCAGAGTAGATAAAACCAAGTGACCAGTAAGGGCCGCTTCAATAGCGATCTCACCAACCTCATGATCTCTGATCTCCCCAACCATGATGATATCCGGGTCCTGACGAAGAAAAGACTTCAAACAGGCCGCAAAAGTTAAACCAATATCTTTTTTAACGTTAACCTGGTTAATCCCTTCAAGGTTAAATTCCACCGGGTCTTCCGCTGTCGAAATGTTTGTATCAATCTGATTCAGTTCTGCCAGTGCAGAATAAAGTGTCGTCGTCTTTCCTGACCCTGTAGGCCCGGTAACCAAACACATCCCATAAGGCTTATAAATACCTTCTTTAAATACATCAATTTGTTTTGGCTCAAATCCCAGCTTCGTCATATCGAGCTGTAAGTTAGATGAATCCAGAAGTCGAAGTACGATCTTTTCACCAAAGAGTGTTGGCAATGAAGAAACACGGTAATCGATAGGCTTACCACCAATTTCAAGTTTAATACGACCGTCTTGCGGTTTACGTCTTTCCGAAATATCCATTTGAGCAAGGATCTTAACTCTTGAGATAATCGGAAGCATTAACGTACGAGGAGGTTTTGCTGACTCTATTAAACTTCCATCCTGACGGTAGCGAATACGGAAATTATTTTCATAAGGTTCAATGTGAATATCAGAACACTTCATAACGAAAGCTTCTGCCAGAATCTTATTTACGTATCTAATAACGTCATCACCGATATCATCTTCGTTGATGTTTTCTTCTTTTTTCATAGCATCAGGTTTGATTTCCCTGATGGTTTCTAAAACGTCTTCGATATTTTCCGGAACTCGTGTAAAAATATCGGCCCAAGAAGAAAGGCTGGTTAAGATAAATTCAATTGGATATTGGAAAAGAGTTTGCAATTCAGCTTGCAACTTAATCAATGATGGATCATAAATGGCGACACTCACCGCTTTAGCATTCTTTTGAATTGGAAGAACGCGGTACTTAATGATGTCACTCTTCTTAACAATCTTTAAAATTCTCTCTGGGATTTTAGCTTTTGAAAGATCAATATATGTAAGATTGTAATTGTCTGCAATTTGCTTGGCGAATCTGACATCATCGAAGAATTTAAATTGAAGTAAACCAAGCTCAGAAATAATCATTTGATCTTTGTCGATAATAAGAGGGCGCAAGTCCTTGATAGGAACCATCCCCGTCTTAGTTATTACATCAACAAACTCTTTTCTGAACATAAAGTTGTTTTCTTCTTTGGTTTCAGTTTTACGATATTTGAATAACTTATCGGATGAAGTTGAAGCGATCTTAAATCATTCTGCGAGATTAGGAGAACTTACGATCAGACCAAAATGCTACAGCATAAAAAGCTTGTCGCTCAAGCATTTCGAGTCCATCTGTGTATTGATGAGTTTTAGCAGGCAATTGTGATGAATGAGGAGGGAAATTGTAATTAAAATCCCAAAAAAGAGCTGTTATTGGAAGATTTCCGTTAAAAACAAACTCCCGAGCGCAGGTGTTTATGATCAATGGCCTGCCGTTTTTTTCATGAAAATAATCATTTAAATTAAGTTGATTAAAATCCTTTGTTAATTTTCGAGATAACAAATGAAAAGATAATTGCAGATTTTTGAGAGCTTGTTGAGCGACAACTGACATAACTCCATCCCCAAGAATGACAATTTCAAGTTGTCCGTACTTAGTCTGAAAGTCTTTTAAGATATCAACGATTGCCAGGTAATCAGTATTTTCTCCCCAGATTTTATCTTTTCCTTTTTTTAAGCAATTGATGGCACCTAAATTTTTAGCAGATTCTGTTAACTCTACTTCTGAAAGAAAATGTTTTTTATAAGGAGAAGTAATATTGATCCCATCGTATTTCGACAGAAGCTCACTGGCCTTGGGAATATCACTTTCATTTTTATAATCGAGTAGATCATAGTGAACAGCTGGAGAAATAAGCTTCCTGTACATTTCCGGCGAACGGGAATGAGCTATATCTTTTCCTACCAGTGCAAACTTATTCATGTTTAAAGTAGTCTCTTGCCAGATCAGCATCAGCTTTAATCTGAGTGACCAGGTCATTGACGCTTGGGAATTTCTTTTCGTCGCGAAGTTTTTTAATGAAGCTTACGCGGATTTCTTCGCCGTAAATATCATGAGTAAAATCTAAAAGATGGCTTTCAACATGAATATCATAACCAGTATTAAATGTTGGATTGACTCCAATATTTGTGACTGAGTTATAAACCATATCTTTAATTTTAACTTGGGTAACGTAGACGCCTTTGGCCGGAATAATTAATTCTTTGTCATAACCTAAGTTGGCCGTAGGAAAACCAATTTTCTTTCCACGCCCTTCGCCTTTAATAACTCTTCCAGAAAGAAAGTAATTTCTCCCCAGGAGATCATTGGCTTTTTCAATACTTCCTGATTGGATTGCCGTTCTGACTTCTGTCGAAGAGACAGGAGAACTTTTTACTTTAAATTCTTGTTGCAGAATAAGTGACGTCTTTCTTGAATCACAGAAATTTTTGGCCACATGAAAATCACCCGACTTATTGGCCCCAAAAGCGAAATCATGTCCTAGATAGATCTTGGCAATACCATCAAAAGAAAAAATAAATTTATCTAAAAAAGCCTCTGGTGAAAGTGTGCTGAAGTCTCTGGTGAAATCAATTTCCAGGAGATAGTCCACTCCACATTCTGCTAAAAGCTCTCTTCTTTCTGCATAAGTGTTAATTAAAAAACCTGTATGAGATTTAAGAATTTGTAACGGGTGTGGGACAAAAGTCACAACCACGAATTTGGCATGGTCCTGAACACTGTCTTTTTTGATGTGAGCAAGAAACTCTCTGTGTCCAAGATGAACACCGTCAAAATTTCCAATCGTCACATTGATTTTATTTTCGTTATAAACGTTTTTAAGTTCTTTGAGGTCTTTTACAACAATCATATATTCTTCATCAGTTCATCAAAGTGTTTTTTCTCAAACACAATGTTGCGCCCACTAGAATGTCTCGACTGGGCGTAGGTTCCACCTTCCGTGAAGCTTAGAGCGTTTCTAAAGTACTCTTTTGATTCCGGTTTAAGGTTACTTTCATTTATAACATTTATAATTGAAATACCACCCGACGACATCTTATTTGTTTTATCCAGGGCCGCAAGCACCCTATAAAGCTCAGAGTAATTAAGGCCTTTTTTCTTTAACATCTTCACGTCGCGCTTAATCAAGCTGTGAAGATCAGAAGGACCTGAAGACTTCATTCCCGAAAGCCCCCATTGAAGTCCGATGATGACCAGGGCAAAACCTAGGATGCTATTTAATACCATAAAGCCGCGGTCAAACCAGCGCCCTTGAGACTTAAAGCTTGGCGCCACTAGGCCAATGGCATTTTTCTCAACCGTCTTCGTATTTTTAGCAAAGAGGTTATTTAAGAAATTGTTGTCATTAGAACCTTGGGCCTCAGGAGTTTGCGAAGCTTCTTGTTTATTCCCACCTGTGCCCGTGCTCGCCATGGCCGTTCCACTCACCTCTAAAGCAGGAATAGAAACTTTCTTTTCAATGTATCTTCCAGACGATGGATCAAAATAAGAGAGCGCTAAGTCTCTAGCAGCAATGTTAACTGGACCTCGAGCAAGAAGAGTGTATTCAAAAAGCTTTTTCGCGGCCTGTGTCCCAATCTCTGTCACTTCTGATTTCGTGTCGAATTGCTCCAGGTTATTATCAGCATAAATCACCGGTGCATCCAGATTTTCCAGCGCCCCCTTACCTTTTGCTTCCAGCTTAATTTCAATTGGCTCATTAACCAGGTATTTTGATTTTGGAACAGATAGTGTGAACTCATGCTCTCCTACCAAACCTGTGAAACTTGCCGGCACACCTTCAGTTGGCAGAGGAAGCACTTCGATCTCCACGCGAGAACTTGAAAGGTCTTTATTTCTAGCGCGCTGGTTGAACCCAAAGCCGCTATAATCATTTTCATAAACCTGAACTGAAATCTTCATCGGATCAAGGACGGCCGTTCCGGTTTTTTCCGGATACAGACGTGCCGAATACGCCAGGATTCTCTTTAGCACTTGCCCTTTGTACTGAACCGTTTCCACCGGCGAATTGATATGGTGAAATCTTTTAATGAACTTATTTAACTTAGGAAACTCTTTAACGTCATTGGCCGCAATTGAGCTTTTAAAATATAAATAGTAATTAACATCCAATCCTTCACCAAGATAAACCTTGGTCTTAGAAGCTTCTGCTTCAATGAAAGCATCAGGGATTCTTCTTGGCTCACTTAAGACGTTGATTCGCACTTCTTTAACTGGAATAGTCTTGCCATTCATTTCAACTTTGATATTTCTTAGGTAAACCTGCCCAGACCTTTCGGCCTGAAGTTCATAAACGACAGCTTGCTCTTTAGTTGTAGTGAATTTTCCGTTGATGACAACCGTTGAGATAGAAAGACCTTGAGATCTTTTTCCTAAAACAGAAGCTCCGTATGGTGTGAAGGAAATATAAGGCTCTTCGCTTCCTGAAGCTTTAATTTTGAACGTGACAAAAAAGCTCTCGTTGATGACGCCTTCTTTGGGCTCCACTTCAACTTCGACATCCTCTGCTTTAACAACGAAGGAAAACAACAGGCACATTAATAGCATTATAACTTTCATTACCAATCTCTCTTTGGTTTAGATGAGCCTCTTTCATTGGTTGAGGTATCCATCATCTTCTTTTGCAGTTCGCGGTCATCACTCATGATTTGTTTTACCATTGCCGGAGTCTTTACCATTCGGCGTTTCTGCTCAATCATTTTTTCTTTTTCTTCTAAAGACTGAGGCTTTGTAGGCTCTGGGCGATCTGGTTTATCGAGATCCTTAGGATCTTTTTTATTTTTATCGTCTTTATCTTTGCCTTCGCTCTCGTCTTTTTTCTTATTTTGATCCTGGCTTCCTTTGCCATCTTTGTTATCTTTATTTTCTTTGCCGTTTTTGCCTTCTTTACCTTTATCGTCTTTTTTATTCTGGTCGTCTTTTTCTTGACCCTCTTTTCCTTCTTTGCCCTTATCGTCTTTATTGTCTTCTTTATCTTTCTTGTCTTGTTTATCGTTTTTGTCCTTACTCTTTCCTCCGCTCTGATTCATAGTCAGGAGAATGTTGTGCCGCATACGATTTTTAATCTCTTCGTCTTTGGCATTTTTAAAAACTTCTTGAATAAGTGGCATCGCCTCATCAAGTTGGTTGGTCTTTAAAAGAGCGGTCGCACGGTTAAATAGAACTTCCTGCTCATCATTACTTTTGGCGTATTCTTTATAAAGTTCACTGGCCCTTTGGTCCTCATTGTTTTTCATGAGGTTCTCGGCAATTTTTAATACTTCTTTGCGATTGGCCTTCCCTTTCTTCATCTTGTCCATATCTCTTAATAGAGCGGCCGGAAGTTGCTTCGTTTGTTTTTGTTCTTCTTCCTGGGCCTGGGCGGTATTTCCTCCGAGGAAAGAAACAAGAAGAAGGGCGATACTGACAATCTTTTTAAAACTTCCAAAGCGCCCAAAAACAACCGACACGCAGTAAACAATAATGGCGGGGATTAAAATTAAATGTGAAAAGACCGGACGAATTCTCATATCTCCTTTTCCATGGGCCTTGTTATAAGTTCCGCGGAAAAAGTTTAGGATATCTTCTGTTGGAAGAGAGTATGAATTGGCGATCCAGTACTTATAATTCTTAACATTCTTTCCAATTTTTTTGATGTAATTTTCATCAAGCCTTGTTGTGACCGGCTCACCTTTTTGAGTTTTATAACCTCTAAAGCTTCCATCGTCCCAGCGAAGTGGAATATTTCCCCCTTTTGCTGTTCCAATCCCTACAACGGCAAGGTTGATATTGTTTCCAAGCTCAACATCCATTCCATCTTCGCTTTCTTCAGCATCTGTAAAAACCAAGATGTTACCTACTGCTGATTTTTTATCACCTTCAAAATCAAAGTAGCCAACGGCTTCGGCAATCGCTTGAGAAATATTTGATCCACCGGAAACAGAATTAGTCTTTTCCATCGCAGCTAATCTTGAATCCAAAAGATCGACATCGTCAGTAAAAGGAATCAGACGTTTTTGGATATCAGAGAAAAGAACCACTGAAATCTGATGTCCGGCCGCATTTTTAACAAAGTGGCGGGCAAGCTGAATCGCTTTTCCAAAACGGCTCGGGCGCACATCTTCGGCCAGCATACTGGCAGAGCTATCTAGTATAATGATTGTTCTTTGATCTGGAAGGACTGACTTCACTCTCTCTTCCGGTCCTCTTAAGTCTAAAAGAGAGGCCAGCATTAAAAAGATGCTCGCTATATAGAAAAATGCAGATAATCTGCTCATCCAACTTCTTTCAAAAAACCAATAAGTCTTTACCCAGTTAAAATACTTGCGGTTAAGAAACGCCAGTAAAAGAGCAAAGGCCAGAGCTCCACCAAGAATATGCGGAAGGTATTGGGTATTAACAAAATTCATGGACCCTCCCTTAAAATCAGGCGGCGACCAAGCTCAGCTCCAATTAAAAGAAGAACTCCATTAAGAAGGAACTTAAAAAATAGTTCTTCATAAATAATTTTCCCACTTTGCTCGATCTGAGTTCTTTCTAATTTGTTAATGTCTTTTAGTACGTTTTCCAACGCACGGTTGTCGCGGGCCATGTAAAACTTCCCGCCAGTTAATTTAGCAATTTCTTGAAGACCCTTTTCATCAACACTTCCACCCGGAATCATTTGGTAGCGCTGAACTCCAAACATATTTGGTCCAACCGGGATTCTAGCGTCGCGGGCACCACCGATACCAATCGTGTAGATTTTGATCTTTTGCTCAGCCGCCATCTCCGCCGCTTGCAATGGAGTCAATGTCCCGACGTTACTCACTCCATCTGTCAGCAGGATAATAACTTTATTTTTTGCCAACGACTGAAGAAGGCGCCCAACACCTAAGGCCAGGGCATCGCCGATATTTGTTCCATCACCGAGAGCGCCCAGTTTAATTTGAGCCACCATTTTATTAATCAAGTTAAGGTCTGTTGAAAGAGGAAGAAGTGTAAAAACTTTCTCCGCAAAAATAACAATCCCAATTCTATCTTGTGGAAATAGTGAAACGAACTCTTGAATCTTTTGTTTAGCTGCTTCAAAACGATTCGGCTTTAAATCTTCTGCCAACATTGAGCGCGACAAATCCAAAACGACAAAAATATCGTTAACTTCAATCGTGTTTTTATCCATCCCCATCGGACGCCTTGGTCCGGCCAGAGCAAAAGCAATGTATAACCATCCGGCCACACCAACCAAGAAGAAGACTGAACGCAAGAAAGGAAATCCCTTCTTTTTGTACTTCTTTGGAATAAAAAGCTGAGGTTTCTTAAAAATATAAAAGAAGCTAATAATCCAGAAGATTAAACCAACGGCTCCCCAGATGGCGTAATGAATATGTTGGAATTCGTAATTCAAACTCATTTCTCAAAGCTCCTTCTGATAATATCAAAAGAGGCCCTCACTTCGTTTAGCTCTTCATTGTTCCAGTCTTTTTTAAACTGATACTGATTGAGTATTTTTAAAAACTCTAAATGCGCTGGGGCTTTATCAGGAAGCAGTGCCAGCCACTTGTTCTTTTCGATATAAAGCTTTTCAAAATCTTCTCGTTTACTCGCCACTCTAAAAAGCTCGTCGTATCTCTTTCTATCTTTTTTTGCCTGATCAGGTTTAAGGTTAATTAAAAATTCTTTAATCTTTTGTCTCTTAACAAACCCTAAAATTAAAAGCACAATTCCAGCTCCTGTGAGAATCATCCAAAGCTTTGATGAATCGAGCGACTGATCTAAGATGTAAAAGTCCTGGCTTTTATCCCCAAGTGGAGTGACTTTGACGTCACCAGAGCGAAGTTCAATTAATGATTCATTGTACTTTAGCGCATAGATCGGCTCTACTTTTGTGGACTTCACAATAAAAAGCCCTTTGAGCTCGACAACATCGGCATTATTTGGTGAAGGAGCAAGGCTCGTAATTTGAGCCAGGTAAAAAGCGTTAAATAGGGTGCCTTTTTCTAGTTTTTTAAATTGAGAAAGATCGGCGTTTTCAATTGGCCACACGCGAATAGTGGCTTCAATAATATCTCCTTCCTTAAGCTGGCCGATATTTTGTGATGGAAGGAATTCACTGTTAATAGTTTGGGCCCACACAGTGTTGATCATTAAAAAGAGAACAACTAAAAAGGAGTAGATTGTTTTCATCTCATCTCCTTTACAAAATTTTCCAGGTATTTCTCCTGGATTCGCAGACGTCTAAAGCGTTTTCCAAATTCATTGTTTAAGTCTTTTTTTCCGGAAAAGTCATACTTCCCCACTGTCGATCTGGTCTTTGCACCGGATGAAGCATGAAGTGAGTAAGGCAATGTCTTTGCTTCATCTAACGGAGAGAGAAGCTGGAAACAGTGAACATTTGATCGGACTAATAGTTTCTTTAAGATCTCGCTGTCTACAAAGTCATTGAAGTCAGATAAAAGAATGATTTCTCTCTTTCTACTTAAATGCTTCATGATTGAGATATATTTTTGCTTACTATCCACATTCTCTTCAAAATGCCTTTCTGTGTTGATTTTTCCTTTGCTCGTCAGAATCTTTTTCTCTTCCAGTGTCGAGATCAAGTGCGTGATCCCCTTATCCCCTGAAAGTTTAGGCACGTTAATAACCTCATCTGTTACAATAAGGGCGTGAACAAAGTCATTCGTTTCTTTTGCTAGAAGATAAAGCAAACAACAAATTTCAATGGCGGCCTGAAGTTTTGAAACTCCATTAAAACCAGTCATCATTGTTGATGAAGCATCAATAACGACAACGATCTCAACATTTCTTTCTTCATTAAATGTTTTGACGTAAGGATTGCTGGTTTTAGCAAGGATTTTCCAGTCAATGAATCTGATATCGTCACCAAAGGTATAAACCTGATGCTCTTTAAATTGAAGTCCAGTTCCTTTAATGTTGGTCTTCAACATCCCAATAGAATGGGAGTTCGCCCTTCTAAAGAGATTGGCGCGAAGTTTACCGACAACTTTTCTGACTTCGTTAATATTCATAAATTACACTAGCGATTTAGCAATCTTTAGAGCGACATCCGCTCCCTTAAAATTATCAATTGAAGCTTCATATGAAAGAATCAATCTATGCCCAAGAATACTTGGGACAACCTTTAAAATGTGATCAGGAGTAACAAAGTCTTTTCCATCCATAAAGGCCATGAACTTTGAAACTTTATAAAGCCAGATAACAGCTCTTGGTGAAGCTCCTGAAAGAATCACTCCATTATATTCTTTCGGGAAAAACTCTGAGCCTGGTCTTGTCGCGTGAACAATTTTAACAATCAGGTCTTTAATTTTTTCGTCTACATAAATGTTTTCAACAATCTCTTGAGCTGTAATCAAGTCATCTGTTGAAAGAACTGCTTCAAGTTTATTGAGAGCACTCTTTTTTAAATCCAGGATATTTTTTTCTGCTTTAAAAGATGGGTAATCTACGTTGACCTTCATCATGAAACGATCCAGCTGAGCTTCTGGAAGCTGGTATGTTCCTTCTTGCTCAATTGGGTTTTGAGTCGCAAGTACAACGAATGGAGAAGAAAGCCTGTGAGTTTCATCCCCGATGGTTACTTGTTTTTCGGCCATGGCCTCTAGAAGCGCTGCCTGAACTTTTGCCGGCGCACGGTTGATCTCATCGGCAAGTAGAAGTTGTGTAAAAATCGGCCCGAATTTGGTACTAAACTCTTCGTTCTTCTGGCTATAAATCATCGTCCCAATAAGATCCGATGGCAGAAGATCGGGTGTGAACTGGATTCTTTTAAAAGAAAGATCACAGAGCTTACTAATGGTTGATACCGAAAGAGTCTTACCTAATCCCGGCATCCCTTCAATCAATAAGTGACCTTCACAAATCAGTGAGGCCATAATCGCATCCAGCAAATTATCCTGTCCAAAGATAATTCCCTTGGCCTCTTTAAGTGCTTCATTAATGCGTGCGCGAACTTCCGTGCTCATAAATTACCCTCTACAAACAAAATAAACTAAATATTTAATATAAAAACTTTTATCGTTAAATCCACTGAATGGGTGATCGAAGCCCTGTGCTCCTAAATCCAACAGGTGAACTTTTTGTGAGTTCTTAAGAGCTGCATCCTGAACTGTCTTATCCAACTCTTCATAGTTCACATGGTGAGTGCAAGACGCTACTACCATTATCGCTTCATCATTAAGAAGTTTCATCGTCTTTAAATGAAGCTTTTCATATCCCTGAAGTGCTGTGATTTTATTTTTTTCAGACTTAGTGAATGCTGGAGGGTCACTAACGATAACATCGTATTTTTTTCCGGCCGCAATAGAGGCGTCGATAAACTTAAAGACGTCTGAACGCGTGAACTTTCCTCTCCCTTCAAAACCATTCATCTTTAAATGATTGGTTGTGACTTCTTCCATATTTCCCTGATCGACAAACTCTACGTGTTCCACGCCGGCCGAAAGCATATGCAGTCCCCAGCTTCCTACGTAAGAAAATAAATCAAGGCCTGTTTTTTTAGCAAATGCTGTACGCTTTAGAAGGTTTGCCAGCTTGCTTCTGTTTTCACGGTGGTCGTAGTAATAACCAATCTTCTGCATAACCTGCTGAGTGATTTTATACTTCAGACCATTTTCTAAAACGTCCAGGTCTTCATTGATTTTTTCTGGCTCATGAATTGGCAGAACTTCAGCTTTGCGATACTCAGGGTTATCAAAAAAAAGAACTTTTTGATCTGGGTAGTGCTTAATGATTTCACCTTTAATTAAATCGCGAAATCTATCCATTCCCGCAGTGTTGATTTGTGCAAAAATATATTTTTGATACTTATCCACAATGATTCCAGGAAGGGCATCATTCATTCCGTAGACAAGTCTTGCTCCGTGATTGTAGTCGAGAAAAAAATCTCTTTTTCTAAAAGCAGTTTGCAAGTGTTCGATTATGATTTCTTTAGCAAGAGTCTCTTCATCTGTTTTCACGTTCACTTTTTTCTGAACGTCTTCTTTTAGAATTTTGATTTTATAAAAACTCTCAGCATACGGATTGATGTATGCGATGTAATTTTTTTTGGCCTGTTGATCTTCAATGATCACCCACTCACCTGGACGAAGACCTTTTGGCATTTCAAAAAGATCCTTTTCAGAGAGTTCGCGCTCACCACGAGCGACTTTCAGAGAAGACTTGTTTTGGAGAATTAGTGCTTTCAGAGCTGGCCTCGAGAGAAGATAAAATACTGTTATCTCTATAGTATAGAAGGAGTTTATTTTTCTTCAACAAGGAAGGGAAATGTTTTAATTGATTGAATCAGTTAAGTTTAAAAGGAGGCTTCACTTCTTTGATCTTAAGCGCTGGGATAAGGTCATCAATCATACGGGTTAGTTGATCAAAGTTTTCGACTAATAGCTTACGTGTGGCCACTTTGAAGTAAGTTTCACCGCTAGATGATTTCTTATTGAGGTATTTAACAACATTGGCCATTTCATCGAAGTGGTAATTGGCCGGGCAATCCGTAGCTCTTCCCGTGCAAACCACGTTCTTTGTCGTAAAGTTCATATAATCTCTGATCGGAGTCAGGTCCACTCGCTCAGCATTGGCCACTCTATTCAGGTTAAGACCTACGGCCTTAAACCATGAAGCCTGGTTTTCATGCAGAACATCGAGATAGCGGTAATCGTCGCGGATTAAGAAATAAGTCTGAGCGACAAATTTAGGGTTTTCCAGTCCCCCTAAAAGTAAATCTAATCCCTTTACTGTTTTACCTGTATTGCCTGCTAATCTTGGGTCTGCTTGCTCATCAAAAAGCACTGTTTGCAGAATATTGAAGGCATCATTTAACACCAGGTAAGCCGTGTTCTTTTCTGGAATCTTAGTTGATTCAAGAGACTCGATAAAGAAAGTCAGCGCCGTATTAAGCGGTCTGAAGGCATCGATTAACTTCATATCTGTTGGCATGTAATTTTTAAGGGTCGGGTAATAATCGACTAACTTTTCCAGGGCCAGGAATATTTGCAACAAATTGTTGTTCTTGTAACGAGCGTATTGGGATTCATCTTTTGGAGTCGTCCCAAAGACAACATCCGGAGTTCCAAGATAAGCACCAACCAGAAGTATTCTGGCGATCGTGTCTTCAACTAAACGACTGTCATTGTAATTTAGTGAAGCGGCCCAATCGACAGTTTGTCCAATCATGTTTTGGCTTTCACCGGCCTGTACCGCAAGAACTTTTCTTAACAACCTTTCAGCTGAAGGAGCTGCTTGTGGCAGATCAAACCCATAAAGAAGTGCATCGTTTACACGATTCATGCGCTCACTTTCGATAAACTTATCAAAGTCTGCTCTCGTTCTACCAACTCTGTCGCGGATAACTCGGGCAACATTAGACCACATATTCATCGCAGTCATTTCACCCAGGACACGTCCGTTATGCTGGACAAGATATTCATCTTTTAATGGAAAGAGCTGAACTTCCTGTGCTTTTTTTGCTGAAGAAGCAACCAGCGTTTGCTCAAAAGTTTTTAAAAAATTTCCATAAGTCAGGCGTTTTTCTAAGCCTCGACCATTGTTTACATCCAAAAGAGAATCAAAAGTTTCAAGCGCATTTCTTCCTTCGCGAAGATCACTATCACTCATTGAGCGTCCACAACGCACACCTGGGATTTTAAGACACTTTGAAAGAAGTCCTTTTCTCTTATCGACTTCATCATTGTAATCGTCAGCTTGTGTAACCGCATTTAAGAAAGCTACTCCAAGATAGTTGTTTCCAAAACGCACATCGCGGATAACAACTTCCACTCTTTCCAGAACAGTTAGAGTTTCCGTTGATGTCTTTCCATTCTTATTTACATAAGTCGTTTTGATACGGTTAACCGGCAAGTCTTTATCACTCGTATCATACATGTACTTCATTGTTTCCTTTAAAGTCATGCGGTATTTTTTCGTCTTCTTTCCATAGAGTGGAATGTTTAATCCTTCACCAGGCTTTAAAGCTAAAAGAAGTTGATTAACAGCTGTCCCCTGCTCTTTTTCCCAAACAGTTGCCAGGTACTTAGCAATATTAATGGTGCGCTCTTTTACAAAGTCTTTTGAGGGGCATGCGTTCGGTGCTACAAATTGATTGATCACTTTTTCACAATCAAAGGCCGGGTCATAAGTTCCAGAAAGTGCCGTTTGAGCTTTGGCCAATTTTCCACTCTTCACCCAATCAGAGTAATTAGTCATTAACGTCGCAGCATTTTTTGAAACAGTATTTGCATAAGCAAAATTCTGTTCGCGAGTAAATGTCTTAAGCATCGCATTTCTGTGAATCTGGTTTTCTTCAGGTTTCACATTTAGCCATCTTGTCAGCCAGTCTAAATTCTTTTCAATTAAAGCGGCCGCTTTTTTATCTTCAAGATGGTAACGGCTTGCCGTCATTAAATAACGAACACCATCTTTCGTTGGCAATTGAGAATTAACATCTCCAAGGAGTGTATTGAGAATGTTTGCAGTTCCCAGAGTCGTATTGAGCATGTAGGGACTCATTAAGCCTTTTTCACTTAAGATAGTGTCTTCACTTCCCGAACCTGGATTAAACTCTTTATAAGTCTCTTCAATTGAATTCATCCAGCCAAACATTCTAAAGGCTATGTTCTCACTAGTAACCTTTGTACAGGCCACAGGAAGTCTTCTGACCAGCTGATAGAATCCATTCTCAAGCTCACTGAACTTTTGCATACATTCAACGACGGCTTTAGTGTCATAGTCTGGATCATTTCCTGGATCATAAACAACTTTAAACTTGTAGCGCTCCATACGTGAACGAGTCACATACTCATCAGCTTTTCGATAGGCTAATTCTTCTTTGGCCGAGGCATTGATATTTGATCCATTAGAAATAACTTCCAAAACTTTTAGGATCTGATCTCTACCAAAAAAACGCTTAAAGTCTGCGAGTGTTTCCTTTCCGGCAAACTGGTTAAACATATCCTGAAGAGACAGGTAAGACATTTCTTCGTCCGCTTCCGACCCCATCCATTTGTCTTTAAATACTGGTTGAACATCTCTGATGTCATCCATGAATTTAGTGTAAAAATCAAACAGAAGAACAAACTGTGTATCGCCTTCAAAGTGGCGGTCAACAAAGTTAAAGACGAAGTTTTTTTCTGTTGGGTTAAAGAAACTCCAGAAGTCTGCTACACCTTTAAATTTAGGGTCGTACTCTTCTTTTAAAAACTCTTGAGAAAGCTCACCCAGATTGATGTAGGCTTCTGGTGGTAGCTTTTGAACAACATCAAAAAGCACTGGATAAAAATCGCGAGTGCGCTTAATAATCTGTTCATTTAATGTATTGGCATTTGAGAATAAATCACTAGCGATAATGTCAAAAAGGTAAAGGTTTTCAGCAAAAGTCTTATCTAGATCCCCTTTCGCTGTTGTGTGAACGGCCAGGAATTTAATTAAATCATAGAATTTCTTTTCGCCCAAAAAGGTTGAAAGATTAGTCATCATCTTTATGAAGTTGACATCATACTTGTTCGTCTGAAGCTCTCGACAAACTTCAGTCGACATCTTAAGACCGACAATCGCCGAAGCAGAGTAATCATAATAAGCTTTGTAATCTCTTGTTCTTAAAACTGTGACATAATCGGCTAGGTGAGTTTTGAAGTTAAATTCAACCAACTCGTTTGGATCCATTGTGTTTTTAATCGTGCAATTAAAACCTTCATCATAAGCTTGCTTTAAACCTTTGATCTCTCCAACAAAAATTGGATTGGCCAGAATCGGGTATTCTACTAAGTCTCTGAATTTCTCACGAGACATTTTTACATCATTAAGCCATCCGTAAATCCACGGCTGCCCATTTTTATTTCCAGTTAAAAGTACTTTTGGTAAAAACTCGCGATCCTCTTGTCCCAGTCCCTTTTTTACTTTATCAGCAATGGCATCAACCAGCCTTAAGCGAAGAGCGATAAAAAGTGGGTCTGTTTTGAATTTATTAACTTCTGCACGAAGCTTTTCTTCATCAGTTGCACTAATCGCCTGAGTAAGACTCTTCACCACCATTGAAGCTCGGTCAATTGTCTCTGGAGGAGTATCTACCAATCTAATAATATTTTTTAATGAACGTTTTGTCGGAATATTGGCCAGGCGATCCTGACAAATGTCTTCCGATGGATTATCCACACACTTAAGCATGGTCTTAACTGAGTCAAAAAAGTTTGTTTCATTAAGAGCGACTAAAACACGACTTAAGTCATCCAGGCCATTTTTTGAATCAAGCTCTTTGATGTTTCTAAAAACTTTATCTCGACGAGAAAGGTTTTCAACGAACTCTTTATCTATCGGGGCCATAAAGTGGTTCCATGAAGAACCTTGAACTCTTTTAATCGACTGATACATTGACGGGAATTCTTCTGACCACTTAGTACATTTAAAGAGCATCAGAACGTTCTGGTGAAGCAGAACTCCTTTATTGAAATTAACCTGGCTACAAGCTTCGAGTCTTTCAATTTCCTGCTGAGTGGCAACTTCACCACCATCAATGCTTGGCGCTTCTTGTTTTGAACAAGAGAAATTCAGCAGTACTAAAACTGCTAACAAGCTTTTAGTGAGGTGTTTTACCTTTAACTTCAAATAAACCTATCTTCTTAAGCCTTCATTCATAAAGCGTTGTGCTTTACCTGTATTCACTTCATAATTTGAAAAACGAATAACTGAACCCGATTCACTTTTTACTTTTTTCTCTTTTTCTTTTCCATGGGCCGGTATCACTGCTTCAGTTACGTTTTTAACTGTAACCTTTGCGGGAAAACCCATTCCTTGAAAAGTCGCATACTCTACTGTATTTGTTGTCGTTGCAACAGCAGTTCCCTGCTTCGTAGTTGTAACGATCTTATCCATAACAAGCTTGTTATTACTCCACGACTTTGGCGTCTGGAAAAATTCTGTCCTAACCTGCGAGTAAGCAACATTGGTTTCTACTGTTTTCAAGCGACCTGTTTTATCAAAAGTGATATCTACTTCCGGCACGGCCATAGTGTATGTATCATCGATGGCCTTGATGAGTTTACCATCGGCAATTGGCGCAGCTTTGAGCGTGTAGCCTTTGAATTTCTCAGAGAATCTCTCAGGAATGATGAACTCCAGCTTTCCTTTAATGAGTGCTGCTAAATCATCGCGCACTTCCTGGAATCCTTTTGGTAAGCCCATTACTTCAATTTTGTACTGAGATGGTGAAAGCCAATAAATTTTAAAATAAACATCAGTTAACTTTCCGAAGTTTCCTGTTTTATTCAAAATATCGACTAGCTTTTCAATACGGGCCTCAAAAACTAAATCGTTCAGACCACTTTTTTGTGGATCATAATTTCTAATTTCATATTGTTCAATTTCTTCAATTTTAGTCTGCGACCATGCCACCGTGTTAAACACGGTGAAGATTGAAGCTGTTAGTAATAAGAAAGTTTTCATTTTGACTTTACCCCTAAATATAATATCTATTCTATAGAGTGCTGGCGCAGCCTGCAATCAGGCCTAGACCATGGTAATTATTTCTGTCCAATTAATATAATTGCATCTCAAATATTTCGGCTTCTTAATGATAACTTTACCCTGCACGCCTTTCAAACCTTTTACGTGCTGTAGTTGACTATACATGACGGGTATCTCATTGATAGTGAGTTTTGAATAGTCCCTTAGCATCGAAGCAATGGCCGACAAATCCTCTCCACTAAGCTTAGAAAGATCATCTGTTTTTACCAGGCAATGGGCACCAGTATAGTTCTCAATATGAAACCAATAATGCTCTTTTGCTCCCTGAGAGCGCAGCCAATCATTGCTGGCAGCATCCAGAGCAATAGCTCCACTGAGATTTTTCAGCTTAAAATGTTTTACATTATATTCGCTTTCTTCTTTTTTCTTTTGTGCAGAAGCTGTCTGCCAAAGTGGTGCGATGGCTTTTTCCTTGGTCACTTCAAATTCAAAATCGCCTTGCTTAACTTTAAAAAGCTCTTCATCTGTTTCTTTAAGTCTTCCCTTGAGAATCTCCTCCGCTTTTTTTAGTTTTTTAACCTTATTAAAAACCACATCGCGTTTTTGCCACTGATTTAAATTTGAAGAGAATTTAATTTTGTGTCCATGAAGCACTGACTGGTGATCAGCAAGATTAAGTCCTTCTTCCGAAAGAAGATCCTCTTCGATAAGTTTCCACTTTTCTACGTCGTGAAGATCGTGCGAGATATTACCCAATTTCTTTTCCAGAAACTTCTCTTTCTTTTTCTGTAAAGGCTTTCCACTCACCTTCTTCTCTTCATCTTGAAAATAATTGAGGAGTGTCCAATTCGAAGGTTTGGCATTATCTACAGAGGAAGCCTTTCCCAGGAACTGATCAACCAGGTCTGTAATATTTTTTCCTTTTGAGGTCTCTCCATTCCAGCTGGTGTATATCTCTTCTTTGGATTGTTTGATAAAAAACAGGCCACGGTCTTTGTAACCAAATGCAAAAGAATTATCGGTGTGTTCATTTTTAAAATGAAAGAGCGATAAAAAATGATTGTCATCGACTTCCATTTTTCCCAAGCGAGCACCCACTAAATATTTTCTCACATAGTCTAAAAGACGATCCTGAATCCTCAAATAAGACGGGGGAAATTTATTGGAAAAGAAGATTCCTTCATACTGGTTTCCTCTCCCTATGTAGAGAGCGACGTTCTGCCCTGGGAATCGGAGCCCCAAAACCAGGAAATGAGGTGTAGTGTAGGCCTTTTGAACCGGATAGAATTCATTTTTCGAAAAGAGAGTGTTATATTCGAGAGAAGTTTGTCTTAATTGTTGGTGAGTCTGTATCATGGCCCTTAATCTTCTCAATGGTAATTCTGAAGCTCTCGAGCTCCTCGACTGGTCGATGCTTGTCTCAAGCATCTCAAGTTTATCACATTTTGAATTAACCAAAACAAAATTAGAAGCTCCGCCTGCGGCAAGAAGCATTGCGATGATTCAAAGTGACCTCAATTTACTTGAAGGTTACTTGGCCAATTACGATGATTATAGTCTGTCATTCAACAGTAAACTTCGCCTTCTGCCTGAGAGTGAGACATTCTTTAAACTTATTCCGGATATCAAACGCGAGAAGTTTTTCGAAGCGCGCGAGCTGCACTTTCTAGCGCAAATTGCTGAGTGCTATATCGAATGCCTTCCTCTTTTCTCAAGTCTGGTTTTTGAAGAAAACTACACCATTGAAAGAGATAAACTTTCCAAAATCAAACGTTACTTTACTAATCCTTTACGAGATTTTGTAGACCACAGCGGGAATGTCTCTTACGAAAGACATCCTGTCTTAAAAAAACTGTATGCAGAAGTTCTGGCGCTAGAAAATGACCTGAGAATTACCGTTCAGAAGGCCGCTAAAAGTGATCTCTACTCTTCAAAACTACAGCTAGATAATTTTGATATCATCAATGACCGCTATGTTTTAGCAGTGAGATCTGACTCTTATAATTCTGAATTGGGTCCAATTGTCGCCCGCTCTCAATCTGGAATGACTCTTTTTGTTGAGCCTTATGAAGTAAGAGAAAAAGGTAACAAACGCATTCACCTGCTCTCGGAAATCGAATCAACGATTCTAAAACTGACGATTGAATTAAGTAAGGTTGTTCACGGTTACTCTGACGAGTTTAAACTCATGAGCGAATGGAGCCTGGCCCTTGATTGGCTCAACACCAAAGCGACATACACACAAAAGCTTGGTCTTTCAAAGCCGACACTCAATGAAAAATTCTATTTTGAGTTTAACGGTCTTTATCACCCGCTTTTAAAGGCACCGATTAAAAATAATGTCCTCCTGGATTCCGGGCACAAAGGTCTTATCATCTCTGGTCCCAATACCGGAGGGAAAACAGTTGCATTAAAATCGATTACGCTTTCTCTTTTAATGGTTCATTTAGGACTGTATGTGCCGGCCGTTCACGCAGACATTCACCCTGTAAGCGATTTATTTTATTTCAGCCATGATCATCAAAATCTTTCTGAAGGATTGAGCTCATTTGCCTCGGAATCAAAATACTACTTAGAACTTCTACAGTCACTTGGTCCTCTGAACCTGATTATTATCGATGAGATTTTCAATTCGACATCTTCTGAAGAGGCTTCTGCTCTGGCGATTGCCTTCCTTGATGAAGTCCATCGCCGTTCTAATTCAAAAGTTGTTCTTTCAACTCACCATCAGGTGCTAAAAACATTTATGCACTCTCGAGGTGATTATGTTTCAGCGCACGTGGGTTATGATTTTGATCTCAACCGCCCTACTTATAAATTAATTCTAGGTGAGCCAGGAAGTTCACTAGCTTTTAAAATTTTTGAAAATCTTTCTGAGAAATTCGGTTTAAAAACTGGTATCAGCGAAAGGGCCAAAGATCTTTTAGATAAAAAACAAGTAACCTATGAAACTCTCCTGCAAGAGCTTTCACAGAAGAAAATTGACCTAGATAAGTTACTTGCCCAAAACCGCACGCTTAACATTGAGTTAAAAAATCAAAAGTCTTCAATGGAAGGGACTCTCTACCTCGAGCGCGAACGCATTATCACGGACTACACTAAAAAAATTAAATCGCTTTTTGATCAAGCGGAGACTCTCCTTAATGATGTAAAAAGTGGGAAAACAGCTAACCGCCGCACACTCAACAATGAAATTGGCGGCATTCAGTCTGCACTCATTAAAGAAGCTCCGGAAAAGAAAAACAAAGAAGACCCGGAAAATATCTACGCTCACATGCGCCCTATTGAGTTTGAAGAAATCAAAACTAACGATACGGTTTTTTCTGTTGTCATTAGAAAGAACGTTAAGGTTCTCAACACGAACCCACGTAAAAAAGAAATTCAAATCCAGCACGGGGCCCTTTCTGTCTGGGTTTCACCATCTACCCTTCGCTACCCATCAGGTTCAAGGCCACCAGCACCTAAAGTCAGTATCAATATCCAAAAGTCCGTTCGTGGAGATATTGAAGTCGACTGCCGCGGAATGCGCCTGGAAGAGTTTCAAAAGATCGCCGAGCAGTCTATTGATGAAGTTATCACAGGGGAAATCCCTTTCGTGACTATCATTCATGGACATGGTGATGGTGTGCTTAAAAATTGGCTAAGAAGCTATTTAAGGAAAGAACACCGCGACCTTCGATGGGAAAACATCGAAGGCAATGACGGGTGTACTAAAATTTATTCTTAATTAATTGGAGTTCCAATGCGCCAAGGACGGAACTTAGCTGGGTTTTCCCCGAATGGGAAAATCAAAGAGAACCATACGAACATTGCTTTACCTTTGATTTGTTCATGAGTCACAAATCCCCAATAACGGGCATCGTATGAGAAGTCGCGGTTATCACCCATAACAAAGTAGCTGTCCTTTGGAATTGTTACTTTGTCGTAGTCGACCTTATAGTAGTTGTCATTGTCTTGTTGGATAACGTGTTCAACATCACCAGTCTTAACATGATAGAATTTCAGATTGTAGCCTTTAAACTTGTCGTCCATATCGGCCATGATGTCTTTTCCATCAAATTCTTTTGGCTCAATCGGCTTATCGTTGATGTAAACTACTTTGTTTCTGATTTCCAGCGTGTCACCAGGAAGGCCCACAACGCGCTTAATGTAGTTTACCGAAAGATCTTTTGGGTATTTGAAGACGATGACGTCTCCTCTTTTTGGTTCACTTTTTCCAGCGATATAAATAGGGTTGAAGCTTGTTTCCCCAAACACCATATCAGTGAAAGGAACTTTAAGTCCGTAAGCAAATTTGTTAACCAGGATAAAATCCCCAATCATCAGAGTTGGGATCATTGAGCCTGATGGAATCCTGAAAGGCTCAAAAAACATCGAACGGAAAGTCAGAACAGCTACAATAATGATAGCGATCGATTTGATTTCTTTGATGAGCTTTTGTTTTTTAGAGAGGTCTGCCTCTACACTTTTCATCAAATCAGCATGCGGATCTAGCTGATCATTAGATTGTGGTGTTTGATTTTCGTTCATTGCGTTTACCTATTTCTTTTTTAATTGCGCTTCTTTTTTTTCCTGAGACGATTTTCTTTTTTGAGGGTCTACTGGCAATACTCCTTTTATAGACTTTTGCCTTACGCTTTTTGTTTTCAGAAACCATTCTTGGCATTTTTACCATCGTGATAGGAACTGGCTTCACGTTATTGTAATAATACTCAATGATGTTTTTAGCAAGCATTGTCGATTTTACGTGCCATCTTTTAACGTTAACGTTCATGACACTAATCGAAATACCTTTGCCACGCTCTTGGTCACGAGGAATCGCGAAGGCCGAGAACCAGTCTCTCTTACCGAATGGTTTACCACCCGTAATACTTCCTGTTTTCCCACCGATATCAAGTGCGTTTTTATAACCGTTATTCATTTTACGGAATGACTTTCTCGCCGTTCCACCGTCAATCGTCATTCCCATCATCTCCTGCATTTGTCTTGCAGTCTCAGCTGATAGAACGCGTTTTTCTGTCGAGTTATTTTCCCAAAGAGTTTCACCCGAAGCATCCACTAACTTCGTAATCATCTTTGGCGATCTCATCATCCCGTTGTTGGCAATGATTGAAGCCATCATCGCACCATGAATAGGAGAGATAACTGTCTGGTCGTTAAAACCAGAAGCAAGTTCAGCTAGGTGATAATCATCATCAGCTGTTCCAATGTGCGATTGAACGAAATCAAATTCAGGAAGGAACTGTTGATTGAATCCAAAGTTCTCCGCCATTCTCACTAGCTTATCGCTGCTGATATTTTGGATGGCCGCTTTACCGAAGATAACATTGTTTGATTTAGCAAAAGCTGTCTCAAACGTTTGAGACTTATCCCAACGGTTGCTTTTAGATTCATCTAATTGGTATTTAAAAAGGGTAGTGCTTCTTCCACGGAAATCAAAAGACGTCTCTCTTGTAACCTTTGTATTTTGAAGAAGCTCAGCTGCCGTAACCATTTTAATTAAACTGGCAGATGGGTGAGTGCTCGCTAAAACCAGGTTATTGTCGATGTTGTTTGTTTTTCCTTCAACACCTACAGCGGCCAGGACTTCACCAGTTTCGTTATCAATAACGGCAACTGTCGCATAGTCTGAGCGGTATGATTTTAAAAGCTTCTTAATATACGCATCAAGCTGAGGATTGAATGCATATTCAATTTTTACTTTCTTTTTGCCTACATCAAGAGTTTGAGGCCAATCGCTACCAACCTGTTTAAAGGTCCTGTCGATTGAGAGTCTTAAATCGTCTGGGAGTGGGGTTAAACCAGGAGCTTTCGCTTCCTTTTCCACTTCAGCGGCATTGAGTTTTTGTCCAAACTTACCTTGAAAAATGTTGAAAGCAGTTCCACCTACAAAAAGAGTGAGGAACGCTGTGGTAACAACTAAGGCAAACTTACTGTTCGTCTTTTTCACTAAACTTATCCATGTTTTAGTTACCATGCAATTACTAGCGCATGAGCTACTATTATGGCCTAAAATCCTTCCCAATGACAAAATATTCTTTACTAACTGAGCGGGTAGATTTTGGTCTCAGATAATGGAACTCGGAAAAGAGCTTCTTTTGCTCCTTCAGAAATACCTGAGCATCGTTGGATTCGAAAACTTTGATGACGGTGTTTCCACCTGGTTTTAAAAATTTCGGCATTAAGAAGAAAACCATCTCTACTAAATTTAGGGACCTGGCCTGATCAACCGACATAATCCCTGTGGTATTAGGGGCCATATCTGATAGGACCACATCGAACTGGTCCGATACACCAAGCTCTTCCATCGTTTCGATAGTGAGAATGTCTCTCTGAAATAAACGGACGTTTGGGACACCTAGAAGTTTCTTATTTATGTCTCTGACATCGGCACCAATTACCAGTCCGTTGACACCAACTTTTTCAGAGGTGTACTGAACCCACGATCCCGGGTGGTAACCGAAGTCGATGACCTGATCATTTTTTTTCAAAATTTTAAAGCGCTCATCGATCTCTTCAAGCTTATAAACGCTTCTTGCAAGAAAGTTATCTTTCTTTGCTTTGTGAAAATAATGATCTTTTACTTTAAACGTCATTGATTACTCTAAAACTAAAACAACTTTTGGGTTGTCGTCAGAAGCATCCATGATCGCTTGAATTAAAGCATCAGTGTAATCTGCGCCTAATTTGCTTTTTAGAATGCTTACAAATTTGATTTTAATAATGGTCTGGCCTGAATAATCAGAGCTCAGAGTATCGTAAAGTGCATCGAGAGTTTTTCCGTAGTGGCGAGGAAAGTTTAATTCCTTTGCCAGCGTCGTATGAAGATGGTCTTGTGACTTAATTTCTTTACCGTTAATTAAAACAGAACCAGATGCCATAACCTGAAAAGACAAAAGCAGCCCGCTTAAAGCGATCATTGCGTTTCTCATAAACTCCCCAAGGAAACCAAGATAATTTGATTGCTAGCTTTTGCTCTTATTTCAAGCAATTGTCAATGAAACTCCCTGGGGATCTGTATTTTTTACGCAGCAAAATCGAAGGCTTCTGCGCGCATTTTCAGAGTGTTGATGCTGTATTTACGCGCCTTCTGAATAAGGGTTGTTTTACTGATTCCCAAACGGCGTGCCGTCTCGTTTACTTTGCCCCCATTCTTGGAGAGCATCGACTCTAAAAAGACTTTCTCAAAAAGCTCCTGACTTTGATGAAAGTCTTCCGGAAATCCGGCCAGAGCGTTGATCTCTTTCGGTAAAATCACCTCATTTTGATCATGGGGGAAATCCGCACTTTCAATGACATTCTTTGACGACACGACCAAAGCAAACTCCAGCGCATTTTTTATCTCGCGGATATTTCCTTTCCAGCTTCTGCCCATTAACAGTTCCATTGCTTCATTTGAAAGCCTGGCATAGGGGCTAAAATGCCTTTCCTTGAGTTCATTAAAAAGTGTCTGAATAGTTTCTCGCAACTGTTTTTTATCTTCACGCAGTGGAGATAATTCCAGATGAAAAACTTTAATGCGATAATAAAGGTCTTCACGGAATGAGCCACTCTCTACCATTTGTTTTAAATTGCGATTGGTCGCCATAATGATTCTTCCGCGAAAATCTAAAGCGACACTGCTACCAACAGGAGTGAACTTTCTTTCTTCCATTACGTAGAGCAGTTTCTTTTGTGCTTCCAAAGACAGCTCGCCGATTTCATCTAAAAACAAAGTTCCAGACCCCACATCTTGTAAATAACCACTCTTATTTTCCAAAGCTCCGGTGAAAGACCCTTTCTTGTGGCCAAAAAGCTCACTCTCTAAAAGATCTTCTTTTAAAGTGGCCAGGTGAACGGTGAGAAATTTTTCTTGATGAATAGATGATTGCCGATAAATATCGCGCGCAAGGTGAGACTTCCCTGTTCCGGTTTCGCCGGTAATTAAAAGAGGGGCCTTGAGATTAATGCATTTTTCACGCAGAAGTGTATTCATAGTTTCTCCGGTTAACAACCAGAGAAAGTCATACAATAATGACTAACAAAAGATCAGCGGGATTCGCTCATCCTTTTTTCTTTTTCATTTTTGAATTTAATCCACAGGTCTTCAGCAAACTGATCCGGGGCCCACAACAGCATCCCTTTCATGTTGACCTCATCGAGATTTTTGATTTCAACACCATTTTGGTAAAGCTTAATTCCACGGGCGGAGCAAAGTACACTTCCTGCGGCAATATCCCAAATATTTTTTGGACTTAAGCTTAAAACGAAATCACAGGCTCCACTGGCAAGCAAGGCCAGTTTGAAAGCGATACTTCCACGCGGGGTGATTTCGATTTTAGGATCAATATCGAGCAGAAAATTAAAATAACCTTTCTCAAATTCTGAGCGCGATACCATTCCCAGGATTTTTTGCTGAGATTTATTTGATGAAGGAACAAAAGGGATGCTGCTATCGAGACTAAAACCACTAAATGGATTGTAAATCCAGGCGTAGTTCTCGGGATGAGAGATCTCCGGTGTCTTCATTAATGCCAACGACACCGCACACTCAGGTCTTCCCTTAATTAACTCCCTCGTTCCATCAATTGGATCGAGAATAGCGCAGGGAAAAGTAAGATCTTCGTATTCTTCTTCGCTAAAAAATGAATAACTTTTATAAACAGAATGATTCAGAATTTTTTCTTTAATGAGATTTGAAACAAACAAATCGATTTCAGTGACAGCACTGTTATCGCTTTTTAAATTCACGTCGAGAGTTTTAATTGCATTTGGGCCAAACAAAAAACTCATTTTTTTTGTCAACTCAAGAATAACTTCAGTCTGAGCGTTTTTCATAATATTCCACCGTGCGCAATGAAAATTTCTTACAATTTTTAATCTAATTTAGTTGACTTGATTATTTTATCAACAAAATGGACAAAGTTATCCACATTTTTACATATTCGATGGGGATTTCAGCACATTTTAGTCCATTTTCCTATTTCATTATTTTAAATAGTTAGGAGCGATATTCACATGCATTTTTCACTTGCCATTCTATAGGGGTAGTTTTGCCACTGAAACACCGTAGTTATTCACAATAAGTCAAAAAATTGTCACTCGGGTATTATTTCGAGAGAGGTTTTGTAAGAATGCTAATTCTTAGTGTAAAGCACACCATAAGCACTAAATTGCTTTATGTAACGCTAATAATTCATAAACCAAATCTGGTTTAAGTCTTAATTGTTCTCTGCTGTCGAGAGAACTTCAACATCCCCGCCACCTTCAGCAACAGCGACAGCAAAAATCTCTCTATCGTACTCGTTAGAGCTCATTAGATTTGTGAGAAGTTTCATGTGTCCGGAAGCTGGGTCGACAAAGATAAAAGGAGAGGTTTCGAGTTCAGAGCGGTTCAGGTTGTGAGAGCGGAGAAAGTTTTCGTAAATCCCTTTAGTCAGTCCTGATCTAAACATACGACTCCATGGTAAGCAATCACTTCATTGTTCTTGCTTGTATATAAGTGTAGCACATTTTTGAAAAAGCAAAACAGTTAGCTGAACTCTTAACTAAAACGTAAAAATGTTTCAATTAGCTATTGAATATCCTAATAAACAGCTTCACTCTTCCTTCAAAGTGGGAATCGAGCAAACAAATCAAGATGTAAACCACGTAAATCATGTTGCGTTTAGAGCGCAGACGAGCAATTGACTGGAAGATAAGCTCTAATGGAAGAAGACTTAAAAAGGCCAGCGCCCACATCGTCCCAAAACCACTTACCAACGAGTTATCCCAGATAATCGAGAACCCTATGAAAATGAGATAGGAAAGAATGACTATGTTGAGGCTGTGTTTTTCCATCTGAAAATCTTTCATGATGGCCGGTTTTTTAAAGTAAGTGCGAAAGACGGCGATCACAATCCCAAAGATTCCCAGGACGAAAAATCCTTTGCGGTCGATCTCTCTGCCTGCATTGGTAATAAAAGAGAAGTCCAGCGAGTGCAGTGGCTGCAGCAGATCCGAATGCGAGAACAAGTGAAGCAGAGTTAAGATAATTCCAAACAAGGCGTATCTTAGAAGCTGGCGTTTATACCAGCTAGTCCTGTCTTTTAAGAAAAAGAAATAAAGAAGGCCGATTTGAAAGAACACCAGGACGGCGTAACTTTGATTGATCAGCGCTCCCCAATAACTCACTAGTCCCAAGAAAAGTCCCGCGCGGTAAGTGGAGCTTTTAGTTACCCATAAAAGAGTCCAAATCCAGATGAGTGAATAGGTCGTTAAAAACGAAAACTCAATGTTGTGAGTGAGTGTTTTACTAAATGACCACGACGACACAAGGGCAAACACGCCAAGAAGCGAAAGCCTGCGTGAAACGAAAAAGCGCAAGAAAGCATAAAAGACGAGCAAGAAGAGCCCAAGGCCCACGATATAAAAGTGCAAGCTCCATGCTAAGCGGAAAAGCCCCGGATACGTTTTAAACGGGTAGTAGTTGACGATCATGAAGTTCCAGAACGGATTTCCAATCTTTTCTAACGGATCAAAATAGAGTTTTAACAGATCAACGTTGGCCTGTGGTGGAAGTTCTGGCACAGAAAAAACAAACATAAGTAAAATGAGGGCCACGAGTGTTTTTTCAAAACGATCGAGGAATTTAAATTCACCAAAGTTTGAAGAAACTGACTCCTGAATAATCTTTCCACGCGTGGGCCAGGAGTAAAAGAGCCCGAGCACCGCCCAGGTTATCCAATAACTGTTATATACCCACTTAGAACCCAAGAAACTAACCAGGTTAAAAAGCAGGATAAAAAAGAACATTCCTAGAAATAAACGGTACACAACCCTATCGATTGAGGAATTCACTCGGAAATAAATTTTAAGTCTATGATCGATTTCTTTTCCGAGTAAAAACCACTGGCTTACAATGAAAAGAATGTAGAGACTCATAAGAAAGGCGAGTGCCAGAGGTTTTAACTCAAGTCCTTTTTGTACATAAACGGGGATTAATAGAAAGGAAAAATAGCTAACTATTCGAAAAGTGAAGAACTTCCACTTTAATTTAAAAATGTTTGAACCATTTGCTAAAGTATTTTCCATAATAACCGATTAATTGAGTAAGAAGTTCATCCCATACTGGACTTCGAAAATATCCTAGAATAAGAGACCGGGCCCCATCCCGGTCTTTTTTATTTTAGGGCATCCCGAAGAAAATTCACAGGAATTAATACTGTATCCCCTCAGTCGGTTTTCACGACTAAAACATACTAGAGCAAAACCTGCCTCATTCTGATTTGGTCCTATCAAATATGTTATTCTTACTCGTAGCGACCTCGAAAGAATCAGGAGGATTTTTTGGGTATTTCGTTTGGATCCATCGGAACTGGACTTCCTAAGGATATTGTTAAGCAGATCATCGCTGCTGAGCAAGTTCCTGTTCAGAACATGGAAAAGCAAAAAAGCAAAATCCAGGACAAAAAAGGTCTTGTTGATCAGTTGGTAAAGCTGGTTGAAGACGTGCGCGGAAACCTTGCTTTAAATGCCAACGCCCGATCTCTTCGCGAATTCAAAGTTGATACAAATACAGACATTATTGGAGTGAGCACGGATAAAACCAGAGCTCTTCCAGGTTCATACCAGATAGAAGTTGTTTCTCTTGCTCAAAAATCATCGGCGATGTCGACTGGTTTTGAAGACAAAGATGAAAGTTATGTTGGTGTAGGGTTTATTCAGTACACGCTTCCCAATGGTGAAACCAAGGATATTTATGTTGATTCAGACAACTCTTCTTTAACGAAGATTGCAAAGCTAATCAACAAAGACAGCAATCTCGGAGTTACCGCTAACGTCATCAATGACGGATCGGGATCAGACACTCCCTGGAGACTTATTTTAAGCTTAAATAAAACCGGCGATGATGCCGCTGTGGATTTCCCTTACTTCTATTTCGTTGACGGGGATGAAGACTTTCAGTTGGAGTTCCAACGAGAGGCCCACGATGCAAAAATTAAGCTTGATGGTTTTGAAATCGAAGCTCCTGAAAACAGAGTTGCCGATTTAATTCCTGGAGTGACTCTCGACTTAAAAAAAGCAAAACCAGGTGAAGAATTCACACTGAAAGTTTCCGAAGATATCCAGGCCGTAGGGGCCAAAGTTAGTGATCTCGTGGCTAAATTAAATGGAGTTTTAAGCTTCATTAAGCAGCAAAACACGATGGATGAGAAGACTGATACATCCAGAACACTCGGTGGGGATATCATGCTTCAATCACTTGAAGGTCGTATCCACAGTGCGGTCTTTAAAGATGTTCTAACAGACAAAGGATACATGAGAGCTGGAGACATCGGGTTAAGTTTTACCCGCGAAGGTCTTCTGCAATTCGATGATAAAAAATTTGAAGCCAAGCTAACTGAAGACTACAACACTGTCGCTCAGGTTCTAACTGGAACTTTCACTCCCGAAGGAGGAAAAAGTGAAGGTTTTATGGATAACCTAAACGGTATGGTGAACACAGCTCTTCGTATGCCAGACGGGCTCGTGCAAAGTAGAAAGAAAACGCTTCAAAGCAACATCGAACAAATCGATAGAAGAATTTCTCAGAAGCAAAAGTTTATTGAAGAAAAAGAAAAAAATTTAAAAGATAAGTTTTCACGTCTCGAAGGAACGATCTCTCGCATTAAAGGACAAGGTGCAGGAGTTGCTTCGCTTGGTGGTGGCGCTGATCCCGTTCAACAATTAGGTTAATTAGGAATTTAGGAGGAAATATATGAGTTATGGTTATGGAGCTTATAAAAAGACAGCGGTAAGCACAGCGAGCAAAGAACAAATTCTCCTGATGCTGTACCAAGCAGCAATTAAAAACTGTAAAAAAGCAATCGAGGCTATTGAAGCAAAACAAATCGCCAAAAAAGGTGAGTATATTGGAAAGCTTCAAGACATCGTCATCGAACTTAACAACAGCTTAGATTTTGAAGTAGGTGGAGATATCGCTAAAGAGCTTTCTTCTCTTTATGACTACATCCTATTTTCAAGCTCACAGGCCAACATGAAAATTGATGCTGAACCTCTACACGGATGCTTAAACGTTCTTAACACTCTTTACGAAGGATGGAGTGAAGCTATTAAGAGTTTAAAGGCCGCTCCAGGTGGAACAACTGAAGAAGTTAAGAAGTAATTAGCGAGGATAAAATATGATCAATGCACTATTTGAAAACATTCAACAACACCTTTCCATGCTCGATTTGGCCCTTTCAAGCTCGCAAAGAATTGCCAGCATGGCCAGAACAGAAGATTTAGATGGAGTGGTAAGTGAAACTGACAATCGCGAAAGATTGGTCAACATTATCGCGAAACTCCAGCATTCAATTGAAGAGCAAATCAATCAACTAAATGCATCTGAAGTTAGCGGTGATGATATCGGTATCCTGAAGTCATGGTTTCAAGATCTTAGCATTTGGTCTGAGAGAATGATTGAACTTGATAAAGAAACTGTTGAGATTTTAAGTCAACAAAAAGAAAACACCACAAAAGAAATCGCCCACATTTTCAAAAACAAAGAAATGTTCAAAGGCTACAATCACTCTTCAAAAAAGTAATTTTCACTCGCAAGCCTGGATCTTCCCACATTGACAAAGGTCCAGGCCCATGAGGTAATAGAGGCACAGATCTAATGATTAGATCTGCTATTAATTTTGACCTTTTTGAACCTTCAGGATGAGGAACAGGGGTACCATGAATCACCTACCAATTATTTCTTCTTACGAGATTAAAACATCAAGAACTGAACAGAAAGTTCCTGTGGTTAATGGAGTTCATCTTCATTCAATCTATAATCCATTCAAGGAAGCAGAGAACTTAATCAACAGCAATCTTGAATCACTAAAAAATAAAAACGAAGTGCTTATCCTTGGTTTGGGATTTGGTTACCACGTCAATTACGCCATTGAAAAACTAACAGAGTTTCACGGCAACAATTTTAAAATCATCGTTATTGAACCTAATCATCAGGTTCACCAGGATTGTCTGGACTTTGATCTTTTAAATAAGAAAAATGTCCTGGTTTATTCAGGCTTCACGGCAAATGAACTTTACCGCGATCTGGATTTAATCCACTTTCTTCTAAGAAAACCCGCGATGCTTGCGCACCCGGCTTCTTTTAATCTTTATCAAATGTATTTTAAAACCTTCCTGACTTTCGAAGCTCCAACTCAACTGGAAGAGATTCAAAAGTTCACAGAAGTAAGAGAAGTCAAAAGCTACCTTAAGCTTTTTGCCGGCGACTCTACTTTTGAAGAAGCGCTTTATAATGAACTGCCAAAAAAAGAGCAGTTCAATTCAATGGACTTTCTAGCTATGGCCTTGGTGGAAATGACAAAAGGCAGCCGCGAGACAACGGGAGACGCTTAAGATGAAAAAGATTTTAATTATTAATCTTAGAAGACTCGGCGATGTGTTCTCAACATCTCACTTGATCAATTCTTTAACGGCTAACAGCGGAAACCAAGTTTCTTTACTTACATACAAAGAAAGCTCAAAGGCCGCAGAAAACCTTAAAAATGTTTCAAGCCTTTTTGAAATTGACCGCAAAGAACTCATTACTCTTAAGACAAATAAACTTTTCTCTGATGGGTTTGCATTTGAGCAGCTCTTTAACCAATTGAGTGCTATCAAGTCTCAGGAATGGGATCAGATTATCAACTACTCTAACGATGTCGTTGGGGCATACCTGTGCTCGTACTTAAAGGATTCCACAAAACAAGTTATTGGCGTTCATTACAACGCTCAACGAAATGTTGTGACTCAAAACGACTGGGAACTGTTATTTAATGACGTTCTCCCTGTAGTTAAATACGCTCCTGTTCACTTTGTTGACTGCTACCATAAAATGGCCGGCACAAACCTGGTTAAAGACGGATCAAAAATCACGACCAACCCAAAATACAATGAATCGGCCTACAACAATATCAGTGCTGTTAAGAAAGCAAGTGAAGCCGGAGACAACGCTAAAGTTATTGGTATCCAGCTCAAAACAGCTGATGCTTCTAAAGATATTCCAGAGCAAACCTTGCATGAGCTTATTTCACTCATCAGACAAAACTCTGAACTTATACCATTCGTTTTAATTGCTCCAACAAATGACGAAAGAAAAATGGCGGCAAGCTTTAATGAAGCTCACAATGGTGAGCTTGTAGTCGTTGAAGCTGATTTATTAGCAGTGACTTCTGTATTAATGAATGTTGATCTTCTGATTACTCCAGATACAGCTGTAAAACATATTGCAGACCTGACAAATACCCCAGTTCTGGAAATCTCATTGGGACATGCTCCCTTCCTGAAGCAAGGAAGTTACTCTGAAAACGCTCTGATTTTAACAGACGTTATTTCAACGAGAGAATTTACTAAGAACAATGCTCCACAAAGAACTAATATCTCTGCTCATGACATCATGGCTTCAGTTCTTTACTCGCTGACAAAATCAAAAACAATTAAGCCACGCCTGTCTCCTGGTGTGACTCTATACCAATCATCATTTGATCAAATGGGAATCCGCTACTCGCCGATTGCCGGAACAATTGATACTCAGATTGAAATCCACAGATTGATGTCGAGACAATTAATCAACACGATGTTTGAACAAAACCCGGACAACAACATCTACCGCGATGTCTGTAACCTGGACCTTAACATGGCCACAGAGTGGACTAACCATGAAAAAGGAATCGTCACAAACGTAATGAAAGATATTCTGGGAACACTACGATCTCTTCTTCAATGTGCAGAAAACCGCAAGAGTTCACGCGATTTCGTTATGAATCTGGGGAAACTTATCACGCACCTTGAGAGCGAATCCCTGGTGCAAATCCCGGTTTCAATGTTTAAGAGCAAGATTGAATCCATCAACGTCAAAACGTTTGAAGAAAACGCCAAAGAAGTTGAAGTCCTGCTTTATGAATTAAAGTCAGATATGCAAAAAATTCTTCAATGTCTAAAAGAGCTTGAGATCCAAATCAATGCAAGCAAGATGGAAGACATGATAACGAGAAATTTAGAGTCTACAAAGACTGTAGGCTAAGACATTCTCTTAACAACCAGGATTGGTTATGAATTTACTTCAGGATGATCTACATAGAGAATTCAACCGCATAAAACTTATGCTGGAAAATGGACAGCCTTTAACAGACGAAGATCTAAAGATTATTCTTCTGGCAGAGCTTAATGAGGAGGATCTTCATGAAAGCAAGCAATAAGGAAGCAAGCGCTCCGGTAGCAAGACCAACAATCGCTATTATGCAAATGACTCGTCTGGGAGACCTTATCCAGACAGCTCAAGCGATTGAAACCCTAAAAGTAACTCACCCACATTACCGAGTGGTTTTAATTGCAAGATCTCAGTTTGCAAAGCCATTGGGCTTTCTTCTGAATAATTACTTTGATCATATCTATACTTTAGATACGACTTCAATGTTTCAAGACAGTGAGACAGTGGGACTTTCAAAACCATTAAATGGGCTTAATGCCTTTTTAAATGAAGTGAAGTCTGAAAAGATTGATGTTTTAGTAAACTTATCTTTTTCAAAGTCTTCATCTCATCTGGCCTCTCTAATCCCGGCCGTTCATAAAGTTGGTTCATACCACGACCATAACAACAAAGTGGTGATGAACGACAAGTGGTCACAAATGCTTTATTCGACAGTGATGAGAGGGGCGCTTAATCCTTATTCACTGGTAGACCTATTTAAAAATATCATTGGTATCAAGGCCCACGAGCCAGCTCGCTCACCAAAAGCGAATGCTCCACGTGCCAATATCATCGTTGTTCACCCTTTTGCTTCAAGCGAAAGAAAGGCCTGGAAAGCAGAGAAATGGGTTGAAGTGATTTATAAAACGCTTAAAGAAAATGATAAGCAGACAGTGACAATTGTCGGGGCAAAGAATGAAATCTTAAAGGCCCAGGTTATTACAGAGAGCCCACTTCTTAAGCAGTTTTCTTCAAGACTTCTAAACGTAACTGGGAAGACTTCACTGGAAGAGCTTTCTCAAGTTGTTGCCAGTGCGAAACTTTTTGTTGGTCACGATTCGATGGTTGGACACCTGGCGGCCATTCATAATACGCCGTCATTGACGATTTCTCTTGGAAACGTTCGTCCACACGAAACGACTCCATACCAGGCCAATGCCTACAACATTGCCCCGAGAACGAAATGTTTTCCTTGTTTTCCAAGTGATGACTGTGCTTACACTCAATGCCATCACGATATTCCTTATCAACTGGTAAGCAATATCATTAAGCAACTGACAAGCGGTGCTCCGATTGATGCTGAATGGATGAAATCATCAAACTCAAGCTTTCATTTAAGTTCAGTGAACTTCTACCGCTCTCGTTTCCAGAATGGATATTTCACACTGGATAACCTGATCGATACACAGCTGGACATCAACGATATCTTCAGGACACTTTATAAAGTTACCTGGTCGTTTGTTCTCTCTGATGTGGAAGACAGCCATCCATTTCCAAAACTTTCTCCATCCACTCACCGCGATCTTCTGGATGCCATGACTGGCCTTCAGCACTTGTTTGAACTCTCTGAGTTCGGACAAAAGTATTCGCGCTATATCCTTGAAGAAATTTCCTCAGCAACTCCAAGCATTTCTAAAATTAAGGAATACTCTAAAAAGATTGATGAGATTGACCACCTTCAGAGGATGGTTCAAAAAACTTCTCCTTACCTGGCGCCAATCATTGATTACTTCACCGTAAGAAAAGGTAATCTTTTTGGTGAAAACGTGGTTAAACTAACTGAGAGTTCGTATTACTGTTTTGAAGAAAATGCACATCTCTCAAGCGTGATGTACGAACTAGTTCAAAACACAATTGCTGAATATAAGATTATTGGCAGTAAAACAAAGACCCGCTCGGATCTAAACAAGTAGGAAGCTTATGACGTCTTTAAACAAAGAAACGAAACAAACATCGCTGGACCTTGCCTTTGAATCAATTGATTCATGTTTTGGATACGTAGACTACATTACTGCACAAATTCAAAAACTAATCGCTCAATACAACCAAGGTGAAATCGACACGGCCCACCAGTCATTTGTTGAAGTCATCGAGCTTATGGATCTTTATATCCAGCTGGTCTCGCGCGTATACCGCGTTTTAAGAACAGACCTGGAGCAAATGAACTTCAAAGATGAAAGCATCCAGAAACTTGAAATCCACCTTCTCTCAGTCATGAAGGCCCTTCTTCAGGCGAAAGAAAAAAATGACACGATCATGCTTTGTGACTTGCTAGAGTATGAACTGGTCGATAACCTTACTCAGTGGAAGATCAAAGTTTTACCAGAATTAAAGAAATTAAAAAATTACTAAGCTCGGGCAACCTCGAGCTTAGCTCTCTTGAATTCAAATCAAAACCTATCCGCTTCACTCGCAGCAGCTTTGAAAAAAAAGTGCTGAACTCTATTAAGTCTGGCAAGGCCCACGACTTAGAAAGAAAATACCTACACAAAGAAGAGCTTAGAAAGCTGCTTTTTTCTATTAGTGAAGTCAAAGAACTTCCAGCAGAAATCCTGCGTCTTCCGTCGCTGTCTTCCTTTGAATCCTGCCACGTGCTTGTTCATGAAAAAGGAAAACCAGTAGGACAAAATTATTACGCTTATCACGGAGAAAATCAGGAAACCAAGCTGATTGCCGTTCAGAATTTTAACTCGCTTTTTAACCTGGTTAAAAAAAGTAAAAACAAAATTTTTAATCAATCGCTGAGTTTAAAAGATGACTTATCTGTCGTTGGAAATTTCCTGGCGCGCGAAATTGATTTAAAAAACTACTCTGTTATTTACCTCATTTCCCGCAACTCTTTTCTGCCTCCAAGCACGGAAGAGCAAGATGAATTCCAGGCCCTTTCGGCCTTTTTGCACCCACTTCTTCTAAAGATTTTGGATAAAGAAAAAAACGATTTAAAAAAAGAAGTCCTAAGGAAATCATTAGAAAATTTCCCGGAGAAAATCGCCGTCAAAAAAAATAACCATACTGTTTTTACAAATAAAACAGACGAAACGGCTTATGAGAATTCTAACCTGATGATCTTCCCGATTGAAGGCGAAGAACCAATGAGTATGGAGCTCTCAAATATCAGTAAAGACCAAATCTCTACTGAGCTCTACCACTCTCAGCGCGTTTCTCTTTTGGGAGAGCTACTCAATACACTTCAGCACGAACTTTCCAATCCGCTTTTTGGTCTCAATCTCACAAGTTCTATTTTAGAAAGTGAAGCCACCAACCCGGAAACAGAAAGTGTCTTGAATGAAATCTCGCAAAATGCGAACCGCTCACAAACTATCATCAAAAACTTCTCCAACCTTTACAACGATCAGCAGGAATTCAAAAAAGTGAACCTGTATCGTTTTATGGAAGAGGTTATTACGCTGACAAAGAGTGAAACCAAAGAAATCGCTAAATCAATTCAATGTATTGGTTTTGAACAAAACCTTGAGATCATCACTAACCCGACGATTCTGACGCAAATCATCTTTAACCTGATTATCAATGCGGCCCAGGCAATTAAAGAACACAATAGTGACTACCGCAAAAATAATATCACCATCAAACTGGTTAAGACCGAAGGAAACCTGGAGATTTCTGTGATTGACGATGGGCCAGGTGTCAAAGCTGAGCACATTTCGACGATTTTCCAGCCGTTTTTTACTACCAAAGATTCCGGAACCGGACTGGGGCTTTCCATCTGCCAAAACCTGGCCCATCAGCTGGGAACTAAAATCGAATTTAAAAACAATTCCCCTTTATTAGGTGCAACTTTCTCGATAAACTTACCTGGTTAGCCCAAGGAGTTATATCTTGAAGAGAATTCTACTCATCGAAGATGAGCCACTGATTCAAAAATCGCTGAAAAAGCTTTTAGAAAAACGTGGTGCTGAAGTTACTGTGGAAAGCCGCGGTCGCGATGCGATCGGACTGATTCTCAATCAGCAATTCGACAGAATTATCTGTGATCTTATGCTTCAGGACATCTCTGGCTTCGACGTCATCGAAGAGGCCAAGGGCCGCTACACAATGTCTGAAATCAGCAAACTTTTCATTATCATTACCGCCTACAGTTCTCCGCACGTGATTGAGAAAGCCACTCAGTACGGGTGCATGCTTTTATCAAAGCCATTTGAGAACATTGATGAGGCCCTCAATATTTTCATGTCTTCGGGAGGCACTAGTGGCCCAAGTTAAAAATATCACTATCGTACTAAAACCTAAGGTCACTTCTGAATTTGAAAGTATTCTTCCCAACCTGGCCTCATGGCTGCATAGAAGAAAAAAAACTGTTTTCTTTCTTTCAAAAGAAAAAGAGCGCCTGACAAAACTTTTTAAAGGCGATCTAAAAAACCTAAATTTCGTTGAAGAAAAAAACCTACACGACAATACTGACTTGATCATCACTATGGGTGGTGACGGAACTCTTATTGGTGTCAGCAGAAACGTGAAAAAATCATCTCCTCCGATTTTCGGGGTGAATATGGGACACCTTGGTTTCATTACTGAATTTTCTAAGGTTGAGTTCTTTGACCAGCTTGAAGAAACCCTTCGTGGTAACTATAAGCTGACGACACTTTCACTGTATCAAGTTGAAGTGTTCAAAAAGGGCAAAGTGATTTTCAAAGGAAACTTTTTAAATGACCTGGTTATCAACAACAACCAGATTTCAAGAATGCTGACTCTTTCTGTTGAATCAGAAGGCGAGCATATTTATAACCTTTCTGGGGATGGTTTAATTATCAGCTCACCGATTGGTTCAACGGCTTACTCACTGGCCGCAGGCGGGCCGATCATTAACCCTAAAGTTAATGCTATCACCATGACTCCAATCTGTGCTCATAGCTTGACTCACAGACCGCTGGTTATCCCGGATAACACAAGTGTCACAATCAAAGCTGCCAAGCCGGATGAAATGATTAAACTCACACTTGATGGCCAGCAAGCTTTTGTCATCAGCTCTCAGGAAACAGTCCGCGTGACCAAGAAGAAATCGCTGAATGTCCGCCTGATTAAAAATACCGACCGCACATACTTTAGAACACTCAAAGAGAAATTCACACACGGGATGAGGGATACTAAATGAAAACAAATGAAACACTTTATTTGAAATCATTAAACTTACAAAACTTCGCTACTTTCGAAAATCAGGAAATCCAGTTTGATATTAAATTCAACGCCATCGTAGGTGAGACTGGTTCCGGGAAAAGCTTAATCTTAGATGCTCTTCAAATCATCTTTGGCGCTCGCGCTGACAAGAAACTCATCAGAAAAAATGCTGAGTTTGCTACAATTGAGGCAGTGTTTTCGACTAACGATCAGACAATTAAAACGTATTTCCACGATATCGGTCACCCATTTGATGGAAACGAAATCGTAGTGAAAAGAATTATCTTCGCTAACGAAAGCTCAAAGTCATACCTTAACTTCCAATCTTGTTCGGCGTCTCTTCTAAGCTCATTTGCTAAACGTTTTGTGGATTTAGTAGGTCAATTTGAAAACCAGAAGCTTCTAAGTGAAGACTATCAGCTGGTTCTTCTTGATTCATACGCTGGTCTTGAAGGCGATATTAAAGATTATCAAAACCTATTTTCACAATTAAGCGCATTCAAAAAAGACTTCAACGACCTGATCCAGGAGAAGAATCTTAGAGCGCAAAGAGAAGACTACGTTCGCTTCCAACTTGAAGAATTAGAGAGATTAACTCCAAGTCTTGAAGATGAAGCTGAGCTATTAAAGAAAAAAGACCTGATCTTAAACGTAGAGAAAAGACAACAAGTTCTTGGGTCTCTAGCAAGTGCCATTTCTGAAGACGAAATTAACTTACTGGACCTTTTAAAAACTTGTTTAAGTAAAGCTGACAAAAGTGGTGGAATCGTTTCAGAAGAAATCACTGCAAAACTTTACGAAGTTAAGGCGCTTTTAGAAGACGTTTCATACGATCTCTCTAAAGACCTAAACGCGACTCCTGATGATGAGAACATCGAAGAGATCATGGACCGCCTTGATACTTATCAAAAACTAAAAAGAAAATTTGGTGGATCAACTGAAGAAATGATTAAGGCCTTTGCAGAATTTCGCGCTGAACTTGATTCATTCTTCCAGGTTGATGACAAGATCGCTCTTATCTCTAAGAAGATCAGCGACCTTGAAAACCGTTGCCAGACTTTTGCTGAAGAACTTCACAATATCAGAAAGGCGAGAGCTGAGGCCCTTTCTCAGGAGCTGACAACGAAAGTTCGCGACCTGAAAATGAATGGAGCAACTTTAAAAATCAACGTTAATAAAAATGAAACTCTAGGCCCTAAAGGATTCTCTAAAATCGACTTTATCGCTGAAACAAACCCAGGTGAAGGCTTCTTTAAAGTTAAAGAAATTGCTTCTGGTGGAGAGCTTTCAAGAATCCTTCTTGCGGTAAGACAGATCCTTTCAAGCAACGATACAATTTCTGTCTTCCTATTTGATGAAATTGATACTGGTATCGGCGGTGAAACGGCCATCTCAATTGGAAAGTCACTTCAGTCAGTCGCTGAATACTCTCAGGTTCTGGCGATCACTCACCTTCCACAAATTGCTAGTTTTGCTACTCAAATCATCAATGTATCTAAAACGACAAAAGTGATCGAAGACCAGCCAAGAACTGTTTCGATTATCGAACTGGCGATGGGCGCTCAAAGAGAGAGCTTCATCCGCGCCATGAATCCTGAAATCTAAAAAATTGATTTAAAACTTATGTCTCCATCTTCGATGGAGATATAGGTTTTTGTATGTTGAGCGTAGCCGTTATTGATGTATTCAAATCCCGACGGTGATACGTAGTGGTCTTTCACGTGGCTATGGCCTAAAACAATCACATCAAATGTGCGCTTCTTGCGAAAAACTTCCACTGACAATCTGAAATTATCTTTTACAGGTGCCAGGTCTGCATCTGTTGAATAACGTTTATTATTTCTCTTGCGCGATTTTTCGGCCGAGTACTCTCCGATTCCTTTAATTAAAAAATGCGGCATTAGATAATTGGCGTAATAGCGCAGAGGAGGCGATGTCACCACGGCCTTAAAGAGTTTATAGCTTGGGTTATTAAGCTCGATATCATCCCCGTGAGCAAGGTAAATCTTTTTCCCGCCATTCATAAATTCAAAAAATGGGGCCATGGAAAAAAGAGCAGGGTCGAGGTCTGCATGGACCATAAAAAATTTTCTATAAAGAAGCTTAATATGAAAATCGTGATTCCCTTCCACATAACAAATATGCGTTCCATTTTTCATCAGCTTTTTGATTTCATCGAAATAGGCCTGGTAACGGACAAAGTACTGCGTAAGAGGCCCAATCATCAGGTCAAAAATATCACCTAATAAAAAGACAACATCACTTGATTGAACGTCTGGATTTCTTAAAAATGTCAAAAGCAGATCTTCGGCCTGGTCTCCGGCCCTTTTAATGTGAACATCTGATATGGCAGAAAATTTCATAAGCCATTATCGAATGTTTTACGACTTCTGTAAATTGTATATTGTCCGGCAATTAATTGGCCTTTTTAACATGTGCCTGAAGTAAAGACTGGTGAGCAATGAATTCTACCAGGTATTCTTTGTCTTCTTTGCTCATTTCCATAAAACGGAAAGCGATCTTGTATCCACCGTAAGGAAGTGTATCTAACTTAAAGCGGTCGATAGTGATTGCATTTACACACTCGGCCTTAACCTTGAGTTTTCTACCAAATACGTCCAGGGTCATAAGTGGAAACTCTCTTCCACGGGCAACAACAACTTTGTCTGTTTTAGGAAGGATGATAGCAAATCCACCAATACTGATATCAAAAATGGATTTTTTAATAGGAAGTTTATTGAGTTCAAAATTCACATAACACGTTTTTGTTGGCTGAAGCCTTTCGTGCTTTCTTCTTTCGTAGAATGAGTAATCTTTCGGAGGATAAAGCTTTACAATTTTCCCACCCGAAACACTTTTTAATTCTGTAGAGAAAGAAACTGAGAGCTCTGGTACATAAATGTTCATCATGCGGTCGCCAGAAATAACTTTAGCAAGTATTTCTACCTGCTCTGCTTTCACTTCCAGTTCAATTTCGTTGTAGTCTTTTCTGAAGGCCTTCACCTTGAGTTCACATTTTTCTACAACTCCGCCGAGAGATTGCCATGCAAAAAAAGAAAAGTTCCCCTGGACTGCTTCTACAATCATTCGGTCAAAATCTTTTCCTCTTTTTTGCTCTTTCATAAAAGCTCTCGTTTATTTTTTATTCTGTTAGCTTCCTAAAAACCTCTCCCTCACGGGAGAGGCTTGGGGATTAACAGAAGATTCTCTTTTTTATCAAGCCGGGAGATCACTCTCCCGGAATTTGTTTTTTAATTAACCAATCAGTCTTAGTGCAGAGTTTGGAATCCCGTTAGCTTGCGCCAATGTTGATACCGCTGCGTTCTTCACTACCTGGTTAGAAGATAAAGCAGCTGTTGCTTCTGCTACATCCACATCCTGGATTACTGATCTTGCAGAGTCCTGGTTGATTGTCTGAACTTCAAGGTTCTTGATAGTCGATTGAAGTCTTGACTGAATCGATCCAAGGTTCGCTCTTTGTCCTGATACTTTTTCAATCGCTTTATCGATTGATCCGATTGAACTTAAAGCATCATCTTTATTAGCAATATTTGTACTCGCGATCCCAATTGATGAAGCTGACGAGTCAGATTCACTAGAATCGAATGTAATTCTGTTTTGTTCTCCGGAGAATGCACCTACCTGGAAGTCCATTGCACCTTTACCTTTACCGTTTAGAAGTTGTGTTCCGTTAAACACCGTTGATTCTGAAATACGGTCGATCTCTTTTGAAAGCTGTTGGTATTCTTTATCAAGGAATCCTCTTTCCTGATCACCAACTGTATCCGAAGCGGCCTGGATCGTTAGCTCGCGAAGACGGATAAGGATGTTTGATGTTTCATTTAGTCCCCCTTCAGCAGTTTGAACTAAAGACACACCATCGTTCGCGTTTCTTGAAGCTTGTCTTAGACCTTTAGTCTGAGCTTCTAAGTTAGTCGCGATCGCAAGTCCGGCAGCATCGTCAGATGCTTTTGTGATTCTCTTACCTGAAGAAAGTTTTTCAAGCGACGAATTCCCCGCGTTTGAAACTTCTTTCAAGTTCTTTTGTACGTTCTGAGAAGCAATGTTTGTAGCAATTCTTAAACCCATGATAGTCTCCTGTTTTAAAGAAGGTCCCCACCCTCTTTTTTGTTATTGACTGCTTTTGTCAGTCAAACAACCTATCGAAACGTTCGGGCAAATACTTAAGTGAATTGCTTTGATCAGGTAAAATAAAATGATTTTTTCTGGAATTACAGAAGGTTAGGGCAGGAAAAAAACTGATAAAAATGCTCTCATCAGGTACTCACAATGTCGAAAATCAAGCCCAAAAAACCCTCCCGCCTATAATTGCGGGGAAGCGGGAGGGTTGGGCTTAAGTATTAGAACATAACAACCATTGCGTAATCATTATGTCCTATGGAGACTACTTAAATTCTTATTCTACTTCTCTTCACTAGTTACTCTATTCAGAGTGAGTTAGCTTTTTTTAAAAGAGAGCGTTTCAACTCATACTGTGTAACAACCCACAGGAGGAAACGCTCTTCTTTAAAGCTTACCCAATCAATCTAAGAGCAGAGTTCGGGATACCGTTTGCTTGAGCTAGAGTTGAAACCGCTGCGTTCTTAACAACTTGGTTAGAAGCAAGGTTTGCAGTAGCTTCAGCAACATCCACATCCTGAATAACTGAGCGAGCACTATCTTGGTTAATTGTTTGAACCTCTAGGTTCTTCACAGTAGACTGTAGTCTTGACTGGATAGATCCAAGGTTCGCTCTTTGTCCTGATACTTTTTCAATCGCTTTATCGATGTCACCGATTGCTGAAAGAGCATCACCTTTTTCTGAGATCGAAGTTCCCTTTACACCGATTGCAGATGCTGATGAATCAGACTCTCCAGAATCAAATGTAATTCTATTTTGTTCACCCGCAAAAGCACCAACCTGGAAATCCATTGAGCCTTTACCTTCACCGTTTAGAAGTTGTGTTCCGTTGAACACTGTAGACTCAGAGATACGGTCAATTTCTTTTGTTAGCTGTTGGTATTCTTTATCAAGGAATCCTCTTTCTTGCTCTCCTACAGTGTCTGAAGAAGCTTGGATCGTTAACTCACGAAGACGAGTAAGAATGTTAGTCGTTTCGTTTAATCCCCCTTCAGCAGTTTGAACAAGTGAGATACCGTCGTTGGCGTTTCTTGTCGCCTGTCTTAGACCTTTAGTCTGCGCCTCTAAGTTAGTAGAGATCGCAAGTCCGGCAGCATCGTCAGATGCTTTTGTGATTCTTTTACCTGAAGATAATTTTTCAAGCGACGAGTTCCCCGCGTTTGAAACTTCCTTCAAGTTCTTTTGAACGTTCTGAGAGGCAATGTTTGTTGCAATTCTTAAACCCATGATATTCTCCGTTTTTCGAGGGCCCCCGCCCTCTTTTGTTAATATCTGATGTTTTTTATCAGACAAAAACCAGATCGGAGTACTCGGTTAAAAACTTAAGCGCTTTGCTCGGTTAATATCAAGAATTCTTTCAATTACTTTTTATTTCAAAGACTTAAGAAATCAGAAATGGCATGAATTTTGACGAAGGCACAAATAAAAAAGGCCCTCTTTCGAGGGCCCTTCTTTGTTTTAAGAATGTTTTTCTAATTAGCCAATCAGTTTTAGTGCAGCTGAACCAGAGTTGTTAGCTTGCGATAGAACTGAAGTTGAAGCGGCAGAAAGGATGTTCGATTTTGCCATTTCAGCAGACTCAGCTGCGATATCTGCATCTCTAATACGAGAGTTAGCAGCAGCTAGGTTCTCAGTTCTAGTTTCAAGGTTAGAAATAGTAGACTGTAGTCTGTTTTGTAAAGCACCTAGAGAAGCGCGGTTACCGTTAACAGCATTAATAGCGTTGTCGATCTTTTCAAGGTTCTCTTGCGCATTAACTTTAGTCTGTACTCCTAGTCCTTCGATTCCAAGATCAGCGATTCTCGCGCTTGAATCTTGTGGCTTATATGAAAGACGATCGTTTTTAGCGTCGTTCATAATACCAACCTGGAATTCCATTGTTTCACCTTCACCAGTTAACAGTTGTTTCCCGTTAAACTGAGTTGAGCTTGCAATTCTTTCTACCTCTTGAGATAGATGTTGAAATTCAAGGTCCGCAAATTTTCTTTCAGTATCACCAACAGTATCAGAAGCTGCTTGAACAGAAAGTTCTCTAAGTCTGATTAGAACGTTAGAAACTTCGTTTAATCCACCTTCTGCAGTTTGGATCATTGAAATACCATCTCCTGCGTTTCTTGTAGCTTGTTGAGAACCACGGATGTTAGCTTTTAACTTTTCCGAGATTGCTAAACCTGCTGCATCGTCACCAGCTTTGTTAATTCTTGAACCAGAAGACAACTTTGCAAGTGTATCTGCTTTTTTCGCTTCTACTTGCGATAGTGAACTCTGTGCTCTTAATGATTGCGTGTTTGTGTTAATTCTTAATCCCATACTAATCTCCTAGAATCATGCCTTCCTCCTTAAAATTTAAGATTCAAACAACCTTGTATGAATCCTTGTTAATTTAAGCTCGCTGTCCCATCAGCTTGCTTGACTTAAATATCGGAGTAAAAAAAAACGAACTAAAGTACTTTCTTTAAAAAAAAGGCAATAATTTCCATTACTTGATTGAACTGATTTGCTCAGGTATTAAGATTTTTTAAATGATTTCAAGATGTTAACAAATGTCTAACTTGATGATTTTACTAGACTAATGCTTGCCTTGGACGGCCTTGATGAGATTGCTTGTAGAATATCCGCTTTTAAACATGAGGCTTTTGACTTCGCCCCCACGAGAAAGAACAAATTCAGATCCTACTATTTGTTCTGGTTTCCAGTCACCGCCTTTAACCAGCACATCAGGCTTAATAAGCTTGATAATCTCCAGTGGTGTCTCTTCTGTGAAGATCTGAACACAATCAACGGATTTAAGGTTTAAAAGCATGCTACCGCGGTCTTGTTCATTGTTGATCGGGCGATCTGGGCCTTTAAGTTTTCTCACGCTCTCATCAGAATTGATGGCCACGATGAGCAAATCACCTTGCGCCTTAGCTTCATTGAGATACTCCACATGTCCTAAATGAAGAATGTCGAAGCATCCATTGGTAAAAACAATTTTTTTACCTTTGTTTTCTTCAATAAACTTTAATGTGGCAGGTGAGAGCTGTTCCATAATTTTATTTTACCACTTTTGTATCTGATAAACGTCCCTGGAAATCCAGAAGCATTGGCAGAAAAAGGGCCACACCAGAAAGAAGAGAAATAAGTGCGCGTGTGAAAGTATGTTTTACTGACACTTCAGATCCATCAGCTTTTACCAGTCTGATTCCAAAGATTGTTTTCCCCGGAGTTGAACTTAAATCTAAAATAGTAAAATACAGAAGGTAGTAGATAGAGAAAATTGCAGCTCCAAAAGCCGCCAGGTCCTGAGTTGAAATCAGGCGAGAGTACATATGGAACTCAATTCCTGAAGCAAACACTAACAGGGCCCCAGTTAGCGCCACAAAGCTCGCGATCACTAGTACATCAACAACCCATGCAAAGAATTGTGATGTTTGCGCCGCTGTCTTTTTTGCTGCTGCTTTTTCAGCTTTTACTTCTTCTTTTTTAATAGGCTGTTCAAATAGATTTGGAACTTCCATTGCCGGAGCAGGTTTAGTTGTCCCGTAGAAAGCTTCAAGGCCAGAAGGAAGGTGGCTTCCGACTGTCGTTTTTGGTTGAGACACACTTGGCATTGAACTTAGAGAAGACATTGGCGTTTTTGAAGGAGCAAATGGCTTCACTTCTTTTGGCGCAGGTTTAAACGATGGACGTTTTACGTCGTGGTGAAAACCAAGACCTTTAGTCATCGGCTTAAATGAATCTTCACTAATTTGGAATTCATCGAGGTCAATTTGAATTTGTTTTGCATCTTTTGAAGACGAAAATGAATGAGATTCTTGATTCATATTCTACCTTGATCAGTTGTGTGTTTCTAAAATTAGAATCCCACAAACAATACAAAGCATCAATGGATTTTTTGATTCTTATTTAGGGCCACTTTGGGCCGCGAGTAAATAACCTACCGAAGATGCGACCGCTGTTGGCGCTCTTAGAATTGGTGTCGCCAGATGAATCTCAAGAACACTCTTATAGGCCTGAATCATCGCTACCTCTTCAGGTGAAAATCCACCTTCTGGTCCAATGAGAATTGTCTTTTTTGGGCCCTGCATCTGGTCTTTTTTAGCTTCCGCTGGACGCGAATTAAAAAAGACGATGGTTTCCTGGTGTTCTTTTAAAAAAACTCCCAGTTCTCTTTGTTCATGAATGACCGGGAAAAAGGGATTATTAGATTGAATCAGAGCACTTTCTAAAATTCTCTGCACGCGCTCGCTGGGTGCATATTCATACTGAGAGTATTCTGAAACAAGTGGGTAGATTTCATTAATCCCTAACTCGACTGCCATTTTTAAAATATCTTCAAAAGCATCTTTCTTCGGCATCGCCACCGCCAGAGACAATTGATGTTTTGGCGTAAATGTTTCACTCTTAACAACTTTGATCTCAATCGTACTTTTAGCTACTGATAAAACCTTGGTAGTGAGAATTGAGCCCTTGCCGTTTAAAAGCAACAGGTCTTCATTGGCCCTAATGCGCACAACATTTAAGTGGTGAGCGGCATCACCTGTCACAACGATGGTTTCATTGCCAGAGATATTATCGAAGGAGTGAAAAACAGCTCTCAAACTTTATCCTTGAATAAAATGGCACTCCAGTCGCCTTTAGAAACAACTGATACCTTTTCCATATTTGAGTAGGCGTTTACGATGGTCTCAACTTGATGATTCAGAATTCCTGAAACGATCAGGTAACCACCACTCTTTAAAGAAGCATCAATCGTCGGCTTTTCGCTGATGAGAACATGCTCCAGAATATTGGCAAAAACTAAATCATATTTTTTAGGATTATATCTCTCTCTAATAACTAGCTCTGTGCCTTCCAGATTCTCTCCGGCAAAGTTCAGCACTAAGTTTTGCGTGCAGTTTTCCAGCGCGCTTCTGTCGATATCTACAAAATGAGTCTGCATCTGTTTTGTTTTCATCGCTGCAATTCCCAGAATCCCTGAGCCGCAACCAAAATCAAGACAAGTGCTCTTATTATTAAACTCATTCATTACCTGGTCAAAAAGCACCAAACAAAGAAAAGTCGTCTCATGTGTTCCCGTTCCAAATCCCATACCTGGATAGATATAAACTTGTTGATGAGCTTTTTTTACATGAGTGTCTGCCATCCATTCAGGTATGATCTCTATATTGTCCGAAACGTGGATGGGATTATAAAACTTCTTCCACTCTGCATTCCAGTCTTCAAAATCTCTTTGAGCTGAATAAAGAGAAATCTCAGGGTAATTCTCTTTAATAAATGAAATGAACTCTGCTGCGTTTTGCTCATAATCCCCCTCGTAAAAGAAGTATTTATAAGTCACAGCATCCTGATTAATTGTCGCTTCTTGAACTTCATCAATCAATGTTTCTGGAATGTCTCCACCTGAATAAGCGCGCTCGCCCAGAATTTCATCAACACGGGCCTCTTCTAACGAAAACTCTTCTACACCGTCACAATTAAAATCTTCGAGTGCATAAGCATTGATTGATGGGGACCACTCAATCGTGGCACGGTTATATCCAAGGAGAACGAAATTGAACTTTTTATTTTCCACAGTTTTTCTCAAGCGTTTTTAAAGGGTAGAAGCTTCCTGTTGATTCCAGCTTAATGTCGGATAAACAGCTTCTTCCAATCCAGATAATATTCAAGTGCCACAGGTTAATGTTGGCGTAATCTTCGTTAATCATTTTTAGTGCTTGTTTGTAAAGGGCCGTGCGTTTTTCTGCATTCGTTTCTACTGTTGCCTGGTCTAAAACCGCATCTACTTTTGGGTTATTGTAACCAACACGATTCCCTCCTTTAGGTGGAGTGTTCCCTGAGTGGAAAACGAATTTCAACATATCCGGGCCGGTGAATCCTACCCATTGGCCGACAACGATATCAAACTTTCCGGCCTTAAACGCACTCATATACGTTCCCCATTCCTGAATAGAGATATTCACAATCATCCCTTCTTTTTCCAGGTAATGCTGAAGAACTTCTGCAATCTCGATACTTGCTTTGTTGTTATTAACCTTCCAGTCAATCTCTAAGAGCTTCCCGTCTTTTTCCAAAATGCCGTTTTTATTTTTCTTCCATCCAGCATCTTTTAAAAGTTGCCTTGCCAGGATGACATCATTTCTTTCTACATCTCCCGGCTCAAACATGTCACCAAAAGCAGGGGAGAACATACCAATTGAAAGAACCGCTGTGTTTTTTAATTTGTATTCTAAGATTTCTTTTCTTGGAATAAGAAGTGAAAAGGCCTTTCTGACTCTAATATCTTTAAATAGATCGCGCTTATGATTAAGTCCCATAAACTGAAAATTTCCACTCGGCATTTCCCAAACCTTGATTCCCGGTTGAGACTTAAGCCAGAAAACCTTTCGTGGAGACATATTAGCCACTGTCAGGTCGATCTCTTTATTGATAAGTTTTAAAGCCAGTGTTGTTTCATCTTTTACAACTTTAAAAACGAGGACCGGTCTTTCTTTATTTCTTGGCTCAACCACAATCTCCAGCGGCTGAACCTCTTTTAAAACGTAGTCACCACACCCGATAATATCCAATGGCTCAAACGTTTCTTTGTTCAGATCGTTGATCTTAACAATTTTAAGCAGTGAAAGGTTTGAAAGGTTTTCTAATGAAAAGTTCTTAAAAACAACTTCTACTGTTTTTGCATCTTTCACGTTTACTGCTTCGATAGACTCATAAGCTCCCATGAAAGTTGATTTAATTTTTTCGTTTTTAGCAAAGTATTCGTATGACTTCTTAACATCCTCAGCTGTTACGGCCGTGTTATCAGAAAATGTCAGTCCCGGGCGAAGAGTAAAAGTAAAAACGTGTTTTGCCCCATTCATTTTTTCGTCGAATTTTTCGCAGGCAATACAAATAAATTGCATTTTCTCGTTGAAGTCTACTAAAGAGGCATGAACCAGGCGGTTAATGTTCTGTGAGTTGGCATCAGTTGAATAAAATGGTGCCAGATTGTTCGGACTGGCCGAAATAGCGATGTTAATTCTTTCTGCGCCCATTGCACGTTGAAATAACACAGTCACGAATACGACAAGTAGCGCTTGAATCAACTTCATTAATCTTCTTCCTTCTTTCTTTTGTAACACCTTTAATTTATCATTTTATACAGAAAAAACCAATTGAGGAGCGCTCTCGTGCATATCATTTCTATTTGTGGAGGATCAGGATCAGGAAAGACAACTTTTGCTGATAAGGTCATTAAAAACGTCGATCAGGAAGTTTCAGTCCTGCACATGGATTCATATTATCTTCCCAAACTCCCTAAGGAGCTTAGCACTTCTACGGGAAGGCCAAATTTTGACCATCCCGATGCCTTTGACTGGGATCTTTTAAAAGAACACCTGGAAATGCTTAAGGCAGGAAAAACGGTAAAGAGCCCACACTACGATTTTAAGAAAAATGCTCGACTTAAAACTTCAAGCATCATCAAGCCGACCAAGGTCGTGCTGTTTGAAGGAATTTTTACTCTATATCAGGAAGAGATCCGCAAAATGTGTGACATCACAACATTCTTGCATGTTGAAGCTGACATCAGATTCATCCGCCGCCTTCACCGCGACGTTGAAGAAAGAGGAAGATCTCTGGACTCAGTGATCACTCAGTACTATGAAACAGTAAGACCGATGTATCAGAAGTACCTCGATCCTCAAAGACAATACGCTGACTTCATCGTCGGTGAAGAAACAGATATCGCCGCAAGTATTCTAGCGGCCAAAGTTAACCAACTCTTCCACGCTAAGGAAGTTAAAGTTATAGAAAAGAAAAAGAGCAAAGGAAAAAGATGAAACAACCGCGCATCAAGATAAAGCCAGTCGGAGGAGTCGGACAAATCGGTTCGAACATGACTCTGATCCAAGGTAAACAAGACACCATTATTATTGATGCCGGCATTCTGTTTCCCTACGAAGATTTTTTCGACATTGATTATCTTATTCCAAACCTGGACAACATTCCTGAACCAAGCCATTTAGTAATCACTCACGGGCACGAAGACCACATTGGTGCCGTTCTCCATGTTGTAAAAAAGTTTCCTAAGATTAAAGTCCTGGCCTCACCATTTACGGCCGGACTCATTAGAAAAAAGCTTGAGTTTAATCGCCACCCACATCCGATCACAGAATACCGTCATTTTGATCAACTTGGGTTTAATGACTTCACGATTGACCCCATTCACGTCAATCACTCGATTCCTGAAACTGTCGGTCTTTTAATTAAAGATATCAAAGAAGAAATCGGTTTCTTCTTTATTTCGGACTTCAAGATTGATTTCAAAACAATCTACGAGCGCCCTTTTGATTTTGATAAGCTGATCAAACATTCAAAGATGCTAAAAAAACGCGTCCTTCTTTGTGACAGTACAAATATCACCAGCTCAACCAAAGAAACACCTTCTGAACAAGACTTAATTCCTGTTATCGATGGAATCTTTGCTGAAACAAAGGGAAGACTGTTTATTACTTGTTTCTCTTCCAACATCCATCGCCTGATGACTTTTATTTCCATGGCAAAAAAGCATGGACGAAAACTCGTTCCGCACGGGCGCTCAATGATTAGTTATCTCAACACGGCTAATGAATTAGGAATGATTCCAGATTTCCAATCAGTAGTTAAGATGACTGAAAGTGTAACTCCTAACGAAGAAAATATTGTTGTTCTTCTCTCTGGATGCCAGGGTGATTTTCGCGGGACCTTTAGACGCTTTTCAATTGGAGAAGACTCTCAATACAAGCCTCGCCCGGAAGATACGGTTGTCCTAAGTTCAAAAGCGATTCCGGGTAATGAAAAAAAGATTACCTTATTAGTTAATAAACTCTCAGAAGTCGGCTGCCATGTCATCACTCCTCAAGATAAGTTAATCCACGTTTCCGGCCACCCAGGTCGCACGGATTTAAAAATGCTTTATGAGAAATATGACCCCACAGATATTGTTCCGATTCACGGAGAAAGTTATTTCATCCGCGAGCACATTGATTTCATCAAAGAAGCTTACCCTAAAGCGACTCCTCATTATTTCTTAAACAATGATGAACTTTTAGTCAGCGATGACTTAAAGATCAGTGTCTTTGATGGAGAAACAATCGAACCGGTTATTATTCATGGGAAAGGCATTGTTCTGGAAAGAGAAAAAATCAGCGAAAGGCGAAAGCTGGCCACAACAGGCTCAGTCTTTATTTCTCTGAAACTCACTTCAACCAGGGCCAAAGTAGAGAAGTTTTCCTTTAACTTCTTAGGTCTCCCAACTCTGGTGACGTCCAATGAAGAAAAATTTAAGCGCTTTTTAGAAAATTACTTTATCCAGATTAACTTTAAAGACGAAGAAAAGACTAACGAAGAACTCAGAGTGGCCGTCAGAAGATACTTTGACCAAATCCTGGGTTATAAACCGACAACAACGATTCATATTCTATGAACAATTTTTTACAAGAGAATCTCTTTGCTATTATTTTGTTCCTGATTTTGATTATCCTGCTTTTAATCGGGATCATTGCTTTTGTGGTGGTGAAGCTTCTTTTATCTAAAACCGCTCAAACTCAGGTGCAAGCTTCTCAACCCCAGCAACCAGAGCGCATCGTCCTGACTCCAACAGTTGAATCTCCTCTTGTTAAAGTTAAAAAACTTTCAGAAGAGTATGTCAGTGAAAAGTTTTTCTGTGAAAATCACCCGGATGTCGCTTCCGTTGGCTCATGCCTCATCTGTGAAGATGTCTTCTGCGAGAAGTGTTTGATTGAGCATGAGAATATGTACTTTTGCAAAGAGCACTTTAAAACATTTGCCAATAATAAATGGAAGCAAATCACTGATGTGAAGACGACTCCGAACACACCAGAAGACGGGCTCTTTGTTTATCATTTTAAACGCCACTTATGGAAAGACAAACAAACACCAAGTTTTGTTCTTACCCATTACAAAATCAATATTGAAGAAGACTTTATCGAATCGTTTGTGCAGTTGAATGTTTTGGAATCTGATGCTGATAAACTGGCGAAAGATATTGAGAGATTTAAGGCCAAGCACTAAGCCTGGCCTTAAACGTTTCTAATTAAAGATCGATATTCTTGTTAAAATCTCTTGGAGCTGGTCTTTGCTCAGTTTTCTCTTCTTTTCTTAGGTAAGAAGGAGTGTCGAATTCATCTTCGTCAAAGTTAATGAATCCAAGCTTTTCTGCAATCGACTTAGCTCTTGTATTTGTTCCACCAACACCTGCTTCAGAAGCCTGAGACCCAGAAGATACTGGAGACTGAGGACGTGAACCTGTGTTTTCGTAACGGTTAGCTGCATCTCTGATTGATTGGATCAATCTCGATGGTGGCTGTTGCTGAGCTGCTGGTTGAGAAGCAGCTTCTCTAGCTGAATATCCACCTTCTTCTTCCTGAGCTGAAGAGTTATGGTAAGCAGCTCTGTCGCTCATAAAGCGGTCAAAGTCTGAACGGTCTTCAGTTTGGTAAGATGAAGACTCTTCTCTAGCTGATGATTGAGAAGAGTATGAAGGAGCGGCCGCTGGTTGAGAAACCGGAGCTTCCATCACTGGTGCTGACGGCTGAGCAACTGGCGCTTGCTCTCTTACTGGAGCCGAGAACTCTCTTGGAGCTACGAACTCTCTTTGTGGAGCTGCATATTGTGCTTCAGCAGCTGCTACTGGCTGAGTTGCCGGTGCAGATGTTTGAACGTTCTGAGTTGCAAAAGATGCTGTTGATTGAGCTGACTGAGATGATCCTAATGATTGAGAAGAATTCATTCCAGCGTGAGCTCTGATTTGTCCACCAAGTCCAGTTGCGATAACTGTAACTTTAATGTCATCACCAGAATTGTTATCGATAACAGTTCCGAAAATGATTTCAGCATTTTCATCAGCTGCTTCCATAATAAGTGTAACGGCTTCATTTGTTTCATGCATAGAAAGTGAGTCACTTCCAGTGATGTTGATGATGATACCAGTTGCACCATTGATTGAGATGTCTTCAAGAAGAGGTGAGCTGATAGCTTCAGTCGCAGCTTTAATCGCACGACCTGCACCAGTAGCAACCCCAGTTCCCATAAGAGCAAGACCTTTGTTTGCCATTACAGTTGAAACGTCAGCAAAGTCTGCGTTGATGTGACCAGTGTTATTGATCAGATCAGAAATACCGCGAACTGCATTTAGAAGAACTTCGTCAGCTTTTTTGAATGTATCTACTAGAGAAAGGTTTTCTCCAGCAAGGTATAGAAGTCTTTGGTTAGGAATTGTAATGAGAGAGTCTACGCTTTCTTCAAGGTTTCTAATCCCTTCTTCAGCTTGCTTGAATCTCTTTTTCCCTTCGAATACGAATGGCTTTGTAACAACACCAACCGTAAGAGCACCAAGCTCCTTAGCTAGTTTTGCAATTACTGGAGCAGCTCCAGTTCCTGTTCCACCACCCATACCAGCAGTGATGAAAACCATATCTGCACCTTTTAGGACTTCAGAAATTTTTTCATAGTCTTCAAGAGCAGACTTCTTCCCGATTTCTGGGTTAGCTCCAGCTCCAAGACCTTTAGTAACTGTCCCACCAAGCTGAATTTTTGTTTCAGCAAGAGAGATGCTTAGTGCTTGAGCATCAGTGTTAGCAACAATATATTCTACGCCCGAAAGACCTGAGCGGATCATAGTGTTAACGGCATTACATCCACCACCACCAACTCCAACAACTTTAATCTTTGCACCGTTAATTCTGTTATCTGTACCTGTCATTTCGAACATATATTCCTCCTACGGGACCTATATAAATTTAAGTTTTAAAAAATTTCTTTGAAAACTGATTTTAATGACTCGCTTAATTTCCCAATCAGATCGCTATTTGAACCTTGAGCTTCATTTTCTTTAAATGTCACTCTGTGGTTGTTAGCTGATGCCTGGCCTTGAACGTGAACATAAGGCTTTCTCTTAGCAGCTTCCAGAAGAAGTCCTAGAACTGTAGAGTATTTTGGGTTTTGCATAATATTAGTCATCCCACCAAATGGAATTGGGAAACCAATCTTGCACGATCTCATTAGAATGTACTCTCCTAACTCCGGCATCCCTTTAATAAGAGCACCACCACCAGTTAGAACGAATCCACCTGCGATTTCTTCACTTAGTTTTTTATCATCAATCATTGCACGGATCACTTCGAATAGTTCTTCAGCGCGCGCGCCAAGAACTTCTGCGATTACACTTAATTGAACTTCGCGAGGCTTAGTTCCAGACATACCTTGAACTGTAATATGTGCTGATTGGTTAAGTTGTTCTGCGAGAACACTTCCGTGATTGATTTTAATTCTTTCTGCTTCATTGTGAGGAATCTTAAGCGCTACTGCCAAATCATTCGTGAAGTGGTTACCACCAATAGGAATGATTTGAGAGTGGATAAGACTTCCGTCTTTCCAAACCGCGATGTCAGTCGTTCCACCACCGATGTCGATAAGAACAACACCCAGTTCTTTTTCTTCATACGAAAGAACGGCTTCAGAAGAAGCTAGAGGTTGAAGAGTGATATGTTCAGCATCAATACCTGTCTGCTCAACACACTTCACTAGGTTTTGGATAAGAGGAATAGACCCGGTAACGATGTGAACGTGAGCTTCTAGTCTCACACCACACATACCGATTGGGTTTTTAATCCCTGTTGTATTGTCTACACGGAATTCCTGAGGAATCACGTGAAGGATATCTCTATCTGAAGGAATCACGACTGCTTTAGCAGCTTCAAGAACGCGGTCAACGTCGTCTTGAGTGATCTCTTTACCTTTAATAGCAACAACACCAGAAGAGTTGAAACTGTAGATGTGACTTCCGGCAATCCCGATAGTCGCACTTCCAATATTCACTCCGGCCATCAGGCGCGCTTCTTCAAGTGAGTTTTGAATTGAGCGTACTGTTTTATCAATATTAACAACTGACCCTTTCTTCAAACCATATGAAGGGTGAGTTCCGATACCGATAATTTCTAATTCTTGATTTGGATGTTGAAGTCCAACGATTGTACAAACTTTCGTTGTTCCGACATCGAGGCCTACGATGATGTTTTTGTCGTTCATAGTGAGAATCCTTTCTCTATATAGAAGCGATATTTTACGACAGAGTCATTCTGTCCTACAAAAATCCTAGAATTTATCCTTAAACTTGACAACAACTTTTTTGCTGTTTGTAAGATTGATAATGGCAGGGATTTTCTCCTTCAATTCCATATAATTCACAATCTTATCCAGCTTTACCAGCTTGTCGTTCCACTCATCTAGTCCCATAAAGACACTAGATGGATGCCCGTTAATTGAGAGAATAATCGTTAGCTCCTTATTTTCATTAAGGATGACTTCCGAAAGTTTTTTTCTAAGTCCCGGTCTCATTTCTTTTACCAGGCCGGTAACATCTGCCTGGATCTTGTCTTCCATTTCTCCAACCGGCATCGAAAGGTAAGGAAGATCTTGCGTTAATTTCTTTTCAGATCGAAGAAGGGCCTCATAAGTCGGGTCATATAATTGCCCGTTATCCACAAGGATCGCCTCATAAGATTCAGCACTATCCTTTCTGTAGATTTGGACTTTCATTAAAGGCTCAGGGCAATTGAAGTTTAAATCTAAAACTTTGCTGAAAGGATCATATTGGATTTTATAATCAGAAACGAAATACTTATCGCTCCACTTTTCGTTTACGATCTTCATCTTTACATCGCGAAGCGAGTGCGACTGCTCAAATGTTTTTACTACCTGAAGGGCCATCGTTCCCGCTGGACGAGTTGGGCATTTTCCAAGATTTGATCTGTATGAAAGTTCGGCGTTGAATTGCTCTGTCGGGCCGAGAGACGAAATAACGATGTTAGTGAACACCAATACGGCAATCACAACCAGTGCGATAATGAATTTTTTCGACTTAAAAAATGCCATCCTGACAATATTCCTAGCTACTGCTAATACTCAACTTCGGTTTCAAACGAAACACCAAACTGAAGTTTCAATTCTTTTTGAAGAACAGTGATCATTTCCATCACGTCTTCGTATGAACTTTCGCCTCTGTTTTCCATGAAGTTGGCGTGTTTCGGGCTAATCTGCAAATTCTTTATGGTTAGACCCTTGAGGCCCATTATATCTATAAAAAGACCAGCTCGACAAGTCACGTCGCGGAGTTTGTCGTGATGGTTTTGAAAGATGCATCCGCACGTCCATTCTTTTAATGGTTGAGTGCGAGTTCTCATATCTAAATACTCTTTAATCTTTTTAGAAATAGCGGCATCAATACCAAAGTGAATCAGTCGGGCTTGATAAATCACATCACCAGAATCAACAAAGTGATTGTGCCTGTATGAGAAAGAACCTTTCTCTATAATAACCGACTTTTCTTCTCCGTTTTTTGTGATGAGTTTTACTTCCTTTATAATGGTTCCGATTTCACCGAGGTTTGTTCCGGCGTTCATAAAGATCGCGCCCCCCAGACTGGCCGGGATTCCCGTGAAAACTTCCCATCCTTTAAGACCAAACTTATTTGCATGACTGGTTAGAGTCGCTAAGCTCACTGAGGCCGGAAGGATGTATTCATCACGAGGAGCTTCAAAAACTCCGCGGTCGAAATCAAAATCTAGTTGTATATAAGGAAGCTCTGCTTTAGCTGGAAGAAGAATATTAGCTCCCCATCCCAGGACTCGGTAATCAATTTTATTTTGAGTCAGAGTTTTTGTAGCAAACTTTAGCCCTTCAACAGTCTTTACCGTAATTAAATCTCCACGAGCATCGAGCCTCATGGTCGAGTACTTCTTAAGATCTTTATCGATCTCAACAACGATGTCTGAATGATTTAATAATTTTTCTAGCATGAATTCATGCTACCGAATATTCAGTGGGATTGTCTACGGCTTGGGCCAGCCGGTTTGATGCTTATTAACCATATCCATAAATTTCTTAATGGCCTTATCGTTAACCGGTCTCCAGTTTACTGTCTGCCCCTTAGTCCATTGAAACTTCCCATCTCTATAATTTAATGAATACATCGGGTCACTATCATCTGGAATCGGAACCATCATCTTAAGAAGACCATTTTCTTTGGCGTAATCCCCAAGATTTTCAATTTCAAGGGCAGCGTAAGGCATGTCATCCTTCCACAAAAAGTATTCTGAATTAGAAGAGATCGAATACTGTTCCCAATCTTGTTTATAATAGAGAAAGCCCCACATGACAAAACAGCGATCCAGAATATCACGGGGTTCATTTTTCTTTTTTCCTGCGCGGTCTACATCGCAGTTATAATAATTAAAAAACAAGTGAAGTTTTTCTCCAGTCAAACTATCAACTTCAGCTTTATACCAGAGCCTGTTTTCTTCAAAGAACATCTCGTATTTACCGTTAAGACGATCTTTTTTTGCACTATGCTTTTCATCCGTCAAAGAAATGCTTTTAAAAGTCTTTTTGATTTCGGCCGAAACTTTATCCTGAAAATCTCTGATGCTTTTCGCCAGGTTGAAATAATCAACAGGTTTTTTATCGCCAGAGCTTTTGTCTGATTCTTCTCTGGTCACAGTCTCAGTCTTTAAATTTTCTGTTTCTTGAAGAGACTCTGGTTTAACAAAAAAAGGTTTGCGATCTTCACCTTTAGGAGTTTCTATGATTTTTTGTTCTGATTGAAGAGATTGCGAATTTAATTCTTTGGGGTTTTCTTTATAAGACAGGAGATAGGTCGTTGTGGCCCCCAACCCAAAGGAAACCAAGGCCACAACTAAAAGTTGAATTTTGCTATTCAACGCCCGCCCATTTTCTGGCAACTTTTCCGATTGACCCTGCCCCTAAAGTGACAACGATCGTCTTATCTCCCTTGTGCGATTCAATCACCTCTGGAAGTTTTTCGATGTTTTCAATCTTCTTAGCAAAGTTCGGGTGAAGACGGTTAATGTCTTCAATCAGTCGCTCTGTTGAAATCCCATCGAGTGGGTTTTCGCTGGCAGCGTAAATTGGAAGTAAATAAAGTTGGTCAGCATCGTTAAAGCAATGAAGGAACTGATCCCAACAATCGCGCGTACGCGTATAACGGTGAGGTTCAAAGATTACGATTTTTTTATAATCAGGACGCGTGTCTTTGACAATTCTTAGAGTCGAAGCAATTTCCGTCGGGTGGTGGCCGTAATCATCAACCACTTCAAAAGATCCTGCTTTATGCAGAAGCTGGAAGCGTCTTCCAACACCTTCAAGTTTTCCAACTGCTTTTGCCACATCTTTAAAACTCAATCCCATATGAATTGCCAGAGCTGTCGCTCCAAGGCTGTTTAAAATATTGTGGCGTCCAGGAAGATTGATTTTAAATCTCTCCATTTTTTCGCCTTTATAATAAACGTCAAAACTTGTTTCAAAGTGACCAAACTCAATATTGCGGGCTTCGTAATCTGCCGTTGTTTCAATTCCAAATGTTACCGTTGGACGCTTCATTTCTGCTTTAAGCTTCATAAGCTTTTCATCATGAGCATTGAGGGCCACCACGCCGTAGAATGGAATCTTATTGGCAAACTCTACGAAAGCGCGGAATAGGTTTTCTTCCGTGCCGTAGTGATCCATGTGGTCGTTATCAATATTTGTAATAACTGACATAACAGGAGATAAAAGAAGGAAAGATCCATCTGATTCATCCGCTTCAGCTACCAGGTAATCTGATTGGCCAACTTTCGCGTGACCATCCAGGTTTTTAACAATCCCACCAATGATGTATGTCGGGTCCAATTTACACTCTTGGAGAATTGTCGCTAAAAAAGAAGTCGTCGTTGTTTTACCGTGAGTTCCGGCAACAGCAAGACCGTATTTTAAGCGCATCAGCTCAGCAAGCATTTCTGCTCTTCTGATAATCGGAATTCCTTCTGCTCTCGCGCGAAGCATTTCCGGGTTTGTTTCATTAACTGCAGATGTATGAACAACAACCGTTACGTCGTTTAGATTTTCTGCTTTATGGCCAATGTGAACTTCCGCTCCCATTTTTTTTAATTTTTTTACGTTAGCTGACTCAGCTACGTCCGATCCTGAAACTTTATATCCTAAAGACAAAAGAACTTCAGCGATCCCGCTCATACCGATTCCACCAATTCCCACGAAGTGAATTTTTGCATGGTTTGGCTTTAGTGCCGTGTGATTGCGGAACATAACGAACTCCTAAAATGTATATGATCGATCCTTGAGAGATTTAGACGTAAGCTTCTTCGTGCCCGCTCTCATCTCCAGTAGCTTTTCTTCTACCAGATGATTCTCTTTTTGGCCTGAAATTGTTTTCAACGCCCATAAGTTCATTGCGGTATCCATTAACGACAGACAGCAGGAGCCCTATCCCAAAGAAGTTACAGAGGAGCGATGACCCACCATAACTGACGAACGGAAGGTTCAATCCTTTTGTCGGAAGAAGACCTAAAACAACGCCCATATTAAGTAGGGCCTGAAGACCTAAAACAAAAACGATGGCCGACGCCATGATCACACCGATGCGGTCTCTAACTTGAAGTGCCAACTTGAAACCAAAATAGATGAAGGCCACAAAAAGGCAGATTAAAAAGAAGACCCCGATAAACCCAAGCTCTTCCCCGATAACAGAAAAGATAAAATCGTTATGGGCTTCCGGAAGATAGAAGAGTTTTTCGTTACTGTTACCAAGCCCCTGGCCGAAAGCTGATCCGTTAGCGAAGGCCATATAAGATTGGATGATCTGGAAACCTGACCCCTGTGGATTCTTCCATGGATCAAGATAAGTTAACATACGTTTTACACGGTAGGCCTGCGAGAAAAGAATGAAGACCCCACCAACACCACCGGCAATCAATGAGTAGTAGAAGTATTTTCTTGGAAATGAACTCATGAAACAAACAAATGAGATAACAACAAAACAAATAAAGAAAGTCCCGAAGTCCGGTTGTTTAATTAAAAGTGCCAACGGCAGAAACAGAGTTCCCCCGTGTTTCATGCGCTCTTTATTATCCATCTTGTTCCAGTTTTCAAAGAATGAAAGTGCCGAAAGGATGACCGTGAATTTTACAATCTCACCCGGCTGAAGGCTCATGCCTCCCATCGTTAACCAACGGCTTGCACCTTTAGCTGAAGCTCCAATTCCTTTAATGATTGTCAGCGCCACAATAGCAGAAGCAGCGATATTGACGATGTAGCCGTACTTTAACCAGAAAGTGTATTTTGTTTTAGAAACAGCAAAAGTCACACCGATCGCTAAAAAAAGATAGATGAGTTGGCGGATAATATAGTGATAAGGGCTGCCGAAATTTTCATTGGCCAGGATATAACTGGAAGACCAGACCATAATAAGTCCAATCGTAATAATAATCGCCAGCGTTGAAAGAAACGCTTTGATCAGCCTGTCTACATCATGAAGTTGTTCATCCATATGTATTAGGATAACAAAGATTTAAATGGATGGAGAAAATTTGTAGAAAAAAAGTGGAGTGGTCGGGTATACAAAAAAGCCTCCCGAAGGAGGCCGTTTTTATATTTTATAATTGATAAACGAGTTTCTTGAAATAGTTCCCGCGCTCTTCGTAGTCGCGGAAGAAATCCGATGCCGGGTTTCCTGGAGACAGAAGAATAACATCTCCCGTTCTAGACTTTTGGTAAGCAAACAGAACTGACTCTTCAAATGAACCGACAATGTAAGTCTGGTTATGATCGCCAAGAGCTCTGTTTAATCTCTCTTTACACTCTCCCACTAAAACTAGAACGCGAGCGTTTCCGATCATGTCCTTAGCAAATGGATCGAAGTTAAGGTCTTCGTTATCTTTACCACCAGCAATCAAAATAACTGGTTCTTTGAATGATTTAAGTGAAGCCAGCATTTCTGGCATAGTTTCAGCTTTTGAATCGTTGTAGAAGCTTACGCCATTTTTCTCCATGATGAATTCCATACGATTTGGAATCCCTGGGAATTTCTCAATACAAGTTTGGATTGCATCGTCACTTACATCAAGGGCCTTACAAGCAGTTACTGCTGCCATTAGGTTTTCGCGATTGTTTTGTCCCACGATTCTCATTTTAGAAACTTTAAACTCTGAGTGATAGTTAATGTTCGAGTGGATTCTTCTGTCGTGGAAGTGAGTTCCCTGGATCTCGTTCATTACCCCAAGAGTTACATACGAGCGACGAGAGTACCAGTAAAGCTGGCAGTTCGCGTTTCTAAAGAATGCGTTGTTAGCAAGTGAATCGTAGTTTGCTACCAGTGTATCTTCTGGAGAAAGTTTTTTGATGATTGAAAGTTTTGTTTCAATGTATTCAGAAACTGAAGAGAAGTTTGCTTTTGAGAAGTTCTCCCCGATATTCGGGAAAACAACTAACTTCGGATGGAAATCCTGAAGTGACTTCATCTGGATTGCTGAAACTTCAACAACCACATAATCAATCTCGTTCATGTTTGGAAGAAGGCAGTACTCAATGAATGGCATTTCTGACGTTCCACCAACGAATACGTTTTTCCCGTCAACTTTAAGAGTGAAGCCGATCATCGCTGCGATTGTTGTACGACCAAAAGATCCACAAACAGCGACAACTGGTTTTTTACAAAGTTTATAAGCAAGAGCGAAGTCTGAATAAACTTCTTTTCCGTTCTTGCGTGCTAATTCTAATTGAGGAAGATTCGGATTAACTGCCGCTGAGTAAACAATAACGTCTGCTTCTAAGAAGTCTTCGTCTTTGTGTTCACCGAAAGTCATCTCTAGAGGTGGTTCGATTTTTTTAAGCTTCTTAACTGACTTGTTAAGGTCGAAGATAGGCTTGATATCTGTGACTCTGATTTCGCATTCTAATTTGTTGAAGAAATTGATCAGAGAAAAACCAGTCTTGCCAATACCTACGATAAGAACTTTCTTACCTTTAAATCTTTCCATTTCCATTCAACTTTCCTCTTAGACTAACTCGACGACTATCTAGTCTTTAATGTCGAGAGTGCCATGATTGCCAGACACACACTGATAATCCAGAAGCGAACTGTTACCTTCGTCTCCGGCCAGCCAAGCTTTTCGAAGTGATGGTGGATTGGTGCCATTTTAAAAACGCGTACTCCGCGTGTTTTAAATGAAACAACCTGGATAATAACTGAGAGAGCTTCGATAACAAAAATTCCGCCGATAACTACAAACAAGAATTCTGACTTCGCAAGCACCGCAATCGTACCCAATGTTCCCCCTAAAGATAGGGATCCAACATCGCCCATGAAAATTTGAGCTGGGTATGAGTTATACCATAAAAAGCCGATTCCTGCACCTATAATAGCCGCAGTTAAGACAGTGATCTCTCCCATGCCTTCGAAGTATGGAATGTAGAGATACTGAGAGATTTCTTTGTGACCAGTAACGTAAGTCAGAAGACCCATCGTCGCCGCACTCACCATGATCGGCCCAATGGCCAGACCATCGAGACCATCCGTTAGGTTAACTGCGTTACTAAATCCAACAATAACGATTGATCCAAACAGGATATACCAGTAGCCAAGATCAATAATCGGGGATTTAAAGAAAGGAAAGTACACATCAGTGTTGATGATATTTTGACTCACCATAATATACATAGCGACAAGAGCTGTTCCAAACTGCCAAACAAGTTTCCCCTTGGCCGAAACACCCTTCGTGTCTTTCTTTAAAACTTTCAGGTAATCGTCATAAAAACCAAGTAGGAAATAAGAAAATGTGACCCCTAAAGTGATCTTAAGCGGCATAGAAAAAAAGTTTCCGCAGATCAGAGTCGTAACAAAAATACTCCCCAACATGAACACACCGCCCATAGTCGGAGTCCCTTTTTTCTTAAAGTGAGACTCAGGGCCGTCATTTCTGATGATTTGTCCAAACTGCTTCTTCTTCATGAAGTCGATGAAGTAGTGTCCCCAGATAATCGAAAGAACTGTTGCGATTAGAAAAGCAATCCCGGTTCTAAAAGTGATGTACTTGAAGATGTTAAACAGGTGATGGTGTGGGTAGAGTAAATGGTAAAGCATCCTTACTTTCCTATTTTTTAAGTTTTAACCAATATTAAACTATACCCATCAGGGTTTCTAGTTGTAAAGAGCGGCTGGCTTTCACGAAGACAAACTTGTATTTTTTTCTAATGTCTTTCCACTCAGAAAAGAACTCTTCTTTGGTGTGGTAGTGACTGACAGGACCCGGGTAACCATTTAGATAAAACTCGCGATATCTTCCAATAAAGGTCACATTTTTAATTCCCAAAGATTTTACATGTTCTGCGATCTCTTTATGCATCTGTGGTGCATGGTCTCCGAGCTCATTCATATCACCTAAAACAAAGTAGCAGTCATCAAGAGAGACCCCTTTATTTTTCATGACCGTTACAAATGAATCCAGTGAAACTCGCATCGAACTCGGGTTCGCATTATAAGCATCAAGAAAGATATTATCTACCCATTGCGACCTGTTCATATTTGGCTGCTCATACTTTGAAGCGGCCACTGCTAGTTCTTTAATCTTTTTTGGAAATAAGCTCATCGCAAAGATCGTTGTCCCTGCCAGGTTTTTTAGATTGTGGTGCTCAAAAATATTTTTATTATTTATCCACACATTTTTCTTATCAATGTTAAAAGAAATCTCATTTCCATCGATATCAATTTTCACATCCCCGTTCTTTTCACCATAAGTCACAAGGCCTTTTGATTTTTTAAGTTTTGCCAGATACGGGTCATCGGCATTAACCACAAACGATCCCTTGCCTTTGGCATTTTTAACAACTGAATCGTAAAGGGTTCCTTTTTCTTTAAAGATTGCCTCCATCGTTTTTAAAAATTCGATATGGGCCGCTCCAATGTTGGTGATCATCCCGTGTTCCGGTCTGGCAATATCACAAAGAACCTTAATCTCACCTGCGTGATTCATCCCCATTTCAATGATGGCCACCTTATGTTTTTTATTCAGTCTAAAAACAGTAAGTGGAACCCCAATGTGGTTATTCAGGTTTCCCTTAGTCGCCAGGACTTTTCCAGGAAGAATTGAATTGAGGAGAAAATAAATCATTTCTTTATGTGTTGTTTTACCGTTTGATCCAGTTACACCAATAATCTTTCTGTCTTTATCTGCTTTTCTCCAGCCTTCGATATGTAAACGAGCGAGTTCTTGAATAAAAAGAAGAGTGTCTGTAACAGTAATAAAAAGTGTCTTGGGATAAAAAGCAGCCAGCATTGGCACTAATTCTTCGCGCTCTTTAGTCGAATTAAAAACCACAACCTTTGCGTCCAGATTTAAAACACCTTCAAGGTAATTGAAAGCATCGAAGTTCTCCCCAACCAGGGCCACAAAAGTCTCTCCGGCCTGAAAGCTGCGTGAATCTGTATTGATTTTTAATTCGAACTCGCGCCCTTTATGATCAAAAGCGCTCGTCATCGTCTTAACTGTTTTAAGTTTAAAAAGAAGTTTTGAAGAAACCATTAAATTTATCCGCGTTTAAATTGAGAAACGATATTGAAGTCACTAAATGGGTGCTTCACACCCTTGATTTCCTGATACTCTTCATGCCCTTTTCCGGCGATAAGAACGATTTCTTTCTTCTTCATCGCTTCAAGTGCAAAAAGGATTGCTTTTTTACGGTCGACGACCGCTTCGTAACCGGTGCTGATACCGGCGATGATGTCGATAATAATATCTTCCGGCGCTTCGTCGCGAGGGTTGTCTGATGTGACGACAACTTTATCTGCAAATCCAGCAACCGCCTTACCCATAAGAGGTCTTTTGGTTTTGTCGCGGTTTCCACCACAACCAAAAACAACCGTTAGTGAATGATTCGGGAAAGCTTTTTTAATAGCTTCGCCGATATTGATCAAAGCATCCGGAGTATGGGCATAGTCAACGATGGCCATGCCTTCGTTGTCCATTTCAATAACTGAAAATCTCCCTAGTGGTGTTTTGATATTTTTCAAACTCAACGAGTTGATTTTTTCTTCGCCCCAAAGATCTGAATTCAACTGAAGGGCCACTTCCGCATTACTTTGATTGTAAGATGAATGATAAAAAAGCGGTCTATCCGTCATTTTTCTTTCATCGAGAGTCATTGCCACTTTCACTCTTGCGTTTGGGTTTTTCTTTAGAATATTTTGGTATAGATCTTTTTCAAAAGAAGGGACAATTAAACTCTTTCCTTCTTTTAGGTATTTTTTTTCGATAAGCATCTTGGCATCAAAATACTCTTCCATCGTTTTATGATAATCGAGGTGGTCCTGAGAAAAACTTGTCCACGCTGCTGCATCTAAAGCGATGTCATAAATTCTGTCTTGAGCAAGAGCATGGGAGCTTACTTCCACAAAACACGCCTGATATTTCTCTTGAAAGCGATGAATGATTTTTCTGAATTCAACATACGAAGGTGTTGTTGATTCTAAATCCTCAATCAAGGCCCCATTCGCATCCTGAACACCGATTGTTCCCACAGAAATCGCCGGGTGACCAAGCTGAGTACTGATTTGCATCGCCAGGTTAACCGTTGTCGTCTTTCCATTAGTCCCAGTGACGCCGATGATTTTCATCAGCCCTTTATTTGGAAACATGATATCTAAAACTTTCTTTTGCAGAATAAGGAATTTAGCCGCATCAACAAAAATACAATTATCGGCCTTAACCAATGATTCGGACCCATGATTTAAAACAATCAATCCAGGATTTTTTCCTTTCAGTCGCTTGTTAAAATCTTCAATTGATTTTTCATTGTTATGAACTTTATAGAAAACAACGTCGGCCTCAGTCGCCGTTTGCAGATTGGTTGTAATATTACTTACAACTCCATCAAGCTGAGTCAGTGTGTTTCTAGAGGCAATATCTGCATTTAAAACGTCGACAAGTTCTTTTTTGTTCATGACCTATTCGTATGTTGGAGGTGAATATTCTAATTTCACAACAGTATCATCGCCAATCGGTGTTCCTGCTGGTGGGTATTGTGATGAAACCACTCCCATTCCTTTATGAACAACTTGAAGGTTTAACTTCAACGAGATGTTGGTCGTTGTAATCTTATCCAGCCCCATCATGTTCGGCACAATCCCAGGAGTCAAGCTTCTTGAAGCCGCTTCTTTAACCTGAACCATGTCGATGTTGGTCTTAACTTTTTTCAGATCGTAATCATTGTCTTCGTGTTCTGCGAGTCTACTAATGTCTTTATTTTTATAAAGCATATACTCCGCCAGGTTTTTAAACACTGGACCCGCAACCGCTCCACCGTAATATCCGCCAGTTTTTGGGTTATCAATATAAACAGCGATAACAAATTTTCTATCGACGTTAACCGGGTATCCGATGAACCCAGAAACATAACCCTTATATCCACCGTTTTTATCTACTCGTTGAGCAGTCGCTGTTTTCCCCGCAATCTGGAAGTGAGGGATCTTGGCGTTTCCACCCGTTCCTTTTTCAACAGCTAATACCAGGGCCTTTGTCAGGTCTTCTGTATTTTTTTGTGACAGGACTCTTCTTCTTTTCTCTAATTGATTCGCATTTTCAGGTTCTAATTCTGAAACCGTCACCTGGTTTGGATCGCGCTTAATAAGTGTTGGCTTAATGTACTCACCACCGTTGGCAATCGCCGCATAGGCCGCCATCATCTGAACACCTGTTACCGCAATACCTTGACCGAAACTGATGTTACTTAGAGAAAGAGGAGTGACGTTGTCTGCCTCAGTAAAGATACCGCGAGATTCTCCCGGAACTTCAATTCCAGTTTTATTTCCAAAGTTTAGTTCTTTTAAAGTCTCTTTTAATTTTGGGAACGTTAAATCAAAGGCCAGTTTTGTCGTTCCAACGTTTGAAGAGTAACGAATAATATCTGCAACTGAAATCCATTCAAACTTCTCATGGCTTTCAGCTTCTTTAATCCAATGATTATCAACTCTCATTCTTCCTTGTTCAGCGTAGTAAGTAGAATTGATCGTTGCTGTCTTGTGCTCAAGAGCAGAAGCGGCCGTGAAAATCTTAAAAGTTGACCCTGGCTCAAATGGATCAATAGCAAAACTTAGTTTTCTTGATTCCGGAGCTGATCCTTTAACATTGTTTGGATCGAAAGTAGGGTAGTTGGCAATCGCCAGGATTTCTCCTGTTGTTGCATCAATAACACCAATCCCACCTTTATCTGCATTGTGTTTTAGAACAGCTTCTTTTAAATATTTTTCGGCCATTCCCTGGATGTCTTTATCAATCGTCAGGTAAATGTCTTTTGCTTGAGCTGTGACATCCTGATGGCTTTCGAACTTAATCGCGCGGCCCTTATTATCAATCGTGTATTTTAGAGTAACCGGATTTCCTCTTAACTCTTTGTTGTACATGTACTCAAGGCCAGAAAGACCTGAGTTATCAAGACCAACAAACCCGATAACCTGAGACAGAAGCTCATGATTTGGATAAGTTCTCTCCGGAGTTCCTTCGATAAAGATTCCTTTTAATTCTTTAATATCTTCAACCTGATCTTTTGACAGTCGAAGTTTTCTGCCAAGCCAAGTGAATCTCTTTCTCTTTTTGATCGTCGTAATCATTTCTTTGTAAGAAAGCTCCGGAACAATCTTGGCTAGTTTTTTATAAACATCATTTTTCCCGTCAGTTGATTTCGGGATTGTGAAGATACTGTATGTTTGAACGTTAAGAGCAAGAGGGTGGCCTGAGCGGTCGTAGATGTTTCCGCGTTTTGGATAAACAGTCGCCTGTCTTAAAAATTGTGAATTGGCGCGAACAATGAGATCTCCAGCATCAATTAGCTGAACCTTAAATGCTTTTCCTAAAACTAAAAGGAAAAACAAACAGAAACAGGTAAAAACAAAGATGATCCTATTTTTTTCAACTCTATTCATAATTCAATTTCCAAATCCTATGGAATGACAATAATTTGATCCTGCTTTGGTTGATCCAGGTTATGTACTGCCGCTAATTTTCTTAACTTTTCAGCTGAAAGCATTCTTGCCTTCTTCGCTTTTAATTCTTTGTTATCTAGAATAACTTTTTCAATTTCGCGGTTTGTTTTTGTGATGGTGTAATCCATCTCAACATTTTTCATGCGAAATAGAACAAACAAAATGGCCAGTGTGGTGAATGATAAGAAAATGGGAAAACCCTGTGAGCTGAAAATAATTTCTTTTATTTTCGCGCCCAACTGAAATTTTTCAGAAGATTTCTTTGATGCGGCCATAATCACTCCTTGATTAAATGCCAAATATCATTGCTTATATTTATTCTTGTCTTTTTTAGTTTCTACTCTTTCTAATATTCTTAGTTTAGCACTTCTTGAACGAGAATTGTCTAAAATTTCTTGCTCAGATGGAAGAATTGGCTTTTTTGTTAAAACCTCTACAGGAAGCTCGGTTTTTTGAGAGGCGTCCCTGAAAACATTCTTCACAATGCGATCTTCGAGAGAGTGAAAGCTGATGATAGCGAGGCGTCCGCCTACTTTTAAGAGTGGAATTAGTTGATCAATTGTGTTGGATAAAACTTCAAGTTCCCGGTTTACTTCAAGTCTTAGGGCCTGAAATACTCGAGTTGAAGGGTTGGTCTTTCCGTAACGATGCTCTTTTGGATAGCAATGGAAAACGATATTTTCTAATTCTTTGGTCGTCGAAATTCGTTTCTCTTTTCTTTCAGTCACAATCTTCGCAGCGATCTTTCTCGCGTTTTTTTCTTCGCCGTACTCTTCAAAAATTCTTCTTAGCTCCTCTTCGCTGTATGAATTGACGATCTCCTCGGCCGTTTGAAATTCATCCGACTCGTAATCCATGCGCATATCAAGTGGACCATCAAAACGGAATGAAAAACCTCTACCGGCCTCATCGAAATGATGTGAAGACACTCCTAAATCCAGAAGAATTCCCTGGAATCCACCGTCAGCAAAAACTTCAGGTGAGTGCTCTCTGATCATTGAAGAGAAGTGAACAAAGTTTGTATCGATAAGCTTAATTCGATCACCCATTTGTTCTTTTTGGATTCTCTCGTTTCCATTTTTTAAGGCATCCGGGTCCTGATCTGTTGAACGAACATTAAAAAGGGGATTCCTGTATAAAAATTCAAACGTGTGTCCGCCTCCGCCAAACGTCAGATCGGCGAAGTAAGACTTCTTATCCAGAGGCGCCTTTTCAGTTAATGAATCGACGCACTCATGTTTTAAAACTGTGTAGTGACCTGTGTAGCTCATTACTTTAGAAGTACTTCTAAGATGTGAGTTTGCTCAGCTGAAAGCTTTTCTGGCTTCGACATAACAGCAAACGTATTTTCTTTTTTAATCTTAAATGGATTCGCGTGAAGCTTTGGAAGAAGCTTCTTTAAAACCGCATGTGCCGATTGATTGTTGGCCGACATAACTTTCATGATTTCTTCAAGAGTACAGTGCTCTTCTTTCCAGCAATCGTAGTCAGTAACCATGGCGATTGTTGCATAGGCCATTCCTGCTTCTTTTGCCAGGTAAGATTCTGGTACGTTTGTCATACCGATAACACTTGCACCAAAACTTCTGTAGATATTTGATTCAGCTTTTGATGAGAACTGAGGCCCTTCGATACAAATATATGATCCGCCAGCTCCGTGTTTAACACCTGCTTCTTTACATGTTTCAACAATCATCTTTTGCAGTTGAGTATCGACAGGTTCAGCAACAGACACGTGACCTACGATTCCATTTCCAAAAAAAGTTCTTTCGCGCTGGCCTTTTGTCCAGTCGATGAACTGATCAGGGATAACGAAACTTGCTGGTGGAAATTCTTCTTTTAGAGAGCCAACAGCTGAAACAGAAATAATATATTCAACACCAAGCTCTTTAAGAGCAAAAATATTCGCTCTGTAATTAACTTCAGACGGAGTGAAGTTATGGTGTTTTCCATGTCTAGGTATAAAGAAAAAAGGTGTACCATGAAGGTTGGCTTCGATCACCTCAGAACTTGGAGCTCCAAAGGGAGTAGAAACTTTGTGTTCTTTAATAACTTCAACACCTTCAATCTTATATACGCCGCTTCCACCAATGATGCCGATCTTAATTCCGCCCATCTTACACCTCTTCAAATTTGACGATTTTTAAATTTTTATGGGATGATCTTACACTGTTATTTTCCCCTAGGAAATGTAAAAAGAAATGAGTGCCATTCACGTATTATCAAAGTCTTTTTCTCACTATAGATCTCGCATCCAGAAGAGAAAGGACATTCTTAGCTACGCTAAGCACACCAGCACTGAAGAAATTATCTTTAATCTTCAGAGACTGGTTAAGCTTAAGGACAAAAAAGATGTCCTTAAAACGCTTCTTTCTATTACAAATTCCAGCATCTGGCTGTCTCGTTCGGCCTTCACTGTTTTAAAGTCCTACTTCGATATCAGCTCAATGGAAAACCTCAACCTCAATAGCGAGAGGGCCCAGGAGATCATCTCTTGTGTGACCAATAAGCGCTCGGTTGATGCCACAGACAGTGAAGTTTTCCAGACAATCTACCATGAGCTTGCTCACTCACACTTAGTAAACGATTACCGCACTCCACTCAAAGTGCCTGAAGTGAAAGTTACAATTGTGCTAGTCTCTGGTGTTTTCAATGAAATCTTCTCAACTCCTGCTTTTAAGCGTGGGGCAGAAACACTTTTAGATCAATACGACATCAAACATATCGCTCCAGTTGTCGATGGAAGAAAAGGTGCTCGTGAGAATTCACTGGCGCTAAAAAAACAAATCGAAGAATACATTGATGCCAATCCAAATGAACGTTTATGGTTTTTCTGTTTCTCAAAGGGCGGAGTAGACACTCTTCACTATCTGCGCTCAAAAGGCGACAAACTTTCAGAAAACATCATTGGTGTTTCTTTTATCGCCACTCCGATTATGGGAAGCGATCACATCAACAATAAACTGCTAAAACTTGCTAATACAATCGGAAAAGTTCCAGAGAACGTCTCTAAGAAAGTTTTAGGAAAAGACGTCAACCTGATTGCCAGTGAACTTCAAAAATCGCTTTCAAAGAATTTCAGAGAAAGCTGGTTTAAAAAGAACCATAAGCAATTGCCTTCAAGACTCTTTTATACGGCCATTGCTTTCGAGTCGAAGTGGCATCAAAGCCATGTGTGGATGATGCTTACAAAAGCTATTTTTAGAAGCCAGAAATCAAATGATGGGATTGTTGATGTAGAAAATGCTCAGTTCCCGTTTTACTTCAACGGACACAATCTCGGCGTTCTCGAAGGCCACCACTTAGTGGGAAGCCGCTCAAGCTTTTATGACCAGGAGGCACTGATGAAGGCCCATCTGATCTACCTCGACTATAAAAACTTACTCTAATCCGCCCTTAAGATTCATTAGAACTAATTTCGAAATCATCTTCAGCGTATCAAAGACACCATTTCCTTTAACAGCTACAGCTTCAAACTCAGGCACGCCCCACTTATTAAGTGCATTGTGCAGGTCTTTAATCGCTGTTGTATTTGGAAGGTCTCTTTTATTCCACTGCATGACCAGAGGGATTTTAGTGATATCGTAACCTTGATCTGTCAGGTTCTTCTCTAGAGATTTTAGTGATTCAATGTTCGCTTCCATGCGCTCAACCTGTGAGTCGGCCACGAAAACAACTCCATCAACACCTCTTAGGATCAGCTTTCTTGAAGCCTCATAAAAAACCTGTCCAGGAACAGTGTAGAGGTGAAAGCGCGTTTTAAAACCGCGGATTTCGCCTAAATCAAGCGGCAGGAAATCAAAGAAAAGCGTTCTTTCGTTTTCTGTATTAAGTGAAATGATATTGCCTTTACTGTCGCCGCTGGTTTTCTGATAAACATACTGAATGTTTGTCGTCTTTCCACCAAGCCCTGGCCCGTAATAGACAATCTTGCAGTTAACTTCTTTGTTTACATAATTTACAAAAGACATGGCCTTACCTTAATTTTTAATGAACGCAAATAATCTATCCATTTCCGCATCGGAAATATCGCCAAACAGATACTCGCTCTTATCAAATGCTTTGTTTGTTTTTTCTTGAGTAGCACGGTGATCCTTCAACTCTTGGTTTAAGAATTCACTAAAACTTGCTGCCATCTCTCTCATTTTATTTTTAATGAAACCCGGGTTCACTTCATCGTGATAAATCAGACCTAAATAGAGTTCTTCCATATCAGTAGAAATAGGTACGATATAGATACCCTGTGAAGACGTATCAAAACTCAGTCTGTATCCCTCTTTTGCTTCTTCTTTAGGAATGAATTCTGACAGCGCTTTTGAGGCCTGCCACACACCACTTAACAAAGCTCCAATAGAAGACTTTGAAAGTGAGTTGGCCAGATTGTTGTTGTGATAAAGGACCACACCGTCAGCTCGGATCATAAAGAATGAAAAGCGATTGATCTTTTCATCGATCTCACACGATTCAAAAAAGGCCTGTACATACTTTGGAATTTTGCTCGTTCTATTTGTCATTATCATCCAACTTATAAATGCCTGCGGTTTTCAAGCGCTTTAGTAATCGTCAGAGCATCGACGAATTCCAGGCTTCCGCCCATTGGAATCCCAAAACCAATACGATCAACGCGAACACTATCCGGCAGCATTTGTTTAATGTAAGCACAAGTTGCATCCCCTTCAACTGAAGGGTTTACAGCTAAGATCACTTCTTCGATCTCTTCGTTTTTCACGCGCTCGATGAATTGATCCAGCTTAAGCTCATCAGGTCCGATTCCCAGTAACGGGTTTAGAACACCAAAGAGAATATGAAATTTACCTTTAAAGTGCCCGCTTCGCTCAATGGCCAGACAGTCAGTCACCGATTCAACAACACAAAGTGTTTTTGAATGGCTTCTGCCGTAATCCAGACAGATCTTGCAAAGCTTATCATCACAGAACATCCCACACTTTTCACAGTGGTTTAGTTCAGCGAGTGCTTTAACCGCTTCAGCAAAATGAACCAGGTCTTCCTTGTTCCATTTTGTCATAATCAGCGACTGGCGCAGGGCCGTCTTCTCACCAACACCAGGAAGGCGAGAAAACTGTCTTACAACCTTTAAAAGTTTTTCTGGTAATTCCATAGATTAGAACATTCCTGGGATGTTGATTCCACCAGTAACTTTTGACATCGCAGCCGATACCATGTCTTGTGATTCTTTAATTGATTGATTAACAGCTGTTTTTACCAGCTCTTCAAGACTTGCAACATCGTTAGGGTCTACACATTCTTTGTTGATTGAAATAGAAACGATTTGTTGTTTCCCTGTGATTTTGATTTTGATCATCCCACCACCAGAAGAAGTTTCTAGTTCACGAGACTCAAGCTCTTTTTGTAATGTAGCCATTTTTTGCTGCATTTGTTGAGCTTGTTTCATTAAGTTTTGCATTCCTTTCATATTCAACTCCCTTGTTCGTAAAACTCTTAAAAATACGTCTTTCTCATAACGTTTTCATTGCGAAGTAAAATGCTCCATTGGAGCATTTTACTCACTTCTTTTGATTATCTAAAATAACTTTATCTACTTTCGAATTAAAAATTTTCTCTGCTTCTTTTAAAAGCGGGTTGCTCTTAAACTCTTCCACGCGATCCTGCATTGTCATTTGAGCTTTTTGTTCTCTGATTTCTGCCTGAGTCACAAAATCTTCTTTCTGAGTCACCTGAACCAACTCAAGTTTGATATTGTTTGGTTCAACTTCAAAGTACTCACTCAGGTAGTTTAAAACCTTCTGAAAAACTTCCGGCTCATTTAAATAATCCATAAACACCTGGCCGGAAAAACCAAAGCCAAGTTCAATATTCAAATAACCATTTTCCAGGCGAAGAGGATTTAATGTATTTCCTTGCTCCAGATTAGAAGCTGAAGCAGGTGAGCGCGCAGAAAGATCATTTAAAAACCCTTCCCACGTTAAATCTTTTTTCCCAGCTGGCTTCGCGGCCTGAGTAGGCGCTGCTGCCGGTGTCTCTTTTTTAGTTTCAACATTAGCTGGCGCAATCACCGCATCTCTTTCGCTGGCAATTTCCGACATCAGTGTTTCAAGTTTTTGAGCGACACTCATTTCTTTTGGAGCTTCTTCGACAACTGGTGCAGGTGCTGGAGATGCTTGTTTTGTTTCCGGTGCTACAGTTGCTGATGCCGCTGATGCATTTTGAGAGCCGGCAATCTTTTGGTTAAAGAAACTTCTTCTCAAGGCCACTTTGTACATCAGGACTTCAAACGCTTTTTCTGGAGAAATAGAATTGAAGATCCATGTTGTTTCTCTGGCCACTGTTTCGTAAATCCAGATTAACTCTGCTTCACCCAATGCACTTTTCTTTTTTAAGTTATTAAACAGTTCATCTAAAAGTGAGCTGGCAATATTTTTAACCGGTACGTTTTCATTTAATAGTCTTCCGTATACGCGGCTAAGCTCTGCTGTATTCCCGGCATAAATCGCTTCAATGATTCCACTGATCGCTTTAGGTCCGGCAACACCAAGAGATGTTGTCAGCGTTTCTTCTTTAATGAAATTGTCTTCTGAGAACGTCAGTACTTGATCAAGAAGAGAAAGAGTGTCGCGCACAGATCCTCTACCAAGAACAGCTAACTGCTGAACAAGCTCTTCCTGTTCAAACTTAATCCCTTCAATCTTAGAAATTTCTTTTACGTGATTTGCTAAGGTTTCCACTGAAACGTTTCTGAAATCAAAACGCTGACAGCGAGAAAGAACTGTCCCTAAAAGTTTCTGCGCTTCAGTTGTGGCAAAAATAAACACAACGTGAGCAGGTGGTTCTTCCAGAGTTTTTAAAAGAGCGTTGAAGGCATTTGTTGAAAGCATATGCACTTCATCGATGATGTAAACTTTAAAGCGACCAGAAGTCGGCAGGTAGTGAACGTTGCTGATAAGATCGCGGATGTTATCAACACTGTTATTTGAAGCTCCATCGATTTCAATGACGTTCATCGATGTTTCTGTATCGAAGTCCAGACAAGCAGGACAAGTCCCGCAGGCATTGATATCGGCAGTGATGTTTTCACAGCGAATAGCTTTGGCAAAAATTCTCGCCACTGATGTTTTACCAACACCACGAGTTCCAACCATCATGTAAGCATGGCCGATTTTATCTTTAGCAATAGCGTTTTGAAGCGAGCGGGTAACGTGCGATTGTCCGATCACATCTTGAAATTTTTTAGGACGCCATTTCCTGGCCAAAACTTGGTATGACATTTTATTCCTTAAAATTGCTTAGGAAATTCGAGAATTTTTTCCAGATTAAAAGGTATTAAATTTAGCGGAATTAGTAAATGGAATTACAAGAAGTAGCTAGGAAAACAGCACAAAGCAGAAACAGCTACCGTTGCTCCCTTCCGGGCCTGGCGGGGTTGACCGATCGTACCTTTGCTGCCCCCTAACTACCGAGGGCATCTTAGTAAATTAACGGGCCTTGTGTCAAGGCTATAACTCTGGAAGAAAGACTTTCATGAACCCAGAAAAGTCTTCGACGAATGGCACATGTCCGAGTCCTTTCATCGTCACCAGCTTTCCTTGCGGAATCATTTTAGCCACTTCTGGCCCAAGCTTCGGATAGTTACCCATAATCTTCTGGTTTTCTGGTGACGCCCATGCTTTCCCAATGGCCGTCTTGTCTCTATCGCCATTGATGAGCGTTGTTTTCATCTTTAGTTTTTTGAACTCATAAACTACTGGCTGCGTATAAATTAAATCTGCAGTCAGGGCCGCATTTCTTGCCACTAGCGCATGATCCGGTCCCTTGGTCCAGCCAACTGCTGGTACAATCATTGGTTCATACTCCGCTTTCCAGTTTCCGTCATAGTAGGCCGCTTTTTGATAATCGCGAATCTTGTCTTCATTGTTTTTTAACTCGCCAGCATAAAGCTCATCCACTGTTTTGTAAGGAGCAAGAACTTTGTAGTCTTCAAGTCCGATTGGATTGACCAGGACCAGTTTTTTAACTTTTTCTGGATACATTAGTGCGTATCTTGTTGCGAGCATTCCACCCATTGAGTGACCCACTAATGTAAATTCCTGTGCACCGACTTGTTTTAAAAGATCATCTGTTAAACGAGCGAGCAATTGAAATGAGTATTGAAAATGTTCTGGTTTTGATGATTTTCCAAAACCAATTTGATCAGGAACAACCACACGAAAACCCTTATTCACCAATTCTTTTACGATTGGTTCAAAGTAAAACCCACCAAAGTTTTTTCCATGAAACATCACGACTGTTTTTTTCACATCGCTGTCCGGTTTGATGTCCATGTAACTCATTTGTAATTTCTGCCCTTGTGTTTCAAAGGCGTAAGAACTTACAGGGAAGGGGTAGTTATAGCCACTTAAAATGGCATCAAAACCATTTTGTGGTTTTTCTGATGTCACAACTTTTTTTGTTGCACACGATGCAAGCAGAGCGAGAGATAATAAACAAATAATCTTCTTCATAAACTCCTCAGGGTTAGGTTTTTTATGGCATAATCATTATGAAGGCAGACATTTTCATGTCAATGAAATATCATGCTCATGCCATTAGGCACTTTTTTGTAATTGGAGTTTTCTCTCATGAAATACAATCTTTTTCTCTTTGACCTCGACGACACACTTCTTGATTTTCAAGCTTCAGAAAAATTGTGTTTCACTCAGACATTTATTCACTTTGGAGTAAAGGATCTTTTAGAAGAGATTCATAAAACATACAAAACAGAAAACAACCTATTATGGAAACAACTTGAAAGAGGTGAAGTTGATAAAGACTTTTTAAAAGTTGAACGCTTCAAGAGAACTCTCGACACTCACAAGATTGAGATCCCTCCCCATAAAATGTCTGAATTTTATCTGGAACAACTGCCAAAACATGTCGTTCTCATTGATGGAGCGGTAGAACTTTTAAAACACGTCAAAGAGTTTGGCGAAATTGGAATCATCACTAACGGCATTGAATATACACAAAGAGAAAGAATCAAAAACTCAGAGCTAAAAGACTATATTGATTTCATTGCGGTCTCAGAAGAATGTGGTTTTGCAAAGCCAGATGTACGCTTTTTTGAGTTTGCGGCCAGCAGATCCAAAAACTTTGTCAAAGAATCGACGATTATTATTGGCGATCGCTTTGATGCTGACATCGTGGGTGCGCACAATTTTGGGATCGACTCGCTTTGGTTTAACCAGCACAAAACAGCAAACACATCAAACTTGAAGCCAACATTTGAAGCTCATTCACTGGCACAAGTAAAAGAGATACTGAGCTAAAATGGAAGCACACGACTGGATTATTGCCTTTAGTGCCTTTATCTCAGAAATACTGGGCACATTAAGTGGCTTTGGTTCATCGACATTTTTTGTTCCACTGGCAACATTTTTTGAAAGCTTAAAACTTGTCCTGGCCATTACATCTATTCTTCACTGTTTTGGAAATATTTCTAAAATCTATCTCTTTAAAAATGAAATTAATTTTAAGAGTTTTGTACAGTACGCTCTTCCTTCTATTGTAATGACGGGAATAGGTGCGACCCTGGCCATCTATTTCTCCAGTTCATGGCTGGAAAAGGCATTGGGTTTATTCCTGGTAATTTTTGCTATCTATAAATTCTTTTCTAAAGACATCACCAAAAAACTTTCAACTAAAACGTCCTATTCTCTCTTAGGGCTTTCGGGTTTTTTAACTGGTCTGATTGGCACAGGTGGCGCTATTCGCGGAATTGTTTTAAGCAATATGGCCCTCTCTAAAGACTCCTTCGTTGCTTTATCAGCTTTTATTGATTTTGGAGGAGATCTTCTGCGGGCCATTTTATATATTAGCAACGGCTTCATGGATTGGTCGCAATGGTTTTACATACCACTCATGATGATTGCTGCGTTTTTAGGGTCTTTTATCGGAAAAAGGGCACTCTCAAGAATTAACCAAAAGCAGTTTGAAAAGATCGTAAGCTTTTTCATTCTTCTAAGCGGCTTAACAATGTTGTTTGGGAAATAATTTTAAAATTTATAACTGGTACGTTTCTCTTTAAAGAAAGTCGAAAGCAATTTTGAGCATTCAAAATGGCGAAGCCCACCCATAACAGGAAAGCTGTGGTTTAACTTTTGATCCTTATAGAAATTATAATTTAAACTCAAGGCTCCACCCTTTGTGTCATAGGCTCCAAAATAAAGATGACTGATACGTGCTTGCACTAGAGCACTCAAACACATCGGACATGGCTCAAGTGTGACATAAATAGAGCAGTTCAATAAACGCCAGTTGTTTAATTTCTTAGCTGCTTCGGTGATGGCCAAAATCTCAGCATGCCCGCATGGATTATGGACTTTTTCTTTTTGATTATGAGCTCGTGAGATGATTGTTCCTTCTGAATCAACGATCACTGCCCCTATAGGGACTTCGTCTTCACGATAGGCCTTGTGAGCTTCTTTCAAAGCTTCATCCATTAGCCATAAATGATCATTAATATTTTTAGTCATGAGCAAACTTCATCTTGCGCTTATTATTTTTCTGCTTTTTCCACAAACGCTCCAGGTGAATATAGCGTTTTTTATTACTCTTACTATCAAACTTAAATTGAACACCATAGATGATAGGGCGTCCGATCACATCGCGTCTTTTACTCATCACCACGCCACGAAGTAATACGTTATCCTCATCAAGTGCTGCATTGATAACAATTTCTTCACCAAGTTTCAACTCTGAGAAACTCGCCACACATCCGGCCTGGCGTCGAAGATCTGTTAGTCGAGCTGCAAATTCATTTTCACCTGACTTAATTGAGATTTTTAGATCATCTCTGTATCTAAAGTCATATTCCCACCAACTGACGACAGGATAATAAATAGGAGATGAGAGAAGATACATTTTAAAGACTAAAATAAGTGTCGAGATAAGATAGAGAATACCAATGTGTTCATTATCTAAAATGTAAAATTGTTCATAGATTTTAAAGAGTAGATAACAAAAAAGCAGAGCAGAAAAAGACCAATAGGTATAATAACGATGCTTGATTGTGCTGTAGTAAGGCTTAGCGAGCCATAAGAAAAAAAGTAATCTAATAAAGAGGCGAAACTTTGGTGTGGCCACGATTTCTGTCATTATGGCCAAGTGAATAAGAAAGAAAAAAGAGCGCATCAAAAACTTGATTGTTTTAGTTTCGTATCTAAAATTAAGTTCGATTGATTCCATTTACTTTTATTCTTCTTCGATTCGAGAAATATTCTTACATCTTTATTATGAAGTGATTTCTGACTTTTTCAAAGAATCTTAACAAAAAATTGATACACAAAGCAGATAAAGTCTGAGTAAACTATTTCCATACATTTTTTCTTATCAATAACTCATACAAGGATGAACAATGAAAAAAATGCTAACTTTTGCTGCTATCGCAGCGGTATCAACAAGCGCACACGCGTTTGATTACAAATTTAATCTTGAAGGTCGTGCAGATTTCATCAGCGCGAACACAAAGACAACTGCTCAAGCTGGAACGACAACTGAAGCAAAACAAAATGGTTTTTTGTCTAACCTTATCCGTCTAAACATGATGGGTAACATTAACGACACTCTATCATATAGAATGCGTTACCGTTTCAACAAAGAAAACGCTAATACAGACAGAGACGATTCAACTACAAACCTTGACTACTTATACGTAGACCACAAAAACCAATGGTTCACAACTCGTTTTGGTAAAACAAACTGGGCTGAAGCTTACGGACGCGAATCATTCATTTCTTCTACAGATCTATACCTAGCTACAGCTGCTTATACAGCTTATAACGACAATATCGGTAACTACCGTTTTGGTATTTCTGGAACTTATACATTCCTAGAAACTCACAAGTTAACACTTGCTATCTCTAACCCAAACAAAGCAAAATCTGATACAACTGGAGAAACAAAAAATACTTCTCTAGCATACGGTATCCACTACTCTTCAGTAATGTTTGATAAAATGTTCCAACCAACATTATCTTATACTCTTGCTGCTCAAGATGGTGACGCTCAAGCAACAACTCCAACAACAAAAGGTGACTTTACTATGATGGCTGCTGGTTTCAGAACTGAAGCCGCTGGTTTCATCGTTGATGCTGACTGGAAGCAATTTAAAAAAGAAAAGAGAACAACAGCTGGTGCAGATGATAAAACAACTTCAATCTTCGCTAACGTTTCTTACCAAATCAACGAATTCTCACCATTCGTACAATATGCTAACGATAAATTCGACACAGACCTAACTTCTAAAGCTACTGAGTACAAGAAGAATACAGTTGTTGGTGGTGTTATGTACAAACCATTCAATGATGTTAACTTCCGTTACCACCTAGCTTACTCTTTCAGCAAGCAAAAATTTGACGATGCTGCAGCTACAAATAAAGAAGTTAAAGACAACAGAATTATCTTCGGTATCAAAGCTGATATCTAATCTCTAACTAAGTTTCGCTGATATTATAAAGAGGGCCTGGAAACAGGCCCTTTTTTATTTTGACCTAACCAAATCCTAACAATACAAAATCCTCAAATTCCCATATAAAATAAGCATAATGTTGTTTCTAACAAAACGAGTGAGGTTTTTGTGTTAAAAAATTTGCTTATGTTTCTTGCGCTTACTATTTCTCTTAACGTTTCTGCTGCTCAAAAGGTTAACGGAGCGGGTGCTACATTTCCTTATCCAATTTACTCAAAGTGGTTCTCTGAGTACCAAAAAATCAACAAAGATGTTGAGTTCAATTACCAGTCAATCGGAAGCGGAGGAGGAATTAAACAAGTCCTGGCGCAGACTGTAGACTTTGGTGCAACAGATGCTCCAATGACTGACGAAGAACTAAAATCAGCAAAAACTCCAATCAGACACATCCCAACTGTACTTGGTGCAGTTGTTGTTGCTTACAATGTTAACGGCATTCAAGCAGGTCTTCACCTTGATGGTGAAGCACTAGCAAAAATCTTCCTTGGTGAAATCACTAAGTGGAATGATGCTGCTATCGCAAAACTAAACCCAAAAATTAAACTTCCAGCTACAGACATTCTTGTTGTAAGAAGATCAGATGGATCAGGAACAACTGCAGTATTCACAGAATACCTTGCTGCTGTTTCAGCTGACTTTAAAACTAAAGTTGGTGCTGGTAAAAACGTTAACTGGCCAGCTGGTATCGGTGCTAAAGGTAACGAAGGTGTGAGCGCAATGGTTGGTCAAACTGACGGAGCTATCGGATACACTGAATTAGCTTACGCGATCAACACTCAGTTAAAAACTGCTTCTATGAAAAACGCAAAAGGGGAGTTCATCGCTCCATCTGTTGCTTCAATCACTGCTGCTGCTTCTTCTGTTAAAAAATTTGATGGTGACCTAAGAATGTCTATCATCAATGCTGATGCAAAAGGCGCTTACCCAATTTCTTCTTTCACATACATCCTTCTTCCAGAAAACGCTGCTTCTGCTCCAGTAAAAGCAGTGAGAGCTTTCCTTGGATGGGCACTGAAAGACGGACAAAAGTTCGCAAGCGAACTTCACTATGCTCCACTTCCAAAGAAAATGAGCGAGTCACTTCTTAAATCTCTTAAGTAATTTGACTTTTATACCTGCCCGGCTTCTCCCGGGCAGGTTCTTTAGCCTTCAAACCAAATCAATTTCACCATCAATAAGACAACAATAAAAAAGAGCATGGGACGAACAATCTTAGAAGCGGCCTTCGTTGCATAACTAGCACCGATATAAGAACCAAATGACATTCCTGTGGCCATAATAAGTCCTTCTTTCCAATGAACAAAACCATTCATTGAGAAAGTCACAAGTGCTGTTCCCGCAGAAAAAGTATTGGCAAGTTTTGAGATAGCTATCGCCGTAAGCATTGGGTAACCTGTGCCAAGGAATAAACTTAAGAACATGAATGTTCCACCACCAGGCCCAAAAAATCCGTCGTAAAAACCGCTAGCAATTGCACTTAAGAAAAACAATCCCGGATGAGGCTTGGTGAAATTTTCACGCTCTTTGAAAAACTTTTCTTTGTTATACACAATCCAAAGAATAACCGGACACATGAAGATCATAAGAAAACGGAAAAACTCTTTTGAGGCATAAGGGGCCATGGAGCTTCCTAAAAAGGAACCAAAAGCACAGACTACGCAAAAGGCGAGTCCTTCTTTCCATTTCAAATGCCCCTTGCGTGCATAGACAAAAAGCGCAACAGCAGCACCAACCGTACCAAGTATTTTATTTGTTCCAATGGCATGAGGCCCTGGTGCTATCGCAATTGAAAGCGTAGGAAGTGAAATCAGGCTACCTCCACCAACGACCGAGTCAATTAATCCGGTAAGAAGCCCCATCAGAGGCAATAAATAGTTTTCCATTTGCCCAATCTAAATTGATAAATTCTATTTTTCAATTAGCATTATAGTTGGCCCTCAAAAAAATCGAGTATCACATGAATAATGCTATCCAAGATTTCCTGGCTTCGGCCGAACACTCTATTTTAGGAAAACAAACAGAAACAAAGCTCGCTCTTTGTTGTTTTCTTTCACATGGACACCTTTTAATCGAAGATGTTCCGGGAATGGGGAAAACCACTTTTGCAAAAACGTTGGCGAAACTTCTCGATCTCTCTTTTGCCCGCATCCAGTTTACCAATGATCTTATGCCTTCTGATCTTGTCGGTATCCAGATCTTTGATGCCAAGGAAGGGAAGTTCAATCTTATTCATGGACCGATCTTTCATCAATTCATCCTGGCCGATGAGCTAAATCGTGGAACACCTAAAACCCAAAGCGCCCTATTAGAGGCCATGGAAGAAAAACAAGTCACCCTAGATGGCGATACCATCAATCTTCCACATCCATTTTTTGTCGTTGCAACTCAGAATCCACGTTCACAAATTGGAACCCATCATCTCCCGGAATCGCAATTGGATCGCTTTATGATGAAAATTAAAATCGGCTACCCAGACGCGCATTCTGAAAGACAAATCATTTCAAGCGACACACATACAGAAAGTTACCACAAACTAAAACCAGCGATTACCCCTTCATCTCTTGCAGATCTCTATGAAGCGGTAAAAAACGTAAAAGTTAGCGATAAACTTTTAGATTATGTCTTAAGACTCTTAGAGCAATCGCGAAACAGCAATTCATTTCAAGGGCTAAGCCCACGGGCCGGAAAAGACATCATTAAAGCGGCTAAGGCCTGGGCACTTATTAGCGGGAGAGATTATGTCTTGCCTGATGATGTGCAAATCGTTCTTCCTTCTGTCGTTTCTCACAGACTTGCTCCTTTTCAAAATCAATCCTTTGATCAGGACAGGGAACTGACTCAAATGTTGATTAAAACAACCAAGGTGGACTAAAAGATGTTTCGTTCCCTGCGAAGCTTTTTTTACAACCGAGTAGCGAATTCAGGTCGCAAGCATCCACTTTACATTGTTCCAACTTTTGATGGACTCAAAGTCATCGCTTTAAATATTACCTTGCTGGTTATTGGTCTGGTTTATGCCAATAATTATGTCCTTCTGTTTAACTTTGTTCTCTTTTGTTTATTTCTCGGATCAATGTTTTACACTCACTTCAATCTTTCAGGAGTTAAACTCGAATCCGTTCAACTTCCTTCTTTTCATGCTGGAGAAGATAGCACCGCTATTCTTCATTTCTCTTCAAGCAACGCTCAGGGGCATTATTTTGTCCGTCCCTACTTTAAAAGCTCATTAGTAAGACTTAATCACTTCAAAGAAACATTTCCTATAAAGGCCAACGAAACAACTGTTGTTAAAATTTCCTTGCGAGGTGTAAAAAGAGGGCAAGACACAATCAAGTCCGTGTATATCGAAACATTATTTCCCTTTAACTTCTTTCGCTGTTTTACTTTTTTTAATATCAATCAAGACATTTTTATTTTCCCAGAGAGGGCCAACCTAAATATTCACGAGGAAGTTGAAGTCACAGATTCAAGAAAAGAAGATGGTGATGATTTTTATCTAAGAGATTATGTGCCTGGAGATTCTTTAAAGCGCGTTGACTGGAAAAAACTGGCCCAAACCAACAAGTGGTACACCAGACAATTTCAAGCGCACATACCTAGTCCCATTATGTTGATTCTGGATAAAACGCCTGTAGAGGAAACTCTTAAGTCTATTAGCTTCTCCATTCACAACCTTCATCAGCAAAACATTAAATATGGATTAAAACTAGGGGATAGTGTTCTTATTGCTCCTGAGAATTCACCAAGACATTTAACTCAATGCTTGCGTGAACTGGCGAGATACCATGCTTAAGTTTATTACTATCGCCATTATTATCACCAACATGCTTCTGCTTAACGATGATGTTCCCGTAAACATCATCGGCATCACTCTGGCAAGCTTGATTCTTTCCCTTTTTATTACTCACAAAACAGTCAGAACAACGATTAAAATTATCCTACTTGCTCTTTCAATGCTTCTTTTGAGATTGCATTTTAAAACATTGCTGGTGACAGAGTGTGGGGTCTCTTTTGTACTTATTTTATCCGCTTTGAAGTTTTGGGAGCTAGATGAAGAACGCGACCACTTCAACATGTTTCTTATTCTCTGCCTGGCCGAATGCTCAGTTTTTCTTTTAAATCCAACCTTCCTGGTTTTTGCTTTTGGGATCGTGAAGATGATGTTCTATTTCTATTACATTTTAAAAATAAGAAACTACGACATCTCGCTCTTAAATCCCAAAAGACTCATACTTCTGGCCGCCCCTTCTATTGCTCTTTCCCTTCTGCTTTTTTATACATTTCCCCGTTTCACTCAAGGATTTATTAACACCAGTGATATGCAATACATTATCTCTGGTGCCGGTTCGCGTTTTGACTTCAAACAACTCGGTCCAATCAACCTCTCTTCAGAACAGGCCTTTAAAGCTTATGGCCTTGAAGACAGCAAACTTCCTTTTAAAATTCTTTACTGGCGAACGGCGGTCCTTTGGCAACTTTCAGGGCAAGAGTGGAGTGCAGCCAATAGCAACCTTAAAAAACCAGAACAGCATTTAACAGATGCACCCCTGAAGTACCAAGTAGAAGTCTTTGATCGCTTTAAAGAATATCTCCCGGTTCTGGACGGTACGGCCAATGTTGAGAGCGCTAATCTTCCTTTTGTTTCCTATAGCGATGGTAGTTTCAAACTGAGAACTATTTCCAGGGGTGAACTGGCCTACGTCGCAACCGGAAACTATCAGGTAAGGATTCAGGACGCCTCACCACTTATGTTGAGAAAAGGTCTGCGCTTAAAATCCCCAAGAAGAGATGAAGTTTACAAAAGCTATTTCTCACAAGAGGAGAGACAACTAACTGATGAAGAAAAACTCAAAGAACTAATAGGGATTTTTAAGAACCGCGGTTTTCAATACAGCACCACTCCCGAAAGTTACGATTCCGTTGAAGACTTTCTATTAAAAGGATCAAATGGGTATTGCAGCCACTTTTCAGCGGCCTTTGTTTATCTGGCACGCCTAAGAGGACTTCCAGCTCGAATCGTCACCGGTTATCTTGGTGGGGAATTTAATCCTTACGACAACTCCGTTATCGTCAAAGAGCTCGATGCTCATGCCTGGGTGGAAATTTATCTGGCCGAAAAAGGCTGGGTGAAAGTTGACCCTACATCGCTTGTGGCACCGGAAAGAGTGACCATGAGTACAGAAGAGTTTAATAAAAAGCTCAACCCGTACATTACAATTTTTAATTTAAAAATTGACCGCAGCCTTTTTGATTCAGCGACCATGAACAACCTGGCCCTTTGGCTTGATTCTTTGAACTCGCGTTTTAATACAAAGATTTTTAACTTTGATCGTGACACCCAGCTGGCCGTCCTTCGCGCCCTCACGCCTGGCAATCTTCCTGTCGGGATTATCTTTGCTTTTACATTGATTCTTTTCCTGCTCATTTTTTGGCTGATTTTTTATTTATATGGAAAGAAAAGGCTTCATCCCGCCCAAAAGCGCTACTTGCGCTTTCTTAGAAGGATGCAATCTTATGGGCTTCAGAAAGATGAGTGTGAAACTATTTCCATGTTTAAAGAGAGATGCCTGACCCGTATTCCTGAGCAATCTCAGTTCATTAGCGATGAAGTAAACCGATACATTACGGCCTTTTATAAATAATTTGCTTCTTTCACTTAATAAATGTAAGTTGCCCCCAGATGAATCAAGACCTACCTAAGACATTTTCAGAACTAAATCTTATTGACCCTTTAAAACAAGCCTTAAGTGAAGCCGGATACAGCACCCCGACACCGATACAAGCACAAGCTATTCCATCGCTTCTGCATGGAAAAGATCTGTTAGGTTGCGCTCAAACAGGAACTGGTAAAACAGCTGCTTTTGCTCTGCCCATCCTTCACCGCTTGGTTGAATCCAATAAAAAACCAACTCCACGTCACGCCAGAGTTTTAGTGTTGACTCCAACAAGAGAGTTGGCGATTCAAGTTCACGAAAGTTTTGTGACTTATGGAAAAAATCTTAAATTAAAATATGCCGTTATTTTTGGTGGTGTTGGCCAACAGCCTCAAGTCAAATCTCTTGCTCATGGGGTTGATGTTCTCGTGGCCACTCCTGGTCGTTTATTAGATTTAATTAACCAAGGTTTTTTAAAACTTAACGCCCTTGAAGTTTTTGTTTTAGATGAAGCTGACCGCATGCTTGATATGGGGTTCATCCATGACATTAAAAAAGTCTTGAAAATTCTTCCACCAAAAAGACACAACCTCTTTTTCTCAGCGACAATGCCGCCTGAAATTGAAAAACTTGCCAACTCTATTTTGGTTAATCCAACAAGAGTTGAAGTCACACCAGTTTCGTCAACAGCTGAACTCATTGCTCAAAAAGTTATGTTCGTTGAACGCGAAAATAAGCGTCCTCTTTTAAAACATATTTTAGATAACAAAGCTCTTAAGCGAGTTATTGTTTTCTCTCGCACCAAACATGGCGCTAATAGAATTTCAGAATACCTGGCAAAAAGTGGCATTCTGAGTGAAGCCATTCATGGAAACAAATCGCAAACGGCCAGACAAAAGGCGCTCGAAAATTTCCGCACTGGAAAAATCCGCGTGCTTATTGCTACTGATATTGCCGCTCGCGGAATTGATATTGATGAGATCACTCATGTTATCAATTTTGATTTGCCGAATGTCAGTGAAGACTATGTCCATAGAATTGGAAGAACTGCGCGCGCAGGCGCTAGCGGTGAAGCCATTTCATTTTGCGATGCCGATGAAAAGGCCTTCTTAAAATCCATTGAAAAACTTATTGGAAAGACTATTGAAGTAGTCACAGACCAACCTTTCCATTCAGACAACGTTGTCAGCGCAAAGCTTCTTTCTCACGGTAAGGCGAAAGCATTAATCGATGCAGAAAATACGCTAAAACCTGATCGTTCTCGTCATAAAGGTGGTCGTTTTCATAGGGGGGGAAGAAACTCTGCACCCAAAAAGGAACAAGGACACAAACAAGGAAGTAAAACTTAGTTCTTAAGATCCTCACGATTACCTTAATTTTTATATGGTAATAGGATTTGTAATAGATTTATTAAAAGTGCTCTGCTAGGGTGCTATCAGAATAATGTTCGTCGCATTTAGATTAGTGGTCAGTGTTTATCGCCCTCTCTTTAGCGGCCCCCAACCTTAAGGAGGTTTATAATGGGTAGAAAACTTTATGTCGGAAATCTTCCGTACACAACAAACGATGCCATTCTTAGACAAAAGTTCGAAGAAGTTGGAACAGTTGATTCTTCAAAAGTAATCACAGACCGTGAAACTGGAAGAAGCAAAGGTTTCGGATTCATCGAAATGTCTTCAGATGAAGAAGCTGAAGAGGCAATCAACAAATTCCACGGGAAAGAATTTGAAGGTCGTCCAATGACTGTTAGCGAAGCTAAACCAATGACTCCAAACGAGAACCGTGGTGGATCACGTGGTGGATTCGGTGGCGGCGGAAGAAACAACCGTTATTAATTACCAAAAAAAATAGGGTCATCGAAAGATGGCCCTTTTTTTTGTCCGATTTTCTGATTACGATCTTGGGCATGGAAATTAAATGCCACTTTTGTTTTGAAACAATCCCCCTAGAAATTTACCGTGAAGAAGGCGACAAGCAAGATTTTATTGTTGATTGCGAAGTCTGCTGTCATCCATTACACATCACTGCTGAATGGAACGAGGAAGAAGAAGATTTTGATGTTGAAGTCGACGCTGGCTAATTAGTGTAAAAGAGATTTTTTCGCTTCAACAACACTGATTGAGCGCCCATTAAAAACAGATCCATTCAAATTAACAATGGCCTTCTCTGCCTCTTCAGGCGATTCCATTTCTACGAAGCCAAATCCCATCGATAAGTTAGTCTCTCTATCTTTAATAATTTTAGCAGAGCAGACGTGCCCATATTTTGAAAATTTTTCAGTCAGGACTTCGTTGCCAATATTGTTTGGTAAATTTCCTACATAAATCTTTTGTGGCATAAAATGCTCCTGTGTTTTCAAAAAACCAAGAAGTTCAAAAAGACTCACGTCGACTCTAAGGCCCTTATTTCATCATTTCAAGTTACGATCGTGTAATTATTTTTAAATTAAAGTTACGTGAAGAAATGCGGCCAGCAATCTTGAATAATACGTGACTGCTTGCAGGAGCACTGACCGAGTCGATTATGCAACCCGGTCAGGAATATTAAAGTTGTATAACAAATTCTATTCTGCGATTAGCTGTACGTCCTTCTGCGGTTTTATTGCTCGCAATAGGATCGATTTCACCTCGACCAACAGTTTCAATACGACTTGAGCGCACACCTCTAAAGACGAGCTCATCCTTAACTGCCATCGCGCGCTTACTTGATAAGGCAATATTATTAGCAGGTAGCCCAACATTATCAGTGTATCCCTCTATACGTGCAGTCGCCTTCGGATGATTTTTCATCACAGCGACAATCTGATCTAGTTCTTTATTTGCCCCTGCACCTACGGAAATTGTTCCCGTTTTAAAAGTTAGGTTTTCAAATTTAAAACGCTTAACAGTACCGGCCGAAGCACTGTTCATAAAAGCTCCAAGCGTACTGATTGGTTGGATATTTTCTCGACTCGCTATCGCTGGCATTGCCGGCATAGTTGTTGTGAGTGCTTCTTCAGTGACTCCTTGTCTTGAGCTATACCACCAGAACAATCCCACAAGAACTAAAATGCCTAAAACGATTTTTGGCCAGACATTTCCCCTGTCTGTCATCTTGGGTAGCGCTTGAGACGAAGAAAGCGCAGAAAGGCCAGGAAGCCCCGATGGAAGCATGCTACTTAAAGAACTCTTTTGCTGACTTAAAAAGCTCATTAAAGCAGAAGGAGTCATGTGCTCTGTTTTAATTTTGGAGCCAATCGCTCCCATCACTAATGGAGCGGCCATGCCCAACATTTTATTTAAACTCGCAACATTCATCCCTGTCGTTGTGCCAAGCTTTGACAAAATACCACTGAGATTATTGCCAAAGATTTTATTCACCACTTCATTTCCCTCGCGTATCTCTGTCGGATCTGTGACCACGTCGGCAATTGGTGCTTGGTGATTGGCAATCTCTACTAAGGTTTCAGCACCTTCTTTTGTAGAGCCCTTGTTAATAATTCCCATTAAAAGAGTTGGGATTGCAGATTTTAATCCAACACGCGTTTGTTCAACTGGCTGATTAATTTCTTTGCTAATCTTTTGAAGAATATCTGGGGAGAAAAAACTCTGAGAGACGTTAAATAGGCTATCGCCCGCAATTGCCGCCATACACTTCCTCCTTGGCAGAATTAACTCTGAGGAAATGAATGCAATTTTAAAGCCTATTAAAAACTGACTAATTAAAAACCAAGTAAAAAAGGAAACTGTCTAGGCGGCTTTGTTTAAATGAACGACTTTATCTTTCTTTAAAATTTTTTTACTTTGTGTATTTAGATCACTGATTTGTTTTACTATGTTAGTAATTCTCACTAAAGCATTCTCCGCTTTTTCCAACTGTGTATAATCAGCGCGCCTGTTGGCCTTGCGAATATGGTTTAAAGCAATAAAGAGAGGATTGTTAATTTCGTGATTCAGTGTTGTCACAACTTCATTAATAACTTCAAGCTTATTTTTTGCCGTATGCTGTTCATGAAGTTTCTGAAGAGTGATTTGTGTTTTCACACGAGCTGCGACAGTTTCAATAGTAATAGGTTTGGTGATGTAGTCATTGCATCCTTGGTCTAAGGCATAAACGATTTTTTCTGTCTCATTCATTGATGTCACCATGATTACCGGAAGCTCTGAAGGCAAATAGGAGTCCCTAATTTCGGCCAGGACATCCAAACCAGTCATTCCGGGCATGTTCCAATCCAACAAAACGAGATCATAAGTATTTTTCTTAATCAGCTCAAGGACTCTTTCACCACTTAGGACATGCTCAACAGTATAACCAAAACCATTCAGACCAACTATAATATGATCTGCAATATCCTGGTCATCATCTACTAATAAAATGTTCATTTCCACATCCTTTGTTGCCAAACTATTCGGGCCCCACAGAGGGGGAAATGAGGAAAATTCCATTCTTAATATTAAATTATGGTTGTCGAGGTTTTGACTTAACTAATACCGGAATTTTTTTCCCAGGAATTTCCTTACTATATACCTTGGGCAATACTTCTTATCTCTTTCCACTTAAGAAGAAGCTCAGCATACTGCCTAATCCAATCCGCAGCTAAAGATGCGCTACTTGTTTCTATTGGCAGAAGATTTGGTGATTTTTCTAATGCTTTACCTATGAGCGCCTTTTCTTGAACTGCCAATTTGATCCAGTCGTGATAAAAGTCATTGTCTTTTAATTGCAGGCTCTTAATTTTTTCTTCTAACCTGAGTTTTCTTTCTGAGAAATGTTGTGAAATTAAAGAGTCTAATCTTTCACCAAAATTTTTCTCTTGGGCAAATTCCAAAAAGAACTCTCCGGCATTCTTATAATTTTTTTCTGCATTCTTTTTTAAAAACTCTATCCAGAGAAGAACCATAACATCGTTCATTCGCATCTCTAAGTCTGGTAACTCTTCCGTATAATTTCTTATCTCAATCGGCGCATGCATAATTGCAAAATTCAAGTGCCCAACAAGGGCATTTGATAAACAAGCACTCACTGCATAGGCATATGCTCCGTCCTGATTTCTTCCCATTGGGAAAAAAGGGGGTAATTCATAGTCATTTGAAAACCCCGCACACATCAACATGGCCGGAGAATGCTTGAATGCCTGGACTTTATCAGACACACGCCAAACCAAACGACTCTTTAAGGCCGCTTGGAATTGATCCTTTTTTATCAACGAATGAATGGATTGTTCATCAAATGAAAGAACTCCACGCGGACTCTGAAAACCAGAATCGCCATAATACCCACAAAGAGAGAGCGCGCAGACCTGAGAGCTTTGAACAAAAGAGAGCATCTGCATCTGTGTCGATAGAAAATCTTCGTCCTTAAGTCTTTCAGATTTTTCTTTTAGCAAATTTAACGATTGCTGATCTTTAAAATAAAAGGTCGATAGGGGATTTCCCGGTGTAGCTCCAAGCGCGTTTCCAAGTTCAACCGGTGCTAATCTCCTGGGCTCAAAAACCACATCGTCATCAACTGAGATAAATTTTTTACCAACAAGTTTTAATAATAAAAAATTTCTATTGGCCCCCGTGGTGATAACCCCTTTAGGCGCTGAAGGATTAAGAGCAAAATCAATTAATGATGGGTTAACATTAGCGCGGCGGCAGTTTTCTTTGAGCAATGTTATCCATTTATCCCTGGATTCCCCTTCCCATAATTCTGCTTCAACGTGTTCAGAATGAAAAAGGGGAGTCAACTCTGACTCCCCGGTATTTGAAACAAAAAAATTTAGCTTTAAATTCGTATTCTTAAAACTTTTTACTGAACGTAAAACGCTTTTAGCACGATTATGCGTAGGCCATGCGATGATCAATTAACTGTTGCCGTACAAAGTGAAGTCCACTGAATAATTCGGCGAAGTCGCATCATTCGTGTGAACGACAACTTCAAATTTTTGAGCAGTCGTCGCATCACCAACAAAAGCTGTTTCACCATAAGTGCAGATGCTATTGTTGCTCGTACTTACCGTAATGGTAAAGTCAGTACTTGCTCCGGCCGCTAAAGGAAAACTTGGTGCTGTCGTTAAAGTGTATGTTACATCACCAGAGTTCGTTGTTCCCCAGTCATATACAGTATTATCAGTAATTGTGACCACTGGTGAATTCGTGGCGCTTAATGATGAACTTCCATTATTTTTTAAAGTAAAACTAAAAGGAATACTCGTCCCACCACAATCACTATTAATTTGATAAAAACTTCCCAAATTGGTCTTGTTGGCCGCTGTAATTGAGCCAGTTGGAAATGATGATGAATTAGCAAGAGAGACAAGCGCGTTGCCATTTCTTGAGTTTTTGTAGCTTAGGCTAATTCCACCAGTACCGCCGCCTCCCGTTGATCCACCTGAAGCTTGATTGCTGTCGTCACCACAGCTCGTAAGCAACAGAGATAGAGGAATAAGAGTTGATGCTAGAAACTTTGCTTTATTTGTTTTTTTCATAACTAAAAGCTTAGCGACTCTTGTTTTTTTTCATATCCCCCAAAATGGGGGATACACCTCTTTCCCGGAGAAATTTGATTTAATTAGTTCAGTAATTGAATTTTGGCCAATTCTCCCTGGCGGGATAAACAAGCGGCCTTCTGTTGCAGGTAAGACGCTTTAGAAGAGAGATCGTAGGCTTTTTGATAATTCACACAATTATCTGTGTAGTTTTGTCTGGCCTCCTGGATGATCCCCAGGTTGTAGTAGATATCGCTTCTCGGCCCTTTTTCTAAAAGCCCTGACAGATAATGAAACGCGCTGTCGTACTCTTTATTATCAATAAATTTCTCAAGCGCTTCCATATCATCTTCATCATCTTCAATTTTAAGTGAAACGAGCTTAGGCGCCGGAGTTATTTTCTTCAAGACTTCTTTGGCCAGATTAATGTTTAAGTTATCCATCGCTTCCATCGTCGCGTAAGTATTCTGCGAGTTCATCGCTTCTGCCTTTTCATCATGCCCAAGAAGCATATTAAAAATCGGCCTTAAGCTTTTAGCCCCAGGATCTTTAGGCATCTCTTTTTCTGATGAAGCGTCACCTCTGCCTGAAAAACTAAATGTCTTTTCAACTTTTTTATCACTGCTCTTAACAATTAAAACACCCGAGCCTTCTGCAATCATGGAAACTGTTCTGTATTTTTTCCCATCGCGCTCTGATGTAGATGAATAACTTTCTCTCGAGTCTCTTTTAATCCCCTCAAAAGAAAGCTCATAAAATTTCTTATCACTAGCACTCGCCAATTTAAGCCATCCGTCCTCAGCAATACTCTTTTCTAAACTTTTAACGAAGCTGTTCGTCTCAGGATAAACAACCTTCACCACCGTTCCTTTGGCCAGAGCAAATTCCCCCGCCGAACGATACTCAACCGGAACATAAGTCGAACACGCTGTAAAAAGTAGGAGAGAGCTTAAAATAAATAGTGTTTTCATGAGCTCATCATATCGGCCCTTTTGATTTTAACAAAGCCATCTGTAAAAGAAGCGAACACCAAATGCGTACACCAAAACCCCGTGCAAGAGTTTACAATTCTTGACCTCGGCCTGACTTAATTAACAAGACCAGATGCTAGACTTCTTTTTGTGTACACATCTTCACCTGGAGACCCCATGCCCATCAACGAAAACCTGGCCAAACTCATTCTCAGAGTCACCGTCGGAGGTCTCATGATCTTCCACGGCATCCATAAAGTCATAAACGGACATGATTTCATCCGCCTCAAACTCACCGAAGTCGGCCTCCCAGAATTTATCGCTCTCGGCGTCCCCGTCGGTGAAGTCCTGGCCCCCGCACTTCTCATCCTCGGTTACAAAACCAGACTCTCTGCCCTCGTCATCGCTTTCACCATGGTCATGTCCATCTTCTTAGTCTTTAGCGATAAACTCTTCTCACTCAATCAAAACGGTGGAATCGCCTATGAGTTAAACATCTTCTTCCTGCTGGCCTCAATCGCCATCTACTTTCAAGGCGCAGGAAAATACTCCCTCTCCTCAAAAGTCAGTGCAATCGACTAATCTCCTCTCCTGAGCCGCGCCCCCCAGGCGCGCTCCTTTCTCCTCTACGATGGCCGCCAGGCTCATCGCTCTCTCTAAAAAACCTTCTAGTATGCATGAGCGCATTCGGCACTTGCCCGAAAAAATGCGCGAGCATTTTTACCCCGCAAGCGAAGCAATCAAAAAACTGAAACACGGGATTCAAGAGATCGGGCAAGCGAACTCGTAGGTTCGACTCCTTCACAGAACTAATTAAAAATGTAAGGTGGAAAATATTTTAAAATCTATCTAGAAAATGGCGCAATCGGCAGGAGTCGAACCTGCGACCACTTGATTCGTAGTCAAGTACTCTATCCAGCTGAGCTACGACTGCGCATAGGAAAAATATTTTAAAGATCAAAGTGGCGGAGACGGTGAGATTCGAACTCACGGTACCCCTTGCGGGGTACGACGCCTTAGCAAGGCGCTGGATTAGACCACTCTCCCACGTCTCCATCAAAAGTATCATCTAAATTTTTCGGGGGATCGTAGAACTAAAGTGGCGGAGGACACAGGATTCGAACCTGCGGAACCTTTCGGTTCAACGGTTTTCAAAACCGCCGCAATCGACCACTCTGCCAATCCTCCGCTTATTTAGAAAGCCATAGTAAGGGAAATGTGCAAAAAAGACAAGAGGGAATCTATCTTAGATTTCTAATTAATGACTCAATGAGGTCTTTATCCTGGGCCCCAGGGTTCAATTTGAGGTAATCCTCGTATTTTTCTTTGGCCAACGCTCTTTGTCCGGCCGCACGATAAGCGTCACCCATTAGTTTATGGATCGCTGGATTGCTCACATCTTCCTTTAAGGCACGATTTAGGAGCTCCAGGGCTTCGTTAGCGTAGTTCTGGCCCAGTCTGATTGAGGCCATAGACACCAAGGCGTCTACTGACTTTGGGTTTAAACTGATGGCCTTTTCGTACTTGGTAATGGCCTCGCGGTAATCTTTTTCGATTCGGAAAACCTCACCCATAATAAAATGAGCGGCATCCAGGTTTGGATTGAGTTCTAATTCTTTTTCTGCCATCTCGCGGGCCTTCTTCACATCATTTTTAGCTAAATAAACTCTCGCTAGTTGATAGTGAACACGCGGGTAAGATTCAAGCTTGTCTTTGACTTCGCTAAATTCCAAAATCGCCTCATCATAGCGTTTCTCATCAAATAACAATTCACCTAAATCCATACGGACTTTTAAGTTCCCTGGATTAAGTTTGAGAAGATCACGGCTATGAGTGATGTATTCATCTTTTCTGCCTTCAAGTTTAGCTGCAGCGATAAGGACTTCATAAAAGGCCTCATCTTTTTTAGGCATGTTCTGAACTTTTTTATAATAGGCCTGGAATTCTTTTAACTGACCACTTCTAAAATACGCAGTGGTAATCGCGGCCACTAAAACCGGGTCTTCGCCTTGTTCAGCGATAATATCGCGTAGGTATCCAATCGCAGTATCCGTTCCATCTTGCTCATAAAGAACTTCCGCATATAAAGCATGGTAATAAACATTCTTTGGATCAAGCTGAAGAGCACGTGTGATTCTCGATCTCGCTTCAGGAAAGCGCTTATTGCGAAGAAGAATCTTGGCGATTCTATACATGTTGTTATCACTTAATGGATCGAGAGAAAGAGCTTTATCATACCACTTGATAGCGACGATTGGATTGCGTTTAGCTTCTGAGTATTGCCCCATTAAATTAGCGTAGTCTGCAGTCTGTGCGTATTTTGTCTGGGCCATTTCTTTTAGCAAGCTATCAGCATCTTCAAACTTGTAGGCCTTGATAAAAGTTTCAACCAATGCTTTTTTTAGTTGGTTGTTTTGTTGGTGAACACCAATTAAGCGCTGAAGGGCAAAGATAGCTGAATCAAAAAAACCTCTATAAGTATTTAACTCGGCCTGAAACAATACGGCCGGAATGTAATCCGGGTTTGCATCCACAGCTTCAATCGTAAACTGGAAAGCGGTATCGATATTTTTTAAGCGGTATTCTTCTTTTGCTTTTTTAAGAAGACCAATCACCTTACTTTCTAAAATCAACGACTGGGATAAAGAGTCTCCACCAATTTCAAGTTTAGACAGAGTCGCGCGCAATTCATCTGATTCTTTTAACTCGAGTGACTTTTTGAAGAAAAGGCTGGCCTCTTTATTTTGATTTTTAAAGGCAGCGAGGTAACCCATATCTTTAAAATAGCTCGCCATAAACTCAGGCGAATTTTCCGAATCAAGAGCTTTGATCTTCGTCAGGACTTCTTCAAATTTCTTAATCGACTGCTCTTTTATTAAAATATCTGCGTATTGAAGAAGAAGCAAAACACTGTTTGGATAAAATTTTAATCCTTCTTCAATAATTGTTTTTGCACTACCAACCTTATCGTCGTTTAAATCAAATTGCGCCAGATAGTAGTAAGCTTCAAAAGGTTTTTTAGGAATGTTCTTTAAACTCTCATAGGCTTGTCTTGCTTCAACCAATTCGCCCGCATTTGTAAGCAAATGAAGATAGTAGGCCAGCATCTTCGGCGATGGCTTACTTTTAGCGCGCAGATAGTTTTTAATGATATCGACACCTGTTTGATACTTGCCGATCTTTCCATAAAAAAGCGCAGTACCAGTTGCTGTGCTTAAATCAATCAGTAACTTTCTTTCTGAAAGCTGGATGTATTTATAAAGTGTATTGGCCGATAAGTGTCTTTCTTTGGTGTTATCTAAAAGTTCAGCATAGGTCATGATAATTTCACCCATCGCCTCATTTCCGCTAAAGCGGTTTTGTAGAGAGCTTAAGTAAAACTGTGAAGCCAGTGCACGATTTTTATAAGTGTTTTGTGAATAGAGATTTCTAGCTTGTGCCAGTGCTTTATTGGCGGCCGGGACATTTTCGACAGGGGCAGGAATAGGGAATTTAATTTCTAAATACAGAGGTCCTGTAAATTTAGGTTTCTCTTCTTCCTGGATGAAAAAGAAATAAAACACACCCAAGAGCGCCAGCATAGCGACAATCGAGAGGCCTTTTTTCTTTTTCTTAACAACAACTCGTTGCTCGAATTCTTTTTTATCACGTGAGAACTCTTCAACGATCTCAACCTCATCTTCTTCAAGGCCTTCTTGCTCGGCCTGTTCTCGAAGCATGATCTCTTGCAGATCGCGAAGTCTTTTCTTTTCCAGATTCTCTTCAATCTTTGCCTGCTTCTCAAGCTCAACTTCTGAAACTGAAAGCTGGGCATTGATTGTGGGAAGAGCGTGGGCCAGGTTAATGAATTCTGTTTTTTCATTGACCAGTTCTTCATGAGAAGGCTCTGGGACAACTTCTTTTAATTCAACAACAGGTTTGACTGTTTCTTTTGGCTCTTCTTTTTTAACCTCAGGTTTTGGCGGCTCAAATCTTTGAACGACAACCGTCTTTTCCAAATCCTGAGTTTTTGGGGCCAGGGCCTTTCTGTTAATGACGACAGTCTTTTCCATCCCGTCTTCATAAGGTGCATCTGGATTTTGGGCCTGGTATTTTCTTTCGAGCTCGGCGTAGTTAACGTCGATCTTAACGTCTTTGCCGAATTTGAATTCGTTAAAAGTTTGTTGTGCCTGGGTGGTGTCCTTTTTTACAGGAAGGCCAGTTTTGGTTAATTCTTTTTTAGCATTCTCAGGTACAGATGCTGTGGGTTCGTCATTGACCTTGAGATTTTTTGCATCAAGTTTTTTGATTAGAGTGTGAAGGTCCTGGAAGTTTGAAAGAGGTTTCCAGTCGCCAATAGGAAACAGCTGGCACAGCTCTGTGCCAGCAATATGACCCTTTAAAAATAATTCACCGATTTCTTCAGTTGAAAAAGGTCCAATGACCCGCTCGTTTTTTAGGCGGATCCTGTACTTTACGCTCATTACATCCTGTCTACTTCAACCCTAAAAAGAGTGACGGAGCAATTCCGATCGTGAAGATAGACACTAAAATGATAACATGAACCAGCGATTCGCTGAATCTGGTTTTTATTGCAGGCAGACCTTTCTTCTCCTCGTCTTCAGTGAACAGGTCACTTACGAAGCGGATGTAGTAGGCAAGACCGACAATCGAGCTAATGAAGATAGAAGTTGCCTCTAGAGTGAAGCCTTCTCTGAAATAGTTAGTAAATAGCATGTACTTCATGGCAAAACCTGAAGTCAGCGGAATCCCCCCAAGACTCAGAACGAAAACAACCAACATGATTGCTAGGCCTTTATTGCGGTAGAAGCCTGATTTTAGAATCTCGCGCCCATCTCTGTTCTTATTTAATCCAGCAAATTGGTTCAGTATTAGGATCACCCCAGTTGCTGTTAGAGAGTAGATAACAAGGTAGCTGATTAGTTGGATTTCCAGAGCTTCATCTGGGTTTAAACAAATCATCATTAACATGTAACCCGTATGAGCTACTGATGAATAAGCGATGATTCTTTTAAACTGTCCTTGAACAACAGCGATAATGTTTCCGTAGAAAGCAGAAGCAACTGCGATCACCTGAACAATGCGAACTAGATAATCGTTGAATCCAGGTTCGCTATCAAGCAGAAGGATTTGAAGCATTGTAATGAACTTAAATCCGATAATGATTTTTGAGATGAAGAAGTTCGTTGCAAGGTTACCAAGTGTAACGTTTGAGTAAACATCAGCAATCCAAGCGTGGAATGGGAAAGCACCAAGCTTAAAACAAGCTGTCAGGATGAAGATCCCGATAGCGATTGCGTAGAATTCCTGGTTCACAACAGTTACGCCAACAAGGCTCAGACCGTTTGTTGCACCTAAGTAGAAAGCTACACCTAATAAGAAGATAACTGAAACAACCGCACCTTGGATAAGATACTTAACCGCAGCTTCGCGAGAGTTCTCAAGATCAGACGTTGCCACTAGAGCGTAACCAACAAGGGCAATCGTTTCTAGAGCTACGTAAAAAGTCATCAGGTCATTAGCACCAAGAAGGAAAACCCCACCAAGGAACATAAAGCTCATAAGAACTGAGTTCTTAACTTTTTCTAGTGAGTGGTAACCGTTGATTAAGATCATCAGCACGTTTAGAACTGAGACGATCTTTAGAAGCAAAATCTTGTTTCCTTCAAGGCTAAAAAGCTCACTCAGAGTAAAAGAGCTTGAGCTAAAAAGCATCGCAAAGAAAGTGATCGCCGAAATCAGCGTCGCCCCGAATGAAATATATTTTCCGTTGTTTTTAACATTCAAACACAGAAGAGCTACCGCATTGAGAGCAAGGAAGATTAAAACGTTTTGAACGAATGTTAAGTTTTCCATCTTATAAACCTTTATTTACAAAGAAATTAATTGTCCCGTCAAAAAGTGACATAACCGCTTGTGGGTATAAACCAAAAACGATTGTCAGGATCGAAAGCACTAGAAGTGGAGTCGCTTCAAGAAGAGAGATATCTTTAAGCGACTTGTTTTCTTCGTGTTTCATTTCACCAAGAGCTGTTAAGTGGTACATCTTTAGAAGATAGATTGGCGACAACATGATCCCTGTTGCAGCTAAAACCGCTACCACTTTGTTCACCTGGTAAGTTCCCATGATCACCATGAATTCACCTACGAATCCACAAGTCATTGGAACGGCCATTGAACCTGCCGTGATGATGAAAAATAAAATGGCAAACTTTGGCATAACAGAAGCGATGCCTCCGTACATATCAAGTTTCTTAGTGTGAGTTCTCGTATAAAGGTAGTGAACTCCGATGAAGAGACCCGGTGTCGAGATACCGTGAGCGATCATCTGGAAGATGGCTCCTTTAACAGCAAATGGGTTTTGCGAGAAAATACCCATGATGATGTAACCCATGTGCGAGATAGAAGAGAAAGCTACGAGCTTTTTAATATCTTTTTGTACCCATGCCGTCAGTGCTCCGTAGATAACCCCGATCGCACCTAAGTAAAGAACGATATCGCGGTTAGCATCAACTGCTTCCGGGAATAGTGGGATAACAAAACGAAGGAAACCGTAGATACCAAGCTTTAGAAGAATACCGGCCAGGATGATTGAACCTGCAGTTGGCGCTTCAACGTGAGCATCTGGTAACCATGAGTGGAATGGGAAAACTGGAACTTTTAAGAAGAAAGCAATCGAGAAAGACCAGAAGATTAAAGACTGAGGTGATAAAAACCCGTCGTATTTTAATCCAAGAGACTTAATGATTTCGTAGTTCAGGTCGTATGAACCGTTGAACTTATACGCAAGTGCCGACATGTAACACATAGACGCTAGCATCAGGATTGATCCTGCCGCTGTCATCATGAAGAACTTGAAAGAAGCGTAACGACGATTCTCTCCACCAAAAACTCCTACTAAGATGAATAGAGGAATTAGCATAACTTCCCAGAAAATGTAGAAGCCATAAAGTGAAGTCGAAAGAAGTGATCCGTTTACTGCCCATGTTAATAAAAACAGAAGGAAGTAATAAAGACGAAGCTTATCAGTCTTAATGTCCCAAGTTGTAATGACAACAATAAGAAGAAGGAATGCATTAAGAAGAAGCAGTAGTCCACTTAGACCGTCCATTGCAAATGTGTATGACATGTTGAAAAACAGTGGCATATCAAATTTGAATAGAGTTGTTAAAACTCCAGTGTCCGGTAGGTCGATGAACATCTTAACTGAGTAAGCAAGAGTTACAAGAGAACCGATAAGGGCCAGAAGTTTTACAGACTTCTCATTGTTTTTAGGTGCGAACATAAAACCGATCGCCCAAATGAGAGGAATTAAAAATTTAATAAGAAATAATTGATCCATTTTAAATCCAATTTTTATCTAAAAATAAATGCGTTAAAAATTACTGTCAGAACAACTGCTAATCCAATAACGATGTAAAGGATTCCCATTTCCAGTTTTTCTGGCTTGTTGTCATCTAATAGATGACCACCTTCAGTTGTTGCTTTCGTTACAAGTTTGACAATCCCGTTGATCACGTGTGCTTCAATAACATCAACCAGGAAGTGGCCGATTTGGTAAAGAGGCTTAATGATCGCTAGTTCATAGAACTCATCAACTTTGAATTTCGTTGAGCTGATTGTCCAAAGAGTAAGGAACTTCGCTTTTAGGCTGTCTCTCATCTTGTTGTGATCATTCTTCACGTAGATGTAGTAAGCCAGCCCCATTGAACAAAGGATCAGAACAGTTGTTACACCCATCATGATAAATTCAGTTTGAGCTGAAAGGTGAGCGTGTCCTTCTGTCTTAGCTACGAATCTTTCCAGGAATTCCTGGAAAAGACGAGCGTGTTCGTGGCTTAGAGCGTGTGGAAGACCAACATATCCGGCCGCAAACGAACAGATAGCAAGGATGATTAGTGGAACAGTCATTACACTTGGAGACTCATGGATTTCATGGTGTCCGTGATCGTCGTGTCCATGGTCATCGTGTTTAGCGTGAGCGTGGTGATCATGGTGATCGTCATGCTTAGCTGGTTCAACGATGAAAACAAGAACTAACATTCTCATCATATAGAAAGCTGTTAGTAGAGCTGTGATTAGAGCAACAGAGTATAACCAAACACCGTTTCCTGGATTAGTTAGGGCCATCGCTAAAATTTCATCTTTAGAGAAGAATCCAGAGAACCCTGGGATACCGGCAATTGCCAGGAATCCAACAGTGAACGTCCAGAAAGTAATTGGCATTTTCTTCTTAAGTCCACCCATCTTAAAGATGTTTTGTTCGTGATGACATCCGTAAATAACAGAAGCAGCACAAAGGAATAGAAGAGCTTTAAAGAAAGCGTGTGTGAAAACGTGGAACATACCTGTTGAGAATGCACCAACACCACAAGCTAAGATCATGTACCCAAGTTGAGAAACAGTTGAGTAAGCAAGGATCTTCTTAATATCTGTTTGAGTGATGGCAATGAGTGAAGCAAGTAGAGCTGTTAGAGCTCCGATCCATGCGATCACATCAAGAACAACAGGGAAGTGAACAATAACGTTTGAAACACGGCAAAGCATGAAGATACCAGCTGTAACCATCGTCGCCGCGTGCATTAGGGCCGAAACTGGAGTTGGACCCATCATCGCATCTGGAAGCCAGATGAATAAAGGAATCTGAGCTGACTTACCACAAGCACCAAGAACTAGAAGTAAGCTTGAAGCAATGAGGATTTCTTTGTTTGCCAGGATGATGCTCATATCTGGGTGCTGAAGATCTTTGAAAGATAGAGTGTTGAACACAAGTGCAAACCCGATCATCCCAAGAACTAGACCAAAGTCTCCCACGCGGTTAGCAAGGAAAGCTTTTTTAGCAGCATTACCGTTTTTAGTATGTTCATACCAGAAACCAATTAGAAGGTAAGAAGATAGACCGACACCTTCCCATCCCATGAAAAGAACAAGGAAGTTCTCACCGTGAACAAGAAGAAGCATTGAGAAAGCAAACAGTGCAAAGAACGCAAAGAACTTTCCAACTTTTTCCTCGTGGTCCATATAACCAATCGAGAAGAAAGCAATCGCACTACCGATCCCTGTAACCATTAAGCTCAGGATGACAGCAAGTTCGTCCATTACGAATGCGATATCAAATTTGATATCCCCGTATTGCATCCACTGCCATAGGTGAACCGTCACTGGCCCGTTCTTTAGAACATGAAGCGACGTCATGACAACTAAGATGAACGAAATAAACAGTGATAGGAAAGTAATGATACCGGCCTGTACATTATTTAACTTATTTCTAATCAAAGCAGAGTTAAGTAAGAATGCCAGTAAAGGAAAGAAAGGAATCAGCGCCAGATAGTTTTCGTACATAAGAACTCTTACTCGGTTATGATTTTAATATCGTCTGTATAAATTGTTTGCTTCTTTCTATAAAGCGCGATGATTAAGCTTAAGCCGATCGCAACTTCACATGCCGACACGATGATCATGAAGAAAACCAGGATTTGAGATTCTAATAATCCAGTCGAACGAGAAAAAAGAATGGTTAAAAGACCAACTGCACCCATCATAAGTTCAAGACATAGAAGGATAGAGATTAAGTCTTTTTTAAAGATTGTACCTAAAAGACCAAGAGTGAATAAAAACCCGGCCAGGTAATAATAAATACTACTCATTTGCTTCCTCCTGCTCGTGCTTAACAGCTTTTTCGTGACCAGTAATCACTACACACGCAACCAGAGCGGCTAAAAGAAGAACTGTCGCCATTTCAAACGGCAGGTAATAAACCGAGAAAAGTTTATCAAACAGTGACTTCATTGAATTATCAGTAAGGTTAACTGTTGTTAGAACCTCAATGTTGTTGTTTACGATAAGAGCAAACACACCAAGGATAACCAGGACAGTGACACCAGCTACGATCAGCTTCACTTTTCCTCTTTCACGGTTATTTTGAAATTGCTCAAGGTTGATAAGCATCATTACGAATACGAAAAGAATCGCGATCGCACCGGCGTTAACCAGAACCTGGATAGCTGCAAGAAATACAGTCCCTAATTGGAAGTAAATCATCCCGATACAAACTAATGTCATCAGGAGTGAAAGAGCGGCTACAACCGTTCTTTTTGAAAAAACTACTAAAAGAGCAAACACCATCGTAACGATGGTCAGTAGAATATCAGTTGCCATAATTATTGATTCCTAAAATATACAAAGAGAACAGTTACAATAAGGTTAACAAGCCCTAATGGTAATAAACGCTCCCATCCTAAGTGCATTAATTGATCGTAACGGAATCTTGGGAATGTCCAACGAACCCATACGAAGAACCAGATCATCAGAGCAACTTTAGTAATTAAAGAAACCATCTGAAGAATTGGAAGGACAAACGGCGATGAAGTCGGGATTAAATCCATACCTGGAAGCAGACTGTATCCACCGAAGAAAAGAATAATGAAGATCATCGAAAGTGCGATCATGTGGATATATTCCGCCATGAAGAAGATCGCAAATTTCATTGAAGAGTACTCTAAGTGGAAACCTGCAACGATCTCTGATTCACCTTCTGCAAGGTCGAATGGAAGACGGTTTGATTCAGCAAAGATACCTACAAGGAATAGAAGACATGCAAGTGGTTGCATGAACACACCCCACTTTGGCAGGAATCCAAACCAGTAACCAGTTTGAGCTTCAACCATCACGTGGATGTCATTAGTTCCGTAAACGAAGATCATTGCAACAAGAGCTGCTGAAAGTGAAAGTTCGTATGAAACCATCTGTGCACAGGCACGAAGTGCACCAAGCATTGAGTACTTGTTGTTTGATGCCCATCCAGCAAGAAGAATCCCATAAGACCCAAGAGCTGAAACAGCAAAAGCAAAGAAGATCCCCATGTCACTTCTAAAAACTTCCGGGAAAATTGTGATTCCGAAAGCTTCAAAAGGTGCTGCAACAGGAATACATGCAAGTGGAAGAAGTGCTACAACCAGAGCAACTAGTGGAGCTGCCGGGTAGAAGAACGGACGAACGTGAGAAGGATAAACTTCTTCTTTGAACATGAACTTCGCAACGTCAGCAAGTGGCTGAAGAAGTCCGAACGGTCCAACACGGTTTGGTCCAAGTCTTCTTTGGATGAAGGCCGCGCCTCTTCTTTCTACGTGAATAATAAGCGGTAGTGCACCCAGGGGAAGACCCAGGATGATTACAGTTTTGACTAATATTTCAAGAATCGTTTCTAACATCTTATTTTTCCCACTCTAGCGCTTTTGAATTGATAACAAAGATGTATCCAACTAGTAAGACGGCCATGAAAAAGATAAATCCCGCCACCATAAAACCAAGGTTGCTTGCATTGTTATAAGCAAGTGCCCACGGAAGAAGGAACACAATTTCCACGTCGAATAGAAGGAACATGATCGCTGTAAGATAGAACTTAATATCGTACTGTCTTGTGGCACTTCCAACCGGGTTTACCCCTGATTCGTAAATGTCGTTGGTTCTTACTTGTTTAGCTTTTTGGCCAAGGAAGTTTGAAATAAACATCAGCACGAGCCCCAGGGCCGTGCAGATGATTAAGAAAATTGTAAAAGATAAAAATTCCATTAGTTAATCCCACTCTTTAATTACTGAATGAATAACTTTGCATTGCCAGCTAGAGACATAATGCTTTCCCAGAAAATCCCTAGTGTGAAAATTGGCAGAGTCATTGAAACAATAATCATCTGGTTTAAGAATCCGAAACCTTCGATTTGCTCATCAGACTCTTGAGGTTTAAGAGTCATTAGACGAACGATCTTCAGGTAGTAGTAAGCTGACACAACTGAGTTTAATCCCAGGATGATTGCCAGCGTGTAGTTCTTAGTTGCAACCAGTGAAGCCAGGATGTTGTACTTCGCTACGAATCCAGCTAATGGTGGAAGACCAGTTAGTGAGAACATAGTTACGGCCATCATCACGGCCATGAATGGGTATCTGAAAGCAAGGCCAGAGAAACGGTCGAAGTTATCGTTGCCGTATTTATCCTGCACGATGCTTGTGATGTAGAAAGCAACAAGAGTCATGAAAAGGTATGTGATTCCGTAGAAAACAACTGAACGAACACCAACATCGTTGATCACAACAAGACCGGCAAGCATTACACCAGCGTGAGAGATTGATGAATAAGCCAGCATTCTCTTAACTGATTTTTGCCCGATAGCTGTTACGTTACCAACTGTCATAGTAAGTGCTGAAATCACCAGCATTAACCCAACCCATCCAATTTTTAGAGTTGAATCTACTGTGAAGAAAGTAGCCGAGATTCTGATAAGAACTGCAATCCCTGCTAGTTTTGGAACGATAGCAAAGAACGTTGTAACCGGAGTAGGTGAACCTTCGTAAACATCTGGTGACCACATGTGGAAAGGAACAGATGCAATCTTGTATCCGATACCAGCAAAGAAAAGAACAAATGAAGGCATGATGATCGCAAGTTGAGCTGTCGTTAACGTCGGGATCATTTTTGCAACACCAGCAAACTGGATTGTTCCAAGAACACCGAAGATATGTGACATACCAAAAAGCATGATACCTGCTGAAACCCCACCGTAAAGAGCGTACTTAAGACCTGCTTCGCTTGATCTCTCGTCGTTCTTTTTGAACGAGGCCATTACATATGAAAGGATCGAAAGTGTTTCGATACCGATATAAAGAGTCAGCATATTGTTGGCTGAAGCCAGAAGGAATCCTCCGATAAGGATACCAACTGCCATAATCGAGAACTCTGTTTTAAGAGTTTCGTAAATGTCTCTTGAAAAACGGCTTAGGTAGATAGCTGCGATTGTTCCAAGAACCATCACCATCTTTAGAAGAGTAGAGAAGTCATCAATCACAACCGCGTTGCTGAAGATTGCTTCTGCTTTTCCACCAAGGTTTGCCAGAAGTGCAGCGAAAGTCGCCACAAGTCCGATCATGCTCGTGATGAAGATATATCTTCTATTCTTTTCATCTTCCTTATAAGTCGTTTCAAGAATAATAAGGCCAACCATTAAAAGCACCAGAATAACTTCTGGAACATAACGACCGATATTTGCCAAATAATTTAAATGCATCTCTTTATCCTAATCTAATCTTTAACTAGAAAGTTGCTAGTAACGAAACCAGTTGTCCTACTGAAGCTTTCATAATGTTCAGGATTGGCGAAGGCCAGATACCAAACAGGATTACAGCAACACAAAGTGGAAGCATGTAAAACACTTCAAGCTTAGTCATATCTTCGTATTCTTTAACTTCAGGGTTAACTTCTCCGAAGAACATTCTCTTGAACATCCATAGAAGGTAAGCAGCACCAATAAGAAGACCAAATAGTGCAAGAACCGTGATAGTTGTGAAACGTTGGTAGATCCCTAGGAAGATAAGGGCTTCAGAGATAAACCCTGAAAGTCCTGGAAGTCCCATAGATGCGAACATACCGATGATGAAGATGATCGAGTAAACTGGAAGTTGTGTATAAAGTCCGCCGTATCCACGTGATCCATCTGGCTTAACGATCCATCTGTGGTGAGATCTTTCGTATAGAAGACCGATCATGAAGAACATCATAGCTGTTGATGTACCGTGGTTGAACATCTGAAGAACCGCTCCGTTAACACCTTGAACAGTCATTGCTGCAAGTCCAAGCATTACGAATCCCATGTGAGATACTGAAGAGTAAGCGATAAGTTTCTTCACATCGTTCTGGGCCATCGCACATAGAGCACCGTAGATAACGTTAATTAATCCAAGCCATGCGATTGCAGTAGAGAAATATTTAGCCGCTTCAGGGAAGATTGGGAACGCGATTCTTAGGAATCCGTATGTACCCATCTTTAGTAGAACCCCTGCCAGGATAACTGAGATCGCTGTTGGAGCTTGTACGTGAGCGTGTGGTAACCAAGTGTGGAAAGGGAAAACCGGAACTTTGATTGCAAACCCAACAAACATAAAGATGAAGAAAAGTTTAGCAAACGATAATGTCTGGCCGAAAATAGTAACTGTAAGTTGAGAGAACTTCCCGCCTGAAAGAGCAAGGATATTGAATGAATCAACTGATTGGTTAGTTGCAAAGTAAAGAGCAACGATACCAACAAGCATTAAGATCGATCCAAAGAATGTATAAAGGAAGAATTTAACAGCAGCGTATTCTCTGTTTTCTCCACCCCATACCCCGATAAGGAAGAACATTGGAATTAGCATTACTTCCCAGTAAACGTAGAATAGGAAGAAATCTAGTGCGAAGAATACCCCGAATACTGTCGACTGAAGAAGTAGAAGTAGAGCAAAGTATGCTTTGATTGATTTCTTGATCTGCGTCCATGAAGAAAGGATACACAGCATGAATAGTAATCCAGTAAGGAGAACCATCGGAAGTGAGATCCCATCCACACCAAGGCGGTAGAAAATGTTAAATTGCGAAATCCATGGGATCGCAATGTTAAATGCATTTTGCATTCCTGCCTGAGTCTGATCGAACTTACAGTATAGTACTAAAGTAAGAGCAAACGTAATAACAGTGTTGATAAGTGCCCAACTCTTAATCCAAGTAGTTTTGTCCTTTGGCATAAGTAATACACCAAGAACTCCCAACATAGGCATCCACAGAATCCAACTTAATAAATTTGAACCGGCCACCGGTTATCTCCCTGAGAAAAGTTACTATATAAAAAAACTAAAATCTTAATGTTAAAACGTAGCTAGCTAATACAACAACCAGGACTACAAAGTACAATTGCACTCGTCCAGATTGAAGCGTGCGAAGTAGAACGTTCATTAAACGAACACTTGCCCCTGTTCCATCAACCATTCCGCTGTCGACGATGTTGTTGTCGATCCAACGAGAAATGTTATAGGCCCAACGGTTAAGAACCGCAGTTCCATCGATAACCATTGCATCGTAGAAGTCCCAGTCAAACTTCGCCAGAAGCGCATTGAATGGAACAAGTCCTTTTTGAATGATTTTTCCGATATAAAGGTCGTCGAAGTAATACTTGCCTTGAAGAGCTCTTCTCCAGCCAGAAAATGTCTCTGCCCACCATCCTGGGTTAAGAGTTTTCTTCACGTACATTGAGTAAGCGATGAAGATCCCCGCGAAAGCGATAATGATTGACATAACAGCACCGATTTTGTGAACCAGGTGAACGTGGTGAGCTCTGTGCTCATCCATTCCGTGGTTAGCATCGTAAGCTGCTTTTGGAAGCTCAACTTTGTCACGTGTATCAGTTGTTCCGAAATCTTCTTTTTCGTAATGAGCGAAGTGCTCTAGGTGAGCGACTTCTGGCTTATGAATTAGAGTCTGGAACCATTCGTATTTTGATCCGAAAACGTTTACTTCTCCCTGACCTGTGAAAGACCCAGAGTAGAATAGACCAAGTGTAAACACAGAAAGGATTAATAGAGGAACGTTTGAGTTCCATCCAATGTGTTCATCATGAGCGTGGTCGTAAATGTGGTGATCGCGTGGCTCTCCGAAGAAAGTTAAGAACAGCATTCTGAACATGTAGAAAGCTGTCAGAAGTGCACCACCAAATCCAAGTAGAGCTACCGGGATATAAGCTTTGTTATCAAGGGCCATTACAAGAGCGTCACCAAGGATTCTATCTTTAGATACGAATCCAGAGAAGAACGGAACTCCGGCAATCGCGAAACAGCAAAGTAGCATTGCGAAGAATGTGTATGGAAGCTTCTTACGAAGACCACCCATCTGTGGCATTTCTTGGCAGTGGATTGAGTGGATAACTGAACCAGCTGAAAGGAATAGACATGCTTTGAAAACAGCGTGAGTAATTAAGTGCATGAAAGCAGCGTTGTATGAACCAACACCGATACCAATAACCATGTAACCAAGCTGAGAAATTGTTGAGTAAGCAAGAACCGCTTTTAGATCCGTCTGAATCAGGGCGATTGTAGCAGCTCCGAAAGCTGTGATAGCACCGATGTAAGCGATGAACATTGTGATATGTCCAACTTCCATAAGTGGGAAAACTCTTAGTGAAAGGTAAACTCCGGCAGCAACCATTGTCGCAGCGTGGATTAGGGCCGAACATGGAGTCGGTCCAAACATCGCATCTGGTAACCAAACGTGGATTGGGAACTGAGCTGATTTACCCATTGTACCAGCGAAGATACAAAGAGCTCCGATTGTAGCGATTGGAAGAGACAGGCCAAAGACGTCGAAAGTTCCGCCGAATTTACCAGCTCCGATAGCTGCATAAAGGTCTACGAAAGTTGTGTTTCCAACGATAACCCAAATAATAAGGATACCCATTAGGAAGAAAACGTCCCCAACTCTTGTTGTCATGAAAGCTTTCATTGAAGCGTTTCCGGCACCTTCTTTCTCGTAGTAGAAACCGATTAGTGAGTAAGAACAGAATCCCATTAACTCCCAGAAGATGAACACTGAAAGCAGGTTGTCTGAAACAACAAGCCCAAGCATCGCTGAAGTAAAGAGAGACATATAAACGAAGAAGCGGGCAAAACGCGCATCATCGTGCATGTACCAAGTTGAGAAAACATGGATCAGGGTCGCAACAGCAGTAACCATTAAAAGCATAGTTGCTGTCATGTTATCTATATAGATACCCATGTTTACTTTAAACAGGTGTTCACCGGCACTTAAGTCAAACCAAGTGAAAACTTTGTGGATGTGGTAGTTAACAGCATATACGTTTTGAAAATCTAAGAAGATTCTTAAAGCGTAAATAAATGAACCGAAAATTGCCAACGTACTTAGTGCTACTGCCGCGATCGGAACACGTTTTGCCAAGAAAACGTTAATCACGAAAGCAAAGAACGGTAGTAGTACAATGGGCGCTACAGTTGAAATTGTGTAATCCATGGTTTCCTATATCCTCTTACGATCCTTACCTTTATATTAGTTCTGTAGTGTTGCTGCATCATCAATATGGATGCTTTCTCTTAACTGGAAGAATCTGATAACGATCCCTAATCCAACCGCAGCTTCAGCAGCAGCGATAACAATAATGAAAAGACTCATAATGTGTCCTTCAAGATTGCCGTTAGCGAATTTTGTATAAGCCGCGAAGTTCAGCGCCGAAGCGTTAAGGATTAACTCGATCCCTAATAACATCGCGATAATATTTTTTCTTGCGACCATAACCATAACGCCGCAAAGAAATAGAATGAATGAAATGCCTAAGTAGGCGCCTAAACTAATCATGGATTTCTTTCCTTGGTCTAGAAATTACTGCTGCACCAATGAGAGCGCCCAGTAGTAGAACCGATGAAATTTCAAAAGCTAAGATGTGATCTGTGGCTAAAAGTGTCCCGATTCTTTCAACTGTCGGAGCGTTGTCTGTCGCAACTAGAGTTCCGCTGTTTCTGAAAACAGGAACCAGTACCTTAATAAGGACTGCCGCTGAAACAAGGGCCGCGAAACCAGCAAAGAAGAAAGTCTTTGGGTTACCCATTGCCGGGATTTTCTCAAGACCATATTTATTTACGCGGTTTCCAGAACCACCTGTAAGCATGATCGCGAAAAGCATTAGAATGATAACCCCACCAGCGTAAACAACTAACTGAGTTGCCGCCAGGAAGTCAGCTCCGATACAAGCGTAAAGACCAGCTACTCCAAATAATGAAGCAAGAAGGTAGATACAAGCGTGCATCAGGTTTTTACTCACAACAACTGCCACTGCCCCACCGATAGTGAGTAATGCAGAAACTAAAAAGAGTGTATTTGAAAACACAGTATTCTCCCTATCCTTTAATTAGTGATGAGCACCGCCGCCAGAAGCAGCTGCCATAATTAAAGTAAAAATTGATTTTCCATCAAATGCATACATCCAGATCGCACAACCTAATAAGTTGAAAATTGCGATTGGAGTTAAGTATTTCCAACAAAGAGTCATCAGCTGGTCAACACGAAGACGTGGAAGCGTCCAACGAACCCAAATAACTACATAGTAAAGGGCCAAAGTTTTTGTGAAGAAAGCTCCAAGCTCAAGAAGTTGTCCAACGTTTTGAGCAAGCATTGCATCTAGGCCAAGTTTTTCTACTAAAAGTGCACCAGAACCAAGGTCGAAAGGAACTTTGTATCCACCAAGGAATAGGGCAACAGCCACACCGCAAACAACAAAAACTTCGATGTATTCAGCAAGAGCGAATAGACCGAACTTCATACCAGAGTATTCAGTGTGGTAACCAGAAACTAGTTCAGATTCAGCTTCAGGTAAGTCGAATGGTGCACGGTTTGTTTCAGCAAGAGCTGAGATGAAGTAAACAAAGAAGCCGATGAAAGCAAACGGGTTGTGAAGCAGGAACCACTCGTGTGGTGCTCCACCTTGGCCGTTGATCAATGTTTTCATTGATAATCCACCTGCAAGAAGAACGATTGAGATAATTGTGATTGTCGCCGGGATTTCGTAAGAGATGATTTGTGAAGCACCTCTCATACCACCAAGCATAGACCATTTTGAGTTTGAAGCGTATCCACCAAGGAAAACACCAACACCCACAAGAGAGGCCATACCAACAAGATAGAAAATACCAACGTTAAGATCCGCCAGCATGAAACCACTTGAGTAAGGAACAACGGCCAGAGTTGCAAAAACACCGACCATACAAAGAACAGGAGCAAGGTTGAAAGTAAACTTGTCTGCGTTTGTAGTGATGATGTCTTCTTTCAAAATCATCTTCACCCCGTCGGCCAGGAACTGAAGAAGACCAAATGGACCAACGCGGTTTGGACCCATACGAGCTTGAAGATCGGCTGAGATCTTTCTTTCAGCGTATGTACCAAGACCACCGATTGTTGCCATAGCTCCAACGATGATGAGCGCGAAGATTGCGAAGATAATAAAAGCAACGAGTGAAGAAGCATCAAAGCCTAAAACTTTTGAAAGCCATCCAACTACGTTTTGAAATTCATTCGATTGTGCAAAATAAGATACTACAGTTGAATTCATGCCTAGTCCTTTTTCCCGAAAGTAGGTGCATCCTGGTTGACGTGCTGAAAGCTTTTAACCCAGTCAAGGTCGCCTTTTTTCCAGCAGTATACAATCCCAGCTACAAGAACAAGAACGAAAGTAAGGATCGACATAAGAAGCGTCCCACCCATTCCAATTTCATTGAATTTTTTGAACACAGCCGCTACAGGAAACATCAAAGCACTTTCAACATCGAAGATGATGAAGATTAGCGCGATAACGTAGAAACGGATGTTAAAGTTCGCCCAAGCAGTACCAACTGGTTCCTCACCACACTCATATGCAGTTTCTTTCAGTTTGTTTGGGTTATGAGGGCGGATTAAGCTCCCCAAAAAGAGTGATCCACCTGCCACAAGTAGTGCGAGCGCAATTAAAATTACGACGGGCATGTAGACGTCTAGATTAAATGTCGACATCTTGATCTCCGAGAAAAAAATTCCTATTTTTTAGTTTCCTTAGATTACACGAAAATATAATATCTTGGAAATGTTTTATTAGTTGAAATGATAGTCATATGAGTCACTTTAATTCCCTGCTTCAAAAAGTTTTAGAATGGGATGAACATGCTTCATCTCCACTAAATTTATACGGTGCAACCACGGAGCAGTGGTCGTTCATTCTCAACACATTTTTGCGAGAAAATGCGAAATTATTTCTCAAAAAATCGCAACTCATTATTGCCCCTACGAACGATGAAGCCGAAGATTTTTTCAACTCTCTTCAATTGGCCCAGAGCGAAAACAACATAGAATTAATGTTTTACCCGGGACTTGAAGCGTCGCCATATTCCGGAGTGATTTCCTCTGAAAAAAGCTTCTACGATCGACTTGAAGTGTTGAGCAAACTCAATAGACTCGATCAAACGAAAACAAAATTTATTCTCATCACAAGCTTTGAAGCACTCTCACTCAGAACACCTCCGAGACAGTTCTTCAATGAATTTAGTTTTATCATCAGGCCAGATGACATCATCGCACCAATTGACCTCGCAAAAAAATTGGTGAGCATGGGTTATTCTTCGGCCACATCAGTCGAAGAACCTGGAACATTTATTCAAAAAGGGCAGATCTTCGACATCTATCCGGTTGGTGGCAACCCGGTGAGGCTTTCATACTTCGATGATTTGATCGAAAGTATTTTTGCCATCGACTTGGATACGCAGAAAACTTTGCGCGATCATTCGATAAATACTGTTTGTATTACTCCGGCCGCAGGGATCCTGGCCCATCACGATTTCCCTGTGACTTTAAGAGAAAATCTTCCACAACCTGGGCCTGCGTTTAAAAACAAATTCGAATTTAGAAAAGCACTTTTTGCACGCTTAAGTGACGGGCTTCTTTTTGAAAATTACCCGGTTTATGTGCCGTTATTTTTCAAAGACCCGGAAACAATTTTTCATTATTTTGATCTCGCGCAAACTCAAGTCAGCATCTTAAACGCCAATGAAACGGAAAGAGCTTATCTTGAGTACGCAGAAGGTATGCGTTTTGAGTTTGAAAACGCTGAAGAGAACATCAACAGCGAAAACATTCTTCCGATTTTCAATAAAATTTATGATTTCTCTTTCATCGACAACATGAAAGACAGCAAGGTTATCTTAATTGATCAACTCAACCTCAACATGACCTTTGGTGAAATCTCCGACTCGGTTGATTTGCGTTTAATTAAGACAAAAACGTTCTTAAATGAACACATCAACCCAGCTCTTTCAAAACCTGAATACATTAAGGCAGCACTCGATTTTATCAAGGTGCATTTTGAATATCAGGGAAAGATTTATTTTTCTTCTTATAGTGATTCATCAAAAAATGAGATTCAGCACTTGATTGACCTTCAAGGTTTTTCCGGTGACTTAAAAAAGAGAATTGAGTTTTTACCATTCAGAGTTTCTGAAGGTTTTTATTATGAAGGCGAAAAATTTCTGATCATCAGTGACGGTGACTTATTTGCTGCTAAAAAAAATAAAGCACAAAAATATAAGAAAGTTGACCTCGATCTTTTCGCTGAACAACTGGCCACCTTAAAAAGTGGTGACTACGTTATTCACAGTGAATATGGTGTTGGTGAATACCTGGGGCTTGAAGCCTTAGATATTGCCGGTGATAAAAGTGACTTCCTTGTTTTAAAGTACGCCGATAACGATAAAGTTTATGTTCCGGTTTATAAGTTAAACCTGATTCAAAAACATGCTGATGCAACTGCCGCTTTAAAGTCGGATAGTCTTCGCACAAACAAGTTCCAGGTTCTTAAAGCAAAAGCGAGAACATCAGCCAAAGCTCTGGCCTTCGACCTTTTAAAACTTCAGGCCGAAAGACAGTCTTCTGTCGCTTATGCTTTTTCTCCCCCTGATCACTTATACCGCGAGTTTGAACTGGCCTTCCCATTTGAAGAAACTCCAGATCAGGCGCGCGCAATTGAAGAAGTGCTCGAAGCTATGCAAAAGCCGGTGCCGATGGACTACCTGGTTTGCGGTGACGTAGGTTTCGGTAAAACAGAAGTAGCGATGCGCGCAGCTTTTAAAGCTGTCGAAGATAAAAAACAAGTTGCCGTTCTTGTTCCAACAACAATTCTGGCCCTTCAGCACTACAACTCTTTTTCAAAACGTTTTAAAGAGTTCCCGGTTCGCATTGAATTCATCTCACGTTTTAAGTCGGCCAAAGAATCTAAAGAAATATTAGAAAAAGCAGAAAAAGGGGAAATCGATATCTTAATCGGGACTCACAAACTGCTGTCAAACCAATTAAAATTCTCTGACCTTGGGTTGGTTATTGTCGATGAAGAGCAGCGCTTTGGTGTTGGCCACAAAGAGAAGCTAAAACTCATGAAAGCTTCCGTAGATTTCCTGACTTTAACAGCAACTCCGATTCCTCGAACATTGCAAATGGCCTTCCTTGGTCTGCGCGATTTATCACTAATAAAAACGGCACCACCAAGACGTCAGTCAATTAAAAGTTATGTGATTAAAGAAGACGAACTCACCATTCAGAACGCTCTTCAAAAAGAGCTTCAACGTGGGGGACAAGTCTTTGTTGTTCACAATAAAGTAAGCGATATTGAACAGTACGCGGCTTCAATCAGAGAACTTGTGCCCGAAGCAAAAATCACTTTTGCTCACGGGCAAATGGGTGAAAAAGAACTCGAAGACCGCATCAACTCTTTTTATAACGGTCAGTACCAAGTTCTCATTGCGACCACCATTATTGAATCGGGGATTGATATTCCAAACGCCAACACAATGATCATCGACCGCGCCGACACTTACGGTCTGGCACAGCTGCATCAGTTGCGCGGAAGAATTGGGCGCTCAGATAAAAAGGCCTATGCTTACTTCGTTGTTCCACGCATGCGTGAGATTTCAACTATTGCCCAAAAGAGATTGCACGCTCTGCAAACTTACGCCGATATGGGCTCAGGTTTTAACATCGCTTCTGTCGATTTAGAAATCCGCGGGGCCGGTGATATTTTAGGTGCAACACAGTCTGGACATGTAGAAGCAGTTGGACTTGAGCTTTATATGGAACTTCTAAAAGATGCCATCCATGAACTGCGTGGTGAAAGAAAAATTCTTAAAAAGGATATCGAAATCCTCACTCCATTTCCGGCCTTCATTCCAAACCACTACATCAGTGATGCAAGCGAGCGCCTAAAACAGTACAAACGTCTTTCCAACTGTGAAACTCATCAACTTTTGGAAAATATCAGAGAAGAATTCCAGGATGTTTACGGACTTTTCAGCGAAGAGCTCTCAAATCTCTTTATGGTTTTAGAAACGAGAATTTTCCTGCAAACACTTGGACTAAAATCGGTTCAAGTTGGTGGAACGGCCATTACATTAAAATTTGATAAACAATTTCTTGAGGCCAACACAGACCTGCGCGACCGCGTAGTGAACTTCTTTATCTCAAGACCAAAAATCTATCAATTTACTCCAGATTATCGAGTCATCTATAACCAAAAAACAGCGGTTACCCAGAATGATTTACTCAAATTTTCGAAGACGATTAGTGAGCATTTAATTCCATCTTAGCGTTCCTCGATCTCTTAAAAATAGCTGATCTTATTAATAGACTAAAACCGGTAAAATGCTCCACTAGAGCAATTTTTCAGGAATTTACACTACCTTTTTTTATTTTCTGCTATCATTAAAAGTACATACATTATTGCGTGTTAAAGAATTAACTTTTCTGAGGATAATAGTGATGAAAACATCAAATTACTTATCGATTCTTGCCCTGGCATTTTCAGTGTCGGCTTACGCTCAAGATAAGGAGCAGCCAGCAACGAACCCAAGAAACACTAACCCTGAAGCTATTGTTGCAACAGTTAACGGTGTGGAAATTAAGAAAGGACAACTTGATCAGGCCTTTGAACAAAACCTGATGTTTGTTTCGGATAAAATCGTTACAAAAGAAAAAGTTCTTAACGATATCATCAACCGTGAAATCGGGATCAAAAAAGCAAAAGAACAAAAACTTCAAGACGACCCAATCGTTAAATCAAAAATGGAAGATGTTCTTTACCATGCGATGATTTCAAAAGACCTGGAAAAGAAACTTCAAGGTATTCAGGTTTCTGACAAAGAAGCGCAAGACTACTATGCTAAAAACAAAGAATATCGCACAGCTCATATTCTTTTCCGCGTAAGAGTCGCTCCAGATAAGGCCGAAGTTGAAGAGGCAATGAAAAAGTCTCTGGAAGTTTACAAACAACTTCAATCAAAACCACAACAATGGCCGGAACTTGCTAATAAGTACTCTCAAAGCTCAACTGCGCCAGCAGGTGGAGACCTTGGTTACCTTCCAGCAGTTAAATACGCTCCAGAATACTTCAGAGCAATCAACGGAAAAGCTAACGGATACATTTCACCTCCAACAAGAACTCAGTTCGGGTATCACATCATTAAAGTTCTAGGGGTTAAGGAATGGAAAGAAGTTGACCCAGCACTATACAAGAAGATTGTTTACGACCAAAAACGTGACAAGATCCTTGAAGAGTACTTTGCTGACGCACGTAAAGGTGCAAAAATTACAGTTAACAAAGAATGGTTAAAATAGACAGCTAACAATAGCCTTGCGACTTGCGTAGTAATATCAGATAACTTACTCTAATAACCCTATAAGGTTTTAAGTTTTAGTAGGTTAAAATGAAACTCGCAAGTCGCTTTTTTTTTCTCGCAACTCTTCTGATCTCTCTTTCCGCTGAAGCTAAACTTCTCGATAAAATCGCGGCCATTGTAGACGACAACATCATCACTCTTTCACAAATCAATAGAACCAACAGCAACCTGGCGATCAAAAAGAACGTTGCTCCGATGATCTATGACAAAAACGCATACTCAAATGACGAACTTCTACAGATTGCAATCAACAAATACTTAATCCGCGCCAAACTCTCTGAGCTTGGATACACGATTACAGATGATCAGGTTGAAGCACAAATTAAATCAAACCAGGAACGTCTGGGTGTTGATAGAAAATCCTTGATGGGATTTTTAAAGCAACAAGGAACTTCATTTGATGAGTACTTTGAAACATTAAGAGAGGCTATCGAGTACAGCTACTTCGTTAACCGCGTTGTCTCTCCACTTATTGCTATCTCTGAGCAAGATGTAAAAAACACTTACTATAAAAACAACATCAAAGACTCACGACTTAACTTCAAATACTCCCTGATTGATTATGCTGTTGGAAAAGACGTTGTTGCTAAACCAACTAAAGGTCAGATGGAAGAGATCGTAAAACAATACCGCGTAAACGGCGTTTTACCTGAAGCTTACTCAACACTGACGGTAACAAACCTTGAAGACATCAGTGAAGAAGGGGTCACAACTGAGCTTAAAAACCTTCTAAAAGAAACTGATGAAGGTGCACTAACAACTCCAATTGTTATCAATAATCAGTACCACGTTTTCTATCTTGGGAAAAAAGACCTGGTAGAAACTGAAGCTTTCGCGTCTCAAAAAGATAAGATCAAAGATCAACTTTTTGAAAAGGCCGTAAAGTCTGAAACATCTGTGTGGTTTGAAAGAGAAAGAAACAAGCACTACATTAAAATTTCTCTCTAATGGAATTAAGAGATGATTTATGTAACTCAAGGACACGAAAGGGGCATTGGTCTCGAGATCTTTCTTAAGGCCTTTTTACTTCTCTCAGAAAGAGAGAAGAAAGCTGTCACACTCGTTGTTAATGAGCAGGACTTAAACGCAAACTTTAAGGACCTGGGTTTTAAAAAAGATAATTTCAAAGATCTCATTACTCTTCATCCAAAAACAGAAAAGGGAATTCCTTCTTCAACATCTTCATTGATGCATGTTCTAAACCTGATTAAGCCTGAAGATATTTTGGTGACTCTTCCCACTTCAAAAGATCAACTGATTCATGACGGGAAAAGCCTGGCCGGATACACGGAGTTTTTCCGTGAGTATTTCAACAACAAGAACATATCTATGACATTTAAAGGAACTTCACAAAATGTTCTTTTAATCACTGACCATGTTGCGCTCAAAGACGTCACAAAAGTCATCACGACGGATTTGATTGTTGAGAAAACCAATACGACGATTGAGTTTTATAAAAAGTATTTCTTTGATTATGAACAAGTGATCTTCTCAGGAATCAATCCGCACGTTGGTGAAAACGGAATCTTAGGAAGCGAAGATAAAATTATCACTACTGCCATTGACCAATTAAAAAAGAAACACACATTAGAATTCAAAGGCCCTTATTCTGGTGATACACTTCATATGCATCACGATGAAACAAAGAAGCAGTTATTTGTTTATATGTTTCACGATCAAGGTCTTGCCCAATTCAAAGCGATGCATGGACTCATTGGACTTAATATTTCTATGGGGCTTCCATTTTTACGTCTAAGCGTTGATCACGGCACGGCTTTCGATTTGTATGGTAAAAATAAAGCTAACCCAACCGGCCTGATTTTTCTTTTTAAACAAGCTTTCGAGGTTATGAAATATGTCGATAAACGAAATTAACGTTGTAAAAGCAGCGGTTCATAATTTGAAGGATGTTACTATCAGCATCCCGAAAAATACTCTTACTGTTATCACTGGGCCTTCAGGTTCGGGGAAATCATCTTTAGCTTTCGACACAATCTATGTTGAAGGGCAAAGACGTTATATTGAATCGCTTTCAAGTTACGCCAGACAATTCTTAGGTCAGTACCAACCACCTGAAGTGGAATCAATCACAGGCCTAAGTCCGGCGATTGCGATTGACCAAAAGACTTCTAGTAAAAACCCAAGATCAACAGTTGGAACAACAACTGAGATCTACGATTACCTTCGCGTTCTTTATGCGCGTATTGGAACACTTTATGATCCTGACACGGGTGTGGAAGTCAGAAGATACACGCCAAGCCAGATCACGAGAGAAGTTTTAAAAGCAGGGGATAAAGCAAAACTGCAAATCCTGGCACCTATTCCTTATAACGACAAAATTAAGTTCAAAGAAATCTCAAGTAAATTTCAGACAATGGGATTTACCCGCGCTCGCTTAAACGGCGAGATGATTCAGCTTGATGAAGACATCAAAGCTCCAAAAGGCAAATACCAGTTAGATATCGTTGTCGATCGTATAGTGCTTAAAGACGATGTTGAAAAACGCCTGGCCGACTCGATTGAGTACGCTCTAAAGCTTGCGGAAGGAAATGTTCAAATCCTGGTTAATGACAACAAGGTCCTGAATTTTTCTGAGCACAACAAATCAACTAATGGGGATAAGATTTATCCCGAGCTTGAACCGCGCCTGTTTTCTTTCAACTCGCCAATTGGTGCGTGTGAAGTATGTAACGGGTTAGGGGAAACAAAGATCTTCGATATTGACCTGATGATCTTTGATGAAAGCTTACCTCTTCTAGAAGGGGCCATCACTCCGATCTCTAAAAAGAGTTCATTTCTTTATAAAATGGTAGAAACCATTGCCGAAGAAGAAGGAGCAGATGTAAGCCTGCCTTTTAGAAAACTTCCAAAAAAGTTTAAAGACATTCTTTTTAACGGTTCAGATAAAGTCTACCGCTATTCATTTACTTCAGAAAACTCACACTTCGAGTTCTCTAAGGCCTTCCCGGGACTTTCAGCATGGCTGGAGAAAAAGTATCTGGAAAGTGGATCGGATAAAGTCCGTATTGAACTAGAAAAATACATGAACATTAAATGTTGCCCGTCTTGTAAGGGATTGCGCTTAAACCGCATTGCTCTTTCAACTAAGATTGGTAACAAAAATATTATGGATCTATGTACGCTTTCAATCTTTGATTGTTTTGAGTACTTAAATGCCATCAAGCTAGACGGTGAAAAGAAAATCATCGCAGAAAAGCTCCTTAAAGAAATCATTTCGCGCCTGCGCTTTTTAAATGATGTTGGTCTAAGCTACCTGACACTTAACCGCGGTGCCATGACTCTTTCTGGTGGTGAGTCTCAACGTATCAGACTCGCAACTCAAATTGGTTCTGCTCTCTCTGGTGTTCTTTACGTTCTGGATGAACCAAGTATCGGACTTCACCAAAGAGACAACGACCGCTTAATTAAGACACTTAAAACTCTTCGCGACCTGGGCAACACTGTTTTAGTAGTTGAACACGATGAAGATACAATGAATGAAAGTGATTACATTATCGACATGGGACCAGGAGCTGGTATTCACGGAGGGACAATTGTTTCTCACGGACCACTTCCAAAACTTTTGAGTGATAAAAAATCACTGACGGCAAGATTTCTTTCAGGCGCTGACCGCATCCCAGTTCCACAAACGAGAAAGAAGGCCACTAAGTTTTTAAAGTTAACTGGAGCAACTGAACACAACCTAAAAAAACTCGACGTTAATTTCCCTCTTGGTGGATTAGTGTGTGTAACGGGGGTGAGTGGTTCAGGAAAATCAACTCTTGTTCACAAGGTTTTAGTTCCTGCTTTAAAAACGCACTTAACTAATACCCATAAAACACTTTATTCGAAAGCTAACTACAATGCTCTTGCCGGCGTAGATGAAATCAAGACGGTTATCGAACTTGACCAGTCTCCCATCGGAAGAACACCGCACTCAAACCCGGCCACATACACCGGACTCTTTGATGATATTCGCGATATCTTTGCTTCAACCAATGAATCGCAAATCAGAGGGTATAAAACAGGACGCTTTAGCTTTAACGTTAAAGGTGGACGCTGTGAAGAGTGTGAAGGTAACGGTGTAAAGAAAATCGAAATGCACTTCCTTCCTGATGTTTATATCACTTGTACTGAATGTAAGGGGACTCGCTACAACGCTGAGACTCTTTCTGTTCTTTATAAAGGAAAAAACATCGCTGAAGTTTTAGAGATGTCGATTGAAGAAGGTTGTGAGTTCTTTAAAAACCACACTAAAATCTCTCGCGTCCTGGAAACACTTCGTTCAGTTGGTCTGGGCTATATGAAATTAGGTCAGCCGGCAACGACACTCTCTGGTGGTGAAGCTCAACGATTGAAACTCTCTCGCGAGCTTTCAAAAAGAACAAAAGGGCACTGTCTATACGTTCTTGATGAACCGACAACAGGTCTTCACTTCCAAGATATCAAAATCCTTCTTTCAGCTCTTCAGCAACTAGTTGATCAAGGTCACACGCTTTTAATTATTGAGCACAACCTCGACGTTATTAAAACTGCCGACCATGTTATCGACCTGGGGCCAGAAGGCGGAACAGGTGGAGGAGAAGTCGTGGCCATTGGGACTCCGGAAGAAGTCGCTAAAAACCCAAAATCGATTACTGGTAAATATTTAAAGAAAGTTCTTAAAGCATGATTCATATAACAGACGCCAACGATCCACGGATTGCAGAGTTTATCTCAATCCGTGATCATGTACTCAATTCAAAAGACCTCATCATTGCCGAAGCTGAAAAGCTTTTCCTGCAACTGCGTGCGAGCAATAAACCTATTCATAAAATCCTGGCAATACCAGCATTCATTGAAAGACATCAGCTCACTGGTGACAATATATTTGCGGCAGATAAGAAGGTCCTTGAATCCGTGGCCGGCTTTAAAATTGAATTTGAAGTCTTAGTCCTGGCCGAAAAACCAAAGGACACTGCCCTTGATCAACTCGACAATCGAATCATTGCTCTTAATGGTTTAACATCACCTGAAAATGTCGGAAGCATTGTCCGCTCAAGCGCTGCTTTTGGAATTAAGTCCATGCTGATGGATGAAAAGACATGTTCACCTTACTTAAGACGCTGCATCCGCGTTTCTATGGGAAATATCTTTGCCATGAAAACGCATCATGCACTTAATGTTAGAGGGGATTTAAAAAGACTTAAAGAATTAGGTTACACTATTCTTTCAACGGCCAATATCCCAGGCTCTATTGATGTGGCCGATTATAAATTCCCTGAAAAATGTGTTCTGATTATCGGAAGTGAAGGTCATGGTATCGACCAGGACATTCTTAATCTTTCCGACACTATTTTAAAAATTAAAATTGATCCACAGGTAGCACACCTCAATGCTGCCAATGCCGCTGCCATCTTTTTATCGAAGATGAGCTCGCTTTAAAAGGAGACCCCATGGAAGCTAACGTTAAATGGAATACAAAATTAAGTTTTACTGGAAATGTTAGGGGACATGAGACTCAACTCGATACAACTCTTGCTAACGGAAGCTTAAACCGTGGCCCAAGTCCAAAAGAGATGCTTTTAAACGCTATCAGTGCTTGTGCTGGAATGGATATTGCTTCGATCTTAGAAAATAAAAAAGAGCCACTACTTACACTTGATATCAATGCCAAGGCCAACATGACAAAAACGACGCCATCGTATTTTGCCGACATTCATTTAATCTATAAAATTGGCGGCGAAGTGAATAAAGATATGGCCATCAAAGCTTGCGAAGCATCGATGACAAAGTATTGTGGTGTGAGTCTCATGCTGAGCAAAGTCTGCCCAATTACTTATGACGTTCTTCTTAATGGAGAAAAGATTTTCTCTGGCGAGTCAAAGTTCTAGAGTCTTTCTGACACTAATATCTTCTTAATGCTTTCATGCTCTGACAGCGTCTTGTTGTTTACGTGCTCGTTCGTTAACCTACCTTCATTGTTCTTTTTTAAGGAGTTTTTATGAAGTGGTTAATTCTATCCCTGGTCCTTTCATCGCAAGCTCTCTTTGCTTCAAGTGAAGTCGATCAACTCTCTTTTCTTTATTACAAAAACAAGATCAATAGCTTTGAAAAAGCAATTGAAGGTGAAGACCAATGTTATCCTCGCCCAGACTCAAGTTCATGCGCGAAAGTAGTATGTGCAAATCTTCCTTCATACATGTGTGACAGCGCTGATGAAATCAAACAAGTGACAACTATGTGTAAAGGAAACTTTGGAGGTGAGTGTGTTGCAAGAATTATCAAGCAACTTCCTTCATATCAAAGTGATTCATTAGATAAAATGAAAGGCATCGCTAATCAATGCAGTGGTGTATTTGGTTCAATATGTTTTGATTTCTTTGCAAGTAAACTTCCTGCTTATCAACTAGACACTCGAGATAAAGTCTTCGAAGTGTTAGGCCAATGTAAAAATGCTTCGTATGATGCTGTCGACTGCGCGATCTTCACTTGTAGCAAACTTCCATCGTATCAATGCGACTCTCGCGATGAACTCATCAATGTTTTAAAGTCATGTGGTAATTAATTTGGGGGCTTTGCGCCCCTTTTTTATTTTCTGTTGCCTAGTTGACAAAAATTTAAACTGCGTTTATTCTGACAAAAGTTATTACTTTAACACGAGGGAGGTACATTTATGATTTCAATTAACAAAATGATTTGTACTGATCGTCGTGTGTCTCAACCCGTCCAGCTCTAAAGCACACTTCTAATCTTTGTACATTCATTGTCATTAATTCGGATCAACTCAAATGTAGTTTTTAGTTTTGTTGTTTTAATTTTTAGTATTTTTTAATTTTATTGGAGTTTTATATGGAACATTTGTTTCACAGGAATTGTTTTGCCTTTTTTCTAGAATTTAAAGAGTTCAGTTTCTATTTTGCAAAAGCTAGTTCTAGTTTTTTCAAAATGATCTGGGCCTTAACGTGCCTGAGTGTTTTTTGTATCAGATCTTTGTGCCACCTTTTATTTGTTGGCCCATCTTTATACAAAAGGCATTCGCCTTATGAATCCACCATCGTGGAGAAGAGTGCACCATTGCACTTTCACAGGAATTTCTAATCTATGGAAAAACACTTTTTAGGCATAAAAAAAGGGAGCCCGAAAGCTCCCTTCTTTTTATCGTAAAACGCTCTCGCGTTTTTTCTTGCGAATAAAAAAATTACACAAGGAAAGTAGAGATAAGTGCGAAAATTACAAGTGATTCCATAAGTGCTAGACCAAGAATCATTGGAGTTTGGATTTTATCAGCTGCAGCTGGGTTACGAGCGATTCCTTCTAGAGCTACTGAAGCAGCTTTAGATTGAGCTTGTGTACCACCGAAAACAGCGATCCCTAGAGCGAAGAAGTAAGCGATGTACTTGATTGCTACAGTGTTAAGACCAGCAGCTGCTGCGCCTTCTGCACCTTGAGCGTATGCTTGTTGAGCAACAAGACCAACTAGAACTAGGAAAGAGAAAATTAAAGGTAGCTTTTTCATTTGTTTGTCTCCTTAGACAAAAAAGTTAATAGTTCGGTTTTTTCTTAGTGATGAGCGTGATGATCACCATGATCGTGGTGAGCAGTCGCTAAACTAATATAAACCATTGATAGCATTGTAAATACGTAAGCCTGGATAAAAGAAACCAGGATCCCTAGAACCATGAATACGATTGGTACTAATAGTGGAGCTAGGTTTGAGAATGTTCCAAGAACCATGTGGTCCCCGTACATGTTTCCGTAAAGACGAAGAGCTAGAGAGATTGGACGAATACATGTTGAGATGATCTCGATCGGGAAGATTAAGATCGCCATGTACCATAGAGGTCCAGCAAAGTGCTTAAGGTAATTAAGCGTTCCAAGTTCTTTACAACCTTTGAAGTTGAAGTAGATGAACGAGAACACACCAACTGCAAGAGTTGTGTTGATTGATTCTGTAGGTGGAAGGAATCCTGGGATTAGTCCAACCATGTTCGATACGAAGATAACAAGGAACATTGTCGCAACAAACGAGTAGTACTTAGGAGCATCTTTTTCTCCAAGAACTGCGCGAGCTTGTGTGTAGATAAATGAACCGTATAGTTCAACGATGTTTCTGTATGTGATTCCTTTATCAGGAATAACTGCAGCGTCCATGTTTTTAGTTTTAGCACGGTAGTAAACACCAGTTAGCACTAAAGCTAGTAAAACAAGGATGAAAGTTAAAATGTGATCGTAGTGATGAACTCCAGTCAGGTGTTCAAAGAAGTGATCTAATCCAGTCGCGTGACCAAACTGAGTTACCCAAGTGAAACCACCAGATGCATGTGCATTCGATGAAAGAAGTGCAAGAAGTGATACGAGTGAAATTTTTCTCATTTATTAGACCCTTGTTCTGCCACAGGTTTTTTCATACTGAGGTAGAGGACAACTATTTGTAATACATAAATTAGCACTGGAATTATTATCCTTTTTCCCATGATTTGTACACCTAAAGTTAGCGCGACAATGAGCACAATTGCTTTTCCAATAAAAAGCCCAATAAGCCCTGATTTATCTGCCTCGCCATTGCCCGCGGCCTGATTTGTGACCTTCTCAACACCCTTAACCAACATATATTGATTTAGGCACGCCGCTAAAAAAATGGTCAACATCACTTTAAGTTCTTCGAAATTTCTGGATAAAAAATAGGAAATGATTAGCAAAATGCTTGAAAAGAGTACGTATTTTTTGAAATCAATTTTTGCGCTTATATGCATAATAAACCATGAGGAACAAGATGTTTCCTACAATCGCCAGGAAGATTAAAACTGCTACGACTTTGCTTATTATCCCGAGTTTGACGAGTTGGAAAGCCCCCCAGGCCGCAATAAAAATTGTCGAAGGAAGACTCATGGCCAAGCCCATGATTTGAATCCACTTTTTATTCATGTTTTTTCTCCAAATCAAGGTTGTCCCAGACATAACAAAGCTCAGTCACTTTTTGGCCGGCAATCACGTCTTCTTTTGTGTGCCCATTAAAACGCCCGCCCGTACTTTCATAAAATTTAATCGTTGGATTATCTTTTAAAACCCAAAGATAGGCCTTAGTGAAGCCGCGTTTTTTATATTCATTAAAATATTTTTTGAAAAGTTCCAGCCCAATTTTTTGCCCTTTATATTTTTCGAGCAAATAAACAGCATAAACTTCCGCATAATCTTTATATTCTGGATCGCGAGGAGTGCTGCCATTAATAAAACCAATTACACCATGCTCTTTTGATTCGGCCACAAAAGTGACTTGTGCCGCATCCATCGTCACGCGCTTCCATAATAGGTAACGGTTCTTAAAATTTAAGGGACGTTCGTTAAGAAAAGATTCAGGCATTAAGCCTTTGTAAGCTTCTCTCCATGAGTTGATATGAACGTTGGCAATTTCAGCGGCATCATCGTATGTAGCAGGTCGTACGATCACATTCATTAGCGTCTTCTCGAAACTCTTCTCTGATAAAGAGAGTTGAGTCTGTTTTGAATAACATCCGGATTCGGGTAATCATTGGCAATCGAATAATAAATATCGTAGGCCATCTTTAAGTTTTCAGTCGATTCGTAAGCGTTGGCGACCATGAATTTCGCCTGAACGATGTATTCTTTTTTCGTTTCACGCTTTAAATACTCCAGCCATACATAAAGGGCCTTGTTAAAATCTTTCTGCTCAAAATAGATCAGGCCGACGTAATAAAAAGAACGAATAAAGTACTCATGATTCGGGTCAGACTGAATTTTTGTCAGCTGAGAAAGAGCAGCTTCTTTATCGTTGAGATAAAAATACGAAAGGGCAATTTGCAGCTGGAAGAAATCGAAATTTTTTAATTTCGGCGTAAATTGCGAGAGGCGAGTGTAGTTTTTAATCGCATCTTTATAATTTTTTAAATAGTTGAAGTTAACGTCTGCCAGTTTTTCTTCAGTCTTAATTAACCAAAGTGGATCTTCTGTCAGCTCTTTAACTTCATTGTAGTAATAAACGGCCTTTTTATACTGACCCAGGTAAATAGAGTAGAGTTCTCCTAACTGGTAGCAGATTTTAAGTCTTAAATCTTGAGCGGGGTTACTCTTTAGAATGTCTTCGTAAAGATAAGCTGCTTTAGCGTATTCTTGTTCAGTAATGTAGTTTTGGGCATCAATGATTTTTCTATTAATTGGGGGAGTGAAGTCGCACGAGGTGAAGGCCGCAAGTGAAGCCACGATAAAAACTTTGAATAGAAACCTTGGAAAGATCTTCTTCATGAAGAACTCCTAGTAATTAAAGTTTGCTGATCTTTTTGTGACGGCAAAATCTGTAATCTTAAAATCGGCCACACCTTCTTTCCAAAAGGGATCGAGGGCCAGGATTTTTTCCAGTTCAGCTCTATCCATTTCACGAGCTAAAATAATTCCGCCGTCGCGTGGGTTCTTAGGGCCTGAGGCCACTAAAGTTCCCTTGGCGTAGTACTCGTCTAAGAAAGCACGATGAGCTTCGAGGTGACTATCCACGAAGCTCATGTCTTTTTTATAAGTCAGTTCAATGATAAACATTCTATTCTTCAGTAGCTGCCGGTGGAGTTTCATTTCCTCCGCCTTCCGAAGGTGTTCCAGCTGATGCTGCTCCTTCTACTACTTCGATATCCTCATCTGGATCAACGATTTTTTCTACAGCTACAACTGATTCACCTTCTTTAAGCTTAATCAGACGGACACCTTGAGTTGTTCTACCCATTAGAGAGATACCAGAAATTTTCGTTCTGATGACTTGTCCTTTATCAGAGATGATCATTAGATCGTCTTTGTCTGTAACTGGTTTAATGTCGATGATGTCACCGTTCTTTTCGTTCAGTCTCATCGCCAGGATACCTTTACCACCGCGAGATTGTTTTCTGTACTCAGATACTGAAGTACGTTTCCCATAACCTTGAGATGTAACAGATAGGATTTCTACTGAGTCATCGATAATTTCCATACCGATAATTTTTTCATCGTCAGAAAGCTCAATCCCTTTTACCCCTTGAGAAACACGGCCTAATGGACGAGCGTCTGTTTCAGCAAAACGGATAATTTTCCCTGAAGATGAACATAGAAGAACGTCTTTTTTACCATCTGTGATCTTAACCGATAGAAGGTTATCGCCATCTACGATCTTGATTGCTGTTAATCCTGATTGACGGATGTTTTTGTATTCAGAAAGTTCTGACTTCTTAACAATTCCGCGCTCAGTAGCGATCATCAGGTATTTTCCTTCGACGTCATTTGGAGCAATCATGATGTTCTTAACTGTTTCACCAGGTGGTAATTGAATTAAGTTAACAATGTTACGTCCTTTCGTCGTACGGTTACCTTCTGGGATGTTGTAAACTTTAATCGAGAACACTTGTCCTTTATCTGTGAAGACAAATAGAGTCGAGTGAGTGTTAGCGATGAAGATAGATGTGTAGAAGTCGTCATCCGCTCCATCAGCACCTTTTACACCTGTTCCACCACGTTTTTGCGTGCGGTAAGTGTCCATCTGCATACGTTTTACGTAACCTTTGTGAGTAATTGTTACGATAACATCTTCATTCTTAACCAGGTCTTCCATCTGAATTTCATCAGCTTTTGCGATGATTTCAGTTCTTCTCTTATCGCCGTAGTTTTCCAGAACTTCTCTGAATTCTGTACGGATGATATCTGTGATCAGATTTTCATTTCCAAGAATTTCTTCAAGGCGAGCAATCTCTCTCATGATGTCGTTGTAGTCTTTAATGATCTTATCGCGCTCAAGACCAGTTAAACGTTGTAGTCTCATATCCAGAATAGCTTGCGCTTGAATATCAGATAGAGAGTAAACGCTCATTAACTGAGCTTTAGCTTGATGAGGACCTTCAGATTTCTTAACAAGTTCAACGATAGCGTCGATATTTTCAACAGCAATCTTTAAACCTTCCAGGATATGAGCGCGCTCTTTTGCTTTTTTCAGCTCGTAAACTGTTCTTCTGATAACAATTTCTCTTCTGTGGTCGATGAAGAAAAGAAGTTGTTCTTTGATGTTTAGAATACGAGGAGATCCGTTAACAATCGAAAGGAAGATAATACCAAACGATGTTTGAAGCGGAGTCGCCTTATAAAGTTTGTTAATGATAACTGTCGCGATTTCGCCTTTTTTAAGGTCGATAACAACTCTGATCCCTTCGCGAGAAGACTCATCACGGATATCTGAGATACCAGTAAGTTCTTTTTCGTTAACAAGTTCAGCAATTCTTTCAATAAGCTTAGCTTTGTTAACTTGGTAAGGAAGTTCAGTGATAACGATAGAATCGCGGTCTTTTTTAGCGTTATGTTCAACGTCGATTTTCGCTCTGATTTGAAGAACACCCTTACCTGTGTGGTAAGCAGAACGAATCCCTTCCGTCCCGTGGATTGTACCAGCAGTAGGGAAGTCCGGCCCTGGGATGATTCTCATTAAATCTTCAATTGAAGCTGTTGGCTGATCAATTAAAAGAAGAAGACCGTTCATGATTTCTGATAAGTTGTGTGGAGGAATGTTTGTTGCCATCCCTACAGCGATACCAGAAGACCCGTTGATTAAAAGGTTTGGAATTTTTGTTGGAAGAACACTTGGCTCAACTAGAGAGTCATCGTAGTTCGGGTTCCAATCAACCGTTTCTTTATCAAGATCAGCAAGCATTTCTTCCGAAAGCTTCTTCATTCTGATCTCGGTATACCTCATCGCCGCCGCATTATCTCCGTCGATCGATCCGAAGTTCCCTTGTCCATCTACTAGCGGGTATCTCATTGAGAAATCCTGAGCTAGACGAACGATAGCACCGTATACAGCAGAGTCACCGTGTGGGTGATACTTACCGATAATATCCCCAACAACACGCGCAGACTTTAGGAATGGCTTGTTGTGGTAGTTATTTAGTGAGTCCATAGCGTAAAGAACACGTCTATGTACCGGCTTCATCCCGTCGCGAACGTCCGGAAGGGCACGGCCAACGATTACCGACATTGCGTAATCGAGATAGCAGTTCTTCATCTCATCTTGAATGACCACTGGAGAAATATTTCCGTGGTTAATTGTGTTATTGTTGTTTTCTTCTGACATATTTTTTTACCTTTTTAACAATCTAAAATTTACGAATTACACATCAAGGTTTCTAGCGTTCAGCGCGTTTTCCTCAACGAACTTTCTTCTTGGCTCTACCTGGTCTCCCATTAGAACTGTAAAGACTTGATCCGCTTCAAGCGTATCTTCGATTCTTACTTGTAGAAGTGTTCTGTTAGAAGGGTTCATAGTTGTTTCCCAAAGTTGCTCTGGGTTCATTTCTCCTAGTCCCTTGTAACGCTGAATGTATGCACCTTGTTTCCCATCTGCGATAACGAATTCAGAGAATGCCGTTAGAGATGTGAACTCTCTTGTGTCTTTTTCACGTTCAATTTTAAAGCTCGCTTTGTTGTATTTTTTAATACCGTCAAAGCTGTTAACTAAATCAGCAAATTCCGGCGATCTTAGGAAGCCCGGGCTGATTTTAAATCTCTTTGTTCTTGAAGCAGTTTTAATGTTCAAGCGAAGAGAGAAAGTTTTTGTGTCATAGTCTTCTTCAACTGTGATTGAGTACTGCTTTAGTGTTTCAGTCTCAAGCGGCTTGAAGAAATCAGTAAGTCTCTTAGCTTCAGCTTCAACTTTTGCTTTATCGCTCATGTCTTCAGCTCTAAGCATCCCATCTTCAATCAGTCTTCTTAGAAGGTCTGAATCGTAGTGAGTGTCGTAGTAAGAAAGAGTTTTTCTGTACATGCTTTCTTTATTGATTAATTGCTTAGCTGAATCCCCAGAAACTAGTTCTCCATTGATACTAATTTTTGAATCATCAGTTGCATTGTTAATCAGGTACTCTTCAAGGCGTTTATCGTCTTTTAAGTACGTCTCCATTTTCCCTTTTTTGTATTTATAAAGAGGTGGTTGAGCGATGTAGATATACCCTTGCTCAATTAGCTCCGGGAATTGACGGTAGAGTAGAGTAAGAAGCAGAGTTCTAATGTGTGATCCATCGACATCGGCATCGGTCATGATAACAATTTTGTGGTATCTAAGCTTTGCGATGTTGAATGTATCTTTACCAACACCAGTCCCTAGGGCCTGGATTAGGTTTTTAATCTCTTCTGAAGCCAGCATTTTTTCATAACGAGCTTTTTCAACGTTAAGAATCTTACCTTTTAGCGGAAGAACGGCTTGTACTCTGCGATCGCGACCTTGTTTTGCTGATCCGCCCGCAGAGTCCCCTTCTACGATGTATAGTTCACACTGAGCAGGATCTGATTCCTGACAGTCTGCCATTTTCCCTGGAAGACCAGAGAATTCTAAAACGTTTTTACGACGAGTAAGTTCACGTGCACGTCTTGCAGCTTCACGAGCGGCAGCGGCGTCCACAGATTTTTTGATAACCATTTTCCCAATTTCTGGGTTTTCTTCTAAGAAAGTTTTGAAAGATTCACCCACAAGTGAGTTAACAATCCCTTCAACTTCAGAGTTACCAAGTTTTGATTTCGTCTGACCTTCAAATTGTGGCTCTTTTAGTTTTACTGAAACAACAGCTGTTAAACCTTCTCTCATATCATCACCCGTAAGAGCGATTTTGATGTTTTTTAGAAGGTTGTTATCTTTGGCGTAGTTGTTAAGTACACGTGTAAGAGCAGTCTTAAATCCAGAAACGTGTGTTCCACCTTCTGGAGTCGAGATGTTGTTGGCGTATGACGTGATGACTTCGTTGTACGAGTCAGTCCATTGCATTGCGATTTCCGCTTCGTAATCATCTTTTGTCTGCACGAAGTAGATCACTTTTTTGTGAATCGCAGTTTTTGCTCTGTTTAGGTAGTTAACGAATTCAGAAATCCCGCCTTCGAAATAAAATAGGTCTGATTTTTCTGAACGCTCGTCTTTAAGAGAAATTTTTAGACCACGATTTAAGAAAGCCATCTCGCGGAAGCGGTTAGCTAGTGTATCGTAGTTGAATTCGTGGAATTCGAAAATCTCGTTATCTGGTTTGAAAGTAACTTTTGTTCCCGTTTCTTTTGGATTATCAAGCACACCAATTTCTTTAATTTTATCAGTCGCTTTACCGTGATCAAAATTTAATTCGTGAAGCTTTCCGTATTTTTTAATCTCTAGTTTTACCCATTTTGAAAGGGCGTTTACTACCGCAGCACCTACACCGTGAAGACCACCAGAAACTTTGTAAGCTCCTCCGTCTTCGTTGAACTTTCCACCGGCGTGAAGTTTTGTATACGCAAGTTCCGCTCCTGAAATTCCCTCTGTAGGGTGAATATCAGTTGGGATCCCACGGCCGTTATCAACAACGGTAACTGAGTTATCGATGTGAATAACAACGTTGATATCTGTACAATAACCAGCAAGGGCTTCATCGACAGAGTTATCAACAATTTCGTACACGCAGTGGTGAAGACCACGGATACCAGTATCACCGATGTACATACCAGGACGCTTTCTTACGGCATCAAGTCCTTCAAGAACTTTAATCTGGTTTGATCCATACTCAGTGTTTACTTTTGAGATTGATTCGGATTGATTGTTTTCCAAGACAGATACTCCTTCATTGTTGGAGAAGTCTTAGTGAATTATGGAACCATTCCTGATGTGGATGTTGTTGGCGCCGCTAATTCGGTCTAATTCTTCCTTAAATTTTTCGTTGGCAGTAGTTATCAAAACTTGAAATTCTCGTTTTTCTAAATACTCAACTAGCCTACGCCATCGATGCTGATCAAGCTCGCCAGAAACGTCGTCAATTAGCACTATTGGATAGGACATATATTTATACCGAAAAAGCTCTATATAGGCAAATAAGAGGCTTAAATAACTCATCTTTTGCTGACCTAGAGAACAAAAATCAAACGAATTTAAACCGTCAAAAAGAAGCACGTAGTCATCTTTATGTGGACCGTAAGAAGTGTGTCCTCTTTCGCAATCAGATTCCAAGTTGTTGGCGAATAATTTTTGAATATTTTCTACCGACATTCCAATTATGCGCGAATCTAAATTTATTTTTAAACTGTGGCGCTCTGAAAATAAGGCCTGAAAGGTCTCGCCAATTAGCGGTTCTAAGGCCTCCAGGAACTCTACGCGCTTGTTTGTGAGAAAATGCGATAGTTGGGCAAGCTCGGAATCAGAAGCTAAAATTTGCTCCTTAAAACGGCTTGGTTTTTTGGAAAGCAGGGTATTTCTGAATCTAAGGGCGATTGTATAGCGGGCCAATTGCTTTTTATATTGGTCATCCAGCTGGCTTAAAAAGTAATCAATCCACTCGCGGCGATCGCTGGCACTATTGTGAAATCCATACGAATCAAACGGATTGATGAAAACAACTTTTATGTCTAAGCGTTTTTTTACCGGAGCTCCATCTAAAAACCAAAGGACATTCTCATTGGTCATTTTAGATGTGTAGCTCATGACTTCTTTGTCGTCGTTTTCCACAACAGAAGAAAATATAATCTCAGGTTTTCCACCATCAATACTCAAAAATTGTGGAAAACTCGTATTTTTACGAAAAGATTTTTTTGTGGCGAGAACGTTGATAGCTTCTAAGATATTTGTTTTGCCATTTCCGTTCTCACCAAGGATGCAATTGATCCCTGATGAAAACGTGATGATGTCTGGATTTAAATTTCTAAAGTTTGTAACTTGTAATTTAGAAATTTTATACGTGCTCATAAGACCTATAATTTAAGCGGCATTACGATACACAGATAGTTTTGATTTTTTGTCGATCTGATAACAGCTGGTGAAAGCTCATTGTTAAATTCCATTCTGATATCTTCATCACCAAAGATTGAAAGAATATCCATTAAGAATTTAGCATTGAATCCGATTTCAAATTCTTTTCCAGAATAATTAATCGGGAACTTTTCAAAAGCATCACCTAGAGAAGGGTGGTTAGCAGCAACCGTCATTTCACCTTCTTTCATGATAAGCTTCACACCATTCGATCTTTCGTTGGCCATAATCTTGATACGTCTTACAGCATTTAAGAAAGAGTTCTTGTCGATATCAGCGTGGTTATTTGTCTTCTTAGGAATAATCGCCTGGTACTTTAAGTATTCTTTCGCAATTAATCTAATAGCTAATAAATAAGTATTATTAGCGTTCAAATAAATGAATGATTCATCAACTGAGATCCCAATCTGGTGATCTGGGTAAGCTTCAGCAATTTTTTTAAGTTCAGCTACACCTTTCTTAGGAATGATGATCCCGTTAATAAGCGCTTCAATCTTATTGTTAGAAAGTTCTGTCTCTACTAGAGCAAGTCTGAATCCATCAGTCGCTACTGCTCTAAGTTTTCCATCGATCTCTTGAAGATAGATACCACTTAAGAAAAGTCTCGTTTCATCATTTGAAATAGCATGTGAAGTTTTATTGATCATTTCCAAGATCTGGAATGTGTTCAGTTTAAACTCATTAGCATTTGTTCCAAATTGAAGGTGAGGAAACTCTTCGCTTGTATAGATCAGAAGTGTGAAGTTAATAGATCCACATGTAAGCTTTAAGTTATTTGATCCTTCTGGAAGTTCAATTGTTAATTCCTTCTCTGGAAGTTCTTTTACGATATCAAATATATTCTTGGCATTTACACAAAATGTACCTGGTTTTTCCACAATACAGTTAGCTGTAACTTTTGCTGATACTTCTAAATCTGTAGCAGTCATTTCGATCTTGTTACCGCTAGCTTGGATTTGAATGAAATTTAGTATTAAACGAGTATTTTTTTTATCTACTACTGAAAGGATTTTAGTAAGAGTCTCTTTTAATTCATGAACTGAAATTTTAATTAACATAAGGCTATTTCCAAAATTTTATATCCTAAGTTTTTAGCAATTAGGAGTCATAGTATCAAGCTTCATTGAGCCACAATATCCCATAAATTGATCATCCTAAATGTAATCAATCTAAACGAATTTAATGAGTGGTTTGATGAAGTTCAAAAGAGCTCACTTCAGACTCCCATGGCTTTATATTATTTATTATTATTATTAATACTTTTATTATTACACTGTGGATAAGTGGAAAAGATATGAAAGTCTTTTGATTTCATACAATTAATGAATGTGGGTATCTTGATTATTTGGGATAACTTTTCACTTTTTTAAAAGTCCCGACGGATATTCTTGTTGCGGGGCCTATAATTCACATTCTTATTCACATCTTTTCAACTGAGTTTCAACATTACTTCTTAGATTGCTTAAATAGGGCCTTTTTCACCTCATTTTAAAAATCTTTTCCACATAGTTATTCACATTGTTGAAAACTTTTTGTGGATAAAGGCCTATGCGAAATAACCTTGTTAACACGCGGCCGTAAAACGAAAATTTTTGTTTGGCCATGCATAAAATCTCGGCCGTTATGTGGAAAAGGCCGTGGATAAGGTGTGAACAAATTGTGGAAAACTATCTTAAAAGACGACAGAGTTATTCACAGCTATCCACATTCAATGTGAATAGCTGTGATTTATATTGAGACAGTTTTGGACTTAATTTTTAGAGATTAGATTCGATAGCGTTGATGTCTTTTGAAAGAGAAGAGTCAGTCTTAACTTTATCAGAGATAGTGTTTACAGCATGGATAACAGACGAGTGATCGCGGCCCCCGAAGAACGCTCCGATTTCTTGTTGTTTTGCATTGACTACTTTTCTAGCTAGGTACATGGCCACGTGACGTGCCTTGGTGATGTCCTGGCTTCTTCCTTTAGATTTTAAGTCTGCTAGTGGTACGCGGAAGTATTGAGCTGTAGCTTTTGCCACAGATTCAATGGTCACTTCTTTTTCGTTTTCACTATTAGGAAGCATTAGTTGCTCTTTAACCAGGTCAACTTCGATTTCAACATTCATTAGCTCGCTGACTGCTTTAAGTCTTACTAGTGAGCCTTCCAGCTCTCTGATGTTCGTCTTAATTCTTGAAGCAATTAACGTTAAAACGTCTTCGTTGATATAAAGGTCAAGCGCTTCCATCTTGCGACGAAGAATCGCGATTCTTGTTTCTAAATCAGGTGGCTGGATATCAACGACAAGTCCCCATTGAAGACGTGTTTTGATACGCTCAGAGATACCGTCAATTTCTTTTGGCCTTTTATCAGAAGTGAAGATCAGCTGTTTTCCTTTATTATGCATTTCATTGAACACATGGAAGAACTGGTCTTGAGTTCCTTCTTTATTTTTTAGCTCGTGGATATCGTCGATCATTAGGACATCGATTCTCTCAGTGTACTTTCTTACGAACTCATTAATACGGTTCGTTTTCATTAACTGAATCATCTCATCCATAAAATCGCGGGCAGTGATCAGACAGATAGTGTATGACGGATGCTTTTCTGCAATTTCATTAGCTACAGCATGCAGGAGGTGGGTTTTCCCCAGGCCTGAGTTACTGTGGATGTATAAAGAAGGGTATTTTCCTTCCTTACCTGGTGTCAGGGCTACGGCTTTTGCTGCTGCCTGAGCGATATTGTTAGTAGGTCCAACGATAAAATTATCGAAGGTCTTTGAACGGTCAACTCTGATTCCCGTTTTGTTCGGGTTCATGTGCTCAATGTACTCAGCGTCCACGCGCGATTTTAAATCGTCGCGAGTAGGGGTTAAGTCCAGGGTGAACTTAGTTGTCGCCATCGACTTTGGTTTGTTGTCGTCTTTAATTTGAACGCCTGAAAGGCCAAAAGCAGGAGCGATGTCCGCTGCCTGGTCTTTAGATGTGATAATGATCTCGTATGCTGTTCCTAGAACATTATAAAGAGCTTTGGCGATTTCTTCTTTATATAGGTCAGCCGACTTCTTAATGAAGGCCGTACGAACGCTAAAAGTTGCGCCTGTGCTGTCGATTTCTTGAAGCTCAAGAGAGTTCTCGAAATACGTTTTGAACTTTAGTTCTGGTACGATAGTCTTCAGGTGGCTTAAAACCTCCTGATTAATAGCGTTTAGCTCTTCTTGATGTTCAGAAGACTGGCCGTTTTCTGGGCTCAATTCAGGTGAGAATTGTCCGAAAAAATGGTCATTTGTCTTGGTCTCATTACCTATCGAAAAAAAATGTTTAATGAGATGAGACGGGAAGTCCTGCGCCAT